>NZ_QAIG01000006.1:0-53238 GCF_003060885.1 Pseudomonas sp. HMWF032
GCCCTGCCCTCCCCCTGTCCAATTCCGGCCCTGCCCATGCTGACGTGGTTGCAACGCGAGTCACTGGACTTTCCTCCACTCAATAGCGCCCTGCGCGAACCCAATGGGCTGTTGGCGGCGGGTGGCGATTTACATCCCGAACGCCTGATCAAAGCCTATCGCCATGGCTGCTTCCCCTGGTTTCAGGATGGTCAACCAATTCTCTGGTGGTCGCCCGATCCGCGTACGATTCTGCTACCCGATGAGCTGCATATCTCGCGCAGCTTGGCCAAGGTATTACGCCAAGGCCGCTACCAAGTGAGCTTTGATCAGGCGTTCACCGATGTCATTCGCGCCTGCGCAGCGCCACGCACTTATGCGGCAGAAACCTGGATTACCAGCCCAATGCAGGACGCTTACCTGGAACTGCACAGACGCGGCATCGCTCATTCGATCGAGGTCTGGCGTGGTAATGAACTGGTTGGAGGGCTGTACGGCCTGGCCATGGGCCAACTGTTCTTTGGTGAGTCGATGTTCAGCCGTGCGGACAACGCTTCCAAGGTGGGTTTTGTCACGCTGGTTGAACACTTGAAACGCTGGGGCTTTGTGTTGATCGATTGCCAGATGCCGACCGAGCACCTGCTCAGTCTCGGCGCTCAGACGATTTCCCGTGCAGCGTTTACCGGTTACCTGAGTGACCACCTTGACCAACCCAACCAGGCTGACTGGGTTGCCTAGGCGAGTTTGCCAGCCTGGCTTACACTTGGTTGAAGACTGATCCTGAGAGTCGATCATGACCGAGCTGGCCCGCCTGAAGTTTTATGCCACTCAACCACATCCCTGCAGCTATCTGCCCGACGAACAGGCTACTACGCTGTTCCTCGACCCCAGTCAGCCCATGGATGCACAGGTGTATGCCGAACTCTCGGAAATGGGCTTTCGCCGCAGCGGCGACCATCTCTATCGTCCGCACTGCCAACGCTGCACCGCCTGCGTCCCGGCGCGCATTCCCGCAGCTCAGTTCACCCCCAACCGTCAGCAGCGACGGATTTTCAAGCGCAATCAGGATATCCAGGTGCGCCAGGTACGCCCGGCCTTTACCGAAGAGTATTACGCGCTGTACGTGCGCTACATTGAGCAGCGGCACGCCGACGGCGATATGTACCCGCCCAACCGCGAACAATTTTCGACCTTTCTGGTGCGCGATCTGGCTTTTTCGCGCTTCTATGAGTTTCGTCATGACAACCGCCTGCTGGCAATTGCCGTGACCGATGTACTGCCCAATGGGCTGTCCGCGGTTTACACCTTTTATGAGCCAGGCGAGGAAAGGCGCAGCCTCGGGCGCTTTGCCATCCTCTGGCAAATTGCCGAAGCGGCGCGTTTGGGGCTGCATGCGGTTTATCTAGGCTACTGGATCAAGAACTGCCGCAAGATGAGTTACAAGACCCAATATCGGCCGATTGAGCTGTTCGTCAATCAACGGTGGGTCAGCCTTAACTGAAGCCCTTGGCGCAAACCCCAAAATTCGGGCACAATGCACGCCGCTTTTGCCTGGCGCCAGTTGCACCGGGCCATTCATTGGATACCGAGGGCTTTACTGCATGTCGAAAGAAGACAGCTTCGAAATGGAAGGCACTGTCGTCGACACCCTGCCCAACACCATGTTCCGTGTGGAGTTGGAAAATGGGCACGTCGTTACTGCGCACATCTCCGGAAAGATGCGCAAAAATTACATCCGCATTCTGACCGGCGACAAAGTTCGCGTTGAACTTACGCCTTATGACTTAAGCAAAGGCCGGATTACTTACCGCGCCCGTTAACAGATCAGCGAAAACTCAGTTTTCCGGCATCTGTTACACCAAGCTCCTGTAAAAACGCCCGGCGATGCCGGGCGTTTTTGTGCGCGTTAGAAAATGACGCTTAGGCCATTTCTGCCGTGGTTTCGAAATCGAAAGTCAACTCACCGCCTTCAATATCGATATGCACCACACCACCGTGCTCAGCCAGCTCACCAAACAGGATCTCTTCCGCCAATGGCCGCTTGATCTTGTCCTGAATCAGGCGACCCATAGGTCGAGCACCCATCTGTACGTCGTAACCGCTCTCGGCCAACCAGTTACGCGCGGCATCGCTGACTTCCAGCGTGACACGCTTATCCTCAAGCTGTGCCTGCAGTTCGGTGAGGAACTTGTCGACAATGCTTTTGATCACTTCATGGCTTAAGCGGCCGAACTGGATGATGGTATCCAGGCGGTTGCGGAACTCCGGCGTAAAGCTTTTCTTGATCACTTCCATAGCATCAGACGAATGGTCCTGATGGGTGAAGCCAATGGATGCACGCGCCGCGGTTTCAGCACCGGCGTTGGTGGTCATAATCACGATCACGTTACGGAAGTCCGCCTTGCGCCCGTTATTGTCGGTCAGCGTCCCATGATCCATGACCTGCAGCAGTAGGTTGAAGACTTCCGGGTGAGCCTTTTCGATTTCATCGAGCAGCAGTACACAATGTGGCGTTTTAGTAATGGCCTCGGTGAGCAACCCCCCCTGATCAAAACCGACATAGCCAGGTGGAGCGCCGATTAGTCGCG
Source organism: Pseudomonas sp. HMWF032 (assembly GCF_003060885.1). Lineage (GTDB taxonomy): Bacteria > Pseudomonadota > Gammaproteobacteria > Pseudomonadales > Pseudomonadaceae > Aquipseudomonas. Next base: position 2,568 of record NZ_QAIG01000006.1, read on the forward strand.
ACACGGTATGCCGCTCCATATATTCGGACATATCGAAGCGAATCAGCTCGACCCCTAGCGCTTTGGCCAACTGCCGCGCGGCTTCGGTTTTACCGACACCCGTCGGGCCGGCAAACAGGAAGGAGCCCACCGGTTTGTCCGGTGCTTTGAGACCTGCACGCGACAGTTTGATTGCGGTAGACAGCGAGTCAATCGCAGCATCCTGGCCAAACACCGTGAGCTTGAGATCGCGCTCTAGGTTACGCAGCAATTCTTTATCCGAGCTGCTGACGTGTTTTGGCGGGATACGTGCAATCTTCGCTACGATATCCTCGACCTGCGCCACATCGATGCGAGTCAGGCGCTTGTCTGCCGGCTGCAGGCGCTGGTATGCACCGGCCTCATCGATGACATCAATGGCCTTGTCCGGCATATGCCGGTCATTGATGTAGCGCGACGCCAGTTCGGCCGCTGCGCGTAGGGCCTCATCGCTGTATTCAATACTGTGGTGCTGCTCAAAACGACCTTTCAGGCCGCGCAGAATGCCAATGGTGTCTTCCACCGAGGGCTCAACCACATCGACTTTCTGGAAGCGCCGCGCCAAAGCCCGATCTTTCTCGAAGATGCCGCGAAACTCCTGGAACGTGGTTGAACCGATGCAGCGGATTTCTCCTGAAGACAGCATTGGCTTGAGCAGGTTGGACGCATCCATAACCCCACCAGAGGCGGCACCGGCACCGATAATGGTGTGAATTTCATCGATAAACAGAATCGCATGAGGGCGTTTACGTAGCTCGTTAAGCAGCGCTTTTAGGCGTTTCTCGAAGTCCCCCCGGTATTTGGTGCCTGCCAGCAGTGCACCGAGATCCAGCGAGTAGACCACGCTATCCGCCAGCAAATCGGGCACCTGACCGTCGACAATGCGCTTGGCCAGCCCCTCGGCGATTGCGGTTTTACCCACGCCGGCCTCGCCCACCAGCAAGGGATTGTTCTTACGCCGACGCGCCAGAATCTGCGCAACGCGCTCGACCTCCTGCTCGCGACCAACCAGAGGATCAATTCGTCCCTGGCGCGCTAACTCATTCAGGTTGCTGGCATAGGCATCCAGCGGATTACTGGAGCTGGAAGACTCACCGCCTTCCTCATCCTGCATTTCCTGTTCGGTTTCTGAATGACCACTATGGCCTGGCACCTTGGAGATACCGTGGGCAATAAAATTGACCACATCAATGCGCGCCACGCTCTGCTGTTTAAGCAGGAACACTGCCTGACTTTCCTGCTCGCTGAAAATTGCCACCAGCACATTGGCGCCAGTCACTTCACGCTTGCCGGAACTCTGCACATGGAACACCGCGCGCTGCAAAACTCGCTGGAACCCCAACGTAGGTTGAGTTTCGCGCTCTTCATCGTGCTGCGGAATGAGCGGCGTGGTGGAGTCGATAAACTCCTGCAGATCATGCCGCAACTTGTCCAAGTTGGCCCCGCACGCGCGCAATACGCTGGCGGCAGCCTCGTTATCCAGGAGGGCCAGCAGCAAGTGCTCAACCGTCATAAACTCATGACGCTTGGTACGAGCCTCCTTGAAAGCCAGATTGAGGGTGACTTCGAGCTCTCGATTTAACATAGCTTCACCTCATGCCCAAGTGTCCGGCGTTAACCGTCCTTCTCTATTTCACAGAGTAGCGGATGCTGGCTCTCTCTCGCATATTGATTCACCTGCGTCGCTTTGGTTTCAGCAATATCGCGGGTAAATACTCCACACACTGCCCGCCCCTCTGTATGGACGGTCAGCATGATCTTGGTTGCCAGCTCTCGATTCAGATTGAAAAACACCTCGAGCACCTCGACCACGAAATCCATGGGCGTGTAGTCATCGTTAAATAACACCACTTTATACATGGGGGGGGCCTGCAAGGCGGGCTTGGATTCCTGAACGGCCAGGCCGAAGGAATCGTCCTCATGCTCTGCGGGGCGATCCTGATTGAATGTTAGTCGAATCTGGCTACGTGCATGCATGCTGAATAGCTTCGTTTAATGGGCGAATAGTTTGTGCTAGACAGAGTTTGACCGGCTTCTCAGCCAATTACAGCATTGCCTTGACTATCGGCAAAACGGTGTTACAAACAATGAATACCCAGCGTGGGTATTAGGGGTTTCACACGCGGCCCGTCTTGGAAAACCGGGTGTGGAATTGAAGTGGATGATACTCCAGTGATGGAGTCCTTTGCAGAGGGATATCAGCATGGTTAGCGGTAAGGTCAAGTGGTTCAACAACGCCAAAGGCTATGGATTTATCCTGGCCGATGGTCGAGATGAGGACCTGTTCGCCCACTACTCGGCTATCCAGATGGACGGCTATAAAACGCTGAAGGCTGGCCAGCCGGTAAGCTTCGATATTATTCAAGGTCCAAAAGGACTCCACGCCGTAAACATCAGTGCGGCTAATGCCGTCAGTGAAGTGCCCGCCGCAGTCAAGCAACATCAGGGCTCAACGGTTGAAGTCTGAATAGAGTCACTCGGGCAGTTAATCGCCCATAAAAAAGGCCGGTCACTTGACCGGCCTTTCTTTATTGCTGCTTTGCTTACATGTGCGAAATCAGCGCATCACCGAATGCCGAGCAGGACAGCAGCTTGGCACCGTCCATCAGGCGTTCGAAGTCATAGGTCACAGTCTTGGCACCAATGGCGCCATTGGTGCCCTTGATAATCAGATCGGCCGCTTCTGTCCAGCCCATGTGGCGCAACATCATTTCAGCGGAGAGAATCAGCGAACCTGGGTTCACCTGGTCCTTGCCAGCGTACTTCGGTGCAGTACCGTGGGTGGCTTCAAACATCGCGACGGTGTCGGACAGGTTAGCGCCCGGAGCGATACCAATACCGCCTACTTCAGCCGCCAGAGCGTCCGACAGGTAGTCGCCATTGAGGTTCAGGGTGGCGATTACATCGTACTCAGCCGGGCGCAGGAGAATCTGCTGCAGCATGGCATCAGCGATGGCGTCTTTGACGATGACATTCTTGCCGGTTTTCGGGTTCTTGAACTGCATCCAAGGACCACCATCAAGAAGGGTCGCGCCGAACTCTTCGGCTGCAATTTCGTAGGCCCACTCTTTGAAGGCACCTTCGGTGAACTTCATGATGTTGCCTTTGTGCACGATGGTCAGCGAGTCGCGGTCGTTATCGACCACGTACTGCAGGGCTTTACGCGCCAGACGCTTGGTGCCTTCTTTGGAAACCGGCTTAACGCCGATACCGCAGTCCTGGTCGAAGCGAATCTTGGTAACACCCATTTCCTCTTTTAGGAACTTGATGACTTTGGTTGCTTCCGGCGAGCCGGCTTTCCACTCGATACCGGCATAGATGTCTTCCGAGTTCTCGCGGAAGATGGTCATGTCGACATCGCCTGGCTTTTTCACCGGGCTTGGCACGCCTTCGAACCAGCGCACTGGACGCAGGCAAACGTACAGGTCGAGCTGCTGACGCAGGGCTACGTTCAGAGAGCGGATGCCGCCACCGACAGGAGTGGTCAGTGGGCCCTTGATGGAAACAACATAATCTTTGACCGCATCCAGGGTTTCCTGAGGCAGCCAAGTATCCTGATCATAAACCTGAGTGGCTTTCTCGCCAGCGTAAACTTCCATCCAGGAGATCTTGCGCTCACCGCCGTAGGCTTTCTGTACGGCAGCATCAACGACTTTGATCATGACCGGGCTGATATCGACACCGATGCCATCACCCTCGATAAAGGGGATGATTGGATTGTTCGGTACGTTCAGGGATGTATCGGCATTGACGGTGATTTTGTCACCGGTGGCAGGCACCTGGATCTTTTGGTATCCCATGCTGGACTCCGTTGTTTTCGTGGTCTGGCATTCAGTCACGCAGATGACGCGCTGAATAGATCTTTTTGGGTCTCGGAAAGGCAAGTTATTTTTGTAGTTTTTCTACAGAAAGTCACGCACTTTATCCATTGAAAACATTGCACATGCGCGTTCTTGCGGGCATCAGGCTAATCAGCAAAACGGCTTTGTAGTCAAACTACAAGCACGCTACACAGCGTTTGCGCCAAGACGTTTTTATCCTAGCAGCTCATTGCCCAATTGCTTCGATCATCACCACGTGCGGTGACTGCGGCTATGATCACGCGCCCGCTCAAGGAGTTCCCTATGCGCTTTACCCCACACGTTACAGTCGCCACCGTAGTTGAAGATCAGGGACAATTTCTGCTGGTTGAGGAGATGGCCGATAACCGTGCCGTATTTAATCAGCCTGCCGGCCACTTGGAAGCCGACGAAAGTCTGATACAGGCAGCGCTGCGCGAAACCCTCGAAGAAACCGGCTGGGATATCGAGTTGACAGGTGTGGTGGGCATTTACCTGTACACCGCCCCCAGCAATGGCATCACCTATCAGCGCGTGTGTTTTGCCGGTAAAGCACTGCACCAACGGCCTCACCATCCTTTGGATGACGGCATCATCGGCCCACGCTGGCTCAGTCGTGATGAGTTGGCGGCGCAACCAGAACGCTGGCGCAGCGAGCTAGTGTTGCGCTGCATCGATGATTACCTCAGCGGCCAGCACTTTGCCCTGAGCCTGATTCGCGATTAACGGCCAGGCCGCGCGGCCTGATAGAATCGCCACCTTTATTCAAGCCCGTGCCCAGTATTCTCATGTCAGATCCAACTTCCCAGCGCGTTATTGTCGGCATGTCCGGCGGTGTAGATTCGTCCGTTTCCGCCCTTTTGCTGCTTGAGCAGGGCTATCAGGTCGAAGGCCTGTTCATGAAGAACTGGGACGAAGACGATGGCACAGAATATTGCACCGCCATGGACGATTTGGCCGATGCCCAGGCCGTGTGCGACAAGATTGGCATCAAGCTGCACACCGCCAATTTTGCCGCCGAATACTGGGACAACGTGTTCGAGCACTTCCTCGCCGAATACAAGGCTGGACGCACACCGAACCCAGACATCCTGTGTAACCGCGAAATCAAGTTCAAAGCCTTCCTCGACTACGCACTTATGCTCGGTGCTGACCTGATTGCCACCGGTCACTACGTGCGCCGCCGGGACATCGACGGGCGCACCGAACTGCTTAAGGGCCTTGACCCCAACAAGGACCAGAGTTACTTCCTGCATGCGGTGGGCGGTGAGCAGATCGCCAAGACCCTGTTCCCAGTCGGCGAGCTGGAAAAACCAGCGGTACGCGCGATTGCCGAGAAGTACCAGTTGGCCACGGCAAAAAAGAAGGATTCCACTGGTATCTGCTTTATTGGCGAACGGCGTTTCAGCGATTTCCTCAAGCAGTACCTACCAGCCCAGCCCGGCAATATCGAAACCACTGAAGGCGAAATCATCGGCCGCCATCACGGCCTGATGTACCACACCATTGGTCAGCGCCAGGGGTTAGGCATCGGCGGACTGAAAGACGCCAGTGATGAACCTTGGTACGTCCTGCACAAAGACCTGACTCGCAATGTGCTGGTGGTTGGCCAGGGCAATGAACACCCCTGGCTGTTCAGCCGCGCCCTGCTCGCCTCGGAAATTTACTGGGTCAACCCAATTGACCTGAGCACACCACGCGAGCTGACGGCCAAAGTGCGCTATCGCCAGAGCGATCAGGCCTGCAGGCTGGAGAAAACGGCCAATGGCTACTGCGCCGTGTTCAATGAACCGCAGCGCGCCGTGACCCCGGGGCAATCCGTGGTGTTTTACGACGGTGAAATCTGTCTCGGTGGCGGTGTGATTGAAACCGCCGCCCCCTGGACTACGCGGGAGCAGCAGGCGTGAATCCGATTCAAGAACAATTGATCGCCCTCGGCGCGGTATTCGAATCGGCCGTATTGGTCGACAAGTTGGCGCGTACCGGCCAGGTCGGCGAGCCCGCCGTAGCCTGCATGATCAACAGCCTGTTGGTGCGCGATCCGAAGAACACGCTGGACGTTTACGGCGGCGATGACCTCAATCTGCGCGACGGCTACCGTGCGCTGGTCAGCGCCCTGGAACGCGATCCGGCCAGTTTGCAGCGTGATCCGCTGCGTTATGCCCTGGCGTTGTTGGCCCTGGAGCGCCAACTGGATAAGCGTGGCGATATGCTGCAAGTCATGGGCAGCCGCCTCGACCAGGTGCAGCAGCAAGTCGAGCACTTCGGGCCGACCCATGAAAACGTGATATCCAACTGCGCCAGCCTGTATCAGGACACCATCAGCACCTTCCGTCAGCGCATTCAGGTGCAAGGCGATATGCGCCACCTGCAGCAGACCAACAATGCCGCGAAGATCCGTGCACTGCTGCTCGCCGGCATTCGTTCTGCGCGCCTGTGGCGCCAACTGGGGGGGCATCGCTGGCAGATGGTGTTCAGCCGCAGCAAGCTGCTCAAGGAACTCTACCCGCTGCTGCGGTCCTGAGCGCATGAGCACGCGCGCGGTTAAGCCGTTGCAGGGCGCAGCCTTGCTGGCACTTTCCGCCTTACTGTTTTCCCTGATGGGCGTTGGCATTCGCGAGGTATCGGTCAGCGTCAACAACGAATCGGTGGTGTTCTTTCGCAACCTGATCGGTGTGCTGTTCTTTATACCCCTGGTCTTGCTCAAGGGAGTTGGCCCGTTCAAGACCACACGCCTGAAGTCTCATCTGTGGCGCACCACCTATGGCCTGGCGGCGATGTACTGCTTCTTCTACGCCATTGCCCACCTGCCACTGGCCGACGCGATGCTGTTCACCTACTCGGCACCGGTGTTCACCCCGCTGATCGCCTGGTGGTGGCTTAAGGAGCCGCTCAGTAAGCGCATGCTGCTGACCACTGGCATCGGTCTGGTTGGCGTACTGCTGGTGGCTAAACCCTCGGCTGCCCTGCTCGACAGCCAGGCCCTGATCGGCCTCGCGGCCAGTGTGCTGGCCGCGTTCGCCTTTGTCTCGATCCGCGAAATGAGCGATACCGAACCGGCCTTCCGCATCGTCTTCTACTTTTCCCTGTTCAGCGCCCTGATTTCAGCCATCCCGTTGACCTGGGCCTGGCAACCCATGACTCAGCATGAGCTAGGCCTGTTGCTGGTGATCGGCCTGCTCGCCACCGCCAGTCAGATCATCATGTCCAAGGCTTACAGCCTGGCGCCGCCCGGACTGATCGGCCCCTTTGCCTACCTGGCGATTGTGTTCGCCGGACTGATTGCCTGGCTGCGCTGGGGTGAAATGCCCGATCTGACCTCGTTACTGGGCGCCGCACTGATTTTCAGTGCCAGCCTGCTGTCGATCAGCCGTCGCAAAGGCCGCTGAAGCAATCGCGGCCAAGCGTTGATTTCATGTATGATACGCGCCCTTTTCAATGCCCGATTGTCCGAGAACGCCTCCCATGCAGCTTTCCTCGCTCACCGCGGTTTCCCCCGTTGATGGCCGCTACGCCGGCAAAACCAGCGCACTGCGCCCGATTTTCAGCGAATACGGCCTGATCCGTTTCCGCGTTCTGGTTGAGGTGCGCTGGCTGCAGCGCCTGGCCGCCCACGAAGGCGTCGCCGAAGTGGCGCCCTTCTCCGCCGACGCCAATGCCGTGCTCAATGAGCTGGCGGACAACTTCGCCGTCGAGCATGCCGAGCGTGTGAAAGAAATCGAGCGCACCACCAACCACGACGTGAAAGCCGTGGAATACCTGCTCAAAGAACAAGCGGCCAAGCTGCCTGAGCTGGACAAGGTCAGCGAGTTCATCCACTTCGCCTGCACCAGTGAGGACATCAACAACCTGTCCCACGCCCTGATGCTGCGCGCCGGCCGTGACGACGTGCTGCTGCCACTGATGCGTCAGACTGCTGAAGCGATTCGCGAACTGGCAATCAAATTCGCCGAGGTGCCAATGCTCTCGCGCACCCACGGTCAGCCGGCATCACCGACCACCCTGGGCAAGGAATTGGCCAACGTGGTCTACCGTCTGGAGCGCCAGATCGCTCAGGTTGCTGCGGTGCCCCTGCTGGGCAAAATCAACGGCGCGGTGGGGAACTACAACGCCCACCTGTCGGCCTACCCGCAGATCGACTGGGAAGCCAATGCGCGGCAATTCATCGAAGGTGACCTGGGCCTGCAGTTCAACCCCTACACCACGCAGATCGAGCCGCACGACTACATTGCCGAGCTGTTCGACGCCATTGCCCGCTTCAACACCATCCTGATTGACTTCGATCGCGATATCTGGGGCTACATCTCCCTGGGTTATTTCAAACAGCGCACCATTGCTGGCGAAATCGGCTCCTCCACCATGCCGCACAAGGTCAACCCGATCGACTTCGAAAACTCCGAAGGCAACCTGGGGATTGCCAACGCACTGTTCCAGCACCTGGCCAGCAAGTTGCCAATTTCGCGCTGGCAGCGCGACCTGACCGACTCCACCGTGCTGCGCAACCTCGGCGTCGGCTTCGCTCACAGCGTCATCGCTTACGAAGCCAGTCTCAAGGGAATCAGCAAGTTGGAGCTCAATGCTCAACGTATTGCTGAAGATCTGGATGCCTGCTGGGAAGTGCTTGCCGAGCCAATCCAGACCGTAATGCGCCGTTACGCCATCGAGAACCCGTACGAGAAGCTCAAGGAGCTGACCCGCGGCAAGGGCATCAGCCCGGAAGCACTACTGAGCTTTATCGATGGCCTGGACATGCCAGACGCCGCCAAGGCTGAACTCAAGCGCCTGACCCCAGCCAGCTACATCGGCAACGCGGTTGCCCAGGCCAAGCGTATCTAACCGGCAACAGCCTCCCAGACGCCCGGCTGCGCCGGGCGTTTTTATTTATGGGTATTTACTGACTTCAAGGGCTTAGCGATGAATCCTGATACTCCGCTGCAACTGTTGGGTGGCCTTACTGCTCGCGAGTTCATGCGTGACTACTGGCAGAAGAAACCGCTGCTGGTGCGCCAGGCAATTCCTGGTTTCGAAAGCCCAATTTCCCCCGACGAGCTCGCCGGTCTGGCGCTGGAAGAAGAAATCGAATCGCGCCTGGTCATCGAGCACGGCGAGCACCCGTGGGAGTTGCGCCGCGGCCCGTTTGCCGAAGACGCCTTTGCCGACCTGCCTGAGCGCGACTGGACCCTGCTGGTTCAGGCGGTCGATCAGTTTGTTCCGGAAGTGGCTGAGTTGCTGGAAGCGTTCAAGTTCCTGCCCAAATGGCGCATCGATGACGTAATGATCAGTTTCGCCGTGCCAGGTGGCGGCGTGGGCCCACATTACGACAATTACGACGTTTTTCTCCTGCAGGGCTATGGCAAACGCCGCTGGCAGATCGGCCAGCAGTGCAATACCGATAGCCCAATGCTGCAACACGCGGATCTGAGGATCCTTGCCGAATTCGTTAAAACTGAAGAATGGGTTCTGGAGCCCGGCGACATGCTTTATCTGCCGCCACTTCTGGCCCACTGTGGTACCGCTGAGGATGACTGTATGACGTATTCCGTAGGCTTCCGTGCGCCAAGCGCCGCTGAAGTCCTGACCCATTTCACCGACTTTCTCGGCCAGTTCCTGCCTGACGAAGAGCGCTACAGCGATGCTGATGCGCAACCTACCGATGACCCGACACAGATACAGCGCGACGCCCTTGATCGCCTCAAGGCATTGCTCAATGAACACATGAGTGATGAGCGCCTACTGATGACCTGGTTCGGCCAGTTCATGACCGAGCCCAAATACCCGGAGCTGATTGCCGGTATCGAGATCGACGAAGAAACCTTCCTCGCTGGCCTCGAAGATGGCGCCATTCTGATCCGCAATCCCAGTGCGCGCATGGCCTGGTCGGAAGTCGGTGAAGACCTGGTGCTGTTCGCCAGCGGCCAGAGCCGCCTGCTGCCTGCCAACCTCCGTGAACTCCTGAAGCTGGTCTGTTCCGCCGACGCCCTGCACATCGAAAACCTCGGCGCATGGCTTGCCGATGACGAAGGGCGTAACCTGCTGGTTGAACTGGTCAAACAAGGCAGCCTGGAGTTTGCTGATGAGTGAGATACAGGTTCGCCTGGCCGACTGGCAGAAGGACAATGCTGACCTGCGGCGTATTCGCGAAACCGTGTTTATCGCAGAACAAGCTGTACCGCCGGAACTGGAATGGGATGCGGAGGATGCCGATGCTGTGCATTTTCTCGCCTTGGAAGGTGATTACCCGATCGGTACCGCTCGCCTACTGCCCGACGGCCATATCGGCCGGGTTTCCGTGCTCAAGGACTGGCGCGGCCTGAACGTGGGTGTTGCGCTGATTCAGGCGGTGATCGCGGAAGCGGAAAAACGTGGCCTGACGCAGCAAATGCTCAGTGCCCAGGTGCACGCCACCGCCTTCTATGAAAAGCTCGGGTTTGCCATCGTCAGTGGTGAATACCTCGACGCCGGCATTCCTCACGTAGACATGGTGCGACATAGCGCCTAGAGGCCAGGATGAACGACGAAAACGCCCCGAATGACCTGCCCGAGCAACCGAAGCCCATTGAGCTTCCCGTCATCGAGTTCGAGTCACCGGGGCGTTTTGCTGTGCACAACCCGCAAAGCCTGACACCCGACAGTCCGCAGGCTGAACCGGCACCGTTTGTCCTGGGTGCCCATGCCGCACTGGAACGCTTCAGTCAACCGGAACAGGCCCGCGCCCATGCATTAGCACTGTTGCAACAGGCCCAGCGCAGCCTATGCATCTACAGCCACGACCTGGAACCCTGGCTTTATCATCACAGCAGCGTTCAGGACGCCTGCACCCGTTTTCTGCTGGCCAATCCCCGTAACCAGCTGCGTATCCTGCTGCGCGACCCCAGCCGTGCAGTCAAGGAAGGCCACCGCCTGCTCGGTTTGTCGCGCCGTCTGTCGAGCAATATGCAGATTCGCAAGCTGCACCCGGACTACCCTAATGAAGAGCTGGCGTTTCTGCTGGCCGATGACCGTGGCTTGCTGTTGCTGCCCGAGCTTGGCCAAGCCAGTGGTTATGCCCTGTACCAGGCCCCCGGCCGCAACCGCCAGCGCCGCGCACAATTCGACCAGGCCTGGGATACCAGCATCACGGATGCTGACTTACGGAGTTTTCTGCTATGAAGGTTCGCGCCCTGTTCGCTGCCGCCCTGTTTAGCTGCAGCCTGTCGCTCAGCGCAGCCACTGAGGTGATCCCCCTCAATTACCGCACTGCGGATGAGGTGTTGTCGGTGGTGCAATCAGTACTGGGTCATGAGGGCCGCGTGAATGCCTATGGCAATCAGCTGATCGTCAATGCTGATCCGGCCAAAATCCAGGAAGTACGCACTCTGCTGCAACAGCTGGACACCGTGCCACGCCGCCTGCTGATCAGCGTCGACACCAACGAGGCGGGCTATCAGACCGATCGGGGCTATCGCGCCGATGGCAGCATCAGCGCAGGCAATGGTGAAATCCAGATCGGCCAGGGCGAGATTAATGGGCGCGATCAGGTGCGGATCATCCGTCGCAGCACCGATAGCCGCAGCGGCGGCACCCAGCAAGTACAGGCCACCGAAGGCTATCCGGCATTGATTCAAGTGGGCCAGAGCGTACCGCTGACCACCCGTGGCCGGGATGCCTACGGGCAGCCCTACAGCAACACCCAGTACCGCAATGTCACGCGCGGGTTTTATGTCACCGCCAGCCTCAGCGGTGAAATGGTGCACATCAACATCAGCAGCAACCGCGACCGCCTCAGCCAGACCCAACCTGGCGCTATTGACGTGCAGAGTACCGACACCCGGGTCAGCGGCCGGGTTGGTGAATGGATCAGCATCGGTGGCATCAGCGAGCAAAGCCAGGGCGAGCAAGGCGACTTTCTGCAACACCGCTCGACCCAGGGCCGCGAAGACATGAGCATGCGCGTCAAAGTCGACGTGGTGAACTAAACCCTGCTGCCCCTCTTGCACTGGGCCACCCCAGCCCAGTGCCGATAACCGCTCATCGGCTGCTCTTCGCCGCCGCCACAAAGCAAATACCTCGCAACCATTGCCCAACCCCGCAGACCGCCGAATAGAGCGGCAAAAGCTGACTTGTCAGTCGCCTCTGAATTTATGTAGTAGTAATGGAAAAAGCACTACAAAATAATTGACGAACACTTTTGGCAAAGGCATGATGACCCCGCTCCCGCTAATCAGAGGTGCTGAAAGGCCCTCCGAATCGCGCTCCAACTTACCGTCCGAGCCGATTTGCGTTGTAAAGCCCACAAGGCCGTTCGATGAGATTGCGACTGGAACGAAGTTGTCCTGAGGGACGGGGAAGCGTTTAGCAACAGCGCGCATAGAGCACAGCAAGTTGAGTCGTACAACGGCATCTTTGATCCGGTGAACGCCAAATGACCCCGTCATTTGCAGCAGCTGAAGCCCGCGAACTGTTTAGCTCGTCACCCTCCTACCGGATCAATTCCGTCTCAAGTCGATGTCTCGGCGTTCTGCAGTTGGCTACAACAACCTCCAGCAACACAGGTGTTCAGTGGGGAAGTCGGTGCTCAACCAAACACATACTTTGAAGGATTGACCATGTCAGCTTATCAAAACGACATCAAAGCCGTTGCCGCCCTTAAAGCCGCCGCAGGCAGCAGCTGGAGCGCTATCGACCCTGAGTCCGTGGCCCGTATGCGCGCCCAGAACCGCTTCAAAACCGGTCTGGAAATCGCTCAGTACACTGCCGACATCATGCGCAAAGACATGGCTGAGTACGATGCTGACTCCTCCGTCTACACCCAATCCCTGGGTTGCTGGCATGGTTTCATCGGTCAGCAGAAGCTGATTTCGATCAAGAAGCACCTGAAGACCACTAACAAGCGTTACCTCTACCTGTCGGGCTGGATGGTTGCTGCGCTGCGTTCGGACTTCGGCCCGCTGCCAGATCAGTCCATGCACGAGAAAACCTCGGTTTCCGGCCTGATCGAAGAGCTGTACACCTTCCTGCGCCAGGCTGATGCCCGTGAGCTGGACCTGCTGTTCACCGCGCTGGACGCTGCTCGCGCTGCTGGCGACAAAGTCAAAGCAGACGAAATCCAAGCTCAGATCGACGGTTACGAAACTCACGTCGTACCGATCATCGCCGACATCGACGCTGGCTTCGGTAACCCGGAAGCCACCTACCTGTTGGCCAAAAAGATGATCGAAGCGGGTGCTTGCTGCATCCAGATCGAAAACCAGGTTTCCGACGAGAAGCAGTGCGGCCACCAGGACGGCAAAGTAACCGTTCCTCACGCCGACTTCCTGGCCAAGATCAACGCCGTTCGCTACGCATTCCTCGAGCTGGGCATCGACAACGGCGTGATCGTTGCGCGTACCGACTCCCTGGGTGCTGGCCTGACCAAGCAGATCGCTGTGACCAGCCAGCCGGGCGACCTGGGCGACCAGTACAACTCCTTCCTGGATTGCGAAGAAGTCTCCCCTGCTGACCTGAAGAACGGCGACGTCGTTCTGAACCGTGAAGGCAAGCTGCTGCGTCCGAAGCGTCTGCCGTCCAACCTGTTCCAATTCCGCGCTGGCACCGGTGAAGCACGCTGCGTACTGGACAGCATCACTTCGCTGCAGAACGGCGCTGACATGCTGTGGATCGAAACCGAGAAGCCACACGTCGGTCAGATCAAGGGCATGGTTGATGAAATCCGTAAGGTCATCCCGAACGCTAAGCTGGTTTACAACAACAGCCCATCGTTCAACTGGACCCTGAACTTCCGTCAACAGGCTTACGATGCATTCGTTGCTGAAGGCAAAGACGTTTCTGCTTACGACCGCGCCAAACTGATGAGCGTTGAGTACGACGAAACCGAACTGGCTCAAGTGGCCGACGAGCGTATCCGTACCTTCCAGCGTGATGGTTCGGCCCAGGCCGGTATCTTCCACCACCTGATCACCCTGCCGACTTACCACACCGCCGCGCTGTCCACCGACAACCTGGCCAAAGGTTACTTCGCAGACCAAGGCATGCTGGCTTACGTGAAAGGTGTTCAGCGTCAGGAGATCCGTCAAGGCATCGCCTGCGTTAAGCACCAGAACATGTCCGGTTCCGACATCGGCGATGCTCACAAAGAGTACTTCGCAGGTGAAGCAGCCCTGAAAGCCGGCGGTAAAGACAACACCATGAACCAGTTCAGCTAAGAACCGGTTCACTCAACCGAGGCCACGATCAAGGTTGAGGGTGTGACGAAAATCCCAGCAGAAATGCTGGGATTTTTTATGGCCGGCCCTCCATGACAACCGCCCTTTTGGCCGTCATCGTGCGACGTTAAAAATGCGTCGCCCTCTCTTCTCTGCCTGAAAATCAGCCTTTTCTGGTTTTGTGCGCTTTCGCACAGCTGCTGTCATGTTTACGTCAATTTCCTTGGATAGCGTCAGACACCCGTCGATTAATCCAAGGAGCCTGCATGAACCACGATAATGAAAACTCAGTGCTGTTCGGCAATGGCGATGAATTGCCCAGCAATGCGTCCGCTAACCCACATATCAGCCAGCTGATCGACGACGTCGGCCGTAGGCAGGTACTGGCCGCCGGTGCAGCGTTCGGCACGCTGGCGTTTCTCGGCAGTGTTATGCCAGGCGCCGCAGTTGCGGCAGAGCCAGCCGCCAAAGGCGTGGAAAACCTGCACTTTAGAGCGCGCAGCAAGCTGCCCTTTACGGCTATCGCGACCAACCGGTTGGATAGCATCAGCGTACCGGCGGGTTACCGGGCCACCACCTTTATCCCTTGGGGTACGCCGATCACTGGCAATTACCCGGCTTACCTGAGCGATGGCAGCAACAGCGCCCAGGATCAGGCCGAGCAACTGGGCATGCACCATGACGGCATGCATTTCTTCCCGATTGATGCACAACGCGGCGGCAAGAAAAGCGACCACGGCCTGCTGGTGCTCAATCACGAATACATCGATGCCCCTCTGCTGCACCGCAATGGCCCGACACTGGTCGCCGGCAAACGCAGCAGCGCCGAAGAAGTGCGCAAGGAAATCAATGCCCACGGCGTTTCCGTGGTGGAAGTACGTCGTGGCCTGAATGGCGAGTGGGCCGTGTTGCCAAGCGCCAGAAACCGCCGAATCACCGGCGCCACGCCTATGCGGATCAGTGGCCCGGCGCGCGGTCATGTACTCCTGAAAACCCGCTACAGCCCCAAAGGCACATCAACGCGCGGCACCTTGAACAACTGCTCCCATGGCTTCACACCATGGGGTACTTACCTGACCTGCGAAGAAAACTGGGCGGGCTATTTTGCCACCCGCGATACCGACCTCCCCCGCGAACTGAGCCGCTATGGCCTGCGTAGCAGCAGTCGCTATGGCTGGGATCATCTGGCTGGCGATGAATTCGAGCGTTTCGATGCCACTCGCAAAACCACAACTGCCAGTGCGGATTATCGCAACGAGCCCAATCACTTCGGCTGGATTGTGGAAATCGATCCGTTCGCACCGGAATCGGTGCCGGTCAAACGCACAGCCCTTGGTCGTTTCGCCCATGAAGGCTTGGTATTTGCGCCCGTGAAGTCCGGACGTCCAGTGGTGTGCTATTCCGGCGACGACTCGCAAAACGAATACATCTACAAGTACGTGAGCCGCGACAAATATCGCCCAGGACGAAGTAATGGTTGCCTGCTGGATGAAGGCACGCTTTATGTTGCGCGTTTCGATGACAGCGGCAAGGGGGAATGGCTCGCACTGGATATCAACGACAAGAAGTTCCAGCAAGCCTGCAAAACCGCCGGTGTGAGTTTTGCCGACCAGGGTGAAGTGTTGATCAATACCCGTCTGGCAGCTGACGTGGTTGGCGCCACCAAGATGGATCGCCCGGAATGGGGCGCGGTCAACCCGGACAACGGCGAGGTGTATTTCACCCTCACCAATAACAGTGCGCGAACCACTCCAGATGCGGCAAATCCAAGGCCTGCCAATGCATACGGTCATATCATTCGCTGGCGTGAACTGAGTAAGGATTACGCCGGCCGGCAATTTGCCTGGAGTCTGTTCATGCTCGCGGGGCCGGAAGCCGACAGCATCGGCCCGAACGGCAAACCGCTGACTGCTGATAATCGCCTGGCCAGCCCTGATGGGCTGTGGTTCGACGAGGAAGGCCGGCTGTGGATTCAAACGGATATGAGCGGTAGCCAACTGAACAGTGGCCCGTTCGGCAACAACCAGATGCTGGTGGCCGAACCACGCACCGGTGAGCTGAAACGTTTTCTGGTCGGGCCTGTGGGCGCCGAGGTGACCGGTATTACCGCGACTCCGGACTTCCGCACCCTGTTCGTCAATATCCAGCATCCGGGCGAAGGTTCAACTGCAACCAATCTGCTCAGCACCTGGCCTGATGGCCCGGGTCAGCGGCCGCGCTCGGCCACTGTGATCATCACCCGCGAAGACGGTCGCAGACTGCTCTGATCGACTAACAGAGATGTGACCGGTCAGCCCTGGCCGGTCACATTTCACTGTGACAGACTCATGCCCTTTCCTTTGCGCAAAGAGCATCAGCATGTCCAGCAACCGCTTGAGCCGTATCGTCGATAGAGTTCACCGCTTACCCATTACGCTACAAGGCCCAGCGCTGTCGCTGTTGTTTGGTTCCCAGGTGAAGTTCGCCGGCACCGCCAAGGTACGCGTGCATACGCTGACCCAACAACAGGCCGTGATGAGCATCGCCAACAAGCGCAAGGTGCAGAATCACATCAAAGGCGTACATGCCGCTGCCATGGCACTGCTGGCGGAGTCCGCTACGGGCTTCCTGGTCGGCATGAATGTGCCCGATGACAAACTGCCATTGATCAAAAGCCTCAAGGTCGACTACCTCAAGCGCGCAACCGGTAGCCTAATCGCAGATGCACGACTGACACCTGAACAAGTTCATGCGATTCAGACCCAGGACAAAGGTGAAGTACTGGTGGCCGTCACGGTGACCGATGAAGCCGGCATCCAGCCCATCCAGTGTGAAATGCTCTGGGCCTGGGTCAGCAAGAAGCGCTGAGATCGGCCTGAAATTAAATCGAAACATCAACACCTTATGGTGCACGCTCACATTTCGGAGGCATCGCTTGTGAGCCGCACAACCCGGGAAATCTGTAAAACCCTCGATCAGGTAGCCTCACACAATGAGGCCGCGGCAGTGGCCGTAATGCGAGTGGCTGAAAGGATCGGTGATGAGATGCTCAGGCAGCAGCTACTCAATGTGATCCATCGCATGAACCTGGACGCCGCCCAACTACGCTTCACCCGTGAAAACCTTGCAGGTCAAAGCCTGAAACGCGCGTAAGGGGGTCTACCAGCCCCCCCGCATTGTGCACCGAGAGGTCCAAGTAGGACTATCCACGCGTACTCGTGCGGTCTTTCAGGTAACCGAGAACTTCGTCCTGGTCTCCAACAAACTCGATCCGCGCAGCTTTGTTCTCTCGCTGGTAGGCATACATCGGATCGTAGTACTCACGTAACAACCCCTCGATCCAGGCCCGTTGTAACGCCACAGTGCCCGTGCGCTGCTGTTCATCCAGCGCCGCTTGCATGATGGCCAGCAGGCGCTGGTAGCGCTCGCCGCCCAGGCGCTTCTGGATATTGCTCAGGCTTTGCAACAGGCGCTCGGCATAGCGCTGAAAGCCCTCTTCCTCACCGTGCAGGGCGATAAATTCGGCGCACAGGTTGACCACATAATCACGCAGGATGCGCTCGACACGGTCCTCGAAGGCATCTTCCAGCCACACCAGCGGGTACTGCTGCATGCCCTGGTACAGCGCCAGCGGCACGGTGCAGCTGCCGACCATGCGCCCTTCGTCTTCCAGCACAAACTGTTCGGTGCCACGGGCGCGCTGCTTGAGCAGATCAATGGCCAGGCGGTTTTCGAAGTCGATCTGCGCCGGCTGGCCGCTGGCGCGTTTTCCGAAACTGGAGCCACGGTGATTGGCATGGCCTTCCAGATCCAGGCTGTTATTGAGCTGCACCAGCACGTCGGTTTTACCGGTGCCGGTAAGCCCGCCGAGGATGACGAAATCGCACTCGGCCACCGCCTGCTGGGTGGTTTCCAGCAGGAAGCTGCGCATCGCCTTGTAGCCACCGATTATCCGCGGGTAATCGATACCGACTTCAGCGAGCCACTGCTGAGTGATCTGTGAGCGCAGACCACCGCGAAAGCAGTACAGATAGCCTTGGGGATTGGCCTTTGCAAACGCCGCCCAGGCCGCAACCCGCTCGGCCTTGACCTGACCGCTGACCAGTTGATGGCCGAGCGCGATGGCCGCGTCCTGGCCATGCTGCTTGTAGCAGGTGCCGACACGCTGACGCTCGCTGTCATCCATCAGCGGCAGGTTGAGCACACCGGGAAAGGCACCCTTGCTGAACTCGACTGGGGCACGGGCATCCATCATCGGCACATCATTGAGGAAGATGTCGCGGTAGTTGCTGCTGTTGTCGCGCATCACAGCACCTCGACCGCGTAGCGCTGTCGTTCAACCAGACGACCGATAGACGCCAGATTCAGGCCAAGCTCAGCAGCTACGGCGAGAAACTCTGCTTCGCCTTCAGGCGTCACCGCAATCAACAGACCACCGCTGGTCTGCGGATCGCACAGCAGATTCTGCTGCGCCTGGCTAATCGGTGCGATCTTCTCACCGTAGCTGTCGAAGTTGCGCAGGGTGCCGCCCGGCACGCAGCCCTCGGCCAGGTAGTAGTCGACCCCTGACAGGCGTGGCACAGCGGCGTAGTCGAGTTGGGCGGTGAGTTTGGCACCCTCGGCCATTTCTACCAGATGGCCGAGCAAACCAAAGCCCGTCACATCCGTCATCGCAGTGACCCCGGCCAGCTTGCCAAAACGCGAACCGGGCTTGTTCAGGGTACACATCCAGTCACGCGCCAGGCCGACATCCTCGGAACGCAGCTTGGCCTTCTTCTCGGCGGTGGTCAGGATGCCGATACCCAGTGGTTTGGAGAGGTACAGCTGGCAACCGGCCGTGGCGGTGTCGTTGCGTTTCATGTGCTTTTTCTCGACCACACCGGTCACTGCCAGACCAAAGATCGGCTCCGGCGCGTCGATGGAATGCCCACCGGCCAGCGGAATGCCCGCCTCATCACACACCGCGCGGCCGCCGCGAATCACTTCGCGGGCCACTTCCGGCGGCAGCAGATTGACCGGCCAGCCAAGGATGGCGATGGCCATCAGCGGATCGCCGCCCATGGCGTAGATGTCGCTGATCGCATTGGTGGCGGCGATGCGGCCGAAGTCGTACGGGTCATCAACGATCGGCATAAAGAAGTCGGTGGTCGACACCACACCGCGCTCGTCATCCAGGGCATACACCGCCGCATCGTCACGCGAGGCGTTGCCGACCCACAGCTTGGGATCAAGGTTCTGCGCGCCGCTGCCGGCGAGAATCACCTCCAGGACTTTCGGCGAAATCTTGCAGCCGCAACCGGCCCCGTGGCTGTACTGGGTCAAACGGATCGGATCGCTCATTGGCCAGGCTCTCAGCAAATCGGAAACAGGCGCGGATTCTAGCAGGCAGTCAGAAAATGCAGGCAAGACAAGCCGCCAGGCCTGTAAGCGGCGGTGCTGATATGTCCTTTGCATCAGTCGTATTGGTTCGCGCGTGATTTAAGCCGTGAGACGCCCCTTGCTGTTGATCAATCCGAGCTTAGCGCCGACAATCCTGTACAAGAATACAGTGATCATTGTTATGCAAGCCGCCCCCCTCCCCACAGAACTCTACTACCTCAGTAATTTTCGAGCCGCGCTAGCCTGGATCGAAGCACGCTATGCCGACCTGCTAACGGCCGAAGAGTACGGGTTTATCCGGAATTTTCAGGCCATGGCCTGGCCTTCCCAGGCATTACTGGTGCGCATGATCATGCGCAAAGGCTGCCACTTTCGGCTGAGCAAACTCGACTACCCGGAAATTGGTGACAGCCATAGAGCCTCTGGCGAATTGCTGGATTCTGGCTGGATTACCGAACAAGCGCTCTTGAGCCGCCATGAGATTGTCGAGTTGCTGCGCAAGGATGAAGTGCTGACTCACCTGCCGCTCACAGACCGGCGTGCAACCCAGAAAAAATCGGCCTTGCTCGAACAACTCAACGACCAGAACCAGCCCGCGAAAAAGTTCAGCGATTGGTGCCCAGCATTGGCTGATCGGCTGTTAAGCCTGACCGTGGGCGAGCTGTGCGACCGCCTGCGCCTGATGTTTTTCGGCAATCTGGCACAAGACTGGTCTGAATACGTGCTCGCGGATCTAGGAATCTATCGCTACGAGACGGTGGACATCAGCCCGGACTCACGGGGCTTTCAACATCGTCAGGATCTAGAGGACTACCTCTACCTGCGAACGCTGCGTACGGCTGTGGAAGAAGGTGCGGACCTTGAAACGGTCTGGCCTCCGCTGCTGGCCTTCAGCTCAGCGAATGCTCACTTGTGTGCGCGTCAGTCGCGCTTGCTGTTCCAGGTTGCCCAGATGCTGGAAAAAAATGGCGAACTGCAGCAAGCCCTGGCTTTATATCAACGCAGTATTCACGCCGAAGCGCGCTGGCGTCAGGTCCGCGTACTGGAGCACCTGGGCAGAGACAATGAAGCCTATGAGCATGCCCTGGCTTTCAGCGCTGCGCCTGGCAGTGATGAGGAGCGTCAGCGCCTTGAGCGTGCGCTCTCGCGGCTACGTCGAAAACTCGACCTGCCGCCGCAAATAGCGGCAGTAAGCGTTGCTGAAACACGTATTAATCTGCAGCTACCTAGACCGTTACATGGCAGCGTGGAAATCGCCGTGCGCGACCATTTCCATTGCGCGAACGCCCCGGTTCATTATCTGGAAAATACCCTGATCTGCAGCCTATTCGGCCTGCTGTGCTGGGATGCAATTTTTGCCCCGTTACCGGGCGCTTTTTTCCATCCGTTTCACAGCGGCCCGGTGGATCTGTACAGCCCAGATTTTTATACCCGCCGTCAGCAACTGTTTGAGCAGTGTCTACTGCATCTTGAACAGCCGGACTACATGCCGCATTTCAGGTCGCGGTATCAGGATAAATTCGGCCTGCAATCGCCCTTTGTGTTCTGGGACATGCTCACAGAAGAGCGTCTTGAATTGGCCTTGCTGTGTATTCCGGCGGCGCACCTGAGTGCCTGCTTCCGCCGCTTGTTACGTGATCTGAAGGCCAACCGGGCCGGTATGCCTGATCTGATTCAGTTCTACCCGGATGCGCGTCGCTATCGCATGATCGAAGTAAAAGGCCCTGGTGATCGCTTGCAGGATAATCAGAAGCGCTGGCTCAGCTTTGCGGCTGAACAGGGCATTCCCGTTGAGGTGTGTTACGTGAGTTGGCTGAGCACGTGAACTATCGCATTGCAGTCAGAGCGCTGTGTGAGTTCACAGCCAAGGTGGGTGATCTCGATCTGCGTTTCACCCCATCTCCCACGGCACAGGAGGGTATGGCTGGGCATCAGACCGTCGTCAGCCGGCGTGGTGAGGGCTACATCGCCGAATTGCCCTTGAGCGGCGTTTATCCGGGTTTGCAGGTGACCGGCCGTGCCGATGGCTATGACCCTGAGCAGCAGCGGCTCGAAGAGATCAAGACACACCGCGGTGATATCAGCCGTATCCCGACCAACCATCGTCAATTGCACTGGGCGCAGGTGAAAATTTATGGCTGGCTGCTGTGTCAGCAGCTTGAGCTGACAGAGCTTGAGCTGGCCGTGATCTATTTCGATGTTATGAGCCACGCCGAACACGCCTTCAGCGAACGGGTCCAGGCCAGCGAATTACAGGCCTTTTTTGCCCAGCAATGCCAACAGTTTTTGCGCTGGGCAGAGCGCGAGCAGGCCCATCGTCACGAGCGCGACATTTACCTGGAAAACCTGCAGTTTCCCTACCCGAGCTTTCGTCATGGCCAGCGGCAACTGGCTGAGGCGGTGTACCGCTCTGCGCGTGATGGTCACACGCTGATGGTTCAGGCCACCACCGGCATCGGCAAAACCCTGGGCACGCTATTCCCGCAATTGAAGTCAATCCCTGGCCAGCATCTGGACAGGCTGTTCTTTCTGACGGCCAAAACACCCGGCCGCCGCCTGGCGCTCGATGCGCTACAAAGCCTGCGCGAGCCGGCTGAGTGCATTCCGCTACGCGTCCTGGAACATGTTGCTCGTGATAAGTCCTGCGAGCACCCGGACAAAAGCTGCCATGGCCAATCCTGCCCGCTGGCGAAGGGTTTTTATGATCGTTTGCCCGCTGCGCGTCTTGCTGCATTAGCACAGGCCTGGCTGCCCCAAGCTCACGTACGCCGCATCGCGCTCGAACATCAGGTCTGTCCGTACTACCTGAGTCAGGAGCTTTGCCGCTGGGCTGATGTGGTCGTGTGCGACTACAACTATTACTTCGACATGAACGCTTTGCTTTACGGCCTGACGCTGCTCAATGAGTGGCGTATCGCGGTGCTGGTGGATGAGGCGCACAACCTGGTGGATCGCGCTCGCAGTATGTACAGCGCCGAGCTGCAACAAACCCAGCTGCACCAGCTGAGTCATTCGGCACCAGGGAGTATTCGCAGTGCCTTGCAACGTGTGGGCCGACACTGGGAACAACTCAACCGCGTACAGCAACAGGACTACCAAATCTATCCGGCCGTGCCAGATCTGTTCGTGGCCGCGCTGCAGAAAGCCGTTATGGCCATCACCGATCACCTCAGTGAGCAGCCCGACGGGCATCAACGCGAACTGCTTGAGTTCTATCTGGATGCCATGTTGTTCTGCCGCTTGAGCGAGGCGTATGGACCCCATTCACTGTTTGATATCACCCGCCAGCACGACAATGCACTCAGCCTCGACACCACGCTCTGCCTGCGTAACGTAGTACCTGCGCCATTTCTGGGTAGTCGTTTCGCTGATGCACACACCACCACACTGTTTTCCGCCACCCTGCGCCCTGCCAATTATTACCGCGACCTGCTGGGGCTGCCCGAAGAAGCCCAATGGCTTGATGTGGCCTCCCCCTTTGCCGCCGAACAGCTGCAAGTCCGTATCGTGCGCAACCTGTCCACTCGCTATCAGCATCGCGACTCGAGCCTCGCGCCGATCACCCGCATCATGGCGGAACAGTACCGCCGAGAACCCGGCAACTACCTGGCGTTTTTCAGCAGCTATGCCTACCTGGAGCAAGTGCGCCAGCACTTCATGGCCATGCATCCCGCCATTCCGGTCAGCGTGCAGACGCGCAGCATGAATGAAAGCCAGCGCCAGGCTTTTCTCGATAATTTCACGCTGCACTCAGAAGGAATCGGCTTTGTCGTGTTGGGCGGTGCCTTTGGTGAGGGTATCGATTTACCTGGTAAGCGCCTGATCGGAGCCTTCATTGCCACGCTGGGGCTACCGCAGGTCAACGAGGTGAACGAAGAAATCAAGGATCGCATGCAACAGATGTTCGGCACGGATCATGGCTACGACTACGCCTACCTCTACCCGGGTATGCAAAAAGTCATTCAGGCTGCTGGTCGGGTGATCCGCACAACGGCCGACCGAGGCGTGGTCTACCTGATGGATGACCGCTTTGCGCAAAGCAAACTCAAAGACTTGTTGCCGGCATGGTGGCAAGTCGAGCCTTACCGCGTATGAAGCCCGAGCCATATCGATCGATATCTATAATCGTATTTAAATTCAATCACTTACATATCGCCCAATACGTGTAGAATCCCGCGCCCGAAAATCCAGGAGACAACACATTGGCAATCCATTACTCCGTTTCCCAGGGCAATGTTGCATGCGGGCGCACAGGACTGAATCTGGACATGACCCAAGATGCCAAGCAGGCCTCCTGCAAACTGTGCCTGCGTACCCTTGAGAAGGAAGCGAGCGAGCCCGTGCGTAAGACCCCTACACTGGCGGAACTCCGAGCAGCGGCCAAGGCCGCGAAACAAGCTGTCGCAGCAAGTGCTTCCGCCACTCCATCCGCAACCTTGTCGCCTCGCGCCGAATGGCAGCAGCGCCTCACACAACTACCGGGCAAGCATCGCATGCCGCGCGGCCTGGCCCGTCAGGTTTTCGTATAGCCTGTCCTTTCCAGCGGGTTAGCGTGATTGCCCGCTGGCCCTAGCAGCCAACACATGCCGCAAGCGTAACGGCAACGCCTTTCAGGGCGATACTTGATCTGGTTCAGCCCAGGCAATACCCATGCAGCAAGCGCGCAGTGCTGAAGCGACGTTACGCGCGCGCACATCGCGGCTGGAGAAATCTTCGTCGTGGAACTCGATGCTGCCGCTGTCCGGTTTTGCCAGGCTGGCGATGATGCGCAGCAAAGTGGTCTTGCCACCGCCGGTTGGCGAACGCCTGGTGCGGCTGTTTGCCCACTGCGTGCCCGGTATCCAGGAGCGCGACCCCGGCGGACGTCCCCGCGCTCAGACCGTCACTCGAGCAATCGGCAGACCTGGAACCGCCTCGCGTGCTCGACGAATCGGCTCGCAAACGCCAGGCAATGGCGGCGTCAGCATGCCGGCAAGCACGGAAGCGGCCGCTCATGAACGCCCCCGCCGGGATGGATACTAGGACCTTTGTTGGCTCGGGGCCTGGCATAAACCTCTCGATCACTTCTGGACGCCAGGCCCAGGTTGATACCCAATTATGAATGTTGCAAGGGCTCGGGCTCTGACCGACTGCGCCGCCCCGTATCCCATTGCAGCAGGAGGGAAATGGCGCAAGGGAGCACAGTGAGAGTCACCACTGTCGCAATGAAGAGCCCGCCGATCACCGCGAAGGCCATGGGCCCCCAGAATATCTGCGACGCGATGGGAATCATGCCAAGGATCGCTGCGCAGGCCGTTAGCACGATAGGCCGTGCCCGGTGCGTCGCGGCCTGTACGATGGCCTCGCGCGGCGACTGGCCCGCGCCGACATTGATGTCTACTTCCTCAATGAGGATGATGGCGTTGCGGACGATCATGCCGACCAGGGCGATGACCCCGAGCTGCGCCACAAAACCCATGGGCGTTCCGGTCGGCAGCATGGCCAGGACCACTCCGATCAGGCCGAACGGTGCCATCGCCAGGGCGAGGAACATCCGCAAGAAACTGCGGAGCTGCAGCATCAGCAGCACGCACATCACGAGGGCGGTCAACGGCAGTACGGCGGCCAGCGAAGCGCTTCCCTTCGCGGCTTCTTCGACGGCACCGCCGGTTTCGACCTTGTAGCCCTTGGGCAGGCCGGCGGCGAAATGCGCGACGGCGGGCTCGAGCGCCTGTACGACGGTCGCCGCCTCGACGCCCTCACGAACGTCGCCCTGAACGGTGACCAGCGGGAGACGCTGCCTCCGCCAAATGATCGGATCCTCGACGCCGTAGCTGAGCCTGGCGATCTGCGACAGAGGGACGGCAACCCCATGGGCCGAGCGAATCTGCAGGTTAGCCAGAGTCGCGAGGTTGGTGCGCTCACCGATCTGCGCGCGGACGACCACGTCAACGAGACGATCCTGGTCGCGCACAGTGGTTACGGTCATGCCAGAGAAGATCAACGCCATGGCACTGGCGATCTCCTCGGAGGAAAGCCCCAGCGCCCGTGCCTGCGTCTGATCGATGGCGACGATGATGCTCCGTTGCGGTTCACCCGACAGCAGATGCACCTCGCGGGTATCCGTGTTTGTCGAGAGCAGGTTGGCAAGCTCTCCGGCCAGGTCACGCACCTTGCTCTGGTCGGGTCCCGTGACGCGGTACTTGAGGGGCCAGCCGACCGGCGGGCCGAGCTCGAGTGGCGTCGCCCGCGCGATGAGTCCCGGGAATTCCGTCTTGAACAGCCCGGCGAGCTTGGCCTGCAGTGCGTCACGTTCCTCAATGCCCTTGGTCACCACCACCGCCTGGGTCACATTGTCGTTCTGCAGCAGCACCTCCATAGGGAGGTAGAAGCGTATGGCACCGGAACCGACATAGGTCGAGAACAGCTCGACACCGGCGTCCTCCTTGAGCAGTTTCTCGAGTTTCAGTGCCTCCCGCTCCGTCGCCTCCAGCGACGCGTTCTGCGGCAGCATCAGGCTGACCAGGAGCTCCGGCCGGTCGGAGGGCGGGAAGAACTGCTGTTCGAGCTGGCCCGAGGCGACAAGCGACAGCGCGAAGGCCACGCCAGCCGAGGCAAGCGTGATCGCGCGATGCTCCAGAGCCCATGACAAGGCGCGCCGGTAGAGCCCCATGATCCGGCCATGGCCATGGCCATGATTCGGTAGGGATTTCGGCAGAAGCAAGGTGCCGAGCAAGGGCGAGAAAAGGACTGCGACCACCCAGGATGCGGATAGCGAAATCAATACCACCATAAACATCGAATAACAGTATTCACCCGCGCTCGAAGCGGCGAATCCGACCGGGATGAAGCCAGCGATCATCACCAGCGTGCCCGTCAACATTGGGAAGGCAGTCGAGTCGTAGGCGAAGCTCGCCGCTCGCTTGAGGCTCCAGCCCTCCTCCAGTTTTCCAATCATCGCCTCGACAGTGATCATCGCGTCGTCGACGAGCAGACCAAGGGCGATGATCAACGCACCTAGCGAGATGCGCTGCAGGCCAATGCCGGTGAGTTCCATACCGATGAAGGTCAATGCCAGGACAAACGGGATCGAGATGCTGACGACGAGGCCAGCGCGGACGCCGAGCGAAAGGAACGAGACGGCGAGCACGATCGCAATCGCTTCGGCCAGCATCTTCAGGAAACCGCTCACGGCCTGCTTAACAACGGTCGATTGGTCTGCAACCAGACGCATCTCGATGCCGTGGGGCAACGCCAGCCCTACCTCGTCCATGCGCTCTCGCACCGCTTCCCCGAATTCAAGCAGGTTGCCGTCGGAAGCCATGGAGATGGCGACGCCGAGGGCCTTCTCGCCGTTGACGCGGAACTGCGGCGATGGCGGGTCGGCCGGGATACGTCGGATAGTGGCCAGCTCAGTCAGCGGCACGAACCGGTCGTTCGCCCGTAGCGTCATGGCCCGCAGACTCTCCTCGGATTCGAAGCTACCGCTGACGCGCAGGGCGATCTTGTCGTCTGCCAGGCGCATCGTTCCAGCGGGGCTGACAGCGTTCTGAGCACTCAGAGCCCTCAGCACCGCCTGCTCGTCCAGGCCGTAGGCCGCCAGTAGACTGATGGAGAATTCGACGGCAATTTGTTCCTCCTGCACGCCCAGGAGCTGCACCTTGCCGATGTTCGGGATGCGCAGCAATTCCGCACGCACGCCCTCGAGGTAGTCGCGCAACTCCCGATCCGAGAATCCCTCGGCCGTGAACCCATAGATTTGGCCATAGGTGTCGCCGAATTCGTCGTCGAAGAACGGACCCTGGACCCCGCTGGGGAGGGTCACGGCGATATCGGCCATCTTCTTGCGCACCTGGTACCAGGCGTCGGGAACAATGTCTGCCGGCGCATCGTCGCGCAGGTTCACCATGATCACCGTCTCGCCCGGGCGCGTGTAGCTGTCGAGCCGGTCGAGCCAGGGGGTCTCTTCGAGCTTTTTCTCCAGGCGATCGGTCAGCAGCTTCGTCGTGTCATCGATGTTCGCGCCGGGCCAGCGTGCGGCCACCACCATGGTCTTGATGGTGAAGGCAGGGTCTTCGTTGCGGCTCAGTTTCGAATAACTCATCGCGCCGCCGAGCAGCGTGATCAGCATGAGGAAGAAGATCAGCGGCTTTTGAGCGATCGCCCAGGCCGAGAGATTGAAGCCGCTCTGCCCTTGCGGACCTGTCTTGCTCGAACTCATTTGGCCACCTCGCGGGCATCATAGGTGACTTTCTGGCCATGCCTGAGCTTGCTCACACCTGCGGTGACCACGGCATCGCCTTCGCTGAGCCCGGACTCGACCAACGCTTGCGTTGCCGTGTAGCGCGCCACCACCACCGGTTTACGGACAAGCTCCTGGCGAGCGGGATGGACCACGAACACCGCAGGATTGCCAGCCTCGCTCGTCAAGGCCGAGGACGGCAGGATGATGAGCGACTTACCGGGCAGGATCAGACGCCCTGTTACCGTGGCGCCCAGCGCCATGGTATCGGGTGCATCGGGCAGCGCGATACGGACGCGATAAGTGCGGGTCGCCGGGTCCGCAGTCGGACTGGCATCGCGGAGCCGGCCGATCACCTTGACTGAGGGATCGGATAGGAGCGCCACTTCGACTTGCACGTCGGAGGGCACGCTGGTGTAGATCCGCTCGGACACGTTGAAGACGGCATCGCGTTCATGGGTGGAAGACAGCTTGATCGCCGGCTGACCGACATCGACGACCTGACCGGCATTGACCAGGACCGCGCTGACGATGGCGTCGTCGGGCGCACGGAGCTCGGTGTAGGTCAGCTTGTTGCGGGCGGTCTGCAGTCCCGTTCTGGCGACATTGAGCTTGGCGTTGGAGGCACGCCAGTTGGCCTCGGCTTCCTCGACCCGCGCCCGCGCGACGAACTGCTTGGCGAAGAGGGTGCGCTGTCGATCAAGCTCCGACTTCGCTAATCCTTCCACTGCCTCGGCACTCTTCACCTCGGCCTCGGCGGTCAGCACTTCGTTCTGAACGTCGCTCGGATCGAGTGTCGCCAGAACCTGCCCCTTGACGACACTCATGCCGATCTCCGCGATACGGGTCGCGACGCGGCCGTCGATGCGGAAGCCGAGGTTAGTTTCGACATTCGCCTGGATTTCGCCCGTTTGGGCGACCTCATCGCCGATGGAGACAGCCTTCGCAATGACCGCGCGCACGGGACGCGGCGCCTCCGTCGTTTGTATTTCCTCCTGACACCCCGTCACTACCATGACCAGGCTGCAGGCATAACCGCAGAACAGGAATGTCTTAATTAGCTTCATCTCGGGTTTCCTTACTCAAGCACGAGCAAAAATGAGCGACGCACACACTCCCGGAGTTCTGTGCGTGCGGCGCTGAAAATCGGTAGAGCCTTTCATAGCACGAACCTATGAAGCATGCATTGCTGTGCTGATGCTCTGAGCAGTGAAATAAAGTGGACAGATTTATTTGTCTCTGAATCGCCCCTAGGCGATGCCGAGGAATACGCAGAGCGCCGGAGAAAAAGTGCGGGAAAAGCCACCGGTACTCCGTTTATCTTCCCGCCATCAAAGAACAACGAGCTCGCAAAGCAGACGTCTGATTTGCATCACCAGTGGCGTCCAGCCCTGAAAGCGTTGGGTATCGGCTACAGGCCGCCATACAACTGCCGTCACACCTATGCGACAATGTGCCTAATGTCCGGAATGAACCCCGCCTTTATCGCTCAGCAACTTGGCCATAGCGTCCAGATGCTGCTGCCTACGTATGCGCGCTGGCTTAACTCTCGGAACGATTGGGACGAGCTGAATAAGCTTAAAACTGCCCCAAGCGTGGCCCAAGGACAAAATCAGCCGCCGCTAAGCCCTTGATAGGTAAGTATTTTGATTTCAACCGCAAATATCACCATGCAATTCGGCGCCAAGCCGCTCTTTGAAAACGTGTCTGTGAAGTTCAATAACGGCAACCGCTATGGCCTGATCGGTGCCAACGGCTGCGGTAAATCGACCTTCATGAAAATTCTCGGTGGTGATCTGGAACCCTCCGCAGGTCAGGTGATGCTGGAGCCGAATGTGCGCCTGGGAAAATTGCGCCAGGACCAGTTCGCTTACGAAGAATTCAACGTAATCGACACCGTGATCATGGGCCATGCCGAGCTGTGGAAGGTCAAGGCCGAGCGTGACCGCATCTATTCGCTGACTGAAATGAGCGAAGAAGACGGTATGAAAGTCGGTGAACTCGAAGGCGAGTTCGCCGAAATGGACGGCTACACCGCCGAGTCACGGGCTGGCGAGTTGCTGCTGGGCCTGGGTATTCCGCTGGAACAGCATTTCGGCCCGATGAGCGAAGTGGCCCCTGGTTGGAAACTGCGCGTATTGCTGGCCCAAGCGCTGTTTTCCGACCCGGATGTGCTGCTACTCGACGAGCCAACCAACCACCTGGACATCAACACCATCCGCTGGCTGGAAAACATCCTCACGGCGCGCAACAGCACCATGATCATCATTTCCCACGACCGCCACTTCCTTAACTCGGTCTGCACCCACATGGCCGACCTGGATTACGGCGAGCTGCGCCTGTTCCCAGGCAACTATGACGAGTACATGACCGCTGCGACCCAATCGCGCGAGCAACTGCTGGCCGACAATGCCAAAAAGAAGGCACAGATCGCCGAGCTGCAGACCTTCGTCAGCCGCTTCTCGGCAAACGCCTCGAAAGCCAAGCAGGCCACCAGCCGCGCCAAGCAGATCGACAAGATCCAGCTGGCCGAGGTCAAACCATCCAGCCGCGTCAGCCCGTTTATCCGCTTCGATCAGAATAAGAAACTGCATCGCCAGGCGGTAACCCTCGACAAGCTGTCGAAGGCATTCGACGACAAGGTGTTGTTCAAGAATTTCAGCTTCACCATCGAAGCCGGCGAGCGCGTGGCGATCATCGGCCCTAACGGCATCGGTAAGACCACCCTGCTGCGCACCCTGGTCGGTGAAATGACCCCGGACGCCGGCACGGTGAAATGGACCGACAGTGCCGAACTGGGCTACTACGCCCAGGACCACGCCCACGATTTCGAAGCCGATGACACCCTCTTTGAGTGGATGGGCCAGTGGACCCAGGGCGAGCAGAACATTCGCGCTGCACTGGGCCGCATGCTGTTCTCCTCCGATGAAATCCAGAAGTCGGTCAAGGTGTTGTCCGGTGGTGAGCAAGGCCGCATGCTGTTCGGCAAACTGGCCTGCCAGAAGCCCAACGTGCTGCTGATGGACGAACCGACCAACCACCTCGACATGGAATCCATCGAGGCGCTCAACCTGGCACTGGAAAACTACCCGGGCACGCTGATCTTCGTCAGTCACGACCGCGAGTTCGTCAGCTCCCTGGCCACGCGCATCATCGAGCTGTCGGACAACGGCGTGACCGACTTCAGCGGCAGCTATGACGACTACCTGCGCAGCCAGGGTGTGATCGTCTGACCCTTGCGCTATCGGCAAACAAAAAGCCCGCTCATTGAGCGGGCTTTTTGTTTGCCTCAGGAAGGCTCAGCGACTCAATCAGCCAGGCGCCAGGTAGTACCGCCCTTGCCGTCTTCCAGTACTACGCCCATGGCGGTGAGCTGATCGCGAATACGATCGGACTCGCCCCAGTTCTTCTCGGTGCGGGCCTGCAGACGCGCAGCGATCAATGCCTCCACCTCGGCCGCATCGACCTTACCGGCAGCACCGGCCTGCAGAAAGGCTTCAGGCTCCAGCTGTAACACACCCAGCACTCCAGCCAGCTCCTTCAAGCGCGCGGCCAGACCAGCAGCAGCCTGCACATCGCTTTCACGCAGACGGTTGATCTCGCGGGCCAGCTCGAACAACACCGCGCAGGCTTCCGGCGAGTTGAAGTCATCATCCATCGCTGCCGCAAAGCGCTCGACAAAAGCTTCGCCACCCACCGGTGTAGCATCAGGCAGGCCCTTGAGTGCGTTATAGAAGCGCTCCAGCGCCCCTTTGGCTTCGCGCAGGCTGTCTTCAGAGTAGTTGATCGGGCTGCGGTAGTGGCTGGACACCAGCAGGTAGCGCACCACTTCCGGGTGATACTTCTCCAGCACCTCACGAATGGTGAAGAAGTTGCCCAGGCTCTTGGACATCTTCTCGCCGTCCACGCGCACCGCGCCGGCATGCATCCAGGCATTGGCGTAGAGCTTGCCAGTAGCCGCCTCGCTCTGAGCGATCTCGTTTTCGTGGTGCGGGAATACCAGATCCGGTCCGCCACCGTGAATATCGAAAGTCTCGCCCAGGCAGCAGGTCGACATCACCGAGCACTCGATATGCCAGCCCGGACGGCCGGCACCCCAAGGCGATTCCCAGCTTGGTTCGCCGGGTTTGACGCCTTTCCACAGGACGAAATCCAGCGGGTCCTGCTTGGCTTCGTCGACTTCAATGCGCGCACCGATCTTCAGGTCTTCAATCTTCTTGCGCGACAGCTTGCCGTATCCGACAAACTTGCCCACCCGGTAGTACACATCACCATTGCCAGGCGCATAGGCATACCCCTTGTCGATCAGCGTCTGAATCATTGCGTGCATGCCGGCGATATGCCCGGTGGCACGCGGCTCCTGATCGGGACGCAACACATTCAGCCGCGCCTCGTCTTCGTGCATGGCCGCGATCATACGTTCAACCAGCGCTTCAAACGGTTCGCCGTTCTCATTGGCGCGCTTGATGATCTTGTCGTCAATGTCGGTGATATTGCGCACGTAGGTCACTTCATAGCCACGGTGGCGCAGCCAGCGAGTCACCACATCAAACGCCACCATCACCCGCGCGTGACCGATATGACAGAAGTCGTAAACCGTCATGCCGCACACATACATGCGCACCTGGTTACCCACCAGCGGTTTAAAGACGTCTTTGCTTTTGGTCAGCGTGTTGTAGATCGAGAGCATCGGGGTTCCTTGGAAAACCACGGGCCAGTGCGCTGGCCCGGTCTATGACGCGTCCGGCTTGATTAAGCCCAGGAATCGCGCAGCGTTACGGTACGGTTGAAGACGGGTGCACCTGGCTTGCTGTCCTTAATGTCGGCACAGAAGTAGCCTTCGCGCTCAAACTGGAAGCGCTCTTCCGGTGCAGCCTCAGCCAGGGATGGCTCGGCACGACAACCCTTGAGCACCACCAGTGAATCCGGGTTGATGTTGTCGAGGAAGCTGCCGCCCTCTTCGTCCTTCTCCGGGTTGGCGGAGCGGAACAGGCGGTCGTACAGGCGCACTTCGCACTCAACGCTTTCAGCCGCTGGCACCCAGTGAATCACGCCTTTGACCTTGCGGCCTTCCGGGTTTTTGCCCAGGGTGTTTTCGTCGTAGCTGCAGCGCAGTTCGACAATATTGCCGTCGGCATCCTTGATCGCCTCATCGGCGCGAATCACGTAGCTGCCGCGCAGTCGCACTTCGCCGCCCGGAATCAGGCGTTTGAAGCCGGCCGGCGGGACTTCTTCGAAGTCGCTGGCATCGATATAGATTTCGCGGCTGAACGGCAATACACGCACGCCCATGTCCTGCTTGGGGTGGCGCGCCAGCTCTAAGTTCTCGACCTGGCCTTCCGGGTAGTTGGTGATGACTACTTTTAGCGGTTTCAGCACGCACATGGCGCGTGCGGCATTGGCGTCCAGGTCATCACGAATGGCGAACTCCAGCATGCCAATATCGACCACGCCGCCAGCGCGGTTGACACCAATCATGTCGCAGAAGGCGCGGATCGACGCCGGGGTGTAGCCGCGACGGCGGAAGCCCGACAGGGTCGACATGCGCGGGTCGTCCCAACCATTGACGTGCTTCTCGTCAACCAACTGCTTGAGCTTGCGCTTGCTGGTGATGGTGTAATTGAGGTTCAAGCGCGCAAATTCGTACTGACGCGGCTGCGCCGGCACCGGCAATTGCGCCAGGAACCACTCATACAGCGGACGGTGATCCTCAAACTCCAGGGTGCAGATCGAGTGAGTGATGCCTTCGATGGCGTCCGATTGACCGTGGGTGAAGTCATAGCTCGGGTAGATGCACCATTGGTCACCGGTCTGGTGGTGGTGAGCATGACGAATGCGATAGAGGATCGGGTCACGCAGGTTGATGTTCGGCGAGGCCATGTCGATTTTCGCGCGCAGCGAACGAGCGCCATCGGCGAACTCGCCCGCTTTCATACGGGCGAACAGATCAAGGTTTTCCTCGACGCTGCGCTCTCGGAACGGGCTGTTCTTGCCCGGCTCGGTGAGGTTACCGCGGTAAGCGCGCATTTCTTCTGCGTTCAGGTCGCAGACAAAGGCCTTACCCGCCTTGATCAGTTGGATGGCCCAGGCATGCAGCTGGTCGAAATAGTTGGAGGCATAACGCTCCTCGCCCGCCCACTGAAAGCCCAGCCACTGCACGTCGCTCTTGATCGCGTCGATGTATTCCTGGTCTTCCTTGGCCGGGTTGGTGTCGTCAAAGCGCAGGTTGCACTCGCCACCAAACTCTTTGGCCAGGCCGAAGTTCAGGCAGATCGACTTGGCGTGACCAATATGCAGGTAGCCATTGGGCTCCGGCGGAAAACGGGTGATGATTTTCGCGTGTTTGCCGGAATCCAGGTCGGCCTGGACGATGGGGCGAAGGAAATTAGCGGCGGCGACGGTTTCTGGCTTGCTCATGGGGTCCTTGGCGAGTGCGGGGCACGATTCAGAGCCTGTTCACAACCTTGCGAGCTAGAGCTAAACGGTGGCGAAAATAGCCGAGGAAGCGGAGTTTACGACTGTAAATGAGCATTCCGAGGCGGCTTTCAACGCCATTTAGCCAACGCGCAGTAGGTTGTGGACAGGCTCTCAGGGTAGGCCGGCTTATACAAAGCGCTTATCATAGCCGAAGCTGTCAACCCCCTGACAGGCCCAAGAGCCGCCGCAATGCCCTTTGCTGGAAATTCGGCGTCTCACGGATTTATCGACAGAGCGATTACCTCCATGATCAAGCTGCACACCAACCACGGCGTTATCACCCTCAACCTGTTCGAAGACAAAGCCCCGGAAACCGTGGCCAACTTCAAGCAATACGTTAAAGAAGGTCACTACGACAACACCGTTTTCCACCGCGTGATCAGCAACTTCATGATCCAAGGCGGCGGTTTTGAGCCGGGCATGAAGCAGAAAACCACCCGTGCCCCGATCAAGAACGAAGCCAACAACGGCGTCGCCAACAAGATCGGCACCGTGGCCATGGCCCGTACCATGGAGCCGCATTCGGCCTCCGCGCAGTTCTTTATCAACGTTTCCGACAACAGCTTCCTCAATCACAGCGCGCCGACCGTTCAGGGCTGGGGCTATGCGGTGTTCGGTGAAGTGGTGGAAGGCATGGACGTGGTCAACGCCATCAAGGCTGTTGCCACCACCAGCAAATCCGGTCACCAGGATGTACCGGTTGATGATGTAGTCATCGAGCGTGCCGAGATCGTTGAGTGATTCTACTGATCTCCGATCTGCATCTTGAACAGGAGCGCCCGGATATCAGCCGGGCGTTTCTGCATTTTCTTGAAACCCGCGCGATCCAGGCTCAGGCGCTGTACATCCTGGGTGACTTCTTTGAAGTGTGGATTGGCGACGATGCCATCACCCCTTTCCAGCGCACGATTGCCCAGGCCTTGCGCCAACTCAGCGAGTGCGGCACACGCATCTACCTGATGCATGGCAATCGCGACTTCATGATCGGCAAAGCGTTCTGCCGCGAAGCAGGCTGCACTCTGCTACCCGACCCCAGTGTGATCGAACTGAATGGCCAGCGCGTGATGCTGATGCACGGCGACAGCCTGTGCACCCAGGACGTGGGCTACATGAAGCTGCGCCGTTGGCTGCGCAACCCGCTCTCGCTGTTTATTCTGCGCAATCTGCCCCTGCGCACCCGACAGAAGCTGGCGCGTAAACTGCGCAATGAAAGCCGCACCCAGACGCGTATGAAAGCCAGCGAAATTGTCGACGTCACCCCGAACGAAGTACCGCGCATCATGGCCGAGCACGGTGTGCGCACACTGATTCACGGCCACACCCATCGCCCGGCCACCCATGACCTGCAGGTGAACGGCCAGGCGGCGCAACGCATTGTGCTTGGCGACTGGGACAAGCAGGGGTGGGCACTGCAGGTCGACAGCCAAGGCTTGCGGCAAAGCGCCTTCGATCTTGAACCTGCGTGAAACTTTGACGGTGCGCACAAAGCGCTGAGCGCCCCCTCTTGACGGACGATTCGCCGATCATCAGCATCGACGCCCTCAAAACGCCATCAGGGACCGATCATGTTGATCAGCAAGGAACACATCCTCAAATATGCCATTGCCCCCGCCGCGCTGGTTGCCGTGGGCTTTGTCAGCTTCAACAGCGTGTTCTTCTATAACGAAGCCGGTTTCGCCACCCACGTACGCACCATTTTTGGTGAGGAAAAGGTCGTCGATGATGTGGGCTACGCGACCAAATGGTTCGGCCGTGCCACCGCCTGGAAAAAAGCCCTCAGCGTGCAATCGGTACTGACCGAAGCCCTGGCCATCGACGACAGCAGTGACAACGACTCGCTCGGCGCGACCATTGAAGCCTTCCCTATCGTGTTTCTCGGCAACGTTGACGCCAAAGTCGAGTCTTCTGCGCGCTTCCGCCTGCCTGCGGGTGAGCAATTCCTGAAAATCGCCCAGGAATATCGCAACCCGGAGAACTTCATCAAAACAGCCCTGGTTCCGGCCATTAAAGAAACACTGCAGGCCACAGCGTCGCTGATGAGCGCTGACGACTTCTATGCCGGCGCACGCAGCGAGTTCGCCGCTGAGTTTGAAAACCAGCTGAATGACGGCCTGTACCTGATCAAACGCAAGGAAGTGCGTGGTCCGCGTGGCCACCAGCCTACTCAAACCGCAATCCTGCAGGCCGGTACCGAACAGGGCGTGTTCGGCGACAACAACGCCAGTCAGTTCGTCACCGAGAAGGTCATGGACAGCAAAGGCATCCCAGTCCGCAAGCAGCAGCAGTTCCGCAAATACGGTGTGGAAGTGGTGGAGGCGCGCATCACCAACGTTGACCCCAACCCGCAGTACAAGCAGCGCATGGTAAAGGTGCAGCAAGCCCTGGCTGAGCTGGCCGTGGCGCGGCAGAACCGCCTGAAGGAAGAAGAAGAGAAGCTGCTGGTAACTGCCCGCGGTGAAAAGGAAGTGGAAGCGCGCCGCCAGGAAACCCTGCGCGACCAGATTGAACGCACCACCCAGGCAGAAACCGAGAAGCAACTGGCGATCATCAACGCCGAGCGGGAAAAAGGCCGCGCCGAAATCGAGAAACAAACCGCCGAACTGCTGCGCGACAAGGCCGCCATCACCGCCGACGCCACCAAGATCACCGCCGACGCTGAAGCCCATGCCCGCGAAGCGGTGATCAAGGCGGACGGCGCGCTGCAACCCAAACTGGATGCATTGATCGCGATCAACAAGGTCTGGGCCGAAGCGGCTGCTCAAGCACCGGTACCGAGCGTGATGATGGGCGGCGGTAGCGATGGCGCCAGCAGCCGCCAGGATGAAATCAGCCAGCTGATGGGAGTGCTGGCGACCAAGGCCGCGCGCGACCTGTCGCTGGATCTGAAAGTACAGCAGTAAACAACACACCCTCGCCCACCCAAAAAGCGCCCGATTGGGCGCTTTTTGCTTTAGCGCGGCGGCACACCGCTGTGAAAGCGAAACTCGGTGTCCGGCGACTCGATCAGTTCACGCTCCACCGCCCTCACCCGTTCAATCGCCTGATCAACATCACGGGCATCGCCGTATTGGTAAGCCAGCTTCAGATAATTTTGAAAATGCCGCGCTTCGCTTTTCAGCAAACCGAAGTAGAACTTACCCAACTCTTCATCCAGATGCGGCACCAGAGCCTCGAAACGCTCGCAGCTACGCGCCTCGATAAACGCACCGACCACCAGGGTATCCACCAGCTTATGCGGCTCGTGGGTGCGCACCACTTTGCGCAGCCCCGAGGCGTAACGGGCCGCCGACACCGGACGCAGGCCGATCTTGCGGCGCTTCATGATGCGCAACACCTGCTCGTGATGCACCAGCTCCTCACGGGCCAGGCGCGACATGGCGTTGAGCAGGTCAGCATAGGTGCTGTACTTGGCCATTAAACTCAACGCCGTGCTGGCGGCCTTGAACTCGCAGTTCTTGTGGTCAATCAGCAGCGTCTGCTGATCAGCCAAGGCGGCGGTGATCCAGGCATCCGGCGTGCGGCAACCGAGAAATTCGTGAATCTCCGGTAAGTTCATGACGGGACACCCACTACCGGACAAAGCGCGGCCTGAAGTGCAAAACAGCGTAGCAATTCGTCGATTTCGGCTAACAGATACATAAATTCACAAAAATGGGCGGGCTTGAGTGGTGCGGCTAATAGGCGAGCATTATACGAATGAGCGCGCCAACAGCCACTGGATTGACATTGGTCAAGCACAGGGCAACTGACGGCGATCTATAGTGATAAGCAGTTCAACTGATTGCACATGGAGATGATCATGCAAGCTATACGCAGCATCCTGGTGGTAATGGAGCCCAATCACGCCGAAGACTTGGCGCTCAAACGCGCCAAGCTAATTGCCGGGGTGACGCAGTCGCACCTGCACTTACTGGTGTGCGACAAGAAGAGTGATCACAGCGGCTACCTGCGCGATCTCACTGGTCTGCTCAATAGCGAAGGGTTCAGCGCCTCCGGTCAACAGGCCTGGCATGAAAACCCGCACCAGACCATCGTCAACGTGCAGCAAGCTGAGGGCTGCGGCCTGGTGATCAAGCAGCACTTCCCCGACAACCCGCTGAAAAAGGCCCTACTGACGCCGGATGACTGGAAACTGCTGCGATACTGCCCAGCCCCGGTGCTGATGGTGAAAACCGATAAACCCTGGGCCGGTAGCGTGATTCTGGCGGCGGTCGATGTTGGCAATGCCGATGGCGAACACCGCACCTTGCACACCAGCATTGTCAGCCATGGTTTCGACATCGCTGCCCTGGCCAAAGCCGAACTGCATGTGATCAGCGCACACCCGGCGCCCATGCTCTCGGCAGCCGACCCGACCTTCCAGCTGCGGGAGACCATCGAAGCGCGCTACCGCGAGCAATGCAAGGCCTTCCAGGCCGAATACGAGATCAGCGATGAGCGCCTGCATGTCGCCGAAGGCCCGGCCGATGTACTGATCCCGCACACCGCTCGCGAACTCAATGCGGGGGTCACCGTGATTGGCACCGTGGCACGAACCGGGCTGTCCGGTGCACTGATCGGCAACACGGCCGAGGTGATTCTCGATTCACTGGAGAGTGACATCCTGGTGCTCAAGCCAGACGACATCATTGCTCATCTGGAAGACCTGGTCGCCCAACGCTAAGGCCGCCCAGCAACGGAAAAGCCGCCCATCGGCGGCTTTTCCGTATTACCAGCGGTTCATATCCGGGCTTGCAGGCCCTCACTGAGAAAACGCGGCGCGATGTAGCGCTCGTAATGCGCCTCGGAAAGCAGAAAGAATTCGCGGTCAATGGCATCACGCAACTCTGGTAAGGCCCAGTCACGAAACTCAGGTAGCAACACCATGCCGTAGGCTTCCAGCTGACTGATCACCCGTGCGCCGCGGGCAATCAACTGATAGGCCCAGCAATAAGGCGATTGTTGCGCTACAAAGCGAATCTGCCGCTGCTCCAACTGAGCGCGCAAGCACAGCGGGTCAAAAACCTCGACTTTGGCGGTCATAACCTGCACCAGCAACACTTCCAAACGCATCCAGACTGCGTGCTTTTCTTCGTCGTTATAACCGTTCCAGTGCGTTACCTCATGGTGAAAGCGCTTGCAGCCACGGCAGACCAGATCACCGTACACAGTGGAACACAGGCCTACACAAGGGGTTTTGATACGCTGATTGGACATAACGGCAGGTACGGTGGCTGGCAAAACAGGCTGGCATCTTAGCCCTTTGTCTAAAGCAGATCACCCCCAGATAAGCGGGGGCTTTGGCTTAACTTTATGAAAGCTTTCCAGTAGAATCGGCCGGCCTTTTAGAGGCAGCAACGTCCGTTGGAAGCTGTTTTCAAAGCGTCACGAGCACAGTCAATCCTGCAGGTTCGATGTTG
This sequence comes from Pseudomonas sp. HMWF032, assembly GCF_003060885.1. Taxonomy (GTDB): domain Bacteria; phylum Pseudomonadota; class Gammaproteobacteria; order Pseudomonadales; family Pseudomonadaceae; genus Aquipseudomonas. Next base: position 42,061 of record NZ_QAIG01000006.1, read on the forward strand.
GTGCCGACCCTTGAGCCACCCTTCAAGCGTCTGCACCAGCCCTCATCAAGCCCGTCCTGCCGGCGTAAAACTTTGAAAACAGCTTCTGCAAGAAAACAGCGCAACCTCGGCTGAGCGGCCCATAAAGCCACAAAGCGCCTGGTTCGATGTTTTCTGGATCGCGTCCCGGACAACCCTTTGGGACCACTGATGAGGGTAATAACTGTGCTTGAAGCCTATCGCAAACATGTAGCAGAGCGTGCCGCTCAGGGTATCGTGCCCCAGCCGCTGAACGCCGAACAAACCGCAGGCCTGATCGAGCTGCTGAAAAACCCGCCGACTGGCGAAGAAGCCTTTCTGCTCGACCTGATCACCAACCGCGTGCCGCCAGGCGTCGACGAAGCCGCCTACGTCAAGGCCGGTTTCCTCTCTGCCATTGCCAAAGGCGAAGCCACTTCCCCACTGATCAGCAAGCAACACGCTGTTGAATTGCTGGGCACCATGCAAGGCGGTTACAACATCGCCACATTGGTCAGCCTGCTGGATGACAGCGAACTGGCTGCCGTGACTGCCGAACAACTTAAGCACACCCTGCTGATGTTCGACGCCTTCCACGACGTTGCGGAAAAAGCCAAGAACGGCAACGTTCACGCCAAAGGCGTTCTGCAATCCTGGGCTGACGGCGAGTGGTTCAAGAACCGCCCGACCCTGGCCGACAAGATCAGCCTGCGCGTGTTCAAGGTTACTGGCGAAACCAACACCGACGACCTGTCGCCTGCTCCAGACGCCTGGTCGCGTCCGGACATCCCGCTGCACGCCCTGGCCATGCTGAAAATGGCTCGTGACGGCATCGTGCCTGATGCACAAGGCGCCATCGGTCCGATGAAACAGATCGAAGAAATGCGCGGCCAAGGCTTCCCGATCGCCTACGTCGGTGACGTGGTCGGTACCGGTTCCTCGCGTAAATCCGCCACCAACTCGGTGCTGTGGTTCTTCGGCGACGACATCCCCTACGTGCCAAACAAGCGCGCGGGCGGTTTCTGCTTCGGCAGCAAGATCGCGCCGATCTTCTACAACACCATGGAAGACGCCGGCGCTCTGCCAATCGAGTTTGACGTTTCCAATATGCACATGGGCGACGTCATCGACCTCTATCCACATGCGGGCAAAGTCTGCAAACACGGCACCGACGAAGTACTGACCACCTTCGAAATGAAGACCCCAGTACTGCTCGACGAAGTCCGCGCTGGCGGCCGTATTCCGCTGATCATCGGTCGCGGTCTGACCGAGAAAGCCCGTGCCGAGCTGGGCCTGGGCCCAACCGACCTGTTCAAGCTGCCTGAGCCACCGGCTGCCAGCACCAAGGGTTTCACCCTGGCGCAGAAGATGGTCGGCAAGGCCTGCGGTCTGCCGGAAGGCAAAGGCGTACGTCCGGGCACCTACTGCGAACCGAAGATGACCACCGTCGGCTCCCAGGACACCACTGGCCCGATGACCCGCGACGAGCTGAAAGACCTGGCCTGCCTGGGCTTCTCCGCTGACCTGGTGATGCAGTCCTTCTGCCACACTGCGGCCTATCCGAAGCCAATCGACGTGACCACCCACCACACCCTGCCGGATTTCATCCGCACCCGTGGCGGCGTGTCCCTGCGTCCTGGCGACGGCATCATCCACAGCTGGCTGAACCGCATGCTGCTGCCGGATACCGTCGGTACCGGTGGTGACTCGCACACCCGTTTCCCGATCGGCATCTCCTTCCCGGCCGGTTCCGGTCTGGTTGCCTTCGCCGCAGCTACTGGCGTAATGCCGCTGGACATGCCGGAGTCGGTACTGGTGCGTTTCAAGGGCAAACTGCAACCGGGCATCACCCTGCGTGACCTGGTGCATGCCATCCCTTACGTGGCCATCCAGAAAGGCCTGCTGACCGTCGAGAAGAAAGGCAAGAAGAACATCTTCTCCGGCCGCATCCTCGAGATCGAAGGCCTGGACGAGCTGACCGTTGAGCAAGCGTTCGAGCTGTCCGACGCCTCTGCCGAACGTTCCGCTGCCGGTTGCACCATCAAACTGCCGGAAAAGGCGATTGCCGAGTACCTGCGTTCGAACATCACCCTGCTGCGCTGGATGATCAGCGAAGGCTACGGCGATGCGCGCACCATGGAACGTCGCGCCCAAGCGATGGAAGCCTGGTTGGCCGATCCGAAGCTGATGGAAGCCGACAAGGACGCCGAGTACGCCGAAGTCATCGAAATCGACCTGGCCGACATCAACGAGCCCGTGCTCTGCGCACCGAACGACCCGGATGACGCCCGCCTGCTCTCGACCGTTCAGGGCGAGAAGATCGACGAAGTGTTTATCGGTTCGTGCATGACCAACATCGGTCACTTCCGCGCTGCCGGCAAGCTGCTGGATCAGGTCAAAGGGCAGCTGCCAACGCGTCTGTGGCTGTCGCCGCCGACCAAAATGGACGCTCATCAGTTAACCGAGGAAGGCTACTACGGCATTTACGGCAAGGCTGGCGCGCGCATGGAAATGCCGGGCTGCTCGCTGTGCATGGGTAACCAGGCACGCGTTGAGCCGAACTCGACCGTCGTCTCGACCTCGACCCGTAACTTCCCGAACCGCCTGGGTGACGGCGCCAACGTGTACCTGGCTTCTGCCGAACTGGCAGCAGTCGCATCGATTCTCGGCAAACTGCCGACGGTCGAGGAGTACATGGCGTACGCGAAGAACATCGACAGCATGGCTGCCGACGTTTACCGCTACCTGAGCTTCGATCAGATCGCTGAGTTCCGCGAAGCAGCGGCAAACGCCAAGATCCCTGCTGTTCAGGTCTAAGCGTTAGCTGAAATGAAAAAGCCCCGCCTTGTGCGGGGCTTTTTCTTTATGCCTGCCTTGCGCAACAAAAGCCAGCAGCTACTTTCTGACATGGGGGGTGTAATAACGCACCACAGACCATAAGGAGTTATTTATGAAGCACTGGATCATTGTTGCACTCTGCATGTCCTGTCTTGCCGGCTGCAGCAGCGAATACATCATCAGCACCACCGACGGCCAGATGCTCACCAGTGACGGTAAACCGCGCCTGGATAAAGGGACCGGGATGCTCGAGTTTACTGACAGTGAAGGCCGCAAACAGCAGATTCCGCAAAGCTCGGTCAAGCAGATGCTGGAACGCTGAGTTACTTCGCATACAACAAACCCCGCCACGGCGGGGTTTGTTGTATCTAGGGCTAAGTGGCATATGCATTGCTAAGCATCAACCAGCCTTTCCAACGGCGGAAACGCTTCAACAAGACAACGGTGTCGTATCACTCGTAAGCGAGGGCCGCGAGTGGCACGGCACCTTTCTGTGTGGGCCCAGGAAAGCACCATGAATGAGCACCTGATCAGCTGCAGCGATACACCGGAAAAGCCCGTGTTGAATATTGGCTTCATGGCCCTGAGCGATTCGGCATCGGTGATTGTCGCCGCAACGCAGGGCTTTGCCGAAAAATATGGCCTGACCCTAAACCTGAAGCGGCAGCGTTCATGGGCAGGCTTGCGCGATAAACTGCTGAGCGGTGAACTGGACGCTGCCCACAGTCTCTACGGCTTGATCTATGGCGTACAACTGGGTCTGGGCGGCGCCCCTGCCACCGACATGGCTGTACTCATGGGGCTGAACCAGAACGGCCAGAGCATCAACCTGTCGCAGCCCCTGCAGGCCACCGGCGTGACCAGCGGTGAGGCACTGAACCAGTATGTGCACCAGCATGCCGCACGCCTGACCTTCGCCCAGACCTTCCCTACCGGCACCCATGCTATGTGGCTGTATTTCTGGCTCGCCAGCCAGGGCATTCATCCATTGCGCGATGTCGACAGCGTGGTCGTGCCGCCGCCGCAGATGATCGAACACCTCAAGGCCCAACGCATCGACGGTTTCTGTGTTGGCGAACCCTGGACTGCCAAAGCAGTGGAAGAAAACCTCGGCTGCACCCTGACCACTATCCAGGCGATCTGGCCCAATCACCCGGAGAAAGTGCTGGGCTGTACCCGTGCCTTTGTCCGCCAGCACCCCAACAGCGCCCGCGCCCTGATCATGGCCGTGCTGGAAGCCAGTCGGTTTATCGATGAGAGCGAGGAAAACCAGTGCAGCACCGCCCAGTTACTCAGCGGTCAGGATTATGTAGACGCACCGCTGTCGGCCATTCAACCGCGTTTTCTCGGCCACTATCAGGACGGTCTCGGCCATGCCTGGTTGGACGCTCATCCACTGCGCTTCCATGGTCAGGGCGCGGTGAACATGCCTTATCTATCAGACGCCATGTGGTTTATGACCCAGTTCCGCCGCTGGGGTCTGCTGCGTAATGACCCGGACTACCTGGCTATCGCCCGTCAGGTGCAACAACTCGATCTCTACCAGCAGGCCGCCAGCACCCTCGGCATCGCCGTACCGGCGTCCATGCGCAGCAGCCAGTTGCTGGATGGCCCGATCTGGGACGGCACTGACCCGGTCGGCTATGCCCGCAGCTTTGCACTGCATGCACGGGTTGATGTGCCCACTGACGCGCTGCAGGAGAGCTGCTGAGATGCTGCGTATCATGCTGATTAACGACACGGCGAAGAAAGTTGGCCGTCTGAAAACAGCATTGACCGAAGCAGGCTTCGAGGTCATCGATGAATCTGGTCTGACCATCGATCTGCCGGAGCGGGTCGAGGCAGCACGCCCTGACGTGATCCTGATCGATACCGAATCACCGAGCCGCGATGTCATGGAGCAGGTGGTGCTGGTCAGCCGCGACCAGCCGCGCACCATTGTCATGTTCACCGACGAGCATGACCCCGGCGTGATGCGCCAGGCGATTCAGAGCGGCGTCAGCGCCTATATCGTCGAGGGCATCCATGCCCAGCGCCTGCAGCCGATTCTCGACGTGGCCATGGCCCGTTTCGAGAGCGACCAGGCGTTGCGTGCACAACTGCAGGCACGCGATGCCCAGCTGGCCGAACGCAAGCGCATTGAAGTGGCCAAGGGCCTGTTGATGAAGATGAAAAGCTGCGACGAGGAACAGGCCTACACACTGATGCGTCGCCAGGCCATGAGCCGCCAGCAGAAGCTGGTGCAGGTGGCTGAACAGATCATCGCCATGCACGACATGCTCGGCAGCTGAGTTCGACCACTGTTATGCCGTGCTGACGCCTGGCTGTGCTGGACATAAAAGCAGCGCGGCGCTTATCTTCGCGCCTGGCCAGCACACTGGCCAACGTCGCTCGGACGGTTCCGGGCGCTTACGTCTCCGAGGAAAGCATGGCTGACCAAGCTTCGCGCCGCTTTGCGCGCATTGATCGACTCCCCCCCTACGTGTTCAATATCACCGCTGAACTGAAGATGGCCGCGCGCCGCCGTGGCGAAGACATCATCGACTTCAGCATGGGTAACCCGGACGGTGCCACGCCGCCGCATATCGTCGAAAAACTGGTGCAGGTCGCCCAGCGTGAAGACACCCACGGCTACTCCACCTCACGCGGCATTCCGCGCCTGCGCCGCGCCATCTCGCGCTGGTACAAGGATCGCTACGACGTGGAGATCGACCCTGAAAGCGAGGCCATCGTTACCATTGGCTCCAAGGAAGGCCTGGCGCACCTGATGCTGGCGACCCTGGACCATGGCGACACCGTTCTGGTGCCCAACCCCAGCTACCCGATTCATATCTACGGCGCGGTCATCGCCGGTGCCCAGGTGCGTTCAGTGCCACTGATTCCCGGCGTGGATTTCTTCGCCGAGCTGGAGCGGGCAATTCGCGAGTCGATTCCCAAGCCGAAGATGATGATCCTCGGCTTCCCGTCCAATCCCACTGCACAGTGTGTGGAGCTGGATTTCTTCGAGCGTGTGGTGGCCCTGGCCAAGCAATATGACGTGCTGGTGATTCACGATCTGGCCTACGCCGATATCGTCTACGACGGCTGGAAAGCCCCGTCGATCATGCAGGTGCCGGGTGCCAAGGACATTGCTGTGGAGTTCTTCACCTTGTCGAAGAGCTACAACATGGCCGGCTGGCGCATCGGCTTTATGGTCGGTAACCAGGAGCTGGTCAGCGCCCTGGCGCGGATTAAGAGCTACCACGACTACGGCACCTTCACCCCGCTGCAGGTGGCGGCGATTGCCGCGCTGGAAGGTGATCAGCAATGCGTGCGCGATATCGCCGAGCAATACCGCCAGCGCCGCAACCTGCTGGTCAAAGGCTTGCACGAGCTGGGCTGGATGGTCGAAAACCCGAAAGCCTCGATGTATGTCTGGGCGAAAATTCCTGAGCAGTACGCCCAGCTCGGTTCACTGGAATTCGCCAAGAAGCTGCTGCTGGAGGCCAAGGTCTGCGTCTCCCCGGGCATCGGCTTTGGCGATTACGGCGATGACCATGTGCGCTTTGCCTTGATCGAAAATCAGGACCGCATCCGTCAGGCGATTCGCGGGATCAAGGCGATGTTCCGCGCCGATGGCCTGATACCCGGCAAGAAGGCCAAGGCCGACGAGTAAGCAGAAGATAGAGGGCACCTTAGGGGGCCCTCTTTCGTTTCAACCGGAGTAATCCAGCACCGTCCAAACCTTGCTCAGACCCCTGGTAATTACACAGCCGCTCTGCCCCAGTTGATTGTTGCTGTGCAGCGACATCAGATTGGTCATGCCATCTGCCGCATCCGAGCGTTCGCTCAGCCACTGCACGCGGCCGCAATTGGCCGTTTCGATCACATAACTGGCCGCCACGGCAGAGTCCTCGCTCGGCAGCCTGATCACATCCACCACCGTGCCCTGCTCTTCTACACGCTTGCCGTCGGATACCAGCACCGCCCAGGCCTGGCCATTCTCAATCACCAGGTAGGTGCCATTGGCCCTCGGTTGATCAAGCTGCGGTTGCGCACAACCGGCCAAAAGACCCAACAGCACAATTGTCATCAGCATCTGTTGCATTGTTAGTGACTCCTCTGCAGTGCCTGTGGCCATTGGCTTTGCGGGCAGATGGCGCGAGTGATCGAGTAGGTGCCGGTTATGGCCTTGGGCTTACTATTATCGAATACTGTTTATTTGTACAGTGTTTTTCGATTACCCTTGGTCATGCCATCCAGCCAACCATGCCGCCCGGCAGATCGGGCCCATACAAGGCGTTAACAGGAGTACCCAGATGCTCGACGTACTGCAGCTGAAACACAGCGTAAACCGCATGCCCTTGGAAAAAGTCCGGGCCACCGTCAATGAATTGCAGCTTGAAGGCATCGTCACCGAGGGCAAAACGCCGTTTTCCCGGGTGCACTTCAACACCTGTTTTGCCGAGATCGAAGCCTTGCTGCAGCGTGCCGGCTATCACCGTCAGCTGGATGTGGTCGGCTACCAGGGCCTGACCTACGCCATGTTCGACCCCTCGCGCTGGGAGGCGGTGGAAGTGCTGCGCTGGCTCAAGGAGTTTGTCGAGGAAACTCAGGGCAAATCGCTGTCCCGCTAAGGCTGTGGCGCGTGATCCACACCTAGGCTGGCGGCACCAAGGCGAAGCAAAAGCGCTTGGCAGCGGCTTAGCCATGCACAACATTGGCTCAATAAGATGACTAAAAGCGCTGCTGGTCTGCGGCATGGCACGGTATTACGGCAAGAAAACTTTTTTCTAACCAACATTTAATACTGTGCTTAACCCTATGATTTATAGCGTTTAAGCCTACCAACCTAAGGCTCGTTCGAGCCCGCTTCAGAGGGTTCTGGCGGTTGTCAGCCGCCGTACCCCAGTAAAGCTGGCAAGCCCTTTGCTATCGTCCTCACAAGATTCCTGCGCAGCCCACCAACGGCGGTGAGCCGCGGATCACGGACAACGGCGTCCGTCAGGTCACCTCATTAGAGGTGGCCTGGCGGACGCCGTTTTTTGTTTCAGCCGTTTTATCGGCCAGAGAGGACAGACCTATGACTGATCGTGATTCGAAGGCCCTAAGCCTGCACAGCCGCCGTAACTTTCTGAGAACCTCGATAGCTGTCGCCGGCACCTTAGGTGGTGTCGCCGCCCTTGGCCTGAGCGCACCCGCTTCGCTGCGCAGCGTGGCCTGGGCCGCCGGCTCCGATGCGCCAGAAAAGGCGGTGCTGAAAGTCGGCTTTATTCCACTGACTGATTGCGCCTCAGTAGTGGTTGCCGCCACTCAGGGCTTTGGCGAGAAATACGGCCTGACTATCACCCCGAGCAAGGAAGCCTCCTGGGCCGGTGTGCGCGACAAACTCAATACCGGCGAGCTGGATGCCGCCCACGTGCTGTACGGCATGATGTACGGCGCGCAGCTGGGCATCGCTGGGCCGCAGAAGGATATGGCGGTACTGATGGGCCTGAATCAGAACGGCCAGGCCATCACCCTCTCCAAACAGCTCAAAGAGGCCGGCGTCACCAACGGTGCACAACTGGCCGAGCATGTGAAAAAAGGCGGAAACCCGCTGACTTTCGCCCAGACTTTCCCCACCGGTACCCACGCCATGTGGCTGTATTACTGGCTGGCGAGCCTGGGCATCAACCCGATGAGCGATGTGAAAACCATCGTCGTGCCACCACCGCAGATGGTCGCCAATATGCGCGTCGGCAATATGGACGGCTTCTGCGTCGGTGAGCCCTGGGGCGCGCGGGCGATTGCCGACAAGATTGGTTTCACCGCCGTCACGACTCAGCAGATCTGGCCGGATCACCCGGAAAAGGTCCTCGGTGCCACCCGCACCTTTATCGAGCAATACCGCCAACGCGGCCCGCGCGCTGATCATGGCGGTGCTGGACGCCAGCCAGTTTATCGAAGCCAGCGAGGAAAACCGTAAGAGCACGGCCAAGTTGATTTCCGGCAAGGCCTACGTCAATGCACCGGTCAAGGTGATCGAGCCGCGCTTCCTCAGCCAGTATGAGGACGGCCTGGGCAACAGCTGGAAAGACGATCACGCCATGGCCTTCTGCAAGAACGGCACGGTGAACTTCCCGTATCACTCTGACGGCATGTGGTTTATGACCCAATTCAAGCGTTGGGGCCTGATCAAGGAAGACCCGAATTACCCCGTCGTCGCCGCCGGAGTCAACCAGGTTGCGCTGTACAAAGAAGCCGCCAGTGCGTTGAACATCCCTGTGCCGGCCAGCTCGCTGCGTAGCAGCACGCTGATCGACGGCAACGTATGGAATGGCTCCGAGCCAGCTGCCTATGCCAACTCTTTTGCGATTAAAGCCTGATTGGAGGTTCGTGATGAACGCACCACTGAAAACCCCATTGCCCTTGCCTGCGCCAACAAGCAAAGCGTCACGCCTGGTGCTGCCAGGCGTGACGGCGCTGAGCAGCCTGCTCAAGGCGGTTGTGCCGCCATTACTCGGCATCGCACTGTTTATTGGCGTGTGGGCGCTGATTGCGAGCAAAAGCGAGGGTCTGCCAGGCCCAGTCAGTACCTGGGCGGCGGCACTGAAGCTGTTTGCCAACCCCTTCTATGACAACGGCCCGAATGACATGGGCATCGGCTGGAATATCCTGCATTCGCTGGGCCGCGTCGGTATCGGCTTTGGTTTGGCGGCGTTGGTGGGCATTCCGCTGGGCTTTGCCATCGGCCGCTTTGCTTTCTTGGCCAGCATGCTCTCGCCGATCATCAGCCTGCTGCGTCCGGTTTCGCCGCTGGCTTGGCTACCGATTGGTCTGCTGGTGTTCGAAGCGGCTGGCCCGGCGTCGATCTGGGTAATTTTCATCAGCTCAATCTGGCCGATCATCCTCAACACCGCCGCCGGTGTGGCCAGCGTGCCGCAGGATTATCTGAACGTGGCGCGGGTGCTCAAGCTCTCGGAGTTCAAGGTACTCACACGCATCCTGTTTCCCGCCGTGTTGCCACACCTGATGACCGGCATTCGCCTGGCCATTGGCGTGGCCTGGCTGGTAATCGTCGCTGCCGAGATGCTCACCGGCGGCACGGGCCTGGGTTTCTGGGTGTGGGATGAGTGGAACAACCTCAACGTCGAACACATCCTGATCGCCATCATCATCGTCGGCCTGGTCGGCCTGGCTTTGGAGCAACTGCTGTTGCTGCTGGCCAAACGTTTCGACTACGCCAGCTAAAGCAGGCCAGTTTGAGCAGACACGCTAAGGAGCCGCAACATGGATAAATTCGTAGAGCTGACTCAGGTCGGCAAGCATTTCGACACCAAGAAAGGCCGCTTCCAGGCCCTCACCGACGTCAACCTGAGCATTGCCAAGGGTGAGTTCGTCACCCTGATCGGCCATTCGGGTTGCGGTAAATCCACCGTGCTCAACCTGATCGCCGGCCTGCTCGAGGCCAGCGAAGGCGGTCTGATCTGCAACGGCCGCGAGATCGACGGTCCTGGCCCGGAGCGTGGCGTGGTGTTCCAGAACCACAGCCTGCTGCCCTGGATGACCTGCTACGGCAACGTCTACCTGGCGGTGGAAAAGGTCTTCGCCGGCAAGGAGAGCAAGGCCCAGCTCAAGGAGCGCACCGAAGCGGCGCTGGCCATGGTGGGCCTGAGCCACGCCACCTACAAGCACCCGAATGAAATCTCTGGCGGCATGAAGCAGCGTGTTGGCATCGCCCGCGCCCTGGCCATGCAGCCCAAGGTGCTGTTGATGGACGAACCCTTCGGCGCGCTGGACGCCCTGACCCGCGCGCACCTGCAGGACGAACTGCTGCGCATCGTCGGCGAAACCCACAGCACGGTGGTGATGGTCACCCACGATGTCGATGAGGCGGTGCTGCTCTCCGATCGCATCGTGATGATGACCAACGGCCCGGCTGCGACCGTGGGCGATATCGTCAAGGTCGAGCTGGCGCGCCCGCGCGATCGTTTGGCCCTGGCCAATGACCCGCACTACCATGCCTACCGCACCGCCGTGCTGGAGTTTCTCTACCAGCGTCAGCAGCGCCCGGCAGCCTAGGGCGTGGGTCCCGCCCCGATGCGCTGGAGGAAGGTTTCCACCGCATCGGTGTAGGCCCCCGGCACGCCTAATTGCGCATTGATCTCGCCGTGCGACAACGCCAGTGGCAATACCGTGACCTGCATACCCAACTCACTGCCTCGCTTGGCAAAGCCCTGCGCCTGACGGCATGCTTCTTCGCGTTTGCTGGAGCACACCGCCAGCATCGGCGCGCCGGCCTGCTGCAGCCGCCATAAGGGGGAGGCGGCTCGCCAGTAGGCGAGATCCTGTCCAAACGCCTTGTCATACAGGCGGTAATGC
>NZ_QAIG01000006.1:53262-148092 GCF_003060885.1 Pseudomonas sp. HMWF032
CAACATCAAACGCCGCACTGTCGAGTGCCACGGTGCCCAACCAGGGTTGTACAGCATAAGCCTGGCCAATCTCAGGAGCGGCACTGAGCAGGCTGACCAAATGCGCACCTGCCGAATGCCCCAGCAGCACCACGCGCTGCGGGTCCCCACCCCAGCCTGTTGCATGTTGCTGGACGTAGCTCAGCGCCTGGGCTATGTCCTCGGCCTGTTGCACGGGCATCGCATCCGGAATCAGGCGATAGTTCACCGAGACAAACAGATACCCCTGGGGTAACCAGCGCGCCAGTTTGTTCTCAACCACCCGGTCCATGCGTTTGTCGCCCTTGTCCCAGGCGCCGCCGTGCATCATCAGCAGAATCGGTGCCGACTTGGCCTTTAGTGGGCGGTACACATCCAGACGCTGGCGCGCATGCGTGCCATAAGGCAGATCGGCCAACAGCTCTGCGCCAAGCTGCGCGGCGCTCTTGGCACTGCGTCGATCACTCAGGGCATCGCGCAGCCCCTGTGCCTGCACATCCACTAAGCACAACAGCATCAGCAGCGCGCCGATGCTCAATCGTCCGAGTTTCATGCTTAACCTGCCCCATGCCATCAGGATGATCGGCAGATCATCACTGTTTTACCCGCCGCCTGCATCAGCGGCTGCCCGGCAAAGACGAACGGGGTTAACATTCGCCACCTTTCGCTGACGACCGGATGCTGGCATGGCCCGCCTGAAACTTGAGTTCCCCGAAGACCAGTTCTGCTACAGCACCCACCTGACGGTGCGGGTGACCGACATTAACGCGGCCAATCACCTGGGCAACGACTCGATGATTTCGATGATTTCCGAAGCCCGGGCACGTTTTCTGTTCGAGTTCGGCATCGTCGAAACCCAGGAAGATGGCACTGGCATCATCGTCACCGACCTGGCCACTACCTACCGCGCCGAAGCCCATGCCCGCGACCAGTTGCTATTCGAGGTCGGGGTGATGGATTTCAACAAATATGGTGGCGATATCACCTTTCGCATTACCCGCCCAGCCGATGGCAGCCTGGTGGCCATGGCCAAGTCCGGCTTTGTCTTTTTCAACTACAAATTGGGTAAAGTGGTGCCGATGCCAGCGTCCTTCAGCACGACCTTCAGCAAGGTCAACTGGCTGGACCAGCCATAGACACTGGTCAATTTTTAGTCAGTCATCACGTGACAGCCTGCACATCCTCTGCTAGGCCTAAAGCAGAACAACAAAAAAGCAGGGAATCACGATGCCAACCACACGCAGCCATGTCCGCCACGCCGGGCTGTTGAGCAGCCTACTCGCTCTGGCCCTTCTGACCCTTCCGCTTCCCACCCAGGCGTTAAGCACTGCGGTAGAGGATGCCATCTACACAACCGACGTACGTGGCAGCCGCTGAACCTCTGCTGCGCATATGGGGCCGTCACATGCGACCGATCTGGCATCGCAGTGACGGTCACGGTTTTTCAGGGCAGCACCTTGCCGCCAAGGCGCACCACGCCAGCGCACGGCGCACCATGAGAGTGCCAGAATCACTCCTTCAACCAGGCAAACGCTCTTAAAGCCCTGCAAAACAGCACGCGCTATGTGTTGGCACACGACCTGCATTGTCACTGACACAATTTAATAAAGCGCGACCTTCAACGAAGAGGGTCGCACTTCCCGAGAGAACGGGACTTGGACAAAGGCGTCCTCGCTAGGTGACTAGCGGGACGCCTTTTTTGTTTTGCGCGTGTTTAATCAGGAGATGGCCGGCATGCAGAAGCTCAAGCTGGTGATGATCGGTAACGGCATGGCAGGTGTACGCACCCTCGAAGAGCTGCTCAAGCTCGCCCCCGATCTCTATGACATTACGGTGTTCGGCGCCGAACCCCATCCGAACTACAACCGCATCCTGCTCTCGCCGGTACTGGCCGGCGAACAGACCTTCGAGGAGATCATCCTCAACGACCTCAACTGGTATGCCGAAAACAACATCCATCTGATGCTCAACCGCAAAGTGGTCAGCGTCGACCGTAAGAAGCGCGTGGTTACAGCCTCCGACGGCAGCAGCGCCGAATACGACCGCCTGCTCATTGCCACCGGCTCCACCCCCTTTATCCTGCCGATCCCTGGCAACAAGTTGGCCGGGGTAATCGGCTACCGCGACGTGGCCGACACCCAGGCCATGATCAACACCGCCAAGACCCACAACCATGCCGTGGTCATCGGCGGCGGCCTGCTCGGCCTGGAAGCGGCTAACGGCCTGAAAATGCGCGGCATGGACGTAACCGTGGTACACCTTTCCGATTGGCTGCTGGAGCGCCAACTCGACCGCACGGCCGGTAAGCTGCTGCAAAGCGCCTTGGAAGCACGCGGCATTCACTTCCGCCTGAATGAGCAAACCGAAGAGCTGATGGACAACGGTGAAGGCCGGGTCTGCGCCGTGCAGTTCAAGAGCGGTGACGTGATCCCCGCCGACCTGGTGGTAATGGCCGCCGGCATCCGTCCCAACACCGAACTGGCGGAAAAGGCCGGCATCCCGTGCAACCGCGGCATCTTGGTCAACGACACCCTGCAGACCTACGACCCGCGCATCTACTCGATCGGCGAGTGCGCTAACCACCGTGGCATCGCCTATGGCCTGGTCGCGCCGCTGTTCGAACAAGCAAAAGTCTGCGCCAACCACCTGGCCCAACTCGGCTTCGCCCGCTATCAGGGCTCGGTGACCTCAACCAGACTGAAAGTCACCGGCATCGACCTGTTCTCTGCCGGCGACTTTATGGGCGGCGAAGGCACCGAGACCATCACCCTCTCCGACCCCATCGGCGGCGTGTACAAGAAGCTGGTGATCAAGAACGACATCCTGGTCGGTGGCTGCCTGTATGGCGACACCGCCGATGGCGGCTGGTATTTCCGCCAGATCAAGGAAAACGCCAACATCAGCCAGATCCGTGACCACCTGATGTTCGGTGAAAGTGCCCTTGGCGACGTCGGCCACCAGGGCCAGAGCAGCGCGGCGAACATGCCCGACAGCATGGAAGTGTGCGGTTGCAACGGCGTGTGCAAGGGCACCATCGTCAAGGCGATCCAGGAGAACGGCCTGTTCAGCGTCGATGACGTGAAGAAGCACACCAAGGCAGCCAGCTCCTGTGGCTCCTGCGCCGGTTTGGTCGAACAGATTCTGATCAGCACGGTCGGCGGCGCTGCCGAGGTGAAACCGAAAAGCGAGAAAGCCATCTGCGGTTGCAGCGACCTGAACCATGGGCAGATCCGCCAAGCGATTCGCGAGCAGCACCTGGTCAACATGGCCGACACCATGACCGCGCTACGCTGGAGCACGCCCAACGGCTGCGCCACCTGCCGCCCAGCGCTGAACTACTACCTGATTTCTACCTGGCCGGGCGAAGCCAAGGACGACCCGCAGTCGCGCCTGATCAACGAACGCGCCCACGCCAACATCCAGAAGGATGGCACCTATTCGGTGGTGCCACGCATGTGGGGCGGCGTGACCAACCCGTCCGAGCTGCGCCGCATCGCCGACGTGGCCGACAAATACAACGTGCCGATGGTCAAGGTCACCGGCGGCCAGCGTATCGACCTGCTGGGCATCAAGAAGGAAGACCTACCGGGCGTGTGGAAGGATCTGGACATGCCCTCCGGCCACGCCTACGGCAAGTCCATCCGTACCGTGAAGACCTGCGTGGGCAGCGAGTTCTGCCGCTTCGGCACGCAGAACTCCACCCAGCTGGGTATCGACCTGGAACACGACCTGTTCAACATGTGGTCGCCGCACAAGGTCAAGCTGGCCGTCTCCGGCTGCCCGCGCAACTGCGCCGAGGCCGGCATCAAGGACGTCGGCATCATCGGCGTGGATTCGGGCTTCGAGATGTACATCGGCGGTAACGGCGGGATCAAGACCGAGGTGGCCGAGTTTTTCGTCAAGCTGAAAACCGCCGAAGAAGTGCGCGAATACAACGGCGCCTTCCTGCAGCTGTACCGCGAAGAGGCCTTCTACCTGGAGCGCACGGTGCACTACCTGCAGCGCGTCGGCATGGCGCACATCAAGCAGGCCGTGGTGGACAACGCCGAGAACCGCAAAGCCCTGAATACGCGCCTGCAGTTCGCCCTGTCGTTCGAACAGGACCCGTGGAAGGCACGCATCGAAACCCCGCAACTGAAGAAAGAGTTCGACCGCATCAGCGTCGTGAACCTCGAGGAGGCCTCTGTATGAACTGGCTGGATATCTGCGCGCTGGAAGACATCAACGTGCTCGGTTCGCGCATCATCAGCGGCCCGAAAGGCCATATCGCGCTGTTTAGGACTTCCGCAGATGAGGTGTTTGCCCTCGACGACCGTTGTCCGCACAAAGGCGGCCCGCTGTCCCAGGGGCTGATCTACGGCAAACGCGTGGCCTGCCCGCTGCACAATTGGCAGATCGAGTTGGAGAGCGGCAGCGCTGTGGCACCGGACGTGGGCTGCGCGCACCGACATGACGCCAAGGTGGAAAACGGTCGGGTGTTGCTGGCATTCGCGCAACGCAACTAGCCCGCTTCGTGGGAGGCGCTTCAGCGGCGACGGTCGCGGCTGAAGCCCCTCGCACCAGAACGTCCCCTCGCCCCAGGAGCTCCGAACATGGCCAGCCCCACTCAAGTCACCGCCTCCACCTGCTGCTACTGCGGTGTCGGATGCGGCGTGCTGATCGAACACGACGGCGAGAAGATTCTTGGCGTCGCAGGCGACCCCAGCCACCCGGCCAACTTCGGCAAACTCTGCAGCAAGGGCGCGAGCCTGCACCTGACCGGCGACCTCGACGCCCGCGGCCTCTACCCTGAACTGCGCCTGGGTAAGGGCCTGGCGCGCAGTCGCACGGACTGGGACAACGCCCTTGATCACGCCGCCACTGTGTTCGCCGAAACCCTCCGCGAACACGGCCCGAACAGCGTGGCTTTCTACATCTCCGGCCAACTGCTGACCGAGGATTACTACGCTTTCAACAAGCTGGCGAGAGCGTTGATGGGAACCAACAACATCGACAGCAACTCACGCTTATGCATGAGTTCAGCCGTGGTCGGCTACAAACGCAGCCTGGGTGCGGATGCGCCGCCCTGCAACTACGAAGACATCGAGCAGAGCAATTGCGTGCTGATCGTCGGTTCCAATATGGCTTTCGCCCATCCGGTGCTGTTCCGCCGCTTGGAAGAAGCCAAGGCCCAGCGCCCTTACATGCAAATCATCGTGGTCGATCCTCGGCGCACTGATACCTGTGAATTGGCCGATCTGCACCTGGCGATTTTGCCTGGCAGCGACGTGGCCCTGTTTCACGGCATCCTCCACCTGCTGTTGTGGGAAGGCTGGATCGACCGGCGCTACATCGATGCCCACACCGAAGGCTTCGACGCGCTCAAGAATCTGGTTCGCGACTACACCCCGGCCGCCGTGGCCGATATCTGCGGCATCAGCCAGGCCGACCTGCTGCAGGCCGCCGACCTGATCGGCAAGGCGCCGAGCTTCCTCTCGCTGTGGTGCATGGGCCTGAATCAGTCCAGCGCAGGCTCGGCCAAGAACTGCGCCCTGATCAACCTGCACCTGGCCACCGGACAGATCGGCAAAGTGGGCAGCGGCCCCTTCTCCCTCACCGGCCAGCCGAATGCCATGGGCGGCCGTGAAACCGGCAGCCTGAGTAATCTGCTGCCCGGTCACCGCGACGCCGCCAACGCCGAGCACCGCGACGAAGTGGCCGATTATTGGGGCGTCGACAGCCTGCCGCACACCACAGGTCTTACGGCCATTGAGCTGTTTGAAGCCGTGCGCAGCGGACACATCAAAGCCCTGTGGATCGCCTGCACCAACCCGGCGCAATCGCTGCCAGACCAAAACAAGGTGCATGAAGCCCTGGCCACCTGCCCCTTTGTCGTCGTGCAGGAAGCCTTTTTCACCACCGAAACCTGCCACTACGCCGATCTTCTGCTTCCGGCTGCCAGCTGGGGCGAGAAAGAAGGCACGGTGACCAATTCCGAGCGGCGCATCAGCCATGTGCGCCGCGCCGTGCCCGCACCGGCTGACGCGCGAGAGGATTGGGCCATCACCGCCGATTTCGCCCGTCGTTTAGAACGTCTGCTCCGCCCCGGCCTGCCCAGCCTGTTCACCTTCGACAGCCCTAACGCGCTATTCGAGGAATACAAACACCTGACGGCCAAACGCGATCTCGACCTTTCGGGGCTGAGCTACGCGATTCTGGATCACCAAGGTCCCCAGCAATGGCCGTTCCCGGCCGGCGCGACTCAGGGCACGCCGCGCCTGTATGGCGATGGCCAGTTCCCGACGACAAACGGCCGCGCACAGTTTCAGGCCGAGCCGTTCCGCGCCGCCAAGGAAACGCGCGAGACACGTTATTCCCTGACCCTCAACACGGGTCGCCTGCGCGACCAGTGGCACGGCATGAGTCGTACTGGCTCGGCCGCGCAACTGTTCGGCCATGCCCCGGAAGCGCTGCTCAGCCTGCACCCGGACGAGCTGCGCCGGCGCCGCCTGCAGAGCGGCGACTTAATCAAGGTACGCAGCCGCCGTGGCAGTCTGATCGTGCCGGTGGTGGCCGATGAGTCGGTGCGCAGTGGCCAGGCGTATATGCCCATGCACTGGGGCAATCGCTTTCTCAACGGCCTGGGCACCAACGTGCTGACCCAACCGGCGTTCGATCCGCTGTCCAAGCAGCCGGAACTGAAGCATGCCGGCATCGAGGTGGAAAAGGTCGAGCTGCCCTGGAGCTTCTTTGCCCTGGTCGAAGGTGATGTGCAGTCGCGCTTCGAGGCACTGCGCCCGTTGTTCGAAGCCTTTGCCTACGCCAACCTGACCCTCAGCGGTCGCGAGCGCCCAGCGCTGCTGATCCGAGCGGCCAGCGCGGTGGCACCCGATGCCGAATGGCTGGAACAGATCGACCACCTGCTCGGCCTCAACAAGGGCCCGGTGTTGGCCTATGACGACCCGCGCAAAGCCGTCGGCAAGCGCGTACGTATCGAAGACGGTCGCATCACGGCGATCCGCCTGGCCGGTGAAACCGCCGCTCGCGACTGGCTCAAGGGTGTTTGGGAAACCGGCGGCGCGGATGCCGAACTGCGCCGTTGGCTGCTCGCACCACTGCCCACGCCACCCGGAACCAGTACGGCCAAGGCCTCCGGCAAGACCCTGTGCAACTGCCTGAATGTCAGCCAGGACGCCGTCTGCGCAGGTATCGCCCGTGGCCTCGACCTCAATAGCCTTAAGCAGGAACTGAAATGCGGCACTCAATGCGGCTCCTGCGTACCCGAAATCAAACGACTGCTGGCGACACAAACCATGTCCGTCGTGGCGAATGCCTGAGGAGAGCAACATGAGCACCAAAGTCTGGCTGGTTGGCGCAGGCCCGGGCGATCCGGAGTTGCTGACCCTCAAAGCGGTAAAGGCTCTGAATCAGGCCGAGATCGTGATGATCGACGATCTGGTCAACCCCGCTGTGCTGGAACACTGCCCTAACGCGCGCATCATGTCGGTGGGCAAGCGCGGCGGTTGCCGTTCCACGCCACAGGCGTTTATCCATCGGTTGATGCTGCGTTATGCCCGTCAGGACAAATGCGTGGTGCGCCTTAAAGGTGGCGATCCCTGCATATTTGGCCGAGGCAGCGAGGAAGCTGACTGGCTCGGTGCGCATGGCATTGCGGTGGAGATGGTCAACGGCATCACCGCGGGCCTGGCGGGCGCCACCAACTGCGGTATTCCCCTGACCTTACGCGGAGTCGCCCGTGGCGTAACCCTGATTACTGCCCACACCCAGGACGACAGCAGCCTGAACTGGAGCGCCCTGGCGCAAAGCGGCACAACGCTGGTGGTCTATATGGGTGTGGCCAAATTGGCGGAAATCCGTCAAAACCTGCTGGCCAGCGGTATGCGCGCCGACATGCCCGTGGCCCTGATCGAAAACGCCTCGCTGCCCGAGCAACGCGAATGCCGTAGCCATCTGAACCTTATGCAGCAGGCAGCGGACGACTTTGGCCTGAAAAGTCCGGCCATTCTGGTGATTGGTGAGGTGGCCGGACAACCCGGGATGCAACTCGCGGCTATCAGCGCCTGAGCGCTTTACCTACCTAAACATCGGCAGATCGGCACATCACCTATTAACGATAGGGTCGAGCGGATATAAACCGAGCAGACAAAGAAAAGGCCACCCGAAGGTGGCCTTTTCATGAGCAGTCAGCAACGCTTAGGCGTTTTTGACTTCCCAACCGGTCAGCTCGGCCAGGGCCTTGCCGATGTCAGCCAGGGAACGCACGGTTTTCACACCCGCGTCTTGCAGGGCTGCGAACTTCTCGTCTGCAGTACCTTTGCCGCCGGAGATGATCGCGCCGGCGTGGCCCATACGCTTGCCAGCCGGAGCGGTTACACCCGCGATGTAGGATACGACTGGCTTGGTCACGTTGGCCTTGATATAGGCAGCCGCTTCTTCTTCAGCCGAACCGCCGATCTCACCGATCATCACAATCGCTTCGGTCTTCGGGTCTTCCTGGAACAACTTCAGGATGTCGATGAAGTTGGAGCCCGGAATCGGGTCACCGCCGATGCCGACGCAGGTGGACTGACCGAAACCGGCGTCAGTGGTCTGCTTAACAGCTTCGTAAGTCAGGGTGCCGGAACGCGACACGATGCCTACTTTGCCTGGCAGGTGGATGTGACCTGGCATGATGCCGATCTTGCACTCGCCCGGAGTGATCACGCCTGGGCAGTTCGGGCCGATCAGGACTACGCCCAGCTCGTCGCACTTGACCTTGGCTTCCAGCATGTCGATGGTCGCGATGCCTTCAGTGATGCAAACGATCAGCTTGATGCCACCGAAGGCTGCTTCCAGGATCGA
This sequence comes from Pseudomonas sp. HMWF032, assembly GCF_003060885.1. Taxonomy (GTDB): domain Bacteria; phylum Pseudomonadota; class Gammaproteobacteria; order Pseudomonadales; family Pseudomonadaceae; genus Aquipseudomonas. The sequence continues at coordinate 62,122 of NZ_QAIG01000006.1, forward strand.
GTCTTTGCAGAACGGAGCCGGAACGTAGATCACCGAAGCAGTGGCGCCAGTGGCTTCCACAGCTTCCTTGACGGTGTTGAACACCGGCAGATTCAGGTGGGTAGTGCCGCCTTTACCTGGGGTCACGCCGCCAACCATCTTGGTGCCGTAGGCGATGGCTTGTTCGGAGTGGAAAGTACCCTGCGAGCCGGTGAAGCCTTGGCAGATAACTTTGGTGTCTTTATTGATCAGGACGCTCATTATTTGCCCTCCGCAGCTTTGACGACTTGCTGAGCAGCGTCGGTCAGGCTGGTTGCCGCGATGATGTTCAGGCCGCTTTCTGCCAGGACTTTAGCGCCCAGTTCAGCGTTGTTGCCTTCCAGACGGACAACAACCGGGATTTTCACGCCGACTTCTTTCACTGCACCGATGATGCCTTCGGCAATCATGTCGCAGCGAACGATACCGCCGAAGATGTTCACCAGAACGGCAGCGACGTTGCTGTCGGACAGGATGATCTTGAAGGCTTCGGTCACGCGCTCTTTGGTTGCGCCGCCACCTACGTCGAGGAAGTTGGCTGGCTTGCCGCCGTGCAGGTTGACGATGTCCATGGTACCCATGGCCAGGCCAGCACCGTTGACCATGCAACCGATGTTGCCTTCCAGCGCGACGTAGTTCAGTTCGAACTTGGCAGCGTGAGCTTCACGCGGATCGTCCTGGGACGGATCGTGCATGGCGCGCAGCTTCGGCTGACGGTACATGGCGTTGCTGTCGATGTTGATCTTGGCGTCCAGGCAGTGCAGGTTGCCATCAGCCTTGATTACCAGCGGGTTCACTTCCAGCAGGGCCAGGTCGTAGTCCTGGAACAGCTTGGCCAGACCCACGAAGATCTGAGTGAATTGCTTGATCTGATCGCCTTGTAGGCCCAGCTGGAAAGCCAGCTCGCGGCCCTGGAACGGCTGAGCGCCAACCAGCGGATCAATGGTCGCCTTGAGGATTTTCTCAGGGGTGTCGTGTGCCACTTTCTCGATGTCCACGCCACCTTCGGTGGACGCCATGAACACGATGCGACGGCTGGAACGGTCAACTACCGCGCCCAGGTACAGCTCCTTGGCGATGTCGGTGCACGATTCAACCAGGATCTTGCTGACCGGCTGACCATTGGCATCGGTCTGGTAAGTCACCAGACGCTTGCCCAGCCAGTTGGCGGCGAAAGCCTTGGCGTCTTCTTTGCTCTTGACCAGCTTCACGCCGCCCGCTTTACCGCGGCCACCGGCGTGGACCTGAGCCTTGACGACCCACTCGGTGCCACCGATTTTTTCGCAGGCTGCTGCGGCTTCTTCCGGGGTGTCTACCGCGAAACCCTTGGATACGGGCAGGCCGTATTCAGCGAACAGCTGCTTACCCTGATACTCGTGGAGATTCATGCTTGTCTACCGTCTTCGTTTAGGTATTGCGCATACGGTGCTGCACTTATGATGCCGCACCACCTGTGACTGCTTCTGGAGCAATCCGGCTGATATTCCGCGCAGCAACCTGAGCTGTACGCGGGCCATCTGCCGTGGTTCTTTCTGCCTGAGCTACACCTGCGTCGGTACACAACGCCGACGCAGGTGTAGCTCAGGCCAACAACGTGTTAACGCTTCTTGCGGTTGGCAATGTGGATGGCATGGCCATTCACTGCCAGAGCTGCTTCGTGCAGCGCTTCAGACAGCGTCGGGTGAGAGAACACCATCATCCCCAGATCTTCAGCGCTGGTGCCAAACTCCATGCCGATTGCCCCTTGCTGCACCAATTCGGCAGCGCTAGGGCCAATCACGTGTACACCCAGAACGCGGTCAGTGTTGGCATCGGCGATCACCTTGACCAGGCCACCGGTGTCGTTGGCCGCCATGGCACGGCCGCTGGCAGCGAACGGGAAGGTGCCGACATTCACGGCAACGCCCTCAGCCTTCAGTTGCTGCTCGGTCTTGCCGACCCATGCGATTTCCGGATGGGTGTAGATAACCGAAGGGATCAGGTCGTAGTTCATCTGCGCTTTGTGGCCGGCGATACGCTCGGCAACCATCACGCCCTCTTCCGAGGCCTTGTGTGCCAGCATGGCGCCACGCACTACGTCCCCGATGGCGTAGACGCCCGGCACACTGGTCGCGCACTGGTCGTCAACGTAAATAAAGCCGCGCTCATCCAGGGTCACGCCGCTGTCAGCCGCCAGCAGATCGGTGGTCACTGGGCGACGGCCCACAGCTACGATCAGCTTGTCGAAGACGATCTTCTGCTCGCCTTCGGCGTCGGTGAAGTTGACGGTAACCTGCTTCTTCTTCACTTCCGAGCCGGTCACACGGGCACCCAGACAGATTTTCAGACCCTGCTTGGTGAAGGTTTTCAGCGCTTCCTTGGCGATCTGCTCGTCAGCAGCCGGGAGGAATTTGTCCAGAGCTTCCAGCACGGTCACTTCAGCGCCCAGACGTGCCCACACCGAACCCAACTCCAGACCGATTACGCCAGCGCCGATCACGCCCAGCTTCTTCGGCACGCTCTGGAATTCCAGGGCGCCAGTGGAATCAACGATCACGTCCTGATCAACCGGAGCCGGCGGAATGTCGATTGGCTTGGAGCCGGAGGCCAGAATCACGTTCTCGGCTTCGACGATCTGCGTCTTACCGTCGGAGCCGGTGACTTCAACCTGCTTGTTGGCCAGCAACTTGCCATGACCTTCGAGCAGGGTCACACCATTGGCCTTGAACAGCGTGGCAACACCGCCGGTGAGGTTCTTCACGATGTTGGCCTTACGACCGATCATCGCAGGCACGTCGATGGTCACGCCTTTGGCTTCGATACCGTGAATCGCGAAGTGATCCTTCGCCTCATAGTATTTCCAGGAGCTGTCCAGCAGCGCCTTGGAGGGAATGCAACCGACGTTCAGGCACGTACCACCCAGGGCGATTTTGCCCTCTTTATCCTGGTACTTCTCGATGCAGGCAGTCTTCAGACCGAGCTGCGCTGCTTTGATGGCCGCTACATAGCCACCAGGGCCGGCACCGATGACTACCACGTCGAATTTCTGGGTCATAACGTATTCCTTCTCGAATAAACCGGACGGCCCTGTAGACAGGGCCGCCGTGGGAGAAACTGGCTTTTAGATGTCCAGCAGCAGACGCGCCGGGTCTTCCAGCAAGTTCTTGATGGTCACCAGGAAGGTCACGGCTTCCTTACCATCAATCAGGCGGTGATCGTAAGACAGCGCCAGGTACATCATCGGGCGGATAACCACCTGACCGTTCACGGCCATCGGACGCTGGATGATGTTGTGCATCCCCAGGATCGCGGCTTGCGGCGGGTTGACGATCGGCGTCGACATCATCGAACCGAAGGTGCCGCCGTTAGTGATGGTGAAGGTGCCGCCAGTCATTTCTTCGATCGACAGCTTGCCGTCTTTGGCTTTCTTACCAAAGGTGGCGATGCCGCTTTCGATTTCAGCCAGACTCATCAGCTCGGCATTACGCAGCACCGGGACCACCAGGCCACGGTCGCTGGACACCGCAACACCAATGTCGGCGTAGCCGTGGTAAACGATGTCGTTGCCGTCGATTGAGGCGTTGACCGCCGGGAAACGCTTCAGCGCCTCGGTGGCCGCCTTGACGAAGAACGACATAAAGCCCAGGCGCACGCCGTTGTGGCTCTTCTCGAACAGGTCCTTGTACTTCGAACGCAGTGCCATGACTTCGGTCATGTCAACTTCGTTGAAGGTGGTCAGCATGGCCATGGAAGACTGAGCCTCGACCAGACGCTCGGCGATCTTGGCGCGCAGACGGGTCATCGGTACACGCTTCTCGGTGCGGTCACCAGTGGCGAACACCGGTGCAGCGGCAGCTGGCGCAGCAGGCTTGGCTGCCGGTGCGCTCTTCTTCGCTTCAACGGCAGCCACCACGTCTTCCTTGGTGACACGCCCGCCTTTGCCGGTGCCGGCAATGCTGTTCGGGTCGATGCCGTTTTCTTCAGCAATCTTACGTGCAGCTGGGGACAGGATTTGGTCATCGCCCGCAGCAGCGGCTGGTGCAGCGGCCTGGGCCGGTGCGGCAGCCGCCTGAGCAGCCGGTGCAGGCGCAGCAGCGCCGCCTTCACCCAGGGTACCGAGCAGTTCGTTGGACAGAACGGTATCGCCTTCATTCTTGATGATTTGCGCGAGGACGCCGTCGGCCTCGGCCAGCACTTCGATCACTACCTTGTCGGTTTCGATGTCAACGATCAGCTCGTCGCGCTTGACCGCATCGCCCGGTTTCTTGTGCCAAGTGGCCACGGTGCCGTCGGCAACCGATTCCGGGAAAGTAGGGGCTTTGATCTCGATAGCCATTGTGTGTGGTTCCTTAAATTCGGTTTCTTCTAGCAGGCGGCCCAGATAGCCGCCTGTTGCGCGAAGGCGTTAAACAGTAAAGGCGTCTTGCAGGAGTTTTTCCTGCTGTTCGGCGTGCATCGATGCATAACCACAGGCTGGTGCAGCAGAGGCATCACGACCGGCGTACTCGAGGAACAGCGCTTTCTTGTGCGCTGTCGCCACGCGACGCATGTGATGCTGGCTGCAGTACCAAGCGCCCTGGTTCATCGGCTCTTCCTGACACCAGACGATGTGCTTGAGGTTCTTGTACGGGGCAATTGCCTCGGCCAGATCATCTTCCGGGAACGGATAGAGCTGCTCGATACGCACGATGGCGATGTCTTCGCGGCCTTCATTGCGGCGCTTCTCCAGCAGGTCGTAGTAGACCTTGCCGCTGCACAGCACCAGGCGCTGGACTTTCTTCGGATCGATTGCATCCAGTTCCGGAATCACGGTCTGGAACGAGCCTTCGGCCAGATCTTCCAGGGTCGAGATGGCCAATTTGTGGCGCAGCAGCGACTTCGGCGTCAATACGACCAATGGCTTGCGCAGCGGGCGAATCACCTGGCGACGCAGCAAGTGGTAGATCTGTGCTGGAGTGGTCGGCACAGCAACCTGCATGTTGTGCTCGGCGCACAGCTGCAGATAACGTTCCAGACGCGCCGAGCTGTGCTCAGGCCCCTGCCCTTCATAGCCGTGCGGCAGCAGCATGGTCAGACCGCACAGACGCCCCCATTTGTGCTCACCACTGGAAATGAACTGGTCGAACACCACCTGGGCACCGTTGGCGAAGTCACCGAACTGCGCTTCCCAGATCACCAGCGCATTTGGCTGGGTAGTGGCGTAACCGTATTCGAAAGCCAGTACAGCCTCTTCCGAAAGGAAGGAGTCATACAGCTCAAATTGAGGCTGACCTTCGTATAGGGTCTTGAGCGGCACGAACGCGCTGGCATCCTTCTGGTTATGCAGCACCGCATGACGGTGCGAGAAGGTGCCACGACCTATGTCCTGGCCGGTCATACGGATCGGGTGGCCTTCAAACAGCAGGGTGGCGTACGCCATGGTTTCGGCGTAGCCCCAGTTGATCGGCAGCGCACCAGCACCCATCTTTTGACGGTCTTCAAGGATCTTCGCCACCTGGCGCTGAACCACGAAGCCTTCCGGGATTTCCAATAGCTTGTTGGAGAGTTCCTGCAGGGTTTTCAGCTCAAAGCGCGTATCGTGACGCGCCGTCCAGGCGTGGCCCAGGTACGGACGCCAGTCAACGAACAGTTCCTTGTTCGGCTCTTTGACCAGACTCTTGACCACGTGCTGGCCGTTATCCAGCGCCGTGCGGTACTCGTCGATCTTGGCCTGAACCTCTTCAACCGATTGACGCGCGGCAGCAGTCAGAGCATCGGCATACAGCTCACGGGTGGTGCGCTGTTTGGTGATCTGCTGATACATGATCGGCTGAGTGCCGCTCGGCTCGTCGGCCTCGTTGTGGCCACGACGGCGGTAGCAGACCAGGTCAATGACCACGTCGCGCTTGTACTGCATGCGGTAATCGACGGCCAACTGAGTAACAAACAGCACGGCTTCTGGGTCATCCCCGTTCACGTGCAGGATCGGCGCCTGAATCATCTTGGCAACATCCGTGCAGTACTCGGTGGAACGTGAGTCCAGCGGGTTGCTGATGGTGAAACCGACCTGGTTGTTGATCACAATGTGGATGGTGCCGCCCGTCTTGAAGCCACGGGTCTGGGACATCTGGAAGGTTTCCATGACCACACCCTGACCGGCAAATGCCGCATCACCGTGCAGGGAAACTGGCAGTACTTTCTCGCCGATCGCGTCATTACGACGGTCCTGACGGGCGCGTACCGAACCTTCGACCACCGGAGAAACGATCTCCAGGTGCGACGGGTTGAACGCCATCGCCAGGTGCACTTCGCCACCGGCAGTCATCACGTTGGACGAGAAACCCTGGTGGTATTTCACGTCACCGGAGGACAGGCCTTCGGTTTTCTTGCCTTCGAATTCGTCGAACAGGTCGCGTGGGTTCTTGCCGAAGGTGTTGACCAGCACGTTGAGACGACCACGGTGGGCCATGCCAATGACGATTTCCTTGGTACCGTAGGAACCGGAACGTTGGATCACTTCATCGAGCAGCGGAATCAGGCTCTCGCCGCCCTCCAGACCAAAGCGCTTGGTGCCTGGGTATTTGGTGCCCAGGTACTTTTCCAAGCCTTCGGCAGCCGTCAGACGTTCAAGCAGGTGGCTCTGCACGTCGACGGAGAATTGCGGACGACCGCGTACGCTTTCAAGACGCTGCTGGAACCAGCTGCGCTGCTCGGAATCGACGATGTGGGTGAATTCTGCGCCGATGGTGCGGCAATATGTCTGCTGCAATGCATCGCGAATTTCGCGCAGAGTAGCTTCTTCCTTGCCAATGAACAGACCACCGGTACGGAAAGTGGTGTCCAGATCGGCATCGGTCAGGCCGTAGTGATTGATCGCCAGATCAGCCGGAACAGGACGCTGCCAGAGGCCAAGCGGATCGAGTTGGGCAGCCTGATGGCCACGCATGCGATAGGCCTGAATCAGGCGCAGCACTTCGACTTGCTTCTTCTCGTGTTCACTGCTCACGCTGCCAGCAGACACTGGTTGCGCGCGGCGCTGGTTTTTTGCGAGCAGAACGAAATGATCGCGAATCGTAGAATGCGATACGTCTGTGGCGGCGCTGCCGTCAGTCGGCAACTTCTGGAAGTAAGTGCGCCACTCTTCTGGCACAGCGTTGGGATCGTGCAGGTAAAGCTCATAGAGCTCTTCCACATAGGCAGCGTTACCACCGGATAGGTGGGCACTGTCCCACATGCGCTGCATCACGCTTTCTTGCATGCTTGGTCACCCTCGGTAAGGGGACACCACCGGCGTAGAAACCGCATGGTTTGCCAGTCCTGAAGCAGCGACTGGTAAGCCACTACGGATCCCGCAGATAGTCCGGGCACCAGCCCGGATGCCCCTGCTGGTCGTCATATTTTTCAAAATCAGGATCCACCGCTTTGTGAGCAGCAGTCCTGGCTATAAGTGCGGCGCTGGGGTTGAAGCCAGCGCCGCAGGTGTTACAGGTCTAGCAAACAACTGTGAATCAGGTACCGCTCTGCAGCAGCATGTTGCGTACGTGGCCGATCGCCTTGGTCGGGTTCAGGCCTTTCGGGCAAACGTTCACGCAGTTCATGATGCCTCGGCAGCGGAACACGCTGAACGGGTCATCCAGCGACGCCAGACGCTCTTCGGTCTTGGTGTCACGGCTGTCCGCCAGAAAGCGATAAGCCTGCAGCAGCGCAGCTGGGCCAAGGAACTTGTCAGGGTTCCACCAGAACGACGGGCAGCTGGTGGAGCAGCACGCGCACAGAATGCACTCGTACAAACCGTCCAGTTTCTCGCGCTCTTCCGGCGTCTGCAGACGTTCGATGGCCGGAGCCGGCGTATCGTTCTGCAGAAATGGCTGCACCTTCTCGTATTGCTTGTAAAAGATGCTCATATCGACAGCCAGGTCACGAATGACCGGCAGGCCAGGCAGCGGGCGAATCACCAGCTTGCCGCCTTTGAGCCCCGCTGCGGACAGCGGAGTGATGCAGGCCAGGCCATTCTTGCCGTTGATGTTCATTCCGTCGGAACCGCAAACGCCTTCACGGCAGGAGCGACGGTAGGAGAAACCCTCGTCCTGTTCCTTGATCAGCGCCAGCACGTCAAGAACCATGATGTCCTTGCCACCGGTGTCGACCTGGAAATCCTGCATGAACGGAGCAGCATCTTTCTCCGGGTTGTAACGATATACACTGACTTGCAACATATCAGGCACCCTTAATAAGTCCGGACCTTGGGTTCAAACGCTGGAACTGTCTTCGGCGAGAAGTTGACCGAACGCTTGCTCACGCGCTTCTCACCTGGGAAGTACAGGGAGTGGCACAGCCAGTTTTCGTCGTCACGTTCTTCGAAGTCTTCACGAGCGTGAGCACCACGGGATTCTTTACGAACCTCGGCGGCGATCGCAGTGGCTTCTGCCACTTCGAGAAGGTTTTGCAGTTCCAATGCTTCGATACGCGCAGTGTTGAATGCCTGGCTCTTGTCCGCGATCTTGACGCTCGCGATCCGCTCACGCAGGTCGGCCAGTTGGGTAATACCTTTTTGCATGTACTCGCCGGTACGGAATACACCGAAGTAGTTTTGCATGCACTGTTGCAGTTCCTTACGCAGCGGGGCGACATCTTCGCCGCTGGTGCGCTCGTTGACGCCGGCCAGACGCTTGAGCGACAGCTCAATGTCGGTTTCGCTTGCACCACGCACTTCCACGCCTTCTTTCAGCGCTTTCTCCAAGTGCAGGCCAGCAGCGCGACCAAATACCACTAGGTCCAGCAGCGAGTTGCCGCCCAGACGGTTGGCACCGTGTACCGATACGCACGCCACTTCGCCTACAGCGAACAAGCCTTCGATGATCTTGTCGTTACCGTTGGCATCCTGAGTGATGGCCTGGCCATGAATGTTGGTCGGCACACCGCCCATCATGTAGTGGCAGGTCGGAATCACTGGCACCGGAGCAACAACCGGGTCAACGTGGGCGAAGGTCTTTGACAGTTCGCAGATACCTGGCAGACGGCTGTGCAACACGTCTTCGCCGAGGTGATCAAGCTTCAGCAGTACGTGGTCTTTGTCAGGGCCACAGCCATTGCCGGCAATAACTTCCTTGACCATCGAACGGGCAACCACATCACGGCCCGCCAAGTCTTTGGCGTTCGGCGCGTAGCGCTCCATGAAACGCTCGCCATGGGCGTTGATGAGATAACCACCTTCACCACGGCAACCTTCAGTAACCAGTACACCTGCACCGGCAATACCGGTCGGGTGGAACTGCCACATCTCGATATCCTGCACGGGCACACCAGCGCGCAGGGCCATGCCCACGCCGTCACCGGTGTTGATCAGAGCGTTGGTGGTGGAAGCGTAAATGCGACCGGCACCGCCAGTGGCCAGAACCACAGCCTTGGAACGGATGTAGACGGTTTCACCCGTTTCGATGCAGATGGCGATCACACCGACGATGGCGCCATCCTGGTTCTTCACCAGATCCACTGCGTACCACTCGTTGAGGAACGAGGTGCCGGCCTTCAGGTTGGCCTGGTACAGGGTGTGCAGCAGTGCGTGCCCAGTACGGTCGGCCGCCGCGCAGGTACGCGCAGCCTGAGTTGGGTTGTTCGGACCCTTGGACTGGCCACCGAACGGACGCTGATAGATGCGCCCCTGTTCGGTACGGGAGAACGGCAGGCCCATGTGTTCGAGTTCGAATACGGCTTCTGGCCCCACAGAACACATGTATTCGATAGCGTCCTGGTCACCGATATAGTCCGAGCCCTTAACGGTGTCGTACATGTGCCAGCGCCAATCATCATTCGGATCGGCCGAAGCGATGGCGCAAGTGATGCCACCCTGAGCAGATACAGTGTGCGAACGGGTCGGAAAGACCTTGGTCACCACTGCGGTTTTATGCCCCCCCTGAGCCAACTGCAGTGCAGCGCGCATACCCGCGCCGCCGCCACCCACGATGATGGCGTCATAAGAAAGAGTGCGAATGCTTGTCATGGATCAGTTACCCCAAAAAATCTGCACGCCCCAGGCAAAGAACGCGAACATGACAACGCCACACGCGGCCTGGAACAGAAAACGCACTACAGTCGCCCACTTACCCAGCGCCATCGGCGTCAGGTAGTCGGTGGAAATGGTCCACATGCCAACCCAGGCGTGAACGCTGAGCGCCACCAGGGACAGTAGACTGAAGATGCGCATTGCGTTATTGGAGAACAGTGCATGCCACTCGGCATAACCCAGACCAGGGTTTGCCACTACAAAACCGAGCAGAAAAAGCACATAAGCCGCGAGGACGACAGCCGACACACGCTGTGCCATCCAGTCATACAGACCGGAGCGCGAGAAGTTAGTGACGTTGGTTACCATATCCACACCCCCAGCAGCACGATCACGATCGTCGAAACGACCAGAACGATTTTCGAGCCCAGCTTGCCGCCTTCCAGCGTCTCACCGATGCCCATGTCCATGATCAAGTGGCGTACACCAGCCACCAGGTGGTACAGCAGAGCGGACAACAAACCCCAAATCACGAACTTGGCCAGCGGGCTGGTCAGGCATTCCTGCACCTGGGCAAAGCCCTCTTCGGACGCCAGCGACTTGTCGAGGCCATACAGCAGGATGGCGATACCGACAAAGAGGATGACACCGGAGATACGGTGAAGAATGGACGTGTAAGCAGTGATTGGGAGTTTGATAGTCCTAAGGTCTAGGTTTACAGGTCTTTGGCTATTCACGGCTTTTTTATCACACTGAGAGCCCCTAACTATCAGGGCAAAGTTGTCGGGAGGTGCACTGGTCAGGTACCCATCACCCAAGGAGTGACAACCACCAAAATACGGGCTAAAGCCCTTGGTAGCTGGGCGCAGAGTATAGACAGTTAGGTTACTAATGACAACGCAAAGCCCCCTACCTAAAAGCGCATTGCACCGCGTTAATAAATGGCGTAATAGAAGCCCTTAACGCACCCTAAAATCGCCCGCAAACCCTTCTGCCATCTGGGTTTTCGCAAATTGACATTCGAATTTATCCCACTATAGTGGTGCGGGCCCTGCGTGGGGGGCAGTCAGATGATTTCAAGCATAACTAGGAGGCCACACATGGCTGACAAAAAAGCGCAGTTGATCATCGAGGGCGCAGCCCCCGTCGAGCTGCCCATTTTAACTGGCACCGTTGGTCCCGATGTAATTGACGTACGGGGCTTAACTGCCACGGGCCGTTTCACTTTTGATCCTGGCTTTATGTCCACTGCTTCGTGCGAATCGAAGATCACCTATATTGATGGTGACCAGGGCATCCTGCTGCACCGTGGCTACCCCATTGAACAGCTGGCTGAGCAATCCGATTACCTGGAAACCTGCTACCTGCTGCTAAACGGTGAACTGCCGAGTGCAGAAGAAAAAGCTAAGTTTGTCAGCACCATCAAGAACCACACCATGGTTCATGAGCAGCTGAAGTCCTTCTTTAACGGTTTCCGCCGTGACGCTCACCCGATGGCCATCATGTGCGGTGTAGTCGGCGCACTTTCGGCCTTCTACCACGATTCGCTGGACATCAATAATCCGCATCACCGCGAAGTATCGGCCATGCGCCTGGTAGCCAAGATGCCAACCATCGCCGCCATGACCTATAAGTACTCCATGGGTCAGCCGATGATGTACCCGCGTAACGACCTGAACTACGCGGAAAACTTCCTGCACATGATGTTCAACACCCCGTGCGAGATCAAACCGATCAGCCCGGTACTGGCCAAAGCCATGGATAAGATCTTTATCCTGCACGCGGACCATGAGCAGAACGCCTCCACTTCTACCGTACGTCTTGCTGGCTCCTCGGGCGCCAACCCGTTCGCCTGTATCGCTGCTGGTATCGCCGCCCTCTGGGGTCCGGCCCACGGCGGCGCTAACGAGGCCGTACTGAGCATGCTGGATGAGATTGGCGATGTTTCGAACATCGACAAATTCATCGCCAAGGCCAAGGACAAGAACGATCCGTTCAAACTCATGGGCTTCGGTCATCGCGTTTACAAAAACCGCGACCCGCGCGCCACTGTGATGAAGCAGACCTGCGACGAAGTATTGAAGGAACTGGGCATCACCAACGACCCGCAGCTGCAGCTGGCGATGCGCCTCGAAGAGATCGCACTTACCGATCCTTACTTCAAGGAACGCAACCTGTACCCGAACGTAGACTTCTACTCGGGCATCATCCTCAAGGCCATCGGTATCCCGACCAGCATGTTCACCGTAATCTTCGCTCTGGCGCGGACCGTCGGCTGGATCTCGCACTGGAAGGAAATGCTCTCCAGCCCTTACAAGATTGGCCGTCCGCGCCAGCTGTACACCGGCTACAAGCAGCGTGATATGAAAAAGTAATTTTCCACGCTGAAGAAAAAGGCTGCCTTGGGCAGCCTTTTTCATTTCCATGCCATGGTTATTCGGCTAACTGTCGGAGCTTGTATAACGTGTTATACGGCGCATCCACCACAAAGCTATTAGCCAACCAGGCAGGGACACTACCGCCGGGATCTGAACTCACCTGATAGATTACCTCGACGCTCTCCCCTTGCGCGGTAAACTGCCAGAAACCGTCCACTTTACTGACACGAACAACCCCCTCTGAACGCGGTAAATACTCAGTATCGCCCTGCAAAATACGTAGTACTCGACCACCCGCCTCAACCTCAGTCGTCACCCGCACAATCGAATCGCGCGGTTTTATAGGCCAAGGTGCACTGAACTGGCTGTAAACCCAACTCACGTTACCTTCTTGAGCCAGCAATCGCTGTTGGTTACATGCATGCATCCAAGCGCATGCTTGAACGACATCATTTTGAAGCGCAATCAACCGATCGAGTGTTGAGCGCATGCGTGTAACAGCTCGGAAAACATGAAAATCTGAACCGTTATCAGGTTTTAGATACACCTGAATACCGGCTTCGTCCTTAACTAATTTCCAGGGTTCAGCCTGCAAGCTCCCACTCAGAAACAAAAGGCCAAGGCTTAATACCAGCGCTCTCAAATGATCTCTCCGACTCTGCGACCAACACCTACTAGACAATTCATGCCTAGAAAGCCGTACTCTGTTCCCACCAGCCAATCAAAAGAATCGCTTCTTCACGCGAGTGACCACATACTTCTTCATCCGCGAGAAAGGAAGAACACACCTTGGGGCGCTCTGGCTGACCGAATATCAAGCACATGTTATGGCTGTCTAATTGAGCACAGCGGACACCAGCAGGTTTGCCGTCAGGCATCCCGGGTATCTGAGAACTGATAGAAGGTGCAATGCAGCAAGCACCACAACCAGCGCGACAATTCATGACAACCAACCTCAACAGCGCAAAGCACTGGATTTTACGAGGCTACCTCATGACTTGATAGTAGGTTAGCAACCTAGGCCAACGGCGAATGCTGCTCAAAAACGCTGATAAAGGATCACAAACCTGGATTTAGGATCTATTGGCCGGGTTCTTCCCCAGCCATACCAATAACGCGGCACAGTCCATGGGCTTAGCAAACAAATAGCCCTGCGCCTGCGGGCAGCCATGCTTAAGCATCCAGTCAGCCTGTTCCGGGGTCTCGACGCCCTCAGCTATCACTTGCATGCCCACCCTCGAAGCAATCTGGATAACGGCTTCAGCGATCATTTGCTGGTCACTAACAGAACCAATTTGCATAACAAAGCTGCGATCAATTTTTAATCGATCCGCAGGCAATAACTGCAAATAGCTCAGCGATGAAAATCCTGTCCCAAAATCATCAATAGCCACCTCTACACCCATGGCCCGCAAGGCACTCAGCCTCTCGCAGACAACATCGAACGAGCCCATCGCCACAGACTCAGTAATTTCGACTTCTAATTGCGCTGGCAATACGCCCGTCATTTTCAAATGGGCACTAAACCGCTCAATAAAGTCGTACTGCAGCAGCTGAGGGGCAGAGACGTTAACGGCGACACGGATGTGCGCATACCCCGCATCCGCTAACTGCTTGGCGGCCCGCAAGGACAAACGCATCAGCAAATCGCCCAGTGGCAAGATATAACCTGTCGTTTCAGCCAAAGGGATAAAACTCAGAGGCGGCACCATGCTGCCATCTGTTTTGTACCAGCGCGCCAGCGCTTCTACCCCCGTCACACGCTGGGTCAACAGGTCAACCTGCGGCTGCAGCACCACACTGATATGCCCCGCGTCGACAGCATCACGTAACGCCAACAGTAAGCGGTAGGATTCGGCGTGCGCGCTTTGCAGACCAGGGTCATAAATACTGTGCTGGTCATGCCCTAGGCGTTTAGCCTGTTTGAGGGTCAATAGCGCATCCTGCAGAGCCACTCTGGCCGAGCCACTGAAATCGCTTAAATGCATGGTGACACTGCTTAGGCTATTAACCTGCCCCAACTCATAGGGCCGTTTGTGCTTGCCGAACAAGGCCACTATCTCAGCAGCAGATATGAGCTTTTGCGGCCCCAAAATGGCAAATACATCGTCACGCACGCGCGCAACAAACACTTCACTGCTAAATGCATCGCGCAATTTTTTGGCGACAACCCCCAAGATGTAATCACCGTACCCGGTACCAAATGCTGTGTTGGCCCCCGAGAAATTATCGATATCAATCAGCACCAGCACCTGCTTGGCTATACCCGAAGAATGCAGTGTCGTATCCAAGGTACGGATCAACGCATTTCGGTTGGGAATATTGAGCAAATCGTCCTGATAGGCCATGTTTTCCAGGCGGCTGAATAACGCTACATTGGAAAAACAGCGACTAATACTGGCACTGAAAACAGTCAGTAATTCCAGCTCAGTATCGTCAAGATCATGCTCACCGCGCAGATAACACACATAGTCAGTACCGGCTTGTAAACGAGGTAGGAAGATCACCGCCCCGCCATGCACACGCTGAGTTTGTTGTGTGCAGAAGCACTGCTGCAGTGTGGTCAACACCTCAGGCTCCGTTAAGCCAGAAAGTTTTACGTTCAAAGAGCGTGCATAACAGCCGCTGGCCCCCACAATCAGCGCATCGATAGGAAGCCTAATGGCTGATCCATCAAGTCGCATGCACACCAACGCATCGATTGTTTGATTTAACAGTTGGCTGATTTCAACGATGACCCGTCCAGCCAACTCAACCTGACTTTTACAAGAGAACAACGTATTGCTTGACTCAACAATCATCTGCAGACCGCGACGTGCTTTGGCCACTGTGCGTAATTGCGCATAAGCACGCACGGCTGCGGTCAAAATGTTCAGTAGTCGCTCTGCATCAAGCTCATTTTTGTTCCAGCAATCATTTATGTCGTAATCACGCATCAGCGCTGGCGCTGGCGCTGGCGCTCTGCCGGGCTCACCGGCCAGAAGGACGACTCGTGTATGGCTGTTATCGATTTCTTCGCGCAGGTATTTGATCAACCGAAGGCCGACTGCTTCGCTTTCCATCACCACATCAAACATCACCAGCGCAATGTCTTTATGGTGGGCCAAAATCTGTTCGGCCTCATGGCAACTGGCGGCCTGAATCAGCTCGACGCGGCTGCCGAGCAATTCAATGTCACGGAAGACAAAGGCCATTGCACGCTGGAAGTCATCATCACGATCGACCGCCAATACGCGCCAAACTGTTTCGTCTGGGGTGACAAATGAGGCTTCTTCACTGAACGCAAATTGTCCGTCCATGGCATTGACCGAATGTCTGAGAAAGCAAAAAAACCGACTCTTGACGGGCCTCGTGCTGATTATAGTCCGCGATCGCTGAATACCAGACAATGCGCCATCGAACAGACAGATGGCGCATTGTCTCAGTCATTTACGGCCGCTTAGCCGCGCCAATAGGCTTGATGTATCCCACCGACCGCCGCCCATGTTCTGCACATCGGCATAGAACTGGTCGACCAACGCCGTTACAGGCAGTTGTGCGCCATTGCTGCGCGCCTCCGCCAACAGAATCCCCAGATCCTTGCGCATCCAATCGACGGCAAAACCATGTTCAAATTCACCGGCAAGCATGGTTTTATGACGATTATCCAATTGCCAGGATTGTGCCGCCCCCTTGCTGATCACTTCCATGGCACCCTGCGCATCCAAGCCTGCGCACTGAGCAAAATGCAGCGCTTCGGATAAGCCCTGCACCAGGCCGGCGATACAGATCTGGTTGACCATTTTGGTCAGCTGGCCGCTACCGGCTTCACCCATCAAACGGGTCATGCGCGCATAGGCCTGAATGATTGGCTCAACCTTGGCGTAGGCCACAGCCTTGCCGCCAACCATGATGGTCAGCACGCCATTCTGCGCGCCGGCCTGACCACCAGATACCGGTGCATCGAGAAAACCCAGCTGGCGGACAGCGGCCTGCTCGGCCAGTTCGCGAGCGACTTGGGCCGAGGCGGTGGTGTGATCGACCAGTACCGCACCGGCTTGCATGCCGGCAAAAGCGCCCTGTTCGCCAAGTACCACACTGCGCAGATCATCATCATTACCCACGCAGACCATCACACACTCAGCCCCCGCGGCCGCTTCACGCGGGGTGGGCGCGTGGCTGCCGGCGTATTCGGCGGCCCACTGCGCAGCCTTGGCGGCGGTGCGGTTGTACACACACACCTGATGCCCGGCACGCGCCAGATGCCCAGCCATCGGGTAACCCATCACGCCCAGCCCGATAAACGCAAGCTTTGCCATATCCACCTCTACCTTCATACGCAATCGACAGCGCACGTTTCTGCTTAACCCCATATCCCCACTTCGCGGCAGATACGAACCCGGCAGCAAGCATGCCCGTCACATGGGACCAGCGCCAGTACAGCCATCGGGCAAAACTGTATGAGTCACCCCACCAAGAGGCTTTACCCAAGGTTAAAACTGCTTCCATACTCGCGGCACGCTAAGGAGGGCTTATGCAGCATTGGCTGGTAATCGACCTGGAAGCGACCACCGAAGAAGGCGGTTGGCCGGTCACAGAAATGGAAATCATCGAAATCGGCGCCTGCCTGGTCACCCGTGATGGCCATGAGGTCGAGCACTTTCAGCGTTTTGTCCGCCCGACTCGACGCCCGCATTTGACACACTTTTGCCGTCAGCTCACGCAGATCAGCCAGGCCGATGTCGATGCCGCCGCGCCACTGAGTACGGTCTGTGCACAATTCGAACGCTGGCTGCTGGCTCATCAAGCGCA
Organism: Pseudomonas sp. HMWF032; assembly: GCF_003060885.1. GTDB lineage: Bacteria > Pseudomonadota > Gammaproteobacteria > Pseudomonadales > Pseudomonadaceae > Aquipseudomonas. Next base: position 79,270 of record NZ_QAIG01000006.1, read on the forward strand.
ACTAGCGGGCTGGGTCAGCTGGGGCGATTACGACCGCCGTCAGTTTGAACAGGAATGGCGCGCCCATGGGCTGGAGAGTTACCTGAGCCAGATTTCACACATCAACCTGAAAAAGCGCTTCGCCGAAGCCCGCCAGCTGCCCAGCCCGATTGGCTTGAAAATGGCATTGAATCTGGCTGGTCTGCAGTTTCAGGGCCAGCAACACCGCGCCCTGACCGATGCACGCAATACCGCCCGGCTATTACCACTGGTTTTGCCTGTGCAAAGCAGATGACGAAGAAAAACCGCTTGGGCATACTGGCGGGCCTTTTTCTATGGCCTGTCGCTACTGGCGGCCAGCCTTTTAAATCCCCTTATCGAGGAACTGCAGATGTTCAAGGTCAATGAATACTTCGATGGCACCGTCAAATCCATCGCCTTCGGCATGGCTGAAGGCCCGGCCACCATTGGCGTGATGGCTGCAGGCGAGTACGAGTTCGGTACCAACCAGCTGGAAGTGATGCACGTGATCGCCGGCGCCCTGACCGTCAAACTGCCGGGAAGCGAAAACTGGGAAACCTTCGCGGGCGGCAGCCAGTTCACCGTACCGGCCAACAGCAAGTTCCAGCTCAAAGTCGCCGTAGACACCGCCTACCTGTGCGAATACCGCTAAGCCCCAGCCAAGTGCCTGAAAGCCGGCCTCAGTGGCCGGCTTTTTATTAACGGATAAAAACCCAAGGAACAGTCATGCCGCGTTCAACGCAATTCTCTATGGTGATCCTGCCAATCCTGTTGCTGTTGATCGCCATGACCTCGATCCAGAGCGGTGCCTCCTTGGCCAAAGGGCTGTTTCCGGAAATTGGCGCCAGCGGCACCACCGCCCTGCGCCTGAGCCTTGGCGCGCTGATCCTGTGCCTCCTGATGCGTCCGTGGCAGGCCAAGCTGACCCTCAAGTCCTGCCGCTCGCTGTTGGCTTATGGACTGTCACTGGGCGGCATGAACCTGCTGTTCTACCTCTCGCTGAAAACCATCCCTCTGGGCATCGCCGTTGCCCTGGAGTTCACCGGCCCACTGGGCCTGGCACTGTTGTCGTCACGCCGGCTGGTGGATTTCGTCTGGATTGCCCTCGCGGTTTTCGGCCTCTGGCTGCTGTTGCCGACCGGGCAACGCGATGTACCGTTGGACCCGGTCGGCATGGCCCTGGCCCTGGCCGCCGGTCTGTGTTGGGCGCTGTATATCGTTTTCGGGCAAAAAGCCGGCGCAGAGCACGGCAAGCATACCGTCGCCCTGGGCACCATCGTCGCAGCCCTGTTGGTGTTCCCGGTCGGTTTGTGGCAAGCCGGTAGCAGCCTGTTCTCAATGGATCTACTGCCCATCGCTTTGGCCGTGGCCGTGCTGTCCTCGGCCCTGCCCTACAGCTTGGAAATGGTCGCCCTGACGCGCCTCCCCGCACGCACTTTCAGCATTCTGATGAGCATGGAACCGGCGATTGCCGCCCTCTCCGGCCTGCTGTTCCTCAGCGAGCGCCTGACCCTCAGTCAATGGCTGGCCATCAGTGCAATCATCCTCGCCTCGGCCGGTGCGGCAGCGACGATCAAACCGAAAGCTAAACCGCTTTAAGCGCCAGAGCGTGCTTGCTCTGGTTTAGTCACGACGGATCTAGACCGCTACACCCTGATTGCGGTTAATGCCCCTCCCGGATTACCCGACCTGGCGGTTAACCAACGACTTCCGCCTCGTTACTGAACTGCAACTCAGCCAGACGCGCATACAGTGGGCTGCTGCTGACCAGCTCGCTGTGGCTGCCAATAGCGGCCAGTTTGCCGTGCTCGATTACTGCGATGCGGTCAGCGCTTTTTACCGTGGCCAGGCGATGGGCGATCACCAGGGTGGTGCGCCCTTCCATCAGCGGTGGCAAGGCTTGCTGAATCAGATGCTCGCTCTCGGCGTCCAGTGCACTGGTCGCCTCATCCAGCAGCAGAATCGGCGCATCAACCAGCAATGCCCGAGCAATCGCCAGGCGCTGACGCTGACCACCGGACAAGCCCAGCCCGGCATCACCCAGGTGGGTCTGGTAGCCATCCGGCAACTTCATGATGAATTCGTGGGCATGGGCGGCCTTGGCTGCCGCTTCGACCTCAGCCAGGCTGGCATCGGTTCGCCCATAGCGAATGTTGTCCTCTACCGAACCGAAGAACAACGCCGGGTTCTGCGACACCAGGGCAAAGCTACTGCGCAGCTCACGAGGATCGAGTTGCTGAATCGGCACGCCATCAATCAGGATGCGGCCCTGTTGCGGGTCGAAAAAGCGCAGCAGCAGATCGAACAGCGTCGATTTACCCGCACCGGACGGCCCGACCAGCGCCAGGGTTTGCCCCGCTGCAACCTGTAGATTAATGCCGTCCACCGCAAAGCTGCCGGGTCGCAACGGGTAGGCGAAACGCAGCCCTTGCAGTTCGATGCGGCCCTCCACCGGCTGCGGCAGATGCAACGCATCGGACGCCGGCGGGGTGATTTCATTGCGCGCCTGCAACAGCTCTGCGATGCGCTCGGCGGCACCAGCAGCCCGTTGCAGCTCACCAATAACCTCGCTCAGCGTACCAAAGGCCGAGCCGACAATCAGGCTGTAGAACACAAAGGCCGCCAGTTCACCGCCGGAGATCCGCCCGGCGATCACGTCCATACCACCGACCCAGAGCATCACGCCCACCGCACCGAGTACCAACACGATCACCACGGTAATCAGCCAGGCACGCTGGGCGATGCGCTGCCGCGCCGTGTCGAAGGCCGCCTCGGCGGACAGGCCGAAACGGCGCTTGTCTTCATTCTGGTGGTTGTAGGCCTGTACGGTCTTGATCTGCCCTAGCACCTCACCGACGTAGCTGCCGACATCCGCCACCCGATCCTGGCTCTGCCGCGACAAGGCCCGCACGCGGCGGCCGAAAATCAGTATCGGCGCGACTACCAGCGGCAGCGCCATCAGCACGATGCCGCTGAGCTTGGCGTTGGTCACCACCAGCAGCACGCTGCCGCCGACCAGCATGATCAGGTTGCGCAGCGCCATCGACAGTGATGAGCCGATCACCGATTGCAGCAGCGTGGTATCAGCGGTCAGCCGTGACTGAATCTCCGAACTGCGGTTGCTCTCATAAAAACCCGGGTGCAGTTCAATCAGGTGATTGAACACCCGCTTGCGGATATCGGCGACAAAGCGCTCGCCAATCCACGACACCAGATAAAAACGGGTAAAGGTGCCGATGGCCAGCGCCAGCACCAGCACGAAGAACAGCCCGATCGATTGCTGCAGCGCCTCTGGCGACTGAGTGGCGAGGCCCTGATCGACCAACAGCTTGATGCCCTGCCCCATGGACAGCGTGATGGCCGCAGTAAACATCAGCGCCAGCAAGGCCCCGAACACACGACCGCGATACGGCGCGATAAAGCGCCAGGCCATACGCAGGGCATTGCGCTGACGGGAAGACAGGATCGAAAGCATGGAGGCTCGCTGGGGCGCTGACGCCCGTTAATGAGGAGGCGATTGCGGCGTTTCCGTCCGCCAAGCCACCCAGCACAGCGCCAAGGCGGCGAGATTGGTTGACAGCGGATTGAACGCCTGCAGCAGTAGATGGGGACTCAATAGCGCCACATCAAGCAGCAAGCCAATTAACAACACACCCGCCAGCAACAATGGCCAGCGCTGACGCCGCCAAAGCAGCAAAACACCCAGAATGATTTCCGCCAGACCGGCGATGCGCGCCACCCACTCGGGGTCTGGCAGATTGTGGGCCTGGATCATCGCTAGCTCATCCGGGCTTAGCCAGAGAATCTTCGGCACCAAGCCGTGCCAGATAAACACCAAAGCCAAGCTAATGCGCGCAATCCAGGCGATCTGCAGCAGGCGCGGATCAGTCATGCAAAAAGCGCCGAGCATGGTCGGCGTTTGGTATGAGGCAACTGTCGTAACGGCCGAATAACCGATAGCGATTTAACGCAATACGCTCATAGCACCTGTCACGTATAGGCCTCGGAATCAGCCGCAGCCAGGCCAGCCAGCGCCATGGCTTAGGCAATTGCGCGACGATGCGCAGCACCGCCTCCGAACGCAGCAGCATTTGGCCATCCTCGATTAACGCCATGGTCTCGAAGCGCTCGGTGGGCAAACCGCCCCAAGCCAGAAGCGACTGGCCCTCGGCCGACTGCACCGAGGCCAAACGAAAGCGCTGCTCAACATCATGGCGAATCAGAAACTTCGCCTAGCCGTTACACAGCTTGCACACCCCGTCGAACAGCACCACGCGTTCGCCTGGCTGGATAAAGGGTGGCGGTATTTGTGTTTGCGCCTGCATGCCCAACTCCTTTTGCCTGGCCTTTATGCGGCCGGGATACGGTAGTGGCCCGTAATCTTGAAGCTGAAGAGAATGTCCTCTTCCTGGGTGCCGCGGCCGATATTGTGCAGCACCAGGGGTACACCGCCGCGTGTCTGTCGGTCACTGATAATGCCGATATGGGTCAGGCCGCCGCCCAGATCCCAGGTGACGATATCGCCAGGGCGGTAGCCGGCCTCCTGGCCAAGCGCCAGCGCCCAGCCCTGTCGCTTGAACCAGGTCATTAAGTTCGGCACACGGCGATGATCAATATTGCTGTCGGGGCGGCTTAGCCCCCAGTTCTTGGGATACAGGCGAAAATTCGCACGCATGTCCTGATGCACGACCTGCTGCAAGTCGAGCCCCTGCTCGCGCAGCGCGCGAATCACCACATCGGTGCACACGCCGGTATTCAACGGTACATCGCCATTGGGGTAACTGAGGGGGCGATAGGCCGGGTCATAGCCCAAGGTCATGCCAACCTGCTCGCGGGCGGCCGTGACCAGAGCATCGGCTTGCAACGCCCAGGCCTGGGCACTCAGCAGAATGCTCAATGCAACCAGCAGAATCGCCCGCATAATGCCTCCTTAAATAGTTCAGCCGCTACTTAGCCACGGGATAGAGCAGCTCTTCCTTATAACCGGCCCACACGCGCACGACATCGGGGAAGGCATCGTCCAGCGCTACATCGCCGCTGTCCACCAGCAGCGGCCGGCCTTCCAGCGTGCCGAGCTTGCGCTTGGTGGCGACCACACGCAGATGCTCAAGGCCGATGGCGCGCAGTACCCGCGGGCTGATCTGCTGATTACCGCGCCCGATGATATGACCCTGACCACCAATGGCAGTGACCAGCAGACGCGCTGGATGGCCATCAATCAGTTCGAACAGCTGCGCCTCGGTGACATCACTGGCCAGCAGCTGACCATTCTCGATCACATCGACGCCGAGCAAGGTGGTCTCGATACCGAGATTCTGTGCCAAGCCATGCAGGGTTGATCCAGGGCCGAACACGTAGCGCACATCCTGCTCCCAGCTGTCATTGAGCCAGTCGGCCAGATCGCCCAACACCAACTCTTCCGACTCAACGCCGCCCTGTTTGACCTGCTGCACGTAGCCGCCCTCTTGCGGCACCGTCAGTTCGCCGTACCAGCGCGCCGTCACACGCCCCTCACGCAGGGCGCTTTCATCGATATCGCGCACTTCACCGCAGCTCAGGCGCACCAGGCCACCCTCGATCAGCCGCGCCGTCAACTCACCCGCCGCACGCGGGCTGATGGCATACACCCCGGACTGGATCTTAACCCCAGCCGGAATGCCCAATACCGGCTGGCCTTCGCGCACGGCCGCGCAGATATCCCGCGCGGTTCCATCGCCACCGGCAAACAAAATCAGCGCCACACCAGCCCCCTGCAGCAGCTCAACCGCTTGCCGGGTATCGGCGGCGCAGCTCGGCCCGTCATCCAGCGCACCGACCACGCGGTGGGCAAAACCCATCTCACTCAGCAGGTCAGCACCCATCGCGCCAGGAAAAGTGACGAACTCCAGGCGTTCACGCAGCGGCCGCAGTACCTCAAGAGCCGTTTGCGTCCGCTGCGCCGCGTTGGCCACAACCCCCAAAGCCAAGGCCTGCTCGGCCATGCCGTCACTGCCCTTGAAACCCGCAGGGCCGCCCAGGCCGGCCAATGGGTTAATGATCAAGCCAATATGGAAAAGCCCCATAACACCCTCTGATTCAATACCTGCCGGCCCTGGCACAGTGCCTGCAATGGCTATCTTGCCCTGTGTCTTGCGGCGGTTTTCTGCCGTCGCAGTTGTCATAGCGCCTTCATCTAACACTCATAAAATCGCGCTAACCGATGAGGAGACAAGCCATGCACAGCCAACAACAGAATTCGCAAAAAAATACGACAATGCCGATTGGTGGCTTTGTCATCGACGCCCAGGGCCGTGAAATTCCGATCACCGAAGAGATGATCCAACAGGCCTGCAACGCGCTGGAAAAAGCCCAGCAGCAAGCCACTAAGCGTAAGTAAGCTCGTCACTTTGTAGGGTGGGTGACGTCTTTTCATCCACCATTAAGACCGCCAACGGTGGGTGGGTGCAGTACCCTCCACCCTACTCCTTCAGCTTCGCACCCAACGCCTGCACCAGGCTTACCAACGCCGGCGCCTCACCCTTTAAGCAAACCTTGAGCCCGTCGATTTCCCGGCGCATCGGGTAGTGCTTGCGCAGCCCGTCAAACGCCACCCGCCGCGTTGCCGCATCGCCGCCCTGCAGACTCCGGCGAAAGTCCGCATCATCGCGGCGCGGGTCATACACCGCGCGGCAGACACTGGCCAAGGCCCAGGCCGGATCGGCGCTGGCATCGATAGTCAGATCACTCAGCCACGGCGCGGGCATCAGCTGCGCCAGTTCGGTACTCGACTCAACACCCAGGTGCCGACACAGGGCCTGATAGATCTGCGCCGTACCGCGCAGCTTGCCGTCGAGGCTGTAGCCGGCAATATGCGGCGTGGCAATGCGGCACAACGCGGCCAGTTCGACATCGGCCTGTGGCTCGCCTTCCCAGACATCCAGCACCACCTGCAGATCGCTGCGCTGCGTCAACAACTGGCGCAATGCCTTGTTATCCACCACCGCGCCACGGCTGGCGTTGATCAGCCAGCTACCGGATTTAAGTGAGTCCAGGCGAGCGGCATCGAACAGATGATGGGTGGGGTGCTCGCCTAGACGTTCCAACGGTGTATGCAGGCTGATCACATCACATTCATCCAGCACCTGCTGCAAGCTGACGAAATCACCGCCCTCCACCGCCTGACGTGGCGGATCGCAGACCAGCACATGCCAACCCAGGCCGCGCAGCACCTTGAGCAGACGACTGCCGACCTGCCCCGCGCCGACTACGCCATAGGTACGCGTTGCCAGATCAATGCCCTGCTGCTCGGCCAATACCAGCAGGCTGCCCAGCACATAATCGACCACGCCACGGGCATTACAGCCCGGCGCGCTAGCCCAGGCGATATCAACCTGCTGGAGGTAATCGAGATCAAGGTGGTCGGTGCCGATGGTGCAGGTGCCGACAAACCTTACTGGCGAGCCTTCGAGCAGCGCACGGTTAACCTGTGTCACCGAGCGCACCAGCAACAGGTCAGCATCGGCGACAGCTGCCGCATCGATGCTGCGGCCGGGCAGGCAACGAATTTCACCAAAACCGGCAAAGAATTCGTCAAGCAGGGGGATATTTTCATCGGCAACGATGCGCATAGGGGTCTGTTCCCGTGCTCCAAAAATCAGGCCGGCATTCTAACCTGCCAGCACGGCTTGGCTACGCTGAGTCATGTAATGCGTTCATCGCACTGAAACATCACGCGACAAGGTTTCCTGACCAAGCCGTCAAGGCGTAGACTGCACGGTTTCCTGATATAAGCCGGATACACTTCAATGCTTGCCCAAACCCGTTTGCAGCGCGTCAGCACCGAGTTCTACAGCCTGCTGAAGCTCGCAACGCCGATCATCATTGCCCAATTGGCCAACACCGCCATGGGCTTCGTCGATACCGTGATGGCCGGCCGGGTCAGCCCGCAGGACCTGGCCGCCGTGGCACTGGGCAACTCAATCTGGGTGCCGGTGTTTCTGCTGATGACCGGCATTCTGCTGGCCACCACGCCCAAGGTCGCACAGCGCTTCGGTGCAGGCGCGCAAAACGAAATTGGCCCTCTGGTGCGGCAGGCACTGTGGCTGGCGCTGGCGGTGGGTATCGCGGCGGCGGTGATTCTGTGGAACGCAGAAATCATTCTCAGCCTGATGAACGTCGACCCGGCACTGATCGAGCCCGCCATGGGCTACCTGCGTGCTGTGGCCTGCGGTTTTCCAGCCGTAGCCCTGTACCACGTGCTGCGCTGCTTCAGTGATGGCCTCGGGCATACCCGGCCGAGCATGGTCATCGGCCTGAGTGGCCTGGCGCTGAACATCCCGCTCAATTACATCTTTATCTATGGCAAGTTCGGGTTACCGGCCATGGGCGGCGTCGGCTGCGGCTGGGCCACTGGCCTGGTAATGGGTTTTATGTTCCTGAGCATGCTCTGGTGGGTGAAGTGGGCGCCGTTCTATCAGCCGAGCAAAATCTTCAGCCACTTCGAATGGCCACAGTGGCCGGTGCTCAAGCGCCTGCTCTCGGTCGGTTTGCCGATTGGCATTGCGGTGTTTGCCGAGTCGAGTATCTTCGCGGTGATCGCGCTATTGATAGGCGGCCTAGGCGCCACCGTGGTGGCCGGGCACCAGATCGCCCTGAACTTCAGCTCCATGGTGTTTATGATCCCCTACTCCCTGGGCATGGCCGCTACCGTACGCGTCGGCCAGGCGCTGGGCCGTGGCGAGCCGCGTGAGGCGCGTTTTGCGGCTGGGGTGAGCATGGCGGCGGCGCTAGGTTACGCCTGCCTGTCGGCCAGCCTGATGCTGCTATTGCGCGAACAGATTGCGCAGATCTACACCCCAGACCGCGCAGTAATTGCGGTGGCCACCACGCTGCTGGTGTATTCGGCGCTCTTCCAGTTCTCCGACGCCATTCAGGTGACGGCTGCCGGCGCACTGCGCGGCTATCAGGACACCCGCGTCACCATGATCCTGACCCTGTTCGCCTATTGGGGCATCGGCTTACCGGTGGGTTATGTGCTCGGCCTGACCGACTGGTTCGGCGAACCCAGCGGCCCCAGCGGGCTCTGGCAGGGTCTGGTGGTTGGCCTGACCTGCGCTGGCGGCATGCTCGCTGTACGCCTGGCCGGCAGCGCGCGCAAACGCATCCGAGCCGCTAAGATGGCCTGATGAACGCCCGCTCGCTGCACTGTGCCTGCACGCCTACCGATGATGGCCTGGCGCTGCAGGCAGATTACCTGCAGCGATTAAGCAATGCTCTGGACGTGAAACCGGCTAGGTCTTTCGACGCCAGCGAACTGACCCGCTATCGCCTACCCGCTCGGCGCGAACGACTGCTAGAAATTGCCGAGCTGCGCATCAGCCTGCTGGACCTGCTGGTCGACGCGCGTCGCTGCCCTGCAACAGCAGATAAGCCCGCGCAACAACAGCCTCGGTAAACAGCTCACGCCCAGCAGCCAACTGGCCTATAAAGGCGATCTGCTGCGCACTCTGGATGCCCTGGCGCAGCTGGCAGGCATCGGTAGCACACTGCCAGCCGCGTTACCGCCGAGTGCCGAGCAGCTGGATCCGCTGTGCTTCGCCCTGCATGCCAGCGACCAGGGCGGCCAACTGATCAGCAGCCTGCGCAGCCTCAGCGGCGTTGCGCAGATACCCCCAGCGACGCGGGAAGACCTGCAGCAATTGAGCAGTGACGAGGCGTCGTTATGGGCGGACTTTCAACAGGCCACCGCACGGCATGTGCGCAGTTGTCAGGACGTGCTGAACAGCTGCGGCCTGGCGCCCGGTCAATCGGGATGGACGGGCCAAGCTGCCAGCGTCGACCAGTAGGCTTCGGACAACAATTCACGCCCCGCCAGCAGGTGGGCCAGGTAATCAGCGCTGGGCAACAGCCCTTCTTCACGAAAGACCGGGTTAGCGATATACACCCAGGCCGGCTGCACGCCGTGGGCCGCGACAATCGGCAGGCATTCGCGGCTGTAATAGATCGGCGTACCTTCAAAGTGATCCAGCTTGGCGATCTCACCAGCGTCGGCCAGGCGATACAGCACACCTTCCACCCGCCCCTGGCGCTGATGACGGATATTGGCGTAGGCCCGCCCCGGCGCCCGATCCGCCGCCCGCTTGTTAAAGCACAGGCTGTAACCGGGAAGATGACCCGGCAGTGCCTCCAGCACCGTCATGCCACGGGCCTGCATGCGTGCCAGGTTCATATTCGAGCCGTAGGCGAAGTACCAGTTCATTAGTCGAGCTTCTTGCGGATCAGGTATAGGTAGGTCGCACCCTCTTCGGCCTGCTCCACCAATTCATGGCCAAGAAACACGCAGAATTTTGGAATATCGCGACGGGTCGAAGGGTCGGTGGCAATCACCTTGAGCAGGCCGCCGGCCTGCAGGTCGCGCACCTTATTGTGCAGCATCATCACCGGCTCGGGGCAATTGAGCCCGCTGGCGTCGAGGGTGGCATCGGGAATGGCGGTGGTTTGCAAAGACATCGGCAGGCTCCAGTAGCAGGCCGCTATTCTCGCGCAAAGCTGACCCAAAGGTCATCTAGCGCCTGATGGAAAACGCCTGTGTAGCGAGATTGGCTCGACAACAGGTCAACACAACCTTGGATGGGCAGGCAGCCACGCCCTGATCAGGCAGGCTGCGCAGCGTCCACCATTCCAATAAGAGCCATCTATGCGCCCTGCCTTGCTACTCGCCGCGTTGCTACTCAGTGGCTGTGCCGCCCGTGATCAACTGCCGGACTTCAGCGCCAGCGCGCAGCAGGATCTACCAGCCACCCACTTTGATGCAGTGATCCATGGTCGCGATGGCACACGGCTGTCGGCCACCGTATTCCAGCCTGCACTCAAGGTGGGCGAACAGGCGCCGGTGATCGTGCATACCCACGGCTGGGGCGGCTGGCGCGTTACCCGGCCGAGCGGCTTCTACGGCACGCAGATGATGTCTGGTCGCGCCGCGTTGAAGGCCTGGCAGGCCGGTTACTGGGTGATCAGCTATGACCAGCGCGGCTGGGGCGGCAGCGAGGGAGATATCGAGATGATGGACCCCGACTATGAAGTGCAGGATGCCCTGGCCGTGATCGACTGGGCCGCCGCCAACCTGCCACGCCTGAGCATGGACGGACCGAATGACCCCAAGGTCGGTATGCTCGGCGAAAGCTACGGCGGCGCCGTGCAGCTGCTTGCGTCAGCTACGGACCCGCGCATCGACGCGATTGTGCCGATTGCCACCTGGTACGACCTAAGCGAAGCCCTGGCCCCGGACAGCCACCTGAAAATCGGCTGGACCAGTGTGCTGCTCAGCTTGGGCCTGTCCACCGGCTATGACCTGGGCAAGTTCGTCCAAGCACCCTACCTGAAAAGCGCTGATGGCCGTATGCGCGAACCGGTGCGCGACGAACTCAAAGCCCACAGCTTGACCAGCTACTGCGCACGAGGCCAGCGTCCGCAGGCTGATGCCCTGCTGATCCAGGGCATGCGTGACACTCTGTTCCCACTCAACCAGGGGCTGGCGATTCGTGATTGCCTGCAACAGGGTGAGCGTGATGTGCGTCTGCTCGGCATGCAGGGTGGGCATATTTTGCCGCCGCCGATGCAGCGCTGGAGCGGCCTGCCGCCGTTCAATAACGAAGCGGTGCTGAACTGCGACGGTCGGGCAATCAACCTCTACCAGAGCATCATCAGCTGGTACGAAGACAAGCTGCGCGGGCGCAAGGGCGTGGCGGCGAGCATTCCCGACTTCTGCGTCAGCCTCGATCTGGATCAGGGCGTGGCCCTGCAGCAACTACCGACGAATCAACGTATCGCGCTGCCGACCACGGCGATTCGGCCGTTTAGCAGCGGGCTGCTGCAAGCGTCGCGGTTTATCCCGCTGCAACAGGTGCAGACGAGCAGCGCCCTGGTGGGCGTGCCACGCGTGCATCTGGAAAACGCCGAGGGACTGCCGACGCTGTTTGCCGCCCTGGTGGTCAAGCGCGCCGATGGCAGCAGTGAGGTACTCAGTGAACAGGTCACCCCGCTCAATGGGCAAGTCAGCACGGAACTGGCTGCCGTCAGCGCAGAGCTGCAACCGGGCGACACCTTGGGCCTGCGTATCAGCGGCTTTAGTGGCCAATACCTGTTCAACGGTTCCTGGCAGCTCTCCAGCAGCACCCTGCAAGGTAGCGTCGAGTGGCCGCAGTTGCTGCCGCTACAGCCGCAACTGGCACGGCATTGAGGGGTTATTTACCTAAGCGGCGCAGGTGACAAGTGACTTCTTCACGGTCGTGGTAGAGCTGTTTGCAGGCAATCGACACCTTGATCTTGCGCGCGGCAAAGCCGTCTTCCAGGCGCTGCAACAGGCGACGTACCTCGGCGTAACGCTGCTTCATCGGCAGCTTGAGGTTGACCACAGCCTCCCGGCAATGGCCATCGCCAATCCAGGTTTCCACCATGGCCGCCGTCCGCGCCGGTTTCTCGACGATATCGCAGACCATCCAGTCCACCGGCTGCTTAGGCGTCCAGGTGAAGCCATCGACCATCAGGTGATTGACCAGGCCGGTGTCCATCAGGCTTTCGGCCATCGGCCCGTTATCAATGGCGGTGACCAGCATGCCGCGTTTGACCAGCTGATAAGTCCAGCCGCCCGGCGCAGCACCGAGGTCAACCCCGGTCATCTCATCGGACAGGCGCTCATCCCACTGCTCGCGGGGGATAAAGGTATGCCAGGCCTCTTCCAGCTTGAGGGTCGAGCGGCTCGGCGCTTCGCGGGGGAACTTCAGTCGAGGAATACCCATAGGCCACAGCGCCGAGTTATTCGCCTCGGCCATGCCAACAAACACCTCACGACCACTTTTAAAAGTTAGCAACAGGCGTGGCTTGTGTGCATCGTCGACCAGCTTGCCGGCTTTGCTGAGGGCATTGCGCAGCGGCGCCTCGAACTTCTTGCAGAAATTCGACAGTTCTTTGCCGTCGTTGGTGTCCAGCACTTCCAGCCAGAGGCTGCCAAACACCGGTGAGTCGGCCAGGTGAGCCAGCAGCACACTGATACGGTCCAGTTCAGGCAGGCCGATAAATGTGCCGCGTGACCATTGCCGGGGAAAGATCAGCTGAGTGAAGCGCACCCCACGCATCAGGCGCTCGGCCCCCTCGGCCTCGGTGCAGATAAATTCTGCGCAGGCCATGTTCGGCTTGGCTTTGGCATACCCGGCCACATTTAGCAACGCTGCCTGTTCGGCAATCTCAGCGCAGACTTCGTTTTCGAATCCGGGGCGGCAGTGCAACAGCAACGTGTTCATCAGTCTCTCCTCAAGGCGCGCATCATAGCCGACTCACCGCTGTATGCTTAAAGTCAACGTGACTATTCCTGCGCAGATAGCAAGAATGCGCGCCCAAAGCCTCAAGCCTGAGCCCTGGAGCATTTCCAGCCCAGATGCGGTTCCGCAGCTAAACTTCCGGCGGCTGCGGCCGAAGTACCGATAACGACAAAAGGAATAGAACTCACCATGCGCAATAATCAGCCCATTACACAACGTGAGCGCACATTCCCGGCGCAGCAACGACTCATTTCCACCACGGACCTCAAAGGTCAGATCACTTATTGCAACGACGCCTTTGTGGACATTAGTGGTTTCACTCGCGAGGAGTTGATCAGGGCGCCGCACAACCTCGTACGCCACCCGGATGTGCCTCCTGCAGTGTTTCAACACATGTGGGATACCCTGAAGAAAGGCCGCCCTTGGATGGGCATCGTCAAAAACCGTTGCAAGAGCGGTGACCACTATTGGGTCAATGCTTATGTCACACCGGTGACTGAACACAATCAGGTCATTGGCTATGAATCTGTTCGAGTCAAACCCACTGCCGAGCAGGTTCGCCGCGCGGAAGCCCTTTATCAACGGATCAATAGCGGCAAGTCAGCGATCCCCAGCACTGATCGCTGGCTACCAATCGTGCAGGATTGGCTGCCATTTATTCTGGTCAGCCAGATCGGCTTCCTGATCGGCGCCTGGCTGGACTCCAGTTGGGGCTTTGCACTCGCTGCAGGGTTATCTATACCGCTTGGCCTGGCAGGGCTTAACTGGCAGCAACGTGGCCTCGCACGCCTGCTACGCCTGGCTGATCAGACCACTTCCGACCCACTGATTGCGCAGATGTATACCGACAGCCGTGGCGATCAGGGGCGTCTGGAAATGTCCATTCTGAGCCAGGAGGCGCGCCTGAAAACCTGCCTGACACGCCTGCAGGACACCGCCGAGCAACTCGCTCAGCAAGCCAAACGAGCCGATACACTTGCTCACAGCAGTTCCGCCGGGCTTGAACGCCAGCGCAATGAAACCGATCAAGTCGCAACAGCCATCAATGAGATGGCCGCCACCACGCTGGAAGTTGCCAGCAATGTGGCACGCACGGCCATCGCCACTCAGGATGCCAATCGCTTGACCAGTGCCGGCCGCAGCATCGCCAGCGAAACCCGTCAGGCTATCCAGCGCCTCTCGCAGTCTGTTGGCGATACCGGTGAGACCGTGACTCGCCTGGCCCATGACAGCAATCAGATCGGAGGTGTGGTCGATGTGATCAAGGGCATTGCTGATCAGACCAATCTGCTCGCGCTCAATGCCGCTATCGAAGCGGCGCGCGCCGGTGACATGGGACGTGGTTTTGCCGTGGTAGCCGATGAAGTCCGTTCGCTTGCGCAACGCACGGCCGAATCCACCGGACAGATCCATCAGTTGATCGCCAAGCTGCAACGCACCGCCGAAGAAGCGGTGATGACCATGGAAATCGGCCGCAAACAGGCTGATGAAGGGGTTGAACGCGTGCAGCAGGCCGATGAGGCCCTGGCCGGTATCAGCGAAGCGGTAGCCAATATCACCGATATGGCCAACCAGATTTCCGCAGCCGCCGAAGAGCAGAGTGCCGTTGCCGATGAGGTCAACCGCAGCATCACCACCATTGCCCAGTTAGCCGATCAGACCTCAGGCGAGGCCCATGACACGGCCCTGCTCAGTGCGGCGCTGATGGCCACAGCCAACGGCCAGTATGCTCTGGTTGAACGCTTCAACCGCTAACCATATAGGCGCACTGCCGCGCAGTGCGCCACCTGCCCGCGCCCTATAAATTCTCATATCGATTCATATCCAGCACGCCGGCTTCCACTGGCTCGATCTGCTGGATATAGGCCGACATATCGTGGAAGTAATGCCAAAACTGCGGATGTGTACGGCGAATCCCCCAGCGCTCGACCACCTTATCGAAGGCTGATTGATCACGCGCCTGCTCCAGCGCAGTGACAAACGCCGCTACCTGCTCTGCCGGGATGTTGAAGATGAAGTTCGGATAACTGCTGAACACCCCCGGGTACACCGTCAGGGTATCCAGAGTGGGCTGGTAGCGCAGTTCCTCGCCCAGCATAAAGGCCACATTGCTGTGCGCACGGTTGCGCAACAGGCTGTAAACCTCGCGCTGCCCTCCAGCCAGTTCTACACGTAGAAGTGTGGTTTCCGGCAACTGGTTGATCACCTTGAGCGTGCCACCCGGTTTACCGGTCAGGCGGCTCAGGGATTGCTCGGCACGCTGTAACTCGGAGGCTATACCGGACCGATGACAATGCGCACCCGTGCAGCGGTTGATCGGGTCAGGCCGGGCGTTCAGGCTGCCGTAACGTTCCAGCAGCGCCCCGGCAAAGCTGCGCTTCGGGTCACCCGCTGCCAAGCGCAGCGCGTTTGGGCTGTCACTGTCGATGGCCTGATAGTCCAGCCAGACCTTCAGCTTGCCACTGCTCTGGTACCAATCACTCAGATAGCCCTGGCGCGACTCAGCCGGCATGAGGCGCAGGAAGTTGACCTCGGCACCATTGCGAATCAGGTCAAAATACAAGCGGGTCTGCGCCTGGTGCGAAACGTTGCCAAACACATCGAAGTTCACTACCAGTTGGTAGTACGTACGCTCCAGCAGTGGGTAGTCCATCCACCAGAGGGTTTGCGGCACTTCGCCAATCAGCCCTTTGCTCACTGACGCGCTGTCGTGATGGCGGAAGATCGACAGCAGTGCGTTGTCGTTGCCGGCCCAGATATGCGACCAACTCGCCGCTGGCGCATCAGCGTAGCGCTGCATGCGCAGCGCTTCATAGGCATTGCGCTTGTCCCGGTAGCTGCGCCACAGGCCCGGTAAATCGGTGATGCCATCAAGCTGTCCCGGCATGGCCAATAACCCGGTGGCCTCCTCACGGTACTGCGCATCAGTGATGTAAAGGTCGTGCTGTGGGTCCTGGAACATCGCCCAGAAGTTATCGCGAATCACATCCGTGGCGATCTGCCCACGGCAAACTGGCCCGCGAATAAACGTGCGCACAAAGTATTCGGCGTTATCCAGCATGAACTGATAACGCGCCTGGGGCGGAATCGCGGCAAAGGTCTCGAATGGATTGGCGCGGCGCTGCAGGCCATATCCGGGCACAGCGTCGGCCTGCCAGTCACTGGCAAAGAACAATGCTTTGACCCGCGCCAGCTTCGCTGCACTCAACCCGTAGGTGATATGGGTCTTGTGCACGATCACCCCCTGCACGGGGATCAACCGGTAGTAGAACTCGGTGCCGGGATCATCATTGGGTCGCCGCGTAGCGATGATGTCCACCGGCTGGCCGCTGGGCGTGCGCGAACGCACCATCTGGAAGAAGTGCCCCGGCTCACCATCGGTAAAATACAGGTGGGCGAGAAACAGATGCTCGTAGAGCCAGCGCGAAACCAGCGACTCGCGGGCACCGGGAGCATTCATAAAAGCGTCCCAATTGGCGATCTGCTGCGCCTCAGCCGCACTGGCCTGCAGCGTTTGCTGATCGACCGGCGCGCCCTCGGCCAGCCAACGCTGGAGCGTCTGGTAGTCCGCCTCGCTCAAGCCGGTAACGGCAAACGGCATGCCTGCCTGCGGATTTTTACGGGCAAACGCCTCAAACTCCTGCGGAAGCGGACATTGGTTGACCCGGTTGATGCCGATAGCCAACCCGGCCGGCAGTTTGCTATTGGCCGCAAACGGCTGCTGATGACCCAGTTCCAGCATACGGGCCATTAAAGCGGCCTGACTGCCCTGCTGATCCAGCACAGACACAAAGTCCTTACGCCGCCACGCGGCCTCACCGTGGGCATCAACAAACAGCCGTGTAGTGGCCTGCGCCTGGGTGCGCGTGCCGTTATACACCGTGGCCTTACTGGCGCCGCGCAGCACACCTTCACCACTGCCCAGATTAAGCTGGCAGGCCGCGTCGTAGCAGGCATGGCAGGCCACGCAGTTCTTGGTAAAAATCGGTTGGATATCGCGGCTGTAGGAGATGGGTTCGGCCGCCTGTAATGAGCCGATGAACAATAAACACACGCCAAGTAGTAAACGGCAGACCATGGAAACATCTCTAAAAAGGCTCAAGTGCCGATTCTAGCTGGCGTCGGTTGGCAAAGGCCAACCCGCAAACATGAGTAAGATTCATGTAAAAGCGCAGCCCACTGCAAAAGCGTGCAGCTTTGTTATCATCGCGCATCTTTTTTTCACGCGTCCCAGGTAGTTCTCTCCATGTCTCTGTCCGATCGCAGCGCCCGCCTCCACGCACTTCAGCAAGCCCTGAAGGAACGCATCCTGATCCTCGACGGCGGCATGGGCACCATGATCCAGAGCTACAAGCTGGAAGAAGCCGATTACCGTGGCGAACGCTTCGCCGACTGGCCGCAGGACGTCAAAGGCAACAACGACCTGCTGATCCTGAGCCGTCCCGACGTGATCGGCGCAATCGAGAAAGCCTACCTGGATGCCGGCGCAGACATCCTTGAAACCAACACCTTCAACGCCACCCAGGTGTCCCAGGCCGACTACGGCATGGAAAGCCTGGTGTATGAGTTGAACGTCGAAGGCGCGCGCCTGGCCCGCCGCGTGGCCGATGCCAAGACCCTGGAAACCCCGGATCGCCCGCGCTTCGTTGCCGGCGTCCTGGGCCCAACCAGCCGCACCTGCTCGATCTCCCCGGACGTCAACAACCCCGGCTACCGCAACGTCACCTTCGACGAGTTGGTGGAAAACTACGTGGAAGCCACCCGCGGCCTGATTGAAGGCGGCGCGGACATGATCCTCATCGAAACCATCTTCGATACCTTGAACGCCAAAGCGGCGATCTTCGCTGTGCAGGAAGTCTTCGAGCAACAAGGCTTCGAGCTGCCGATCATGATCTCCGGGACCATCACCGACGCCTCCGGCCGCACCCTCTCCGGGCAGACCACCGAAGCGTTCTGGAACTCCGTGCGCCACGCCAAGCCGATTTCCGTGGGCCTGAACTGCGCCCTCGGTGCCAGTGACCTGCGCCCGTATCTGGAAGAGTTGGCCAACAAAGCCGACACCTTTGTCTCTGCGCACCCCAACGCCGGCCTGCCGAATGCCTTTGGTGAATACGACGAAACCCCGGCGGAAATGGCGGTGGTGGTCGAAGAGTTTGCCGCCTCGGGCTTTTTGAACATCGTCGGCGGCTGCTGTGGCACCACCCCGGCGCACATTCAGGCGATTGCCGAAGCGGTGAGCAAATACCCGCCACGTGTCATCCCGGACATTCCCAAAGCCTGCCGCCTGTCGGGCCTTGAGCCCTTCACCATCGACCGCAACTCGCTGTTTATCAACGTCGGCGAGCGCACCAACATCACCGGTTCGGCCAAATTCGCCCGGCTGATCCGCGAGGACAACTACACCGAAGCCCTGGAAGTCGCCCTGCAGCAGGTGGAAGCCGGCGCGCAGGTGATCGACATCAACATGGACGAGGGCATGCTCGATTCGCAGAAGGCCATGGTCACCTTCTTGAATCTGATTGCCGGTGAGCCGGACATTTCCCGCGTGCCGATCATGATCGACTCCTCCAAGTGGGAGGTGATCGAAGCCGGCCTCAAGTGCATCCAGGGCAAAGGCATCGTCAACTCGATTTCCATGAAGGAAGGCGTGGAGCAGTTCAAGCACCACGCCCGCCTGTGCAAGCGCTACGGCGCGGCTGTGGTGGTGATGGCCTTCGACGAAGTGGGGCAGGCCGACACCGCCGCACGCAAGAAAGAAATCTGCCAGCGCAGCTACGACATTCTGGTTAACGAAGTGGGCTTCCCGCCGGAAGACATCATCTTCGACCCGAACATCTTCGCCGTGGCCACCGGCATCGAGGAGCACAACAACTACGCGGTCGACTTTATCGAGGCCTGCGCCTACATCCGTGACGAACTGCCCTATGCCCTGAGCTCGGGCGGCGTGTCCAACGTGTCGTTCTCCTTCCGCGGCAACAACCCGGTGCGTGAAGCCATTCACTCGGTGTTCCTGTACTACGCGATCCAGAACGGCCTGACCATGGGCATCGTCAACGCCGGCCAGTTGGAAATCTACGACGAGATTCCCAAAGAGCTGCGCGACGCTGTAGAAGACGTAGTGCTCAACCGTAACGACGACGCGACCGAAGCGCTGCTGGCCATTGCCGACAAATACAAGGGCGATGGCAGCGTTAAAGAAGCCGAAACCGAAGAATGGCGCAACCTGAGCGTTGAAGAGCGTCTCAAGCATGCGTTGGTCAAAGGCGTGACCACGCACATCGTCGAAGACACCGAAGAATTCCGCCAGCAGTGCGCGCGCCCCATCGAGGTGATCGAAGGCCCGCTGATGGCTGGCATGAACGTGGTCGGTGACCTGTTCGGCGCGGGCAAAATGTTCCTGCCGCAGGTGGTGAAATCCGCCCGCGTGATGAAGCAAGCGGTGGCGCACCTGATCCCCTTTATCGAAGCCGAAAAAGGCGACAAGCCGGAAGCCAAGGGCAAGATTCTCATGGCCACGGTCAAGGGCGACGTGCACGACATCGGCAAAAACATCGTTGGCGTGGTGCTCGGCTGTAACGGTTACGACATCGTCGATTTGGGTGTGATGGTGCCCGCCGAGAAAATCCTGCAGGTGGCCAAGGATGAGAAGTGCGACATCATCGGCCTCTCCGGCCTGATCACCCCGTCACTGGATGAAATGGTGCATGTCGCCCGCGAAATGCAGCGTCAGGGCTTTCACCTGCCGTTGATGATCGGTGGCGCCACCACCTCCAAAGCTCACACAGCGGTGAAGATCGAGCCCAAGTACCAGAACGACGCTGTGGTTTACGTCACCGACGCCTCGCGCGCGGTCGGCGTGGCCACGCAGTTGCTGTCCAAAGAGCTGAAAGCGGATTTCGTTGAGCGCACCCGCCTCGACTACATCGAAGTGCGCGAGCGCACCGCTAACCGCAGCGCCCGCACCGAGCGTTTAAGCTACGCCGCCTCGGTTGCCAACAAGCCGCAGTTTGGCTGGGCCCATTACCAGCCCAGCGTGCCGAGCTTTACCGGCGTCAAGGTGCTGGACAACATCGACTTGGCCACTCTGGCCGAGTACATCGACTGGACGCCGTTCTTTATTTCCTGGGATTTGGCCGGCAAATTCCCGCGCATCCTCACCGATGAAGTGGTCGGCGAAGCCGCGACGGCCTTGTACGCCGATGCCCAGGCCATGCTGAAAAAGCTGATCGACGAAAAACTCATCAGTGCCCGTGCGGTCTTCGGTTTCTGGCCCGCCAACCAGGTGAATGATGACGACCTGGATGTCTACGCCGATAACGGTGACAAGCTGGCCACCCTGCACCACCTGCGCCAGCAGACCATCAAACCGGACGGCAAGCCAAACTACTCGCTGGCCGACTTTGTTGCGCCGAAAGACAGCGGCGTCACCGACTACGTCGGCGGTTTTATCACCACCGCCGGTATCGGTGCTGAGGAAGTGGCCAAGGCCTACCAAGATGCCGGCGACGACTACAACTCGATCATGGTCAAAGCCCTGGCCGACCGTCTGGCCGAAGCCTGCGCCGAGTGGCTGCACAAAGAAGTGCGCACCACGTACTGGGGCTATGAGCCAGACGAGCAGCTGTCCAACGAGGAGTTGATCAAGGAAGCCTACAAAGGCATCCGCCCCGCCCCCGGCTACCCGGCCTGCCCGGATCACACCGAGAAGAAGACCCTGTTCGCCCTGCTCGATCCGGCAGCCGAGTTCAACAAAGCCGGCGACAGCGGCGTGTTCCTCACCGAGCACTACGCCATGTTCCCGGCGGCGGCCGTGTCCGGCTGGTACTTCGCCCACCCGCAAGCGCAGTACTTCGCCGTCGGCAAAATCGACAAGGATCAGGTGGAAAGCTACACCGCCCGGAAAAAGCAGGACCTCAACGTCAGCGAGCGTTGGTTGGCACCGAACCTGGGCTACGATAATTAAGGTATGTAGCAATCAAGCCCGCAGCTGCGGGCTTTTTTGTGACCATCGTCAGCATTGATAAACAAGGATCGTATGTCGCCCATTGCCTATGTAACCCGCCACCCTTCTGCCGGCCTGCTGTTCGTGCAACTGCTTGGCGTATTGCTTTACCCCTGGATGGAAAGCACCGCGCTTGGCCGCGCACTCTTCGGTGCATTCGGTCTGGTGGTGCTGGGCCTCGCCTTGCATGTGGTCAAACGCAGTCCAACCCAAAGCTGGATCGCCGTGATGCTGGCAGTGCTGGTGCTGGCACTGTCGGTACTCGACATACTGCTTCCTTCTGCAACCCTGAAATGGCTGGTCGCCCTGGTTGAGGCAGTCTTTTACTTTTATGCCGCCGCCAGCCTCATCGCCTACATGACCGCTGACCAGCACGCGACAACCGATGAGCTTTACGCAGTGGGTGCGACGTTCACCTTGCTCGCCTGGGCTTTCGCCTACCTATTCAATGTTTGTCAGCTGCTGCTACCCGGCAGTTTTGTGGCAATGGTTGATCCACAGAATGCCCGCAGCTGGATGGAGCTGTTGTTTCTCAGCTTTACCACTCTTTCAGGCGTTGGCCTGGGCGATATTCTGCCAGTCACACCCATGGCACGGGCGCTGGTGATGATTGAAGAGTTTGCCGGCGTCATGTACCTGGCGCTCGTTGTCTCGCGGTTGATCGCATTGCCGATCAACAGGCGTTAAACCCTCATGCTAGAGCCCCCTGTAATGAGCACAAAGAGCGGCATAATGCCATTATGCAACCATTACCCAGCCAACCTCCCACAGTGCGAAACCTAAGCCAATGCCTGCCATAGTCTTTGTCGCCGGCGGCCTGCTGCTTTTGTCGCTGCTGCTCTGGTCACTTAACACTCGACGCACCATGCACGTTCAGCTAGGCGTCTACGAACAGCTGCTGAATACGCTCTCGGATGCCGTGTTACAACTCGATCGCAACGGCAAAATCGATCAATACAACCCTGCTGCCGCTCAACTGTTGGGCAAGAGAGCTGACGAACTTCTGGGTGCATGCGTCTCGGACTATCTACCAACGCTGCAGCTCAATCTGGAAACTGCAGCCACCCAATGCCTGGAGATTGTCGCAAACTCCGGACATCGTCTGAAAATCGAAGCCAGATGCCTGCGCCTTGGCCATGCTAAAACCCTTGTACTGCTTCAACCGAGTCATGAACCCTGTCGTTCACAGGAAGATATCGAGCGATTCAAACGCAGCCAGTATTTTGCTCGTATCGGCACCTGGGACTGGGAGATCAACACCAACCGTTTGTACTGGTCAGACGCGATCTACACCATGTTCGGCCATAAGATAGGCAGTGTGACACCGAGCTACGATCTGTTCTGCGCAAGCGTGCACCCAGACGATCGCGAGCGTGTGCGCGCTGGGGAACTGCGCTGCATCGAAACCGGTGAAAATCATGACGAGGAATACCGCGTAATCTGGGCCGATGGCAGCATGCGCTGGCTGCGAGAAACCGGCAATGTGGTCAAAGATGCTCAGGGTAGCGCGGTGAAAATGATGGGGGTGGTGCGCGATATCACCGAGGAGAAAGCCTGGGCTCAGCAGCTGCATCAATTGGCGCATCACGATGTTTTAACCGGTCTGCCTAACCGTCTGGTATTCGAGGATCGCCTGGGCAATGCCCTGAAACGCGCCCAACGCAACAGCACTCGCGTAGCCCTGGTGTTTATCGACCTTAACGGGTTCAAGGCCATCAACGATGCATATGGCCATGCCGCAGGAGATGAAGTGCTGATCACCACCGCGCAACGGCTCAAAGGCGCATTGCGCGCCTCCGATAGCGTGGCACGCATCGGTGGAGATGAATTTGTCGTGATTGTCGAAGGTCTGGCACTCAACAGCAGCCTGGAGCAGGAAGCTCAGACAATCAGCGAAAAACTCTTCGCAACACTGCTGGCACCCTTGGCTATCGCCGGTAAATCGCAGTGTATCGGTGCCAGCCTGGGCGTTGCTGCTTACCCGGATCACGCATCAAGCATGGATCGACTGATTCACATCGCGGATCTGGCCATGTACGAGGCCAAGCGCGGCGGCGAAAATCAGTACCGCCTGGGCAGCAAACGCTCACACGACTGACTCGTCCCGCATAAGTTGTATACGAAAGCAGCCCGCGCTAGGCGGGCTGTGGGTAATCTGTCATCACGGCCAGCGGCATGCGACCCAAGGCCTGGACGTTTACTGCTGCAATTCCTGCTCGGTGAACATGTCGCTGAACAGCATGCTCGACAGGTAGCGTTCGCCGGAATCCGGCAGGATCACCACGATGGTTTTGCCTTGCATGCCCGGCTCATTGGCCAGGCGCAGGGCCACGGCCATGGCGGCGCCGCAGGAGATACCGCAGAGGATGCCTTCTTCGCGCATCAGGCGCAGGGCAACCGCTTTGGCGTCGTCATCGCTGACCTGTTCAACGCGGTCCACCATGCTCAAATCCAGGTTACCGGGGACGAAGCCTGCGCCAATGCCCTGAATTTTGTGTGGGCTGGGTTTGACCTCTTCACCGGCCAAGGTTTGGCTGATGACCGGCGAGCTGATCGGCTCCACCGCTACGGAAAGAATGGCCTTGCCCTGGGTCTGTTTGATGTAACGGGACACACCGGTAATGGTACCGCCGGTGCCGACGCCCGAGACCAGCACATCAATCGCGCCGTCGGTGTCGTTCCAGATTTCCGGGCCGGTGGTCTTTTCATGAATCGCCGGGTTGGCCGGGTTGTTGAACTGCTGCGGCATAAAATAAGTGTTGGCATCGGAGGCGGCGATTTCTGCGGCTTTTTCAATAGCACCCTTCATGCCCTTGGCCGGCTCGGTCAGCACCAACTCAGCGCCCAGCGCCTTGAGTACCTTGCGGCGTTCCAAACTCATGGACGCAGGCATGGTCAGCAGCAGCTTGTAGCCACGCGCCGCCGCGACAAACGCCAGGCCGATGCCGGTGTTGCCGGAGGTAGGCTCGACAATGGTCATGCCGGGTTTGAGTACGCCGCGCTCTTCGGCGTCCCAAATCATGCTGGCGCCGATCCGACACTTCACCGAATACGCCGGGTTACGCCCTTCGATCTTGGCCAGGATGGTTACACCAGCAGGCCCCAGCCGGTTGATTCTGACCAGCGGAGTGTTGCCAATGGCCTGGGCGTTGTCAGTAAAGATGCGGCTCATGACGATGTCCTTGTGCGGTAGTTGCCGAAAGTCCGCCAGACTAAAACGCCCGCGCGCTTGCGTCTAGCACGGTAACAGACGCTCGGTGACCCGCCATTCAGTGACTGAATGCCCCGTCTGCGTTCACAGTCGCCGGGGCTGCGCGTTATAGTCTGGTTTTCACCTACCGAACCCGCGGGTATGGCCCTGCGCGTTACCGTTCGAGGATTTACCGATGAAGTTCGAAGGCACCCAGTCCTACGTCGCCACCGACGACCTCAAGCTCGCGGTCAATGCCGCCATCACCCTGCAGCGCCCGCTGCTGGTCAAGGGCGAGCCGGGCACTGGTAAAACCATGCTGGCTGAGCAACTGGCTGAATCATTCGGCGCACGCTTGATCACCTGGCACATCAAATCCACCACCAAGGCTCATCAAGGCCTGTACGAGTACGACGCGGTCAGCCGCCTGCGTGACTCGCAGCTGGATTCGGACAAAGTTCACGATGTGCGCAACTACATCAAGAAGGGCAAACTCTGGGAGGCTTTTGAGTCCGAAGAGCGCGTCATTCTGCTGATCGACGAAATCGACAAGGCCGACATCGAGTTCCCTAACGACCTGCTGCAAGAACTCGACAAGATGGAGTTCTACGTTTACGAGACCAACGAGACGATCAAGGCCAAGCAACGCCCGATCATCATCATCACCTCGAACAACGAAAAGGAACTGCCGGACGCCTTCCTGCGCCGCTGCTTCTTCCACTACATCGCCTTCCCGGATCGCGCGACCCTGCAGAAGATCGTCGATGTGCACTACCCCAGCATCAAAAAAGACCTGGTCGCTGAAGCGCTGGACGTGTTCTTCGACGTGCGCAAAGTACCGGGCCTGAAGAAAAAGCCGTCCACCAGCGAGCTGGTCGACTGGCTGAAACTGCTGATGGCCGACAACATCGGCGAAGCCGTGCTGCGCGAACGCGACCCCACCAAGGCCATCCCGCCGCTGGCCGGTGCGCTGGTGAAGAACGAGCAGGATGTGCAGTTGCTGGAGCGCCTGGCCTTTATGAGCCGCCGCGCTTCGCGTTAAGAATTGGGCTGCTGCGCGTCGTCGGACGCGCTACCCACTCGGTATAGGGCTCGGCGAGCTAGAGCCAGGCAAGGCGAAACCGAGCTTAACAGCGCAGCGTACTCCAGTACGTGAGCATGTGAAGCTCGGTTTCAACGCCGCATGGCCGACGCGCAGCAGCCCGGCCAGAATCAACACATGAGGGCGCAGCTATGCTGCTCAACCTATTCAATGAAATGCGCGCCGCCAAGGTGCCGGTGTCGGTGCGCGAGCTGCTCGACCTGATCAACGCGTTGAAGCACAACGTGGTATTCGCCGATATGGACGAGTTCTATTTCCTCTCGCGCACCATTCTGGTCAAGGACGAGCGGCATTTCGACAAGTTCGACCGCGCGTTCGGGGCCTACTTCAAGGGCCTGGAAAACCTTAACCAGCACATCGAGGCATTGATCCCCGATGAGTGGCTGCGCAAGGAGTTCGAGCGTTCGCTGACCGATGAGGAACGCGCCAAGATCGAATCCCTCGGCGGCCTGGACAAGTTGATCGAGGAATTCAAAAAGCGCCTCGAAGAGCAAAAAGAACGCCACGAAGGCGGCAACAAGTGGATCGGCACCGGCGGCACCAGCCCGTTCGGCTCTGGCGGCTATAACCCGGAAGGCATCCGCGTGGGTGACGCCGGCAAGCGTCAGGGCAAGGCGGTCAAGGTCTGGGATCAGCGCGAGTACAAAAACCTCGACGATCAGGTCGAGCTGGGGACGCGCAATATCAAGGTGGCCCTGCGCCGCCTGCGCAAGTTTGCGCGCCAAGGTGCACAAGACGAGCTGGACCTGGACGGCACCATCGACCACACCGCCAAAGACGGCGGTCTGCTGAACATTCAAATGCGTCCGGAGCGGCGCAACGCGGTGAAGCTGCTGATCCTCTTCGACATCGGCGGTTCGATGGACGCCCACGTCAAGGTGTGCGAGGAGCTGTTTTCCGCCTGCAAAACCGAGTTCAAGCACATGGAGTATTTCTACTTCCATAACTGTGTGTACGAGTCGGTGTGGAAGAACAACCTGCGCCGCACGTCTGAGCGTTTCTCCACGCAAGACCTGCTGCACAAGTACGGCGCGGATTACAAAGTGGTGTTCGTCGGTGATGCGGCCATGGCCCCTTACGAAATCACCCAGGCCGGCGGCAGCGTCGAGCACTGGAACGAGGAGCCGGGTTACGTCTGGATCAAGCGTTTTATGGAGAAGTACAAAAAGCTTATCTGGATCAACCCGTACCCCAAAGACAGTTGGAGCTACACCGCCTCGACCAACATCATGCGTGAGTTGCTCGAAGACCAGATGTACCCGCTGACGCTGCAAGGCCTGGAAGAAGGCATGCGCTTTCTCTCCAAGTAAACAACGGGCCTTCGGGCCCGTTTTACTTAGTCAGCCTCGGCCGTCAGGCAATCGACCAATTCGGCGGCAAAGCCCGACAACAGCGCCCGCTTACGCACACAGACCTTCAAATCGCGCTGCGCCCAGTGTTCCTCCAACTCGATGATTGGCAACCCGCGCTCGCTCACCGCACTGCGCGGCACCAAACCAATGCCCACACCCGCCGCGACCATACGGCACACAGCCTCAAAGCTGCGCACCTGAATCCGCACCTCCAAGTGCCGGCCCAACGCCGCCGCCGCGTTCATGGTGAAGGTGTGGATGGCCGAACCGGCGTGCAGCATCACAAAGGGATACTCCAGCACCTGCACAAACGGGCAGTGCTTGCGCGCAGCCAGCGGGTGCTCAGCAGGCGCGATCAGCACCAGACGATCGGCCTTGTAAGGAATCAGTTCGACATCGGCCCCCTCCATGGCCCCCGCCACCACGCCCACTTCCACTTCACCGCGCGCCACCGCCATCAACACATCCGGGCTGGTGTGTTCTTCGAGGGAAATACTCACTTGCGGATGACGCTGCAGAAAAGTCGCCAAGCTGTCGGGCAAAAAGGTGTGCGTGGCGTGGGTGTTGGCCCACAGGCTGACATGCCCGCGCACGCCTTTGGCGTAGGGCGTGAGGTCGGCGTGCATTTGCTCAAGCTGGGCAAACACCTGCCGCGCATGGCGCAACAAGGCCTCGCCAGCGCGGGTCAGGCTGACGCCACGCGGCTCACGCAGCAGCAACGGCGTGCCAATCGACGCTTCCAGCTGGCGCAAGCGATGGCTGGCAGAAGAAGCCGCCAGATGCACCCGTTCGGCACCACGGGTGAGGTTTTTCGCTTCGGCGATGGCGACGAATAAACGCAGGTCAACCAAGTCGTAGTGCATAGCGTTTGTTAATTCCGAACGATCAGTTTAGTAAAAGCCAATTCCAAAGCGATTCTAGCCCTCGCATCATTCGGACCAGAACAACTCTTTAGGGATTTATTCGCAATGCATTGGAAATCCTGGTCAGCCGATCGCATCGGCATCGCGCTGGCGATCCTTGCCGCCTTCGGCTTCTCGTTCAAAGCCATCTTCGTCAAGTTGGCCTACGCGGCCGCACCGGTGGATGCCGTCACCCTGCTCGCACTGCGCATGAGTTTTGCCTTACCCATCGCCCTGTGGGCCACGCTGTGGCTGTGCCGCACCGCGCCGCCGCTCACCCGCAAGGACTGGTGCATGCTGCTGGCCCTGGGCCTGCTCGGTTATTACGGCGCGAGCATTCTCGATTTCATCGGCCTGCAGTACATCTCGGCGGCGCTGGAGCGGCTGATTCTGTTTATCTACCCGACCATGACCGTGTTGATCGGCGTGTTGTTTATGGGCAAGCGCCTAGAGAAACGCCAGATCGCCGCCCTGCTACTGTCTTACGCCGGGATTGCCCTGGCCTTCGCCCACGACTTGCGCATCGCCGAAGACCTGCACAACGTATTGATCGGTGCCGCCTTTGTGTTCGGCTCGGCGCTGTCTTATGCGCTGTACAGCGCCGGGGCTGAAGTGGCGATTCACCGGCTGGGCACTATTCGCTTTGCTGCGCTGGCGATCATCGTGTCGACCTTTGCCACGCAACTGCATTTTCTCGCCACGCAGCCATTCAGCGCGTTGCAGTTGCCGGTTGAGGTGTACGCCTACAGCGCGGCGATGGCGGTTTTCTCGACGGTGCTGCCAATCTTCTGGCAATCGGCTGCGCTGCGCCTGATCGGCTCGGCGCGCACGGTGCTGATCGGCACGCTGGGGCCGGTGCTGACGATTGTGTTTACCTGGATGCTGTTGGCGGAGCCAGTGTCACTGGTCCAGTTGGCGGGTGCAGCGTTGGTCGTGGCGGGCGTGTTGTTGGTGTCGCGGCGTAAAAAATTGCCGACTCTGCCGGCTGTTAACGAGGCTGCTTGTATTCAAGGCAGCAAGCAAGCATAAGAAAGTCCATGTACCCATTGCGTGTTGCGTGGCGATAAGGCGTAGGTTGGCGTTGAGCGCAGCGAAGCCCAACAGATTGCAGCATGTCTCGTTGGGCTTCGTCGCGCTGTTCCTCAACCCAACCTACACACGCAACCCTGCGTTGATGCGTATGACACGCTCTACCCAATGCATGCAACAGGGTATTGAGACATCGCCTCAATAAACGGATCAACTGAAACATCAAGGGCTCTTGCGAGCCCTTGAGAGTGATGCAACTCAGCGCCAGTGCCGTTGCTGCACCTTCTGGCTGCGGCCCACACCCAGCAGCATGCCGAACAGCACCAGCAGGCTTTCGACCAGCCAGGCCAGTAGCAGCGCGCAGACGATGCCCCAGGTGATGGCCTCGGGGGCCAGCAGCACCTGGTAACGGTAGGTGGCGAAGGTTTCCTCCAGCAATTCATGGTCTGCTGCGGTAGCCAGATGCCAGACCTGGCCATACCAAGGGCCTTGCATGGCCTTGGATTCACGCTCAAGAAAGGCCGAACGCTCGACCAGCGTACCCAGACTCTGCGCATCGCTGCGCATCACTGGGTCGGCGCTGGCCTGGTAATGGCTAACCAAGGCCACCAGATCGCCTTTGAAAAAGCGCCGAGCCGTTTCACGGAAGCCCTTGAGGCCCAAATCCGACTCAATGCGATGGGCTTCGACGCGCTTGCTGTAGTCGTCGATAAACCCGGGCACCTGAACCCCAACCAGCAAGCCCAGAGCAAACAAGGCCAACCGCAGATAGCTTCTAAACATTGCTTCCCTCCCCCTAATAATCAGCCTTCCATGCCTTGCGCCACACACTCACCGCCGCGCCACAGACGCCACTCGCCCGGCTGGTACAGTGTCCAGCTCTCGTTATCGGTCAACGGCTCGGTCGCCAAAACAGTGACCACATCATTGGGCGTGGTTTCTGCCTGAAAATCCACCTGCATGTCGGCATCTTTCAGATGCGCCGGGCCAAACGGCGCGCGCCGGGTGATATGCGCCAGCTTGCTGCTGCAAAAGCTGAACAGCCAGTCGCCATCACTGAGCAGGCAATTGAATACACCGTGCTGACGATAGCCGGCACAGGCACTGACCAAGGTGGGCAGCAACTGCTCCACCACAACCGGCTCGGGAAAGGCCTGACGCAAGCGATTGAGCAAATCGCAGAAGGCCGCTTCGCTGTCGGTGTCGCCAATTGGCCGGTAGTTATCCAATTGCGGGGCGAAATCGGCCAATTGGCCGTTGTGCGCAAAACACCAGTTACGCCCCCACATCTCGCGCACAAACGGATGGGTATTGGCCAGGCAGACGCGGCCAACATTGGCCTGGCGGATATGCCCGATTACCACTTCGCTCTTGATCGGGTAGCGCTGCACCAGCTGCGCCACCTCTGATTCGCTGCTGGCGCGCGGGTCCTGAAACAGCCGCAGACCACGCCCTTCGTAAAAGCCGATGCCCCAACCATCGCGGTGCGGCCCGGTGCGACCGCCGCGCTGCATCAGGCCGGTAAAGCTGAAGACAATATCGGTCGGTACATTGGCACTCATGCCCAGCAATTCACACATGGCGCAACGCCTCGCGCAGCTGCTGCGCCTCAATCGCCAGACGTGCCTCGATACGTTTACGCGCCAACGGCAGAAAACGCGTCAGGGCGCGCCACAGTAATTGCGTGACATCGCCGCTGCGTCGTGGAATCAGGTGCAGATGCAGGTGCGGCACATGCTGGTTGGCGGTCGGTCCGTCGTTGACCAGAAAGTTGATGCCCTGCTCGCCATACCCGGCCGCGCGCAAGGCCGCGGTCATGCGCTGCGCCAACGGCAGCAACCGCTCACCGGCAGCAGAGGAAAGGTCTTTGAGAAAGGGCGCATGTTCGCGGCTGACAATCAGCACATGGGCCGGGCGCAGGGGAAAGATATCCAGCAGGACGATAAAGTGCTCATCCTCATAAATACGTTCGGCAGGCAACTGGCCAGCAGCGATTGCACAGAACACACACTCCATAGCCCCTCCTTATAAATGACAGGCCATGCTGAACGGCTGTGTGCTGCGGCGCAAGTTTGAGTTACAGACGTGGCTCGACTCTTAGCCTGCGGTCACCACGGGAATCGTAACGGGTGTCGCCGAAATCCTGCTCATCGCGCGCCACCATATTGCGCAAGGTCGGCTCATTATCGGCAATCGGCGCAGGCCCCTTGCGCGACTGCCGCCACCTTTCCACAGGCCAGCGCACCGCGACAAACAGCAGGTACAAGGTAAAGACGATTAACGCGTACATGCTCAAATCGGCTACCGCGCGCCAGGCGTTGTTGCCCACGCCAAGCAGCATGTCCATGGCAGTAATCGCCACCGCAGGGGCGAACTGCTCTTTACCGGGGTCGACAATGGTCGGGCTGAACAGCAGCACCAGCACCAGCACACGCAGCGGCTCTCGCAGGTAACGCCACATCCAGCTGGTCAGGCGAAACCACACCAACAGACAACCAAGAGCCGCCACCAGATAGGCGCCCCAGGCAAGCAGGTAGTCGTTTTCAGTCATAAAACGCAAATTCTCTGGCATTGAAGACCGGGCGGCCTAGGCGCATAAACGCGTAGATTTCAGCAGCCGACGGGCGAAGTGGCGCTTATGATAACGGCTTTTGCCTGCTTCCGCGTCCCCGCTGTCGGCCGCCTGCTAACGGAGTTACCTCATGCAACACGCCCCTATTGCCCGCGTCGACAACGCGGCCGACCCATATCGCTGGCTGGAAAACCGCGACAGCGTTGAAGTGCTTGATTACCTCAAGGCGGAAAATACCTACCTGGAACAGCAGCTCAGCGAGCAACTGCGACTGCGTGAAACGTTGTTTCAGGAGATCAAGGGGCGCATCCGCGAAACCGACCTCAGCCTACCGTCACCCTGGGGGCCGTATCTGTATTACCAGCGCACCACAGCGGGCGATGAATACCCGCGGCATTACCGCTGCCGCAAACCCGCCGATGGCTCGCTGACGGTCGATGAGGCCCGCGAGCAATTGCTGCTCGACCCCAACATCCTGGCCGATGGCGGCTTTATTTCGCTCGGTGCCTTTAGCATCAGCCCTGACCACCAGCGCCTGGCCTATAGCCTGGACACCAGTGGCGAGGAAACCTACCAGCTGTTCGTCAAGGAACTGGCCGACGACCGTCTGATCGAACTGCCGTTCGAGGAATGCGACGGCAGCATGACCTGGGCCAATGACAGCCAGACGCTGTTCTTCGGAGAACTGGACGACACCCACCGGCCGCACAAACTCTACCGCCACCGCCTCGGCACTGACACCGCTGAACTGGTTTTCCACGAGCCGGACGGACGTTTCTTCCTCAGCTGCTACCGCAGCAGCTCCGAGCGCCAGCTGATCCTGCAGTTAGGCAGCAAAACCACCAGCGAAGCCTGGATACTGGACGCCGCAACACCGCAAGCCGCGTTCAGTTGCGTGGCCCCGCGCGAAGAAGGCCACGAATATGACGTCGACCACGGCGCCCTAGATGGCCAGTGGCGCTGGTTTATCCGCAGCAACCAGCACGGCATCAACTTCGCGCTGTTTACTGCCTGCGACGCAACGCTGAACCGCAGCGCTTGGCAATTGCTGCGCGCCCATGACCCCGACGTGATGCTCGAAGGCGTTAGCCTCAATCAGCAAGCGCTGGTGCTTAGCCTGCGTGAAGGCGGTTTGCCGATGATCGACGTGCAGCCACAGGGGCAAGCGGCCTACCGCGTGCAGCTACCGGACGCCGCCTACAGCCTGTATGTACAGGACAGCCTGGAATTCGACAGCCCGGCGATTCGCCTGCGTTATGAAGCGCTCAATCGCCCGGCACAGGTGCGTCAACTGGAGCTGGCCACAGGCGCACAATTGGTGCTCAAGCAAACCCCGGTACTTGGGCCGTTCGATGCCGATAGCTATGTCAGCCAACGCCTATGGGCGACGGCCGCCGATGGTAGCCAGGTGCCGATCAGCCTGGTGGCCAAGCGCGAAGTCCTCGGCACCCCTGCCCCGCTCTACTTGTATGGTTACGGTGCTTACGGCGAAAGCCTCGACCCTTGGTTCTCCCATGCGCGCCTTAGCCTGCTGGAGCGCGGCTTTATCTTCGCCATCGCCCATGTCCGTGGCGGCGGTGAACTCGGCGAAGCCTGGTACCGTGCGGGCAAGCTGGAACACAAGCAGAACTCGTTCAGCGACTTTATCGCCTGCGCCGAACACCTGATCACCGCCGGTTATACCCGCGCGCAGCAGCTGGTGATCAGCGGCGGCAGCGCCGGCGGCCTGCTGATGGGCGCGGTGCTCAATCAGCGCCCCGAGCTGTTCGCCGCCGCCATCGCCGAGGTGCCATTTGTCGATGTGCTCAACACCATGCAGAACCCCGACCTGCCGCTGACCGTCACCGAATACGACGAATGGGGCGACCCAAACCAGCCCGAGGTATTCGAGCGGATCAAGGCTTACGCGCCGTACGAGAACGTGCAGGCCCAGGACTACCCGGCGATTCTTGCGGTGGCGGGCTACAACGACAGCCGCGTGCAGTACTGGGAAGCTGCCAAATGGGTGGCCAAGCTGCGCGCCCATAAAACCGACAACAACCTGCTGCTGCTGAAAACTGAACTGGAGGCTGGGCATGGCGGTATGAGCGGCCGCTATCAGGCACTAAAGGATGCCGCCTTGGAATACGCCTTCATCCTCAGGGTGGTGGGACTCACTTGAATCCACCTCGCTGCTCCGCCGCCTGCAGCAGCACAAGCTCATAGCAATTCGCGCTAAACAACGGACGTTTAGTGCGAAACTCACTTGACCATCCGTACAAACATAGCCGGTTGACCTTCCAGACTCTGCTACGCTGATTTCAAGCTGGCTCAATTCCACCTCCCTGAATTGGCTGCCTGTTCAGCCAGGAAGGTCCGTGATGAAGAACTGGAAGATACGCACCCATTTACTACTTCTTTCTGGCTATCTGTTGCTCGGTTTGCTCTGCGTAGGCGGCTTGGGCCTGCATGCATTGCAAGCGACGGTGAAAGGCCTGCAGACGGTGTATCTGGACCGCGTTGTGCCACTACGTGATCTCAAGCTGATAGCTGACCTCTATGCCGTGAACATCGTCGATGCCACACACAAGGCTCGCAGTGGTGAACTCAGCAGTAAAGCCGCACAGCAACTGATCGAAGAGGCTCAGACGCGTATCGAGAAAACCTGGGCAGCCTACCTGGCAACCACACTGATTGCCGAAGAACACGCCTTGATCGAGCAAATCGAACCGATGATGGATCAGACCCGGGCCCCCCTGAACGAGCTAAAGAATTTACTTAATCACGAAGATAAAGCCGGTATTGACGCATTTGCCACTCGCCAGCTTTACCCATTGATCGACCCGCTGTCAGGCAAGTTCGCCGAATTAATTGAAGTGCAGCTGGTTGAAGCCAAACGGCAATATGAATTGGGCGAGGCGGCATACGCCAACAAACTCCAGCTGAGTCTCAGCGTACTGCTGATTGCCCTGACTGTGGGACTGGCGCAAGTCATCTACTTCCTACGCCTGATGAGCGACAAACTGGGCGCCGAACCCGGCGAACTGGAAGAAATCAGTGCTCGCATTGCTGAAGGCCGCCTCGATAGCGGAAAGACTCTCAGCAACCAGGTCATGACAGGGGTTATGAAGTCCGTACAAGCCATGCGCCGCGGGCTACAAGACACGATTGGCAGTATCGGTGAAGCGTCAGAACAGATTGAATGCGCCGCCTTGCAGCTTGCTTCGTCATCTGAGCAGGTGCTGACCAGTGCCAACGTTCAAAGTGATACCGCTGCCGCCATGGCCGCGACGGTTGAAGAGCTGGCGGTAAGCATCAATCACATCGCCGAGAACGCACAACAAACCTATGACATGGCCAAAAAAGCCGGCGATATGACCGATACCGGAATCCAGGTGATGGCGCGCGCCTCAGAGGAGATGCACCAAATTGCCTTAATGGTGCAACAGAGTTCCAGAGATGTGGAAACTCTGGCCGATCAGTCACGCAACATCAGCGCCATCGTTGATGTAATCCGTGGCATCGCCGAGCAGACCAACCTGCTTGCCCTTAATGCCGCGATTGAAGCCGCGCGCGCCGGTGAGCAAGGGCGTGGATTTGCCGTTGTGGCAGACGAAGTACGCAGCCTGGCGGGTCGTACGGCCCACTCGACAACTGAAATTGTGGCCCTGGTTGATGCCATTCAAAGTGGCATGCATAAGGCACAGAGCAGCATGGCAGCCGGCTGTGAAAGGCTCAGCAGCGGTACACAACTGGTGGATCAGGCTGGCAGCTCCATGGGTGGCATCCGAGAGGCACTTAATCAGTCGCTACAAGCCGTTAGCGTCATAGCCTCATCATTGCAAGAGCAGCGTGCCGCGAGTGAGCAAGTGGCCATGAACGTTGAGAAGGTTGCACAAATCGTCGAAGAAAACTCCGCGGCTCAAAATGACATC
This sequence comes from Pseudomonas sp. HMWF032, assembly GCF_003060885.1. Taxonomy (GTDB): domain Bacteria; phylum Pseudomonadota; class Gammaproteobacteria; order Pseudomonadales; family Pseudomonadaceae; genus Aquipseudomonas. The sequence continues at coordinate 114,628 of NZ_QAIG01000006.1, forward strand.
GTCCAGGCAACTCAGGCGCTGCAAGCCATGTCAGGACGCCTGCAGGTGGTTATGCGCCGCTTCAGTTTCTAGCGACTATTGGTCCAACAGCCATGAGCCGTCACCACAAGGCTTAATCGACCTTCACTGTGCCCTTAGGCTTAAGAGTTCGCGCCCGCTGTTCCTCCAGCAACAGTAAATCCTGGTCACGTTTGCTTCGCGCAGACTCAGGCTGGACAGGATTCCTTAGCAAAGGCGGATTGTCATTGGTCTGATCTGGTACAGGCTGTAGTACGACAGGAGCATAAGGCTGTGGTGTGCTGGTGCCGGGCGAACCGGCAGCTGGCGCTTTGATTGATAGCGCTGGCAACGGCTGAGCTGACGCCAGTGTGGCGATCAACACGGGCAATACACACAGTATTGTGATCAGGCGCATGGCAATATCTCCAGAGCAGGTATCGTGTTGGGCCATAACCTTTGCGTTTAGTGCCGCATAGGCGGTTCTCACTGACAGCCGGCAAGGCTAGACTCCGCCTCAAGTACCAGATCACGAGATTCCAGATGAGCAGCGATAAATCCCCAGCCTTCACCAGCAAGCTTGACCGCATTCTCGCCGAAGCCCAACGCACGCGCGAAGAAGGCTACCGCGACAAGGCGCTGAAGATGTACCCGCATGTCTGCGGCCGCTGCGCACGGGAATTCTCCGGCAAACGCCTAAGCGAGCTGACTGTTCACCACCGCGACCATAATCACGACAATAACCCGCAAGACGGTTCCAACTGGGAGTTGTTGTGCCTGTATTGCCATGACAACGAGCATGCGCGCTATACCGACCAGCAGTATTTCAGCGATGCCTCGCTGAGCACACCAAAGACCGCCCAGGCGACCCACAACCCATTCGCGGACCTTGCCGCCCTACTGAAAAAGAACTAGCAGGCGCCATCACGCCCCAGCCGAAAGGTGTACAGCGTTATACTCGCCCGCCTTTTCTGCTCAGCCGCCCTTGGCGACCCACTTCGATCACCCTGGGGCGGCGCTCTACCTCCCGAATCTTTGCGAGTACCGCGTGGCCAATAAAAGATACGCCTGCATCGGCCTGTTCAACCCGAAATCCCCGGAAAACGTTGGCGCAGTGATGCGTGCGGCTGGCTGCTATGGCGTCAGCTCAGTGTTCTACACCGGCAAGCGCTACGAACGCGCCCGAGACTTTGTAACCGACACAAAGCGTATCTACATGGATATTCCGCTGATTGGCGTGCCGGATCTGCAGCAGATTATCCCCCTGGGCTGCACGCCGGTGGCCGTAGAGCTGGTCGAAGGGGCGCGGCCATTGCCGGAATACACCCACCCTGACCGCGCCATCTATATCTTCGGCCCCGAAGACGGCTCATTGAGCAAGGAAGTGCGCGACTGGTGCGAAGATGTGATTTACATCCCCACCGAAGGCTGCATGAACCTTGCCGCGACGGTCAACGTGGTGCTCTATGACCGCATGGCCAAGGGCAACAACACCAAGTCCGGTCCCAAGTTCAAATAGGCGGCTTATACCGCTAGTGATACCAGGGCGAGCAGCACCAAACCCGGTACTGCTCATCCTTCACGCGCCGAGGCTTTAGAAGAACTGCGAGGCGCTGACTTTGATATTACGCCCAACACCCGAGACCGCTTCACCCAGGTAAGGGTAATACTCACGGTTGAACAGGTTATCGACCGTGATGCGTGCTTCAAACCCTTTGACTTGAGTGGGCTGCCAGCTCGCAAATAAACCGTGTAAGGCGTATCCCTGACTTTCAGGAAGACTCCAACCGCTCGCCAGGGGGTCATTATCTTCAGGTGAGCGGTCCTGCTTGCGCACGAAATTGCCAGTCCAACCCACTGCCATGTCGACCTCCGGTACTTTCACACCCAAGGTGGCAACTGCTTTGCGCGGAGGAATTTCAGCAATCCAGGTTTTCTCTCCCCATGGATTGCGCGGGGATGCATCACGCTGGCCACGAATGTAGGAAAACGAAAGGCTGCCGAACAGACGCGAACTGTCATAAAAGGACTCAACTTCAACCCCTTCAATCGTGTAACCAGGCAGGTTGCGATTGTTGCTCAGCGGTTGGGCACACACGCTGTTGCCCGCCCCTGTGCTGATCTGTTCTACGCAGGAGATACCGGTGCGTTTGAAAATCTCATCCTTGCCGCGATTACGAAATAACGTGGTGCGCACCTGCAGGCTGTCGCCATCGCGTAACAGCCGATCGAAATTGGCAATGCTGCCGAGCCTTACACCACGAATCCGCTCTCGCTCCAGATGGCGGCTAGAAGCAGGCACGCTGCTTGCCGCACTCTGCACTTCATAAAGTTCATCAATCAGCGGAGCACGCCAGGTTTTGCTGTAGTCCGCGAAAAACGCCAGGTTGTCGGTGGCCGTCCAGAAGATACCCAAACGTGGCGACCAACCGCTGTAAGTCACGCTGCTGTAATCATGTCCTACAGCTGGATTTGTGCTGCTGTAGCGCGCTGCCAGGTTAGGCTCACCTTGGCTGTATACCTCGTCATATCGCAGCGCCGGGGTGATGGTCAGTGAACCAAGGGTGATTGCATCCTGAATGTAACCACTGCGGGTTTCCTGTTCGCCCGACGGCATGTAATAAGGCTGCATGAGACCGTAGTTGTAGGTCTTATCCTTGATTTTGCTGAGATCCAGCATCAGCGAATCACGCTGATGCCCGTGCCACTGCATACCCACTGTCACCGCGTGATCGAGAACGCCTGTGGTAAAGCGGCTCTCGTTGTTCAACTCGGCAAGTCTGTCGGTGTAGTCCACCCAGCTTTCATTACCCAGCGAGGAAGCAAAGCCAGCGCTGGCATTGGCTGGGCGCTTATCGTGCTGGTCAGTTTTTGAATAGGCGTAGCTGGCCGTAACATTGATCATGGAATTATCCAGCGGCGCGTAATTCCATTTCAGGGAGTAGTTTTCATCGTCCTGATCGCGATAGACCAGCTTACGTTTCCATGCACCATCCAGCCCATATTTGGCGATCTCAGCAGCTGTCGGCGCGGCCATTTCGTCACGTTTGGCCGCAAAAGGCTCCCAGGCATTACTGCCAGACTGCATGGCCGAAAGCGTAAACAGATGTTCGTCATTCAGGCGCAAGTTGCTCTTGAAGAGAAAGGCGTCAAGGCTATTGGACGAATAATCAAAGCGCGTACCGTTGGGTCGCTTGATGTTGTCGCCTTCGCGTCCGTTGAGAAAGAGCAATGCATCCAGCATGCGCTCTTCGGTCTGGCCATAGACGGCACCACTGTAGATATTCTGATGGTCATTGCTGTGATAACCATATTTGAGGAACGCACCGACTGGCTTGCCATCACGCAACAGGTCTTCCGGGTCTTTGGTATCAACCTTGATCACCCCACCAAAACCGCCGTTGCCATACATCATGCTGTGGGGGCCTTTATCCACGTCCACATGCTTGATCAGTTCCGGCTCGATAAATACCGAACCCTGGCGATACTTCTCAAAGCCTTTAGGGGCGCCATCCAGAATGACTTTGACATCTTCAACATCGCCCATGCCCCAGATGTTGAGTGTTTGCCCACCTGGCCTTGGTGAACCGCTGGAACTAACACCTGGCAGCACATCGAGCAGAGACGCGATGTTGTCCGCCTGCTGTCGGTTGATGTCTTCCTCCGTGAGCGTTGAGCGACCAACGCTCTCGCTGGTGATGCGGCTGCCCATCACGGTGGTACTGCCTAGCTCGAGCGTATTGCTTACCTGAGCAGCCTGCTTGCGCTGACGCACTACAAAGCCATCCCCGGTTGGCACCAGTTCGAGGCCACTATTACGCAACAGGTGTTCCAGCGCCTCACGGGGGGTCAATTTGCCACTTAACGCAGGGGCTTGCAGATCACGCATCTGCGCTTCATCGAAGAGAATTTGCAACTGGCTCTGTTGTGCCAATGCATTGATGGCGCTGGCCAAGGGTTGCACGGGTAGGTTGAAGTTGTACGCCTGTGCCTGCGCACTGCTGCTCAGCAGACAACTGGCCAAGGCGCTGCTGACACACAGCTGACGCAAGGTAAAACAGGTGAGGCGGGTTTTCATGCAAGTCTCCCAGATACTGCCAAACCGCCTTCGCAGCCGGCGGACACGAGGAAGACGCAACACAGAACAAAACCCACACCCTCAAATGCAAAATATTTTCATTTACACTGATGAAAGACCACCAAGCGCCTAGCTATTGCGCATGGATCAACACACCATCATCACCCTGATGCTCCACCCGAACCGGCAAGAGGTGAGGCAGCGCCGCAAGAAAGGCATCCGGATCATTGATATTCAGGCTGCCGGAGATACGCTTCTCGGCCAGGCTGGTGTTGACCAGACGCACGGGGGCTGCGCGGTAGTGAGACAGTTCATCAAGTAACAGCCCCAATGGACGATCACGAAAAACCAGCAGTCCACGACGCCAACTGGCGATTTCCTCATGCCCCAGGCGCAGCTGTTGTAGGTGCTTGCTGCGGTGGCCGAACGCAAGTCCCTCGCCCGCCCCTAGCATGACCTGCTGCGCTGAGCCGAGCTGCGGCTGCACCATGACCCGACCGCTTTCTACCGCCACGGCCAGGTGCTCGCGACTGCGGCGCACACTGAAACGCGTACCCACCACACGTACACGGCTCTGACCCGCGATCACTTCGAAGGGCCGCGCCACATCCGGGGCGACCGCAAAGAAGGCCTCGCCGTCCAGCAGCTCAGCTTCGCGATGATCAGGATACAGACGCACCTGTAACCGGCTACCGACGTTCAGATCAATCCGCGTGCCATCCGCGAGTTCAACCTGCCGCTGTTCATTCGCTTCGCTGGACAGGCTTAGCTCTTGAACAGGCAATGCGCCGAACCAGTTTTGGGGTGTGGCCAACACGCTGCACAACAGCACCACTGAAGCGGCCAGGGCACGCCCTGGCGTCCAGCGCCGCACTCTGCGCATCGGCAGTACGGCCCCAGGTAGCAAGACTGGACGCGGCATCAGATCAAAGTCTGCCCAGACGCGCTGCATATCGGCCAGCGCACGCACATGGGAAATATCGGCCGTCAACCAGGCATCCAATTGCGCCTGTTCATCGCTCGACAGGCCACGACAGCAGCGGCTGAACCAAACGGCCGCCTGTTCATCAATCACGGTCTGATTCAGTGAATGCATATTCATGGCACCACCTCGGCACCGCAGCCTTCGACGCGCCGCTTGCAGTGCAACAAGGCGCTGGCGATGTGCTTCTCCACCATGCTCAGAGAAATGCCCATGCGCTCAGCTACTTCGGCCTGGGACAAGCCCTCGAAGCGATGCAGCACAAAGGCCTCCCGACGCCTCGGCGACAACTCATCCAACGCCAGGGCCAACAGCTGCAAGCGCTGACGTTGCTCGATTGTCTCCAGGGGACTGACGCCCTGCTGATCAACCAGGGTATCCAGACTTTGTCCTGTGGCGGCATCGTCATTGAACGGTGCTTGGGCCTGCTGTCGACGCCAATGATCGCGCAACAGGTTGCGGGCAATCTGAAACAGAAATGCCCGTGGCTGCTGCACTGTGCTGCGCTCACGCCAGCCCAGCCAGTGGGTGAAGGCATCCTGGGCCAGGTCAGCAGCATCGGCTGCGCTGCCCAGGCGCTTGCCGAGAAACTTCAGCAACTCGGCATGCAAGGTGCGGTAAGCCAGAGAAATCGAGCCATGAAATTGCTCATCCATGGCGATACGGTTGATACAGCTGACAACTGATGAACACCCTAACTCCTGACCTGCGGCGACCGTACAACGCAGCGCGGTACGTTGATCGGCAAGACTTAAATGATAATGCTTATCATTAGATAATTTTCAGATTGAAGTGGTCAAGCACCACTTAACACATGCGGCGCAAACAACAACGCCACCTATGGGTGGCGCTGCTTGCAGGTGTTACAGCGGGGATCAAAGCCCGGACTTGAGCCGACTGAATGCACGTGTCAGGGCGCGGTTGAACGCCGGATTATTGTCGTTCTTGGTGTACAGTTGAGCGCGTATCGCAGCGGGTGGATAGGTGCCTGGGTCAGCAAGAATCGCTGGCTCGACCGTGGCATTCGCCGCCGGCACTGCATTGGCGTAGTAGATAGTGTTAGTGATGGCGCCGATGACATCGGGCGTCATCAGATGATCCATCAACGCCAGGCCCGCCTCAGGATGCGGCGCATCCTTGGGGATGACCATCGCATCGAACCAGATCAGCGTGCCTTCGCGCGGAATGCTGTAGTGCAGGCTGTAGGCCTTGCCCGCCTGCTCAGCCTGGCCGGACGCAATCGACACGTTGCCGTTCCATGACATCGCCAGGCAGGTATCGCCGTTGGCCAGGTCGCTGATGTTACGGTCGTTGTCGAAGTAGCGGATCGATGGCCGTACCTTGGCCAAGTGCGCCTCGGCCAGTTTCAGATCGTCCAGGCGCTGCTGGTTGATATCCAGCCCCAGGTAGCGGAACGCAGCGGCAAACACCTCATTGGGGTCGTTGAGGAAACTCACCCCACAGTCGGCGAATTTCGCCACGACGGCTGGATCCATCAGCATGGCCCAGCTGTCGGTTGGCGCATTGGCCATGCGCGTGTTGATGGCCTGCTGCTGGTAGCCAAAGCCGGTGGTGCCCCACACATACAACCCGGCATAGCGGTTACCCGGATCAAAGGTCGCCATATGCCCGGTGAACTCCGGATCAAGCTCACGAAGATGCGGCACTGCGGCCTTGTCCAGCGGCTGTACAGCCCCACTTTTGATGGCCCGCTGCAGATGCTGCCCAGCGGTGAGCACCAAGTCATATCCGCTGCGCCCGGTGAGCAGCTTGGTTTCCACGGTTTCCAGCGAGTCGAAATGATCGACCACCACCTTAATCCCGGTCTTCTGCTCGAAGCTACTGAGAGTGTCCGGGGCCAGGTACTCGCCCCAGATAAATAAATTGACCTGCTTCGGCGCTTCGGCCGCCAGCGCCTGAACGCTGGCGGCCAAACCAAGGGCTAAGAGACTGATGTGCAGCTTCATAAGAGCCTCCTAGGCGCGCGTGGGCGCGGCGTATTGCGGCATGGTGATGCAGGCGACATTGCCGCCGCCGAGGAGAATTTCCCGCGAATTGTCGATGCCGAGGATGCGGTGTTTGGGGAACAACTCGGCCAAGGTGGCCTGGGCCACGCGGTCGCACGGGTCGTTGAACAGCGGCACAACGATGGCCGAGTTGCCGGCGTAATAGTTGATGTAGGAGGCGCAGATCTGTGTGCCGGCCTGACGGGTGTGGGTCGAATCATCCTGATCCAGCCCTTCGGCCTCCTCCGCGGTCCACTCCAACACCCGTGGTTGCGGCAATTTGTGAATTTCCAGCTCGCGACCCTGGGCGTCGCGGGTGCTGCGCAGGATATCGTAGGCCTCCTGGTAGATTTCCCACTGCGGATCATTGCGGTCGTCGGTCCACTGCATCACCACCACACCGGGACGGACGAAACAGGCCAGGTCGTCGATATGGCCGTCGGTCTCATCGAACTTGCAGCCGCGTGGCAACCAGATCACCTGCTCGGCACCGAGGTAATCCTGCAGGCGGCGGGTCATCTCGTCCTTGCCCAGGTGGGCGTTGCGGTTGCGGTTTAGCAGGCACTGTTCGGTGGTCAGTAGGGTACGCTGGCCATCAGTCTGGATACCGCCCATTTCGGCGATAAAGGGCGCGCGATAGCGGTCATAACCTTCGATTTCGAGGATCTTCTGCGCGATCTGATCATCTTTGTCCCAAGGGTAGTACAAACCGCCATCGAGGCCGCCGTAGGCGTTGAATTCGAAGTCCACGCCGCGCACTTCGCCGGTTGCATCATTGACCAGAAAGGCCGGGCCGCTGTCGCGAAACCAGGTGTCGTTGCAAGTCATCTCCACCACCCGCACATGGGCCGGCAACTGGCGACGGGCGTTGGCGTACTGGCTGGCCGAGGCGCACACGGTCACCGGCTCGCTGCTGGCAATCGCCGTGACGATATCCACCCAGACCTTTTGCGCCGGCTTGGCACCGTTGCGCCAGACATCGGTGCGCTCCGGCCAGCCAAGCCAGCAACCGGCCTTGGGTTCGAATTCGCCAGGCAGGCGGAAACCATCGATTTTAGGGAGAGAGGTCAGGGAGCGGGCCATTGCAAGGTACTCGTCGGTGGCTGAGGAATAGCTCGACAGTACCTGCGCTCAAGCGCCCGCGACCAATGACCATTTTCGCGGATTCGATGAATTAAATTCAGATATCAACCAGCTGATCAGTGAACCATTCAACGAACTGCGCAACCGCCGGCTTCTCCAGGCGCAGACGTTCGCAGACCAGCGCGTACTGCCCGAGCGAGGCCACACTGGCGGCGAATGGCCGCACCAGACGGCCGCTGGCGAGGTCTTCGGCACTGGTCAGGTTATCGCCAATCGCCACACCCTGACCGCGCGCAGCCGCTTCCATGGTCAGCCCGGCATGGCCGAGATACAGGTGGCGCTGCGGCTGGATATCGCCGGCGTGAGTGGTCAGCCAGGCCGTCCAGGTCTTACCGTCCTGGTCGTCATGCAGCAGGCATTGGCGCGCCAGATCACGTGGGTGCTTGAGCGGCAGTTGGTTGAACAAGCCTGGGCTGCACACCGGGAAGAACAACAGAGTCGGCAATGGCCGCACGAAGTAGGCGCTGCCATCGACCGGGCCGGTGCCATAGGTGATCGCCAGGTCGATCGGATCAAAGGGCTGGGTTGATTCCAGCGGCTGCTCGTAGAGGTGCAGGGTGATCTGCGGATAACGTTCGCTGAAATCCGCCAGGCGGCCAATCAGCCACTTCTGCGCCAGCTCGGCGGTTACCGCGATGCGCAGCTGCGCCTGGGAGCCGGGATCGCGCAATTCATCACAGGCCTCGCCGATCAGCTCGAAGGCCTGCTGCAGGCTGCGCAACAGGCGCTTGGCCTGCGGCGTGGGGCGCACCTGACGGCCGTCACGCTGAAACAGCGGAGTTCCGAGTTGTTCTTCAAGCTGGCGAATCTGGTGGCTGACGGCACTGTCGGTGACACACAGCTCGGCCGCCGCCCGGCCGAAGTGGGCGTGCCGGGCGGCGCATTCAAAGGTGCGCAAGGCGGTAAGAGACGGTAGGCGGCGCATGCGGTGCTCCAGAGCGACAACTGCGCCGCATGCTTACTCAGGGCGCGTGCTAGCGCAACAGCTTGTTGTCCAGCACCTCGGAGGCTCCGCCCATGACGTTTTCGCTGATCTCGATAAAGTCTCTGGTGCTGGCTTTGTCGAGGCGCATCAGGCCGCGGGTCACGTCATCCAGCGAACGTGGCTGGGTGGTGCCCTTGGTGGCCTGACGGATTTCCCGATCCAGTTCCTGCAACAGCAGCACCGCACGGGCGGTGACCGGACCGCTGGAGTTGTTGGTGCGCAGGCTGTCCACCGGTTTGCTCCAGCGAATCAGCTGCTCGCGAATCTTCTGGTAACGCTCCTCACTGAGGCCGCCGGCGCGGCGCATCAACTCGATGGCGTAGAACTCGGCCAGGCCTTCGGTGATCCAGTCACTGCGATCACGGGCACGAATCCGGCTAAATACATGAACCAGCTCATGCACCAGAGAACTGGTGCCATTTTCGCTGACCAGCGGGCGATCCGTGTGCATGTAGTAGGAGTTGGCCGCCGACAGGCCGCCGCGCCACATCGGGTCACCGGCACCGACGATCAGCAGCTTGGCCGGATCGCGCGGGAACACATCCTGGGCATGCGGCCAGACAAAGGTCAGCAGGGTCATCACATCCATGCGGCGCATGCCCTCGCCAACCGGGGCCGCGATTGCTACATCGGTTTCACCGAGTTTGGCGCGGCGCGTGCCAACCTTGCCGGCCACCATCCAGCCAGTCGGGCGATCTAACTTGCGCTGTGGGTTGTCGATGCGGAACCTGTTTTTGCCGATACGCGGCCAACCGGTTTCGACGCTTTTCCAGCCCTTGGGCAGGTCAAATTGCAAGCGCGAGATCAGCTCGGTTTTATCTTTCTGGCGCAGTTTGACCGCCGGTACCAGATCGTCGCCACGCAGCAGTGCCCAGTCCTTGGTAATCAACGCATCAAAGCGCCCAGCGCTGCGTTCATTATTGATACGCACGCGGTAAGTCAGGGTCGACTCGCCTTTGCTTGGCTGCCAGATGCCCAGTTCCGGACTGTCCTGTGTCCACTGGCCGTCAGCCTTGAAGTCGCTGTAGGCCCCCTGCTCGCCCAGGTTGAAGGCAAGGCTGATCACCTGCCCACCGTCTTCCAGGGTCAAGCTGACTTCAGCCTGTTCTGTGTCTGGCAGAAAACGCACGCGGTAATCCAGGTCGACCTTTTTTGCCCACAGCGGCGTGCTCAGGCTCAGCAGAACAACAGACAGCAGCAAACGACGCATCAACATGGCAAAGCTCCACAGTGCAAAACATTGATTCAAGCGAGTTTAGGCTGGCATTTATCGACGAGGTTCAGCCCGCGCGGAAAATCATGTGCTCTTCCCACTCATCCTCGGCCACGCTGTTTTCGCTGAGCATGCGCCCGGCCTGGGAAATCCGCTGTTTGTGCACCTGCTCTGGGTCGCCGCACACCAGGTGATGCCACAGCAACAGATCCTTGCCTTCGCTGACCAGGCGATAGGCGCAGGTCGGTGGCAACCACTGAAACTGATCGGCCTGGGCCGGGGTGAGCTGAATGCAGTCCGGCACAAACCTGCGTCGATTGCTGTAGTCGGTGCAGCGGCAGGTCTTCAGGTCCAGCAGTTTGCAGGCGATGCGCGTGTAATACACGCTGCCATCGTCCTCATCCTCGAGCTTTTGCAGGCAGCACAGGCCGCAGCCATCACACAGCGACTCCCACTCGTCCTGATCCAGCTGTTCGAGGGTTTTGCGTTTCCAGAAGGGTTCGACTTTGGCGGCCATGGCGAGGGTACGGTGAGCGGCGAAAAGGCCGGCAGTCTAGCCGCTCGGCCTGGCGCGGCCAAGGGCGGCAAGCCGAATGGCTGCAGCGTGCTCAATAACCCCGGGTGAAATCCACTTGGCCCAGTACGGTTTCACCGGCTTGCCAACGCTGCAGGTTATCGACAAACAGCTGCACCAACAGGCACGGGTCCGTCGGCGCCGCGCTGTGCCCGGTCAACAGCAGGCGCGGCGCATCCCAGAATGGATGACCCGCAGGCAGCGGTTCTGCACGGCAGACATCAATCACTGCACCGGCCAGTTGCCCTTGTTGCAACGCGCTGACCAATGCCTGGTCGACCACGGCCACACCGCGCCCGGCATTGATGAACAGCGCGCTGGACTTGCAGGCAGCAAACAGCGCTGAATCATAAATATCACGGGTGGCTGGCGTATCGGGCAGCAGGTTGATCAGGTAATCGGCCTCAGCCGCTAGGCTTGGCAGTTCGTCGAGCCCAGCCACCTGACGGAACGGCGGCAGATTGCGCAGGCTGCTGGCGATACCCAGCAACTGAATGCCGAACGGGGCCAGAAACCGCGCCACGCTCAAGCCGATATCACCGGTGCCGACAATCAACGCCGTGCGCCCGGCCAGGCTTTGCGGTGCGCGGTTGTCCCAGCGCTGCTCGACCTGTGCCGCCAGGCGGGCAAACAACTGACGCTCATGGGCCAGCAAATGGCCCAGCACATATTCGGCCATCACCTGGCCGAAGATGCCCACGGCGCGGCTCAGGCGGTAGTCAGCCGGTAAACCAGTGGCCAGCAACGGCGTGATGCCTGCCCATGTCGATTGCATCCACTGCGGCCGAACACCCTGACGCAGCAAGGCGGCCAACAGATCAGGCTGCCCCAGCCAAACCGGGCAGGTTGGGGCCTGCTGCAGCTCGACGAGCTGGTCGCTGCCGTACACTTCCAGCTCAGGAGCCTGCTCATGCAGCAGCGCGGCATAGCGGCGATATTCGCCCTCACCGATCAGCACGCGCAGAGGGTTGTCAGCTGGCGGGCTCATCAGACCGGATCGTTACGGCGCAGCAGCTCATCGGGCAGGTGCTCGATGTATTCATCTTCCGGTGGCGGCATTTGCAGGTGGTAGCCCTGCTCGTCGAGGTTGGCCAGCACCTTGTGGATGTCCTCGCGGGCCAGCTCACGCTCGGGGGTGAGGACCAGCTCAAAGGCCAGAGCTGGCAGGCCGAAGGCGCTCAACAGTGCTTCAGGCACACGCTTGAGGCCATCACTGCGCAACACATAGAGGTACATCTCGTTTTTGCGCGGGCTTTTGTAGATTGAGCAGATACGTTTCACACGGAGTCTCCGGTTGCAGCCAGGCAATCGAGCAGCGCCTGACCCATCAATTCACGTCGCCAGCCACGCAGGGAATCCGGCAGCTGGTAGGGGCCATTGGGGTAGCCGGTTTTCAACAGGGCTTCGAGGGTTTTCTTGCGTAGCATCAGCTCCGGGGCGATGCTCAGGCGCTCACCCTCACGCTGGCCGATCGCACGCAGCGTCTTCAGCAGCGCCGAGGCTTCCAGCGGTAAAGGTTCGGGTAAAGCTTCGGGCCAGTCCGCCGGCACAGTATTGGCCGCTTGCTTGATCAGTTGCAGGATGAACTCACCGTCCTGACGCACGGTTTTCGGGTGCATGTCCTCGATCCGCGCCAGGGCCACCAGGTTGTCCGGCTGGGTGCGCGCCAGTGGCCACAACGAATGCTCGCGGATAATCCGGTTGCGCGGCTGGTTGCGCTTGCGCGCCTGGCCTTCACGCCAGGTGCACAGCGCCTTCAGCACCGCCAATTGCTGACGGGAGAGTTTCCAGGCCAGCTTGGCTTCGCGGTAGGCCAGTTCAGGATCGACTTCACGACCAAGGTTACTGACCAGCTCGGCGCCGTCTTCCAGCACCCAGGCGTACTTCTCAGCTGACAGTTGCGCCTTGAGCTGCGCGTATACCTCAGCCAGGTGCAACACATCCTCTGCCGCATAGCTGACCTGAGTTTCCGACAAGGGTCGTTGCAGCCAGTCGGAGCGGGTCTCGCCCTTGGGCAGTTCGATATTCAGCACCGCCTGCACCAGGCGCGAATAGCCCATGGAGAAACCCAGGTTGAGGTAGCCGGCAGCCAACTGGGTATCAAACAACGGCATGGGCAGACTGCCGGTCAGACGCAGAAAGACTTCAAGGTCTTCGCTGCAAGCATGCAGCACCTTGACCACGGCGGGGTCCTGCAGCAGCTCGGCAAAGGGCGTCCAGTCGCTGATCAGCAGTGGATCAATCAGGTACGCCCGTTCGCCCTCGCTGACCTGCAGCAGGCCGGCAATCGGGTAAAAGGTGTCGACCCGCATAAACTCGGTATCAAGCGCCACAAACGGCAGGCTGCGCCAGGTTGCACAATGCTGCGCCAGGCTGGCGTCATCGCCAACCCACTGAATATCAATCGCCACGCGGCTCTCCCCCTGAAGAATGCCGCGCAGTATATATGCCCAGGCACGGTGCCGGGCATTTGCCGGCCATTTACCCACTGGGCATCACAGACGCGAATGAACCCTGTAATCTGACCGGCGCTTGCATCTGCTTACCTTCATCACAGGGAATAAAAACAATGAAGAAACTGCTTGGCCTGCTTGTGGCCTTGATTGCTGCGGCGGCGATCTACCTCGCTGTCACACCCAGCCCGATTGATCCGCTAGCCTGGGACGCGCCTAAGATCCCGCCGATGACCGGCACTCTGGAGCCCAATGACACACTGATGAAGGCCGAACTGCTCGGCCGCGGCCAGGTGCATGGCCCGGAAGACACGGCCGTGGATGCCCAGGGTCTGGTATATGCCGGCCTGCATGACGGCAAGATCGTGCGCATCAAAGCCGATGGCAGCGTGGAAACCTTTGTCGACACCAAAGGCCGCCCGTTGGGCATGGACTTTGACGCTGCCGGCAACCTGATTGTTGCCGACGCCTACAAGGGCTTGCTCAGCATCGACGCCCAGGGCCAGATCAAGGTACTGACCACTGAAGCTGAAGGCGTGCCGTTCAAATTCACCGATGATCTGGACATCGCCCGCGACGGCATCATCTACTTCAGCGATGCCAGCCAGCGTTTTGAACAACCCGACTACCTGCTCGACCTGCTCGAAGCACGCCCCCACGGCCGTCTGCTCAGCTACAACCCGGCCAACGGCGAAACCAAGGTGCTGCTCAAAGACCTGTATTTCGCCAACGGCGTAGCACTATCGGCAGCTGAAGACTTCGTGCTGGTCAACGAGACCTACCGCTACCGCATTACCCGTTACTGGCTGAGCGGCGACAAGGCCGGCACCCACGATATCTTTATCGACAACCTCCCGGGCCTGCCGGACAATCTGCAAGGTGACCGCAACGGCACCTTCTGGGTCGCCCTGCCAACCCCGCGTAAGGCCGACGCCGACATGCTGCATCGCTCGCCTTGGGCCAAGGCGCAGCTGGCCAAACTGCCCCGCGCCCTGTGGCCCAAGGCTGTGCCTTATGGCTTTGCTATCGCCCTCAATGAGCAAGGTGAGATCACCCAGAGCCTGCACGACACCAGCGGCACCCACCTGCGCATGATCACCTCAGTCAAGCCGGTGGGCGATTATCTGTACTTCGGCAGCCTGGACAACGACCGCATTGGCAAGCTGAAGATCCGCTAAATCCTGATCGACCCGCAATCAGACCGCTTAGCGGCAGATTGCGGGCTGCACGTGCGCAAAAAATCTGCCAGCTCATCTGTTCATCGCTGCCCGACGGCAGTTTTCCTGATGCAAATCAGCGCAAGCCCTAAACCGCACTTTTGCCCTGCTGAATCGCTGCTATCTTGATAATTCCCACCTTCTCTGCAGGCTTTTGTCATGGATATAAGCGCCCTGTTCTCCCAAGTTCACAGCTTGCCCTGTATTCCCAAAGTCGCTCAGGATCTGATTCAGCAATTTGACAACCCCCACACCAGCCTCGACAGCATTGCTCGCAATATCTCCCTCGACCCGGTCATTGCCGCCAAGGTGCTGCGCCTGGCCAACTCCGCCCGCTTTCGTGGTTCACGTGAGTCAGCCAGCGTCGAAGATGCGGCCATGCGCTTGGGGTTCAACACCTTACGCACCCTGGTGCTGGCATCGGCGGTAACGGGTGCTTTCCAGGCACCACCGGGTTTTGACCTCAAGGCGTTCTGGGCGCACAGCTTTCAGGTGGCCAGTATCAGCCGATTACTGGCCAAAACCCGAGGTGTGGCCGTTGAGACCGCCTTTACCTGCGGAATGATGCACAACATCGGTGAACTGCTGATCCAGACGGGTGTGCCTGAGCTTGCCGAACGACTCAACCAGAATGGCAAGGATGTCGGGGCTGCGCAGCGTGTGGCGTTGGAAACCCTGCAACTGGGTTTTGGCTTTCCCGAGGTGGGTGCAGAGCTGGCGCGGCGCTGGCAGCTTCCGGAGCTAATCCAGCATGCCATCGCCTACCAGAGCCGACCCTTCCAGGCACCGGTCGACATGCCTTTGCCACGCGTACTGGCTCAGGCGGTATCGATTGCCGAAGCGCTGCGCGAACACCCGGGCGCCATGTCCAAAGCGGTGGACACACTGCAAGGCCCGCTATTCGAAGGACTGGATGTACCGAGCCTGCTGGATGAACTGCCCGCCGTTCTGGATGCCGACAAAGGCTTTGCCGAACTGCTGAGCTGACCCGAGCACCACTGAGCGCTTTGCCGCGCTCAGTGGTGACTACTGCTACTTGCTGGCAATCCAGATGGTATGCCGGGTGCCCTTGTTGCCATGGGCATAAACCTGAACCTCTTCCACCTTGAAACCCGCCTTGCGCACCTTGTCGCTGAAAACCCGATCGGCACTGGCCGACCACACCGCCAGCACGCCTTTGGGGCGCAATGCCTGGTAACAGCGCTGCAGGCCCTGGGCCGAATACAGCCAGGTGTTGCGTTTCTGGGTCAGCCCTTCCGGGCCGTTGTCGACATCCAGCATGATCGCGTCATAACGCTGCTCGGCGTTTTTCAGGCAGTTAGCGACATCGTCCTGAATCACTCGAGTACGCGGGTCGAGGATTGGGTAACCGGCCTTGGCCCCCAGCGGGCCGCGGTTCCACTCCACCACCCCCGGCACCAGTTCGGCCACTTCCACCTCGGCTGTCTTGCCCAGGTTCTGCAACGCCGCCGCCAGGGTAAAGCCCATGCCCAGCCCCCCGATCAGTACCCGTGAGTCAGGACGCCCCGCAACCTTCTTGCAGGGAATCGCCGCCAGGGCATCTTCGGAGCCGTGCATGCGCGTATTCATCAACTGACCGCCATCGCCGCCGGCAATCTTGATAACAAAGTCCTCGCCGTACTCGAACAGGCACAGGGCGCCTGAGCCATCGGGAATCGGGGCGGTATCGAGCAGTACAAAACGCTTCATGGGTCGCGGCAACCTGGATCAGAGAAAACGGGCAGGCAGCATGCACACAATCAGCCCAAGATGCAGCGCCCAGCAGGTAGAAATCTTCCAGAACGAAGCTGCGACGGCTCAACAGCAGGGTTTATGATGCTGACTGACTTTTTGCCCACAGGATGACTGGCATGCCCCTCGCCCAACTGATCAGCGCTGCCCAGCTACAGCGTCGCCTTGATGCGCCCAACCTGCTGATTCTTGATTGCCGCTTCGCCCTGGACGATCTGACCTATGGACAGCGCAGCTACGCCGACGGGCATATCCCCGGTGCACAGTTCGCCGATCTGCAGCGCGACCTGTCCGGGCCGATCCACAGAGGCATCACAGGCCGTCATCCCCTGCCAGAACCTACACAACTGCTAAGTCGCCTGCGTGATTGGGGCCTGCACAATCACAACGACGTGGTGCTGTACGACGACGGCCCCGGCGCCTTTGCAGCACGCGCCTGGTGGCTGCTGGCCTGGCTGGGTAAAAGTGAGGGCGTGTACCTGCTCGATGGCGGCCTCAAGGCCTGGCGCGAAGCAGGCGGCGCCTTGACCCAGGACCTGCCCACGCCCCCACCAGGCATGTTCAGCGGCAGCGCCGACGCCCGCCTGCTGGTCAGCGCCGCCCAGCTGCAGCAGCGCCTGGGTGATCAGCAGATGACCCTGCTCGATGCGCGTGGTCTGCCGCGTTTCAGGGGCGAAGTCGAACCGATTGACCCGGTCGCAGGCCATATTCCCGGCGCGCAGTGCGCGGCGTTCACGGACAACCTCGACAGCGACGGCCACTTCCTCAGCCCAAAGCAGCTGCGCCAGCGCTTTGATGCACAACTCGGCGGGCGCCCGGCCAGTGAGCTGGTGGCCTACTGTGGTTCGGGTGTGACGGCCTGCCATAACCTGTTTGCCCTGTGCCTGGCCGGCTACCCGTTGGCACCGTTGTATGCCGGTTCCTGGAGCGAATGGATCACCGACCCCGCTCGACCCGTGGCCACCGGCGACTGACGGCCGCCGACCACGCAGCCACAAGCTGTGTTAAGCACCAACTGGAATATAGGCAATAACCGAAAGCCGAAAACAATTTAAAAACAGCCCTTTACAGCAGAAAGGTCGCACTACACTTCAACATGAGCGGCTAACCACCGCTCCCGGTGGGGCCTTTTATCAGAACAAGTCGAAGCTGCCAGCGCCCCAGCCCCATCGGTCACCTTTCGCCGAGGGCTATATGGGAATTGCCGCCTGCGAGTTAAGCCAGTACGTCATCCGCCCTACCCTGGTCTATCTGGGCCGCCACTCCACCGCCGCCGAAGCCTTGTTGCTCGGAGCCGCCGCCAGCCAATCCGGGCTTGGCTCTGCCCTCGATGACAAGCACGGTCACGGCCTATACCGAATCGCCGCACTGCGCCACCAGCAGCTCTGGGATCAGCACCTGGCGCTGGATCCGGACCTTGCCAGTCAAGTACGAGGCCTCGCCAGCCAACATGCCTTCCTTGCTGCGCCGCACTTGGAGCTGACCGTCAACCTGCGCTATGCCACGGCGATTGCCTGGATGCTGATTGAGGCCGAACACCGCGAACTGCCGGCCGCTGATGACCTGCTGGGTATGGCGCACGTTTGGCGCCGAGTGTTCAAACCGCACGGGCGCACTAAAGACTTTATCGCTGCTTGGCAACGCTGCATCGGCAACCTCAGCCAGGTGGCCTGAAACCCGCGATAACGGCTTGTATTGCCAGTAAAAACCGCTCTATCCGAGGAACTTCGTGGGCTTGGCAGAGGTCAGGAAAAGTTGTTAGTTTCCGCCCCCCGCTAAAACCTAGGAGTCCTCCGTGACTAGAAGAGTCGTCAAGACCTGCCTGTCCCTTGCCCTTGCTTCTGCCGCCAGCCATGGCTTTGCCAGTGGTTTTGCCATCAACGAACAAAGCGTCAGCAGCATGGGTACTGCCTTTGCCGGGCGCTCCTCATCCGCCGATGACGCCAGCACTGTCTTCGGTAACCCGGCCGGTATGGCGCGCATCAAGCGCGAACAAGTCAGCAGTGGCATTGCCCTAATCCACGCCAAAACCGATATCGACAACGCCAGCGGCTCTGCCCGCGGCAGCAATGACGGCGACATGGTGCCGTTTATCGGCGCGCCCATGGGCTATTACGTCAAACCGCTGGACGACAACTGGAGCTTCGGCCTGGGCCTGTACGTACCGTTTGGCCTGGTGACCGACTATGAGCGCAGCTTCCAGGGCCGCTACCACGGTGACCGCAGCGAAGTGCGGGTGATCACCCTGCAACCGACCCTGAGCTATCGCTTCAACGAGCAGCTGTCGATCGGCTTCGGCCCAACCATCAACCGTATCGACGGCGAGCTGACTTCAGCCATCAACAACCCGATTCCCGGTGCGGGTGACGGCAAGGTCGAAATCAAGGGCGATGACACGGCGCTGGGCTACAACGTCGGCGTGTTGTTTGAAGTCACCCCGCAAACGCGTTTCGGCCTGACCTACCACTCCAAGGTGGATTACCGCCTTAAGGGTGACACCACGGTGTCCGGCCCTGGCTTCGTCATTGGCTCTTCCGCCGGCACCTACGATGCGTCACTGGAGCTGACCACCCCAGAATCTGTGGACTTCTCGGTAACCCACGAACTGAATGCCGACTGGACCCTCTATGCCGGCAGCACCTGGACCCGCTGGAGCCGTCTGGAAGAAATCCGCGCCGACAACAAAGGCGTAGGTGGCCTCCTTGGAGGAGCCCTGAGCAGCATCAGCGAACCGCAGAACTGGCACGACACCTGGGCTCACGCTGTGGGCGCCGCCTACAAACTGAACCCGCAGTGGACCCTGCGCGCCGGCTTGGCCGTCGACCAGTCGCCGACCAACAATGTCGACCGCTCGCCGCGCATCCCCACCGGCGACCGCACGATCTTTAGCCTAGGCACAGCCTGGAGCCCGAATGATGATGTGACCATCGACCTGGCCTACTCCTACCTGATGGAAGACGACGCCCACATCGAGCGGGACGACTACCGCGCCACCTACAAGAACACGGCCCACGGCCTGGGCGCACAAGTGACGTACCGCTTCTAAATCAACCAGCGGTTTGGGTTACACTCGCGCGGCGCACACAAAAACAATAATGCCGCCTGAGACAGCCCTTATGACTGCACTCTGCACAGCCTTGCCCGAACAGCTCAGCCTGTTACTGGTGGATGACCACCGGATCTTTCTCGATGGCCTCAGCCTGGCCCTCGCCCCGCTCTGCGCCGACCTGCAGATTCACACCGCCGAATCCGCGGCCGCCGCCGAAGCCTGCCTGCAACACGCCACCTTCGACCTGATTCTGCTCGACCTGCGCCTGCCCGATATGCCAGGCCTGGAGTTGCTGCAACGCTGGCAACAGCAAGGCCGCATGACCCCAGTGGCAATCCTTAGCGCCAGCGACTCCAATCTGGACGCCCAGGCCGCACTGGCAGCCGGCGCACTGGGCTTTATCCCGAAAAGTGCCAATAGCGCTGAACTGCGCCAGGCAGTAACCCGCGTGCTGCTGGGAGAAACCCTGCCCGTGCCACAGACGGGCGATAAACCGCAGCTCACAGCCCGGCAGATGGAAATTCTCCAGTTGCTGGCCGAAGGCTTGCCGAACAAGTCCATCAGCCGTCAGCTGGGCGTCTCCGAGGACACGGTGAAAACCCATCTGAAATCACTGTTTCAGGAGTTTTCCGTACATACCCGAACGGCCTGCGTCAGTGCGGCGCGACAACGGGGCTGGATCTGAGTTCTGCCGGCAACAGCACCGCCAAGGCCTGCCGCAAACGGGCTGGCAACAGTGGTTTGCCGAGCAAGGTGACATGGGCGCGGGTGCAGCGCTCCTGCAGGTCGGCGCTGACATCGGCGGTAATCAGCAAGGCCGGCAGCATGCGTCCGGCCTCCTCACGCAAGCGCTCGATAACACGCAAACCGTCCTCAGTGGCGGCCAGGCGATAGTCGCTAATCAGCACCTGCGGCTGCGCATCGGGCAAACACTGCAAAGCCTCAGCTGGGTCGGCGCAAGCCCAGACCTCGCAACCCCAACGCTGCAATAAACCGATCAATGCCTCCCGGCCAGCTGCATCGTCCTCCAGCAATAGCACCCGCCCGCTCAATGCTGCAGCAACGACTGCGGGGGCTTGCCAATCGCCTGCTTCCGCCTGCGGCAGTTGCAGGATAAAACGCGCGCCCGCGCCAGGGCTGGAATCCAGCCGCAGCGGATGCCCCAGCAACTGCGCCAGTTGCTGAACGATGGCCAAACCCAGCCCCAAACCGCGCTCGGCATTGCGTCCAGGGTTATCCAATTGGCGGAACTCTTCAAAGACCTGACTCTGCTCTTGCTCACTCAGCCCCTGGCCATCATCTCCGACCTCCAGTTGCACCATGTCTTCTTGTTCGACACGGGCATGCAGCCAGACATGCCGCGCCTGGGCATGGCGCAAGGCGTTGCTCAGCAGGTTGCGCAGCACGCGCTCCAGCAGCAGCGGATCACTGCGCACCCAGAGTTCCGCGCATTGCAGCTGCAGCTCGACACCCTGGGCGTCGGCCTCGGCGCGGCTTTCACCGCTCAGGCGCGCCAACAAGGGGCGCAAGGCAAATACCTGCGGCTTGGCCTGTACCCCACCGGGCAAGGTCAGGCGGGTGTAATCGAACAACGACTGCAACAACCGGCTGAGCTGCTCCACGGCAATCGCCAGACGGCTGCTGATGCGGTGCACGCCGGGTGCCTGGTTCTGCTCCAGCAAGTGCTGGGCATACAGGCCCATGGCGTTGAGCGGTTGGCGCAGATCATGGCTGGCGGCTGCGAGCAGGCGCAGCTTGCGCGCATCATCGGCTTCGGCGCGCTGCCGCGCCAGGTCCAGCAAGCGCAGATTGAGCCAGGCGCCGCGCTGGCCGTGCTCCTGCAGGTAGGCGCCGACACTGCCAATCAGATTGGCGCAAAACAGAAACAGGCCCTGATAACCCAGCGCCACACTGCCCCCCGTGGCGACAAGCCCCAACCAGAGAAACAGTCCGCACACGCCCCAGGATGCCAGGCTGACGGCGCGAAACGACACGCCCAGCAGCACGTAACCAAACAGCAGCACCAGAAACAGCCCGTCATAGGGCATGGCCACACCCAGGCTCCAGCACAGGTGAATAATCACGGCAACGCAAACGCCGTTAAGGCCGTAAGCGCCCACATAGACCAGTAGTGCGCGGCGCGGCGGGCTCTGGGGCCGGCGGCAGTAGAAAAAGGACAACAGCGCACCGACTATGCCCAATAGCCGCACTGGCAGGGTCGCCAGGCTGGCATTGAGGGGCAGCAACAACAGATCGAGGGCGGCGTAGACCAGTTGAAAGATCACCGCCGTGCTGATGATCAGCAGCAGGCGACGACGGATACGCTGTACCCGGTGTTCGACAAATTCGTCTTCCAGCACGCCGGTAAAGCGCAGCCGGCGATAGCCGCGGCGCTGCTGGGCCAATAGCAGTGCTTCCTGACGTTCCAGGCTCACGGCCTACAACTCGGGCGGTTGATTGTCCTGCAGCTTGGTGGCAATGGCGTCATAGGCTTCCACCCGGTGCTGATCTTCGGCGCTGAATAAACGCTGGCGCAAACGCTGCTGCTCCTGCTGCCGATCCGCCGCACTGAGGCCATTGCCCTGCAACGCGGCCAGTTCCTGCTGATAGGTGGCATAGCGCTGTTGCCAGGCGCGCTCATTGCGCTGCTCGCTGAGCAGACGTTGGACCGTGGGCGGATCATAGGTCAAGGCCAGCAGCTGGCGCACCTGCTCTTCGCTGGCGCCTTCCTGCCAAAGCTTGTCAGTCTGAGCCTGCAAGGCCTGCGCGTGGACCTGGCGCTCTTCGCTGGCGCGCATGGCTTCGGGGAGTTGAGCGCGCAAACGCTCCTGTGCCAGGGCCTTACCGTGCTCGCTGAGGTCATCGCGGGCCATCAGCGCCAGATTGTCCAGTGTGTAACGGCCGTAAGCCTCCTCGGCGCCGAACAGGGCCTCGGTCGCGGCGCTGGAAAAATGCGCGCGACGCAACTGCGCCAGTTGATCAAAAGCACGCTGCAAGGCAACCAGCTGGCCATCGGGGGTGCTTTGCTGGGCACTGCTCAAGGGTTGCTGCAACAGCGCCAGACTGGCGCGTTTGTAATCCATATAGTCGCCGAGCAGGCCGATAAACTGCCCAAGGGCAGGCTCTGGCAGGCGTGCACGTGCATCGGCCAACATCACTTCGACCACGGTTTCCAGGCCGGCCTGATCGGCGGCGCTGAGGAAGTAATCCAGATAATCGCGCAGTGCCAGATTCAGCTGCAGATTGCCGGCGCTATCTGCCTTCAGTTCGCCATCCACGTCGGTGCCCTGCAAACCCGGCAGGCTTGCCGGCGCTCTGGCAGTTGATATGACAGGTTTGGCGGTTTGCAGCAAAGGACTGGGGACGACGGGAAGAGGCGCCGTGACGATAGCAGAAGCAGTTGGCGCAACGGGTACAGCGGCGGCAAGCCATTGCCAGTAAAGCGTAAGGCCGGCAACGCCGCCGGCCAGTACCAGAAGAGGAACCATTGAGCGTAACGACAGGGCCATATGACCTCCAGAATGCGGGCTGCATGGCGCAGCCCGCCGGGGTGACGGTCAGACGCCTTTATTTTTCAGGCGGTTGGCATGCTGGCGATACAGCGACACCGGCTCGGTCCAGCCGCGAACACCGAACAGATGGTTGATCGCATCCACGTGGTTCATGTTGTAGTCATCACCGATCACCTGACCCAGGTAGGTGGAACAGACACCGACCAGGCCATCGTTTTTCTCGCTGCCAAAGGCCAGTCCGGTGATCGCCAGGAACGGATCGACCGCATCGAAGACGTTGGTGTAGGAGGTGTTGCCGGTCCAGGAGAAGTAACGGATGTTGTGCCCGCGCACGTTGTGCACTTCGGTGGACTTGGCGCAGTAGCTGCTGCTGTTTACGCCCCACGGATGGCGACCGTTCAATGCAGTGGTGCCCGCCGTGGTCAGGGTTTTCAGCGCGGCCAGGCCGTTCTGCGGGTTGTTATTGCCCGACAACAGATTGATCAACGCGCCAAGTGCGTTGGCCAAACCGTTGGCACCGCCTTCAATGGCACTGTTGGGCGGGATCACACCGCGCAATACATCGGCAACTTTCGAGCCTTTGTTCACCCCGTTGACCGAGGTTACCGAGGCCACCAGATCCGGACGCAGCGAGGCCGCGACGCGCGAAGTTGGCGACCCCTGACTGTGGCCGATCAGGTTGACCTTGCCGCCATTGGCACTGGCCCACGGCACGATCTGCTGGGCGAGAGAGGCACCGCGCTGCTCGCTGTCATTCAGAGCCGAAACACTGGCGACATAGACCTTGGCGCCATCACGCTCAAGGTTCCAGGGGATGGTGTGGAAGTAGTTGATCAGACCGCCGATGGTGTCGAAACCGGTCACCCCGTGTACCAGTACGATTGGGTATTTGGTCTTGGTGTAGTTGGCCTGAGCCTCAACCGCGCCGACCAGGGCACATACAGCTAGAGCAGAAGTCATAACGCGACGCATGGGTGCCTCCTTATTTTTCTTGTTGGCACGCCGGGAAACTGCGTCCGGCGTACTCACAACTCTAAGGAGGTACTGGGTGCTGGGCTATCGCCCAGATGGGTGATGCTTCAGCGCTGCGAGGCGATAGCCTGCTCGACGGCGGCCAGCAATGCAGGGTCATCCGGGGCAGTGCTGCTGGGAAAGCTGGCAATCACCTTGCCCTGGGCGTCGATCACGTATTTGGAGAAATTCCAACGCGGCGCCTGACTTTGCGCGGCCAGCTCCTTGAACAGCGGCAACGCATCGCTGCCAGTAACCTGCTGGGTTTCGCTCATGGGGAAGGTTACGCCGTAATTGACATAGCAGACCTTGGCGGTTTCTTCGCTGCTATCGGCCTCCTGACGGAAGTCATCGGAAGGCACCCCGAGGATTTGCAGGCCCTGCTCCTTGTAGCGCTGGTAGAGCGCTTCAAGGCCTTTGAACTGCGGGGTAAAACCGCAGAAGCTGGCGGTATTGACCACCACCAGCGGCTTGCCGGCGAACTGGGTGCACAGATTGATGCGCTCCTCACTGCGCAGCTTCTGCACCTCGCCCTGCAGCAGAGTCGGGCATTCGACCGCCTGAACGACGCCACCCCATACACACGACATGACAGCAATCAGCAGAACAGTACGCCACATAACGGATCACCTTGATCAGCAGACACCCAGCCCCAGTTGTAAAAAAGCCAGACCGCCCTGCAACCATCCCCACCACGCCAATCCCAAGGTCAGCATGCCGCCCATGGCCAGCGCAGTATTCCATCCATATTCAGCATTCATCCTCTCGCCTCCTGTTGTTGCAAGCGCGGCACAGGCAGCTCGCGTACCGGCCAGTTCAGTGCCGCCGCCAGCAAGCTGAGCAGCACAGCAATCTGCCAGACCAGATCATAACTGCCCGTGTGGTCATACAGATAGCCGCCCATCCAGCCGCCGAGAAATGCCCCCAACTGATGGAATAGAAAGACAATGCCGCCGAGCATCGACAGGTTTCGCACGCCGAACAGGGTTGCCACCGTGCCATTGGTCAACGGCACTGTAGACAGCCACAGCAACCCCATCGCCACACCGAAGGCATAAGCACTCCACACCGACAGCGGCGCCAGGATGAACGCCATAATCACCACCGCACGCGCCAGGTACAGTGCGCTGAGCAAGCGCGGCTTGGACATCCGCCCGCCCAGCCACCCGGCAATGTAAGTGCCAAAAATGTTGAACAACCCCACCAGTGCCAGCACTGTAGTGCCCACCAAAGCGGGTAAATGTTGATCAACCAGGTAGGCCGGCAAATGCACACCGATAAACACCACCTGAAAGCCACAAACGAAAAAGCCCAATGCCAACAGCCAGAAGCCTGAGTGGCTGCAGGCTTCGCGCAACGCTTCACCAAGGCTCTGTTCCACGCCCGTCAGCGGCAGCGGCGTATCTTTGAGCATCGCTGCCAGAGGCACGATCATGGCAACCAGTAACCCCAGCGCCATCAACGCCACCGACCAGCCCAGCCAACTGAGCAAGCCCAAGGTGCCTGGCAGCATGGCGAACTGCCCGAAAGAGCCTGCTGCCGCCGCGATGCCCATGGCCATACTGCGTTTTTCCATAGGCACCGCACGCCCCACGGCACCGAGGATTACCGAGAACGAGGTGCCGGACAAACCAATACCGATCAGCAGCCCGGCGCTCAGCGACAGGCTTAGAGGCGAGTCGGCCAGGCCCATGCAGCCGAGCCCAATGGCATACAAAATGCCGCCAACAATCACTGTGCGCTTGGCGCCGAAGCGATCGGCCAGAGCGCCGGTAAACGGCTGGGTCAGACCCCAGATCAGATTCTGCAAGGCAATGGCGAAGGCGAACACCTCACGCCCCCAGCCGAATTCGGCGCTCATCGGCGGCAGGAACAGACCAAAGCCATGGCGAATGCCCAGCGACAGTGCCAGCACCAGAGATGCGCCCAGCAATATCCAGCCACTGGTGCGCCAAAGCGAAGTCATAGGTTGTCCTTTACGGGTAGCGACCCGCTTATCGAGAGATCAGCAATAGGGCGCAGGTATATACCGCAACCCGCTCAGGTAACAGCTACAGCTGTTCGGCAATGCAGTGCTACAGATTGCATCCTGAGTTGGGCGTATCGACAAGCCGGCCATCGACCAGCAGGTCGCTGGAAAAACTATCTGCGTGGGCAATCCGGCGTTGAAAACCGCCGGCTAATCAAACAGCAGCGGTGCAGCGCTGGCGCGTTGGGCGAAGAATGCCAGCAACTGCTCGTGGTAATGGCTATACACCTCAGGCGGCAGCCAACGCTGGTAGATCGCCAAGGTGCTGGCGGGTGCGGCGGAAACCTCGCGAATCGCCTGATCGAGACGCCCGGCCACGCGCGCACCCCATGGTGTGCGCGAGCAATAGATGCCCACCGTCACCAGTTCAGCGTTCTCGCGTAGCGGTACGCTGACCAGCGCATCACTGAGACTGAAATGGCGCATTACCTCGGTGTAGATCACGGGGTAATCGAAGACATAATCCAGACGGTGATGGCTGACCATCAGCAGCAGATTCTCCCCCGCCAAGCTCCCCCCCAACTCGGGGATGCGACCTTCGGCGTGAGCCTGGAGCAGACGTTCGCGAATCGGCGCGGGATAGACCCGACTCTTGGCCAGAGCGCCGCGCAGGTAAGGATTATCGAACAACCAGTCGAGGCTGACCTGACCGTCTTCGATCAGCAGTTGGTCCAGGGTCTGCCTGCGTACCAGCACATGGATCGGTGTGCTCGCCACATAGGGTACGAAATAACCCAACTGATCGCGCTCAGGGCTCTGCAGCTGGCCACTGCTGCACAGCTCACCCTGCTCGCTCATGCGTTGTTCAACCCGGGCCATGGGTAAAACCTCATAACGCATTTGCAACTCGGGTAGACGGGCCGCCAGCAGTTGCATGACCTCGTACAGCACGCCATCAACCACCTCACCGTCACGCACATTGAAGGCCCCCGGAATCGGCACAATGCCCCACACCAGCTCCTCGGCCTGAATGGCCCCCCTACAGGGCACGATTCCAAGCAGTGCCGTCACCAGCGTTGAGTAAAGCCACCTACGCCCCATGTCCATCCCTGCTGTGTCTTGCTGTCCTTACACGCTAGCAGGCCAACGCCACCAGCACCGCGCACTCGGCAATTTCCAGCAGTGCTCCGGCGGTATCACCGGTGGTGCCATCCAGACGTTTGAGCATCAGGCTGCGCAGCCAGATAAACACGCCTCCGGCCACCAACAAGGCGAGCAGCGCCGGCCAGCCAAACAGCAACATGACCAGCGCATTGGCGGCCAATACCCAGGGCAGTTGCCGGCGCGGCAGATGCTCGGCCAACGCGTGACCCAAGCCGCCGGCCCGCACATAGGGTGTCGTAAGAAACAACAAGGGCAACAAGCCACGGGCCAACCAGGGCACCAGTATCAGCAGCCAGGCCGACTGATGTTCCAGCAGCGCCACCAGCGCGGCAAACTTGAGCAGCAACAGCAGCACCAGCACCACCACTGCGATCGGCCCGCTGCGTGGGTCTTTCATGATCGCCAGGGTGCGTTGTTTATCGCCAAAGCCGCCGACCCAGGCATCGGCACTGTCGGCCAGGCCATCCAGATGCAGGCCGCCGCTGATGCCGACCCACAGCGTCAGCAACAACGCCGCCTGTAGCAACACCGTGCTCTCGCCCAGCAGGTGCTGCACAGCGAGCAGCAGCAGGCCGATCAACAACCCCACCAGCGGGTAGAACAGCAGCGAGCGGCCGATTTGCTCAGGCGTTGGCATGCCGGCCAGGGTCACCGGTAAACGGGTAAGAAACTGCAGGGCAATCCACCAGGGCGTCATGCGCGCTCCCACAGCTCGCCTTGTTCATCCAGACACAGCTGATAGCGCTCGGCATGCCCCACAGCAACCTGCAGCAGATCATTGCGCGGCAAGCCACGGGCACGCGCCAACAGCAGGCGGATCACCCCGCCGTGGGTGACCAGCAGCAAGCGCTCGCCGGCATGCCGGGCCTGCAAACGTTGCAAGGCGCCCAGTATCCGCGCCTCAAAAGCCAGCAAGGTCTCGCCTTCGGGCGGGGTAAAGCCATAAGGATCGCTCCAGAAACGGCCAAGTTCTGCCGCGCTGGTCTGCATCAGCTCGGCGGTACTGCGGCCTTCCCACGCGCCGAAATGCAGCTCCTGCAGATCAGGCTCCAGGCTCAGTGGCACGCCGTGCTGCGCGGCCAACTCTTCGGCAAAACGCGCACAGCGCTGCAAGGGCGAGCTGATCAAGCGATCCCAGCGCGTGCCATCGGCCACCGCCGCGCGCAATTGCGCCCAACCGGTGTCGGTCAGGGCATCATCCAGGCTGCCGCGCAGACCGCCGCCCAATTCGGTTTCCCCGTGGCGCAGCAATTCCAGATACACCGTCATGCCGAGACCTCTGCCACTGCGGCCTCGGCAAAGGTGGCCATGTCGTTGTGCAGGCTGCAGGCCAACTGCAGCAGCGGCACGGCCAGCGCTGCGCCACTGCCCTCGCCCAGGCGCAAGCCCAAGTCCAGCAACGGCTGCGCCTGCAAGGCTTGCAGCACGTGTTGATGGCCGGGTTCTGCACCACAATGGGCAAATAGCAGCCACTCGCGGCACGCCGGATTAACACGCACCGCCAGCAACGCGGCCACGCTGCAGATAAAACCATCCACCAAGGCCACACACCCCTGCTGCGCACAGGCCAGGTAAGCGCCCACCAACGCCGCAATCTCAAAGCCGCCCACTGCGCGTAAAGCGTCTAGCGGCTCGCCGAGCACGGGACGGTGCAAGGCCAAACCGGCCTCAATAACCTCCGCTTTGCGTGCCACGCCCTGAACATTTAAACCTGTGCCTGGACCAACCAGTTCACGGGCCGGACGCTGCAGCAACCAACAGGCTAACGCAGTGGCCGCCGTGGTGTTACCAATGCCCATCTCGCCGCCGATAAACAGCTCGCAGCCACTCAATTGCGCGCGCTGTAGGCTGTTGCGCCCGGCCTGCAGGGCATGCCCAAGCTGCGTATTGTTCATGGCCGGGCCGTGCAGAAAGTTCTGCGTGCCTGCGCCCAGCTGCAACCGCATCACGCCCGGCAAGGCCTCTGCCGGCGAGACAGTACCGAGGTCGATCACCTCAAGGCGCGCGCTCAGCTGCTTGGCCAGCACGCTGATAGCCGCGCCGCCGTTGACGAAATTGCGCAGCATTTGCCCGGTGACGGCTTGTGGGAATGCGGAAATCCCTTCAGCGACGATGCCGTGATCGCCGGCAAAAATGCTGATGGCCACCTGCTCAAGACGCGGCCGCTCACGCCCCTGCAACGCCGCCAATTGAATGACCACATCCTCCAACTGGCCCAGCGAGCCGGCAGGTTTGGTCAACTGTTGCTGGCGCGCGATAGCTTTGCTGCGCGCCACATAATCGAGTGGCTGACAGGGTGCCTGCCACCAGTTAAGGCTCATACTGCATCCCCCTTAAGCACCATGGGTAAACCCGCCACACAAAACACCACACGCTGACAACGCTCGGCCAGCGCCTGATGCAACCAGCCGGCCTCATCGACAAAGCGCCGGCTCAACTCGCCCATGGGCACCACGCCTAAGCCGGTTTCATTGCTGACCAGCAGAATCCGCCCCGGCAAGCTGCTTAGACAATCCAGCAACGCATCGCGCTCGGCGCTCAGGCGTGCCAGGTTATCCAGCATTAATAGATTGGTCAGCCACAGGGTCAGGCAATCAACCAGCAGGCATTTATCCGCGCTGGCTTGCTCGCGCAGCACGCGGGCCAATGCAAGCGGCTCTTCCACCAGCCCCCAATGCGCCGGCCGCCGATCCTGATGATGACGAATACGCGCGCTCATCTCACCATCCAGCGCCTGACTGGTGGCGATATAGGTCACAGCCAGCGCCGACTCAGTGGCCAGACGCTCAGCCAGTCGGCTTTTGCCGGAACGGGCACCGCCAAGAATCAGTTCAAGCATGGTTCACCTTTGTTCGAATAAAGCATCACAGACCGTGGGAGGCGCTTTAGCCGCGACTGTGCGGGGCTGACTCGTCGCGGCTAAAGCCCCTCCCACACAAACGCATCACCGGCCATAAAACGGGCTACAGATTACAGAGCGTACGTAATTGACTCGTATCGAGATGCGCCTCTACGAGATCGGCCAAGCGTTCGATATCACGCTCGCGCAGGGCGTGGTAATCCACCGCCTGTACCTCACCCAAGCCGGCCCAACGCAGCAAGGCACTGCAGGCCTCGGGTGTTTCAAACAGGCCGTGCAGATAGGTGCCCAGCACCTGACCGTCCGCGCTCAGGCCACCATCGGCGCGGCCATCGTCGAGTCGCACGGCCGCATTCAAACCGATGCCCGTGCTGACGCCGGCATGAATTTCATAACCGCTGACCGGGGCATTTTCCAGGCACAGTTGGCCGCGCACAGTGCGCAATTGCTTCTGCGGCTCCAGCACCGTGCAAAAATCCAGCAACCCCAACCCAGGGCTGGAACCCGCCGCGCCTTCCAGACCATGCGGGTCGTCAATCTGCGTGCCGAGCATCTGCAGCCCGCCGCAGATACCCAGCAACTTGCCGCCGTAGCGCAAGTGTTTGTTAAGGGCTGCCGACCAGCCCTGCTCACGCAGAAAGGCCAGATCACTGCGCACACTTTTGGAGCCGGGCAAGATGATCAGATCCGCCGCAGGGATCGGCTGACCGGGGCCAATAAAGGTCAGCTCAACCTGCGGGTGCAGGCGCAGCGGGTCGAAGTCGGTGTGGTTACTGATGCGCGGCAACACCGGCACCACCACCTTGATCACCTCGACGGCCTTGGCGCTCTGACGCGTGTCAATGGCGTCTTCGGCTTCCAGATGAAAATCCATCAGGTACGGCAATACGCCCAATACCGGTTTGCCCGTGCGCTGCTCCAGCCAGTCCAGCCCCGGTTGCAACAACGCAATGTCGCCGCGAAAACGGTTGATGACAAAGCCTTTGACTCGCGCCTGTTCGCTCTCCGAGAGCAGCGCCAGGGTGCCGATCAAATGGGCAAACACCCCGCCCTTGTCGATATCGGCAATCAGAATCACCGGGCAATCCACCGCTTCGGCGAAGCCCATATTGGCGATATCGCCGGCGCGCAGGTTGATCTCGGCGGGCGATCCCGCCCCTTCAACCATCACCACCGGGTAAGCGGCACTCAGGCGCTGATGCGACTGCAGCACCGCCTGCATCGCCACCTTTTTGTAATCGTGATACGCCACGGCATCCATGCTGCTCAGGGTGCGACCGTGGATGATCACCTGCGCACCGATGTCGCTGTTGGGCTTGAGCAGCACCGGGTTCATGTCGGTGTGGGGCGCAAGCCCGGCGGCCTGCGCCTGCACCGCCTGGGCGCGGCCGATTTCGCCGCCATCGGCGGTTACGGCGCTGTTGAGCGCCATGTTTTGCGGTTTGAACGGCACCACACTGACGCCCTGACGCTTGAGCCAACGGCACAGCGCGGTGACCAGGGTGCTCTTGCCGGCATCGGAGGTGGTGCCCTGCACCATCAGTGTGCTCATGCCAGCTCTCCAGCGAAGACCGCCAGTGCCTGCTGCAAACGCTGCCAGCCGGTTTCATCCGGTGGCAAACCAAAACGCAGGCTCAGCGGCTTTTCAAACAGGCGGGTAAGAATGCCTTGCAGGGCGAGAAACTCATGCAGCAAGGCGGCCTGCGGTGTGCAACAGAACTGAAACAGCGCGCAACCGCCTGTGGGGCTGAGCCCATGCGCAACCAACAGCGCCGACAGGCGTTCAGCATCGGCGAGCAACCGCTCACGTTGCGCCTGCTGGCCGGCCATGTCCTGCAACAACGCCGTGGCCACCACGCGGCTCGGCCCGCTGATTGCCCAAGGCCCTAGCAACTCGGCCAGTTGCGCCAGCAGCTGCGGCGGCGCCAGGACAAAGCCCAGGCGAATACCCGCCAACCCGAAAAACTTGCCAAACGAGCGCAGCACGATCAGCCCGGGCAACTCACTGAACGCCGCCAGGCTGAACGCCGGCGTGCAATCGATAAAGGCCTCGTCCACCACCAGCCAGCCGCCTCGCTCGGCCAAACGCCGATGCCACTCCAGCAAACGCGCAGGTTCAATGCAGCGCCCGGTGGGGTTGTTCGGATTGACCAGCAACAACACATCGATGCGCTCCAGCGCGCGCTCAATCGCGCCTTCACTGATTTCCAGCAGACGATGCCCTTCACGCTGCCAGGCCGCCGCATGCTCGGCATAAGCGGGTGAAACAATGCCCACGGTGACGTGTCGCAGCAGACGCGGCAGCGCCTGAATGGCGGCTTGCGAACCCGCCACCGGCAGCAGGTTGGCGACGCCGTAGTAATCGCGCGCAGCGATTTCCAGGCCGTCCTGCTGCTCGGGCAAGCGCGTCCAGGCAATTGCCGGAATAGCGGGCAAGGGCCAGCCGTAGGGCGCAATGCCGGTGGACAAATCCAGCCACTCCGCCAGGGCAATGCCATAACGCAGCGAGGCCGCGCGCAGGCGACCACCATGTTCAAGCATAAGCAAGCCCCCATAGCACTAGCAGTGCCAGCCACAGCAGCACGCCGCCGTAAACCAGATTGACTGCCCGCTCGATATCCCGTGCGCGGGGCGGTGGACCGTCGCCCAAATCAGGCCGCACATGCAGCTCGCCGTGGTACTCCGCCGCACCACCCAGGCTGACGCCCAGTGCCCCTGCACCCGCTGCCATCACAGGGCCAGCATTGGGACTGTCCCACAGCGGCGCCTGGGTGCGCCAACAACGCAACGCCAACAGGGTTTTACCCAGCAACGCATAGGTCAATGCGACCAGCCGTGCAGGCAGGTAATTGAGTGCATCGTCAATCTTTGCAGCGGCCCAGCCGAAGCGTTCAAAGCGTTCATTGCGATAGCCCCACATGGCGTCCAGGGTATTGCTCAGGCGATACAGCACCACCCCCGGTGCGCCAGCCAGCACAAACCAGAACAGCGCGGCGAACACCGCGTCGCTGCCGTTTTCCAGCACCGATTCGCTGCCAGCGCGGGCCACACCCGTGGCATCCAGCTGCGCAGTATTACGGCTGACCATATAGCCAACCCGCTCGCGGGCCAGGCGCAAATCCCCCAGACGCAGCGCCTGCGCCACTGGCATGGCATGCTCGCCCAGGCTTTTCAGGCCCAGGGCGGCGTACAAGGCAATGATTTCCACCGCCCACCCCAGCCCGCTGATCTCACTCAACAGCCAGGCCAGCAGGGTCAGCGGCAACACCGCCAGGCACCAGGCGCTGACGCCATGGCTGCGCCACCCGCCACCCGCCGGATTGAAGCGCTGCTCGATGCGCTCGGCCATACGACCAAAGGCCACCAGCGGGTGCCAGCCCTTGGGTTCGCCCAAAATCGCATCCAGAACGACCCCGGCGCAGGTACTCAGCACCAGGCTCATGGCGTGCTCCACTGATTCTCGAACAGCAACTCGCTGAGCGGCCGAGGCTCGGCCCAGC
>NZ_QAIG01000006.1:148102-227167 GCF_003060885.1 Pseudomonas sp. HMWF032
GCTGCACCAGCATCGGTGCCTCATAAAATTCCGTCACCGGTCCCAGGCACAGCACCGCCAATGGCTTGCTGCCGGTCGGCATGCCGAGCAGATCCGCCAGGGCCTGGGGCTCGAACAGCGACACCCAGCCCATGCCCAAACCCTCTGCACGGGCCGCCAGCCAGAGGTTCTGAATCGCGCAGGCCAGGGATGCCAGGTCCATCTCCGGCAAGGTGCGGCGGCCAAACACATGGGCCTCACGGCCCTCCATCAGGGCCACCACCAACAGCTCGGCACAGTCGCGAATACCCTCGACTTTCAGCCGCATAAATTCATCACTGCGCTCGCGCAACGCCTCGGCAGTGCGCGTGCGCTCCTCCTCTACCAGGCCGTGGATCGCTTCGCGCAAGGCCGGACGGGTGATGCGAATAAATCGCCAGGGCTGCATCAAGCCCACGCTGGGCGCCTGATGCGCGGCTTCGAGCAAGCGCGCGAGCAACTCGGGAGCCACCTCGCCACCGCTGAAATGGCGCATATCGCGGCGCTCAGCGATGACGCGGTACACCGCCGCGCGCTCCTCAGGGCTGAAGGCCTGCTCGCTCATGCCGGCGCACCAGGACAAAACAGCGCAGCAGCGGCAACCGGGTCGGACGGCAGATAGAAGTGAATATAGGAGGCAGTCATCCGCCCCTGGCGATAGACCGCTTCACGGGTGCGCTTGTAGTTCGGGCACTCACCACGGGTCAGTGGTTGTAGTTCGCTGCTGAGCGCCGAGTAGTGAAAACTGTGGCCGCGCAGCAGCCCTTCTGGTAGCTCCGCCTGCTGCAGAGCCATGGCGGTCATGCGTGGTTGCAGGGTCGCCTCGCCGTTTAACAAACCGAGCATCTGCCCGCTGGCGCCCTGCTTGTCGGTCAGTTTGTCGAGTAGATAGAGCATGCCGCCGCACTCGGCGTGTATCGGTTTGCCTGCCTCGTGGTGAGCGCGGATTGCCTCGGCCATGGGCTGGTTGGCTTCAAGTGCGGCCAGGTGCAGCTCCGGGTAGCCACCAGGCAGGTACAGGCTGTCGATATCCGGTAACTGCTCATCTGTGAGCGGCGAAAAAAACTTCAATTCAGCGCCCAGTTCGCTCAGCAAATCGAGGTTGGCCTGGTAGAGAAAGGCAAAGGCACTGTCGCGCGCTACGCCAATGCGCACCCCTTTGAGCAAGGGTTCAATACCGCAAGACTCAGGCGCGGCGAAGCTGACTGGCGGCGGCAGACTGGTATCGGCACTGGCAGCCAAAGCATCGGCGGCGGCGTCCAGACGGGCATCCAGGTCGAGCAGTTCGCCCGCCTGAACCAGGCCGAGATGGCGGCTCGGTAAACCGACCTCGGCGCTGCGTGGTAATGCGCCGTACCAGCGGATCGAGGCCGGCAGCGCATCACGCAGGATATCGCCATGCCGCACACTGCCAACCCGGTTACCGAGCACGCCAGAAAACGGCAGATCCGCTTGGAAGGTCGCCAGGCCATGGGCCATGGCGCCGAAGGTCTGCGCCATGGCCGAACCGTCGATCACCGCCAGCACCGGCACACCAAAGTGCCGGGCCAGGTCGGCCGCCGAAGGCGTGCCATCGAACAGGCCCATCACCCCTTCAATCAGAATCAGGTCGGCCTCACCCGCCGCCTCCCAGAGCAGACGACGGCTCTCGGCCTCGCCAACCATCCACAGGTCGAGCTGATACACCGGCGCACCGCTGGCGCGGGCAAGAATCATCGGGTCGAGAAAGTCCGGGCCGCATTTGAACACCCGCACGCGCTTGCCCTGGCGTGCATGCAAACGCGCCAAGGCAGCGGTCACTGTGGTCTTACCCTGGCCGGAGGCCGGTGCAGCGATCAATAACGCGGGGCAAGAGCGGGCGCGGATCAAAATTCGACTCCCTTTTGCGCCTTAACCCCGGCCTTGAACGCATGCTTGACCAGGCTCATCTCGGTCACGGTATCCGCAGCCTCGATCATCCCCGGCAACGCGCCGCGACCGGTTACCACCACATGCTGCAGCAGCGGCCGCGCTTCAATGTCGGCGAGCACCGCGTCGAGTTCCAGATATCCGTATTTCAGGGCGATATTCAGCTCGTCGAGCACCACCAGGCCAATGGCCGGATCATTCAGCAGCTGCGCCGCCACCGTCCAGGCTTCGCGCGCCTTGTCGATATCACGCTGGCGATCCTGGGTCTCCCAGGTAAAGCCTTCGCCCATCACGTGGTAGCTGACTTCATCGGGAAAACGGCGAAAGAAGGCTTCTTCGCCAGTGCTGGCTGCACCCTTGATAAACTGCACCACGCCCACCTTGAGGCCGTGGCCCAGGGCGCGAGCAACCATGCCGAAGGCGCTGCTGCTCTTGCCCTTGCCATTGCCGCTGTGCACCAGCAGCAGGCCGTACTCATCCTGGGCCTGGGCAATCTTTTCATCGATAAGGGCTTTTTTGCGGGCCATGCGCGCCTTGTGCCGGGCGTCCCGTTCAATCGATTCAGTCATCGCACTGCTCCACCGCCACAGGGCGATCTGGCTGGAAAAAGCATGCGGGGATAGGGAAAGCGCGGGCCTGCGCACAGCGCACACCACACGCCAGCCATCGCCCTCCGCGATGCCGTGGACTGCAGCAGGCCGGTCTCCGGGCTTGTGAGCGAGCCGAATGGCTCACGACCGCACCTTCCCATGCATCACGCACAGTGGCTCTTGCGGCGTTTGACTCACTTACCGTTGCGGGGGCAGCGTCGGAATAGCGGGCGTTCACACGCACAGCGCACCGACTTCCCTGTTTCACCCCGCACACGCAATGCGTTGGGGGCACCTGCTACAAGGCGCGAAGGTTAGAGAGTTCATGATTAAGCGTCAAACGAATGCGCCGCCCATTGCGTCACGTGTACACAAACAGCGCAGCTCAGTGCCTCGGCATAAAGCCCGCAGGCTTGTTCGCCAGCCATTCGACAAAGGTTCGCAAACGCTCATCGCTGAGCAAGCTGTCGCGGTTGTTGTAAGTCAACGCCAGCTCCTTTTCGCTGAACAGCCGGTGAATCTGGTTGTGGCAGGCGCGGCAGACCCAAAGCGTGGCGCTGATGCGCTCACTTTTACCGAAGCGTTTCTGCACATAAACCTTGTTGTGCAGCGCCTTGGGGATCAGATGGTGACGCGTCAACGTGGCAGCGCGGGTGCAGAGCTCGCAGGCATCAGGTTGTTCGGGCAGACGAATCGGTTCAGGCATACGGGTTCAGCGTTTACGGCAAAGACTCAGGCCGTCGCCCAACGGCAACAGGGAGAGGTCGAGGCGCGGATCATCGCGCAGCGCCAGGTTGAGCGCCTGAATGGCTCGGGTGTCGGCGCTTTCGGGGTTTTCCTCAAGCACACGCCCGCTCCACAGGGTGTTATCGAACAGGATCAGCCCGCCCTGGCGCACCAGACGCAGGGCATGTTCCAGATAGGTTGGGTAATTGACCTTGTCGGCGTCGATAAACAGCAGGTCAATACTGCCAGCCAGACCTTCAGCCTCCAGTGCTGCGAGGGTTTGTAAGGCCGGAGCCAGGCGCAGCTTGATACGCGAGCTTAGCCCGGCCTCAAGCCAGTAACGCTCGGCCGTGGCGTTGTACTCGCCGGGGATATCACAGCAGATCAACCAGCCATCCTCGGGCATGGCCTGGGCCATGCAGATGGCGCTATAGCCGGTAAAGGTGCCGACCTCAACAATCCGCCGCGCCCCAGTCAGCTGTACCAGCAAGGCCATGAACTGTCCCTGCTCGGGGGCAATCTGCCAGCGAGCAGTACTGAACTGTGCGGTTTCCTCACGCAGGCGCTTGAGCAGCGGTGTTTCACGCAGCGAGACATCCAGCAGGTATTGGTACAGGCCGGTATCGAGATTGAGTGTTTGATTAGTCATGCCTACTCCCTCTGCAAACCAAGGCTGTTAGGGGTTGCGCGCCAGTTCCGGGGAGAACACGCGCTTGGCATTTAGATAAGTGCGCTGCCAATACGAATTGCTCAGGCTATCCAGGCGCACAGTGCCGCCGCTGGAAGGTGCATGAACAAAACGGCCATCGCCGACGTAGATGCCAGCATGGCTGACCTGGCTGCCGCCATTGGTGGCAAAGAACACCAGATCACCGCTTTGCAGGCGGTCGCGGCCGACAGCCGGGACGCGCATGCTGATCAGATCACGGGTCGAGCGCGGCAAGCTGATGCCCGCGGCATCGCGGTAGACATAACCAATCAGACCACTGCAGTCGAAGCCACCATCCGGAGTGTTGCCGCCGTAGCGATATGGCGTACCGACCAAGCCCAGGGCGCGAAACAACACGTCATCAGCATTGCCGTTAAAGTTGCTGTTGGGTGTTTGCATAACGGGTGGCGGGATTGGAGCAGGTGCACGACTGGAGCAGGCGCTGAGCAGCGCGACGACGACCAGCAGGCTGAAACGGGCAATAGCGGTCATGGATAAGGCGATCCTGAGCCGGGATGCGCCCTACTCTGCCGGCTTGCACATCGTAGTGCAAGCTTTAGCTTTACTTGGCAGGTTATTGAAAACTATCGAGATGCATCAGATGAGCAAACCTGAGAAGCGACTGCACATTGGACAGTCGTCCACAGGCTCAGGGGTGACGCACCAGGTTATCGCCGGGTGCCATGGCCAATGCACGCTTGGCCTCGATGAAAGTGCGCTTCCAATAACGGTCTTCCAGGCTGTCGACCCGCACACCGCCGCTGCGGCTGCTGCTGGAGTGGATGAACTGGTTGTCACCCATGTAGATGCCGGCATGACTGACGCGATTTCGCCCACTGGTACTGAAGAACAGCAGATCGCCCGGTTTCAACTCGTCACGTGATACCAGCGGAGCATCAATATTGATCATGTCCCGCGAAGAGCGCGGCAACTGCATGCCCGCTTCTTCTTTGAACAAATAACCAATAAAACCGCTGCAGTCGAAACCGGAACTGACCGAGACACCACCAAAGCGATAACGCGTCCCTACTAGTGACAGACCATGGGACAGGATGCTGTCAGCCAGCTGTGGCAGTTTGTAGGATTTTTCTTCGGTGAAATCGCCGAGAGCGGCTTCTTTGGCTTGTTCATCAAAGCCGGCCAGATCTGTTGAAGAGAAGACTTCGGGCTCACTACTCAATACGGATTGAGGTGCGTGGTTGGCACAAGCGGCCAGAACCATGGAAAGTGCGAGAGGCACGAGGGGTGCGAGGCGTTTGAGCATGGGCACGACCGTGTCGATGAATTTCACAAGTAAACGACTATGCCCTCTATGGCATACATTTGCAAATTCTATGGATCTAAATGTGACTCAGAAGTGCCGGCAAAACATCTAACGCCCGCCCTTGTAGATGCACGTCCACCCGCTCGCTCAAGTCGGTGCGCTGCGGGTTGATCTCCACGGTGAAGCCGCCCGCCTGGCGGGTGCGCAGCAGCGGCTCGACGATATACGGAAAGCTCGCGCTGGTGCCGATACTGATCACCACTTCAAAGCCTTTGCGCACTTCGGCATAGAGTGTGGTGATGGCCTGCTCAGGCAGCATTTCTTCGAACAACACCACCGGCGGACGCAGCACCCCGGCGCATTGCCGGCATTTGGGTGGCAGCGGCCGTTCAAGGTGCTCCGCCAGTTCGGCGTCGACAGCGCCGCAGGACTGGCAATACAGCGGCGCCAGCTCACCATGAATCTCGATAACCCGCTCCATCGGGCTACCTGCAGCGCGGTGGTAGCCGTCGATATTTTGGGTCAACAACCAGCACTGCGGTTTTCTGCGCTGCAGCTCGGCAATCGCGTGATGCCCTGCATTGGCTTGCGCGCCCAGGCAGGCCCTGCCCAGCTCCGCCAGGTATTTCCAGCACAACGCAGGATCACGCTGCAGCATCGAACCGGAGAGTGCCGCCTCAATCGGCAAACCTTCCGCTGTGTGGCCGTTATACAGACCGCCGAGGCCGCGATAGGTGGGCAAACCGGAATCGGCAGACAGCCCGGCACCGGTAATCAGCAAGATGCGATCAGCCGCTACGACTGCCTGGGCAACGCGGGCAATAACCTCGTCCATCTCGATCCCTCATGCATAGACAGCGCTCTTTTCGTCCCCTGCAACAGCGCCATGGCGGATGGAAACGCCTCATCCACCCTACACCTATCTGTTCAGTGATTGACCGTATGTGCCAGCATTACCGACAGCTGACACAACGGCCGCCCGCTTTGAGCCTGCCACTGGTTGAACGCAGCCTGCACTGCAGCCAGCTCTTTCAAGCTGGTCGGTGCCTTGTCGATGATCTGCTGCGCCTTCAGCGCTGCGACCACATCATCGGTCGGGACGAAGGTGTCCTTGCCGACCATGCGCAAAAAACGCGGTGCTGACAGCCCGCCCAACTGACAACCGTGCTTGGCCAGGTACTTCCACAACCCGACCACATCGCTCACCGGCCAGTCGGCGATCAGCGCACCAAAACTGCCCTTATCTTTTTGCACATCAAGAATAAACTGGGCGTTGCGCGGCACACTCTTGAGCTTGCCCAGGTGGCGAATGATGCGCGCGTCCTGCATCAGGTTTTCCAGGCGCTCAGCGCCCATCAGCACGACTTTCTCCGGGTCGAACCCGAAGAACACCTGCTCGAAGGCCGGCCATTTGGCGTCCACCAGACTGTGCTTGAGGCCAGCGCGGAAGATCCGCAGGCTGAGCACCGACAGGTAGCGATCATCAGTGATCGCACGCAACTCCTCGACGCTGCGCGGCTGCGGCAGGATCGACTCCAGCGCAGCGGCCGAGCCAAAGCGGTTCAGGCAGTATTCGTTAAGCCATTTGTAATCGCGCATCAAGCAATCCTTGAGCCGGGAAACCGCTGGATCAGAGGTTCATCACATCGAGGAAGCGCGGCGTGGCACTGTCGTCGATCTTCAGGCTCTTAAAGTCGAACAGGTTGCGGTCAGCCAGCTGCGAGGGCACCACGTTCTGCAGGGCGCGGAACATGATCTCGGTGCGCCCCGGCGACTTGCGCTCCCAGTCCTGCAGCATTTCCTTGACCACCTGGCGCTGCAGGTTTTCCTGGGAACCACACAGGTTGCACGGAATGATCGGGAATTCCTTGAGCTGGCTGTAAGCCTCGATGTCGCTCTCGCTGCAGTAGGCCAGCGGCCGAATCACCACGTTGCGGCCGTCATCGGCGCGCAACTTGGGCGGCATGGCCTTCAACGTACCGCCATAAAACATATTGAGGAAGAAGGTTTCCAGGATGTCGTCTCGGTGATGCCCCAAGGCCATCTTGGTCGCGCCGATCTCATCGGCAAAGGTGTACAGGGTGCCGCGACGCAGGCGTGAACACAGCGAACAGGTGGTTTTGCCTTCCGGAATTTTCTCCTTGACCACCGAGTAGGTGTCCTTCTCGACGATGTGGTACGGCACGCTGATGGACTCCAGATAGGCCGGCAGCACGTGCTCAGGAAAACCCGGCTGCTTCTGGTCCATGTTCACCGCAACAATCTCGAACTTGATTGGCGCGACTTTTTGCAGGTGCAGCAGCACATCGAGCATGGTGTAGCTGTCCTTGCCGCCGGACAGGCAGACCATGACCTTGTCGCCATCCTCGATCATGTTGAAGTCGGCAATGGCTTCGCCAGCCTGACGACGCAGGCGTTTTTGCAGTTTGTTCTGGTTGACCGAGAGGGTACCCATGGTGCGCTGGAATCCGGAAGTCGTTGAGGATGCGGCATTTTACGCAGAAAGCGTGACGCGCCCTACCCCACCGTGACGGAAATGCTAGGCTCGGCCGATGAACGACGATTTCGACACCAGCTTCGAGCTGCCCGAACAACTGCATGAGCTGCTGCGCACGGCCCCTGGCGGACTGGGCGAGTACCAGTTGATCCAACTGCTGAAAGCCCGCCAGTGCACGCATATCCCTAACCAGCCCCTGACGGACAAATTGGTGCTGTTTCGCACTCATTTTCTCCTGTTCAACGCCCTCTATCGCCTGCGCGACCAGCTCTTGGCCAGCCAGAGCGGCTACCTGCAGATCAGTGCGCTGAAGATCCAGCTGCTGCCCTATCAGCCCGGCAGCTGCGAACTG
The DNA here is from genome assembly GCF_003060885.1 of Pseudomonas sp. HMWF032. Classification (GTDB taxonomy): domain Bacteria; phylum Pseudomonadota; class Gammaproteobacteria; order Pseudomonadales; family Pseudomonadaceae; genus Aquipseudomonas. The sequence continues at coordinate 156,167 of NZ_QAIG01000006.1, forward strand.
AGCGAACACGACCCGCTGCGCGACTATTACCTCAATCTTAGCCAGCTCAACGACACCGATGAACAGGATGTGGCCAACCTGCTGCTGAGCTTCTGGACGCGCATGCACGGCAGCGAAGAGAAACAGGCGGCACTGGAGCTGTTCGAGCTCGAAGGCCGCGAGCAGACGCTCAATCTCGCCACAATCAAACACCGCTACCGGCAACTGGTGAGTCAGCATCACCCGGATCGCGGCGGCAGCACAGCGCGCCTGCAGTCGATCAACAAGGCCATGGAAATCCTAGAACGCTATTACGGCCGCACTTGAGAGCACGATTTGCTCTAACCCAACCCCTTTGCCAATGCTTTTGGCTGCCTATACTGCGACATACGGTCGCACAGGTTTGGTACAGCACCTGACACCGCTGCACATGCGGCTCAGGCGTTCTACTGGGGGACGGCCGCTATAACAACAGGAGGTCTGACATGATCCATCATGTTTTGGGGCTGTTTACCCATCCCGATCAGGAATGGCAGGAAATTCGTGGCGAAGAAGAAACCATCAGCCACATGTACCTCACGCACATCCTGGTTCTCGCGGCCATACCCACCGTCTCTGCCTATATCGGCACCACCCAGGTTGGCTGGGCCATTGGTGATCGAGCACCGGTGATGCTGACCGAAGCGAGCGCGCTGCAAATGACCATCATGACTTACCTGGCGATGCTGGCTGGCGTAGCCGTGATGGGGGGGTTTATCCACTGGATGGCACGTACCTACGATGCCAGCCCTAACCTCACACAATGCGTGGTCTTCGCGGCCTACACCGCCACCCCCTTGTTTATCGGTGGATTGGCAGCGCTTTACCCGCACCTCTGGTTGGCCATGGTAGTGGGCACGGCGGCCATCTGTTACACGGTGTACCTGCTGTATGTCGGCATACCGACCTTTATGGGCATCCCCGAGGATGAAGGCTTTATGTTCTCCAGCTCGGTGCTGGCTGTAGGCCTGGTGGTGCTGGTGGCGATGATTGCCGCCTCGGTAATTCTCTGGGGCTTTGGAGTAGGACCGGTCTACACCAGCTAATACAACAGCTAATGACACAAGACGAAACCACCCGCGGGTGGTTTCGTCGTTTCAGGGCTGTGATCGCTGCGCGGCTTGGGCATAATCGCTGCCCCAGCCGCGATAGCCGCACTTATGCCCGAACACCTCCTAAACCGCGTAGAACACTGCTACCAACAGGCTGAAGCCTTTTTCAAGCGCCCCTTTGCCCGCGCCGAGATCAGCTTCAAGCTGCGTGGACAAAAGGCCGGCGTTGCGCACCTGACGGAAAACAAGCTGCGCTTCAACCCGCAGCTGTACCGGGAGAACCGCGAAGATTTTCTCAGGCAGACCGTTCCCCATGAAGTGGCACACCTGATCGCCCATCAGCTGTTCGGACTGAAGATTCAACCCCACGGCGAGGAATGGCAACTGATCATGCGCGGCGTGTATGAACTGCCGCCCAACCGCTGCCACAGTTATGCGGTACAGCGGCGCACGGTCAGCCGCTATATCTACCGTTGCCGTTGCCCGCAGGGGGAGTTCCCGTTTTCCGCCCAGCGCCATGCCCTGGTCAGCAAGGGCCGGCGCTACTACTGCAGACGTTGCAAGGTGACCTTGAGCTATACCGGCGAACAGCGCGTCGAATAACCCACTGGGCAATCAAAGAACGTAACGCTGCACCGCGACAAAGTGCATCAGACTGCCGCCCATGACGAACAGATGCCAGATGCCATGCCAGTGACGAAAGCGGCTGTCATAGGCGAAAAAGACGATCCCTACCGTGTACAGCACCCCGCCGCCGGCCAGCCAGATAAACCCCTCCATACCCAACGCAGCAATCAGCGGCTTGACCGCGATCAGCACAATCCAGCCCATCACCGCGTAGATCACAATCGACAGCACCCGCGCCTCAGAACGCGGCTTGATCTCCTGCAGCATGCCAATGACTGCTAGCACCCAGACAATGCCAAACAGCGTCCAGCCCCAGGCACCTTCGAGGGTCACCAGGCAGAACGGCGTATAGCTGCCGGCAATCAACAGATAGATCGACAGGTGATCGAGCTTGCGCATCAGCACTTTCGCCCGGCCCTGCACACTGTGGTAGAGCGTGGATATGCTGTAGAGCAGCACCAGCGTCAGACCATAGATTGCCACGCTGATGATCTTGCGCAACTCGCCATCCAGGCTCGCCAGCACTAATAGCCACACCGCCCCGGCGCAGGCCAGCACCGCGCCGAGCAGATGAGTCCAGGCATTGAAACGTTCGCCGTGATACATATTTCCGACCCCAATACACCCGTAGGCAAAATGCCCCAGGCTTATGCCGGAAAAATCAGCGTTTTACGAGCAACCTTTCAATCGGCACGAGCAAACCACACACCAGTCGACTTGAAACGTGTGCGCAAACTCAAACGACGACCTTGGCCGCCCTGAGCTGGTCAATCTGCTCAACGGTGTAGCCCAGCTCTCCCAGCACTTCGCTGGTGTGCGCACCCAAAGTGGCGCCGATATGTCGAGGTTCAGACAAGCCGCTGGAAAACTTGATCGGGCAGGCAATCTGCGCCTGCGGCTTATTGCCCGCACGCGGCACCTCGGTGACCAGACCGCGGGCCTTGATCTGCGGGTGCTCGACCGCCTCGCTGAGATTGAGCATCGGCTCCACGCAAGCGTCAAGCCCGGCGAACACCTGACTCCACTCGGCAAAGTCGCGTTTCTCGAACTCGATTTCGATCTCGTGCTTGAGCGCCTGCTGATCTTCCGGCTTCTGCGACAGCCCGCGCGCGGCCAGTTCAGGGCGGCCAATTGCGGCGCAGAACTGCTGCATGAATTGAGGCTCCAGACTGCCAACCGAGAACCAGCGAGCATCGCGGGTGCGGTAGTAATCGTAGAAACTACCGCCGTTCAGCGCCTGGGTTTCCATCGCCGGCTCCACCCCAGCTGCCAGATACCCTGCGCCGGCCATACCGTGCAGACTGAAGGCGCAGTCGGTCATGCTGATATCCACCTGCTGGCCCAGCCCCGTGGCCTGGCGTTGAATCACCGCCGCGAGCAGGCCGATCACCCCGTGCAGTGAACCACCTGCAATATCCGCCGCCTGAATCCCCAGCGGCAGCGGCCCGGCTTCACGGCGCCCGGTGTAGCTGGCGATACCGGCCAGGGCCAGGTAGTTGATATCGTGGCCGGCGCGGTCCTTGTACGGGCCGCTCTGGCCGTAACCGGTGATCGACACATAAATCAGTTTCGGGTTAATCGCTTTCAATGCCTCATAGCCTACGCCGAGCTTATCCATCACCCCGGGGCGGAACTGCTCCAGAACGATGTCGTATTCGGCTACCAGCTGTTTGACCATCTCCACCGCTTCAGGCTTTTTCAGGTCGAGGGCGATGCAGCGCTTGTTGCGGTTAAGGTAAGCATGACTGGCCGATACGCCGCCGTCATGCGGCGGCAGCACACGCACCAGATCCATACGGCTCGGCGATTCGACACGCAGTACTTCAGCCCCCATGTCAGCCAGCAATAAAGAGGCAAACGGCCCTGGCAACAGGGTGGAAAAATCCAGCACTTTCAATGACGACAGCGGGCCTTGCATAACAGCTCCTCAGGGAACTCAATCCCGTAGCCCGGATGCAATCCGGGGAATATCAACAAATTCCCGGATTGCATCCGGGCTACCCAGCGCTCACTGCCAATGCAGTGGCTGCCTGGCATCCAGTGCCGCCAGCTGATCGGCGAAGCGCGCTTCCAGTACGTTACGGCGAATCTTCATGGTCGGGGTCATGCAACCGTTGTCTACGGTCCAGGCTTCGCGCACCAGTACAAAGTGACTGACCCGTTCATGCGCCTGCAACTGCGCATTGAGCTGTTGCAAGGTCTGCTGCAAATCCGCCGTGATCTGCTCACGCGGTTGCTCACGCGCGGCGGGCGAGAGTTCAATCAACGCCAGCGGCTGGTCGAGATTACTGCCCATCAGGCACACCTGCTCAACCCACAGATTTTTGGCAATCTCGCCCTCAATCGGCGCCGGGGCGATGTACTTGCCCTTGCTGGTCTTGAAGATATCCTTCACCCTCCCGGTGATTTTCAGGTAACCGGTCGCGTCGACCTCGCCCTTATCGCCGGTGTGCAGCCAGCCGTCGGTGATGGTTTCTGCGGTTTTCTCCGGGTCCAGGTAATAGCCCAGCATCAGGCTCGGGCAACGCAGGAGAATTTCGCCATTCTCGGCGATACGCAGCTCATTACCCGGCATCGGTCGGCCCACCGTGCCAAAACGCACTTGCCCGGGACGATTGAAGCAACCATAGGCCAGGTGCTCGGTCATGCCGTAGCCCTCGCAGAGAGTCATGCCGATGCTTTGGTACCAGTCGAGCAACGCTCGTGGTATCGCCGCCGCACCACTGACCAGAATGCGTGCGCGGTCCAGCCCAAGCCCCTTGCGAATCTTGCGCGCCACAAGACCGCCGAGCAGCGGGATGCGTAGCAATCGCGCCAGCTTGGCCTGCGGCAGCTTTTCCAGCACACCCTGCTGAAAGCGCGTCCAAAGACGGGGCACGGAGAAGAACACCGTTGGCCGTACACGCTTGAGGTCGCTGGCAAAGGTTTCCAGGGATTCGACAAAGGCCACCCGAGCGCCACTGAACAGGCTGTTCATCTCCACCAGAAAGCGCTCGGCGGCATGCGACAGTGGCAGATAGGAGAAGAACTGATCCTGTTCGGTGATCTGCAGCTCCTTCACCGAACGCCCGCCGGCAACCGCAAAGGCCTTGGCCGAGAGCATTACGCCCTTGGGTTGGCCAGTCGTGCCGGAGGTATAAAGGATGCTCAGTAACTCATCCGGCGACTGTGCGTGGCCATCATGCAAGGGCTGATGCGCCGCCAGCAAGGCATGCCAGCCATGGTTGGCATCGATAGTCGGGTATGGCATGGCGATGCGCATTACCTCGGCCGGGATACCCGGCGCGAGCTTGGCCGGCTCATCCAGCTTGCCGAGGAAGATCACCTTGCACTGCGAATGACGCAGCACGTAGTCGATGCTCTCGGCCGATTGCAGCGGGTACAACGGCACGCTGATCAGCCCGGCGAGCATGATCGCCAGGTCGGCGATAAACCACTCGGCGCAGTTCTTCGCCAGCAGTGCTACGCGATCCCCCGGCACGCAACCCAGAGCGTGCAGAGCGCTGGCCATGCGCCGCGCCTGGTCATCGACCTGCGCCCAGGTAAAGTCATGCCATTGGCCGTTGGCCGGCTGGCTGAGCCAGACCGCATCCGGGCGTTTCTCGACCCAGAGCGCGAAACGCTCCAGGGGCAGTTGCTCGTTCATCGCATTCCCTCGTTTTTATTGTTTTCCAAGCATCACCCCTGATGCTCGGATTGCCTGTTGTAACAGACAACCACCACGCAGGGTCAAGATCGCCTGGCAGGGCCAGCGCCTTACAGTTTCATTCCGCGGCTGATGATCTCTTTCATAATTTCCGAGGTGCCGGCGAAGATGCGCTGAATGCGCGCGTTTGCGTACATCTTGCAGATCGGGTATTCCCACATGTAACCCCAACCACCATGCAGCTGCACGCCTTCATCGACCACCTTGCACAGCAGTTCAGTGGTAAACAGCTTGGCTTCGGCAGCCACTTCCGGGGTGAGTTTCTTCTGGTTATGGTCCATTACACAGCGATCGACGAACACCTGCGCCACATCGATTTGTGTGCGCATTTCCGCCAGTTTGAAGCGGGTGTTCTGGAAGTGTGACACCGGTCGGCCGAAGGCCTGACGCTCCTTCACATAATCGATAGTGGTCTGCAGCGCGGCTTCGGCACCAGCGACAGCGCCGCAGGCGTTGGTCAGACGCTCCTGGGCCAGCATGTTCATCAAATAGAAGAAGCCGCCCTTGGCGTCACCCAGCAGGTTGGCCTTGGGTACCTTGACGTTATTGAAGAACAGCTCAGCAGTGTCCTGGCTCTTCATGCCAAGTTTTTCCAGGTTTTTGCCGCGCTCGAAACCTTCCATCCCGCGCTCGACCAGGAACAGGCCCATGGCGTGCTTATTATTTGGATCGGTCTTGGCCGCGACGATCACCACATCGGCCAACAAACCGTTGGAGATAAACACCTTGGACCCGTTGAGCAGGTAGTGATCCCCCTGATCCACCGCGCTGGTACGCATGCCGGCCAGGTCGGAACCAGCGCTCGGTTCGGTCATTGCCACCGCGAGAATCAGCTCGCCGCGGATGATGCCCGGCATAAAGCGCGCCTTCTGCTCGGCATTGCCGTACTCGGCGATGTAGGGGCCGCAAAGTGCCGAATGCAGCGGAATCATGAAACCTGGCTCGTTAATCTTGGCCAGTTCTTCACACATGATCTGCTCATAGCGGAAGTCCTTGAGGCCCGAGCCGCCGTATTCCTCATCTGCCCAGGGCAGCAGAAAGCCCATGTCACCCGCCTTCTTCCACACTTCGCGGCTGACCACTCCCGCCGCTTCCCACTCATCCTGATAGGGCACCACTTCCTTTTTCAGAAAGGCGGCAAAAGCGTCGCGAAACATCGTGTGTTCGGTATCGAAAATAAGGCGCTGCATGCGAATGTGCTCCCTGGGGAATTGAAGTCGTGCTGCAGGTTAGGCCTCCCCCTGGCGCGCCTCAATGACCCATGCGCTCAGCCTGGATTGACCCATTCGGTCATCTCGCTGAAAGAGCGCCACGGTTTACAGGGCATAAAAAAGCCCGCCAAAAGGCGGGCTGAATTGCACCATAAAACTATCAGCTCAGTTCGGGCTTGGCCGTTACTGGCACAGGATTTTCCTTGCCACCGCTGGCCAGCTCGCGCTGTAGGGTGTCTTCGTCCAGCTCCTTGCACCACTTGGCGACCACGATAGTCGCCACGCCGTTACCAATCAGGTTGGTCAGCGCGCGAGCTTCGGACATGAAACGGTCGATCCCGAGAATCAGCGCCAAGCCGGCAACCGGCAGATGACCCACTGCCGACAGCGTGGCCGCCAGCACGATAAAGCCGCTACCGGTAACCCCCGCCGCCCCCTTGGACGCCACCAGCAACACCAGCAACAGGGTGATCTGATGGCCGATGTCCATCGGCGTATCGGTGGCCTGGGCGATAAACACCGCCGCCATGGTCAGGTAGATCGAGGTGCCGTCGAGGTTGAACGAGTAACCGGTCGGGATTACCAGGCCGACCACAGACTTCTTCGCGCCAAGCTTTTCCATTTTGTCGAGCATGCGCGGCAGCGCCGACTCGGACGACGAGGTGCCGAGCACGATCATCAGCTCTTCGCGGATGTACTTGATGAACTTGAGGATGCTGAAGCCATGGGCGCGGGCGATACCACCGAGCACCACCAGAATGAAAAACACGCAGGTGATATAGAAGCAGATCATCAGCTGGCCCAGCTGCACCAGCGACCCGACGCCGTACTGGCCGATAGTGAAGGCCATGGCGCCGAAGGCACCGATGGGCGCAAGCTTCATGATCATATTGATGATGCCGAACATCACTTGGGCGATACGCTCGATAAACTCCAGCACCGGGCGGCCGTAGTCACCCATGCGCTGCAGGGCGAAGGCGAAGATCACCGAGAAGAACAACACCTGAAGGATATCGCCATTGGCAAAGGCACCGACCACGGTGGCCGGGATCACATTAAGCAGAAAGCCGATTGTGCTCTGCTGCGCGCCTGCCTGGGCATAGGCGGCAATCTTGCTGGCATCCAGGGTGCTGGCATCGATGTGCATACCCACGCCCGGCTCCGCCAGATTGACCACAATCAATCCGATCAGCAGGGCAATGGTGGAGACGATTTCGAAATACAACAGCGCATAACCGCCGGTCTTACCGACTGTTTTCATGTCCTGCATGCCGGCGATGCCGCTGACCACGGTGCAGAAGATGATGGGCGCGATGACCATCTTGATCAGCTTGACGAAGCCGTCACCCAGGGGCTTGAGGGCAACACCGGTTTCCGGGTAGAAGTGGCCGAGCAAAATACCGATGGTGATGGCAACCAGCACCTGAACATAGAGCATTTTGTAGAACGGTTGACGGGCAACGTCGAGCGTCGTAGCGGTCATGGCAGAGTTCCTCAGCGGTGTTGCGGCGCATCATCCATCGACACCCGCAGCACCCTAATAAGCACTAACCCCCCTTGGCTGAGGGGACTTGTTGTAGGTGCGTCCAGCGCAGCCTTACATCGCCTATCGCAAGCCTTGTGCCATTTCTTTAAAACAATAAAAATCCTTATAAATCATATATATAAAAAATAAGCCCGGAAATCTTAGGCATGATCTGGCGGATTTCCGCACGCCCCATCCATCGCCGTTGGCGGATATCCCCCAACGGGTGGGTAGCGCACCTGTCGCGATCAAACCGAAGGGCCTGCTTGTTACACAGGCTGTCGCATGTCTACCATCGGCCCGCCTTCTTTAATGAGCGACCCCCATGCGCGAACGCACCATCGCCAGCCATTTTGTCCGTGCTGCCTTACGCGGCGCCGAACGCCAGGGCCACGACTGCACACCGCTGCTGCGCCAACTGGGGATTCAACCCGCCCTGCTCGATGAACCGCGCGCGCGAGTCGCCCCAGAGCAGTTCGCCCGCCTGGTGCAGCTGCTGTGGGAAAGCCTTGACGACGAATACCTGGGCTTTGGCCGCATGCGCAGTAAGCGCGGCACCTTCGCCATGATGTGTTACGCGATCATCCACTGCCATTCGCTGGAAAAAGCCCTGGGCCGCGGCGCGCTGTTCTACAGCCTGTTCCCCGCAGCCCCGGCCATCAGCATCCAGCGCGAAGGCGACTGGGCGCGGCTGAGTGTGGATGACTCGACCCTGTGGGACCCGGATCATTTCCTGGTGGAAAGCCTGTTGGTGATCTGGCATCGCCTTGGCAGCTGGCTGATTGGCCAACGCATCCGCCTGGAAGAAGCCACCTTTACCTACAGCCAACCGGCACATGCCAGCGAGTACGAACTGCTGTTCCCCAGCACCCGGCGCTTTGGTGCCGGGCGCACCAGCCTGCTGTTCCATGCCCGCTACCTGAGCATGCCGCTGCTGCAAGACGAACGCACGCTCAAGCAATTCCTCCAGCACTCTCCCGCCGACCTGCTGGCCCGCCCGGATGGCGGCGACAGCCTGATCAGCCAGATCCGCCGCCTGCTCGGCCGCGACTGCAGCAACTGGCCGGACTTAGATGCCGTCGCTCAGCAATTGCATATGAGCCCGCAAACTCTGCGTCGGCACTTACGTGAAGAGGGGTCGAGTTTTCAGGAGTTGAAGGATCATCTTCGCCGGGATTTGGCGATCTATCACCTGGGGCGCGATGAATTGACGATCCAGGATATTGCCGAGCAACTCGGTTTCTCGGAACCGTCGGCATTTCATCGTGCGTTCAAGAAATGGACAGGACTTACGCCAGGGGCATACCGGGCGCAGGAAGGCTAAGTCCAAGGGCCACGCAAAGATACGATCACTATCCCAGTGTCTGGCGAACGCCCGGCATGCACACCACCTGAGATGCCAGCAAAACAGTGTGGCGGCTGAACAATCAGGTGCCTGAGTCAAAAATGAATCAAGGCACCTGTGACTTAATCTGGACCTGCCATCACAAATCTTCGTTAGCACGAAGAACACACTCATGGCGTAAAGTCGCGTTCTCTGGCATGGACGCCCATCAATGCAACTGCGGATTAAAATTGCCGGCCAGCCCCGAAAATCAGCGCGAATATCTACCCTCTACTCATGCCCGTAAGGCGTGATGACAATGCTTGCATGGCACTGCTGACCTGATCGAGTGCCTGAGCGTCTCGTGCATTTTCTTCGCTGATACTATGAATACGAACCGCAAGCTCGTTTATTTCCTGAGTAACATGGCTCTGCTGCTGCGCAGCCACGGCGATTTGCTGAGCACGCTGTGAAATATCATCAAAACTCTGCACTGAACTCGACAACGCCGAAGCTGCGCCCTCTGCTTCAACTACCGCATGCTGAGTACGTGCCTCACCCGCTTGCATGGCCTGCACTGCCTGACGCGAAGCCTGTTGCAAGGCATTGATCATGTTGCCTATCTCATTGGCGGAAGACTGTGTTTTCCCCGCCAGCGTACGCACTTCATCAGCCACTACGGCAAAGCCACGCCCTTGCTCGCCAGCACGCGCGGCCTCAATGGCAGCATTCAATGCGAGCAGGTTTGTCTGCTCGGAAATTGCCTTTATTACATCCAGCACTGCACCAACCTGTTGGCTGTCTTTCTCCAACCGGCTGATCACCGAAGCAGCGTCAGCCATCTCCGCCGACAGCGCCTGAATCGCCGCACTATTGGAAGCAACTTTCTGCTGCCCCTGCTGCACCACCACCAATGAGCTCTGCGCTGTAGTGGCACAGTCATTGGTATTTTGAGCCACTTCATGAGCGCTGGACGACATCTCGGTAATAGCAGCTGCCAGTTGCGTATTTTCTTGCCGCTGCTGCTCCGCGCGGCCGGCCAGCGTACTGCTCAAACCGCCCAGTTGTGCAGCTTCAGCCTGCAGGTGTTCAGCCTCCTCGGCAATGCGCTGCAGCATGGTACGTAATTGCCCAGCGTAGCGGTTGACCGCATGGCGCAACGCGCCAATTTCATCTTCACGCTGCACGATAAGCGCAACATCGCGGCTGGCCGATCCACGGCCCAACGAATCAATCTGAGCGGTGGTCTCCTCCAGTTGGCCAATCAACTTACGCCCGGCTAACCAGGCCAACACCAGCACCCCTGCCAATAACGGCAGCAGAAATAGTAGGATTTCCCGGGTTAGCTCATGGGCCAGCCCAGTCACTCGATCTTGCGGGGTTGCAAGACCTATTACCCAACCGGTATCGGGCATCACGAACAAACTGATACGGCTTGCTTGATCGAGTTGCTCATCATATTGCAGATCCAGGTTTCGAATGGCCCCTGAGCTGCCACTGGCCAGCGCCTCCTGTACCGGCTTCAGCCAATTATGCTGCTGCACCAGGTCGTCGAATTTGATCATTGCACTGCCTTTGCCACCGGCCATGTTCGGGAAATGCAGAACGTTGCCTGCCTGATCAAGGGCAAAAGCATAGCCATCAGTCACTTGGCCCTGCTCGGTCAAAAATCGCGCAAGGTCATCCAGCAGCAGGTCTAAGGTAGCGACACCTGCAAATCGCCCCTCAAGCTGATAAGGCACACTACAAGTGACCATCGGGACACCCGTCACAGCATCCTGGTAAGCCTCCGACCACAGGCACTCCCCCGCCTTACTGCTGCGCGCGCCGGTATACCAGGCATCATTGTGATAACCGGGACCACTGTCAGCGTTGTAATCATCGGAATAGGCCAAACGACCATCTGCGCCGCGTGCCCAGAAGAAACTTCGACGTACAACCCCGTCACTGAATGCATTTGGCTCCGGCCAAACACCTCCTCCTGCAATCGCTCTGTCACCTTGACTGTCGATCAAATTCGGCAGGCTATTGAGGTAAAGCGCCTCGTCACGCGGCAGCACCTCTGCAAGATGCGCCAGGCTGGCCGTCACACCTTCAATGCGCGCCAGTTGCAAAGCAAGTTGACGCACGATGGCGCTACCGGTCTGTTCAATCAACTCGCCACTGGCTGCAACAACACGCGGCTGCCCTCGCAACGCCATCACAGCAAAGACGGCAATTGCCGTGAGAATCAGCAGAACGATACACCCAAGGGTCAAACGTTGAGACAGTCGAACGGGAACTAGGGCCATGCCATCACTCCTGCTTGTATTAAACGTTACGTAGGGACGACCAGAACTGCTTTTAAACTGCTCCTCATTCCAACAGCAAGATCAGGCACCACATCAACCCTGTAGGCAGAACCGTACAAAGGGTGACAAAAATCAGGCAACGTGCTCAATCTTTTATGAAGCGGGCTGCTGCACGGGTTACTCTCCTATCGGCTTGGCTGCGCTTGACTTTAAGCAGGCTCAAGCTTGACGCACATAGAAGGTAATCTGGATGCCATAGGCTAGCGCTGTAAACACTGAGCATTAGCTTAGTGACCCTCACGGTTTTATTTGAGCATAGCGAGTATTTCATTTACCCGTGGTATGGGCTTAAAAATCTACCCTTCAAGGCCTCAACCCCAAAGAGGATGTTTCGAGGCGATTCATCATCAGACCAAGCAGCATGAACTGGGCAGTAGTTGTTGGGGGTAAAGGTGAATAGCTGGTTCTTACGAGTCGTACTGTTGCTGATGTTTTTACCACTGACGTCACAGGCATCCACCTTGAGGTATGCCGTGACCAACGAGAGCTGGGAGCCTTACTGGATTGTTCGCGACGGGCAGGTAAGTGGCATTCTCAGTGATGTCATGCAGGCTCTCGACGCGCACCTGGACGAGACCTTCGAGGCGGACAGCCCACAACCGCCTCTACGCGCGCAAAAACACTTTCAAGAGGCCCTGGTTCTGATTGAGTGTTGCGTCAATATCGCGTGGCGCGCCTCCCCCGAGCAAGCAAAGGTTTCACTCTGGAGTGATCCACTTCTCAGCGCAGAAGAGGTGATTATTTTTCCTCGGGGACGCCAGTTCGCCTTCACCAGTCTGCAAGACCTGCAAGGGCGCACCATTTCAACAGTGAGAGGCTACGGTTATGCCGGCAACCAATACTTCACCCGTATAGACAGCCCTAACAGTATTGCCCAAGTCAATAGTGTGGCTTTAGCTCGAACAGAAGCAGGCATCATTGATCGTCTTGAACTGGCCTACCTCCTCGTCAGCCACCCAGAAATTCGAGGGCACGCTGTAAGGATTGAACAAGGGCCAGTGGTGAATCGCTCTGAGCTGCGCATTCGCCTGCACAGTTCTCGCGCCGATATGCTTAAACCCCTCAATGCAGCTATTGCCCGCATTCGAGCCGATGGAACACTGGCGAAAATCGTACTGCGCTATACGCACCCAATTAGGTCATAGATAGACATAAAAATGCCTACTGAGCATTCAACCGGGCGTGAGACTATTTCAGAACCCCAAGCAGCTTCCATAACCGCCGTGACTCAGCATCGGCACTGATCAGCTCATCCAGCAGATCACCCAGCGGTTGGTTACCCCATTCAACAGCGCGGCGAATTACGTAAGGAACCGGACTGTGAGGCTCAGTACGCGCCAGGAAATCAGCAATTAGCGAAAGCTGCCGGTAGGCCTGCTCACGGTTGAGGGGGCCGCCATTAACAACCACCGAAACGCTAACACCATTCGAATCAGCTTCCGTCACATCAGCATCGGCACTCAGATTTGGGGATAAGCCTTGGTCTGCCATGGGAACAAACTCCTCCATCTGCGTGCGGACAGTTTCCAATGTTTGACGCAATGGTCCAAGGCTGGGTGCCAGGTCCGCCAGCCAATCGTTGCACCATCGATCTAATCGTTCCAATGCCGCCAGAGAAGCTTGTATAGCTGTGTCTGCCTCAACGAAGCGAGTTGCAGTGGTTTGCTTAAGAGCTGCATGAAGCTTGCGATAGTCTGCGCGAGCCTTCTCCGCAGCGGCTTTGTCCTGCTTGCTCTCCGTAACCTGTACCTGACGTTGATGTAATTGCAGCCAATCGTGCAGGGTCACAGAATCAAACTCAGCGGCCTCAATGCCGAATAATGGAACCTCAGTCATCAAGCTACTGCTGTATTGACGCGTCATCCACTCCAAAGGGAAAACACGCCATGACCGATCCCCTTCCACAGGCTGTGGATGCAGCGTATCGGGATAGCGCGCGCATAACTCAATAATCAATTCAAGCGCAGAGGCCAGACCTGCCAGCTTATAACGCTGTATCCACGCTTCTCCGAGCCAAACTGCAATCATCAAGTCTTTACTGCGATCCTTCAGTAAAGCCCCGGCAAGCTTTTCAAGTTCAGCCCAATCGGCGCGCTTAAGATCACTCTGCCAGACACCCGTGGGCAAACTCGCGTCATCCTCTCTGCGAAGCTCTCGTAAACGATCCCATTCACTTTCGTAACGCAAACTGGGCCCACAATCAGCCTCGCCTGCAATAGGCTGTAAAAATGGCTCAACGGAAAAAGCTGTCATGGCAATACCGCACCGCTAGAAAAGTGGCTGTTTGTAAAAGGCGAACTGGGTGCCACAACCGGTAGCGGCTGTATCGCAAGAGGCAGCTTACTTCCTTGGCTCAAGAGCGAAAGACGCATAAACATTTGCGCAGACTCATTCGCATCCAACGTTCCCCTTACAGGCACCTGCAAGGTCAAGGGAAAATCGGTGTAATCCATATTCAGTAGGCGTTGTGGGATCACATGGGTTCGCAGCAGGCGTAATAGTGACCAGGCCCCCTGATACTCCCAGCCAGCCTCGAGTTCATTCACAGCCATGCTCGGCTGCAGCGGATCACTAGCCGGGCGCTGGTTGCTGTCACGCGCCCACCGGAGAGCCAACTGCAAAGGATCTCCCACTAGCCAACGCAATCGTTCTCCAGAGTCACCGGGATAGCCAAGCTTCTGGCTTGCGCCGCGAATGGTCCACGCAATAACTTGATCAGCGCCTCGCTCCTCTTCCCTATCCGTTCGCCAACGAACCTCTAGTTCAACCCCGAGAACGCCCGACTTATCACGGATGAGTAAAGGCCCCAGCCAACTTCTGGCCTGCTTCATCCTTGAAAGGAAGTCTTGTGCCGCAAGACGGTTATTGGCGGGAACCAATTGCAGCCCTTTTTCAGCCGACTCCACATGGGTGTCGATCAGTTCCAAAAGATGCTTAACACGGGCAGGATCTGCATCGGAGCTTTCTAAGGAGTAGGCGAAAGGAAAACGCCCTGCCAGGTACTGGTTGAAATAACTCGTCAGCGTGTCCCAAGATTCAAAAGCACTCTGCAATTGCAATTCATGGCAGCGTGCCAGCGTCTGGTTAAGCAAGCCGTTGGCATAGCGGGAAAAATCACCCTCGCCTTGTGGCAAGCTGGCAGTCGACAGCACTTGATTACAACTGCTCAGATCAATATCAATCAGGTCACGCGTGACCAATTGCGAAAACAGCGCTGGCGCGCTGGCAGGATTCTGAGCTTTATACTTAACCATCTCTTCCTGGATAGAAGCCAGCCGCGCAACCTTATCCTGGATGGCCAATGGAAGATTGCGTTGACTGCGCAGCCAATTCAACTCTTGCACTACAGCGTCGCTGCTATTACTCACCGCAACAAACTGACTATCCAAAAATGACTTCAAATCTTGGACATCTGTTGCACGATACAATTGCAGGCCTAGGTTTGGACTCCCATTCCAGTCTGAAACTTCAACTCGTTGCTTAAAGAGCGCAAGCGAGTCAATTGAGCTCAGTGCCGATTCAACATTGGCCATGGCCTGCAGTGTCAACTGCATTTGTATGTCACTCGACAGGTCACTTCGACCCAACTCAGTTAGCCCTTGAATGACGTACATGGCTTGCTCACCGAATGCGCTGGTGTCATGCATACCCGAGTCGTATGTCCGTTCAGATGAACGTGTGAGCGCCGACCAAATAGCCAGAGCCGCAGTATCTCCGGCCGCCTTAAGCATTCCAGCGCGATAGTCGGGGGATATAAGAGCTAACTCTTTAGCAACGTAATCGCGATAGCTTTGTTGATAAGCCAATGCCTGAGCGATTCGCTGTTCAGTCATGACAATGGGCGAACCTCGCCTGAGTAAGGCTTCAGGATCACGAAGCGCGACAAGAGCAAAATCACGCTTGAGCAGAGAATCAATGCTGCGTGATAGATCGCTGATTGACTCTTGTAACATTAAAGTGCCGCCAGCTTGGCGTTGCAGCAAGCTTCCTCGACTTGCAGTGTGCTCAATCCACTGAGTATGAAAGTCTTGGCGTAATTTTTTAGCTTGCTGATCCAACGCATCCGCCGTTGCAGGGCCTAACAGGCTGCTTTGCCGTACATCCTCCATAAGCGCACGGTAACCAGGCGTCAGTTCATCATTGTTACCGTGACTCCATGCAGAGTTGGTCAACACAATCAAATCTTCGAGATAAGCGATATAGGCATTAATCTCTTCGAGTCGATTGAGCGTGATATCTCGGCCACCCTCCATATCACTTAGGTAGCGTTTTAGGTAGCCAGCAGGTTTAACAAAGTTATCGGCCAGAAAATATTGCGCTAACCAATACTTCATCAACCCCTGAAATTGATCGGCAATCTCTACACGCATCGACTCCAGATCAGGTGGAGCCAAGTTCGATGAGCTAAGGTCACGCAGTGTACGGTCGTAAAAGGCCCTGTTTCTTAAGCTGGTGGGGTCTAGGTTCAGCCCCAATGAATCGTTACCCAATTGAGCCAGCGGCTCCACCACGCCCTGTTGACCAAGTAACAAGCTGTTAAGAAGACGGTTGTCTCGCTCCAATTTCATTACGCTGTTTACCAGCATGCGTGCTTTCACAAAACTTGGCCATTGATCGGGTATTGCACCTTCAACATTCGAACGACGGTCGGTAATACGAATGGCCTCAACACGACTCAATTCATCGACTTGAAGTTGCCTGAGCGGCGTAACAACTGACCGTTTCGCCATGGCGCTGAGTAACCGATCAAGCTGATCATCAATAGAAGTGCCCCACGAAGTAGGGTATACAAGCGATGCGTAATGCCAGCGCGGTGCTTGTTGCAATAGCAACCAGAAGCTTTGAACGTTGTGTCGTGTGTAGGCCTGATTGCGCTCACTGGAGACAGTACTGATGCTTTGGTGCGTCGCATGGGTCTCTTGTAACAAGCGACTGAGCACACGTGCATCGGCAAGCCTTTCTTGCCAGACCCAAAGCATCGCCACACCCCATCCGATGCCTATAACTATTGCACTGAGCGCCACTGTCTTCTGCCATCGCTGACGTAACTGCAGAATACGCGGCACAGCTTGAGCTAACCCTTGTTCAGCTTGAAAACGCTCGATCCATAGCTGACGGGTAAACACGCCACGAAGCCCGCTCTGGTCGACAGCGCTTAGCGGGTCATCCTCTAGAGTTGCACGCGCTCCACTGAGATAGATGCCACGTAAGCGTGGTGCCTCACCTTGAGCATTACCCTGGAAAATGGGTTCTAACAGCATGCGTAGGCTGTTCTTGAGGTCGATCAATTGGTCCGGTAAGCGGTACAGATCCTCATTCAACTCGCCACGTAGAGCAGCAGACTCTAAAACAGCCGCTTGCGTGGCCTGGACCAACTGATCCGCTGCATCATCCAGCCAGTAGCTTTGCCAATTGGCATCGAGTGCATATGGTGATGACCAACCAAACGCCTGATCATGGCTATCTTCTGGCAAAACACTCAGCAACTCCTGAAACCCAGGTAGGGCTTCAAGGCCGCTGACAATCACATAAACAGGCAGGCTTAGCCCTAAGCGTTGCAACATCTCAGCAAAGCGGCGGCGCATGACCAAAACATCCGCGGCCAGTTGCTCTTCATCTTGGAGCTGAGCAAGGGGGATAACCCATATCACGCCATCTAGCGGGCGCTGACCGCGCAACCGCTGCAAAATGCCCAGCAATCTGCGCCAGATGAATGTCGGTGCCGTGTTGTTGTCGTGGGGGAGAAAGATGCTTTGTGGCACCACCAATACAGCGCCGTCAGGATCAGCCCACCATCGTCCAAACCAGGATGAACGACCTACTGGGGACAGCTGCCAATCCGCACAAAGCTGAGTGCCCTCACGAGGATCTCCCAGCAACATAAACCACGGAACCTGGTAACGGGATTCGATACCGTGGTCATGCTCCATTTTGCGCACAGCCGCATAAAAACTACGAATTGCAGTACCTGACTGGGTGCGCAGCCACCAGAACAACGCAATTAACAAGACAATTATCAGCAATGCGCCGAGTACGTAGAGACCAATCGAGACTGCACTCATTCGACCGAATTCTCGGTCTGTGGGGCATTGAACAAATAAAGTGCCGGGTCAAGCTCAGAGCCAATATCAAGCCATAACACATGGCCAGCAAGCGTCAACAACAGCACCAGGCCCATAACGCCGAGCATCAGTCTTAGGCCGTCAGGCAATGCACGTCTAAATGGCAAACGCATCGGCGGTGTAATGGCCGGACCTTCCAAACTGGTAATGACCCCAGACATACTTGGTTCATGTTGCCAGGCCAAGGTAAATAAGGCTTGAAGCCAGCGAGCATGCAGCGCCCGACCACGCTCACTTCGTAAAGCCCCATAAAAACCCAACAACAAACACTGCAAGTAAACGTTGGCAAGATCGCGGGTACTGGGTGAGCGATTTTTAAGCAATTCATGAATGGCTTTTGGTACGCGCTCTCCAGCACTACGCGAACCATACAGCCGGGCCTCCAAAGGCCTTGACTGCCAAGCACCGCGACCTTGCCAATCGTCGAACAGTAAGCGTTCATCAAGCAATGCAACAAAGGCATAGACCATGGCTTTGACTTGGCCGGGCGCGGAAGCCCCGACGCTGGCAAAGGCGTCACGCCAAAGATGACGAACCGTGCGTGTCGCGAGCTCAGCGGTCAGCTCGACCAACTTCGCTTCATCTGTCGCACTTTCTTTTATCGACTCGCGCGCATCGCACCACGTCAACCACGCTTGGCGAAACGCAAGACTTAAAGGCGCTTCACCGAAAGAAGAGGGATAAAGGTTCATGCTCCTTGCTGACATCTAAGCATCCTTGGCTGACTAGGAGAGTCAATCTGAGCTATCTGTAAAAAGAACGACCTGCCAGGGTGCAACCACTCCTGCTTGTGCAGACACGACTAAGCAGAGTGGTATCTCAGGATCAAACCACTCGCCCCAAGCTTGGATAACAAATAAATGGGTGTCCTCTCCGAGGCCATAAGAGACTTGCTCTTTGCGGCTCATGGGTTGATGAGGAAGCCCCGACATTCGTTGCCGGCTCAGCGTCGCAATGTGATTTTCAGACGCAATCACAGCGTGCCCTAACCATTCTTGTGCGGCTTGTTGACCAAACCCTGCGGACATTCGTAGCCCAATCACCAAACGCTGTCGTCTTGTGGCCGTGTCAGGTAAGTGAATCGAAAAGCCTTGGTTTATGGCGATAAAGGACAGGCAACGATAACCAACACGGACATTGTCGAGTATCTGAACAAGCCATTGAATGATCTCGTCGAAGCCTCGTTTTAGTTCAAGAAAATCAAGGGGGGCAAATGCCGGCACGCCGCTGGCTAAATCAAGTGCACTCCAGGATCCGGCCATACCGGCCAGTAAGCCGTGGAGACCAAGAGGCGGAGCGACTCTCGAATTTAGCAGCGCTTCCACCTCTGGAAGACGAGCCCAAAGAGCGGCAAGTTGGCGGCGAATTTCCTCGACATCGTCAGAGTTATCCGCCAGCTGCGCCTGACGCAGGCGCCCTGCCAGGAAAATACATTTCTCTCGTCCGCGCGCGCAAAGCTCTGAAATCTCCTGTCCAATCAAAGATTCAGGAAGCACAAGCGGGCACGGTGGCGTGTAAGGCTGGCGAACAAACCCTCCACCTTCCTTACTGATTTTTAAGAGAGGCAGGCAGACAGAATCGGCACGCTCTGTTTCTGGCACCAGGCGCAGATTTGGGTGCCACACAGTAAGAGGTTCCGGGTGCTCCCCGCTGGCAAGATCAGGCATCGCCTCACCGACAACAGATCGCAAACGCCCTTGCAATGGAAGTATCTGACCACTTCGCGTCAGCGGGCTAACGGCCAGGTATACAGTGACGGTATACCCCTCCGAAGTGGCAACGGATGCACTGATGTCTAACTCAAGCTTAGTCCCGCTACCGGGTTCCAGCCTCACAGGCAGCCCGTCAGGCAAAATCGCATCAACATACTGTATACGCACCAAGCCGGCACAGAGCGCGACGGGGTCAACATCAAGTTGGCTTACGCCCCAGAACCAAGGATTAGTGGTTTGAGCGAAATGTGCCGCCAACATCTCAGACCGCAAAGCTTGTAACTGAAAATGTTGAGGTAATAACTGCATTCCCTCATGCCAGCAAACTGCGTCCGGCAATACCTTCATCCCACTTCCCTCAACGTCCGATGTTTAAAAAGCAAGCTCTTATCCGGTCCAATCTAGCGATTCTGATCAGTCAGAAGTCGCATCTCCCTGCTGTCGAAACGAAGCCAGACTCTACCCGACTCATTGAGGCGCAAACGGTGCGCACCTGGAGTGTTATAGCCGGCAAACACTAAAAGTCCAGAAGCCTTATCCCCTGAAAAAGGGAATTCCCGAACATCACGAAACTGTCCCGGCACAAGCTCTAGACTCCAGACTGAGAATAGCTGCCGGTAATCGCGTTGGTACTGTTCACGCTCTGAAAACCATTGGCTCGCGGTGATGCCTGAAAGCAGCTTAAGCAAAGCAGGGTCTCGTATGGCAACAAAATCGACGGCGATTGGCGTGTCGTTATTGGCACGCTCAGCAACGTCTAATGTGAGGCTACTGAGGCCCACTCTCTCCGACCGAAAAGAGCAGCCACCCAGCAGCATCAAGCCGAACAGAAGCGCCAGTAGCGTTGGTGTCAAACGTCCTTGTGTCATCGCATCCTCACAAAAATTCGCATTTGCAAATTTATAGACCTGATCTAGCGTCTATGAAAGTTCGTTGTCACGACGAGCGCGGATGGATCGCCAAGGACGGGCACGCTGCTAAAACTGCCCCGTATCTTTCGTGGTCCTGCAAGGGAGTGCGAACACGGAGTTTGTCCGTTGCATTGCGCTCCAGGTACTGTCCCGGAGTTCAAACAACATGGCAGAAAGTACGCAGCACAAGCTGGATCGGATTCGTCCTCCACGAGTTCAAATCACCTATGACGTTGAGATTGGCAGCGCTATCGAGAAGAAAGAACTGCCTCTCGTTGTCGGAATTCTTGCAGACCTTTCGGGAAAGCCCGAACAGCCCCTTCCCAAGCTCATTGACCGTCGTTTTACCGAAATCGATCGCGATAACTTCAATGAAGTACTCGCTTCTATTTCGCCACGCAGCACCTTGCAAGTGGAGAACACGATCACGGGTGATGGCAGCAAACTCAACATCGAGTTGAATTTCAGGCACGTTGACGATTTCGACCCTGTCAACATCGTCAAGCAAATCACCCCACTGCGCCGCCTTTATGAGGCTCGCCAACGGCTGCGTGATTTGCTCACCAAGCTCGATGGAAACGACGATCTCGACAAACTCCTTCAAGACGTTGTGAGTAACACCCAAGGCTTACAAGAAATCAAAGCGACACGACCTGAAGCTCAATCGGCTTCAGCTGAAAGCACCCCAAGCAGTGCCAATGCAGCTCCAAAATCTGAGCCGGAGCCAGCGCCTGCTGCTGCCCCAGACGCGGATACTCCGACAGAACCGCAGGCCTAAAATCCACCACCTTCCGGAGATAACGTAATGGCAACACAAACAGGTGCTTCCAGCGAAAGCTCGACTCAAACCCTGAGTTTGCTTGACCGCATCATCGCGGATGGCCGGATGGCTCACGATGAAAGCCAACAAGGCTATGCGCGCGACATGCTGGCTGAATTTGCTACACAGGTCCTTGATGAAGGCATGGCCGTCGATAAGGACACTGTGGCGATGATTAATGATCGAATCAGTAAGATAGATAAGCTAATCAGCGACCAACTCAATGAAGTTTTGCACCACCCAGAGATGCAAAAACTCGAAGCCACATGGCGTGGGTTGCACATGCTGGTCGACAAGACCGAAACCAGTACTCGCCTGAAATTGCGCTTGCTGAACGTCACCCAAAAAGAGCTGCAGAACGACCTGGAAAAAGCTGTTGAGTTCGACCAAAGCGCACTCTTCAAGAAAATTTATGAAGAGGAATACGGCACGTTTGGCGGGCACCCGTTCAGTCTTTTGGTAGGTGACTATAACTTCGGTCGGCACCCACAAGACGTGGCGCTTCTTGAGAAACTCTCCAATGTCGCCGCTGCAGCTCATGCGCCATTTATCGCTGCCGCAAGCCCAAAACTGTTCGACATGAACAGCTTCACTGAATTAGCTGTCCCACGTGACCTAAGCAAGATTTTCGAGAGCCTAGAACTGATCAAATGGCGCAGCTTCCGTGAAAGTGAAGACTCACGCTATGTATCCCTGGTATTGCCAAATTTCTTGCTTCGCTTGCCATATGGCCCGGATACCAAACCAGTTGAAGGCATGGACTACGTGGAGGACGTCAATGGCACTGACCATTCCAAGTACCTGTGGGGAAATGCCGCTTGGCTGATGGCGATCCGTATCACCAATGCATTCGCCAAGTATGGTTGGTGTGCTGCAATTCGTGGTGCTGAAGGCGGTGGCGCAGTTGAAGGCTTACCAGCGCACACGTTCCGAACCCTGTCAGGGGATCTGTCGCTTAAGTGCCCGACCGAAGTCGCCATCACTGACCGCCGTGAAAAGGAGCTCAACGACTTGGGCTTTATTTCCTTGTGCCACAAAAAGAACACCGATATTGCGGTTTTCTTCGGCGGCCAGACCACAAACAAGGCCAGGCTTTACAACACCAACGAAGCCAACGCCAACGCACGCATCTCGGCAATGCTGCCCTACGTGCTAGCAGCCTCACGCTTCGCCCATTACCTCAAGGTGATCATGCGCGACAAGATAGGCAGCTTCATGACGCGTGACAACGTGCAGACCTACCTCAATAACTGGATCGCTGATTATGTGTTGATCAATGACAACGCACCTCAGGAGATCAAGGCTCAGTACCCGCTGCGTGAAGCACGTGTGGATGTCTCAGAAGTCGCGGGAAAACCGGGCGTTTACCGCGCCACAGTATTCCTGCGACCTCACTTCCAATTGGAAGAACTGACTGCCTCGATCCGCCTGGTTGCGACCCTGCCGCCGCCGGCAGCCGCCTAGTCATTAACCTCCGCCGGTATGCCGGCGGAGGTCTTAGCACAGATGCTTATTTCAGTTTTTAGACTCAGGAGTTTTCCGCGATGGATGCCATTATTCTCGACTTTGGTGACGACATTAAAGGCGACAGCCTGCTTGAGGGCTACACCGACAAGATCGAATTGATGTCTTACAGCCACAACGTGGCCATGCAGGTCACCAACGATGTGAGTAACTCAGAACGTACCTCGGGTAAACCACATATCGGCGAGTTCACCGTCACCAAATTTGTCGATACCTCGACCCCCTCGCTCAACGAATACTGCTGCGCCGGTAAACCCATCACGAAAGCCACCATCACCATCGGCCGCAACGCCTCCGAAAGCGACGGCAAGCTGCTGCCATTTATCGTCTATACCCTCGACAACGTGGTGCTCTCCAACGTCAGCGTCAGTGGTGGGGCCGGCGGTAAACCGGTGGAAACCCTGTCACTGAATTTCACCAAGATCAAATGGGAGCTTACCGCGCAGAAGGACGATGGCACCAAGGAAGGTACTGCTGCGTCTACCTGGGATCTGGCAGCCAACAAGCTTGTCAAGTAAGAAGGTCACGCTGTGCGTGCGCCCCTTCTCGAGCGTCTCTCCGCCCAGGCGGATGAGGCGCCGATCTTTGACCACAAGGTCTTGGCCGAATCCGTTTGCCAGGAGTTGATGCGCTTGCTCAATACCCGTCGCCCGCAGCGTGTTGCGGGTCAACCACTGACGCTGCTCGATTATGGCATTGCCGACTGGGCCGCCCTGCAAGCCTTGCGCGCCGATGATCGGCGTCTTCTGTTGCGCGAGGTACGTGCCGCCGTGCAACACTTCGAGCCGCGCTTGCAACTCAGCAACATCGACGTCGAGCCCCTGCCTGGCCAACCTCAGCGCTTGACCATTCGCCTGACTGGAAAACTGCGCAGCGGACAACGCACCTGGCCGGCCTTGTTTCTCCTCAGCCCGGGCGAGGACGGCATGGAAGTCCGCCATGAGTGACTCGATCGATGCCGAACTGCTCGACTATTACCAACGCGAACTGACTTGGCTGCGCCATGCCGGCGCAGGCTTCGCTCAGCGCCACCCCAAAGTGGCCCGGCGCCTGGAACTGTCACCCGGAGAATGCCCCGATCCACACGTCGAGCGTTTGCTGGAGGGCTTCGCCCTGTTGACCGCGCGACTGCACCGCCGACTCGATGATGACTACGCCGAATTCAGCGACGCGCTGCTGGAACAGCTCTACCCTCTGGTTCTGCGTCCCCTTCCCTCCTGCGCCATCGTGCAGTTTGAGCCCGATCCGACCCAAGGCAATCTTGCCGAGGGCTACAGCCTGCCACGCGATACCCCGCTGTTCGTCACCACGCCCGATCAGGCCAGCGTGCACTGGCGCACCAGTGCACAGGTCGACCTCTGGCCGCTGCGCATCAGTGAAGCCACCTTGCTCGATGGCGATGCGGCGGTGGCTTTCAGTGGCCACCCGCTGGCCCGCTCGGCCCTGCGCCTGACCCTGGAATGCCTGGGCGAGTTCGACTGGGCACAATTGCCGGTACGCAGCCTGCGCGTGCACCTGGCGGCGTCCCCCATGACCAACGCCATCCTCTACGACCTGCTCGCGGCCCACTGCCTCGGGCTATGGAGTGGTGTAGCCGGTAAACCACTGTGCCGCGTATCCGGCACCGCCGCGCCAGTGGGCTTCGCCGACGACCAGGCCTTGCTGCCTGATGAGGATGGCCAACACCCCGGCTTGCGTTTGCTGGCAGAGTATTTCGCTTTCCCCGACAAATTCGCCTTCTTCGACCTGCCACTGCTGCCACCGACAGACGGCGGCCATACTTGCCAACTGGTGATTGCCTTCGACCGCGCCCCCACTGGCCGACCTCACCTGCAAGCCAGTGAACTGCGCCTGGGCTGCACCCCGGCCATCAACTTGTTCCCACGTACCTCAGAGCCCTTGCGCCCGGATGGAACACGTAGCGAATACCGCCTGGTGGCCGACGCCCACCGCGAAAGAAGCGTGGAGATCTACAGCATTCGCAGCATGCGTGCGGCTACACCTCAGGGCGTGCGCCATGTCCCAGCCTATTACGGGCATAACCATGGCGCTGAAGGCTTCTACTGGCACGCTCGCCGGGTACAGGGACTCAACCCCACGCAGCCTGGCAGCGATCTGTTGCTGAGTTTGGTGGACACAGCCTTCGACCCACGGCAGGACGCCCCCGAATACAGCCTCACCGCCGAGTTGCTATGCACCAGTCGGCATCTGGCCGAAAACCTGCCAGCCGGCACCCGCCTGGGTTTCGAGCGTCCTGGCCCGGTCGCGCAGGCCAGCCTGCTGAACACGCCCACCGCGCAAAGCCTGCCATGGCTGTCCGGCCCTTCGCGCTGGCGCCTGGTTTCGCAACTGAGCCTCAACCACCTCTCGTTGGTCGAAGGTCCCGATGCCCTCGATGCCCTGCGCGAACTGTTGCACCTGCACAACCTGCGCGACGAAGCCGGGCCTCGGCGCCAAGTGGAAGGCCTGGTGGAGTTGACCTGTGAGCGCGTGGTAGCGCGCGTTGGTGATGACGCCTGGCGCGGCTGGCGCAATGGCCTGGAAGTACGCATCCGCCTGGATGCAGAGCATTTTGCCGGCAGCAGCGCCGTGCTGTTCTCCGCCGTTCTGGCGCAATTCTTCTCCCTTTACGCCACGCCCAACCGTTTCGTACGTACGGTGCTGGTGGATCACGACAAGGAGGTGCGGACATGGCAGCCCCAGGCCGGCAAGCCCCTGCACCTCTGAGCAAGCGCCTACGCGAGGCACCTCAGGCCTTCGAATTTCTCCAGGCCCTGCTGCTGCTGGAGCGCGAGAAACCCAATGCCACGCCTCTGGGCCAAGGCAGCAGCCCCGAGCAGGAAGCCGTACGCTTGCGTGGACCATTGACCCCCACGTTCGCACCCAGTCAGGTCGTGCGCCTGGAGGACGTTCCCGGCCAGCCACCCACATTGAGCACCGCCGTCTTTGGCCTGGGCGGCCCCGATGGCCCGCTGCCCTATGCCTATCAAGAGTGGCTGCAACAGCGTGCACGCCTCAAAGATCACGCCCCGGCAGACTTCCTTGACCTGTTCCACAATCGCCTGCTCGCCCAGCTCTATCGGGTGCTCGGTCGCCACCGTCTAGCGCTGGGTTTTCAGCGTCCGCAAGAGGCCCCGGTACAACAACTGCTGTTGGCACTCAGCGGCCTGCTTCCACGCAGCTTGCAAGGGCGCATGGCATTACCCGACGCTGCCATCACCACCCACTCCGGCCTGTTTAATGGCCCACGTCGTTCCCTGGCCGGCTTCGCCGTGCTGGTCCGTCATCAGTTCGGCGTCACGGTGAACTACGACGCCTACCAAGGCGCCTGGCGCGAGATTCCACCGGCCAGCCGCAGCCGCCTGCAACGCGGTGGGCGCAACCTTGGCCTGGGCCGCAACGCCGTCGCCGGCACCCGAGTCTGGGATGAACATGCCGGTATTCGCCTCACGCTTGGCCCACTGACAGCCGAACAAGCCCAGGCCTATCTGCCTGGTGGCGAACAGCATGAACGCCTGGCTGATCTGGCCAGTTTCTATCTCGGCCCGGATACCGACTGCCACCTGCGCCTGCTGGTACGCCCCGGCAAGCCCTTACGCCTGGATCGGCAACAACCGCCGCGCCTGCGCTGGAGTAGCAACCTGCAGTACGCGGGAGCGACCACCCTACAACGTATCGACACCCGCCTGCGGCATAAGGAGACGGTCTGATGGAACTCGCCGGGCTGATCGGTCGCCTCAATGCAGACAGCCGCCGCGCGCTTGAACGCGCCGCCCAGCGTTGCCTGCAACGCAGTCACCATTACGTGGAAATCGAGCACCTGCTGCTTGAACTACTCGACATAGAAGGCGGTGACTTCGCCTGGCTGCTGCCGCGCTTCGGCCTGGAACGCGACAGCCTGGCCACCGAAATCAACCGCGCCCTGGAACTGTTCAAGGCCGGCAGCACCCGGACCCCTGCCCTCTCTGCACAGACCATCGGCCTGCTCGAAGACGCCGTGGTGCAGGCCAGTGTGCAGGGCCAGACGAGCATCCGCTCCGGCCTGTTGCTGCTCGCCCTGCTCGATCGCGACGAACGCCGTAGCCTGCTGCTCAACAGCGCCTCTTCGCTGCTGCGCATCCCCCGCGAAGC
The DNA here is from genome assembly GCF_003060885.1 of Pseudomonas sp. HMWF032. Lineage (GTDB taxonomy): Bacteria > Pseudomonadota > Gammaproteobacteria > Pseudomonadales > Pseudomonadaceae > Aquipseudomonas. The sequence continues at coordinate 183,201 of NZ_QAIG01000006.1, forward strand.
CCTGCGCGCCAATCTGCTGGAATGGACGCAAGCCTCACGCGAATACAGCGGTGGCCCCGGCCCAGCAAGCAAGGTCCGCCCCGTACAGGAAGCCGCGCAGGACAGCGTGCTCGACCAGTACACCCAGGATCTAACCGCTGACGCCCGCGCCGGGCGCATCGATCCCATCGTCGGGCGCGATGGTGAGATCCGCCAGAGCATCGACATTCTCCTGCGCCGTCGGCAGAACAACCCAATTCTGGTGGGCGCACCCGGTGTCGGCAAAACAGCTGTGGTCGAAGGCCTGGCCCTGCGCATCGCCGCCGGCGACGTGCCACCGCCCTTGCAGAATGTGATCCTGCGGGTGCTCGACCTGGGTTTATTGCAAGCCGGTGCCGGGGTCAAGGGTGAGTTCGAGCAGCGCCTCAAGGGCGTGATCGACGCCGTACGCAATAGCGAGCAGCCAATCATCCTGTTCATCGACGAGGCCCATACCCTTATAGGAGCGGGGGGCAGCGAAGGTGGCAGCGACGCCGCCAATTTGCTCAAGCCGGCTCTAGCCCGTGGTGAACTGCGCACCCTCGCCGCCACCACCTGGCTGGAATACAAGAAGTACTTCGAGAAAGATCCGGCTCTTGCTCGCCGCTTCCAACTGGTGCAAGTGGAAGAACCCGACGAGGCCACCGCCGTGGAGATGCTACGCGGCGTCGCCGCCAAGCTGGAACAGCATCATGGCGTGCAGGTGCTCGACAGCGCTATTCAGGACGCGGTCAAACTCTCCCACCGCTACATCTCCGGCCGCCAGTTGCCGGACAAGGCCATCAGCGTGCTCGACACCGCCTGCGCCCGCGTATCCCTCGGCCAGCATGACGTACCGCCACCGCTGGAAAGCCTGCGCCACCGCGAAGTGGCAGTGGCCGAAGAACTGCAACGCCTGCGCCGCGAACAGACCACCGGCCTCGACCACCGCGAGCGCATCACCGCCCTGGAGCTGGAATCCGTCAGCAACCGCAGCGCCATTCGCGAACTGGAAACCCGCTGGGGTGAAGAACGCGAAGCCGTGCGCGAACTCCTGGAAGCCCGCCGCGAACTGCTCGCCCTGAGCGAAAACGCCGACACCCGCCAGCCCGACGAAGCCCTCGATGAGCGTAGCGACTACCTGGCCGCCGAACTGGCACGCCTGGAAGCCGGCCTCGACGCCATCCGCCAGGACGACCCGCTGGTGCCCGAACAGGTGGACTCACGCACCGTAGCCGCCGTGATCGCCGGCTGGACCGGCATCCCCATCGGCAAGATGCTCGCTGACGAAGCCTACGCCGTGCGTACCCTCGGCCAGCGCTTGGGCCAGCGGGTCATGGGCCAAAACACCGCCTTGGGCACCATCGCCCAGCGCATCCAGGCCTACCGCGCCGGCCTCACCGACCCGGCCAAGCCGGTGGGCGTGTTCCTGCTGGTTGGCCCCACTGGCGTCGGCAAGACCGAGACCGCCTATGCCCTGGCCGACGCCCTCTACGGCGGTGAACGCAACCTGATCAGCATCAACCTCTCCGAGTACCAGGAGGCCCACACCGTCAGCCAGCTCAAGGGCGCCCCGCCCGGCTACGTCGGCTACGGCACCGGCGGCGTGCTCACCGAAGCCGTGCGCCGCCGCCCCTACTCCGTGGTGCTGCTGGACGAGATCGAAAAAGCCCACCCCGATGTGCTGGAAGCCTTCTACAACGTCTTCGACAAGGGCGTGATGGAAGACGGCACCGGCCTGGTGGTGGACTTCAAGAACACCGTGATGCTCGCCACCAGCAACGTCGGCGCCGAACTGGTGCTGGACACCCCCACCGACCAGCTCGGCAGCGATGCCTTCAACGAACGCCTGCGCAAGGTGCTGCTCCAAGCCTTCCGCCCCGCCTTCCTCGCCCGCATGACCGTCGTGCCCTACCGCCCGCTAGACGAAGCGACGCTGGAAGGCATCGTCCTGGCCAAGCTGGAAAAACTGCGGGAACGCTACAAGGCCGCCACCGGCAAACAATTCGACTTCGACCCCGCCATCGTCAAGGCCGTGCTCGCCAAGTGCAGCGCGGCAGGCGCGCGGGATATCGAGAACGTGTTGATGGCGCAGGTGACGGGGAAGTTGGCGGAGTGGGTGTTGGAGTGAGTTCTATTCTTTAATGAGCCCGTACAGGAATATAAGGAATAAAAATGCCCACCATATTAAGAAGCTCTACCTATATTGGATCACAGCAAGATTATCTCGCCATAAGTCAGTATTTTTCAATGCTCGATTGGCCAAGCAGCGTGCACACCGTATACATAAGCAATGGATGGCACACAGGCTTCGAGAGCAGGATTTTTATAGACCCACAAACAGGGCAATGTGTAACAAGAGGTACAACAGTCACTTATTGCGGATATTATGCAAACTCAGACAACGGAGCAAAAATACATTTTTACGCAAATTAAAATCCGTAAACTTAAAACTCAAGAAATCTCCCCAACTACAAGAAGCTAAGAGTGCAAATTTATAAGCAACTCTTATAGCAGGAGAGAAAATGGACGATGCCTTCGATTTCTCAGATATAGGTAGCAGGCGCGAAAAGAACTCAACGCTTTTTAAGGCTAAGCAATCGCGCTATTACGCAATAAAGCATGTGCCAGTAAAAAAAATTCAACTAAGGGGCGACTCCTACACAACGGGAGTTCATCATGAGCTAATGATCCTCCTAGAGAACTCAACAAATATAAGAATATCACGAACAAACGGCTCAGACACACTTCAGCTAGATGCAGCAATCACAGGAAAGCATGACAAAACCGTATTATTCGAAAAAATGATCTCCGACAAAAAAATAAACACACAAACCGTTTTCACTGCATTTTCAGATGCAAAGAAAGCCAGGCCCTACTACGATCAGGCAGACTGCCAAAGCTTTGCCAGTGAGGTTTACAAAAGAATAACTGGGGAGTCATTGAATCCAAAATCAGATGAGGATGACTTTATGTAAATGCACCTATTGAAATATAAAAAATAAAACCAGGCACCCTAAAACCAACATCAAATAAAACGCCTGCCAAATGAAAGGGTTAATCGATTTACCCAATAAAAAGCTATAGCCTCAAGCGCTAAAGCGCTGCGGGCAGAGGAGGGAATAATTGCTAAAGTGCGTAACATGGAATATGCAGGGCGGCACTGGGGCAAACTCAATAGTGGAGCAACTAATCCAGCGCGACGGGGCTGATGTTGTTTTTCTTCAAGAGTCTGCAGAAAGAGGAGATGCCATTGGTAATATTTACGACTACGTGGGTAACTCTGGGCGCGGTGAAAACAAGGTTCACTATGAAGGATCCAGGATGCGCTGGCATGGCGGGTACCAGGGCGCAACATCAATAGTATTGAAGCAGGGTCTAGGCGCAACTATTTCTGGCACCATACCCCATCCGACAGGAGATGGCCGCGGAGTTCTTTATACGACAATTCCACGAGCCGGAATGGCGATATACCTTTGTTCTATACATGCTTGGTCGCCATCAGGAAATGACTGGGACAAAGTCGCTGGATGTTTACTTGATGAGATAGTCAATCTCGCTGGTAACAATCCGGTGATAGCTGGTGGTGACTTCAATAAGGCAGCTGGACGAGAGAAGAATATAGGTTCGTGGGAGTTGGCTGGTGGCTCGCAAATGTCTGGAGGAACTCTTGACGGCTTCTGGCTATACAATCTCCCTCAGAATGGTTACGGGGACGTGAATTCTGTCGGCGTTTATAACTCAAAAAAAGGTGACCACTTTCCCGTCTGGATGCAAATTAATCTTTGAATATATTGAGAATAGAAACTGTAGGGAAGGCTTACTAATGACGCTCCACGCTTAACGATTGGCCCATGAGGTTCTAATGCCCCGCCCCACCGACACCAATACCAGCCTCTCCATCAGCGCCTCGGCACTGACGAATCTTTATCCCCAGACGCTTTCCGGGGACGAGGCGTTGAACGAGCTGGGCAGCCTGACCCTCAATGGCGATAGCGCCACCGCGCTGACGTTGAGCAATGTCGTGGCAACGCATATCACTGCCACCCTCCACAACGACGCCAACCAGCGCCCGCTCGACGCCCTGGTCGCGGAGATCCGCCAGCTCCCCGCCGATGCCACCGCCGACCGCTATCAGGTGGTGCTACGCCCCTGGCTCTGGTGGCTGACCCTGGCCAGCAACAACCGGGTGTTCCAGAACCTGTCCACCAGCGACATCGTCACCACGATCTTCAAGGCCCATGGCTTCACCGACTTCAAGCTGTCGCTCTCCGGCAGCTACGAGCCGCGCGAGTATTGCGTGCAGTACGGCGAAACCGACTTCGCCTTCGTTTCGCGACTGCTGGAGGAGGAAGGCATCTTCTGGTTCTTCACCCACGAGGCCGGCAAACACACGCTGGTGCTAGGCGACAGCAGTGATGCCTTTGTGCAGATTCCCAATGGGCCGAAGGTGCCCTACCTGGGCCAGGGCATCGGCGTGCGTGAGCTGCACGGCATTCGCTCGGCGCAGTACAGCGTGCAGGCGGTGAGCGGGGTGTACAGCGCCACGGACTATGCCTTCACCACCCCCACCACCTCGCTCTACAGCAAGGCCGAGGCGGTGGCCGGGCCGCTGTCGATGTACGAGCACCCGGGCGGCTACATCGCCAAGGCGCGCGGCGATGCGTTGACCAAGCAGCGCGTGGACGGGCTGCGCAGCCAGGAGAAGCGCCTGATCGGCGAGAGCGACTGCCGCTGGCTGGTGCCCGGTCACTGGTTCACCCTCACCGGGCATGACGACGCCAGCCTCAACATCGACTGGGTGGTGACCGCAGTCACCCATGACGCCAGCCACGAGCACTACCGCAACCGCTTCGAGGCCATCCCCAAGGCCACCGCCTACCGCCCGCCCCGGCTCACGCCCAAGCCGCGCATGCACACCCAGACCGCGCAGGTGGTGGGCAAGTCCGGCGAGGAAATCTGGACCGACCAGTACGGCCGCATCAAGATCCAGTTCCCCTGGGACCGCGACGGCAAGAACGACGAAACCTCGTCCTGCTGGGTGCGCGTGGTACTGCCCTGGAGCGGCAAGGGCTTCGGCATTCAGTTCATCCCGCGCATTGGCCAGGAGGTGATCGTCACCTTCATCGACGGCGACCCGGATCGCCCGCTGGTCACCGGCTGCGTCTACAACGGCGACAACACCCTGCCCTTCGCCCTGCCGGACAACCAGACCCAATCCGGCATCAAGACCAATTCCTCCAAGGGCGGTGGCGGCTTCAACGAGCTGCGCTTCGAAGACAAGAAGGACGCCGAGGAAGTCTTCCTCCAGGCGCAGAAGGACATGAAGATCAACGTGCTCAACGACAGCACCGCGACCATCGGCCACGACGAAACCCTCACGGTGCAGAACGCCCGCACCCGTACGGTAAAGGAAGGCGACGAAACCATCACCCTGGAAAAGGGCAAGCGCACGGTGACCATCCAGACCGGCAGCGACACCCTCGACGTGAAGGACAGCCGCACCGTCAGCGTCGGTGCCGACCAGACCCACAGCACCGGCGGCAACTACAGCCACACCGTCAGCGGCAACTACGAGCTGACCGTGGACGGCAACCTCACCATCAAGGTAACTGGCACCCTCACCTTGCAGAGCAGCGGCGACCTCACCGCCAAGAGCGACAAGAACCTCACCACCCAGGCCGGCATGGCCCTTACCGACAAGGCCGGCACCTCGCTCACCAACCAGGCCGGCACCTCCCTGGACAACAAGGCCGGCACCACCCTGACCAACGACGCCGGCGTCAGCCTCACCAACAAGGCCGCCGCCGAACAGACCGTGGATGGCGGCGGCATGCTGACCATCAAGGGCGGCCTGGTGAAGGTCAACTGAGGCGCCCATGGCCAACGGTAATCTCGACCTCACCCGGGGTGACAGCCGCCTCCAGGGTAAATTGCAGGACGGTGCCCTCGATGGCCCGGTGCGCATCCAGGAAGCTGGCCGCCCGCAGGCCCAGCTTGGCTACGCCAATGGTGTGCTACACGGCCCCAGCATCCTCTACCACCCCAACGGCCAGGTATCGGCACACCTGCCCTACGCCGACGGGCGCTTGCATGGCGTGGCTCAATACTTTGCCGCCGAAGGCTGGCTACAGCGCAAGGTCGCCTACCGCCAGGGATTGATCCATGGAGAGGCCAGTAGCTATTACCCGGATGGCCGCCTGGCCGAACTTGAACACTACCGTGACGGCGTGCGTGACGGTCTTTATCAGCGCTTCCATGGCAACGGCCAGTTATCGCATCGCAGTCGCTACCTCAACGGCAAACCAATGGACGAAGGCCAGGGCTTCGCCGAAGACGGCCGCCCACTGGACGCAGAAGGTAAGCCCATCTCGCGACTACGCTGGTGGTGGAGGCGATGGAACGAATCGGCCGAGACCTAATAGGCGAAAGGCCATCTGCGTTGGCGTCGCTGCCTCGCTAACGTTTTCCAACGGTTTACTAGGGAATCAGCATCTGCATCTGACCGGGCATGACTATCTTGATCACCCCGGCCCAGTTGCACATCAGCGAGCAGTTGGCATCCAACGAAGGCATATTGCCCAGCAACATGGTCGGCGCACCAGGTATCCAGGGCGTTGCCGTAGCCGGTATACAAGGCATGGGAGTCAGCACCCCAAGTGCCGCTGCAGTGGCAGCCGCCACCATCGGATTGGCCAAACTCTGGCACATGCCAAAGGGCATGATGTTCACCAGAGGGATGTGATCCATGATATTCGCCGCCGGCATGCCTGTCGTCAGTGTGCGGTTCATCGGCAACACGTTCAACACACTCGGGGCAACGCCAAAACTGCACTGCAATGTCGCACCACTGCATACCTGCGGGCAGCCCATCTGCACCCCCGATTAAGGCAACTAGCTAAGAAGATGAACTGCAGATTTAGTCAAATGGCCAACGTGGGTCAACACCCAATTTACATAATCAAAAAGCCTACTTTCAGGCACAGGCTTACACACGCTGGCAGCGATCCCCTCTCTGTGACCATAGCCGTAGAACCTCATCTAATCACATCAACTGAAGCGCAGGACGCGCTCAGGATCACGGATGATCGACCATAGCCAGGATGGCTATCGACAGGATGCTGGAATGGTCTTGAAAAACCGCTTAGGCGGTTTTTTGGTTTTTCCTCAACGTCATGATGTAGCAGATTGGCGTAAGCCCCCCTGCTCGCGAACTGAATAAACGTAAGGCCATATCGTTCATTGGGCTGGCGAACGCGCCTGCATGGCCTGCATGGACATCTTTAGCATCAGGTTATTTGCGGTTCGGTCATAGGCAGGCCATAAGCGTTCTGCGCTAAAAAGCTCGGGATTGGCGGTAAGCATCGGGTTATCCACACTGGAGACCACCGCCACCATGTTCAGCTCCGTTACCACTCGGTGCTGCACCTCCTCGGAGAGAAAGTGGTCTATCACCAGATAGGCGGCCCGCAGCTTTTCACCACTGACGCCTTTGGCAATGTTCATGGTGTCCAACCAGGCAGTATCGCCTTCGGCAAACTCTACCCGCTGCCAGTCCTCACCACGTGCGCGCTGGGCTGCTATTTCTGGGCCGTAGCTGGCGACTAACAATTGCTCGTCGCGAAACTGCGGAGCGCTTACCCAAAATTCGTCGACCTGTGCATACAGGCGATCAAGGAAATCTTGCGCTGGGCTGTCCGCTGCAGCAAACAGCTTGGCGTCTTTGCGTTTACCGCTGCGCATCAGGTCGTGCAGCAGAAAGGGCGACTCACCCAGAGCGAGAAAGGCCATGGCGATGTTGGGCTGCACCTGGCCGCTGGTGAGCGCCAGCTTACCCTTCCAGCGTGGCTGCAACAGATCGCTCAGGTGCCTTGGCAATTCGTCCTTGCTGAGTTTTTGCATATTTGCCCAGATGCCGTAAGTACCCCCGCCGAAGGGCACGTAAAGTAGGCGCTCGCCATCCATCCCCATGTCCAGATGAGCCAGTTGCGGCAATAGCTGTTTGAAACGGCTCAAGCGCGTGGAGTCGATTGCCTGCAACAAGCCAGTCATTCGGCCTTGCTGCATTTTCAGGTAGTTGAGGGTAAGGAAACTCAGGTCGGCTCTGCCGGCGCGCAGCAGCATGAACATCTGTTCAGGGCCTTCGGCGTAGGGGGCGATGACTTCAGCTTTCACTGCGAGCCCATGCTCGGCCAGGCTGCGGTTAATAGCCACCAGGTCCTCGGCGCTGACATAACCCTCCCAGGCGAGGATACGCAGGGTCTGTTCAGCCACGGCGCACTGCACCATACCTAGAGTTAGCCACAGAGCAGCCATCAGCTTGAGCATGGACGATCCTAAAATGCAGGAAGTGTTTTGATACTAGGTGATAGTGAGGCTACCTGCCTACCACCTGACCAAAGGAGTGAATCGTCCAAATTTTGTAGGCAAGTGACTGTCCGTATATGGACGCCACCTTATTGCAAGCTTCCTCACTTTGGTGCCCGTACCGACTGCGTAGGTATAGTCGGCCTTATATATCTGCATCGTTTCGATGGGAACCATCGATGGGCTATTCGGGCGCTGGCGCCCAATCGCGTCCAAGAGCTTCTCGCGGATGGACATCTGAGTGGTTTCCAGCGCCGGTTCGACCGGTTTATCGTCCCCGCTTAGCTGCCAATCACCCCGCCGTCATTTTTGGTGATCAGCACCGTAGTAGAGCGCGGCCGGGTTTGGCCGTCGCTGGCCGGGTAGCTGATACCAGGGTGCTGCACATTCGCCCACATCGCCTTGCCATCCGGACTCCAGGCCAAGCCGGTGATTTCGCAGCCGCGCGGGCCGACCAGAAAACGTCTGACCTCACGGGTGCTCGGATCAGCACACAGAAGCTGGTTGCAGCCCATGCTCTGCATCGCCGCTTCATCGTCGCCGTAGTCGGTCTGAATCCAGAGGCGGCCGTGGCTGTCGAAGGCCAGCCCATCGGGTGAGGAAAAGATGTCGCCATTGATGGTGCCAGTAAGGTTGGCGGGCACCACGTTGCCGTTGGCATCCTTGGTGCCTTTCTGCTCGCCCGCCAGCAGGAACAGCTCCCAGGTGAAGGTTTCAGCGCTGGGGTCGGCGTCCTGCTCCTTGAAACGCAGAATTTGCCCATGCAGGTTCTGCGGACGCGGGTTGGCTTTGTCGGTGGCTTGTTTGTCGCCGCGACCATCGTTATTGGTCAGGGCCACATACACCTCACGGCTGGCAGGATGCACGGCCGCCCACTCGGGGCGATCCATCGGCGTTGCGCCGACCAGGTCCGCCGCAGCGCGAGCGTTAAGCAGCACTTCGGCCTGGCTGGCAAACCCGCTGGCGCTGGTCAGGCCGTTTTGCCCATGCACCAGCGCCAGCCACTGACCGGAGCCATCAACATCGAAACGCGCGACATAAAGAGTGCCTTCATCCAGCAGGGTGCGGCTGGTCTTGGGGTTGGCTGCATCAAAACGCCCGCTAGGGACGAATTTGTAGACGTACTCGCCCTTGGCATCGTCGCCAGAGTAGAACGCCATACGGCCGTCATCGCCCAGGCTCAGGGCCGCACATTCGCGGCTAAAACGACCGAAAGCGGTGCGTTTGACCGGCTGCGCCTGTGGGTCGAAAGGGTCAATTTCCACCACCCAGCCAAAGCGATGCGGCTCGTTGACGTAACCGCCGTGGGCTTGCGTTGGATCCGGGCTGGCATTGAAGCGCGGATCGGCGGTCTCCCAGGCGTAGTTCTTACTGGTGCCTTCTTTGGACAGACCATAGCGTTTGTGCGACACGCGGCTGGCGTAGTCGGCCTGATCACGGTTGATGAAGTAGTTGTGCCAGTTTTCCTCGCAGGTGAGGAAGGTGCCCCAGGGCGTGATGCCCGTGGCGCAGTTGTTGATCGTGCCGAGCACTTCAAGGCCTGTTGGGTCGGCGACGGTTTGCATCAGTTCATGCCCGGCCAGCGGACCGGCAATGCGCATGCTGGTCAGGGCGCTAATGCGGCGGTTATAGGGCGAATCCATAACCCGCTGCCACTGCCCGTTGGCGGCCTTTTTCACTTCGATAACCGACACGCCATGGGCGGCTTGTTCCTTGCGCACTTCGCTTAGCGGCCGAGGCTTGCTCTGGTCGATCAGGTTGCCGGGATGCAGCGGCGGGTTGACATATTCGTGGTTCATGACCAGCAGACCACGGTCTGTTTCGCCGTCAAAGGCGAAAAAATCCATGCCATCGTGGTTGTCGCCGGCTTGCTTGAGCTGCGCCTGCCAATCGTCGCTGGCATCCGGGTTCCAGTGCGGCGCGCCGGCCTCGACCGGGTCACCCCAGGAGAAGAACGGCATGGCGCTATAGCCTTCGGCGACCAGCACGCGGTCGAATTGCGGGTCGATCTGCACTGGCACGCCCTTGAAGCCCAGCAGCGGGCTGCCCCCGACACTGCGGCAGGCACTGATGCCGCCGGCGAAGAAACCGAGCGCGGCAAGGGTGAGCCCGCCCTTGAGCACATTGCGCCGCGCAGGGTTTAGCAAATCGCTCAGCGCCGAGTTGGCACTGGGGTTGATCGCTACATCGTCGTGGGCTTCAAGGCTGGCGTGAAACTGCTGGTGATTCTGGTTCATCACGGCTCTCGCAAAAAGCTGGCGCGCATCGGCCCGCGCTGCTCAACACAGAGCAGCCTGGACAGCGGGCCTGGGTTTATTCGATGCGGTAGTTAAAGGTGTTTTTCACATTGGGTACGGCAACGGCGCGGCCATCGATCACCCGCGGTTGGTAACGAAAGCTCTGTGCAGCGGCCAATGAGGGGCGGATGAACAAGGGATGGCAAGCACCCACCACCTCAGGCTGCTCTACCCGACCCTGGGCATTAACCGTGTAGCTGACCGTGCATTCGCCCTCGATGCCCTTGTCCAGCGCGCGCTGCGGATAAGTCGGTGCCTGCTTGGCAATCGGCAGATACTGACGACTGGCAGCAGCAGCTTGTGCCTGCCGCGCCTGTTCGGCAGCCGCATCGGCGGCCTGTTGACGTTGCTGCGCGGCAAGCTGTTCGGCGTCTTGGCGTTGTTGTGCCTGCTCGCGCTCTTGCTGTTCTTGCCGAGCCTGCTCCTGACGCTGGTGCGCTAACCGCTGGCGTTCCTGCTCAAGCCTCTTCTGCTCCACGCGCTTGCGCGCCAAGGCTGCTTGCTCCAGATTCTGCTGGGCGAGCCGTGGCTCGACCTGCGGCTCCACCGGCACGCGCACTTCCGGCGTCGGGGCTACGACAGGCACGGTCGGCGGGACTTCCACCACCGGCACAGGGGGCGGCAAGCTGAGCAACTGCATACTGATAGTGTTGATGCTTGGCGCAGGCGGTTTTTCCACCGGCCAGTTGGCCAGCAACAACGCCAGCACCAAACCATGCAGGGCCAGGGTCAGTAGCGCAGCCTGGGCATTACGCAGGCGCGAGATTGGCAATCTGGGCCAGGCAACAGAAGCGGGATTGTCCATCAGCGCGCTGCTCACTGCGGGGTCTCAGTGATCAGGCCGAGGTTACTCACCCCGCCCTTCTGCAAGGCGGCGATACCGGCGACCACGGTGGCGTAGTCGACAGCCTGGTCGGCGCGGATATACACCTGGGTGTCGCCGCGCTCGGCGATGATCTGCGTGACCTGAGCGGTCATTTCCTCCAGGCCCACGGTGCGGTCGGTCTGCTGTTCGGTGTTCAGCTCGCTGCCCAGGTTCCAGTAATAGCCACCGTCCGCCTGCACCGAGAGCGTAAGGATCTGCTGTTGGGTATCGGTGGGCAACGCTTCACTGGCGACCTTTGGCAACTCGACCTTGACACCCTGGGTAAGCATCGGCGCGGTGACCATAAAGATCACCAGCAGCACCAGCATCACGTCGATGTAAGGCACCACGTTCATCTCGGCCTTGGGCGCGTGTTTATTGATCGGCTTGCGCATGACGGGTTCCTCAGGCGACGGCGCTGACGTGGCTGCTGGCGGCGTGTAGCTTGCGGTGCAGCCGCGCCTGCAATTCGTTGCCAAAGCCGTAGTAGCGCGTGGTCAGGGTGGCCACACGGGCGCTGAAGCGGTTGTAGGCGATCACTGCAGGAATCGCTGCAAACAAGCCGATAGCCGTGGCGATCAGCGCTTCGGCGATACCTGGGGCGACCGTGGAGAGCGTCGCCTGCTGCACCTGTGACAGGCCGATAAAGGAATTCATGATCCCCCACACGGTGCCGAACAGGCCGATATAAGGGCTGACCGAACCGACCGTGGCAAGAAACGGCAGCCCCTTTTCCAGGCGTTCTTCCTGCTCGCTGATGGCCACCAGCAGCGAGCGCTCGACGCCGTCGATCACCAGTTCACCGGCAATCCCCGGCTCGCGCTTGAGCTGGACATACTCGTGGTAACCGGCCTGGAAGATGCGCTGCAAGCCGGCATCCTCATCCACCCCATCGCTACCTTCGCGATACAGCTGAGCCAGATCGTGGCCACTGCGAAAACGCAGTTGAAAGTCTTTCATCAGGCGCTCGTTACGGCGCAATACGGCACTGCGCTGAATGATCAGGTACCAACTAAGCAGCGAGGCCATCAACAGGGTCAGCATGACCGCCTGCACCAGCAGACTGGCATCACTGATCAGGCTCCAGACGGTCATCTGTTCGAGGGGGTTGTGCATGGGTGTCTCCTTGCATCGCGCGCCGAGGAAAGCCCTCGCCACTATTCGATTACGTTTGTGTTGCCGATTGATGACGACAGCGCGGGCTATTCCAGGCCGAGGGCTTTAGCCACGGCGGTCCAGGGCAGGTACTTGTAGTTCTGCCGGTCTTCGGGCATACGCTTGCGACCGTCCTGTACCACCAGCATGCCGGCGCTCCAGATGCCGCCGAGGTTGGCCGAAGTAACGTCCAGGCCATCGGTTTCCGAGGCGCCGTCGATACCTTGTTGCGCGTTCAACCCGATGCGGAACGCACCGCGCACGGCATAGGGCGCAGTGGCATCAAGCACCACGTAGCTGTCGTTGCCCTGGCTGGAAATCACCAGGTAGTTGCGGGTCGCGCCTTGATAAATAGCCAGGCCTTCGATGTCGTCGTGGACCACATTGCCGGACGCAATCACCTGTTCAAGCCGGGTCGGCGCATCGGCGCGAGCGTCCAGCGTCCAGACGGCGACATCCTCTTCGCCGACGAACAGGCGCTGGTTGCGGTCATCGGCGACGCAGGCTTCTGGCTGGCTCTCAACCTTGAACTGGCGCACCAGTTCACCCTTGATCTGCTCAGCGTCCGCACTCAAGCGGTACTGCAGAAAGGTGCCGTCCTTGGCATTGGGAATTGCATAAATCGCCCCGCCGGCGTCCTTGAACATGCACAGACCGTAAATCTCTTTGAGCGGTGTTGGCAGCTGGCCCAGGTTGCGCAACTCGCCGCTGCTGCGGTCGATGGCAAATAACTGCAGGCTGTTGTGGTCACGGTTGCTGGCCACGGCCAGATCGACCAGTTGGCCATTAAGGTCGAAGCCTGCGCGCACATCGACGTTGTTCAAGCGCCCAACGCGCAGGTCCTGCAATTGCTTGCCAGCCAGGTCATAGGCCAACAGGCCGCCCTGCTTGTCGGTGCCGAGCACGCGGCTTTTGCGCGGGTCACTCGGGTGTACCCAGATCGCCGGGTCATCGGCGGCATCGCCCAAACTCGGTACCGGATCGGTTTGCACCTGCACCGGCAGAATCGGCAGCGCCGCCTGCGGCTCAGGGGCTTGCGCCTGCCAGGCCAGCTGACCGTGCTGCAGGCCATCGTCATCGCGCACCAGCAGTTCCAGGCCGCCCGCAACCGTGCGCACGCTGAGGCCTTCCGGCTCATTCAGCTTACCCAAAGGCAGCACCGGCTGAGCCTGCCAGCCCTTTTCGCCTCGCTGATAGCGGTGCAGGCTGTTGCGTTCCGGATCCAGCGCCAGCACTCCACCTGGCACCACGGCCATACCAGCGAGCGCCTTGCCGATATCACCGAACGGCTGCACCAAGCCTACCGGTTCGCGTACCAGATCAGCCTCGGCATGGGCGGCGTAGGCCCACAGACCGACGCCCTCCTCGTTGACATACAGGCGCTCGGCCAGATCATCGACCTGGCAGTGCTCGCTGGCCGGCGGCAGGCTCATGCCGCGCACGCGCTTGGGCGTTGCCAGCGGCACTTCGTCCTGGGCGACCAGCCACTGCTCGCCGATCCCTTCCTCACCGACCAGAAAGACAAACGCATTGCTCGCAGCATCGCGGTACAGGCACAGGCCATCGATTTTGTAGTTCGGGCGCGGCAGGTACAGCGGCTCTCCCCAGCGCTGGTCTGCCAGGTTGACCAGCATCGCCTGTTGACGGTCGACATCCAGGGCCGCCACCAGCAAGCCACGCGGGCCAACGCGATGATCGATGCTAGCAAAGGTGCCGGGTAGTTGGCTCAGGGTCGCGCCTTGGCCATCAAGTACGAACAGGCCCTGCTTCTCACTGCTTTGCAGACGTTCAGCGCCGGGCCAGAAGCTATCGCTGGCCAACCATTGCGCCGCCTCAACCGATTTCATGCTCGGGCTGGCAAGCGCCTGCAGGTTCAAAGCTGCAGCAGGTTTATCGGTCACCGTGCTCTGGCAGGCGCTCAAGGCGATCAGACTGGCGAGCAACAGGTTTCTCTTAACAAACGAAAGGGGCATACGGGCAAATCCTTACTGAAAACTTAACCGCCAACCGGGCACGACCATGGCGCACCCAGCCGACACACAGGTCAGAAGTGGGTGAAGGTCAGGCCGAGCTTGTAGGTCGGGCCGTACTCTTCGTACTGGGCGTTGAAGTCGCGGCGGCCGCTGTAAACGTAGTAGGACTCATCCGTCAGGTTCTGCGCCTGGAAGGTCAGCTGCAGCGCAGGGGTGAGGAAGTAACCGGCGCTGAAGTCGACAAACAGCTGCTCATCGGCGTAGAGGTCATGGGCCTTGTCGTCGATGGCGGCCACTTCGGCCAGGTACTCGGACTTGTAGTTGGCGGACAGACGCAGGCTGAGCTTGTCGTCTTCCCAGCCGAACATCAGGTTGCCGACCGTTTCCGACTGATTCGGCAGGTCGATGTCACGGCTCAGGCCCTGCGCTTCGATGCTCGCATCGGAGCGGCTGAAGGTGGCGTTAGCGCCCATCAACAGGCCGTTCCAAGGGGCGGGCAACCAGTCAAATTTCTGCGAATAGGCCAGTTCCAGGCCGTACAGCTCGGCGCTGTCGCCATTGGCGAAGGTCAAGGCTTCATCGAAGGCCAACCATTCGCCGGTGCCGGCCAGGTCGGTGTTGTAGACGAAGCTGTCGATGTCTTTGTAGAACACGAAGGCCGAAACCACGCCCGCACGGCCCATGTAGTGCTCAATGCCAAGGTCGAGGTTCATCGACTCCAGCGGGTCGAGATCCGGGTTACCAAAGCTGGCATCAGCGCCATCGATGACAAAGCCCGGTGCCAGTTGGCCAAAGGTCGGCCGCACCACGGTGTTGGTCCAGGCGGCACGCACTTGCGTGCTGGCATTCAACTGATAGCGCGCATGCAGGCCTGGCAGCCAGTGCTCGTAACGTGTGTCGCTTTGGGTCGCCTCGTATTCGCCATCGCGAATGCCGGTGCCTTTGGCATCAAACTCGGTGCCCTCGTAACGCATACCCGCGATAAAGCGCCAGTCGTCAACGTCGAGGCTGTTCATCAGGTAAGCGGCGTTGATGTCTTCGCTCATCTCGAAGTCATTCACCCGCGACTCTTCTTCGTTATAGAAGTCGGCCTTGTTCAAGCCGCCGAGCAGGCGTTCGATGGCCTTGTCGCTGATACCGGGACCGAAGCGGCCGAGGCCGTAATCCACCGAGCCTTTGCTGAACTGACTGAGATTGAGTTGAGCGTCCGAAAGGCCAAAGGTGTCGAAGTCCTCATAGCTCCAGGCTTCCAGGTCGTTGTCCTTTTCCCGGCGGCTGAGCTTGCCACCGAATTTGACCTGGGAGGCATAACCGTTGAGGTCGTAGTCACGCGCCAGATCGAGTTTGATGTTCTGCTCGGTGTCGGTGGTCTTCTGCTTTTCCCAATCGACGCTGTCGAGGGTGAAGTTGCTGGGGTCATAAAACGCCGAGTCAATGCTCAGGCGCGGCTTCTTGGTGTCGCCAAAGCCGGCGTCGGTGAAGTCGTCGTTGCCGTCGAAGGTCGCGCCGGCAATGCCTTCCGGGCTGTCTTCGCTGGAGCGGCTGTAGCCAGCCTGGGCGCCGACCGTCCACAGGCCAAGCACGCGTTCACCACCGAGCACATAGGACTGCACCTCTTGGGTTTCCTCACGGCTTTTCAGCTCGCGATAGCCTTCGGCATCGCCCCGTTCACCGGCCAACTGGGCATCGGCAAACTTGACCCCGGCGGCATTGCGCGTTTCAGTGTCCTTGTAGCGGCTGTAGAGGGTGCGCAGGTAATAGCTGGAGAGGTCATCGGGTTTGTAGTCGAAGTTCAAGCCAAAGCCCGTGCGCTCGCGAGTGATTTCGTAATCGCGCTGCTCCAGCTCTTCCAGCCGAGCGCCATTATCAAAGTCCCAGGCGCCGCCAGTCTCAACGTTGTCCGACCCAAAGTCGCGCTCCTGCCAGCTCAACGCGGCGGCCACGCCGAAGTTGTCGATACCGTCGCCCAGGCTGAAACGGTCGCTGATCGCGCCGGAAAATTTCGGGCTGGTTTGCTCGGTGTTCTCGTCGTAGCTGCCTTCGGCGCTGCCGGTGTAGAACAGACCTTCGTGATCAAAAGCCGACAGGCTCTCCACCTCCACGGTACCGCCAAGGGAATTGGCGTCCATGTCCGGGGTCAGCGACTTGACCACCGTCAGCGACTGCACCAGCTCCGAGGGCAATACATCCAGAGCCACGGCGCGACGGTCACTTTCCGGCGAGGGCACCAGGGTGCCGTTGATGGTCACGCTGTTCAGGTCCGGGCCAATACCGCGCACGCTGACAAAACGCCCCTCACCCTGATCGCGCTCAACCGACAAGCCTGGAATACGCTGCAGTGCTTCGGCGGCGTTGTCGTCCGGCAGCTGAGCGATGCCATCGGCGTGCACCACGCTCTCAACGTTGTCGGAACTGCGCTGCTCTTTCAGCGCCTTGTCGATGCTAACGGCCTGACCGACCACCTCGACGTATTCGGTGGCCGGTTCAGCCGCCATCAACTGGCTACTGGAAGCGATTGCCAGGGCCAATACGCTGATATGCAAACCCGAATTGCGAGCGGAACTGCTGCGAACCTTCATCACCTACCCTCCCCAAGATTGATCGCTGCCAGGCTGCAATGGCCGGGCTATTGGGGAGCGAAAGCTAGGCAGGAGTGATGACGCTTCTGTGACAACACATGCGGCAATACCGCTAAATCAGTGGGTTTCAGCGGGTTATTACACGCAATTGAGCTGAAATGACCGCAACGTCGCAGCCGAGCGGCCAACTACCCGCCAGGCCGGTACGCTGTTTAGCGCCCCCCTTCATTTATAGCGCGGCAGAAATGCGTCATCACGCACCGGCATAAACCGCCTGATCGCCATAAAGCTCAATTAACCGGCGAAGAACCCTGAGCCAATTTGACCTCCCCCATTGCAACCAAACCGTCATAAGCATCTGTTGTGCTGGCGGCCATTACTCTCTGCGGAGCCTATTGGCCATGCCGCCACTGCTGAAATTGCACGTATGGAAACTCACCGGCCTATTGCTGGCAGCCAACTTCGGCCTGCTCGCCTACCTCGGCGCTGGCACACTCAAAGCATTGGGCGAATGGAACTGGACTGATATCGGCGGTGAAGGCGGCTCGGCTTTGCTGGTGCTGGTGTGGATCGGCCTACTGCTGAAAAGTCGCCCGGCCGGGCAAGTCACTACTCTGCTGTTCTACGGCCTGGCATGCCTGTTCTTCTCGCTGTGGATGGATACCCTCGACGAGTTCGTGCAACTGTCGGAAAGCATCGCCTGGGACAAGTGGCTGGAGTCTGGCCCGATGCCCGTGGGGTTTATCCTGATGACACTGGGCATCTACCACTGGCACCGCGAACAGCTGGCCATCAGCGGACAAATGGAAAAGCGCGAGCGGCTGTTTCGCGAGCATCGCCTGTTCGACAAAGTCACCCCGCTGGGCGGAGCTGACTATCTGCGCCTGCAGTTGCAGCAAGCCTTGCAGGAGGCGCACAGCGAGCAACTGCCGCTGTCGCTGATGATCCTCGACCTGGACGATTTCAGCCGGGTCAATCGTGAATACGGCCACGCCGAGGGTGACCGCGTATTGCAGGTAGTGTCGCAGGTGATGGTGCTCAACCTGCGCCGCCAGGACCTGCTCTGTCGCTTAGCTGGCGACCGATTCGTCGTGCTGCTGCCCAATACCGGTGAACAACAAGCTCGGCATCAGTCTTTGGAGCTACAAGCTGCCATCCAACACCTTGCCTATAAAAGCCACCTGCATGGCGAACGGCTGCAACTGAGCGCCAGTGTCGCGGTTGTCATGGCGCAACAAGACAGTCCCGAGGGCTTGTTGCAGAGGTTAAATCTAGCGCTGGCGCGGGCAAAACAACCGCCCTTTATCAAGCGCGCCTGAGGCGGATGCCATGACCGTAAAAACTCCCTGGTACGAATGCGACAGCCGCTTTATTGCCGCCCATTACCAACCTGCGGCATTGATCGACTTGGCCATCAGCCGTGAGATCGATACCCATCGATTGTTGCGCGGCACCGGCTTGTTCTATGACGACATCCTGGCAGGCCAGATGCGCATCTGTCCGCAGCAATTCTTGGTACTGATCGATAACGCGCAACACCTGCTGGATGCCGACGACACCAGCTTCCTCTTCGGCCAGCGCCTGTTGCCTGGCCATTACGGCGCGGCCAGCCAGGCGCTGCAACAAGCTGGCAACCTGCAGCAGGCGCTAGAGCTGCTGATCGAGATGCGCGCGCTGTTCAGCCCGTTACTGGCGCCAAGGCTGTTGCTCGACGAACAACACGCCTACCTCTACTGGGTCGACAGCAGCGGTGCCGGACCGCACTGGCGTTTTCTGGTCGAAGCCTGCATGACGGCTGTGGTGGCGATGGCACGCTGGCTGTCCGGGCAAAAGCTGCCGTGGCGTTTCCACTTCGCCCACGCGCAGCCACGCTATATCGAGCAATATTGGGTGCACTTGGGCGAAGACGTGCATTTCGATAGCCAACTGGACATGCTGCGCCTGCCCCGCGAAGTCATGACCGCCGCTTGGCCCAACGCCGCACACACCGCCGGTGCGGTGGCCCGCCAGGAAGCTGCGCGGCAACTGCAGGGCCTTGGTTATCAAGCCAGCCTGCTGGACCGTTTATATGCCTGGCTGCAAGCCAACGTGCGTCAGTCACCGAGCCTGGAGCAGGCCGCGCACGCCTTCGAGATGAGCCCCGCGACCTTCAAACGCAAACTGCAGAAACACGGCACGCACTATCAGGAACAGCACGACCGTGTGCGCAAGCACGTGGCGCTCTACCTTTATCGGATCAAGGCGTACAGCAATGAGGAGATCGCCGACTTCCTGAGCTTTCACGACGCGACCAACTTCCGCCGCTCATTCAAACGCTGGACCGGGCTGTCCCCCAGCGCGCTGCGGCAGTTGTGTGAAGCAAGATAACCCAAATCCCTTAAGCCTCACTGAATCGACACCAATTCGCTGCCTGCTGACCGCGTGACGACCTCCGTCTGACGGCTATGTAACTCGCAGGCATTCATCCAGGTGGTGATGAAGACGAACGGGCCTTTCAAAAGTCCGTTTGTCACTGAGCTCAATGGAGTGTTTTCCTGCATTTGGAAGGACCTCTCCATCAACCCGGACAGCAAGAAGTAAAGGGTGGAATCTGGTTCGCGCAGAAGACGGAGCTGTTTTTGTTTTACGTAGCAACACCGAGATCGAGCGATTTTTTAGCTGCCGTAATGAGCTTACTCACAAACCGGCTTTATCAACAAAATCGACCGCCAACTGACGCTAGCCCCCTTCTATTACTTGCTTTTCAGACTGCACTATTCGCTGCACGGCACATCCCCATTCAGCCCAAAACTCGCGGCACCGCTAGCTATCACTGTTCCAAAATAGTGTGTGCCACATAGCCCTTTTCACCCCATTTAAATTGCTGTGCCATACGGGCCATAAAGGATTAATCGCGAGAATTCCACGCAGCATTACCACTTGGGATACGGTATCAAATGAGATAAAATCCCATCACCATTACCTGCACGCAAGGATTGCCCATGTTCCGACTCGACGCGGTCAGTTTTAGCCTGGCTGAGCGAATCCTGCTGCATCCGCTGACACTGGATATCCCCCAAGGTCAGGTGGTGGGGTTAATTGGGCACAATGGCTCCGGTAAATCCACTCTGCTAAAAATGTTGGCTCGCCAGCAACCGGCCAGTTCCGGCCACCTGCTGCTGGACGATTTACCGCTGGCCGCCTGGAAGGACCGCGACTTTGCCCGCCAGGTGGCCTATCTGCCGCAGCAACTGCCTCCCGCCGAGAGCCTGACGGTGCGCGAGCTGGTCGGCTTCGGCCGCTATCCCTGGCACGGCCTGCTCGGCCGCTTCGGCAGCGAGGATCACGCCAAGGTGCGCGAGGCCATGCTTCTGACCGACACCGAGCGCTTCGCCGAACGCATGGTCGACAGCCTCTCCGGTGGCGAGCGCCAGCGCGTCTGGCTGGCCATGCTGCTGGCGCAGAACAGCCGCTACCTGCTGCTGGATGAGCCGACCTCGGCCCTCGACATCGCTCATCAGGTGGATGTGCTCGGCCTGGTGCATCAGCTCAGCCGCCAGTTGAGCCTGAGCGTGATCGTGGTCTTGCATGACATCAACATGGCCAGCCGTTACTGCGACCGCCTGATCGCCCTGCACAGCGGCCGCCTGCTGCTGGATGGCAGCCCGGCCGAACTGATGACGGACAGCAATCTGGAGGCCATCTACGGCCTGCCCATGCAGGTGCTCAGCCATCCGCAGGGCCAGCAACCCATCGCCGTGGTGGTGTGATGCGCGGGCTGCTCTGTGTGCTCGCCCTGCTGGCGGGCCTGGCTCAGGCCGATGTTCACCAGCCGCGCATCGCGGTGATCGACTGGGGCTTGACCGAAACCCTGCTCGGCTTGGGTGTGACGCCCATCGCTGTGGCGCAAACCGAAGGCTATCGACGCTGGGTGCAGGCGCCCGAACTGCCGGCGCAGGTGGTCGACCTCGGCCTGCGCATCGAGCCCAACCTGGAGCTGCTCAGCCAGCTCAAGCCGGACATGATTCTGATCACCCCGCAGTTCGCCGCCAGCCGCGCGCAGCTGGAGCGGGTGGCACCGGTGCACACGCTGGCCATTTACACCCCGGAAACCGAGGCCTATATCGGTGCCCAGCGGGTGACCCGCGAGCTGGCCGAACTGCTTGGGCGGCAGGCCGAAGGCGAAGCGATGATCGCCCGCATCGACGCCACCATGGATCGGGTCCGCCAGCACCTGGCAGCGCAGGCGTTGCCACCTTTCTACGTGATGACCTTCCTCGACCAGCGCCACGTGCGCCTGTTCGGCAAGCAGAGCATCTACCAGGGCGTGCTCGATCGCGTCGGCCTGCGTAACGCCTGGCAGGGCCCGACCAATTACTGGGGATTCAGCCAGCAGGGTATCGACCGCCTGGCGGAGACGCCCGAGGCCGCCCTGCTCTACCTCAAACCCATGCCACCCGGCACCCAGGATGGTCTGGCCAGCAGCGCCCTGTGGAACCAGCTGCCCGCCGTGCGCGCGGGGCGTCTGTATGACCTACCGCCAGTCTGGAGCTTCAACGGCCTGATGGCCGCCGAGCGATTCGCCAACCTGCTGGAGGCGCGCCTGCTGCCGGAGAGCACGCAATGACCGACCTGGCTCAAGGACTACTGCCCGTGCGCACTCATCGCGGCTTCTCCAACCATCCTGCCTGGCTGTGCGGCCTGCTGTTGGCACTGACCTTGGCCCTTGCCTTCACTCACCTGGACCAGCGTCTTCCGAGCGGACAATGGCTGCAGGCCATGTTCGCCCCACAAGACGGCGATATGGCGCAACTGATCCTGCATTTCAGCTGGTTGCCACGCCTGTGCATCGCCCTGCTCTGCGGCGCCGTGCTGGCCTTGGCCGGCACCCTGATGCAGCAGGTGTTGCGCAACCCGCTGGCCTCGCCGACCACCCTGGGCGTGGCCAGCGGCGCCCAGCTCGGCCTGCTGGTAGCCACTTTATGGGCGCCCTGGCTACTGGATTTCGGCCGCGAATGGGTGGCCCTGGCTGGCGGCGGCCTGGCCTCCCTGCTGGTGTTCGCTCTGGCCTGGCGACGTGGCCTGGCGCCGCTGACACTGATCCTCGCCGGCCTGGTGGTGACGCTGTATCTGAGCGCACTCAACGTGACCCTGATGCTGGTCCAGCAGCAGGACCTCAACGCGGTGTTTATCTGGGGCTCCGGCTCGCTCAGCCAGAACAGCTGGAGCGGCGTGCAGTTCCTCGTGCCACGCCTGGTCGTCGGCCTGCTGCTCCTGCTGCCGTTGCTGCGTCCGCTGGCCCTGCTGGAGCTCGACGACAGCGGGGTGAAAAGCCTGGGCGTACCGCTGCGTTTCCTGCGCTTCGTCACCCTGACCTTGGCCGTGTACCTGGCTGCCTGTGTGGTCAGCACGGTCGGCGTGATCGGCTTCATCGGCCTGGCCGCCCCGGCGCTGGTGCGCCTGCTCGGCGCGCGTACTTTCGCCCAGCGCCTGTGCTGGGCACCGCTGCTCGGCGGCCTGCTGCTGAGCGTCACCGATCTGGGTATCCAGCGTCTGGCTGGCAACCTCGCCGAACTGGTGCCCACCGGTGCCGCCACCGCCCTGCTCGGCGCGCCTCTGCTGCTCTGGCTGTTGCCCCGCCTGCGCCTGGCCGGTGGTCAGCCGCACAGCGGCGACGCTCATCACTTCATCCGCCATCCGTTCCCGGCCAGACGCTTGCTGCCGTTGGCTGTGGCTTTGGCCTGCGCACTGCTGATCGCCCTCGGTTTGGGTCGTGGCCTGGACGGTTGGCAATGGAATCTGGGCGACGCCACCCTGCTCGACTGGCGCTGGCCAAGAGTGATGGCCGCTGCTGCCGCCGGCTGCATGCTGGCCTTGGCCGGCTGCATGATCCAGCGCCTGACCGGTAACCCGATGTCCAGCCCAGAGGTGCTCGGTATCAGCGCAGGCGCCGCCCTGGGCCTGATCACCCTGCTATTCCTGTTGCCTTACTCCGGCCCGCTGGCCCAATTGGTGCTGGGCGGCCTGGGTGCTGGTCTAACCCTTGCGCTGCTGCTCGGCCTGTCACGCCGCTCCGGCTTCGCTCCCGAGCGGGTGCTGCTGATCGGCATCAGCGTCACCGCGCTGTTCGACGCCCTGCAGGTGATCATCTTGGCCGGCGGCGATCCGCGCGGGCAGAACCTGCTGGGCTGGATGTCCGGTTCCACCTACTTCGTCGGCCCGCAGATGGCGCTGTGGGTACTGGTTTGCAGCCTGGTGCTGCTGGTCGTCGCGCTGCCCTTCGGCCGCTGGCTGGAGTTGCTGCCGCTGGGCGATGGCACGCCGCGCGCTCTGGGCGTGCCGCTGGGACGAAGCCGTTTTGTGCTGTTGCTGCTGTCTGCGCTGCTCACCGCCGGCGCCACCCTGATCGTCGGCCCGCTGAGCTTTATCGGCCTGCTGGCACCGCACCTGGCTCGCCTGCTTGGCCTGGCCCGCGCCGTGCCGCAACTGCTCGGCGCAGCGCTGTTGGGTGCACTGGTGATGGTGGCGGCGGATTGGCTGGGACGCACCCTGCTGTTCCCCGCGCAATTGCCTGCGGGGCTGCTGGCATCGCTGCTGGGTGGCGCCTACTTCATGCTGTGCCTGTATCGACGCTGAGGCTCTCAAGGCTGCTCGCTCGCCTTGTAGCCCAGATGTAATCCGGGAGCCGAGCCGCCTGTTTCCCGGATTGCATCCGGGCTACGGCTGAAAGCTATTCGCCAGCAGAAACTCGCTCCTACGCAAACCAATCATGCAGGAGCGAGAGAACGGCTCGCGAACACCCTCAATCCAGTACGGCCACGCCTTCCGCCGGCGGCTCTTCGAGCAGCGGGCAGTTGTCGCACATGGCCATGCCCAGCTCGTTGCGGATGCAGCACTGCTTGCGCTGGCGCCAGGGCGCGCAGCCCTCGCCCTGGGGCACGTAGAGCACTGGCTGGCACAGCGGATTGCGGCTGCCATCGGGGCGCAGTTTGCTTTCCAGTACTTCAAACCCCTGGGCCAGCATCGGTTTGGGGAACGGCAGGCCGCCGAGGGTGCTCATGAACCACTCGAAGTAGTTGCCAGCGTTGCTCCACAGCACCCGTGCGGCGACCTTGCGATGGCTGCGCAGTGCGTCGATGAAAGGCAGCAGGTTGTCGTCGAGCAGTCCGGCGAAACGCTCGAAGCCATTGGCCGGCGCGCTGCTCCAGCGCTCGCCGGCATGCGGCAGCTTGAACGCCTCGGGCAGGCCGTCGGCGCCGACCACCACCTGGATCTCGTCGAAGTCCAGCGGCAGGCGCCAGTTAAGGATCAGTCCGGCAGCCAGTACCGGCGGAATCAGGCGCAGGAAGTAGTACTTGGACCACAGCGACATCAGCGCCCGGCGATCGCCTTCGGCGTGCTCGGGGGCGAAGCGCAGCATCTGCTCTTCCAGACGTTCGGCGCTGACAAACTCACGCCCGGACAGTGCCGGGCGTGGGTCATCCGCAAGGGTGAGAACATCGCGGTAATGGGCGAAAGGCCCTTGGAACAACGGGGCAATGGCCGGGATCATCGGCCCCCCGCCTGGGTCAGGCGCATGCGCTGGCGACTCCTTGGGTGTGTCGGTGGCGGCGATCATCCAACAAAGCGTCGACCACTTCCTGTGAACGTATGGCCAGCACCGACAACAGCGTGTCGCTCAGGCCGTGACTGGATTCGCAACAGCCCTGCAGATAGATACCGGCGCTCATCTGCGGCTGGCAGCACAGGCGATAGTCGCGCTCGACGCCCTCGCCCAGGTGCGCGGCCAATCCACCGAGCAGGCGCTTGTAGCCGTCGCGTCGATAACCGGTGGCCAAGACCACAGCATCATACAGGCGCTCTTCCACGCCCGGCGGACCGCTCAGGGTTAGGCGAATGCCCTCGGCGCCCGCCTCCACCGCTTCGATGCTGCGTTGCGTCAGCAGGCTGTGCGGCGCATGGCCGGTGACTTTCTGCAGGTACAGGCGGTGATAGATGCTCTCGATCAGGTCCAGGTTGACCACCGAGTAGTTGGTCTGCGCGTTGGCCTGGATGAACGCCTGGCGCTCCTCCGAGGACTGGCCGTAGACCACGTCGGTATAGGACGGATCAAAGATCTCGTTGACGAACGGGCTGTCGTCCGCCGGGCGCAGTGCCTGGCTGCGCATCACCAGCGAGACCTCGGCCTGCGGGTAACGGCCGCACAGGTCGGTGAAGATTTCCGCCGCGCTCTGCCCGGAACCCAGCACCGCCAGGCGCTTGGGCTCGCCACAGGCGTGGATACGCTCCAGGTAGCCGGATGAGTGCATCACGCGTGCATCGCCCTTGAGCGGGCGGAACGCCTCGGGCACCACCGGTTCGCCGCCAATGCTCACGACCAAGTTACGGGTGATGCGCGCTCGGGTTCGGCCATCGGCCAGGCGCGAGATCACCTTGACCCGAGTTACGTCGTCGCCATCGAGCAGCGGCTCGACGCCGATGACTTCCTCACCATAGTGCACGCGGTCACTGAACTGGGCCGCAGCCCAGCCCAGGTAGTCGTTGTACTCCAGGCGCGACGGCGTGAAGGTGCCGACGTTGATGAAGGACGCCAGGCGCCCTTTCTGGTGCAGGTAGTTGACGAAGGTGAAGCGGCTGGCCGGGTTGCGCAGGGTCGCCAGATCCTTGAGGAAGGAAATCTGCATGCGACTGTCTTCCAGGAGCATGCCACCGTGCCATTCGAAGGCCGGTTTCATTTCCAGGAAGCAATAACGCAGACCGCCCTGCTCGCGCGTGCGGCGGTCTTCGTCGAGGGCCACGGCAATGGCCAAGTTGGCCGGGCCAAAGCCCAGGCCGATTACATCGTATTCCAGCGTTTCTATGCTCATGTCAGGCACCGATCCCGCAAATGGCTCGTGTGAAGGTCAAGTGGGTTCTATGGCGGAACGGCACTCGCCTTGCCCAACCTCATCAGTCAGTGGTCGCGTTAAGCGCGACTCATCTTGTGTCTGCATACCAAGCGACAGTCTTTTGCAGCGCTTGCTACGCCAAATTGCAGCGTTCGAAAAACACCTCGCGGGACTGGATCATCAGTGCCGCGCGCTTGTGGGGGAAATGAAATTCCTTGTCCTTGTGGTAACCCTGGGCTTGCATGTGGCCAATCATCTTGGCGTTGTCGGCCCGTGGCTCGGCGACAATGCGCTGGGTGCGTGGCTCATCGAGCAACAGGTAATGTGTCAGCGCATTCAACCAACTGGCCACCTTATGCGGACCACGATGGTTTTCCTCGCCGACCAACATATGGATGCCACGGTCGTAGTCGTCTACCGCGTAGAACGGCGCGATGCGGTCTTCCTTGGCCCAGTAGGCTTCGTAATAGGCGAACGGCTGATCGTCGAAGCAGCCGATCAGGGGCAGTACGCGCGGGTCGTCGAGCAGTTCCTGCAGGTAGCGCCGGTGCTTGTCCAGATCGCCCTCCTCCTGCCAGAACGCCGCCACCCGGGCACTGTTCTGCCATCGGTTGAAGCGCGCGAGGTCCTCGTCGATATCCAATGTGCGCAGGGAAATCCACGCGCCCAGGTTGGCATCGAAGCGCCGATAGACTTCACCCACCGGCTTAGGCCCACGACGCGGATGACGCCGCCCACTGGCGTGCATGATCATCTGCTGCGGGTAACCGGCATGACTGACGTTACGCAGGAACGGCCCCGTCAGTTGCCAGAACCGCGCACGCTCGATGCACAGCTCGTCACCTGCGACGACCAGCAGGCCGCTGTTCAGCAGCGCCGGGTCGACCTGCTCCAGCCGCAGCACCAGGCTTTGCCGTTGTGGCTCGTTGGCGAAACACCAATAGGCCAGCAGCCATAGCGCCTCGGCCTGTTCGGCCAGGGCCAGTTCCAGCGGAACCAGCAACTCACCCTGACGTTGCGCACGCAGCAGCGCATGCTCGTCCAGGTGCAGCGCCAGGCTGGCACCATCGTCGCGGGCGCTCAGCTGCCGACCATCAGGCAGCGGCAGCCGGGTCAGCTTGTTAGAATTCATAGGTAGCACTGGCGATGATGTTGCGACGGTTGCCGTACCAGCAGTAGAAGTCACAGGTAGCCACGTATTCCTTGTCAGTGACGTTGTTTGCATTTACCTGGAACGTTACGTCCTGAAGTTTGTAGCTGACCATGGCGTCATATACTGTGTAAGACGGTAAACGCAGAGTGTCGGTTTCTCTGTTATCGCCATAACTTTCGCCGGTATAGCGAGCACCTGCACCTACAGCAAATCCGTTCAACCAGCCCTCACTGAAGCGATAGGTCGCCCACAGTGAGGCCAAACGATCAGCTACTTGCGAAGGGGTTTTTCCTTTTTCGGCGCCAACGGTGGTCTTGGTCGTTTCTGCATCGAGCAGAGTGACGGAGCCTACCAAACTCAAGCTATCGACCACCTGCGCAGCGGCCTCAAGTTCGATGCCGCGACTACGCACTTCCCCTAACTGAGTGCGAATTCCATTTCCCGTAGTTTTTCGCACGTTCTGCTGAGTCAGCTCAAACAAAGCCAAGTTGAAAGAGCCGTCGAATCCTTGCGGCTCGTACTTCAGGCCAACCTCCTTCTGATCGCCACTCTCCGGCTTATACGGATCGCCAGTAGTCGGGTTGATCTCGCTAACGGGCAGGAAGAACTCGGAGTAGCTGACATAAGGAGTCAGCCCGTTATCTGCGACGTAAGCCGACCCCACAGTCCAAGTGAACTCCTCGTCGCGAATGCTTTTGTGCACACCAGTCGTACGGTTGTCGATATCAGAACGGGCATTGTCGTAACGACCGCCAAGCAGGAGTACCCAGTGATCATCGACCTTGAGCTGCTCTTGCATATAGATACCGATTTGATCGGCACGAGTACGCTTGTCTTGCAGGTCGGACGCGGTAACAGGACTCAGTCCTGCGGCACCCAGTTTTACCAAGTTTACGCTGCCATAACTGGGGTTGTAGGCATTGAGCGGTTCACGAATTAGCGGATCAGAACCAAAGGATTCTTCGTTAATCTTCAGCTGTTGATAGTCGACGCCAGCCAGGAAGGTGCTTTCAAGCACTTCACCGCGCCAGTAGTTGACTAGGCGGTTATCCAGCGACAGGTTGTCGGCTTGACCATCGGTATAGGTCAAACCACGCATAATCTTCTGTCGGCTAGGATCGTTCAGATCGGGGTAAGCGGCGCTGACCATGCCAAAGGCGAAGTTGAAAGCGGGACCGTTTGTTGCGCCGCCAACAAGGGAAGAAGCCGCGCTTCGCAGCAGGTCAATGGAATGCCCGGCGTAGTACATCTGGCGCAGGTCGACATCAAGATGACCGTAACGGAAATTTTGCTGGAAGTCCCAGGAATCACTGAGGCGATGATTCAGCTCGTATCCTAGGGAGTATTGAGTGCGGTCAAACTTTTCGTAGTCAGGGTTACCGACCGCAGTATCGGTATCGATATAGCCGTTACCAACGTTGTATAGCGTTCCTTCGGCAGGAAGAAACTGCAGTTGTGGGTCGGAGCGGTCTTTCTGGAAGTTAGCCAGCACGGTCAACGAGGTTTCATCGTTGAAGTTGAATGTCATGGATGGTGCGAGCAATAAGCGCTCAGCATCGACATCGTCGACCTGAGTCCCCGTGTCGCGGGATAGGCCAACCACACGGAACAGGACGTCCCCCTGTTCATCCAGCTTGCCGCCCACATCGAACTGCAGCTGCTTGCGGTTGAAGCTGCCGTACTGCAGGCCTACTTCGTTCTTAGCCTCAGCATTGGGGCGCTTACTCTGCAGATTTATGATGCCGCCAGGTGTGGATTGACCGTAAAGCACGGAAGAGGCCCCTTTCAGTACCTCGACGCGCTCAAGCATATAGGGGTCGATCTGCCAGCTGTAGAAACCACTGGAGTAGACACGTACGCCATCCTGAAACAGCCCATTATTGGCCTGCTTGAAGCCGCGCAGAATGAACCAATCCTGCTTATTGTCTTCACCAAAATATCCAGCCTGAATGCCGGCCGAGTAGCGCAGCGCATCACTGATGGTTTGAACGTTGCGATCCTTCATTTCCTGCTGGGTAGCTACAGATACCGAGCGGGGAGTTTCATTGAGGGGCGTGTTGGTCTTGGTAGCACTGCGACTGTTCTTGGCCACATAACCTTGATCTTCGCCAACCGGACTATCCAGCTCGCCACTGATGTACTGTGCGTCTAGCTCCAGTGGTTTCTGAGCCGCTTCCTCTGCCAAGGTGGCAAAACTCAGCGCACCCAGTGCGCATGCCATTGCCACGTGCAGATGCGCCTTAGGGAAGGGGGCTCTGGCCAGATACTTCGACTGCTGTTCCATCCACTGCTCCATAGTTAAATGTAATAAGAAAGATTCGTATTTATTCCGCACACCCCTACTAGACGAACCTGCGTGGAAAAAATTTAGCGTTTAAGACAATTTTCTCGTTTAGCTGTCATCGCTCCAGCAACTGAGCCAACTCGGCTAGTACCTGCGGATGACGAACGATGCCCTGGTGATCGGCCTCGATCAGTCGATGCGCGGCCGCCCTGCCCTGCACCTGCTCCAGGCCACGCTCCAGCAAGACCGCGCGTCCGGCTGGCTGCGCCGCCCACCAGCAGTGCGGACGCACCTTCACCGTGGGAAGTGCGTAGCCGGCACACAAGCGGCGCATATGCTGCTCCAGCGCCCAGGCGAACAGCAGTTCCTCCAGACTCTGGCGGGTCATGCCGTCCAGCGCCTGCCCCGCGAACCAGGTGCTGGCGACCTGCGGCCAGTCCAGCGGTTCCAGCTGCAAGAGTCGTTCGAACAGGCCATCCCAGGCCTTGGCGTGTAGCTCCGGCGCCAACAGCTGCAGATGCTCGACCAGCTTGGCCCGGGCCTGCGGGTGGCGGGCGTCGTCGCCAGCGATCTCGGTGCCCGGCACATAGCAGTCGAGCAGGCCGAGGAAGGCCACCTCCGCCCCCCGTGCTTCCAGACGTGCCGCCAGCTCCAGGGCCAGGCTGCCGCCCAGCGACCAGCCGACCAGGTGATACGGGCCCTGCGGCTGCTGCTGAAGCAGCGCGGCCAGGTAGGCATCGGCCATCTCGGTCAGCGCAGCATCGCGCCAGCTCGGGTCGAGGAAGCTGCGGCACTGCAGGCCGAATACTTCGCGCGTACCGTCCAGGCGCGCCGCCAGCGGCTGGTAGCCGGTGACCCGGCCGGTGACCGGGTGCGGGCAGAACAGCGGGGCTTTATCTGCCTGCTGACGGGTCAGGCGCAGCAAGGGCGACGGGCCCTGCACGGCCTGGCCGCGCGCCAGCTCCAGCAGGCCAAGCAGCTCCCGGCGATAGTCCGCAGCCAGGGATTCGAGGGTCTCGCCGCGATACTGGTTGGCCGCGTACTCCCAGGACAGCTGCAACTGGCCGTCGAACACCTGGCCATTGACCGCCAGACGCGCCGCCAGCGGGTTGTCGGCCGCCACCGCCGCGCCACCGCCGGTGGCCGGGCGGAACCAGTCCGCCGCCGCGCCGGCCTGATACTGGCCGAGGTAGTTGAAGATCACTTCGGCGGTCGGCAGCTCGGCAAGAGAAGCCCGCGCCTGCGCATCGCCCAGCCAACGCAGCACGCCGTAGCCCTGGCCGCCGTGCTCGACCTGCTGCAGCTGCAGCTGCTGCACGCGCTGCAGTTGCAGCTGCGGATCGTCGAGGTGCGGCAGCTGCAGCGGATACAGGCTGGTGAACCAGCCGACCGTGCGCGTCAGATCATGGTCGCCGGCCAGCGCCTCGCGGCCGTGGCCTTCGAGGTTGACCCGCAGGCCGGAGTGGCCGCTCCAACGGCACAGGGCGCGCGTCAGCGCGGTAAGCAACAACGCATCGATACGCACGCCCAGCTGCGCCGGAGCCTGCAGCAGGCGCTTGGTCTCGGCGGCATCCAGGGCCAAGCGCACTTCGCGCTTGTCGCCATGGCTGGCGCTGATGCCGTCGAGCTCGCGTGGCAGGGCCAGCGCCGGGCCACTCAGCCGGCTGCACCAGGCATCCAGTTCGACCTGCGCCGCGTCGCTACGTGCCCATTGCTGTAGGGATTCGCTCCAGCCTTTGTAGGACTGGCTCTTGCCCGGCAGGCGCAGGGCCTGACCGGCTTCCAGCTGGCGATAGGCCGCCAACAGGTCTTCCAGCAGGATGCGCCAGGACACCCCGTCCACCACCAGGTGATGGACGGCGAGCAACAGGCGGTCCGCCTTGCCCGCCTGACGCAGGTGCAAGCCGCGCAGCAGTGGCCCTCGGGCCAGGTCCAGGCTGCGCTGCGCCTCGTTGCACAGGGCCTCGGCCTGCGCGTCGTCAGCCGCTTCGCGCTGCCAGAGCAGCGTCTGATCGGCTTGTATCTCGCCGTAGTGCTGGGCCCAGCGACCGTCGCGCTGCTCGAAGCGCAGGCGCAGTCCATCGTGATGCGCCACCAGTGCCTGCAGCGCCTGCTCCAGCAGGATCGGATCAAGCGGACGCAGCAGCTCCAGATTCAGCGCCTGGTTCCAGTGCGCCGGCTCCGCCTGATTCATGGCGAAGAAATGCGCCTGGATCGGTGCCAGCGGCAGTTCGCCGGTGACCGGCTCCTGCGCGATTTCCTCACCAGCAGCGCGGGCGGCCTGGGCCAGCTCGGCCAGGCGGGGAAACTGGAACAGCTCGCGCGGCGCCAGTTGCAGCCCCTGTTGGCGCACGCGGCTGACCACCTGCAGGGCGACGATGGAGTCGCCGCCCAGCTCGAAGAAATGATCCTGGCGCCCTACCCGCTCCACACCCAGCACGTCGGCCCAGATGGCGGCGAGGACGCGTTCGTTGTCGGTCTGAGGGGCTTCGTAGGACTGGCTCTGCCAGGTCGGTTCCGGCAGCGCGGCGCGATCCAGCTTGCCGGCCGGGGTCAGCGGCAGCTTGTCCAGGGCAATGATCTGCGCGGGAACCATATAGTCCGGCAACACCTTGGCCAGCTCGGCCTTCAGCGGTGCAGTGTCGGCGCCCTGTTTGGCCACCACATAGCCCACCAGTTGCTTGCCGGCCGGCGCCTCACGAGCGATCACCGCCGCCTCCTGTACGCCGTCCAGGGCCAGCAGCTGGCTTTCGATCTCGCCCAGCTCGATGCGGAAGCCACGGATCTTCACCTGATGGTCGACGCGACCCAGGTAATCCAGAGTGCCATCCGCACGCCAGCGCACCAGGTCGCCGGTGCGGTACATGCGCTCCCCTGCCTGGCCAAACGGATCGGGCAGGAAGCGTTCGGCGGTCAGCTCGGGACGCTGGAAGTAACCGCGAGCCAGGCCCACTTCGCCACCGATATACAGCTCGCCAGCCACACCGATGGGCAGCAGGTTCAGCTCGGCATCCAGCACATACAGGCGGCGCGGGCCAACCGGATTGCCGATGGGGGCATAGGCGGCCTCGAAGGCGTCACCCGGGTAGGCTTCCCAGATCAGTGGCGTGACCACCGTCTCGGTCGGGCCATAGCCGTTGATGATGCGCTGCGGCTGCAGGACTTTCTGCAGGCGCTCGTAGGTCTCGCGGGTAAAGGCCTCACCACCCAGGGTCCACGACCGTACCGGCAGTTTCAGGCCTTGCGATTCGACCCAATCCAGTAGCTGCTGGGCATAGCTCGGCGGCAGGCAGGAGATGGTCACGCCTTCGTCGGCGATGACCTGGCAGGTCTTCTCCGCGCTCCACAGCTCCTGGTCGCGAATCACCAGGCGGCTGCCGAAGGCCAGCGGAACGGTCCAGCGTTCCAGTGCGCCGTCGAAGCTGATCGAGGCGAAATGCAGCTCCACGTCGTCCGGGGTCATGCCGTAACGCTGGCCGATGGTCTGCACATGCATGCTCAGGCCGAGGTGGTTCACCGCCACGCCCTTGGGCTGGCCGGTGGAGCCGGAGGTGTAGATCAGGTAGGCCAGATTCAGCGGATGCAGTTGCACCATAGGCACAGATGCTTCGAAGGCAGACAGGTCGAGCTGATCCAGATACAGCGCTTCAACGCCCTCGCCCAGCGGCAGGCGCTCGGCCAAGTCGGAGGAAGTGATCAGCCACTGCAGCCCCGAATCCTCGACCATGTAGCTGAGACGTTCGCGCGGGTAATCCGGATCCAGCGGCACAAAAGCACCACCGGATTTCAGCACCGCCAGCATGGCCACGATCATCGCGTTGCCACGCTCAAGGGATACGCCAACGCGGGATTCGGCACGCACGCCATGGGCTATCAATACATTGGCCAAGCGATTGGAGCGCGCCTCCAGCTCAGCGAAGGCAATTCGCTCACCGCCATGCACCAGGGCGATGGCCTCCGGGCGCAGACGCGCCTGCTCGGCGATCAATTCAGGCAACAGACGCGAAGCATCGAAGCTCTGCCGCGACATGTTCCACTCGGCCAGTTGCAACTGATCCTGACCATCCAGCACCTCCAGACGCACCAAAGGCTGATCCGGTGAGGTACTGACCCGCTCCAGCAGGCTCAGCAGATGCGCCGCCATCTTCTGCATCTGCCCATCGTCCAGCCGCTCGCGGGCCCAGGTCAGGGTCAGGCGCAGCTGGCCGGCGCTGTCTTCCAGGCTGTCCAGGGCCAGGTCGAACAGCGCGTGCGGCACGCCCTGTGCCAGCGGTTCCAGGCACAGGCCGGGTAGCTGCAAGGCGCCGAGGTCGCGCTTCTGGTGGTTGAACAGCACCTGGAACAGCGGCGTCTGCCCCAGGCTGCGCTCGGGCGCCAGGGCCTCCACCAGCTGGTCGAACGGCAGGTCCTGCTGGTCCTGGGCGTCCAACGCGTGACGGCGCACCTCGGCCAGCAGCTGACGGAAACTCATGCCGGCATCGAATTCGGCGCGCAGCACCTGGGTATTGACGAAGAAGCCCACCAGCGGTGCGGTCTCGGCGCGCTGGCGGTTGGCTACCGGCACACCGACGCGGATGTCACGCTGGTTGCTGTAGCGCGCCAAGAGCAGCTGGAAGGCCGCCAGCAACAGCATGAACAGGGTCGCGCCCTCGCCCTGGGCCAGCTGGCGCAGGCGTTCGGCCAATGCCTGCGGCACAGCGATGGCCTGGCGCGCGGCATGGCGCTGGCCGGAGGCATCCAGCTTGTAGGGCAAGGCCAGCACCGGCTGCTCGCTACCCAGGCGCTCACGCCAGTAGCCGAGCTGGCGCTCGCGCTCGCCGGCCTCCAGCCAGGCGCGCTGCCATTGGGCATAGTCGGCGTACTGGATCGGCAGCTCGGCCAGTTGCGGCGCCTGCCCCTGGCGCAGCGCGGCATAGGCGCGGCCCAGTTCCTCGGCGAACACGCCGATCGACCAGCCGTCGGAGACGATGTGGTGGCAGACGATCTGCAAGCGCCAGCGCTGCTCGTCCAGACGCAGCAGCTGCACGCGCAGCAGCGGCCCTTCGATCAGGTCGAAGGCCCGTGACGCATGGGCATCGGCCAGGGTCTGCACGGCATCGGTCTCGCCGCGCAGGTCGCGCTCCTCCAGGGCCAGCGGACCTGGCGGGTCAATGTGCTGGCATAGCTGGCCGTCATGTTCGTAGAAACGCGTGCGCAGCGCCTCGTGGCGCTCGACAATCAACTCCAGAGCCGCCAACAGCGCGGCGCGATCCAACTCCCCCTCCAGCGCGAAGGCGCCGACCATGTGGTAGGCGCTGCTGTCCGGCTCCAGCTGGGCCACCAGCCACAGGCGCTGCTGGGCATGCGAGGCTTGCAGATGCTCGCCACGGGTTGCCGGCACCAGCGGCAGACGGTCGAAGCGGATGCCCTTGCTGGCCAGCAGTTCGAGGAAACGCTTCTGTTCTGCTGGCCCTAAGGCGAGGAAACGCCGCGCCAGGGCGGCCTTGTCGATGGGCGCGGTCACAGGGCCTCCAGTTCGTCGAGCAGCGCGGCCATGTCGCGCAGGTCTTGGTCTTCTTCCTCGGCAGCGGCCGGGGCTTGACCGTCGAGGTTGGCGGCCAGGGCCGCCAGGTTTTCCGCTTCGAAGAAGGCGCGCAGCGGCAGTTCCAGCCCCAGGCGCTGGCGCAGCAGGGCCACGGCCTGGGTGGCCAGCAGTGAATGCCCGCCGAGTTCGAAGAAGTTGTCGTCGAGGCCGACCTGGGTCACTTCCAGCACTTCCTGCCAGATAGCCGCCAGGGCGATCGCCCGTTCGCTCTGTGGCGCCCGGTATACCCGTGCCTGCCACACCGGCTCGGGCAGCGCACGACGCTCCAGCTTGCCGTTGGGCGACAGCGGCATGCGCTCCAGGCGCATCAGGATCGAGGGCACCATGTGCTCGGGCAGCTCGCTCTTCAATGCTGCCTTGATGCCGGCCAGCCAGGCGCTCTCATCCACCGGCAGCGGATCGGCCACCAGATAGCCGACCAGCTGCTTGCCGATCTGGCTGTCGCGGGCCACCACCACGGCCTCGGCGACGCCCGGCTGGGCACCGAGCTGGGCTTCGATCTCGCCCAGTTCGACGCGGAAGCCGCGGATCTTCACCTGATGGTCGATGCGCCCCAGGTAGTCGATGGCGCCGTCGGCACGCCAGCGCACCAAGTCGCCGGTGCGGTACATGCGTCCGCCCTCGCTGCTGAACGGATCGGGCAGGAAGCGCTCGGCGGTCAGTTCCGGACGACGGTGGTAGCCGCGCGCCAGGCCGATGCCGGCGATGTACAGCTCGCCGGGCACGCCCTGCGGCACCGGGTTGAGCTGGGCATCGAGGATATGCAGGCGCAGGTTGGCAATCGGCCGGCCGATTGGCACGGCGTGGCGCCCCTCCTCCACGCAGGTCCAGTGGCTGACGTCGATGGCCGCCTCGGTCGGACCGTACAGGTTGTACAGGCCAGCCTGTGGCAGGCGCTGGAAAGTGCGCACCTGCAGCTCCGCCGGCAGCGCCTCGCCGCTGCAGATGACGCGGGTCAGGCTCTGGCACTGCTCCACATCCGGGTGCAGGAGGAAAGCCTGCAGCATGGAGGGCACGAAGTGCAGCGTACTGACCTTGTGGCGCTGGATAAGCTCCACCAGCTTCTGCGGGTCGCGATGGTCGCCCGGCGCGGCCACGGCCAGGCAGGCGCCGGTGATCAGCGGCCAGAAGAACTCCCACACCGAGACGTCGAAGCTGAACGGAGTTTTCTGCAGCACCACATCGCCAGCGCCCAGCTGATAGGCCTCCTGCATCCACAGAATGCGGTTGGCCAGGGCCTCGTGGCTGTTGCCGGCCCCCTTGGGCTTGCCGGTGGAGCCGGAGGTGTAGATGACGTAGGCCAGATCGTTGCCCTGCAGGCTGATTGCCGGCGGCGTGACCGGCTCGGCACTGCAGTCCTCGCGATCCAGGCAAAGGGCCTTGAGCCCGGCCGGCAGCGGCAGGCGCTCGACCAGCGCGCTGTGCGACAGCAGCAGGTCGACGCCGGAATCCTCCAGCAGATAGGCCAGGCGCTCCAGCGGGTATTCCGGGTCGAGCGGCACGTAAGCACCGCCGGCGCGGACGATGGCATGCAGGCCGATCACCAGCTCCAGCGAGCGCTCCAGGCTGATGCCGACCAGGCTGCCGCGCTGTACGCCGAAGCTACGCAGGCGGTTGGCCAATTGGTTGATACGTGCCTCCAGCTCGGCGTAGCTCAGCGTCTGCTCGCCGAACACCAGGGCTGGCGCCTGCGGCGTGCGCGCGGCCTGCTGGCTGATGCGCTCACTGAGGAAAACCTGCGGCCCGTAGTCCTTGGCCG
This sequence comes from Pseudomonas sp. HMWF032, assembly GCF_003060885.1. Classification (GTDB taxonomy): domain Bacteria; phylum Pseudomonadota; class Gammaproteobacteria; order Pseudomonadales; family Pseudomonadaceae; genus Aquipseudomonas. The sequence continues at coordinate 220,081 of NZ_QAIG01000006.1, forward strand.
TGTCGTTCCAGGTGGCGAGCTGCGCCTGCTCGTCTTCCTCCAGCAACGGCAGCAGGCCGATGGGCTGACTCGGGTCGGCGCAGATGCCTTCCAGCAGCCGTACGAAATGCCGTGCCAGGCGGGCGATGGTGCGCGCCTCGAACAGCTCGGCGGCGTAGCTGACGAAACCGCTGAGGCTGCCATCGGCCGCCTCCTCGGTATCCAGCGCCAGGTCGAACTGCGCGCCGGCGGCGCCCGGGTCATGCGGTTGCACGCGCAGGCCCGGCAGGCAGCCGAGGGCGCTGAAGTCCACCTGCTGATGGTTGAATGCCACCTGGAACAGCGGGTGATGACTCAGGCTGCGGGTCGGTTGCAGGGCCTCCACCAACTGGTCGAAGGGCAATTCCTGGTTGGCCAGGGCATTGCGGCTGGCCTGGACCAGTTCGCCGAGCAGCTCGCGGAAGGGTTTCAGCCCCGCTGGCTCGCCGCGCAGCACCAGGGTGTTGATGAAGCAACCGAGCACGCCGTCCATTTCCGCCAGGCTACGCCCGGCCACCGGTACGCCGACGCGGATATCTTCCTGGCCGCTGTAGCGGTGCAGCAAGGTCTGCCAGGCCGCCAGCAACAGGCTGAACAGGGTGCTGCCCTCACGCTGGGCCAGGGCGCGCAGCTGCGCGGTGAGCAACGGCGACAGCTCGAAGCGCCAACGCAGGCCCTGGCGCGCGCCCTGAGCCGGGCGCGGATGATCGGTGGGCAGTTCCAGCAGCGGCTGGTGTTCACCCAGGCGCGCCTTCCAGTATTCCAGTTGGCGTGTGGCCTCGCTGGACTTCAGCCAGTCGCGCTGCCACTGGGCATAGTCGGCGTACTGCAGCGGCAGCGGTGCGAACTGCGCGGTACGGCCCTCGGCGAACGCCGCGTAGGCGGCGGCGAACTCGCCGATGAAACGCTGCATCGACCAGCCATCGGAGACGATGTGGTGCTGGACCAGCAGCAGGCGGTACTCCTGATCGGCCAGGCGCAGCACGCTCACCCGCAGTAGCGGCTCGGAAGCCAGGTTGAACGGGCGCGTGAGCAGCTTCTGCGCATAATCGCGCGCCTCGATTTCACGCTCACTGGCCGGTAGTTCACGCAGGTCGAACCAGTCGATACGCTGGCCCTGCGGCGCCAGGATGCGCTGGCGCGCCTCGCCACCCACCTCGACAAAGCGCGTACGCAGCGCCTCATGGCGCGCTTCCAGCTGGTCGAAAGCGGCCTGCAGCGCCTGGCGGTCCAGGCGGCCCTGCAGGTCGAGGCCTGCCGGCATATGGTAGGCGCCGTTGCTCGGGTCCAGACGGTTGAGGAACCACAGACGCTGCTGGGCATGCGACAGCGGCAGGTCGCCAGCGCGTGGCAGCGCGCGCAGCACCGGTGCATCGACGGCTTCGCGTTGCAGGGCAGCCGCACAGTCGGCCAGGCGGCTCTGCTCGAACAGCGCCTTGAGCGGCAGCTGCAGGCCCTGCTGGCGAATGCGGCTGACCACCTTGAGCGCGACGATGGAATCGCCGCCCAGCTCGAAGAAATGGTCCTGGCGCCCTACCCGCTCCACACCCAGCACTTCGGCCCAGATGGCGGCGAGGATGCGTTCGTTGTCGGTTTGCGGGGCTTCGTAGGACTGGCTCTGCCAGGTCGGTTCCGGCAGCGCGGCACGGTCCAGCTTGCCGGCCGGGGTCAGCGGCAGCTTGTCCAGGGCAATGATCTGCGCGGGGACCATATAGTCCGGCAACACCTTGGCCAGCTCAGCCTTCAGCGGTGCAGTGTCGGCGCCCTGTTTGGCCACCACATAGCCCACCAGTTGCTTACCGGTCGGCGTCTCACGGGCGATCACCGCCGTTTCCTGCACGCCTTCGAGGGCCAGCAGTTGGCTCTCGATCTCGCCCAGCTCGATGCGGAAACCACGGATCTTCACCTGGTGATCGACGCGGCCCAGGTAATCCAGGGTGCCGTCCGCACGCCAGCGCACCAGGTCGCCGGTGCGGTACATGCGCTCGCCGGCGGCGCCGAACGGGTCGGGCAGGAAGCGCTCGGCAGTCAGCTCGGGGCGCTGGAAGTAGCCACGGGCCAGACCGACTTCGCCGCCGATATACAGCTCGCCGGCCACGCCGATGGGCAGCAGGTTCAGCTCGCTATCCAGCACATAGAGGCGGCGCGGGCCGACCGGGTTACCGATGGGGGCATAGGCTGCCTCGAAGGAGTCACCCGGGTAGGCTTCCCAGATCAGCGGGGTGACCACCGTCTCGGTCGGGCCGTAGCCGTTGATGATGCGTTGCGGCTGCAGCACCTTCTGCAGGCGCTCGTAGGTTTCACGGGTAAAGGCTTCGCCACCCAGGGTCCACGACCGTACCGGCAGTTTCAGGCCTTGCGACTCGACCCAATCCAACAGTTGCTGGGCATAGCTGGGCGGCAGGCAGGAGATGGTCACGCCTTCGTCGGCGATCACCTGGCAGGTTTTCTCCGCACTCCACAGCTCCTGATCGCGAATCACCAGGCGGCTGCCGAAAGCCAGCGGCACCGTCCAGCGCTCCAGGGCGCCGTCGAAACTGATCGAGGCGAAATGCAGTTCGACATCGTCCGGGGTCATGCCGTAGCGCTGGCCGATGGTCTGCACATGCATGCTCAGGCCGAGATGGTTCACCGCCACGCCTTTGGGCTGGCCGGTGGAGCCGGAGGTGTAGATCAGGTAGGCCAGATTGAGCGGATGGAGCTGTACCTCAGGCGCTGAGGAGTCACACGCGGACAGATCCAGCTGATCCAGATACAGCGGTTCAACCGCAGAGGACAACGGCAGGCGCTCGGCCAGATCGGACGAGGTGATCAGCCACTGCAGGCCCGAGTCCTCGACCATATAGGACAGGCGCTCGCGCGGGTAATCCGGATCGAGCGGCACAAAGGCACCACCCGACTTCAGCACCGCCAGCATGGCCACGATCATCGCATTGCCGCGCTCCAGCGAGACGCCGACACGGGACTCCGGCTGTACGCCGTGGGAAAACAGCAGATTGGCCAGTTGGTTGGAGCGAGACTCCAGCTCAGCGAAGGCAATTCGCTCACCGCCATGCACCAGGGCGATGGCATCCGGATGCAGGCGCGCCTGTTCGGCGATCAGCGCGGGCAGCAGGCGCGCGGCATCGAAGGCCTGGCGCGGTTTGTTCCACTCGGCCAGCCGTGCCTGCTCATCGGCGGAACTCAGCTGCAGGCTGCCCAGCGCACGCGCTGGGTCGCAGCAGACCTGCGCCAGGGCCTGGCGCAGCAACGCCTCGACCTGGGCAATGCCGTCGGCATCGAAATGCGCACGGTCGTAAGCCAGCAGCAGCTCCAGGCGGCTGCCCGGCAGCACGGCCAGGGTCATCGGGTAATGGGTGAACTCGTGGCTTTGTGGCAGCCCCAAACGCAGCTCGCCACGCTCGGCCTGCTTGAGTGCCTCGCCCAGTGGGTAGTTCTCGAACACCAGCAGGCTGTCGAACAGTGCCTCGCCGGCGCTGCCGACCCAGCGCTGGATATCGTGCAGCGGGCTGTGCTCGTGCTCGCGCAGCTGCAGGTTCTGCACCTGCAGCGCGGCCAGCCAGTCGCCCAGCGGCTGCTCGGCCGGCAGTTGCACGGCAACGGGAAGGCTGTTGATAAACAGGCCAAGCATCTGCTCGCTGCCGGCCAGCTCGGTCGGACGACCGGCCACGGTGGCGCCGAAGCACAGGCTGCGCTTGCCGGTCAGGCGCGCCAGCAGCAAGGCCCAGGCGGCCTGTACCAGGGTATTGAGGGTCAGGCCATGGCGCTGGGCGAAGCCGCGAATTCGTTGTTCGGTGGCGCTATCGAGCGGCAGCGGATGACGGGCATGGCCCTGCTCCGGGGCGCGGCACGGCAGGCAGCCGGCGATGCGGGTGGCGCCGTCCAGCGGTGCCAGCTGTTCACGCCAGAAGGCCTGCTCGGTAGACGCATCCTGGCCTTCGAGCCAGTGGATGTAGTCGCGGAACTGACCGCCCGGTGCCGGCAGGCGATCACCGTGATACAGGGCCAGCACCTCGGCGAACAGCAGGCCGTTGCTCCAGCCGTCCAGCAACAAATGGTGCAGGGTCCAGACCAGCACGAAGTCGCCGGCGCCGCGCTGGATCAGCGCCAGACGCAGCAGCGGCGCCTGGTCGAGGGCAAAGCCGCGCTCGCGCTCGGCGCTGCAGAAGGCCTGCAGCTGCGCCTCGAAATCGGCGACGCCGCGCCAGTCGAGCTCCTGCCAGTCCAGTTCGACCTCGGCCTGCACCAGTTGCAGCGGGCGCTCGCCGAGCAGGAAGCGGCTGCGCAGCACACCATGGCGCGCCAGCACCTGGCGCCAGGCGTTCTGCAGGCGAGCAGGATCGAGGCCGGTGAACGGCAGCAGCAGCTGGCTGACATAGCTGCCGGCACCTTCCAGCTGGCTGTGGAACAGCAGGCCCTGCTGCAGCGGCGACAGCGGGTGGATGTCCTCCACGCCGGCCAGTTCATCCAGCTCGATCTGGCTCAGACCGGCCAGCGGCACATCGCTGGGGGTCAGCCGTGGCGAGACCTTGGCACAGTGCTGGGCGATGCTGTGCAACTCATCCTGCAGGCGTGCGACCAGGCCCTCCAAGGTGGTGCGCGCCAGCTGCGCAGGGTTGAAGTCGATGTGCAGCTGCAGGGCACCGCCACGCTGCTCGGCATTGATGACCAATGGAGCGTCCATGGGCGCATCGGCTTCGCGCCACAGGCCGCCTTCGCGCAGACGCAAGCCATCGCGGCCCTCGTCGAACTGGCCCAGGTAGTTGAACAGCAGTTGCGGGGCGCGCTCGGTCAATTGACCTTGTTGGGCCAGTAGACCAAAGCCCAGGCCCAGATCGGGCACGGCGCGCAGTTGCTCCTTGATCGCCTTGAGACTGGCAGCCAGCTCGGTCTCTGGCTGCAGGCGCACGGGGTAGAGGCTGGTGAACCAGCCGACGCTGCGCGACAGGTCGATATCCTCGAACAGCGGCGCGCGGCCATGGCTCTCCAGGTGCAGGGTCAGCGCCGGCTGCTCGCTCCAGCTGCACAGCGCGCGGCTCAGGGCGGTCAGCAGCAGTTCGTCGGCACGCAGGCGATAGGCGCGCTGGCCAGCCTGCAGCAGGTCGCGAGTGAAGCCGGCCTCCAGACTCAGTTCGATGCGCTTGCGGGTTCCTTCGGTGCCCGCCTCCTGGCTCTGCAGGGGCAGCTCGCCGCCGGTCTGCTGGGCCTGCCAGTACGGCAGTTGTGCGTCCACATTCCAGTCGACCAGGCGCTCGCCCCAGGTCTTGAAGGCACTGGTCTTGGCCGGCAGCTGCACCAGCAGGCCGCTGGCCAGTTGCAGACAGGCACGCTGCAGGTCTTCCAGCAGTACGCGCCAGGACACCCCATCGACCACCAGGTGGTGGATGGACAGCAGCAGGCGATCGGCCTGTCCTGGCTGAGTCAGATACAGACCAAGCAGGTGTGAACCGCTGGCCGGATCAATGCTGCGCTGCGCGGCGTCATAGTGCGGCTGCGGGTCCTCGCCGGCGGCCAGCTCGACCCGTTGCAGCAGAGGACCCGCCACTTCGGCGGCATGTACTTGCTGCCACTGGCCATCGAGCTGCTCAAAGCGCAGGCGCAAGGCGTCGTGGTGCTGAACCAGGGCTTGCAGCGCCTGTTCCAGCTGGGCGGCCGGCAACGGCTCGGCCAGTTCCAGCAGCAGGTACTGGTTGCACGGGGCCAGACTCTCGCGCTGCAGCAGGCGCGCCTGGATTGGCAGCAGCGGCGCTGTGCCAGTTACCGGTCCCTGATCGGCCAGCGGTGCGGTGACGCTGCGGGCAACACCAGCCAGCTGCGCCAGGGTCTGCTGCTGGAACAGGTCCTTGGGCGTCAGGCCCAGCCCCTGCTGGCGTGCACGACTGACCACCTGCAAGGCGACGATGGAGTCGCCGCCCAGCTCGAAGAAATGATCCTGGCGCCCTACCCGCTCCACGCCCAGCACGTCGGCCCAGATGGCGGCGAGGATGCGCTCGTGGTCGGTCTGTGGCGCTTCGTAGTCCTGGCTCTGCCAGGTCGGTTCCGGCAGCGCGGCACGGTCCAGCTTGCCGGCCGGGGTCAGCGGCAGTTTAGCCAGGGCGATGATCTGCGCCGGGACCATATAGTCCGGCAGGGTTTTAGCCAGTTCGGCGCGCAGAGCATTGACGTCGCTGTTGTCGCGAGCGACCACATAACCGACCAGTTGTTTGCCGGTTGGCGCCTCGCGGGCGATCACCGCCGCTTCCTGCACGCCTTCGAGGGCCAGCAGCTGGCTCTCGATCTCGCCCAGCTCGATACGGAAACCACGGATCTTAACCTGATGGTCGACGCGGCCCAGGTAATCCAGGGTGCCGTCCGCACGCCAGCGCGCCAGATCGCCGGTGCGGTACATGCGCTCGCCCGCAGCACCGAACGGGTCGGGCAGGAAACGCTCGGCGGTCAGCTCCGGGCGCTGGAAGTAACCGCGAGCCAGGCCCACTTCACCACCGATATACAGCTCGCCCGCCACGCCGATGGGCAGCAGGTTCAGCTCGGCATCGAGGACATAAAGACTACGCGGGCCGACCGGGTTACCGATGGGGGCATAGGCCGCCTCGAAGGAGTCACCCGGGTAGGCTTCCCAGATCAGCGGGGTGACCACCGTCTCGGTCGGGCCATAACCATTGATGATCCGTTGCGGCTGCAGCACCTTCTGCAGGCGCTCGTAGGTCTCGCGGGTAAAGGCCTCACCACCCAGGGTCCAGGAGCGTACCGGCAGTTTCAGACCCTGCGACTCCACCCAGTCCAGCAGTTGCTGGGCATAGCTCGGCGGCAGGCAGGAGATGGTCACGCCTTCGTCGGCGATCACCTGGCAGGTCTTCTCCGCGCTCCACAGCTCCTGGTCGCGAATCACCAGGCGGCTGCCGAAGGCCAGCGGAACGGTCCAGCGCTCCAGGGCGCCGTCGAAGCTGATCGAGGCGAAATGCAGCTCCACGTCGTCCGGGGTCATGCCGTAGCGCTGGCCGATGGTCTGCACATGCATGCTCAGGCCGAGATGGTTCACCGCCACGCCTTTGGGCTGGCCGGTGGAGCC
>NZ_QAIG01000006.1:227177-273548 GCF_003060885.1 Pseudomonas sp. HMWF032
TCAGCCCCGAATCCTCGACCATGTAGCTGAGGCGCTCACGCGGATAGTCAGGGTCCAGCGGCACAAAAGCGCCGCCGGCCTTCAGCACCGCCAGCATCGCCACGATCATCGCATTACCGCGCTCCAGCGAGACGCCGACACGGGACTCCGGCTGTACGCCGTGGGAAACCAGCAGATTGGCCAGTTGGTTGGAGCGCGCCTCCAGCTCGGCAAAGGCAATCCGCTCGCCGCCATGCACCAGGGCGATGGCTTCGGGGCGCAGACGCGCCTGCTCGGCGATCAATTCAGGCAACAGACGCGAAGCATCGAAGCTCTGCCGCGACATGTTCCACTCGGCCAGCAAGCGGCGCTCACCCCTGCTGACCAGCTCAAGCTCGCCCAGCGCCGCCTGCGGCGCACTGGCGAAACCATCGAGCACTTCGAGGAAGCCGGCGATTAGGCGTTCGATGCTGCTTTCGGCGAACAGGTCGGCGGCGTAGGCGAAGTTGATCGACAGCTGGTCGCCCTTGTCGCGCACCGCGTCCAGGGCCAGGTCGAAAGGAATCTGGCTGGACGGCACCTCGTCCAGCGCGGTCTCGATGCCCGGCAGCCAGTTGGCTGCCAGCGGGTGCTGGCGCCGGTAGTTGAACGCCACCTGGAACAGCGGCTGCTGGCCCAGACTACGGCTCGGCGCCAGTTCTTCCACCAGGCGCTCGAAAGGCATTTCCTGGTTGGCCTGAGCTTGCTTCAAGCCGACGCGGACCTGACTCAGCCAGTCCGTTACCGACTGCTCAGGACGTGGTTCGGCCTTGAGCACCAAGGTGTTGACGAAGAAACCAAGCAGGCGCTCGAAACCCTTGGCACGGCCGGCCACTGGCACGCCGATGCGCACTTCACGCTGGCCGGACAGGCGCGCCAACTGCAGCTGCAGGGCCGCCAGCAGCACAGTGAACAGAGTCGCGCCATTGGCCTTGGCCAGGTCGCTGAGACGCTCCACCAGAGCTGGCTCCACCTGCAGCGTGCGGTAGGCGGCACGACGCGCGGCCTGGGCGCTATGCGGGAAGTCCGGAGTCAAGCTCAGCGGCGGCTGCTCGCTGCCCAGGCGCTCGCGCCAGAAGGCCATCTGCCGGGTGCCCGCCTCGCTATCGAGCCAGTCGCGCTGGCCCACGACATACTCGCTGTATTGCACGGGTTGCGGCGTCATGACCGGCTGGCGATTCTGCAGGCGGGCACGATAGAACTCGGCCATTTCCTCGACCATCACCCGCACCGACCAGGCGTCGGAGATGATGTGGTGCATGCCCACCGCCAAGGCGTGGCTGCTCTTGCCGAGGCAATACAGGGTGCAGCGCACCAGCGGCCCCCGGGTCAGATCGTACTCGGCCTCGATGAAAGCACGCGCCAAAGCCTCAAGGTGATCGTCGCCGCCTTCCAGTTCGATGATCTCCAGCGGCATCGAGCCGGGAGGCAGCACGGCTTGCTGGGCCAGGCCATCCTGCTCGCGGAACACGATGCGCAGTGCCGCATGGCGAGCGTAGACCTGATCCAGTCCATGACACAGGCTATCCAGATCCAGGGTCCCCTCGAAGCGCAGCAGGCCGCCAATGTTGTAGGCGGTGCTGCCGCTTTCCAGGCGGCTGAAGAACCACAGCCGCTGCTGGGCGAAGGACAGCGGAGCCCATTGCAGGGCAGCAACGGGCTGGCACTCGGTTTGCGCGTTCATCAACACTACCTCGCAGGCATTGGCCTAGGCGCTCAGGGGCGCACCGGCCGCCTCGCGCTGCAACAGGCGCAAGGCATGGAATTCGATCAGGGATAGCCACTCGTCTTCCTGAAGCCGTAGGTAGGCGTGATCGCCTTCCAGCCACTCCAGAGTGAAAGCACGGCGACTTTCACGCCTCCAGGCGCACAGGACTTTCGTTCAGGCTGAAGTCCGGCGCGCCCACTACACGCAAACGCTCGACAGCCTCTCTCGACACGGATGGCACTGAGCCACGGGCAAGTCGAAGTCGTGGCGTAACACGCCGCGAAAACGCCAAGCTTCAGTGAGGCGCTCCACCGATTTGTAAGTGGACCCTGGCACTACTTGAACTTGGCAGAGCAGCAGCATTAAACATCCATCGCCTCACGTAGGCTGCGCGGGCGCATGTCAGTCCAAACGCTGGCGATATGCGCTAAACAGGTAGGCTTGTCGCCGCGCACACCCGCATCCTGCCAGCCAGCGGGGACTGCTTTGTAGGCTGGCCAAATGGCGTATTGCTGTTGGTCATTGATAACCACCAGGAAGGTAGTTTGCGGATTATCCAGGCTCATTCTCAGTACCTCGCATATGCCAATCGAATTGGCTCGCCTTAAAGACGAATAAGGTTGCTAATAGTTTTTATTTAACTGCAAATTACGGACGAGCGAAGCTCTCGCCCGAAGGCGCTTTAAACTTCAACTCATAGGGGGGCGCCGACTACTTCGGCATTTGCGCGATCAGCTATCTCCATGACCGCATCGCGCGTGGCACGTTCGCGGGCCTGGCCGCTGAGCTCGTACAAGCGGCCGCCATCCATTTTGAGGAGTCGGTCGGCCTGGTCGAAGTAATGGTCGTCATGGGTGATGGCAATGATTGTCTTACCGGCCGCTTTAAGTTGCGGCAGTAACTCGCGGTAAAACAGGCGACGGAACAACGGATCCTGGTCAGCCGCCCATTCGTCGAGGATCAGAATATCTCGATCCTCCAGCATTGCCAGAAGAAGGGCCAGGCGCTTGCGTTGGCCTTGGGAGAAACGCGTACCGGCTAACCGGCCGGCAGAGAAGCGTATCTTGCGGCGCAGTCGTAATTGATCCAGCCAGCGCCCCACCAGAGACTCATCCACCTCCTGACCGAGCGGCCCAAGCAGGCGTGAGAACAGATGAAAATCAGTGAACACGCTAGCGAACAACTGGCGATAGGCCTGCCACTGTTCAGCCTGCACTGGCTGACCGTCGAGACGAATCTCCCCGGCACTCGGCCGGTGCAGCCCCGTCAACAGGCGAGCCAACGTCGATTTTCCGCTGCCATTGCCGCCGACCAAGAACACCAACTCGCCGCGATACAACTGCAGATCAATGGGACCCACATCGAAGCCTGCTTCACCACCATCACCCGGATAGCGATACTCAACACCCGCCAACTGGAGGCATTGCCAGTGGGCCGGACTCGGTAGCCTGGCTATCTCCGAAGTTTCGGCAGCCAATTCCAGAGACTCGAGCTTACCAAGTGAGATGCGCGCGGCCAGCAGGCTGGGCAGCGCCGCCACGGCCGCGACCATGGGAGCGCGCAGAAACAGCACAGTCAGGGCAAAGGTGGCCGCGACGCTGGCTTCGGCCCAGCCCAGACCGCTGGCACAGAAGAACACCAGTCCAATGCTGCCAAGCACCATGCAATTGGCCCAGTTACCCGCAAGGCCGTTGAAGATATCCGCACGGGTGACATTGTCGCGATAGACCTGGGCGTCGCGATCAAACTCCTCGTCGAACAGTAGGCGCGCGCGATCTCGGTTCAAGGCCAACTCTTTGCGACCATCAATAATCGCCTGGTAATCCTGGTACAGATGATCTTCGGCCTCGCGTAATAGCCGTATGTGCTTATTGACCTTGCCGACGAAGAACCAGCCCACCAGAAGGGTTAAACCCAGCCAGACGGCGGTGATACCGAACAGCGCAGGCGACAGCCAGGCCAAGTAGCCGAATGCAGCGATGCTAAGGATCAGGCCATAGACCAGCTCCGGCATATGCACAAAGGCGATGGTGATGTTACGGATATCGCTCGATAGGCTAGCGAGAATCCGTGCACCACCGATTTGCTCCAGTCGCTCGATATCAGTATCCAGAACTCGACGCACCAGGTTGCGACGCAGGCGATACACGAAATGATGCCCGAGCCTGTGCAAGGCCACCTGCCCTCCACCCGCGCAAGCCAGCAGCAGTGTCAGTAATCCAATAAAACTTATAAGTGTCAGTCCCAAGTCATCTTTGACCCCGATAAGGCGCAAGTTGATAAAAGCAATTACGCCAACACTAAGAACGGCGCTGCACAGACTGAGCAACATGATGCCAACTAATGGCAGGCGATTATCACGGAACAGTAGTTGGAGCAGTTTCATAGGGTCAGGTCCGGAGTGAAAAATAAACACGCGTCATGTCGCGGAGGGCTCAAGGCGACTGCGGCAATGATCAAGGGCGTCACGCAGGAGAAAATGCACCAGGGTCGGCGAGGCGCTTAAGAAAGTAGCTACTTCGCGCTGACTGTAGCCCTCCAATTGGCTCATTGTGAACACAGCTCGGGTGCGCTCCGGAAGTTCGTCCAGCACCCGTTGCAAGCGCTGCCACTGCAATTGACCGATGGCTTGCTGCTCTGTACCGGATTGCGGTACCAGCAGTGCATCCAAAGAGTCCTCGTCATTGCTGTAGCGCCCCTCCAGAGCCAAGCGGCGCAAACGATCAATAGACAAATTTCGCACCATACGGAAAAGGTAGCGCAGCGGCTCCTCAATGGTATTGCGCTCAGCACTTTCCAAGAGTTTAAGAAAGGCATCCTGCACTACATCCTCGGCACGAGCTCTGCAACCGAGCACGCCACGGGCAGCATCAATGAGGATATGTCGATGCTCACAGTAGATAAGCTCCAACTCCTTTGTACGAATGTTGGCGTCCATCCATGTCATAGATGCCGCCTGCTTTCCCAAGCTGTAGAACGTCCCCACCGATCTATCCTCGGCTACTATGTGACTCGCATGTTAATGATAATAATTATCAATACAAGCCCTGTATTCGAGAAATTTGCACCACCTCTGAGAGAACAGTGAATCGCCCCGGGTTTCGTGGAGGCCTCAACTCTTGAGAAGATGAGGCTATAAAAAAGACCACGACCTACTCCCCTGAAGTCCGTGAACGTGCCGTGCGCATGGTTCTGGAGCATCTGAACGATTACCCCTCTGAGTGGGCGGCCATCGAGGCCATAGCGCCGAAAATCGGCTGTGCCGCGCAAACCCTGCATGGCTGGATTCGCCGTCACCAGACCAATACCGGTCAGCGTCCCGGACCGACCACCGAGGAGCGCGAGCGCCTCAAGGCTCTGGAGCGTGAGAACCGCGAGTTGCGCAAAGCCAACGAGATTTTGCGCCTGGCCAGTGCGTATTTTGCCCAGGCGAAGCTCGACCGCCGCACCAAGTCCTAAGGGCATTTGTCGACCAGTATCGTAACCGCCTCGGGGTCGAGTCGATCTGCCGTGTCTTGCAGGTCGCCCCGTCCGGTTACCGCAGACACGCGGCGCAGCAGCGCAACCCGGCACTGCGCTGTTGCCGTGCTCGACGCGATGACACGCTGATCAAGGAAATCCAGCGCGTATGGGACGCGAATATGCAGTGCTATGGCGCAGTGAAGGTCTGGAAGCAGCTCCAGCGAGAAGGCATCGAGGCAGCCAGATGCACGATGGAGCGACTGATGCGTCGAGCCGGATTGCAGGGTATCAGGCGCGGTCAGGTCGTGCGGACAACGGTGGCCGGGGACAAGGTACTGTGCCCGCTGGATCGTGTGCAACGCCAGTTCCATGCCGACCGCCCCAACCAGCGGTGGGTGTCGGACTTCACGTATGTGTCGACCTGGCAGGGCTGGCTGTACGTGGCGTTTGTGATTGACGTGTTTGCGCGGCGGATCGTCGGCTGGCGAGTCAGTACCCGCATGAGGACGGACTTCGTACTGGATGCTCTGGAGCAAGCCCTGTATGCCCGTCAGCCGCATCGCACGGGTGGCCTGATTCATCACAGTGCGTGGCAGCCAGCCCAACACAAACGGTCACCAGAAACGGCCTTTTTGGGCCACGCCCAAAATCATCGCCCATAAAAAAATCCAGTCACCGTTAAGTGACTGGATTTTGTAGGGTTTTTGGTCGGGACGGAGTGATTCGAACACTCGACCCCTTGCACCCCATGCAAGTGCGCTACCGGGCTGCGCTACGCCCCGACTGTGCTTCCGTGTTACTGGAAGCGGTGAGGACTCTACAATAAGCTGCTGAATTGTGGAAGTTTTTTTTACTTCCGTAGCATTATTTGCGAAGCACTAGCAGTACATCCTCAAGCTCGGCAATCATCTGCTTGATGAGCTGTTTGTATTGCGTGTTGTCATCTTTTGCCTCATCACCCGAGAGACGCTGACGCGCTCCGCCAATGGTGAAGCCCTGATCATACAACAGCGCGCGGATCTGACGAATCATCAGCACATCCTGACGCTGGTAGTAACGCCTATTACCACGCCGCTTAACTGGATTGAGCTGTGGGAACTCCTGCTCCCAGTAACGCAAGACATGTGGTTTGACAGCACACAATTCACTCACCTCACCAATGGTGAAGTAGCGCTTGCCGGGTATCGCGGGCAGTTCGTCGTTATGACTTGGTTCCAGCATACGCCTCGACCCTGGCTTTAAGTTTCTGGCCTGGACGGAAAGTCACGACACGGCGAGCCGTGATCGGGATTTCCTCTCCTGTTTTTGGATTGCGACCGGGGCGCTGACGCTTATCGCGCAGATCAAAATTACCGAACCCCGAGAGCTTGACCTGTTCGTTGAGCTCCAGCGCTTGGCGGATTTCTTCAAAGAACAGTTCCACCAACTCCTTGGCTTCCCGTTTATTCAGGCCCAGCTCTTCATACAGACGTTCCGCCATCTCAGCTTTCGTCAGAGCCCCCATACGCTACTTCCTTAACGTGGCGTTGAACCTTTGTCCCAGGGAGGTGAGAATATTTTGCGTTGTGGTACTCACCTCGTCGTCATTAAGAGTGCGCGATGGATGTTGCCAGGTCAAGCCAACAGCCAGGCTTTTTCTATGAGGATCAATGCCTTTACCGTGATACACGTCAAATAGCTTGAGGTCAGTTAACCACTCGCCAGCTGCGTCACGAATAGCGCTGAGCAGATCCTGCGCGGGGACGTCACGATCAACCAGTAATGCAAGGTCGCGCCGCACTTCAGGGAACTTGGACAGCTCCTGGAATTTCGGCATCACACCTTGAGTGATCTCACTTAATACCAGTTCGAACATGAACACGGACTGATCCAACCCCAGCACCTTGGCAAGCTCAGGATGGATAGCGCCGAAGAAGCCAACAACGCGACCTTCCCGCTCAATTCGAGCCGTCTGCCCTGGATGCAATGCAGCATGTTCGCCTGGCACGAATGCAAAACTGCCACCCGCACCCGCACTGGCCAGCAACGCTTCGACGTCCGCCTTAACATCATAGAAATCTACGCCATCACGCGCATGCGCCCAGCCTTCCGGCAAACGCGTGCCGCACACAATCCCTGCCAGCATGGGCTCTTGCTTCAACCCTTCAAGCTGGCCAACAAACCGCAGGCCACTCTCAAAAAGACGGACACGCGCCTGCTGACGATTGAGGTTGTGCTGCAGCGCTTTGACTAACCCGGGCCATAGCGAGGAACGCATGGCCGCCATGTCGGCGGAAATCGGGTTGGCCAGCAACAACGGCTGAATGCCGGGGCTGAACAACTCAAACAACTTGGGATCAATAAAGCTGTAAGTGATGGCCTCCTGATAACCGCGTGCGACCAACAGACGACGCAAGGCGGGCAACTCGACGGAGGCTTCGGCTTTGGCTTGCGGAGCCAGACGCGCTTGCGGATAGCGAACCGGTAAGCGGTTATAGCCATACAGACGCCCCAGCTCTTCGATCAGATCGACCTCCAGACTGATGTCAAAACGATGGCTCGGCACACTGACCTGCCACTGACCTGCACCTTGAGCGGTTACGCCCAGCCCCAACGCGGCAAGAAGACGCTCGACCTCGGCGCCATCCATTTCCATGCCCAACATCTGACTGATACGCTCGGCACGTAAAGTGATCGGCGCGACGTTCGGCAGATCTTCGGCGCTGGTCACCTCAATGATCGGGCCGGCTTCACCGCCGACGATATCCAACAGCAGCGCAGTAGCACGCTCCATTGCATTACGCGCCAGCTGCGAGTCCACACCCCGCTCGAAACGATGCGAAGAGTCGGTATGCAAGCCATAGGAGCGCGCCTTACCAGCCACAGCGATGGTGTCGAAGAATGCGCTTTCCAGGAACAGGTCAGCGGTTTTACCGCTCACACCGCTATGTTCGCCCCCCATCACGCCGGCGATGGCCAGAGCGCGCTCGTGATCAGCTATCACCAGGGTGTCGGCACGCAGGCTGACTTCCTGGCCATCCAGCAGAACCAGTTTTTCACCCTCTTCCGCCATGCGCACGCGGATACCGCCATTGATCTCAGCGAGGTCGAAGGCATGCATCGGCTGACCGAGTTCCAGCATCACGTAATTGGTGATGTCAACGGCAGCATCGATGCTACGAACATCGGAACGCCGCAGGCGCTCGACCATCCACAACGGGGTAGGTTTGGACAGATCGACGTGGCGAACAACGCGACCCAAGTAGCGCGAGCAAGCTTTGGAGGCAAGCACTTCGACCGGACGCACTTCATCATGAGCTGCGGCAACCGGAGCAACCGAGACGGGTGCTACCGATGCACCGTAGATGGCACCCACTTCGCGAGCCAGACCAGCCAACGACAGGCAGTCTCCCCGGTTGGGGGTAAGACCGATTTCGACACTGGCATCGTCCAAGCCCAGATACACACGAATATCCTGACCAATCGGAGCATCAGCCGCCAACTCCATGAGGCCGCTGTTGTCTTCACTGATTTGCAGCTCGGAAGCCGAGCAGAGCATCCCCTGGGACTCCACGCCACGCAGTTTGGCCTGCTTGATTTTGAAGTCACCCGGCAACTCAGCGCCAATCATGGCGAAGGGAATCTTGATACCGGCGCGGGCATTGGGCGCACCGCAGACCACCTGGAAGCTGGCGCTGCCATTGCTGACCTGGCACACGCGCAGTTTATCGGCGTCGGGGTGCTGCTCGGCGCTGAGAATTTCACCCACGACAACACCGCTGAACAGACCAGCAACCGGAGTCACTGCGTCCACTTCAAGACCAACCATGGACAGGCGGGCCACTAGCTCATCACGCGAAACAGTGGGGTTCACCCAGCTGCGCAGCCATTGTTCACTGAATTTCATACTGTCTGTTCTCCTGAACCCATTTGATTACGGAATGCGAGGGCACTAGCGAAATTGCGCCAGGAACCGCAGGTCGTTATCGAAGAACAGCCGTAAATCGTTGACGCCATAACGCAGCATGGCCAGGCGCTCAACACCCATACCGAAGGCGAAGCCGGAATATTTTTCCGGATCGATACCCGACATGCGCAGTACGTTCGGATGGACCATGCCGCAGCCCATGACTTCAAGCCAGCCAGTCTGCTTGCACACGCGACAGCCTTTCCCGCTGCACATCACGCACTGCATATCGACTTCAGCTGATGGCTCGGTAAAAGGGAAGAATGACGGACGAAAACGCACGCCCAGCGGCTTTTCAAAGAACACCCGGAGAAACTCCTCGATGGTGCCCTTGAGGTCAGCAAAACTCACGCCCTCATCGACTAGCAAGCCTTCAACCTGGTGGAACATCGGCGAGTGAGTGATATCGGAATCGCAGCGATAAACGCGGCCGGGGCAAACGATGCGGATCGGCGGCTGCTGCGATTCCATGGTACGCACCTGAACCGGAGAGGTATGGGTGCGCAGCAACATATTGGCGTTGAAATAGAAAGTGTCGTGCATCGCTCGTGCCGGGTGGTGGCCCGGAATATTGAGCGCTTCGAAGTTGTGATAGTCGTTTTCGACCTCAGGTCCCTCGGCGATACCATAACCAATGCGCGTGAAGAACTGCTCCACGCGCTCCAGCGTGCGCGTGACAGGGTGCAGGCCGC
Organism: Pseudomonas sp. HMWF032; assembly: GCF_003060885.1. Lineage (GTDB taxonomy): Bacteria > Pseudomonadota > Gammaproteobacteria > Pseudomonadales > Pseudomonadaceae > Aquipseudomonas. Next base: position 237,004 of record NZ_QAIG01000006.1, read on the forward strand.
CAGAGGCCTGACCGCGCCCCGGCAACGTGACGTCGATTTTTTCGGCAGCGAGCCTGGCGCTCAGCGCAGCCTGGTCCAGCATGTCTTTTTTGCTGTTCAGAGCATCCTGAACTCTATCTTTGGCTGCGTTGATCAACGCACCGGCTTGCGGGCGTTCTTCAGCCGAGAGATTGCCCAGGGTCTTCATCACCTGAGTCAACTCGCCCTTCTTGCCCAGATAGTGAACGCGCAGTTGCTCAAGGGCATTCACATCGTCGGTGTGGCTAACGGCCTCAAGCGCTTGCGAGACCAGCACATCCAGATTTTCCATTTACAGACTCCAGATACGAAATAGGGGAAGAGCTTGAAGGCTCTTCCCCTATTGGTGACGTTTAGCACCGGGCGAACCCGGTGATTGTCGGGGACTTAAGCCAGTACGGCTTTCGCTTTCTCGACAATCGCAGCAAACGCCGCTTTTTCGTTCACTGCCAGATCAGCCAGAACCTTACGGTCGATCTCAATGGACGCTTTTTTCAGGCCAGCAATGAAACGGCTGTAAGACAGACCGTTAACACGTGCACCGGCGTTGATACGAGCGATCCACAGAGCGCGGAACTGACGTTTTTTCTGACGGCGGTCGCGGTAGGCGTACTGGCCTGCCTTGATCACAGCCTGCTTGGCAACGCGGAATACGCGCGAACGCGCACCGTAGTAGCCTTTAGCGAGTTTCAGAATTTTTTTGTGACGCTTACGAGCGATAACGCCGCGCTTAACACGAGCCATGAGTAATTTCCTCTATCTTGACCGATTAACGAACGCGCAGCATGCGCGCCACTTTTGCTACGTCAGACGGGTGCACCATGGTGCTACCACGAAGTTGACGCTTACGCTTGGTGGACATCTTGGTCAGGATGTGGCTCTTGAAAGCGTGCTTGTGCTTGAAGCCATTAGCGGTTTTGAGAAAACGCTTGGCTGCACCACTCTTAGTTTTCATCTTTGGCATGTTCGGATACTCCGCATTCAGTTGATAAACATAACCGCAAGGCCTGCCGTGCCCTGGTGGTTACTTCTTCTTTTTGGGGGCGATGACCATAATCAGCTGGCGTCCTTCCATCTTTGGATGCTGCTCAACGGTGCCATATTCAGCAAGGTCACCTTCAACCCGCTTCAACAACTCCATGCCCAGCTCCTGATGCGCCATCTCACGACCGCGGAATCGAAGCGATACCTTGGCCCTGTCCCCATCACTAAGGAAACGTACCAGGTTGCGTAGTTTTACCTGGTAATCCCCTTCCTCCGTCCCTGGACGAAACTTAATTTCTTTAACCTGGACCTGCTTCTGATTTTTCTTCGCTGCCGCAATCTGCTTCTTCTTTTCGAAGATCGATTTGCCGTAATCCATAACCCGGCAAACCGGCGGTACTGCATCAGCTGAAATTTCTACCAAGTCCAGCTTGGATTCTTCAGCAACCCTAAGCGCTTCATCAATCGAGACGATGCCAATTTGCTCGCCGTCAGCGCCAATTAACCGAACCTCGCGTGCCGAGATATTCTCGTTGATCGGGGCCTTCGGTGCAGCTCGTTTATCTTGTCTCATATCACGCTTAATAATGATTACTCCAAATCTTGGCGACCACGCCGGGAAACCGCCTGCGCGAGGAATTCAGCGAATTGAGTGACGGGCATAGAGCCCAGATCAGCACCTTCACGGGTACGCACGGCGACAGTTTGCGTCTCAACTTCCCGATCTCCGATAACCAAGAGATAAGGAACCTTGAGCAAAGTATGCTCGCGGATTTTAAAGCCTATCTTCTCGTTCCTCAAGTCGGACTTGGCACGAAAACCGCTTTGATTGAGAGTTTTTTCCACTTCAAGGGCAAAATCAGCTTGCTTGTCGGTGATATTCATCACCACAGCCTGCGTCGGCGCAAGCCAAGCCGGGAATGCGCCCTCATAGTGCTCGATCAAAATACCGATAAAGCGCTCGAACGACCCCAAAATGGCACGATGCAACATCACGGGCACTTTGCGGCTGTTGTCTTCAGAGACATAGCTCGCCTCTAGGCGCTGCGGCGTGTTTGGATCGTACTGCAGCGTCCCGCACTGCCAGGCACGACCCAAGCAATCAAGCAGGGTGAATTCGATTTTCGGACCATAAAAAGCACCCTCACCTGGCAAGTACTCCCAAGGCAGGCCCGCATCATTCAAGGCATCCGCTAGAGCGGTTTCCGCACGATCCCAGAACGCATCATCACCCACGCGCCTGGCCGGGCGGGTCGACAGCTTCATCTTGATGTCGCGGAAACCAAAATCGGAATAAACCTGAAGGGTCAGCTTGATGAAATCAGCCGCCTCTTTCTTGACTTGCTCTTCAGTGCAGAAGATATGCGCATCATCTTGGGTAAAGCCGCGCACACGCATAATGCCGTGTAGCGCACCGGACGCCTCATTGCGGTGGCAAGAGCCGAATTCAGCCAAACGCAGCGGCAGCTCACGGTAGCTTTTCAACCCCTGATTGAAAATCTGCACGTGACATGGACAGTTCATCGGCTTGATCGCGTAATCGCGACTTTCCGACTCAGTAGTGAACATGTTGTCGGCGTAGTTACCCCAGTGCCCGGATTTCTCCCACAAAACCCGATCGACCACCTGCGGCGTACGGACCTCCTGGTAGCCGTTCTCGCGCTGCACGCCGCGCATGTACTGCTCAAGCACCTGATAGATGGTCCAGCCATTGGGATGCCAAAACACCATGCCCGGAGCTTCCTCCTGGGTATGGAACAGATCGAGGCGCTTGCCAATCTTGCGGTGATCGCGCTTCTCGGCCTCTTCAATGCGCTGGATATAGGCCGCCAACTGCTTCTTGTCAGCCCAGGCCGTGCCGTAAACACGCTGCAGCTGCTCGTTCTTGGCATCGCCGCGCCAGTAAGCACCGGACAGCTTGGTCAGCTTGAACGCCTTAAGGAAACGCGTATTCGGCACATGCGGACCACGGCACATGTCGACGTATTCTTCATGGTAGTAAAGCCCCATGGCCTGCTCGTCCGGCATGTCATCCACCAGACGCAGCTTGTAATCCTCACCACGCGCGGCGAACACATCAATAACTTCCGCGCGCGGGGTTACCTTCTTGATGACGTCGTAGTCCTTCTCGATCAGCTGCTGCATACGCTGCTCGATTGCCGCCACATCATCTAGAGTAAAGGGACGCTCGGAGGCGATGTCGTAGTAGAAACCTTCATCAATGACCGGGCCGATCACCATTTTGGCTGTCGGGAACAGCTGCTTGACAGCATGCCCGATCAAATGCGCACAGGAATGGCGAATAATTTCGAGCCCCTCCTGGTCTTTCGGTGTAATGATCTGCAAGGTGGCGTCGCTTTCAATCAGGTCACAAGCATCCACCAGCTTGCCGTTTACCTTGCCGGCCAATGTGGCTTTCGCCAGACCAGCACCAATGGATTGCGCCACCTCGAGTACGGATACCGGGTGATCGAACGAACGCTGACTGCCGTCGGGAAGAGTAATGATGGGCATGGCGCCTCCTCTCCTAGTGGTGACCTCTACCAAAGGCCACATGGGTTGGGATGAGCCAGTAAGCGATTCGGCGGTATACCTGCCATACAGTGGCAGGAGCTTTTCAGCCAACCAAAACCAAACCGGAGTCACTGGAGGTTTGAAACAACGATTAACCGCGCGGATGCTTGCAGAAAGCCAGGCTCACTGGCAAGAACCCAATAAAAAAGGGCCGCCTAAGCGACCCTTTTTCTACCAAATCTGGTAGGCACGATTGGACTCGAACCAACGACCCCCACCATGTCAAGGTGGTGCTCTAACCAACTGAGCTACGTGCCTACGATGGGTGCGCATTCTACGGCCGCGAACAAAAGTGTCAACCTATTTTTTCGCTAACTGCCTGAATAACTGAATTTTTTACTGTTCTATACGGCGTTTTATATTTCGCACAGGCCACTAGCCGAGCATTTTCAACTCAGGTAGCATCCGCCCATTCGTAAAAAATAAAGAACAGAGGTTGCAAAATGGCGCACACAGCTTATCCACAATCCTATTACGCGGCCTCCGCCAATCCGGTTCCGCCGCGCCCAGAATTGAATGGTGAAGTCGAGACTGACGTGTGCATCGTCGGTGCTGGCTACACCGGCCTATCAACAGCCATCGCCCTGCTGGAAAGTGGCTTTAAAGTGAGCATTGTAGAAGCGGCAAAAGTTGGCTTTGGCGCCTCCGGCCGCAACGGCGGCCAGATCGTCAACAGTTACAGCCGCGACATTGATGTGATCGAACGCAGCGTCGGCCCCAAACAGGCCAAACTGCTGGGCGACATGGCCTTTGAAGGCGGCCGCATCATTCGTGAGCGCATTGCTAAATACAACATCCAGTGCGACTTGAAGGACGGCGGCGTTTTCGCGGCCAACACCCCCAAGCACATGAAACACCTGGAATCGCAGAAAAAGCTCTGGGAACGCTACGGCCATACTCAGTTGGAACTGATGGACGCCAAGCGCATCCGTGAAGTGGTGGACAGCGACGTTTACGTGGGCGGCATGCTGGACATGAGCGGCGGCCACATACACCCACTCAATCTGGCCCTGGGTGAAGCGGCGGCTGTTGAGTCGCTGGGCGGCGTGATCTATGAACAATCCCCGGCAATCCGCATTGATCGCGGCGCCAACCCTGTCGTGCACACACCCAACGGCCGAATCAAAGCCAAGTTCGTGGTCGTCGCCGGCAACGCCTACCTGGGCAACTTGATCCCCGAACTGTCGGCCAAGTCGATGCCATGTGGCACCCAGGTGATCACCACCGAGCCGCTGTCCGCTGAACTGGCGAAAAGCCTGCTGCCGCAGGACTACTGTGTGGAAGACTGCAATTACCTGCTCGACTACTACCGCCTGACCAGCGATAAGCGCCTGATTTTCGGCGGCGGCGTGGTCTACGGCGCCCGCGACCCGGCGAACATTGAGGCCATCATCCGGCCGAAGATGCTCAAAGCTTTCCCACAGTTGAAAGATGTGAAGATCGACTACGCCTGGACCGGCAACTTCCTGCTGACCCTGTCGCGCCTACCGCAGGTTGGCCGCCTGGGCGATAACATCTATTACTCGCAAGGTTGTAGCGGCCACGGTGTGACTTACACCCACTTGGCTGGCCGTGTACTGGCTGAGGCCCTACGCGGACAGGCCGAACGTTTCGACGCATTCGCCGATCTGCCACACTACCCCTTCCCTGGCGGCCGCCTGTTCCAGGTGCCATTCAGCGCCCTGGGTGCTTGGTACTACACCCTGCGCGACAAGCTAGGCATCTAACCCACCTACAACAACCCAAACGGCACCCTCAGGTGCCGTTTTGCGTGTTACCTCCTACCATCAGCGCTACAGCGCCGCATCCGGCCAAACCTGACGCGCCGCACGCAGTGCCCGCTGCGCAGCCTCGTTACGACCTTGCTGCTGCAGCTGGCGCGCCGCCTGCAGCCAGACCTGCTCGACAGGCTGCGCTGGCAATTGGCTGGCCGGCTGAACCAACACGGCCCAACGTCCCGCCTCGCCCCAGGCATCATCAAAACGGGCGAAGCTGGTGTACCAGCGCCGATTATTACCAGAGCGCAATACCAGCGTCCGCTCACGCTGGTCATACCCCACCAACACCGCGAACTGCGAACCGGGGCCAGCAAACATGCGGTCCTGCATCAACAGCACCGGATGCCCGGCAGACACTTGCTGCAACAGGGCGTCCAGATTACCTGGCAAGGGGTAAACCAGCAGGTCGTATGAGCGCGCTACTTTCTCCAGCCCAGCTTGCGGACTCTGCCCCTTGGCCAGCTGCGCAATGCGCTCATCCACCAACCCCGGGCTGCTGATCACACCATAGTGGTTCAGCAAAGCTGCCAATGCCGACGGCCCGCCTTGCGCATCACTGAGCTGGAAGAATGGGACATCGGCCAACTCCACACGCTCAGGTAAGCGCTTGGTCTCAGGCGACAACGCAGGACCGCCAACACATGCGCAAAGCAGTAAACACAACGTAAAGGGCAACAGCTTAAAGACGCTTACAGATGAAAACATCACTCACCTACTGACTTGATCAAGACACAGAGGATAACGGTCCTGCCCAAGCGACCCAATAGGTAAAGAGTAAGCCTGTCCACAGACAATCGATTGCCCACACATGCAGAGCCTAATACCAAGCGCGTTAATAAATCTCGATGCGCACTGCAACATTAGCGCAACTCCTCTTTGCGGCTTCAAGCCCTCCTGCCATTTCGAGCTTCATGGCCACAACAAAAAGAGCAGGCAAAAAAAACGGGAGCCCAAACGGGCTCCCGCACTCAATTTCAGAGAAATGCCGGCACAAGCCTCACGCATGCACTGGCTACAACCTCACCTGCGTCTCCAAAGAAACGCATGTCCCAGTGTGACAAAAAAACCTCAACCGCTTCGTTTAGCTTTGTTGTCGCATTGCAAAGAATTGTAAACAACACCGCCTGCTGGCCGATGCAGCGCGTACACGGCAGAATGCGCCATGACTACAGACTTTCTACCCGCCTGCTGCACCTCGCTCAGCGCCCACTGGCCACTGCCTCACACATTACCGTCACTGCAGCTGTACAGCACCCGCTTTGACCCCGCCCAACTGCGCAACGAGGACTTCCGGCGCTGCGCCATTACGCCGGTATCAGGCATTGCCAAGCGTCAGACCGAATATCTCGCCGGCCGCTTGTGCGCCCGCGCAGCACTTAACCAGCTCACCGGGTTACCGGCAGTTCCAGGCAGCGGCGAAGACCGTGCGCCGCAATGGCCGACAGGTACTCTTGGCTCAATCACTCACGGCAGTGGCTGGGCCGGCGCAGTGGTGGGCAACAGCGCGGATTGGCGCGGCCTCGGCCTGGATATCGAGCTGATCATGCCTGCAAGCCGCGCTGAACGGTTGGCAGGGGAAATCCTCACCCCGAACGAACTGGCCAGTCTGAACAGCCTGCCCACAGAACAACGCGCCCAGCGCATTAGCCTGACCTTCTCGCTCAAGGAGAGCCTATTCAAGGCGCTCTATCCCCAGGTGCTGCGTCATTTCTACTTTCAGGACGCCGAACTACTCAGCGTCGACGCCGAGAATAGAGTGCGCATGCGCCTGTTGATCGACCTGCATACCGACTGGCCGGCCGGCAGTGAGCTTGAAGGCCAGTTTACTGAGTTCGACGGCTACCTGCTCAGCCTGGTCAGCATTCCACGCTGATCAGTCGAGCGCCGCCACCCAAAGCCTGAGGCAAATCCGCTAAACTCGGCCGATTGCCGCCCGGAGTGCCCTATGCGCGAAGATTTGAACCAAGGCCTGATCGAATTTCTCAAGGCCTCGCCTACCCCGTTCCATGCCACGGCCAGCTTGGCTCTGCGCCTCGAAGCAGGCGGTTTTCAGCGTCTGGATGAGCGTGCCAGCTGGCACACCGAGGCTGGTGGTCGCTATTACGTAACGCGCAACGACTCCTCGATCATCGCCTTCAAGCTTGGCAAACGCGCGCCACTGGAAGGCGGTATTCGCCTGGTCGGCGCGCACACCGACAGCCCGTGCCTGCGCGTCAAACCGCAACCGGAGCTGCAGCGCCAGGGCTTTTTCCAACTCGGCGTCGAGGTCTATGGGGGCGCATTGCTGGCGCCCTGGTTCGACCGCGACCTGTCGCTGGCCGGCCGGGTGACCTACCGCCGCGACGGCAAGGTAGAAAGCCAACTGATCGATTTCCAGAACCCAATTGCGGTGATCCCCAACCTGGCCATCCACCTCAACCGTGAAGCAAACCAGGGCTGGGCCATCAACGCACAAAACGAACTGCCGCCAATTCTCGCCCAGGTCGCAGGCAGTGAAACAGCGGATTTCCGCGCGCTGATCACCGACCAGCTAGCCCGTGAACACGATTTCAGTGCCGATGCGGTACTCGATTACGAGCTGAGTTTCTACGACACCCAGAGCGCTGCAGTGATTGGCCTGAATGGCGACTTTATCGCCGGCGCGCGGCTGGACAACCTGTTGTCCTGTTACGCCGGGCTGCAGGCACTGCTGGCTGCGCCGGATGATGAAAGCTGCGTGCTGGTGTGCACCGACCATGAAGAAGTCGGCTCCTGCTCGGCCTGCGGTGCCGACGGCCCGATGCTCGAACAGGTATTGCACCGCGTGTTGCCAGATGGCGATGCCTTCGTCCGAACCATCCAGCGCTCGCTGTTGGTATCGGCCGATAACGCCCACGGCGTGCACCCCAACTACGCCGACAAGCATGACCAGAACCATGGCCCCAAGCTCAACGCCGGGCCGGTGATCAAGATCAACAGCAACCAGCGCTATGCCACCAACAGCGAAACCGCTGGATTCTTCCGCCACCTGTGCCTGGAAAACGAAGTGCCGGTACAGAGTTTCGTCACCCGCAGCGATATGGGTTGCGGCTCGACCATCGGCCCGATCACCGCCAGCCAACTGGGCGTACGCACCGTGGACATTGGCCTGCCGACCTTCGCCATGCACTCGATCCGCGAACTGGCCGGCAGCCATGATTTGGCGCATCTGGTGAAAGTGTTGACGGCGTTTTACGCCAGTGCTGAGCTGCCCTGACAGCCGCCCCGTAGAGCGGACATGCCAGAGGTTTATCCGCCGCGGTGGACAACGCTTCGCATGTCCACCCTACCAAAGCGCGATGCGTAGCCCTGCTACTCCGGCACCTCGACGCTCACATGCAGAGCGTCATGGCGCCAGAACTCCAGATCACAATCGATCAACCGGCCATGCTGATCGCGATTGATCCGCACAATCCGCAGCGCCGGGCTGCCCACCGCCACCTTCAACGCCGACGCGGCTTCACTGTGCAACGCCGTGGGCACCATATCGAAACGCACCCGGCCGTAATGGATATCGTATTCGCTGGCGTACAACTCGGTCAGCGAGCGGGTCAGGTCGAAATCCAGAATGCCAGCGAAATAATTGGGATTGAGGTAGTGCTCGACATACAGCACCAACCGCCCATCAATGCGCCGTGCACGACGGATCTGGTAGACGCTGGACAACGCCGGCAGAGCCAACAGTTGGCAGATTTCCGCACTGGCGGGAATCAGTTTGGCACTCAACACTTCGGTGGCCGGCACCCGGCCCTGCTCGCCGACCATGGCATGGAAGTGGCTGCGTACTAATGGGTTGTAAGCCACGCGCGGAGGCGAAACAAACCAGCCGCGACGCTCCTCACGGTAGATCAGTCCCTGAGCTTCGAGTTGTCCTAGCGCCTCACGCAGGGTAATCCGCGTGGTATCGAACACCTCGCTGAGCTTGCGCTCGGCCGGCAACTGACTTCCCGACGGCAACAGACCGTGCTCGATCTGTTCTTCCAATGCCCGACATATAGCAGTGACTGCCCGCGGCGCTTCATCGCGCATCAAGACCTCCGAAAATTGGACTAGTCCAGCCCCATTTGAGGGCATAAACCTGTTTGTGCCGCACTAAAAATCATGTTTCAAGTTTAAGCAGTCTTGATGACCATGCCATGACAACTTTCTTCCGGCGTCACCATAGTCCGGTAAAACTTGCTTTGCAGGCAGCCGGTAAGCAGATTTATTCATGGTCTACGCTTGTGGTGCTCTCACTCAGACGCAGTGGATCGCAGCGTTTAATGAGCAGCGTACATAAAACTGTCATTTAACAAGCCTAAATTGGCCTGGGTCTTGCTGATCTAGACCAGATCCTCACCGCACGCACTTCACTCGCAAAGGAGTTTCCAATGAAACAACTGCTGCTGGCTTCACTGATGGGCTCAGCCATCGCCCTGGCGACTTCCGCTATGGCGGCCGGGACGGACTTGAAAGCACTGGAACAGGCCGCGCGCGCTGAAGGCGCGGTAAACAGTGTGGGCATGCCTGACAGCTGGGCCAACTGGAAAGACACCTGGGCCGATTTGAACAAGCTCTATGGCCTCAAGCACATGGACACCGACATGAGCTCGGCCCAGGAAATCGCCAAGTTCGCCGCTGAAAAAGACAATGCCACGGCCGACATCGGTGACGTGGGCGCTGCTTTTGGTCCCATCGCCGTACAGCAAGGTGTTACTCAAGCCTACAAACCGAGCACCTGGGAACAGATTCCGAACTGGGCCAAGGATGCCGATGGCCACTGGATGCTGGCCTACACCGGCTCCATCGCCTTTATCGTCAACAAACAACTGGTCAAGGACGTGCCTCGCTCGTGGGCTGATCTGAAACAGGGCACCTACAAGGTTGCCATTGGTGACGTAAGCGCTGCGGCTCAAGCCGTTAATGGTGTCCTGGCGGCTTCGATTGCCAACGGCGGCAATGAAAAGAATATTCAACCGGGCCTGGATTTCTTCGCCGCAATCGCCAAACAGGGCCGCCTGGGCTTGTCCAACCCGACCATCCAGACCCTGGAAAAAGGTGAAGTGGAAGTCGGCATTGTCTGGGACTTCAATGGCCTGTCCTACCGTGACCAGATTGATCCAAGCCGTTTCGAAGTGCTGATCCCGTCCGACGGCTCGGTGATCTCCGGCTACAGCACCATCATCAACAAGTACGCCAAGAACCCTAACGCCGCCAAACTGGCGCGTGAGTACATCCTCAGCGATGCCGGACAAATCAACCTGGCCAAGGGTAACGCGCGCCCGATTCGTGCCGAGCACCTGACTCTGCCAGCCGAGGTACAGGCCAAACTGCTGCCTAACGAGCAGTACGCCAAGGTCCAGCCCATCAAGGATCCGGCTGCCTGGGAAGCAACCTCCAAAGCACTGCCACAACTGTGGCAGGAAAATGTGATCATCGAAATGCAGTAAATGCGGGTCCGCAGCCCGACACTCGCCGGGCTGCGTTTTTGTTCAAGGAAATCGTTCGATGAAACACAATGTCATCCTGGTGGTTCTGGATGGCCTGAATTTCGAGGTGGCCCGCCATGCACTGGGCCATCTGCAGGCCTACTGCGGTGCCGGCCGTGCCGCGCTGTACAAGCTCGAATGCGAGCTGCCCTCACTGTCACGCCCCCTTTACGAATGCATCATGACGGGCATCGCGCCAATCGACAGCGGCATCGTGCACAACGATGTGGTGCGTTTGTCCAACCAGCGCAGCATCTTCCACTATGCCCGTGCTGCGGGTCTTTCCACCGCGGCAGCGGCCTATCACTGGATCAGTGAACTGTATAACCGAGCGCCCTTCGATGCCGCCCGCGACCGCCACACCTGTGATACTGACCTGCCCATTCAGCAGGGCCATTTCTACTACGCCGACCACTATCCGGACTCGCACCTGTTTGCCGACGCCGAGCACCTGCGGATGCAGCACCGGCCGAATTTTCTTCTGGTGCACCCGATGAATATTGACGACGCCGGCCACAAACATGGCCTGGATTCGCCACAGTACCGCAACAGCGCGCGGGTCGCCGACCTGTTGCTGGCCGAGTACCTGCAACGCTGGCTGGATGCCGGTTATCAGGTGCTGGTAACGGCTGACCACGGCATGAACAACGACCGTTCGCACAACGGCCTACTGCCGGAAGAGCGTGAAGTGCCGCTGTTCGTTGCGGGCAGCGCGTTCAGCCTGGATGGCCATGCACAGCCACTGCAGACAGAGCTGTGCGGCACCATCTGCACACTGCTCGGCGCCGCCCATGACAAACCCTGGTGCAAGGAGCTGCTCAAGTGACAGCGGACAAACCCCGTGGTAATCGCGGCAGGTGGCTGGCCCTGCTGTGCCTGCTACCTTTTGCAGTGTTTTTTATCGCCTTCCAGATCGCCCCGCTGGTGTGGGTGGCGGTGCACAGCCTGAGCGTCGGTGACAGCTGGGGGCTGGGTAACTACGAGAAGATCTTCAGCTCCAAGTTCTACTTGCAGGCGATCAAGCACAGCCTGCAGATCGCCTTCTGGTCAAGTCTGATCGGCATCGTGATTGCCGTGCTCGGCAGCTACTCGCTGCGCCAGGTTGACTCGAAGCTGCGTGACTTCGTCATGGCCTTCTCCAACATGACCAGCAACTTTGCCGGGGTACCGCTGGCCTTCGCCTTCATCATCATCCTGGGTTTCAACGGGGCGCTGACCCTGCTGTTGAAACAGGCCGGGGTCATCGAAGACTTCAACCTGTACTCCAAGACCGGCTTGATCGTGCTCTACACCTACTTCCAGATCCCCCTGGGCGTGCTGCTGCTGTATCCGGCCTTCGACGCCCTGCGGGAGGACTGGCGCGAGTCCGCCGCCCTGCTCGGCGCCGGCACCTGGGACTTCTGGCGATATATCGGCCTGCCAGTGCTGACGCCGGCATTGCTCGGGACCTTCGTCATCCTGCTGGCCAACGCTTTGGGCGCCTACGCCACGGTGTATGCCTTGACCACCGGCAATTTCAACGTACTGCCGATTCGCATTGCCGCGATGGTGGCCGGTGATATCAGCCTCAACCCGGACATGGCCAGCGCCCTGGCGATGGTCCTGGTAGGCCTGATGGTAGTGATCACTGCCGCGCACCAATGGCTGCTGAAGAGGAGCTACCATGTCACTCGCTGATCACAAACCGGCTGCGTTGTATCACCGTACAGTGGTCTGGCTGCTGTTCCTGATCCTGCTGCTGCCGCTGGCCGGCACCCTGCTCTATTCGCTGTCCACCAGTTGGTCAGCAACCATCCTGCCATCCGGGCTGACCTTTAAATGGTATGTGGCGCTGTGGAGTGACCCACGCTTTCTCGCCGCCTTCGGTCAATCACTGCTGGTCTGTGTTGGCTCATTGCTACTGGCTACCCTGCTGATTCTGCCGCTGCTGTTTGTGGTGCATTACCACTTTCCGAAACTCGACGGTCTGATGAACATCCTCATCCTGCTGCCATTCGCCGTGCCGCCCGTGGTGTCGTCGGTGGGTTTGCTGCAGGTCTATGGCTCAGGGCCGCTGGCAATGGTCGGCACACCGTGGATTCTGATCGGTTGCTACTTCACTGTGGCCTTGCCGTTCATGTACCGCGCGATCACCAACAACCTGCAGGCCATCAACCTGCGCGACCTGATGGATGCCGCGCAGCTGCTCGGCGCCAGTACCTGGCAGGCAGCCTTTCTGGTGGTGTTGCCCAACCTGCGCAAGGGCCTGATGGTTTCGCTGTTTCTCTCGTTCAGCTTCCTGTTTGGCGAGTTCGTGTTTGCCAACCTGCTGGTCGGCACCCGCTATGAAACCCTGCAGGTGTACCTGAACAACATGAAAAACAGCAGCGGCCACTTCAACAGCGCCCTGGTGATTTCCTATTTCTTCTTCGTGCTGATCTTCACCTGGGCAGCCAATCGCCTGAACAAGGACAGACCATGAGTTACCTGAGCATCCGCGGCCTGCATAAAAGCTACGGCAGCACCCCTATCTTCAGCGACATCGATTGTGAAATCGGCAAGGGCGAGTTCATCACCCTGCTCGGCCCCTCCGGCTGCGGCAAATCCACTCTGCTGCGCTGCATCGCCGGTCTAACCGGAGTGAATGGCGGACAAATCATCCTCGATGGCCAGGATCTGGTACCGCTGACACCGCAAAAACGCAGCATCGGCATGGTGTTCCAAAGCTACGCACTGTTTCCCAACATGAACGTGGCGCAGAACGTAGCCTTCGGTCTGCGCATGCAGAAGATCAAGGGCAGCGAAGCCGAACAGCGGGTCAAGCAGGTGTTGGAACTGGTCGAGCTCAACGACTTCGCCGAGCGCTACCCGCACCAACTCTCCGGTGGCCAGTGTCAGCGCGTGGCCCTGGCCCGCTCGCTGGTCACCCGCCCACGCCTGCTGCTGCTTGATGAGCCGCTGTCCGCGCTGGATGCGCGGATTCGCAAGCACTTGCGCGAACAGATCCGCAGCATCCAGCAAGAGCTGGGCCTGACCACCATTTTCGTGACCCACGACCAGGAAGAAGCCTTGGTCATGAGTGACCGCATCGTGCTGATGAATGCCGGCAAGATTGTCCAGAGCGGCAATGCCGAAAGCCTCTACAGCGCGCCAGTGGACGCCTTCGCGGCCGGGTTTATCGGCAACTACAACCTGCTGGATGCTGACGCTGCCAGCCGCCTGTTGCTGCGCCCGATCACCAGCCGTGTAGCGATCCGCCCGGAAGCCATCCAGCTCGGAGCACAGGGCGCGATCGAAGGACAGATTCACAGCCATCGCCTGCTCGGCAACGTGATCCGTTACCGCATCGAGGCCCGTGGCGTCGAACTGCTGGTGGACGTGCTCAACCGCTCCCCCGCTGACCTACTGGCCAGCGGACAACTTATCAACCTGAACATTGAAGACAACGCAATCTGTGAGGTGGCCTGATGGCCCTGGCAATTTTCGACCTGGATGAAACCCTGATCGGCGGCGACTGTGCCAGCCTGTGGACCCAGGAAATGGTCAAGCTCGGCTGGGCCGACGCGGACAGCTTTATCGCCCATGAACAGGAGCTGATGCGTCAGTACGCCGCCGGCAGCCTGGCCATGGAAGACTACATGGCCTTCACCCTGTCGCCGCTGGTCGGGCGCACGGCCGAGGAAGTTGCCCATGTGGTCGAGCCCTTTGTCGAAGACGTGATCGAGCCGATCTTCTACAGCGACGCGACCCGCTGCCTGGCCCAGCACCGCGCCGCCGGCGACCGTATCCTGGTTATTTCTGCCTCGGCGCATTTTCTGGTCAGCGCGGTTGCCGCGCGTCTGAATATCGAGGAAGTGCTGGCCATCGACCTGGAACAGCAGCACGGCCATTACAGCGGTCGCACCCAGGGCGTGATGACCTACCGCGAAGGCAAGGTTATTCGCCTGCAGGCATGGTTGCAGGAACAAGGCGAAAGCCTGGATGGTGCCTACTTCTACTCCGATTCACGCAACGACCTGCCGCTGCTCAAGGTGGTCGACAAGCCGCACGTGGTCAACCCTGACCGCACCTTGTTGCAACACGCGCAAGAGGCCGGCTGGCCAATCCTCAGCTGGCGCTGATTGAAGTTGGATGTGGCGCGGAGGTCTGCCAACAGGCTATAACGCGCCATCTCACTGCCACGCGCCTGTTTTCATGCCCAGTAACTCCCCACTTACCGCCTATCAGCAGGCCATCGACTGCAACGGTTTCAAATCCGACCCGGCACAGTGGCAGGCCGCCCAAGCCTTGCACGATTGCTATCAGGCGTTGCACCAAGACGAACCCTTGGACTTAATCAACGGGGTGTATCTGTGGGGGCCGGTTGGCCGCGGCAAAACCTGGCTGATGGACAGCTTCTACAGGGGGCTGAAAGTCCCGGCGCGGCGCCAACACTTTCACCACTTTATGCGCTGGGTGCATAGGCGCCTGTTTCAGCTCACCGGCACGCCGGACCCACTGTATGCCTTGGCAGTGGAACTGGCACGTGAGGTGCGCGTGCTGTGCTTCGATGAGCTATTTGTCAGCGATATCGGCGATGCGATTATTCTCGGCCGTCTGTTTCAGGTGATGTTTGAACAGGGCGTGGTGCTGGTCGCCACCTCCAACCAGCCGCCTGAACTGCTGTATGCCGAGGGCTTTAACCGCGAGCGTTTTCTGCCAGCGGTGGCCGCTCTGCAGCGGCATATGCAGGTGGTCAGCATCAACGGCGAGGAAGACCATCGCCTGCACCCAGGCACCGCCCATACCCGCTACTGGGTCGCCACGCCTGGACTGTCCAGTGTGCTCAGCCGGACCTTCAGTCAGTTGGCCGCAGGTAGGCCCAGCTGCGATCAACCGCTCACGCTCGGTAACCGCAGTGTGCAGACCCTGCGTCACTGCGCCGGCGTGCTCTGGTGCCGCTTTGCCGATCTGTGCGAACAGCCCTTGGCCGCGCCGGACTTTATCGCCCTGTGCGACCGCTTCCAGGCCATTCTACTGAGCGAAGTGCCGAACCTGAGCAGCCCGCAACGCGCGGCGAAAATCGCCCGAGGCACCGAAGATGGCGTCGAGCGGGTACAGGCCGGCGATCGCCAACTGCCCGCTTTGTCGGTCAAGGATGACAGCGTGCGGCGCTTTATCGCCTTGGTGGATGAATGCTATGACCGCAAGGTACCCCTGTACCTCGAAGCCCAGGTGCCGCTCGCCGAACTCTATACCGAGGGCTACCTGAGCTTCGCCTTTCGCCGCACCCTCAGCCGATTACAGGAGATGCAGTTGCAGCGCTTCGGTGCTTAGGCTTGCATGGCCCAACCATGCACACTCATCGCCGCCTGGCGTAGCGCTTCCGAGCGGGTTGGGTGCGGGTGGCAGATCAGCGCAATATCTTCGGCTGAAGCACTGAACTCCAGGGCCACGCAATATTCGCCAATCAGTTCGCCGGCGCTGGGGCCGATGATATGCACGCCGAGAATCTGGTCGGTGCGCTCATCGGCCAGCACTTTGACGAAGCCTTCGGCCTCGTGGTTGATCTTCGCCCGGCTGTTGGCGGTAAAGGGAAATTTGCCGACCTTGTAGGCGCGCCCCTCGGCCTTCAGCTGCTCCTCGGT
Source organism: Pseudomonas sp. HMWF032 (assembly GCF_003060885.1). GTDB lineage: Bacteria > Pseudomonadota > Gammaproteobacteria > Pseudomonadales > Pseudomonadaceae > Aquipseudomonas. The sequence continues at coordinate 253,450 of NZ_QAIG01000006.1, forward strand.
CTTGCCCACGGTGGCGACTTCCGGCTTGGTGTAGATGACCCCGGGAATCGCCTCGTAATTGACCTCGGCAGCATGTCCTGCAATCCGCTCGATACAGGCGATGGCTTCATCTTCGGCCTTGTGCGCAAGCATCGGTCCGGAGGTGACGTCGCCGATAATCCAGATACCTGGCACACTGCTGCGGTGTTGCTGGTTTTCCAGCATGCCGCGCTTGTCGGTAGCGAGGCCGACGGTTTCCAGCCCCAGGCCGGCGGTATAGGGGCGACGACCGATGGCGACCAGCACATAGTCGGCCTGTAATGGCTCGACAGCGCCGCCAGTCGCTGGCTGCACGTCGAGGGTGACGCCGTTGGCCGTGGCCTTGGCGGAACTGACCTTGGTTGCCAGTTTGAAATTCAACCCCTGCTTGCTCAGGGTGCGCTGCAGGGTCTTCGCGGTTTCGTTGTCCAGGCCTGGGCAAATGCGGTCGAGGTACTCCACCACCGTCACGTCGCTGCCCAAACGCCGCCATACCGAACCCAATTCCAGGCCGATCACCCCGGCGCCGATCACTACCAAGTGTTTGGGCACCTTCGGCAAAGCCAGCGCACCGGTGGAGTCGAGAATGCGCTGGTTATCAATCGGCACCCCTGGCAGCGGCGTCGGCTCCGAGCCAGTGGCAATTACGATGTCCTTGGCCTGCAGCTCGCGCACGCTGCCATCGGCGAAGGTCACCGTGACCTTGCCAGGTCCATTCAAGCGGCCCCAACCCTTGATCCACTCGACCTTGTTCTTGCGAAACAGAAACTCGATGCCCTTGGTCAGTGCCGTTACGCTCTCATCCTTCTGTTTCATCATCTGCGCCAGATTGAGCGTCGGCGTGACCTCAACACCGAGGTTGTTGAGCTCACCACTGGTCGCCGCCTCATACAACTCCGAGGCATGCAGCAACGCCTTCGATGGCATGCAGCCGACATTCAGGCAGGTGCCGCCCAGGGTCTCACGCCCCTCGATGCAGGCAACATTCAGACCCAGTTGCCCGGCACGAATGGCTGCGTTGTAGCCGCCAGGGCCGCCGCCGATGATCAGCACGTCATAGTTGCTCATAGAGTTACTCCCAGATTTAACGAACCAGGGCCGCGTTCACTGCTGGCCGTGGGCGCAGCAGGTGGAAGGCACAGAACGCCGCGACGGCGAATAAAGTGTTCAGCAACACCATAGGCCAAGCCGAGCCATCCGCCAGCAAGCTAAGCAAGACGCCGCTGCAGGTGGCGCCGGCCATTTGCGCAAAGCCCATAAAGCCTGCAGCCAGACCGGCGCGGTAGGCATTGGGGATCACCGCGCCAGCCACCGATGCCGGCAGCAACATGCCACCGCCCAGGGTGACCAACACCTGGGGTAACGACAGGCCGAGCAACGACAAACCAGACAGCAGATAAGTCGCCAAAGTGGCCAGGGCACCGGTCACCACTAGCACCGCACCTATGCCCACTATTTTCTCGGGACCCAACTGCAGAATGCGCCTCTGGGTAAACAGCGCGCCGGCGATCAGCGCCGATACAATTGCCCCGAAGGTAATGCCGTATTGCGCCGGGCTCAGCCCGAGCAGACCGATATACACAGCCGAAGAGCCGGCAATTACCGCGAACATCGCGCCATAGGTGCAGGCCAGCGTCAGGGCCAGCGTGCGGAACGAGGCGGCGCGCAGCAGGTCGGCATAGTTACCAGCCAAACGGCTCAGTTGTCCGGCCTGTGGATCGAGTTGCCGATTGCTTTCACGGTACAGGCCCAGCACCGCACAAACGATGGCTATGCCGATCAGCAGTGCAAGGAAGATCGGCGCCCGCCAGCCGCCATACAGCACCAACACGCCGCCCAGCATTGGTGACAGGACGATGGCGCAAAGCATACCGATCACCGTCAGCGCCAATGCCGGCCCAGCCTGCGCCTGCCACACATCGCGGGCGATGGCCCGCGCCAGCACCAATGCTGCGCAGGCTCCAAGCCCCTGCAGCACGCGGGCGGCAATAAACTCGCCCATGCTGCTGGCCAGCAGCATCCACAAGGTGGCGAGCAGATAGACCACCAGCCCGGCGATCAGCACCGGAAGCCGGCCAATGCGATCCGACAGCGGGCCGAGCAACAACTGGCCCAAGCCAAAGGCAGCGACGAAAGTCGATAAAGCCAGCAGGCTGCTGCCGGGGCGGGCCGTCATGATCAGCTCGATAACGCCCAGGCTGGGGATGATCAGCTGAGTGGAAATCTCTCCAAGGGCGGTCAGAGCCACCAAAATCAGCAGCAGGCTGCGCGACGGCAAAGGATAGGGATGCATGGGCGTGGGTCCTGTTCTCATGGGCTGGCGTGGCTCGCCAAACAATAATATTTTGACCATAATATAAATAATTAAATTACGCTTGTAATTTTAAAGCCACTATCAGACGAGGCCTGATCCATGAGCATCCCATCACGCGAAGAAAAACTGGCCGAATGGCTCGCCGCCGAACAGGCCATACGCGCCAGCCTTGGCGCACCCGGCAGCATGAGCCTGGCGCAGGTCAGCGAACTGATGCCGCAGGAATTCTTTGACGGCATCGGCCGCGGTGAACTGCCCTCCCCAGCCATCGGCCATGTGCTGGATTTTGTTCCGCTGGAATGGGCATCCGGGCGCTTCGTCTTTCAGGGCACGCCCGATGCGCGCCACTACAACCCGTTGGGCAGCGTACACGGCGGTTATGCGGCCACCCTGCTCGACTCCTGCATGGGCTGCGCCATCCACACGCAATTACAGCGCGGCCAGGGTTACACCACCACCGACCTGCGCATCAGTTACATCCGCGCCCTCAGCACCAAGGTCGGACCGATCCGCGCCGAAGGCCGCATCGTGCATATCGGCCGCACCACCGCGCTGGCCGAAGGGCGCATTTACGATGTCGACGACCGCCTGTACGCCGTCGGCTCAACCACCTGCCTGATTCTCAGTATGCCAGGGACATCGCCTACACCCGGCACTGAAACACCGGAGCGAAGCGGGTAAGATTGCAGGCAACATCTGAAACCAGCGGCCAGGTACTCCATGCGATATTCCGAAGACCACAAAGCCCAGACCCACCAGCGCATCATCGAGGAAGCCGCACGCCTGTTTCGCCGCGACGGCGTCGGTGCCACCGGCCTGCAACCGCTGATGAAAACCCTGGGCTTAACCCATGGCGGTTTCTACGCCCACTTCAAATCGAAAGATGAACTGGTGGAAACCGCCTTGCGCCACAGCGCTGACAAGCTGACGGCGGTCACCAACGAGATGGCCAACAGCGATAAACCGCTGACCCGCCTGATCAGTGGTTACCTGTCGTCCGCCCACCGCGCCAATCCGGGCGATGGCTGCCCGCTGCCGACCATGTCCGCCGAGCTGGGCCAACGCGGCGCACCCAGCCCGGTGACCGATGAGCTGATCCGCGACCGTCTGCAAACCATCGAAGCTGGCCTTAGCGTTGAGCATGCCGATGAGCAGAGCGTGCTGATTCTTAGCGCCATGGTCGGCGCCCTGCTGCTGTCACGCAGCGTCAGCGATCCGGAACTGTCTGACCGACTGCTGAAAACCACGCGCAGCCTGCTGATCGAACAGAACACCGGCGACTCAGCGCAGAGTGTCTGACTGCTGAAATAGCAAAAGCCCTGACTGTTTGCAGCCAGGGCTTTTATTGTTACGACCAGCGATTTACTTGTAACGTACCGCCGCGCTGCTGTGCGACAGGTTCGGCGCCAGCTTGCCGCGTGCATCGGTAAAGGCCTGCCAGTCAGCGGCATCAGGCAGCGATGGAATGGTGATCAGCTCGCCCTGATCGAAACCAGCCAGCGCTGCATCGACCATCTCGCCCACCTCCATGATCATACTCGCCGGCAGAGCCGAATCATCCATGCCGCTACGTTTCCAGATCTCGGTGCGGGTAATGCCGGGCAATACGGCCTGAACCTGCAAGCCCTGCGCCTTTACCTCACCATTAAGGGTCTGGGTCAGGCTCAGTACATAGGCCTTGGTGGCGCTGTACACGGCATTGAACATTTCCGGAGCCAAGGCCACCACCGAAGCGATATTGATGATTGCACCACGCCCGGCAGCCGTGAAGTTGGCAGCGGCAGCGGTGGACAGGTGAGTCAGCGAAACCACGTTGAGCAGAATCATCTGATCCACGGTGTCGAGATCGGCCTCGGCCAGCTGACCGTTCATAGCCATACCGGCGTTGTTGACCAGCGTGCTGATGGCCTTGTCGGTACGCAGGCGCTGGGTAACGGCATGCAGATCAACCTTGTCAGTCAGGTCGGCCTTCAGCGTTTCGACCTTTACCCCGTACTGCTCGGTCATGCGCGCAGACAGTGCCTGCAAGCGCGGCAGATCACGGGCAACCAGCAGCAGGTCGTAACCGCGTTGTGCCAGGCGCTCGGCGTAGGTGGCACCAATGCCTGATGAAGCGCCGGTGATCAATGCAGTGCCTTTCTCGTTATGTGTGTTCATGGAGCGTCTCCTGGCTGTGCGGGGGCAGATTAGGGTGTCTGGAGGTATAGTGCGCCAATTAATATTACACACATAATATAAATATTATATGTTGAGCATAATAAAAACTATCGGCAGCTATGCTGCAAACGCCTGAGGCATAAAAACATCCGGAAAGGCCCACTAAACGCCTGAGGGCAGAGCACAAAAAAGCGGACAATCCGCAAAGGTTGTCCGCTCTGGTGCGACGTAGAACGTCGAGCCTGTTAGCTGCGGATCAGGTGATCGAAGGCACTCAGGGAGGCCTTGGCGCCCTCGCCCACAGCGATGACGATCTGCTTGTACGGCACAGTCGTCACGTCACCGGCAGCAAACACACCCGGGATATTGGTCGCACCCTTAGCGTCGACGATGATTTCACCGAAACGCGACAACTCGACGCTGCCCTTCAGCCAGTCGGTGTTAGGCAGCAAACCGATCTGCACGAAGATGCCTTCCAGCTCGACGCTGTGCAGTTCTTCGCTGTTGCGGTCCTTATAGACCAGCGCATTGACCTTCTGCCCATCGCCTTTGACTTCGGTGGTCTGCGCGCTCTTGATCACGGTAACGTTGGGCAGACTGTAGAGCTTCTTCTGCAGCACGGCGTCGGCACGTAGAGTTTCAGCGAACTCCAGCAGGGTCACGTGGGCCACGATCCCCGCCAGGTCAATCGCTGCCTCGACGCCGGAGTTACCGCCGCCGATTACTGCAACACGCTTACCCTTGAACAGCGGGCCATCGCAATGCGGGCAGAAGCACACGCCCTTGGCCTTGTATTCCTGCTCGCCGGGCACACCCATCTCGCGCCAGCGCGCGCCGGTCGAGAGAATCAGGGTCTTGGCCTTGAGGCTCGCGCCATTGTCGAACTTCACCTCATGCAGACCGCCCTCGCTGCTCGCAGGGAGCAAAGCGCTCGCGCGCTGCAGGTTCATGATGTCGACTTCGTATTCACGCACGTGCTCTTCCAGAGCGCGCACCAGTTTCGGCCCTTCGGTTTCCTTCACCGAGATAAAGTTCTCGATCGACATGGTATCAAGCACCTGACCGCCGAAACGCTCAGCTGCGAGGGCGGTACGAATACCTTTACGCGCGGCATAAATGGCTGCAGCAGAACCGGCTGGGCCACCGCCGATCACCAGCACATCGAAGGCTTCCTTGGCACTCATCTTCTCGGCATCACGGTTGGCGGAGCCGGTGTCGATCTTGGCGAGGATTTCCTTTACATCCATACGACCGGAAGCGAACACTTCACCGTTCAGGTAGATGCTTGGCACGGCCATCACCTGACGACGCTCGACTTCTTCCTGGAACAACGCACCGTCGATAGACACGTTGCGGATATTCGGGTTGAGCACCGCCATCAAGTTCAGTGCCTGAACCACGTCCGGGCAGTTCTGGCAGGACAGCGAGTAGTAGGTCTCGAACTCGAACGAACCGTCGATACTCTTGATCTGTTCGATGGTCTCGGCATCCAGCTTGGACGGGTGACCGCCCACCTGCAGCAACGCCAGTACCAGCGAAGTGAATTCATGGCCCATGGGGATACCGGCGAACGTCACGCCGATGTCCGCGCCTGGGCGGATCAGCGAGAACGACGGACGACGGGCGTCGCTGCCATCGGTCTTCAGGGTGATCTTGTCGGTCAGGCCAACGATGGTTTGTAGCAGCTCAAGCAGTTCCTGAGATTTCGCACTGTCATCGAGGGACGCGACGATCTCGAACGGCAGGGTGACCTTTTCCAGATAGGCCTTCAACTGGGTTTGCAGGTTGGCGTCCAACATGGCGAATAGTCCTCAATGACAAGAATTTTGGGCAATAAAATGCCCGGACGGATCGCGCCCGGGCATCGGGCACTCAAGAGGCTGGGTAGCAGCCCTAAAGCGCAGAACAGAGATCAACCGGCTCAGCACTGCTCGGCAACGCGAGGCAGTGCTGAACAGCGATTTAGATCTTGCCGACCAGGTCCAGCGAAGGAGCCAGGGTCTTCTCGCCTTCTTTCCACTTGGCTGGGCACACTTGGCCTGGGTTGGCAGCGGTGTACTGGGCCGCTTTCAGCTTGCGCAGAGTCTCGGAGACGTCGCGAGCGATTTCGTTGGAGTGGATTTCCAGCGTCTTGATCACGCCTTCCGGGTTGATCACGAAGGTGCCACGCAGAGCCAGGCCTTCTTCCGGAATGTGCACGCCAAAAGCGTTGGTCAGCTGGTGAGTCGGGTCACCGATCAGCGGGAACTGAGCCTTGCCAACAGCCGGCGAAGTTTCGTGCCAGACCTTGTGCGAGAAGTGAGTGTCAGTAGTCACGATATAGACTTCGGCACCCGCCTTCTGGAACTCGGCATAGTTGTTGGCAGCGTCTTCAATCTCAGTCGGGCAGTTGAAGGTGAAAGCGGCCGGCATGAAGATCAGCACGGACCACTTGCCTTTCAGGCTTTGCTCGGTGACTTGGATGAACTCACCGTTGTGGAACGCATTAGCCGAGAAAGGTTGAACTTGGGTATTGATGAGGGACATCTCTGATTCCTTCTGAGGGTTAGGAAATTTACAGGGCGCATTCTAGCCCCTTATTCGGAAAAAGCTTATTGATTGCCGCCATGATTCTGATTGAGTAAGCCAATCGATCCGACTTCTCACACCAGGCTGGAATCAATGACCAACACTAACTTGCCATTAACCCGGTTACTCGCCAGCTCCGCAAAAGCCAGTTCAGCATCTTTGACGGCGAAACTGCGTTCAAGTTGCGGCTTTAGGCGCCCTTCGGCGAACAGGGGCCAGACATACTGCTGTAAATCCTGCAGCAACTGAGCCTTGAACAACCCATCACGATTGCGCAGGGTCGAGCCGATCAACTGCACTCGCTTACCCAGCACGAGCGCCAGATCCAACTCAGCCTTGCGCCCTCCGAGCAAACCGATATTCACCCAGCGGCCATCCTGAGCCAGCAAGTCCAGATTCAGCGCGGCGTAGCTGCCGCCCACAGGATCAAGAATCACATCGAACGGAGCAAAATCACGCAATGCTTGCAGCTGCTCCTCACCACGCAAAACGCCGCCCTGGGCGCCCAGGCTTTCGCAGTAGGTCAACCGTTCGGCAGAACCGACGCTGACCCAACAAGGGCTGCCAAAGGCTTTACACAACTGAATAGCTGCCGACCCCACACCGCTGGCACCGGCATGCAGCAGCACCTTCTGCCCGGGTTTCAACGCTGCCAGCTGGAACAGATTGAGCCAGGCCGTGGCGTACACCTCCGGCAACGCTGCCGCTTCGGCCAGCGTCATGCCTTCGGGCACCGGCAAGGCATGCCGCGCATCGATCACGACCTCTTCGGCTATACCGCCACCGCTTAACAGCGCACACACCCGGTCGCCTACTTTCCAGTCGCAACCGGCACCCACTTCGCTGACGATACCGGCGCACTCAAGCCCAAGCACCTCGCTGGCGCCAGGCGGCGGCGGATAAAGCCCAGCCCGCTGCAACAAGTCGGCACGATTCAAACCGGCAGCCGCTACACGGATGCGAATTTCCCCTACATCACAGGCCGGCGCGGGGTGTTGCGCCCATTCCACACGGCCTTCAACGCCTTGCAATGCCTTCACGCTGCCTCCATAGTGCATTTGAACCGAGCCCGGCGCTGACCGCCGGGCTTTTGCATTGCGCCGATGGAACCCGGCGCCCTTAAAGACGGCCTAATATGCGTTATCAACTGCCCACACGTCGAATTAGCATGAAGCGATCCCTACTCAGCGTCACCCTCGCCTTTTCGTTTGCCCTGAGCGCTCTGCCGCTCGCGGCGAAAACCACCAGTGACGACTCCTGGGAATACCTGCAGCCTGACCGCGAGCAAGTCATCGCCAGCCTCAACGTCGTGGAGTTGTTGAAGCGCCATCACTACAACAAGCCACCGCTGAATGACGAGCGCTCGGAGAAGATCTATCAGGGCTACCTGAAGATGCTTGACCCCTCACGCAGCTACTTTATTGCTTCCGATATCGCCGAATTCGATCAATGGCGCACGCGCTTTGACGACCTGCTGAAAAATGGCGACCTGCAACCGGGCTTTGCCATCTACAAACGCCACCTGGAGCGTTTACAGAACCGCCTGCAGTTCACCCTGACCATGCTTGAAAAAGGCATCGACACGATTGATCTCGACCGCGACGAAAGCCTGCTGATCGACCGCGAGAACGCGCCCTGGGTCAAGGACATCGCCGAACTGGACGACCTCTGGCGCAAGCGCGTTAAAGACGAAGTGCTGCGCCTGAAAATCGCCGGCAAAGAGCCCAAGTCGATTCAGGAACTGCTGACCAAGCGCTACAAGAACCAGCTCGCACGGCTCAAGCAGACCCGCGGTGAAGACGTGTTCCAGGCCTATATCAATGCCTTTGCCATGTCCTACGACCCCCACACCACCTACCTGTCGCCGGACAACGCGGAAAACTTCGACATCAATATGAGCCTGTCGCTCGAAGGTATTGGTGCCGTACTGCAAAGTGACAACGAACACGTCAAAGTCGTACGCCTGGTGCCAGCTGGCCCGGCAGAAAAGAGCAAACAAATCGCTCCCGCTGACAAGATCATTGGCGTGGCTCAAGGCAGCAAAGACATGGTCGACGTGATCGGCTGGCGTCTGGATGAAGTGGTCAAACTGATTCGTGGCCCGAAAGGCTCTACCGTGCGCCTGGAAGTGATTCCAGCGAGCAATGCGCCCAACGATCAAACCAGCAAAGTGGTCTCCATCACCCGTGAGGCAGTCAAGCTGGAAGAACAGGCGGCGAAAAAGTCCATTCTCAACCTCAAGCACGAGAACCGCGACTACAAGCTCGGCGTGATCGAGATTCCAGCCTTCTACCTGGATTTCAAAGCCTTCCGTGCCGGCGATCCGAACTACAAGAGCACCACCCGTGACGTCAAACGCCTGCTCACCGAGCTGGAAAAGGAAAAAGTCGACGGTGTGGTGATTGACCTGCGCAACAACGGCGGCGGTTCATTACAGGAAGCCACCGAACTGACCGGCCTGTTTATCGACCAAGGCCCCACCGTGCTGGTGCGTAACAGCGATGGCCGCGTCGATGTACTGGCCGACGAAAATACCGGCATCTACTACAAAGGCCCGCTGGCCGTGCTGGTCAATCGGCTGTCGGCCTCGGCTTCGGAAATTTTCGCCGGCGCCATGCAGGACTATCACCGTGCGCTGATTCTCGGCGGCCAGACCTTTGGTAAAGGCACCGTACAAACCATCCAGCCACTCAACCATGGCGAGCTGAAGCTGACCCTGGCCAAGTTCTACCGCGTCTCCGGCCAAAGCACACAGCATCAGGGCGTGATTCCTGATATTCAGTACCCAGATGTAATGGATACCAAAGACATCGGCGAAAGTGCCCTGCCTGAGGCTCTGCCATGGGACAGCATCAAGCCTGCCATCAAGCCAGAACTGGATCCGATCAAACCGTTTCTGGCCGAACTGCAAAACCGCTTTGAAAGCCGTACGGCTCATAACGCTGATTTCACCTTCGCCCGTGAACGCCTGCAACTGGCGCAGAAGTTGATGGAAGAAAAAACCGTCAGCCTCAATGAAACCAAGCGCCGCGCACAGCAGGCCGATATCGAAGCCCAGCAACTGGCCATCGAGAACAGCCGCCGCCAGGCCAAAGGTGAAGCACTGCTGAACAAACTCAAGGAGGAAGACGAGGATGCTCTGCCGGTGGAAGATGAAAAAACCAAACCGGAAGATGATGCCTACCTCGCCGAAAGCGGGCGCATCCTGCTCGACTACCTGGGCCTGAACACGCGCCTGGCCAAACAGTAAACAGCGAGCGTCATCAAAGGGTCATCAAACTGTCGTGAAATGCGGGGACTGGTCATCAACCAGTCCCCGTTTTTTATGCCTATCGAGATCCAACATGATTGCCACCGAGCAGTTCAGCGCGCTGGACAACATCCTCGCCAACAGCGATCTGCATAGCCTTTTTCAGCCGATCTTCTCGCTCTCCGAGCGCCGCATCCTCGGCTATGAAGCCCTTAGCCGCGGCCCCTCCAACAGCGCACTGCATTCGCCCATCAATCTCTTTGCAGTAGCCCGTAGTGCAGGCCGACTGAGCGAACTAGAACTTTTGTGCCGTAAAAACGCCTGCCAGCGCTTCAGCCATTTGAAGCTTGAGGGCAAGTTGTTTCTCAACGTCTCCCCCGACTCACTGATGCAGCCCAAACATCAACCGGGACGCACCCTGCAGCTGCTGCAGACACTGGGCATCCCACCGAGCCAGGTGGTAATCGAACTGACCGAGCAATCGCCCACCGACGATTTCGCCCTGCTCGACACCGCCCTGCATCACTACCGCGCCATGGGCTTCTCCATTGCCCTCGATGACCTCGGTGCTGGTTACTCGAGCCTGCGCCTGTGGTCAGAGCTGCGCCCGGATTACGTGAAGATCGACCGCCACTTTATCGATGGCATCCATCAGGATGCAGTCAAACGCGAATTCGTCGGCTCCATCCTGAAGATGGCCAAAGCTTCTCGTGCCCAGGTGATCGCCGAAGGCATTGAGCTGCCCGAAGAACTCAGCGTACTGGCAGAGATGGGTGTCGACCTGCTGCAGGGCTACTTGCTCTGCCGCCCCCAGGAAATACCGCCACGCGACGCGTTAAACCTGCTGCCTAATACCACCACCAGTAGCCCGCTTAACGAGGAGACCAGCGACCTACGCGGCCTGCTCAACCCGCAGCGCGCAGTGGCCGCCGGAACGCCAACTACGGAAGTACTGGAAATGTTTCGCGCTCAGGCCAACCTCAATTCGTTGGCAGTGCTCAACGAGGCGCAACACCCCGTCGGAATCGTGCATCGTCACTCCCTGGCCGAAGCTCTGCTCAAGCCTTTTGCCAATGAACTGTTCGCCCGCAAACCGATCAGTCGCCTCATGAGTGACGACTACCTGGCAGTGGAGTCCAGCCAATCACTGCAACAGGTGAGCCGCCTGCTCACCAGCCGTGCCCGCCAGCGTATCGAGGAAGACTTCATCATCACCGAAGACGGCTGCTATCTCGGACTGGGACGGGTGATCGACGTACTCAAGCTGATTACTGAGCTGAAAATCCAGCAGGCCCGCTACGCCAACCCGCTGACCCTGCTACCGGGCAATGTGCCGATCCAGCAGTGCCTGACCCGCTTGCTGCAGCAGGGCCGCGAGGCCGTGGTGTGCTATGTCGATGTCGACAATTTCAAACCGTTCAATGACATCTACGGCTACGCCAAAGGTGACGAAGTGCTTTTGAGCCTGGCGCAATGCCTGAATGACCGGGTTGACCCGAGCCGTGACTTTGTCGGGCATATCGGCGGCGATGACTTTCTCCTGGCACTCGGCTCGCCGGACTGGCGCGCACGACTCAATCGCCTGCTGGAAGACTTCCAGAGCCAATGCCGAAGGTTCTACCGGGAAGAAGACCTGCACGCTGGCTGTTTTGTCGCCCACGACCGCAGCGGCAAGCGCCAGGAATACGCCCTGCTCTCTTTGTCGCTGGGTGTGGTGCATGTACATCCCGAACAATGTGCGCAACTGGATGCCAGCCAACTCGCCGCCATGGCATCAGAGGCCAAGCGGCATGCCAAGGCAGTGCCCGGTTACAGCCTACATATCATCGACACTGCCAGCGATACCGCGGCCTAAGTCGGCCTCTCCAAACTAGACCTGAGCGGCAGCGGACAGCGCCGCAAAGTGCTCAGCCCGCGCCAGATCAACCGGTATGCCCGGGGCGCCGGCGCGGTACAGTTCAGCCAGGCGATATGCGGCAGCAGGATGCCCGGCTTGCGCAGCCTGGGCCCACCAAACGATGGCTTGCTGTGCATCTGGAGCATGCTGGGTATCGCCAGTCAGGCTCAGTACGCCAAGCTGGTAAGCTGCCTTGGCATCACCGGACTTGGCAGCCAGAGCCAGCAGACGCCGCCCCTCATCACGCGCAGCCACTCCCAGACCGCGAAACAGCAAGATATGCCCATAAAAGCTTTGTGCCGGGCAATATCCAAGATTGGCCATACGAGCAAACTGCCCTTCCATCCAACGCCAGGCTCTCGGCTGCTTGACCACCCAGGACCAGTGGAACAGTCGACGGGCCAGCGCATAGCCCAGACGAGCCCGCAACGTCATCAGCATCAGGCCTCTTCCGGGTAGCTGAACTCGAATACCCGTGCCACTTCAGCTGCATGCCAGGAAGCTGCAGCAATCCCATCGGACGCACCACTGAAACGCCCCAAGCGGTTGACGCATTCGAAGAAGCCAGTGCGTGGCAGACGGCTTGCCCCCTGACTGATCACCAGAGCACTGCGCAGAGGACGCTCAGCACGCGCATCCAGCGCGGCCAGGTGCTCAAGAGCGGCAGCCAAGGTTTGCATGGCCGGACTGGGCAAGGCCAACCGCTCGATCAGCGCACGATAGGTCAGCAGGTGGCGCTGCCGCTGTGCATCCTCAAGTTCGCCCAACAAAGCCTGCCAGTGCTGCCGACTGATATGCACGCTCAAGGCTGCGACTCCCAGCCCGCAACGCCCAAGTGCCAGGCCAGTGCACGCTGAATCGCTGCATCCGGTTGGCGTTCACCACTCTCGATCATGGCCATGTAATGCGGACTGATACCAACATGGCGCGCCAGTTGCTCCGCCGTCAGGCCTTTGGCCTCACGTAGACGGGTCAGTTGGCTGAGTGCAGGGATATCGCTCTGCGCACTGACAACAGCGGTATCGGGGGCACGTCCGGCCGCCTGTAACAGGGATTGATACTGCGCCCAGGGTAGAACCGCATACTCCGGCTCGCCATCACGCTCGATCACTTGCACATTCATCTGTAAATCTCCATGCAGAGCACTTCCATTACTCTCGCAACTCCAGAACAGGCTGCCATCTTAACAGCCAGCACGGCAAAGGGCGTGATCTATACTGATGTGGGGTAATCAAGACACATACGGGGGTCGCCTTGCGCGTACCAATAACAATTCTTGCTGCGGCTTTCAGTATGACCCTCAGCGCCGAAGAACTTCGCTGGGGTTTTGCCAGCGCCGACGGCATGCCCTACGTCGACGTAAAAGAGCAGCAACTGCTCGGGGGGGTTATCTACCAACTGGGCCAATTAGCCAGTCAGAAACTGGGTTTTACCGCAGCATTTGTTGAAACCCCCAACAAGCGTATCGATGAGTACATGCAACGCGGCCGTATCCATGTCATCTGCAATAACAACCCGCAATGGATGGAGCAACCCGAGCGATATCACTGGTCTGAAGCACTCTATGATGAAGAAGACGTGCTCTTACTGAACAATCAGCACCCGCCAGTCCTCAGCCTGCATGATCTCTACGGCAAGACCATCGGCACGCAGCTGGGCTATATCTACAACGCCGACTTGATGGCTGCATTCGCTGATCAGAAAATCATGCGCCAAGACTTACGTGACCATCACGCGGGCTTCAATCTACTGATCAAACAGCGCCTGGACGCAATTATCGACATGCGCCGGCCTCTGCTCTATCAAATGGCCAAACATGCGGATGCTCCGCTGCATCTCAATGCATGGGCCGTCGAACGCTACAGCATGTATTGCACCTACAGCCCGAAACTCCCCGTCACTGCCGAACAATTGGATAAGGTTCTGAAAGATCTACGCAATCACGGAACCATCGAACAGTTACTCAAGTCCACCTGAGACATCACCCATCGGATGTAGCGCAGCACTCCCCCTTCTGGCTCAGTCAATCTCTTGCTTGCGATCTGCAAGACCCTCCACCACACCCTGCCCCGCCTGATTCTGGCCGGCACGCCATAACTCAAAATCCGCAAGTTCTTTTTGCCAGGTGCGCATGACCCAGCCCAACACAGCGAGGTCATCAACCAGACCGAAGCCCAACAACCAGTCAGGGATGGCGTCAATGGGCGTTACGAAATAAAGCAACCCTGCGATCACTGCCAGCAAGGCCTGCATATCAATGGCTCGATACTCACCGTGCCACCATGCCAAGCACAGCGCTTGCAGCAATTTGAGCTGAGCAGCCAGAGCTGTGAACCCCTTACCCAGCTTTTCACGTTTTCGGGCGACTGAAACTAACAGTACCGGTAACCGTCCGCCCTTGAGGAAACGCTTTGCCAAACGTTGGTAACGCGCAACGTTTTTCGCTGTTCTCATCGCCTTCTCCCAGCAATCCCCCATACCCATTGGGATTGCCATGGTTATCCACTAAAGCTGTGGATAACCTTGTTAACAGATTCTCGATAACCCTGGCAAACGCCCAGCCCATGCGGCCTCGCAACAGATCGGATATTTTTTGCTCACTCGAAAAATTTCCATATAAATCAATAATTTAAAAAACACAAAGAGTTTCTAGTCACGAGTTACCCGCAACTGTCGCGGGTCATCCAACAAATGTGCATAACCGTAACACCAACACAACCAAACACGCTTTTTAAGACCGCGTAGTCAAGCAAAAATGCCGAATAGATAGACCAGAAACGACAACGCCCCGTCGAGACGGGGCGCTGTGCGAAACAACCAAAAATTACTCTTGAGCAGCGGCGTCTTTGATCGCAATCAGTTCCAGATCAAACACCAGCACCGAGTTGGCTGGAATCGCCGGAGTCGGACTCTGCTCGCCATAAGCCAGTTCGCTTGGGATATAGAGTTTGTACTTCTCACCGACATGCATCAGCTGCAGGCCTTCAACCCAACCAGGGATTACGCCATTAACCGGCAGGTCAATCGGGCTGCCGCGCTCAACCGAGCTGTCGAATACGCTGCCATCAGTCAGTTTGCCTTCGTAGTGAACAGTCACTACGTCGGTGGCTTTCGGCTGAGCACCATCAGCCTTCTTCACCACTTCGTATTGCAGGCCGGAAGCAGTGGTGGTCACGCCTTCACGCTTGGCGTTGTCTTCAAGGAATTTCTTGCCGGCTTTGGCCGACTCTTCGTTCAGCGCAACCATGCGCTCTTCGGCACGTTTCTGCAGGAAGGCAAAGGCTTCGATCAGCTCTTCGTCTTTCAGGCGCTGTTCTTTCTTGCCAATGGCGTCTTCGATGCCTTGAGCAACGGCGTTGGAATCCAGGTCATCCATGCCTTCCTGAGCCAGGCTTTTGCCCATGTTCAGACCAATGCCGTAGGAGGCTTTCTGTGCTGGGGTTTCCAGAGTGATTTCGCTGGTTTGCGAATCACAGCCTGCGAGAACCAGACCTACCAGGGCGACCGCCGCGGCTAAACGATGTTGTTTCATGCTTGTTCCTTGTTCGGTGCGCCCTAGGGCAAAGGTGTGAAAGCGCGAGCTTAGCAGGCTGTCGCGATCACTGGCTACCGTGTTAGGAGACAGAAAATGCCTATAAGTTCAGATGTTTAGCTGATTATTCAGAAAGGATTTTGCGAAGTATTGCGATGTGTCACAGAGGGGATGTAGCGAGGTAAAAAATGGCGCAGCGGACGGGACTCGAACCCGCGACCCCCGGCGTGACAGGCCGGTATTCTAACCGACTGAACTACCGCTGCGCGTAACTTCAAAAAGCGAGTTTGGTGGGTGATGACGGGATCGAACCGCCGACCCTCTGCTTGTAAGGCAGATGCTCTCCCAGCTGAGCTAATCACCCTTCACTCTCGAAGTGGGGCGCATTCTAGAGAGCGATCTTCACCTTGGCAAGCCCTGTTTTAAATTTTTTTATTGATGCAGCAAAGGCTTAGCGCAGACTTGGCCTCAGGCATTAGTCAGGGGAATAATGCGCCCCGAATGCAACGCACAGGTTCGCCAAGCGGTCATAGCGCAACAGCCAGCCTGAAACAGCACCCGCACAGGGTACTGACGACTTGTGATACTTGCCGCTGCCGGCAGGTCTGTTAATGGAGACTCACCCCTTATGTGGTTTCGTAACCTGCTGGTTTATCGCCTCACCCAGGACATCCCGTTTGATGCCGAGGCACTCGAAACGGCTCTCCTGGCCAAACCGGCCCGCTCGTGCGCCAGCCAGGAGCTCAGCACCTACGGTTTTATTGGGCCCTTCGGCAAAGGTTCCGATGCGCCACTGGTGCACGCCAGCGGTGATTTCCTGCTGGTTGCCGCCCGCAAGGAAGAACGCATCCTGCCCGGCAGCGTGGTGCGGGATGCGCTGAAGGACAAGGTCGACGAAATCGAAGCCGAGCAAATGCGCAAGGTCTACAAGAAGGAGCGCGACCAGCTCAAGGATGAAATCGTGCAGACCTTCCTGCCACGCGCCTTTATCCGCAAGTCCGCCACCTTCGCCGCCATCGCCCCCAAACAGGGTCTGATCCTGGTCGACTCGGCCAGCGCCAAGCGCGCTGAAGACTTGCTGTCGACCCTGCGCGAAGCCATCGGCTCGCTGCCGGTACGCCCACTGACCGTGAAGATCGCGCCTAGCGCCACCCTCACCGACTGGGTCAAAGTGCAGCAGGCGGCTCCGGATTTCCATGTACTGGACGAATGCGAGCTGCGCGACACCCATGAAGACGGCGGCGTGGTGCGCTGCAAGCGCCAGGACCTGACCAGCGATGAAATCCAGTTGCACATGAGCGCAGGCAAGCAAGTGACACAACTGTCCCTGGCCTGGCAGGACAAGCTGTCCTTCGTCCTTGACGACAAACTGGTGGTCAAACGCCTGCGTTTCGAAGACCTGCTGCAGGATCAGGCCGAACAGGACGGTGGCGACGACGACCTCGGCCAGCAGGATGCCAGCTTCACCCTGATGATGCTGACCCTGGTGGACTTCCTTCCTGCGCTGTTTGAAGCCCTGGGTGGCGAAGAGATTCCGCAAGGCATCTAAACACCTCCGTGCAAGCGCAGAGGATTTGACCATTGATCCTCTGTGCTTGCCAGGAACCTGCCAATGTGCAAAATACTGCACAGCGTGAGGACGACCTCACCACTCCACGAGTGACCATTTCGGGACGGCCCATCTGTATTACTGATGGAGGTTTTTATGTCCTGGATCATTCTGCTGCTGGCTGGCCTGTTCGAAGTAGGTTGGGCCGTAGGCCTGAAATACACCGACGGCTTTACCCGCCCGCTCCCCACTCTGCTCACCGTAACTGCCATTATCATCAGCCTGGCGCTGCTCGGCCTGGCCATGAAGGAATTGCCGCTGGGCACTGCTTATGCCATCTGGACAGGGGTTGGCGCGGTCGGCACGGTCATCGCAGGCATCATTCTATTTGGCGAGGCGGTGACACTCATGCGCCTGGCCAGTGTTGCGCTGATTGTTTGCGGTCTGCTCGGCCTGAAACTCAGCCACTGAGTAAGTGAAACCGCATAAAAAAGCCCGCCGTTTGGCGGGCTTTTTCTATTTGGCAGACTAGCGTCGTTCACCACGCAGCGCGCCCACCTGCGCCTGCAGCAACTCGCACTTGACCGCCTCCGCCGTCACCGGCTCGCCCGCCACCAGGGTGATGCGCGACCACAGGCGCTTGAAAAATCCCTTGTGCGGATCGCGACTAAAAAAGCTACCCCAGAGACCTTGCAGCGCCATGGGAATCACCGGCACCGGGTTTTCCGCCACAATGCGCTCGATACCATTTTTAAACTCATTGAGTTCGCCATCGCTGGTCAACTTACCTTCCGGGAAGATGCACACCACCTCGCCATTGCGCAGGTATTCGGCGATTTTCTTGAACGCGGCATCGTAAACCAGCAGGTCTTCGCTGCGCCCGGCAATCGGCACGGTACCGGCGGTGCGGAAGATAAAATTGAGTACCGGCAAGTTGTAGATCTTGTAGTACATGACAAACCGTACGGGCCGACGCACAGCCCCGCCGATCAACAGCGCATCGACAAACGATACGTGGTTGCATACCAGCACCGCTGCGCCCTCATCGGGAATGATCTCCAACCCTTTGTGCTCGACCCGGTAAATCGAGTGGCTGAGCAACCAGATCATGAAACGCATGGTGAATTCGGGGACGATCTTGAAGATGTAGCTGTTGACCGCGATGTTCATCAGCGAAATGGTCAGGAACAGCTGCGGTATCGACAGTTCGGCAACGCTGAGGAATAGGATTGAGGCAATCGCCGAAATCACCATGAACAACGCATTGAGAATGTTGTTGGCCGCAATCACCCGCGCCCGCTCATGCTCCACGGTGCGCGACTGAATCAGCGCATACAGCGGCACGATGTAAAAGCCACCGAACAGACCGATGCCGAGAATCGAGCCGAGAATCCACCAGGCCTGCCCATAGCCCAGCACATCCAGCCAGGTATGTGCGACCGCAGCATCGGGGAAGCCACCGGAGAACCACCAGAGCAGAATGCCGAACAGGGTCAGGCCGATTGAGCCGAATGGCACCAGGCCGATTTCCACCTTATGCCCACTCATGCGCTCGCAGAGCATCGAGCCCAGCGCGATGCCAACCGAGAACACAGTAAGAATCAGCGTCACCACGCTTTCATCGCCGTACAGCCACTCTTTGGCATAGGCCGGAATCTGCGTCAGGTAGACCGCACCGAGAAACCAGAACCAGGAGTTGCCCACCAGCGAGCGCGAAACGGCCGGGCGCTGGCCCAGGCCCAATTTCATGGTCGCCCAGGACTGGCGCAGAATGTTCCAGTCCAACTTGAGCTGCGGCATGGCAGCGGAGGCTGCAGGAATACCGCGACTGGCCAAGTAACCCAGGACCGCTACCAGCACCACCGCCACCGCGACGATATGCGCATACGCGCTACTGGCCATGATGATGCCGGCGCCGATGGTGCCGGCGAGGATGGCCAGGAACGTACCCGTCTCTACCAAGGCGTTGCCACCCACCAGCTCCTGCTCTTCCAGGTGCTGCGGCAGGATCGAATACTTCACCGGCCCAAACAGCGCCGAGTGGGTGCCCATGGCAAACAGCACCGAGAGCATCAGCGGCAGGCTGCCGAGCAACACGCCGACCGCGCCCACCAGCATGATGAGGATTTCGGCAAACTTGATCTTGCGGATCAGCGAGTCCTTGGCGAACTTCTCGCCCAACTGGCCACCGAGGGCCGAGAACAGGAAGAACGGCAGGATAAACAGCAAAGCACAGAGGTTGACCAGCAGATCCTTGTCAGCCGTGGAGCTGATTTTGAACAGAATGACGAGTATCAGTGACTGCTTGAAGATGTTGTCGTTGAAGGCACCCAGCAACTGGGTCAGAAAGAATGGCAGGAAGCGCTTTTTACCCAGCAACGCGAATTGGGAGTGTTCGGTCATCGTCCGTGTACCTGTGTGCAGTGGCCAGCGGGTGTTGTCAGGCATTTGACTGCAAGAACACCCAACAAAGCCACAGCAATGCGCATTTTTTGCTGCATTTTCTATCAAATCAGGTGCAAGAACCTTGTGCCTACAACGGCAACTGCCCAAGCAGACCACGCAGCACGAAGAACACCAGCAAGCCGCCGCCGATGGTAGCCAGCAGATGCCGGGTCAAAGCCGCGATGACAATAGTCGTCAGCCCCGCCAGCAGATAGGCGTTGTCGAGGTTGAACGCCCACTGCTGGCCATCGGGAATCAGCATGCCGGGCAACACAATCGCACTCAGCACCGCCGTTGGCACGTAATGCAGACCCTGGCGCACCAGCGGCGGGAAACGCAGATTGGGAAAGGCAAACAGACTGTAGCGAA
>NZ_QAIG01000007.1:0-185054 GCF_003060885.1 Pseudomonas sp. HMWF032
TGCCCACCCCAGAAGCCCCCACCCAGCACGCACACCTTGAATGGGATGAGCAGGGCCAACCGCTGTCCAGCCAGTTCGCTGATGTGTACTTTTCCAACGAGAATGCGCTGGCCGAAACCCGCTATGTGTTTCTCGCCAACAACCAGCTGCCGGAACGTTTTGCCGCGCTGACGGCTCATCAGCAACTGGTCATCGGCGAAACCGGCTTCGGCACCGGGCTGAACTTCCTCTGTGCCTGGCAGCTGTTCGAGCAACACGCCACGGCAACTGCGCGCCTGCACTTTGTCAGCGTGGAAAAATACCCGCTACACAAAGCCGATCTGCAGCGCGCACTGGCGCTGTGGCCAGAGCTGACGCCCTACGCCGAGCCGTTGCTCACCCAATACGTGGCGCTGCATCCGGGCTTTCAACGGATCGTGCTGGCGGGTGGGCGCATCGTCCTGACGCTGCTGATCGGCGATGCGCTGACCCTCTTCGGGCAACTGGACGCCCAGGTCGACGCCTGGTTCCTCGACGGTTTCGCCCCGGCGAAAAACCCAGACATGTGGACGCCGGAGCTGTTTGCTCAACTGGCCAGGCTGTCCCACGGCGATACGACGCTGGGCACTTTTACCAGCACCGGTTATGTGCGCCGCCGGCTCAATGACGCCGGCTTCAAGATGAAGCGCGTACCGGGTCTGGGAAAAAAATGGGAAGTGCTTAAAGGCACTTTTATCGGCACCGCTGACTCGGCAGAAAAACCCTGGTTTGCACGCCCCACAACGGTCACAGGCGCACGCACAGCACTGGTGATCGGCGCGGGGCTGGCCGGCTGCGCCACCGCCGCCAGCCTGGCGCAGCGCGGCTGGCAGGTCACCTTGCTGGAGCGTCACCATGGCATCGCCCAGGAAGCCTCGGGCAATCCGCAAGGCGTGCTGTACCTCAAGCTGTCCGCCCATCACACCGCTCTGTCACGCTTGATTGTCAGCGGCTACGGCTACACGCGTCGTGTGCTGGAGCACCTTCACAAAGGACAGGACTGGGACAACTGCGGCGTGCTGCAACTGGCCTTTGATACCAAGGAAGCCCAGCGTCAGGCACAACTTGCAGCGGCTTTTCCCGCCGATTTGCTACTGGAACTGGCGCAAGCCGAGGCTGAGAATATAGCCGGCACAGCCCTGAGCAGTGGCGGCCTGTTTTATCCCGAGGCGGGCTGGGTTAATCCGCCGGCGCTGTGCCAGTGGCTGAGTCAGCAGCCCAGCATTGACCTGCAACTGCATCAGCAGGCGCTGGAGTTGCGTCGGGTTGACGACCAGTGGCACGCCTGGAACGGTGAGCAGTTGCTGGCCAGCGCCAGTGTGGTGATCCTGGCCAGTGCCGCCGAAATCAAAGGCTTTGAGCAGGCCGCGCACTTGCCGCTCAAACGTATTCGCGGCCAGATCACCCGCCTGCCTGCTACTGCCACCAGCCGCGCCTTGCGCACGGTGGTGTGCGCTGAAGGTTATATCGCACCGGTACGCGAAGACGAACATACCTTGGGCGCGAGCTTCGACTTCAACAGTGACGACCTGACGCTCAACAGCACTGATCATGCGAGCAATCTGCAGTTGCTGGGAGAAATCTCACCAGAACTGAGTCGCCAACTAAACGCCCCCGAACTCGACCCAGAGTACCTGCAAGGCCGCGCCGCGTTTCGCTGCACCAGTCCGGACTACCTGCCGATTGTCGGCCCACTGGCTGACGCTACGGCATTTGCCGACGCCTATGCCGTGCTGAGCAAGGATGCGCGCCAAGTACCCAACACACCCTGCCCGTGGCTCGATGGCCTGTATATCAACAGCGGGCATGGTTCGCGCGGGCTGATCACCGCGCCACTGTCCGGCGAGTTGATCGCCGCCTGGCTAAATAACGAACCGCTGCCCGTGCCTGTCGATGTGGCACAGGCCTGTCATCCGAATCGTTTTGCCTTGCGTTCGCTGATCCGCAATAAACCCTAGGTTGGGTCGCGCGGGCGTTCCGAGGCGCGCGGCGACAAAGCCCTACGGAGGCGGCCCCAATCGCAGCCAAAAGCCCCGCCCACAAGGCATGGCGATTTCAACCGCGCAGGCTAAACCGCCAAGCACGGTGGATTTTCGGGTTACGGGCAAAGTCCGGATCAAGGGTCGAGGCGCTGATTTCTTCCACCTGATAACGCGCGGCCAAGCTCTGATCGAGCTCAAACTTGCGGAAGTTGTTGGAGAAATACAGCACACCGTCTTTAGCCAGACGAGCCATGGCTAAGTCGAGCAGCTGCACGTGATCACGCTGCACATCGAAGATGCCTTCCATGCGCTTGGAGTTGGAGAAGGTCGGCGGATCGATAAAGATCAGTTCGTATTCACCACGGTCTTCGCCCAACCAAGCCATTACGTCGCCCTGCTCCAGACGGTTCTTGTCGGAGAAGCCATTGAGCGACAGGTTGCGCCGCGCCCAATCCAGGTAGGTTTTCGACAGATCGACACTGGTGGTGGTGCGTGCGCCGCCCTTGGCGGCATGCACAGTGGCGGTAGCCGTATAGCAGAACAGATTGAGGAAACGCTTACCGGCAGCCTCTTGCTGAATACGCAAACGCAGCGGCCGGTGATCGAGGAACAGGCCGGTGTCCAGATAATCGGTGAGGTTGACCAGCAGTTTCACGCCGCCCTCACTGACTTCCAGAAACTGCCCCTGCGTGGCCTGCCGTTGATATTGCTTGGTGCCACTCTGGCGTTCGCGGCGTTTGATCACCACCTTGTTCTTGTCGACGCCCAGCGCTTGCGGAATCGCGGCGATGGCATCAAACATGCGCGCCTTGGCTTTCTCAGGATCAATCGACTTGGGCGCGGCATATTCCTGCACATGCACCCAATCGCCGTACAAATCCACCGCCATGGCGTATTCCGGCATGTCGGCATCGTACAGGCGGTAGCACTCAACGCCCTCCTTACGCGCCCACTTGCCCAATTGCTTGAGGTTTTTCTGCAGGCGGTTGGCAAACATCTGCCCGCCTTCGCTCAAGCGCGCCTGTTCAACCACAGGCGCCGGTGCTGGCGCAGGTTTGATCGGATTGCCGTTCTTGTTGTACTGACGCTCCAGCGGCGCAAGCGGTGCCTTATCGACCTCGGCCTGTTCGCGCTCGCGTTCACGCTGCTCAGGGGTACGGCGCTCGCCCGTGACGAACTGCTCGGGCTGCACTTTGATCAGCAGCAACTTGCACGGCAACGCGCCGTTCCAGAAGGCGTATTGCTTGTGGCTGCGAATGCCCATGCGCTTGCCCAGGTCCGGCGCGCCGGTAAACACCGCTGCTTCCCAGCCCATGCAGGCCTGACGCAAACGCTCGCCGAGGTTCTGGTAGAGGTACAGCAAACTGGCCTCATCACCCAGGCGCTCGCCGTAGGGTGGGTTGCAGATCACCAGGCCTTTTTGGTTCTGATCCGGGCGCGGCTCGAAGGTCGCCACTTCCCCCTGATACACCTTGACCCAATCACCCATGCCGGCACGCTCGATGTTATTACGCGCCGGCTGAATCAGCCGTGGGTCGGCCTCATAACCGCGAATCCACAGCGGTGGTTTGGCCATGCCCGCTGCTGCGCGCTCTTCGGCCTCGGCATGGACTTTCTTCCACAAGGCGGGCACGTGGCCCAACCATTTGCTGAAGCCCCATTGCTCACGGGTCATGTTCGGTGCGATGTCGGCGGCGATCATCGCCGCCTCGACCAAGAAAGTACCCACGCCGCACATCGGGTCCGCCAGTGCACCACCTTCGGCAGCGATGCGTGGCCAGCCGGCACGGATCAATACGGCGGCAGCGAGGTTTTCCTTCAGCGGCGCGGCGCCCTGCTGGAGACGATAACCGCGCTGGTGCAGGCTATGGCCAGAGAGATCGAGGGAGAGAATCGCCTCGCCGCGATCCAGACGCAGGTGCACGCGCAGGTCCGGGTTGAGCTTGTCGACCGAAGGCCGTGTGCCGTCTTTCAGGCGCAGCTTGTCGACGATCGCATCTTTGACCTTCAGTGCGCCGAAATGAGTGTTATCGATGCCCGAGCCATTGCCACTGAACTCCACCGCCAGGCTGCCGCTGGATTCGAGGTGTTCGAACCAGTCCACTTCCAGTACGCCTTCATACAGGCTCTGAGCGTCTTGCACGCTGTAGCGCTTGAGCACCAACAGCACGCGGTTGGCCAAGCGCGACCATAAACACAAGCGATAGGCGGTTTCCATGTCGGCCATACCGCGAATGGCAGAGGTGTGCTCACGTGCGTCTTCAAGGCCGAGGCCGCTGGCTTCTTCAAGCAGCAGGCCTTCAAGGCCCTTGGGGCAAGTGAGGAAGAGTTCGTAACGATCCGACATGGGAGTTTCCAGTGCCTAAGGCAATCAACGGCGCGCAGACAAATCAGCACGGCCAAAATAAGTGACAAAGCGTCGCAACGCGACCCTTCGTCGGAATAAACAACAATCTCAATCGCTACACATTCGCGATAGCACAACACCAGCACACCCGACGCATACGCCCACAGCATAGGCGCTGCAGCGGAAAATCCAGGCGCTGGTCATGGCGGCTTATGGCCTGACCAGCAAAAAGGTTACGGCCTTATGACGAAACGGTCATTCACAGGCCCCCACGCATTCGTTAGAAATCTACTCAGGCCAGCACCGCAATGGTGCTTGCAAGGAGGCTCGCGACGCCGGCAGCGGACTCCGTAGGCAGACCATTTCTGCCTGACCTTGCTTCAAGGTCTAAGGGACATAACAGTCAACATTGAGGGCTTCACCCTATGAGAAGACTTAAGCGTGATCCGTTAGAAAGAGCTTTTTTGCGCGGCTATCAATATGGCATCAGTGGCAAATCCCGCGAACTCTGTCCATTTACCCTCCCCTCTGTCCGCCAAGCTTGGTTAAACGGCTGGCGCGAAGGGCGCGGTGACAACTGGGACGGCATGACCGGCACCGCCGGCATCCATCGCCTCAACGAACTTCACGCTGTCGGCTGATTCAGGAACCTACCGACTCACCATGCGCGCTCCATCCGAGCGGCGGGCGCGAGCCCAGGGGCTCCTTTAGGGAGCCCTTTTTATTGCCTGCCATTCATGGGAGCAACCCTTAGGGCCGTCGCGAAGCGACGTTAAAAATGGCTCCACGCCATTGTTTATTGACCCCAGGTTTAGGCCTGAGGCTTTTGCGGCAGCGCCGCAATCGCATCGACCGCTTCGCGGATCAATGCCGGCCCCTTGTAGATAAAGCCTGAGTAAATCTGTACCAGGCTGGCACCTGCGGCGATCTTCTCAGCTGCATGCTTGCCTTCGGTAATCCCGCCCACGGCGATGATCGGCAAACGGCCTTTCAACTCAGTGGCCAATACTTGAACAATGTGCGTGCTCTTCTCACGCACCGGTGCACCGGACAATCCACCGGCCTCGTCGGCACACTCCAGGCCATGCACACCCTCGCGGCCCAGGGTAGTGTTGGTGGCAATCACCGCATCCATACCGGCTTCAATCAGCGCATTGGCCACCTCGATGGTTTCCTCATCGCTCATGTCCGGCGCGATCTTGATCGCCAGCGGTACACGCTTGCCATACTGGACAGCCAGATCTTCCTGACGCTTACGCAGGGCTTCGAGCAATTGTCTAAGTGAGTCACCAAACTGCAGGCTGCGCAGTCCTGGGGTATTCGGCGAGCTGACGTTAACGGTGACGTAGCTGGCGTGTTGATAGACTTTGTCCAGGCACAGCAGATAGTCATCCACCGCGTTCTCGACTGGGGTATCGAAGTTCTTGCCGATATTAATGCCCAGCACGCCGTTGTATTTGGCTGCCTGCACACGGGCCAGCAGGTGATCGACGCCGTGGTTGTTAAAACCCATGCGATTGATGATCGCCTCAGCCTCAGGCAAGCGGAACAGACGTGGCTTGGGGTTACCCGGCTGCGGACGCGGCGTTACGGTGCCAATTTCCACAAAACCGAAGCCCAATTGTGCAAAGCCATCAATGGCGTCGCCGTTCTTGTCCAAGCCAGCCGCCAAACCGACCGGATTGGGAAAGTCCAGTCCCATCACCTTGACCGGCAGCGCGGCTGGGCTCTTGGTCACCAAGCCGTTAAGCCCCAAACGACCACCGGCACCGATCAAGTCGATGGACAGTTCATGGGAGGTTTCGGGGGAAAGTTTGAACAGCAGCTCGCGGGCCAGGGTATACATGGGCAGGCTTAGCTCGATAAAGTTACAAAGGCCGCGATTATAGCCGCCTGCGTAGCTGATAGGCGAGGCACACGGCACTATCAGCCCAGATCAGCCCAGGCGGCGCAGACTGAGTAACTCACCGGACAAGCTGAACTCAAGTTCGAAGGAACCATAGACACCGTCATGGGTCAGAAAGGGGCGGAAATGGTGAGCCGGCACACTGACACTCCGCCCGTCGCGACTTTGCACTAATATCCGGTTGGCACGCCCTTGATAAACCACGCGCAAGCGCTCGGCCGATAACGCAATATCAAACACCAGACTGGGCATGGAGGCACCTTTGCAACTGACTGCAGCAATCTTGCCACACACCGTGCGCCTGCCCGGTAAAAAATGGCCGGCATCCCTTCTTGGTACCACCTGCGGCGTCCTGTCGGACCGTCACCCATGCTATATAAACCTTAAAATACCTGCCCAAACCGCCGATAAAGCCTGTGCAGCGCCTTGCAGCGTCTGCCAAACTGCTTACGGTGATTATGGAGTTTGTACCTGGCCATGAGTTTGTCTGAGCAGCCTTCTACCCTCAGCTCACGCCTTGGTGCTTTGGCGCAACGGCTAGGCCTTATTGGTCGCGGGCAACGCCAGATACTTGAACGTGCCAGCCACCTACGCCTCCCCTTTAGCCCCCTGCCTGTCCCACGCCAAAACATCTGCTGGCAAAACGCTCCGCAGCTGCATCGCCTGGTCGATCTGCCCCGCAGTGCGTTGTCCGGACCGGTTCAGGAAGACAAGGCACAGGCTCACGCCATGCTCGTGCGCGTAGTAGAAGTCCATGAGCAGCCATTAAGCTCCTTCGATCTACGCCTGATTGATGGCCTCTCCACCTGCAGCCCACAACAAGCCGAGCAGCAGAGCTTCGAAACCTTTGCCGCCAGCGAGAGCTGTCGCCAAATTCGCATCATCAGCTACAAGGATTTCGTCAAAACCATCAGCCTCGCACTACCGCGTTTTTTAGCCGGTGAGTGCATCAGCCTGAGCCAGGCAAGCTGGCGCGGTGAGCGAGTGTTCTGGACTGGCGATCACCACAATGAGGCCTTCGCCTGTGCGATTGCCTATGCGCGGCGACGCGAGCTTGAGGTCAACTTGCCTGCGGTGATCAGTCATTACCACCTCAGCGAACAAGGTCTGAACAGCCTACAGCAGCGCTATCATGTACTGGCCATGCCCAATGCGGCCTGGAGTGACCCCGCCTTTATGGCCCTGCTGCTGGATAACGGCCTGCCTTATGCGCGCCTGTCACAACTTGGCGGTCCTGGGTCACCGGAGTTCCTTCTTCTTCCCAAACATTCAGCCGAAGCCACTGCCTTGG
Source organism: Pseudomonas sp. HMWF032 (assembly GCF_003060885.1). Classification (GTDB taxonomy): domain Bacteria; phylum Pseudomonadota; class Gammaproteobacteria; order Pseudomonadales; family Pseudomonadaceae; genus Aquipseudomonas. The sequence goes on from NZ_QAIG01000007.1 coordinate 7,545, forward strand.
GGGAAGGCCTGCGTCTGGCCGGGGCACCCGACGTGGTGGGATATTTACAAAAACTGCACAGCTAGACCGAGCGTTACTCAAACACCCCTTAAACACATGGGATAAAAAACCGCCACCGGTCAGAGTGGCGGAAGTCTTCATGAAGGTGTCAAATCTGTTCCAACACCCGACCTGGTTATCACGCTACTTTCAAAGCATTGTCATCGAGCATTCCACTGATAATGGCCGCGGTGTCTGCACTGCCGTAATACGCACTGCTGGATAGATCCACACCCTCAAGCACGATCGTCTGATCGACAGCCCCTCCATCACCAGCTTTATCCACACTGATTGTCGTGCTGCCACTGGCAAAACCAAAACTCAGGTAGCTGCTCAATGCACTGGCTCCGGGCTGATCTGGGAGTCCCGAAAGCAGGTCTGAAAGATCCAGCATGTCAGAACCGATACCGTTAATGTCGACCGAGAAACCAAACACCCGATCCACACCACCCTCCTCTCCAGCGCGCCATACATAAGCATCCTTGCCGGCGCCACCGGTCAGTGTGTCGTTGCCCAGACCTCCAATCAGAATGTCATCGTCGGCATCGCCCAGCAGATTGTCATTACCGGCCCCTCCGAGTAGCGCATCACTGCCTGCGCCGCCATAGAGCTGATCATCGCCAGCACCGCCTTCAAGAATATCGTTGTTGTCATTACCGTTGAGGATATCGTCTCCAGCGCCTCCTACCAGGTGATCATTGCCCGAACCACCACTGAGGGTATCGTTTCCAGCGCCGCCATAGACGATGTCGTTGCCGTTCAGCCCATTCAGGGTGTCATTGACATCCTCACCCCCAATGAAATCACTGCTGTTCGAAGCTGTTGCAGGGTAATTATGATCCACCAGGTTAATGGTCAGTATCGCACTGGACGTGCTGCCATCAGCATCAACAATGCTGTAGAAAAAACTGTCCGATGCACCTGTGTGGTAGTCCTGCTGATGCTGTGTGTAGGTGTACTGGCCATTAGAGGCTATTTGCAGCGTGCCGTAGTCCCCAGCAATGCTTACCCCACCGACCACAACTGCAACACCGTCAACGGCAGTGACCTTGAGACCTGCATCGGCACCGGGTTGGTCATTGGCGAGTAGATTGCCACTCAGCATGGCTGCGACCCACATCAGTGCCGGTGCAGTAACGTTCACTGTTTGAGTACTAGGCTGGGTGTAACTGTAACTACTGTAAGAGAATCTACTGATATCAAGATCCGCACGGTTACTGGTGGAGTTATCGAACACTGTAAACCTTACGTAATAGGCTCCAGACTCGGTTATCCCGCCGATGGTTTTGTTCGCCACACTACCAGTCTGCCCCAGCAGCTCAGCAACAGGAGAAGAAGAACCGACTTTGAATACCTGAGCCTGCCAACGGTCGGCACTGTTGAAATCATTAACGGTGGCGTTAAAACGTATCTCAACTGGATGAGCCGTATCTGCAACGACAGTAAACCCTGACGAATCACTGGATTTCTGACCACCGTTGGGTGTGTTGGAAATATCACCACCTGTCAGGGACTGAGACACTGGAGTAACACTCCAGCTGCCGTCTACCTCAAACACTGCCGAGTAGAGATCATTGCCAATACCCACGGCCCAATGACCTTCGTTCAGACTGCGAACATCATTGACTGCAAGGGGAACACTGTCCGTTACATTGATAATCAGATCTGCACTGGAAGCATCACCATCGCTATCAGCAATCGTGTAGGTAATAACTTCCTGTACGCCTGAGACAACGTTACCTGGTGAGCTGTAATGATAAGAGCCTGTTTTATCGATGCTCAGCGTACCACCCAATGGGGTTTCGATAATCAGATCGCTGCCATTTGCCGGAACATTGAAAGTCACCATCGTGGTTGTGGAACCAACCACCAAGGTAGCGCCCTGCCCCTGATACTGGGCCAACAACGTCAGGTTGGCATTATCTACAGCAAAATTGATCTGGGTGAGCGTCACAGGCAAATCATTGCCTGGTAGGTCTTTCCCAGCCACGCTATCCACATCCAGAATCACGTTGCCATCAATTGTTCCGGGCACTGTCTCACCGAGCGCGGCAGAGAGTTCAGCCGGGTTCTGCACCAGTACAGCTTCCTCGCGAGCATTTGCGACTTCTTTGAGCTCATTCTCTGCATCGGAGCCGTCGGGGATTTGAATCCCGACGGCAATCACATCAATGCCATTACCATCGACAAAGCTCTGCCAGTCATCCGGCGCATCTGCACTGCTCGGGTTTGGCTCACCGTCAGACAGGAAGTAGACCTTGTGCTGGTAGCCCGCCAGGTACTCAGAGCCACCTGGGGTCATTTCATCCTCAATCTCACTGCGCGCCATATTCAGTGCAGCAGCGTAGTTAGTGCTGCCGCTGGCCCCCAGAGAACCATCGAGAATGGCCTGCTTGGCCGCAAGCAGATCATTGCCCTCATAGCGCAATGAGGCATTTTCGCTGAAGGCAATAAAGTTGATATTGAGCAGCCCCAGATCACCCAGTGCAGCATAGCTGTCAATCAAATTCACCAGCGCCTGTTTCGCTACCTGCAGCCGAGTTGTATTTTCCAGAGTACCGTCACCATCCAGATCGGCCTTAATGACGTCATCATCCATACTGCCTGAGCGGTCCAGAATCAGGGTGAGGCTGAATGGACGCAAACCACTTTCCTCAACACTGACGGTATTGTTCCGTGCCACCGGTGCACCATCCTCGATGCACACAGTCAGCTTGGCTTCAGAACTGCTGCCATCGGTATCTTTGACGCTATAGGTGAAGACCTCTTGGCTATCCCCTGCGACATTGGCGGGTGCACTGTAGGTATAAGTCCCGTCCCCCGCGACTTTGAGCAAGCCACCTTTAGGGGTGTCAATTAATCCAGTCGTGCCCCCCTCAACCTTGTAGGTGACCAGAAACTGTCCTGCGCCCAGATTGGCCACGCTATCGGCATCATTACCGCTACCATCCTGGTAAGCCGACGCGTCAGCAACAATGAAGCTGATATGTGTCACCGTAACCGGGCCGTCAGCTCCTGGTAGATCAGCGCCTGCCACAGCGTCCACATCGGTGATCAGGTTACCCGTAACCGGATCAGGCACAGTGGCATCGAGAGCGGCAGATAATTCATCTGGATTCTGCACCAGCACGGCCTCTTCAGTGCCATTGGCGACCTCTTTGAGTTCTCCTTCCGCATCAGAGCCGTCAGGGATTTGAATACCCACAGCAATGACGTCAATGCCATTACTGTCGACGAAGGGTTTCCAACTGGCCGGGGCATCGTTACTGCTTGGGTACGGCTCACCGTCAGAGAGGAAGTAGACCTTGTGCTGATAACCGGGGAGGTATTCGCCACCGGGGCTCAGTTCATCTTCAAGATCACTTTTCGCCAGGTTCAGTGCAGCTTCGTAATTAGTCGTGCCATTGGGGCTCAGACCGGGATCAAGGATCGCCGCTTTGGCAGCCGCCGCATTGCTTCCTTCATAAAGCATGCTGGCGTTGCTACTGAAACCAATGAGATTGAAATTAACGGGTACACCCAGCGACACATAGCTATCAATCAAATTGACCAATGCCTGCTTCGCGACTTGCAACCTGGAAACCGTATCAAGGTCACCATCACCGTCAATATCGGCCTCTACCAAGGAAGACATACTGCTGGATCGATCGATAATCAGGGTGACACTGAACGGTGGCAACCCCGTTTCTGGAACGCAGATCGAATTATCCTTAGCGATCGGTACGTCATCGACAATGTCGATAGTTAGCTTGGCCGGCGCAGAGGTTTCTGATGCGTCACGGGTGGTCAACGTAAACTCATCCTGCTCAGGGCCAGGTACATTCTCGGTGCGCTCCGTCAACTCATAACGGTATTGCGCAACACCTGTCTCCGTGTCGTAAGCCGTTATAGTCAGAGTGCCGTGATTCCCAATTATTGGGTTGTTAGTGCCCAGAGCGCCGATCAGGATTTCCTGTCCATTTATGGTTACCGCCAGGATCTCACTCAGGCCATCGGGGTCAGAGACCTTGAATGTACCCACAGCAAACTCACTGCTACTCAATGCTTCAGTTCCGCTGCCATCAAGCCCCGCTTCGAAGACTTGGTTACTCACCGGATCAACACTAATTTCTGGAGCACTGTTATTGCCCACAATAGTGATGGTCAGCTTGGCGGTAGAAATATCCCCGTCCGCATCACGCATGCTGTACTTCAGACTCTGGGCGATGGTCTGACCATCAAGCAGGTTGATGACATCCGTATCGCTGTTGTCCAGAACAAAGCTATAGCCACCACTGGCATGGTTAAGCACCAGAGTTCCGTAGCGGGCCAATTCGGCTATCGCTGCGCCATTGGCAGCATTATCCCAGGCCACAAAAACCTTGCCGCCATCATTACCAGCAGCATCATTGTCCAGAACGCTCCCAGAGACTTGGCTAGCCGCCGCACTGCCTTCCACCAGCTCGGTTGGATTGTCATCAACGGCCAATGGCCCATCATCCCTGAAGCTGACGACCTTGCCGATGTCGAGGTTAGCGCTGCGGGTATCTCCATCGCCGTCAGTAACAGTGGCTTTCAGGCTGACATACCCTGCGCCAAGGAATTTGGCTTCATTCGCATCACCGGTGGGGTGCATTACCGCGCGCACTTGATTCAAGGTGACAGTGCCGCCAGCATCCACCGAAAGGGTAAACACCAGTTCACCATTTGTGCCCGCGCGCCCTTCTATTACGCCAGCAGGATTGACACCGAGCACGACAGGCTTGTTAGTGAGCGTGTCAACCAGACCGGTGGTAGTGGTTTGTACGGTCAGCTCATAATCGACTTTCTTCAGGCCATCGGCGCCAGCCTGAACATTGAATACACCGTTGAAATTGGCCTTGGCATCAACATCGAAATTCGATTCGTCAACCTGCAACGATGAACCCCAGGTAACACTGGTGCTGACATCGTTGTAGTCGTAGTCAGACGTTTCAGTCTTGTCTTCCCAGTTCTGATTCCCTGCGTTGCTGGTGTCTTGCAGGTGTGAACCGCCAGGATTGAGCCCAGCTGCGCTGAACAGCACATTGGCACCATCTGCGCCGGTCAGCGGGTTCCCACCTAGCATCGCGGTCCATTTGCCTTCAATCAGTTTGAAGGTCAGGTCAGTATTATTAGCCAAGCCTGGGTTGACCCCACCATTCGGGATGATGAAGAAGCCAACACTGTTGGGGTCCAAACCATTCAGGCTGGCGGTATCGCCTGCCTCTTGATCGTGCACATTTGCCCAGATCACTTTGCCGCTGATGGGGGAACCATCAGGGCCTTTTATATAATACCCGTAACTATTGGCGTAACCCGCATCCGTGCCATAGAAAGTGACATAGGAGCCCGTATCAATGTTGCCGGCCTGGATGGTGGGGGTGTCATCATCAATCGTGACGACCAGAGAACCATCAACATGGTCATCGTCACCGTCAGTTACCCTGTAGCCAATATTAAGGGTTATGTTGTCTTCGGTATCCGCAACAGGGTGCATCAACGGTTTCAACAGATTGACGGTATAAGCCCCCGTAGCCGGATTGGTCAGCGTTACGTTAACCAGAAGCCCGCGAACACTGCTGATACTCAGCGTGTTTGTGGCTGCATGCCAGGTTGAGGTAACAGCTTCACTGCCCAGACTAAGTGGCCCGCTGAGCACAATGCTCTTGAGTCCATCAGCCCCTGCACTGTAACCCAGAGAACCGCTGATACTGGTCAAGGCTTCCGCAACATCAGCGTCACCGCCATTGATGCCACCCGGCAAGCCTTCATCGTCCAGGGGTTTGGCCGCAGTGACATGACTGGCCGTTGGCGTGTCGTCATCCACGTCGATCTGCAACATACCGTTAGCGTAATCACCGTCCTTGTCGGTAACGCGGTAGTTCAAGGTAAAGCCGATATTGTTCTCGTTGTTACCAGCCTCATGGCGAATGGCTGCTAACTGGATAACCCGGTATTCGCCCGTGATGATATCCAACTCGATACGCAGTACATCGGTGCTGCCCTGCTTGATCAAGAGGTCGTCACCATCCTTCACATAGCTGAAACCAGCTGGGGCTGTTCCACTTTCAAGCAGCTGCACACTGCCCGCGCGATCTGCTCCAAAATCATGCCCGAGAATGCCCTGCAAGGGCGAAACGCCATCGTCGCCAGTGCCGCCAGGCAACCCAGCCGGGAGATCATCGTCATCCAATTGCACAAGGCTGTTTGGCGTCGAACGCGGACCATCATCGCGGAAACTGATCACTGCCCCCAGGTCGATGCTGGCATTGGCAGAGTCTCCGTCCTTATCTAAAACTGTGGCGGTGAGTGAGATATGACCTAAGCCAAGGAACCTGGCCTCATCAGGATCTACTGTGTTGTGAAAAATTGCGCGCTGTTGGTCGAGGGTGACTTTACCCGCGGTATCAACGCTGAGTTTGAATACCAGCTCACCGCTACCCGCCGTGCGCCCTTCAAGTACACCAGACTCATTGACACTCAACATCACGGCTTGATTGGTAAGGGTATCGACCAGCCCACTGTCACTGTCGTTGACATCGAATTGGTAGCTCAGGCGTTGCAGCCCATCCGCTCCGGGCTGCACATTGAAGACGCCGCTAAAATTGGCACTGACATCAATATCCAGGCGTGTTTCATCAACCTGCAGCTGCAAGCCACTGCCCCAAGTGACATTTGTGCTGACGTCGTTGTAGTCATAATCAGAGCCAGTGGTCACATCCTCCCAGTTCTGATTGCCAACGCCGCTGTTGTCCTGCAGGTGTGAGCCACCTGGATTGAGGGCGGCATCACTGAACAAGACATTGGCCCCCAAATCACCGGTCAACGCCGTTGAGCCAAGGAACGCTGTCCATTTACCCGCCACCTGCTGGAACGTCAGTTCAGCACCATTGATCAAGCCGCTATTGGCGCCGCCATTGGGGATGATGAAGAAGCCGACTTGGGCCGGGTTGAGTCCAGCCAGGCTAGAGGTATCGCCATCGACCTGATCCTGCACATTGGCCCAGATTACTTTCCCAGTCTGTGGCGTGCCATCGGCGCCCTTGATGTAGTAGCCATAACTATTGGCATAGCTGGCATCAGTGCCGTGATACGTCACAAACGAATCGGTAGAAAGGTAGCCTGCCTGAATGGTCGGCGTGTCATCGTCGATACTAACTACCAGTGAACCGGTCGCTGTGTCGTTATCACCGTCCGTCACCTTGTAGCCAATATTCAGGGTGATATTGTCCTCAGTGCCACTTGCGGGGTGCATCAACGGTTTCAACAGGTTGATGGTGTAGGCACCGGTAGCGGGATTGGTCAATACAACGGTCACCAGCGAGCCACGTGAGCTGCTAATGGTTAGCGTATGACTCACGGCATCCCAGCTGGAAGAAACCGTTTCAGTGCCCAGCGTTGCCGGCCCACTGAGAGCAAGTGACTTCAAGCCATCAGCCCCTGCTGCAAACACCAGATTACCGCTGGTGCTCGTAGCGGCTCCTAGGGTGTCTGCCGGGCCACCATTGATCCCACCAAGCAGGCCTTCGTCATCCAGCACAAGCGCAGCCGTGGTTTGACCGGCGCTTGGGGCGTCATCCTCGAAGCGAATCACATGGCCGATATCGACTTTGTCCACCGCGACATCACCATCACCATCAGTAATGGTCAATACGGCCTTGATCTTGCCGCTGAGTGTCCGGGCTTCATCAGCACTGCCGCTATCAAGGTGCTGAATGGAAATGTACTGCGCCACACTCAACTTGCCGTCACTGCCAATTGCAACGGCAAAGGCAGCTTTTCCGTTCTCGCTGCCACCATCCACTCGGCCGACGACAAGTGAGCCTTCAACACTCAAGCGAATGGTAAAACCGTCAGTCGTCTTCAGACCGGAATCTTGCCCATTACTCCCCTGCAGAGCCAGGCTAAGCACGGACGTCGCACCTTCCTCGTCCTGGCCGACAGAACTCCCTGCCGTACTCACCACTGAAGTGGCGCTTTGCGCATAACCGGTTGTACCGAGATCAGTGCCCGGATGCATTACACCACTGAACAAGGCAGACAGATCCGCCACGTCGTTATCATCTGCATCCCCCACAATTGAGGGAGTCAGCACTGCATTCTGCAGGCCTGCTGACTCGTCATGGGTCACAGACGCATTCCGTACCAGGCTGATGCAAGCGGTGGGGCCGTCATCCTCAAAACGGATCACGCTGCCAATATCAACTGTATCGACCGCTACATCATCGTCGCCATCGGTCACTGTAACCACGGCGAGAATCTTGCCAGCTAGTGTTTCGGCATCGTCGTAGTTGCTACCACCGAGCGAATGCCGCAGCGACACATACTGAGCCAGGCTCAATGAACCGTCTGCGCCAATAGCTATCGCAAACGCAGCCTTGCCAGTATCGCCGCCACCAACAATACGCCCAACGACCAAGGCACCCTCTAGATGCAGCGTAATGGTGTGGCCGTCAGTGGTTTTCAGGCCAGAGTCTGTTCCATTGCCATTTTTGACCAGCAAGCTGAGCTGGGTGGTAGCCCCCTCTTCATCCTCGCCATAGCTGCTGCCCTGGGTCGTCACTACAGGCGTCGTGCTTTTGGCATAACCGGTGGGGGTGATATCAGTGCCTTTATTGGCCACACCGTTAAACGCTGACAGGAACGCCACATCATCATCGCCGATATCACCGGGCGTCCAGGTCGTCCAGAAGTTCTGCAATCCGGCCGTTTCATCGTGGGTGACGTCGACCCACGGGCCTTTGAGATTAATGTTCGCGCTGGGGCCATCATCCTCGAAACGAATAGCGCTACCGATCTGGACCTTGTCGATCGCAACATCGCCATCACCATCGGTCACCGTCAGTACTGCCTGCACTTTGCCTGCGAGACTTATCGCTTCGTCATAGCTACTGCCACCGGTAGGATGCTGCAGCGAGACATATTGCGCCACGCTGATCGTTCCATCCGCGCTGATGGCAACAGCAAAGGCTGCCTTGCCATTATCTGGCCCACCCACAATACGACCGACAACCAGGTCGTTTTCCATGTACAGCTTGATGGTGAAACCCGCAGTGGTTGTACGCCCAGAATCAACCCCATTACCCCCAACAATCGCCAGGCTGAGTTTTGAAGTAGCACCTTCCTGATCCTGGCCATAGCTGCTGCCAGCGGTACTTACCAAAGGACCATTGCTTTGCGCATAACCTTTAGGGGAAAGATCACCACCTCTGTTGACCACACTATTGAACAGGCCGGATACGCCATTACTGTCATGGTCATTGGCATCCTCAGGAGCAGCAGGTGTTGCGCTGGCATTCTGCAGCGCATGCGATTCGTCATGTACAACGACCGCCCCCTGAATCAGTTTGACGCTAGCAAGCGGGCCATCGTCCTCAAAACCGATCACATGGCCAATACTGACCTTATCCACTGCCACGTCACCATCGCCGTCGGTGACAGTCACGACTGCTTTGATCTTGCCAATCAGATTCACGGCTTCGTCATAACTGCTGCCACCAGCCGGGTGCTTCAGTGACATGTACTGGGCCACACTGATCGAACCATCGCCACCAATGGCCACCGCGAAGGCTGCTGGACCAACAGCGTCGCCACTGGCAACACGCCCCACGATCAACGCACCCTCAAGGTAGAGGTTGATCGGTTTGCCATCGGTGGTTCTGAGGCCCGAGTCACTGCCTTGGGCACCGCTCAGTTCCAGACTGAGCACAGTACTGCCCTTGCCATCCGCGCCATAACTGCTGCCGAAAGTACCGACAATTGGCGTCAGACTCCGGGCAAAACCAGCAGGATCAATGTCAGAGCCTTTATTGCTCACACCATCGAAAACAGAAGCTGAGCTGACATCATTGTCCCAGTCTCCCGGCTTCCACCAGGAAGTGAAGAAGTTCTGCTGCCCCGCACTTTCATCATGTACGACCTGTGCCCATGGACCTTTCAAATGGATGCATGCCTGCGGGCCATCGTCTTCAAAACTGAATGCCCCGGCAGCACCAAGGTCGATCGATGCGCTGTCGCTGTCGCCGTCACCATCGGTCACGGTCTGCGTCAGCAGCAGTGCATTTTCAGCCAACTTCAGCACTTCGCTGTCATCAGCATCCGCAGTGTTGTCATGCCAGATGTTATCCAGCAGATCCAAGGTCACAGCACCGCTGACTGGGTCGATAGTCAGGGTAAAGTAATCCACACCACCGGCACTGCCAGTGATGATATTGCCGAGTTGATTCAGAACAATGGGCTCGCCCTTGCCTTGCGGAGCATCCGCATTGACCGCAAACAGCCCGCTCGGCACATCCTCCCCGCTCAGCTCCAGGCTGTACACCGTGCCGGCATTGCCTGCGGCAGCACCATCAGCGCCGAACACACTGGAAAACTGCGACTGCACTATCTCGCTACTCAGGACAGCAGAAGCATTGCCATCGGAATAGACGCCACCTAGAACCGCCAGACTTTCATCCACCGGTTTAGCGACTAGCTGACGAGACTCTTCACTGAGTTGAGCCAATGGGCCATCGTCTTCAAAGCTGAATGCCCCGGCAGCGCCAAGGTCAATCGACGCGCTGTCGCTGTCGCCGTCACCATCGGTCACGGTCTGCGTCAGCAGCAGGACATCTTCCGCCAACCTCAGCACTTCGCGGTCATCGGCATCCGTGGTGCTGTCATGCCAGATGTTATCCAGCAGATCCAAGGTCACAGCACCGCTGACTGGGTCGATAGTCAGGGTAAAGTAATCCACACCACCGGCACTGCCAGTGATGACATTGCCGAGTTGATTCAGAACGATGGACTCGCCCTTGCCTTGCGGAGCATCCGCATTGACGGCAAACAGCCCACTCGGCACACCCTCCCCACTCAGTTCCAGGCTGTACACCGTGCCGGCATCGCCTGCGGCAGCACCATCGGCACCGAACACACTGGAAAACTGCAACTGCACAACAGCCGCGCTCAAGACCGCCGAGGCCACACCATCGCCCAAGGCACCGCCCAGGGTCTCCAGACTTTCGTCCACCAGGACAGAGGGCAACTCGCCAGCTTGCTCACTGACGGAAGCCACTGGTCCGTCATCATTGATGAGAACATCGATAAAGGCCGTTGGAGATACATCACCATCCAGATCAAACACGCGCACAGCAAAACGATCAGTGACCTGATCATCAGCGCCTGTAGCATTGGGATTGGTGTGATCGAACGTGTTGCCGGTCAGCGTATATGTCCAATTACCGGTTGCATCAACACTCAACGTGCCGTACTGGCCCTGTACAACACCACCAACGGTGACATCTATCCAGTTGCCATCAACGTCTTGAACCTGCAAAGCAGAAACGCCATCAGGCGAAGTGATGAGAATGCTGCCATTGGCCTGCTCAGCATTGCTTGCTGAGTTGCTCCCATTTTCCAGTCCCTCTTCATCCACCACCACCGGTCCTGCAAAAACAGTCCCGCCCACATCCTCGTACTGCACATCAACGGCTGGGCTGAAATCTGGCGCTTCATCAACATCAACAGGATCGGGGTCTGGGAACTCCGGTCCGTTATCCAAACCTTCGGTCGCAAAACCGATGATCGGATCCAAGGCTCCACCCGTTTCCCCCAGCAACACAAAAGAATGGCCACCGCCTGCGCCACCGGCACCACCTGCACCACCAGCGCCTGGACCAGCCGCAGTGGCTTCACCTTCCAGCGTAGGGTCTACGCCAGCCTCAATAGCGGCCTGCAGCTGCTCCACATCGGTCAATTCCCCATCGTTCGGGGTCGCCGGTGTCGAATCCGCATCAGAATTTGCCGGATTGCCACCTGCAGATACCATCTGCTCGATGAGGTTCAGACTGCTGTCACGCCCCAGCGTTAATTGCTGTCCATTGCTCATGGCAACCGCAATAGATCCAGCGACTCCAGTAACGATCTGCTCCCCTGCAAATACTCGATCACCATCACTGAGTGGCCGACGCGTTCCATCGCCAGCTACTGCATAGACTTCGCCGATAACCTGGCTGACGACACCAATCAAAGTAGCCATGATTCCATCCTCACTACAGCTGTCGACCACCGTCGACACGTATGCCAAAAAAGGCCGGAATACCTTTCAAGGAGAGAACAAAACCACTGGCCGATCACAACGACGTAAAACTTAAAAACTCTAACGACAAAAAAATGTCACCCCAACCCGCGCCGTTTACCGCACCAGCAAGATCCCGCCCCTTTGTGTATCTGACCGCTTGTTTTAGCCGCGTAAAACCCACGAAAAGCACGAAGTACACGGCTTCTGATTGAAAACAATGTGCTGGTTTTCGCAGTCTGCATAAGATTTTTTTCTCATATGCGTAGTAGCAATTTTTTCTTAGCTACGCTGAAAAGTGTTCTTAGCTATGAGGTTACAAACTCAGAACAAAACATCAGGGAAAAGAGCCATTTTTTTGGCGACTGGATTGATACTTTAATAAAGGAGAGTTACCAGATGCGCTCACTCAACCCTCTATGGAGCAGTATTGTGTTGGCCATGGCCTGTACACAGGCACAAGGCATAACGTTATCGGAAGCGATCCAAAGTACGCTGGACAACCACCCAGAAATTCATGCAGGCGTCAACAGCCGTCTTTCATCAGATGAAGAAGTCAAGATTGCCAAAGGCGGCTACCTCCCGACTGTTGACTTGTTGGTGGGCTATGGCCGTGAACATACCGACAGTCCCAGCACGCGAGCCTTGGGTAATCACAACACTGAAACACTGAACTACGGCACGTCGGAGTTACGCCTGCGGCAAATGCTGTTTGATGGGTTCAACACCCCCAATGAAGTTGAACGCACCAAAGCCGTGGTCAACTCTCGGGCTTACCGCCTGCTGGGTACATCTGAAAGTCTGGCATTGCGTACTGTTGAGGTGTATCTAGACCTGCTGATGCGCCGCGAAATGGTCGAGCTGGCCCGCAATAACCTGCAGGCTCACCAACGCATTAATGATCAGATCAGCCTGCGTAGTCAGCAGGGTGTAGGCAGTACGGCTGATCTCGATCAGTCTGAAGCGCGCCTGGCCCTGGCAGAAAACAATCTCTATACCGAAAAGGTCAACCTGGCCGATGCCGAAGCCAATTTCTTCAGCGCCGTTGGTCGTATGCCAGATGAACTGGACTCGCCCGCCTCACTGAAAGGCTCACTGCCAGCCACGCTTTCCGATGCGCGCCAAACGGTGATCGAGAACAACCCTTTCCTCAAGTCGGCACAAGCTGACGTGCACGCCGCTGAGAAGCAATATGAAGTCGCCAAATCCACCTTTTACCCACGCGTAGATCTCGAACTGGCCACCAATGCCGATAATGACACTCAAGGTGATGAGGGGCACACCAAGGGTTGGCGGGCCGCGGTGGTGATGAATTACAACTTGTTCAACGGTATGCGCGACAAAGCACGCCTGCAGTCAACCGCGCACCAGATCAATGAATCGATGGATATCCGCAACAACGCCCTGCGTGTACTCAACGAAAACCTTTCCCTGGCTTGGAACGCCATGGAGAACGCCCAGCTGCAAACCCCGAAAGCCCGCGATTATGCGGATTACACCCAACGCGTCCGCGAAGCTTATCAACAGCAGTTCAGTCTCGGTCAACGTACCCTGCTCGACCTGCTCGACAGTGAGAACGAGCTGTTCACTGCCAACCGTCGCTACACCGAAGTGCGTTTTCTCGAAGAGTTTTCCATGTACCGCGTAACCACTGCGATGGGGGATCTGTTGCGGCAGCAACAAGTAGTCGTACCGGTAGAAGCAGTAGCCCTCACCGAAGTGAAAAGTGAGGCGCGTCTGCCGGACATGAAGTAGAACCGGCATAAGGAGTAGTAGACCTTGACCACCATGGAACGGCCAGGGCCAGCCAGCGATCCACGCCTCAACCACGATGACCCGCTGCTAGATGGCTTGTTGATTCTTTGCAAACTCCACGGTTGTTCAGCCAGCCGTGGCAGCCTGAGTGCTGGCCTGCCATTACCTGAGCAGCGCCTGACTGCCGATCTACTGCCACGAGCTGCAGCAAGAGCGGGATTGCAGGGACGCCTTCTGCAACGCGACCTGACAAGCATCTCGACCCTCAACCTGCCGGTATTACTGTTATTAAAAAACGGTCGCAGTGCCGTTTTGCGACAGTGGGGGCCTAATAATCAAGCGCAGATTTTACCGTGCGAAGCTGATGGCGGCGAACAGTGGGTCAGCCTCGAACAGCTTAAAGCGGAATACAGCGGTAAAGCGTTTTTCGCCCGTCCACGGCATGAACTGGAAGAAACACGAAACCCATTGGTGCCGCGAATTGAAGCCTGGTTTCGTGACACCCTCAAGTTGTCACGCTGGCTGTACACCGACGCCATTCTCGCCAGCCTGCTGATCAACCTGCTTGGCCTCATGGTGCCGCTTTTTGTCATGCAGACCTACGACCGTGTCGTACCCAATCAGGCAACCTCGACGCTGTGGGTTTTAAGTATCGGCTTGCTGATCGGAATGGGCTTTGAACTACTGCTGAAAGTCCTACGCTCGCACCTGCTCGATACGGCCGGAAAAAAAACCGATGTCGTACTCTCGGCAACACTCTTCGAGCGAATAACCGGCATGTCCATGAAGGCCCGGCCGGCGACCATTGGTGGTTTTGCGCAGAGTATTCATGACTTCCAGGGATTACGAGAGTTTCTTACCGCCGTAACCCTGACCAGCCTGATCGACCTGCCGTTCTCGATTTTGATGATTGTGGTGATCTGGCTTATTGGCGGCTGGTTGGTTGCCATCCCCTTGCTGGCTTTCCCAATTACAGCCTTGTTTGCCTTCATCATTCAGGCCCGAATGCGCGATACGGTTGAGAAAAGCCTGCAATTGGCCTCACAACGCCAGGCACTGCTGATTGAAACACTTGGCGGCTTGGAAACACTCAAAGCCTGCAGCGCGGAAAGTGAGCGCCAACACCAATGGGAGAAAACCCACGGCGCACTCACCCGTCTGGATGTACATGCCCGCTCTCTGGCCGCCATAGCCACCAACGGTACCCTGTTTCTGCAACAGTTTGCCGGTATGGCCACCATCATCTGCGGGGTGTACATCATTATTGCCGGCAACCTCAGCGTAGGCGCTCTGGTCGCCTGCTATATGCTGGGAAGCCGTATTCTTGCGCCCTTGGGGCAGATTGCCGGACTTATTACCCGCTATCAGCAAGCGCGCCTGACCATGACCAGCACCGACGCGCTGATGGCCTTACCCCAGGAACGTCAGTCGAAACAGCGCCCATTGGATCGTACCCAATTACACGGTGCCCTCGATGTACGTGACGTGACCTTCAACTACCCTGGGCAAAGCACCCCTGCCCTGGCCGGCGTAAGCCTGCGTATGACAGCTGGCGAGCGGATTGGCATCATCGGCCGCAGCGGCTCTGGCAAGAGCACGCTTGCCCGCCTGGTAATGGCCTTCTACAGCCCGGACAAAGGGCAGATTCTGCTCGACAACCTCGACCTGCGTCAGCTTGATGTAGCCGATCTGCGCCACCAGATTGGTTATGTCGCTCACGATTTGCCATTGCTCGCTGGAAGCCTGCGCGACAACCTGACGCTAGGTGCCCGCTACGTCAGTGATGCGCGCATGCTTGAAGTGGCCGAGTTAACCGGTGTCGTTGACTTGGCGCGGCAACACCCACAAGGCTTTGACCGCCCGGTGGGTGAACGCGGTCAATTGCTTTCTGGCGGCCAACGGCAAGCCGTACTGATGGCCCGTGCGTTGCTACTCGATCCTCCCATCCTGTTGCTCGATGAACCCACCAGTGCAATGGACAATACGAGCGAAGAAATTCTGCGTAACCGCCTGCAAACCTTCGCTCAGGGCAAGACCATGCTGCTCATTACCCACCGCGCTTCCATGCTCAGCCTGGTTGATCGCCTGGTGGTACTGGATAACGGCCACATTGTTGCGGACGGCCCGAAAGAAGCAGTGATTGAGGCGCTACGCAAAGGTCGAGTAGGCCCAGCAGCGGTATAGGAACAGCCATGTCCACACGCCACTCGATTCGCGATTACTTTGCCAGCATGCACCAGCGCAAGCAGGATACCGAGTTCATGCCAGAGGTCGACGGGGCCATTCTCGAAGACTCACCTTGGTTCACCCGAATCACCATCTGGGTGGTCAGCACCTGCCTGTTAGCGGCATTGGCTTGGGCCCATTTCGCCATTTTGGAAGAAGTCACTACCGGTGAAGGTAAAGCTATTCCTTCTAGCAAGATCCAGGTCATCCAGAATCTTGAAGGCGGCATTGTCAGTGAAATTTTCGTGCGCGAAGGCCAAGTGGTGGAAAAAGGTGCCGTGCTGTTGCGCCTGGATGACACACGCTTCCTCTCCAACCGTGGTGAGACCGAAGCCGACCGACTGGCCCTGGTCGCCAGGGTCGAACGCCTGACGGCTGAG
Organism: Pseudomonas sp. HMWF032; assembly: GCF_003060885.1. Classification (GTDB taxonomy): domain Bacteria; phylum Pseudomonadota; class Gammaproteobacteria; order Pseudomonadales; family Pseudomonadaceae; genus Aquipseudomonas. The sequence continues at coordinate 24,000 of NZ_QAIG01000007.1, forward strand.
GCTGAAGGCCGACCACTCAATATGCCCACCGATATCCTGAACCAGGCACCGCAGCTGGCCGAGGATGAATTGGCGCTTTACCAGTCGCGGCAAAATCGGCTGCAAAGCGAGCAACGCACACTCGGCGAACAACTGCGACAGAAGACTCAGGAACTGGCCGAGTTTCGTGCCAAATCCCAGCAGTACCGTTCCAGCATGGGCCTTTTGCAGCAGGAACTGGACATGTCGCAACCATTGGTAGCTACCGGTGCCATTTCGCAGGTAGAAATTCTCCGCTTGCGCCGTAGCCTCGTGGAAATACGCGGCTCACTAGACGCGACCAACCTGGCCATTCCCAGAGCCGAATCGGCGATGGATGAGATCAAGAGCAAGATCGAGGAGTCAGAGCTGAGCTTCCGCTCGGAAGCCTTCAAAGAGCTCAACGAAATCCGCACGGAACTGCAAAAAATTACCGCCACCAGCCTAGCCATCGATGACCGGGTCAGCCGCACGACAGTAGTTTCACCCGTACGTGGCATCATCAAGCAGCTCAAGGTCAACACCATTGGCGGCGTTGTCCAGCCCGGTAGTGACATGCTGGAGATTGTCCCGCTGGATGACAGCCTGCTGATTGAAGCCAAGGTACGGCCACAGGATGTAGCCTTTCTGCACCCGGGCCAAAAGGCCATGGTTAAGTTCACCGCCTATGACTACACCATCTATGGCGGACTCAAGGCCAACCTTGAACTGATCAGCGCCGATACCATCACCGACGAAGAAGGCAACAGTTTCTACCTGATCCAGGTGCGCACCAATAAGAGCCATTTGGGCAGCGAGGAACGTCCACTGCTAATCATCCCCGGCATGGTCGCTACCGTGGACATCATCACCGGAGAGAAAAGCGTGCTCGACTACCTGCTCAAACCGGTACTCAAGGCGCGCTCAGAAGCCATGCGCGAACGCTGAGGACACTTAGCCCACCGCATCAGCATGGTTACGCTGAAAGGTGTGCTCACCCATCGCCTGGATCTGTCCCTCGATCAACGCCTCGAATGGCGCAAGCAGTGTATCGAAACAACTGGGCGCCTCAATAATGTTGAGCGCTGACACAATCGCTTCGATAGTCGATATCGCCCCTGGCATGGGCGCTTTACGCAAGCGATAGCGCGACTGCAGCCCCGGCGGCAACATCACCCGCGGCAAAGCTGCCAGAAGCGGGTTCAGGTGCAACAGTTTACGAGCCTTACGCCAGGTGCCATCAGGCACTACCAAAAGTAACGGGATGTCATGGCTCTGTTCGGCAAACGGCAATAATGCCTCGGCCTGCTCTCCAGGGAACAAGAGGCAGGCACGATAGCCAGGCTGCTTGAGCAACGCAGGCAGCGTGTCGAACACTTCACCTACCCACAACTCAGCATTGGTCAATCCCAATACAGCCAGACGTGCCGTGTTAAGTGCATGCTGCACCTCACTCGGGTGCTGCAATATCAACACCCGAGTACGGCTCGGCAAATGGGGAATCAGCGCACAGAGGCAGCGATTGCTTGGACGGGTACAGCGCGGGCATTGCAGGCGTGGCATGGTGTTCTCCTCTGCCACGCAGTGTGCCACAGACACTATTCGGAGGCGCCAACCTCACAGGGATCTGAGGCTGACTTCAGCGGTTGAATCGTTCGGCCAGGCTATGCAGGTAGTCAGCCATGTCCTCTAGTTCCTGACCAATCTGCGCGCCCTGATGCGCTTGATCAGCACTGCGATCAGATAGCTGGGCAATCTGAGTAATCTGCCGACTGATGTCTTCAGCCACATGGCTCTGCTCTTCGGATGCGGCAGCCATCTGTTGGCTCATACTCGTAATACGGCTTACCGCCTCACTTATTCCAGCCAATGCGGTACGCACAGATTCGACACTACCGACACTTTGCTGGGATATCTCCTCGCCTTTACCGGCCGTGACCACTGCACGTTCAGCACCAGCCCGCAGCGACGAGATTATTTGATGGATTTGTTCAGTGGACTCACGAGTACGCGAGGCCAGCGAACGAACCTCATCGGCTACCACGGCAAAACCTCGTCCTTGCTCACCAGCCCGAGCCGCTTCGATGGCGGCATTTAATGCCAACAGATTGGTTTGCTCAGCAATTGAGGTGATTACATCTGCCACACTACCGATGGACTGTGTTGAATTAGCCAAATCATTTACAGCCTGACCAATATCCATCACCGCGTTGGCCATCTGCTGCATCGAACTCAGACTGCCACTGGCCAACGCCAGCCCCTGCTTGGCCAACCGATCAGCATCTTCGGCCGCATGTGAAGTGTTTTGCACGTTGTGCGCCACCTCTTGAATGGTGGCGGCCATTTCGTTGATCGCCGTCGCTGACTGATCCGTCTCAGTGCGTTGTTGATCCAGCATCTGTGCGCTGGAACGAGACAAGTCGGCAGAACGTGCGGCATGTTTCTTGACGTTATTACCGGCATCCTCGATCCGTGTAAGCGCTGTCTGCAAACGCGCCTCTTCGCTGATCATGGCCATATCGAGCAGCGCTTGCGCGCCACGACTGTCGGTATAGGTAAGCGCAACGAGGGCGCTGGTAAAGGCTTTGGGATGTTCTGCCAGCGTCCTACGTATAAGGCTGCGTTTGCTGTAAAGCTGAAAAGAGCCGAGACCAAACATGGCCGCCACGATAAACCCTAATAACCAGAGATCGGTCAATACAAAGTGTGCCCCCAGAATAATCAGACCAATGAGAATAAGCGGCCATGACTGAATAATGTCGAGGGTCCAGTACTCAAGCTTCGGCACCGGTGATTTACCTTCACGCAAACGCTTATATAAGTCATCTGCACGACGCTTCTGGGCATCGTCAGGTACTGAGCGGACTGACTCATAACCCACAACGCGCCCATTTTCGTAAATGGGCGTAACGTATGCACTGACCCAGTAAAAATCACCATTCTTCGCACGGTTCTTGACCATGCCCATCCAGGGTTTGCCCTGTTTGATGGTCTCCCACATATGAGCAAAAACGCTGGGAGGCATATCAGGGTGGCGCACCAGATTGTGGGGTTGCCCCAGCAACTCTTCGCGGGTAAAGCCGCTGATTTCTACAAACGCATCATTGCAATAGGTAATGATGCTGTTGATGTCGGTTGTGGAAATAAGCCGTTCATCCTTGGGGAAAGTTCTTTCTCGCCGGGTCACTGGAAGGTTCTGGCGCATCGAAGCTATCCCTGTTTTACGATTTACAACTCTAGGTCTAGCACAGCCCCTCAAAGCCGCTAGGTCATGCGCCGTTGAATATGTATTTATGATGACTTGGAGCAATTCACAGACAATACGACACAGCAGCTAAATACATGACTGCTGTGTTGAGGATAAACAGAGTGAATGGGCGGTTAGTGACGGGGGCCTTTCGGGTTCACCGCATGGTTATGCACAGGAATCGGCTGCAGTTGCGGTTGCCTACGCAAGCCGAGAATAACTAACAGATCCAGCAAGACAGTCTGCAACTTGGTATTCATGAAATTGCCTCCAGCCAGGAACATCGGACAGGTGCATGCACACCTGTCTCAAGCCTAGATCAGGCCTGAGTAATCTGCTGGCACAACCGTTAAAACATCACCCGCACGCCGGCATACACAGTGCGCCCCGGACCTGGCTCGAAGTAGCGCGCATTGCCGTCATTGATACGCAGGTTGTCGAAGTAGTCGCGCCCCAGCAGGTTATCGATGCCCAAGTACGGCTCCAGGCTTTGCTCGGCAAACTGCAGACGTTTGCCAAGCCGCAGGCTGAGCAAGGCATGCCTAGGGGCAGACTGAGTATTTCGGTCATTGGCGTAGACCTGCGTCTGCGCTGTGACGCCCAGGCGCAGATAGAAGTCTTGATGTTCATAAGCCACTTCACTGAACAGGCTCTGCGCCGGAATACCCGGCACACGCTTGCCAGAAAAATCCTCAGCCTGGGCCTGATAATCGATAAAGCGGTAGCGGTTGTAGGCATAAGCCAGGGACCAACGCCAGGCATCGGCAAGCTGCCAGTCGAGGCTCAGCTCCACACCATCGCGCCGTGATTGCCCGGCGTTGCGGTAAAAGTTGCGTCCCGGTTGCGCCGGCAAGCTAAACGCCAGCAGTTCATCCTCCAGATCGATGCGGTATAGCGCCAGGGCATAGCGCAGCGCAGGCCATTCCCCCTTGATGCCCAGTTCACGACTGAACGCCTGAGCCGGTTGCAAAGTGCTGTTGAAGCCTGCGCCTTGGGGGTTCCCCAGCTCGTTGATGGTGGGCGTTTCGAACGAACTGGCCAGACGCGCATAGAGTGATTGCTGAGCGCTGAAGCGATAACTCAAACCGCTGCTGTAATTCCAATCAGCCAGGCGCCGTGAACCAGAGTCATCACGGTTATCGATCAGGTAGGCATCATCCACCGCCAGGCGCACGCGGTCGTAGCGCAGCCCGAGCGCCGCCTGCCATTGCTCGCTGAGGTCGATCTGATCCTCGACAAACAGCCCCTGACTCAGCGCCGACTCCTCCTGTTGCTGGCGCAACGTGCCGCGTTCGCCGAGTAGGTTGTCATGGCGCAGCCGATCGTCGCGCTGCGCCTCCAGGTCAAAACCGGCGCTGAGTTTATGCGCCAGACCGGCCACATCACGGTAATGGCTGTACTGTCCACCCACGCCGCTGAAATAGCGCTCAAAGGTGGTCTGCCCGTTTCGCTCAAAACCCAGGCGGTTGCCAAACTCGCGATGCCCCAGGTAACTGCGCAGCTGATACTGGTCAGCTCCCGCGCCATAACCCTCCCAGACCAAGCCAAGGCGTTGCTGGCGGATATATTCATCAGCATCAAAGCGCAGGTTGCCGGCTGCCGCCTGGCGGCGATCTGCCTTGACTTCAGCTGCCGTCAGGCCACCTGGGTCTTCAGCGCGGTTGTCGATGGCATTGACGCTTAAGCGCAGTTGGCCGTTAGGCGCATACCAGCGCAGCTTGCCGGTCAGGCTGTTGGTCTGCGCGCGGCTGTGCTCACGGTAACCGTCCAGCTGGCTGCTGTTGAAGGCCAGCAGACCACCCAGATTGCCATCACTGCCGCCCAACTCACCACGCCAGCGCTGATAACCTAACCCGGCTGCGCTCAGGTCCAGCTGCATGGACGGCAGACTTGGCGGCTCGCGGGTGTCGATGACCAGTACGCCGCCAGCGGCATTGCCATACAGCACTGAGGCGGGGCCGCGCAGCACCTCCATACGCTCGACCAGGCCAAGGTCGAGGCCATCGAGTTCAGTCTGGCCATCCGGCATGGTCAGGGGCACACCGTCGACCAGTACCCGAATCCCACGCACACCAAAATTACTTCGCGCGCCAAAACCGCGAATGGCCGGACGCAGCCCTTGAGCCAGGTTGTAGCGGTTGAGGCTAAACACACCGGGCACGCGGGCCAGCCAGGCACCCAGGGCGAGGGACTGCTCGCCCTGGGTGGTCGATGCGTCAACCACGGTTACCGCAGCAGGCGTACTCAGCCAGCGCACATGGCTACGCGGGCTGGTAATCAGCAGCGGCGAGAGTTCTACCGCCGTCGCCTCGACCTCGGCCGCCAGCAGCTCTGGGCGCTCCGCCAGTAGCCACAGCCCGGCAGTCAGTGCGGCACAGGCAACACGCACGCGGCTCAATACTCCTTGTCGGCCTGATCCTTGCGCCGATAGGGGAATACGTCGATCACCTTGCCGGCACGAATGGCCTCCTGCAGGCTCTTCCAGTAATCGGCGTCATACAGGTCGCCATGCAGTTCGCTGAACAACTTGCGCTGCTTGATATCGGCAAACAGGAACGGCGGAAACTCCTCGGGGAACACATCCAGAGGGGCCACCGAATACCAGGGTTCAGAGGACATTTCATCCTCGGGGTAGCGCGGTGGCGGAATGCGTCGAAAGTTGGCTTCGGTGAGGAAGCAGATCTCGTCGTAGTCGTAGAACACCACACGGCCGTGGCGGGTAACGCCGAAGTTCTTCAGCAGCATGTCGCCGGGAAAGATGTTTGCTGCCGCCAACTGCTTGATCGCCAGGCCGTAGTCGTCCAGCGCCTCGCGCACCTGAGCTTCGCTGGCACTTTCCACATACAGGTTGAGCGGGGTCATGCGCCGTTCTGTCCAGCAGTGGCGCACCAGCACCGTGTCGCCATTGACCTCGACGGTGGACGGCGCTACTTCCAGCAGCTCCGCCAGGCACTCGGGGTCGAACTTGCTTAATGGGAAGCGGAAATCGGCAAATTCCTGGGTGTCAGCCATACGCCCTACCCGGTCGACGGTTTTCACCAGGCGGTACTTCTCAATCACCGTGGCGCGGTCGACGTTCTTCGAGGGTGAGAAGCGGTCCTTGATGATCTTGAACACGGTGTTGAAGCCCGGCAGGGTGAATACGCTCATCACCATGCCACGCACCCCCGGGGCCATGACGAACTTGTCGTCGGTGGTGGCCAGGTGGTTGATCAGCGAGCGGTAGAACTCCGACTTGCCGTGCTTGTAGAAACCGATCGAGGTGTACAGCTCGGCAATGTGCTTGCCCGGTAGGATGCGTTTGAGGAAGCCGACGAACTCCGCCGGATAGCCGACCCGCACCATGAAGTAGGAACGGGTAAAGGAGAAGATGATCGACACTTCGGCTTCGTCGGTAATCAGCGCATCGATCTGAATCCCCTGCCCTTCGCGGTGCAGCAACGGAATCACCAGCGGCCATTGCTCGTCGCGGGTGTAGATACGCCCCACCAGATAGGCACCCTTGTTGCGGTACAGGCGCGAAGCGAACAACTCGATGCGCAGATCAGGGTCCTTGCACACCCAGTCCGGCAGGCTGTCGCGCAATTGCTTGAGCAGGCGCGCGAGGTCACGCTCAAGGTTCTCGTAGCCGACTTCGAAACTGAAATCTTCGAAGATCTGCCGCAGAGCCGGCTCTACATCGCCCTTGGGCTCGTACACGCGGGTTTGCGGGGCGCGCTCATTGACCCGCAGAGCCGGGCGGGTGGTGTGGATGAACATGCAGCCGTCGTTGATCTGATCATGGCTGAACAGGCCGCAGAAGATCGAGTTGAACCAGGTTTCCGCCAGTTCATCGTCGTAGCGCAGGTCGATCAGGGCGATATAGGCCGACTTGACCAGCGGCCACTGTTCCACATCCAGCAGCACGTCCGCTTCATAGGCCTTGCGCAGGCGCTCGCTGACCGCCGTGACATATTCTTCATACAAGGCAATCCGGGCCGCAGATGCCTGCTGGATCTCCTGCCACTGGGCCTGTTCGAAACGCACCCGCGCCCCGTTGGTAATCTGCCGGAACTGCTCGCGGTAATCGTCGAAGCCTTCGAGGATAAGTGCGGCAATCGCGCTGGCCGGCCATTGTTGTGGCATAAACGAACCCCTACAGAAGAAATGCGGATAATCCGCCGAGCTTATCCAGTGGCCGCGCCAAGTAAAAGCCGGCAATGCATGGATAGACGCTTATCTACAAGGAAATATTGCCAGTTCAGTACTTTGAAGGCGTATTTCGGATTGCCTTGGCAGACGCTCCCGGCAACACTGCTCGGCCTGTTTCGCTGTCGTGGAGTCTGTTGTGCGTCTTGCTGACCTGATCCGTCTGCTATTGCTTGCTGCCATCTGGGGTGCCAGCTTTCTCTTCATGCGCATCGTCGCGCCGGTACTGGGCAGCATGCCGACCGCGTTTTTCCGCGCCAACCTGGGCATGCTCGGCCTGCTGGTGATTCTCCTGCTGATGCGCGTGCGCTGGGACTTCAGTGGCAAGCTCAAGCACTGCCTGATGCTTGGTGTGATCAACGCCGGCCTGCCCTCGGCCATGTATTGCATGGCCGCGCTGGTACTGCCGGCCGGCTATTCGGCGATTTTCAATGCCACCACCCCTATGATGGGCGTCCTGATCGGCATGCTGTTCTTCGCCGAAGCCCTGACCCTGAGTAAGGCGGTCGGCGTGGCCATCGGTCTGTTCGGGGTGGCGGTGCTGACCCGCACCGGCCCGGTGGAATTCGACCTTAATCTGCTGCTGGGCGCGGCCGCCTGCCTGGTGGCGACCGCCTGCTATGGCGTTGCCGGTTTTCTCACCCGCCGCTGGATTGGCCAGCAAGGCGGTCTGGACAATCGCCTGACGGCCTTCGCCAGCCTGTGTGGTGCCAGCCTGTTTCTGCTGCCCTGGTTTGCCGGCTCCCTGGTGATGCAGGCACCAGCCAGCTGGGGCGGGCTGGAGGTCTGGCTTTCGCTGGCCGGGCTGGGCTTTATCTGTACAGCATTCGCCTACGTGCTGTATTTCCGCCTGCTCAGTGATATCGGACCGATCAGGGCCAGCACCACCACCTTCCTGATCCCGCCCTTCGGCGTACTCTGGGGCGCCTTGCTGCTCGATGAGCCGCTGTCCTGGGCCTACCTGTATGGCGGAGTACTGATCGCCATCGCCCTGTGGCTGGTGGTTCGCCCGACAGCCGGAAAACCCGCTTGATGCCAGCTTGGGTCAGGAAAAACCGCATAAAAAAGCCCGCTGTGATGCGGGCTTTTTTATGCAAAACCGCTCAAGCAGCGCTCAGCTCAGGCGCGAGGTCGACTTGCGAATGATCTTGATCGAATGTTTGAGTGTCGGCTTGCGCGTCACGCTGATGGCACGGCGAGTCACGGTGTCGATCGTGATATTCCAGAAGCCGCTGCTAGGCACAGTGATCTTCGCTGGGAAGGTGTCGAATGCGCCACCGTGGTAGGTATGCCGACCGCCATTTTTAAAGCTGCGGAAGTTGGCATCACTCATCAGGCGAATGTTGCAGGTCTGCGAACACTCGATCACGACGATATCGTCTTCGTTGAGGTGTTCGCGCTGGTGTATAAATTTCATTTACCGCTCCGCACAGCTGGGTCAGGCCAATCAGGTTGCCAGTATGAGTGCCCGGCGCGGCTTGAGCAAAGGCTAGTCGTTTTGTATGCGCATCCGATGCTTGTCCATCTCAACGCATACCACCGCAACCTGGCCGGTGGTAGCATGCGCGCCCCATGCATATTCACGAATTTCAGCAACGCCTGACCGACCTCGGTGCCAAACCCATGCACATCGGGCGCATTACCCGTGCCTGGCTGCGCGGGATGCCGCTGGACACCGGTACGCGAAACCAGAAGACCGAGAACTTTCTGCCACTGGCAGTGCGCAATGCTCTGCCCGAAATCAGCAGCGAACTCGATGGACTGGCGCGCCTCAGCTCCGAGCACTCAGCAACGGACGGGGCGGCACGCTTGCTGGTGGAGTTGGCCGACAAGCAGATGGTGGAAAGCGTGCTGCTACCACGCGATGGCCTGTGCGTCTCCAGCCAGGTGGGTTGCGCAGTGGGCTGCGTGTTCTGCATGACCGGCAAGAGCGGCCTGCTGCGCCAGCTGAGCACCGCCGAGATTGTCGCCCAGGTGGCCCTGGCGCGGCGCTTTCGTGCAGTGAAAAAGGTGGTGTTTATGGGCATGGGTGAGCCGGCGCACAACCTTGATAACGTGCTCGAAGCGATCAATCTGCTCGGCACCGAGGGCGGTATCGGCCAGCGTAATCTGGTGTTTTCCACCGTCGGCGATCCACGGGTGTTCGAGCGTTTGCCGCAGCAGCAGATCAAGCCGGCCCTGGCGCTTTCGCTGCATACCACCAATGCTGAACTACGCCAGACGCTGCTGCCGCGCGCGCCGCGTATCGACCCTGAAGAGTTGGTCGAGCTGGGCGAAGCCTATGCCCGACAGATCGATTACCCCATTCAGTATCAGTGGACACTGCTCAAGGGCATCAACGACAGCCAGGCGGAAATGGATGGCATCCTGCGTTTATTGAAGGGCAAGTACGCGATCATGAACCTGATTCCCTACAACAGTCTGGAAGCGGATGCGTTTCAGCGCCCCGAGGGTGACCGTATCGTGCAGATCGTGCGCTACCTGCACAGCCGTGGCGTGCTGACCAAAGTGCGCAACTCGGCCGGCCAGGATATTGATGGCGGCTGCGGACAATTGCGCGCCCGCGCGAGTGAACTCGTCAGCAAGCGCAAGACTCGCACTGAATAGCCGGGCCAGGTTTTCTCTAATGCTTACGCCGTAGCCGGCACATATTGGCGCTGCAAAAAATCCAGCAGTAAGCGGTTAACCTGCTCGGCCTTCTCGTTCTGAATCCAGTGCCCGCACTCACTCAGCACATGCTGCTCCAACTGGGGCACACGTTTGGGCATCTGCTTGAGGGTGTAAGCCTCAAGAGTGCCGACCGGGTCCTGATCACCCAGAAGAAATAACGCAGGCTGTTCAATCTGCCGATCCGCCAGGGCCTCAGTGCGCAGCCAGTTGCGTTCGAAATTGCGGTACCAGTTCAGCGCACCATAAAAGCCGCGACCCTCGAAGGTTTTCCGGTAGTGATCGAATGCCGCGTTATCACACCAAACAGGCAGAGCGCCGGGGTCGAGCATGCCCTCGAACAGCCCTGCCCCAGCCGGCTTTTCCTGCAGAAAGTGGTCCTTGGGCACAGCCGCCGACGTGTTGTGCATCATCATGCGCAGGGTGCTTGGGATGTCAGCATCCATTTCCGCCTCGGCTACTCCAGGCTGCTGAAAATGCAGGATGTAGTGAAAACGTTCGGCGTACAGCTGACGCATGATCTCGATGGCCGGTTGCCTGGGGCGTCCGCCAAACGGCACCGCCATGCCGACTACGGCCTGCACCCGTTCAGGTTCAAGCAAGGCCAGGTGCCAGGCAACGGGTGCGCCCCAATCGTGGCCGACCACGCACACCTGTAACTGGCCGAGTTGGTCCATGGCTGCCTGGATATCGGCGCAGATGGTCAGCAGATCGTAAGCCGCAGGATCACGCGGCGCGCTGCTCTGGCCATAGCCGCGCATTTCCGGAATCTGCACGCGATAACCGGCAGCCGTTAACGGCTCGATCTGCTGGCGCCAGGAATGCCAGCACTCGGGAAAGCCGTGCAGCAACCAGACCGGTCGCCCAGTCGCGGGACCGGCGCTGTATAGACTCAGGTCAATGCCGTTGACCTGAAGGATGTGCTGCTCGAGCTGATGCATATAAGCCTCCATTAACCGAGGCCACTATGACAAAGGCACATCCAGGAGTGGGCCTTTATTTATCCGCCGAATATCTGGAGCTTGTTGCCGTTTCGTTCGCGGCCGCGCCGTCGCCTGTTTTAGCGCGAGGCAAGGCACGAGACACGAAGTTTGGTTGTTGCAAATGAGTGTCGAGAATCCAGTACCGCGCTAAAACAGCGCCAGGCTCTTACCCAGCAATCAAGATTGCGCCGTGCTCCAGTCAATCCACTGCAGCTGCCAGGTCGCCAGAATCAGCAAGCCAAAGCCGATGCGGTACCAGGCAAACGCCGCATAGCTATGTTTACCGATAAAACTGAGCAACGCCCGTACTGCAATCATGGCGAAGATAAACGAGGTGACAAAGCCAATTACAAACACCGGCAAATCACTGGCCTGAAACAGGTCACGGTACTTGTAGCCAGAGTACACCGCAGCACCAACCATGGTCGGCATGGCAAGGAAGAAGGAAAATTCGGTCGCAGCCTTGCGCGACAGACCGAACAGCAGGCCACCGATAATCGTCGCGCCGGAGCGTGAAGTACCGGGAATCATTGCCAGGCACTGCGCGAAACCGATCTTCAGCGCATCCTGCCAAGTCATGTCATCCACGCTCTCGGCGTGTACCAGATGCGTACGCTGCTCAGCCCAGAGCATGATCACCCCACCCACCACCAACGCCAGCGCCACGGTGATCGGGTTGAACAGGTAATGATGAATAAGATCGGCGAACAGCACGCCCAACGCCACGGCCGGCAAAAACGCAATCAGCAGATTGGCGGTAAAACGTTGTGCCTGCGGCTCTCTAGGCAAGCCGACAACAATGCCGAGAATCTTGCGCCGGTACTCCCAGACCACAGCAAGAATCGCCCCAAGCTGAATGATGATATTGAAGGCCATCGCCCGCTCACCGCCAAAACCGATCAGATCAGCAACGATGATCTGATGCCCGGTGCTGGAAATCGGCAGGAACTCGGTGAGCCCTTCCACTACGCCCAGAATCAATGCCTGAGCGGCAACCCAAAGATCCATCCCACTCCCCCAAAATGTGCGTTACCCCGCACGACACAACGATGATGAATCCGCGAGGGCTTCTACAGTCTGTCCGAATGCAGGGATTTAAAAGACACAAGTCCAGCCAAATCACAGGCTTAACGTACAGCGGCGCAAATCCTAGCAGAGAACATGCGCCCCAGTACGGGCAACCGTGTGTCTTGTACCCACCTGACTTGCTGCAGCCAGCGGCTCTCTACACGGCGTTTATGCCCTGATTGGCCTAATGTCTAACGTAAGAAACGGCGCAGCACGCTTGTAAAAGCGCCTCATGGAAAAACACGGGAGCATCCCCCATGAATAGCTTACGCAGTCTGCCCATCAATCGTCGTCTTTGGCTGATACTGGCAGTGGCGATCATCATGCTGGTAATCCAGGGCGGCCTGTTACTTAAGCAGATTCACACCGACCTGCACGCAGCGAAAAGCGAAAAAACCCAGCATGTTGTACAGAGCGCAGCGGGCATCCTGAAGTTCTTTCAGGATCAAGAAGCAGCCGGCAGCCTTAGTCGTGAGCAAGCGCAGAAACAGGCGATGGAAGCCATACGCAGCATGCGCTATGCCGGCCAGGAGTACTTCTGGATCAATGATCAAACGCCAACGATGATCATGCACCCCACCAATCCCAAGCTTGAAGGGCAAAACCTGTCAGGTTTCAAGGACCCTGATGGCAAGGCACTGTTTAACGAGATGGTTGCGATCAGCAAGAGCCAAGGCTCAGGCCAGGTAAACTATCGCTGGCCCAAGCCTGGGGCCAGCGAGCCAGTCCCCAAGATTTCCTATGTGCAACTGTTCAAACCCTGGGGCTGGATCATCGGCTCAGGCGTCTATGTCGATGATGTGCAGGTCGAGTTCCAAGAGCACGCGCTGCACGCAATGTTGATCGGGCTGGTCATTACCGCGCTGGTCGCGCTAATCATTGTGTTGATCATTCGCAGCATCACCCAGCCACTGCAGCAAGCCGTTAACGCGATGATCAACATAGCCAGCGGTGATGGCGACCTTACACGCCACCTCGACACCCATGGCAGCGATGAGCTGTCCACCCTGGCCAGGCACTTCAATGCCTTTACCGAAAGACTGCGCCTGGTCATTCGACAGGCACTGGCATCTGCTAGCAAACTGGATAGTGCAGCCCGCGAACTTGGGCTGGTATCCAACCAGGCGCAACACTTCAGCGAACAACAATCACAGCAGATGCAGCAGATCGCCACAGCCATCAACGAGGTGACATATGGCGTACAAGATGTCGCGAAGAACGCAGAGCACGCCTCTTCGGAAGTGCATAACGCCGAAGAGCAGACACAGCAAGGTCAGCAAAACATTGAAAGCAGCCTGCGTCAGATCAATGATCTATCCACAACCATCAGCCAAGCGGTCAGCGTGATTCAGGCCTTGGCCCAGGAAAGTACACAAATTGGCAGCGTGCTCGAAGTAATCCGTTCAATTGCCGAACAGACCAACTTGCTGGCGCTCAACGCCGCGATTGAAGCGGCTCGCGCCGGCGAGCAAGGGCGCGGATTTGCGGTGGTTGCCGATGAGGTGCGCCTATTGGCTCAACGCACGCAAAAATCCACAGCTGAAATCCAGGTCATGATTGAACGCCTGCAAGGTAACTCTGAGGCGGCAGTAAAAGTTATCAACGAAAGCAGTCAAGCCTCACACCTGACGATTGAACAAGCCAGCCAAGCTGGCGGGAGCCTCATTCAGATCGCAGGCGGCTTGCGCAAACTCAGCGTGCTCAACACTTCCATCGCCAGCGCGACACTGCAACAATCCCACGTCGTCGAAGACATCAATCAGACTATTACCCAAGCGGCAGGCCTGGCTCATAACAATGCACAGGCCGCTCAGCAATCCAGTGTGGCGGGACAGCAGCTTGGCCTACTTGCCGAGCAGCTCAATAAACTCCTTGGGCAGTTCAGAGTATGAGACGTCGATGAGCAGCATGGAACATCAGGAAGTTGACCTGAGCAAACCGCAGAATCAGGACCTCATATGGGACCTGGACAGCATTGCGAGACGCGAGCTGGCGGAACGCTTTATCAAGCTGTTTGAGAACCGTCTATGCGTGTATTCGGAATCTACACGCCAGCTCTATACCAACTATGACCTGCATTTTCCCAGTGATCTGGGCCGCAAGATGGTCGTGTTACCAAACCCTTATGCCTTTCATGACACATTGCATGGCATCGAAGCTCATGCCGTACGCAAAACCGGCCTATGCGTTCTCCCCGGTATCGTGCTGCAAAAGCCCGGCTTACTACTAACCACGGTCATCAAAGACGGCGGTCCAACACCAAAGACCATGCCATTCAAACCCGCACTGGCGCAAATCATCAGCAACCAGAAAAAGACGGGGGATATTTTTCTGCCCATTATGATGAAAGGCGACCTACGCGAATTTGATCAACACATGCCCTACATCCACCTGCATCGCCTGCAGATCGGCCGTCTTGCACGCCTATCAACCTTCGAGCGCGATGATATCCAGCAGACCATTACTCGAAAGCTGCTGATGCTCTACCGCCAGGCCGACAGCCTGAGTTGCCATTGAGGCTGAGCGCAGGGCAATAAAAAAGCGAGCACCAGCCCACTGATGCCCGCCTTGTTGTATTGGTCGCCGGGTCTTACTGCTGACTGACCCAGAACACCGCAGTGGCGACAAAGATCAGAATCAAGGCAAAGATGGCCCTGGCATCGACCACGCTGTCAGCATTATCCGGTTCACTGTGTTCGGTCATGGACTACCCCTCTTGTTGTGTTTATGGGTGAAGCGCCTCTAGCAGTTAAGACCAGCGTGCGGGCTTCCTCAAGCCGTCCGGCTATGTTGGCTCGCGTCCTTATCACTTTAAGTTCTGTCCATATACTCAAACATCACTTTTGCGCATATCCCTGAACTGATATCTTCCACCGGCTCCGCAGGGAGTGCGCGGCCGTGCGCGCTGATTAGCTGTAAAAAGCCTGATAACAGGACACTCCATGTACGTATACGACCAGTACGATCAAAAAATCGTCGAAGACCGCGTTAAGCAGTTCCGCGATCAAACCCGCCGTTACCTTGCCGGTGAACTGAGCGGTGAAGAATTCCGCCCGCTGCGCCTGCAGAATGGCCTGTACATCCAGCGCTTTGCGCCCATGCTGCGCGTTGCCGTGCCGTACGGTCTGATGTCGTCCACCCAAGTGCGCATGATGGCCAAGATTGCCCGTGACTACGACAAGGGTTACGCGCACATCAGCACCCGTCAGAACGTCCAATTCAACTGGCCAGACCTGGAAGATGTGCCTGACATTCTTGCCGAGCTGGCCACCGTGCAGATGCATGCGATCCAGACCAGCGGCAACTGCATCCGCAATACCACCACCGACCAGTTCGCTGGCGTGGCCAAGGATGAAATCCTCGATCCGCGTCCGTGGTGCGAAATTATCCGTCAGTGGTCAACCTTCCACCCCGAGTTCACCCACCTGCCGCGCAAGTTCAAGATTGCCGTCAACGGTGCAGTGAGCGACCGTGCCGCGATTGAAGTGCACGACATCGGCCTGGAAGCGGTACAGAACGACACTGGCGAACTGGGCTTCCGTGTTTCCGTCGGTGGCGGCCTGGGCCGCACCCCGATCGTTGGCAGCTTTATCAACGAGTTCCTGCCATGGCAGCACCTGATCAGTTACCTCGACGCCATCCTGCGTGTGTACAACCGCTATGGCCGTCGTGATAACAAGTACAAGGCGCGCATCAAGATTCTGGTCAAGGCGTTGACCCCTGAAATCTTCGCCGAGCGAGTCAATGCTGAGTGGATCCACCTGAAAGACGGTCCGACCACCCTGACCGAAGCTGAAGTGGCTCGCGTTGCCGCGCACTTTATCGACCCGGCTTACAAAGCCCTCGAGGATCAGGATGTAACACTGGCTGCCCTGGATGCCGAACACCCAGGCTTTGCCCGCTGGCGTCAGCGCAACACCTTCGCCCATAAGAAACCGGGCTATGTGGCCGTGACTCTGTCGCTCAAGCCAACCGGCGTGGCACCGGGCGATGTCACCGACAAACAGTTTGACGCGATTGCCGACCTGGCCGACCGCTACAGCTTTGGCGAAGTGCGCAACAGCCACAACCAAAACATCATCCTCGCGGATGTTGAGCAGGCGCAGCTGTTCACCCTGTGGGGCGAACTGCGTGAAAACGGTTTCGCCACGCCGAACGTCGGCCTGCTAACCGACATCATCTGCTGCCCCGGCGGCGACTTCTGCTCGCTGGCCAACGCCAAGTCGATCCCAATTGCCGAAGCCATCCAGCGTCGTTTCGACGACCTGGATTACCTGTTCGATATCGGCAATATCGATCTGAATATCTCCGGCTGCATGAACGCCTGCGGTCACCACCACGTTGGCCATATCGGCATCCTCGGGGTGGACAAGAAAGGTCAGGAGTTCTATCAGGTATCGCTCGGCGGCAGCGCCGGTCGCGACGCGAGCCTGGCGCAGATCCTCGGCCCCTCCTTCGCCGAAGCGGACATGGCTGACGTGATCGACAAGATCGTCAAGGTCTATGTTGAGCGCCGCACCGAAGAGGAGAGTTTCCTCGACACCTTCCGCCGTATCGGTGTAGACCCGTTCAAGGAGCGCGTATATGCAGCGAATCATTAAGAACGCTCAGCTGATTGACGAAAGCTGGCACCTGCTGCCCAAGGACGCCACGCTGGACGGCATTCCCAACTGCGACGACCTGATCGTACCGCTGGGCTTGTGGGTCGAGCACAGCACCGCGCTCAAGGCCCGCGATGGCGGCCTGGGAGTGTGGCTGGATGCCGGAGAGGAAATCGAGGAAATCGCCGATCAACTGGATAACTTCCAGGTCATCGCGCTGAACTTCCCTGCTTTTACCGATGGCCGCCACTGCTCCACCGCCTACCTGCTGCGCAATCGTTACGGCTATAGAGGCGAAGTGCGCGCCATCGGCGATGTTCTGCGTGATCAGTTGTTCTCCTACCAGCGCGTTGGCTTCGATGCCTTTGCTCTGCGGGAAGACAAAGACCCAGTGGACGCTTTGAAAGCCTTCGAGGAATTCAGCGAGGTGTATCAGGCCTCCACCGATCAGCCGCTGCCGCTGTTCCGTCGGCGTGCCTGAAGACCTGGACCACAATAAAAAGCCCCGCATAAGCGCAAGCCGTTGGGTTAATCTGTTGAAAAAATGAAACGCATAGTCTTGAATGAGGCTGTGCGCTTCGTCTTTTCAGGGGTTGACTGTGCAGAAAAAATCTTCTGCGGGTGATGGTGATGCCATCAAGCCCTCAACCGTCCCCTCTCAAGCCACTAAAGGGGATCTGCACCCCGAGCATCCTCGGCGTCACAAGCGCCGCACCCCGGATGAATTCCATGGCATCCAGGTCAACTACTGTAAGAACCCACAATGCTCCAATTTCGGCGTGCCCATTGGCAAGAAAACAGCCATAGGAACGAATGCCTACCGGATCGTAGCCTCAGCTAAAGGTTTTCCGCAGGGGCATTGCAATGGCTGTGGCGAGCACTTTCCGCTAAAGAGTAATCAGGGCATCTACGAGGAGCTTTCACGCATGATGAAGGCTCTGGAGCCTGCTGAGCCAGCACCTTCTTGCCCAGTCACTTCATGTCGGAATCATGGGACGGAGGTTTCTCAGGGAAAAGCCTTCTACTCGTCGTTTGGTGTCACCTCCACGGGTAGTCAGCGCTACAAATGCAAAGCCTGCCAGAAGACCTTCTCCGTCAGCTCCAGGCCCCAGACTCGGCAGCGCCTGTCGCATAAGAACAAGACCCTGTTCAAGCTCATCGTCAACAAGACCCCGATCAGGCGAATGGCCGAAATCGCCGATATGGACGTCAAGACCGTCTATGCCAAGATCGATTTCATTCACCGTCAGTGCATGGCATTTGCGCAAAGCCGGGAATCTAAGCTGCCGGTGATGAGCTTTCCGCGCCTATATGTCAGCGTTGACCATCAGGACTATGTGATCAACTGGGTTAAGCGCGAAGACAAGCGGAACACTGTTCTAACAGCCGTCGCGACCGCAGAAAACACGACCCAATACATCTTTGCCATGCATCTGAACTTTGATCCCTCTGTTGATGCCATGGCAACAGAGGAAGATGCCGTTCAACGCTGTGATCATGAACTGCCGGCACCTTATAGGCGCTATGCAAGGCTATGGACGCAGGCTGACTATGAGAAGACAGTCAAAATTTCAAAAGCCGCCAAGAGCAAGAAAACCCTTTCAAGCTCCATTGAGTCCACATACCAGGCGGCTGAAGAGCGTGATGACATTGAAAGCCCAGACGAAATAATCTCAACCGAGAAGCTGCCCGAAATGGGTATGCAGGTGCACTCGGAATACACGCTGTATGCGCACTTCATGTACCTGAGCCACCTTTTTCAGGGTGCTGAGAAAGTCCGAATCTTCATGGATCAGGACTCAGGCATCCGAGCGGCTTGCCTTGCGGCCTTCAAAGAGCGCATCAAGGAGCGAGCTGCTGACTCCTTTTATGTGAGCATCAACAAGGAATTTACGGTTGATGAGAAGCGCCGCGCAGTAGCTGAGGCCAAGAAGACCATTGCCAAGCTCATGAAAGATGAGGGTATTGAGAACAAGCAAGATGCCATCCTCACGCTACTCAAGAGAAGAATTTCGGAAGCGCAGATTCTGGGGAAGTGGAAAGATCGCTGGGTATTTCACCCATTAGCAACGATGAGTGAGCCCGAGAAGGCCATGTGCCATCTGACCGACCTAGGTGGGTATGACGAAAATCATTTAGCCTGGCTTTACAACAAGGCCAGCCTACATGGTGTGGATGCGTATTTTAACCAGGTCAGGAGGCGTCTCTCACTGCTTGAGCGGGGCATTCACACCAGCTCAAACTCTGGGCGCGTTTGGAATGGTTATGCCCCCTATAACCCAAGCATGGTTCAGAAGATGCTTGATGTGTTGAGGGTTGTTCACAATTTCACGCTTGCAGGCGCGACAGATAAGAAAACGCCAGCAATGCGAATTGGACTTGCAAATGCCGTGATAACTTATGAGGACATTCTGTATTGGAAATCATAACTATTTATTTGCGATTGACAACCTGATTTCGTTACATGTTAATTGACCGCTTTCGAATGCGACTATAAAATCGCATAATACTAATAGAACGCGGCGAATCCCCAATGGCTAACGAAAGAATTACAGAAAACCTAATACGAGAAAAGCTAAGGGCTCTTGGGCATGGCTCTCCATCTGGCGACACAATAATAGAAGAACAGAAAAGCCAGATAGCTGAGGTCACAAAGCTATTGAAAAATGCCAGCAAGCAAGGCGCTGGAGGAAAGGGGGCTCCGGAATTTATTGTCAGTTCCGCATCCTCTCCTGACTTTATTATTGTAGTCGAATGCAAAGCAAAAACGCTCCAGCACGAAAGCACGGGAAGAGATAAGCCTGCCGGCTATGCAGTCGATGGAGCGGTTCATTATGCAAGTTTTTTATCAAAGTCATTCAATGTTATATCAATAGGCGCTAGCGGTCAGTCTGACGCCGAACTGATGATTTCTACATTCCTTTGGCCGAAGGGCGTTGACTCATACAAGGAGTTGACAAATGAGGCGGGTGAGTCGGTAAAAGAAATAATTAAGTTTGACGACTATGTACGACTTGGGTCATACGATCCAGAGGTTACCCATAAACGACATCAAGACCTCATGGCCTTTAGTCGTGATATTCACGACTTCATGAGAGACCATGCAAAGCTAACAGAGTCTGAAAAGCCACTTCTTGTGAGTGGTACGTTAATAGCATTAAAGGATCCCATTTTCTCCAAGACATTTGAGATGTACGATCCGGCTGCCTTGCAGAAGCGCTGGATCGCAGTTATTTCGGAGCAGTTAAAGGCAGCAAAGATTCCAGGCGAGAAAGAAATAAACATGGTACAGCCGTACTCAAGTATAGCTGTACACCCAGAGCTTGGGAGAGCAACCGCTAAATTCCCTAAGGGCATCCTTTTCGAGTTGATACGGATGTTAAATGAAAAGGTATGGCCATTCGTTTCTATATACCATGACTTTGACGTAGTAGGTCAGTTTTATGGTGAGTTCTTGAAATATACGGGAGGGGACAAAAAGGCACTCGGTATTGTGCTTACTCCCAGGCATGTCACTGAGCTATTTGCTCATATAGGTGACGTAAAAAAAGACTCGAAAGTACTTGATACCTGCACCGGGACAAGCGGTTTTCTCATTTCTTCTATGCAAAAAATGCTCCGTCAAGCATTAACAGAAGAGGATCGAGAGAGCATCAAGAAGAATGGCCTAATAGGTGTTGAGCAGCAGCCAGGAATGTATGCTCTAGCAGCCTCAAATATGATATTGAGAGGCGACGGAAAGGCAAATCTTTATCAAGGATCGTGTTTTGACAAAGCAATAACTGAAGCGGTGAAAGCACACGAGTGTACTGTTGGCATGATTAATCCGCCTTATTCCCAAGGCGATGTGGACTTGCACGAGCTGAGATTTATAGCTCACATGCTCGACTGCCTTAAAGAGGGCAGTCGAGGGATCGCAATTGTTCCAATATCTTGCGCAATATCGCCGAACCCCGTGCGCGACGAAATACTTAAAAACCACACCCTTGATGCTGTCATGTCCATGCCGCAAGAGTTGTTTTATCCTGTTGGCGTTGTCACTTGCATAATGGTATTTATTGCGAAAAAACCGCACGCAGAATCCAAGAAAGACACCTGGTTTGGGTATTGGAAGAATGATGGCTTTGTAAAAACTAAAAACAAGGGGAGAATTGATATTAACAATACATGGTCTAAAACCATGGAGCGCTGGATAGACAATTATGAGAACAGAAGGGTCATTCCTGGTGAGAGTGTTTCCAAAAAAGTAACTGCCAAGGACGAATGGTGTGCTGAGGCATACATGGAGACTGATTACTCAGGGCTGTCAAAAATAGACTTCGAAAGGGAGCTTAAAAAATATGTAGTATTTAAAATATTAAGTGACTGTGAAGATGATGGTGATGACAATGATGAGGCTTGATAAATTATTTGAAATTACCTATGGAAATAAATTCGACTACAACAAAATGACAGGATCATCAAATAAGGATGATGGAATTAATTTTGTCGGACGGTCAAGTAGAAATCACGGCGTAAGTGGCGTTGTTGAAAAATTCAAAAACGTTGAGCCATATGATAAAGGGCTTATTACCGTATCGCTTGGCGGATCAAAGCTTCTATCTGCATTCATACAGGACGCCCCATTTTATACGGCCCAAAATGTCGCAGTTTTGAAGCCTTTGCGCGAAATGTCTTTTCAGCAAAAACTTTATATTTGCCTCTGTATACGACACAACAGATTTCGATATAGCGCGTTTGGCAGAGAGGCTAATAGAACGCTCAAGTCAATAATAATTCCCGCCTTAGATGATTTTCCTGATTGGTTGTCTCAGGAGCCTGATCTTGAGATTGAAAGTCTTAGATCTAGTGCAAATAATGCATTCATTGATCTTGATGTCAGTAAGTGGAAATATTTTTCACTTGGCGATCTATTTTCAATAAGCAAAGGAAAGCGCCTGACAAAAGCAAATATGACAGAGGGCTTAACACCGTACATAGGAGCGTCAGATTCCCACAATGGTGTTACAGCTAGAATTGGGCAAGAAGCAATTCACAAGGGAGGCACAATCAGCGTAAGTTACAATGGGTCGGTTGCTGAAGCGTTTTATCAACCCAGTCCATTTTGGGCCACTGACGATGTAAATGTTTTAAATCCAAATTTTGAAATGAGCGCAGAGACTGCTATTTTCTTATGCACAATAATAAGAATGGAGAAATATAGATACAATTTTGGAAGAAAATGGCACTTAGAGCGCATGAGGGAATCGTTTATTAAGCTTCCAGCTGTTGGTGATGGCCAGCCAGATTATGATTTTATGGAGCGCTACATAAAAAGCTTGGCTTACAGCAGTCAAATTGGCAACTAGATTAATTATTAATATTGCATCAGAGTTTTCCGCAATGGAATCCACGAGAGGCTGACCAGTAATACTGGTCAGCCTTTATTCCATCTACCCCTCTCAAAGATTGCTCGATAACCCATGATGTTTAAATCTTTTTATCCTCCGCAGGAGCAAGCGGTTGCTAAACGCAAGAGTGGCTTTAGCAAATGCGAAGTAACCTGATTGAATATAGGGGAAGTTTTGATTGGCGGCGTGTAGCGCTACTACGCCGTTTGACGTGTTCAGCTTAGTTAACGGAAGGCGGGGTGAGGTTTTCCCAACCCCGCCGCCGCTTACCATTTTAGCGCTGAAATAACGGCTAAATTTTTCAACAGATTAACCCAACGGCTTGGCATAAGCGGGGCTTTTTATTGTGGTGAACTCACGGCCGAATTAGCGGCCTGACGCTTTTTTCTTCCCGCTGGGCAATAAGTGGGAAAACACTGCATGCAAGTCGTCTGATGCGGTTTCGCCATCCAGATTGAGCTTCGCATCCACACTGTCCATATGACGCATCATCAGGTCGACCGCCACATCCACATTGCCGGCTTCAATCGCATCGATGACCTGATCATGCTCGGCATCCGAACAATGAGTGCGACTGTTGCTTTCGTACAAGGCGATGATCAGTGAGGTCTGCGAAATCAGGCTGCGCAGAAAGCCCAGCAAGGTCAAGTTGCCAGCCGCTTCGGCGAGCTTCAGGTGGAACTCACCGGACAGACGAATACCCATGCCACGGTCACCACGGGCGAAACAGTCGCGCTCATTGATCACCATCTGGCGCAGCGCGGCAATCTGCTCAGGCTTGGCATTCTTGCAGGCCAGTTCGGTAATCGCGCGCTCGATCATCCGCCGCACATAGAAGATCTGCCGGGCTTCTTCCGCCCCCGGGCTGGCCACTACCGCACCACGGTTCGGGCGCAGTAGCACCACCCCTTCATGGGCCAGGCGCGACAGTGCACGGCGGATGATGGTGCGACTGACGCCGAAGATTTCACCGAGCGCCTCTTCACTGAGCTTGGTGCCAGGCGCCAGACGCTGCTCAAGAATGGCATCAAAGATATGGGCGTAAACGACATCGTCCTGAGTCCCGCTGCGAGTGCTTTTGCCTTCGCGCGTCTGCTTCTTTAGGGGCTGCAATTGTTCGTTCATTGTGGCTCGCGTGATCTGGATTCGGCGTTGCTGATGCAACTCTACTGTGTGTTACCCACTGGTTGGCAAGGTAAGTCAGTGAAAAGTCACAGATAAAAGCCATTGCATTGTACACAATGTGATCAGCGCGTACACAGCCATCACGGCATAACACCCCTGCAATTGTGCATTAGCAGACCTTTTCTGGCCTTGGTGCACAGGGCTGCGCGCGCAGCAGGAAAGAACACCGCTCGCGGCATACATCTTCTCTGCACAAAAGCCACCTGCGCATCACCGTAAACGTCTTGTGGTGTACGACAGATGTTGCGCCAAGCCAGGAGAAATGGGCACTTGGCAGGTTTCGCCCGCCTTTCTCTAACCCCGGCCACCGTGATCTCGGTAACTCATCTGTTTTGCATAGATAAAAACCGAGTACATCCTTTATTTTAAAAAGAAACATTATTTGCTTTTTTTGTATACAACATCATAATCGGCGCAGTGCGATTTATTGACCAGAAAGTCAGCTAAGCGCGCCAGCAAGCCCTAAAGCACCACCTACCTCAAGAGTCGAGCAGTGCGCAGCACAGGCTCTGGGTGGCACACAACAAGAGATGAGGAGCACCCCTGTGGAAAGCGCTAAACAAGAACAACACGCAACCTACGCAGTGACCCCGCCAGGCGCTGGTTTAATTGAACGCCTGTTCAAACTCAGCCAGCACCGCACCACAATCAAGACCGAGCTGGCCGCCGGCCTGACCACTTTTATCACCATGGCCTACATCATCTTCGTCAACCCCAACATCATGGCCGATGCCGGCATCGACCATGGCGCAGCCTTTGTGGCTACCTGCCTGGCAGCTGCAGTCGGCTGCTTCCTGATGGGCCTGTATGCCAACTGGCCAGTCGGCCTGGCACCAGGCATGGGCCTAAACGCTTTCTTTACCTACACCGTAGTCGGCGAGATGGGCTACAGCTGGGAAACCGCGCTCGGTGCAGTGTTCCTATCTGGCGTGCTGTTTATGATCCTGACCTTCTCGCGGATCCGCGAATGGCTGCTTAACAGCATCCCCAGCAGCTTGCGTTTCGCCATGGGCGCAGGGGTTGGTCTATTCCTTGGGCTGATCGGCCTGAAAACCGCTGGTATCGTAGTCGCCAGTCCGGCAACCCTGATCAAGTTAGGCGACCTGACCAGCGCCGGCCCTCTGTTGGCGGCCATCTGCTTCCTGATGATTGCCATTCTTGAGTACCACCGCGTGTTCGGCGGCATCCTTATCAGCATCCTCGCCGTCACCCTGGCTGGCTGGGGTTTGGGTATGGTCGAATACGGCGGCCTGTTCTCTATGCCACCGAGTCTGGCCCCAACTTGGCTGGCGATGGATGTAGCAGGTGCCTTCGAAGTGGGCATGATCAGCGTGATTCTGGCCTTCCTCTTCGTGCACATGTTCGACACCGCCGGCACCCTGATGGGTGTTGCGCAACGCGCCAAGCTGGTGGATGAGAACGGTCATATCGAAAACCTCAGCAAGGCGATGAAAGCCGACAGTACCTCTAGTGCACTGGGTGCCCTGGTCGGCTGCCCGCCTGTCACCAGCTACGTGGAAAGTGCCGCCGGCGTTGCAGCCGGTGGTCGTACTGGCCTGACCGCAGTCACCGTCGGCGTGCTGTTTATCGCCGCGATGTTCTTCGCCCCACTGGCTGGCATGATCCCGGCTTACGCCACTGCTGGCGCGCTGATCTATGTTGCGATGCTGATGATGAGCGGCATGGCGCACATCGACTGGGAAGACCACACCAACACCATCCCGGCCATCATCACCGTGGTGATGATGCCGCTAACCTTCTCGGTTACCGATGGTCTGGCGCTGGGCTTTATCACCTTCGTGGCACTGAAACTGTTTACCGGTCGCTATAAAGAAATCACCATCAGCCTGTACGCACTGGCGGCGATCTGCCTCGCCAAGTTCATCTTCCTGTAAGGTTTACTGACGAGCACCCGAGCCCCTGCGCACTGCGTCGGGGCTTTTGCATATGTGGAGAAATGCGCAATGAGTCTGGAAACCTGGCTGCTGTTCAGCAGCGCCGCCTTGATCGTGATCCTGATCCCGGGGCCACTGTCGCTGCTGATGGTCAGCAACAGCCTGAACTACGGCCTGCGTCGCTCGGCCCCAGCGTTTCTGGGTGGTGTATCGGCGTCCATCTGCCTGCTCAGCGCATCGGCGCTGGGGCTGGGTGCGCTGCTGCTGGCGTCCGAGCAGCTGTTCAGCCTGTTGAAGATTGTCGGCGCGCTCTATCTGTTCTACCTCGCCTGGCAGAACTGGCAGGAATCACGCAAAACCGCCAAGCCGGTGACGGCCGAAGAGCAGCCGGTTAACCCGAGCGTTCGCGGCATGTTCTGGAAGGCCTTTGGTCTGGGTGCCAGCAACCCTAAGGACATCCTGTTCTTTGCCGCCTTTCTGCCGCAGTTTATCAACGCCGAACGGCCCATGCTTAGTCAGTTGCTGGTAATGATCGCCACCTGGGCGGCGTTGGATCTGGCCTGCAAGCTGTTCTATGGCCTCAGCGCCCAAGGCGCCGCGCATTACCTGCGCTCGGGCAAGGGCCAGGTGTGGTTCAACCGCATCAGTGCTGCCTTGTTCGGCGCTGCTGGCGCTGCATCGCTGCTTAGTCGCTGACGTTAAGACTGAACTCGCGAAGTCCGAAGTCCTGGGCTTCGCGCACCTCCCCCGCCCTACTCAGCCCCTCAAATCGCAGGCCAAAAAAAGCCCGCAGTGTGGACGGGCTAGGGACTCTTAAATTGAGTCAGAGGGTGACAAGCATTCGGTTCAGCTACCGCGATAGGTGGAATAGCTGTACGGAGAAATCAGCAACGGCACGTGGTAATGCTCCTGAGCAGCATCGATACCAAAGCGCAGCACTACCACATCCAGAAAAGCCTGCTCAGGCAATTTGACGCCGCGCGCACGGTAATAGTCGCCCGCATGGAAATGCAGCTGGTAAACCCCGCTGCGGTAGTCTTCACCTTGTAGCACCGGGGCATCACAGCGCCCATCGTGGTTGGTGACTACGCTGGTCAGCAGCTCTAGCTGAGCCCCTTCAACGCGATACAGTTCGATCTTCAGTTCGCTGCCAGGGCAACCGTGGGCAGCATCCAGTACGTGTGTAGTCAATCGTCCCATTGCATATGGGCATCTGCCTGAACCGGCCAGCACAGACGCCGCACCTCCTCTACTTTTATTTAAATTCGCCAGAGCAGTCAGAGCAGCAGCCGTAACGACTGCTCAGCAGAGCATCTGAACCAGAGAATAAGACATTCGCACCAATAATTGTACACAATAATTCGATATTTATGCTTTAAGAGTCGGCTTAAAGCAAACCTAAATCATGGATAAGCGCTTGCCAGCTCTGGTTTTATCGTAAAACTCCTGACGCCCTGGACAAATTCGTCGACAACGCACTTTTTCACAAAATAAGTGAACTTTCGATTTACAAGATGCAGATCACTTTGTATACAATTAGCCCATCACGGTCGTGCAGCGTATCCATGCCTGCCCAATGACCGCCACAAACAGCAAGAAGGAAGACTGCAGTGAGCGCTGACTACCCACGCGACCTGATCGGTTATGCCAACAACCCGCCCCATCCGCACTGGCCCAACGATGCACGCATCGCCCTGTCGTTTGTTCTCAATTATGAAGAAGGCGGTGAACGCAACATCCTGCACGGCGATAAGGAATCCGAGGCGTTTCTCTCGGAGATGGTGGCAGCGCAACCGCTGCAGGGGCAGCGCAACCTGTGCATGGAATCGCTCTACGAGTATGGCAGCCGTGCCGGCGTCTGGCGTCTGCTTAACCTGTTTCAGAAGCACAACATCCCGCTGACCATTTTTGCCGTGGCCATGGCCGCGCAGCGTCATCCAGATGCGATCAAGGCGATGGTCGACGCAGGCCACGAGATCTGCAGCCACGGCTACCGCTGGATCGACTACCAGAACATGAGCGAGGCCGAAGAGCGCGAGCATATGCTCGAAGCCATCCGCATCCTGACTGAATTGACTGGCGAACGCCCGGTGGGCTGGTACACCGGCCGCCTCGGGCCGAACACTCGCCGCCTGGTCCGTGAAGAAGGTGGCTTTCTGTATGACAGCGACACCTACGACGATGACCTGCCCTACTGGGACCCGGCCAGCACCCTGGACAAACCACACCTGGTGATCCCTTACACACTCGACACCAACGACATGCGTTTCACCCAGGTGCAGGGCTTCAATAAGGGCGATGACTTCTTCGAATACCTGAAAGACGCCTTCGATGTGCTTTACGCCGAAGGCGTGGCCGGCGCGCCGAAGATGCTTTCGATCGGCATGCATTGCCGCCTGCTCGGCCGTCCGGCGCGTCTGGCATCACTGGCGCGCTTCCTTGAATACGTGCAAAGCCACGAACAAGTCTGGTGCGCCCGCCGCGTCGACATTGCCAAACACTGGTACGCGACCCATCCGCTGCAAGAGCCATCCAAGGAGAGCTCGAAATGAGCCGTTTTCAAACCCTGACCCCGTCCCGTTTGAGCCGTGAAGACTTCGTCAACGTCTTCGCCGATATCTACGAGCACTCGCCCTGGGTCGCCGAGAAGGCTTTTGACCTAAGCCAGGACGCCGGGAGCCCGGACGCCAGCATCGACGAAATCAACGGCCTGCATCAGCGCATGGCCGACCTGTTGCTCAGTGCCAGCCACGCTGCACAGCTGGCGCTGATCAATGCTCACCCGGATCTGGCCGGCAAGGCAGCCGTTCGTGGTGAGTTAACTGCCTCTTCGACGTCGGAGCAGGCTGGTGCGGGCATTCATGAATGCACCGCAGAAGAGTTCGCCCGCTTTACCGAACTGAACGATGCCTACAAGGCCAAGTTCGGCTTCCCCTTCATCATGGCGGTGAAAGGCAGCAATCGGCACCAGATCCTGGCGGCCTTCGAGGAGCGGATTCACAACTCCCCGGAGCAGGAATTCGCCTGCGCCCTGGCCGAGATCAACAAGATCGCGCTGTTCCGCTTGCAGCAGCTGTAGGCCGCAAGCCCACCGCCCTCCCCAACGCCACCACTAAGGCAGACATTTCATGAAAGCTTACGCCGTACCCTTTGAGAAATACGTCAACCTCGCCGACGCACGCCTGGGCACCAAGGCCATCTCGGTCACCGACGACTGGTTCGCCGACGTCAACCGTCTGTTCCAGCCGACTCCGGCCGTATGGAAGGAGGGCGTGTTCGATGACAACGGCAAGTGGATGGATGGCTGGGAGTCGCGCCGCAAGCGCTTCGAAGGTTACGACAGCGCGGTGATCCGCCTGGGCGTACCGGGCTCGATCAAGGGTGTGGACATCGACACCAGCTTCTTCACCGGTAACTTCCCGCCGTCGGCATCCCTGGAAGGCTGCTTTGTCGCTGAAGGCGACCCGACCGACGCCACCGAGTGGACTGAAGTACTGGCCGCAGTCGAGCTGCAAGGCAACAGCCACCACTACCACGAAATCAATAACGCCCAGGCCTTCACCCACCTGCGCTTCAACATCTACCCGGACGGTGGCGTCGCTCGTCTACGCGTCTACGGCGTACCGTTCCGTGACTGGTCGAACGTAGGTGACAACGAAGAAGTTGACCTGGCTTCCGCACTTAATGGCGGGCGTGCGCTGGCCTGCTCGGATGAGCACTTCGGCCGCATGAGCAACATCCTCAATCCGGGCCGTGGCATCAACATGGGCGACGGCTGGGAAACTGCACGCCGCCGTACGCCAGGTAACGACTGGGTGATTGTCGCCCTCGGCCATCCGGGCGAAATCGAGCGCATCGTCGTCGATACCTTGCACTTCAAAGGCAACTACCCGGACAGCTGCTCGATCCAGGGCGCCTTCGTCAAAGGCGGCACCGACAGCCAGATCGAAACCCAGAGCCTGTTCTGGCGCGAGCTGCTGCCAAGCCAGAAGCTGCAAATGCACGCCGAACACGAGTTCAGCGAGCAGATCAACGCCCTCGGCCCAATCACCCACGTACGGGTGAACGTGTTCCCGGACGGTGGCATCAGCCGTCTGCGCCTGTTCGGCAAAGTCGCCAAGTAAGCCATTAAACCCCTCTCCCATTGGGAGAGGGGCATAAACGAACGAACAAGAAGACCCACATGCGCACATTGATCATCGAGCCGCTGAGCAAAGAAGCCTTCGCCCCCTTTGGTGACGTTATCGAAACCGAAGGCAGCGAGTACTTCATGATCAACAATGGCTCCACTCGCCGTTATCACAAACTGGCTACGGTCGAGACCGCACAGCCAGAGGATAAGGCGATCATCAGCATCTTCAGTGCCGAGGCACTGGATATGCCGCTGACCATTCGCATGCTGGAGCGCCATCCGCAGGGCAGTCAGGCGTTTATCCCACTGCTCGGCAACCCCTTTCTGATCGTGGTCGCGCCACTTGGCGATGCACCTGAATCAGAGTTGGTCCGCGCCTTCCGCAGCAACGGCAGGCAGGGCATTAATTACCATCGCGGCGTTTGGCACCACCCGGTGCTGACGATCGAAAAGCGGGATGACTTCCTGGTGGTTGATCGCAGTGGTTCTGGCAACAACTGCGATGAGCATTTCTTTACCGACGACGAGCAACTGCTCCTCGCCCCCCACCAATAAGAGAAGCCCAGCATCGGCGTGCCGGCACTGGGAAAGAGGTACTGATTGTGGAAGCGCATTTGACTGAATGGCTGAACCTGGGCATCCGCTGGATCCATATGATCACCGGCATCGCCTGGATCGGCGCATCCTTCTATTTCGTCTGGCTGGAAAACAACCTCAACCGCAGCAACCCGCGCGAAGGCCTGTCGGGTGACCTCTGGGCGATTCACGGTGGCGGTATCTACCACCTGGAAAAGTACAAGTTGGCTCCGCCCAAAATGCCGGAAAACCTGCACTGGTTTAAATGGGAAGCCTATTTCACCTGGCTGTCGGGTGTGGCACTGATGCTGGTGGTCTACTACCTCAACCCGAGCCTGTACCTGGTTAAACCGGGCGTTGATCTGGCCCCGGAAATGGCCATTGCCATTGGCTTCGGTTCGATGGTGGCGGGCTATGTGGCGTATCACTTCCTCTGCGACTCGCCGCTGGGCAAGCGCCCGGCCCTGCTTGGCGCCGTGCTGTTCGTGCTGATCATCGCGGCCGCTTATGGCTTCAGCCAGATATTCAGCGGCCGCGCTGCCTATATCCATGTCGGCGCGATCATCGGCACCATCATGGTCGGCAACGTGTTCTTCACCATCATGCCGGCCCAGCGCGCGCTGGTTAAGGCCATCGAAGACAACACCACGCCGGACCCGACCCTCCCAGCCAAAGGCCTGCTGCGTTCACGCCACAACAACTACTTCACCCTGCCGGTGCTGTTCATCATGATCAGCAACCACTTCCCGAGCACCTACGGCAGCCCATACAACTGGCTGATTCTGGCGGGCATCGCGATGCTAGCGGTCCTGGTACGCCACTACTTCAACACCCGCCATGACAGCAGCAAATACGTCTGGACTCTACCTGCCGCCGCACTGGGCATGATCTGCCTGGCGTTTGTCACCGGGCCGAGCATGAAAGCCGCCAGCACCGAAGCGCCCCAAGCAGCCGCTATTACCTATGCAAAAATTCCGGCCACTGCCGTAAGCGGTAATCCGCAGGTAGCGAAGGCAGCTGAACCCGCCAGCACACCTGCTGAGCCAGCAGCCACCGCACCAGCGGTAGCAGCTGTCGAGTTTGCTAAGGTCAGCAGCGTGATTCAGGAACGCTGCAGCGTCTGTCACTCGGCCACACCGAGCAGCCCACTGTTCAGCGCACCACCGGCCGGCTTCATGCTCGACACCCCTGAGCAGATCAAAGCGCAAGCCGCAAAGATTCATGCGCAAAGCGTGGCTTCACAGATCATGCCGCTGGGCAACATCACCCAGATGACCCAGGAAGAACGCGAGCTGATCGGCTCATGGATCGACCAAGGCGCACAAATCAACTGATTAACAAAAAGCCGCATCCTCGGATGCGGCTTTGGCTGTCCCTTATGCGCTGCTTTTGTGCACCAGACACACCCACCCCAAGCCCTCGACCTCCCCTCGTAAACCCTCTCCAACATTGTTGTAGACCACGACTGACGTGGCCTGCAGGCAACTTCGTCGACACCTACTTTTTGTGCACAATGTTTAAATAAATTGTTTTAAAGGCTGTAAACAAATTGTTATAGTTAGACCCTTCTGACCCGCAGGACAACTTCCTGCCTGATCAGCTGGAGGCACCGTGAAGCCTCGTGTAAGCCAATGACCAAGAACAACAACTGGCAGGCTATGACATGACCACGCTCGCAGCATCCATACCCCAGTCACGCCTGGACTCCGCTGGCATACAACGCCACAGCCAGCACATCTCAGTTTTTCACCCCGCCGCGCAGTCGCTTTCCAGCGGGGCGGCAAGCCCCCAACAACTGCCGCGATGCCAAGCACCGCCTGCCCATACGCAGTTCCCGCGTACACGACTGATTTACCGTTTCTCCGCTTGATCCACTGTCTGGTTTTGCGGCTTGCCGCAGAGACGAGCAACCTTGTAAATCCACAATAAGGAAAACGTGATGAAACTGAAGCACCTGCCCCATTGCATCGCCCTCTCAGCCGGTCTGTTTACCGGCCAGCACGCCTTCGCCGAGGGTGCCTTTCTTTGGCAAGACACTAGCCTCTCCTACCTTTATGGCAGCAACTTCCAGCGCCTGAACAACAACGCCGAAGAGCAGCGTTCGCAAAGCACCTTCACCTTGGAAAACGCCAGCGGCTGGACGTGGGGCGACACGTTCTTCTTCCTCGACTACGTAGACGCTGACAACCGGCAGGCACGTGGAAGCAACTTCGGCAACTTGAGCGTCAAGGAGAAGAGCAGCTTCTACTACATGGAATTCTCGCCACGCGTCAGCCTCAGCTGGCTCACCGGCCAGGATCTGTCCGCAGGCCCGCTGAAGGATGTCTACGCAGCCTTTACCTATGAAAAAGGTAACGGCGGCCCTGGCACCGAGAACTACCTGTACGGCATTGGCACCGCCTGGAACGCTCCAGGCTTCGCCTACCTGAACGCCAACCTGTATGCAGTGAAGGTCAATAACCACATCTTCTTCGATCATGACTTCAAGGCATCGGACAAGGGTAACGGCCACACCTATCAGCTGACAGTGAACGGCGCTTATCCGTTTGCCATTGGTGAACAAGACTTTGTGGTCGACGGCTACATCGACTGGCGCGCCCCATCCAAGGATGCCGGCACCCAGACTTCGGTCGGCTCCTCAATCCAGATCAAGTGGGATGCGGGCAAAGCGCTATTCGGTGAAGGCCGCAAACTGTACGTCGGTACCGAGCTGAACATGTGGCACAACAAATACGGCATCAAACCAATCGACGGTTCCACCCATGGTTTTGATCAAACCGCCGTGCAGGCCTTGGTTAAATACCATTTCTAAGTAGCGGGATGACCATGCGCTTGCTGGGTAAGCGGCAAACGCAAAAAACGGGGATGGCGGCAGTGCCATCCACCGTTTTTTAGCGCGTGGCAAAAGTGAAACAAAAACCTAAAGCCCGAAATGCGAGCATGCTCCATTGCAATTCACGCCGGCACACTGCATCCGAAACACCATTCGCACCAGACCGTGAACCGCACACACATTGGCACTGCCGGACTCGGCTACTGCGATTGAGCCTCCTTGAGTTTTTTCCGCTCCAGGAAGTCTAATTTCCATTGCTCCAGGCCAATATGCTCGGGGTCCAGGTTAGCCTCGACCCGATACTGCTGCTTGAGCGCAGCGATTTCGGCCTGGTACTCGATCAAGAAGCGATCAAAACGTTGCATCAGCTGAGTCTGTTTGATCGTCGAGAGCTTGAAGCTACCCCGGTTGTGCGGCAATGTCGGATCAAAGATCAGTGCCCCTGGCCGTGCCCTGATGTTATCCAGGTAATGAGTGGCCACCACCACGTTGAAATAGGCGCCATCTGTGTCTTTCCTGAGCGCCTGGCGAATCATCTGGCGCAGGTCATC
The DNA here is from genome assembly GCF_003060885.1 of Pseudomonas sp. HMWF032. Classification (GTDB taxonomy): domain Bacteria; phylum Pseudomonadota; class Gammaproteobacteria; order Pseudomonadales; family Pseudomonadaceae; genus Aquipseudomonas. Next base: position 57,313 of record NZ_QAIG01000007.1, read on the forward strand.
GCTGTAGGTCAGTTCAATCTGCCCGCCATCGATACGCTCCTGATAGCCCCAGGGTGTCCAGCCATTGACCATGGCCAGGCGCTTGACCTGCTCAACCGGCAGCCCCAGACGCTGTGGCGCAACCAGCACGCCATCGACATACTCGACCACGCCCTGGCTGTAGCTCAGTGACTTACCAGTCTTTTGCGCCTGCGCCCAAGTCTCGCTATCCGGATATTTCAGATCCACTTGACCCGCCAACAACGCAGGGAGCAACTGCTCGACCGGCAGCACCTTGTAGCTCAGCTCTATCCCGCTTTTTTGCGCAAACAAATCGAATAAATCGCGCGCAAAGCCCTGGTACTGGCCTTGTGCATCGACACTGTAATGCGGTGCGAAAGCCAATTTCTCGACACCTATCACGTAGCTTTCTGCCTGGACGGCGGTGGAACAGACTACGGCGAGCAAACTGCAGATGTGCAAAAGCTTCACAGCAAACCTCCTGTTAAGTGTGACGTGGGTGGGTAATGGCAAGTGATGCGGTCTAGCCGCCGGTCATGCTCATAAAGCGTACGACTTGAACCTGCTCATCGCTCTGGAAGTGGTGGCGTTCGGGCTTGAGTTGCAGCGCATCGAGCAAGGCCTGGCGCAAGCGTTGACTGTCACCCGGGTGGGCGCGCATCAACCCCTTCAGATCCAAGGCATTTTCATGCCCCAGGCAGAGCACCAGCTTGCCCTCTGCGGTGACGCGAACGCGGTTGCAGTCGCCGCAGAAGTTGTGGCTATGAGGCGAGATAAAACCAACCTGGGTGTCGCTGCCGACCACTTGCCAATAGCGCGACGGCCCGCCAGTCAGCTTGCTGCTGCGCACCAGAGCATGGCGCTGCTCGATGCGCTCACGCACTTCATCGCTCGAGCAGAAGGTCTGCTCGCGCTGATGGCTGGAAATACTGCCCAACGGCATTTCTTCGATAAAACTGATATCCAGGCCCCGCGCCATGGCGAACTCGAGCAGGTCGAGCACTTCGTCATCGTTACGGTCTTTCTGTACCACGGCGTTGAGTTTGATCTTGCGAAAACCCGCAGCACGGGCCACCTCGATACCGTCCAGCACCTGATCGAGTTTGTCGCGCCGAGTAAACGCAGCAAAGCGCTCGCGCTGCAGCGAATCCAGGCTGACATTCAGGCGCTTGACCCCAGCCGCATGCAGTTGCGGCGCCAGCTCGGCCAATTGCGAGCCGTTGGTGGTAATGGCCAGGTCGTCCAGTTCCGGGCGCTGGCCCAGGCGGCTCAGCAGGCTGAGCAGATTCTTGCGTACCAGCGGCTCGCCGCCCGTGATGCGGATACGTTTGACCCCAAGACCAATAAAGGCATCAGCCACGCTATACAGCTCCTCCAAGGTAAGGATCTGTTCACGTGGGGTGAACACCATGTTTTCGCTCATGCAGTAGGTGCAGCGAAAATCACAGCGGTCAGTAACTGACAAGCGCAGGTAGGTGATACGTCGACCGAACGGGTCAACCAGTTGATTGATCACGACGTGTCTCCTGGAGCTCAATGAGCCGAGACTTTTTGTTATGAATACATGGGGCGAGATAAAAACAGAAAAAATAAATTTTGTATACAACAACCTGACCTGCAAGTCAGATAGCCCGCCAGAGCCCAGGCCACAAGCCTTGAGCGCCGCGCAAAGCCGGTGCTACCATCCCGGCGCAGCCCAGCGACGGGCGTTCGACAAAAGCAAAGAGGCTTATGACCAGTATTCGCGAGCGTAACAGAGAGCTGATTTTACGCGCAGCCAGCGAGGAGTTCGCCGACAAGGGCTTTGCTGCCAGTAAAACCAGCGATATCGCCGCCAAGGCTGGGGTACCCAAGCCCAACGTCTACTACTACTTCAAGTCGAAAGAAAACCTCTACCGCGAAGTGCTCGAAAGCATTATCGAGCCGCTGCTGGAAGCCTCCGCGCCATTCAACCAGCCGGGCAAACCGGCCGACGTACTGCGCGCTTATATCCGCTCGAAAATCCGCATCTCCCGCGAGCTGCCGTTTGCCTCCAAGGTATTCGCCAGCGAAATCATGCACGGCGCACCGCACCTGTCTGCCGACCAGACTGCGCAACTGAACGCGCAGGCCAAACACAATATTTCCTGCATCCAGGGCTGGATCGACCAGGGCCTGATGGCCAAGGTTGACCCGCATCACCTGCTGTTCAGCATTTGGGCTGCGACCCAGACCTACGCCGACTTCGATTGGCAGATCTCCACCGTCACCGGCAAAACCAGCCTGGACGAAGCCGACTATGAAGCTGCCGCGCAGACCATCATTCGTCTGGTGATCAAAGGCTGCGAGATCGACGAAGCCCAACCCAGCCCGTCCGAGCAGGTCACCAACGCCTAAGCCTGGTTATCCGCCCTGCCCTTGGTTTAAGGCCGCAATAAATAAAAACGGTGAATGCCGCAAAGCATTCACCGTTTTTTATTGCCTGAAACCACTGTGGGAGGCGCTTTAGCGGCGCGCTTTTATGCGCAGTTGTCGCGGCTGAAGCCCCTCCCACAAGCCGTGCACTGTCAGGCGGCGATACCCGCGTCCGCCTTAAGCCCCACCGACTCAACAGCGCTCACCCCGCACTGCTCATCGATATCCGACGTATCACCGGTGATGCCCACTGCGCCAATCACCTCGCCGCGCTCATCACGAATCAGCACACCACCCGGTGCCGGCACCAGCTGACCGTCTGCCAGGTTGTTTACCGCGCCGATAAACGCTGGGCGCTGCTGCGCGTCGGCAGCGATCAGCCGCGAACCCTTGCCCAGAGCCAACGCCCCCCAGGCCTTGCCGATGGCAATTTGCGGGCGTAGCAGGCTGGCGCCGTCTTCGCGCTGCAGGCTGATCAGATGTCCGCCGGCATCCAGTACGGCCACGGTCAGCGGTGCGGCGGAAATTTCCCGGCCGACCGCCAGGGCGCGATTACTGATGGTGGTGGCGATTTGCAGATTCAACGTACTCATCTTGGGTCTTCCTCAATGCTGATAAATCCAACGAAACACCCAGTGCTGCGCTGCCTGCAGGGCGATTGACAGCAACCGGGCAATCCAAAGCTCGACACCACTATCCCACCAGAAACAAAAAACTCAATAGACGAATACAATAGAAGCATCGATTGTATACATTTATTCAAGATATTTTCCGCACAAAATCAAGCAACCCAGCTAAAACGCTTGTTTTAAAAGATTTTTTACCAGGCAACGCCTCGACGACAAAACGTGTTGACCAGAAGGTCAGGCCATGAATAGAATCCAAGCCAGCTTTTTTGTATACAATCTGATAACAAACGAGGCACAAGAAAATGGCCAAAATGAGAGCAATCGAGGCCGCCGTACTGGTGATGCGCCGCGAAGGCGTTGACACTGCGTTCGGCATCCCCGGCGCCGCCATCAACCCCCTGTACGCTGCACTGAAAAAAGTCGGCGGTATCGACCACGTCCTGGCTCGCCACGTCGAAGGTGCCTCGCACATGGCTGAGGGTTACACCCGCACCCATGCCGGCAATATCGGCGTGTGCATCGGCACCTCCGGCCCTGCAGGTACTGACATGGTGACCGGGCTGTACTCGGCATCGGCCGACTCCATTCCAATTCTGTGCATCACTGGTCAAGCCCCGCGTGCCCGTATGCACAAGGAAGACTTCCAGGCCGTCGACATCACCAGCATCGTCAAACCGGTGACCAAGTGGGCGACTACCGTGATGGAGCCAGGCCAAGTGCCGCGCGCCTTCCAGAGAGCCTTTTATGAAATGCGCAGCGGTCGTCCAGGCCCCGTACTGATCGACTTGCCGTTCGACGTCCAGATGGCCGAGATCGAATTCGATATCGACGCCTACGAGCCACTGCCGTTGGCCAAGCCGGCTGCCAACCGGGTGCAGGCGGAAAAAGCCATCGCCATGCTCAACGACGCCGAGCGCCCGTTGCTGGTTGCCGGTGGCGGTATTTTCAATGCCGACGCCGCCGACAAGCTGGTGGAGTTCGCCGAACTGACCGGCGTGCCGGTAGTACCGACCTTGATGGGTTGGGGCGTGATCCCGGATGACCACAAGCTGATGGTCGGCATGGTCGGTCTGCAGACCTCACACCGTTACGGCAACGCCACCCTGCTGGCTTCCGACCTGGTGTTCGGTATCGGTAACCGCTGGGCCAACCGCCATACCGGTTCGGTTGAGGTCTACACCGAAGGCCGCACGTTCATTCACGTCGACATCGAACCGACGCAGATTGGCCGTGTATTCAACCCGGACCTGGGCATCGTGTCCGATGCAGGCTCGGCGCTGGACGCGTTCCTGGAAGTGGCCCGCGAGTGGAAAGCCGCCGGCAAACTGAAAGATCGCAGCGCCTGGCTGGATAGCTGCCGCGAGCGCAAGCGCACCCTGCAGCGCAAGACCCACTTCGACAACGTGCCGGCCAAGCCGCAGCGCGTCTATGAAGAGATGAACGAAGCGTTCGGCAAGGACACCTGCTACGTCACCACCATCGGTCTGTCGCAAATCGCCGGTGCGCAGTTCCTCCACGTCTACAAGCCGCGTCACTGGATCAACTGTGGCCAGGCCGGCCCGCTGGGTTGGACCATTCCGGCAGCGCTGGGTGTGGTCAAGGCCGACCCGACCCGCAAGGTCGTGGCGTTGTCTGGCGACTATGACTTCCAGTTCATGATCGAAGAACTGGCGGTGGGTGCGCAGTTCAACCTGCCGTACATCCACGTGCTGGTGAACAACTCCTACCTGGGGCTGATCCGTCAGGCGCAACGCGGCTTCGAGATCGACTACTGCGTACAGCTGGCGTTCGAGAACATCAACGCGCCGGAAATCAACGGTTACGGTGTTGACCACGTTGCCGTGGTGGAAGGCCTGGGCTGTAAGGCTATCCGCGTGTTTGACCCGAACGAACTGCAAAACGCCTTTGCCGAAGCCAAGCGCCTGATGGCCGAGCACCGCGTACCGGTGGTGGTGGAAATTATCCTGGAGCGTGTCACCAACATCTCCATGGGTACCGAAATCAACGCCGTCAACGAGTTCGAAGAACTGGCCGAGCGCGGCGTCGACGCCCCGACTGCCATCTCGCTGCTCGACTAAATCGCCTTCTGAACCAGCAGCCCGGATGCTTTATCCGGGCTGCGCAAGACAAGGAGCACACCATGCCCCGTTTTGCCGCCAACCTGTCCATGCTGTTCACCGAAGTGGACTTTCTGGACCGTTTCAACGCTGCCGCCGATGCCGGCTTTAGCGGTGTCGAATACCTGTTTCCCTATGATTGTCCGGCTGAAGTGATCAAGGCACGCCTGGATGCCAACCGTCTGGAGCAGGTGCTGTTCAACCTGCCCGCCGGCGATTGGGCCAAGGGCGAGCGTGGTATCGCCTGCCACCCCGACCGCGTTGAAGAGTTCCGCGCCGGTGTCGATAAGGCCATCGCCTACGCCAAGGTGCTGGGCAACAAACAGATCAACTGCCTGGCCGGTATCCGTCCGCAGGGTCTTGATTGCGCCACCGTCGAGCAGACCTTTGTCGACAACCTCAAGTTTGCCGCTGGCAAGCTCGAAGCCGCGGGCATCAAGCTGGTCATGGAAATGATCAACACCCGCGACATTCCCGGCTTCTACCTGAACACCACGAAGCAGGCGCTGGCCATTCGCGACAAGGTCGATAGCAGCAACCTGTACCTGCAATACGACATCTACCACATGCAAATCATGGAAGGTGACCTGGCGCGTACCGTCGAGGCCAATCTGTCTGTGATCAACCATGTGCAGTTGGCCGACAACCCGGGCCGCAACGAGCCGGGCACGGGCGAGATCAACTACCGCTTCCTCTTCGAGCACCTGGACCGCATCGGCTACCAGGGCTGGATCGGCTGTGAATACAAGCCGGCCACCACCACCGCTGCCGGCCTCGGCTGGATGAAAGCGCATAACGCAATCTGAATCAGAGGATAGTTCTCATGGCAAAAATCGGATTTATCGGCACCGGCATCATGGGCAAGCCTATGGCGCAGAACCTGCAAAAAGCCGGGCACACCCTGTTCTTCTCCGAGCATTTTGAAAAAGCTCCAGCCGACCTGATCGGCGACAACGGCATCGGCCTGGCCAACCCACGTGAAGTGGCGCAGGAAGCCGAATTCATCATCGTCATGGTGCCGGATACCCCGCAGGTTGAAGACGTACTGTTCCGCAAGGACGGCATCGCCGAAGGCGTTGGCGCGGGCAAGGTGGTGATCGACATGAGCTCGATCTCCCCTACTGCCACCAAGGTCTTCGCCGAGAAGATCAAAGCCACTGGCGCTGCCTACCTCGACGCGCCGGTATCCGGCGGTGAAGTCGGTGCCAAGGCGGCCACCCTGTCGATCATGATCGGCGGCTGCCCGAATGCCTTCGAACGCGCGCTGCCGCTGTTCCAGGCCATGGGCAAGAACATCACCCGCGTTGGCGGTAACGGGGACGGTCAGACCGCCAAGGTCGCCAACCAGATCATCGTTGCTTTGAACATCCAGGCTGTGGCTGAAGCCCTGCTGTTCGCCGCCAAGAATGGCGCCGATCCAGCCAAGGTGCGTGAAGCGCTGATGGGCGGTTTCGCCGGTTCGAAGATCCTTGAAGTGCACGGTGAGCGCATGATCAAAGGCACCTTCGACCCAGGCTTCCGCATCAGCCTGCACCAGAAGGACCTCAACCTGGCCTTGGCCGGCGCGCGCGAACTGGGCCTTAACCTGCCCAACACCGCCAACGCCCAGCAAGTGTTCAGCACCTGTGCGGCCATCGGTGGCAGCAACTGGGACCACTCGGCGTTGGTCAAAGGCCTGGAGCATATGGCCAACTTCAACATCCGTGGTGAGTAAGCAGCACCGTAGGATGGGTTGAGCCTGCGATACCCATCGGAGGAACAACACCACGTGATGGGTATCGCTTCGCTCAACCCATCCTACACAACCCTTTCGATCTGCCCGGCAGGCGGTGTCACGGCCTGCCGGCCGGGTGGGTCGATTCCAGTGCGCAGCGTCTTGGCCCAGGGCGCTGCGCACTAGAATCGAACGTGCTCAGCAATAAGAATTTGCTCCGGCCCTATCAAGAGAGATCGCCATGTCCATCGATCCGTCTTTCAATCCAACGTCTCTGCTGCGCGAACTGTTCGCCAGCGCCATCGACGCCGCCCACCCGCGCCAAGTTCTGGCTGACTACCTGCCGGCAGATCGCAGCGGCCGCGTTATCGTGATCGGTGCCGGCAAAGCCGCCGCGGCCATGGCCGAAGTGATTGAGCAGGAATGGCAAGGCGACGTCTCTGGCCTGGTGGTCACCCGTTACGAGCACGGCGCCAACTGCAAAAAAATCGAAGTGGTAGAAGCCGCCCATCCGGTGCCGGACGACGCCGGTGAGCGCGTGGCGCGCCGCGTATTGGAGCTGGTCAGCAACCTGAGCGAGTCCGACCGGGTGATCTTTCTGCTGTCCGGCGGCGGCTCTTCCCTGCTCGCCCTGCCCGCCGAAGGCATCAGCCTGAAAGACAAGCAGGCGGTTAACAAAGCCCTGCTCAAATCCGGCGCCTCGATTGGCGAAATGAACTGCGTGCGCAAGCACCTTTCTGCCATCAAGGGCGGCCGCCTGGCCAAGGCCAGCTGGCCAGCCAGCGTCTACACCTACGCAATTTCCGATGTGCCGGGCGATGAAGCCACGGTGATCGCCTCCGGCCCAACCGTGGCCGACCCGACCACCTCCGCCGAAGCCCTGGCGATCCTCGCGCGCTACAGCATCGATATCCCAGCCAATGTGCGTAGCTGGCTGCAGAACCCGGCCTCGGAAACCGTCAAACCGGGCGATCCGTGCCTGGCGCGCAGCCACTTCCAGCTAATCGCCCGGCCGCAGCAATCCCTCGACGCCGCGGCCGCCAAGGCCCACGCCGCCGGTTTGCCGACGCTGATCCTCGGTGATCTGGAAGGCGAATCGCGGGAAGTCGCCAAGGTGCACGCCGGCATCGCCAAACAGGTGCGCCTGCATGGTCAACCGATCAAAGCGCCCTGCGTGATTCTCTCCGGCGGCGAAACCACGGTGACCGTGCGCGGCAATGGCCGTGGCGGACGCAACGCCGAATTTCTCTTAAGCCTGAGCGACAGTCTCAAAGGCATGCCCGGCATCTATGCACTGGCCGGCGACACCGACGGCATCGACGGTTCGGAAGACAACGCCGGGGCCATTATGACCCCCGACAGCTACGCCCGCGCCGCGGCGCTGGGGCTAAGCAGCCGCGACGAACTGGATAACAACAACGGCTACGGCTACTTCGCCGCCCTCGATCAACTGATCGTCACCGGGCCGACACGTACCAACGTCAACGATTTTCGCGCCATTCTGATCCTTGAGAACTCTGCCCAATGAACGCCAACAAGAAAGTAAAAATCCTCGCCACCCTTGGCCCCGCGATCAAAACCATCGATGACATCCGCCAGCTGGTGGAGGCCGGGGTCAACCTGTTCCGCCTCAACTTCAGCCACGGCGAACACGCCGACCACGCCCAGCGCTTCGACTGGGTGCGTGAAGTCGAGCAGCAGCTGAACACCCCAATCGGCATCCTCATGGACCTGCAAGGGCCGAAGCTGCGCGTCGGCCGTTTTGCCGAGGGCAAGGTCAACCTGCAACGCGGCCAGACCCTGCGCCTGGACCTCGACAGCACCCCGGGTGACGTCAATCGGGTCAACCTGCCCCACCCGGAAATCATCGAAGCGCTGCAGCCGGGCATGAGTCTGTTGCTCGACGATGGCCGCCTGCGCCTGCAAGTCACCGCCAAGCACAGCGATGCGGTAATCACCGAGGTGATCGCCGGTGGCGAGCTGTCCGACCGCAAGGGCGTCAACGTGCCGGAAGCCGTGCTGCAACTGAGCCCGCTGACCGAGAAAGACCGCCGCGACCTGAGCTTCGGCCTGGAGCTGGGCGTGGACTGGGTGGCGCTGTCGTTTGTGCAGCGCCCGGAAGACATTGTCGAAGCCCGTCAGCTGATCGGTGATCGCGCCTTCCTGATGGCCAAGATCGAGAAGCCGTCTGCGGTGATTCACCTCGAAGCGATCACCCAGCTGTGCGACGCAATCATGGTCGCCCGTGGCGACCTGGGCGTGGAAGTGCCGGCCGAGAACGTGCCGCGCATCCAGCGCGACATCATCCGCACCTGCCGCCAGCTCGGTAAGCCGGTGGTGGTGGCCACGCAGATGCTCGAGTCCATGCGCTTCTCCCCTGCACCGACTCGCGCCGAAGTTACCGACGTGGCCAACGCCGTGGCCGAAGGCGCCGATGCAGTCATGCTCTCGGCGGAAACCGCCTCCGGCGACTACCCGCTGGAAGCCGTGCAGATGATGAGTAAGATCATCCGCCAGGTGGAAAACGGCCCGGACTTCCAGGCCCAACTCGACGTCAGCCGCCCGCAGGCCGAAGCCACTGCCTCGGATGCAATCAGCTGCGCGATCCGCCGCATCAGCAGCATCCTGCCGGTGGCCGTGCTGGTGAACTACACCGAGTCGGGCAACTCCAGCCTGCGCGCTTCACGCGAGCGGCCGAAAGCGCCGATCCTCAGCCTGACGCCGAGCCTGGAAACCGCGCGACGCCTGAGCGTGGCGTGGGGTGTGTATTCGGTGGTCAATGCACGCCTGAGCAAGGTCGAGGAAGTCACCCGCACGGCCCTGGAAACCGCCCGCAGCGCAGGCCTGGCCAACACCGGCGACACCGTGGTGATCACTGCTGGCGAGCCGTTCGGTCAACCGGGCAGCACCAACAGCCTGCGGATTGAAATCCTGCATTAAACAGCTACAGGTTCGTAGGGTCCCACGCTGGCTTTGCCAGTTTTGCAGGCACTCACTGTTCCCGCGGCGAGTGCCTCTTTTTATTACCAGCCCCGGTGATTGTTTATTCAGGTTCGTCTGTATGTCGCCATTACCGCTCACCACCCACGCCTTGCAGGGGTTTCGCACCCTGCTCAACGGTTTTAGCCAGATCTTTCTGCAAGCCCATCCCGGCTGCGGCTTGCTGGTGCTCCTGGCGATTGCGATCGGCGCACCACAGCTACTCGGCGGCGCCCTGCTCGGTGGTCTCAGCAGCACCCTGACGGCGCAGCGTCGCGGTTATACCAAAGCCGACATCGAACTCGGTTTGTACGGCTACAACGGGGTTCTGCTGGGCATGCTGATCAGCCTGCAGTTTGCCTGGTCAGCGCTGTTGCCGCTGCTGATCATCGTCAGCGCCGGAGCCTCAAGCCTGCTGCTGAGCGCCTGGATGCGGCGCATGCGCGAACGACAGTGGCTGCCTGCATTCACCTTCCCTTTTGTCGGCCTGAGCTGGCTGCTGCTGTGGCTGGCACCTGTTCTGCAGCTTGATCTGACACACGCCGTAGCAAGTAATGCACAACCACTGGACTGGTGGGCCAGCCTGATCGCCATGGCGCGCGGCTTGGGCCAGGTGATTTTCCTCGATCATCCACTGGCCGGCGTCGGCCTGTTACTTGGCCTGCTTCTGGCGGATCGACGCGCCGCCTGCTGGGCACTGCTCGGCTCAATGGGCGGACTGGCGCTGGCGTTGTACCTGGGGTTGCCACAGCACAGCGCCCTCACCGGCCTGTACGGCTATAACACCGCCCTGGCAGCCATCGCGCTCAGCCAGGTGCATCGCCGCCCTTGGCTGCCAGCCCTTGGTATCGCCCTGGCGCTGGTGTTGCAACCGGGATTCAGCGCCCTCGGCCTACCGGCGCTGACCATGCCGTTTATCCTCACCTGCTGGTTGGTCAGCGCCACCCAACGCCTGTTACGCAAAGCGGCGGCCGACTGCTCGCCGCTACCACCAACCGGCAAGGACAGGATTCATCGAAACAGAATGCCCTGAAAGGAGACTCAGCCGCGCTCGATGGGCGTCGACGTCAGCTCGAATGGGCTGTTGCTGCGCCGTTGGTTGCGGTCTTCACGTGGGGTGGCGCCAAAAAAATTGCGATAGGCGCTAGAGAAGTGCGGGCCGGAGGAGAAGCCGCAGGAAAGGCCGATCTGAATGATCGATTTGCTGGTTTGCATCAGCAATTGGCGCGCTTTATTCAGGCGCAGTTCCAGGTAGTACTGGCTGGGTACGCGGTTGAGGTATTGCTTGAAGATGCGCTCCAGCTGACGGCGCGAAACACATACGTGTTGGGCAATTTCGTCGGTGGTCAGCGGCTCTTCGATATTGGCTTCCATCAGCAGCACGGCCTGAGTCAGCTTGGGGTGGCTGGAGCCCAGACGATTCTGCAGCGGAATGCGCTGACGCTCACCGCCCTCACGGATACGCTCGACCACCAACTCTTCGGATACCGCACCGGCCAATTCGGCGCCGTGATCACGGGCCAGCAAGGCCAGTAACAGGTCGAGCACGGCCAGGCCGCCACAGGCGGTCAGGCGATCACGGTCCCAATCGAACAGATGGCTGGTGGCGATCACTTTAGGGAAGCGCTCGCTGAAATCATCCTGCCAGCGCCAGTGCACCGAAGCGCGGTAGCCATCGAGCAAGCCCAGCTGCGCCAGCGGGTAGACCCCGGCGGCAATCGCACCGATCACGCAACCGCCGCGCACCAGTTGCTTGAGCGCGCCGGAGAGTGCCGCCGGCATCGGCCCTGGCGGCTCGTCGGCGAGCAGAAAGAGCTTCTGGCAGCCTTCCAGCTTACCCACCCAGGATTCCCCTGGAAGCCGCCATGCACCTTCGAGCGGTGCCTCAGCCTGCAGAAACACCAGCTCATAGACCACCTCGGGGTGGACGCGCTGGGCAACGCGCAGCGCTTCTTCTGCCAAGGCCAGGGTCAGGGGCTTGGTGTTGGGCCAAAGCAGGAAGCCAATTCGGTGGGCATTCATGGGGGGCAGTTTAGGCTCTGTTGGCGATTATGGGCATAACGTGGGTGCGTGCGGATGTTGCCGCGGGTTATTTGAGACTGCCAGAGAGGAACTGCTGCAGACGTTCGGATTGCGGATTGACCAGCACTTCTTTCGGGCAACCCCGCTCTTCCACCACACCTTTGTGGAGGAACACCAACTGATTGGAGACTTCACGGGCAAAGCCCATTTCGTGGGTCACCACCACCATGGTGCGGCCTTCCTGCGCCAGGTCCTGCATGACTTTCAGCACTTCACCGACCAGCTCAGGGTCCAGCGCCGAGGTCGGCTCGTCGAACAGCATCACCTCAGGCTCCATGGCCAGGGCGCGAGCAATCGCTACACGCTGCTGCTCGCCGCCGCTCATGTGCGCCGGGTAGGCATCTTTACGATGGGCCACGCCAACCTTGTTCAGGTAGTGCTCGGCCTTTTCCAGGGCTTCCTTCTTGCTCATGCCGAGCACGTGCACCGGGGCTTCCATGACGTTTTCCAGGGCGCTCATGTGCGACCACAGGTTGAAGTGCTGGAACACCATGGACAGGCGCGAGCGCATGCGCTGCAACTGTTTGGGATCGGCCGCTTTCAGACCACCCTCCTTGTTGGCCACCAGTTTCAGCTCTTCATTGTTGAGCAGAATCTTGCCACCGTACGGTTGTTCCAGCAGGTTGATACACCGCAGGAAGGTACTCTTGCCCGAGCCGCTGGAGCCGATGATGCTGATCACATCGCCGGCTTTGGCCGCCAGAGACACGCCTTTCAATACTTCGTGGCTGCCGTAGCGCTTGTGCAGATCCTGAACTTCAAGTTTGTACATGGTTTCCACTCTCTTGAATCAGTCGCTGAGCAAGCGACCCTGGCGAATAGGGGTACGACCGGCCACTTTGGCCAACCACAAACCGGGTTGGGCAAAGCGCAACCGCTCGCGCGCATAGAGCACACCGTCTGTGGCGGCGCAGACAGTCGTGTGGCGATCGTCCAGCGGATCGATCACTTCAAATAGGGGGTCACCGGCCAAAACCCGCGCGCCCACCGGCTGCAGAAAGCTCACCACACCGGCATGCGGGGCATAAGCGTATTGCGCCCCAGCAAACGGCGTGGCTTCGCAACATTGATCGGGTGCTGGCGACCAGTCACCGGCAATCAGGCCTTGCTCGGCAAGGAACGCCAGAATGCTTTCGGCACGGGCCTCGGCCTCGAGCTTACCGGTATCGGCCATGCCACCCAGCTCGACTGTTACCGCCAGGCATGCCGGAGGTACAGCCGCCTGAGGAAAATCCTGCGCCAGCTGAACCCAGGGCAAGGCGCAGGCCTCATCAAAGGAATTACCGCCGGAGTCCTCGACGGTCAGCGCCGCACCGGCCTGCAGGCGAGCAGCCAGGGTGCGCAGCTGTGGCCACTGTTGCGGCAGCAAGTAGAGATGCACTGCGGCGTCAAAATCACAGTGCAGGTCGAGCACCACATCGGCATCGCAGGCATGCTTCAGCAACAGGCGCTGCAAGCCTTGCAGCTCCGAGCCGGCGGGTGGCAAGGCTTCCAACGCCGCTTGCATGGCAGCGCGAATCAGCCGCACATTGCTCGGTCCGTCCTGACCCAGGCAACCGTACAACGCCGGTGCAATGGCGGCAGCCAGGTCAGGGAAATCACGGTTGAAGTTTTTCCCGCTGCCCAGCTCAAAACGCCCCTGATGGCTGGCCTGAAACATCTGCCCCAGACCAATCGGGTTGGCCACTGGCACCAGTTCGATCACCCCGGTCAACCGCCCCTGGGCTTCCAGCTCACGCAGGCGGCGCTTGAGCTCTACTGCCACGCGCATTCCAGGCAGCTCATCGGCATGCAGCGAGGCCTGGATATAGGCCTTGCATGGGCCATGGCCGAAACGAAACACACTCAAGCGGCGTTCGGTTCCGGGGCAGCCCCAGGGCAGTGGATGATCAATACGCTGCATGCTCTGTTCCTCAGGCCTTGCGCGGGGCCAGGTAGGCCAACCAGCGGCGTTCGGCCAGCTTGAACAGGCGTACGAGGATAAAGGTCAGGCACAGGTAGAACAGGCCGGCCGTGATAAATGCCTCGAACGGCAGGTAGTACTGCGAACTGACAGTGCGTGCTGCGCCGGTGATGTCGATCAGGGTGACGATCGAGGCCAGCGAGGTGGTGTGTAGCATCATGATTACTTCGTTGCTGTACTGCGGCAGTGCGCGGCGCAGCGCCGACGGCAGCAGGATTCGGCGGTACAGCTTGAAGCGCGACATGCCCATGGCCTTGGCGGCCTCGATCTCACCATGCGGTGTGGCCTTGAGGCTGCCGGCGAGAATCTCCGCGCTGTAGGCGCTGGTGTTGATGGCAAACGCCAGGCAGGCACAGAAAGTGGCACTGGAGAAATACGGCCACAGCGCACTCTCACGCACCGCCTCGAACTGGGCAAGACCGTAATAGATGAGAAACAGCTGCACCAGCATCGGCGTGCCGCGAATCACGTAGGTGTAGAGCCAAGCCGGAAAGTTCACCAGCGCCGACTTGGAGACGCGCATCAAGCCCAGGGGGATGGCAAGAGCCAGGCCGCACGCCAGGGAGATCAGCAAAATTTTAAGGGTAACGCCTACCCCGCTGATGTACAGCGGCAGGTTTTCCCAGATTACGGTGTAGTCAAAAATCATCGCTGCGCTCCCCGCTTACAGATCAGCGGCTTTGATGCCGACCGAGTAACGTTTTTCCAGGTAACGCAAGGCCAGCAATGACACGCTGGTCAGCACCAGGTACAAAGCCGCAACAGCCAAGTAGAAGGTGAATGGCTCGCGGGTGGCATCAGCCGCGCTTTTTGCCTTGAACATCATGTCCTGCAGACCAACCACGGAAATCAGCGCGGTGGCCTTGGTCAACACCAACCAGTTGTTGGTAAAACCGGGAATGGCGAAGCGAATCATCTGTGGCACCAGGATGCGGAAGAACACCTGCATGCCATTCATGCCATACGCCGCGCCTGCTTCAGCTTGCCCTTTGGGGATGGCCATAAAGGCGCCGCGGAAGGTCTCCGACAGGTAAGCACCAAAGATAAAGCCCATGGTGAACACGCCGGCAATAAAGGGGTTGATATCGATGTAGTCGTCATAGCCGAGCAGCGGTGCGATACGGTTCACCATGTCCTGGCCACCGTAGAAAATCAGCAGAATCAACACCAGGTCGGGAATCCCGCGGATCACCGTGGCGTAGGTTTCACCCAGCAGCGCCAGCCACTTGATTGGTGACAGGCGAAACGCCGCACCCACCAGACCCAATACGATGGCCACGGCCATCGAGGTCAGCGCCAGAATCAGGGTGAGCCAAGCACCCTCCAGAATGGTCGAGCCGTAGCCGTTGAGCATGCTCTGCTTACCTCATGCAAACGCCACATGGCGCCTGGGAGTACAACAAAAATAGTACCGGGAGCAATGTCACGTCGCTCCACGACAGCATGATGGGTGGTCACAAAAAAGTGGCGCAAACATGAGGTTGAAGCCAGTTTGCGCCACTTTCAGTGCAAGCGATTAAGCGAACTCAATCACTCGCCGTAGACGTTGAAGTTGAAGTACTTGTCCTGAACTTCCTTGTACTTGCCGTTGGCACGGATTGCCACAATGGCAGCACTGATCTTGTCAGCCAGGGCCTTGTCACCTTTACGCACGGCAATACCGGCGCCCATGCCGATATATTTCTCGTCGCTGAAGTCCGGGCCGACCAGGGCGAAGCCTTTACCGGCGTCAGTCTTGATAAAGCCATCGTCGATATTCACGACATCCGCAAAGGTGGCGTCCAGACGACCGGAAGCCAGGTCGAGGAAGGCTTCGTTCTGCGAGCTGTAACGTACGATCTCGATACCGGCAGGGGCAAAGATATCGGTGGCGTAACGGTCGTAGGTGGAGGCGCGCTGTACGCCGACTTTTTTGCCTTTCAGATCCACCAACGGGTCGTTGATCACGGTGCCGGCCTTCATCGCCAACTTGCCCGGGGTCTGGTAGTACTTGCCGCTGAAATCAACTGATTTCAGGCGATCTTCGGTGATGCTCATCGACGACAGTACGGCGTCAAACTTGCGTACCTTCAGGGCCGGGATCAGGCCGTCGAATTCCTGCTCGATCCACTTACATTCCACTTTCATCTCTTCGCACAGGGCGACGCCGATGTCGTAGTCGAAACCGCTGATGGCGCCTTCAGGTGTTTTGAAGGCAAACGGTGGGTACGCGGCTTCGATACCGATGCGCAGAGGCTTGGCCTCTTCAGCCATGGCCAGCGGCGACAGCATGGACAGCGCCAGTGCGCCGAGAAGTGCAATCTTCTTCATTTTGTGACTCCTTCGAATGGGAATGGCATCGGTTGGCAGAGATTGTGAGGGTGCATCCGGCCTTGCATGAATTGTAGTGAGTCACCGCCAACCTGCGCGCTGCGCATCCGCTGGACGGCCCTAGCCGGGTGAGCGGCATTCTAGCGACAGCTCGAAAGTCGATATTTCTTCAATGCGACAAGTAATTACAAAAGACCCGGACGGGTATAGCGAGGATATTGACAGCCCCTGAAAAACATGCAGAGACAGAAAAGACAGATAACCCGTTAATAAAGCAATTAGCGCGCCCAAAATCTGCAAACCCACTGATTTAGCGGTTTGCTCGACGATTCTATTTTCCAGCCCACATAAATCACCGCACTATTTTGGCGCAAAATGTTCCCGCACACCCCATAAAAGTGCGCACCGTTACACCCAGGTGACAGCCAACTACCCAGATGAAAATCGGTAACAGCGCACAACGCACAACGCCCTGCCCGGCTTGTGGCCGAAACAGGGCGTTGTTTACAGACAGCTGAGCGGGCTCAGGCCGCCTGCATCTCGCGGTGAGTGTCGATAAGGTGCTGCACCACGCCAGGATCGGCCAGCGTGGAGATGTCGCCGAGTGCATCGTATTCGGCGGTGGCGATCTTGCGCAGGATGCGGCGCATGATCTTGCCCGAGCGGGTTTTCGGCAGGCCAGGGGCCCACTGAATCACGTCCGGCGAGGCAATCGGCCCGATTTCCTTGCGCACCCAGTTTTTCAACTCTAAGCGCAATTGTTCGGAAGGTTCTTCTCCACCATTCAAGGTGACGTAAACATAGATACCCTGCCCTTTGATATCGTGCGGCACACCGACCACAGCCGCCTCGGCGACTTTCGGGTGGGCGACCATGGCACTCTCAATTTCGGCGGTGCCCATGCGGTGGCCAGATACGTTGAGCACATCATCAACGCGACCAGTGATCCAGTAGTAACCGTCTTCGTCGCGGCGCGCACCGTCACCGGTGAAGTACATGCCTTTGAAGGTCTTGAAGTAGGTATCGACAAAGCGGTCGTGGTCACCGTACAAGGTGCGCGCCTGGCCCGGCCAGGAATCGATGATCACCAGATTACCTTCAGCCGCGCCATCGATCAGGTTGCCCAGGTTATCGACAAGTGCCGGCTGAACGCCAAAGAATGGACGGGTTGCCGAGCCCGGCTTGAGCGCGGTGGCACCGGGCAGCGGGCTAATCAGAATGCCGCCTGTTTCGGTTTGCCACCAGGTATCGACAATCGGGCAACGCTCTTTACCGACGGTTTTGTAATACCAGTTCCAGGCTTCCGGGTTGATCGGCTCACCGACCGAACCGAGCAAGCGCAGGCTGGAACCGTCAGCACCGGCTACCGCCTCCTGGCCCTGAGCCATCATGGCGCGGATCGCCGTGGGGGCGGTGTAGAGGATATTGACCTTGTGCTTGTCGATGATCTTCGACACGCGAGTAATGTCCGGGTAATTCGGAATACCTTCGAACAGCAGCGTGGTCGCACCGTTGGCCAGCGGGCCGTAGACGATATAGCTGTGACCGGTGACCCAGCCCACGTCGGCGGTGCACCAGTAGACGTCACCGGGTTTGTAGTCGAACACCCGCTCATGGGTCAGCGCGGCATACACCAAATAGCCGCCAGTGGTGTGCTGCACACCTTTCGGTTTACCGGTGGAGCCGGAGGTGTAGAGGATAAACAGGGCTTCTTCAGCGCCCATTTCTTTCGGTGCGCAGTGGCTTGAGGCCACGGCCATCAGGTCTTCGTACCAGATGTCGCGATGCTGGTTCCACTTGATCGGGCTGGCGGTGCGCTTGCAGACAATTACTTTCTGCACGCTGCTGGTTTCCGGGTTGGTCAGCGCGTCATCAACGTTGGCTTTGAGCGGGGTTTTCTTACCGCCACGCAAACCTTCGTCTGCCGTGATCACCACTTTGGACTGGCAGTCGATGATGCGGCCTGCCAATGCCTCCGGGGAGAAACCGCCAAACACCACCGAGTGGATCGCGCCAATGCGGGTACAGGCCAGCATCGCCACCACGGCCTGCGGGATCATCGGCATATAAATGGTTACGACATCGCCGCGATGAACATCCTGACCGCGCAGGGCATTGGCGAACTTGCACACTTGCTCATGCAACTGGCGGTAGGTGATTTCCTGATGTTCGGACGGGTCATCGCCTTCCCAGATGATCGCCACCTGGTCACCACGAGTTTCCAGGTGGCGGTCCAGGCAGTTGTAGGAAACGTTCAGGGTGCCATCGGCGAACCACTTGATATCAACGTGATGATCGTCGAAGGACGTCTGTTTGACCTTGGTGAACGGCTTGATCCAGTCGATACGCTTGGCCTGCTCTCGCCAGAACCCATCAGGATTGATCACCGATTGCTGGTACATGGCTTTATAGGTCGCCTCATCCGTCAGCGACTGGGCAGCCACCTCCGGGCGCACGGGATACAAGGACGCAGCACTCATCTGAAACACCTCAGTGGGTAGTTGTTGTTCTATGTGCCATTTTGTAGCCCGCGCTCTACCAGAGGGCCATTCGACCATGGTCTTAACGCTCTACGGCGATCGTGTTAGGGGTTTTAGCAGGCAAAAAGGCGACCTGAGAGGTCGCCACACACATCATTCCGGGGGAGGAATGGAGAAGCGCTTGCACCCAAGCCATTCAGGAATGGATCGCCTCAGTCTCCTCTGCACGCGCACACCGAGCCATTGCACCTTGGTCGTAGGGAACAACTAACGGGCCGCCAACTCGACAAACCAGGGTTCCAGACGCCGGCCAAAGGCTAGTTCGGCGCTAAAGCGCTTGGCATGCCCCGCTTCCGTTTGCACGTCGTATTCCTTCAGGTTGGCGAAAGTCGCATGCCAGCGCCGCGGCAGATTGAGGCTTTGCAGACCAGGCGTGTCGGCCGAACCGCCGAACTGCCAGACCCAGCGCTGCGCTTGCGGACGCGGGTCATCGCCCTCACCGGTCCATTGCGTGACCACGCTGCTGGCCTGCGCCTCAACAATCGCGCGCACGATGGCATAGCGCTGACGGTCCGGGTAACGCGCCCGCAGCACCTGCTGATCGAGCCCGACATCCACCACCAGCAAGCGACTGGCGCGCTGCTGCTCTTGCTCAAGTGCCTTGCCGGCATAGTCAGCCGCCTCGCGCAGCTCCTGGCTGTCCGGTACGGACTTGGCCAGGCGCAGCGCCTCGGCATAGGCCGCCTGGGCCAGGGCCACCTCACGCTGATAGGCCGGCCCATCCAACTCCAGCACCAGTAATGCATCGCGATCCAGCTGCCGACGGTAGCGGCGCACGCTCTCATCGTTCAACTCACCAGGCAAGGCAAACCCCAGCTCGGCCATTTTCTCGGCGCTGATCGACAAGTAGTCATGCTCGCTGTCGCGGCTGGGCCAGCGGTAATCCAGGCGCAGCGTCAGGCTGCTGTTGTCCTTGCGCCAATAGGCGTAGGTGTTGCCCAGCTCGCGCTCGCTCAGCTGCAGGCTGCTTTCCGCCGGTTCCTCGCGATTCCAGGCCGCGCCCAGCAACGCGACTGCATTGACCAGGCCGATCAGCGCTAGGCCGGCAACCAGGTAACGTAGATGGCTCATTGCCCACCTCCCAGCAGCCCATGGCGGCTGCGCAAGCGCCGCAGTAGCAAGAGAATCAGCACTGCACTCAAGCCCAGTACCAGGAAGAACAGGTACTTGGGCATGCTGTCCCACCACCAGTCGAACAGCTTGGTGTAGAGGAAGATCACAAAGAAGCTCAGACCAGTATTGACCACATCCGTCCAGCCGCGGCGCACGCCCAGCCAGATCACCAGCGCAGCCAGGATAAAGCCAGCCGACTGGTAAGCCGTCTCGATCACCTCCACCGGCCAATCCAGGTAACTGGCCGCGCCCCAGTAAGCCAGCACCAGTACAGGCAGAAACACCCCAAGTAGGCCAAACACCCGGTAGATCACGGCAAAGCCATCGAAGCGGCGTTGATCAATCAGCAGCGGCAACGCGAAGATCAGCAGCGCAGCCGGAATGAAGTTCTCCGGACGCTGGGCAAATCCCAGCCAGAAGATGCCGCCCCAACTAGCGATCCGCGCTGCGGCAAAGGCCAGCAAACAGCTGAGACCGGCCGCCAGCAGCAGCCGCGCACCGCAGGCATAGGCCAGCAGCAACCCATAAAGCGCCCAAGGCAGTAAGGCGTTATCCGATGGCGTGATATTGAATATCTGCCCGAGCATGACGATGTTCAGCACAAAGCAGGTAAAGGCCACCAACGCCGCCAGCTTGCTGAAGTAGCCCGAACTATCGAGGCGTTGCACCCATAGCGTCAAACCAAACGAAGCGATGCTCGCTGTCAGCAGAATCGCCACTTGGCTCTGAGTGCCGAACAGCCCCCAGAATTGATAAAACAGGAAAAATACACTGGCCGCCAACGCCAGCGCCCCCAGGAACGAGGCAATACGCATCCCCAGCGACAATTGCCGGGCCTGGGTGTCGTGGTCGATATCAAAGGCGGCCAGGTAGCGATTGAGCAACTGCTGCTGGTAGTCATGCAGCTTGGCACGCTGACTGTCATTCAGGCTCAGAACCTGTTCGGCCTCGAGGCGCGCCAGTTCACGGTTGAATACGCCGATCTCATCGGCGCGTTGCTGGGCATCACTGCGATTTATGTTCAGCATGGCAATCCTTGCGGCGGCACCGCTGCGTAAGCGGTCTCAGCACACTCTAGCGCTAAACCCTATTGTCTTCGAGGCCAGAACCCTATTCCTTCCCCAACCCATGCTGACGCAGCTTGTTGGCGATGGTGGTGTGCGAAACGCCGAGGCGTTTGCCCAGTTGACGACTGCTCGGGTGGTCATGGAACAGGCGCTCCAGCACGGCTTTCTCGAAGCGTCCAAGAATTTCATCCAGATCACCTTCCACGGAAAACTCGCCCAGCGGCTGCGGCGCGCCGTAGTCGGGCAGACGAATATGTTCGCCCTTGACGACCCCGCCGTCGCACAGCGAAACCGCCTGAAACAGGACGTTCTCCAGTTGGCGCACGTTGCCCGGCCAGTGGTAGTGGCTGAGCTTGTCCAGCACCTGCGGGGCCAGTTTGGGCAGCGGGCAACCGATCTGTCGGCTGGCCTGGTCAAGAAAGTGCTCCACCAGCGGCGGCAGGCCATCCAGGCATTCGCGCAGCGGTGGAATGTGCAGGCTGAGTACGTTGAGGCGGTGATACAGATCCTGGCGGAACTCGCCCTTGGCACAGAGTTCGGACAGATCCACCTGAGTGGCGCAGATCACCCGCACATCCAGGTACACCTCCTCGTCACTGCCGACCCGACGGAAGCAGCCGTCTTGGAGAAAACGCAGCAGCTTGGCCTGCAGGCGCGGGCTCATCTCGCCGACGCCATCGAGAAACAACGTGCCACCGGCGGTCAATTCCAACAGGCCCAGCTTGCCTTCCGGCCGCGCGCCTTCAAAGGCACCCGGGCCGTAGCCGAACAGCTCAGTCTCGGCCATGGATTCCGGCAAGCCGGCGCAGTTCAGCGCCATAAACGGCGATTGTCCACGCGGACTGGCCAGGTGACAGGCACGCGCCAGCAACTCCTTGCCGGTGCCGGTTTCGCCCTCGATCAGCAACGGCGCATCCAGCGGGGCCATGCGCCGCGCTTCGCGCACCACAGCAGCCATCACCTTGGAACTCTGAAAAATCGAATCGAAACCGCGCAGCTCCTGCTTGCGCACGTTGTAGATGCGCTCACCCACACGGTCAGCGCGATGCAAGGTCAACACCGCGCCGGCCATGGCATCGCTTTCGTCATGCTCGGTTTGCAGTGGCGCGATATCGGCGAGAAACACATCGCCCTTCACTTTCACCCGCAGGCCATTGATCCGCGACTTGTTGGCACGCACCAACTCCGGCAGGTCGAAGTCCTCGGCATAACGCGACAACGGAATACCCGGCACTTCATCCACCCGCACGCCCAAGAGCTGAGCGGCGCTGCGGTTGGCCGCGACGATTGAGCCGCCCATGTCGATCGACAACACCGGGAAATCCAGCGCGCCAAGCAGCGCATTCAGTTCCAGATGACGGCGCTCGCTGGGCATCAGGCCGACGCGCTTAACGCCGAATACCCCGGAAATCGCCTCGAACTTCGGCCGTAGTGACTGGAACTGCAGGTTGATCAGGTTCGGACAGTGCAGATAGATAGCATTGCCCTGCTCGCCACCGACTTCGCCACGGGCGACGTTGATGCCGTATTCGACCAACAGGTTGAGGATGTCGCGCAGGATGCCAATTCGGTTCTGGCAGTGGACTTTGATACGCATGGCAGGGCTCTTATGGGTCTTGTTATGGCCGCCAACGGCGAACAATCGATGAAGGCGACGGATTATTCGTCAAGAATATGTGACAGATTAGCGCAGCAGCAAGACGACAGTTCGCCACACAGCCGACCACGTAACCATTTCTTTACGAAATAACAGCCCTTTCCTCCTGCATCAGACCCAGACCTGGGCTGCATAACCGCACGAGCTGGCGTATTCCTGAATCCAATAAAACAACAAAGCCCCAGCAGGAGGCCGCGATGAAAAGCACGCAGTACCAGGCGCGCGAACCGGATGACAGTGGCTTTATCGATTACCCGGAGGCCGAGCATCAGGTGTGGAATACCCTGATCACCCGCCAGCTCAAGGTGATCGAAGGTCGCGCCTGCCAGGAATACCTGGACGGAATCGAGCAGCTCGGCCTGCCCCATGAGCGCATTCCGCAGCTCGGCGAGATCAACCACGTGCTGCAAGCCAGCACCGGCTGGCGCGTGGCGCGGGTGCCGGCACTGATTCCGTTTCAGACCTTCTTCGAACTGCTGGCCAGCAAGCAATTCCCGGTAGCGACTTTTATCCGCACACCCGAGGAGCTGGACTACCTGCAGGAGCCGGATATCTTCCACGAGATCTTTGGTCACTGCCCGCTGCTGACCAACCCCTGGTTCGCCGAATTCACCCACACCTACGGCAAGCTCGGCCTGGCCGCCAGCAAGGAAGAACGCGTATACCTGGCGCGGCTGTACTGGCTGACCATCGAGTTCGGCCTGCTCGACACCAGCCAGGGCCAACGCATCTACGGCGGCGGCATTCTCTCCTCGCCGAAAGAAACCCTCTACTGCTTGTCCGATACGCCACAGCGTTTGGCCTTCGACCCGATTGAGGCGATGCGCACACCCTACCGCATCGACATCCTGCAGCCGCTGTATTTTGTCCTGCCCGAGCTCAAGCGCCTGTTTGAACTGGCCCATGAAGACATCATGGCCATGGTGCAGCAAGCCATGCGTCTAGGCTTGCATGCGCCGAAGTTTCCGCCGAAAGCCGCGTAAGGTGGACATGCCGCTAGGATGTCCCGGCACTCCAACAGACGGTGGACAAGCCGCGCATGTCGACCCTACAAAATCTCATATCTAGGAGAATCCCCATGTCCCTTGCCCAAGCACAATGCGAAGCCTGCCGCGCCGATGCGCCGAAAGTCAGCGATGAGGAGCTGGCCGAACTGATCCGCGAAATCCCGGACTGGAATATCGAAGTGCGTGACGACCATATGGAACTGGAGCGGGTTTACCTGTTCAAGAACTTCCGCCACGCCCTGGCTTTTACCAACGCAGTCGGCGCCATCGCCGAGGAAGTTGGCCACCATCCAGCACTGCTCACCGAATGGGGCAAGGTCACCGTGACTTGGTGGAGCCATGAAATGCGCGGTCTGCACCGCAACGACTTCATCATGGCCGCACGCACCGATGTGTTGGCTGCAGGTGCCGAGGGCCGCAAGTGAGCCATTTCCACAGCATTGTGCGCGTGCCGGGCGATCCGATTCTCGGCCTGATGGACGCCTACCGCGCTGACCGTAACCCAGCCAAACTCGACCTCGGCGTGGGCGTCTATAAGGACGCTCAAGGCCTGACGCCGATTCCACGCGCGGTCAAGCTGGCCGAACAGCGGCTGGTGGAAAGCGAAACCACCAAGAGCTATATCGGCGGCCATGGCGACCCACTGTTCGGCAGGCTGCTCAGCCAACTGGTATTGGGCGCCGACAGCCCACTGTTGGCTGAACGTGCGGGTGCCACCCAGACCCCTGGCGGCACCGGGGCGCTGCGCCTGTGTGCGGACTTTATCGCCCACTGCCTGCCGGGCCGTGGCGTCTGGCTGAGTGACCCGACCTGGCCAATCCACGAAAGCATCTTTGCCGCTGCTGGTCTGCGCGTTGGTCATTACCCTTACGTTGGCGCGGACAACCAGCTGAATGTCGAGGCGATGATCGCCGCCCTCGCCCACGTGCCCAAAGGCGATGTGGTGCTGCTGCACGCCTGCTGCCACAACCCCACCGGCTTCGACCTCACCCCGCGTGACTGGAAGCGCGTACTGGAGGTGGTCAAAGCCCGTGAATTGCTGCCGTTGATCGACTTTGCCTATCAGGGTTTTGGCGACGGCCTGGAGCAGGACGCCTTTGCCGTGCGCCTGTTTGCCGCCGAGTTGCCCGAACTGCTGATCACCAGTTCCTGTTCGAAGAACTTCGGCCTGTACCGCGAGCGCACTGGCGCGCTGATCGTCTGCGCCGCGACTGCAACAAAGCTGCAGGATGTGCGCAGCCAGCTGGCCTCTATCGCGCGCAATCTCTGGTCCACCCCACCCGCCCACGGCGCGGCAGTGGTTGCCAGCATCCTGGCTGACAGCGAGCTGCACAGCCTGTGGGTCAGCGAACTCGACACCATGCGCCAGCGCGTCGCCAGCCTGCGCGCCGGCCTGGTGGAGGCCTTGCAACCGTATGGCCTGAGTGAGCGCTTTGCGCATATCGCAGTGCAGCGCGGCATGTTCTCCTATACCGGCCTGAGCCCAAGCCAAGTGCAACGTCTGCGCGATGAGTTCAGCGTGTACATGGTCAGCTCAGGTCGGGCGAATATGGCCGGGTTGGACGCCGAGCGCCTGGATCAGCTGGCCAGCGCCATTCGCCATGTCTGTAAACAGTAATGAGAGCATGTGGCGGTGAGCACAACCCACGGCCACCCGCTGCGAGGCAATTTTACAGGTGCAGCCGCACACAAAAACTCGCTCCGCCCAAGGATGCGTCGCCCAGTCGTAACTCACCGTCGTAGCTTTCGATGATGTCCTTGATCACTGCGGTACCGATACCCTGCCCCGGATGCTGAGTATCCAGCCGCTCGCCACGGCGCAGGATGCGTTCGCGCTGATCAGCCGGCACGCCAGGGCCGTCGTCGTCCACACACAGCTCGAGCATGCAGCCCTGCTGACGCACGCTCACACGCACCTGGCCAAGACATAGGCGGTAGGCGTTTTCCAGCAGGTTGCCGAGTAACTCCAGCAACGCGCCGCGTTCCATTGGCAGGTGCTGTTCGCTGGCAAAATCGCGCAGCACCTGCACCTGTTTGTCGCGGTAGACCTTGTCCAGTGCGCCGCAGAGCGTATCGAGTAACGGCCCCAGGTGTGTGCTGTGGCGGATCAAGCCGCTTTTGCGCAGGCTAGCACGCTGCAGTTGATAGCCGATCTGCTGGCTCATGCGCTCGATCTGCTGCTGCAGCACCTGCGATTGCTCGCGGTTCTGCGCCTGCTTGTCGATCACTTCAGCCACGCTTTGCAGCACTGCCAAGGGGGTTTTCAGGCTGTGCGCCAGGTCGTCCAGGGAATGCCGGTAACGTTCGCGCTGCTGACGTTCGCTCTCCAGCAGGCGGTTGAGCGAGCCCGTCAGGCGCAGTAACTCTCGCGGGTGCTCTTCACTCAGGCCGGCGCGGGTGCCCGCCTCCACCTGATCCAACTCGGCACTAAGCCCGCGCAGGCTGCGAAAGCCCCAGGTCAGGCCGAACCACAGCAGCCCAAGCAACACCAGCAGCGCACCACCGAGCCAGAGGTAGAGCTGGCCCATAAAGCCGTCGTACATGGTCTGATAATCACTGGCCGGCTGCATGGTGACCACGCTGAAGGCCGCGCGCTGTTCGCGCAGCAGGTCGATTTCCACGTCATAAACGAAGAACTCGCGACCCTCAGCATCGTGAATGCGTACAAACTCGTGGCCACGGCCGTCATAGCGCGGGCGGTAGCTGACACTTTCATCCAGCGAGGAGCGTGACTGCCAGACCAGTTTGCCCTGGCGGTCGTAGATAAAACCCAGCAGCTTGGCTTCCAGGCTGTCGAATTCTTCAGCCGGCAGTTTGTCCGGCATGTTCAATCGACCCTGCTCGGTACGCGCGGCAGAAACCAGGCCGGCGGCATCCGAAGCCAGACGTTTTTCGATGGACTGCTCCAGGGCGATGACAAAAGCGCCACGCAAGGCCGGCAACAGCGCCAGCATAAACAGCACGGCAAGCACCGCTGTACCAAGCATCAGGCGTAGACGCAGGGATTCGCCGCGACGGCCAGTGAACGACTCGCTCAGCTCGGCCTCACTCATCGGCAGCGCTCGGTGAACAGGTAGCCTTGACCGCGTACGGTTTGGATGGGTTTGAAATCCAGCTGACCTTCAAGCTTGCGGCGCAAGCGGCCGACCAGCACTTCGATGACGTTAGGGTCGCGCTCCTCGTCATCCGGGTAGAGCTGCTCGATCAGCCGCTCCTTGGCCACCACCTGCTGCTGGTGACGCATCAGGTATTCAAGGATGCGGTACTCGTAGGCCGTCAGTTGCAGGGCTCCGCCATCAAGCAGCGCCTGCTTGCGGTTGAGGTCGAGCTGCAGAGGGCCGGCGACAATGCTGGCCTGAGTAAAGCCCGAAGCGCGGCGTAGCAAGGCGTTCAGGCGCGCTTCCAACTCTTCGAACTGAAAGGGTTTGACCACGTAATCATCGGCCCCAGCGGCCAGGCCTTCGACCTTGTCCTGCCAGTTGCCACGGGCGGTGAGTATCAGAATGGGAAAACTTTTGTCCTGACTGCGCAACTGGCGAATCAAATCCAGCCCGCTCATGCCCGGCAGGCCGAGATCGATCACCGCCAGATCATGGTTGTATTCGGCAGCGCGGTACAACGCTTCTTCAGCATTGGCCACGGCATCGACCACATGGCCCTGCTCACCCAGCCGGCTATAGAGGTGGTGACGCAGCAACGCTTCATCTTCCACGACCAACAGTTTCATCCTGCAAATTCCTCCAATAAAGCGGCCGGGCATTATGCCCGGCCCTTTTGGCCTACCTGCTTAGAACTTGTAGTTGGCACCCAGGTAGAGCTGGCCGCTGCTGTGCAGGTCCAGCGAGCCAGCTTTGCCTGCACCGTGTGGTGCCATTTCCGTGCTGGCATTGGTGCGCAGGTAGCGGTAGCCAGCTTCAATCGAGGCATTCTGGTTGATGTCCTGAAGAATGCCAGCCTGCAGGCCGAGGGCAAAGCCGATATCGCTGTCACGCTTGAAGCCCTTGCTCTCCTGCTCCAGCTTGACCAGGCCAGCGGTTGCACCGCCGAACAGCTTGGTGTTGTAGTCGCCAATCGGCAGGAACACATCGTAGCTACCAAACAGATTCTGCTGACGCAGCTTGTTGCCGCTATCGGTGTCCGAGACATTTTCGTAGGTCATGTAGTAACGGTTTGTATCGCTGACCTGACCGGCACGCACGCCCCAGGTGCCGGTATCGTTGATCACCTTATCGAGCTTGGGGTTGTTCAGGTTGCTGTTGAGTGCACTGGATTTCTGGATGTTGTTATCGGTCTGCCCCCAGGTCAGGCCAACAAAGTTGTCGCCGGCATTGGCCGCAGCCGCAGCGAAGGTCAGGGAAGTCGCCAGGGCCAGTTTGCTAAGAGTGCGGTTCATGGTGTGTCCTCAGTGGTTAGTCGGTGTTGCTTAACTCGAGGTCCATGTTGCCTACCCCTAGCTGAACGCCCACTGAATCTTTGCTTAACAAACACTGAACAGTAAGGGCGGGCCAAAGACGTGATCGTCTTCAGCCACCTTGTGGTCTCCCCTGTCAGGCATCTACGAATAGAACCTGGCCGGTGATGAACCCATCAACGGACCGCTCGAAGGCTTTGCCTACCAGTACGCCGGGAACAGGCTGGAAACCAGGCATCATTTCACCATATACATTCCAGGCTTCTTCCAGAACGGTCGGGTTTACTACGTTGATCCTAATGCCACGTGGCAGCTCGTGGGCTACGCACTGTACAAAGGTGTCGATGGCACCGCTGGTGGTGGCGTCCGCGATTGCCATCGGAATGGGTTTGATATTGAGAATGCCCGAAATCAGCGTGAAAGAGCCGCCATCGTTGATGTAGTTCAGGCCCACATTTACCAGATTGATCTGGCCGACCATCTTGCTTTGGATAGTCGTGTCCCACTGCTCATCGGTCATTTCGCTGAAACTAGCGTATTCGCAGTAGCCAACTGTATTAACGACGGCATCGAACGGCCCCACCTTTTCGAACAGAGCCTTGATCGACGCCTTACAGGTGATATCGACCGTGTGGTCGCAGCCTGTGCCGGAGCGGCTAGCGGTGATGACGTTGTGGTTCTTGAGGCCGGTCATGGCGGCTTGGCCCATGTGCCCTTGGGCACCAATCAAGATTACGGTTTTCATGGCAATGCCTCGTTAAGTCTTAAGGAGGCGATACTCTAGGTGCGCACTGATACAATGAAAATCACGATTGATTTGTATGAGATACAATCAAAATGATTGAGAAAATCGATATCAGGCACATGCGGGTTTTACTGCATCTCGTACGCGAGAAAAACGTTTCTCGCGTTGCCGAGCGGCTTGAGATATCACAACAGGCGGTTAGCAACTACCTCAAGCGCATGCGTGAAGTGTTTCCCAATGAGCTGTTCCTGCGCCAGAGCGCAGGCCTACAGCCAACCGACTATGCGTACGAGCTCGCGGCTAAATTCGAGAAAATAGTTGAAGAGGTCGACGGCATCTTCAATTCATTCCCATTCGATCCCGCAACAAGTGAGTACGTATTCAGAGTCATCGCAAATGAATATGCACAACTGTCTATCATCCCATCGCTTTCGTTGCTCATACGCGAACGCGCACCCGGGGTAAAACTTGAAGTCATTGACTTCAACCCCAATCAGCATGCCAAGACGCTGGCGCAAGGAGAGGCTGACCTGGTGATTGGTTTTTCTGACTACGTCGATCCGGGACTGGTACGCAATACACTGAGACGCGACCACTACTGCTGCGTCGCTCGGCAAGGTTCGCCGCTACCCCGGCAGATAAAGGCGCTTGCCGATGTGTCCTTCCATCCTCATGTGGATTTCGCCAGTGGCGTAGGCAATCTGGGGAGTCGAGTAGATGATTTCCTTAGTGCCAAGGAGGTCCGCCGCACCGTGATTGCCACTTTGCCCTGCTATACATCGCTGCAAGCGTTTATGCACGTGAATGACACGGTGGCGTTCATACCCTCGGCCATTGCTGCTGCCGGTGGTTTCCAAGTAATTGACATAGACATGTCTTCCTTAAATTTCAATGTCGTTGCAGGATGGCATAGAAGAGCTTCGGGCAGTGCATCCCGAGATTGGCTTGTACGGGTTATTGCCGATTTAGATACGCCTACAGGAAAATTGCGCCCTGCGACTTAACCAAGCCCCATGTACGCGAATTTGCCTATGTCAACGCGTTTCTTCGCGATTCATTATCTAGTTTTGTACCCATGGAGTGGGTCGCCCGCCAGCTAGGGCATACCGATACAACGATGGTTAAGAAGCACTATGGACGCTGGATACCGCGCGACATAAAAAGCATGACCCACTCAGTCTCAAAGATGATGGGATTTTGATGGCTAGAAACGGTTTAGAGCGGACTGAGGCGAAGTGTTTTTGTTCAAATTTTGCCCAAACACCAAACCATGGAAACGAAAAGCCCCCGAAACTCTAGGAATTTCAGGGGCTTAGACGATCTATATGGCGGGAAGATAGGGATTTGAACCCACCAATACCGGTCGCCTGTACGCTGTAGGCCGCATTATTCCTGATGGTAGATATTCTAAGCCGTACAGAGCCGGACTGGTACGGACTCTGCTTCGCCCTAAAAACGTCCTAAGATTTTCCCGCCCCGCCCGTCCTGGGCATGATCACCCTACCCACTTCGATTCAAGTTCACGCTTCAACGCTGTGTTGCTCGGCTTGCTCACCATCAGCAGGCGGCGATTCGCTTCAACTGCAGCACGCACCGGGGCAATCTCACGCTCAGTACCGCCCAGCACTTCCATGGCCACGTACAGCAGGCTATCGGCCCGTTCCCGGCTAATCCGGTAAGGCTTGCCGCCCACGGTCAGCGACAGGTATTCGCACAGCTGGTCATGCAGCCCATACGCCTGTTCGAACTTACCGTCACGCGGAACCACCGGCCAAGCCGCGCGAGGCACCGATCCTTTATCGGTCAACGTGCCTGCTGGTACGTGCGCCCATTGCCGCTGACTAAGCCGAAGGTCGTACGACTCCATGTGCCGCCAGTAGTCGGCCCCCAGGATGCGACTGGCCTCGGCGTCGTAGCGCAGCACGCAAGCCCCGTCGAAGTATGGATAGGCGCTCATGCCACTGCATCCATAGCTTTGGCGTAGTTGAGCCCCCACTTTTTGCGCAAGCTGGCTTTCTGGGCATCAGTGCCGCGGCTGTACGCGCCAGGCCGCCAGGTGCGCAGATAGAGCTGAAGCGCTTTCTCGACCTCACCAATCGCTGGCAGCGGGTAGGCGTCAGTCCACAGCAGCAACCGGCCAAACGCCATGGCCAGCACATCGTCGTGCTCGAGCGCGGCATACACCTGCTCGGCCACAGGCTGCACCTGGCGCAGGTCGCAGACCCTGACGGCATGCTCGCGGCTGGCCACATGCCGCAGCACACCAGCAACCCCGCCGCCTTGCTCAAACTGCAGCAGCCCGCGTGCTGGCCCGGTTGGCCACTGCCGGCGCTTCTGCTGTGGATCTTCCTGCAGCTGGATGGCCAGCAGCATTAACACGGCCTGCCGGCTATTCATGCGCGCAGGCAGCAGGCGCAATGCCGGCTCAACCGCTGATTGTCGGATCTCGGAAAGATTCACCGTGGCAACCTCCGGCGTTCATGGGCAGGCCAGGCCCACTCAAGCCGAACGATGCTGGCCACATTCCCGCGAGCCCGATACACCAGGACGCACAGCAGCACCAGGATGCCCAGCACAAACGGCGATTCGATGGGGTACATGCCGAGCAGCGATGCCAGCGACTGGCAGCCGGTTGCCATGGCCAGCAGGTAGGCCAGCACCGAAACGCCAAAGCGATAGCGCTGCCCGTCGCGACGGAACGCTACCAGCCGAACGCAGATGGCCATGCAGACCACTGCAGCGAGGATCGAGACGAGGTTACCCATCTTTCTTACCTCCAAGCCATGGGATGAACCGGAACCAGAACGGAGCCTTGCCGCCCTTCAACCACTCAAGCGCCCCAGTTGCGGCAATGACGAACACCGCAGCGCTGCCTAGGGCCACCAATGGCGGAATGACTGGCACCCCACGCGCTGACGACTGGGCCGCCATGAAGTAGCCGAAGATCCAGCTGCTAACCAGGTAGCCGAGACTGGCCTTGAAAGATCGATCGTTGGCGAACACGACGAAGAACAGAGCCCCCGCGAAACCGCCGACAATCGCCCCAACGTCAACGCCGGGGACTGCCGCCAGCCCCACCCCGGTGGCTGCCGACACGGCTATCGCCGTTGTGCTGCTTGGTTCAGCCATGTGTTTGCTCCTTGGCGTGATTGATCATTGCGGCCGCACGAAAGCGGGCATTTCGGAAAGGAATTGCTCGATAGTCGGCTGGGTGCGTTTACCGCCGGTAACGTCAGCCAGAATCTGGTAGCCCTGCACGTTGCAGGCCTCCATCCAGTCATAGAACGCGGTGCCTTCGGCCTCGAATGGACCGGGGCGGTGAGCGCGCAGAGCGCAGGTCTGCCAGTTCAGGTAACCCATGGATTGAGCGGCGCGGTCGTACATGCCCATCAAGGCGGCGTCGTAGTCTTGCAGGCTTGGCGGATTGGCCTCGGGAGTTGGCTCCGGTTCTGGTTCCGGCTCAGGACCAACGCTGAAACCACTGTCAATGCTGACTACATGGCCGGCGAGCATCCCTTCAAGGGCGTCTGCATACTGGCTCTCAGTGATCTCAATGCCACCCAGAATACGGTCGCGGCTGATCTGCCCGTTTGCGGCAAAAGGCATTATCGAATCCTCATGTAATAGGTGGCACCGATGTTTTTGGGGCGAGTTTCATCGGCGGTCCTGGCAACGCGAGAGGCGTCAAAAGTCAGGTCAAACCCGCTAGCGTTCCCGAAACTCGGAAACAGGGCTTTAGCCGCACCTTTAGCGAATACACCTGTCGAGTTGTCTGAAGGAGTGGTTAACCCGCTACCGGCGCTAGGCGATGCAGTGCCTGTGAGGTTTTGTAAAGCGTCAGCCTCGATAGTGCCGCTTGAGCCAGCTCGCAAAACCCGTCGCTCTGTATTGATGAGGCGAATCGTCTGCCCATTCATCGGACTGGCTAAATCGCTAACCACCGCAGTGGCCAGCACTAAAGGAGCGGAGCCACTGACAGACTCACCGGTAAGCACGCCAGTGTTGTAACTGTCACTGGCGGTTAGTTTGATGTATCGGTAGTTGGCGCTATCAGCGGGCGGTGCGGTTACGCCAGTTAAATGGTTGAAAATCGCGATTGGCACGCCAAGCGGTTGGAAGTTCCAAGGATCTCCAGCAAAAGAAGCAGACGCCGCAGCCGACTGCGCCGCAGCCTCAGCGTTAGCCGCGGCAATTTGAGATGCCTCGGCAGAGGCCAGAGCCAGGGCCGGCTGTTCCTCGAGCTGAGCCAGTGTCAAGCTGGAAGCTATCGGGTTGCTGTCGACGTCGAACGCCAGCAACTTAAGCGCCCGCGCTGCCTTCAACGGCAACGGTGCTACACCCTCAGGCTCTGAAATATCGGTGGACAGCGCCCGGTCGTTGCTGCCGATCAGTTGCTTGAGCGCGAGCCAGATTCGATCAAGGTCGCGGTTGATGGTGACGGCCAGCAGATCGCCGTTGGTTTGGTAGTCAGTCAGGCGCTGGAATGGCAGCACCAGCTGGAACAGAAGGTCTCCAGCTGGTGGAACATCGAAGGTGCATGACGTCGAGTCACCGCCAAGCGGGCCAAGGGTGAAGCCTGATGTAACCAACACGTCATTGAGCGTGATCTGCAGGTCGCCGGCATCCATCACTTTGAAGGGAATGGCGTAGAGAACGGCTATCCCGTTGGCGGCATATCGTTTGAAAATTGGTCCCGCTTGAACTGACATGCTAAGCCTCCGGTGTGGGCGGGCTTAGTAATCGACTTGCACCTCATGCACGCCCGCATCTGGTCGCCAATCCTCGCGCTGACGTTCTGTCGGTTTCCCGACTATTCGCCCAATGCGCACAGGTGTTTGGCTGATCGCGCCGGCACCGCTGTCGATGTAGTCATCGTCCTGGGTGGTGATGGCGGGGTTAAAGTCGCGCATCTGATCCCACATCGGGCCGCGCAGCACGTCGACGTGCGCCCACAGGAAACGGGCCGACAAGGGCGACTCGAAGGCATCAAGGATGCGCTTCTGCTTGTTGGTGCTGGAGTGCTCTTCCCCTACCCCGCAGCCGGTGCCTTTGAGCGCCTGCTTGAGGATGTTCGGCACGAAACCGCCGGGGCCGTTGGTTTCCACCACCACGCGGGGGATGTTGTATTTGATTACCAGCTCGCGCACCTGCATGACCTGGCCACCAATGATCCGGTCCTTGTGGTCGAACTCGGCGAGCTCTCCGGTAAGGCCCTCGCACACATGCCAGTAGAGCTGGCCGCGCTGGTCGGTCAGCAGCAGGGTGAAGGCCGATGCGTCGGATTTGATCTTGCCCAACGAGCAATCCCAGTAGGCCACCGCGCCGACGATCTGGGTGGAGCCAAGCCACATGGAGACAGCATTGTTTGCCGAACGGATAACCGGCTGCAGGTCGTAAGGGATAATGCGGGCAGGGTCCAAGCGCACCTCCGTGACGGGCTTGGAATGGAGCTGGTACTGGCTATCCCATTCGTTGATGGTGCGGGTCTTCTTGCGGCGCTTCTCCAGCTCTTTCAGGTCGAACCGTTCAGGCCAGGCGCTGCCGGCGTAGCAGTCAACCAGCGTGCCGGGTGGCGTAAAGAAGGCGATTCCCGTTTTGGTGAGCTGATAGTCCTTGCCCAGCACCAGCACCCGCGCATGCTTACCGATGCCAGAGAACACCACGTCAGGCACGAACGGCACGTTGTAGCTGTTGAGGGTTGCCGACTCGATGCGGTGTTCCTTGGCGAACATGCGGATGGTCAGGCAGTCCGCGCCCATGCTCTCCATTTCGTCGTACAGGCTGTCATGGGTGTGAGGCGTGCCGATGTAAAGCGTTGAACCGCCCGGCACCAGGATGTGCGTTTGCTCGCCCAGGCGGTACCGCAGCTTCTCGCGTGCCTCGGGCGTCTGGATGTTGCGCGGCACCTCAACGTCATCGTTCTGGCACTCGTCGGCGCGGGCCGAAGTCACGTTGGACAGAATGCCCTTTGCGAACATCGAGGCGTTACGAAAGTCGGCGGCACCCTCAACCCACCACTGCTCGACCGTGCCCTGGTTGGGCGGCAACAGGTGGCGGGTAAGCGGGTGATTGCGGATAACGTTCTGCGTGTCGCGGCTGGTCTTGTAGGCCGTGGGGTCAGACTCGGACTGGTGCAGGATGCGAAACGTAGGGGCGCGGTAGTAGCGCCAGGCGTTGTAGATCGCCAGCAGCGTTGATTTACCGAAGCCACGAAAGCAGCGCAATACAGCCAGGTCTTCCTTGTGTTCCAGCCACACCAAAGCCCGGACGTGAATGTCCGGGACTTGCCACCGCATGCGCTTGGCCCATATCAGAAAGAAAACGAGCAGCGAGACCTTTGGCGGCTCAGTGGGCATGACTACCTTTCTGCATGCGATCAATGATCGCTTGAGCCTCGCGCTCGGCCGCAGCCAACTCGCCGTCCAGTTCGTCTATGGCGTTGCCAGCATCTGGAGCAGGCTTCGTTCTGTTGAGCACGCCAGCAATGTTTACCACCTTGAGCAGCAGGGTCATGGTCGCCGCGGCGTTCTTCTTGCACCAGTACCGGTCGCCCCGCTCCTGCTGGGTAAGCTCTGCAAGGGTCTTCTCAGCGCCAGGCCACTGGTGTGGGTCGACCTCGTTGATAACAACCTCGCCCAGTCGTTCGCTGAGCGCCTGCAATCGGGTGATCTGATCGTCTCGCATGTCACTCTCCTACTGCTGCGCCAAGGTCTGGTGCACGGTCTGGCAGCTCGTCGCCGGGCTGCCACCAGAACGACTGGTTGAATTCCTTCTTCGCGCGGCGCTCCATGCGGCGCAGGTAGCCTGGCGATAAGAGTTCTTGCATGTCATGGAACACGGCATGTTCGAAAGCAGCCTTGGTGTACCAGCTGCGAATGAATGGGGTGTTCTGGTAGCCGATACGCAGCATGTTCGCCCCAATATCAGCGGGCTCGGTGCCTTCTTTAAAGACGCTGCCGGCGGTAAGACCGATATCGGCGGCCGTGCCAACCACTGGGCCAAGCAGCCCGGTCAGGTTTGACTGTCCACCACGGTTATCGCCGCCAAGACCTGTGTTGAGAATGTCGCCGAAAATCCCTACGCCGCCGCCACGAAGCATGGCCTGCAGCCAAAACTTGCCATCGCTCATATCACGCGGATCGCGCCCGTTGATTATGTCCATGAGCTGGTTGGTCATTGCTCCGGCCATCAATAGCCCGGTGAAAAGGGAGGCGGAATAGGCAATCTTGCCGGCCGTTGATTCGATCTGCGCCGCTCGCTTCCAGTGGCGCTCAAACATCGCCACGCCGAAGGACTTGAACAGCGTTAAGTGGCGCAGGGACTCCCCGCCCAGACTACCGGCCTGTGTGCCCTGACGAAGCGTTGCCCGAGTCATCAGCCCAGGCTGGAGGGATGTGAACTCAGATTCGTTTTGGATGTAGCCCAACAACTTGCCTATGGCGTCATTCTTCTGCCTGGCACTGAAACCTGTAAGCGCGCCGATGGACTCAGGGGTTAGCATTTTCTGGCCGCGCCAGTCTTCGGGCATCGCCGCCTGCCATACCGCCCAGTCGTCTTGGTTGATGCCGTACCGCTCGAGCCGGCCCTGTAGCTTGGCATCAGAGCCCCACGCCCCCCGAGTGTCAGCAGCTAACCGAGACATGATTTCGACTGAAAAGCCACGACGCATGGCCGTGGTCCACCCTTCCAGCAAGGTGACTTTCATGGTTGCGTTGGCGAGCTTCGACGTCCAGCCGGCCGACAGATTGTCCGTGTGAAAGGTCACCATGTCGGAGGTGATGCTATCCAGGCCGAGGGACATACGTGAGGCCTCAGCCCGATAGTCCGGCGATACGCTCTTAATGGCGCTGACCAGTGTTTTGCCAATGGGTAACCCGTGGTAGGCGCTGGTGATCGCAAGCGACTGAATGTCGCCAATCACCGAGGCGATCAGCGTTGCCTGGAGTTTTGCCGCGACCATAAAGTTTCGGATGCCCTGGTTGAACTCAGCAAAGCGGGCGTTGACCGGAACCCCCAGACTTCCGTTCAGTACGTTCCACACCATGTCTGGCGTTGCACCGAACTCGGTACCGGAAAAGAAGCTGTCACCAATTCCGTCCTTCACTTGGGCCGTGTCTTTTAATAGCCGGTAGGTCTGCGCTGAGTTGGGGCCGAATTGTTCGATCATCACTGTGTCTTTGATCTGCGCGTGGACAGAGCCCTGCATCGCCTCAAACACCGACGTTGGGCCGAAATCGCGCATGTATTCAAGATAAGCGTCGCCATCCTTGAAGTGGATTTGGCGATGGGCATCGTCGTGCTTTGCGGCCCTGCTCGCGCCTCCTACCGCCCCCGGCGTCATCTTGTTCAGGCCGTCTGTTTTAAGGGTTTCGTGTGCCGCCAGTAGGAAGTCGATCACCGCAGAATCATTCATCTGCGTGCCGTCTTCGTTCAGATAGCGCTTCCGATCTAGCCGGCTAAGCACAAAAGATGACCAGGCATCAGCGGATGCAGCGCGTACCTTCACCAAGCTATGTGGCTGCGGCAACCACCCGTAATCAAGCCGGCCGATGTTTGCACCAGCGGCGTTCTGGCGTTCACGAATCGCATCCATCTGCTCACGCCAGACTTTGGCCCCCTTTGCAGCTAACTGGTTGCCGGTGTTTCGCCCGAAAACCTCATGCACGAAATCACGTTCGGCGGCCTTGTTGGTGATCATGCCCAAGAACTTTGGCGCTGCCGCGTCGATGGTCTCCATGATCGAGCTGAACGCCCGGTTACGCTCGCCCTTTATCCGGTTATCTACCTGGCGCAGGCGCTCAAACAGTGCAGAAGTAAACGGCTGTTTCCCACCCAGCACAGCGGCGCGCTGCTCCTGGTTGGCTAACTCGCGAGTCTGGGCTAGGAGGTTCTGCCCTTTGCGCTGGGCTGCTTTGTCGACGGCAGAAATATGGTCAGCCATGGCCGCCTGAGCAGCAAACAGCTGTCGCTGCTGTTCGGTCATGGTGTTGAATTTGGTGGGGTCGGTGCGGGCCAGGTCTCGGACGTGAAAACTGATTTTGTCCTCGATAGCCTGGGCTTCTGCCTTATTGAGCGGCCGACCAATTGCCTGCTCAACTTCTTTGATGCAATTCGCGCGCATTGCCATGGGCTTGCCTCCAAGTTGGTGCGGCAAGCCTATGGGGTTGGGTTAGTCGGTTTCCCGACTATCGTGAAGGGACGCCCTCGTCAGGCAATGGTTTTTTCTTGAAAATCCGAGAAACGGCGTATACCCCAAGCACGGGTACAACAAATATTTTTACACCGCTAGTAAGACTATCGATGGGGGCAAGGTCATACGCTGGGAATAAAAGCATAGCGAGCCCATTAGGAATGGCCACGACAAAAGCAGATAGCAGCCACCAACCAAATTTTATCTTGCTGCTACTCACAAGCCATATAAACAAGGCTGCAAAGAAAGACCAAACAAACGCAGTCACTATATAACCAACAATTATCGCCCCGGTGCCCATATCTACCCCCTCAACATACATGTAATCGCAGCCATGTAAGACTGCGCTTCCCTGACCCCTACTTGATACTCCGCTTCAATCTCAGCCAGCGCATCTGCGGCCTTGACCTTGACTGGATTTCCATCAACATCGAAGCCGGAATTTACCACGGCATCCGGGCTCCGGTTCACAGCGTCGCGCAACAGCTGCAGCTCTGGTGGCTCAGCGCCGGCAGCCGATTTCGCTGCACCTTTTGCCTCTGGTGTCGCAACTTTTGACGAATCTGTTGCAGGTGTTGCACCTTTTGTTGCAACAGCATCAGGCTCTGCTACTTCCTTTTGCCCTACAGGTTTACCACCAGGCGGTGCATCAGGCTCGCGCGGCAAAGTAGCCTCATGATCACGCACTAGGGAGTCAATTTCTTCCCGTGCTGTGCGCTCGTTGATCTGGCGCGGGCTCAACACCTTGTTTGCGTCAGCAACACCAGATGCCAGCGGCTTACGCTGGAAACCCTGAGCAATCTCATCTGCTCGAGCATTCAGGCGCTCTTCAAAGCGCGCCGGTATCTCGCCACGGTCTAGAGCATTGATTTCGGCCCGCGCCTGTTCGGCGGTGCGGTTACCGGTGAGGCTGTCATTCAGCGCGGCTTGCCGATCGGTCAGCTCCAGGCGCTCCGATGCAATGGTCTCGCGTGCAGATGCCTCAGCCTGCTTACGGCTTTGGCCCTGCTGCTGAAACTCTTTTGCTCGAACGCGGAAAGTGGCGTCCAGGCCATCAATGGATTTGCTCAGCATGGCCAATTCGGCGCGCACGTCTTTGACGTTGGGTAGGATGCCAGCGGCCTCCTGCTCCAGTTCCGACCGCAGGGCCGGGGCAAGGTCTTGTCGTGCACTGGCCAACGCCTGGTCACGACCTGGCGCAATGGGCGGAATATCGTCAGCGGCGCGCACGAACTCAGCAGAATTGATGCTATCCGGCAGCACCACCGGTTCACCGCGACTGAGTTGCTCAATTGCAGTACGCAAAGCATCCTGATGGGCAACTGCTGACCGTGGGTTGATCGGCGCACCTGGTGCGGTGTCGACGTCAAAGTGTTGGGCATTGCGTTCGGTCAGAGCTGCATTGATCTGTTCAGTGCTCGGCCGGCGCATGCTGGCCCGGCCAATACCGAAGAACGCGGCTCC
Organism: Pseudomonas sp. HMWF032; assembly: GCF_003060885.1. Classification (GTDB taxonomy): domain Bacteria; phylum Pseudomonadota; class Gammaproteobacteria; order Pseudomonadales; family Pseudomonadaceae; genus Aquipseudomonas. The sequence continues at coordinate 96,695 of NZ_QAIG01000007.1, forward strand.
GAGAACGGCATCAGTAGCGATGGCCAGCCCATCCATGGCCCGATACTGAGCGGCCTGTGCGTGGTATCCCCCCCCTTCCAACAATTCAGCAGTGGTGCCGCGCCCAGCCATGCCCAGCCCTACGTTGGCACCAATGGCAATGCCCAGGTCACCAAGCACCGGTTTAACGAACTTGGCCGCCGGCAGGATTGCGCCGACGCCAATGGTTGCCGCATCGATCACGCCCTTGAGCGTTGCGGTCGATTCGTCCAGGCCCTCGGCTATGCCCACATATTTGCCGGTGAACCCGGCAGGCGCGCCAGCAGCAACAGCGCCAAGGACAGGGCCACCTGCAAGGGTGGCCAGGGCGGTGCGCGGCAAGATGGCGGCGGCTTCGCCAATGATCTGACCAGCCATGCCAACGCTGGCAGGGTCTGGCCGCAGCGATATGGTCGCCTCTGCGGTGTCAGCCCCGATGGCATCAACCCGCTGCTTTACTGCGGCTTCCTCTTCCTCGTTGATCGAGGATGCCCCATCACCACCGCCAAGCACGTTGCCGGCGGTTATATCCATGGCGGCCAGGTTGCCGGAGCCCTGCGCCATCAGCCCTTCGATAGCGCCGAACCCTTCAAGACCACCGCGCACCAGGCTCGGGCCGATCACATCCAATGAGCCGGTAAAGAAGCCTGGTTCCAGCTTTTCGCTGGTGAACTCCAGCTGCTGGGTCTGGTTAAGAATGTCTTTCTCTTCGGCCAATCCGTTGAGCCAGCTCATTTGATGATCACCGTCATGGGTTGCTGGGTGGTCGGGTCAAGCTGCACCCGACCTGCGTTCATCAGGTAATAAGCCCCTTCCTTGCCCGGAACTGGTGACAGCGGCATATCCTCCAGCTGGCCCAGGTCAAAGCCGGTGCGCGCGGCAAGGCCTTCAAGCTCGGCATCAACAACCGAGTCAAAGGCCTTGTCATCCATGCCATAGGGTTTAACCACCTTGGCACCAGCACGCTCACCGATACCACCAGTAGCCATCTGCACGGCTTCCTCGACCAGGTCATCGTCAACCATCGGCTGCGGGCCGTCATGGCGAACACCGCGCGGCCCGGACAACCCGGCATACAGCGACTTGAACGCAAGATAGGCCTGCTCGCGCTGCGGCGTGCCGCCGGCAATGGAGTTGCCTACCTGCTCTTCGAACGCCATGCGCAGATCACTTTCGCCGGGCATCGGCGTCGACTTGTCCGCCAGTACCTTGCTACCGGCCAGCAACACCTTTGGCACATCGGTGCCGTCAGCGCCCTTGAGTCCACGGAACTGAGCCAGGCCGGCAAGCATGGTCGCTGGTTGATCAGCGGCGATGGCCTTCAACGACTCTGAGTAATCCGAGCCAGACGGCGCAGCACGGGCCAGCGCGCTCAACAACTGCAGCTTGGCACCGTCATCAGCCTGGGCAACGAATGACTTGAGCATTGACGCCTCTTCGGGCCGCCATGGGTTGCGAGAAACCTCCGGGCCGTACTGGTTGCGCAAGGCGTTGACGGTATCGAAGCGTGTGGCCAGCTGATCAGCGATTTGCTGCTGACCTTCCGGGGTGGCAATGCCGGACAAGTCGAGCGGCGGCACGTCTTCCCCGGTGCGCTGTGCGTTGAACAGCAAAGGCTGCTCGCGCATCAGCTGGGTATTGGAGTCGACGGCGCGTTGCAGGCGCTCGACGTTGGCCTGGTCGGCCACGCTGCCGCCGTTCTGCGCCATCTGCTGGCGCTTCTGCTCCAGGTACTGAGACTGCACAGCCAACGGCTGGCGGAGCAGCTTCTGCACCTCGTTCATTTCAACTATGCGGGTGTTGTACTCAGGCGCAAGCGATGTTCCGGACAGCGTGGCTTGCCAGCGCTGCTGGTCAGCGGGGGTTGGCGGCAGGCCTGATGCTGCCTGCTTATCCATCTGATCAAGCGCGCGCATGGCCTTCATTTCGCGCATTTCGCCCTGCCGCTGCTGGTGTTCCTGCACCTGGAAGATTCGCCCGGTGACGGTGTTCAACAGCTGGTTGCGCTTCTCCGGGTCGAGCTTCTTGGCGTAGAAACCATCCTCAGCGGTCAGGTCGTTCTCGATCTGCTTAAGAGTCTGCAGCCCATCACGTGCACCGATAACACGCTGGGTGGCGTGAGTGGTCCAGTTGCTGTCCCTGAACTCCTGTTTCTTGCTGGTCCAGGCCTCGCCAAATGCCAGGCGACCAGCTGCGTCGATATCCTCGTTGTCCATCCGCGCGTTGATCTGGTCAATGTTGGCGTCAGGCAGAGCCGCGTCCTTGCCGAGCATGTCCATGCGGCTGACCAGATCAGCCTTGGCGGACTCAATCCGGGCACCAGATACCGCAGCGCGGATACGATCGACTCCACCGACCTGCATCCGCTTCAACGAATTACCAAACTCACCCCGAGTGACCTCATCAAGGCCAGGGGTATCAATGGGGGCAAGCTTGGTTACCGCTGCGTTGTAGACCTCTTCGGCCTTGTCATACGGAACCACGCCGGTGCGCATCTTCTCGCCAAGGTCAGCGGCAATAGTCTTTATCTGCGACTCACGGTCAATCAAGGCATTGCCGGCTTTCACCCGGGCCAATGCCTGGTCTTCCTGAGTCTGCCGGGCCTGCTCGCGCAATGCGGTGTTGGCAACGTCCTGCAGCCCACCAGCGATGGCCTGGCCACCGCGATTCAGTGACTCAGGGTTGGTGGTGACTACCTGGACCTGCCCTGTCTGGGGCATTACCTGCGGCGGAGCTCCAAGTGGGATCTGTGCCATTAGGAATTCCTCACCCATGCAGCATTGGTGTTAAGGGCCTTGGTTTGCCCCTGCATATCTCGGTTGGCACTACCGGAAGTAGCGCCTTTCCACCCTGAGTAAGCGCTAGAAGCCCCTGAAATGAGAGTGCTTGCGGCCTGACCACGATATGCGGCCTGTGCCTGCGAGCCGGCAAGCGCGGTGTTGCTGGAATCCACATACCCCTGACGTTTCTGCCGCTCGCCGTTGAAGATCGTCATCGTCGCGTCTTCCTCGGCGTTGCCGACAATCTCTTCGTTGATGTTGATGGCCGTGCCCTCACCCACTTCAACGCCAGAGGCTGCCAATGCGGCGTTTGCTTCGCTCGCACGGTTACGCGCCAGCCGGCGGATGCGATCAGCCTGCACGGTGGCTGCACTAGCGGCAGTGTCGGCATCGTTCTGCTGCTGCTCGCTCTGAGCCTCAGCGTTGTACCTTGCCTGCTTCCCTGCCTGCTCGGACGAGTAGACGGAATAGGCCGTACCTGCGATAGCAGCAACGGCGGCAACGGCAGCGGTATATCCAGACATGGTTACTCTCCAGTGGTGAAGATCATGTCGCCGCTCTGCTGGCGGGACATGAGCAGGTTGGTTTCTTCGGTGAACTCGGCTTCGGCCTGTTCCACCGTGGTGGCCTGGGTGGCAAAGATCATGGTGAGGTCGGTGTCGGCATGAGCGACAAACACCTGCTTGCGGCCTGCCTGACCTGGGAGGATGTGATAACCGCGCAGCTCTAGCGGCTCACCACCGGTGAACACCGACACATGCCCGGAGACAATCAACAGGGTCGGGATGCTGATCAACGCCCCGGTAATCATTACGCCAGCAGGAATACGGATGGTTCGGGAGTACAGGCCGGCGTGGAAGTGGTGAGCGGTTTGGATGGCCACCTGCTCATGCTCGAGCATCATTGATTCCAGGCGGTGGACCTTCTCAACGTCTGCACCGGTCATGGCTGGCAGGCCAGGCGCTACAGGCTGAATGCTGCTCATGCCAGCCCCCGGACAAACACCCGATTGGTTTCGCGGTAGCCAGTGCGCGGCAACACGCTGGCCAGACGCCCACCCACCGGAGCACTAACCATCAGCGCGGCGGCCCCCAGCTCACGTGCCTGGGCCTCAGCGGCACGCAACAGCTTGAGGCCAGCACCACCACGGCGAGCAGCCGGAGCGACAAAGAACGATTCCATGGCGCACACGCGGCGGCCGGCGTAATGCGGCAACCCGTACACCAGCAACGAGGCCAGGCCGATCAGCTCAGGGCCAAAGGCACCGATGATATGCAGCGCCCCGCTGGCCTCCATCTGCCGATACTGCTCGAAGCTGGCATTCACCTTGCCCAACTCCGAAATGCTGGACTCCGCCCCGTAGGCGGCAAGCAGTTCTTGCAGAGCTCCAGACTGCTCGACCTCGGCAACAGTGCAGCTCCGGATAATCAAACCCATGTCAAAGCTCCTGAACGTAGAGAGGGCCAGCCAAGCGAAAGCCGGCGCTTTCATAGAGCCGGCTGATGGCGTCGACATTGACCACAGTGCAGATGCCCATTTGCACCTGTGCCGCGCCCTTGATCCGTGCCCACTCGATAAAGGCATTGATCAAGCGCAGGGCAATGATTCCGTTACGGCGCGAGGGCTCGACGAATATCGAGTAGTCGTAAGCGATCAGGTCATGGGAGAACCATTGATCAACGATGCCGCCAGCCATGGCACCGACCACCACCCCATCGACCTCAGCGGCAAACACAACGCCTTCGCCATTGATCAACTCCAGCAGGAACGCCGCGGCCTTCTCATGCACATAAGGCTGACTGGCATAGCTGGTGGTGGCGTGCAGCGTGATACCGAGTTCAATGATTCGCGGAATGTCGGCCGGGGTTGCTGCTCTGATCATGGTCTTGGCCTCAGTCGTTGAAGGTGGCTTTCTTGATGACGGACAGCAGGTGGAACGGCAACGGCTGGTCCTGGGTGATGGTCAACTGGGCCTCGCCACGCTCCCACCCCAGGTTCTCCATGCGGTGCACACCACTGAACGCCTGTAGCGGCGTATCAAGTACCCCGACCCCGAAGTTACGAAAGGCGATTTCCTGGCCATTGATCTGGCAACCAATGGTATTGAGGAAACGTAGGGTGACTTCGGCTATGCGCATGCTGCTGCCCTGGGCGGTGCCAGTCGGGCCAGCCACTTCCGGGGTTAGCGTCTTGATGGTGCTCTTGTAGTGCAGGCCAATGGCGACGTTGAATGCAAGACGGGGAATGGTTACCTCACCGCCGGTAACGAGTTGCTGCTGCATCACCACGCCGTCAGCGACGATATCGACCATCTTGCCTTCCAGGTGTCCAAGGCCACCCCACACGGACTGGCCGCCGACACTGGTACCAACCACCCCGCTGTCGACGTTCACGCCGCTGGTAAAGCGCTCGATGTATCGCTTGGTCACGCCGCCAATGGTGCGGTTGACGATGGCCCACACCTGCTCCCCGTTTGCGGTTGGGATGGTGGCCACGGACTCGAACAGGCCATCAGTGGTTTGCCGTGCCCATCCGATAACGTCCTGGTCTCGGTCGACGGTGAGCGTTGCCATAACGCCATCGGCGCGGGGCATGAACAGGATCGATTCGGGCTCCTGCTGATAGGCCATATCGACGATGCCTGACTCGGTGATGTGCTCGGACAGCACCGACATGTCAGGGGCTCCGTAGGCATCGGAGTCGTACTTGTAGGCCATAGCCCGCAGCTTCCGGTTGGCGCGCTGCATGAAATACAGTTCGTTGCCGATACGCACAGGCTTGACCTGGTTGCAGCCATACACCGACTGGTTTTTAACCTGAATGTTGGTTGGCGTGATGGGCTTCTCGACGCCGCCGGTAAGGCTGAACTCCCCGCCGTAAGTGAGCGCGATAAGGGCCTTGATCTGCGCCATATGGGTGATGGGGTTGATCTGGTCGCTCGACACGGTGAATGACATGGCATCGTCATCCTTGGTACCCAACTCGAAGTTGAGGTATTCCCCAGTGCGGGATTCCCAGATGGTCTGTGGATAGTTTGGCGAACCGGCTGCAACAAGGCGCTGTTCGTGCAGCGTGCCGGTGGCTGGGTAGCCATCGAAGTCATTCCACACCGACGCTTCCAGCGACCAAGCATTAGCGGGTGCCGCTACTACCGCATCCATGGCGGCGCGGATCACCCCTGTGACGCTGGTGGCCGAAACATAGGCGGTGATTTCAGCAAGCCCGCGGTTGACCTTCACGAACTTGCCCACGTCATCTGCTCGCCACCCTGCCGCGCCAAGCGTGAGCGTGAGCGCCGCGCCTACAGGGTCTTTAGCGCCAGGTGTGCATGTGGTTTGCGGCGAGCCCTTGAGCGCCCAGGTTGGCTGAGAGGTACTCTCGAAAGCTGTAACCACGTCGACGGTGGCCACGGTAGCGCTGGTTACGCCGGTGATGCGCGCAACGCCAGTACCGCCCCAGATTTCCCGACCTACATCAGCAGCCAGAAACGCAGAGACTGCCGACGTTGCAGTGCGCCCCGTACCTACGGTGGCGTTGCTCAAGGTTAAGGCCGTGGCGAAGTTGATGCCCTTCTCGTCGAATGGCCTGGTAACGAACGGTGCCGGGGCAAGACTCCACTGCACATCTGTCGAGCGGCGCAGGCGGTGGATAGGCACCTGGGTGTTGTACAAAAACATGGTGTCCGCGCCCTGCACGTAGTCAATCGCGCTGAGCATCGCTTCGGTGTAGGGGCTGACCAGCTCAACGCCGGTATAGGTGCCATCGAGCCGGTAAATCCTGATGTACAGGTCGCCGAACTCAACCATGTAGGCCTGGGACTTGTTGAACACGTAAGGGATCAGGCGCGAGCGCTTGGCTGATGTTTTCGTTTCGGCGGTGAACAACAGGCCGTCACGGCGTAAACCGCCACCATGGATCAAGGGCCAGGCGTTCTCGATCAGCTCGGCACCGTTGGCATACCGGGCGATATCGACACGGCCGTACATGCGCGGACTGACTTCGCCGGCAGTGAAGTTGGTTTGAATCAGCGCTACGCGGGCCATCAGCTAAAGCCCCCAAGCCGTGCGCCGTACAGACGTTCATCGCCCAAGGTCTGCGCCGGCTCTTCCTGACCATCGATCGAGCGGGCAACCTTCTTGGCCATGGACAGCTTCTGCTCCATGTTGGCCTGCACCGATGCCGACTGAGTGATCGGGTATGCAATTGCGGCAGCCATGGCCAGGGTGAGCAGCATGACCAGGCCGGCGTCCCACGTGTTCTCTACCTCGTTGCGGTACACGTAGCGCAGCTGCAGGGAAGACGAATCAGCGAGGATGCTGCGGCCTTCCAGCAGGTAATCGATAAACACGCCGTTGTCGGTTACCTCCAGCACCCGCAAGAAGTCAGACGGCAGCTCAAACTTGGACGAGTAGCCGAACGCCGGAGCGTCAGCATCTGGTGCCAGCAGCACGCGCTTGATGGTGCAGTTCCAGGGGTGGGAGCGCAGCAGGTCATCCCGTACGGTGGGGTACAGGTTGGAACAAATCTTTGCCCGGTCTAGCGGATCGTCCAGGCTGTTGATGGTCTGCGCGCCGAGCATCAGCAGCGCGTTTGAGCAGATCGATACACCAGTTGCCATGCCCATGCTCACACTCCAGATAAAAGAACCGGGGCACTAGGCCCCGGCTGTTAATGCGCCATCCATGGCTGTCGGTCAGTTCCCGTCGACGTACTGCACCTTCAACGCCACGGTGCCAGCGGAGCCGGCGGCAGCGGTCAGGGTTACGGCAATGTCGTACTGCTTGCCCGGGTCAGCGGCCAGGCCAAGCGCTTGCCACAGCGGCTTTTCAACGTCAGCCAGGCCGAAGCCTGCACCAGCGTCTGCGGCGTCCGCTTCGTGGGTCACGTCCTGATTGACCAGGGCCGTGGCCAGCGACTGGGCCGAGGCGAAGAAGTCAGCGTCGACAACCGCGCCAGCGTTCACCGAACTGATGTCGTAGATGCCAACGTCAGCGGCGCAGGTGGTGATCGCATCGCACGACAGCAGCACGCGACTGATACGGTCACCGGACCCCACGCGGGCCATGCGGTAGATCGAAGCGATGGAATCACCGCTTACCGCCTCGATAACACCAACGCGCTCGCGCAGGCGGCCGCCATCGATCTTCTGTGCAGTGAGGGTTTGAGGGAATGCGTCACCAGCGGTGACCGCCGTGGATTTGGTGGTAACTACAGCCATGATGTGTGCTCCTGAATCAATGGGGTGGAAAGTGGAACGGGGCCATCACTGGCCCCTGCTGTCACGGATCGTTGGCCGCGATTTCCACAACCTTTTCTTCTTCCACCCGAACGGCACCGATGGACATTTTCCCGTAGATACGGACGTTGAAGCCCTTGCCAGGGTCCTTGCCAACCTCGGTCATGATTTCCGCACCCTTGCCAAGCGTTACGCCGGTCTTGGCGTAGGCGTAGCAGTAGCGGGTTGCACCGGACTTCGGCAGGCGCTCGGATGGAATCCAGTTAAAGCCCATCCACTTGCCCTTGAGCGTGCCGCTCTGGAGCATCTGAGCCGCCAGGAAGTCAGCGGAGGTCAGAGTGGTGTCGGCCAAAATGTCGTTGAGCGCCTGGGCGTGGTAGACCATGAACAGCTCTTCGCCGGCTTCCTCGTCCGCTTCGTTCAGGCGGAACATCTTCTTGGCCTGAATGATCTTGGTCTTGGTCAAGCCAGTGCCACCAACCGCAATTTTCTGGCTGGCCGGCAGGATGATGCCGCCGGTGGTTGCGCGAGAGCTGGAACCGAGAGCCGAGATAATCACGTCATCCTTGGCGCGATTCAGCGAGGCAATCATGGCCTTGACGTACTCCGAGCTCGGGTCAGTGAGCATGCGGATTTTGTCCTGGTCATCGACCATGTCGCCGTCTTCCCAGTCGTAGAGGTCTACGAACCGAGTCGAGTGCGGTTGATCGTTGATCGGGGTGTCACCGTGGCGCTGCGTGCGGCGCTTGGCAGTACGCTGACCAAGACGGTTGATCGACTTGGACATGCCGACGATGTTCGGCTCGATGGTGACAGTAGGCTCAAGCCGCGATGTAGCCTGCTGAGCCAGGTGCATGAAGTTGTCCGCGAACTGCTGGACAAAGGCTTCGGTGATTTGCTGGGACATAAGGTGCACTCCAATGCAGTAAGGGATTGCCTGCAGGGTGTCCACTGGGTGGGCCTGTATTCCTGGCGTGCATCGGCTTTGCTGCGCCTCGGGGCTATCCGGGTATCTGCGTTGCCACCGCAGGCCGGCCCATTGCTGGGATGCCTGCGATGTTTGTGCATCGAGGGTGTCGGTTTCCCGACTATTTGAATTTGCCACCGCCGGTTGGGTAGCGACTTGCGTACATGCCGTCGAGCTGGGCTTTCACCGCGGCGCGCTTCGGATCATGGATCGGCATTTCCTCCAGCTGCTTGCGCAGCTCGGCGGCTTTCACAGCAAAGTCAGCCTCGCTGGCTGGGTTGCCGGAGACTGGCACGTCTTCGCGCAGCTCTTTGCCAATGTTGGCGGTGAACGCAATGAAGTCGGGGTCATTGCCATACTTGGCCATCAGGGCATCGAAGTTGCCCGGTGCAGTGCCTTCGCTGGCAAAGGCCTGGGCTGCACGGTAGGACGCGCTGACGCCTGCTTTCATCGACTGGTCATCGGCCCACACGGTTTTCAGCGCTGCGGTGCAGTCCTGCTGCGAGAGAATCGCGCCACCCTCGACCAGTCCGGGCGCTGCTTTCAGGTACTCGCCGATCACATACGACACCTGGTCGTTGGTCAGCCCCTTGGCATGCGCACCTTTCAGGAACGACTTACCAGTCTCGTCGGCCTTGAACTCGTCGAAGTTGAAGCCCTCCACCTCGATCTTGGGCGCGTACTCTTCGGCGGTCTTGGGCGGTGCGTCGCCACTGCCGAAACGCTTCTCCAGATGGCTGTAGGACTCGGCCAGCTTGCGGCTGGACTGTTCCAGATCAAGCTTGCCGTCGGCACCGTTGACGCGGTACTTCTCGGGGATGTAGTCCGTGGTGGTGTTGCCCTGGTCCAGCACTGTGGCGGCTGGAGCGGTTGCAGCGGCAGCGCCGGCTCCAGGGTCGCCACCTTCGCCAGCCTCTGCCATGAAGAAATGGCCAAGCATGCGGTGCACAAAGTTATTCATGGTTGCTGTTCCTCTTCGTCGTTTTTGCCATCGTCCCGCAGGCCGTTGGCGATGTTGATTTGGTTCATGATGTGATCCAGCACCTTGCGGCTGCCGTCCTGCTGGTAGGTCTTGAGCACGGCATCAATGCCGCCAACGGTTACCGCGTTGCGGGCAAAGCGCTGAATCAGGATCTCCAGGCACATGCGGCCTTCGTGGTGATCCTCAAACACGCGCTTAAACATCGCGGCGGTTTGCTCTGGGGTCATGGTCATGCAGCACCTGCCTTCTTCGTTGCGGCTTCGGCAACCTGCTGCTGCATTGCTACCTGCTGCTCTTGCTGCTGCGCCGCCTGGGCATCAGCTGCCCGCTGCTCACGCCTGGCGCTTACATCTGCCTTGCTGCGAATGACTGCGCTCGGCACGCCCAAGGCTTCACCACGGATGCGCTGCGCTTCGTCCAGGTCAACGTTGTCCATGACGGTGGGGTCAATGGCAGCAGCAGCCACGGCACCACCCACGAACTGGTCAATGGCGGTGACCTCTTCCAGCTTCTGCGAGCGGGCAAGCGGGCTGATGTAGCGAATGGAGTAGTTACGGCCGGCAAGCGACTGCGGGGGCTGGCCAAGCACGCCGGCGCGGTAGGCGATGCCAAAGCAACGGGTGATCAGGGGTTGCAGGTACTCGGCTTGCAGGCGGCCATAGACCGGGCCAAGCAACTGCCGAATCAACGCCACCCGCACATGCACCTCGGTGGCGGTCATTGCCGGGCCGTCCTGGGCCTGGAGCTGATCGGCCATCAGAATCTTGCGGATGCTGGCCTGCAGGCGGGCAATCTTGGTTTCCGCGTACTGGAAGTTCGAACCGCTCTGCAGCGGTTTCATCGAGTCGACGGAGTTGGCAACGATGATCTTGCGCGGGCCAACTTTGACGCTGCGCGGGTTCAACACGCCGTCATCTTCGGCAATCCACATGCCGGCAATGGCCAGGTCACCGGCAGCAAGGTCCATCTTGCACAGTTCGTTCAGGGTGCGGGCGTCAGGCAGGGCATCCATCACCGGGCCTACCGCATACACGCTGTCGGGAATCAGCATCCAGCGCGGCACAACAACCGGCATTTCGTGATAACCCGACTCACGCACCAGCTTCTTGGCCGCAACCTCGACCTGGCATGAAGCAATGGGCATGTTCTTCGCCAGTTTGGCCCCGACCATGTACGTGCTGCGCGGGTAGATCGCGTGCACGAACTCGACCAGCTCGGCCGGCTTGTCCTTGGCCAGCTTCTTGGTGGCGTCGCTCAGCTCTTCGCCAAACTCGTTGAACGCCTGCTCAGCGGTGATCTTGTAATTGCGGTAGACGATATCGATCGCACCGCCAGCCTTGGAGGCTGCGCAATACACGCTCGCAATGGGCCACAGGTCGAAGGTGTAACCGCCCTTCTCCCGGTCTTCATCGATGTACAGGGCAAACCAACCAGCATCGACAACGTCAATCAGCCCCTCAAAGGCTGCCGCGTCGAAGTTGCTGGCGTGGATGTTCTCCCAGATGAAGTGGCTGGAGTCATCGAGCCAGCGGCGTTCCTCTTCGCTTTCCTGGCCCACGTCCATGCCGAACCACAGGGAGTTGGCCGGGGTCATGCCGCCCATGATCGCGCTCGCCAGGATGCGCGCCGCATCGGTCAACGTAGAGTCGATGATGCGTGCACGACGACGAAGCGCCTCGTCGGCGCTCATGACGTTTGAATAGAAACCCGACCCACGGATCGGGTGGCTAAGGTCGTAACAATCCCGCCAGACCGACTCATGCGGCGAGCGTTGAGACTTCATGTTGCTCAGCGTTTTGGCGATCTGGTCTGCGGTCATGATCCGAGGGTGCTCTTGCCTTGGGATAGGACGGTGCCGGAACCCTGCGCACCAGCAGACGAAAGCAAACTGCTCTCGGCCCTGCGCTTCTTGCGGGTGGCGGTCTCTTCGTTGGCCTTGACGGCTGCAGCATCGGCGGCCTTCTGGGCTTCAACGGCGGGATCTGGCTGTGCTGGTTGAGCCACAACCTTTGGCTTCTTCGGCTTGCTTCCCATGGGCCTACTCCTTCACGACCGGCTCAGGGCAAAGCCAGCCCTCTGCGGTCATGACTGGTTGCTTGAGCGTGGTGGGATCGACAGCGCCTGACGCCTTGGCGGTCGGTTTGGCTTCTTCGGCTGGCTTAGTCGGGGCCGTGGCAGCGACATAGGGCTCACCGCCAGCGTTCAGGCGCTCGGCCTCGACCAGGGCGGTTGGCTTGTCGCCAACGAAGTCGCTAAACCAGTCGGCTTTGCCCTCCGTTGGCGCGAACCAAATCTTCCAGCGGCCGGCACCGTTGTGCTTGGCGGTGAACGCTGGGCCACCCAGGTTGAACGCTGCATCTGCAGGCTTGGCTGGTTCTTCCAGTTGTTCGTTGGCTGGCTTGGTCGGGGTTTCGGTTACCGCTGGGGTCAGGTTTTCGCCTGGGGTCTGTACGGCGAGGTCTTCGGGGGCTGGCATGGGCTGGGTCTCCGGGGCATTTGGTATGCAAGGGAGCTCAGCTTCTGAGAGGTGGGCTGTCGGGTTCCCGACTATTTGGCGGGCACAAAAAACCCCGCCGAAGCGGGGTTCCTGGTCAGTCGTCGTTGGCGGCTGGCGGGAGGCTGAATGTCGTGAGACGCCCCTCGATCTGCTTGATGTAATCATCAAGCACCCAGAGCGAACCCATCACGCCCCGGTGGTTGATCGTGAAGCCATCAACGCTGATACCGTTCTCGCACAGCAAGGACAGTACAGATCGAGCCTTCTCCGTTGCCTCTTCCAAGGCGCTTACCAATTCAAGTACAGCCTTGCGTTCTTCCATTCGTGGTCCCTTTCATCAAGCTGAGGAACCTCCGGTCGCTTTACCACCGCAATTGCGCCGATATATTTAGGCGTATATTGACGATACGTACTTACGTAAATACAGTTCATACACCTTCTGCCCTAGGGCGAAGTGTGAGTCGAAGTCTCCTGCAATAACTTCTGCTGTACCCGGAGGGGCTACTGGAATCCCGTACCACTCCACCAAAAACCCTCGACGTTGCCGCGTTGGGGGTTTTTTTATGGCTTCGAGTAGGGCCATACAGCGCTTCGGATGGGGGTTTTCCTTTGTCTTTACCCCAATCCTGGCACTGTACGTTTCACCAGCTGAACCCACGATAGTCAGCTCTCATGCGCTCTGCAATGGGGTCGACACGCCTGCCTGTGGATAACTGTGTGAACAAACCCTGAATAACTCTGTGTACTTTGATCTAACGTGCGCCCGCTCTGGAGCATACCGTTCGTCGGACTTATGGCCTGTAGCCAGCACTTGAGTGGTAGGACCACCAATCGCCAACGCCAACCAGTGGTAACTGGTCACGACTGTGCGAGGTCACCTGGCACCAGAACGCCACCAGGCGCTCCCCTTCGCTGTAACGTGGTTCGGCACCCTGCTTCCAACCCAGCAGCGTTGAACGGGCAACCTTGATGGCGTCAGCAACGGACTGGGGCGAATAGCCGGCACGCGAAAGCCCAGTGATCACTTGGAACCAGTCAACCCGCAGTTGCTCGGCCGTTGCCCGCATAGTCACCCCCCAAACGCGCGCGCACGCGAGGCAGGCAGTGGTTGAGCGACTGCCAGCGCCCGCTGCTGCATTTCAGAAATCGTCAGCCAAAAGGCTTCGGGGTCTTCGTCGAACACGAACGGATGCACGGCGTAGCGCAGGCCGGCCATGGCTTCGGGTGAGTTGTCATCGGTCAGGCATACGTCAACGGCGATCATTACCCAGCCGTCATGCAGCCGCTTGCAGTGCCAGCGCATCAGCATGCCCCCTCAATCAGGGGGATGACGCGCACCTGCACGCCAGGCACATCGCCATAGCGCTTGCGCTGCCTCCCATCAACGGCCTGTACGTCATCAACCCACACCACGCCGTTGAGCCCGTCATAGATCGCTTTGATGATGTTGTCCTTGTCGGGTTTCTTGACTGGGAATATCTGGCCCGCAAGGGCCTGCAGCTTCCGCTTTTTCGACCAGGATTGAGGCACGCTGACGGTGATGAACAGTTCGACCATCACGGCGCCAGTGATGAGTGAACGCCCTGCCATCGCTTGATGCGCAGCGTGTGCAATCAATCCCTCGTAGTTGGCTGTCTTCTCTGGCGTGTAGTGCCGAGTGATGACTTTGTCGCCGACTTTCCGAGCGGACGTCTTCGGCCTTCCCTTCCCTACTGGCTCACCTGGTACCACGAACGCAACTGGCTTGAGGTCAGACATGGGCTTGCTCCTTTGGCTGCCACGTAATCAGCACGAACAGTGCAATGGCCAACAGAGGGTGATCCTCTGCCAGCAAGACGCAGGCGAGGCCCGCGGCGAATGCATGCGCGACTTTACGCATGGGTTTCACTCCGCTTGATGCCCATCTTGGCCAGCAGCAAAGAGCGTGCGGCTTTCGGGTCGGTTGGTAGGTTCTGGGCTGCGATCAGATCGCGGGCCTGTTGATGCGATGCGGCGTACTGGACCTGCATCGGGGTCTTGGTCTGGTGCTCGATGGCTTCGGGAATGCTGTCATCCAGTGGCTTTCCCATCACGGCGCGTGCACGAACGATTGCGTAAGCCCGGTTGAAACGTTCGCGCAGGCCCTTGTCATGGCGCTTTGCGCTCTTGAGGTCGAACGTTCCGGTTGCCTCAGCAGCGACCTTGACCGCCTGGTGGCCGTATTCGCCGCGCAGCGCCTGCTCCCACGCTTCCGGCTCAGTTGGTAGCCCTGGTACTTGCTGGCAGAGCTGGCGGAACTGCGGTGCCGATGGCGGCCAGCCGTTGTTGTCTACGGTGTCGAGCTGGGCTAGACCGTTGGCAATCTGCTTGCCGGTGAGGCCGGTGAGGTACTTTGCCCAAGCGTGCTCAAGCGTTGGGCTCTCGCCAAAACTCGACGTCCAGCGGTGGCCGTAGGTCTGCACCATCGTCAACCACAACAGCTCCATGCGTTCCAGGCGCTGTGCGTCCGCTAGCGTCAGCTCGCTCTGCGCGGTTTCGCTCAATGGCTTGCTCGACTCTACCGACTGCTGAGACAGAGCCCTTACGGCTATGGCTGCTGCCGATGGTGCCGTTCGGATGGGTTTTTGCTTGGGCAGATCCTGGTCGTTGTGCATTTCGCACCTCGCGCTTGAGCTTCTGTGCCAGTTCGTGTTCCCACTGGCCTTGGGATTGGTACTTGTCTGGGCGGTTGATCCAGTACGAACGAAACTCCATCAGCAGCTCTTGGCTTACAGGCTTTGCGCCAAGGCCGTTTCGAAGTGCTGTTGCTTTCCAGCCGCTGCTGGTGGGTTTCCAGTCGTCATGCATCGGGAATCGGTCTGCAGGCTCGTGCACGCGGTGACGTGACGTAGGAAGAGAACCGGATACCGGAGGTAGGTTGTTGTTCAGGGGGGCGGGTGTTTCTGATGCGGTTGCTGATACGTTGTCGCCGTCGCCGCAAGCCCCGTCATTGCTGGCCTGAGCGTGGTTCTCGTTCGGTTGTTGATGGGGTTGCTGATGTGGTTGCTGTTCGGTTGCTGATGTTTCGGGCAGACCATCCCTGCTGGCGAGTGGAAGCAGGTAGACCATCGGCCCGCGCAGCTCCAAAACCCCGAGGGTTAGCAGCCTGTCGAGAACCGAGCGAACACGCTGGCGGCTGGGCGATCCGGCTTCGTGCCGGCCCCGAGTTGGGGTGATGTACAAGACCTCGCGCAGCATCTGCTCGCTGATACGACGACGAACGCCGGCAATGCCGGTTCCGTAGTCCATAAAGCGCCTGATCGAGCAATACAGCAGGAACACGTCGCCCGGCTCTTCAACCAGGGCTGACCACTCTGCATCGTTGATCTGGAAGGCCGGCATCGTCAGTCGAACTCCAACTGATCAACACCCTGGATGTGCTCCATGTAGCGCTTGGCCTGGTGCAAGATCGTCTCGATGTCGCGCTCGTTAAAGCAGCGCATTTCCTTCGGGACAATCTTCAAGTCGAGCACGGCCAGGATCTGGCACAGCTGCTCGAATTTCTCCGGCTTCATGCGGCTGATGGTTGCTTCATCGCAACCCACTGCAAGCGCAACCGGTGCGTTGCCTATCGACGCAAGGCGCTGCATGAGAACCGCATAGTTCTTGCGGGCCCTTACCGTCTGTTCCTGGCTCAATAGCTCCGTAGACATGGTCACGACGCCATTGCTGCTGGTTGCTGGTCAGTCTCTGGCGGAAATACATCCACCAGATCGCCTGCAACACCAAGGGCGTTGAGTGCGGCAACAATTGCGCGGGCATCACCGAGGCTGGGCGTACGAATGCCAGCCTCGTAATTGGCTAGCCGCGGCTGCTTCCAGCCGAGCTTGCGGTACAGGGCAGACTGGGTCACGCCAGCGGCCTCCCTTACCTCTCGAATACGGTTCATCACATGGCTCCTACTGAGTCGTTGCCCAAAGGATAAACACGATACGTGATTACTGCAAACACAATAAGTGGACGGACGCCATTACGTACCGTGATTACAATTTCGGGCATGAACACACTCGGCTCACGAATCGCTCACTACCGGCAGCTTTCCGGCATGTCCCAGGCCAAGCTGGCAAGGGCCTGTGGCTGGTCATCGCAGTCACGGATTGGCAACTACGAAAAAGACTCCAGGGAGCCGACGCTTGCTGACATTGAGTTGATATCGAAGGTGCTTGGCATCAGGCCTGAGCAGTTGATGGCTCATGAGCCAATTAACGAGCACTCCAACCTATCGCCTGCGCTGCAGCCGCATCGCAGTGCGCAGGCATACCCGCTGATCAGCTGGGTAGCTGCAGGTGAGCGCGCAGAATCGCCGGATAATTATCATCCGGGGGACGGAGAAGAACTGATCGAGTCGACTGAAAACGCCGGTGCTACAGGCTACTGGCTGAGTGTTAAGGGGCAGTCAATGAAGTCTGATGGCTCTCCAAGTTTCCCGGACGGGATCAAGATTCTGGTCAAGTCTGAGGGCTTCGACGTGATCAATGGGAAGTTCTACATTGCCAAGCACCGCGATGGCGAAACGACCTTCAAGCAATACACCCGCGATGCTGGAACCGAGTACCTGGTTCCGCTAAATCCGGCGTTCAAGACTGTCGAAATGGACGGCGAGTGGCGGATTATCGGGCGGGTGGTTGACGCGAAAATAACAGGGCTCTAACAGTGGAAAAGATACTTGGCAGCCTGAGAACCCCAATTAACAGGCTCGGATTCGCCATTTTTGTTGTGGGTTTGGCGATGATCCTTACTGGATTGCTGGGTAGCATCGACTGGCTCGATCACTACGGGAGATGGGAGCCTAATCTTCCGTCACAGAGAGCGTTGTTTGATATCCATTACCCTTATCAGGCTGGGTGGTGGCGGCCGACATTTCGATGGGGCTGCGCTTTCGCCATTGTCGGAGCCTGGTTCGCCTGGCTTTTCCAGCCAACGCTTGGAAGGCTTTATCTCTGGATCAAGGGATGAGCTTCAACTCTATGATCTACTGGCTCGACCGCGCCTTTAAGGGCGACAAGCGCCCTCTTCGCGTCATCATCGCCTGGCTTTCAGTTATCGCCCTACTTCTGGTTTTCCTGCTGATGCGCTAAACCTGTGACGCATACGCGACACACTGCATACCTAGTCACGCCCGCGTAACACGACCCAACAACAAGCCCGCCACTAAGCGGGTTTTTTTGCGCCTGCTGAAAAATAAATCACATTACGTGTTTGACAGATCAAACACGTTACGTGATTATTGATTCATCGCCAGCCACAACCGGCCAGCGACGGGCAGCGATGAACCGGCCGCAATGGTTCAGATGGGGAGCCTCACCCAAGGCGTGCAGCGTAAAGCGCCAAAACAGAGTGATCACGGCCACATGGCGCGGTGATCTGTCGGGAACCAAGTTCCCCCGAGAGCCGCAAGGCAGGCCAGCCCACCGTGCCGAACAACGGAGGCCGCAGCACCGACGAATCACTGCTGCACCTGGGCAACCGGGTGCAACGGGATGAACCCGGAGAACACCACCATGCACCACGCAATCAGCAACACCGGCTCGCTTGAGGCTGGTTACTACGCGGCGATTGACCGCGAAGACCGCAGCGGCCGTGCCTTCGATCTGCGCTGCGACCAGGTACGCAACGACCTGGGCTGGCAGGAACTGGAAGAGGCCATGGCCGAAGCGCCAGCTGCCCAGCGCAAAGAGTTTTGGTCGCAGATGCTCGGGCTGATCGACGTAGATCCCCGGTTCATCGCCAAGCAGAACGTTTCATTGATCGCCGGCCCGCTGCAAGAAGCGGTGGCGCTGGCCGTCGACGCCCAAGTCAAAAAGGAGTTCGGACGATGAAAGCCAAATTTCATGAGGTAGCAGGCAAGACCTGGGCTGAGGCAATCAGCCTGGCCACCCGGTACGGCTACGGCGTGCCGACTTTTGCCTCGCGCAGTGAAGGAATCTGGGTGCTGCGGTTTGAGGTGAAGCCATGAGCATCAATGAGCTGAAAGAGCTCTGCGAAGAATTGCATAAAGAACGTGAAACGTTGGAACGCCTCAAGCAAGCGCTTGACGCCTGTCAGCTATCTGGCCATCAACATGGAATCACGCTGAATATTTCGGGTGTCGGATCAATAGTGCTGACCTACAGCGACCGATCAACTGGATGGGGTGAACGCCTTATTCGGGGTAATGAAATCACCATGCTCGGCGTGAAGAAGGCTCTTGGTGCGCGTGTCGACATGCAGTCCAAGGTGGTCGCTAGGCTAGAAAACCAGATTGCAGAAGCACGGGTTACGCCATGAACACCGTACGCGCCTCTCCCGGGGTTCGCTGACCCCATCTGTTCCAACCATCCCAGAATCCCTACCCATTCGCTGCGCCTGGCGCGGCGGGAGATTGTCATGTCCGAAATAGCCGTCAAACAAACCTTCAGCCTGATGCCGCAGAACATCGACGAGGCCCTGCGCTTCGCTGATCACCTGTCACAGGCTGACATTGTCCCGAAGGACTACCAGCGCAAGCCGGGCAACGTCCTGGTTGCCATTCAGTGGGGCATGGAGCTCGGCCTGCAACCGATGCAGGCCATGCAGAACATCGCCGTCATCAACGGTCGGCCATCGCTTTGGGGTGACGCCGTTATCGCCCTGGTTCGCAGCTCGCCGCTGTGTGAGTACGTGTACGAGAGCGACGATGGCGAGACAGCTAAGTGCCGGGTCAAACGCCGCGGCGAAGAAGAGCAGGAACGCACGTTCAGCATGGCCGACGCCAAGCTGGCTGGTTTGGCTGGCAAGCAAGGCCCCTGGAGCCAGTACCCCAAGCGCATGCGTCAGATGCGTGCCCGCGCCTTCGCCCTTCGTGACGTGTTCCCCGACGTGCTGCGCGGCATGCCCGTCGCCGAAGAGCTGATGGACACCCCTAACGAGCGTGAAGTCGGCCCGGCTCGCCAGCCGGAAGCGCCCAAAGAGCTGCCTGCCTACCCCGACAGCAAGCTCGATGAATCGGCTGACAAGTGGCGCGGAATGATCGCGCAGAACAAAACCAGCCCTGAGCACCTGATGGCAACCATCAGCAGCAAGTACACCCTCAGCGAGGCGCAAAAGGATCGCATCCGCGCACTTGCCCCCATCGACGGAGAAGTCACCAATGAAAGTGCATAACGTCCAACAGGGCACCGCCGAGTGGCACGCCCTACGAAGCAGCTACTTCACCGCTTCCGAGGCACCCGCGATGATGGGCGCTTCGAAGTACCAGAGCCGCACCGACCTGCTCACCATGAAGAAAACCGGCATTGTTCCGGAGGTAACGCCGCAGCAGCAGGTTGTCTTTGACCGTGGCCATGCGGCAGAGGAAATGGCGCGCCCATTGGTTGAAGAGCTGATCGGCGAAGAGCTGTACCCAATCGTTGGCACCAGCGGCAATCTGCTGGCCAGCATGGATGGCGCCACGATGCTGGGCGACACGCTGTTCGAACACAAACTGTGGAACGAGCGCGTCGTAGCCAGCATCCGTACCGGCGAGCTGGAGCCGCACTACTACTGGCAGTTGGAACAGCAACTGCTGGTCAGCGGTGCAGATCGCGTGATTTTCGTGTGCTCAGACGGCACCCGCGAGAAGTTCGCTCACATGGAATACCAGTCAGTCCCTGAGCGGCGCGAACAGCTAATTGCGGGCTGGAAGCAGTTCGAAGAAGAGCTGGTCGAGTTCGCCCCGCAAGAAACCAAGGTTGAAGCGGTCGGCCTGGCACCAGAGCAGCTGCCAGCTCTGCGCGTTGAAGTGACCGGCATGGTTAAGGCTTCCAACCTGGAAGACTTCAAGCGTCACGCCTTGGCCGTGCTGGGCGATATCAAAACCGATCTGCAGGACGATCAAGATTTCGCCGACGCTGACAAAACCGTGAAATGGTGCGGCGACGTTGAAGAGCGGTTGGAAATGGTGAAGAAGCAGATTCTTGGCCAAACCGCTGACATTGATCAGGTGTTCCGCACCATCGACGAAATCAGCGCCCAGACCCGCGCCAAGCGCCTGGAACTGAACAAGCTGGTTGAAAGCCGCAAGAAGTCGATCCGCGAAGACATTGTCATTGATGCAGCCAAAGCCCTGCAGACGCACATTGACCAGATCAACAGCACCCTTGGCGGGAAGATCCGTCTGCCACGGATTGCTGCTGACTTCGCCGGTGCAATCAAGGGCAAGAAGACAGTTTCAAGCCTTCAAGAAGCCGCCGACAGTGAACTGGCCCGGGCAAAAATCGAGGCCAGCCAGATCGGCGATGGCATCCGCGCCAACCTGAAAAGCCTGAACGAGCTGGCCATCAGACACCCTTTCCTGTTCCACGATGCGCCTGAGCTGGTGTTGAAAGCGAATGACGACCTGGTTGCGCTGATCAAGGTTCGCATCAGTGAGCATGAGCAGGCCGAGCAGGTGCGCCGCGAAGAGGAACTGGCCGCCCAGCAGCAGGCAGCTAAACCAGCGGAAGAGCCTCAGCAGGTAGCACCAACGCCTGCGCCTGTTGCCGCTGCTCCAGTTGTGACAGCAGCGCCGGTTACTCAGGTTGTGCAACCAGAACCCCAGCAAGCCGCTGACAACGGCCAGCGTATCAAGTTGGGCGACATTGGTTCGCGCCTCGGCTTCACCCTGACGGCTGACTTCCTGCGTTCGCTTGGCTTTGAGCCTATCGATCGTGAGCGCTCCGCGATGCTGTACCGGGAAAGCGACTTCCCGCGCATCTGCGGTGCCCTGGTCGCGCACATCCAGGGCGTGCAGCTGAATCAGGCTGCAGCCTAAGGCGGTGTTCCATGGCTATCGGCGCTCGCCAGGCATTTGTCCGCACCCTGGTCTGCGCCGAGCTAAATGCCAGCAACGACCAGGAATTCAAATTTACCAACAGCATCCGCGAACGCTTCGAGCGTGCCGGCGAGCCACCAAAACTCAGCCGGCATGAGAAGCGCGCGCTTTACCGCCTTGCCACCCACGATTAGGAAGACCCCCGATGAAAATCGAACATCGCGATGCAATAGAACGCGCCCGCCTGCACGGCGTGGAACCCATGGTGCTAGCTCACCAACTGATGGTGCACGACCTAGTAGAGGCGGCGCTTTTCGAGCTGCGCAACATCAAGACCCCGTTCAGCAAGTTGAACGAGGAAAACCAGCAGGAAGTGATTGACCGCATCACCGAGCAGGCAAACGAAGTGGTGCACACCGCCATCGGCATCATCAGCTCGCGCAGCGTCGACACCATCCCAATCAAGATTGCCGACTCGAAATTCAAGGAAAAGAGCATCACCGTCACCGGCTCGGTGGATGCCCAAGACCCGAACCGTCATGGCCTGATTGATCTGTCCGGCAAGCTGGCCTTGCTGGTGTTGGCACCGAACGACTACGCGGAAGGCGTCGACGGCATCCGGGGGGAGCGTGATCAGCGCGAGCTGCCGCTGTCTGCCGCCG
Organism: Pseudomonas sp. HMWF032; assembly: GCF_003060885.1. Lineage (GTDB taxonomy): Bacteria > Pseudomonadota > Gammaproteobacteria > Pseudomonadales > Pseudomonadaceae > Aquipseudomonas. The sequence continues at coordinate 118,604 of NZ_QAIG01000007.1, forward strand.
AGCTGGCCGCAGGCATGGGCCTGGACCGTGAACCGGAAGAAGGCACCTGGGGAACAGCTGCTGACCCGCTCTACCAGGAAGCGGTCGCCTTCGTGATCGAGAGCCAGCGCGCCAGCATTTCCGCTGTGCAACGCAAACTCAAGATCGGCTACAACCGCGCCGCCCGCCTGATCGAGGCGCTTGAGGAAGGCGGCATTGTCACTGCGATGAACAGCAACGGCTCGCGTGACGTGTTGGTGCAGACGCCTCCTAGCGTTGTAGTGGACGAAGAACAGCCGCAATCTGCGCCAACTAGTCCACTGTCCGGAGAAGCATTTGGCGGCCACACCATCGACGACATAACCGTCATGGTGCTGCGCAAGGACAGCATCGATCTGCCCTGGCTGCAGTCGCGCTTTGCCCTGGACAGCGATCAGGTCAACAGCGTGGCCATCCAGCTGCTTGATGCCAACGTGATTGCCCTTGAAACCGAGGGCGACACACCAGACCAGAACGTCTACCGCGTCACCGCTGCCAGCCAGTAAGCAACCGGCTGACGAGTAACCAACTTCCAAGGCCGCGTAAAGCGGCCTTTCTTTTGCCCCACCAGGTACACACCATGTCCGAACTTATTTGCGTATTCGATACAGAGACAACTGGCCTTCCAAACTTCAAAGACCGCAGCGACCACCCCGATCAGCCGCATATCGTCGACATTTGCGCCCAGCTCTACACGCCTGAGGGCGAACTGTTGGACAGCTTTGAAGCGCTGGTGCGCCCTGATGGCTGGGTGATCCCTGAGGAAGTGGCCGCCATCCATGGCATCACCACTGAAATGGCACTAGCCGAAGGCATACCGGAAGCGGAGGCGCTGCTGGGGTTCCTGGCCATCTGGCGTCAAGCAGGCCTGCGTGTTGCGCACAACGTGTCGTTCGATGACCGCATTCTGCGCATCGGCTTGATGCGCTTCTTCGGCGAAGAGATTGCCGACGACTTCAAGGCCGGTCCCAACTACTGCACATGCCAGACCAGCAAGAACCTGGTGAAGTGCCCGCCCACTGAAAAGATGATCCGCGCAGGCTTCGGCAACCAGTACAAGGTGCCGACCGTGGCCGAGGCCCTGTTGCACTTCACTGGCGAAGAGCTGGTAGGTGGCCACCGCGCCCGTCCCGACACCGAAGCATGCGCCCGCATCTACTTCGCGATGAACCCCGCCGCTGCAGCCTGACCAATAGCGCCCCGCCCGGGGCGCTAATTCCCGCCGATACCGGAAAGCGCCTTGCACCAGGGCGATTTCCCGTGCCTGCAATCCAAGGAATCAACCAATGACTTCACTGAAAAAGCCTGCACCTTTTGACTTCCATACCCAGTACGGCCTGGCGCTGGACGAGATCGACGACGAGATCAACGTTGACCTGTTCGCCGGCGGCGGCGGTGCCAGTACCGGGCTTGAGATGGGCCTGGGGCGGCCAGTGCATATCGCCATCAACCACAACCCTGCGGCCATCAGCATGCATGAAGCCAACCACCCGGGCGCACTGCACCTGCAGACGGACGTGTGGGCAGTTGACCCTGTTCAGGTGCTGGCCGGTCGGCGCATTGGCTGGTTCCACGCATCGCCGGATTGCACTCACCACAGCCAGGCGGCCGGCGGGCAACCGCGCAAGAAGGAAGTGCGCGACCTGTCCTGGGTGGTGGTCAAGTGGGCTGGCATCGGGCAGCCGCGCATCATCAGCCTGGAGAACGTGAAGCAGATCCGCCAGTGGGGCCCGCTTATCGCCAAGCGCTGCAAGAAGACTGGCCGCGTGATGAAGTTGGACGGCACTGTTGCAGCACCAGGTGAACGCACCCCACGCGGTGAGCAGTTCTTGGTGCCTGACCCTAAACGTAAAGGCACTACCTGGCTCAAGTTCCTCGGCTGCCTACGGGCGTTGGGCTATACCGTTGAGCACAACATCATCAAGGCATGCGACTTCGGAGCTCCAACTAGCCGCGAACGCCTGTTCCTGGTGGCGCGGCGTGACGGCAAGCCAATTGTATGGCCAAAGCCAACCCATGCCGCTAAGCCAGGCAAGGGCCAGAAGCCCTACCGCACGGCAGCTGAGTGCATTGATTTCAGCCTGCCGAGCCAGAGCATCTTCGACCGCAAGAAGCCGCTGGCAGATGCAACAGAGCGCCGCATCGCAAAGGGCATCAAGCGCGAGGTGCTGCAGAAGGCCAAGCCTTTTATCGTGCCAATCGCCAACTGGTCACGCGATGCCATGCATCCAGTGGATCAACCGCTGAACACTGTCACAGCCTGGCCGCGCGGTGGATCGTTTGCACTGGCCTCGCCAACGCTGGTTGGCGTTGGTGGACGGGCCGGGCAAACCGAGCCGCGCAGCGCAGACAGCCCCATGTACACGATCACCAGCAAAGGCGACGCGGCTGTTGCCACCTGCTTTCTTGAGCAAGCCAATGGCGGCTTCAACACCATGCTGTCACGCGGCATGGACCAGACAGTCTCAACGGTGACGAACAGCGGCAGTCAGCAGCGGCTAGTGACTGCCAACCTTGTGCACCTGCGCGGCAACTGTGATGTACGCGATGTAGAAGACCCACTGCACACTGTTAGCGCAGGTGGCACGCACCACGCACTGGCAACGGCCTTCCTGTCTCGGCAGTTTGGTGCAAGCGTAGGCCAGGGCCTGGACGAACCTTCGCCGACGATCACCGCCGGCGGTGGCGGAAAGTCGGCGCTGGTTGAGCTGAAGCTTTCGCCGGATGCTGAAGAGGGTGCGCTGCGCTGTGCAGCCTTCCTGATGAAGTACCACGGCATCGGCGAGAACGTGATCGGCATGGATGAGCCAGTCAGCACCGTGACCACCAAGGACCGGCTGGCCCTGGTCACAGTCTGGATCGGTGGCGACCCCTACGTCATTGTGGATATCTGCCTGCGGATGCTACAGCCGCATGAGCTGTACGCCGCGCAGGGCTTCCCGCCCAGCTACATCATCACCCGCGGGCACGATGGTCGGAAGTTCACGAAGTCGGAGCAGGTGTTCATGTGCGGCAACAGCGTCAGCCCACCGCCAATGGCTGCAATCGCAGCAGCCAACGACACCTGGTCACCGCAACCACGCCAAGCGCTGGCCGCATAAACCACCACCCTACCCGCCCACTCCCTGCCTGATGCTCGGGCGGGAGGGTGGCAGGGGCATTTTAGACGGCAAGCTAAGGCGTCGCGCGGTCATTGAAGATTGCTTGCATTTTCTCGCACCAGAGCCGGCGCTTTTCGGGATCTTCCTCAGCAAAGGACTCAAGATCGCCCAACACTTCTTCGATCCTGCTTCTTGCTGGGCTTTGACCTTGCGCTAAAAAACTACTTCCGGCTGTTATGTAAGCCGCTTCGGTTATTAGCTTGGTTACAGAGCGAAGGTTGTCGCGTATCTGCTCTGCCTCTTCCTTTGCATCCCTGGCCGACTGAACGTCGCGCTTAATTGATGCGACCCCAATCGAAAGCTCTGAAATGCTTTCAGGGCCAACGATTAATAAAACTGAAACCACAAGCCAAATTGCAGTAGTCGCAGCAAATTCCGGCAAGGCAACGCACCCAAAAAAAAGCGCAATTGGCATACCAGCGCCTGCGGCAAATAAAAATGCATAGCCAAGGCTTCTAGAAACAAGCGTCCAAAATGTCTGCCTCATAAGCAATCCCTTAATCCGGCCCCATGCCGGGCCTGAACAAATACCCCACTTCCAACTTTCACGCCACTGGCGAGGGATAAGTCATGCCTGCAGTCCGACATAACCGTAAGCCAAAGCCACCACCAGCTGCCAAGTTTGCCGTTGTTCTCAACCCCGGCACCCTGTTTGAACAGGTCGATGTTTACTGCGGAACACTTCAAAGCGCAGAAGCGTGGGCGAGAGAAACCAGAGAGCCAGGCCTTGAAGTTGACGTGATGAAAGTAATGCCAAACGGCTCACTGACCACGGAGTTTTGATGCATCAGCCCCGCCCCACCTTCTGCCGCACCACCCTCAAGCCTGTCATCGAATGCCGCTGCTTGCGGTGCAGGACCATCACGCCGGAGTAACCCATGAACTGCACAGCTTTCAAACCCGCAGAACGCAAACAACTGCGCAACATGGCCAAAGACTTGGTGCGCAAGCCAACCAGCGAGCCAATCAACAAGGTGATGTTCAACGAGGGCAAGCGCGATGCCGTGGATATCGTCAACGCCTGCAAGTCCCTGCTGCGTTCGCCGGTAGGCCGTGAATCGTTGATCAACAAACTGCGGGCAGCCAGCAAAGGCCGCCCGCTAAGCATCGTAAAAGGCTTCGACCACATCATCACCATGATCGAAAACGCCCCGCTCTAACCCGCCAGCAACCAACCACCGCCAACTAATCACAGCGCCGGCCATTCCGGCGCGGAGGAATCCCCATGGCTGCCGCCGAAAAGCTTCAACCACTGATCAACCCGGCCGACTGGTTCCGGGGCAACCTCTTACCAGCTGTGTTCGGCATCACCAGTGAAGCCGCACGCAAGTACCGCGAGCGCGGTGTATGGCTGGAAGGAAAGCACTACCGTAAAGACCCCATGGGGCAGTATGTCTACAGCCGACCTGCAATTACTGATTGGATGGGGGGCAAGCCTTGAGCAAGGACAAGCTGCCGCGAGGGGTTGAAAGCCTCCCTCGCGGCGTTGAAATCAACGGTAATCAGCTGCGCATATCGTTCTATCTGCATGGCCAGCGCTGCCGCGAGCCAATTCCAGGCGTGTCGAACATCACCAAGGCATCGATTGCCTATGCGGACAACAAGCGCCGCACGATCCTTGCCGAAATCAAGGAAGGTCGATTCGACTACGCGCAGCATTTCCCTGAGTCGGCCCGCTCGGCGATGTTCTCCGGCGTGGGTGGACCCGACACCAAGCGCACTGTGGCGGATGGTGTGAAGCGCTGGCTTGAGGTGCAGCGAGCAAAGAAGGCGAAGAGCACCTACGACAACTACGCCAGCAAGGCAAAGCACGTCATAGAGTGGGCTGGACCTCGCCGCATCGTCGACACAGGCAAGACCGATCTGGAGCTATTCCAGGCCAAGCTGCTTAAGGCAGGGTTCGCGCCAAAGACTGTGAACGACATTTTCACCGTAGTGCGCGGCGTGTGGGGTGATGCTTTTCAAGACGGGATACTGCGCACCAACCCACTTGATCGCGTAAGCAACATTGAGCGCGACAGTGATGCAGAGTTCGCCAACCCGTTCAGCCGTGATGAAATCGACCTCATAGCCGCTGGTGATCCTGGGCGCATGGCTGATGTGCGCATGATCCTGTTCAACTGCTGGGCAGGCCTTTCGCTGTCGGAAATCATCGCACTGGCAGTAGAGGACGTTGATGTTGCAGCGGGTGGCGTGCACGTGCGTCGCGCCCGCGTTGGTGCTGAGTACAAGGTGCCAAAGGAGCGGTCACGCATTCGCTTCGTCGAACTGATAGCACCGGCCATGGGCCTGCTGCGGCAGATCCTGGTGGACGCCGAGTCATACCCGGCAGCAACCATCGAAATCATTCAGCGTGACAACGTGAGCCGCAAGAAAGAGCGGGTAACCCTGCTGTTTCGCAATGCTGTAAGCGGAGTTGCATGGAGTGGGCAGAACGTCAGCGAGTGGTTTACCGCTCACTTGAAGCGCAGCGGCGTACCCCACCGAGGGCCAAACCAGTGTCGGCACACCTTTGCCAGCCAGGCAATTTCGAGCTACGTGCCGCTGGAATGGGTGGCGCGGCAGCTTGGGCATGCCGACACGACAATGGTGAAGAAGCACTATGCGCGATGGATACCCACCAACACGAAGAGCATGGCCGGCATCGTTTCAGAAATGATGGGGTTTGCTGCGGACTCTGGCGGTCAATAACGGACTGCAAAACGCTGATTTGGTCCGAATTTAGTCCTAATCTTTACGCCAGAAATGAAAAAGCCCCTGAAATGTCTAATCATTTCAAGGGCTTAAGCGTGTTTCGATATGGCGGGAAGATAGGGATTTGAACCCTAGGTACCATCGCTGATACAACGGATTTCGAATCCGTCCCGTTCGGCCACTCCGGCATCTTCCCGTGGCGGCGCGCATGATAACAGCTGAAGTGCGTTTGGCGAACCCCAGTTTTGAAATTTTTCACATACTTTCAGATGCTTGCGATCAAAGGCGATGACCAGCGGCACATTCTGGCGGGTGGAGGCTAAACAATCGCCCACAAAAAGGGGCGCCGTAGCACCCCTCTGTATCGCGCTTACGCGCGCATTGCTGCGACTTAGACGGTCAGGCGCGTCAGGGCTTCGCGGTATTTGTCGGCGGTTTTCTGCGCGACGTCGGCAGGCACTGCTGGTGCTGGTGGTTCTTTGTTCCAGCCGGTGGATTCCAGCCAGTCACGCACAAACTGTTTGTCGAAGCTTGGCGGATTCTTGCCTTCTGCATAGCTGTCTGCCGGCCAGAAACGGCTGGAGTCTGGCGTCAGGGCTTCGTCCATCAGAGTTAGGGTGCCGTCTTCGTCCAGGCCGAATTCGAACTTGGTGTCGGCGATGATGATGCCGCGCGTGGCTGCGTATTCAACCGCTGCGCTGTACAGGGCAATCGAGGTGTCGCGCACTTTGGCGGCCAGCTCGGCGCCGATGATCGCTTCGCATTGCTCGAAACTGATGTTCTCGTCGTGGTCGCCCACGGCGGCCTTGGTGGAGGGGGTGAAGATCGGCTGCGGCAGTTTGGCCGCTTCTTTGAGGCCCGCAGGCAGTTGAATGCCGCAGACGGTGCCGCTCTTTTGATATTCCTTCCAACCGGAGCCAACGATGTAGCCACGAACGATGGCCTCTACCGCGACCGGCTTAAGACGCTTGGCGACGACTGCGCGGCCTTCCACCAGAGGCAGTTCGGCGGCGGGGACGATGTCTTCAACCTTGTCGCCGGTGAAGTGGTTGGGCACCAAATCCTTGAGTTTGTCGAACCAGAAGTTGGAGATGGCGGTGAGGATCTTGCCCTTTTCCGGAATCGGCTCGCTGAGGATCACGTCGAATGCCGAAAGGCGGTCGGTGGCGACCATCAGCATGCGTTTGTCGTCGATCTCGTAAAGATCACGGACTTTGCCCGAATAGATTTTCTTCAGGCTCAGGGTAGTGGCTGTGCTCATGTCGGAATTTCCGCCTTTGGTAAACAAAACAGGCGAAACCCGCCGGGTTTCGCCTATTGGTAGTGCCGGTGCAGCAGTTGCCTGCTGTCAGCCAAGGTTTTCCTGGATCAGGTCCAGCACCTTGCGCGCCACGTCGGCGGGAGCAATGGTGTTGAGGTCTTTTTCCACGGTGACCTGCACGCTGTCGCCAACAGCAGTCAGGCGTACCTGATAGCGCTCGGCACGGGCGTCGATCTCTTCCTTGCTCGGCGCGCTGCCAAACACGCTACCGAAGAAGCCAGGCTTGTCGTCCGGCTTCTGCGCACGCTCGGCCAGGTTGATGTAGTACACACCCAGGCTGCGGTTGATGTCGTCGATACGGACATCCGCCATTTCCAGTGAGCGCCCAACGCCGGACCAGGCGCGGTCGAAATCAGCACCCAGGCTCAACACCGGGTTGCCGTTGCCGTCTTCAGACAAGCTAACGCGGTTCGGTGCGTCGTAATCACGAGCAGCCAGCAAGGAGACCGAACCACCCTGCTCGGCGCTGCGCGCCAGGGTCACGAGCATTTCATCGAGCAGCGCGGCATCCAGGCTTGGGTTGCTGCTGCGGTTGGTGAACGCGACATCGGCAGTGCTGCCAGCTGGACGCTCGGCGCTGACCACGAAGATTTCGCTGGTATTGCGCTGCACACCCGGTTCGATACGCACCCGCACACGGGTTTCGGCATCCGGATTTACGCCAGATACACGGCTGCTCAGACGACGCGCCATGGATTCGGACAGTGCATCAAAACGCTGCCAAGCGGTGCTGAACTCGCCAGTCTGCGGACGCTCTTCTGCAATCTGGAAGCCGTTGTCAGCAAAGAACTGACGCGCCACAGGCCAGACTTCGGCCGGTACGCGCTGCGCCACAACCCAGCGCGACTCGCCGCTCTTCTGCAGACTGAACTCGCTGGCATCACCGGTCACAGCCAGGGCTTGCGGGCGCGGCACGATAAATTCGCCGGTATCGGTGGTGGTGGCAACCTGCTGCGGCACGGGCAACAGTGGGTCGATACGCTTGGCGTCGACGTTTGGCGGCATTTGCATCGTGGCCGTCTGACGGGCTTCGAGGTAGTCGCTACCACGGTCACGGAAATAGCCGTTTTCGCCATAGATCCAGCCGCAACCACTGGTACCAGCGATGATCAGGGCCAGGGTGGAGAGTCCGGTGAGTCGCTTCATGCGCAGTAATTCCTCAATTAAACCAATACGCCGGACTGGCGCAGGGCCTGACGCAGCGGTTCATGACAACGTGGGCTGAGCCAGGTCAGTGGCAGACGAATACCGTCTGGCATCAAACCCATTTCATGCAGAGCCCATTTCACCGGAATCGGGTTGGATTCGATAAACAGCGCCTTGTGCAGCGGCATCAGACGATCATTGATGGCGCGCGCGATGGCGGCTTCACCACGCATGGCTGCGGCGCACAGATCACTCATCGCACGCGGGGCGACGTTGGCGGTTACCGAGATATTGCCCTTGCCGCCCATCAGCATCAGTTCAACGGCAGTGGCGTCGTCACCGGAATAGACCAGGAAATCCTTGCTCACACGATCCAGTACTTCCTGGCCGCGTTGCAGGTCGCCAGTGGCTTCCTTGATACCGATGATGTTGTCGATCTTGGCCAGACGCTCAACCGTCTCCGGCAGCATGTCGCAGACGGTACGGCCTGGCACGTTGTAGAGAATCTGTGGGATGGCCACCGACTCGGCGATGTGGCGGAAGTGCAGGTACAGGCCTTCCTGGGTCGGCTTGTTGTAATACGGGGTCACCAGCAGGCAGGCATCGGCACCAACCTCTTTGGCAGCGCGGGTCAGTTCGACCGACTCGCGGGTGGAGTTGCCACCAGTACCGGCGATAACGGGGATGCGCCCGGCAACCTGATCGACCACGCGCCGGATCACTTCTACGTGTTCACCCACGTCAAGCGTGGCGGACTCACCCGTGGTGCCGACCGCGACGATGGCGTTGGTGCCCTCTTGCAGGTGGAAATCCACCAGTTTGCTCAGGCCGTCCCAATCAAGACCGCCTTGCGCATCCATGGGCGTAACCAGTGCCACCATACTGCCCGCAATCATGCAACCGCTCCTGCCGGAAAAAGAGAGCCGTAATGGTACTGGGGCCACCTGCCTTGCACAAGCGAAGTCCCGAGGCAACGCGTATACAATCTTTATCAGACAAACGCGGCAGATTCCTCATCACCAAGCCCCGCCGGCATTCCCCTTAGCGGTGCTTTTCGCTACCCTTCCGGCTTTGATCGACACTGTGCAAGCAGGTCGACCGCTTATCGTTTAGGAAGGCTGCATGTCCACCCCCCCAGTTCGCGAACAATTTCTGCTTATCAGCGCCCTTGGCCCCAATGCCATGGAGCTGACCAATGTGCTCTGCCGTACCAGTCACGAGAACCGTTGCGCCGTGGTCAGCACTCGCCTGAGCCGACACGGCGAGTACAGCGCGTTGGTCTTGCAGATATCCGGCAGCTGGGACGCACTGGCGCGCCTGGAATCGAGCCTGCCGGCACTGGCCAAGAAACACAGCTTCTCGGTCAACGTGATCCGCAGTTCCGCCTCGGATAGCCGCCCGCAGGCTCTGCCCTATGTGGCGTATGTCAGCTCGGCCTACCGTCCGGACATTCTCAACGAACTGTGCCAGTTCTTTATCGACCACCACGTCGAACTGGAGAACCTTACCTGTGACACCTACCTGGCCCCACAGACCGGCGGCACCATGCTCAACGCTACCCTGACTGTGACCCTGCCAGCCGGGACGCAGATCAGCTGGTTGCGCGATCAGTTTCTCGACTTCGCCGATGCGCTGAACCTCGATGCGTTGATTGAGCCCTGGCGTCCACAGAACCCATAAAGGAGCAGTAGATGATGGCTGTTGCACTCGACACCCCGGTTGCAGATTTCCAGGCAGAAGCCACCAGCGGTCAGACCGTCCAACTGTCCGCACTCAAAGGCCAGCAAGTGGTGATCTACTTCTACCCGAAGGACAGCACGCCAGGCTGCACCACCGAAGGTCAGGGATTTCGTGACCACTACCCGGCGTTTCAGGCTGCCAACACCCTGGTGTTTGGTGTATCCAGAGACAGCCTTAAGTCCCATGAGAACTTCAAGTGCAAACAGGCGTTTCCCTTCGAGCTGATCTCCGACAAGGACGAGGCCGTGTGCCAACTGTTCGATGTGATCAAACTGAAGAAGCTCTATGGCAAGGAGTACCTGGGCGTTGACCGCAGCACCTTCCTGATCGACAAAGACGGCGTATTGCGTCAGGAATGGCGAGCCGTCAAAGTGCCCGGCCATGTAGAGGCCGTGCTGGCCGCTGCCCAGGCACTGCACAAGGCCTGACAGTCACCAAACTAAAAAGCCGGTCACTCGACCGGCTTTTTTCTGCCTGCAATTTACGCAGCCTCAAGTGGCTCGCTGCGCGGCCAGGCATCGATCACCGCTTTAAACAGCGTGGCCAACGGAATGGCAAAGAACACGCCCCAACCCCCCCACATGCCGCCAAACAGCAACACGGCACAGATGATCGCCACCGGGTGCAGGTTGACCGCCTCGGAAAACAGCAACGGCACCAATACATTGCCATCCAGCGCCTGGATAATCCCGTAGACCACCATCAGGTAGATAAACTGGTCGCCAAAGCCCCACTGGAAGAGCCCGATCAGCGCCACCGGCACAGTGACCACCACAGCGCCGATATATGGCACTACCACCGACAGACCGACCAACAAGGCCAGCAGCGCGGCGTAGTTAAGCCCCAAGTAGGCAAACGCGATGTAGGTGACCACGCCACAGATAATGATTTCGATCACCTTGCCACGAATATAGTTGGCAATCTGCTGGTTCATCTCCTCTGCCACTTGAGTGATCAACGCACGTTCACGCGGCAGATAACCACGAAACCACGCACTGATCAGCTCGCGATCCTTGAGGAAGAAGAACACCAGAATCGGCACCAGCACGAGGTAGATCATGATGCTGACCAGCATCGGCAAGCTCGATAAGGAAAACGACAGTGCCCACTGGCCAAACTTGCCAACCTCACCCCGCACGCCCTCAATTAACTGCAACACCTGCACATCAGTAATCAGCGTCGGGTAACGCTCCGGCAGCAACAGAAACAGCGACTGCCACTCGCCAAGCATGCGCGGCAGCTCATTGAACAAAGTGCTCAACTGCTGCCAAAGCAGTGGCATCAACACCAACAGAAACAGCCCTAGCATGCTTAAAAACAGAGTAAACACCAGCCACACCGCCACCACTTGCGGCAAACGCAGACGCTCAAAGGCATTCACCAACCCCTGCATCAGAAATGCCAACACCAAGCCGGTCAGCACTGGTGCCAGCATGCCGCCCAGGGTCAAAATCGCGGCAAACCCCACCACCAGCAGAAGGCCCAGCACCAAGGCTTGCTCATCGGAGAAATAGCGATGCAACCAATTCTGTAACACTTTGAACATCGTTATTCCTCAACCAAGCATTCGAGCAGGAGCTACGCCTTGCGTAGCCAATAGCGATACACCCCCCCATCAACCTCTTCATGCAACAGACTATGCCCCGCCAGGCTGGCGAAGGCACGAAAATCCCGCTGCGAGCCGGCATCAGTGGCTTCGACCTTGAGCACCGCGCCACTGGCCAGGCGATTGAGCTCCAGCTTGGCCTTGAGCAGAGGCAGCGGACAGTTAAGCCCGCAGGCATCCAGATGCGCATCGAAATCTTCGGCGCGCCATTGCATATCAGTCATTTATTCACTCCAAGAGGGCCGCAAGGATAACCAAGGCCGCACAACCCTGGCCAGCACCGTGGCCTGGCAGCTACAGTAGCGCCTTTGTTCGACAAGAGCTTTGTGCATGAGCCTTCTGCGCCCTACCCTGTTGACGCTAGCCAGCCTACTGGCAACCCCCGGCATGGCCAGTGATCTGCCGTCCCTTGGCGACGCCAGCTCCGCCATCGTATCCCCCCAACAAGAACATCAGCTCGGCCGTGCCTGGCTGAGCCTGCTGCGAGGCCAAGTCAGCCAACTCGATGATCCGCAACTCAAGGACTTCGTCGAAACCAGCGTGTATCGCCTCAGCGAAACCAGTCAATTGCAGGATCGACGCCTGGAGTTCGTCTTGCTCAACAGCCCGCAGATCAACGCATTTGCCGCTCCGGGCGGGATTGTAGGGGTCAATGGCGGCCTGTTTCTTTACGCTCAGACTGAAGCCGAGTACGCCTCGGTCATGGCTCACGAACTGGCGCACTTGTCGCAGCGCCACTTCGCCCGCGGCCTGGAAGCGCAACAGCGCATGCAGCTCCCGGTCATGGCCGGGCTACTCGCCGGTATCGTCGCTGCGGCCGCAGGTGCCGGAGATCTGGGCATCGCAGCCATAGCTTCGACGCAGGCAGCCGCGTTGCAGGAACAACGACGCTTCTCCCGACAGAATGAGCAGGAAGCTGACCGCATCGGTCTGGTCAACCTGGAAAAGGCCGGCTTTGACCCCCGCGCCATGCCCAGCATGTTCGAACGCCTGATGCGTCAGTACCGCTATGACCGCAAACCACCTGAATTTCTGCTGACCCACCCGGTGTCGGAATCACGTATTGCCGACACCCGCAACCGCGCCGAGCAGTACACCGCCAAAGGCATTACCGACAGTGTGCGCTATCAGCTGATGCGCGCCCGCGTTCAGTTGATCTACGAGGAAACCCCTGGGGTCGCCGCCAAGCGTTTTCGCAATATGCTCGACGAAAACCCCAAGCTGGATGCGGCCCGCTATGGCCTGGCGATTGCGCAAATAAAAAGTGGTCAACACAAGGACGCCCGCGAAGCCCTGCAACCCCTGCTCGCCAGCGCCCCAAACGATGTCACTTACAACTTGGCACAGATCGAGTTGGACATGGCTGCCAACCGCTTGAGCGACGCACAAAAGCGCATTGATCACTTATTGAGCCTGTACCCGAGCAACTACCCGGTTAACCAGGCGCATATTGATCTGTTGATGAAACAAACCCGTACCCAAGAAGCCGAACGTGCCCTGAACGAGCTGCTAAAAACCCGCGGCAAGGATCCAGACGTCTGGTATCAGGTGGCGGAAGTACGGGGTCTGGCCGGTAATACCATCGGCCTGCATCAAGCTCGCGGGGAATTCTTTGCCTTGGTCGGCGATTACAACCAGGCCCTGGAACAACTCGACTTTGCCAAACGCCGAGCCAGTAACAACTTCCAATTGGCCTCGCGCATCGACGCACGGCAGCGCGAACTGATGGAAGAGAAACGCATCATCGAACAGATGTTGCGTTAAGCCCGCCCCCACACGCCTTTACTTGGCTTATGGGGGCTGAGAGGTCCGCTAATCACTGGCCTTGAGTTGGTTGCCATGCGCCATGTTCACCCACCAGCCGAAAGCCGCGGCGGTGAAGAACATGATGATGCTGTAGATCGCTGCCGGGATCGACATGGTGGCGTTATTCAACAGCATCGGGCTCAGGGCCAGGGCTATCGCCAGGGTGCCGTTGTGAATGCCGATCTCCATGCCGATGGCAATCGACTGGCGCAGGCTCAGCTTGCACAAACGCGGCACCCAGTAGCCCACCGCCAGGCTGATCAAGTTGAACGCCAGTGCCGCACCGCCCACCAGCGGTGCGTAGTCAACGAACGTCTGCCAATCCTTGACCACCGCCAGGATGATGATGATCAGCAGAAACAGCGCGGAGATGATCTTCACCGGCTTTTCCATCCGTTCCGCAAACCCGGGGAAACGGCTGCGTATCCAGATGCCGATGGCCACAGGGCCGAGCACGATGACAAACACCTGCACCACCTTGGTGAACTGCAGCGGCAGGGCCTGATCACCTTCCATAAAGTAAGCCAACGACAGGTTGACGATCAGCGGCATGGTCAGCACCGCAATCACCGAGTTGACCGCCGTCAGGGTGATATTCAGCGCCACATCGCCATGGGCCAAATGGCTGTAGAGATTGGCCGTGGTGCCGCCCGGCGAGGCCGCCAGCAGCATCAGACCAACAGCAAGCGCAGGGGCCAGACCAAAGGCCTTGGCCAGGAAGAAACACACCAGCGGCAGCAGCAACAGCTGGCACGCCAGTCCGATCAGCACCGGCTTGGGGAATTTCACCACCCGAGCAAAATCCGCCAGGGTCAGCGACAAGCCCAGACCAAGCATGATGATGCCCAGGGCAATGGGGAGAAACAGGGTCAGTAACGGATCAGCGGTCATTATTGTTTTACTCCGGGATCGGGACAGCGCGACGATTCTGGCGAGAGCGTGATGGCGTTCGCAGTGACTTTAGCGGCCAATTGCCCGACCTGGGAGGCCTATATGTAAAAAGGTGCCACAAGGGCACCTTTTTTATCGCGACAGCTGAGCGTCAGATTGCCGTTGCCCCACCGTCCACTGCCAGCGCGTGACCAGTGGTAAATGCTGCGTTGTCACAGCACAGATACAGCACGGCGGTGGCGATTTCCTCGACCTTGCCGATGCGCCCGACTGGATGCATGGCGGCCGCGAACTCGCCCTTCTTCGGGTCGGCTTCATAGGCGCGGCGGAACATGTCAGTGTCGATCACCGCCGGGCATACGGCGTTGACCCGCACTTTCTTCTTTGCGTATTCAACAGCAGCGGATTTGGTCAGGCCGATCACCGCGTGTTTGGACGCGCTGTAGATGCTCATTTTCGGCGCCGCGCCCAAGCCGGCGACCGACGCGGTATTGACGATGGCACCACCGCCTTGGGCCAGCAGCAGCGGGATCTGGTGCTTCATGCACAGCCACACGCCTTTGACGTTGACGCCCATGATGGCATCGAACTCGCTTTCGCTGCCCTCGGCCAGCTTGCCCTTCTCGATCTCGATACCAGCATTGTTGAAGGCATAATCCAGGCGGCCGTAGGCGCCCAAGGTGCGCTCCATCAGTACTTTGACCTCGGCATCGCGGGTCACGTCGCAACGGACAAACAGCGCATCGCCGCCCGCTTCGCGGATCAGCGCTACAGTCGCTTCGCCCCCGTCGATATCAACGTCGGACACCACCACCTGCAGGCCTTCGTTGGCGAATGCCAGTGCCGTTGCACGACCAATACCCGCTGCACCACCGGTGACCAGGGCAACCCGGCCGGAAAAGCTCAAGCTCATCTGCGTGTCCTCGCAAGGATTAAAAACTGCGCTGAGTCTAATCAGCTCCCCGGCCCCAAGGCAGCACTATCAAAGTGCTGGTGATAGCCCCATCGAAATAAGTGATTAACACCCCAGCACGGCTATCACTCGAATGGATTTACAAGCATTCGGCCCACGGGCAAACCTTGCCCCACTGGCCAGCACGGGCTATCAACAGTCTTTCCGTTCAGTGAGTACCTGCCATGACCGCCCCACTCAACCGCCAATTCCTGCTTGCCCGACGCCCGGTCGGCCTGCCCAGCCGTGAGACGTTCAGCTATGTCGAAAGCAGCGTCGGTGAACCCGGCCCCGGCCAGATTCTGGTGAAGAACGCCTACCTGTCGCTGGACCCGGCCATGCGCGGCTGGATGAATGATGCCAAGTCGTATATTCCGCCGGTGGGCATTGGCGAAGTGATGCGCGCCCTCGGCGTGGGTGAAGTGCTGGCCTCGCAGCACCCGGACTTTGCCGTGGGCGATTTCGTCAACGGTGCGCTGGGCGTGCAGGACTACTTTCTCGGCGAGCCGCGCGGGTTCTACAAGGTCGACCCCAAGCGCGCGCCGCTGCCGCTGTACCTCTCGGCACTGGGCATGACCGGCATGACCGCCTACTTCGCTTTACTCGATGTCGGCGCGCCGAAAGCCGGTGAAACGGTGGTAATTTCCGGTGCAGCCGGCGCGGTCGGCAGCGTCGCCGGGCAGATCGCCAAGCTCAAGGGCTGCCGTGTGGTCGGCATCGCTGGCGGCGCGGACAAATGCAAGTTCCTCATCGATGAGCTGGGTTTCGATGGCGCCATCGACTACAAAAGCGAAGACGTGATTGCCGGCCTCAAGCGCGAGTGCCCGAAAGGCGTGGATGTCTACTTCGATAACGTCGGCGGCGACATTCTGGATGCCGTGCTCACCCGCTTGGCCTTCAAGGCACGTGTGGTGATCTGTGGCGCGATCAGCCAGTACAATAACAAACAGGCGGTCAAAGGCCCGGCTAACTACCTCAATCTGCTGGTCAACAGC
The DNA here is from genome assembly GCF_003060885.1 of Pseudomonas sp. HMWF032. Classification (GTDB taxonomy): domain Bacteria; phylum Pseudomonadota; class Gammaproteobacteria; order Pseudomonadales; family Pseudomonadaceae; genus Aquipseudomonas. Next base: position 134,934 of record NZ_QAIG01000007.1, read on the forward strand.
GCACGCATGGAAGGCATGGTGGTGATGACCTACGCCCCGCGTTTTGCCGAAGCAGCAGCGGAGATGGGCGGCTGGCTGGCCAGCGGCAAACTCAAATCCAAAGAAGACATCGTCAGCGGCCTGACCACCTTCCCGGAGACCCTGCTAAAACTGTTCAGCGGTGAAAACTTCGGCAAGCTGGTGCTGAAAGTCGGCTGATGCCGGATACGCGGCCTCACCGTCTGCTGTTAAGTCAAAGGCGGTGAGGTACCGCCTCGCCCTGTTCAGTCCAAATAAGCGCCGTAGTAAGGCAATAAACTCTCTTCCAATGCCTCAAACAGATCCTGCGTTTGCGAAGCCAGCATATCCAGCACGATCACCCCGTTCACGCCATGATCACTGTCACTCAGTGAACGCAGACGGTTGGCCATGCCCAGGTTCACCTGGCGCAAATGCCCATACAGTTCAGGCAACTCGCTGAGCACAAAGTCGGTACTCAATCCACGATTGGCCCGCAAGACCTGCCCAATCAAGTACGCCCCCACCACCCGAAACAGCGTTTCGTCGGCCTCACTGAACGGTTGATGTACAAACGCCAAGGGCAAAAACGGCCGCGTGCGCGGACAGCCACAAGTGGCCCCGATAAAGCCGATCAACGACCCCAGCACACGCTGCAAGGTGCTGCGCTGCTCAATCACCCGACCACGCCAGTGGATGGTCACCGTGAGCGCATCATAAGAGTGGTGCTGCGCCAGCGGCGTGAGGACACGCGCCAGCTCACTGGCAAAGGGGCACCAGGTCTGTTCACTGGCTTGTAGCGGGCAATTACGGCACTGCTTGTAGTCCAGGCGCGCCCAGGAAGGCGGCTCCTCGGGCTGCGGTTGTGGCGCTATACCCAGCTCAATCAAGCAGCTGGCGGGCTGGCCGGCGTCGAACTGCAACAGGTAGCTGACTTGCAGGGGGTCGCGCATACACACCTCGACTACCGCTCCAGATAATGCGACGGCTGGCTGACGTCAAAATGCCATCATTTACTTTTTAGGACTAAGCTAACCATAGACACGAATCGCCAGATCGGCTGCCCACTCAGCCATCGCCACGCGAGGTACCTGTCATGCATGACTCAACCTACACCCAAGCCGCCGTAGAACAGATCGCCGCCGGCTTCTTCGTACTCGATCAGGACACCCGCATCCTGTCCTGCAACCGCTTTATCGTCGAGCACAGCGGCCGTTCAGAGGCCAGCCTGCTTGGGCTGGCACTGCACGAGGCCTTCCCTGAGGTCGATAACCCCAACTGGCGCGCCATGCTGGAAAAAGTCCGGACCACGGGCAATGCGTTGCAGACCGTCTGGCATGACCAGCCCTACCTGATTCTGCTCGACCGCTTGCGTGGCGTACCGATGTTGCAAGCCTCCCTGCTGTATCGCTTTGAGCATGAGGGGCAGCACCTGTTTGGGCTGGCCATCTTCGACAACAGCCGGGCGGCGAAAAACAATCCTTCACTGGAAGAGGCCCTGCTGGCACTCAAGAACAAACACATCGAACTCAACACCCTGAGCGAGCAGCTGAAAATGGCCAATAGGCAACTGCTGCAATCAGAAAAAATGGCCGCCATTGGTCAGTTGGCTGCGGGTGTGGCCCATGAGATCAATAACCCGGTGGGGTTTGTCGCCTCCAACCTCAAGACGCTGGTCGGCTATGTCCGGCAGTTGCTGGAATTGGTCGACCAGATGAACGAATGGGGCGGCGTCGAGCTGCAGCAAATGAAGCAGCGCTACGACTATGACTTCATCCGTGAAGACATCAGCGGCTTGCTGGCGGAATCGGCCGAAGGCGTGGACAGGGTCAGGAAGATCATCGGTGCACTGCGTGATTTTTCCCACAGCAGTGACGAAACCTTTACCCAGGCCGACCTGCACGAGGGCATTGAAAGCACCCTGAAAGTGGTCAACAACGAGATCAAGTACAAGGCTGACGTGGTGCGCGAGTTTGGCCCCGTACCACCAGTCGAATGCATCGCCGCGCAAATCAACCAGGTGGTGATGAACCTTCTGGTCAACGCCGCCCATGCCATTGACGATTTCGGCCGCATCGTGATCCGCACCGGTGTCGAGCGTGACCTCGCCTTTATTGAGGTTGAGGACAACGGCTGCGGCATACCCGCCGAATTGCAGCGGCAGATCTTCGATCCCTTCTTCACCACCAAACCGGTGGGTAAAGGCACCGGGCTGGGCCTGGCGCTGTCATTCAACATCATCGAAAAACATAACGGACATATCAGCCTGCGCAGTGAACCCGGTCAAGGCAGTTGTTTTCGCATCAACCTGCCGTTACTCCAACCGCACGCCCGGACAAGGAGTTCGCCATGAGCACTGAAACGATTCCCGCACCCTGCGTCCTGCTGGTGGATGACGAGGAAAGCATCCTCAACAGTCTGCGCCGCCTACTGCGTGGCCAGCCCTACCAACTGCTCATCGCCACCAGCGGCGCTCAGGCTCTGGAGTTGTTTGAGCAACACAAGGTGGATCTGGTGCTGTCCGATGCACGCATGCCCGGCATGGACGGTGCCACCCTGCTGGCTGAGGTGCACAAGCGCGACCCGCAGTGCATGAACCTGCTGCTGACCGGTTATGCCGACATCGCCACCATCACCGCCGCCATCAACGAGGGGCGCATTTACCGCTACTTGAGCAAGCCCTGGGATGACGAAGAATTACTGCACGCCCTGCGCCAAGCCCTGATGCATCAGCATACCGAGCGTGAACGTAAACGTTTGCTGTTGCTCAGCCGTAAGCAGAACGATGAACTGCGTCAGCTCAATACCACCTTGGAGCAGCGCGTGCAGTCACGCACCGCCGAACTGCAGCAAACCGCCGACATGCTTGACCTGGCCTACGACGAACTGCGCCGCAGCTATGTCACCAGCACCGAGGTGTTCTCCCTGCTGATCAACCAGCGCCTGCCGCGCAACAAGCAAACCAACCAGCAGGTGATTGCCTTGGTTCGCGCATTTGCCAGCCACATTCGGCTCAGTGAGGGCGACAGCCACAACCTCAACATGGCCGCCGCGCTCTACAACATCGGCAAACTCAGCTGGCCGGATGCCCTGATCACCGCGCCGGCTGACCTGCTCTACAGCAAACACCGCGACACCTACCGCAGCTACCCCACGCAAAGTGAAACCCTGCTGATGTCGTTGGAACCTCTGCAGGATGCAGCCCGGCTGATCCGCCACCATCAGGAGCGCTGGGACGGCAACGGCTTTCCCGACCGAGTCAAAGGGGATGCCATTCCTCTGGGCTCGCGCATCCTCAAACTGGCGGTGGATTTTGTCGAATTGCAGTGCGGCCTGGTGCTGGAACGGCAGATGAACCATGACGAGGCCCTGCTGTTCATTCAGAAATACAGCGAAAAGCTTTATGACCCTGACCTGATCGAAGACTTCTGCCTGATCTGTTCACAGCAAATGCCCGATATCACCGTCACCCAAACCAATGTTCGTGCCTTGGAAACGCGCCGTCTGGAGCCGGGAATGGTTCTGGCGCGCAACCTGCACGCCGACAACGGCATGTTGCTGCTCAATGAAGGCAAAGTGTTGTCGAAATTACTGATCGACAAGCTGGTGGCCTTTGAAGCCATCGAAAGCTCGCGCTACACCTTGTTTGTGCGCGTCCCTGAACCACAACCCGCGCTCACGGAGTAGGCCCATGATCCGTCTACAAGTGGTCGATGATGAACCCTGCGTCCTCCATGCGATAAAGCGCCTGCTGCGCAAAGAGGACTGGGAGGTCGACACCTATGAAGTCCCGCAGCAAGCCCTGCAGGCACTGACCGAAGCCTCCTACAACCTGATCTTGTGCGACCTGCACATGCCCCATCTGGACGGCATTACCTACCTGCAGTTCGCCCGGCAGCGGCAACCGGACGCCCTGCGCCTGCTGTTTAGCGGCCATGGCGACCGCGACAGCCTGGTCCAGGCCATCAACAACGCTCAGGTGCAGCGCTTTATCAGCAAACCCTGGGACGACTACGAGTTGCTGGAAACCCTGCGCAACGCGGTGCAGGTGCAGCACCTGCAAGCCGAACAACACCGTTTACTGACGCAGATACAACAGCAACAGCAGCAGCTAAACAGCCACCGCCACGCCTTGCTGGAGATGCAGCGCCAGCATCCGCAACTGTTTCAGCTCAAGCTCGGCGAAGACGGCAGCATTCTCTTGTACGAAGAGCCCTAAGCCCTTCTCTTACGGAGAGCACTCAGCCCTGCGCTGCCTCAGTCGGCAACGGCTGCCAACGGCGCAGCAGCATGTACAGCGTGGGGATGACAAACAGGGTGAATACGGTGCCGACCAACAGGCCGCCCACAATCACCCAACCAATCTGCTGACGGCTTTCCGCCCCTGCCCCAGTGGCTATCGCTAACGGCAGCGAACCCAGCACCATCGCCCCGGTGGTCATCAGAATCGGCCGCAGGCGCTGCACCGACGCCTCGATCACCGCGCCGCGTAGCTCATGGCCCTGACGCAACAGCACGTTGGCGAACTCCACAATGAGAATGCCGTGCTTGGTGATCAGACCAATCAGCGTCACCAACCCAATCTGCGAATAGATGTTCAAGGTGCCGCCAAACAGCGTCAGCGCCAGTAAGGCGCCAGCCATCGACAGCGGCACGCTGAACAGGATGATCAGCGGGTCAGTAAAGCTCTCAAACTGCGCCGCCAGCACCAGGAAGATAAACGCCAGGGCCAGGGCAAAGATCAGCGCAATGCCGGCGCTGGACTCCTTGAAATCCCGCGAGGTGCCGGTGTAATCGTACTGCGTCTCCGGCGGGAACACCGCGCGCGCCTTAGTCTCCAGATGCGCCAGGGCTTCACCCAGGGTGTAGCCGGCGCCGACGTTGGCGCTCACCGTTACCGCGCGCAGCTGGTTGAAGTGGTTAAGCTCGCGCGGCGCCACGGTCTCGCGCACCTCGATCAGATTGGACAGTTGCACCATGCTCTCATCGCGGCCACGCACATAAACCCGGTCGAGATCTTGCGGGTTGCTGCGGTCCACGCCCTGCAACTGCACCAGCACGTCGTACTGCTCACCGTTCTGCTTGAAGCGCGTCACCTGACGGCTGCCAAACAGGCTTTCCAGGCTACGGCCAATGGTCGCCACATCAGTACCCACGGCCACGGCCTGCTCGCGGTTGACCGCGACTTTCAGCTGCGGCGCATTGAGCTTGAGGTCGCTGTCCAGGCTTTCCAGCCCCGGATAATCGCGCAGCGAGTTGAGCAATTCATCGACATAACCCTGCAGCTCGCTGTACTCCATCGACGAGCGAATCACGAAGTTCACCGGCTGGTTACGCGCGCTCTGCCCCAGCGGTGGGCGATTGACCGGGAAGGCGCGCACCCCGGCGATGTCCTGCAGTTTGGGCAGCAACTCGTTACGAATCTCGAACTGGCTGCGCGAACGGTCGGCCCAGTCCTCCAGCTTCATAAAGGAGATGCCTTGGGCCACCGTCGGGAAGCCGGCAATCACCATATAACGGTTGGTCTCGGCGATACTGGCGTAGGCGGCCTCTACCTCGCGGGCATAGCGTCCGGTGTAGTTGATGGTGGCACCATCCGGGCCATTGAACACGCCGATGATGGTGCCGGTGTCTTCGGTGGGCGCCAGCTCGGATTTAAGCCCTGAGAACAGCAGCACGCAGGCCAGCATAGCCAGCAACAACACGCCCACCACCCACACCCAGGCACTCAGTGCTTTGGCCAATAGATGCTTGTAGCTGTACGTCAGGCCATTGAGGAAATTCTCGATCAGGTTGTACACCCGGTTACGCCGCTCGCCGACCTGATGCGGCTTGAGCAGCAGCGCACACATCATCGGGGTCAGGGTCAGGGCGACAAAACCGGATACCAGCACCGCGCCGGCCAGGGTCCAGGCGAACTCGGTAAACAGCTTGCCGGTGGTGCCCTGCATAAAGCCGATGGGGGCAAATACCGCGGCCAGGGTCAGGGTCATGGCGATCACCGCAAAGGCAATCTCACGGCTGCCCTTGAACGCGGCCTGCATGGGCGACATGCCGTCTTCGATGTGCCGGTGAATGTTCTCCAGCATGACGATGGCATCGTCCACCACCAAGCCGATGGCCAACACCATCGCCAACAGCGTCAGGGTGTTGATGGTGAACCCCATCAACGACATCATGGCAAATGCGCCGATCAGTGATACCGGAATGGTCACCAGCGGAATGATGGTGGCGCGCAGCGAACGCAGGAAGATAAAGATGATCAGGATGACCAGCCCTACCGCTTCCCAGATAGTGACGAAGACGTTGTTGATCGACTCACGGATAAACTGCGAGTTGTCGTTGGCCACCGCCATTTCCATGCCTTCCGGCAACAGCAAGCGGATATCCGGCATCGCCTCAGCCAGGCCATCGGAGATGTCCAGCGGGTTGGCCGTGGCCTGCTTGATCATGCCCATCGACACCGCAGGTTTACCCTTATAACGGACGATGCTGCGTTCATCCTTGGCGCCGATTTCGGCATAGCCCACATCGGCCAGGCGCAGCAGGTAACCACGCGAATCATCGAGAATCAGTTGGTTGAACTGCTCCGGGGTGTTCATGTCGGTTTCCGAGAGCACGGTAAATTCGCGTTGCTGCGATTCGATACGCCCGGCAGGAATCTCGACGTTCTGCCGGCGCAGGGCGTCTTCCACACCCTGTACGGTGAGGTTATGCGCGGCAAGCTTTTCCGGGTCCAGCCAGATGCGCATGGCAAAGGTGCGCGCGCCGCGAATCTGCACTTCGGAAACGCCAGGGATGGTCTGCAGGCGATCCTTGATCACCCGCTCCAGCACATCGGTGATTTCCATGGCGCTGTAACGTTCACTGTAGAAGGCAATCCAGATCACCGGCTGGGCGTCGGCCTCAACCTTCTGCACGATGGGCTCGGCGATTTCATCCGGCAGCAGGCCGCGCACCCGGCCCAGTCGATCGCGCACATCGTTGGCAGCCTCATCGGAGTTGCTGCCCAAGCGAAATTGCGCAGTGATCTGGGTATTTTCCGAACGGCTGATCGAGCTGACGAAATCCAGCCCATCGATGCCCGACAGCACATCCTCGATCGGCTGCGCGACCTGGGACTCCATGATCTCGGGGCTGGCCCCCGGGTAAGTGACGTTGACCGTGACAATCGGTACGTCGATATTCGGGTACTCGCGCACGGCCAGACGGTCATAGGCCATCAGCCCGAGCAGCACCACAATCAGCGAGAGTACGGTGGCAAATACCGGCCGACGGATGCAGATGTCCGACAGGGTCATGGCGCTTGCTCCACCACCTTGGTGCGTACCGGCGCACCGGCTCGAACCTTCTGCCAGCCAGCGCTGATCAGGGTTTCATCACCCTGCAGGCCTTCCAGCACCTCAACCATGCCAGCCAGGCGCTTGCCCAGTTTGACCTCGCGCACCTCGACCTTACCCTCGACCACCAGGTTGACCAGCAGCTTATCGCCCACCGGCATGATGGCCTCTTCTGGAATCACCAGGGCATTCGGCCGTTCGGCGAGGATTACCGAGACCCGCACGAACTGCCCTGGGCTCAGGCGGCCATCGCTGTTGCTGATATGCGCGCGAATCGCCTGGCTGCGTCCGACTTCGTCCAGACGTGGGTTGATGGCGAAAATCTCACCGGTGAAGTGCTCGCCCGGATAGGCATCCAGACTTATTTCAATGAGCTGCTTAAGGCGGATCTGGCTGACGGCATTTTGCGGAATGCGGAAATCCACCTTGAGTGGATCGAGTACTTCCAAATTGACGATGTCCTGGCCTTCGCTGAGGTAATCACCGGGGCTGACGGCGCGCAAACCCAGCACGCCATCGTAGGGAGCGACAATGCGCGTCTTGTCCAGGCGTGCCTGGGACAGCGCCAGGCTGGCACGTGAGGCCTGCTGCTGGGCGCTGGCTTCATCCAGCGCCTGGGCGTTACTGGCACCGCGCTTGAACAGCATCTGCGCGCGCTGAAAGTTCTTTTCCGCAAGGTTCAGATTGGCCTGAGCCTGCGCCAGTTCGGCACGGGTGATCGCATCATCCAGGCTGACCAGCAGCACCCCCGCTTCGACACGCTGGCCTTCGCGAAAATGCAGTTGCGCCACGCGCCCGGCGATTTCCGGACGAATCATCACCGACTCGTCAGGCCGCAGCGAACCGAAAGTCACCAGCTCATCACGCACCAGGCGTCGCTCAACGTTGACCGCCTCGACCAGCGGCCCTTCATTGGCGTGCGCTTGCACACTGACAAGCGAACACAAGAGAAAGACGGTACCGAGCAAAGCAGGTGCGCGGGCAAACATATACAACCCCTAATTCGTTTTAGAGGCCGAGCCTAACGGCCGAGCCGCGCAGATCAGCCGTTAAAAATGTTTCCCGATGTTGGCTGCCGCTTACTGGCGCATGCCCCGACCGCTAACCAGTAAGCGAATGCACACGCCATAAAGCACGGCGGTGGCGACCAGCATAAAACCGATGGCCACACCGATACGGATATCGGAAACGCCGAGAATGCCATAACGAAAGGCGTTGACCATATGCAGCACGGGGTTGGCCAGCGACACCGTCTGCCAGAACGGTGGCAACAGGTTGATCGAATAGAACACCCCGCCCAGGTAGGTCAGTGGCGTCAGCACGAAGGTCGGGATGATCGAAATATCATCAAAGTTGCGCGCATACACGGCGTTGATAAAGCCACCCAAGGAAAAGATGGTGGCCGTCAACAGCACCACCAGCACGGTGACACCGAGGTGATGCACCTGCAGATGAGTGAAGAACAACGACAGCACGGTGACGATCACACCCACTGCCAGGCCGCGCAGTACGCCACCGATCACATACCCCGTGAGGATGATGTGCGGCGACACCGGCGAGACCATCAGTTCCTCGATGGAGCGCTGGAACTTGCTGCCGAAGAAGCTCGACACCACGTTGCCGTAGGAGTTGGTGATCACCGACATCATGATCAGCCCCGGCACGATGTACTCCATATAAGTGAAGCCACCCATGTCGCCGATCTGACTGCCGATCAGGTTGCCGAAGATCACGAAGTACAGAACCATGGTGATTGCCGGCGGCAGCAGGGTCTGCGGCCAGATGCGGGTAAAGCGGCGTATCTCGCGGTAGACGATGGTGCGCAGCGCCACCATGTTGGCGGTGAATTCAGAGTTCAAATATGCCGTGCTCATACCGCCACCTTCGCCAGGTTCTTTTCCACCAGGGAGACAAACAGCTCCTCCAGGCGATTGGTTTTATTGCGCAGGCTCAGCACCTCCACCTTCTGCTGCGCCAGTTGGCGGAACAACTCGGTAATGCCCTGCGCCTTGTCCACCTGCACTTCCAGGGTATGCGCATCGAGCAGTTGTGCGGGATAGCCGATCAGCTGCGGCGGTACCAGTTGGGCATCCTTGAGGTCGAGCAGGAAGGTTTCCACATGCAGTTTTTTCAGCAGGTCCTTCATGCTGGTGTTCTCGACAATCCGCCCGTGGTCGATAATGCCGATGTTGCGGCACAGTTGTTCGGCTTCTTCCAGGTAATGGGTGGTGAGAATGATGGTGATGCCCTGCTCATTCAGCTCGCTGAGAAAGCTCCACATCGAGCGGCGCAGTTCGATATCAACCCCAGCCGTCGGCTCATCGAGAATCAGCAGACGCGGCTGATGCACCAGCGCGCGAGCAATCATCAAGCGGCGTTTCATCCCACCGGACAGCTCGCGTGACGGCACATTGTGCTTGCCCCACAGACCAAGCTGGTTGAGGTACTGCTCAGCGCGCTCCTTGGCGATTTTTGCCGGGATACCGTAATAACCGGCCTGGGTCACGACGATGTCGAAGGCCTTTTCGAACTGGTTGAAGTTGAACTCCTGCGGCACCACACCCAGGCAGCGCTTGAGCGCCGAAGGCTGTTTGTCCAGATCGTGGCCAAACACATTGACCGTGCCGCTGCTCTTGGTCACCAGGGTCGAGAGGATGCCGATGGTGGTGGATTTGCCGGCACCGTTGGGGCCGAGCAAAGCGAAGAAATCACCTTCAGCCACGTCAAGGTCGATGCCATGCAGCGCCTGGAAGCCGTTGCCGTAGGTCTTGGTCAACTGGCGAATGGACAGAGCAGTACTCATAAAAATGCGCACACCTGATCAGATAAAAGAAATTCAAGAGGGGCTGCGCCTGCAGCGCGAAGTGGCCCAAGTCTAGCGCCTGGAACCTCTCCACCACAGCATCTTTGCGCAAAACTGCCGCCCCCACGGCTGGGCAGCAGCCTACCAGCGCCAGGGGCAGATTAAACCCGGCCGTTTCCGATGGTGCATATCAGCCCTGTCGATAGATCAGCCGGGCACGGCCTCGGCGGCGAAGTCGCCACTGATCAACAGCGCGTCATCGGCAAACAGATGTGGGTAGCATGCAGCCAGATGATCGAAGAACAGCGGCTCCGGCACATCGGCAAACTGGCCGTGGTCATGCAGGTATTCCATATAACGCTCGCCCTGCTGGTTGAACGGGTGAAATACGCTGTCGCTTAGGCCATCGAATTCCAGCGGCGCCACCTTGAATACCCGGCACAGCGCCAGGTTGAACGCGGGCGTGGCCTTGACCCAGCGACCCGCGAGGTACAACTCGGTATAGCCGTGCATGGCAAATACTTCACTGCGCAGCATCTCCAACAGCCGTTGAGTGGCCAGGTGGTTGCGCACATCGGCCAGGCCGATGCGCGCCGGAATGCCGCAATGGCGGGCGCAGGCGGCGAGTAAGGTGGCCTTGGGTACGCAGTAACTCTCCCCAGCCTGCAATGCGTAGCTGGCCTTCAACGTCTCGGCATCACGGCTGAATACGTAGGGGTTGTAACGGATTTCATCGCGTACCGCGTAGTAGAGGCTGACGGCCTGTTCGCGCGGGTCCCGACTGGCGCCACGAAATTTTTCTGCGAACTCCACCAGCGCGGGGTGGTCACTATCGATGAAGCGGCCGGGCTCGAGGTATTCACGCATCAGGGTTCTCCATGACTGAGAAACCAGTCTACCGACGCGAGTCCGACCAATGCCACGACGATTCGGCCAAGCTCACCGCTCTTGTCGCCATCAATGACGCTACGCTCGTGATGGTGCGTAACAACGCATCGTCATCATGGAGGATTCCGCATGCTCGCTCTCTGGTTACTCGCCCTGCTGCTTGGCACGGCCTTACTCGCTCACCGCCGCACCGCGCCTCTGCCCGCACTGGGCATCGTGACCGGCTTGCTGATTCTGATGGGCGTGTTCAGCCATGCACCGGTCTGGCTGATGGGCCTACTCTGGTTACTCCTGCTAGCCGTGGCCTTGCCTCTGCTGCTGCCGCAACAACGCCGCAGCCTGTTCACTGCACCGCTGTTTGCCTGGTTCAAGCGCGTGCTGCCGCCGATGTCGACCACCGAACGCGACGCCATCGAAGCCGGCACAGTGTGGTGGGATGGCGAGCTGTTCAGCGGCCGCCCGGACTGGGACACCCTGCTCGCCTACCCCAAGGCGCAGCTCACCGAAGAAGAGCAGGCGTTTATCGATGGCCCCACAGAAGCGCTCTGCGCCATGGTCAGTGACTGGCAGATCGGCCAGCAGATGGACTTGCCCGCCGAGGCCTGGGGGCATATCAAGCAACACGGCTTCTTCGCCCTGATCATCCCCAAGCAATACGGCGGCAAGGGCTTTTCCGCCTATGCCCACTCCCAGGTGGCCATGAAGCTGGCCACCCGCTCCGGCGATCTGGCCTCCACCGTGATGGTGCCCAACTCTCTCGGCCCGGCCGAACTGCTGCTGCACTACGGCACCGAGGCGCAGCGCGACCATTACCTGCCGCGCCTGGCCCGCGGTGAAGACATCCCCTGCTTCGCCCTCACCGGCCCCCTGGCTGGCTCCGACGCCGGCGCCATGCCGGATACCGGAATCATCTGCAAAGGCCAGTGGCAAGGCGAGGAAGTGATCGGTCTGCGTCTGAACTGGGAAAAGCGCTATATCACCCTCGGCCCGGTCGCCACCCTGCTCGGCCTGGCCTTCAAAGCCTACGATCCCGAGCATCTGCTGGGTGAAGAGGACGACCTGGGCATCAGCCTCGCTCTGGTACCCACCGAAACGCCTGGTGTCGAAATCGGCCGCCGCCACCTGCCACTCGGCGCCGCCTTTATGAACGGCCCGAACTCAGGCAAGGATGTGTTTATCCCGCTGGATTACTTGATCGGTGGCCAGGAGATGCTCGGCAAAGGCTGGATGATGCTGATGAACTGCCTGTCCGTGGGCCGCTCCATCTCCCTGCCGGCAGTCGGCACCGGCGCAGCCAAGTTCACCAGCCTGACCACCGGCCAGTACAGCCAGATACGCGAGCAGTTCAACGTGCCGCTTTCAGCCTTCGAAGGCATTCAGCAAGCCCTGGCGCGTATCGGCGGTAACGCCTGGCTGATGGACAGCGCACGCATCCTTACTGCCAATGCGGTGGATCTGGGCGAAAAACCCTCAGTGCTCTCGGCCATCCTCAAGTACCACCTGACCGAACGCGGCCGCGAATGCATCAGCCACGCCATGGACGTGCACGGCGGCAAGGGCATCGTCATGGGCCCCAACAATTATCTGGCCCGCTCCTGGCAGGGTGCGCCGATCTTTATCACCGTGGAGGGGGCCAATATCCTTTCGCGTAACCTGATGATCTTTGGTCAGGGCGCGATTCGCTGCCACCCCTACGTGCTCAAAGAAATGACCCTGGCCAGCCACGCCGATCAGGATCAGGCACTGCAGGAATTCGATGAGCTGCTGCTGCAACATATCGGCTTTGCCGTCAGCAACGCCGCCAGCAGCCTGCTGCTCAGCCTCGGCTTTGGCGTGTTCAGTCAGGTGCCGGGTGACCGCATCAGCCGCCCTTATTTCCGCGCGCTCAACCGCCTGGCAGCGTCCTTCGCCCTGCTCGCCGACACCAGCATGGTGCTGCTCGGCGGCGAACTGAAACGCCGCGAACGCCTGTCAGCGCGCCTGGGTGATGTGCTCAGCCATCTGTACTTGGCATCGGCGGCCCTCAAGCGCTACCACGACCTCGGTTATCCGGAGCATGCACAACCCATGCTGCGCTGGGCCATGGAAGAAAGCCTGGGCAAGGCCGAACAAGCACTGGAAGAGCTGCTCAGCAACTTCCCCAGCAAACTGCTCGGCTGTGCTCTGCGCGTACTGGTATTGCCGCTGGGCCGCCGTCACAAAGGCCCACGCGATGAACTGGACGCCGAAGTAGCCAGCATTATCGGCCGTAACAGCGGCGATCCGGCGCTGGAGGAATTGCTCGAAGGCTGCTATCGCCCACAAGCTGAACAGGACCCGGTGGGTGCTCTGCAATATGCGATGAACCTGCTGCAAGACGTACAGGGGCTGCAGAAGAAACTGCACAAGGCCGTCAAAGCCGGCCAGCTACAGGAACTGCCAGAGCAAAGCCTGATCGATGCCGCGCTGGCTGCTGGGGTTCTCAACCCGGAAGAGGCGCACAGCCTGCAGCAGGCCGAAGCGGCGCGGCGGGTGGTGATCGATGTCGACGACTTCGCCAAGGAGGAACTGACCTTAGGCTCCGGCAAGGTGCGTTAAACCGACGGGACAGCGGGCGGCGTGAGCCTTATACTTGCGCGCCCGTTTTACCTACAGGATTGCCCCATGGCCAACACTCACATCGACCATCACCTCGCCCTGCTGCAGCACCTGCGCACCATCCTGGTCGCCTTGGGCGAAGCCGAGCAGATTCTCGATGACAGCCATGCCATGTACCTGGAGCGCTACGACGAACTGCTTAGCGACCTGCCGAGCGATCCGGAGGCCAGCCTCTACTTGGGCCAGGACCTGATCAGTCAGATCTTCCAGCGCTACCCGCAGATAGCCCACCTGGTACCGCGCGACCTGCTGTGGTTCTTCGGCGGTGACTGCCTGCACTTCATGCCGGACGAAGAAATCGAGATGTACCAGACCCTCGAAGAACGCCGCTTCTACGCCGAAGAAAACGACGCACCCTTCGACTGGAATCAGGAAAAGCAGCTGCTGAGCATGCCCGCTCAGGGCGGCAAGCACTGAGCCTCAGCCAGAAACAAAAAGCCCGCACGGCATAACCGGCGGGCTTTTTTACATGCATCAAAAACAGTAGAAACAAAAACGCCGCTCAGTGAGCGGCGTTTTTGATGCTTTCTATCGAAAGAAAATGGAGCGGGAAACGAGACTCGAACTCGCGACCCCGACCTTGGCAAGGTCGTGCTCTACCAACTGAGCTATTCCCGCATACAACTTGGTACAACAAAAATGGCGTCCCCTAGGGGACTCGAACCCCTGTTACCGCCGTGAAAGGGCGGTGTCCTAGGCCACTAGACGAAGGGGACCTTGGAACTTGTCGGCTACCTGCCTGAGCAGATCACCTTAATTTGGAGCGGGAAACGAGACTCGAACTCGCGACCCCGACCTTGGCAAGGTCGTGCTCTACCAACTGAGCTATTCCCGCATAAAACTTGGTTTCAGCACACTTCATTAAGAAGTGGCGTCCCCTAGGGGACTCGAACCCCTGTTACCGCCGTGAAAGGGCGGTGTCCTAGGCCACTAGACGAAGGGGACGCTGCCCGGAAAATACAACTTGTCCGGCTTTCATGCGCTTCGCTGTTTGGCTTTGCGCGATGAAGTGGCGCGCATTCTATGGAGCCTTTCAAGGCTCGTCAACCTCAATGTAAAAAATTTTATAAATCAACGACTTCAGCCCTTAATGTGATGCAGATCTATGAGGCCTTTGCCTAAGGCACTACACTCGGACGAAAAACCGGGAACGAGAGGCTCCATCATGTCCCCACTCGTGATTACCATTTTGATTGTGACGGGCATCGTCATCCTGATTGGCATTGCCTACATCAATCATATGATCGAGAGCAGCAAGCTGGAGAAGTCGCGTATCAAAGCTGAATTGAATGATCGCCTTCGCCGTTGTGAAGTGCTGAGCGAAACTCTGCCCGGCCAGTTCATGACCCCCGCACTCAAACAGCTTCTCAACCGCCTGCAGCTGCATTTTGCGGAAAAAATTCTACCGCTGGATAAAAGCAACAGCACGTTGAAAGCTCGTGTGGAAGAGTTGCGCCTGATGCTCACACAGGGCGAAGCCATTTCCATTGCCAACCCCGCTCAACCAATCATTAACGAAGTCAAAGCCAAAGAGGTGCGCTTCCAGCTGGAGAGCCTGCACGCTCAACTGACACGTTGCGCCAAAGAAGGGAGCATCAGTACCAATGAAGCCAGGCACTGGTTGAAGGAAATACGCCAGATGCTGACCCAAGTACACATTGAATTTTTTAGCAATATCGGCCAGCAGGCACTGCATCAAAATCAACCGGGTCAAGCCCGTCTGGCCTTCGAGCGCGGGGTACAGTATCTGCGTAAACAGCCCGATCCTGCGCCTTACCAAGGTGCACTCAAAAAATTCGAAGAACAACTGGCACGTGCCAATGCACTGGTACTGGAAACCAGCAAACCCAGCATTGATCTGCCCAGTGAACTGGATGCTGGCCTTGAGTCGATGAATAGCGATAACGAGTGGAAGAAGAAAAATATCTACGACTGACAGACTGCAGTCATTTTACTCAGTGAGCATGCTTCATGAGCCTGACCCTCTATGGTGCCCCCCTGTCCCCTTTCGTAAGAAAGGTTCGCCTGTTCCTGGCCGAAAAGGCCCTCGACTATCAACTAGAAATCATCCTGCCCTTCGGCCAGCCCGCCTGGTACCGCGAGCTAAGCCCCCTGGGACGCATTCCATCATTCAAAGATGGCGATTTCAGCCTGGCTGACTCCAGCGTTATCTGTCAGTACTTGGATGATAAATACCCACACAACTCAAGCCTATTGGGGCGCACAGCCGAACAGCGTGCGCAGGTTCGCTGGCTGGAAAAGTATGCTGACTACGAACTGGCTCCACTCTGCACCTTCAGCGTATTCCGTAATCGTGCCTTGAAACCCAGCATGGGCCAGCTCTGTGATGAGGAGTCAGTCCAGAAAGCATTGACCGAAAAGCTGCCCGCGCATTTCGACTACCTGGAAAAGACTCTCGGTAACGCAGAGTATTTTCTCGGCGACTACCTGACGCTCGCGGATCTGGCCGTGACCTGTCAGCTGATCAACATGGAGCATGGTGCCGAGATACTGGATCCGCAGCGCTGGCCTAACCTCAGTGCCCACTACACACGAATCAAGTCTCGCGCATCAGTACAGGGGGTATTGCCGGGCGAACTGAAGATGCTCGCCAAAATGAGCGCCAATGCCTGAGTCATCGCCATCTACCTATAAAAAGCCCGGCGATTGCCGGGCTTTTTATTCCTGCATTGAGGCCTGACTCAGCAATCAGTCAGCTCGACAAATACCTCGACCAGTCTCTCGATGCCGGCCTGATCCGCTGCGCTAAACCGCGCCAGCCGTGGGCTGTCGAGGTCCAACACACCGAGCAGGCGTCCATCCTTGAACAACGGCACCACCAGCTCGCTATTGGAGGCACTGTCACAGGCAATATGCCCGGCAAAGGCATGCACATCTTCAACGCGCTGGGTCTGCCCAGTAGCCGCTGCTGCGCCGCACACACCACGCCCAAAGGGAATCCGCACACAGGCGACTTTGCCTTGGAACGGCCCGAGCACCAACTCCTCACCACGAGCCAAGTAGAAACCCGCCCAGTTCAGATCGCTCAGTTCCTGAAACAGAAACGCCGAAAACTGCGCCGCATTGGCAATAAAATCTCGCTCATCGGCCAGCAATGCCTGCAGTTGCGCCACCAGCAGTGGATAGCCGTCAAGCCCTTGCCCGCTTTGTTGTAAATCAATCATCCGCCTTACTCACTAATTGCAGTCCAACCCAGTCACGGGCGAATTGATAGGCGCAGCGGCCATTTCGGTTACCGCGGCCCAAGGCCCAACGTAGTGCAGCCTTCTCCAGTTCTTCATGCCACTTCCAGACCAGCCCAGCCGGGGCAGCGTGCACCTCCACCCAATGTCTGACCACATCAAGAAAATGCTCCTGACTAAAGGGATAGAACGACAACCACAAGCCGAAACGATCGGACAGCGCGATCTTGTCCTCCACCGCCTCGTTGGGATGCAGCTCGCCTTCCACCCGTTGCCAGTTCTCGTTATCGCTTTGTTTTTCCGGCAGCAGATGACGACGGTTAGACGTGGCATACAGCAGCACATTGTCCGGTGCACGCTCCAGAGAGCCATCGAGCACGGTTTTCAACATGCGGTAATCACCCTCACCGGCTTCGAACGACAGGTCATCGCAGAACAGCACAAAACGCTGCGGCAAGCCGCTCAACTGTTCGACGATACGCGGCAGATCGGCCAGGTGATCGCGCTCGACTTCAATCAAGCGCAAACCCGCCGAGGCATATTCGGCCAGCAGAGCACGTATCAGCGAGGACTTCCCTGTACCGCGCGCGCCCCAAAGCAAGGCATGGTTGGCCGGTAACCCCTGAATAAACTGCCGGGTGTTGCGCGCCAACTGTTCACGCTGCCGGTCCACCCCAATCAGGTCACTTAACCGCATATCCAGACTGACGTTGAGCGGACTCAGAAAACCGCTACGCCCTTCACGCTGCCACCGGGCAGCCAGACTTTGCGGCCAATCGATTGGCGCATGCACAGCTGGCAATAAAGGATCAAGGCGCATCAGAAGTGCCTCGGCACGCACTAAAAAATCACCTAAACGCGAATCCACAACACACTCCAGAGTTTCCGGCAGCCCAGACACTGCCGTGTGGTAAATCACTTGGGCTATGCTTGGCCTGCGACTCAACATGAGAATGACCGGCCCCATATGGATATAGCGCTAACCCAACGTCTGTCATTCAAACAGGCCGGCTTGACCGTTTTGGTGGCTTTTATCCTTGGCACGGTGCTCAGCTTGGTGCAGGTGGGCGTCGATTATGCCAGCGAAGACGCGTCCATCAACCGCGAGATCAATGCACTGATGGAAATCAGCCATAACCCGGCTGCGCGTATCGCCTACAACATCGACGCCGAACTGGCTCAGGAACTGGTGCTGGGACTGTTGCGCTCACCTGCAGTGATCAACGCGCAAATCATCGACAACAACCAAATGACCCTCGCCAGCGTCAGCCGCCCAGCCTTGGAAAGCCGCTACCGGATACTCAGCGACTTGATGTTTGGTCAGCGCCGACACTTTGAAACTGCCCTGTTCGTCAGCCACGCCCCCGAAGAGGCACTGGGAAAGCTCATCCTGGAAGTGGATACCTATGCGTTTGGCAGCCACTTCCTCAATCGTTCGCTGCTGACACTGCTGACCGGTTTTGCCCGCAGCCTGCTGCTGTCGCTGATCCTGCTGGTTCTTTTCTATTTCATGCTAACCAAGCCTCTGACCAGTTTTATCCGTGCCCTCAGTGAACGTGACTTGCGCACCACCAGTAATGCCAAGCTGCCCTATCCGCGCGGTCATAATCGCGATGAGATCGGCGTACTGGTTGATGTGACCAACCGCCAGCTAACCAGCATTGCCAGCGAAATCGAGCAACGCCAACAGGCTGAATCACGCCTGACCCGATACCTAGGTGAACTGGAAGACATGGTTTCAGCACGAACGGAACAACTGGAGGCAGCCAATAGCCGATTGCTCGATTCCAACCGCGAACTAGAAGAGGCCAGGCGTACCGCGCTGGACATGGCTCAAGCGCGCTCAGCCTTCCTGGCCAACATGAGCCATGAGATTCGCACCCCACTGAACGGCTTGCTGGGCATGCTGGCGCTATCACTGGATGGACCGCTGAGCAACGAGCAGCGCCAGCAACTGTCGATCGCACACGACTCCGGCAAGGTACTGGTCGAATTGCTCAACGATATTCTTGACCTGTCGAAGTTCGAGGCTGGCCAGCTTGAACTTGAGCAGATTCCTTTCGATCTCGGCAGCATGATTGAGGAAACCGCCAGCCTGCTGTCACAGAATGCTGCCCCCGGAGTAGAACTGACCACCCTGATCGACCAACACTTGTCAGGACAACTGCTAGGCGACCCGACCCGGGTCAGACAGATCGTCAGCAATCTACTGTCCAATGCCCTGAAATTCACCCGTTACGGTCGCGTCGACATCAGTGTCAGCGCTCAGCCCAACGGGGTCAGGATCATCGTGCGCGACACTGGAATTGGCATCGCCGAGGACGCACAAAGCCGTATCTTCCATCCGTTTGCGCAGGCCGCAGTTGGCATCACCCGCCAGTTTGGTGGTACCGGACTGGGGCTGGCACTGACTCGCCGGCTCTGTGAGGCCATGCGCGGGCAGCTCAGCCTGGAAACCCGCGAAGGATTTGGCAGCACCTTTCGCGTCGACCTGCCCCTTCCCAGCCTGGGTGGAAAACCGCAGCCAGCGCAACTGCATGGGCGTATTGTCGGGCTGATCACTGCCAGCTCAGGACTCAATGCGCAACTGACCAGCCTGCTGCCGAACTGGGGGCTGGACTATCGGCAACTGGATATCGACAGCTCACTGCAGGACCTGCACGCCGACCTGCTGATCAGTGATTGCCCGCAGCGCCTGCAGGAATTGCGGCAGACCTACAGCCTGCCCATCCTGCTTGTTAGCGCCTACGGCAATTTCCTCAGCAGCGAGCAAGTAGAAAATCTAGCCCCCATCGAACAACTGGCCAGGCCGGTATCACGCCACACACTAGTGCGAGCGTTGCGCCATAACCTGAACCAGGGCGACAACCTGCCAAACCTGACGGCCAGCGAACCACCGCGCAGCCGGCAAGCGCGCATTTTGTTAGTGGAAGACAACCCGGTCAATCAACTGGTGGCCAAGGGCATGCTGGGCAAACTCGGCTGCGAGGTGCTGCTGGCCAACCATGGGGCTGAGGCCCTGAGCCTGCTGGAAACGCAGAACGTCGATCTGATCCTGATGGACTGCAACATGCCGGTCATGGACGGCTACGAGACCACTCGCCGGATTCGCCAGAAAGAGGCAATTGCTAAATTGCCAATCATCGCCCTGACAGCCAATGCCCTGGCCGACGAGCGCGACCGCTGCCGCGCGGCCGGGATGGACGACTACCTGGCCAAGCCCTTCCGCAAGGATGAGCTGGCGGCACTGCTTGATCAGTGGTTAAGCGTCATAAAATGATCCAATAGCCCGCCAACCTGGCTGCGCAACGCCGCAAGTGCATCCAGGTCGACACCCCGCTCACACAGCAACTGGCTTTTCAACGGCAGTACCTGTTCACGCAGAGCCCAGCCAGCGTCCGTCAGGGCCAGGTGCACCTCACGCTCATCGCTGAGCGATCGCTTGCGCTGCAACAGCCCTTGCAACTCCAGACGCTTGAGCAGCGGCGTCAGCGTGCCGGAATCCAGCAACAGTCGCTCACCCAGCGCTTTGACCGTCGGCAGTGCCGGCGGTTGCTGCTGCCATTCCCACAGCACCAGCATGGCCAGGTACTGCGGGTACGTCAGGCCGAGCTGATCAAGCATCGGCTTGTAAGCACGGATTACTGCCCGTGAAGCGGCGTACAGCTTGAAGCACAGCTGCTTGTCCAGCTGCAGCCCTTCATCATCCGCGTACAGACTGGCCTGAGTCATTTCAGCAGCGCTTCGATCTCGGCTGTCAGGTCTTCAGGTTTAGTGGTCGGAGCGAAGCGCTTGATCACCTTGCCATCGGCACTGACCAGGAACTTGGTGAAGTTCCACTTGATGCCCTGGCTGCCCAGCAGTCCTGGCGCACTTTTCTTCAAGTTGACGAACAGCGGATGGGCATCGCTGCCATTCACATCGACCTTCTTGAACAGCGGGAAGCTGACGCCGAAGTTCAGCTCACAGAACTCGCTGATCGCGCCCTCATCGCCCGGTTCCTGCTTGCCGAACTGATTGCAGGGGAAGCCCAGCACCACCAGCCCCTGGTCCTTGTACTGTTGCCAGACGTTTTCCAGCCCCTTGTACTGCGGCGTAAATCCACACTTGCTGGCGGTATTGACCACCAGCACGGCCTTGCCACCGAAGTCGGCAAGGGTTTTCTGCTCGCCCTTGATGGTGGTAACCGGAATATCGAAGAGTGCGTTGCTCATGCTGGCCATCCTGGAAAGTGGGAGTAGACGTAAGATAGCGAGCAATTAAATTGCATGCAATTTAATTAAACCAAAATAAGGCCCGCTAATGCAGGCCTATGCGATGGCCTTAAGCTTTCGGCACCAGCTTGAGCGAAGCAGAGTTGATGCAATAACGCAGCCCTGTTGGCGCCGGCCCATCGGGAAACACATGCCCCAGGTGGGCATCACACTTGACGCACTTCACTTCGATGCGGTGCATGCCGTGGCTGAAGTCGTCCAGGCTGGCGATGGCCTCACTGCTGACCGGCTGAAAATAGCTGGGCCAGCCGCTACCGGAATCGTACTTGGCATCGGAGTCAAACAACGCGGCCTGACAGCAGGCACAGTGATAAATACCCGGCACCTTGCTGTCATGGTATTGGCCGGTGAAGGCACGCTCGGTACCGCCCAGGCGACATACATGAAACTGTTCCTCAGAAAGCTCCTCGCGCCAGACGTCCAGGGGTTTTTCCAGCTTATCCATGGTCACAATCCTCAATAAAAATGCCCAAAACGATCGTCAACATCACGTGGCAGCGCTCCGATGGAAGCTGCGGCGGCGCACGTTAGCGTGCATGGGTGACACACCACAAAAACGCCGGTGCGTAACTTTTGTGCACAAGCCCCAAAGGGTGAAGCACCGGGATGGGCTGAGCACAAAAAAGCCCAACCAGTACCTTTGCCAAGGTCGGGCTGGCACGTATCATTCGACCCCAGTCTGTCACCGGCGTTACAACCTGCCAAGGCGCGTCATATCGCGACTGCTTACAGGGTAATTCAGCGACGTTTCTCCATTCGGGATCACTTACATGCAGTTCAGCAAATCGAACAAGCTCGCCAACGTCTGCTACGACATCCGCGGGCCCGTGCTCAAGCACGCCAAGCGCCTGGAAGAGGAAGGTCACCGCATCCTCAAGCTGAACATCGGCAACCCGGCACCGTTCGGTTTTGAAGCGCCTGAAGAAATTCTTCAGGATGTGATCCGCAACCTGCCCACCGCTCAGGGCTACAGCGACTCCAAAGGTCTGTTCAGCGCACGCAAGGCGGTGATGCAGTACTACCAGCAAAAGCAGGTAGAAGGTGTTGGCATCGAGGACATTTACCTGGGCAACGGCGTGTCCGAGCTGATCGTGATGGCCATGCAGGCGCTGCTCAATAACGGCGACGAAGTGCTGATCCCGGCACCGGATTACCCACTGTGGACTGCTGCCGTGGCCTTGGCTGGCGGCAAGCCAGTGCACTACCTGTGCGACGAGCAGGCGGGCTGGTTCCCCGATATCGCCGACATGAAGGCCAAGATCACCCCGAACACCAAGGCCCTGGTGCTGATCAACCCGAACAACCCAACCGGCGCGGTGTATTCCAAAGAAGTGTTGATGGACATCGTCGAACTGGCGCGCCAGCACAATCTGGTGCTTTTCTCCGACGAAATCTACGACAAGATCCTCTACGACGAAGCCCAGCACATCTCCACCGCGTCTCTGGCCCCGGACGTGCTGTGCCTGACCTTCAACGGCCTGTCGAAATCCTACCGGGTGGCCGGCTTCCGCTCTGGCTGGGTCGCGATTTCCGGGCCGAAACACCGCGCACAAAGCTACATCGAAGGCCTGGATATCCTCGCCAACATGCGCCTGTGCGCCAACGTACCGAGCCAGCATGCCATCCAGACCGCCTTGGGCGGCTACCAGAGCATCAATGACCTGGTATTGCCCAATGGCCGCCTGCTGGAGCAGCGCAACCGCACCTGGGAGCTGCTCAACGACATTCCCGGCGTGAGCTGCGTCAAGCCGATGGGCGCGCTGTATGCCTTCCCGAAGATTGACCCGAAAGTCTGTCCGATCCACAACGACGAGAAATTTGTGCTGGATCTGCTGCTCTCGGAAAAACTGCTGATCGTCCAAGGCACCGCCTTCAACTGGCCGTGGCCGGATCACTTCCGCGTAGTCACCCTGCCGCGTGTGGATGAACTGGAAATGGCCATCGGCCGCATCGGCAGTTTCCTCAAGACCTACCAACAGTAAGCGGAGATCGCCATGCGCCAGGGCAAACGCTACCTGCTGACCGGAGCCAGTTCTGGCATCGGTGCCGCCCTGGCCCGCGAGCTGGCCAGCCGAGACTATGACTTGGCCTTGGCCGCACGCCGCGAAGAAAGCCTGCACCTGCTGGCCGCCGAACTGCAGGCGCGTTTTGCCCGCAAGGTAGTGGTATTGCCACTGGATGTAACCGACTACGACGCCTGCCAGGATGCCGTAGGCTTGGCGGCCAATGCACTCGGCGGACTGGACGGGATTATTGCCAACGCCGGCATCGCCCTAACTGGAAAAGCCGGCGGTGGCCACTTCAAGCGCGCTCGACTGACCGTGGAAACCAACCTGATCGGCGCCATTGCCTGCCTGGATGCCGCCTGCGCGCTGTTTCGCCAGCAAGGTCACGGCCATCTGGTTGCCGTCGCCTCGGTCGCCGGCAAACGCGGCCTGCCGCATACGGCGGCCTACTCGGCAAGCAAGGCCGGCCTGATCAGCTACATGGAAGCCACCCGCGCCGAACTGTTGGGCAAGAACATCGATACCACGCTGCTGCTGCCGGGCTTTATCGACACGCCACTGAACAGCGATATGGCCAGTCGGCCATTCCTGATTGGCGTGGAACGCGGCGCAGCGCTGATCGCCAAGCACATCGACAAACGCCGTGTCAGCGCCTACGTGCCTGGCTGGCCCTGGGCGCTACTAGGCCGTGTGCTGCCCTACCTTCCCACCTCAATGATTGGCAAATTCTGATGGACCTGCAGATCGACGACTTCTACAAAGATGCCGCTGCTGGCCTGCTGGCGCTGTATCAGGCATTTCCCAGCAAAGTCGCGCTGTATGTTGAAGACCTGATCGGCCGTGAAGAGCCGGACGAGTTCGGCCTGCCCACACCACGTCATCAAAGCTGCCTGGGCGCCCTGCTGTGGCTGGCCGAGGAAGGCTATATCCGCTTTGACTCCACCATCGGTTACGACGCCCTTGATCAAGCCGTACTCAGCGAAAAAGGTTTCCTGCGCCTGACTCGCGGCGTACCTCACGCCCTGCGCGAGGGCGAAGCATTACCACCCAGCGTGCGCCGCGTGCATGCCACCCTGGCCTTTCAACTGCGCGAAGCGCTGGGCCAACGTCATGGCGAACGCGTCGCTCGCCTCACCCGCCTGCTATTCGAATCCAACCTGAACAGCGCAAACGACATAGTTTGAAATAGTCGCCAGGTTGAAGTGCCTGGGCGCGCGCCCTTATATAGCCGTCATAACCGTCAATGGCCGTTGAAAACTAGGTGAAACAGCCAAAACAAGGTTTTCAGCGGCCTGACAGATCGTTCCCCGTGAGGAGTCTCAATACACCATGATGCGCATTATGCTGTTCCTGGCCACCAACATTGCGGTGTTGATCATCGCCAGCATCACCCTGAAACTGCTCGGGGTTGACCGCTTTACCGGCCAGAACTATGGAAGCCTGCTGGTTTTCTGCGCCGTGTTCGGTTTTGCCGGTTCGCTGATTTCGCTGTTCCTCTCCAAGTGGATGGCGAAGATGAGCACCAAAACCGAAATCATCACCCAACCGCGCACCCGCCACGAACAATGGCTGCTGCAGACAGTCGAAGAGCTGTCCCGTGAAGCCGGGATCAAGATGCCAGAAGTGGGCATCTTCCCGGCCTACGAGTCCAACGCCTTCGCCACTGGCTGGAACAAGAACGACGCTCTGGTCGCCGTCAGCCAGGGCCTGCTGGAACGTTTCTCGCCTGATGAAGTGCGTGCCGTACTGGCTCACGAAATCGGCCACGTAGCCAATGGCGACATGGTCACCCTGGCGCTGATCCAGGGCGTGGTGAACACCTTCGTGATGTTCTTCGCACGGATCTTCGGCAACTTCGTTGACCGCGTGATTCTGAAGAACGAGGGCGAAGGCCACGGTATCGGCTACATCATCGCGACCATCTTCGCCGAGCTTGTTTTGGGCATCCTGGCCAGCATCATCGTCATGTGGTTTTCGCGTAAGCGCGAATTCAAGGCCGATGAAGCCGGCGCCCGCCTGGCTGGCACTGGCGCAATGATCGCCGCCCTGCAACGCTTGCGCGCCGAGCAGGAAGTACCGGTCACCATGCCCAGCAGCCTGACTGCTTTCGGCATTAACGGTGGTCTGAAGAATGGCCTGGCTGGCCTGCTGATGACCCACCCGCCACTGGAAGTACGTATCGAAGCCCTGCGCCAGCGTGGCTAAGTACTGCAGCAACGCAAAAGGCGGCCACAGGCCGCCTTTTTCTTTTCAGGTTTCAGTCTTACACACGCGATAGACCCGCTCATCCAAACGCTCAAGACCGTGCTTGAGGAACTTCCAGTTCTCACCCAGTACATCGATGCACTCCAGCACGTGCAACTGCCAGCGCTCTGCCAACAACTGCTGCACCTCGGCATCACCCACGGCGAAGGGCGGTCCTGGCATCTTCTCCTGATCATAATCCAGGGTCACCAGCAGCCCCTGGCAACCGCTCGGCAAAACCTGCGCCAGGTGCGCCACATAACGGGCGCGCATCTCGGCAGGCAAGGCGATCAGCGCGGCGCGGTCATATAGTGCGGCGCAACCAGCCAGCTGCTGCGCGCTGAGGGCAAAGAAGTCCCCGCAATAGATCTCCAGATTGCCCGCCTGGTAATGCCTGAATACGCCAACATCACTGACCAACGGTTGCAGCCCATGCTCCGTGAAAAAATCCTCGACCGCACGCTGCGCCAGCTCCACCCCCACCACCTGATGACCCTGACCTGCCAACCAGGCCAGATCCAGGCTCTTGCCACATAACGGCACCAGCACCCGTGCGCCTTCGGGTACCCCCAACGCTGGCCAGTAACGCTGCAGGTAAGGATTGACCTCGGGCAGATGAAAACCAATTTCACTGCGCGCCCATCGCGCCTGCCAGAACTCTGCGTGCATACCGCCTCCTGTAGAAACTGAGCCGCTGATCCTGCCGCAAAGCGGCTGCAAGGCCAAGGACTTCGTCCTGCGAGAATACATCTACAAAGACGATAAAAAATCCCTGATATTTCCGCTTTTATATGCAACTTACCTGATTAAAAATTGCGGGCAATCGCTCAGGAGTCCGTCATGCCCCTACCCAGCCTGTTTATCTCCCACGGCTCACCCATGCTGGCACTGCAACCCGGTGCCAGTGGCCCCGCCCTCGCCCACCTGGCTCAGCAACTGCAGCGCCCGCGAGCCATCCTGGTGGTTTCTGCGCACTGGGAAAGTCAGGACTTGCGGGTAGGCGGCGCGGTAAAACCCGAAACCTGGCATGACTTCCGCGGCTTTCCGGCCGAGCTCTACCGGGTGCAATACCCCGCGCCGGGTGCCCCGCAACTGGCGGCCGAGATTGCCGAGCGACTGACGCAAACCGGCCTGCCCACCCAGCTTGATGCCGAACGCCCGTTGGACCACGGCGCCTGGGTACCCCTGACATTGATGTACCCGCAGGCCGATATTCCGGTGCTGCAGCTTTCGCTGCCCAGCCGACAAGGCCCAGCCTTGCAGCGCAGGGTCGGTCAGGCACTGGCGGGGTTGCGCGAGGACGGCGTGCTGCTGATCGGCTCCGGCAGCATCACCCACAACCTCGGTGAGCTGGACTGGCAAGCCGGTCCGGAACAGGCCGCCCCCTGGGCCAAGGCCTTTCGCGACTGGGTGGTGGAGAAACTGGCCGCACAGGACAATGCAGCCCTCGACGACTATCGCCGGCAGGCCCCCTACGCCACACGCAGTCATCCCAGCGACGAACACCTGCTACCGCTTTTCTTTGCCGCAGGTGCAGGCGGGCAATTCAAGGTCGAGCACAGCGGCTTTACCTTGGGAGCACTGGGAATGGACATCTACAGCTTCAGCTGATTCACCCTTGAGCGAACCAATCCGCCCCTACCCAGCTCGCATACCGCAAAAAACTGAACTCATCGCGACAGCAAAAACTCAACGAATAAAAAAGCCCCGCATTAAGAGGGGCTTTTTTATTCAACGAAGAATCAATCTTCGCGGTAACGACGCAGCTTCAGCGGCTTACCACCTACGCGGGTATCCTTCAGCTTACCCAGCAGACGCTCAAGACCCTCTTCCGGTAGCTCGACCAGGCTGAAGCTCTCGCGTACCTGAATACGGCCGATGTCCTCACGAGCCAGACCACCTTCATTGAGGATGGCGCCGAGTAGGTTCTTCGCAGCGATACCATCGCGCGCGCCCAATGCGGTGCGGCAACGCGCACGGCCTTCGGCCAGCGGTACCGGCGCACGACGCTCGCGGCTGCCGTCACGCTCAGGACGATCGCCACGGTCACTGCGCTCGCTACGTTCACGCGGCGCGCTGCTGCCGCTACCCGGCACCAGCGGCTGATCGCGCTCCACTTCCGCCAAGGTCAGGGCCTGACCATTGGTGGCTTTGCGCAACAGCGCGGCGGCCAAGGCACGCGGGCTGCAGCCGATGTCAGCGGTCAGGCGATCCAGCAGGTCACCGTGGCTGGCTTCAGCATCGGCCACCAGCGGTGCCAGGCTGTTGGTCAGTTTCTTGATGCGCGCGTCCAACACTTGCTGAGCGTTCGGCAGCTTCACTTCA
The DNA here is from genome assembly GCF_003060885.1 of Pseudomonas sp. HMWF032. Taxonomy (GTDB): domain Bacteria; phylum Pseudomonadota; class Gammaproteobacteria; order Pseudomonadales; family Pseudomonadaceae; genus Aquipseudomonas. The sequence goes on from NZ_QAIG01000007.1 coordinate 162,651, forward strand.
CCCACTTTCTGCCCGGTCACACGCTCGATCACTTGCAGCATGCGGCGCTCACGCGGGGTGACCAGCAGCAGCGCACGACCGGTACGGCCCGCACGGCCGGTACGACCGATACGGTGCACGTAGGATTCCGGGTCATACGGCATGTCCACGTTCATCACGTGGGTGATACGCGGCACGTCAAGACCACGGGCAGCGACGTCGGTGGCGATGACGATGTCCAGACGGCCATCTTTCAGCGAGTCGATCACGCGCTCACGCTGGTTCTGCGCAATGTCACCGTTCAGGGCAGCAGCCTTGTAGCCTTTGGCTTCCAACGCGGCGGCCAGATCCAGGGTGGCTTGTTTGGTGCGTACGAAACCGATCAAGGCATCGAACTCTTCGACTTCCAGCAGACGCAGGACGGCGGCGTGCTTCTGGTCGGCGTGAACCATCAGGTGCGCCTGCTCAATCGCCGTTACGGTCTGGGTCTTGGAGGCGATCTTGATGTGCTGCGGCTCACGCAGGTGCTTTTCTGCGATGGCGCGGATCGAGTGCGGCAGGGTCGCGGAGAACAGCACGCTCTGACGGCTGGCCGGCATGGCTTCGAAGATTACTTCGAGGTCATCCATAAAGCCCAGCTTGAGCATTTCGTCGGCTTCATCGAGTACCAGGTACTGAATGGTCGACAGCACTTTCTCATCGCGACGCAGGTGGTCAACCAGACGACCCGGCGTGGCGACAATCACTTGCGCACCCTGACGAATGGCTTTGAGCTGCGGGCCCATCGGCGCGCCGCCATACACGGCAACGACGTTCAAACCCGGCATCTGCTTGGAATAGGTTTCAAACGCGGTGGCCACTTGCAGGGCCAGCTCACGGGTTGGCGCGAGGATCAGCGCCTGCGGCTCACGCTTGGCCGGGTCGATTTTCGACAGAATCGGCAGGGCGAATGCCGCGGTTTTACCGGTGCCGGTCTGGGCCTGGCCGATCATGTCCTGGCCGGACAGAATCACGGGAATGGCTTGTGCCTGAATTGGCGACGGCTCTTCGTAACCAACAGCGGTCAGTGCAGCGAGAATATTGGAATTGAGTCCGAGTGCGGCGAAGCCGCCGGTTTCCTGGGTCATGGGTCTGCCTCTAGTGCATCCGCAAAGACCCATGTTCCAAAGCTGCGCATGCCGTGTAAGACCCGAAAGTCACCCTGGCAGCTCTGTCGGCGGGGATTTGCGAAAACATGGTGATAAATGAATCGTCAAGGATAGCCCGCGCTGGGCGGACTGGCTGCCGAAGTCAAGCTTCGGGCGATTTGCACTACCTGAACGTGGCCAAAAATTGACCGGCGCGCACTATACCGGAAAACCTGGCCGATGTGCTGGTTTTTCCATAAATAGCGCTTGGCCCACGCCAAATCGTCATGCTCTGGTAGCCTGCAGATGGCACGCTGTAGTAGCACAGCGCTTACCCATAACCTGCCTACAAGGACTCACCACCATGACCCAAAGCACCAGCGGCCGCGTGAGCCGCGAAAAACGCGACCAGATCATGTTGATCGGCCTGGGCCGATCGAGCAAGCGCAATGCCTTCGACATGCCCATGCTCGATGACCTGTGCCGGGCCTACGGTGAGTTCGAACGCGACAGCGAGGCACGGGTGGCACTGGTATTTGCCCATGGTGAACACTTCACCGCAGGCCTGGACCTGGCCAATGTGGCCGCACAGTTTGCCGCCGGCTGGAAGATACCTGAAGACGGCTGCGATCCCTGGGGCGTGTTTGGCGGACCGCGCGTCAGCAAGCCGGTGATCGTGGCCGCACAAGGTTACTGCTACACCATCGGCATCGAACTGATGCTCGCTTCAGACATCAACCTGTGTGCCAGCAACACCCGCTTCGCGCAGATGGAAGTGCAGCGTGGCATCTTCCCGTTCGGCGGCGCCACCTTGCGCATGCACCAGAGCGCCGGTTGGGGCAATGCCATGCGCTGGCTGCTGACCGGGGATGAGTTTGACGCCCACGAGGCCTATCGCCTGGGACTGGTGCAGGAAGTGGTGGCCAGCGAAGAGTTGCTGCCCAAGGCGCTGTGGCTGGCCGAACGCATCGCCGCACAAGCGCCACTGGGTGTTCAGGCCACCCTGGCTTCCGCCCGTCAGGCGATAGTGGAAGGCCCGAATGCTGCTGCCGCCAGCCTGCATAAAACCGTCACACGACTGATGGCCAGTGAAGATGCGCAGGAAGGTGTGCGAGCCATGCTGGAGCGCCGTCCGGGCGACTTTAAAGGGCGTTGAGCTTGATCAAGTCGCCGGACGTACCGCTTTGATCAACGACTCCAGCGAATAACCGAACTGTGGCGCCAGCAGCTCATTACGGCGCCGCAGTTCGGCAAAGTCGATGTCCTGCTCCAGATCCGCCGGCACCAGCAATACCACATTGCCCTCTTTTACTGGGCACTCCCAGTAATGCCGATGGTAGAGGCCGCGCAGCAGCGGCGCGCCGAGGGGTTTGCCGTCATTGCCGGCCCACTGATTGATGATCAGCCAGCCACCAGGGTTGAGCTGCTTCTGGCAGTTTTCCAGGAAGCGCCAGGCCAGATGCCCGGTCGCCGGACCATGATCGGTGTACAGGTCGACAAACAGCAGGTCGGTTTTCTCGGCACTTTCCAGAAGATCCAGCGCATCGCCGATACGGATGGTCAGGCGCGCGTCATCGGTCAGCCCCATATGCTCCATGGCCAGGCGCGGCACATCGGCACGCAGTTCGATCACCTCAACATCATCCAGCGGCAGAAACTTCAGGCAGGCCTGCGTCAGGTTGCCGGCACCAAGACCGAGAAACAGCGCGCTTTCCGGCTGTTCATGGCACAGTGCACCAAGCAGCATGGCGCGGGTGTAGTCATACTCCAGCCAGCTGGGATCCGGCATATAGACGCAGCTCTGCTCAATCGCTTCACCGAATTCAAGAAAGCGGTAAGCGCCCATTTCGACCACCTGAATCACCCCGAAGGCATCGTGCACTTCGGCGATCAACAGCGGGTCCGGCATCTGCCCAACCGGAGGTAAACCTGGCATCCCGCACACTCCACCGTGACATCCCCGACCATTTCGGTCAGAGGAAAGGCGCTAATTGTCATTGAGGCACCCTCCCCTGGTCACGCGATAATTTGCCGCAGTCGGGGACGCCGAGTTCGTCGCTATACGGCTACAACAATAAAAACGATTATCGAGGTTTGCCATGTACGCGATCATCGGTGCCGGCCCCATGGGGCTGTGTACAGCACGTCAACTGCACAAGCACGGCATCGACTTTGTCGGTTTCGAACAGCACTGCGATGTTGGCGGCTTATGGGATATCGATAATCCGCACAGCACCATGTATGACTCGGCGCACCTGATTTCCTCCAAGGGCACCACCCAGTTCAGCGAGTTCCCGATGCGCGACGAGGTGGCCCCTTACCCGCATCACAGCGAAATGCGCCGCTACTTCCGCGACTATGCCGCGCATTTCGGCCTGTATGCGCACTACCAGTTCAACACCCGGGTGGTCGATATCCAGCGTCTGAACAAGGGCTGGAAGCTGATCAGCGAACAGCACGGCGTGCAGCGTGAATGGCACGTCGATGGCGTACTGATCGCCAATGGCACCCTGCACACGGCCAACCAGCCGGCGCTTCCAGGCAACTTCAGCGGCGAACTGATGCACTCCAGCGCCTACCGCTCGGCAGCCGTGTTCGACGGTAAGCGCGTGCTGGTGATCGGCTGTGGCAACTCCGCCTGCGATATCGCCGTAGACGCCGTGCACCGAGCGGCCTCGGTAGATATCTCGGTACGCCGTGGTTACTACTTCCTGCCCAAGTTCACCTTGGGCCGCCCCACCGACACGCTGGGTGGGGCGATCAAGCTACCGCGCCCGCTCAAGCAGCTGTTCGACGGCCTGCTAGTGCGTGCACTGGTCGGCAAGCCGTCGCACTACGGCCTGCCGGACCCTGATTACAAACTTTACGAATCACACCCGGTGATGAACTCCCTGGTGCTGCATTACCTCGGCCATGGCGATATCAAGGCACGCCGGGATGTGGCCAAGGTTGATGGCCTGCAGGTGACCTTCAGCGATGGTGAACAGGCCGAATACGACCTGATTCTGCAAGGCACCGGCTATACGCTCAACTACCCCTTTATCGACCGCGCTCACCTCAACTGGCCGAGCCAGGCCGGCGCGCCGCAGCTGTACCTGAACGTGTTCCACCCCGAGTACGACAACCTGTTCATGATGGGCATGGTCGAGGCCTCGGGCCTGGGCTGGCAGGGCCGCGACGAGCAGGCCGAGCTGGTGGCATTGGTGATTCGCCAACAGCAGCAAGGCAGCGTCGCCGCCCGCGACTTCCGCCGCCTGGTGCAGGCGCGCAGTGCACAACGCCTGGATGGCGGCTATAGCTACCTGAAGCTGGAGCGCATGGCCTATTACGTGCACAAGGACAGCTACCGCGCGAGTGTGAAGCAGCACATCGCTGAACTGCAGCAGAACCTGCCGCCACTGAACTCAATCACTGCCCAGGAAAACCACGATGCCTGCCGTCAATCTTGAGTTTTCCCCCAGCGCGATGATTGCCCTGAACGCGATCATCGCGCTGATGATGTTCGGCGTGTCGCTGGAACTGCGTGCCGATGATTTCAAACGCATCCTGCGCGCCCCCAAAGCCCCGCTGATCGGCATGCTGGTGCAGTTTATCCTGCTGCCGGCGTCGACCTGCCTGCTGACCATCCTCCTGCCGATCGACCCAAGCCTGGCCCTGGGCATGATCCTGGTCGCCACCTGCCCCAGCGGCACCTTCTCCAACATCATGACCTGGTTGGGGCGCGGCAACGTCGCGGTGTCGGCCAGCGTCACCGCAGTGTCGAGCGTGACGGCGGGGATCTTCACCCCGCTCAATTTCGCCCTGTATGCCGGCCTCAATCCCAGCACCCGCGCACTGCTCACGGAAATCAGTGTCGACCCGGTCGAGCTGCTGCTGATGGTGCTGCTGGTACTGGTGCTGCCCATGGTGCTCGGCATGCTGCTGGGCAAGCGCCATCCGCAACTGGCGCACAAACTGGAAAAACCGCTGCGCCACTTCTCCCTGCTGGTGATGCTGGCCTTTGTCGGCGGTGCATTCGCCAAGAACTTCACGCAGTTCATCGATTACTTCCACCTGTTCTTCTGGCTGGTGGTGGGCCTCAACTGCATGGCGCTGCTGCTGGGCTACCTCTGTGCACGGCTGTGGCGCTTGCCCGAGGCGGATGTACGCGCCGTCACCCTGGAAACCGGCATCCATAACTCGGCACTGGGCATGGCGCTGATCTTCACCTTCTTCCCGCAAGCTGGCGGCATGCTGCTGATTGCCGCCTTCTGGGGCTGCTGGCAGCTGCTGTCCGGGCTGATTCTGGCGCTCTACTGGTCACGCACCCCACCCGCCAGTGCACCGGCCAGGGCTCTCGGCGAAGGCACTCACTGATGCGTATTGCACTGATCACCGGTGCCGCCAGCGGCCTCGGCTGGGCACTGGCGCGCGCCTATCATGCGGCGGGCTACGCCCTGCTGCTGACCGACATCAATGCTGACGGTCTGGCCGAGCGCGTCCGCGAGTTGGGGACTGAGTGTGTACTGGGCCTGCCCGGCGACATCACCGATCCGGCCCTGCACCGACAATTGCTGAACGCCTGCCGTGAGCGTTTCGGCCGGCTTGATGTGCTGATCAACAACGCGGGCATCACCCATCGCTCACCCACAATGCAGACCGACCCCGCCGTATTTCGCACGGTCATGGCCGTCGATTACCAGGCGCCCGCAGAGCTGACCCTGAGCGCCCTGCCGCTGCTGCGCCAGAGCCGTGGGCAGATCATCGCCATCGGCTCCATGGCAGGCTGGATGCCGGTGCTGGGTCGCGCCGGTTATTGCGCCGCGAAAAGCGCCCTGGCCCAGTTTTTTGAGGTGCTGCGCGCCGAGGTCGCCCGTGATGGCATTGGCATGCTGCTGGTGTACCCGAGCTTTCTCGACACTCCCATTGATCTCAACGCCCTCGGGGCTGACGGCAAACCTGCCGGCCATGCCCGCTCCACCATCGGCCGCATACGCGGTGCCGACTGGATGGCCAAGCAGATTCTCCAGGCCCAGACCCTAGGCCGCGAACGCCTGTTCCCCGACCGCGGCAGCTGGCTGGCCAGCCTGCTGTGGCGCATCGCACCGGGTTTCTACTACCGCAAGATGAGCGCGCGTTTCGCGGCAGAGATGGACTGATGGAATTGGCCTGGCTAGCCCTGGCGGGCTTTATCCTGCTGGCCTACACACTGGAAGCGATCACCGGCTTCGGCAGTATCGTCATCGCCCTGTCGCTGGGCGCCCTGCTGCTGCCGATTGATCAGTTGCTGCCGGTGTTGGTGCCGCTGAACATCTGCATGACGGGTTATCTGGTCTGGCGCCATCGGCAGATGATCGACCGCCGCCTGTTGCTGGGCATGATCCTGCCGGGCATGGTCGGCGGCACCCTGATCGGCTATGCCCTGTTGCCCTTCCTCGATGCAGCCCTGGCCAAGCGCCTGTTTGGTGCCCTGGTCCTGTGGTTTGCTGCCCGCGAGCTGTGGCGTTTGCGCCATGCAACCATGCAGCCCGCGCGCCCCCAGTGGCTCAGCCGCCTGCTCAGCCTCTGCGCGGGTGTCAGCCACGGCTTGTTTGCTTCCGGCGGGCCGCTGCTGGTGTTCGCCCTGGCCGGCACGCAACTGGATAAGGCGCGCCTGCGCGCCACCCTGGTCACCGTGTGGTTCACCCTCAACAGCCTGCTGACCCTGGCCTTCCTGCTCGACGGGCGGCTGCTGCCCGCCCTGCCGCAGGTCGCCAGTTATGCGCCGTTGTTGCTGATCGGCGTGTGGCTGGGTGAGCGCCTGCACCAACGCTTCAACGAACAGCATTTCCGCATTGCCATCTACCTGTTGCTGCTGGTCACCGGCGGCCTGCTACTCGCGCCCTGGAGTCTGCGATGAACTACGACGTGATTATTAAAAACGGCCTGTACTTCGACGGTAGGAACCAGCCAGGGCAGCTGCGGCATGTCGGCATCAAGGATGGACGCATTGATGTGCTGAGCCTCAGCCCGCTGGATGAACGCGGCTGCCCCAAGGTGCTGGATGCCGCCGGCAAGTGGGTCACGCCGGGCTTTCTGGAAATTCATTCGCACTACGACGCCGAAGTGATCGCCGCCCCCGCCTTGAAAGAATCCGTGCGCCACGGCGTCACCAGCGTAACCATCGGTTCCTGCTCGATCAGCATGGTGCTGGCCGATGCCGAGGACTGCTCCGACCTGTTCACCCGTGTTGAAGCCGTACCGCGTGAATACGTGCTGCCGATTCTTAAAGAGAAAAAGACCTGGCGCGATGCGGCCGGCTACCGCGCCTTTTACGACCAGCATCCGCTGGGGCCGAATGTCAGCTCCTTCCTCGGCCACTCGGAACTGCGCGTGGCGGTGATGGGCCTGCAGCGGGCCACCAGCAAAATCAAACCCACTGAGGCCGAATTGCAACGCATGGAGCAACTGCTGGAAGAGGCGCTGGACGCCGGTTGCATCGGCTTGTCGGTGATGACCACCAAACTGGACAAGATGGACGGCGACCGCGCCTGGTCCAGCCCGCTGCCGTCGACCTTCGCCAGTTGGACCGAGTTCTCCCGGCTGTTCGCCGTTCTGCGCCGGCGTGGCGCGGTGCTGCAAGGCGCGCCGGATGCGGTGACCAAGGTCAATGTGTTTGCCTTCCTCTACCAGGCTCACGGCTGGTTCAGAAAACCGCTGAAGTGCTCGATGCTCACCGCGCTGGACCTGAAATCCCAACCACTGCTGCACCGCTTCACCCGTCTCTCCGGCTGGCTGGCCAACACCGTCTTGCGCGGCCATTTCCGCTGGCAGACGCTGCCTGCGCCCTTCACCCTGCGCTTGGAAGGGCTGAACGTGAACGCCTTCGAGGAGTTTGGTGCGGGCGAGATCCTGCGCAATATCAAAGACCCGGACGCGTTGTACGCCAAGGTGCAGGAGCCAGAGTTCCGCACGCTGTTCAAAAAGCAGGTCAAGGCCATCCTCACCAAAGGCCTGTGGCACCGCGATTTCTCCGACTGCTGGGTGACCGAGTGCCCGGATGCCAGTCTGGTTGGCCAGAACTTCAAGCAACTCGGCACTACTCGGGGGCTGGACCCGGTGGACGCCTACTTCGAGCTGGCCTGCCAGTACCGCGAAGCGCTGAAGTGGACCACCTGCTACGGCAATCAGCGCGAGGCCGTCATGCACGCACTGCTGGCCAGCCCCTGGACCCAGCCGGGCTTTGCCGACTCCGGCGCGCACCTGCGCTCCATCGCTCAGTACAACTTTCCGCTGCGCTTCCTCAAGTACGTGCGCGATGCCGAACTGGCCGGCACCCCGTTCATGGAGATGGGCCGCGCCATCCACCGCCTGACTGGCGAGCTGGCGGACTTTATCGGCGTCGACGCTGGCTATATCCGCGTCGGCGACCGTGCTGATCTGGTGATCGTCAACCCGGCCGGGCTGACCGATGAACTGGACGCCATCCACGAAGCGCCAATGGAGGTGCTCGGCCTGGAGCGAGTGGTGAAACGCAATGATAAGGCCGTGGAGGCGACACTGATCAACGGCCTTATCGCCTACCACCGCAGCCGCGAGTTCCCTGAGGCGCTGGGCAAACAGCCGGGCTTTGGCCGCTTTCTGCCGGGGCGTGACGTATTGCCGCGCACAACACCAACAGCAGGTTTCAAACCCGTCACTGCCTGAGCCGCACGCCACCATACAGCGGCTCTATCATGCCTATCGGCTTGAAGCGTCTGGCTTATCGGTTACCATGCCCGTCCGCCTGATTTGACTTAAGCCGAGAGCCGTAATGTCGCAACCCTGGAGCCCTGATAGCTGGAGAGCCAAGCCGATCCAGCAACAACCGCAGTACCCGAACGCCGCGCACCTGGCGCAGGTCGAGCAGACCCTGGCTGGTTATCCCCCGCTGGTGTTTGCCGGCGAAGCCCGCGAACTGCGCCGCCAGTTTGCCGAGGTCACTCAGGGCCGCGCGTTTCTGCTGCAGGGTGGCGATTGCGCCGAGAGTTTTGCCGAGTTCAGCGCGGCGAAAATCCGCGACACCTTCAAGGTGCTGCTGCAGATGGCCATCGTCATGACCTTCGCTGCCGGCTCCCCGGTGGTCAAGGTTGGACGCATGGCCGGTCAGTTCGCCAAGCCGCGCTCGGCCAACGATGAAACCATCGACGGCGTGACCCTGCCCGCCTACCGTGGCGACATCGTCAACGGCATCGGCTTTGACGCCGCCAGCCGCGTGCCAGACCCGGAGCGCCTGCTGCAGGCCTACCACCAGTCCACCGCCTCGCTGAACCTGCTGCGCGCCTTTGCCCAGGGCGGTTTTGCCGACCTGCATCAGGTGCACAAATGGAACCTGGAGTTCATCGAGCACTCTGCCCTGGGCGAGAAGTACAACCAACTGGCCGACCGCATCGACGAAACCCTGATGTTTATGCGCGCCTGCGGCATGGACGGCGCAGCTCAGGTGCGCGAAACCAGCTTCTTCACCGCCCATGAGGCGTTGCTGCTGAACTACGAACAAGCCTTCGTCCGTCGTGACAGCCTGACTGGCGGCGACTACGCCTGTTCCGCCCACATGCTGTGGATCGGCGACCGCACCCGTCAGTTGGATGGCGCGCACGTTGAGTTCCTGCGCGGCGTGGGCAACCCGATTGGGGTGAAAGTCGGCCCGAGCATGAACAGCGAAGAGCTGATCCGCCTGATCGACATCCTCAACCCGGACAACGATCCTGGCCGCCTCAACCTGATCGTGCGCATGGGTGCGGACAAAGTCGAAGCCGGCCTGCCGCGCCTGATCCAGACCGTGCAGCGTGAAGGTCGCCAGGTGCTGTGGAGCTCAGACCCGATGCACGGCAACACCATCAAGGCCTCAAGCGGTTACAAGACCCGCGACTTTGCGCAGATCCTCGCTGAAGTGAAGCAGTTCTTTGCCGTGCACCAGGCCGAGGGCAGCTATGCCGGGGGGATTCACATCGAGATGACCGGGCAGAACGTCACCGAATGCATCGGCGGCGCGCGACCGATCACCGAAGACGGCCTGTCGGACCGCTACCACACCCACTGCGACCCACGGATGAACGCCGACCAGTCGCTGGAGCTGGCCTTCCTGATCGCCGAAACCCTCAAGCAGGTGCGCCGCTAAGGCGGCTGCCAACCCCGCTGCTAGGCCGCACAAGGCGCAGCAGCGGGAGTCATTCAGGCAATCAGGCGCTCTCGCAAACGTCCGAGCATGCCCAGCAGACTGCCGACTTTCTCACGCTCGCGATCATCAACAGGTTGCTGCGCCAGTCGCGTGACCACTTGTGCCGGCTGCGCACGCCAGATCTGCGCCTGTTCAGCCGCGGCCAACAAGCCTTTGTCAAACAGGCCACGACGAATCGGCTTGGGCAGGTAACGGAAAATCTGCGCCTCGTTGATCAGCTTGAGCAGCGCCTGGGTATCACAGAACGGCGTCACCACCAGGCTAAGCAAGCGTGGCTGCAACTGCGCCAACGATTTCAGCAAGGGCGTGGTGCTCTCACCCGCCAGCTGCAAGTCGCTGATCAGCATGTCCACGGGCTGACTGTTGAGTAACGTCAGTGCATCGTTCAACGATGCTACCCGCAGCAGCCGATGGCCACCACTGACACAGAACTCAGCCACGACCTCAAGGGTTTGTGTGTCGTTATCCAGCAGCATCACGTTCAACGCCACCGCCTGACGCACAGCGGCAGCGCTGTCAGTTGCATGAATCTGGCGCGCGGCAATCTGCGCCGCCTGGCGCAGGGTGAAGGCCATCTCCTGCTGGTCCCAGGGCTTGGTCAGGTAACGGAAGATGCCGCCACTGTTGAGCGCCTCCACGGCGGCATCCAGGTCCGAATAGCCGGTCAACAGAATGCGCAGGGTATCGGGGGCAATCTGCCGCGCCTGGGCCAGCAGTTCGGCACCGCTCATCTGCGGCATGCGCTGGTCACTGACGATAATCTGCACACGCTCGCTTTTCAGCCGTTCCAGGGCGCGGCGCGGGTCGCTCTCGGTCAGTACCTCATACTCGCGGCGAAACTGCAGGGCCAAGCTGCGCAGAATGCGCTCTTCATCATCAACAAACAGAATACGAACCGGCTCATTCATATCAGGCACTCCGTTGTAGTGGCAGCGCCTGCGGGCGCGGCAGGCGGATCAGAAAGCGCGTACCACGCCCAAGCTCGGACGCTGCGCGGATCTGCCCGCCGTGGTCCTGGATGATCTTGTAGCTGATCGATAGCCCCAGCCCGGTGCCCTGCCCCACCGGTTTGGTGGTAAAGAACGGATCGAAGATGCGCGCCAGCACCTCAGGCGGCATGCCACGCCCGGAGTCCTGCACGGAAATGCACACGGCACTGTCATCGGCCCAGGTTTTCACCAGGATCTGACCGAAGCCATCGATGGCCTGGGCGGCGTTGTTGAGCAGGTTGAGCAGCACCTGGTTGATCTGCGACGGCGCACAGGGAATAGGTGGCAGCTCGCCCAGTTGCAGGATGGCTTCGGCTTTGTCCTTGATCCCGTTACGGGCAATCACCAGGGCGCTGCGGATGCACTCATTGAGGTCGACCTCCTCGCTCATGGCGCGATCCAGGCGGGCGAAATCCTTCAGCCCGACCACCAGCTCGGCAATCTGCTCCAGGCCATAGAGGGTGTCGCTGAACAGCTGGGTAAAGTCCTCCACCAGCAGCTCCGGTGCAGCCTTGGCGCGGGCCTCGGCGGCGGCATCCAGAGCCATGGCCAGGCGCGCCTCATCGCAGGTCGGATCGTTCAGACAGTCGCCCAGCGCAGCCTGCACCTCGGCCAGTTCAAACAGCGGCGCACTCAGTTCGCGCAGCAGTTGCACGTTGTTTTTCACATAACCCAGCGGGGTGTTCAGCTCGTGGGCGACACCCGCGACCATCTGCCCCAGGGACGCCATCTTTTCTGACTGCACCAGTTGGGTCTGTGACTCCTTGAGTTCCACCAGGGCCTTGCGCAGCACCAGATTGCGCTGGGCGATGCGCGCCTCCATGGCCTTGAGCAGATCGAGCACAGTGCCCAGGCCGCGATACAGGCCCTGGGCGTCAACCAGAATAAAATCCTCGGTAATCGGGTATTGCAGCTGCCCGGTGATCTGCTTGGCGGCGTCCTCCAGGCTGGTGTCCAGGCTGACCACCAGCGGTGCCGCATTCATCACCTCTTGCACCGCGTGACGGCCGCGCAAATCGCGGCCAAAGCGCTGCATGAAGATATCCTGCAAGGTGGTGCGGCTGACCAGGCCCAGCGGCCGGCCGGCGCTATCGACAATCGGCAGCGAGAGAAAAGCCTTGAGCTCCGGCGTCAGCAGACGATCCGCCACATCGGCGATACTCATGTCCGCAGCCAACGGTGTAACCGGCTTAAGCAAGCGCGTAAGTGCGCTGGCAGTGGTCATGGGCAGACTCCCTGTGCGTTGGAAAGCCGCCATTCAACCAGCGCCAAGTTGCCGCCGTGTGACAGTCATCACAGTTGCCCCGCAAGCCAGAGCGTTGCGTGCCGCCCATCGGAACGCTATTGCCGTTTAATTACCGACCGCCGCGCGCTATGGTGGCCGCTCAACTCTGCAAGGATGGTGTTATGACCTGGTCTATCTGGCTGCTGATGCTTCTGGCGCTGGGATCCATCGTGGGTGGCCTGATGGTTCTACTACGCACGGCCAAACCACTGCCGCTGAGCGAGGAGCAGCTGGCGAAAATCCGCCAACGCCAGCTTGAGCAAGACGCCAAGGACGCACGCGAGCCTTAACCGCAACGAACAAGGACGTACCATGCCATTGCATCTGCGCTTGATGCTGCCAGCCCTGTGCCTGGCTACTGGGTTTGCCCTGGGTTATATCCAGCTGCCGGGGCTGGCCGCCGGCACTATTCTCTGCGCTTTACTGCTGTTTGCCGACAGATACCTGCCCACTGCGCTGTGGGCGGGGCTAAGCCTGCTGGCCTGCATCGGCTTTGCTGCGCACCTGGTTCCGGGATTTAGCGCTATACCGCTGTGGCCGCCGCGCCAACTGAGTGCCGATGCCGCGCCCTATGCTTTGCGTTTGTCCTGGGACAAGCTGCTGGTCGGCGTCACGTTACTGGCCTGGTGGCTGGGGCAGAAGACGCCGAGCAAGCCACTGTCAAACAGCGTGTGGCTCACCGCCGCACTGACGCTGCTCGTCGTCCCGCTGCTGGCGTTGGCGCTGGGTTTGGTCGGCTGGCAGCCGAAATGGCCAGACGAGCTTTGGTTATGGTTGGCGGTCAACCTGGGAGTGGCCGTGCTGGCCGAAGAGTTGTTGTTTCGCGGTTTGCTGCAAAGCCGACTGGTCAGTTGGCTCGGTGCCGGTGCGGGCATTGGTCTGACGACGCTGCTGTTCGCTGCCGTGCATCTGCCCTTCAGCCCGTTATTTGCCGTGGTCGCCGGGATTGCTGGCTTGGGCTATGGGCTGATCTTTCACTTCAGTGGCCGAATCAGCCTGGCCATCGCCCTGCATGGCGCCGTCAATCTGCTGCACCTGCTGGTTTTAAGCTACCCGCTGCGCGTGGCATGACAGCGATCTGATAGCGGCCAAAAATACGCTGCAACTGCCCCGTATCCCGCAAACGCTCAAACATGATGTTGAACTGCGTGGCTGAAATGGGGGCATTCGGGCGAATCAATACGTGATGGCGATAACGCTGGTCGGCGCGCTCAGAAACCAGCAATTGCCCGACATATTGGCGATTACGCTGCAGAAAATCGCCGATATACGAACGCGTCACCAAGGTAATTTCCGCCCGCTGATGCAACACCATCAGCAGGTTGCTTTCATGTGAATGAGTCAAGGTGGCGTTGAACGCTTTGCTGAGATAGTCCGGCTCAGCGTTGAAACCGGCAAAGGCATAGTGATAACCGTGATAGAGGGCCAGCCGTTTGCCCTGCAGACTGTCAAAGTAATGCTGGTCACGGCCAGGTTCGACGCGAGCGATAAACACTTCAGAATCTTCCAGCAACATGTCATATGCCACATGCGGAATCTGCTGCCAACCCCAGGCAGGGTTCTCAAAAATGGCCAGATCAATACGTTGCTGGGCAAAGTCACGAAAACGACGCTTGACCGAAGTGGGCACCATGACGAAACGGAACTGCGTTTGTGTCTGGTTAAGTGCAGTCAGCAACTCACTGAGCAAGCCAGGCACATCAGATTGCTCGGTTTTGTAGACATATGGCGGGAAAAACACTGCTGCAACACGCACTTCCTGCACAGCCATCGCCAATTGACTGGCCAGCATTAGCATCAACCCCATGCTGACCCGCCTTGCTGCTTGCCTCAAATATGCCATGGGGTAAAAACTTCCAGAATTCCTAAGCTTGCAGCCTAACCCAGGCAAACCTGACCTAACAGAGCAGTTTCAGTCATTAACAGACACTTCGCTAGCCTGCACATGATGCCTACGCAGCACATCCCCCAGCCGTTGATTACGCCTGAGTTGCTCCAACAGCACAGCAAAATTCTGGGGGGATATTGCCGAGTGAAGAGCAAACAAGGCCTGGTGGCGATAGATCTGATCAACGCGCTGAGACACCAGCAAGGCTTGGCCTTGCTCTACATTGCGTTGTTGAAAACTACGCAGGTAAGAGCGGGTGACCACCGCTATATCGGCACGCCCACGCAGCAGCATGGCCAGATTACTGTCATGGGAATAGGTCAGCACCGCATTGAACTGATCGGTTAGAAACTGTCTATCCGCACTGAAACCAGCAAAGCCATAGTGATAGCCACTGTACAGGGCCATGCGTTTACCCTTGAAGTCATCAAAGTAATGCTCGTCACGACCTGATTGTCGACGCGCGACATACACCTCGGCATCTTCAATTTTCAAATCCAGCGATCGATGGGCACCGCCCTGCCACCCCCACTCCGGTGACTCGAACAACATCAGATCAAATCGACCACTGTGCAGGTCCTGATAACGGCGCATGCTGGAAGTGGCAACCAGCCTGAACCGGTAAGCGTCCTGTGCCTCGTTAAACGCCAGCAACAGATCTGGCAGAACGCCGGTCGGCTGTGCGCTTTCAGGCTTAACGACATAAGGCGGAAAGTGATAGGCACCCACTCGCACATCCTGCCGGCCATAAACCAAGCCAGTGGCGAGCAACAGCGTCAGGAGCAGAGCCTTTGCACTAAGGGACAAGCGGCAGACCTCAATTGGAAGCCAATCAGCGCTGTTCGTCCTTGAGCCACAAACATTCAGCACTTTGACGTCAAAAATACCATCAAAGTGCCATCCTAGCTGATAAGCCTACGACGCGCGTCTAAAGCTGCCGCCGGGAGGCAAAAAAGGCTCTCAAACCTCTTTAATCACCAGTGACAAGGCCTCTTCGGCCAGCTGGTCAAGGGTCATCGGCCCTTCCGGGCGGAACCAGGTGGTGGTCCAGCTCAGCGCACCGGTCAGCAAGCGACGCAGAATAAACGGATCGGCCTTAAAGTAACCGGCCGCCTTCGCCTCGTTAAGCACCTGCAACCAGAGCTGCTCGTAGCTATCACGTAAATCGAGAATAAACGCTTGACCGGGCTCTGACAGCGAACGCCATTCATACACCAACACGGCCATGGCCTCACCGGTACCACCCATGATCGATTGCAGCTCGCAGCGAATCAGCGCCAGTACGCGGCCGCGCAAATCCGTCGCTTCGGCCAGCGAAGCCTGCATTAGCGCAGTGTTGTAGCGAATGGTCTCCTCCATCACCGAACGCAGGATTTCGTCCTTGCTCTTGAAGTGATGAAAGATGCTGCCGGACTGAATGCCTACGGCACTGGCCAGGTCACGTACCGTGGTGCGCTCGTAGCCCTTGCTGCGGAAAAGATGCGCTGCCGTTTGCAGCAACTTGCCGCGCGCGCTGTCTGGGTCGGTGATCTGCCCACTGGCCACCAGCTCCCGCATCACCGCCTGCGCTTGTTGATCATCCACGCTAAATGCTCTCCAACTTTTATTGCCTTGCGCTCAACGCCCTGCGCGTTGCTGCCCAAGTGCTTGTCGTTATTAGTGAAATTTATGCTGCGCCAGCCACCCAAGCAAGCGCTTGGCCACACTTTCGGTTAGAAAGATTCGCCGCGGGGCTTTTCAACCAAGCGCTTGCTTGGTAGCCTTCAGATCACCTTATTCATGTGTTGCGGACCTCTTCCAATGACTAAAACCGTACGCATCGGCTGCGCTTCCGCCTTCTGGGGCGATACCAGCACTGCCGCCGCCCAGCTGGTAAAGGGCACCGAACTGGATTACCTGGTATTCGACTACCTCGCCGAAGTGACCATGTCGATCATGGCGGGCGCGCGGATGAAGAAGCCGGATGAAGGCTACGCCCGCGATTTCGTTGAAGTGTTGACGCCGCTGCTGGGCGAGATCGCCGCGAAGAACATCCGCGTGATCAGCAACGCCGGCGGGGTTAACCCGAGCGCCTGCGCTGCGGCCCTCGCCGCTGCCTGTGAGCAAGCCGGGGTCAATCTGAAGATCGCCGTGCTGCACGGCGACAACCTGCAGCCCAAGCTCGGTGAGCTGGCCAAGGCTGGTACCGTGGAAATGTTTAGCGGCGCGCCGTTGCCGCCCTTCTGCGTGTCGGTCAACGCCTACCTCGGTGCACCGGGCATCGTTGAAGCACTCAAGCTGGGGGCGGATATCGTCATCACCGGCCGCGTGGTGGACAGCGCTGTGGTCAGCGCCGCACTGGTGCATGAATTCGGCTGGGGTTGGAGCGACTATGACCATCTGGCTCAGGCCGCCTTGGCCGGGCATATCATCGAATGCGGTGCACAGTGCACCGGCGGCAACTTCACCGACTGGGACAGCGTGCCGGACTATGAACACATCGGCTTCCCGGTGGTGGAAGTGGCCGCCGATGGTGGCTTTGTGGTGACCAAGCCGAAAGGCTCTGGCGGCCTGGTAACGCCTTTTACCGTAGGCGAGCAGATGCTCTATGAAATCGGCGATCCACGGGCCTATTACCTGCCCGATGTGCTCTGCGATTTCACCCAGGTGCAACTCAGCCAGGTCGGCGACAACCGTGTGGAGCTGAAAGGCGCGCGCGGCCTGCCGCCAACTGATCAATACAAGGTCAGCGCCACCTACCCGGACGGTTTCCGCTGCACCGCCAGCTGCCTGATGGCCGGCCTTGATGCCGTGAAGAAAGCCCAGCGCGTCAGCCAGGCGATCATCCGCAAGACCGAGGAAATGTTCGCCGAGCGCGGCTGGGGGCCTTACAAGGAAGTCAGCATCGAACTGCTCGGTTCCGAAGCCACCTACGGCCCGCGTGGCCTGCGCACCGACACCCGCGAGATCGTGATCAAGATCGCCGTGCGCCATGCGAAGAAAGAAGCCCTGGTGTTGTTCTCCCGTGAGATCGCCCAGGCCGCCACCGGCATGGCACCGGGGCTGACCGGCATCGTCGGTGGTCGCCCTACGGTTTACCCGGTAATCCGCCTGTTCAGCTTTCTCGCAGACAAAGGCGCCTGCGCCATGGAAGTGGAACTGAACGGCGAACGCACACCGGTCGCACTGCCGCAGATCACGGTGCTGGACAGCGCGCAGATTGCTGCCGATATCGCCGCCCCGCTGCCGAGCGGTCAGGCTGATGTCAGCGTGCCGCTGATCAAGCTGGCCGTAGCGCGCTCTGGCGACAAGGGCAATCACAGCAATATCGGTGTAATGGCCAGAAAGCCCGAGTACTTGGCGTGGATCGCCGCTGCGCTGAGCGAGGGTGCCGTGGCCGAATGGATGCAGCACACGCTGGATGAGCAAACCGGCAAGGTCAGCCGCTGGTATCTGCCCGGCAGCCACAGCCTGAATTTTTTACTGGAGAACGCTCTGGGCGGCGGCGGCGTCGCCTCGTTGCGCATCGACCCGCAAGGCAAGGCCTTTGCCCAGCAGCTGCTGGAATTCCCGATACCGGTGCCCAAGGCGCTGGCCGTTAGCCTCGAACAAGGACAATAACAATGAGCTACGACTCAGTGTTTAAACCCGGCCTGTTCAGCGGCCAGACCATCATGGTCACCGGCGGCGGCAGCGGCATCGGCCGTTGCACCGCCCATGAACTGGCACGCCTGGGTGCCCACGTGGTGCTGGTCGGACGCAAGCTGGAAAAGCTTGAAGCCACCTGCGGCGAGATTATTGAGGACGGCGGCCAAGCCAGTTTGCAGGTGTGCGATATCCGCGACGAAGACGCGGTCAAGGCCATGGTCAAAAGCGTGATCGCCGAGCGCGGGCAGATCCATCACCTGGTCAACAATGCCGGCGGCCAATTCCCCGCGCCGCTGATCGGTATCAACCAGAAAGGCTTCGAAACCGTGGTGCGCACCAACCTGGTCGGCGGCTTTCTCATCGCCAAGGAGGTTTTCCTGCAGAGCATGAGCAAACACGGCGGCTCAATCGTCAACATGCTCGCGGACATGTGGGGCGGCATGCCCGGCATGGGCCACTCGGGTGCCGCACGCGCCGGCATGGAGAACTTCACCAAGACCGCGGCCTACGAATGGGGCCACGCCGGCGTGCGGGTCAACGCCGTGGCACCGGGCTGGATCGCCTCCAGCGGCATGGACACCTACCCCGAATCGATGAAGAACATGATCCGCTCGCTCAAGGATCACGTACCGCTGCAGCGCATTGGCAGCGAATCGGAAGTGGCCGCGGCCATCGTTTTCCTGCTCACGCCAGGCGCCAATTTCATCAGCGGTAACACCATCCGCATCGACGGCGCCGCCAGCCAGGGCACCCGCGCCTGGACCTTGGGCAAGGCGAAAAACAGCGAGACCTATAACGGCTTCCACCGGGCGTATATGCCTGACGTGTTCAAGGGCGAGGAGTAACGCCATGCCGGTTATCCAATCTGAAATCGATGTGCACGGCGAGGACTTCGCCAAGAACCGCGACGCCATGCTGGCCGCCGTCGACAGCTTTCGCCAGATCGAACAGAACTGCCTGAAAAAGGCCTTTGAAGCCAAAGCGAAATTCGAAAAGCGCGGCCAATTGCTGCCGCGTGAACGCCTGAATCTGCTGCTCGACCCCGGCGCGCCGTTTCTCGAACTCTCGTCGCTGGCCGGCTACAAGCTGCACGATGACAAGGACGGCACCCAGGCTGGCGGCGGGATCATTTCCGGTATTGGCTATATCGCCGGGGTGCGCTGCCTGGTCACTGCCAGCAACAGTGCGATCAAGGGTGGCACCATCTCCCCCACCGGACTGAAGAAAACCCTGCGTCTGCAGCAGATCGCCTTCGAGAACAAACTGCCGGTGGTGGCGCTGACCGAAAGCGGCGGCGCCAACCTCAACTACGCCGCCGATATCTTTGTCGAAGGCGCACGCGGCTTTGCCAACCAGGCGCGCATGTCGGCCATGGGTTTGCCGCAAATCACCGTGGTGCACGGTTCCAGCACCGCAGGCGGAGCGTATCAGCCGGGGCTGTCGGACTATGTGGTGGTGGTGCGTGGCAAGGCCAAGATGTTCCTCGCCGGCCCGCCCCTGCTGAAAGCCGCCACCGGCGAAATCGCCACCGATGAGCAACTGGGTGGTGCCGAGATGCACGCCCAGGTCGCCGGCACCGCCGAATACCTGGCCGAAAATGACGCCGACGGCGTGCGCATCGCCCGCGACATTCTCGCTATGTTGCCGTGGAATGCCCAACTGCCGGCGCGTCCAGCCAAGGCCTACAGCGAGCCGCTGTATCCGGTCGAAGAACTGCTCGGCCTGGTACCGGCAGACGCCAAGAAACCCTACGACGTGCGCGAAATCATCGCCCGCATCGCGGATGGTTCGGCGTTTCTCGACTTCAAGAACGAGTTCGACAACCAGACGGTCTGCGGCCACTTGCAGATCGAAGGCCAGCCCTGCGGCTTTATCGGCAACAACGGCCCGATCACCCCGCAAGGCGCGGCCAAGGCGGCACAATTTATCCAGCTGTGCGAGCAGAGCAATACGCCGATCCTGTTTTTCCACAACACCACCGGCTTTATGGTCGGCACCGAGTCGGAACAACTCGGCGTGATCAAGCACGGCTCGAAGATGATTCAGGCCGTGGCCAACGCCACCGTGCCGAAACTCACCATCGTCGTCGGCGGCTCCTACGGGGCCGGCAACTACGCCATGTGCGGCCGTGGCCTGGACCCGCGCTTTATCTTCGCCTGGCCCAACAGCAAAACTGCTGTCATGGGCGGCACCCAGGCCGGCAAGGTGCTGCGCATCGTCACCGAAGAAAAGCACCTGAAGGACGGCAAAGAAGCCGACCCGAAAATGCTCGACATGCTGGAAACCGTCACCGCACAGAAACTCGACAGCCAATCCACCGCGCTCTATGGCACCGCCAGCCTGTGGGACGACGGCCTGATCGACCCGCGCGATACGCGCAAGCTGCTCGGCTACCTGCTGGATATCTGTGCCGAAGCCGCTGTTCGTCCGCTTAAAACCACCACTTTCGGCGTAGCCCGCCTGTAACCCTTCGGAGAACAAGAAATGATCTTTACCCAAGAACACGAAGAGCTGCGCCGCACGGTCCGTAACTTTGTCGACAAGGAAATCAACCCGCATGTCGAACAATGGGAAAAGGACGGTCGTTTCCCGATCCACGATATCTTCAAGAAGGCCGGCGACCTCGGTCTGCTGGGCATCTCCAAGCCGGAGAAATTCGGCGGCATGGGTCTGGACTACAGCTACTCGATCGTCGCGGCCGAAGAATTCGGCACCATCATCTGCGGCGGTATCCCGATGTCCATCGGCGTGCAGACCGACATGTGTACCCCTGCCCTGGCGCGCTTCGGCTCCGATGAGCTGCGTGAAGAATTCTTAAAGCCGGCAATCACTGGCGAGATGGTCGGCTGTATCGGCGTATCCGAAGTCGGCGCCGGTTCGGATGTGGCCGGGCTGAAAACCACCGCCAAGAAAGACGGCAGCGACTATGTGATCAACGGCAGCAAGATGTGGATCACCAACTCGCCGTCCGCTGACTTTATCTGCCTGCTGGCCAATACCTCGGACGATAAGCCGCACGTCAACAAGTCGTTGATCATGGTGCCGATGAACACCCCTGGCATCACCCTCAGCCCGCACCTGGACAAACTCGGCATGCGCAGTTCGGAGACCGCCCAGGTGTTCTTCGACAACGTGCGCGTGCCGCAGCGCTACCGCATCGGCCACGAAGGCGCGGGCTTTATGATGCAGATGCTGCAGTTCCAGGAAGAGCGGCTGTTCGGCGCGGCCAATATGATCAAGGGCCTGGAGCACTGCATCAACGCCACCATCGACTACTGCAAAGAGCGCAAAACCTTCGGCAATGCGCTGATCGACAACCAGGTCATCCACTTCCGCATGGCCGAGTTGCAGACCGAAGTCGAGTGCCTGCGTGCCCTGGTCTACCAGGCCACCGAACAGTACGTGCGCGGCCGTGACGTCACCAACCTGGCCTCGATGGCCAAACTCAAGGCCGGCCGCCTGGGCCGTGAAGTCACCGACAGCTGCCTGCAGTACTGGGGCGGCATGGGCTACATGTGGGAAAACCCGGTGGCCCGCGCCTATCGCGACGTGCGCCTGGTGAGCATCGGCGGCGGTGCCGACGAAATCATGCTGGGCATTATCTGCAAGCTGATGGGCATTCTGCCGGGCAAGAAAAAATAGCCGGGAGCTATTTTTGACGTCGCACAGCGACGGCCCGAAGGGTGGCCGCCAGGGATGGCAGGCCATAAAAAATAGCCGGGAGCTATTTTTAACGTCGCGCAGCGACGGCCCGAAGGGTGGCCGCCAGGGATGGCAGGCCATAAAAAATAGCCGGGAGCTATTTTTGACGTCGCACAGCGACGGCCCGAAGGGTGGCCGCCAGGGATGGCAGGCCATAAAGAAGGGCTAAGAGCGGAAAAACCGTAGGGTGTACGTCGCTTTTTAGGTTCACCGTCATGGTGGATCAATACAGCGTGATCCACCCTACGGACACCCCTTGCGTATACATCAAGGAGCCTGCCATGGCCGACCTACCGAACTGTGAAACTCTGCTGCTGAGCCGCGACGCCGGCGTGCTGCACATCACCCTCAATCGTCCGGACAGCCGCAACGCCATGAGCCTGGCCATGGTCGGTGAACTGCGCGCGGTACTGGAAAGTGTGCGCCACGACGTCAGCGTGCGCGCCATTGTGCTACGCGGTGCCGGTGGGCATTTCTGCGCCGGTGGCGATATCAAGGATATGGCTGGCGCCCGAGCGGCGGGTGGCGACGCCTACCGCCGCCTCAACCGCGCCTTCGGCAGCTTGCTGGAAGAGGCGCAAAACACGCCACTGGTGCTAATCGCCGTGCTCGAAGGCGCGGTGCTGGGT
>NZ_QAIG01000007.1:185073-256710 GCF_003060885.1 Pseudomonas sp. HMWF032
GCTTCGGCCTGGCCTGCGTATCGGATATCGCCCTTTGCCAGCAGGACGCCAAATTCGGCCTGCCAGAAACCACGCTGGGCATTCTCCCGGCGCAAATCGCGCCCTTTGTGGTCAAGCGCATCGGCCTGACCCAAACCCGCCGGCTGGCCCTGACCGCCGCCCGTTTCAATGGCAGCGAGGCCGAACGCCTGGGCCTGGTGCATTTCAGCGAAGTTGACAGCGAGCACCTCGACGCCCGCTTACAGCAGGTACTGAGCCAGGTACGCCAGTGCGCGCCGCAGGCCAACGCACACACCAAAGCCCTGCTGCTGGCTGCCGAACACGAAGCCCTCGGCCCGCTGCTCGACCGAGCCGCCGAGCAGTTTGCCGCCGCCGTCACCGGAGCCGAAGGCATCGAAGGCACCATGGCCTTTATGCAAAAACGCCCACCGACGTGGGCCGCTGAATAAGCCCCTCTACAAATGACCTGATCGCCAGGCTTACTACCCAGCAGGAGCACCCAGATGCCCGCCTTCAATAAGATTCTGATCGCCAACCGCGGGGAAATCGCCTGCCGGGTGATGCGCACCGCCCAAGACCTCGGCTACCGCACCGTGGCTGTGTATTCCGAGGCCGACAGCGATGCGCGCCACGTGCACGTCGCCGACGAGGCGGTCTGCATCGGCCCGGCGCAGGTCAACCAGTCCTATCTCGTCATCAACAACATTATCAAGGCAGCACAAAAAACCGGGGCCGACGCGATCCACCCCGGCTACGGCTTTCTCTCGGAAAACGCCGACTTCGCCCGCGCCTGCGAAGCCGCCGGTATCGTGTTTATCGGCCCGACCGTGGAAGCCATCCACCTGATGGGCAGCAAGCGCCTGTCGAAAATCGCCATGCTCGAAGCCGGCGTGCCGTGCATTCCCGGCTACGAAGGGGCGGCCCAGGATGACGACACCCTGAGCCGCGAGGCCGAGCGCATCGGCTACCCGCTGATGATCAAGGCCAGCGCCGGTGGCGGCGGCCGTGGTATGCGTCTGGTGCATGAATCCAGCGAGTTGCTGGCGCAAATCCGCACGGCGCGCTCGGAGGCGCAGAACGCCTTCGGCAGCGGCGAGCTGATTCTCGAACGTGCAGTGATCCAACCGCGCCATGTGGAAATTCAGGTGTTCGGCGATCAGCACGGCCACATCGTCTATTTGGGCGAACGCGACTGCTCGGTGCAGCGTCGCCACCAGAAAGTGGTCGAGGAAGCGCCCTGCCCGGTGATGACGCCCGAGCTGCGCCAAGCCATGGGCGAGGCCGCCGTCAAAGCCGCCGCATCAGTGAATTATGTCGGCGCTGGCACCGTCGAGTTTCTGCTCGATCAGAGCGGCGAATTCTTCTTTCTGGAAATGAACACCCGCTTGCAGGTCGAACACCCAGTCACCGAACTGATCACCGGGCAAGACCTGGTCGCCTGGCAGATTCGCGTCGCCGAAGGCCAGCCGCTGCCACTCAAACAAGACGAAATTCGCCTGACCGGCCACGCCATGGAAGTGCGCCTGTACGCCGAAGACGCCGCCCATAATTTTCTGCCACAAACCGGCACCGCCCTGCGCTGGGAGCCGGCGCTGCGCGACAGTATTCGCATCGACCATGGTCTGCTTGAAGGTCAGGTGATAAGCCCGTTCTACGACCCGATGCTGGCCAAGGTGATTGCCTACGGTGCCACCCGCGAAGAAGCCCGGCGCAAGTTGGTGCGTGCGGTTGAGGATTGCGTGCTGCTGGGCGTCAACGGCAACCAGCGTTTTCTCGCCAACCTACTCAGCCACCCCGAGTTTGCCGCCGGCAATGCCACCACCGCGTTTATCGCCGAGCATTTCGCCAGCGACCCTAGCCTGAGCCCACAACCACCAAAGGTGGCCGAGTTAGCCACCGCCGCTGCCCTGCTGTTCCAGCAGTCGGCCAATGCCCGCGCCCACCAACCGGGCCTCTCCGGCTGGCGCAATGCCGGCAGCGCGCCCTGGCGCTTTCTGCTCAAGCAGGGCGAGCAGACCTTCAGCGTGGAGCTGCACGTGCAGGCCGACGGTCCACAGCCCAGCCTGCTGGCGAGCATTGCCGAGCAGCAGGTCAGCCTCAAACTGCTGGCCAGCGACGGCCGCTGGGTCACTCTGGAGCTGGATGGCATTCGCCAGCGCCTGGCCTACCACCTGGCCGGAGAACAGCTCTGGCTGTACGGCCATAACGGCAACCTGCAGCTCACCGATATCACCCACCTGCCCGTCAGCAGCGCCGCAGGTGCCGGCTCGGGCAGCGTGAAAGCACCGATGGACGGGGCAATTGTCGAAGTGCTGGTCGAAGAAGGCACCACGGTCAGCAAAGGCCAACTGCTGGTGGTGCTGGAAGCGATGAAGATGGAACACCCGCTCAAGGCCAGTATCGACGGCGTGGTACGCCGCATTGGCGTGAGCCGCGGCGATCAGGTGAAGAACCGTCAGTTGCTGGTGGAAATCGAAGCCAGCGAAAGCTGATCGCATCCCGTGGGAGGGGCTTTAGCCACGACTAATTAGTTACTTGTCGCGGCTAAAGCGGATCGCCGCCCGGCACCTCCCACAAAAACCATAAAAAGCGAGAGAACACATATGTCACTGCAAGGCAAAACCCTATTTATCACCGGCGCCAGCCGTGGCATCGGCCGTGAAATCGCCCTGCGCGCCGCGCGTGAGGGCGCCAATATCGTGATTGCAGCCAAAAGCGCCGAGCCCCACGCCAAACTGCCAGGCACCATTCACTCGGTAGCCGCCGAAGTCGAAGCTGCCGGCGGCAAAGCCCTGGCCCTGCAATTGGATGTGCGCGACGAGGACGCGGTAAAGGCGGCCATGGCCAATGCCTTCGAGCACTTCGGCAGCATCGATGCTGTCATCAACAATGCCGGCGCAATCAAGCTGATGGGCGTTGAGCACCTACCGCCCAAGCGCTTCGACCTGATGTTCCAGATCAACACCCGTGCGGTGATGGTCTGCAGCCAGGCGGCGTTGCCCTACCTTAAGCAGAGCAAGGGCCATATTCTCAGCCTGTCGCCTCCGCTTAACCTCGACCCCAAGTGGTTCGCCACCTACGGCCCCTATACCAGCACCAAATACGGCATGAGCATGCTGACCTTAGGTATGCATGAGGAATTCAAAAAGTACGGCATCAGCGTCAACTCGCTCTGGCCCAAAACGGTGATCGCCACCGCCGCCATCGAATTCGAAGCCGGCGGCCCGGCCGTGATGAAGGCCGCACGCCTGCCGGCGATCATGGCCGATGCCGCCCATGCCATCCTGTCCAGCAGCGAACGCAGCATCAGCGGGCGCCTGCTGATCGACGAAGAAATTCTCCGAGAGCAGGGCCAGCAAGACTTCGAGCAGTACCGCTTTGATCCGGCCGGCAAACTGATGAACGATCTGTTTGTCGACTGAGGCCTGCTGAATACACACCGGCCTCAAGGTCGGTGTGTGTTTCGCCTCGTACAGGGTTGAGCGTGTGGATAGCGGATACAACTGGAGATTCGGACGCGGCTCAACCCAATGTGTTGGCGTTGCACAAAGGGCTGTTCGCTTGAAGCCCGACTACCGCCCCATCGGCGAGCAGCACCTAGCCTCGCCTCTCCAAGGTTGCCTGAACGGGCAACGTACAGCTCGAATCATACCCGCAGGCCGCCAAACGCAGGCTAAGGCGGAAGCAGATGACCTCACCCCCGCCAAAACTAGTCAGCGTCGCATCGCCACCGTGAAGCTGAGCGATGCGTCGCACCATATACAACCCCAAGCCTGCCCCCGTCGTGCTCTGCGCATGGCGTCCACGGTAATACTTGTGGAAAAACCGACCACGCTCATCCTCGGCGATAAGCGCGCCAGGATGGCTCACACTGATCAGGATTACCCCGCCCTCTTCACGTACCACCAGCCTTACCGGTACGCCCTGGGGCGCATAGCGGTCGGCATTCGCCAGCAGGTTGCGCACCGCCACGTGTAACAGGCCCACATCACACCAGTAAGTCTCGGCGCTCAAACGCTGATCGAACAGAATACGCTCGGCTGGGAAATCGGCCCGTAGACCATTCAGCAGTGCCGCCAGGTCGCACGCTGCGAAGCGGGATATCGGCTGCGGCTCAGCCATACGGTCGTGGGTCAGGTAATCGTCTACCAGCGCCAGCAGGCGCGCGGCAGCATCGCGAATGTTCTGGCAACGGCGCAGGTTCTTTTCTGCAGGTGCATCCAGCTTGCGCCCCAGCTGCTGCGCAGAAGTGGCAATGATCGCCAGTGGCGTACGGAACTCATGGGAAACCATGGCGACGAAGTCGCTCTGCTCTTCACGCACTTGCTGTTCGCGCCTCAGCGTAGCGCGCAGTTCCTGTTCCAGTTGCTCGCGGCGCAGCAACTCCTGATTGAGTTCAAAGGTGCGCAAGGCAACCTGTGACTCCAAATGCGCATTCTGCTGCTGAATCAGCGCAGTGTTCTGCGCCTGAGCCAAGTGCTTGTCCCGCTTGAGACGGTTGTAATGACTGATGATGCGCAGGCTCATTGCACCCATGTGCAACAGCGTGCCAAGTGCCACCGCATGATCTGTCCATAAATTCGCCGGTACCACGCCGAAATTGCGCAAGAAGGCCACCAGGACGCCTGCATAAAAAACGCCGAAAGCCAGCAGGTAAAAGCGCGCCGGTCGATGACCGCGCCACAGCAGCCAGGTAGCGACTGTCACCATGAGAGGAATGCTTGCCAGCGAAACGCTCAGCACCACGGGCACCGCCTGGCGGAAAAAACCGAGCAGAACGGCTATGGCGGCCAAGCCGCCCAGCAGCCAGGATAAAGCGACCAACCCGTTAGCTAATCTGTTGTAAACCTGAGCCAAGGCTAATTGGCGACAGGCAAAAACAGTTCCGATCGGCAGACTCAGTGCCATTGCTACGCCCAGCAAGGGATCGCTCAGCTGAACCGGAATGCCAAGCAATTGCTGGGGCAAGCCTATCGTCAACCCCTCAATCCATACGCAACAGCCCACGTAGGCCAGATACCAGCCGCTCTCTGGCGCTTGAGTCATGCGCCAGAAAATCACATGAAAACCAAACAGCATGAGGTAAATGCCGAAATACAGCCCATAGGCAATGTACTCGCGCCGCCCGGCTTGGCCGAACTCCGTCGCCTCCATGAAGTCCAGGCTGACTGACAAGGCATTCTTGGTCTGCAAACGTAACAGCACCACCTCGTTCTGCTGACCTTGCAGGCGCAGGGGAAATACCGCTGAGCGATAGTCGATGGGCCATCGCTCACGCGCCAGGTTCTCGCCTGAACGCCTTTCCTGCCATGCGCCATCAGCACCGCGCTGATACAAACGCACATCGTCGAGCAAGGCATTACTCAGGCGCAGCATCCAGCGCTGCTCACCTGCATCGGTTGGCCTAACCTCCAGGCGTAACCAGACATAGCCGCTGGTGTAGCCGGCACTGAGGCTCGATGGCAGTGCCTGCCAGCCTTCGGCTTGCAAAGCCTGCTGCGCGCTCAACACGGCGTGGGGGTCATCCAGACGCTGCAGATAACCGCTGACCGGAATTGCACCGCCCCCCGTCTGCAATTGTAACGCCGCGGCCTGAACAAAACCCGGCAGCCCAAGCAGCCAGAAGAGGAGGAAATGCTGAATTGTTTTCATGGCGGGCGATGCTACCATGCGCCCGCTCAAGCGTTGTCAAGCCACCGACGCCCTGCCCCGAGATGCCTTGCGATGACCGGCCTGATCCTCCTCGAAGACGACCCCATACTGCGCCAGGAACTCTGCGAGTTTCTCGATGATTGCGGTTACACCACCACGGCAGCGGCCGATCTTGAAGCGTTTCAGCGTCTGTTTCAGCCCCAGCAGCACAAGCTGGCCGTGCTCGACCTAGGGCTGCCGGATGGTGACGGTCTGCACTTAATCCAGCGCCTGCGCCAGTCTGGCCACCGCTCGGGCATTCTCGTATTCACCGCCCGTGGTGGTGGTGCTGCCGCACGCATTCAAGGGTTGGACATCGGTGCCGACCACTACCTGAACAAAGGCTGCGACCTCGATGAACTGGCCGCCACCCTGGCTTCATTGCAACGACGCCTGGCGTTTGATGCCGAAGAGCAGTCCTGGACCTTGCAGCTTGGCCCGCGACGCCTTACCCCGCCCAATGCGCCACCGGTGCCACTCTCCCAGCAAGACCTGCGCGTGCTGCACTGTTTGATGGCGCAGGCCGGGGAATGCGTCAGCCGCCAGCAGATCGTCACGGCCCTGGGTGAGGACTTTCTTGCCTATGACCAACGTCGCCTCGACACGCAGATACGCCGCCTACGGCGCAATGTGGAACAGGCCAGCGGCCTGCCGCTGCCCGTCAAGACCCTGCGCAACCAAGGTTATTGCTTCTACGCCCAAGCCTGCCTGCTCGACTGAAAGCGGCCTATTTGCTCAGATTTGCTCAGTTTCGCCCTGTGCACTCACTGATAGCATCGCGCCATCTCAAACCGGTGCCCGCAACCTGACAATGCTGTGGGCACGCCTCTGACTGTCGATGGAATCACCATGAGCCGCACACTGTATCCGCTCTTTCAATTCAAGAAATGTGCCCTGGCCACAGGCCTGCTCAGCGCCTTGCTGCACGCGTCCATGAGTCATGCCACGCCCAGCGTTTACACCTTCAGCGTCAACGGGGCTACGGCCACCACCGGTACGATGCAGCTGACTCCGAATTCTCTGGGTTCTGGAGTACTTGCCAATCCCAGCGCCCTGACGAGCGGCGTCAATCCCTTCAACTATGCGGTGGCTTATTTCGTTCCGACCCTTAGCAGTGCCTCCTTTATTTTCGGTCAGAGCCAAGCGCCGATTGACTCGGTGATGATTGTGTACAGTGGCTTCTTCAACCCAAACACACCGGGTGCAGGTGCGTTGGCGGGTAACGACGATACCGTCTTGGGCGGCCATGAAAGCATTCTCGGTGCGGGTGCCAACGTCAGTTGTGGAGGCAGCCCTGACCTCTGCCCGCAAGTGGGTCTTAGCGTCACCGGTGGGCAGATTTACAGCATCGTCATTTCCACCTTTGGCACGGGCGATACTCTGGGCACCCCACTGAACCTGGTCTTTTACACCAATGGTGACGGCCAGTTCTATGCGGCACCGCCAGCACCACCGGCAACAGTCGGCGGAGTACTCAACTCTGCCACCCTGCAGGGTAACAACCCCGCTTTGGCTGGTGCCCGCGTGATTGATGCGACGCCGCAATTACTCGCCCTGTTCAGTGGCCTAAACACCAATCAACTGCGCTCCGACGCCGCCAGCCAGACCTTGCCGCTGCTAACCGGTGCCAGTACCAACGCCATCAGCAACAGCCTTGCCGCTATCAATGATGTGATTCAGGCCCGCCAGGGCAGCACCAGCGGCCTGTCTTCAGGCGATTCGCTGCTCAGCGAACAGCAGTTATGGATCAAGAGCTTCGGTTCTTGGGCCGACCAAAATCAGCGCAATGGCGTGGCCGGCTTCGACGCCGACAGCAAAGGTTTGGCGCTGGGTCTCGATACTGCTGTCTCGGACAATGCCCGCCTCGGGTTGGCCTTCGCCTATGCCACAACCGACATCAATAGCGACTCCACCATTGCCCCGCAAAGCGCCGAGATCGACACCTACCAGTTGATCGGCTACGGCAGCTACGCCCTGACGCCTGCCACCGAATTGAACTTCCAACTCGATGTTGGCCAGAACCGCACCGAGGGGCAACGCAGCATCGGCTTTGCCGGCACCACAGCCAAATCCGACTACGACGGCTACAGCGCCCATGCCGGCGTTGGCATTGCTCACGACCTGCGTCTGACCGAGCAGCTGACCTTCACCCCCTCGGCCCGCGTCGATTACACCTGGATCGGCGATGACTCCTATGCAGAAAAGGGCGCCGGACTGCTCAATCTGGATGTCAACAGCCGTGATACTGAAGCACTGCTTATGAGCCTCGACGGCAAGCTCGATTACGCCCTGAACAGCAGTACTGTGCTAAGCGCTAACCTGGGTGGCGGCTATGACGCCATCAACGAGAGCAACTCCATCACGTCTGCCTATGCTGGCGCAGCGACTGCCACTTTCAGCACTGAGGGGCTTGAACTCGAGCCTTGGCTGGCCCGTGCCGGTCTTGGCCTGAGCCACACCCTGCCCGGTGGCACCGAGGTCAGCCTGCGTTATGACGCCGAAGTTCGCAGCGACTTTACTAACCAGGGTGCATCGCTCAAGGCACGCTGGGCGTTCTAGGTCCGGTAACGTTCAAGGCCACTACATAATATGCCGTGGCCTTGATTTCCAAGGGCGTGAGCGAACATGACTCAACTATCCTGCCGAAACCGGCACGACCTTAAGCCCATCTGGTTACCGGGATTAGCCGCCATAGTACGGTTTACAGAGGCCAGCCCCTCTACACGCCCGGGACTTCGCCTTGCATGGTGCCTGGTGCTTCTGCTCACGGCCTGTAACACACTCCCCAGCCCAGAGGCGCGCCGCCAGAATGCCAATGCGCTGGCCAGCAGCCATCACTGGCAGGCCTCAGAATTGCAGGCTGGCGCCTTCCGCTTGCAGGCCTATACACCGCAGCGTCAAAGTGAAGAACTAACTCTATATCTGGAAGGTGACGGCCTGGCCTGGATCAACCGTCACCAACCCTCCGTCGATCCAACTCCGCTCGACCCACTAGCTTTGCGCCTGGCACTGGCCCACCCTGACGGCAACGCGGCCTACCTGGGTCGGCCATGCCAGTATCTGGGAGCCGCTCATTTACCCTGTCATCCAGATTACTGGACCGGAGCCCGCTTCGCCGAAGAGGTGGTACACAGCATCAATCTGGCCACCGAGCAACTCAAAGCCAGGGCCGGTGCACGACGCTTGGTGCTGGTCGGCTACTCCGGTGGCGGTGCCGTGGCTTTATTGTTGGCGGCACGCCGGGATGATGTCGTACGTGTAGTCACCGTCGCGGGCAATCTTGATCACGCGGCCTGGACAGCTCATCACCGGCTCACCCCCTTGCTGGAGTCACTCAATCCTGCACAGATGCGTCAACGATTAGCCGTGGTAGAACAGATACATCTGCTAGGCGAGCACGATCAGATCGTGCCACCCGAACTGGGCAAGGCCTTTGTTGCAGCTTCGTCTACCGCACATAAGTCCCGGATATGGGTACTCCCGCAGTATGACCATCACTGTTGCTGGGCCCAGAATTGGCAAGACCTCTGGCAACGGCTGGCAAACCCGCCCAAGTAAATGCCCCCACACACCCCGAGCACATTTGCGCAACAAGACTAAGGCAGCCTGTGCTGACGGAAGTCCTACTGTCCTATCACCTCAGTCTGCGCTTGCTCATAACGCTGCATATAGCGTTCAGCCGCTGAGCGGGAAAATGCGAATACAGCCGCATGTGTTCCTGGGGCAAAGGCAGCATAAGGATGCTGCCCTGCATACCCAGGTGCTGCACCTGATAGCGTACAGCCAGGCCATGGGGATGATAGAACG
Organism: Pseudomonas sp. HMWF032; assembly: GCF_003060885.1. GTDB lineage: Bacteria > Pseudomonadota > Gammaproteobacteria > Pseudomonadales > Pseudomonadaceae > Aquipseudomonas. The sequence goes on from NZ_QAIG01000007.1 coordinate 194,572, forward strand.
CCTCCAGACGCCCGGCCTGAAGCATTTTCAGGCTCTGGCTCAATACATTGCTGCTCAGGGTTTGCACCTATAGGCGCAGGTCTCGCAACATGGGTGAGCGGTAACCATCCTGCCAGGCACCTAAACGCAAGGGCAGCCGTTGTTCGACCAAGTCCACTTGTTGCAGGGGGCCCGCGGGCCACCAGCAACAGCGGCTGAACCACCACAAAGGGCTGCGCCGGTTAGACCAGCGTAGTTCCACGCTCCGGGGTCTTGGCCAGGATCCGTGCCATATCCAGCTGATGACGTTGCAGCATCTGCAATAGACGTGACACGGATAACGCTGATAACTCACCACACTGAGTTGCATGCGCTCGGCAATTTTCGCGAAGTAGGCTATAGCCGCCCCTTCAGTATCGGCCTGCCCTGGCAACCGCGTATGGGGAGGCCGATCGAAGTAGCCAACGCGCCGGTTGTCGGCACTCGCCAACAGGACCAGGGCAACGAAGATAAGTGCAAACGAGGCAGCTGAAATACGGCGAGTTGTTCTCTGCACAGACCTTTGGGTAAAACCTGTTGAACTGAATGCAGAGGGAGGGGCTAGCCGCAGCCCGCCTTCAGTGACCTGCAAACCAGCAAAAATCCCCCGACCTGGCGTGTCAGCTCAGCCGCCAGGGTGGATTCAGACGGTTGGCTCCGGCATGGTAGAGGCACAGCGGATTGCCGTCGGGGTCCTGTAAATAGGCTTCGCGCCACAGCCAGGGCTGATCAGTCGGTGGCATGCTGAACACGATGTCCAGAGCCTGCAGGCGGGCGACGGTCTGGTCCAGTTCAGCGCATTCGAAGTAAATCAGCGTCTGGCTGGCAGGCACCTGTTCGACCCGACTCAGGGAAAAACTGGACTGACCATCCGGGCAGCAGAACCGCGCATAGTCCGGCAGGCTTTCGACGATCAGTTGCAACCCCAGCTGCTGGTAAAAGCGGATCGCGCGCGGCACGTCGCTGACCGCGACAGTGACTTGATTCAGGTTCATCGCCGGCTCCATAAAAATCAGTGTTCGCTGTAATGCCACAACCCAAAGGGCCCGACAACCCGTCACAGTGGTATTTGCCGATCTGCCCTGTATCGCTTGCGCCAGAGTCATGGCAGGGATGCGCCCTGACAACTAGAGTTGCGCTTCGCCCCCGCATAACAACCATAAGCGCGAGAGCCATGAGCCAGACCGACCTGATTTCCCCACTGCGTTTTCTGACCCGCCTGCCCCAGCATCTGCCGCGTGTACCGCGCCTGTTGCGCGGCCTGTATTACGCCGGTATCCGCAACCGCGAGAAGAACCTCTCGCTGGCCTGGGCATTGGAGCGCGCGGCGCAGGAGCACCCGGAGCGCCCGGCGCTGCTCGATGAATCGCGCAGCCTCAGTTATGCGCAATTTAACGCTTGGGCCAACCGCCTGGCCTGGGCCTTCAAGGCTGAAGGTGTGCGCCATGGCAGCGTGGTGGCGGTGATGCTGGAAAATCGCCTGGAGTTGCTGGCCATTCTCGCGGCGTTGAGCAAGCTCGGCGCAGTCGGGGCGCTGGTGAATACCACACAGCGCGGCAAGGTGCTGGCGCACAGCCTGAATCTGGTCAAGCCGGGTTTTATGCTGATCGGCGAAGAACTGCTGGCCGCCTTCAACGAGGTTGCCGAGCAACTCAATAACCCGCAGACACCGCGTTACTGGGTGGCCGATCAGGACTGCCTGCAGGACGCCGGCCAGGCACCCGAGGGCTGGACCAATTTGATGCAACTGGCGCGCAGCCAGGCCAGCGATAACCTGCCCGACAGCGCCAAGGTGCAGATGAAGGACCCTTGTTTCCTGATCTACACCTCAGGCACCACCGGTCTGCCCAAGGCCTCGATCATGAGCCACGGCAAGTGGATCAAGGCCTATGGCGGCTTCGGCCACTCCGGGCTGACCCTGAACAACCTGGACGTGCTCTACCTGACGCTGCCCTGCTACCACAACAACGCCGTCACCGTCTGCTGGAGCGCCGCACTGGCCGGTGGTGCTGCCATCGCCCTGCGCCGCAAGTTCTCCGCCAGCGCCTTCTGGCCGGATGTGCAGCGTTATCAGGCCACCTGCTTCGGCTATATCGGCGAGCTGTGCCGTTACCTGCTTAACCAGCCAGCGACTCCGGCCGAGAAGAACAACAGCCTGCGCTGCATGATCGGCAACGGCCTGCGGCCCTCGATCTGGGCCGAGTTCAAGGCACGCTTCGGGGTCGAGCAGATCACCGAGTTCTACGCCTCCAGCGAAGGCAATATCGGTTTTACCAACGTGTTCAACTTCGATAACACCGTGGGGTTCTCCCCCGCCACCTACGCCATCGTGCGCTACGACTTGGAGAACGACCAAGCGGTGCGTGGCAAGAAAGGCTTTCTGGAAAAGACCAAGAAAGGTGAAGCGGGCCTGCTGATCAGCGAGATCAGCGCCAAATGGCCGTTCGACGGCTACACCGACCCAGCCAAGAGCGAGGCGGCGATCCTGCGCAACGTATTCAAAAAGGGCGATGCCTGGTTCAACACCGGCGACCTGATGCGCGATATTGGCTGCAAGCACGCGCAGTTTGTTGATCGCCTGGGCGATACCTTCCGCTGGAAAGGCGAAAACGTCTCAACTACCGAAGTGGAGAACGTCCTGGGCGCCTTCCCCGGCGTGGAAGATGCGGTGGTGTATGGCGTAGAAATCTCCGGCACCAATGGCCGTTGTGGCATGGCCGCACTACGCCTGAGCGAAGGCCAGCAACTGGACAGCGCCGCCCTCGCCGCGCACCTGGATGCCGAATTGCCGGTGTACGCCGCGCCGCTGTTTATCCGCCTACTCGGCGAGGTGGAAACCACCGGCACCTTCAAATACAAGAAGGCCGACCTCAAGCAGGCCGCCTACGATCCGAACCGGGTGCAAGAACCGTTGTGGGTGCGTCTGCCCGGCGAATCCTGCTTTACGCGGCTGGATCACAGCCTGTTCAATGCCATCAGTAAGCAGGCCTACCGCTTCTGATGGGCTGTGGCCGGCGAGTGTTGGCAGTCGCCGGCTATTGCTTGAACTCGAACTGCAACTGCGCCCCTTCAACCGACTGCCAATAGTCGTCACCGCGCTCGTTGGTGATCAGCTTACCGTTGAGCTGAAAGGGACTTTCCGGCTCAGTTTTCTCGACAAACAACGGCGGTAACAACGGCGTCGACAGGTCGTTGAGTGGTTCCAGCGGCTGCAGTGGATCGAATACATCAGGGCGCAGGCTCAACTCCAGTGGGGCTCTTTTCTCCGGCACCGGCTCAGCGGGCTTGGCTTTAACGAGAGCGGCAACTGGCTTGGCAGGCGCCGAGTTTCTCACCGGTTTGGGCGCCTCAAGTGGTTCAACCTGAGGCGCAGGGCTGACGGGGGCCGGCGGCGTCTGGGTACTCATGGGGGAATCGGGCTGCACGTGCACAGCCGGTGTTTTGGGAAGAACAGGCGGATTGGCAGGCTGCTCACAGGCTGCCAGTGACAGCAGGGTCAGTAGCAGCGCGCAGCGTTGAATAATGGTCATGGCAGATACGAAGGCAGCGTCATAAGCCGCTATGCTCGCCCCTGCCCAGGCCTCTGGCAACCCTGCAATCTGTACAGCAGGTAACCGCACGCGGCAAAAGCCCGCGGCAGCAGCGCATGCACTGGCACCGGGCGATCTGTGACACGGCTCAGTCGGGCGCCTGCAAATGCTGCAATTGCGCGTCGATATCCACTTCGGGGTGCTCACGCATCAGTTGCAGCAACAAGGCATCGGCCTCATCCGTCCAGCCATCACGGCGCAATTTCAACAGCCGCTGTAACTCGCTGCGCAACTGCTGCTCAGCTTGACTGCCAGTAGCGCCAGCCGCTTGCTCGGACGCTGACACCGCTGGCGCACGGGCAGCTTGTGGCTGTAATGCATCAACCGCAGACTCCTCACGCAACAGCTGATCAGGCGCAGCGACCGAAAGTTTTTCCTTCGCCTCGGCGCTATCGCTGCTGTAACCCTGGCTCACCGGAGCGGGTTGCGCCGCACGCGAGCGTTCGGCCTCATCCGCCACCCCAGCAGATTCTGCCAACGGCGCGGACATCGGCGCAGCTTGCGGCGCCGTCCACGCGGCAGCCGGCGACATCGGTGCGCCACTGGGCACGGCATCGAAGGCATCTGGAGCCTGCTCGAAGGTACGCCAGGTCAGGCTTACGCCAATCCCCAGGCAAGCAACCCCGGCCAACGCCACCGACCAGCGTTGCCGACCCCCTGCGCCGAACAGCCAGTTGTGCAAGCGCGCACTCAGGCCAGGTTTGACCTCAGCAGCGGGCACGCTCCGCGCTGCGGCACTGGCCGCCGCGAGAATCTGTGCATCCAGCTGCGCACTGGGCTCGCCGACGCTGTGCTGGCGGAAATGCTCAAGCATCTGCCGTTCCTGCTCATCGAGCCTATGTTGATCGTGGTTCATACGGACAACTCCTCGGCGGCCGAGTCAGCCAGCAGCCGACGTAACTTCTGCAGGGCATAGCGCAAACGGCTTTTCACTGTTTCAGCAGGGGTCTGGGTCAGCTCGGCAATCTCGGCCAACGCCATGTCGCCATGGGCGCGCAACAGAAACACTTCACGCTGCTCTGCCGGTAAATCCGCCAGGGCGGCCTCTAAACGCTGCTGATCGCGGCTCAGGCTGAGCTGTTGCTCAGGCCCCGGCTGCGGGTCGTGCGGGGCATGCTGCTGTTCATCGTACTCAGCATGCCCCGCCTGGTGCCGACCATGCTTGCGCCAGGTGTCGATCAAGCGGTTGCGGCCGATCTGGTACAGCCAGGTCTTGAACAGCACGCTATCGCGCTGCTCGCTCTGGCTGCGGATCAAGCTCATCCAGGTGTCCTGAAACACCTCCTCGGCCAGGGCGTGATCGCCACACAGGCCGAGCAGAAAGCGAAACAGGCCGAGCCGATGACGCTGGTACAACTCGGCGAAAGCCGCCGCATCACCGCGGCGGTAACGCCGCAACAAGGCGGCGTCGTCATCCGTGAGGGGTCGATTCACTGCTCTACTCGTGCGCTGGTTGAACGGTTTGTCGCAGTTTGCAGACTCTGCGCCAGTTGCACCAGCTGTACGAACTCGCCACGCAGGCCGAAGCGGTCATCGCCCTTGGCGGCACGCGCCAGCTCGGCACTGTCGGCCAGGCTGAAACGCCCGGTATAGGTATCGCCCTTGAGTTGCTGGGCGAAGGCAGCCACCGCTGCAGCAAAGCGCAGGTCTTCACTGACCTGGCTGATAGCACGCGTATGACTGGCCTGAATCGGTTGCTCCAGCAGCTTGCTGATGTCCTGCCCTGGCGCCTTGTAGCGAATGCGCAGCCAGGCCAGTTCGCCCGCCGGGCTGCCGGCCTTGGCCGCTTGCTGATAGCGCAGCGGCTCCAGCCAACCCTTGCCGCCCACTGGCACCACTTCATACAACGCAGTCACGGTATGGCCTGCGCCGATTTCGCCGGCATCGACCTTGTCGTTGCTGAAATCCTCACGTTTCAGCGCACGGTTTTCATAACCCAACAGCCGGTATTCGCTGACCTCGGCTGGGTTGAACTCGACCTGAATCTTCACATCGCGGGCCACCGTCGCCAGGGTCGAGCTGAGCTGATCGACCAGCACCTTGCGTGCCTCGCGCAGATTGTCGATATAGGCATAGTTGCCGTCGCCGGCATCGGCCAGCTGCTCCATCAGCTGTTCGTTGTAGTTATCAGTGCCAAAGCCCAGCGTGGTCAGCGATACGCCTGTTTTGCGTTTGTCCGCAGCCAATTGCTTGAGCGTTTCAAAATCGCTGATGCCGACGTTAAAGTCGCCATCGGTGGCCAACAGGATGCGGTTGATGCCGCCGTCGATAAAGCCCTGCTGCGCCTGCTGATAGGCCAGCTGAATGCCCGACTCGCCCGCCGTAGAACCGCCCGCCGCAAGCTGGTCGATAGCCGCGCGGATCGTGGCTTTCTCACTGCCGGATGTTGGCTGCAGCACCACGCTGGATGAGCCGGCATACACCACCAGCGATACGGTGTCCTGCGCACGCAGCTGCTCGACCAGCAGCTTCAACGTGCTTTGCACCATGGGCAGGCCATCGCGGCGATCCATCGAGCCGGAGACATCCACCAGAAACACCAGATTGGCTGGCGGCAATTCCTCTACCCGCAGATCCGAGGCCTTGATGGCGATACGCAGCAGGCGGCTCTCGGGGTTCCACGGCGTGACTGCCAGCTCAGTGTGCACGCCAAACGGCGCATCGCCCCTGGGCAGCGGATAGGCGTAGGGGAAGTAATTGACCAGTTCCTCCAGACGCACCGCATCCTGCGGCGGCAACTGCCCAGCATTGAGGAAACGCCGCACATTGGCATAGCTGCCGGTATCCACATCGATGCTAAAGGTCGACACGGGGGCCTCGACCACGGCATGCACCGGGTTGCTCACCAGCTTCTGATACTGCTCGCGGTTCTCATCACGGTAGCCCGGCGGCAAGGCATCGGCCTGCACAGACATCGGCATCGGCGCATAAGCCACGCTGGGCATCACCGCCCTGCCCGCCACCTGGCTTTTACGTTTCAATTCAGCAGGTGCCGCGGCCAGCTGCTCATGCAACTCGGCGCGTTCACGGTTGTGGGCCTCATCGCTGAGCTGCGGGCCGCCAACCTCGGTGGCAGGCGCTTCGGGGTTAGCGGCGCTGCAGGCACCAAGGCTGATCAATACGCCTGCGGCAAAACCGGCAAGCAGAGAACGGGTAAGCAATACGGGGTAAGCAGACATGAGGGCATCTCCTGGGCGAGCGGAACAGACCATTCGCTCAGGTAGACGCAGCCCTGCGGTGAGGCGGGTTAAACCCCGGATTAAAAACTTGCAGCGCCTTCCTGACATAGCTGCCCGGCCAGCATGCCCAAGGTCATCAAGGCACGCTCGGCTTCGCGATTCCACGGAATACCGCAGTTCAGGCGAATACAGTGGTTGAACTGCTCGGTATTACTGAAGATCAACCCCGGCGCAATGCTGATGCCCTGCTGCAGGGCGCGCACGTGCAGGTCCTTGGTGTTGACCCGCGCCGGTAGGCTAACCCACAGAATAAAGCCACCCTTGGGCCGGCTCATCTGCGTGCCTTCAGGAAAGTACTGCTGCACCGCCAGTTGGAAGGCACTGAGATTCTTGCGGTATTCCTGGCGGATAAAACGCAGGTGGCGGTCGTAACCGCCATTCTCCAAATAGGCCGCCACCGCCATCTGCGTGACGCTGCAGGCCGAATGGGTGCTGAACGTTTGCAGGCGCTGAATTTCATCCTGGTACTTGCCGGCGATGATCCAGCCGATACGCACCCCTGGCGACAGGGTCTTGGAAAAGCTCGAACAGTAGATCACCCGCCCTTCACGATCATGAGATTTGAGCGCCTTGGTCGGGCCCTGCTCGAACATCAGTTCACCGTAGATATCGTCTTCAATGATCTGGATATCGTAATCACCGGCCAGGCGCAGCAGCTGGCGCTGACGCTCTTCGGGAATGGTGCCGCCCAGCGGGTTGCTCAGCCGCGCAGTCAACACAAGCGCCTTGATCGGCCACTGGTTGGCCGCCAATTGCAGGGCTTCCAGGCTGATACCGGTGGTTGGGTCGCTGGGAATCTCGATAACTTTCAGACCGAGCAGATCAGCCAGTTGCAGCAGGCCGTAATAGGTCGGCGACTCGGCGGCGATCAGATCGCCCGGCTTGGTCAGCACGCGCAGGCTCATCTGCAGGGCATCCACACAACCATGGGTGATCACCACCTCGGTCGGGTCGACCACCACGCCGGCATCACGCATGCGAATCGCCACCTGACGCCGCAGCGGCTCAAAGCCCGGGCTGAACATATAGCTGAAGGCCCGCGCACTGTGAAAACGGGTGACCTTGGCCAACTGCTGGTGCAATGCCCGCACCGGCAGGTAATCCACATGCGGCACTGCCGCACCAAGGGGGAAAACGCCTTCGCGGCGCGACTCGGTGAGTACCTGATTGATGATGCTGCTGCGCGTCACCAGACCCGGGCGTTCTACGCGGGCGATATCCGGAGTGGGCGCGGTCAGGGCCGGGGTCTGGTGCACGTAAAAGCCGGACTGCGGGCGGGCACGAATCAGGCCCTGGTCTTCCAGGTTGGCATACGCCTGCAGCACGGTAGCGTGGCTGACACTCAACTGCGCGCTCATCTTGCGCACCGAAGGCACCCGCTCACCAGGCTGGTAAACGCCGCGGCGGATGTCTTCCGCCAGTTGCTGGGCAATGCGCTGATAAAGCAACAGATTGGTCATGACCATGTTCCTGCTTGACTGAACCGTAACAGTAAACCGGACATATACAATTGCACCGGTACAGCTCACTGAATTGTGGGCGATACAGTACAAAGCTGCCAGGACTGTAACGGTACAAGCGTACACAGCCCTGCTAGCTACTGAGCATATAAAGAAGGTGATGACGATGATCGACGGCGTAGCGGGCTAGAACGCAAGCCGCTCTGCAGCAGTCGCTGGCCATAGCAATAAGGGAGCCCAACATGGGCGCCTTGGCAAAGGCGCGCTAGGCGTTACCACTAAGTTTGAGGCGTGCTGCCTGGGTAAAGTCCAGCATGCGCTTGAGCGGCTTGATCGCCTTGGGAATCAGCGCCGGATCGACGAATATCTCGTTGCGGCCCTCGCGTAAGCATTCCAGGGTGCGCTGCAGAGTGTTCATTGCCATCCACGGGCAGTGTGCACAACTACGGCAAGCGGCACCGTTGCCAGCGGTAGGCGCGGCGACGAACTCCTTGCCCGGACACAGCTGCTGCATTTTGTAGAAAATCCCGGCGTCGGTGGCAACGATAAAGGTCTTGTTCGGCAAACGCTGCGCAGCAGCAATCAGTTGGCTGGTGGAGCCGACAGCATCGGCCAGATCGATCACTGCGGTCGGTGATTCTGGGTGAACCAGCACGGCGGCATCCGGATACAGGGCTTTCATGTCCGCCAGTTGCTTGGCCTTGAATTCTTCATGAACAATGCAGGCGCCATCCCACAGCAGCATGTCCGCGCCGGTCTTGTTCTGGATATAGCGCCCCAGGTGCTGATCCGGCGCCCAGATGATGCTTTCACCGTTGTCCATCAGATGCTCGACGATCTCCACGGCACAACTGGACGTCACCACCCAGTCAGCACGCGCTTTAACCGCCGCCGAGGTGTTGGCATACACCACCACGGTACGTTGCGGGTGCTGATCGCAGAACGCCGAAAACTCCTCGACCGGACAGCCCAGATCCAGCGAGCAAGTCGCCTCCAGGGTAGGCATCAATACGCGCTTTTCCGGATTGAGGATTTTCGCGGTTTCACCCATAAATTTGACACCCGCCACCAGCACCGTCTGCGCCGGGTGCTGATTACCGAAGCGTGCCATTTCCAGCGAGTCGGATACGCAGCCGCCGGTCTCTTCCGCCAGCGCCTGCAATACCGGATCGCAGTAATAGTGAGCCACCAACACAGCGTTCTGCTTTTTCAGCTCAGCGGCAATCTCGGCACGGTAAAACGCCTCCTGATCTGGCGTCAGCGGCGTGGGCTGCTTGGCGTCAAGGTGGGCTTGCACCAACAGGCGTTCGGAAATCTGGGTCATGTCATCAGGCTCTGAATATGCTCTCAGTGCAGCGAGTATACCCGCCTGGATGGTGCCGCAGCAGGCAGCGTGCAACCCCGTACGGCGGTAAAGTTACAGACAAAAAAAAGCCTGAAAATTCCATTGATCAGAACTTTCAGGCTTCTCATACCTTCAATGAAGGTCAATATGGTGGGTCGTGTAGGATTCGAACCTACGACCAATTGGTTAAAAGCCAACTGCTCTACCAACTGAGCTAACGACCCGACGCGGTGCGCATGATACTGATTTAATTCATAAATTCAACAGTGCGCGGAAAAAATTTAGCAGTAGCGGGTCGGATCAGTTAAACCGGCCGCACTGAAGCCCGCAGCACGCAGGCGGCAGCTGTCACATTTGCCGCATGCGCGGCCCTGCTGGTCAGCCTGATAGCAGGACACGGTCAATGCATAGTCAACACCCTGCTGCACACCTGCCTGCACGATCTCGGCCTTGCTCATGTTCTGTAGCGGCGCCTTGATGCGAAAGCCCTGCCCCTCGACACCGGCCTTGGTCGCCAGATTGGCCATGCGCTCGAATGCCCCGATGAACTCCGGACGGCAATCCGGATAACCTGAGTAATCCACCGCATTAACGCCGATAAAAATGTCACGCGCACCCAACACTTCGGCCCAACCCAGCGCGAGGGAAAGGAACACCGTGTTGCGCGCTGGCACATAAGTTACCGGGATGCCCTCGGTCGGGCTTTCCGGCACCTCGATGCTGACGTCGGTAAGTGCCGAGCCACCCATGCCGTTGAGGTTCAGACCAATCACCTTGTGCTCGACCACGCCCAGTTGCCGAGCCACCAATTCGGCCGCCTGCAACTCGGAACGATGGCGCTGGCCGTAATCAAAACTCATGGTGTAACAGCTGTAGCCATCGGCTTTGGCTAACGCCACCACGGTGGCCGAGTCCAGGCCGCCTGACAGCAGGATTACCGCTTTCTTATCGCTCATATCAATGTCCCGGCTCATCATTCCAGAGAATCTTGTGCAGCTGCATCTGCAGACGCACAGGCAGGTTGTCGGCAATGATCCACTCGGCGAGCGAGCGTGCATCCAACTCATGATGACTGGGCGACATCAGCACTTCGCTCACCCGCTCAGCCAGGCGGTACTGAATCAGCTTGCTTACCGCCCAGTCATAGTCCTCACGGGAACAGATGACGAACTTAACCTGATCATTGGGTGTCAGCAGATCGATATTTTCATAGCGATTGCGCGCGACTTCCGCCGAGCCTGGCGTTTTCAGGTCAAGGACCTTGCTTACCCGCGGGTCTACCGCCGATACATCCAACGCGCCACTGGTCTCCAGTGACACCTCATAGCCGGCATCACACAAACGCTTGAGCAAAGGAATGCAGTTGGGTTGCGCCAAAGGCTCACCACCAGTCACACAGATATAACGCGGCTTGTAGCCGGCAACCTGCTGGACAATGGCATCCAGCGACATGATTTCGCCGCCACTGAAGGCATAGGCGGTGTCGCAGTATTGGCAACGCAGAGGGCAGCCGGTCAGGCGAACGAATACCGTCGGCAAGCCGGCGGTGCGCGTCTCGCCCTGCAGCGAGTAGAAAATCTCGGTAATGCGCAGGGTATCTTGCATATCAGCCACGGGCGTGACAGCTAAACAGGCCGTCCGCCTCCGTTGCGGGAAAAGGGCCGCGGATTGTATACGAAAAAACCGCCAAAAGCAGTTTTTAACGACGCAAACGACGGCCCGGTGGGGACCGCCAGAGATGACTAGCCCTAAAACGGAGGAGTTTTTAAACGCTACGCCACAAGGCGAACACATAGGGATGACAGAACGCGTAAGGCGCGCCAGACATTTCCCGGACAAACAAACGACAGATACAAAAAACCCGCGTCAGGCGCGGGCTTCTAGACGGCTTAGCGCCTTACGGCAAGCGCTGCAGATCACGCTGCGCCAGTTGCGCAGCAGAACTGCCCGGATACTGAGCAATAACCTGCTGCAGAATGCCTTTGGCTTTATCGCTATTACCCAGACGCTGCTCGACATCCGCAAGCTTGAACAGCGAATCCGGCACCTTGGCGTGGCTTGGGTAGGTCTGGCTGACACGCGCAAAGGCCTGGCCGGCGCCCTGTAGATCGCCCTTGGCCAGATTCACTTCGCCCAGCCAATACTGTGCGTTGCCGGCATACTGGCTGTTAGGGTATTTGCGCAGAAAAGCTGTGAATGCCTGACTGGCCTTGTCAAAGTCCTTGGCCTTGATGAGGTCAAAGGCCGCTTCGTAAAACAGCTTCTCCTTTGCCGGATCGGCTGGTTCACCGCTTGCCGTTGCAGGCGCTGGCACTTGACCGGCTACTGGCGGAGTCGGCGTACCGTTGGCGTTGATCGCGCCAGCGGTTGAAGAATTCGGGTTGATTACAGCACCTGCTGCACCACCACTCAGACGCTTATCAAGATCCTGATAACGCTCCAGGCTTTCTTGTTTCAGACGCTGAATCTCGTTCTGTTGCTCTTCCAGCGTACCGCGCAATTGCGCGATCTCATCCTGCATCTGCTGCAGCTGGTTGAACAACATGCCCTGCGCCGAGACAGGGGCAGCAGCCCCTGTCACGACAGAGGTGCCGGACGTACCGTAACCAACAGGCGGGTAACTGCTGCCGTAACCGGCATTGTTATCCACCACGGGAACCTCAGCCACAGCCGCAAGGGGCAGGCTGAGCGCCAAAACGGTTAAAGCACGACGGCACGTACGCATATCGAATTACTTACGCAGTTCGACGCGACGGTTTTGAGCCCAGGAGGACTCGTCGTTGCCGGTAGCAATAGCGCGCTCTTCACCGTAGGAAACCAGTTCCAGTTGAGCCGGGGAAACGCCCTGCAGTACCAGGTAGCGCTGAACAGCTTTGGCGCGACGCTCGCCCAGAGCCATGTTGTATTCGCGGGTACCGCGCTCGTCAGCGTGGCCTTCCAGAACTACGCGAGCGCCATTGCCTTGCAGGTCTTTGGCGTGCACGTCCAGAGCGCGCATGGCTTCTGGTTTCAGGTCGGAGCTGTCGTATTCGAAGTAGAAGGTGGTGATAGCACGCAGAGCAGCTTCTTCGCTCAGGCTGCCATCGACGGCACCGTTGTTTGCACCGTAACCGGCGTTAGGATCAGTAGCGCCTTCGCCAGCAGCATCGCCGCCCTTCGAGGAGCAACCAACTGCAACGGCCAGAGCCAGGCTCAGAGCAGCAAACTTACCAAATTTCAGCATTTCCATCATGTAACTCCTAATGAACCCCAATGTGTTAAGCAGTATTTCAAGTAACAACGGTGTAGCGCCGCATCAGTTCAGGTAAGGGGACCAAGAAGGCTCTCGAACTTCGCCTTGAGCGGTAGGAAGAGGGAGCCTGACGCGACCATTGGTGGACGCTAATACCAAGACTCCCCGTCCCTGCTGGCGGGTGGCGTAGATTACCATGGTGCCGTTAGGCGCGACAGTAGGCGACTCATCCAGACTGGTATCTGAAAGTATCCGCAGATTGCCGCGCTGCAGGTCTTGCGCCGCCACTTTGAACACAGTGTAACCATCCTGGCGGTGAATCATGACCAGGGTCTTCTCATCAGCAGAGAGTTTCGGGTTGGCGTTGTAGTTACCGATAAAGGTCACACGCTCAGCCGAACCACCATTGATGTTGGTTTTATAGATTTGCGGCTTACCGGAACGATCCGAGGTGAAGTACAGGGTCTGACCGTCCTTACCCCAGAAGGGTTCGGTATCGATCGACGGCTGGTTGGTCACACGGCGCAGCTGACGCGTGCCCATGTCCATCACATAGATTTCCGGGTTGCCATCACGCGACAGCACAAAAGCCAGGCGATTGCCGTCCGGCGACCAGGCCGGTGCACCATTCAACCCTTCAAAATTACTGATTTGCTCGCGCCGACCTGTATCAATGTGCTGCACAAAAATGCGCGGACGCTTCTGCTCGAACGATACGTAAGCAATACGACGGCCATCCGGAGCGAACGATGGCGAGAGGATCGGCTCGCGCGACTGCAGCAGGGTCACTGCACGGGCGCCGTCATAATCGGAACGCTGCAGGGTGTAACGGGTGTTGTTGACCGCAAAACGCTCGGCAGTCACGTACAGCATACGGGTAGAGAACGCCCCCTTCACACCGGTGAGCTTCTCGAAGGACTGATCGGCGATATGGTGCGCCATGTCACGCAACTGATCGACACCCCCCCCCACGCTACCGGTCATGACCTGCTGCTGAGTGGTGACGTTGAACAAGGCGAACTGAATCTGCAGACGACCGGCGTTCGGCACAATACTACCGACCAGCACGTACTGCGCACCCAAGGCCTGCCAATCGCGGTAGATCACTTCAGTCGCCTGAGTCGGCAGGCTGATCATATTCTGCCGAGGGATCGGCTCGAATACGCCGGAGTTACGCAGGTCATTGCCGATGATTTCGGCCATATCCTCGGGCAACACGTTGCCACCTTGCCAGCCAAACGGTACCACGGCGATGGGCGTGGCACGGTCAGTGCCACTGCTGATCACCAGCGGATCAGCGGCCTGAACGGTACCGACCAACAGGGTCAGACCGAGCAGAACAAGACGCATCAGGGTATTCACAGACCTAAATCCTCCGGTTTGAAGACAGCGCGACGCTGCCGGTAAAGGCGATCAAAAGTGGCGCGATCCAGCTGTTGCATTTCGGCAATACGGCCGACGTTACGCACCGCTTGCACGGCCGAGTTATCAAATGGCGAGTCGCCACTGGAGCGCGTCACGCTGGCATTGGTAATGGTGCCATCGGGCAGCATTTCGATCAGTACTTCTACGCTCATTCCATTACGCGCCGATGGCGGTCGCCGCCACTGCTGGCTCACCAGCATAACAATCAGATCATCCAGGCTGCCGGCGACTTCATCGCCGACCGTATCAGCGATTGCCTGCTGACGACCAACATCATCGGACAGCAACTCAGCCAGTGCAGCAGCCTTCTTATCTTCTACCGCTTTACGCTGGGCCGCTTCTGCCGCCTTTTTCTTGGCGTCATCCGCTTTTTTCTGCTTCGCAGCGTCTGCGGCGGCTTTCTTTTTCGCCTCTTCTGCCGCTTTTTTCTTGGCGTCTTCGGCAGCTTTTTTCTTAGCCGCCTCGTCTGCCGCTTTTTTCTTGGCTACATCCGCAAGCTTCTTCTGCTCGGCGGCCTTTTTGTCGGCTTCGGCCTTTTCCGCGGCTTCTGCTTTCTGAGCCTCTTGCGCTTTCTTTTGTTCCGCAGCCTTGGCCGCTACTTTTTCCTGCTCGGCTTTTTTCTGTTCAAGCTGCTCGGTTTCATACACCGGTGCAGTTGTTTTAGGCTTTTCACCAGCGATTTTTTGATTGGTCTGGGTAGTGGCCTGGCTCTGCGACTGCAATTTGTACAGGGTCGCCTGCACCACCGGTTTGGCCGGCGGCAGATCCGGGGCAAAGGCGAAGCTGACGAACAACATGGCAAACATGATGGCATGCAGGCCTACAGCCCAGACAACCGGCCAGAACAGACTTTCCGAGGGCGAACGCTCGCGCTGGTCGTGCATCAGGGGGCCTCGGTAATCAGCCCGACGTTACCCACGTCAGCTTGCTGCAAGCCACCCATAGCCGCCATGATGGTGCCGTAATCGACGGTTTTGTCACCGCGTACGAACACCTGCACCTGCTTACCGGTTGCCCTGCTCTGGTTGATGATCGCCGTCACCGCGCGGGTCATTTCTTCCAGCGTCAGCGCCTTATCCTGCACCGTATCGACATCAACCTCGGTGCCCATATTCCAGTAATAGGTCTTGTCGGCCTTGATCGAAATGGTCAACACCTGAGCGTTATTGTCCTGCGGCAGGGCTTCACTGCTGACTTTCGGCAGATCGACCTTGACCCCTTGATTGAGCATGGGCGCGGTCACCATAAAGATCACCAGCAGTACCAACATCACATCGATGTAAGGCACCACGTTCATCTCGGCGACGGGCTTGCGTCTATTGCGAATTCTGGCCATGGCTTAAAACCTTTCGTAAAGAGTGCCTAAGGCTTAGTCGTCGCTGGTGTGGACTTTGCGGTGCAGAATCGCCTGGAACTCGTCGGCGAAGGTGTAGTAACGGCCAATCAGCATTTCGCCGCGAGCAGCAAAGCGGTTGTAGGCGATTACCGCAGGAATGGCGGCGAACAGACCAATGGCAGTGGCGATCAGGGCCTCTGCAATACCCGGCGCCACAGTGGCCAGGGTTGCTTGCTGCACCTGAGCCAGGCCACGGAAGGAGTTCATGATGCCCCACACGGTACCAAACAGACCAATATAAGGACTCGTGGAGCCCACAGTGGCAAGGAACGGCAGGCTCTGCTCAAGCTTCTCTTCTTCACGGGAAATCGCCACACGCATGGCACGCGCCACCGCGTCCATCACTGCATCCGGATCCACACCGGCCTGCTGCCGCAGACGCGAAAATTCTTTAAAACCGGCACGAAAAATCTGTTCCAGACCAGAATCCGGGTCCGGGTTGCTGCCCGCCTGGCGGTACAGCTTGGACAGGTCGATACCCGACCAGAAGCGCTCTTCGAAGTTGTCCAGAGCGCGCTTGGCCGCACGCAACAGCGCAGTGCGTTGAAAGATCATGACCCACGACATGACCGATGCTGCCACCAGGGTCAGCATTACCAGTTGCACCACCAGGCTGGCGTTGCTGATCAGACTCCACATCGACATGTGGTCAACGGCGTTGGCTTCCACGCTTACTCTCCTGCTCTAGATGTACCCGCGCCGCCCTGCCCGGCAAAGGCCGCATGCAGAGTTTGGGGAATGGCCCGGGGTTTCAAATTGTCGGCGCGCACACAGGCCACCATAAACTGCCCTTCACACAGCAACACATCATCCGCTGCCCGCCTGACCTGTTGACGAAAACGCAGGCTGGCGCGGTTCAACTCGATTACTTCAGCGCTTACCAGCAACTCATCATCAAGCCTGGCCGGAGCGTGATAACGCGCCTCGGCCGAATGCACAACGAACAACAGGCCCTCCTCGGCCAGCGTTGACTGGAGAAAACCCAGATCACGCAGACACTCGGTGCGAGCCCGTTCCATAAATTTGAGGTAATTGACGTAGTAGACGATGCCGCCCGCATCGGTGTCTTCGAAATAAACCCGACAACGAAGGGTGAACGGCTTAACTCCGTTTTGCGCGCGCATACTCTAGTGCCAGCTCCTGATCTTGCCAATCGCCTTGGCCAAGTATTTTTTCTCAATCATCGTCACGGGCAAACAGATCGGCAGTAGGCAACTCGCCCATGCGTTTGGGTATATTGAGACCGAAATGCAGGTAGGCATGCCGTGTTACCACCCGCCCACGCGGGGTGCGCATGATATAGCCTTGCTGGATCAAATAGGGCTCAAGAACGTCCTCAATGGTGTGACGCTCTTCACTGATGGCGGCAGCCAGGTTGTCGACCCCCACCGGGCCACCGTCGAACTTCTCGATCATGGTCAGCAGTAGACGTCGATCCTGGTGATCGAAGCCACGCTCGTCGACGTCGAGCAGGTTCAGCGCGAGATCGGCGATGGGACGTGTGATATCCCCCTGCCCGCGCACTTCGGCAAAATCGCGCACACGCCGCAGCAGACGGTTGGCAATACGTGGCGTACCGCGCGCCCGACGGGCAATCTCGAAGGCACCATGGGACTCGATGGACAGGCCGAGAATCCCCGCCGAACGCATGACGATGGTCGCCAGGTCTTCGGTGTTATAGAACTCCAGGCGCTGCACAATGCCGAAGCGATCACGCAGCGGATTGGTCAGCATGCCGGCGCGCGTGGTGGCACCGACTAGGGTAAAAGGCGGCAGATCGAGCTTGATCGAGCGCGCGGCCGGGCCTTCGCCGATCATGATGTCGAGCTGAAAGTCCTCCATGGCCGGGTACAGCACTTCCTCGACAATCGGTGACAGGCGATGAATCTCATCGATAAACAACACATCACCCGGCTCAAGATTGGTCAGCAGCGCCGCCAGATCGCCCGGCCGCTCCAGCACCGGTCCCGAGGTGCTCTTGATCGAAACATTCATTTCCTGCGCAATGATATTGGCCAAGGTGGTCTTGCCCAGACCGGGCGGCCCGAAGATCAGGGTGTGATCGAGCGCTTCGCTGCGCCCACGAGCGGCCTGGATAAACAGCTCCATCTGCTCGCGCACACTCGGCTGACCGATGTATTCGGCCAGTTTCAGCGGGCGAATGGCACGATCCACCTGCTCATCACGGTCGCGGGTGGTCGCGGTAATCAGACGATCGGCTTCTAACACTAGACCATTCCCTTCAGGGCTCGACGAATCATATCTTCACTGCTCAAACCGTCTTCCTTAATCGCTGAGACGGCGCGACTGGCTTCCTGGGGTTTGTAGCCGAGCGAAATAAGTGCACTGACCGCATCATTCTCCGCGCTTGAGACTGCACTCCCCCCACGAGGTTCAACCACCAGGGTCGACATGCCCGGTAGAGTTTCCCAGGCTTTGAAGCGGTCTTTCAGCTCAACCAGCAGGCGCTCGGCGGTTTTCTTGCCAACGCCTGGGATCTTCACCAGCACCGACGTGTCCTGCGCCTGCACACAACGCACTAACTCATCGACCTCAAGGCCAGACATCAGGGCCAGCGCCAGTTTCGGGCCAACCCCATTAAGGCGGATCAACTCGCGAAACAGCTCGCGCTCACGCTTTTCAAAAAAGCCATACAACAGATGCGCATCCTCGCGCACCACCAGATGGGTGTGCAGGGTCAACGGCTCACCGACGGCGGGCAAACGGTACAGGGTGGTCATGGGCACTTCCAGCTCATAACCCAAACCATTTATGTCAAGAATCACATAGGGCGGCTGCTTTTCCGCCAGGGTGCCACGCAAACGTCCGATCACCGCTGCTTTCCTTAAAAGTTACGTTACAACCGAAGGCGACCCGCGCGCCGCTTGGCCCCAGCCAGGCCATGGGGAATCAGACTCTGCCGGTGGTGCGCATGACAAAGTGCAATCGCCAGGGCGTCGGAGGCATCAATCTGTGGTTTTTGCACCAGTTTGAGCAGGTG
The DNA here is from genome assembly GCF_003060885.1 of Pseudomonas sp. HMWF032. Classification (GTDB taxonomy): domain Bacteria; phylum Pseudomonadota; class Gammaproteobacteria; order Pseudomonadales; family Pseudomonadaceae; genus Aquipseudomonas. The sequence goes on from NZ_QAIG01000007.1 coordinate 213,278, forward strand.
CATGACCATCATCTGCACCTGCTCCTTATCCGCCCCGCCCGTGCCGGCAATCGCTTGCTTGACCTGGGTCGCGGTGTACTCGGCGATATCCAACCCCGCTTCCATTCCCGCGACGATGGCCACACCGCGCGCCTGACCGAGCTTGAGCGCGGAATCCGGGTTACGCGCCATAAACACCTGCTCGATGCCCATGGTCACCGGCCCGTAGGTTTCGATCACCTCGCGCACCCCGCGAAACACCACCTGCAACCGCTCTGGCATCGAACCGTTGCCCGTGCGAATGCAGCCAGAGGCCACATATTCGCAGTTACGCCCGGTATCACGCACCACACCGTAACCGGTGATACGTGAACCGGGGTCGATGCCAAGAATCAAGGTCATGCCTTACGCCCACTCAAGGCACCAGCCACTTAGCCAGCACACTGTCTATTTATCCAGCTCGCGAGTATAGAGCCGGCCTGAGCCTGCGTCACCCAGGCGCAGCCTATAAAAGTGACCGCACATCATTCATATAAGGTCACGGCGGCATACCGCATAGCCGTCATGGGCAGCCTCCATAAAAAAGCCGGAGCGCTCAGGCCAACGACCTGAATACCTCCGGCTCGGATACCCGCACACAATCAGCCAAGCTGCTCCATGAGCTCATCAGGAATCTCGGCGTTGTGATAGACCTCCTGCACATCATCAAGGTCTTCGAGCATGTCGATCAGTTTGATGAATTTCTGCGCCGTTTCCAGGTCGGTAATCGGCGCGCTGATCGACGGGATCATGGCGATTTCCGCCTCTGCAGCCTTGAAACCAGCCGCACTGAGCGCCTCGTTGACCCCATGAAAATCGGCAAAGCTGGTGGACACCAGTGCCGAGCCATCTTCAGCCATCTCAACGTCGTCCGCACCGGCTTCCAGCGCGGCCTCCATGAGTGCATCTTCGCTTACGCCAGCGGCAAAACTGATCTGCCCTTTACGGTCAAACATATAAGCCACAGAGCCATCCGTACCGAGATTGCCACCGCATTTCGTGAAGGCATGACGCACTTCGGCGGCGGTGCGGTTACGGTTGTCGGTCATGGCCTCGACGATAATCGCCACACCACCCGGCGCGTAGCCTTCGTAGCTCAGCTCAGCAACATTGTCGGCTTCGTTATTGCCTGCGCCACGCGCGATGGCACGGTCAATCACATCGCGCGACATGTTGTTGGTCAGCGCTTTATCCACGGCCAACCGTAAACGTGGGTTATCCGCCGGGATCGGGCCACCATGTTTGGAGGCGACCGTCAGCTCACGGATCAGTTTGGTGAAGATCTTGCCGCGTTTGGCGTCCTGACGCCCTTTGCGGTGCTTGATGTTGGCCCACTTGGAATGACCAGCCATAACGCACTCCGGTTTTTCACATTCGGTATCGCGGCGTGAGAACTCGAGTCTCTCCAACCGCCATTAAAGAAGAAGCCTGGTAAACCAGGCTTCTTGTGACGCTTTATTCCGCTTTCGGCTGCTCGCGCAGGCGAATATGCAGTTCACGCAGCGACTTGTTGTCCACCTCACCCGGTGCCTGAGTCATGACGCAGGCCGCGCTCTGGGTTTTCGGGAAGGCAATCACCTCACGGATCGACTGCGCGCCGGTCATCAGCATCACCAAACGATCCAGACCGAAGGCCAGACCACCATGGGGCGGCGCACCGAACTTCAGAGCGTCAAGGAGGAAGCCGAACTTCTCTTGCTGTTCGTCTTCGCTGATGCCCAGCACACGGAACACGGTCTGCTGCATGGCCTTGTCGTGGATACGGATCGAACCGCCACCCAACTCGGTGCCGTTCAAGACCATGTCGTAAGCGCGTGACAGGGCTGCCGAGGGGTTGGCTTCCAATTCAGCCGGCGTGCACTTCGGCGCGGTGAACGGGTGGTGCATCGCGGTCAGGCTGCCGTCATCGTTCTCTTCGAACATCGGGAAGTCGACGACCCACAGCGGCGCCCACTCGCAGGTCAGCAGGTTGAGGTCATGGCCCAGCTTGATGCGCAGAGCACCCAGTGCCTCGCTGACGATCTTGGCTTTATCAGCACCGAAGAACACGATGTCGCCATCGACAGCGCCGACGCGATCGAGGATCACATTAATGTTGTCCAGCGGAATGTTTTTGACGATCGGTGACTGCAGGCCGTCCACACCATTGGCGCGCTCATTGACCTTGATGTAGGCCAGGCCTTTGGCACCGTAGATGCCAACGAATTTGGTGTACTCGTCGATCTTGCTGCGCGGCATGCTCGCCCCGCCCGGAACACGCAGCGCGGTCACGCGGCATTTCGGATCGTTGGCCGGGCCGGCGAAGACCTTGAAATCGACGTCTTTGAGCTGGTCAGCCACATCCACCAGCTCCAGCGGGTTACGCAGGTCCGGCTTGTCTGAGCCGAAACGACGCATGGCTTCGGCCAGGGTCATGTGCGGCAGCTCACCAAACTCGACGTTCAGCACTTCTTTGAAGAGCTGGCGAATCATCTTCTCGGTGATGGCCATGATGTCGGCTTCATCGAGGAAACTGGTTTCGATGTCAATCTGGGTGAATTCCGGCTGGCGGTCAGCACGCAGATCTTCGTCACGGAAGCACTTGGCGATCTGATAGTAGCGGTCGAAGCCCGCCACCATCAGCAGTTGCTTGAACAGCTGTGGCGATTGCGGCAAAGCAAAGAAGCTGCCCGCGTGGGTGCGGCTCGGCACCAGGTAATCACGCGCGCCCTCAGGGGTGGCACGGGTGAGGATCGGCGTTTCCACGTCGAGGAAGCCGTTGTCATCCAAATAACGGCGGATGCTGCTGGTGATGCTCGAACGCAGCTTCAGCTTGGCCGCCATTTCCGGACGACGCAGGTCGATAAAGCGGTAGCGCAGGCGGGTTTCTTCGCCGACGTCGGTGTATTCGTTGAGTGGGAACGGCGGGGTTTCCGCCTCGTTCAGCACTTGCAGCTCGTAACCCAGCACTTCGATGGCGCCGGAGGCCATGTTGGCGTTGCCGGCACCGGCCGGACGCAGACGCACCTTACCGGTGATTTTCACCACATATTCACTACGTACTTTGTCGGCAGTGGCAAATGTCTCGGCACGATCCGGGTCGAATACCACCTGGGCCAGACCTTCACGGTCACGAATGTCGAGGAAAATCACCCCGCCATGGTCACGACGGCGATGTACCCAACCGCAAAGGGTGACTTCCTGGCCGTCCAGGCTCTCGTTCAGTTGGCCGCAATAATGGCTGCGCATCATGGTGGTAGTCGCTTCTCTTGAGTCTTGAATTCGTTGGGCCGCAGTGACTGCGACGCTCGTTGGCCGGACAACCGGCTGGCGCAGGCGCCATTTTCTGCAATTGCGCTGCCTTTCAGGGGCGGTAACGACCAGCGGCGCATGCACAACCGCCCGCCAAACCCCACAAAACGCGGCAAAGCGCGGGATTATATATGGTTAGACCGCCACTTGCAGCCGCCGGCCCACGCGCTTTTGCCAGCCCTTCTATACTCAGGCATGCAGCGCCCTGACCACAGAGATAGGGAGAGGCTTATGGCCACGCCGAATCTGGCTGAAATACCCAGCGACTTACTGGCCGATTTTCGCCTGGAGTCCAGCGAACAGTTCCAGCGCTGCGAGCAGTTGCTGATCGAACTGGAACGCACGCCCGATGACAGCGAACGCCTACGTGAGCTGTTTCGCCTGGTACACACCCTCAAGGGCAACCTCGGCTATATCGGCCTGGACGCATTGATGAAGGTGCCGCAGGCCATGGAAGATGTACTCGCGCGCCTGCGCGAAGCTCAACTCGATTTCGACAGCCTGCTCGGCGATATCCTGCTGCTGACCCTCGACCACCTCAAAGAGCAGATCCGCCACGCCCTTGGCGGCCCCAAACCGCAACTAAGCACCGCGCAAAGCCAGGCACTCAGCCAGGCACTCAGCGCCCTGGCACTCGCCCCCAAAACGCAGCAAATTGGTATTCGCAGCGCTCTGTTGCAGCAACTTGACCCCAGCTCACGGCCGCCCGCACGTATCGTCACGAGCGAAACGGAAGCCACCGAACTGCTCAGACGCTACGGCATCGAGCCAGACGCCGACCTGCTGTTCTTTGTCGACCTGATGCAAGCCAGCGAACGCCGCTCGCATTTCTGGCAAGGACGCGGCCTGCGCCAACTGGACCTGGGCCTGGCGATCAACCAACACGGCGGCAGCCCCGAGCAACCCGCACAGCTGGCCGCCGCCATCTGCCTGCATGATCTCGGCATGGCCTTTCTGCCGCTGGACATGCTGCACAAAGATGCGCATTTCAACCGTGAAGAACGCCGACAGATGCAGTCACACCCGCGCCTGGCCTATGACCTGCTCAAACGCATGCCGCGCTGGGACGCAGCGGCAGAAATCACTCTGCAGCACCAGGAGCATGCCGACGGCAGCGGCTACCCCAAAGGACTCAAGGAAATTGAAACCAGCCCCGGCGCCCTGATCATCAACATCGTCGACACCTTTGACGCCCGCACCCATGAGCGCGCGCATCAAACCTTGAACAAACGCCCACTGCTACGCGCCATTCTGGAAATCAACAACCTCGCCGGGCGACAGTTCAGCGCTCATTGGGTTGAGCTCTTTAACCAGACGCTGCAGCAATACCCAGAGTTGGCGCACCGCTGATCCCTAGAACAATTGAACCCATGCCAAGCAATAGCCTCCAAGCATCACTTTCATTGATATAAACCACGATAAAGATCGGTAAAACCCATGGTAGTCTCTACCTATTAGCGGGCAGCCAAGCCCCGAGCCACCTGAGAGGAGAAATGGTATGGAAATCAATATCGGAATTGCCGAGCAAGACCGCGCTGCCATCGCCGAAGGCCTTTCGCGCCTGCTTGCCGACACCTACACCCTGTACTTGAAAACACACAATTTTCACTGGAACGTCACCGGCCCGATGTTCAACACCCTGCACCTGATGTTTGAAGGCCAGTACACCGAACTGTCGCTGGCTGTCGACCAGATTGCCGAACGCATCCGCGCCCTGGGCTTCCCGGCACCCGGCACCTACGCCGCCTACGCCCGCCTGTCATCGATTAAAGAGGAAGAAGGCGTGCCTGCCGCCCAGGACATGATCAAACAGTTGGTGCAAGGCCAGGAAGCAGTCGTCCGTACCGCGCGTGGTATTTTCCCGCTACTGGACAAAGTCAGCGACGAACCGACCGCAGACCTTCTGACCCAGCGCATGCAAGTCCATGAAAAAACCGCCTGGATGCTACGCAGCCTGCTCGCAGCTTAGGTAAATCATGGAAAAGGCCCGTTTCTACGGGCCTTTTCCTATGCGCCAGGCAGCTGCTGTTCTATGCTTTGGCCAATTGCAACTTGATCTGTGACATGCATGAACAACCCGAAAAAAGCCCCCAGCATTCTTGAGCTGTACCCCGAGGAAACCCGCGATGCTGCGGCACTCCTGAAAAAGGCGGTACCGCTGATGATGCGCCATGACATTCCACCGACCCCCGTGCATTACGCCCTCTGGTACACCTATAGCAAAGGGCTGGAGCCTGAACTCAATCGCCGCCTAGACAAGACCGTCGCCGACTTTGACTGCTTCCCCCCTGAAACAGCAGCCAAACTCTTTCGTGACTACATCATTCACGGCGAACTCGAAGAAGCACGCGCAGGCCAGCAACAGGTCATCGAACTGGTCGATGACATCGAAGGAAACGTATCGCGCAGCATCATTGGCAGTCGCAACTATCAGCTCAGCCTGGAGCACGGCCTCGCCGCCCTGCAGGAACCCATCATTGATGACCTGCCCAACGTACTGACAGAACTGCAGCAAAGCACCCAACTGATGCAGGACCAGCAGGATAAATTCCTCTATCGCCTGAATGCCGCCCAGCAGGAAATCAAAAGCCTGCGCAGCCAACTTGAGCGCGCGCATATTGCAGCCACCCTGGATAGCCTGACCCAGGTATTCAATCGCAATGCATTCAGCCGACTACTGGAACAAACACTGAGCAGCGAACACGATGGCGTAGCCCTCGTCATGCTGGACATCGATCACTTCAAGCAATTCAACGATCAGTACGGCCACCCGCTGGGTGACCGCGTCCTACAACATGTTGGTCAACTGCTGCGCGACTTACTCCCCGCACGTGCGATTGCCGCACGATACGGCGGCGAAGAATTTTGCATCATCCTGCGCGACTGCTGCGATAACGCAACGGCTCATGCCTTTGCAGAACAGCTTCGTTTAAAGATCCAGTCATTGCGCATCAAAGTGCGTCGTACCGACGAGGTTCTTGACAGCATTACCGCCTCATTTGGATATGCACTCGCAATTCCGGGAGACACCCTGGAAACACTGCTGACCAGAGCTGACGATGCGCTCTACCAAGCCAAACGCGAGGGTCGCAACCGAGTCAGCCCTTCGACCGACCAAACAGCGCTAAGGGCTTGATTGAGAACCCCTCTTCTTTACTGTTAAATACGCCCGCGTGACTGGGTTCTGTCCATACCCAAGCGCACGAGCTGGCATCTAGCGTCCTTCTGCAGGCAACATACCGACGCAACCCGCTCTTTTCTGATGGTTATTGAAATTAAGTGAGCTCACTGAACATGTTGAAAATTGTCCACCTTCTGACGGGCGTCTTAGCCCTGCTGCTGTCCTTCGCGCCATCCTTCACTTCCGCTGCCGCATCGTTAGTGCAACACCCTGAAGCCCTCAGTCTTGCGCTGTTCGGCTTCCTTAACCTGCTGCTCGCACCACAACTTCCAATCTGGCATGCAGGACTACGCCACCCCGCACAAAACCTGGTCTCAGCCCTTCTGGTACTGGGCACACTATTGCAAGCACTGATCCTGCTCGCCCCGCTACCCGTAATCGCCGAACACCCGTCAAGCGCCTTTAGCCTCACTATCATCGCAGTTGCAGTCGCAATCCACCTCGCGACCAATCTGCGCCTTAAATCGCGCAGCAGCACAGCCCAGCACGACCTCGGAGACCGCGAGACCGGCACTGTAAAGTGGTTTAACACCTCTAAAGGTTTCGGCTTTATCTCCCGCGACTCGGGTGACGATATCTTCGTGCACTTTCGCGCCATTCGCGGTGAAGGTCACCGTGTACTGGTCGAAGGCCAACGCGTTGAGTTCGCCGTCATGCAACGCGACAAAGGCTTGCAAGCCGAAGACGTCATCGCCGCACTGCCTGCACGACGTTAATCGCATAAACGCAAAAGGCCCGCACACTGCGGGCCTTTTGCGTTTTACAGCTAATCAATAATGGGGCGGCGGCGCCTCATCCTCAGCCATTCCGAACTGCGAACTCACCTCATCTTGGCGCTTGATCAATGCTGCGACCTGCAACTGCAAGCGTTCCAGAAGACGCTGCTGCGCCACCAGCGCATCATTGAGCGCCTGAATAGTATCGTCCTGAAAAGCCAACCGGCTTTGCAAGTCGTTGATGCGCTCTTCTACTTCCACCGGTCAACTCTCAGCAAAACAAAAATCCCCGGTCAAAACCAGGCGTAAACGGGCTTTCAGCGCGGCCAATTGCTCAGGCGTGTAGGCCTGCGCCGGATGCTTGCCCCACACGGGCGCCGGCCAAGCCGCATCCTCGCGACGCCGCACGATGACATGCATGTGCAGTTGACTGACCATATTGCCCAAGGTCGCGACATTCATCTTGTCTGCCGCAAAACAGTCCTTGAGCACCTCGGCAAGGCCGCTGGTTTCCCGCCAGAGCTGCAGCTGATCAGCCGCATCCAACTGAAACAACTCGCTGACATCTTCACGACGCGGCACCAGGATAAACCAAGGGTACTGCACATCATTCATCAACAGCAGGCTGCATAACGGGTAATCACCCATCCAGACAGTGTCCTGCTGCAAACGCGAATCCAGAATAAACATAACGACCTACCTTTAAGAAACCCCACTAACTCAGTTCAGGCTGAAATCGAACGAGCCAAGCGGCGGTGCCTGAAACCTGAGCAGCCAACTGACTACCAAACCAAAGCCAATAAACACTGCCTGCGCAGGATACGCCGAAGCCGAAAACACAGCACCCACGATCAACCCTACTGCCACGCACCAATACACAGCACCCACCAAAGCCACCCCAGGCGCACGCACCAAAACTGTTCCTTTCGGTAATCCTCATGCAGCAGCCAAATGCCACACAACCGCTATATGACAGCAAGCAACTGAAAACAGAGCAGAAAGCGACCGCAAAAATACCTTTCACCGACCATAAAAATAGGAAAAAGCGCTAAAAAACCACCCATAAACCAACGCAAACCCCGAAACCCTCGGCCACACAGGTCATTCGAGGATAAAAAATTGGCTTTCAGGATTTTGTGCACGACTATTGCTAAGCAATCCATGACGAATCGCACTGCACCGTTTGGCTGCCGAAGGCAACCTGCCAGCAGGCACAATAATCCGTCAGCATTGACTTCAAGCACGCCAGCAGCATCTACAAAAATGCGACACGATTCATAATGTTTTGCGACACAGCCGTGAAGAAATCGTAATGAATAGATTGCAACTATCGCCAACATCGACAGCGTGCTATAAGTTACCGCCGACACAAAAAGAAAGAGTCACCGCTATAACAAGTAGCCGGATGACGCAACTTTTCTAAACCAAGGAGCAATCACGATGCAAGTGATGAAGTGGAGCGTAATCGCCCTCGCAGTAGCAGCGGGCACCACCCAAATGGCCGTGGCTTCCAGCCAGTCCGAATCCAAGGGCTTTATTGAAGACAGCAGCCTGAATCTGCACAATAAAAACTACTTCTTTCACCGCGATTTTCGCAACAATAGCTCTGATCGTCAGAACTACCGGAACGAATGGGCTCACGGCATAAGCACGACCTTCGAGTCAGGCTTTACCGAAGGCACTGTAGGTTTTGGTGTTGACGCTCATGGCATGCTGGGTCTCAAGCTGGATAGCGGCAAAGGCACAACTGGGACTGGCTTGCTACCACAAGGCAGCGATGGCAGAGCAGACGATGACTACTCCTATGCTGGCGGCGCTGTTAAGCTGCGCGTGTCCAACACTGTACTGAAGTACGGCGATCTAATGCCTACTGCTCCAGTATTTGCTACAGGTACCGCTCGCCTATTTCCAGGTTCGGCTACCGGCTTCCAACTTCTGAGCAGTGAAATTGAAGGTCTGAACATCGATGCAGGCCACTTCACTGCAATCCGTGACGGCAGCGCCTCGACAAACAGTGACGGCGAGATCACTCTTGCTTATGGTGGCACAGCTACTAAAACTGCTGACTATATCGGTGGCTCATACGCTGTAAATGATAATTTGAGCGTCAGCCTTTATGGTTCTGAGCTCGAAGATATCTGGCGTCAGTACTACAGCAACGTCAACTACACCATCCCGTTCAGCGATACACAATCACTGAATCTTGATTTTAATATCTACCGCACTACCGACAAAGGTAATGCTAATGCTGGCGAAATAGACACTACTGCTTTCTCGATGGCAGCAGCCTACTCTATTGGCGCTCACAAGATCACCCTTGCACACCAACGCATTAATGGCGATGAAGCCTTCGACTATATTGCAATGGATGGCGGCAACGCTGGGGATTCGATTTTCCTGAATAACTCGGTTCAATACTCCGACTTCAACGGCGCTAACGAGAAATCCTGGCAGCTTCGTTATGACCTCAACATGGCTGAGTTCGGTGTCCCAGGCCTGAGCTTCATGGCTCGTTACATCACTGGTAGCGATGTTGACGGAACCAAAGCCGATCCTAACGGCCCATACGCAGGTCTGGGTGGCGAGGATGGTAAAGAGTGGGAGCGCGACCTCGAAGTTAAATACGTAGTACAAGAAGGCGCAGCGAAGGATCTTTCCTTCCGTGTTCGCCACGCCACATGGCGTGCAAACAATGACATGGCTGGCTTCGGCTCTGGTGGCGCAACCGCCCTGGACGAAGTACGACTGATTACTGAGTACCCCTTGGATATTCTGTAACATTCGCAGCAATAAAAAGCCCGACCTAGGTCGGGCTTTTTATTGCCTGCTGAAAACTTACAACGGCAACGCATAAGTCCCCGTCACATGCGCCACCAACTCATCTTCATTACCCAGTGAGTACACAGATACTTCGCAAACAGCCTGGCGACGGCTCAATCTCAATATCCGCGCCTCCGCCAATAGATCAACTGGTTTGGGTTTAACCAGAAAGTTGATATTCAAATTAGACGTCACAGCCATTTCCACCCGACCGAGACTGCCCAGCACCACCGCATACATCGCTGCATCCGCCAGCGCCATAATGGTTGGTCCGGACAAGGTGCCGCCGGGGCGAATCAGCTTGCTGTGAAATGGCACCCGGGCGAGCGCCCCATCGCCGTCCAGCCGATCGATACACAAGTTGATATCTTCCGCCATCGGCAACCCTGTTCGAATCAGCGCCTGCACCTGTTCCGCCGTCAAAATCGACACACTCCCCTCCTTTTATAAGCACACACCAGCATCCTGTACGCATCTGTATAGGCACCGTACAATGCGGGCCATTCAAAATCTCTTGCAACCGACAGAACAGCCAAATATGCGTACCAGCCAGTTCCTGCTCTCGACCCTGAAAGAAACCCCATCCGATGCCGTGGTGATCAGCCATCAGCTGATGCTGCGTGCCGGCATGATCCGCAAGTTGGCTTCCGGCCTGTACACCTGGTTGCCCATGGGCCTGCGCGTGCTGCGCAAGGTTGAGAAAGTCGTCCGCGAAGAAATGAATGCCGCTGGCGCCCTGGAAGTGCTGATGCCCGGCATTCAACCGGCAGAGCTGTGGCAGGAGTCCGGCCGCTGGGAGCAGTACGGCCCAGAGCTGTTGCGCATGAAGGATCGTCACGGTCGCGATTTCTGCGCAGGCCCAACCCATGAAGAAGTGATTACTGATCTGGCGCGCAATGAGCTGAACAGCTACAAGCAGTTGCCGATCAATCTGTATCAGATCCAGACCAAATTCCGCGACGAGATTCGCCCGCGCTTCGGCCTGATGCGTGGCCGCGAGTTCATCATGAAGGACGCCTACTCCTTCCACGTCGACCAGGCATCGCTGCAAGAAACCTATGACCGCATGCACCAGGCCTACTGCAACGTATTCACCCGCCTGGGCCTGAACTTCCGCCCTGTGCAGGCAGACACCGGCTCCATCGGTGGTACTGGCTCCCATGAGTTCCACGTACTGGCCGACTCCGGCGAAGACGATATCGCCTTTAGCGACAGCTCTGACTACGCCGCCAATATCGAAAAAGCCGAAGCCGTTCCGCGCGAAAGCAGCCGTGGCGCAGCGACTGAAAACATGCGCATGGTCGAAACCCCGGACACCAAGACCATCGACGCACTGGTACAAGGCTTTGGTCTGGCCATCGAGAAAACCATCAAGACCCTAATCGTCCACGGCGCGAAAGAAGGCACCCTGGTCGCCTTGATTGTCCGCGGTGATCACGAACTCAATGAAATCAAGGCCGCCAATCTGGAACAGGTAGCCAGCCCGCTGGTGTTTGCCAACGAAGCTGAGATACGTGCAGCTGTCGGTGCCGGCCCGGGCTCGCTCGGCCCGGTAAATCTACCGATCACTTGCATCATTGATCGCTCGGCTGCCCTGATGAGCGACTTCGCCTCTGGCGCCAATATCGACGACAAGCACTACTTCGGCGTCAACTGGGAGCGTGACCTGCCCCTGCCGGAAGTTGCCGATTTACGCAATGTGGTGGCCGGCGACCCGAGCCCGGACGGCAAAGGCAACCTGGAAATCAAGCGCGGCATCGAAGTCGGGCACATCTTCCAACTCGGCACCAAATACAGCCAAGCGCTGAACTGCCAGGTATTAGGCGAAAACGGTAAGCCGGTGATCCTGACCATGGGCTGCTACGGCATCGGTGTTTCTCGCGTGGTGGCAGCCGCCATCGAACAGAACAACGACGACCGCGGCATCCTCTGGAATGATGCCCTAGCGCCTTTCCAGATCGCCCTAGTGCCACTGCGTTACGAAACCGACGCGGTGCGTGAAGCCACCGACAAGCTGTATGCCGAACTCACGGCGGCGGGCTTCGAAGTACTGCTGGACGACCGTGACAAAAAGACCAGCCCTGGCATCAAATTCGCGGATATGGAACTGATCGGCATCCCGCATCGCATCGTCGTCAGCGACCGTGGACTGGCAGAAGACAACCTGGAATACAAGAGCCGCCAGGAAACCGAAGCACAGGCCGTGCCTGTGGCCGATATCCTGAGCTTTATTCAGGCCCGCATCAGCCACTGATATCAGCCCTTTTAGCAAGAGTCGTCATGTTCAAGCGAAGCACCCTATGCCTCATCGCCACCCTGCTGGGTGGCTCCCTGCTACTCAGCGGTTGCGCCAACCAGTTGCCGCAACGCAGCGAGCATGAGGAACGCGTCGAGCGTAAGTTGCTCGATCATAGCCTGCAGATTGATGTCGGTGAGCCACGTGTCCTGGAGTTGCCACAACGCCGCGTACGCGTGCATGAGCAGAAAACATTTGAAGTTACTGCCTTTGATGTGACACGCCGTTACGATCGCTACACGCCCTACCAGCCCTGGCGTGAACTGTATGAAGTACCACTCGGGGCACTGGCGATTGTCGGCGGCATTGGCGCCAACGTGCTTAACGTGGTGCTGCTGGGCAGCCTGCCGGATACCGTCACCAAGGACTGGATCAGTTACGGCTTTGCTGGCATCAACCCGGCAATGAATGTCGAATCCAATGGCCGCTCGCAGCAGAACCTCGCCAGCCTCGAAGAACGCCGCCAGGATGCACGCATGGAATACTCCAGCCTGCCCTGGGCGGAACGCCCCGTGCAGGTCAAGGCGGGCGAGCAGACGCATGAGCTGCTCACTGACCGCAACGGCATCCTGCGCCTGAATCTGCTCGACAGCCCATTTGCCGAACAGGATGTCGCACGCATCAGCACGCTACTACTGACCGTCGAAGATGACCAGGGCTCAGCCCGCGCCGACGCCTCCCTGCTGGTCAGCCGCACCTTGCGCGGTAAGCTGCAGGAAGCCCATGAGCTGATCTACGCCGACCTTGAAGGTGACGACGTGGCCCAGTGGGTACACCGGGTCAAACGCCTGTCGGAACTTGGCCTGGAGGAAGAAGCCAGCGAGCTGGAACAGAGCCTGATCGAGCTGACGCGCAACGATCCAGAGCTACAGAAGATCTTCCTGCTAGCCCTGACCAGAGATGCCGGACGCCTGGTCGCCGATCCCGGCCACGACTGACCACTCATGCGGCAACGCTTGATCTGTGCCCTCCTAGGCCTACTGTGGTGGGGGATGAGCCAGGCAGACGTGCGCCAGGCACCTGAACCGGAACTGCGCCGCTTATTGCAGCAGGCAGTGGTGCAGGCCGACAGTTTTCAGGATCGCTTCGATGCCGAAGTCTGGCTGTTGGATATGTCGACGCGCATGCGTCGCTATGTTCCAGATGCAGAGGACCGCTTGAGCCTGCTACGGCTCGTACATCGCGAAGCCAGCAAGGCTGGTTTGCGTCCTGATTTGGTGATTGCCCTGATCCATGCCGAGAGCCATTTCGATCGCTTCGCCATTTCTTCAGTCGGCGCTCAGGGCATGATGCAGGTGATGCCGTTCTGGAAAGCCGAGCTGGGACGGCCGCATGACAACCTCACAGACAATGCCACAAACCTGCGCTACGGCTGCACCATCCTCAGTTTCTATCTGCGCAAGGAAAACGGCGATCTGCATCGCGCGCTGGCACGCTATAACGGCAGTCTCGGCAAACATGCCTATCCGGCCAAGGTGGTCGGTTTCTGGCATGACTTCTGGTACGTCAAACCCTGAGTGGACTAACGCCGCACAATAAACCCGGCAATCCCCTGGACGGCCTGCTCATGCAGTTCCAGACCTGTGACCCGCGCGGCTTGCGGCCCGCTCTGCAGCCAACTGGCCAATTCGCTCACAGCGGCGTCATCACCCTCAAACAGCACTTCAACCCGACCATCCTCCAGGTTGCGCACCCAGCCACTTAGCTCAAGGCGTTCGGCCTGCTCCGCTGTCGTTTGCCGAAAACGCACACCCTGAACATCCCCACTGACATAGCCATGCATGCAAACATGCGCCATCACCTACTCCTCAGCCTTGAGCGCGGCCAGACGTGTTAGTAAACCGGCGGCCGTCTGCTCGCCCAGCAAACGCTCGCGCATCCGCCCTTGGGGATCGACGAGATACGTCACGGGCAGCACCTCTGCACGTGGCAACTGATAACGTTCGGCCGGGTCCCGTGCCAGTACCGTGAAGGTAATGCCCATGTCCTGGGCCGCCCGGCTCAGCTTCTCACCCTGCAGCCCATCGAAATTCACACCGAGCACCTGCACGGATTGCGCCTTGAGCTGCATTTCCAGGGCATTGAGCTCAGGAATCTCGGTACGGCATGGCGCACACCATTGCGCCCAGTAATTAATCACTAACCACTGGCCTTCCAGGCGCTCAACCGCTACCTTTCGTCCATATTGATCGACGCCTATGTCTTCAGCACACCCGGCCAGAATCAGACCCATGCCTACGCCAGCCACAGCACGAATGATCGCCTGGAAACGCATTCCCATGCATTCGCCCCCTGATTCCATAAGGTTGATATGACATTAGATGCCTTGCGCCTGGAAGTGCCAGACATCCTCGAGACCGACGTCGCGCCCCTGGCGGATCTTAACGAGCAACTGGCGCAGGCCCGCCTGCAACCTGCCGAGCAAGCTCTACAACAGGTACTCGGCTTGCTTTTCAGGCTGAACCGCAGCGCCATGACCTTACTCGAAAGGCAACGCGCACTGCAAAGCTTCAGCGATCAATACCGCCATTACAGCAAAGCCTATCAAGGCGAAACACCACCAAGCACATTGTTTGTGCACCTGTGCAGCGAACTGGCTGCAGGTTTCAAGCGCTTGCTGTTGCAAATTCTTCAAGGCCGCCAACCATCACGCCCGCACCTGGCCTGGTGTTTGTATATGGCCCAGCACTTTCTTGCGCAGAGCCTGCTGCGCCACTACCAGCTCTATCAGGAGCCACCACCCAGCCTGTGGCGCGACAGCCACTTGCTGTATTGGATCGGCGAGCACCAGGACTGCCTTGATGAGCCAGTTGCCGCAGCATTTCTGCCGCAACCAGCCTGCACCCTGCGCGGTATCTACCAGCAGATGCTACTCCTGGCATTAAGTAACCCGTTTCACCTGGCCGAAGGTGAGTGCGCCCTGCTGTTTGGCGCCCTCTCCCCTCTATCGGGCTTGGCTCGCCTGTTGCCTTGGGATGAAGAGGAAGATGTCGAGGGTCCGACGATCGACCTGACGGAGTCTCAACCCTGCTTGAGTTACGCCCAGGTTGCCGAAGGCAGCCCGGCCTATTTGCGCCGTTTCGAACTGGGCGCTCTGCTGGTCGCCCTGCATGAGCCCGCGCCGCTGCAAAGCCAGGCTGAGCGCCAGGTACTGGAGCGCGTGCAGCAGCACTGGTTGGGACGCCAACAACGCCGCCATACCCGTGCCGATCACAGCTCAGCATGTGAACTGGTCATAGGCCTGGCCAGCATTCACGCGCAACTGTTAGAGCAAAGACCAATCCGTACTGCTGCGCAGATGCTTGATGGCAGCCCTGGCGGCGCACGCTTGCTGTGCAATGCCGACCAGGCTGCTCAGCTCTCGGTTGGACAACTGATCCTGCTGCTCACCAGCAGTGAAACCCCGACGCTGGCCCTGGTCCGCTGGCGCCACCTGAACAGTGAAGGCCTGCACCTCGGCCTACGTTATTTGAAAGGCCTACCACGCCCCGTGTGGTTGCGCCGTGCGCCCAGCGCACAAACCCACCCAGGGGTTTTGCAGAGCACACCAGAACCAGGAAATGGCTGGCATCACGGGTTGTGGCTGCCCAATGGACAATTCGTCGAAGGAGAAAATGTTTGGCTGCAACTGGCCAGCGCGCACAATCAGGCTATTTTGCCGCTGCCCGCTGCCAATCTGATGACCGCGTCGGTAACCCGCTACCCGATGCAACTGGCCTAGTTACAGTTGTCGTCACGCTAAAACTGCGAGAAAAATCACGCCCAACATCGGCCAAGCGCACAGTTTCATCGGACAGGGCCCACTTATAATTAATCGCACTTACGCTTGATACGACCTGTTATTACCCTGGAACGCAACCATGAGCCAAGCACTGGATAAGTTAGTCGGCCAAGTACCTGCTGGCATCATCAACCTCGCCCGCTTACAGGTCACCCCCTACGAAGGGCGCGTCGCCGAGTTCAACGTAGCCGCCTGGTTGCACTTGCCCGGACTGGCCAACCTGCCAGTATCACTGCTGATCAGCTACCGTGACGGCGCTAACTCGCGCGAAGTAATGGTCGACCACGGCATGCTCAATCAACACAGCAAGATCCTGCTTTCCGGTGTAGCGCGCCTGCCGGTCAAACAGAAAATTGAAGACATGCAGGTACGCGTGCGCTCGGCCGTATCGGCAAGCAGCCTGATCGTCGAAGAGTTATTTGTGCAGGCGGTGGAGCTGGCGCAAACGGATAGCCGCCAAGCACTTGCCTGAGCAACCGCGAAACACCACAGAACCCCGCGCACTGTCGCGGGGTTTTGCATTAGCCTGAGACCACACCACTGGGCGAAGTGGTTATTTGCACCTCAGGTAGCACTAAAGCTGATGAGTCATCGACAGGCGTATCTATATTGACCAAGGACTGTGGCCAGCTGCTGAAACGCAACCCGGTAATACGGTTGAGGCGTTCGAGAGCCTCTTGGGGATCACGTTGATACAGATGAATCACTTTGCCTTTGCTGGCTGTCATAACGTCTTCACACTCCGCCAATCCCTGCCCTGCTGGCAACCTGATTGCTATCTGCCATTGCGATAGCCAGAAGCGTGCCAGCGTCCCTTTAAGCTTATTTGGCGACCTTCATGGTCACCGCTGTGATCATGCGTGGGCAGCACCACGCCGAAAACTGACGTTTTACGTCACTCGACAACGCCTGTCTGGGGCTGCAGCCACTGCGCAAGGTCTTCCGCGAACAGCTGCGCCTGCTCTTCCTGCAAACGCTCCAGACTACTGCGCAGTGCCGGATACCAGGGTTCTTCAAGCTGCGCGGGCAAGAGCTCCACCCGAGGCAGCGGCCACGGGCTGCGGGTCAGCAGTTGCTGCACAGGGTAATGGCTGAGGTCGCGGCTCAGCACCCAAGCACCGGGGCCGGTCGAGGCAACCAGTTTCTGCTGCTCAAGGAATGCCAAAATCTCTTCCCACTCGTGCTCAGCCAATTGCCAGCCTTGGCGCTGCACATCACGTAAACGCACCTTCAGGCCTGATTGCTGACGCTCATAAAACACCCGAAGCACGCCGAAGACAGTCAGCAAGGGTGGCATGGCGCGCCGGCGCCATTGCTGGGAAATTCCCAAGTTGCACACCAACTCCGCGCCAAACAAGACGATCAACCAAGACAGATAGATCCACAGCAGGAAAAGCGGCACCGTGGCAAAAGCGCCATAAATCAGCTGATAGCCCGGAAACAGGCGCACATACAGGCCAAACAGCATCTTCGCCACTTCAAACAGGACGGCCGCAAACAAGCCACCCAATAACGCATGCCGCAGCGGTACCTGAGCATTCGGCACCGTGGCATAAAGCAGGGTGAAGGCCGCCACGCTGAACAGCAGTGGCATGAATTTCAGCAGTGCCTGCATGCCGAGCAAGGCATCCGGCCCGGAGATCAGCGACAGCGACGTGATATATGTACTGATGGCAAAGCCACCGCCCAGCAGCAACGGCCCCAGGCTGAGAATCGCCCAATACAGCAGAAAACTGGAAACGCCACGCCTTGGCTGGCGTACACGCCAGATGATGTTGAACGTTTTTTCAATGGTGACCAGCATCCAGAACGCCGTAGCCGCCAGCACCACTACGCCCACCCAGGTCAGCTGCCGCGCCTGGGTGGTGAAATCACGCAGGTATTGCTGCAGGGTTTCACCAGCTGAGGGCACGAAATTGCGGAAAATGAAGCTCTGGATTTGCTCGCCGGTATCCTGAAATGCCGGGATGGCCGACAACATGGAGAACGTCACAGTCATCATTGGCACCACCGCAAACAGAGTGGTGTAGGTCAGCGCCGCCGCATTGTTGGTACCTTGATCAGCGATAAACCGCTGCAACAGGAAACGCCAGAACTCCAACACATTATTTACGCGCTGCCGCATGCACTCTCCTTAGCCACTCGTACTCAGCAAACCTTTGTAGACGCAGGCGTAAATGCCGTTAGCGGGTAGAATAGCCGCCATCGATGGCTACAGGCGACTCGAACATGACCGATCTGACGCTCTACCATAACCCGCGCTGCTCGAAATCGCGCAGCGCCTTGCAACTGCTCGAAGAACGCGGACTCAACCCAGCCATTGTGCGCTACCTGGAAAACCCGCTGAGCACCGCCGAACTGCACGAACTGCTGCGTAAGCTGGGCATGCCCGCCCGCCAACTGCTGCGCACCGGGGAAGACGAGTACAAGGCACTCGGCCTGGACGACCCACAATTGACGGATGAGCAGTTGATCGCCGCCATGGTCAGCCAGCCCAAACTGATCGAGCGACCCATCCTGGTTGCAGGCGACAAAGCCGTGGTCGGTCGCCCACCGGAAAACATTCTGGAGATCCTGCCGTGAGCGCACCCTACATTCTGGTGCTGTATTACAGCCGCCATGGCGCTACAGCCGAAATGGCCCGGCACATTGCCCGCGGCGTCGAAATGGCTGGCCTGGAAGCGCGGCTGCGCACGGTGCCGGCTATTTCCGCCGAATGTGAAGCCACTGCCGCCGAGATACCGTTGGAGGGCGCGCTGTACGCCAGCCTGGATGACCTGAAACACTGCGCCGGCCTGGCGCTCGGCAGCCCGACTCGTTTCGGCAATATGGCCGCACCACTGAAGTACTTCCTCGATGGCACCAGCGGCCTGTGGCTGACCGGCGGCCTGGTCGGCAAACCAGCGGGGGTATTCACGTCCACGGCCAGCCTGCATGGCGGCCAGGAAAGCACCCTGCTGTCGATGCTATTACCGCTGTTGCACCACGGCATGCTGATCACTGGCCTGCCCTACAGCGAAGCCGCACTGCTGGAAACCCGCGGTGGCGGTACACCCTACGGTGCCAGTCACCATGCCGGCGCCGACGGTAAACGCGCCCTGGATGAACATGAAACAGCCCTGTGCCGCGCGCTCGGCCAGCGCCTGGCACATACGGCGATCAAACTGGAGAGTGCCCGTGGCTAGAACCGCCAAACCGTTACCCAGCCTGGAATGGCTGCAACCGCGCCTGAACATCAGCCGCGCCGCCAGTCTGTTGAGCTTCTTCAGCCTCGCCGCTCTGCTGCTGGTGTGGAACCTGCACTACGCCAACATCCCCGGCAAACTGCTTTGGGTCATCCTTGGCCTGCAATTGACACCGCTGCTACTGCTCGCACCGGGCCTGCTGTTGGGCAACGCGCGCGCGCATGCCTGGGCCTGCTTCGTGGTTAACCTGTACTTTATCCAGGGCGTGCTCGCCGCTTTCGACCCGAGCAAAGCGCTGTATGGCTGGCTGCTCACCCTGCTCAGCTTCAGCCTATTCTGTACGGCGCTGATGTTCACCCGCTGGCGCTTTCAGTACGAACGCAAGCTGGCCGGGGAATAACTGTAAATACGCGCTCAACGAACCCGAGCCTCAACACAGCGTAAGCACAGTGATGTTGAGGCTCGGGTTACCAGCCCAGAGTTTCTTTCAGGAAGGGAATGGTCAGTTTGCGTTGGGCCTGCAACGAGGCCTGATCCAGGCGCTCAAGCAATTCGAACAGCGCACTCATGCTGCGCTCACCGCGAGTCAAGATAAAGCGCCCAACCTCATCACTGAGGTGCAGGCCACGCCGCGATGCGCGCAGCTGCAATGCACGCAGCTTGTCCTCGTCAGAAAGCGACTGCAGCTGAAACACCAGCGCAAGGGTCAGACGCGATTGCAGATCCGCCAACTTGATTGGCAGCTCGCGCGGCGAAGTACCCGCCGCCAACAGCAGACGTCGACCGCTGTCACGCAGGCGATTGAACAGGTGGAAGAGCGCTTCTTCCCACTCACTGTTGCCAGCCACGGCATCCAGATCATCCAGACAGACCAGCTCGCACTGCTCAAGGTTATCCAGCAGCGCCGGGCCATACTCGACCACCTCGGCCAACGGCAGATACACCGCCGGCTCGCCACGCTGCTCAAAACGCAGACACGCCGCCTGCAGCAAATGACTGCGGCCAACGCCCTCACCGCCCCACAGGTAGATCAGGCTCTCGGTCCAGCCGGCATCCGCTTCACACAAACGCTCGACATAACCCAACGCCGCAGCGTTGGCTCCGGGGTAGTAGTTGGCAAAAGTGGCGTCATCACGCAGACGCACACCTAAAGGCAGTTGTATGGGTGTCATGCTGGGTTGGGCGGCTCGTCGGAACCACTGGCTGGCTCACCGTAAAGATCGGAAAGTTTATAGCCTTCTTCGCGCTAAGTCATTGATGGATAAAGCTAGTCTTTACTGACGTTCCCAGCCCCCTGCCCGTCCGGCTCTGGGCTATATCGACCAACGCTGGTAAGTGATTTCGGCACATAACTGTGAAACAGCATGGAAAACCCGTTTCAGAACCCTCCCGCCCAATGGAAAGCTGGTCGGGGATCTCGCAGGTGCTTACTCACGCCGCATCAACATTCAGCACCGTCTGGTCTACATGGCGCTGCAAGATGAACAGGTGGTGAAGGTTCCGCGGCTCTGGTCGCACTTCGAATAAACCAGCCTTTTCGACACTTCATCGACACCACCGAACGCCAGAAATCAAAAAGCCCCGACAACTCATGAGTTATCAGGGCTTTAACTGTATCAATCTGGCGGTGAAGGTGGGATTCGAACCCAC
Organism: Pseudomonas sp. HMWF032; assembly: GCF_003060885.1. Taxonomy (GTDB): domain Bacteria; phylum Pseudomonadota; class Gammaproteobacteria; order Pseudomonadales; family Pseudomonadaceae; genus Aquipseudomonas. The sequence continues at coordinate 234,216 of NZ_QAIG01000007.1, forward strand.
GATACGATTTCTCGTATACACACTTTCCAGGCGTGCTCCTTCAACCGCTCGGACACTTCACCGGGTCTCAACAATCATTGCTGTCTGTCGAGGCGCGCTAATCTAGCCGAACAGCCCGCCAAAGGCAAAATATTTTTTCAAAAGATTCATGTGCTTATACCAGATGCTGGTCCTCGGGCGAGGTCGTGGCAGGAGCCGTGTCAAGGCGCTGCTGGCCGAACAGGATAAAGCCTAGGGAAATGAACAGACTAAAGACGAACAGCCCTAGCACGCCATCCGGACTTTGGCTGTGTGGGTTACTGGCCAGCCAGAGCAACCCGAGCAATAACAGTAAAGCCAATGCAGCGCGCCAGAATGTGCTCAGGTGGATTAAGCCACGCATACCGCCCCTCCAAATGAAGCGGTGACGGTAATCGCGCACCAATCGCTCTGACCAATTGCCGATATTGATCGCCCTCATAGCCGAATCGCCCAACATCACTGACCAGTCAGTCAGCCATCGTGCTTTACCTGATCGATGCGGATGAGTAACGTCTGCTGCACTTCAGCACAAGGAATTCGACCATGAGCGACCTGATCAGCTATCAACTCGACGATGGCATTGCCACCCTGACTCTGAACAATGGCAAAGTAAATGCCATCTCCCCGGATGTGATCACGTCCTTCAATGCCGCCCTGGATCGTGCCGAACAGGACAGAGCGATCGTGATCATCACCGGCCAGCCAGGCATCCTGTCCGGCGGTTATGACCTCAAGGTAATGACCTCCGGCCCGCAGAACGCCATCAACCTGGTTGCCGCTGGCTCGACCCTGGCGCGCCGCATGCTCGCCCACCCCTTCCCGATCATCGTAGCCTGCACAGGCCATGCGGTCGCCAAGGGTGCCTTTATTCTGCTTTCGTCCGACTACCGCATTGGCGTTGATGGCCCATTCACCATTGGCCTGAATGAAGTACAGATCGGCATGACCATGCATCATGCAGGTATTGAGCTGGCGCGTGATCGCCTACGCAAATCGGCCTTCCACCGCTCAGTGATCAACGGCGAGATGTTCGACCCGCAAAGCGCCGTGGATGCAGGCTTCCTCGACAAGGTGGTACCGGCCGAACAGCTACACGCCACAGCCCTGGCGGTTGCCCAGCAGATGAAGAAGATCAACATGACCGCGCACAAAAACACCAAGCTGAAAGTGCGTAAGGCGTTGCTCGAAGCCCTCGATCAGGCAGTCGAACTGGACAAGCAACACTCGCTGTAAAACACGAACAACACTGAAAAAGCCCGGCCTTACGCCGGGCTTTTGCATTTAATAGCCAATCAGCGGGCAATATTTCCAGCCTGTATTACTTTTAGAGGGTAGGCCACGGAATAAGGCGCCCACCGATCTATTCGATATTGCCGCGGGAGCGTGCCATGAAGATTGTCCACAAGGTTGGCTTGGCGGCAGCCATTGTCCTATTTCTAACCACTAGTCTGTTGTCATTAGCGCAAGTCAGCCAAGTCCGTAGCACCCTGCACAGTCAGGTAGCCGCAAGCATCGCTGAATCCAGCAACGCACTGGCGCGACAAATAGAGAACTGGCTCAACGCCAAACTCAAGCTGATGGATTTGATGGCGCAAAGCCTCGACAGCAATTACAGCTCCGAAGAAACCCAGCGCATCGTCAACACACCCATGCTGAAAAATGAGTTCATCCTGGTCTTTGGCGCATTGCAAAGCGATGGAAAACCCATCAAGAACAGTGACGATTGGAAACCCGCCCCGGAATGGGACGGTCGTCAGCGTCCCTGGTACGCAACCGGTAAAGACGCTTCACAAGCAGTGTTGACTGAGCCCTATGTAGACTCCACCACTGGAGAAATCCTGATTTCAGCGGTTACCCGCATAACCAATGGCGGCGAGTTTCTAGGCGTAATGGGGGGGGACATTCGCCTGAAAACTGTTGCCGATGCGGTCAACACGCTGGATTTCAACGGCGCGGGCTACGCTTTTCTGCTGACCCGCAACGGCAACATCATTTCTCACCCCAACACCGACCTCAACGGCAAGAGCTATAGCGAGCTGTTCGCCGGTCAGAGCCCTATACTAAACAAGGACTTGCAAAATATCAGCGGTGGCGACAAAGACCTGCTGGTGTCCTTTACCCCATTGCCCAACCTCAAGGGTATGGACTGGTATATCGGTGTGGTGCTGGATAAGAGCATTGTGATGGCCGAAGCCAACGCCCTGAGCTGGCGGGCGGTGATCGGCACCGTACTGGGGGTGATCATCAGCCTGATCGTGCTTGGCGTGTTGATGAACAGCCTGCTCAAACCCCTCGACCACCTGCATAACTCTCTGCATGAGGTGAACAGCGGTGAAGGCGACCTGACCCGTCGTCTACCGGCCACCGGCAACGATGAAATCGCCCTGGTATCCAAGGAATTCAACAGCTTCCTGCAAAGCCTGCAGAACCTGATCAGCGAGGTGATGGGCAGCTCCAGGCAAGTACGGGAAAGCACCACCCTGACCTCCAGCGAAGCCAACCAGGCCGCCAACCGTCTGCAGCAGCAACTGCAGGAGCTTGATCAACTGGCTACCGCCATGCAGGAGATGGCCTCGACTGCGGAAGAAGTGGCGCGCAACGCCCAGGCTGCAGCGCAGGCCGCCTTGGCTGCCAACGAAGAGACCGAAAACGGCGTGCGGGTGGTCTCGCGCTCCACAGAAGCAATCAAGCACCTGGCTGAGGAAATGGACGAGACCAGCCATGCAATCAACGAGCTGGCCAAGCTCAGCCACAACATCGAGTCGATTCTCTCTGTGATCACCAGCATTGCCGACCAGACCAACCTACTCGCCCTCAACGCCGCCATCGAGGCCGCCCGTGCCGGGGAGTCTGGCCGCGGCTTTGCCGTGGTCGCCGATGAAGTGCGCTCACTGGCCTCGCGCACCCAGCAATCGACTCAGGAAATCCGTCAGATGATCGACCAGCTGCAATCCGGGGTGAAACAGGCCGAGTCACGCATGCAGCAAAGCCGTGATACTGCCAGCAAAACAGCCGAGGATGCCGGAGCGGCCAACGATATGTTAGGGCGCATCCGCGATGCGATCACCCGGATCAACGACATGAACCTGCAGATTGCCACAGCCGCCGAGCAGCAGAGCGCCACCACCGAGGAGATAAACCGCAACACCACCAACATTCGCGACATCAGCCATGAGGTCGCCGCAGGGTCCGAAGAACAGGTGCGCCAATGCGCCGTGATGGTTGATCAGGTGGGCCAGCAGGATCACTTGCTTGGTCGCTTCAAGGTCTGACCGGCTTTACATCGGGCCGCGCACCACTGCGCAGCCCGCGCCAACCGATAAGGAGACTGGGCATGCGCATACGCCTAAGGTGGCGACAGTGTGACGCCAGTTACCCGCCCTGCCGCTACGCCGAAACGGTGAAGCCAAAGCCGTATACAGCGACATCCTGCGTGCAGGCTTTGCGCAGATGCCGGATTATCGCGTCAGCATTCACCCGGTTGGCCTGTGCACCGGAAAAAAGGCACAGCGTTGGCCTTGCTCCCGCCTATTACCGCTCCGTGAACACCCATATGGATCGAGTACTCACGGCCGCTCCTGAAACCAGGCGTGGTAGCCTCCAGGCGCAGTGAACTGGCCCTTCAGCGATCCTTCGAAGATTTCCCGGCGGTCTATGCGGTGCTGCGTATTGACCTCAACAGAGGCTTCAACATCATCACCGCCCCGGTTACAAACGCATGCTTGCAACAGAGCTACGCCAACGATAACCGTACCAACCTGCAGCAACTCAAACGTCAGCGCATGGACGTATACATCCATGATCGCCTATCGATCCTCTGGGAGCCGCAACAGATGCGAGAGCAAGGCCTGCTGGCCAACGCTGGGCGGGTCATCTCGGTTATACCCGAATCAATTAACAAGCCCTACAAGCAGGACTTTATGCTGCGCCTGGGTCCGGCCCTACGAAGTCTTGAAGCAGATGGCAGCATTGATCGCCTTGCTGCTCGCTACAGCACCATCAACATGTTGCCGGCCAGAGGCCTGGGCTACACCAGCGGTAACAACCTCTGATCAGCATCAATTGCTGAAAGCAGTGCACGCCCGTACACTGCGCGCCTTTTTCTTACGACGGGCGTACCAAATGCTATTTATTCTGCGCATGCTGGCGATGGGCGTGCACTTTATCCTCGCCGGTACCCTGGGCCTGCTGCTCGGCATTTGCCGCCCATTCAATCCGGACAACAGCCGCCTGTGCGCGCGCCTCTACAGCATACCGGCACAATGGCTGCTGCGTTGGAAACTCAAGACCGACGCACAACCACTGCTCAACCACCAACGCTCATGTGTGATTGTGGCCAACCACCAATCCAACTATGACCTCTATGTACTCGGCCGGGTGGTTCCCGAGCGCACTGTCAGCATCGGCAAGAAAAGCCTGAAATGGGTGCCCTTCTTCGGTCAGCTCTACTGGCTGGCCGGCAACGTGCTGCTCGACCGCGGTAACGCGATTCGCGCCAAGCAGGCCATGCTCACCACCACCGACACCCTGAAGCACAAAGACACCTCGATCTGGGTGTTCCCTGAAGGTACGCGCAACCTGGGCAAAGGCCTGTTGCCATTCAAGAAAGGCGCCTTCCAGATGGCCATTGCTGCCGGCGTGCCGATCATCCCGGTGTGTGTCAGCACCTACATCAACCATATCCAGCTCAATCGCTGGAACAGCGGCGAAATCATGATCCGCTCGCTGCCGGCCATCCCCACCGCCGGCCTGAGCCAGGATGATCTGCCACAGTTGGTCGAAACCTGCCGCACGCAGATGCAGCAGTGCATCGAGGCGATGGACCAGCAGTTGACACAGCGCGCCTGATTATTGCCCGGTGCAAACAAGCCCAGCCCCGCGCTGGGCTTTTTATTAGCATGCACACCGACCACGGCGAAGCCGCTAAGCTGCGTGCTGAAACCAGCCAATAAGGGACGCATCATGGGTCGAGTTGTTGCCGCAGCTGTTTACAGCAAGGGGCTGAAAGTCAGCAATATCAGCCTTGATGAGGGTAGGCAGTGGGCGAAAAAGCCGGGCCACTTTGTCTGGATCGGCCTGCACGATCCCGGCAGCGATGAGCTAAGCAACCTGCAACGGCAGTTCGACCTGCATGAGCTGGCCCTGGAAGACGCCTTACAGCGGCACACCCGGCCCAAACTGGAGACTTTTGGCGATGCACTGTTTCTGGTGCTCTACTCGCCCGTTCGCGCCAACGGCGAGCTGACCTTTGTCGAAACCCAGTTGTTTGCTGGCAGCGGCTACATCATCAGCGCCCGCTACGGTGACTCGGCGCCCTATTCGCAGGTTCGCCAGCGCTGCGAGGCACGCCCACTGCTGCTTGAGCACGGAGAAGATTTCGTGCTCTACGCCCTGCTCAGTTTCGTCATCGAGAACTACCGGCCGCTGATGGACAACTACCACAGCGAACTTGAGGAGGTGGAACAGCATGTGCTGAAACACCCACTCAGTCAGGCCGACGTCGAACGCATCCAGGGGCTGCGCCGCGATCTTCTGCGCCTGCGCCGCTATATCGGGCCGCTGGCGGAAATCTGCCAGGAGCTACAGCGCCTGGAGTTCCCATTTATCGACAAAAACATGCGCCCCTACTTCCGCGACGTGGCGATTCACGTCAACCGCCTGCTGGAAGACCTCACCGCCCTGCGCGAAATGGCCGACCACGCCATCGAGATCGGCCTGCTGCTGGAGTCGTCCCGGCAAAGCGTCACTCAGCGCAAGTTCGCCGCTTGGGCGGCAATACTCGCCTTCCCCACGGCAGTGGCCGGAATCTACGGGATGAACTTCCAAAACATGCCCGAACTGACCTGGCAATACGGCTATTTCGCCGTGCTCGGCGTCATCACCACCGGCTGCCTCAGCCTGTATGCCAGCTTCAAGCATTACGGCTGGCTATAAAAAATCGCCTGGAACTATTTTAACGGCGCAGAACGGCAGTCCAGGGGGCGGCCATGGATAGCACGCCATAAAAAAGCCCGGTCATTGACCGGGCTTTTTATCTGCCAACATTTATTCGACTAGACCTGCACGACCGTGAGCGACAAAACGCATCATCCACTCGGCGACCGTATGGCCCTGGTGGTCATGCTGCAGGCTGTCAACGCCGCGGGTATACGCCGGCTCGCCAATATGCTGCTGACGCAGGTCAAGCAACGCGCGCGAGTAGTCATGCACAAACTCGGGGTGCCCCTGGAAGCACAATACCTGATCACCAATGCAGTAAGACGCAATCGGGCAGAACTCGCTGCTGGCCAGCAAGGTAGCGTTCTCCGGCAATTGGGTGACCTGGTCCTGGTGGCTGATCAGCAGCGTAAGGTCTTCCAGATCTGGGCTCATCCAGGCCGGTCTGTTCTCCATACGGTACTGATGGATACCCACACCCCAGCCTTGCACGGCACGCTCGGCTTTGCCGCCCAGCAACAGCGCCAATAGCTGATGACCGAAACACACCCCCAATAGCTTGTCGCCACGGGCATAACGCTCCAGCAGGTAGGTTTTCAACGTCTGGATCCAGGCGTCGCTACCAAAGGAATCTGCCTTGCTGCCCGTCACCAGATACGCATCGTAGCGCTCGCTGTCCGGCGGGTAGTGCCCCTCCATCACGTTGTACACCTTGAACTCGGCAGCAATCGGCTGACGGGCGAACAATTGCTCGAACATACGACCATAACTGTCGTATTGATCGACCAACTCAGGGCGAAGAACATCGGTTTCCAGGATGCAGATCTGCAGCGGCATATGGGCGGTTACCTAGGGCGCAGGAGGGTTGTTTTTCCAGCGCGCAAGCGTGCCTGCTGCCAGCCTGCATGGCAATAGTTCTGGGACTAACCCGACCAATTACCCGCAGCTTCTGCGGCCGCTGTAACAACCCGGTGTACGGACCATCAGCGCCCTCGATAGTCACCATAAGCACCATTCACTTCTGTCGATAACGGCACAGGCCGATGATCTGGCCATCGGGCACTGCGCCCCCCCACAGAAGAGGACACCCCCATGACCAGTTTCTCCGCCATCGCCAGCCTGCTGGCCGCCTCAGCCTTCAACAGCACCCAAAGCGCCAGCAGCATTCGTCAGGCGCAACAGGCATTGAACGCACAAAAACGCGCCGCCCAATAACAGCGCCATTCGCTTCCGGAGAATCGCCATGAGCATCGCCCAAACACTGAGTAACCAGAACGTCTATGGCGTGACCTACGCCATAGTCGACAGCAGTGGCATCCACTTCGAGTCCGAGCTGGCCATTCAGTTGGGCGACGGTGGCCTGACCACCCTGCGCATGCCTACCCAGCTGAGCGAACGCCAGGCCATCCAGCAACTGGTTTGCGGCCGTCAGGTGTGCTGAAAATCACTCAGACGCGCTATTGCGCTGGCATCGGGCAGCTGAGGTCGCCCTCTTCACAGACGGCCAGCTGTTCCAGCTCCTTGACCCGCGCGGCGGTCTTTTGCGTCAGGCAACCATTAAGCACCATCGGATAGGCGGAGCCGCCCTCCACCGACGCTGACTCGAACGCGCAAGCCAGATCGCGGAATTTGATCCAGGCCAGTTGCACGTCCTTGAGTTGCTGCTTCTGCCCATCATCCAGACGCTTGCGATAATCGCCGTAGAGCTGATTCAGGCGTTTGTCCTGTGCAGCGTAGTCCGCCGCCGCGCACTGGTTAAGGGTGAGTTGATCCATGGCATTGGCGCAGTCATCGGCCCAGGCTGGTGACGCCAACACCCCGACCAGTACACATGCAAAACCTTTCAGACACTGCACATAGGCTCCTTGAGCGGTTAAACCGCTCCGTTATGACTCAGGTTATGGAACGGCCAGCAACTTCTGGTTGGCCATGGCGCAGTAGGACTGCTGGCGCTTAGCCACCGGCAGCGCCTGAAGCGCAGTACCGCATTGCGCCAGGCTGGCGCTTTGACGCAAGCGCATGCGCGCTGTCGCCTCGATTTCGACCAGATAGGCATAGTCATACCTCGCCTTGTCGTACCAGCCGTCAATGGATTGCTCACTGGTCACGCAACGGTACTGCATCTGCACCGTGTAGCCTTTCATGCGGTGGCTCATGAAAATGTGGTGATAACGCGACCAGTCGCGCTCGCGAATCCCCTGCAAACGCGCTTCTTCACAGCCCTCAAGCTGAGTGATCTGCGGTTCATGGAGAAAGACTACTTGCGCCAGATTAGAGCCACCTAGGTTAGCCAGGGCGACCAGGTAGACCCTATCCTCGACTGCCTCGGCCTGGCCCATAAACCCAAGCAGAAGTACGACGATCCAGACCTGTTTCATGCAAAACTCCTGAGTAAAACAACAGCCTAAACAAGCCAATCTGAACTGGCCATGCGCAGATACAAAAAAGCCAGCTCATTGAGCTGGCTTTGATGTGACCTGATGTCAGCTTAGAACTGCTGGTTCTTCGCTGCTTTTTCCAGCAACAGTGCCGGTGGCAGGAAGCGCTCGCCATACTGCTCAGCCAGGTACTGAGCGCGGGCGACAAAGTCCTTCACCCCGTACTGGTTAATAAACTGCAACGCCCCACCGGTCCAGGCGGCAAAGCCGATGCCGAAAATCGAACCGATGTTGGCATCGGCCACCGACTTGAGCACATCCTCCTCCACACAACGCACGGTTTCGATGGCCTGGATAAACAGGATGCGATCACGTACGTCCTCCTGTGAAATCTGCGCCTCGGCTTTTTCAAAGCGCGCTTTCAGCTCCGGCCACAGGTGCTTCTTGCCACCCGCCGGAGCGCCGGCCGCCGGGTAATCGTAGAAGCCCGCACCCGCCGCTTTGCCCGGCCGTTTGTATTCGTTGAGCATCATGTCGATCACGGCAAATGCCGGGTGCTCAGGGATGGATTTACCCTCAGCTGCCAGATCCTTGAGGGTCTGCTGGCGGATATGGTTCATCAGGCTCATCGACACTTCGTCGCTGATCGCCAGCGGGCCCACCGGCATGCCGGCCTTGCGCGCTTCGTTCTCGATCATCGCCGCGCTCACGCCCTCACCGAGCATGGCCAGGCCTTCGTTGGTAAAGGTACCGAACACGCGCGAGGTGAAGAAACCACGGCTGTCGTTGACCACGATCGGGGTCTTCTTGATCTGCATGACGTAGTCGAAACCACGCGCCATGGTCTCATCGCTGGTGTGCTCGCCTTTGATGATTTCCACCAACGGCATCTTGTCCACCGGGCTGAAGAAATGCAGGCCGATAAACTTGTCCTGCTTCTGCACGGCGGTGGCCAGACCGGTGATCGGCAAGGTCGAGGTGTTGGAAGCGATCACCGCATCCGCCAGCGCCGCACGCTCGGCTGCCGCGGTGACGTTGGCCTTGAGGTCACGGTCCTCGAACACGGCTTCGATAATCAGGTCGCAGCCTTCAAAATCAGCGTCACTGACGGTGGGTTTAATCCGTGCCAGGATGCCATCGCGCTTCTCGGCGCTCATCTGGCCACGGCCGACTTTCTTCTCCAGCAGTTTGGCCGAGTAGCTCTTGCCCTTCTCAGCGGCCTCGATGGAAATGTCCTTGAGCACCACCTCGATGCCCGCCACCGCCGACACATAGGCAATGCCTGCACCCATCATGCCGGCACCGAGCACGCCGACTTTCTTGGTCACGTAAGGCTCGAAGCCCTGCGGGCGGGAGCCGCCTGCATTGATTTCATTGAGCTGGAACCAGAAGGTGCCAATCATATTCTTCGCCACTTGCCCGGTGGTCAGTTCGGTGAAGTAGCGCGCCTCGATGATCTGCGCGGTGTCAAAGTCGACCTGCGCGCCCTCGACGGCGGCGCACATGATCTTCTCCGGTGCGGGGAAGCAACCCTTGGTTTTGTCACGCAGCACACTCGGCGCAATGGCCAGCATTTGCGCCACGTTCGGGCTGGAAGGCGTGCCACCGGGAATCTTGTAGCCTTTCACGTCCCACGGCTGCACAGCCGTCGGGTTGGCGGCAATAAAGGCGCGCGCCTTGGCCAGCAGGTCGTCGCTATCACTGGCCAGCTCATGGATCAGACCCGCCTTGAGCGCCGCATCAGGGCGTACCTTCTTGCCTTCGGCCAGGTACGGCAGGGCTTTTTCCAAACCGAGGATGCGCACCATGCGCACCACACCGCCGCCGCCCGGCAGCAGGCCGAGGGTCACTTCCGGCAAACCGAGCTGGATGCTGGAATTATTCAGGGCGATACGGTGGTGGCAGGCCAGAGCAATTTCCCAGCCGCCACCCAAAGCCGCGCCATTAATGGCGGCGACCACCGGTTTGCCGAGGCATTCCAAGCGGCGCAGCTGGCCTTTGATATTGAGGATCATCTGGTAGAAAGCCGGCGCGTCGGCCTTGGTGACCTTGATCAGTTCATTGAGGTCGCCGCCCGCGAAGAAGGTTTTCTTCGCGGAGGTGAGGATAACCCCGGCGATGGAATCCTTCTCGGCTTCCAGGCGGTCGACGGTCTTGCCCATGGCTTCGCGGTATACCGCGTTCATGGTGTTGGCGCTCTGGCCGGGCATGTCCATGGTCAGAACGACGATATTGTCCTGACCTTTTTCGTAACGGATGGCGTCAGTCATTTCTATTCACTTCCCAAATATCGGTGGGAGCCTCGTAGGGTGGAAAACCCACACAGGTTTCCACCCATCGGCTGCGCGGTGGATGAGCTTTGCGTCATCCACCCTACAAAACGTCAAACTCGCTCAATAATGGTGGCGATGCCCATGCCACCACCTACGCACAGGGTGGCCAGGCCATAGCGCAACTGGCGCTTCTCCAGCTCATCAATCAGGGTGCCGAGGATGGCGCAGCCGGTTGCACCCAGCGGGTGGCCCATGGCGATGGAGCCGCCATTGACGTTGACCTTGTCCTCGCTGACGCCCATGTCCTTCATAAATTTCATCACCACCGAGGCGAACGCCTCGTTGACCTCGAACAGGTCGATGTCATTGACGTTCAGCCCAGCCTTGGCCAGTGCCTTGCGTGTGGCCGGTGCCGGGCCGGTGAGCATGATGGTCGGGTCGGTGCTGGTTACCGCCGTGGCGACGATGCGCGCGCGCGGCTTCAAGCCCAGTTCTTTGCCTTTGGACTCGGAGCCGATCAGCATCAGAGCCGAACCATCGACAATGCCCGAGCTGTTGCCCGGGGTGTGCACATGGTTGATTTGTTCAACATGGCTGTAAACGCGCAGCGCGGTGCTGTCGAAGCCCATCTGCCCCATCATCTCGAAGCTTGGTTTGAGCTTGCCCAGGCCTTCGAGGGTGGATTCACTACGGATAAATTCGTCGTGATCGAGCAGGACGATGCCGTTCTGGTCGGCCACCGGAATCAGCGATTTGCTGAACGAGCCGTCTTTGCTGGCGCGGGCAGCTTTTTGCTGGGAACGCAGGGCAAAGCTGTCGACGTCGGTGCGGCTAAAACCTTCAAGGGTGGCGATCAGATCGGCACCGATACCTTGCGGAGTGAAATGGGTGTGCATGTTGGTCGCTGGGTCCATCACCCAGGCACCGCCGTCGGAGCCCATGGGAATGCGCGACATCGATTCGACGCCACCGACCACCACCAGGTCCTCGAAACCGGAACGCACCTTCATCGCGCCGATGTTCACCGCTTCCAGACCCGAAGCGCAGAAACGATTGAGTTGCACACCCGACACGCTGACATCCCAATCGGCGACCATGGCGGCCGTTTTGGCAATGTCCGCGCCCTGATCACCCACCGGCGTCACGCAGCCGAGCACGATGTCATCGACCTGGCTGGTGTCCAGATTATTGCGCGCCTGCAAAGCCTTGAGCAGGCCGGCGATCAGGTCGACCGGTTTGACGCTGTACAACGCGCCGTCCTTCTTGCCCTTGCCGCGGGGCGTGCGCACGGCATCGAAAATATATGCTTCGGTCATGGCGTCCTCAGACCTCCAATGGAGGGTGGCTGATGGCGCAGGTGAGGCCCGCGCCTGTTTTTGTTGAGTGGGCCTACCATACGCCGCACCGGAACAGGCTCAATGACCGAAGTGCTCAGGCCTATTGACCGCTCAGCTCAGATAAACGGTCGAACGCTGGGTGAGTGCGTATAAGCCCGTCTAGCTCAAGGGCTGTTTATCGCTGACCGGTCGCGCTTCATAACCACCGGCAACTAGCCTGCCTTTCTTAGTAATCAAGGCGTCTATTGTCGCTACTGAGCCAGCCCTACAGTTGAATCAGGCCACTGGCACTTACTCCGCTGGTTGACCACTTTAGGCGTCGTCGCCGGGTTTTGCCGGGACGGCTTGAATGAACAACATGAGACGGGGCGCCGCATCCGCGTAGTACGCAGGAGCGCGACGACCTCGCCGCAAAAAACAACAAGGCCAATCGCCATGTTCAATCCCGTGAAGATGCGCCAGGCAGGCATGATCGTTTTTGCCACCACACTGATCCTGATCCTTCCCAACCTGACCCGACTGGTCAGCTAACCCTGAATCCTGCTGCGGCTCCATTCCCCACAAATGGTTCGCGTCCAGCCCCTGAAACCCTGCTCTGCCGGCCACCGTAGCGCGCGCCGGCAGCGGCAGCGCGTTTGCCAGCAGCGCGCACGCAAGGGCCTGTGCTAGGGTGATTTGCAATCACTTCAAGGAGCCCACCATGCGCACCCTACTTGCCACCGTCGGTCTGCTGCTTAGCCTGCCACTGCTGGCCGGCGAAGCCGAACTCAGCGCCGCCGTTGTCGCCCTGCAATCACCGGAAAGCGTGCTGATCGATGTGCGTACCGCTGAAGAGTTCGCTGCAGGCGCATTGCCTGGCGCAGAGCCAATCGACCATGAGCAGATCGCCAGCCGCATCAGCGCTCTTGCCCCGGACAAGGACACCCCAATCGTGCTGTATTGCCGCAGCGGTCGCCGCTCCAGCATTGCCGAGCAAAGCCTGCGCGCCATGGGTTATAGCAACCTGATCAACGCTGGCGGCTATGACGAACTGAAACTCGCCCTGGAAGCACAGGATTGAAGACGCGTGCACTCTGTATGGCCCTGCTCGGCTACTTAACCCTCTCTGACCTGACTGCAGCCGAGCTGACCCTGGAGCTGGGCAACGGCAGCCAGCGTCTGAGCAGCGCCCAGTTGCTCACCCACCCAAAGGCGCAAAACATCGAGATCCGCGACGACGTCAGCTACAAACGCAGCATGCACTACCGCGCCGTACCCTTGGCCGCGCTGCTGAACGGCTTACGGCCCAGTGATCACCTGCAGCTGGTGGCCAGCGACGGCTTTGCTGCCGAACTGTCTGCCGCTCCTGCGCTCAGCCAAACCGGCAGCCAGGCCTGGCTGGCCATCGAAGACCCGGCGCACCCCTGGCCTGCACTGGGTAACGGCAAACCCAGCGCCGGACCTTTCTACCTGGTTTGGCAAAACCCAGCCGCCAGCCAGATCGGTCCCGAACAATGGCCGTTTCAACTCGTCAGCATCCGCAAACTCGCCCCGGTGACGCAACGCTTCCCACAACTGCTGCCGGCGGCAGACGCCAGTCCGGCGGTGCAAGACGGTTTTGCCCAGTACCAGAAAAATTGCATGGCCTGTCATCGCCTGAATGGCGCCGGAGACTCACAATTCGGCCCGGATCTGAATATTCCGCACAACCCAACGGAGTATTTCAGCGGCGACTTTCTCACCCGCTATATCCGCAACCCCCAGAGCCTGCGCCGCTGGCCACAAGGCCAGATGCCGGGCTTCACGACCGAGTTGCTGAGCGACGAACAGCTCGGGGCATTGCTCGCGTACCTACGGCATATGGCTCAAAACAAAGTTCAACCTTAGGTTAAATCAGACGTAAACAAGTCCAATTGCTCATGCCTGCCACGCCAATCGTGCAAACGCACGCCAACCCCCAGAAGACGCACAGGTTTGTTACCGCGGGCAAACGCTGCGCTTAGCAAGCGCGTGTAACTGGGCAAGTCTCGGCTGGCTCCAGCCTGCTCCAGCGTGGTTTGGCTAAAGTCGTGGAACTTGATCTTGACGAAGGGCTTGTCAGGACGATAGCTCTCATCCAGCCGCAGCATACGAGTCGCCAACTGTTCCAGCAGTGCGGGAAGTTGCTGCAGGCACGCCGTCAGATCTGGCAGATCCTTATCGAAGGTGTTCTCCACACTGACCGACTGGCGCCGACTGTCGTTATGTACCACGCGCTCATCAATACCACGCGCCAACCCCCACAGCCGCTCGCCAAAGCTGCCGAACTCCTTGACCAACGCCAGCTTGTTCCACTCGCGCAGGTCGCTGCAGGTACGAATGCCCAACCGTCCAAGCTTGTCAGCCGTGACCTTGCCCACACCATGCAATTTAGTCACGGGCAGGCCGGCCACAAAATCCTCAACCTGATCTGGAGTAATCACAAACAGGCCGTTAGGTTTTCTCCAGTCGCTGGCGATCTTGGCGAGAAACTTGTTAGGCGCCACGCCCGCTGAAACGGTGATATGCAGCTCCTGCGAAACCCGCCGGCGAATATCCTGAGCGATGCGCGTGGCGCTACCCGCAAAATGCGGACTGTCGCTGACATCAAGATAAGCCTCATCCAGCGACAGGGGCTCGATCAGCTCGGTGTAATCGCGAAAGATCGCCTGAATTTCTCGCGACACCGCCTTATAGGCATCCATCCGCGGCTTGACGATTACCAGGTCAGGACACAACTTCAGTGCCTGCCCAGAGGGCATCGCCGAGCGCACACCATAACTACGCGCCTCATAGTTACAGGTTGCAATCACCCCACGCCGTTCAGCCGAGCCGCCTACCGCCAGCGGTTTAGCGGCCAGGCTCGGGTCATCGCGCATCTCGATTGCCGCGTAAAAACAATCGCAATCGACGTGAATAATCTTGCGGCTGTTCATCGCCCAATCAGCTGCCGCTTACTGTTCAGCCGCACTGACTGGCGCCGCAGGTTTTGCCTGCGGCGCGCTTTCATCCGGCTTACTGATGTAGGACTGAATGATCAGGATGACAATCAACATAAAAGCCGCAAGGGGTACCAGCTTGGTCTTGGGCGCCACAGCCGCCCCGCAACCGGGACAGGTCTTGTCACCGGTTGGCACCTGGGCACCACAGCTGTTGCATTCACTACTCATGGTGTCACTCCTCTTCAATGGCCACGGACTCTAGCCCAACCTCTAGGTTGTGGGCTACGCCGATAAACGCGCCAGGCTAGCAAGCAGGTTCGCTCTAAACCCCAGCGGGGGCTACCAGGCTAAGCGACTGAATAAAAAAGACTTCCATGAAATTTTAGGTTGACACAAAACTTTTTGCCGCTAGAATTGCCGCCGCGGGATGGAGCAGTCTGGTAGCTCGTCGGGCTCATAACCCGAAGGTCGTTGGTTCAAATCCAGCTCCCGCAACCAGATACTCAAAAAGGCCACTCAATCGAGTGGCCTTTTTGTTTCCGCAGCACAGCTATTTAAGTTATTGATTAAACGCCACTAATCAATTGACAAAAGACCATTGATGTATAGAATAGCCGGCGCGGGATGGAGCAGTCTGGTAGCTCGTCGGGCTCATAACCCGAAGGTCGTCGGTTCAAATCCGGCTCCCGCAACCAGATACTCAAAAAGGCCACTCAATCGAGTGGCCTTTTTTGTTTCCACCAAGTAAACAAGCTAAGCATTTGATTAAAAACACTATTTTGTTGACAGCACGCGATTTCCATATAGAATGGCCGGCGCGGGATGGAGCAGTCTGGTAGCTCGTCGGGCTCATAACCCGAAGGTCGTTGGTTCAAATCCAGCTCCCGCAACCAGATACTCAAAAAGGCCACTCAATCGAGTGGCCTTTTTGTTTGTGCGTGATTTAAGTGATCAGGCGCAACAAGGCTTTCGGCCAGCCTGTCTAAACTGGAGCCGATCCTCACTTACCGCCCCGGAGCCCACACCACCATGTCTTGGAAAAATACCGAATCACGTTACGGCAGCCTGTCCATCGCCTTGCATTGGCTGATGCTGATTCTGATTGCTGGCGTCTACGCCTGCATCGAACTCAAAGGCAATTTCCCCAAAGGCAGCGATACTCGCGAACTGCTCAAGCAGTGGCACTTCATGCTCGGCCTCGCTGTCTTCGCCCTGGTCTGGCTGCGCCTGCTGGCCCGTACAATCGCCCCAACACCGACAATCCAACCCGCACTGCCCAGCTGGCAAGCCATCCCGGCAAAACTGATGCACCTGGCACTCTACGGCCTGATGATCGGCGCACCGCTGGCCGGCTGGTTGATCCTCAGCGCAGCCGGCAAACCCATCCCATTCTTTGGCCTGGAGTTGCCACCCCTGGTCGGCAAAAACCCGGACCTGGCTGGCACGATAAAGGAATGGCATGAACTGGCCGGCAGCGCCGGATACTGGCTGATCGGCCTGCACGCCGCCGCTGGGTTGCTCCACCATTTTGTCGTGCGCGACAACACCTTGACGCGCATCCTGCCTAGCAAGCAGCCCTGACTCAGCCCCACAACCGACTCCATCAAGGCGACGCTCAGCGCTGGTCAATTGCCAGCGCCACCGCTAGAATTGCGCACTTTTTGATCAGAGGCGCGCCCAGCGCCCAGCATCCATCCGTACACGCCCGAGGTTAACGCCATGTCCACCCCCGCCACGCCGAAAGTCGGCTTTGTATCACTTGGCTGCCCCAAGGCCCTGGTGGACTCCGAGCGCATCCTCACCCAGTTGCGCATGGAAGGCTACGAGGTCGTGCCGACCTACCAAGATGCCGACGTTGTGGTGGTCAACACCTGCGGCTTTATTGACAGTGCCAAAGCTGAGTCCCTGGAAGTGATCGGCGAAGCGATCAAGGAAAACGGCAAGGTGATTGTCACCGGCTGTATGGGCGTCGAAGAAGGCAGCATCCGCGACGTACACCCCAGCGTGCTCTCGGTGACCGGCCCGCAGCAGTATGAGCAAGTGGTCAACGCCGTGCATGAAGTCGTACCACCGCGCCAGGATCACAACCCGCTGATCGACCTGGTGCCACCCCAGGGCATCAAACTCACCCCGCGCCACTACGCCTACCTGAAGATTTCCGAAGGCTGCAACCACAGCTGCAGCTTCTGCATCATCCCGTCGATGCGCGGCAAGCTGGTCAGCCGCCCGGTTGGCGAAGTGCTCAGCGAAGCCGAGCGCCTGGTCAAAGCCGGCGTCAAAGAATTGCTGGTGATTTCTCAGGACACCAGCGCCTACGGCGTGGACATGAAGTACAAGACCGACTTCTGGAACGGCCAGCCGGTGAAAACCCGCATGACCGAACTGTGTGAGGCGCTCTCCAGCATGGGCGTGTGGGTGCGCCTGCACTATGTTTACCCCTACCCGCACGTCGACGAGCTGATCCCACTGATGGCCGCCGGCAAGATCCTGCCGTACCTGGACATCCCCTTCCAGCACGCCAGCCCGAAAGTGCTCAAGGCCATGAAGCGCCCGGCCTTTGAAGACAAAACCCTGGCGCGTATCAAAGCCTGGCGCGAAATCTGCCCGGAACTGACCATTCGCTCGACCTTTATTGTCGGCTTCCCCGGCGAAACCGAAGAAGACTTCCAATACCTGCTCGACTGGCTGAGCGAAGCCCAACTCGACCGCGTAGGCTGCTTCCAGTACTCGCCGGTAGAGGGCGCGCCGGCCAACCTGCTCGACAACCCGGTACCCGATGACGTCAAACAGGATCGCTGGGACCGTTTCATGGCCCACCAGCAAGCCATCAGCACCGCCCGCCTGCAACTCAAGGTCGGCAAGGAAATGGACGTGCTGATTGATGAAGTCGACGACCAAGGTGCAGTCGCCCGCTGCTATGCCGACGCCCCGGAAATCGACGGCAGCGTGTTTATCGCCAGCACCAATCTCACGCCGGGCGAAAAAGTCCGCGTGCGCATCGTCGATGCCGACGAATACGACATGTGGGCCGAGCGGGTCTAATCCAACCGATATTGGCCCACCTCACAAAAACGCCCCGCATTGCGGGGCGTTTTCATTCAACGGCTAGCTCATCAACGGCTACACACGGAAACGGCTCACCATCATCTGCAATTGGTTACCCAAACGCGCCAACTCAACACTGGCACGAGCGGTCTCATCACTGGCACACGCCGTCTGCTCAGACACATCCCGCACGCTGATAATGCTGCGACTGATCTCTTCAGCCACCGCACTTTGCTGCTCAGCCGCCGCCGCAATCTGCTGATTCATCGACTGAATATTCGACACTGTACGGGTAATGCTTTCCAGCGAATCACCCGCGCGACGAGTCAACTCAACACTGCTGTCCGTCAGGGTACGGCTGCTCAACATGATGCTGGCCACCTGCTGCGTACCATTCTGCAGCCCAGCAACCAAGCCCTCGATCTCCTCAGTGGACTTCTGTGTGCGTTGCGCCAAACCACGCACCTCATCTGCGACCACCGCAAAACCTCGACCCGCTTCACCCGCTCGCGCCGCCTCAATAGCCGCGTTGAGTGCCAGCAGGTTCGTCTGCTCCGCCACAGCCTTGATGACATCCATGACACTGCCAATCTTCTGACTTTCTTG
The DNA here is from genome assembly GCF_003060885.1 of Pseudomonas sp. HMWF032. Taxonomy (GTDB): domain Bacteria; phylum Pseudomonadota; class Gammaproteobacteria; order Pseudomonadales; family Pseudomonadaceae; genus Aquipseudomonas. The sequence goes on from NZ_QAIG01000007.1 coordinate 252,752, forward strand.
CTGCAGGGCACTCATGGCACCCGTAGAGCGCCCGACCTCATCAGCCAGACGCTCAATCTGAGCAATGGCCTGCGCCACCACCTTGTCGCCATTGCGCGCTTCAATATCAGCGTCAGTGGCCGCGCGAGACGCCTGCTCGGCATTGCGCGCAACCTCCTGCACCGTGGCGGACATTTCGTGCATGGCAGTGGCCACTTGATCGGTTTCACTTTTCTGGTTGTTGGCCCCCGCACTGGTCTGCGCGGTTACGGCGGACAGTTCTTCGGCAGCACTGCTGATCTGGCTGACCCCATCGCGAATCCCGCCAATCAACTCACGCAAGGTGCTGCCCATGCGCTGCACACCCTGCTGCAGCACACCCAGCTCATCCTGACGCACCACAACAGAACCCGGCGTCAGATCGCCACTGGCAATGCGCTCGACTTCCGACAAGGTTGCACGCAGCGGACGAATGATTTGCCGTGTGATCAACCAAGCCGCCAGCAGACCAAGTAACAAGGCCAACGCAGTAGCCGCCAACTGCAGGTAGCGCGCCGCCGCACTCTCGACGGCCAGGCGATCAAGCTGAAAGCTGTATAGCTCATCGCTGATTTTGACAATTTCAGCGCCCTGCACGGTCATTTCCTGACGCGTACGCGCAATGGCCTGCGTGGCATTACGCAGCGCCAACACCGCGTCCCGGTATTGCGCCAGCGTACGCTCAATCTGCAATACAGCGGCCTGCTGCGACCCGGCAAATGCCCGATCCAGATCCGCCAGCCCAGCCATGATCGCCTCAACCCCCTGAATCATTGCCGACTCATTACCGGGATTCGCATTATCACTGTAAAGACTGACCAGATGCTGAACCTGCAGCAGCTCCGCACGGCTATCAGTGATCGCCTGATACTGAACAAAACGCTGCGGATCAAACTCTGGCAACTGCACCACCCCGGCCATGATCTGGCGAATCTGTTCAACAGCCTCATCTGCCGTACGCGCCAACATGGCATTGGCAGCACTGACGTCTTTGTAGGCCGCTTTCATGGCATTCAGGGAAACTTGATAATCATCGTTAATGGCACCCTGCTGCTTGAGTAATGCCAAATTGACCGGGTTCTTGAACGACGCCTGCAATGCCTCCTGCTTGGCGATATAAGTACTCAGGGTCGACTGCAAACGCTCGGCCGTAGGCAAATCACCGTTGGCAATCATGTACTGCAAACGGGCAATGCGCAGGTTAGTGAGACTGCTGTTCAGGTAAGTGATGTCGCTCATCCAATTGGCGCGCTGAATCACGCTGCCCAAACCACTCCAGCCCGTCCAGGCCATCAGCACCGTCATCGCCAGCACAACACCAAAACCTATCAGCAACTTGCGGGTTACGCTGATATTGGCAAACCAGGTATTCATAAACGGCATATCTCCAACGTACGTATCAAAAGCCAAATCAGCAGCTGGAGTTATTGTTGTTGCAGCGCGTCTGGACAGAACCACCGAGGGCTCGGCGGAAAGATAGAAAGGAATCAAGCGCCAGGCTTAACCCGGACTGACAGCATGACGCCCAGCCAAGGCCGGGCGTCACATAAATAGCGCCAAAATTTTAACGCAGCCAATGCACGGAATAAACCTAACCCCCACACACTCGGCTCAACTCAGACCCTATCCAGCGGACTCAACACCGCAAGCCCACCACGATTGAGCACATGGGTATAGATCATGGTCGTTTTCACATCGGAGTGGCCCAGCAACTCCTGCACTGTGCGAATATCCTGGCCAGATTCCAACAAATGCGTAGCAAAGGAATGCCGTAACGTATGCGGCGTTGCCAGCTTCACAATACCGCTGCGCCTCAATGCAAACTTGAACGCGCGTTGCACGCGCTTCTCGTCCAAATGATGCCGACGCGATTTGCCACTGCGCGGATCAACCGAAAGTCCCGGGGCCGGAAATACATACTGCCACCCCCACTCCCACGGACCATTCGGATACTTACGCTCCAAAGCAAAAGGCAGATAAACATCACCACGCCCCATTTTCAGCTCAGCGTTATGACGCGCCCTGACCAACGCCAGGTGCTGCTTGAGCGGCTCAACCAGGCGACGCGGCAACACCGTCACCCGATCCTTCATACCCTTGCCATCGCGGACCAAAATTTCACCGCGCGGAAAGTCGACATCTTTTACTCGCAAACGCATTACTTCCATCAAGCGCATACCGGAACCATAAAGCAGATGCGCAGCCAACCCAACCTCGCCCTCTAAATTGCCCAATATTTGCTGCACCTCGGAAACACTCAACACAACCGGTAAACGGCTTGGCTTCTTTGCCCGCACCACATCACCTAACCAGGGTAAATCCAGCTTAAGGACCTGTTTGTAAAGAAACAGCAACGCCGCAAGCGCCTGATTTTGCGTTGAGGCCGAGACATTCTTCCGTAGTGCCAAATCTGATAGAAATGCCTCCACCTCTACCGCACCCATTTCTTGCGGATGCCGATAACTGTTAAAGCGAATAAAGCGCTTTACCCATTCGCAATAGACGTGTTCCGTACGAATCGAGTAGTGTTTCAGACGAATCTGCTCACGAACCTGATCAAGCAAGCGTGGCTTTCCATCCATGGTGGATAACTCCCCTTTCAGCCAATTCCTAGCAGCAACCCTCAGCCTAGACGGCACCACCGGACCGAACAAGAATGTTATCCACCAAATCCCAAAACACGTCACGACACCAATTGGTGTCTATTTATAGTTAGCCAATCGCTTTCAGCTTGTTTGGTTTTTAATCGCGTACATCCGCAATATCGCTCCACTGCTTTAGGCTTCACACAATTTCGAAAATTGTGTTTACTGAACCATCGCCGCCACCATCGGTGGCACGTCTAAATTGCGGTTCGCCAGCAACATCGAAACATAGGATTTATCGCGTTTCGCCAGGTTTATCGCGTAACGCGTTACAAGCAGGAATGCGGTGCTTCAATTTATGCGTACATCCGAGCGTCTAACAATTGGTTCAAATCGCTCGCTGTGCTCGCTGGGACGGGCTAAAGCCCGCCCCTTAACCAAACGTTAGCCAATCGCTTTCAGCTTGTTTGGTTTCTAATCGCGTACATCAGCAATATCGCTCCAATGCTTTAGGCTTCACACAGTTTCAATTTTTGTGTTTACTGAACCATCGCCGCCACCATCGGGGCACGTCTAAATTGCGGTTCGCCGGCAACATCGAAACATTGGATTTATCGCGTTTCGCCAAGTATTTCGCGCAACGCGTTACAAGCAGGAATGTGGTGCTTCAAATTATGCGTACATCCGAGCGTCTAACAATTGGTTCAAATCGCTCGCTGTGCTCGCTGGGACGGGCTAAAGCCCGCCCCTTAACCAAACGTTATGCACTTTAAGGAAATCCTGCATGGATGCAATTCTCAACAATCTCTCCGACTCATCGTGGTGGTTTAGCATTATCGCTTCAACTGTCATGGCTCTGCTATTAGCGAAAATTTTCACACACACGCCAAAGATAATTAAAAAATCACTACGCAATCTTATTGCTAGGCGCCAAAGAAAAATCAAGAACATACGCCGAAATCAAAGCCTGGTTAACTACCAGATCGCCAGAGCAAATTCTTATTTTCTGGTTTTTATAATAATTTGCTGTTTATATTCAGCCTGGCTTATTTCAGGCTCATTACTGGAAATAATTAAGACATCTGCCTTGTCAGCGACCATCCTGATTTTACCGATTTACATTTCAGAAATTGCCTGGTTAATTAACGATAACTATGCAAAAGAGCTAGCCAAATCCCGTGGTAAAATTGCATAACAATGCGCTCAAATCGCTCACTTCGTTCGCTGGGACGGGCTAAAGCCCGCCCCTTAGCTTAATCGTTAGGCACCCGTATGAAAGTTGACTGGGATAATGTTACGAAAATCCTATACGGCAAGAGCTGGAGCGACTATCCAGACTTCACATTTTTTTATTCC
>NZ_QAIG01000008.1:0-99893 GCF_003060885.1 Pseudomonas sp. HMWF032
TCTACAGCAGCCTCATTCTCCGTCAAGCGATTTCGAAAATTTCTTTTCAATCTCAACCACTTGCGCTTTCGATCAACACCTAGCTTCTCGTCAGCGGGAGGCGAATTCTACAGCGTTTAAAACCACTGTCAACACCCTCTTCTACCGCTTCCGATCACCTCGACCGAACCCTTCAGACTCAAACATCACCCCTGAAGAGAAGGCGCATTCTACGCAGCTTTCGCTGCTTTGCAACCCCTTATTTAAATCTAACTTCTTGTTTTATAAGAAGTTTAAGGAGCCGCATGTGCCTTAAGAGCTGCGCATTATAGGGACTCAAACCCTGAGGTCAACTGATTGTTTCATATTTGTTTCGCCGACACGGCGACCACTGCGAATAGAACCAGACACTGCACCGCCTGCAGATACGACAAAGCCGTTGAAGCTTGCGCTTCAACGGCTTTGTCGAAAACACCGCGCAACAGTCAGCGGATAGGCTACTCCGCCTTGAGCGCAATGCGCGCAAAGGCTTTCTTGCCAGCTTGGCAAACGTGCACCGCACCTAGCTTATATATAAAGGCACGATCTACAACCTCACCATCGACACGCACACTGCCGGCACCTAACAGATCGCGAGCCATCGCTGCGTTTTTCACCAGACCAGCTTTGTTGAGCAATGCTGCGATAGGCATGTCTTCGGTAGATAGAACCTCGATTTCTGGCAGATCTTCCGGCAGCTCACCCTCTTTCATGCGATTACCCGCTGAACGATGAGCATTGAGTGCAGCTTCCTCGCCATGGAAGCGCGCCACGATTTCCTCGGCCAATTTGATTTTGATGTCACGCGGATTAGCGCCCTGCTCAACATCACGCTTGAACTGGCCAATCTCGTCCATGGAGCGAAAGCTGAGCAACTCGAAATAACGCCACATCAACGCATCCGGCATGGAGACCAGCTTGTTGTACATGATGCCTGGCGCCTCCTGGATACCAATGTAATTACCCAGCGACTTGGACATCTTCTTGACGCCATCCAGCCCTTCAAGCAGCGGCATGGTGACAATGCATTGCGAGGCCTGCCCATACGAACGCTGCAATTCGCGCCCCATCAGCAGATTAAATTTCTGATCAGTACCACCCAGCTCAACATCTGCCTGCAGCGCAACGGAGTCATACCCCTGAACCAGCGGATAAAGGAACTCGTGGATTGCAATCGGCTGATTGGTTGAGTAACGCTTACTGAAGTCATCCCGCTCGAGCATACGTGCCACGGTGTATTGAGAGGTCAGGCGAATGAAGTCAGCCGGCCCCATCTTATCCATCCAGGTGGAGTTGAATGCGACTTCGGTTTTTGCCGGATCCAAAATCTTGAACACTTGATTCTTATAGGTCTCGGCATTTTCCAGCACCTGCTCGCGAGTCAAGGGCGGGCGAGTCGCGCTCTTGCCGCTAGGGTCACCAATCATCCCGGTAAAGTCGCCAATCAGGAAAATCACCTGATGACCAAGGTCCTGGAACTGACGCAGCTTATTAATAAGCACCGTATGCCCAAGATGTAGATCAGGCGCGGTCGGATCAAAGCCCGCTTTAATGCGCAGCGGCTGACCGCGCTTGAGCTTCTCAATCAGCTCAGCCTCAACCAGAACTTCTTCCGCGCCACGCTTGATCAGCGCTAACTGCTCTTCAACCGACTTCATGACTGCACTCACAACCACTCAACTCAAAAGGGAACCAACCATACAAGATCGCAGACAAATCACAAGTTCTGCCCGCCACTCACACACGCTAAGATCATCACGCGCCAAGCAAGCTTGCCTAGCCAGCGATTTGGTTATATTTTATACAGTTACTGCATATTCATCATTTCGTTTATCTATTTTTTCTTTTCATTTTTCCAAAGTCAAAAAGCCGCCTATGACCTCTACAACTAAAGCGCCGCCGCTATATCCGAAAAGCCATATCCTGGCGGCCAGTGGCGTTGCCGCCCTGCTGAGCCTGGCACTTCTGGTTTTCCCCTCCCGCGAAGTAGAAGCTAAGAAGACCTTCATTAATCTGGATCTGGATCATAATGCTGAGTACTCCGAGCAGCAGAATGCCCCCGAAGCGACACAGTCACTGAGCATGACCCCGAGCGAGTCCCCATTCGCTGCAGGTTCAGCGGACACAAACGAAGTAGAACTACAAGCAAAGCAACCTGAAGAAACTCAGGAAACAGATCCGCTACACCGCGTTGTCCGCGTTGAAAATGGCGATACGTTGTCCACGGTTTTTGCCAAGGTCGGCCTGAGTGCCACTAGCCTGCATGCCGTGCTTAACAGCAGCAAGGAAGCCAAGCAGCTGACACGCCTGAAGGTAGGTCAAGCCCTAGAGTTCAATCTGAACGCCGAAGGCCAGCTTGAAAGCCTGCACAGCAAACTTAGCGATCTGGAAAGCATTGCCTTAACCAAGAGCGAGAAAGGTTTCAACTTCAAGCGCGAGCTGGTGAAACCTGAAATCCATACCACCTATACCCATGGAGTAATCAACAGCTCACTGTTTCTATCGGCCAAGCGAGCCGGCTTATCACACAACCTGACCATGGACCTGGCCAACGTATTCGGCTATGACATCGATTTCGCCATGGACATTCGCGAAGGTGACGAGTTTGAGTTGATCTACGAGAAAAAAGTGGTCAACGGCAAACAGATCGGCACCGGCAATATTCTCTCCGCACGCTTCACCAACCGCGGCAAGACCTACACTGCGGTGCGCTACACAAACAAGCAAGGCATCAGCAGCTACTACAACGCCAATGGCGAGAGCATGCGCAAAGCCTTTATCCGCACCCCGGTGGATTTCGCTCGAATCAGCTCACGCTTCTCGACCGGTCGACGCCACCCGGTATTGAATAAAATTCGCGCCCACAAAGGTGTGGACTACGCTGCGCCACGTGGCACACCGATCAAGGCCGCCGGCGACGGCCGGATCACCCTGGCCGGCCGTCATGGCGGTTATGGCAATGCGGTGATCATCCAGCACGGCCAGCGCTATCGCACCCTGTACGCCCATATGAACGGCTTTGCCAAAGGCATCCGCAACGGCATCAACGTCAAGCAGGGCCAGATCATCGGCTATATCGGCACCACCGGCTTATCCACCGGACCGCACCTGCACTATGAGTTCCAGGTCAATGGCGTGCACGTTGACCCGCTGAGCCAGAAACTGCCGATGGCCGACCCTATTGCCAGCAGCGAGAAAGCACGCTTCATGCAGCTGAGCAAACCACTGATGGCACAAATGGACAAAGAAAAGTCCACTCTGCTTGCCCTCAACAATCAGCGCTGAACCATGCCTCTCTACTTGGGCGTGATGTCCGGTACCAGCCTCGACGGGCTGGACATCGCGCTGATTGAGCAAACCGAGAGCACCCAGCTGCTCGGCACCCACTACCTGCCCATGCCCGACGCGCTGCGTAGCGACCTGCTCAGCCTGTGCGCCCCAGGCACGGATGAACTGGCCCGCGCGGCTATTGCCGAGCAACAGTGGGCTGATCTGGCGGCGCAGGGCATCAAGAACCTACTCAGCCAACACGACATAGCCGCCGAACGTATTCGCGCAATCGGCAGCCACGGTCAAACCGTACGCCACGAGCCCGCGCGAGGGTTCACTATCCAGATCGGTAATCCGGCACTGCTGGCCGAACTGACTGGCATCAGCGTGATCAGCGATTTTCGCCGCCGTGATGTGGCCGCAGGTGGTCAGGGCGCGCCACTTGTTCCGGCCTTTCATCAGGCGTTGTTTGCCCGCCCAGACAGCCCTCAAGCGATTCTCAACATTGGCGGCTTCAGCAACCTCAGCCTGCTGGAGCCTGAGCGCCCGGTGCACGGCTTTGATTGCGGGCCGGGCAACGTGCTGCTGGATGCCTGGATACAGCGCCATCAAGGCGCGGCCTATGACCAGCACGGCGCGTGGGCAGCCAGTGGCCAGATGCAGCCGCAACTGCTGCAAACGCTGCTGAGCAACCCTTACTTCCAGACGGAAGGCCCGAAGAGCACAGGCCGTGAACTGTTCAACCTAACCTGGCTGGATCAGCAGCTGCAAACCCTGCCGGTATTGGCCGCAGTGGACGTGCAGGCCACCCTGCTGGAACTAACAGCAATCAGCATTACCGCGTCGCTCAAGGCCGCTCAGCAGAACACCGAGCGACTGTTGGTCTGCGGCGGTGGCGCGCACAATCACAGGTTGATGCAGCGCCTGGCCCAACTGCTGCCGCAATGCCAAGTCAGCAGCACCGATACGCAGGGCGTACCCGCCGACTGGGTGGAAGCCATGGCCTTTGCCTGGCTGGCGCATTGTTGCCTGGAAGGCATTCCGGGCAACCGCCCCAGCGTCACAGGCGCACGCGGTCTGCGGATTCTCGGCGCGATCTACCCCGCCTGAAACCCACGCAAAGCCACAGCCAGAAACGACAACACCGTGCACAAGGCACGGCGTTGCAGTGAACAGCCAGATTCAGATCGAGAACGAAGAACCGCAACCGCAGGTGGTGGTTGCATTGGGGTTCTTGATCACAAAACGCGACCCTTCCAGCCCTTCCTGATAATCGACTTCGGCACCTGCCAGGTACTGGAAGCTCATCGGATCAACCACCAGGCTGACACCCTCGCGTTCGATGATGGTGTCATCCTCGGCCACTTCTTCATCGAAGGTAAAACCATACTGGAAGCCGGAACAGCCGCCTCCCGTTACGAAGACGCGCAACTTCAACCGCGGGTTGCCTTCTTCATCGACCAAGTTCTTCACCTTGTTCGCCGCCCCCTGCGTAAATTGCATCGCACTGGGGGTGAAGGTTTCGACGCTCATGCTGATTAACTCCCGGCGCTAAGCGCCATACTGCATTCTGATCGGCATTATCCGCTTACCCTAGAAAAGCGGTCAACTATTGTGCAGCATCCTGCGGTTGCGGCAGCTCCAACGGTCGCGCCTCGTCTTGCAAGCGGCACAGACGCCCTTCGATTTGTGCACCCATGGCCATTTCCATCAGGGCGTAGTAAAGATTGCCGCGCACGCGCGCACGCGAACCGAGCTCCAGGTGAGTACTGGCGTGCACATCGCCAATGACTTCGCCGTCGATCACTACATGGGGCGCACGGATCTCGCCTTCAACCCGCCCCTGCACACTGATGCGCACCATGCCTTCGCTGGCCAGCAAGTTGCCATGGACCTGACCATCGACCTGTACCGCGCCCTGAAACCTCAGGTCGCCATGCAGCTCGGCGCCTACCGCAATCAGGCTGGTCTTGCCGGCGAAACGCTGTACATCAGGGCGCGCCTTGTCTTTATTCCACATAAGGAACAGTTACTCCTCGTTGTTCCACTTGAACGTGCGCTGCAGCGGCTTCTCGCCCTGCACCTCAGCACGCACCTTGATTTCACGCGGGATAAAGCCCTCAGGCAACTTCAGCTCGGCAAAGCGCCCGGCCTCTGGGATGGCCTGGAAGTGCTTGAAGGCAAAGGCAATCGCTTGCCCCGGCAACGCGTCCGGCAAACCGGCAGTCAGCGCGGCCAGTTCAAGCGTGACCTCCTGCTCACCCTGTTTACCCACTATAGAGACCTGCAGCTGACCTTCCAGCGGCGTCTCGCCTTTCCCGACACGGCTCAGGAGTATCTTGTAGCGGAAAAGCCCGGGCCTGTCCGTGGCCTGCAGCTCAAAGGTTTTGATCCGCAGCCCTTCACGGCGGCTGGCCGGAGCCAGCACGCCCTTGTAGAAGGCCAGGTCCTGCTGCTGCCTATAGATTTGCTCTTCCAGCAGCTTGATGCTCAGACGGCTCTGCTCATTGGCTTGCTGACTGACTTTCTCAGCACTACCGAGCACCGCCAGGCGCTGGCGTAACGCCTCCACCTCGCGCAGCAACTGCTCATCACGCACCACCGCGCTCGCCGTCTCCACCGCTACCGCCGGCTGACGCTGCAGTTGCCACACGCTCCCGGCATAGAAGGCCAGCGGAATGCACAGTACCAGCAACACGGTGAACAGACGCATGCGCCGGGCACGCGCCGGATCGTGCAGGCGAACCTCCCAGCCCGGCATCAGGGCAGCAAGGCTGCGTGTGACAGCCCCAGACGCTCATCGAGGCCGAAGAGGATGTTCATATTCTGCAAGGCCTGCCCCGAAGCACCTTTGACCAGGTTGTCGATCACCGAGAGCACCACCACCAGGTCACCGTCTTGCGGCCGATGCACGGCGATACGGCAGACGTTGGCGCCACGCACGCTGCGGGTTTCCGGATGGCTGCCGGCCGGCATCACATCGACGAAGGGCTCGTTGGCATAACGTTTCTCGAACAGCGCCTGCAGGTCTACCGAGCGGTCGACCACCGTGACGTAAAGCGTCGCATGGATACCGCGGATCATCGGCGTCAAGTGCGGTACAAAGGTCAGACCGACATCCTTACCGGCAGCCCGGCGCAGGCCCTGGCGAATTTCCGGCAGATGCCGATGGCCCTTCACACCGTAAGCTTTCATGCTTTCACCGGCTTCGCTGAACAGCGAACCGACGCTGGCCCCGCGACCCGCACCGCTGACACCCGATTTGCAGTCAGCGATCACTTGCGTGGTGTCGGCCAGGCCGGCCTCCAGCAGCGGAATCAGCGCCAGTTGCGCGGCCGTGGGGTAGCAGCCCGGTACGGCGATCAGGCGCGCCTGCTTGATGGCTTCGCGATTGACTTCGGGCAGCCCATAAACCGCCTCCGGCAGCAGATCCGGCGCACCGTGGGGCTGGCCATACCACGTGGCCCACTCATTGGCATCCTGCAGGCGGAAGTCGGCTGACAGGTCGATCACCTTGGTCCCCGCCTCCAGCAACTCGCCGGCCAGGGCATGGGCTACACCGTGCGGCGTGGCGAAGAACACCACATCACAGGCGCCCAAGGTGGCGACATCCGGCACACTGAACGCCAGGCTGTCGTAATGACCGCGCAGGTTCGGGTACATCTCGTCGACACGCATGCCGGCCTCGGAGCGCGAGGTGATCACTTCAACCTGCGCTTGCGGGTGTTGCGCCAAGAGACGCAACAGTTCGACACCGGTGTACCCCGTGCCGCCGACGATTCCAACCTTGATCATCACTTGCCCCTTTGCAATACCAACAGTGGAAAGCTGCCGATAATACGGGCGCTTCCGCCAGGGGCCAACCGCCGGTGATGACGGATACGGCCATGCCCACTACTATCGGGGCACTTTTCAGCAACGAGTACGGATAATGCTCTATCTATGGCTCAAGGCTTTTCACATCATCGCCATGGTCTGCTGGTTCGCTGGCCTTTTCTACCTACCACGCCTGTTCGTCTACCACGCCATGAGCACCGACGAAATCAGCCGTGAACGCTTCTGCATCATGGAGCGCAAGCTCTATCGCGGAATCATGTGGCCGTCGCTGATTCTTACCCTCGGCCTCGGCCTGTGGCTGATTAGCCTTAACCCGAGCCACTACTTCAGCCAAGGCTGGATGCACGCCAAGCTGAGCCTGGTGGCCCTGCTGGTGGTCTACCAGTTTATGTGCGGCACCCAACTCAAGGCATTTGCCCGGGGCGAGAACCAGCGCGGTCACGTGTTTTACCGCTGGTTCAATGAAGCACCCGTACTAGCCCTGCTTGGTATTGTCATTCTGGTCGTGGTTCGCCCTTTCTAACGCCAACAAGAGGATTACTGCATGTCGCTGCCCGCCCTGCTCGAACAACGCCTGCGCCTGCCCGTCGTCGCCGCACCGATGTTTTTGGTGTCCAACCCGCAACTGGTGCTGGCCTGCTGCAACAACGGCATCGTCGGTAGCTTCCCCGCGCTGAACCAGCGTGAGAGCAGCGGCTTCAAAGGCTGGCTGGAGGAGATCGAAGCGGGGCTGGACAGCAAAGCCGCGCCTTATGCGGTCAACCTGATCGTGCACGGCAGCAACCCGCGCCTGCAGGCGGACCTGGCGATCTGCGTCGAACAGCGTGTACCGATCGTGATCACCAGCCTCGGTGCAGTGAAAGAGGTGGTGGACGCGGTGCACAGCTACGGCGGCCTGGTGTTCCACGACGTGACCACCCGCCGGCATGCCGAGAAAGCCGCCGAAGCCGGCGTCGATGGGCTGATCGCAGTCGCTGCCGGCGCAGGCGGACACGCCGGTACCTGGAGCCCGTTCGCGCTGATCGCGGAAATCCGCCAGTTCTTCGACAAGACCCTGCTCCTCGCCGGCTGCCTCAATCAGGGCCACGAAGTACTGGCTGCGCAACTGCTTGGCGCCGACCTTGCCTACCTCGGCACCCGCCTGATCGCCACCCAGGAAAACGCCGCTTCCGCTGCGTACAAGCAGATGATCCTCGACGCCAAAGCCGCCGACATCATTCACACCCCCGCCGTATCCGGCGTCCCGGCGAGCTTTATGCGCCAGAGCCTGGAGCAGGCGGGTTACGACCTCAAACAGCTGCAGAACAAAGGCGAAGTCAATTACGGCGAGAAACTCAAACCCATGGACGAAGAAGCCAAGGCCTGGAAAACCGTGTGGTCGGCCGGGCAGGGCGTCGGCAATATCCACGACCTGCCCAGCGTCGAGCAGTTGATCGCCCGCCTCGACAGCGAATACCGCGCCGCCCTCACGCACAGCCTGCAGCTGCAACAACGCTGGCCGCGATGAAGCGACGCAGCCTGCTCAGCATCGGCGCGTTCGGGCTGCTGGCCGGCTGGGCGCTGCGCCCGAGCGACCTTGGCCAGCCGCACGCGCCCTACTTCGCGGCACTTAACCAGTTGCTGCGCCGTGAGGGCCGCGGTATTCCCCTGCTGGTGATTGACCTCGCACGCCTGGATCAGAATGCCGAGCGGCTGGCTGAGCAGCTCGGCAGCCAACTGCCGCTGCGCCTGGTAGCCAAATCACTGGCCACCACCGGCTTGCTTGAGTACCTGGCGAAGAAGCTCGGCACGCAGCGTTTTATGGTCTTCCACCAGCCACAGATCAATCAGCTCGCGCTGAACTTCCCGCGGTCCGACCTGCTGCTCGGCAAGCCCTTGCCCAGCGCAGCGGCTCTGAGTTTCTACCAGCAACTGCCGCAGGGCAGCGGCTTTGTCCCCGCCGAGCAACTGACGTGGCTGATCGACAGCCAGACCCGCTTGCAGGAATACGCCGCCCTGGCCAACGCGCTCGACCAACCGCTGCAGATTGCCTTTGAAATCGACATCGGCCTGGCCCGTGGCGGCTTTGCCACAGCCGCCGAACTCGCTGCAGCGCTCACCTGGCTGCGTAACACACCCAACCGGCTGCGCGTTCGCGGCCTGATGGGCTATGACGCGCACCTGGCCCATACGCCCGCCTGGGTGGATCAAGACAACGCCTTTGCCCAAAGCGCAGCGCGTTACCAGGCGTTTATTGCCAGTGCCGCCGCCTTTAGCGAGTTATGGCCGGCGCAACCGCTGCTCAATGGTGCCGGAAGCCTGACCTATACCTTGCACACGCGCCTCGCCACACCATTGAATGAGGTGGCGGTAGGCTCCGCGTTACTCAAACCCAGCGATTTTGACAGCCCCTTGCTCGACGGCCTGCAGGCGGCCTTGTGGATCGCCAGCCCGGTGCTCAAGGCACTGCCTGGGCAGTTGCCGTTTCTCGCCTCGGCGCAGCCCTTGATGCAACGCTGGGATCGTAACCGTCAGCAGGCCTACTACCTGTATGGCGGACAGTGGCCAGCCACCCCGGTCTCTCCTGCCGGGCTGAGCTATGACCGACTGTATGGTCGCAGCGCCAACCAGGAGCGGCTAATCGGCTCACACAACACAGGTCTGCAGGTCGATGACTGGGTATTCCTCCACCCGCACCGTTCGGAGGGACTGTTCGAACTGTTCAACCAACTCGTACTGCTGCGCAACGGCCGTCTAGTGGGCAGCTGGGCAGCGCACGGCAGAGCGTGAAGCATCTCTAGGGATGCACATATTTGCAGGCAAAGCGGCTTGTTTACTGGCCTGCAGGCCGGCTAGTCTGTAGCGCAACTCCATCCTGGCACCGACAAGGACGCCGACATGACCCAAGCCCGCTACAAGATTGTGTTCAACGGCGAGTTGATGCCGGACGCAAGCCTGGAAACCACCAAGGAAAACCTTGCTCGGCTGTTCAAGAGCGATCTGACCCGGATCAACTCGCTGTTCATCGGCAAACCAGTCGATATTAAACGCGACCTTAGCGAGAACGAGGCCGACCAGTACCTCAAAGCCTTGCAAAGTGCCGGCGCCAAAGTGCGCAAGGAACAGGATCTGGCCGCCAGCCTGAGCCTGGTGGAAACCGATGACCATCGTACGGAAAGCAGCGAAGCCGAAAGCAACGTACTGATGACATGCCCAAAGTGCGGTCACCAGCAAAGCAAAGCCATCGAATGCTCGGCATGCGGCATCGTTATCGAGAAATTCATCGCCCGTCAGGCCATGCTCGCTGAGAACCCGCCAGAAGTGCTCAGCGCAGCAACCACGCCCTACGCCACGCCTAAAGCTGCAGTGGCTGAAGCCTTGCCGGAGTTCGGCGAGCTAAAAGTCTTTACCACCGACGGGCGAATCGGCCGTTTGCGCTACCTGGCCTGGTCAATGGTGCTGATGCTGGCCTGCTTGCCATTATTCGGCATCGCCGGTGGTTTCTTCGCCGCATCGGAGATTCTTGGCGGTCTGCTGATGGTGGTAGTGGGCATCGCCGTGGCGGTGGTTGGCATCATGTTCGGCGTGCAGCGGCTGCATGACATCGGCTGGTCTGGCTGGTTGCTGCTGGTCACCCTAGTGCCGGTTGTCGGCGGGGTGTTCTCGCTGCTGATGTTCATCATCCCCGGCAGCACCGAGGCTAACCGCTTCGGCCCACCGCCACCGCCCAACAGCAAGGCGGTAAAAGTCCTCGCCCTGCTGTGGATTGCGATGATCATCCTTGGCATCGTCGCAGCCATCGCCCTGCCCGCCTATATGGGCTATGCAGACGCCGCGCTCTAAAACGCAACCTTGCACGGTGCGTGGGGTCGAAAGGCCCCATCCCGGAGAGTCCTATGACCCGTTACGCGCTTATCACCGGAGCCTCCAGTGGCATTGGCCTGGCCCTGGCCGAGGCCCTGGCCCGGCGTGGCCGCAATCTGATTCTGGTGGCACGTCAACGCGATGCGCTGGAAAGCATTGCCTGCGAGCTGACTCAACGCTTCTCCGTGGAGGTGCTATTTCGCGTCTGCGACCTCAGCCAGCCGCTGCAGGTCAGCGGCCTGCTGCATGAGCTGGAGCAAGGCGAACGCACTATCGATTTGCTGGTAAACAACGCTGGTATCGGCAGCTCTGGCGCCTACGTGGCCCAGGACTGGGCCCGCGAACAGCAACTGATCGAACTGAATATCCTGGCTCTGGCGCGTCTGTGCCACGCCATCGGCAGCATCATGGCCGGCCAGGGCAGCGGCCAGATTCTCAACGTGGCCTCGGTTGCCGGGTTTCAGCCAGGCCCAGGCATGAGCAACTACTACGCCAGCAAGGCCTATGTGCTGCATTTCTCCGAAGGCCTGCGCGAGGAGCTGAAAGCGGACGGGGTGAAAGTTTCCGTGCTGTGTCCGGGCCCCACTCGCAGTGCGTTCTTCCGCACAGCCAGCATGGACGTCAAAGCCCTGCAAGGCAGCAAGCTGATGATGAGCTGCGAAGAAGTGGCGCTGATCACTGTTAAGGCCCTGGAGAAAAACCGAGCAATCATCATCCCAGGCTGGCGCAATCGCCTGATTGCTCTCAGCCCTCGATTAGGACCGCGCTGGCTGGTCCGGCGAATCAGCGCACGAATGAATCGCCAGTTCGGCAAGCCAATCTAAAACTGGTTTACCGAGCTTCACGAGCCATTAGCCCGCGTTGACCGTGCGTCCATCCGCCCAGGCACGTAGAGCGGCAAGGTCTTCGGCCATCACCACCGACAGTGGCGCCGTCCCCTGGATACTCTGCAGCAGCAAGGCCTGGGTGACCGTCTGTTGCTGGGCTTGCGATGCATAGAGGGCGCTGACCACCGCCTGCTCAATCTCCGCACCGGAAAACCCTTCGCAGGCCGCCGCCAGTTGCGTCAAATCGAAACCCGCAACTTCAAGCTCGCGCCGCGCCAAGTGGATACGGAAGATTTCGGCACGCACCGCCGCGTCCGGCAAATCGACAAAGAACAGCTCATCGAAGCGCCCCTTGCGCACCAGCTCCGGCGGTAGCCGGGAAATCACGTTGGCGGTGGCCACCATAAATACCGGAGCCTTGCGCTCGGCCATCCAGGTCAGCAGAGTGCCCAGTACGCGCTGGCTGACGCCACCATCGTGATCACCGCTGGCCAGGCCCTTCTCGATCTCGTCCATCCACAGCACACAGGGAGCCATCTGCTCGGCAAGCTTGAGGGCTTCACGCAGGTTACGCTCGGTCTCGCCAAAAAACTTGTTGTACAGGCAGGCAAAATCCAGACGCAGTAGGGGCAAGCCCCACAGACCCGCGACAGCCTTGGCGGCGAGACTCTTGCCGCCGCCCTGCACCCCCACCAGCAGCACGCCTTTGGGCAGATCGACACCTTTACCTTCGAGGAAGATACCCTGCCGCTCCCCCAGCCAACGCTTGAGATTGTTCAACCCACCGACTTCAGCGAATCGCGCGGTGTCGTACTCGAAACTCAGCACGCCATCGAGGTCAAGCAAGCTGAACTTGGTCTTGTTCAGTTCCGGCAGGTCTTCCTGAGTGATTGCCCCGTCATCGCAGATCACATTGCGCGCCAGCGCCCGCGCTTCGGCGTGGCTAAGGCCACGCAGGTTCTTCACCACCTGCTGCAAAGTGCGGTTATCGGTACGCACGCGGGCATTGCGGTTGCGCGCACTCCAGCCGGTGGCTTCCTCGCGTACGATGGCCAGCAACTCCTCCTCGGAAGGCAGAGACAGGCTAAAGCGTGAGGCGTATCGCTGCACCTCAGGCGGCAACTTGCAGGCATGAGACACCAGCACCAGCGTCGGCTTGCTGGGGTCCTCACTCATAGCGATTTCCTTGAGCAGGCGCACCAGCTTGGGGTTGTCCTCAAGAAACGGATGCAGATCGCACAGCACATACAGTGTCGGCTGCGTATCCGCCTTGATCAGACGCAGCGCGGTTTCCGGCTCCAGGGTGGCACTGTCGACCGGTTCCTGAATGGAATAGCCCACACGCTGCAAACCCTCGGTTACCGACCACACCTGCAAGCCAAGGCCACGGCGTACGGCGAGCCCGGTCAGGGTTTCCAGCACCCGCGGCTCGTCCCAGGATTCGATCAGCACCAGCTTGGTCTTGGAATCCAACACCAGGCCCAGATCATGAATATCGTTTTTCACCCGCACTCCTTGTCTACTAAACTCGGCCCTCTTTTGAGTGACCGGGGGGGACTGTCATGGACTGTCTGTTTTGCAAGATCGTCGCTGGTGAGGTACCAGCGCGCAAGCTTTATGAAGATGATCAGGTGGTGGCCTTTCACGATATCGGTCCACAGGCTCCGGTGCACTTTCTGGTTATCCCGAAAAAACACATCAGCACCCTCAATGATCTGAGCACCGCTGACACGCCGCTGGCCGGGCATATCCTCTTTACCGCCCAGCGCCTGGCCCAAGAGCACGGCTGTGAAGAAGGCTTTCGCGTGGTGATGAATTGCAATGATCTGGGCGGCCAGACGGTGCATCACATCCATATGCATGTACTGGGTCAGCGGCAGATGACATGGCCACCGGGTTGAATCGCGCATTACTCGGCGCGCTGAGCATGCTCGCCCTGCTGATTGGCAATCCAACGCAGGCGCATACGGTTGGCAGCGTATTTAACGACGTATTGCCACAGGGCCAGCAAGGACCACAGCTGGTTGTGGTGCCGGCCGGGCGCTATCTGCTGGGTGACCACAGCGGCCGTGGCAACCATAACGAGCGGCCACTGACGCCGATTGAGATCAACCAATCCTTCGCCATCGGCCGCTATGAAGTGAGCTTCGCCGACTGGCAGCACTACGCCGAAGCCACCGCCACGGCAATGCCGGACAACGAGGGCTGGGGGCTGTCGGCGCAGCGGCCGGTGATCCATGTGTCATGGCACCAGGCTGCGGCTTACAGCCAGTGGCTGTCGAAGGTCACCGGGCAGCGCTACCGCCTGCCCACCGAGGCTGAATGGGAATACGCCGCGCGCGCCGGCAGCACCAGCTACTACTGGTGGGGCGAACAGCTAGACAGCCCGGAAACCCGACCGCGCGCGCATTGCCGTGGCTGTGCCACTTCGCGCCTGATTCAGAGCAAGACCGAGCGTGTCGGCCAGTTCGCTGCCAATGCCTTCGGCCTGCATGACACCGCCGGCAATGTCTGGGAGTGGACCGCCTCGCGCTTCGCCAGCCCTTTCGACGGCAGCGAACAGCACCGCGCCAGTTTGATGGATCAGAGCCCGCGGGTGGTCCGCGGCGGCGCCTGGAACAGCGGCCCGAGCTACCTGCGCAGCAGCCAGCGCGACATGAAGCAGCCACAACACAAGGACTACGCCCTGGGTTTTCGCGTGCTGCGCGAACTGCCCTGAGGCCGAAGCGCAGCCAGGCTGCGACGAAACGTCAACAGACCTTCTCCCGCGCGTGGAGTAAACTGAGCGCCGTAATCATCGCAGGAGGTCCCTATGGCCAGCGAACGTCACTTCTCACCTGTTGATCGCCTGCTGCTGCAAGCCGATGCTGCCTTGCGCACCCTGCTGCCATTCAGCGGCCAGCCGGCACGGCCATCACCGGCTATCGTGCAGCCGGAGGCCGAACTGGACGAGCGCCAAGCCCAGCATGTGGCCGGGCTGATGCGCATCAACCATACCGGTGAAGTCTGCGCCCAGGCGCTGTATCAGGGCCAGGCGCTAACCGCCAAGCTGCCGCAGGTACGTCAGGCGATGGAGCATGCCGCCGATGAAGAAATCGATCACCTGGCCTGGTGCGAACAACGCATCCGTCAGCTGGGCAGCCAACCGAGCATCCTCAATCCGCTGTTCTACGGCTTGTCGTTCGGTGTCGGCGCTGCGGCTGGTCTGATCAGCGACAAGGTCAGCCTGGGCTTTGTTGCCGCCACTGAAGATCAAGTGGTCAAACACTTGGACGATCACTTGCAGCAGATCCCGCAGGAAGACCAGAAATCCCGTGCGATTCTCGAGCAGATGCGTGTCGATGAAGAGCAACATGCCTGCAACGCACTGGACGCTGGTGGCTTGCGCTTCCCGGCACCGGTGAAGTTCGGCATGAGCCTGCTGGCCAAGGTAATGACCAGCACCACCTACCGCGTATAGAACTGAATCGCAGGCACAGAAAAGGGCACCGAGGTGCCCTTTTTCATGTCACGAGGTATCTGCAACCGCTTACTCGCCCAGCTCGACAATCTCGTAGTCGTGGGTGATCGCGACGCCGCCGCGACCCAGCATGATCGAGGCCGAGCAGTACTTCTCCGCCGATAACTCGACTGCACGCTTGACCTGAGCGTCCTTCAGACCGCGCCCCTTGACCACAAAATGCAGATGAATTTTGGTAAACACCTTGGGTTCTTCCGTAGCGCGCTCAGCTTCCAGAAAGGCCTCACAACTCTCTACCGCCTGGCGGGATTTTTTCAGGATGCTGACTACATCGAAGTTACTGCAACCACCGAGGCCGATCAGCACCATCTCCATCGGGCGCACACCCAGGTTGCGCCCACCGCTCTCTGGCGGGCCATCCATTACCACCGCATGGCCGCTGCCCGACTCTCCGATAAACAGGGCTTCGCCGGCCCACTGAATACGCGCTTTCATTACTTGGGCTCCGCTGTTAAAAAGGGAGGCAGCTTAGCACAGCACCGCGACAACCTCTTTGAGTGCCAAGAGAGCCAAAAGCTCGCCGCTGAGTGTTAGCCAGGTCGCAAAACAACACCTAGTATTGGACTGGTGGTTAAGCAGATAGCGATTTACTGGCACACTTGTAGAGATAACTATTATTAGAACTTCAGCCGCACAACGGCTTACCTTTATAAATTCGGGATTCGGGCATGGTAGCTATTACCCTTACACCTAAAATAAAAAATCTCGACAAGCTTCTCGCGCATTGCCACCGCCGCCGCTACACCGCCAAGAGCACCATTATCTATGCAGGCGATCGCTGTGAAACGCTGTTCTTCATCGTCAAAGGTTCGGTCACCATCCTGATCGAAGACGATGATGGTCGGGAAATGATCATCGCTTACCTTAATGCCGGGGATTTCTTCGGCGAAATGGGCCTGTTCGAAAAGGACGGGGCCGAAAAAGAACGCAGCGCCTGGGTGCGTGCCAAGACCGAGTGCGAAGTGGCGGAGCTGAGCTACGCCAAGTTTCGCGAACTCACCCAACAGGACCCGGACATTCTCTATGCCCTGGGCAGCCAGATGGCTGAGCGCCTGCGCAACACCACGCGCAAGGTCGGCGACCTGGCCTTCTTGGACGTCACCGGCCGCGTCGCGCGTACCCTGCTCGATCTGTGCAAGCAGCCTGACGCCATGACCCATCCCGACGGCATGCAGATCAAGATCACCCGTCAGGAGATCGGCCGCATCGTCGGTTGCTCGCGCGAGATGGTGGGGCGTGTCCTCAAAGCCCTGGAAGAACAGGGCCTGGTCAGCGTCAAGGGCAAGACCATGGTGGTGTTCGGCACGCGCTAAGCCACCCGCGGAAGACTGCAGACATAAAAAAGCCGACGCATACGCCGGCTTTTTTATTGTGTGATGGATTCATTCCACATCAGGAGAGGCGATCACCCGCTTGCGCCCAGGGAAGAACAGGCGCTCCAGCTCGGCCCCCGGATTGTCGGCACGCATAAACGCCTCACCGACCAGAAAGGCGTACACCTCGCTGATTTCCATCAGCTCGACATCGGCACGGTTGAGGATGCCGCTCTCGGTCACCACCAGGCGGTCACGCGGAATCCGTGGCAGCAGGTCGAGAGTGGTTTCCAGGCTCAGCTCAAAGGTGTGCAGGTTGCGGTTGTTGATCCCCACCAGCGGCGTATCCAGGGTTTTCAGCGCCCGCTCCAGCTCCTCGCCGTCGTGCACCTCCACCAGCACATCGAGACCGAATGCCTTGGCCGTGGCAGCCAACTCAGCCATTTGCGCATCTCCCAGCGCCGAGACGATCAATAGCACGCAGTCAGCGCCCAGGGCGCGGGCTTCAACGATCTGGTACGGATCGATCATGAAATCCTTGCGAATCACCGGCAGCGCGCAGGCGGCACGGGCTTCCTGCAGGTAACGATCCGCGCCCTGAAAGAAGTCGATATCGGTGAGCACTGACAGGCAGGTGGCGCCGCCGCTCTGATAGCTCTGGGCAATCTCGGCCGGCACGAAATGCTCGCGCAACACGCCCTTGCTCGGTGAGGCCTTCTTGATTTCAGCGATCACCGCCGGCTGCTTACGCTTGGCCTGGCTGATCAGTGCCTCGGCAAAACCGCGCACCGGATCGGCAGTGCGGGCTTGCTGTTCAAGCTCGGCTAGTGAGACAACGGCGCGGCGCGCGGCGACTTCTTCTGCCTTGCGCGCGAGAATCTTCTCCAGAACGGTTGGAATACTCACCCGGCATTCTCCTCTTTGAATACAGCGGTAAAGGACACCAACTCCTGCAATTTTTCCCAGGCCAGGCCGGTGTGCAAGGCGTCATGGGCCAGCTGCACGCCTTGCTTGAGGCTGCTCGCCAGGTCCGCTGCATACAGCGCCGCACCGGCATTCAGGGCAATCATGTCGGCCGCTTTCTGCCCGGCTTCGGTCTTGCGCTTCGTCAGGGCATCACGAATGAGTGCCAACGAGGCCTCCGGGCTTTCCACCGCCAGGCCGACCAAACTCTGGCTCTTCAGCCCGAGGTCTTCCGGCAGCACGTCGTATTCGGTGATGAGCCCATCCTTCAATTCGGCGACATGAGTCGCCGACGCCAGGCTGAACTCATCCAGGCCATCGCGCGAATGCACCACCAGGATGTGCTGACTGCCCAGACGCTTGAGCACCTCGGCCAGCGGCCGGCACAGTGCCTGGCTGAACACGCCCACCACCTGATGCTTGACCCCGGCCGGATTGGTCAGCGGGCCAAGCATATTAAAGAGGGTACGCAGGCCCAGCTCACGACGTGGCACGGCGGCATATTTCATCGCTGAGTGATGCACCTGGGCAAACATGAAGCCGACCCCGACGCCCTCGATACAGCGCGCCACCTGCACGGGCGTCAGACTCAGGTAGATCCCTGCAGTCTCCAGCAGGTCAGCACTGCCGCTCTTGCCAGAAACGGCCCGATTGCCGTGTTTGGCCACCTTGCCGCCTGCAGCCGCAACCACAAAGCTTGCCGCCGTGGAGACGTTGAAGATGTTCGCACCATCGCCGCCGGTGCCGACCACATCGACCACATGATCGAGGGTCTGCAAGTGCACATGGCTGGCCAGCTCACGCATGACCGAAACGGCACCGACGATCTCGTCGATGGTCTCGCTCTTCATGCGCATACCCATCAGAAAGGCGCCGATCTGCGCATCCGTGCACTGGCCCGTCATGATCTCGCGCATGACGTCCTGCATTTCTTCGGTGCTCAGGTCGAGTTGATTGACCACCCGGTTGAGGGCTTCCTTGATATTCATCCGCGCAGGCCTCCTTGTTGTTTGAGGAAGTTGGCAAACAGCTCGTGGCCCTGTTCGGTGAGAATCGACTCCGGGTGGAACTGCACGCCCTCAACATGCAGGGTCTTGTGGCGCAGGCCCATGATCTCATCCACCGAACCGTCCTCGTGCTGCGTCCAGGCGGTGATTTCCAGGCAGTCCGGCAAGGTTTCGCGCTTGACCACCAGGGAATGATAGCGGGTGACCGTCAGCGGGTTGTTCAGGCCGGCGAAGACGCCCAGATCGCGGTGGAACACCGGACTGGTCTTGCCGTGCATCACCTGACGGGCACGCACCACATCACCGCCAAAAGCTTGCCCAATACTCTGGTGGCCCAGGCACACGCCGAGAATCGGCAGCTTGCCGGCAAAGTGCAGGATGGCCTCGATGGACACCCCGGCTTCGGTCGGCGTACACGGGCCGGGCGAAACCACGATGCGCTCAGGCTGCAGCGCCTCAATTTCGGCAATCGACAGTTCGTCATTACGGATCACGTGCACGTCAGCCCCCAGTTCGCCGAGGTACTGCACCACGTTGTAGGTGAAGGAGTCGTAGTTATCGATCATTAAAAGCATGGCGTAACCCCTTATTCGGCAGTCTGTTCGGCGAGAGCAACGGCGCGGAACATGGCGCGACGCTTGTTCAGGGTTTCTTCCCACTCCAGTGCAGGCACCGAGTCGGCAACGATGCCGGCACCGGCCTGCACATGCAGTTCGCCATCTTTGATCACCGCTGTACGGATGGCGATGGCGGTGTCCATATTGCCGTTCCACGCCAGATAACCCACCGCGCCGCCGTAGACGCCGCGCTTGACAGGCTCCAGCTCGTCGATGATTTCCATGGCGCGAATCTTCGGCGCGCCGGACAGGGTGCCCGCCGGCAGAATGGCGCGCAGCGCGTCCATAGCGGTCAGGCCTTCCTTCAACTGGCCGGTGACGTTGGAAACGATGTGCATAACGTTGGAATAACGCTCGATCACCATCTTCTCGGTGAGTTTGACGCTACCCGTGCTGGCCACCCGACCGACGTCGTTGCGGCCCAGGTCGATCAGCATCAGGTGCTCGGCGACTTCCTTGGCATCGGACAGCAGGTCTTCTTCAAGAGCCCGATCCGCCTCTTCGTTCGCACCGCGTGGGCGGGTGCCGGCAATCGGGCGCACGGTGACCAAGCCATCTTCCAGACGCACCAGCACTTCCGGCGAGCTGCCGACCACGTGGAAGTCGCCGAAGTTGAAGAAGTACATATAAGGCGTCGGGTTGATGCAGCGCAGCGCGCGGTACAGATCAATCGGCGCGGCCTTGAACGGGATCGACATGCGCTGCGAGATCACCACCTGCATGCAGTCGCCGGCGAGGATGTACTCCTTGATCGCCTTGACCGCATTTTCGTAGTCATCGCGTTTAAAGCTGGAGATAAAGTCCGGCTCAGCACCGGCCGGTGCCGACAGGTCCACGCCCAGGCGCGGGGTAATCGGCTGACGCAACTTGTGCAGGATGTTCTGCAAGCGCGCCTGCCCCTGTTCCAGCGCATCGGTTTCGCTCGGGTCGACCAGCACAATGGCGTGCATCTTGCCCGCCAGGTTGTCGAACACCACCACGGCGTCAGACACCATCAAGAGGATATCCGGCGTGCCCAAGGCATCAGGATTAACGCCTTTGGCCAGCTTGGGTTCGACATAACGCACGCTGTCATAGCCAAAGTAACCGACCAAACCACCGTTAAAGCGCGGTAACCCGGCCAGCGTAGGCACCTTGTAGCGGTCCTTGAACTGCTCGACAAAGGCCAGTGGGTCTTCGCAGTGATGCCGTTCTACTTCGACACCGTCGACGCTGATGCTCACCTCATGCTCATAGGCACGCAACACGGTGCGCGCCGGCAGGCCGATGATGGAGTAGCGCCCCCACTTCTCGCCGCCCTGCACGGATTCCAGCAGGTAGGTATTGGCCTCATCGGCCAGTTTCAGGTAGATGGACAGCGGCGTGTCGAAATCCACCAGGGTTTCGCAGGCAACAGGAATGCGGTTATAGCCGGCAGCGGCTAAACGCAGAAATTCTTCGCGGGTCATGAGCAGCCTCGTGGCTTGAGGTAATACGGTCGAATGCAGGCGGGCTTTGCTTAAAGCCAAGATCAGGTCAGAGGCGCCAGCGCCAACGGGCCAGTGCCTTGATGATTTTCATGTCGGTGCTTGCCGACCAGCGCGTGCAGGTGACCACCACGAAACTCTCTTAATTCAGGCGGGAGTGAACTGCGGCCACACTAGCGCAGGGCCGAAAGCGAATCAACCCGCAAGACCCGGCAAAAGCACAGGCTCGGCGGGACGCAGCAGGCCGCTCAGGCAATCCAGCACATACGCCGGGTGCTCCTCGGCAATCGGCCGGCCATGGTTGTAGCCATAACTCAGCGCTACGCAAGGTACCCCGGCGGCATTGGCTGCAAGCACATCATTGCGGGAATCACCGACAAACAGCGCCTGAGCAGCCGGCACACGCGCCAGCTGCAACACATGCCGCAGCGCCGCCGGATCAGGCTTCTGCTGGGGCAAAGTGTCGCCCCCGACAATCCAGCGGAAATAACCGCCGAGGCCTTTTTCATCGAGCAACGGCGCGACAAAGCGCTCGGGCTTGTTGGTGACAATCGCCAGCTCGACCTGCTGCTCACGCAGCCAGTCCAGGGTTGGCCGCACGCCAGGGTAGACCTGGGTCAGCGCGTGGTTTTCGGCGTAGTGCTGCATAAACAGCTCCAGCGCCTGTTCGGTTCGAGCCTCATCTATATGCTCATGTTGCAGGCCGCCCGCGAGGGCACGGCGTACCAACACCCGCGCGCCGTTGCCCACCCAGTCGCGCACCCGCTCGATGCCTGCTGCCGGCAGGCCAAGCCCGCGCAAGGTCTTATCGACGGCGGCGCTTAGATCCGGCACCGAATCGACCAAGGTGCCGTCCAGATCGAACATCACCAGGCGCGGCAACTCGCCGTTAAACAACCCGCGCAGCAAACTCATCCGCGAGCCTGAGCCAATTCGGCACGCATCGCGTCGATCACCGTTTTGTAGTCCGGCTGGTTGAAGATCGCCGAGCCTGCGACAAAGGTGTCGGCACCGGCAGCTGCGATTTCGCGGATATTCTGTACATTCACCCCGCCGTCGATTTCCAGACGGATTTCACGACCAGAGGCGTCGATCAGCGCGCGAGCTTCCTTGAGTTTCTCTAGGGTATGGGGAATGAATTTCTGCCCACCGAAACCTGGGTTGACGCTCATCAGCAGGATCATGTCGACCTTGTCCATGACGTGCTTGAGCACCTCCAGCGGGGTGGCCGGGTTGAACACCAGACCGGCCTTGCAACCACCGTCGCGAATCAGCTGCAGCGAGCGGTCGATATGCTCGCTGGCTTCCGGGTGGAAGGTGATGTACGTGGCACCGGCCTCGATAAAGTCGCCGATGATGCGGTCAACCGGCTTGACCATCAGGTGCGCGTCAATCGGCGCGGTGATGCCGTATTTACGCAGCGCCGCGCAGACCATCGGGCCGATGGTGAGGTTGGGCACGTAGTGATTGTCCATCACATCGAAGTGCACGATGTCGGCACCGGCGGCGAGCACCTTGTCCACTTCCTCGCCCAGGCGGGCGAAATCGGCAGACAGAATCGACGGAGCAATGGCGAAGGGTTGCATGACGCACCTCGGTGGTATTCACGGAAGGCGCGCATTGTACCAGCCCGATCCAAGGCCTGGCGCGCGTGAACGACACCTGACAAAGCCGAGCGGAAAAGGCTAGGCTGCTGAAACACGATGTTCGCCGGAGAACCCCATGTTTTCGCGCCACGCCGCCCTGACCCTGAGCCTGTTGCTATCGATCAGCCCACTGCAGGCGGAAGAACAAACGCCCACAGAAGAAGCCCCCGCAACCACCGACAGTTCACCCGCACCTGCGGCAGAAGTCCGCGCCCCCCTACCCGAGCGCAGCGAAGTGGATGCCACTGCGCTGGAGCAACGTCTGGAGCAGAAGGAACAGCAGCAACTGCAGGCGGGCGATGAACGCTTTCTGGCCCTCTGGTTACCTGCCAATGTCGCCGACCCCAGTGGAGCAGTGATTCTCGTACCGGGCGATGATGAGAATGCCGACTGGCCGCAGGGCGTTGGCCCACTGCGCCGCAAGCTGCCCAATGGCGGCTGGCACAGTCTCAGCCTGACTCTGCCGGACCCCAACAGCGATGCCCCTCCCCTGCGTGACGTCGCAACGGAGTCCGCCACACCCGCCGCAACCGACACGGAGGCCAACACCGACAGCGCACCTGCCAGCGAAGCCGCACCAACTGAAGCGCCAGCCGAAACGGACGCATCCGCAGCTGCAGCCAGCACGCCCGCTGCCAGCGCAACGCCAAGCCCGGAAGCGCGGCAGAAGACGCATGCCGAACGCGTCCTGGCACGCATTGAAGCCAGTATTGGTTTTGCCGAACAGCAACAGGCCAAAACCATCGTTCTGCTCGGCCATGGTAGCGGCGCTTACTGGGCCGCGCGCTACCTGGCCGAACGCAAGCCGGCCAAGGTCAGCAACCTGCTGCTGGTCGCCGCCGAACTGCCCGCAGGTTTCACGCCTCCTCTGGATGAGCTGATTCCGCAACTGCAGCTGGCCACAGGCGACTTTTACTACAAGGACCAGGTCGCTGACCGCCAGGCAGCACTGAAACGCTCACAAGCGGGCAAACGGCAGAAGCATCCAGCCTATATCCAGGTGGCCATGAAGGCGCTGCCGGGCAATCGCGAGGCCGAACAGGAACAGCTTTATCGGCGCATCAAAGGCTGGCTGACCCTGAAACTGCAGGCGAAGTAATCCGGCCACGCAGCCCTTGCCGCGCCACAGTAGGCCTAGCGAAAACCGTGACGTTGGCGGATCAGGTCATAGGCCTGGTGCAATTCACGGGTGCGTTCGGTGGCTTCGCGCACACGCTCAGGCGTTGCGCCGCTGCCCGCCAGCTTGTCCGGGTGGTGGCGGCTCAATAAACGCCGGTACGCCTGCTTGATCTGCGCAGGCTCGGCATCGGCAGTTACATTCAATAACGTGAGGGCACGCTGATAGGCGTTGCTGGCCGTCGACACCAGCGGGCCTTGCTGTGGTGCACAAGCGTCACTCAGCTGCGTTTGGGTTGCCGAGGAAACCTGCAACCATTTGCCCCAGAGCATGATCAGCTCACGCTCCGCTTGACTGACCTGACCATCGGCCCAGGCCATCCGCCAACAGGCGCGCAGCAGGGTTTCAGCCCGCGCCTGCTGACGGCGCAACGGCCCACGCAGGCTATCGCGCCCGGTCTTGCCTTGCGCAAACGCTTCAATCGCCTGACGCTGCGCCTCGGCACTCAAACCCAGCCGCTGCATCTCTGCCCGCGCCTGTTGGATATGTGCAGGTAGCACACGCCCACCGCTTTTCGCCAAACGCCCGAGCAGCACAAACAGCAGCCACTCATCGCGCGGTGCCGCCCGACCACCCAGGCGTTCACGCAGCGCCGCCCAGGACTGCAGCCGCAGCCGCCGATCCAGCACCTGACCGAGCAAACCGCCGAGCATGGCTCCAGGAATACTGGCCACCGCCAGCCCGGCAACAGCACCCAACAAGGTGGCGGGCCAAATCATCTTAAGCCCGCGTCTCAAGCAATCGTTCGACTTCAGCCAGGCGCTCATGCGTGCCCACATCCACCCAGCACCCGGCAAACTGCTCACCGGTGACCTGACCTGCAGTCATGGCCTGGCGCAACAAGGGCGCAAGTTTGAACGCCCCAGGCTGACACTCGGCAAACAACGCAGGCGACAATACCGCCAGGCCGCTGTAGGTCAGGTTGACTCCCTCCGCTTGGACATCACTGACCCGCTCGCCCTGCAGGCAGAAATCACCGCTCGCGTGATGCGTCGGGTTGGCCACCAGCACCAGGTGAGCCAAACCGCTTAACGGGCGGCGCAACTCGGCAAAGGGGTAGTCGGTGAAAATATCGCCATTGACCAGCACAAAGGGTTGATCGCCAAGCAACGACAGGGCCTTGAAAATCCCACCGCCGGTTTCCAGGGGCTCGCCTTCAGCGGAATAGGCAATGCGCACACCAAAGCGCGCACCATCACCCAGGTAATCCTCGATCTGCTGCCCAAGCCAGGCATGGTTGATCACCAGCTCGGTAAACCCGGCGGCCGCCAAGGCACGGACGTGGTATTCGATCAACGGTACACCAGCAGCACGCACCAGCGGCTTCGGCGTATGCAGGGTCAACGGCCGCAAGCGCTCACCTTTGCCTGCAGCCAGAATCATCGCCTTCATACAGGCTCCCGCGGCAAACTGGCCAGCAGCTCACCCAGCTCGGCCAGCTCAGGGCGCCGCGCCAGCACCCCTTCTATATAAGCGAAGAAACGCGGCACGTCCCCCAGGTACTTGGGCTTGCCATCACGGTGGCAGATCCGCGCGAAGATGCCGATCACCTTGAGGTGGCGCTGCACCCCCATCAGGTCGCTGGCGCGCAGAAAGTCATCAAGCTGCGGCTGAACCGGCACACCAACAGTGCGCGCCTGCTGCCAATATTGTTCGAGCCAACTGCGTACACGCACCTCAGGCCAGCTGAGGAAAGCATCCTTGAACAAACAGGTGATGTCGTAAGTCACTGGACCGTAGACCGCATCCTGAAAGTCCAGCACGCCGGGGTTCGGTTCGCTGCGCATCAGGTTGCGCGGCATGTAGTCACGGTGCACCAGCACCTTGGGTTGCGCCAGGGCGCTGTCAATCAGCACCTGGCTGGCGCGCTGCCAGAGCGCCAACTGCGCAGCCGTCAACGTCACGCCCAGGTGACGCTGTACATACCACTCAGGAAACAGCTGCAGTTCACGACGCAGCAATGCATCGTCATAGCTGGGCAATGGCGTGTTCATCGACAGCTGCTGGAAAGCCAAAAGTGCCTGCATGGCATCGGCAAACAGCTCATCCGCGTTGCCTTCATTAATCACATCCAGATAGGTCTGCCGCCCCAGATCATTGAGCAGCAAAAAACCTCGCTCGAGATCCGCAGCGAGAATCTGCGGCACATTGAGCTGTGCTTCAGCCAGCAACTGGGCAACCTTGACGAAGGGCCGACAATCTTCCTGCGGCGGTGGCGCATCCATCACAATCAGGCTACGCCCCGCCCCCTGCCAGCGAAAATAGCGGCGAAAACTGGCATCACTGCTAGCCGACGTCAGGGTGGCAGCGGGCACAGCACCCCAGCCCTGCTCGGCAAACAGCCCAGGCAGCTGCTGATCCAGCCAGTTTTCGAGGAGTTTCAGGCGTACATCTTCATCAGGCATTACAAGGTCTCCGACGGCGCTAGCCGTTGCGCGGGTCATGCTTTATTATCCAGCATCTTTTCAAGCCCATCGAGAGGCGTGCGGCCTCAGGGCCAATGGCGCGCAGGAAGCCCGGAAAAAATAAGATGGCAGTAAAATACCCCGCGTTTCGTAAAAAATTCCCTCTACTGGTTACTGGCAGCCTTCTGGCGCTACAGCCTGTAGCAGTCCCTTTTGCCGTCGCTGCCGAGCAGTATGATTGCCAGGTTTCCGCCTCCGGCGGCTGGGCATGCGCCCCGAAAGCCAGCAATGCTGCACTGCCCGCCCGGCCAGTACAACGTGATTCGGTTGCCAGCAGCAAGACCGCTGATGGCAGCACTGCACCTGGCGAGAGCCAAGCAGCGCAAACCACGCTGGTGACCGAAAGCCTTGGTAAAGGCCTGGCCTCACGCAGCACTGACTACAGCCACCTTGACTGGGTGCCGCGTGAAAACCTCACCGCCGCCCAGCTGGCAGAAGCCGGCCCCTATTGCGCCGGTGCGTATGTAGAGCCGATTCGTCCAGGCATGGACGACAAGACGCCAATGGACGAAGCGCCGATGTTCGTATCGGCCAAGGCTTCGCGTTATCAGCAAGAGCAACAGATTGCCACCCTCGCCGGTGATGTCGTCGTACGCCAAGCGGGTATGCAGGTTGAGGCAGACGAAGCCAACCTGCACCAGGCGGAAAACCGTGGTGAGTTGGTCGGCAATGTACGCCTGCGAGATCAGGGCATGCTGGTGGTGGGTGACCGTGCAGAGCTGCAACTGGACAACGGTGAAGCCAAGGTCGACAACGCCGAATACGTCCTGCACAAGAGCCATATTCGCGGCAACGCGCTCTACGCCAAACGTGAAGAAAGCGCGATCATCCGCCTGAAAGACGGCACTTACACCAGCTGCGAACCGGGCAGCAACGCCTGGCACCTGAAGGGCAACAACATCACCCTGAATCCGGCCACCGGTTTTGGCACCGCGACCAACGTGACCCTGCGGGTGAAGAATATTCCGGTGTTCTATACACCGTATATCTACTTCCCGATCGATGATCGTCGTCAGTCCGGTTTCCTGCCGCCCAGCATCGGCAGCTCCAGCGACAACGGCCTGACCCTGCAGACGCCTTACTACTTCAACCTGGCGCCGAACTACGACGCCACGTTGTATCCGACCTACATGAGCGATCGCGGCTTGCTGATGGAAGGCGAATTTCGCTACCTCACCAAGAACAGCGAAGGCCAGTTCGGCGCAGCCTACCTCGACGACAGCAACGACGACCGCAAACTGCAGTCCGAGTACGAAGATCAGCGCTGGATGTACAGCTGGCAGCACAAGACCGGCCTGACCTCGCGTTTGCTGGCTGAGGTCGATTACACCGACATCAGCGACCCGTACTATTTCCAGGACTTGAATACCGACCTGGGCATTGGCGCGACCAGCTATGTGGACCAACGCGGCACCCTGACCTATCGAGGCGACAGCTACACCGCGCGGTTGAACGCACACGCCTACGAACTGGCCAATATCACTGATGTTACCCCTTACAACCGCCTGCCACAGCTGACGCTGGATGGTGTACTGCCATTCAAGCCGGCCGGAGTGAACTTCAGCTACGGCACGGAATATGTGCGTTTCGACCGCAGCTTGCGTAAAGGCAACTTCATTAATGAGGACGGCGTAGTTGAACAGCCATGGTACGACACCCGCCTGCAAGGTTTGGCCCGCGCCAATGGTGAACGCCTGCATGTCGAGCCTGGCGCCAGCTTGCCACTCAACTGGAACTGGGGCTTTATCACACCTCAGGTCAAGTTCCTGCAAACCAGCTACGATCTGACCCTCGATCAGCAAGGTAAGAACACCCTGCTTGCCGAACAGACATATAAAGGCAACCAGAACCGCAGTGTTGGCATGTTTAGCCTGGACAGCGGCCTGTACTTCGACCGCAGCACCCAGTGGTTCGGTAAGTCCTATAGACAGACCCTCGAGCCGCGCCTGTTCTACCTCTATGTGCCAGAAGAAGACCAGACCGATATCCCAATTTTCGACACAGGCGAGAGCACGTTCAGCTACTCCTCGCTGTGGCGTGAAAACCGCTTTTCCGGGAAGGACCGTATCGGCGACGAGAACAAACTGTCGCTGGGCGTAACCAACCGCTGGATTGAGCCGAATGGCTTTGAGCGTCAGCGCTTCAGTATCGGCCAGGCCTTCTACTTCGAAGACCGCCAGGTGCAGCTGCCCGGCATCGATTACCGCACACGCAGTGACTCGACTGCATCGGTATCGCCTTACGCCCTTGAGTATCTCTACCGCTTTAACCGCGACTGGCGCTTCTCATCGGACTTCAACTGGGATCCGGATAGCGGCAGCACCCGCTCGGGTAGCGCGATGTTCCACTACCAACCAGAAGACAACCCGAACAAGGTGGTCAACGCTGGCTATCGCTATCGCAACGACACCGTGCGCTATGACGAAGCAACCGGTAACTGGGTTGTGGGCGGTGGCGACTACGGTACGCCTGGCAGCGCAAATTACATCAAGGACTACTACAAGATCAGCCAACATGACTTCTCGGTTATCTGGCCGATCGTGCCGCAGTGGAGCGCAATCTCCCGCTGGCAATATGATTATGGTCGCAACCGCACGCTGGAGGCATTCGCCGGCTTCGAATATGACAGCTGCTGCTGGAAACTGCGTCTGATCAACCGCTACTGGATTGACTACGACGAAGTCAGCCTGAGTCCATCGCTGAACGACCAGGCAGATCGTGGGATTTTCCTGCAGATCGTGCTCAAAGGTCTGGGTGGTGTAGTCGGCAATAAAGTTGAGACTTTCCTCGACCAAGGCATTCAAGGTTATCGTGAACGTGAAGACAAAGCTTTCTGATTGCGTGCGCCCCCTGCTGTTGGGCGCGCTGTTTATGGGTACTGCGGCACACGCTGAGGTACAACCGCTCAACCGCGTTGTGGCGATTGTCGATAATGATGTGGTGATGCAAAGCCAGCTCGATTCACGCCTGCGTGAAGTGCAGCAAACCATCGCCCAGCGCGGCGCCGCACTACCGCCTGAGCATGTATTGAGCCAGCAGGTGCTTGAGCGCCTGATCATCGAGAACATCCAGCTGCAGATCGGCGAACGCTCCGGCATTCGCATCACTGACGAAGAGCTGAACCAGGCCATTGGCACCATCGCTCAACGCAACGGCATGAGCATCGAGCAGTTCCGCGCAGCACTGGCTGCGGACGGGCTGTCTTACAATGATGCGCGTGACCAGGTTCGTCGCGAGATGATCATCAGCCGCGTGCGCCAACGCCGTGTGGCCGAGCGTATTCAGGTTACCGACCAGGAAGTGCAGAACTTCCTCGCCTCGGACTTAGGCAAGATGCAGCTGTCCGAAGAGTTCCGCCTGGCCAACATCCTGATCCCGGTCGGCGAAGGGGCATCCTCTGAGGAAATCCAGGCCGCCGACCGGCAATCACGTGAACTGTACGAGCAACTGCAACAGGGGGCGGACTTCGCCCAGCTGGCGATTGCACGCTCGGCCAGCGAGACCGCACTGGAAGGCGGCGAAATGGGCTGGCGTAAAGCCGGACAGCTGCCACCGCCATTTGACAACATGATTGCAGCGCTCTCAGTGGGTCAGGTGACCGAGCCGGTGCGTACACCGGGTGGTTTTATCATGATCAAACTGCTGGAGAAGCGCGGAGGCGGCAATCAGGTGCGCGACGAAGTCAATGTGCGCCATATCCTGATCAAACCCAGCGAAATCCGCAGCGAAGCCGAGACCAAGCGCCTGGTTGAGCGCCTCTACCAGCGCATCCTGGCGGGCGAAGACTTTGCCGAGCTGGCAAAGAACTTCTCCGAAGACCCAGGCTCCGCACTTAATGGCGGCACACTGAGCTGGATCGACCCGAGCGCGTTGGTCCCAGAATTCCGCGAAGTGATGAACAACACGCCGGCAGGTGAGTTGTCCAAGCCGTTCAAGAGCCCTTACGGCTGGCATGTGCTGGAAGTCATGGGTCGTCGCGCGACAGACAGCAGCGCACAGTTCCGCGAGCAGCAAGCCATGACCGTACTGCGCAACCGCAAGTACGATGAAGAACTGCAGGCCTGGCTGCGGCAAATTCGTGATGAAGCCTACGTCGAGACCAAACTCTGACAGGCATGGCCACTCGCCCCGCGACAGATCAAGCCCGGTTTATGCCCATGCATAACCGGGCTTTTTTCTGAGCGTGTAGTTAACTGCGCCAAGTCCTTGTAACGACGCATAATGCAGCGCACCTAATCAATGACGCCCGCTGACACCCTCGAGAGCACCCGTCGATGAACACTGCCCGTCTCTTTGCCCTGACCCCCGGTGAACCTGCCGGAATAGGCCCTGACTTGTGCCTGCTGCTGGCCCGTGAAGCGCAGCCGCATGCCCTGATCGCCATTGCCAGTCGCGACTTGCTGGCTGAACGCGCGCGCATGCTTGGCCTAAACATTGACCTGATCCGTGTCGCACCCGAGACCTGGCCAATCCATGCAGCGCCCGCTGGTAGCCTGTATGTCTGGGACACGCCTCTGGCTGCAGCGGTCAGCCCCGGCCAGTTGAACCCACAGAACGCCCAATACGTGCTGCAGACCCTGAGCCGGGCCGGCCAGGGCTGTCTCGATGGCCACTTTGCCGGAATGATTACCGCCCCCGTGCACAAGGGCGTAATCAACGAAGGCGGAATTGCCTTCTCCGGACACACCGAGTTTCTCGCCGAACTGACTCGCACCGAACAGGTGGTGATGATGCTCGCCACCCACGGCCTGCGCGTGGCACTGGTGACCACGCACCTGCCACTCAAGGATGTGGCCGACGCCATCACCCCCGAACGCCTCAGCCGGGTCACGCGCATCCTCGACCACGACCTGCGCACGAAATTCGGCATCGCACGGCCGCGCATTCTGGTCTGCGGCCTCAACCCGCATGCCGGCGAAGGCGGCCACCTGGGCCGGGAGGAGATCGAAGTCATCGAGCCCACCCTGCAGCAACTGCGTAGCGAAGGTATCGACCTGATCGGCCCCCTGCCGGCCGACACCCTGTTCACCCCCAAGCACCTCGAGCAGTGCGATGCAGTGCTGGCGATGTACCACGATCAGGGCTTGCCAGTACTCAAGTACAAGGGCTTCGGCGCAGCGGTCAACGTTACGCTAGGCCTGCCGATCATCCGCACCTCGGTCGATCACGGCACTGCACTGGACCTGGCTGGCACCGGCAAGATCGACTGCGGCAGCCTACAGGTCGCCCTGCAAACGGCCTATGAAATGACCGCCAGCCAGCTGAAAAGCGGCTGACAGCAACGCCCATCACAGGGCGCAAGCCGCCAATGCTGTTAAACTGCCGGGCTTTCTACCCGCGTTACATTCGCTTCACACCCCTGGCGTGAAGCCTGGAGCTGCTGCATGTCCGAGTACCAACACCGCGCGCGCAAGCGTTTCGGCCAGAACTTCCTGCATGACGCCGGGGTGATTCACCGCATCCTGCGCGCCATCCACGCCCGCGAAAGCGAACACATGCTGGAAATCGGGCCAGGCCAGGGCGCACTGACCGAAGGCTTGCTGAACAGCGGCGCGCAGCTAGACGTGATCGAACTCGACCGCGACCTAGTACCGATCCTGCAAGGCCAGTTCGGCGACAACCCGCGATTCCGGCTGAATCAGGGCGACGCCCTCAAGTTCGACTTCACCCAACTGCAAGCTGCGCCGCACAGCCTGCGCGTGGTCGGCAACTTGCCGTACAACATTTCTACGCCGCTGATCTTCCACCTGCTGGATAACGCTGCCCTGATTCGCGACATGCACTTCATGCTGCAGAAAGAAGTGGTCGAACGCCTGGCCGCCGAACCAGGTGGTGGCGACTGGGGTCGCCTGTCGATCATGGTGCAGTACCACTGCCGCGTGGAACACTTGTTCAATGTCGGGCCTGGCGCGTTCAACCCGCCACCGAAGGTCGATTCGGCCATCGTCCGCCTGGTGCCGCACGAGGTGCTGCCACATCCGGCCAAGGATCACCGTTTGCTTGAGCGCGTGGTGCGCGAAGCCTTCAATCAACGCCGCAAGACCTTGCGCAACACCCTCAAGGCGCTGCTGCCCGCTGAGGCCATCGAGGCCGCTGGTGTTGATGGCAGCCTGCGTCCCGAGCAACTGGACCTCGCTGCGTTTGTGCGCCTGGCAGACAAACTGGCCGAGCACACCAACGCCACCTGACTGCAGCTAGACTGGCCTTCTGCCTACCGAGTTAATTACGCATGAGCGATTCGCGTTACCACATCGACGTCAGCGTCGTCACCCGCTACCTGCCGGAGCAGTCGCAACCGGAGCAGAACCGGTTTGCCTTTGCCTACACCGTCACGGTGAGCAACAACGGCGAATTGCCGGCCAAGCTGCTGTCCCGCCACTGGGTCATCACCGATGGTGATGGCCGTGTGCAGGAAGTCCGTGGCGCAGGCGTAGTTGGTCAGCAGCCGCTGATCGCAGCCGGTACCAGCCACACCTACAGCAGCGGCACAGTGATGACCACCCGCGTCGGCATCATGCAGGGCAGCTACCAGATGCTCGCCGAGGACGGAAAACGCTTCGATGCCGTGATCGCGCCCTTCCGCCTGGCGGTGCCGGGCTCGTTGCACTGATGGCCACTTATGCAGTAGGCGACCTGCAAGGTTGCCTGAAACCCCTGCAGTGCCTGCTTGAACGTGTGGCCTTCGACCCTGCGCAGGACCAGCTCTGGCTGGTCGGTGATCTGGTCAACCGTGGTCCTGAATCGCTGGCGACGCTGCGCTTTCTCTACAACATGCGTGATGCACTGACCTGCGTGCTGGGCAACCATGACCTGCACCTGCTGGCCGTGGCGCACAACATCGAACGCCTGAAGAAAGGCGACACCCTGCGCGAGATCATCGAGGCACCGGATGCCGCCGATTTGCTCGACTGGCTGCGCCGGCAAAAGCTGCTGCATTACGATGAGGCTCGCGACACCGCCCTGGTGCATGCCGGCATCCCGCCGCAGTGGAGCATGGACAAAGCCCTCCGGCGCGCCGCCGAAGTAGAAGAGGCCCTGCGCGATGACGCGCGCCTGCCGCTGTTTCTCGACGGCATGTATGGCAACGAGCCGGCCAAATGGGACGGCGACCTGCAGGGCGTGACGCGCCTGCGGGTAATCACTAACTATTTCACCCGCATGCGCTTCTGCAAAGCCGATGGCACCCTTGATCTGAAAAGCAAGGAAGGCGTCGGCAGTGCCCCGGCCGGATATGCCCCCTGGTTCAGTTACAAACAGCGCAAAACCCGCGGCCAGCGCATCATCTTCGGCCACTGGGCGGCGCTTGAAGGGCAATCCCCAGAGCCTGACGTAATCGCTCTGGACACCGGCTGTGTATGGGGCGCAAGCATGACCCTGATGAATATCGATAGCGGCGAGAAATACAGCTGCGACTGTAAGGAGCAAGCATGAGTGAGTTCAAACGCATCCCCCCCGAGCAGGCACAAGCATTGCGCCAGCAAGGTGCGGTGGTGGTCGACATCCGTGACCCGCAGAGTTTTGCGGCAGGGCATATCAGTGGCTCGCAGCACCTCGACAATCATTCACTGCACGCCTTTATCACCCAGGCCGATCTTGATGCCCCACTGATCGTTACCTGCTACCACGGCAACTCCAGCCAGAGTGCGGCGGCCTATCTGGTCGGCCAGGGCTTCAGCGATGTCTACAGCCTCGACGGCGGCTTTGAACTGTGGCGCGCGACGTTCCCCAACGACACCGCACATAGCGCGGAAGAATAATTTTCTCCACGCCCAGGCCGCACCAGCTGTGGCCTGCCGGGCATTGCCGAGCAGCGGTAATAGCCTGTTATCGTTGCTCGGCCCTTGACCTCGCCGATTCCGAACTATCCTTTAGCTCAGGCCATCCAAAACAAGGTAGAGCCGGCCAAACGGCATCGGGCCATCGGTATGACTATTTGGTGTTCTGGGGGTTTTACCCGGCGGCATCCGCACCGGGGCTACCAAGCGCCTGACCGAACCCGCACCGGCTCTGCGCATCGAGCGAGGTGAAGTCATGAGCATATTCAGCCACTTCCAACAACGTTTCGAAGCGACTCGCCAGGAGGAGTTTT
The DNA here is from genome assembly GCF_003060885.1 of Pseudomonas sp. HMWF032. Taxonomy (GTDB): domain Bacteria; phylum Pseudomonadota; class Gammaproteobacteria; order Pseudomonadales; family Pseudomonadaceae; genus Aquipseudomonas. The sequence goes on from NZ_QAIG01000008.1 coordinate 34,059, forward strand.
CCCTCCAGGAGTACCTCGAACTATGCAAACAGGATCGCAGCGCCTACGCCTCGGCAGCTGAACGCCTGTTGCTGGCCATCGGTGAGCCGGAACTGCTCGACACGTCAACAGACCCACGACTCTCCAGAGTTTTCTCCAACAAAGTGATTCGCCGTTACCCGGCGTTTGCCGACTTCCATGGCATGGAAGAGTGCATCGACCAGATCGTCTCCTACTTCCGCCATGCGGCTCAGGGCCTGGAAGAGAAGAAGCAAATCCTCTACCTGCTCGGCCCAGTAGGCGGCGGTAAATCCTCACTGGCGGAAAAGCTCAAGCACCTGATCGAAAAAGTACCCTTCTATGCCATCAAGGGCTCGCCGGTGTTCGAATCGCCACTAGGGCTGTTCAGTGATGCTGAAGACGGTGCCATCCTCGAAGAGGATTACGGCATCTCCCGGCGCTACCTCAACAGCATCATGTCGCCCTGGGCGACCAAGCGTCTGCAGGAGTTCGGCGGCGACATCAGCCAGTTCCGCGTGGTCAAACTCTACCCCTCGATCCTCAACCAGATCGCAGTGGCCAAGACCGAACCAGGCGATGAGAACAACCAGGACATCTCCGCACTGGTCGGCAAGGTGGACATCCGCAAGCTGGAGGAATACCCGCAGAACGACGCCGACGCCTACAGCTACTCCGGTGCACTGTGCCGCGCCAACCAAGGCCTGATGGAGTTTGTCGAGATGTTCAAGGCCCCGATCAAGGTGCTGCACCCACTGCTCACCGCCACCCAGGAGGGTAACTACAACAGCACCGAAGGCCTTGGCGCGATTCCGTACAGCGGCATTCTGCTGGCTCACTCCAACGAGTCGGAATGGCACAGCTTCCGCAACAACAAGAACAATGAGGCGTTCATCGACCGCATCTACATCGTCAAGGTGCCCTACTGCCTGCGCGTTTCCGATGAGATCAAGATCTACGACAAGCTGCTGATCAACAGCTCCCTGGCCAAGGCCCACTGCGCGCCGGACACCTTAAAGATGCTTGCACAGTTTTCCGTGCTCAGCCGCCTGAAGGAACCGGAGAACTCCAACGTTTACTCGAAGATGCGCGTATATGACGGCGAAAATCTCAAGGACACCGATCCCAAGGCCAAGTCGATTCAGGAATACCGCGACAGCGCCGGTGTAGATGAAGGCATGAACGGCCTGTCGACCCGCTTTGCCTTCAAGATCCTGTCCAAGGTCTTCAACTTCGACCCGCACGAAATCGCCGCCAACCCAGTGCACCTGCTCTATGTGCTGGAGCAGCAAATCGAGCAGGAACAGTTCCCCGCAGAGACCCGTGAGCGCTACCTGCGTTTTATCAAGGAGTATCTGGCACCGCGCTATATCGAGTTTATTGGCAAGGAAATCCAGACCGCCTACTTGGAGTCCTACAGCGAATACGGCCAGAACATCTTCGACCGCTATGTGCTGTACGCCGATTTCTGGATTCAGGATCAGGAATACCGCGATCCGGAAACCGGAGAAATTCTCAACCGCGTAGCCCTCAACGAGGAACTGGAGAAAATCGAGAAACCCGCCGGCATCAGCAACCCGAAGGATTTCCGCAACGAGATCGTCAACTTCGTGCTGCGCGCCCGGGCCAACAACAATGGCAAAAACCCGACCTGGCTCAGCTACGAAAAACTGCGCGTGGTGATCGAGAAGAAGATGTTCTCCAACACCGAAGACCTGCTGCCAGTCATCAGTTTCAACGCCAAAGCGAGCAAGGAGGACCAACAGAAACACAACGACTTCGTCACTCGCATGGTCGAGCGCGGTTACACCGACAAGCAGGTACGCCTGCTGTCCGAGTGGTATCTGCGGGTTCGTAAATCGCAATAAAGCGGCCTGACGCGACAGGCCGCCAGCGGGTACAGGGCGCGCGACAAACGCGGCCCTGTGCTGACTGCGCCTGATGTCTGCAGCGCACGGAGGGCAGTTATGAGCCATGTGATCGACCGACGCCTGAACGGCAAGAACAAGAGCACGGTAAACCGCCAGCGCTTCCTGCGGCGCTACCGCGACCACATCAAAAAGGCCGTGGAAGAAGCGGTCAGCCGCCGCTCCATCACCGATATGGAGCACGGCGAACAGATCGGCATCCCCGGCCGCGATATCGACGAGCCAGTCCTGCACCACGGCCGCGGCGGTCGCCAGACCACCGTGCATCCCGGCAACCGCGAATTCACCACCGGTGAGAAGATTGCCCGCCCGCAAGGCGGTGGCGGTGGACAAGGCGCGGGCAAGGCGAGCAACTCCGGTGAGGGTATGGACGAGTTCGTCTTCCAGATCACCCAGGAGGAATTCCTCGATTTCATGTTCGAGGATCTGGAACTGCCCAATCTGATCAAACGCCACCTGACCGGCAGCGACACCTTCAAGAGCGTACGCGCGGGAATCAGCAACGAAGGCAACCCATCACGCATCAACATTGTGCGCACCCTGCGTTCCGCCCACGCCCGACGCATCGCCCTGTCTGGCAGCAGCCGCAACAAACTCAAGAACGCCCAGGCCGAACTGGAACGCCTGAAGCGGGAACAGCCCGACAACCTCGGCGATATCCAGGCGCTTGAGGAAGAAGTCAGCAAACTGCGCGCGCGGATCAAACGCGTGCCCTTCCTCGACACCTTCGACCTCAAGTACAACCTGCTGGTCAAACAGCCCAACCCCAGCTCCAAGGCGGTGATGTTCTGCCTGATGGATGTTTCCGGGTCGATGACGCAGTCGACCAAGGACATCGCCAAGCGCTTCTTTATCCTCTTGTACCTGTTCCTCAAGCGCAACTACGACAAGATCGACGTGGTATTCATCCGTCACCACACCAGCGCACGCGAAGTGGACGAAGAAGAGTTCTTCTACTCCCGCGAAACCGGCGGCACCATCGTCTCCAGCGCACTGAAACTGATGCAGGAGATCATGGCCGAGCGCTACCCGGTCAACGAATGGAATATCTACGCCGCCCAGGCGTCGGATGGTGATAACTGGAATGACGACTCACCGATCTGCAGGGATATATTGATCAAGCAGATCATGCCGTTCGTGCAGTACTTCACCTACGTCGAGATCACCCCGCGCGAGCATCAGGCGCTGTGGTTTGAATACGAACACGTCAGCGAAGCCTTCGCCGACACCTTCGCCCAACAGCAGTTGGTATCGGCCGGCGATATCTACCCGGTATTCCGCGACCTGTTCCAGCGGAGGCTAACCACATGAGCACGTCCGACAGCAGCACCCGCGAGAGAAAGCGCCAGCCGATCTCTACCGGCTCGGAATGGACCTTTGAACTGATCCGTCAATATGACCGGGAGATCGCCCGTATTGCCGAGCGCTATGCGCTGGACACCTACCCCAACCAGATCGAGGTGATCACCGCCGAGCAGATGATGGATGCCTATGCTTCGGTCGGCATGCCGCTGGGCTACCACCACTGGTCGTACGGCAAGCACTTTCTCAGCACCGAAAAAGGCTACAAGCGCGGGCAGATGGGCCTGGCCTACGAGATCGTGATCAACTCCGACCCGTGTATTGCCTACCTGATGGAAGAGAACACCATCTGCATGCAGGCCTTGGTGATCGCCCACGCCTGCTATGGCCATAACAGCTTCTTCAAGGGCAACTACCTGTTCCGCACCTGGACCGACGCCAGCTCGATCATCGACTACCTGGTGTTCGCCAAGCAGTACATCATGCAGTGCGAGGAGCGCCACGGCATCGACGCCGTGGAAGACCTGCTCGATTCCTGCCACGCCCTGATGAACTATGGTGTGGACCGCTACAAACGCCCCTACCCGATTTCCGCCGAGGAAGAACGGCGGCGCATGAAAGACCGCGAGGAGCACCTGCAAAAGCAGATCAATGACCTCTGGCGCACGATTCCAAAAAGCGCCAACAAGGGTGAAGGCAAAGACAGCAAACGCTTTCCTGCCGAGCCGCAGGAAAACATCCTCTACTTCCTGGAGAAACATGCGCCACTGCTGGAACCCTGGCAGCGCGAGATCATTCGCATCGTGCGCAAAATCGCCCAGTACTTCTACCCACAACGCCAGACCCAGGTGATGAACGAAGGCTGGGCGACCTTCTGGCACTACACCCTGATGAACGACCTGTACGACGAAGGTCTGGTCACCGATGGTTTTATGATGGAGTTCCTGCAGTCGCACACCAGCGTGGTCTACCAGCCGCCCTTCGACAGCCCCTACTACAGCGGCATCAACCCCTATGCCCTGGGTTTTGCCATGTACCGCGACATCCGCCGCATCTGCGAAGAGCCCACCGAAGAAGATCGACGCTGGTTCCCCGACATTGCCGGCAGCGACTGGCTGAGTACCCTGAAGTTCGCCATGACCAGTTTCAAGGATGAGAGCTTTATCCTGCAGTACCTGTCACCCAAGGTGATCCGCGACCTCAAGCTGTTCAGCATTCTCGACGACGACCAGAAGGACGAGCTGTACGTCCCCGCCATTCATGACGAGCCCGGCTATCGCAGCATCCGTGAGACCCTGGCTGCGCAATACAACCTGGGCAACCGCGAACCCAATGTGCAGATCTGGAGTATCGATCGGCGTGGTGATCGCTCACTGACCTTGCGTCATCAGCAACATGACCGCAAGCCGCTGGGCAACTCGACCGAAGAAGTGCTCAAACATCTGCATCGTCTGTGGGGCTTCAACATCCATCTGGAGATCTATCAAGGCGAGCAGTTGGTCAGTACCCAGCACGTGCCGCCTCAAAACGACAACGCACATGACACCGACTACCCACGCCTCGACCTGATGATCCCGCCCATTTGATCGGTTGCGTGGGAGTGAGCGCGAGCAGCAGCATGGCCAACAGACCAATCGGAAGCATGCTGATGCGCCTGTTTATCGTACTACTGCTGTGCCTGGCACTCGCCACCTGCAGCAACCAGTTGCCACGCGCCCAGGTACTCACGCCGGCCAGCCAGGCGCTAACAGGCAAACACCGCTTCAGCCTGATCGCCGCCGAGCAGGCGGTACAGGGCCAAGTACCGTTTGCCGAGCGCTACGAACAGCTTGAACAATTGCTGCGCGAAGGCCTCAGCAACCGTGGCTACCAGGCCAGTCCGCAGGCACAGATTCAGGTGTATTACTGGCTGGCCGTGCAGGACAGCCCACTGGACTTCAAAACCGATGCCGCACCGCCAACCCTGCTCGGCCCCTACCAGGCCATCCATCGTCTGCGCGATGAAACCGGCACCCTGCGCCTGCGCCTGACCACACCCAATCAGGATATTCTCTGGGAAGGCCTGATCAGCACCGGCCTGAGCCCCGCCAGGGACAGCGCCGAACTGCTCGAACGCGCTACCCAGGCGCTCTTGCAGCAAATTCCACGAGCCCGCCCCTAGCCCGACTGCGTCTCTAAGGGCGGTTCAGAACGGCATCCAGGCTACCCTTCGTCAGCGACCAGCCGCTATCCTCCGCATTTAGCGGAGGAACCATGATGCAGATTTACAAAGTCGGCGGTGCCGTACGGGATCGCCTGTTGGGTCGTGAAGTCAGCGAAATCGACTGGGTCGTCGTCGGCGCCAGCGCCGAACAGATGCTTGAGTTGGGCTACCGCCCGGTGGGCGCCGACTTTCCGGTGTTTCTGCACCCGCAGACCGGCGAGGAATACGCCCTGGCCCGCACCGAACGCAAGAGCGGGCGCGGCTACGGCGGCTTTACCTTCTTCGCCAGCCCGGACGTGACCCTGGAAGAAGACCTGGTCCGCCGCGACCTGACGGTCAATGCCATGGCCGAAGACGATCACGGCACGCTGATCGATCCCTACGGTGGCCAACGCGACCTCGAAGCCCGGCTGCTGCGCCACGTCTCCCCGGCCTTCGCCGAAGACCCACTGCGCGTATTGCGCGTCGCCCGCTTTGCCGCCCGTTACGCGCCACTGGGCTTTCGCGTAGCGCCTGAAACCCTGGTGCTGATGCGCGAACTGAGCGAGTCCGGCGAGCTAAGCGCGCTGACACCAGAACGTAGCTGGAAGGAAGTCTCCCGCGCCCTGATGGAATCGCGCCCTGATGTTTTTATCCAGGTGCTGCGTGACTGCGGCGCCCTGCGTGAACTGCTGCCCGAGGTCGACGCGCTGTTCGGCGTGCCACAACCCGCCGCCCACCATCCGGAGATCGACACCGGCGAGCATGTACTCAGCGTGCTGCGCCAATGCGCCGAACACCAGCAACCGCTGACCGTACGCTGGGCCTGCCTGCTGCATGATGTCGGCAAAGGCCTGACGCCGGAGGCCGAATGGCCCCGACATATCGCCCACGAACACACCGGCCTGAAGCTGATCCGCGCCATCAACCAGCGCTGCAAGGCGCCCAAGGATTGCCAGGAACTGGCCTTGCAGGTTGGTGAATACCACACCCACGGTCACCGCGCTCTGGAGCTGAAGGCGTCGACCCTGCTCAAACTGCTGCAAGGCTTCGACGTGTTCCGCCGCCCGCAGCGCTTCGAAGAATTTATCGCCGCCTGTGAAATGGACGCCCGCGGACGCCTGGGCCTGGAGCAACGCGCGTATCCACAAGCAGATTATCTGCGCGCCGCCATGCAAGCAGCACGCGCTGTGGCCGTACAACCCTTGCTAGAGCAAGGCTTGAAAGGCGCCGAACTGGGTGAAGCGCTAAACCGAGAGCGCCTGCAGGCACTGGTAACGTTCAAGGCAACAGCCTCCGCCAGTACCGCGCAGGACTAACGGACCGGGTAAAGCGCAAGCAATTCTGCAGGTGTTAACGCTTGCTCATGCCACGTAAACGCCACAGGCCAAAGCTGCTGCTCAATCTGCGCGGCCTGCCAGAGCTCGGCAAAGCTGCGTTGTTGCGCCGGGTGCATAACATCCGGCACCAGCAGGGCCAGCGGCCAAAGCACGAATGCGTTCTTGAGGATTTCTGCACGCGGCAGGATCAAGCCATCGAAGTTGCCAACCAGATCGCCGTACAGCAGCACATCGATGTCCAGTGGCAGTCCCTTGCGCTCCGGCGCATAGCGACCGTTATCGGCTTCGATAAACTTCAGCCGACGATCCAGCTCGCCCAAAGGCAGCTCACTGTAGCCGGCCACCACCAGATTGAAGAACGGCCCGCTCTTGATGCCGACCGCCTGGCTTTCAAACACCGGCGAGCAGCGCATGTCGCTGAGCAACCCGGCGAGTGCATCAAGGCCAGCGCGCAGGTGCGCTTCACGCCCGATGTTGCTGCCCAGGCCAAGTAGAACGGGAGTTAGCGACATCCGCGCTCGATCTCCACGCCCACCCCACCTCGGGCCGCCGGTACTGCGCCGGGCTTGGTCAGTTTGAGCCGCACCCAGGGTATCTGGAACTCAGCCATGAGCAACTCGACCAGCCGCTCGGCAAAGGTTTCCACCAGGATAAAGTGCGAGCCACTGGCAAACGCCTGAATCCGCTGCGAAACCTTGGCGTAATCCAGTGCTTTGTCCAGCTCGTCACCGACGGCAGCCGGACGATTATCCCACCCCAGGTACAAGTCCAAACGCAAACACTGGCGAATGGTGCGCTCCCAGTCGTAGGCACCGATCACCGTGTCGACCTCCAGCCCCTCGATAAAAACTGTGTCCACGCACGCTCTCCGCGGCACGACAAGGCTGCCGCACCTAGTTAGAATCAGGGCTCCCTTGCCCGGAATGGATACCATGTTTTGGCTGTTGGCGGCCCTCGCCTACCTGCTCGGCTCGTTGTCCTTCGCCATTCTGCTCAGCCGCCTGGCCGGCGGACCGGACCCGCGCGCCAGTGGCTCGGGTAACCCCGGGGCCACCAACATGCTCCGGGTAGCCGGCAAACGCCTGGCCATCCTCACGCTGATCGGCGACCTCCTCAAAGGCCTGCTGCCAGTAATACTGGCCAAACTGCTCCAACTCAGCCTGCAGGAACAAGCCTGGATCGGCCTGGCCGCCGTTATCGGCCACTTGTATCCGCTGTATTTCAACTTCCGTGGTGGCAAAGGTGTCGCCACCGCCGCCGGCATGCTCCTGGGGCTGTATCCGCCCGCAGCCTTACTGGCCGTTGCCGCCTGGTTACTGACGTTTGTCCTGACCCGCACCAGCTCACTGGCCGCCTTGATCGCCACCCCACTGACCCTGCCACTGCTGGCCTGGCAACAACCCGCAGCACTGCTACCGGTCTGTGTCCTGACAGGACTGATCGTCTGGCGCCATCGCGGCAATTTACGCGATCTGTTCGCCGGCCGTGAGCGGCATTTCTAACGCCACAACCTGAATCTGATTCGTCATGCCGCCGCTTACAGCGCCGGCAGCTGTTCCATCGGCCAGCGCGCCTGCACCTTGATCGCCAGCTCTTCGTGCTGCCCCGCCAGCAAACGCTGACAGCCGGCATAGGCAATCATCGCGCCGTTATCCGTGCAAAACGCCGGACGCGCATAGAACACGGCCCCCTTCAATTCGGCGAGCATCTGCTCCAGCGCCTGGCGCAGCGCCTTGTTGGCGCTCACCCCACCGGCGATCACCAGGTTGTTCAGGCCCGTCTGCTTGAGCGCACGCTTGCATTTGATGGTGAGGGTATCAACCACCGCCTGTTGAAATGCCAGGGCGATGTCACAACGGGTCTGCTCTGAGTGATCACCCTCAGCCTGGCACTGCTGCCAGGTATTCAGAGTGAAGGTCTTCAGACCGCTGAAACTGAATTCCAGGCCAGGCCGATCCGTCATCGGCCGCGGAAATTTAAAACGGCCAGGCGTGCCACTTAGCGCTAAGCGGGCAATCTCGGGGCCGCCGGGGTACTGCAAGCCCATCAGTTTGGCGGTCTTGTCGAACGCCTCACCCGCCGCATCATCCAGAGACTCGCCAAGCAGCTGGTATTGACCAATGCCATCCACGCGCACCAGTTGGGTATGCCCGCCCGACACCAGCAAAGCGACGAACGGAAAGGCTGGCGGTTGTGCTTCCAGCATCGGCGCCAACAGGTGGCCTTCCATGTGATGCACACCGAGCGCCGGGATACCCCAGGCAAAGGCCAAGGCCTGGGCACAAGAAGCGCCAACCAGCAAGGCACCGACCAGGCCAGGGCCTGCGGTGTAGGCGATGGCGTCGATGTCAGTCGCCACGCAGCCGGCCTCGCTCAACACCTGACGGATCAACGGCAACATCCGCTTGACGTGGTCGCGCGAGGCCAATTCAGGCACCACGCCACCATAGACGCGGTGCAAATCAATCTGACTGAACAGCGCGTCCGCCAGCAGGCCGCGCTCGCTGTCATACAGCGCGACACCGGTTTCGTCGCAGGAGGTTTCCAATCCCAGAACCAGCATGGACAGTGCCTTGTAGTAGTGTGTGCAACTTCGAAGGCGCGCATGATAATGGCCGCTGGCGCGAACCGGCCAGCGCTTTTCGATCAGAGGCTTTGCATTCCTCGCGATGAGGCGGTAACATCCGCAACCCTTAAAAACCTACGTTCTCCAGCGCCAAATGCCAGGAGCAACGTTACCCCCGGTAATAAAGAAGGTACGCCCTGGATGCCAGCCGTCAAAGTTAAAGAGAACGAACCCTTCGACGTAGCTCTGCGTCGTTTCAAGCGCTCCTGCGAAAAAGCCGGTGTTCTGGCTGAAGTTCGCAGCCGTGAATTCTACGAAAAGCCAACTTCCGAGCGTAAGCGCAAAGCAGCCGCTGCTGTTAAGCGTCACGCCAAGAAAGTGCAGCGCGAGCAGCGCCGCAGCGTTCGCCTGTACTAATTCGTACACGCAACGTCTGGATGCCCGCTTTTAGCGGGCTTCGCTTTAAGACTCCGCGCCACCTCCGGGTGACGATCGGAGTCTTTTAGTTTTTGCTTCTCTCTGGTCTGCACGCAGGTGCAACAGTATTCTGAGCGCCTATGGCCGGCCTGATCCCACAGTCTTTTATCGATGACCTGCTCAACCGCACCGACATCGTCGACGTGGTCGCCTCACGCATCCAGCTGAAAAAGGCCGGCAAAAACTACACCGCCTGCTGCCCCTTCCATAAAGAAAAAACCCCCTCGTTCAGCGTCAGCCCGGACAAACAGTTCTATTACTGCTTTGGCTGCGGCGCCGGCGGCAACGCCCTGGGTTTTGTCATGGACCATGACCAACTGGATTTCCCCCAGGCAATCGAGGATCTGGCCAAGCGCGCCGGCATGGAAGTGCCTCGCGAGGAAGGCGGACGCAACAACAAGCCACGCCAACCCACCGACTCACCGCTATACCCACTGCTGACTGCCGCCGCCGAGTACTACAAACAGGCACTGAAAAATCACCCACAGCGCAAAGCCGCGATTGACTACCTGAAAGGCCGAGGCCTGTCCGGCGAAATCGCTCGCGACTTCGGCATGGGCTTCGCGCCGCCAGGCTGGGACAACCTGCTCAAACAACTGGGCGGCGACAGCCTGCAGCAAAAAGCCATGATCGATGCCGGCCTGCTGATTGAAAACGCCGAAAGCAAACGCGTGTACGACCGCTTCCGCGACCGCATCATGTTCCCGATCCGCGACAGCCGCGGCCGGGTGATTGCCTTTGGCGGCCGCGTACTGGGCGACGAAAAGCCGAAATACCTGAACTCACCGGAAACCCCCGTCTTCCATAAAGGCCAGGAGCTCTACGGCCTGTTCGAGGCACGCAAACACAACCGCGACCTCGACGAGATCATGGTGGTCGAAGGCTATATGGACGTCATTGCCCTGGCCCAACAAGGCCTACGCAATGCCGTCGCCACCCTCGGCACCGCCACCAGCGAAGAGCACCTCAAGCGTCTGTTTCGCGTCGTACCCAGCGTGTTGTTCTGCTTCGATGGTGACGCCGCCGGACGCAACGCCGCCTGGCGCGCCCTCGAGGCGACCTTATCGAGCCTGCAGGACGGCCGCCGCGCGCGCTTTCTATTCCTGCCCGACGGCGAAGACCCGGACACCCTGGTACGCAGCGAAGGCACCGACGCCTTCCGCGCACGGATCAACCAGCACGCTCAGCCACTGGCCGACTACTTCTTCCAGCAACTCAGCGAAGAAGCCGACCCGCGCTCACTGGAAGGCAAAGCCCACCTGATGACCCTGGCCGCGCCGCTGATCGACAAGATCCCTGGCAACAACCTGCGCACCCTGATGCGCCAGCGCCTGAGCGAAATCACCGGACTGTCCGGCGAAGCCCTGCAGCAAATGGCGCCAACTGCGCGCAGCAGTCAGCCAAGCCAGAGCAGCGCACCGCCTAGCGACTACCCGGATTACCCACAAATCCCCGACAGCGCCTATTACGATGTCGAACCGAGCCGCAACGAATACGAAAACCCCAGCCCCGCGCCACAGTTCGAACACAACAGCGGAAAAGGCAAGGGCAACTGGAAGAAAGACGGCGGCAAATGGAGCAAGAAAGGCCAAGGCGAGTTCGCCCCGCGCGCGCCACGTACCGCTGTCAGCGTCGAATCACCCCACCTGAGCGCACTGCGCACACTGCTACACCATCCGCAACTTGCACAGAAAGTCGAAGATGTAAGCCACTTCGCCGCCGAAGACGACACCTACGCCCAGCTGCTGGTCGCCCTGCTCGGCGCACTGCAGAAAAACCCCAAGCTGCGCTCACTGCAACTGATTGCACGCTGGCATGGCACGGAGCAAGGCCGCCTACTGCGCGCGCTCGCGGAAAAGGAATGGCTGATTTCAGTAGACAACCTTGAACAACAGTTTTTCGACACTATAACTAGTCTTGTAGCCCGCCAACGTGAGCGCAGCCTGGAACATTTGCTGCGCAAAGCCCGTCAAAGCGAGTTGAGCGCAGAAGAGAAAAATCAGCTGCGCAGCTTGCTGAGCCGTAATGCATCACCGGTAACCCCGAGTTCAACTGGCGCTTAGGTGCGTTGCTCGGGTATAATCCGCGGCTTGTTTTTTGCCCGCCAAGACCTTCAGTGGATAGGGTGTTATGTCCGGAAAAGCGCAACAGCAGTCTCGTTTGAAAGAATTGATCAGCCGCGGTCGTGAGCAGGGTTACCTGACTTACGCGGAGGTCAATGACCACTTGCCGGAGGATATTTCCGACCCGGAACAGGTGGAAGATATCATCCGCATGATCAACGACATGGGGATCAACGTATTCGAGAGTGCTCCGGATGCGGACGCCCTGTTGTTGGCGGAAGCCGACACCGACGAAGCCGCCGCGGAAGAAGCGGCGGCTGCACTCGCGGCCGTTGAAACCGATATCGGCCGAACCACCGACCCGGTGCGCATGTACATGCGCGAAATGGGCACGGTGGAATTGCTAACCCGCGAAGGCGAGATCGAAATCGCCAAACGCATCGAGGAAGGCATCCGCGAAGTCATGGGCGCTATTGCCCACTTCCCCGGCACTGTCGACAGCATTCTCGCCGAATACAACCGCGTCACCACCGACGGTGGTCGCCTGGTTGAAGTGCTCAGTGGCTACATCGATCCAGATGACGGCATCGTACCAGCCGAAGCTGCCGCCCCCCTGCCGGTGCAGGATGGTGAAACGGCTGACGAGAGCGACGACGACGACGCAGAAGCCAGTGACGACGAGGAAGAAGAAGGCGACGGCGGCCCAGATCCAGAAGAAGCACTGCGCCGCTTCACCGCGATTGGCGAAGCACTTGAGCTGGCCAAGAAAGCCCTGAAAAAGCATGGCCGCAACAGCAAGCAGGGTGACGCTGCGCTGAAGGACATGGCCGAGCTGTTCATGCCAATCAAGCTGGTGCCCAAGCAGTACGATTCCCTGGTTGTAAGAGTGCGCAGCTCCCTTGAGCGCTTGCGCGGCCAGGAACGCGCCATCATGCAACTGTGCGTACGTGACGCTCGCATGCCCCGCGCCGACTTCCTACGCCTGTTCCCTGGCAATGAAGTTGACCAGACCTGGGCAGAGCAACTGGCCAAAGGCAAGGCCAAATACGCCGAAGCCATCGGCAACCTGCAAGGTGATATTCAGCGCTGCCAGCAAAAGCTGTCTGCCCTGGAAGCCGAGTGCGAGCTGAGCCTGGCTGAAATCAAGGACATCAACCGTCGCATGTCGATCGGCGAGGCCAAGGCCCGTCGCGCGAAGAAAGAGATGGTTGAAGCGAACTTGCGTCTGGTGATCTCCATCGCCAAGAAGTACACCAACCGCGGCCTGCAGTTCCTCGACCTGATTCAGGAAGGCAACATCGGCCTGATGAAGGCGGTAGACAAGTTCGAATACCGTCGCGGCTACAAGTTCTCGACCTATGCAACCTGGTGGATCCGCCAGGCGATCACTCGCTCGATTGCCGACCAGGCGCGCACCATCCGTATTCCGGTGCACATGATCGAGACCATCAACAAGCTCAACCGCATTTCCCGGCAGATGCTGCAGGAAATGGGTCGCGAACCGACCCCGGAAGAGCTGGGTGAACGCATGGAGATGCCTGAGGACAAGATCCGCAAGGTACTGAAGATCGCCAAAGAGCCGATCTCCATGGAAACACCGATCGGTGACGACGAAGATTCGCACCTGGGCGACTTCATTGAAGACTCCACCATGCAATCGCCTATTGATGTGGCGACCGTGGAAAGCCTCAAGGAAGCCACCCGCGAAGTACTCTCCGGCCTCACCGCGCGTGAAGCCAAGGTACTGCGCATGCGCTTCGGCATCGACATGAATACCGACCACACCCTTGAGGAAGTCGGTAAGCAGTTCGATGTAACCCGCGAGCGGATTCGTCAGATCGAAGCCAAGGCGCTGCGCAAGCTGCGCCACCCGACGAGAAGCGAGCACCTGCGCTCCTTCCTCGACGAGTAACACCAAAACCCCCGGCCTTGCCGGGGGTTTTGCATTAGAGGCCCTCCATCACCTCCAGCGTGAAACCGGATCACCACCCTGCTTTCAAACCGCACACCAGAACGACAACCGGACAATTGCACAAAAAAATCAGATCCAGCAGCTCTACACCGTCATCTGATTGGCGCTAAAGAAAGAGCACCGGTATAATCCGCCCGCCTCTGAGGGCCCATAGCTCAGTTGGTTAGAGCAGAGGACTCATAATCCTTTGGTCCACGGTTCGAGTCCGTGTGGGCCCACCACCTTTAAAGCCGCGCACTGCGCGGCTTTTTCATGCCTGCCAAAAGTCCCGCTGAACTTGCTCGTCAAATCCGCCCGAAAAGTGAACTTAGCCACAGCGGAAAAATCCCATGGTGCTCAGAATGCCGACACCTCTGGCACAAGGACGACAGCCATGGCAAAACCCGCCTCCCGCCTCAGTGATTTAAATGCGTGTCCCATCCCAGGGCATGGCACCAACCCGACCACCACTGGTTCGCCTGATGTCTTGATCAACAGCCTGCCGACCTTGCGTGTGGGCGACAGCACGGCCTGCGGCGATGCGGTCACTGAAGGCATTGGCAGCATCCTGGTCAATGGCAAACCCATCGCGTTTCTAGGCAGTGCCACCGCTCATGGCGGGCTCATCATTACCGGCTCAGGCGACGTACTGGTCGGCACTCAAGCAGGCAGCGCGCCGTTCAGCGCACCCGAGATACTGCCCAGGCACAGCGAGCAGTATCAGCTGGTAGACAGCCATAGCGGCCAGCCGGTCGAGGACGCGTTGTATTGCGTGGAGTGCGGCGATGGCCAGCGCTTTGTCGGTTACACCAATGCCTACGGCAACACCGAACGTGTGTTTACTAAAGATCCGCAAGCCGTGGTTGTTCGTTGGGGTCGAGAGGCCGCCAACCACCTCAAGCAAAAAGGCATTCGCTTCTAAGGACAGATGCAATGACAGCACCTCATCAGGGCAAAACAAGTGCCCAGCATTCAATACAGCAGATCCCAATTTCTCTTCAGCGTGACTTCATCACCGTTGTCGGTGCCTCACATATGACTTTGATGGAGAGGCTGCGAGAACAGAAAGGCAACAAGATGCGCTTTATCAATCAGGGTATTCGGCAAATTCGCCTTTATCCGCCCGCAAGCGCCAACGATGCCACCCAGCGCATTTTTCTGATTTTCACCGAAGACTATGAGCGCCCCTTGCTCGATGCAGTGAAGGGTGTGGTCGAAACCCGCTATGGCGCGAAATACCGGGAACTCGACTCCATTGCCCAACTGCTCGACTTCATCAACTTACGCATCAGCAAAAAGCGCGAGATCAAGCAGCTCGACCTATTCGCCCATGGCCTGGTCGGCACCATCGAGTTTGGTTATGAACTGGACAAGGCCGACAGCTACCGCCTGCGTGACGCCCAAGCCCAGATGCTCAAGCCTGAAGCGTTCGACCTGAGCGCCAAGATTCACTCCTACGCCTGCCGTACCGGCCTTGGTATTCATGCCGACGTACACGTCAGCGAGAGCGAAGACCCACTGTACGAGAAGAGTCTGGCGCAGTTGATCGCCAACACCGCTCAGACCCCTGTTTGGGCATTCCCGCGGCGCAGCAATTATGACCAGACTTATGGTAACGCCACAGATCGCGCCGGTTTGGAGGGTGCAAAGCAAAGGGTCCGGGCGGACAAGCTGGCCATGGATCGTTATGAGTTACAGCGCAGCCACTATCAAAAGCGCTTAGCAGCGCATCGTCAGACCAGCAAAGACGCCAACGCCCAGCTGCCTAATGAGTCGCCCCCAAGACCGCCGCTCAAAACTGCCAGCGCGGAAGATGAAACGCTCGCGCGCCATGCCAATAGCCGCGATAGATACCAGCAATCCATCGGCTACCCACTGGACGCAGACGGTGCGTTACGCCCCGTACGTGCCGGAGACTCGCCCACTGGGGTACCGGCCACTTTGCTGGAATACAAACCGTTATGAGGCGCTTGAACAAGCCGCTGTTATGGAGCATTGCCCTGGCCGCTAGCTTAGCGACGGGGCTTTATCTAAGTGCCAAGGAGAGCGAGATGCCCAAGAAAATCATGATGTATTACGGCGGTTTCGAAATCGAAGAGATGTTCGATGCCAGCCAGTGGTTTGTCAGTGGCATGTATAAACCGCGCAATATTGAAGCAGATGGCGGGGCCAGCAATGACACCATGCTGCGCAGCAAGCCGCTGCCTTTTACAGCGTCCCAATACGCGGAACTACCTCTGATAGCCAGTAGTGAGTTGCGGGATGAATACCCAGAGCTGGATAGAACGACGCTAATCGACAACCCTCCGGACCTTCGCCAACGTGTTCGTTATGCCTACAGCGCGTTCGCCGAACCCCACAAGCCCGAGGACTACCACAACATCTACCTGGAGTTAGTCGGCAGACGCTTTGTGGTCACTTTTTCACGCGATGCCCAGACTGGCGAAAACCTAACCGGGAAATACGTCAGCGAAGTGATCGGGGACTATGCATCCCAAGCCGAGCATCGCAAAGCCTTTGCCGAAATAGCTGAGCACGAACGCAAAGCCCGCTAACCACCGCCCCGGTCTCACGATGAACAAGCGCCGAATCGCCCTGCTCGCGAGCTGTGTTCTGCTGCCTTCGATCGCTCTGGCGACGTATGCAGCCGTTACCCGCATCAACCCCAACAACCAGCATGCGGTCGGCGATCAGCTTGATGAGTTGAATGGGGTGGCGATTTACTACAACGGCGGGGTCAATACCGTGCAGGGGCGCAACCTGAGCAAGGACGGTTACAACCTCGGGCTGCGCTACCAATGTGTGGAGTTTGTGAAACGCTATTACTTCGAACGCCATGACCACCGCATGCCCGACAGTTACGGGCATGCCAAAGACTTCTTCGACCCAACGCTCAGTGACGGCAGCCTGAACACCAAACGCGCCATGCTGCAGTTCCGCAATGGCAGCGCTGCGCAACCGCAAGCAGAAGACTTGCTGGTGTTCGCGCCCACGCTGTTCAACCGCTATGGGCATGTGGCGATTATCGCCAGCGTCGGCAGCGACTCCTTGCAGATCGCCCAACAGAACCCCGGCCCGTTCGGTCGCTCCAGAGAAGACCTGCCACTCACCCAACGCGAAGGGCGCTGGTACATCGGCCAAGCCAACGTACTCGGCTGGCTCAGGTTAACGCCGGCCGATGCAATGCTCGCACCTGAGCTGAGCGACATCAATCGAATACTCCGTGGATTTCATCCAGCGTGGGCATGGCGGCCGACACCACCGTAAGCTCAGCGTCGAGGGCCGCCAGCACGCGTGCATAGGCCATCATTCCCACCGAGAGGTCGCCCTTCTCAATAGCGATAACCTTTTGCCGGGTGATGCCCGCCAAGGCAGCGAGCGCAGCCTGAGTCAGCCCGCGATTGCCGCGGCGCTGCCGAAGCTGATCGCCGAGGCGCTGCGTGATGAGGGAATAGTCCATGTCATGAATACGTTACTTAATTGATTGAATGTAACGTATACATGACCCAGCAGAAAATCAACGCCACTGCGGCTACTCAGCCAGGGAAGCGCTAAAGGGTTTGTGAGCCGAATAGCCGGAATATTCGGCTCACGCCATGAGGCGAATGTCGCCATTTAATACGTTCGTCCATTTGCGCTTAGTTTCGGTACTATCCGCTTAATTCAGGATTCCGGAGGTTGAGAAATGGACTTCACCCCTATCATCGCCCAGGTCTGGGGCACGCTCGGCTGGGTGATCCCGCTGATGCTGATGCTCGGCCTACTCAAGTCGCCTTGGGCCAAGGGCCATATCGGCGAACTCCTGGTGAGGCTGTTTGCCCATTGGCAGCTGGATAAGCAGACCTACCGCCGCCTGCACAATGTCACCCTGAACACGCCAGACGGCACCACGCAAATCGACCACGTATTCCTTTCGCCCTACGGCATCTTCGTGCTGGAAACGAAGAACATGAGCGGCTGGATCTTCGGCAGCGAGAATCAGGCACAGTGGACGCAAAAATTCCCTAAGCACACCTTCAAATTCCAGAACCCGCTACGGCAGAACTACAAGCACCTCAAAGCGCTGGAAGCCACCCTTGGCGTTAACCCCGAGCACCTGCACTCGGTGATCACCTTTGTTGGCGGCAGCACCTTCAAAACCGACGTGCCGCCCAACGTGACCCAGGGCATCGGCTTTATCCGCTATATCAAGTCATTCCAGCAGCCGGTATTTAGCGCGGCTGAAGTCGACGCCATGCTGCAAGCCCTGCAAACCGGCCGCCGCGCGCCGACCCTCGCCACCCAGCGCGAACATGTGCAAAACCTTAAGCGTCGGAGTGATCCGACAGCTGAGCGACAGTGCCCGAAATGCGGCAGTGCGCTGCTGATTCGCACCGTGAAATCAGGGGCGAAAGCGGGGCAGCAGTTTTGGGGATGCTCGGCGTTCCCCAAGTGCAGAACAATGCAGACTTTTTAAATCACAGATACTAGAGAAGGCGTGCCTACCCTCATTGAGCTCAACAAGTCACAAAAGAAACGATTCAAAAAAGAAACAAATTTGTCCACTTTCCCATTTATGACAACCACAGATATGCTTGATTACCTTGAAATATTCTACAACCCCGTTCGCAGGTACGGTTTTGCTGACGAGCTGTCATCTGTAGCGTTTAAGCGACGCTACGTACTAAACGGCTCGTGAGCATTTATGAAATTCCTCCCGGGCCAAACATACTGATTCCAGGATAGAGATGACGGACTTTGCTTTCAGGAAACAAGCAGTCAGAACGCTGACCACTAAAATCGGCGTCTATGCACTTTGCGACCTAGACAATATTCCTATTTACGTTGGCCAATCGAAGGACGGGATTCGCAGCCGAGTGTCAAGACACCTTACATCAGCGCGTTCGGACATCATTGCCAACAGGCAAATCGATGTGTGGGAAATTGCATACGTTTGGACGTATCCCGTAGCCTCAAAGGACGCCATCAACGATCTTGAAGCTCAACTGTTTCATGCGTTCAACCAAACATCTCAGCTGATGAACGGCACTGTTCCTCTAGACCGAGGCTATGGGGCTGCGCCAAAACCCGAGCAAATTGTCCAGGTTATGCCGGATGACGAACTTCGAGAACGCAAGGATGCGACACAGAGACTGCCTCGCCAAGCAGGCCATTACGCACAGATTGTCGGCCATTTCCTCGCCGTCAAGAATTCACCTCAGATCGCACGAGCAATGGATGCTCATTTTGGTCGCCTTCAGAAATACCACAGAACGTTACTCGGGCTCGCGGAGGCTCAGCCTGACGAAGGAAGCGACAGCGACTGATACCGTGCGCCCCTTGGTGCAACATTCATCATGCGACCTTGTCTTTTTGGATGGGAACTACCTCGCACATACCGGACAGTATTGGCTCAAAAATATACTCCGCAAGGTGACGTACTACAGGAACAGCCACGCCATCCCCCACCACGTGGTATGCATCGTTATAGTTACTTGGGAGCTTATAGGCATCGTCAAGCCCCATCAGGCGCGCAGCTTCGCGCGGAGACACCAAGCGTGAGCGGATCTTCTTCCCTTCGACAACAAGGATGACTTGCCGGCTCGATCCACCAGCCGGGGTGCGCAAACAACCTGCAATGTCGTCGAACCGAACTTCGGCGCGCTGCACCTTGTTGCCCAGCTCATCGAGACGTGTACGCTTGTATAGGCCTCCCACCATGCGCCTACCCGACTTTTGCGCTGCACGGACCTTTTCTAGGTTAGTAGGACTCATCATGGCTATGAGCTGTTTTGTTTTCTCCGCGCTATCCCACTTCACGCCTTCAGGGTGCTCTTCGATCAGCCCGATAAAAGTAGTCTCCCTTTCTTGCGGAACTGGCAAATTCCACCACACCCAGGCTTCCCGAGCTTTCTTCGGCAGCGCGGCATAGGCTTTCAACATTCGCTCTGGGTGCCACGGACCGACAGGAACTTGGGACATCAACATTGGCGGAAGTTCCACGTCAGGCCGCACCCCTACAATAAAGACACGAGGGCGCGACTGCGGAACAAAATGGCGTGCGTCGATCACCATTGCGCCAAACCGGTAGCCCGCATCACAGAGGACTGAGCCGATGGCTGCGAAATCTTCGCCATTGTTAGAGGTTAGTACTCCATAGACGTTTTCAAGCACAATCACTTTGGGAGCACGCTTTTCGGCCATAAGATCACGCATAAGTTGCCAGAACGGCCAAAATGTACCTGAACGGGTCTGCCGCTCATCCTGTTGACGTCCGATACCCTTATAAATACCTGCTAACGAAAGGTCTTGGCACGGAAAGGATGCCCACACTAGGTCAGCTTGACCTGGCAACTGCTTGGTGGTGACTTTGTTAATGTCTTCCACGAGCAGATCCAAACCGCCATCCCAGTTATCCCGGTAAACGCGACCTTTCATCGGGTCGAAGTCATTAGCGAAAAGGCAGTCCCAGCCCTCGCCCAAACCTGCACGCGCCATCCCTCCCCCGGCAAAAAATTCGTAATAACGACGCCCTAAACGAGCATCGTGCGCTGGTCGGGTTTGAGCCAATTGTGTATCACGATGAATCTTTTCATCGATTGCTCGTGCAATCCAAGCACTCATGGTCATTTTGCCCCCGTCCGCACGACACAGGTTGTTTACCGCTTCATGCTGCGTATGTGTAAGGCGAAGACTAGTACGATAGTCGGGGGAATGAGTCATGATGTATCCAATTAATGGCGCCAAATTTAGGCTCCGCGAGAATACCGGGCTTACAGGTGTTGTCAACCCTCACGCGGCCAGGCGTTGCAACCTACGCTACGATCACCATCAGTCAAATACGCCTTGGATTTCGTCCAGCGTGGGCATGACAGCGGGTACCATGGCAAGCTCACAGTCCGACGCCCCCAGGACTCGTGCATAAGCGACCATACCCACAGACAGGTCACCCTTCTCGATGGCGATAACCTTCTCCTGGATGATGCCAGCCAAGGCAGCGAGTTTGGCTTGGGTCAGCCCTCAATTCAGGCGGCGCTGCCGAACCTGGGCACCCAGGCGCGTTGCTATAAGGGAATAATCTATGTTCTGTATACATGACATAACAGATGAAATGTAACGTATACATAACTCTTTAAAAAATCAAAGCGGACGCGGAATTAAAGGCGAGTGCTAACAGCTAATCCGCAACACAGCCAGCAGAATTAGAGCAGAAACCGCCCGATGGAAGAGAAAACCTGACCGTTTCGCGGTACAAAAAACAGTACGCTAGCGGTACAGTGCCCAGCTCATACCAATTTCGCAAAATTACGCTCAACAACAGTAACCACGCTACTTCCAGCTCACTGTACCTGCGCTAACCTACGCACGATTTCACTGGGCTTGCAGCGTTTCTAGGCAACTCATAATCCTTTACTCCACGGTTCGAGTCCGTGTGGGTCCAACAAACAAAAGCCGCGTATTACGCGGCTTTTGCAGTCCTGCTTAGCGCTACGCGCCTGTCAGCCATTCTGGCGTTGCACAAAAGCGCTGAAAGCCTCGAGTGGCAGGGGCTTGCTGAATAGGTAGCCCTGAAACTGTACACACCCGTTACTCAGCAGAAACTGCTGCTGCGCGGCGGTTTCCACGCCTTCGGCGATCACCGACATGCCCATGCTTTGCCCGAGCGCGATAACAGTGCGCACGATGGTTTCACTGCTGCTGTCGGTGAGTACGTCGCATATAAAGGATCGGTCGATTTTCAGCGTGTTGAGGGGCAGTCGTTTGAGGTGGCTGAGGGAGGAAAAACCGGTGCCGAAATCATCCAGGGAAAACCGCACGCCGCGCTCACCGAGCACCTGCATCTTGTTCAGCAAGTCATCGATGTCTTGCACGATCAGCGTCTCGGTCAATTCCAACTCCAGGCGACTGGTCTCAATCGCCTGTTCATCGACGAGTTTCAGCAGGTCGATTGCAAAGTCGGCCTGATGAAACTGTTTTTGACTGATGTTGACCGCCAGCCCCAAGGCGGCGTGGCGAGGGTCATCTTTCCAGCGATGCAATTGCTTGACGGACTGCTCCAGCACCCACTGACCGATCGGGATGATCATCCCGGTTTTCTCGGCGTGATCGATGAACTCCGCAGGGGGGACAAGACCCCGTTGCGGGTGCTGCCAACGGATCAGGACTTCGGCGCCGGTAACGCGGCCCACGTGGTTCAGCTGAGGCTGGAAATACAGCACGAACTGCCCGTCCCGCAGCGCAATCTGTAGATCACGGTCGAGAATAGAGCGCTCCGCCGCATCGCTTTGCAGGATGTGCAGCAGCACAAAGAGCATCAGCATGGCGGCACCGCCCTGGAACCAGGAGCCCACTGCTCTCACTTCATCGGGCAGGCTGTAGGCATGGGTTGGACTCCAGGGAGAGGATGCCAGGGCGGTAAACAGCACCAGGCACATCAAGGCAACACCGTAGCGTAGCCACAGGCTTTCGTTGCGAAATGACATCAGGGCGGCCACAGCCAGTGGCAAGAGGTACAAATGGGTCGCACGCGGCGCGCCGGCTGTGTGCGGGTCAAGCACCAGGGTCATGCCGACGATCACCAGAATGATCACCCCGAACAACAGCAAATTGGCACTGCGAACCTTGTTGCGCAGGGTGAGGATAAATACACCCAAGCCACACAGGATCAGGACAATGTCCATCAGCACGATGGCCCAGTACCCCCGTAACGCAAAAAAAACGCCCCAAAAACTACCCACCAGCAACAGCACCAAACTGGCCAGCACCCGCATACGCCGCTCACGGCGTTCGCCGATCAGGGCCAGATCGGTGGAATACCAAAGTTTGATGATTTGCCGGATAAAGGCCGAAAGGGCGCTCATTGAATGTCTCTAATAGACCTGTTTTGGAGCCGCGCAGGCGAATGGAGCACCCCGGAGCGCCCGAGTCAGTGTAGACGGCCATGCCGCCGCGTCATGTGCCATCGCTCGGCCCACGCGACACATCAATAACTGAGTCGCGGTAAACCAGGCGATTACGGCCCTGTTCCTTGCCCCGGTACAAGCGCTTGTCCGCGCAGCGATACAGTTGTTCCGCGCTTTCACCATCGGTGGGCCACTCGGCTAATCCGAGGGTCACACTGAGGAAAATCTGCTGTTCACCATAGAGCAACGCTCGGCTGGCGATCTGTTCACGCAGCATTTCCACCAGCGGCACGGCGGCTTGCTGATCCGTGTTGCGCAGCAGCAGACCAAATTCTTCACCGCCCAGGCGACCCAGGCTGTCAGTGTTGCGCAGGCGCTGGCTGAGGCTGTTGCAGATGTGGCGCAAGGCCTGATCGCCCGCATCGTGGCCGTACTGGTCATTGACCGCTTTGAAGTGGTCAACATCGAGGATCACCAGCACCAGACGCCCCTGGCTACGCCGGACTTCGCGCACACTCTGTTCCAGGCTCTGCTGGAAGCTGCCACGGCTGGCCACCCCCGTCAGCGCATCGGTTCGAGCCATTTGCTGCAACTGCTGGTGGGCCAGGGCACGCCGGGTTTCGTAGAGGTGCACGAAGATGATGATCATCACCCCGCAGAACACGGCATTACCCAAGTCGATCAGGCCTTCGGCATCCCAGCGTAGCGGATAGGTGTAGAGGTAAAGCAGGCAGGCGCCGAGTACAAAGGGCAGCGCCAGCAAGCTGCCGCGCGTGCGCCCAAGCAGTAGATAGGAGAGCACGGGGATGCTGTATACCCAGACGAAAGCCGTCTTGGAGGCATTGGGAATGACGATGATATACAGCAGAAAACTGAAGGTCGGCAGCAGGTAGAGGTACACCCAGGGCAACAAATTTCGCACCCGGATAATTCGCCAGGCGCCCCACAGCAAAATCCCGGTGACCAGTAACTCGAAACTGGCAAACAGGTAATTGCCAGCCATGAACTGCAACATGCAGAACACGCCGAGGGTCAGCCCGGTGGCAGCAAAGATCATGCGGATCAAGGAACGCTGGCCAATGTCCTGCATATCGTCGACAGCAGCACTTTTGTCAGCGCCCCGCTTGGCTCGCGATCGGAAGAACATGGCTCGGCCCTGCCCGGATGGCGGAGTGATGGCTCACTGTGCCTCAACTCGCGCCCTCAATACCAGATGGTTGCTGCACCGCAGTCAACCACGGGCGGTTGACGTGCTCGCCACAGCCGGTAAAGTGCCGCCCATGCACACACGTCATCTCTGCCCCATCGCTGCGTTTTATTACGCCCTGCTCCCTCTCACCAGGCGGTAGATGCGTTGTTGAATGTCCGATCCGCCTGAGGCGGCCCGGATAGCACACCCTCACTCCAGTCTCCTCAGGCCTTTGCCTTCACCAGGAGACACCTATGTCCAGCAACACCTTTGATCTGCTCGACCAGCTTGATGCCCGTGGTTTTATCCACCAGAGCACCGACCTCGATGGCCTGCGCCTGGCGCTCAACCAAGGCCCGCTCACCTTCTACCTTGGCTTTGATGCCACGGCGGACAGCCTACACGTCGGCCATTTGCAGGCGTTGATGCTGGTGCGCCACCTGCAACGCGCCGGGCACAAGCCGATCCTGCT
Source organism: Pseudomonas sp. HMWF032 (assembly GCF_003060885.1). Taxonomy (GTDB): domain Bacteria; phylum Pseudomonadota; class Gammaproteobacteria; order Pseudomonadales; family Pseudomonadaceae; genus Aquipseudomonas. Next base: position 58,408 of record NZ_QAIG01000008.1, read on the forward strand.
GATTGGCGGCGCGACCACGCGCATCGGCGACCCGAGCTTTCGCGACAGCAGCCGACCAGTGCTGACGGAAGCGCAGATCCAGCACAACATTGCCGGGATTACCGGCTGCTTTGCCCGCTACATCCAGCTCGGCGATGGCCCCTGCGACGGTTTGGTGGTGGACAACGCCGACTGGCTGGACGGCATCGGCTACCTGCAGTTTCTCGATCAGGTCGGCCGGCACTTTTCCATCAACCGCCTGCTGACCTTCGACGCCGTGCGCAACCGCCTGGAGCGTGGGCATTCGCTGAGCGTTCAGGCGTTCGGCTACACCCTGCTGCAGGCCCATGACTTCACTGAGTTGGCGCGCCGACACAATTGCACCCTGCAACTGGGCGGAGCCGACCAGTGGGCGAATATCATCAATGGTGTGGAGTTGGGCCGGCGCCAGGACTGTCAGCCGCTGTTCGGCCTGACCATGCCGCTGCTGACCACCCGTGACGGGCGCAAGATGGGCAAATCCGCCAGCGGCGCGGTGTGGCTGAATGGCGACAAGCTCGCGCCGTACGACTTCTGGCAGTTCTGGCGGGATTGCGATGATGCCGATGTCGGGCGCTTTCTCGCCCTGTTCAGCGAACTGCCGTTGGATGAGGTGGCGCGCTTGAGCGCCCTCAAGGGCGCCGAACTGAACCAGGCGAAGATCATCCTGGCCAACGCTGCCACAGCCCTGGCCCACGGTGAACAAGCTGCCCGCGACGCCGCAGCCACCGCTCTGGCGTTATTTAGCGCAAAAGACACGGCTGCCGAGCTGCCACAGCTAAGCGTCAGCCCGGAAGACCTTGCTAGCGGTTTGAGCCTCACCGATCTGTTGCTACGCCATAACGTGCAGCCCTCACGCAGCGCAGTACGCCGCCTGGCGAGCGGCGGCGGTCTGCTGCTGGATGGCGAACGTCAGCGCAACCCAGACCAGCCGCTGCAGGCCTGGCAACTGGGCCGGCGGCTAAGCCTGGGCAAGAAGCGTCATTACCTGTTGCAGGCGCGGTGATGCACCGGTCATGGTTTTATCGCGGGAGGGGCTGGGCGGCATTCCGCTTTAGCCGCGATAACAGCCGTTAAAAGCTCGCCGCTAAAGCGCCTCCCACACACGACACAGGACAGCGTTAGCGTAGGGTGGACCCCGCTGCACCGGTCCACCAAGGGCAACCGTGCGGACGCCCAGGGTGGAAATAAAACGCGATTTCCAGCCAACGCCCGCTAGGTTTTTTCACCCAACTTATGCCGCGCGGCATACAGGCATACCAACTCCATCGCCACGGTGGCGCCCGCCAGTGCGGTAACTTCGGCGTGGTCGTAGGGCGGCGACACTTCCACCACATCCATGCCGACCAGATTGATCCCGCGCAGGGCGCGGAGAATTTCCAACGCCTGATGCGTACTCAGGCCGCCGCACACCGGCGTGCCGGTGCCCGGGGCGAAGGCTGGGTCGAGGCAGTCGATATCAAAGGTCAGGTACACCGGGTGATCACCGACTCGCGCGCGGATTTGCGCGGCGATCTGCTCCGGCGTGCTGCGGTGCACCTGACGCGCATCCAGCACCTGAAAGCCCATCACGTCGTCATTGGTGGTACGCAGGCCAATTTGCACCGAGCGCGAAGGATCGACCAGCCCTTCACGGGCCGCGTGGTAGAACATGGTGCCGTGGCTGACGCCTTGCTCGCTGTCATCACTGTCCGGCCAGGTGTCGCTGTGGGCATCGAAGTGCACCAATGACAGCGTGCCGTGTTTACGCGCATGGGCCTTGAGCAGCGGGTAGCTGATGAAGTGATCGCCGCCCAAGGTGAGCATGGCGCAACCGGCCTGCACGATATGCTCGGCGTGCGCCTCGATGGCCGCCGGAATCTTGTGCGGCAGGGCGTGATCGAAATTGCAGTCGCCGTAGTCGATCACCGCCAGGTGGTCGAAGGGGTCGAACTCCCAGGGGTAATGCCGCTCCCAGGCGCTGGTGATCGATGCCGCGCGAATCGCCCGCGGACCGAAGCGGGTGCCGGGGCGGTTGGTGGTGGCGGTGTCGAAGGGCACGCCGCTGACCACCAGATCCACGCCGGCTAGGTCGCGACTGTAACGCCGGCGCATAAAACTGGTGACGCCCGCATAGGTCGGCTCGGAGAAGGTGCCGTAGAGGCTGTCGCGGGTGAAGGCCAGGTCGTTGCCGTTGAATGCTTCCATTGCCTTGTCCTCAATACTGACTGCGGAAAGTGGTCCAGATGCGCGTGCGTTCACGTTGTTGGCGCAGCGGCATCAATTGCTCGGCAAACAGGCGTGCGCGCACCGCTTCACCGGGGTAGATATCGGCATCGCCGCTGATCGCCGGGTCAACCAGCGCCGTGGCAGCCTGGTTGGCGTTGGCGAAGAACACGTTGTTGGTCAGCTCGGCGATGGCCTCGGGGCGCAGCATGTAATCGATAAAGGCGTGGGCGGCCTTGGGGTGCGGCGCATCGGCCGGGATGGCCATGGTGTCGAACCACAGCAGCGTGCCTTCACGCGGGATGCGGTACTGCACCTCGAACGGCTGCTTGGCCTCAGCGGCGTTGGCCGCGGCCATGTAGGCGTCGCCGTTGTAGGTCAGCGCCAGGCAGATTTCGCCCTTGGCCAGGTCATTGATATGCCGGCCGGCGCCGACGTAACGCAGGTTCGGTTGCAGCTGGGTGAGCAGCTGCGCCACGGCATCGAGGTCGGCGCGGTCGCTGCTGTAAGGGTCTTTGCCGAGGTAGTTGAGGGCAATGCTGATTACTTCCTGCGGCGAGTCGATCACCGCGATGCCGCAGTCCTTGAGCTTGCTGGCGTACTCGGGCTTGAACAGCAGATCCAGGCTGTTCAGCGGCACGCCGGGCAAACGCTTTTCGAGCGCCTGAAGGTTGAAACCCACGCCAACCGTGCCCCAGGTGTACGGCAGGCCGAACTGGTTGCCGGGGTCGGCACTGGCGAGCTTGCTCAGCAGCGCCGAGTCGAGGTTCTGCAGATGCGGCAGTTGCGTGCGATCCAGCGGTTGCACGGCCTTGGCCTGAATCGCCCGAGCCAGGCCGCTGGAAGCCGGGAAGACGACGTCATAACCGCTGCCGCCGGTGAGCAGTTTGCTGTCCAGGGCTTCGGCACTGTCGAAGATGTCGTATTTGACCGTGATCCCGGTTTCATCCTTGAAGCGCTGCAGGGCTTGCTCCGGCAGGTAGGCGGACCAACTGTACAGGTTCAGGGCTTTTTCTTCGGCCTGAGCGGCGAAGGCGCAACACAGCAGCAACGGAGCAAGGGCCTGACGCATGGGAATGACCTCGGTAAAGGGGTGAGCTGGGCACATCCTGCCTGCCGGTTTGCTTAGCTTAAATATGAAGTGTTCTACTCTGGCATCGACATACATCAATGTTAGGCCCTGCCATGCTCAGCCAGTTACGCGACCTCGACCTGCAGTTGCTACGCCTGTTCGTCACCGTGGTGGAGTGCGGCGGTTTCAGTGCCGCCCAGGGCGAACTGGGGATTGGCCAATCGACCATCAGCACGCAGATGGCCAAACTGGAAACCCGCCTGGGCTTTCGCCTGTGCGAGCGCGGCAAGGCGGGCTTTCGCCTGACGCCCAAGGGTGAGCAGGTGCTGAGCGCCACACGCCGACTGTTCAGCGCCATCGACACCTTCAAGGACGAGGCCCAGGGCATGGCCGACAAGCTGCTCGGTGAGCTGCGCATCGGCCTGTCCGAAGGGCTGGCCGCGCAGGTGCTGGAACAGGTGGCCGAGGCCATCCAGCGCTTTCGCGCACGCAACCAGGCGGTGCAGATCGAACTGCTGACTGCCATGCCCGCCGAACTGGAGCGCCGCCTGTTGCAGAACCAGCTGCACCTGGCCATCGGCTACTTCTCCGGCAACCAGAATGCACTGGACTATCACCCACTGTTTCACGAACGTCAGGTGCTCTACTGCGCCGCTGAGCATCCGCTGTTCAGCCGCCGACAGATCAGCCGGGCCGACCTGCAGCAGGCGGACAGCGTGCGCCACCCCTACCGCTTTGTGAAGGCGCGCGAGCCGTTGCAGAGCAGTACCAGTTCGGCACAGACCGAACAGGTCGATGGCGCCCTGGCCTTTATCCTGTCCGGCAGGCACATCGGCTACCTGCCCGTGCACATCGCCGCCCCCTGGCAGGCCGCCGGGCGCCTGCGCGCGATCGAAGCCGACAGCCTGGGCTTCGACGTGCAGTTCCACCTGGCCAGCCACCGCGGCCAGTATCCTGGCGATGCGCAGCGGGCGTTTGTCGAAGACCTGCTACGGGCGTTCAGCGCCAGCCCATCGGCCAGCCCTTAACGCCGCTGCACAGGCTCATGCACAGGCGCCTGCCGCAACTGCTTACTCAGGCGGTCAATGGCGGCAATCGTCTGGCTGATGTCGCGGTGGATGCTCGGCACGCCCAGGCACGGCCAGGGCGATGCGTCAGCTGATAGCGGCTCGGCCTCCAGTTGCAGCTGTGGGTCGAAGAGATCGTGGGTCAGGGGAAGCAGGTGCATGACAGGCTCCTTGCCGGACAACCCGGCGTGACGGTTAAGGTCAGGAGGCAGTAAACAAGTGGCCAATCGGCCTAGCGGCAAGTCTTGTTGCTATGGCCCAAGCATCGGCGCCCGAAGTGACAGGTTGATGACCGCGCGGAGCCTGCCTGTTCAGACTCCGCCGCGAAGCCAGCGGCGTCAACCCACCTGCGCGCCATTGGTCGCATGCAGCAGCGGCGGGATCGGACAGTCCAGCAGGTCAGCCACCGCGCGCAGCAACTCGGCCTCGGCCACCTCGATACGCCCATCATGCTCAATGCAGCGCGCCATGGCCTTGAGCAGCCGTGGTTTCTGCAAGGGCTGCAGCTGGTTAAGCCGTTTGAGGGCGGCCTCCAAGGCTTTCAGATCGCACTGCGCTGCCGGTAGCAGGTTAAGCGCGTTATACGGCAGTTCGCCCGCCGCCTTTGCCAACGCTGCTTGCGCCTGGTCCGGCGGCACATTGCCGGCATGGGCCAGAAACGACAGCAACACCTGAGCGTCATCCAGCACTTCCAGCAGGTGAAAATGCCCACTGAGCCGCCGACTGGGGGCCAGGTTGCGCTCGACGATGCGCAGCAAGGTCCATTCCAGCAGCTCAACCTGGCCATCGGCACGGATCAGCCGTGCCATCACCGCACACAACGCGGCCGCCTGCTCGGCGCCCAGCTGCTTGAGCGCCGGCATGGCCAGGTCCAGCAGGGTCAACCGTTGGTTGCCTGGCAACTGGCGCAGCGGTTGTTCCAGCGCCTGCACATGTTCCATCAACTCGGCGCTGAGCAGTGGCTTGAGCATCTGCAGTTGCTGGTCACGCAAGGGCGTCACAGGCGCCAGCAACAAGCCATAGACCAAGGCCTGTGCGCCGCTGCCATGGTGCGCGGCCTGACGCAGCGCCGGGTGCAGCTCATCCAGCACTTTATGCGCCTGCTGCAGGTGGGCCGCACGTGGCTCCCCAATGCTGGCGATGGCCGCCGTGGCCGAAGCGGCGCTAAAGCCGGTCAAGGCCTGATCCCAGCCCTGGGCCACAGCACGTTGGTCTGCCGTGGCATCGGCAGGCAGCAGACTGAGGATCGAGACATCCGGGTAGCGCCCATCCCACTCCGGCGTGACGCGACGAATCCGCTCATCCAATGGCGGATGGGTCGCCAGCATGCCCTCCAGCGCCCGGCTGATACCGGCGGCGAAGTACATATGACTGAACTCGGCCGCATGTCCGGCGCGCAATTGCGAGCCATACTGGTTGCCGCCGATCTTCTGCAGCGCCCCGGCAATGCTCTGTGGATTGCGGGTGAACTGCACCGCCGAGGCATCGGCGAGAAACTCGCGCTGCCGGCTCACGGCAGCCTTGATCAGGCTGCCGAAGAACGTCCCGGCATAACCGAGCAGCCACAAGGTAGCGCCCACCGCGATGATCGCCGCCGCCGAATTGTCACGACTGGAGCGCGAACTGCTGCGGGAGCTGCTACGCAGCAGAAACCCACCGATCAGCCCCAGCAACAGAATGCCGTGCAGCACCGCCACCAGGCGTGTGTTGAGGCGCATATCGCCGTGGAAGATATGGCTGAACTCATGGGCAATCACCCCCTGCAGCTCTTCACGCGAGAGCAGGCTAACCGCCCCACGGGTAATTCCGATCACCGCATCCTGCGGCGTGAGGCCAGCGGCAAAGGCGTTAATGCCCGCATCATCCAGCACATACACCGGAGGCACTGGCGTGCCCGAGGCCAGGGCCATCTCCTCCACCACATTGAGCAGGCGCTGTTCTTCCAGGCTCTGTGGCGCGAGGTTGATCAACCGCCCACCCAGCCTTTCGGCCACTGCCTTGCCGCCGCGACTGAGCTGCAACCCCTTGTAGACACTGCCCAGCAGCACCACGCCGATTACGACCAGCGCGACCATCGCCACCTGCGGCCAACTGGGCAGTAACGTGCGCGGTCCATCCAGCAAGCCGAGAGACTGCGGGTCAGGACCGAATACCTGCCAGACCACGCCCAACGCCAGGCTGGTCAAACTGATCAAGCTGAGTACCGCCAGCACCATCAGGATCAGCAGGCGGCCGCTGTTACGCCGGGCGCGATCCTGTTGCTCGAAGAAATTCATCCCTGAGAGTCCTTAGAACGATACCTTCGGCGCTTCCTGAATCGCGGCGCTGTCGGCGAACTCCAGCAGGCTGGCGTCCTGGGCGTGGCCAAAGCTGGCAGCCAGCAATACCGGTGGAAACGCCTGCTTGTAGGTGTTGTAGGCCATAACTGCATCGTTGAACGCCTGGCGGGCAAAGGCCACCTTGTTCTCGGTGCTGCTCAGCTCTTCACTGAGCTGCTGCATATTGGTCGACGCCTTGAGGTCCGGGTAAGCCTCCAGGGTCACGTTCAGGCGACCCAGGGCACTGTTCAGCAGCCCTTCCGCGCCGCCCAGCTGCGCCATGCTTTGCGCGTTGCCCGGCTGCGCAGAAGCAGCCTTGAGCCCGGTCACGGCATTGTTGCGCGCGGCAATCACCGCCTCCAGCGTCTCGCGCTCATGCGCCATGTAGCCCTTAGCGGTTTCCACCAGGTTGGGGATCAGGTCATAACGGCGTTTGAGCTGCACCTCGATCTGCGCAAAGGCGTTTTGAAAACGATTACGCAGGGTCACCAACTGGTTGTAGATGCCAATCACGTAAAAGATCAGCGCCGCGACAACAGCCAGGAAAATCAGCGTGGAAATGGACATGGGGAAATCCTTATCAGCATGCGAGAAAAAGCAGATGGTAGCGGAAAAGTGTCGCAGCGAATGCTCAACGGCACAAAACTACACCCCCTGAACCTAGGCGTGGCCAACCTGGTGCTTGGCTTATGCGGTGGTATCCAGATGCCGCATGGTGGATAAATCCCTTGGCAAAATAGACCGACCGGTCTATATATTCACCTATGAAAAAGATCTCGACCCGCGACAAACTGATCCACGCCATGGCCGACGCCCTGCAGCGCAAAGGCCTGCACGGTGTTGGCCTGAATGAACTGCTGGAGGTAGCCGGCGCGCCCAAGGGCAGCCTTTATCACCACTTCCCCGGCGGCAAGAGTGAGCTGGCGGTGGCGGCTATTGACCATATCAGCCGGCATATCGACAGCCTGTTCAGCCAGCTCTTTACCCAGCAGCCAGACCCGCTCAAGGCGCTGCATAACTGGCTGCAGGGTGCACTGCAGCAGCTGGAAAACAGCCAGTTCGAGCGTGGTTGCCCGCTGGCCACCATCGCCCTGGAAAGCGGCCCGGAAGATGTGGAGATTCGCGCCGCACTGCAGCGCAGTTTTACCGCCGTGCGCCAGGCGTTGAGTGTGCAGCTGCATGCCTACGGCTATCCCCGCGAGCAGGCGGATAACCTCGCTGCACTGTTTGTCGCGCTGTATGAAGGCGGGCTGCTGCAAGCCCGCGTTGCTGGCAGCAGCGAGCCGCTCAAGCGTGCCGCGACTGCCCTGTTCAACCTGACCCGCGAACAGTTTCCGGGAGGAGCCTACCCATGAGCCTCAATACCCCTGCCATCCTTAGTGAAACCGTGCAGTTGCCGGCACTCGACGGTTATCCGCTCACCGCTACCCTGTATCACGCCCCAGAGCCGGTCGCGCAGCTGGTGATTGCCGGTGCCACTGGCGTGCCGCAGGGCTTCTATCGACGATTTGCCGAGTACGCGGCGCAGCGCGGCTACAGCACCCTGACCCTCGACTATCGCGGCATCGGCCAGTCGAAGCCGGCCAGCCTGCGTGGCTTCAAGATGGACTACCTGGATTGGGCCCACCTTGACCTGGCCGCTGCCGTCGATCAGCACCGTCATCCGCAGCGGCCGCTGTATATGGTGGGCCACTCCTTTGGCGGGCATGCCTTCGGCCTGTTGCCGAACCACGATCAGGTTCAGGGCTTCTACACCTTCGGCACAGGTGCCGGCTGGCACGGCTGGATGCCCAAGACCGAGCAGCTGCGTGTGCTGACCATGTGGCGACTGATCGGCCCACTGATGACCCGTTACAAAGGTTACCTGGCCTGGAGCAGGCTGGGCATGGGCGAGGACTTGCCGCTCGGGGTTTACACCCAGTGGAAACGCTGGTGCAGCTACCCGCGCTACTTCTTCGAAGATCCTCAGATGCCAGGCCTCGCCGAGCGTTTCGCTCAGGTCAGCACGCCGATCATTGCCGCCAATGCGCTGGACGACCTGTGGGCCCCGCCCGCCTCGCGCGATGCCTTTATGGCAGCTTACAGTTCCGCGCCCTATCAAGCGCGCACCATCGACTCAACCGCCAGCATTGGCGCCATCGGCCATATGGGCTACTTTCGCCCAGCCGCACAGACGTTGTGGGATGACACGCTGAACTGGTTTGCTGACCTGCAGGCGCAGCGCCAGGCTGCCTGAACAGCCCCAGCCAGAGAGGTGTCGCGGATGAGCATGATCCCCGCAGGCTTTACTCCGCTGTTTCGCAGCAGCCCCTTTCTGGATCTGCTCGGGCCGATCTACAACCAGCGCAGCGATACAGGCCTGGTGATCGGCCTGCGCGCTGAGGCCAAACACTGCAATGCCCGCGGCTTGGTACACGGCGGCGTACTCAGCAGCCTGGCGGATGTTGCCCTGGGCTATAACAGCGCCTTCGCCGAAGAGCCGCCAACCCCGCTGGTCACCAGCAGCCTGACCATCGACTACGTCGGTACCGCCAAACTCGGCGACTGGATAACCATCGAAACCGATGTGCAAAAGGTCGGAAAGAGCCTGGCGTTTGCCAATTGCTACTTTGTCGTCGAATCGGTGCGAATTGCTCGGGCGAGCGCGGTATTCAGCGTGCTCTCGCGTTGAAAGCGCACACAGGATAGACAGTGCACGCTGATGGCGGCCAGAAAGGGCCTGAAGGATAAACGTAAAAATACATGGGGCAGAAAAAAGAAAACCCCGCATTGCGGGGCCTTTGCAGACTGTTTGCTGACATCCTTGATCTGCTTGCCTTCCTGGCAGCTGTCCCACGTTTCCCTGTTGCTAAAGTGCGCTTCCTGCGCGACGTCCATGTGGGGCAGATTAGCCATCACCCGGCAGCGGGCATAGTGGCAATCGCCAGCACGCCGTGTAAGCCATGGCTTACACACGCAAACACGGACAACCAAGCAACTGCTCGGCTTTATTTTGTGACGCAGGTCTTGTTAGACTCGATCCTGTCTTACAAAAACAACAGACCCCGTCAACGGTGGTCACTGGGGCCATCCATGCGCTCATTGCTTCTTGCCATCGGCTGCCTGACAGCCAGCATCAGCCCACTTGCATTCGCCAATGGGCAAAATCAGCTTTCCGATCCCAAAGCCGCCGTGCAACTGTTCTGGAGCCAAGTCTATGGCCAGGGCGGGACGTCGCTGTATTGCGGCAAGGCGTTCAGTGAAGAGAACGGTCAGTTCAAGGCCAGTCCGATCTACAGCAGCAAACAGCTGAAAAGCGCGCTGCGCTGCGTGACCGATCGCCAGTGCGGAATCATGAACCCGCGTTATGTCTACATGGCATCGGACCTGCACAACCTCTACCCCGCCATGACCCGCGTCGAACTGGTGCGGCGCAATGCACAGTTCGGTGATCTGGACGACAGCGTACCGAGCAAGTTCGCCGACATCGGCTGTGACCTGAAAACCAGTTTCCAGCTCATAGAGCCACGCGATGAAGCCAAGGGCAATATCGCCCGGGCGATCTTCTACATGCACGTCGAATACGACTTGCCCATCGTCGGCCAAGTGCAGATGTACAAGAAGTGGCACCAGATGGACCCACCGGATACCGAAGAAAAAGCGCGCAACGACAAGATTGCCGACCTACAGGGCACGCGCAACCGCTTTATCGATAATCCCGAACTGGTCGAGCAGCAGATCAAAAACTGATCAGCACTAGCGGTGCAGCGTGTGCAGGGAGCGCAATTTATAGCGGTCACCCGGATGAATCAGCCGGGCGTAGCTGATCAAGTGATCGCCCGACCAGGTCCGGCGGGTCACGCTCAGGCACGGCGTGGCCACGTCGATATCCAGCCAGCGCGCCACAGCCTGATCCACCCGCACCGCCTCAACCACATGTTCGACATCGGAAATCGGGCAGCTGTTGACCAACACCTCGTTGGGCGTCTGCTTGGCAAAATCGCTTTGCAGATAATGCGGAACCCAACGCGGGTTAACGAAGCGGTCTTCCAGCTGAATCGGCACACCGTCTTCGCGGTGCACCAGCATGCTGTGAAACACCTCAGCGCCCACACGTAACCCCAGGCGCAGCGCCACTTCATCATCCGCCGCCAACGCTTCACAACGAATGATGTCATTGCTGTAGGCATGCCCACGGCCGCGCACTTCATTGGCAATGTTCAGCACTTCTTGCAGTGAGGATTCGGCCTTACGGTCGGTGACAAAGGTACCCAAGCCCGCTTGGCGCAGCAGATAGCCTTTTTGCACCAGATCGCGAATGGCTTTATTGGCGGTCATGCGGCTCACCCCAAAATCCCGCGCCAGTTGCTCTTCCGGCGGAATCTGATGATGAACCGGATAAGCGCCGCTATGGATGCGCTCCAGCAGGAACGCTTCGATGGCTTTATAACGCGGGGTGGTACTGCTCACAGCGGCTCCTTGGGGATGCTACCCGGTGCGCGGATGATAACGCCCGCCACAGACGACGGGCAGCCCCGCCTGATGCCTTGGATGGTCAGGAGTCGGATGTAGGTTGGGTTGAGCGCAGCGAAGCCCAACAGGCGGAGGCTCTGGCAACCGCGTAGCCTGCCAGGCAGCCGTTGGGCTTCGTCGCGTTGCTCCTCAACCCAACCTACGCCAGCGACGGCAACAGGCCGCTCGGCAGTAACGGAGTCAGCACGCGGCTCGCCAGCAGTTGATTGGCGGCCTCGATATCCGGAGCAAAGAAGCGGTCTTCCACATAATACGGAACCTGCGCACGCAAGGCGTGGCGCGCTTGCTCGAGCAGCGGCGAGCTGTGCAGCCCCTGGCGGAAGTCCAGGCCCTGGCAGGCACCCAGCCATTCGATGGCCAGCACGCCACGGGTGTTGGCGGCCATTTCCCACAGGCGTTTGCCAGCGGCCGGAGCCATGGACACATGGTCTTCCTGATTCGCCGACGTCGGCAGGCTGTCGACGCTGTGCGGATGGGCCAGCGCCTTGTTCTCGCTGGCCAGGGCAGCAGCGGTGACCTGAGCGATCATAAAACCGGAGTTGACCCCGCCATTGGCCACCAGAAACGGCGGCAATTGCGACATATGTTTGTCCATCATCAGCGAGGTACGCCGTTCGCTCAGTGCGCCGATTTCGGCAATCGCCAGGGCGATATTGTCGGCGGCCATGGCCACGGGCTCGGCGTGGAAATTGCCGCCGGAAATCACATCGCCCTCAGCGGCGAACACCAGCGGATTATCCGACACGGCGTTGGTTTCCACCGCCAGCACCTCAGCGGCTTGGCGCAGCTGGGTCAGGCAGGCACCCATCACCTGCGGCTGGCAGCGCAGCGAATACGGGTCCTGCACCTTGTCGCAGGCTTCATGGGAGCGGCCGACCTCGCTGCTGTCGCCGAGCAGGTGGCGATAGAGGGCCGCTGCATCGATTTGCCCGCGCTGGCCACGCGCCGCATGAATGCGCGGGTCGAACGGTGCACGCGAGCCCAGTGCAGCCTCCACCGTCAGTGCGCCGCAAACAGTGGCGGCGGCAAACAGATCCTCAGCCTCAAACAACCCGCGCAACGCATAGGCGGTGGACACCTGCGTACCGTTAAGCAGCGCCAAGCCTTCTTTGGCGGCCAGGGTCATCGGCTGCAAACCGGCGATGGCCAATGCCTTTGTGGCGGGCAGCCATTGCCCCTTATAGCGCGCCTGGCTTTCACCCAGCAACACCAGCGACATGTGCGCCAAGGGAGCCAGATCGCCAGATGCGCCGACCGACCCCTTGAGCGGAATATGCGGGTAGACCTCGGCATTGATCAGGGCGATCAGAGCGTCGATCACCTGCAGGCGAATACCGGAAAAACCACGCGCCAGGCTGTTGACCTTGAGCAGCATGATCAGCCGCACCATGGCGTCGTCCAGCGGCTCGCCGACGCCGGCGGCATGCGACAGCACCAGCGAACGCTGCAGCTTTTCCAGGTCTTCATTGGCGATACGGGTTGAGGCCAGCAAGCCAAAACCGGTGTTGATGCCGTAAGCCGTGCGGCCCTCGGCGATGATGCCGTTAACGCAGGCCACGCTGGCCTCGATGGCCTCGATGGCCTCGATGGCGGCGTGAGCGCTGGCATCCAGTTGCAACTGCAGCGGCGCTTGGTAAACAGCACGCACATCGGCCAGGCTCAGCTGACCGGGGTGCAGGGTAAACAGGCTCATGCGGGGGCTCCTTGGGTGGCGGCAATCATGGGCAGGTCGAGGCCCTGTTCGCGGGCGCAATCGACAGCCATTTCATAACCGGCATCGGCGTGGCGCATCACCCCGGTGCCCGGATCATTTCTCAGTACTCGACCCAGACGGGCGCGGGCGTCGGCGCTGCCGTCAGCGACGATCACCACCCCGGAATGCTGCGAAAAGCCCATGCCAACCCCGCCGCCGTGGTGCAACGACACCCAGGTCGCGCCGCCCGCAGTATTCAACAGGGCGTTAAGCAATGGCCAGTCAGACACCGCGTCGGAGCCGTCCTGCATGGCTTCGGTTTCGCGGTTGGGGCTGGCCACCGAGCCGGAGTCCAGATGGTCGCGGCCGATGACGATCGGGGCTTTCAGCTCGCCGCTGGCGACCATGTCATTGAAGGCTTGCGCCAGACGCGCGCGATCTTTCAAGCCGACCCAGCAGATACGTGCGGGTAACCCCTGGAAACTGATGCGCTCGCGGGCCATGTCCAGCCAGTTGTGCAAGTGGGCGTCGTCCGGGATCAGCGCTTTGACCTTGGCGTCGGTTTTGTAGATGTCTTCCGGATCACCCGACAGCGCCACCCAGCGGAACGGGCCAATACCGCGACAGAACAACGGGCGGATATAGGCTGGGACGAAGCCGGGGAAGTCGAAGGCGTTATCGACGCCCTCCTCCAGCGCCATCTGGCGGATGTTGTTGCCGTAATCAAAGGTCGGCACGCCCATCTGCTGGAAGGCCAGCATGGCGCGCACGTGCACGGCCATGGACTGCTTGGCGGCGTTGACCACCCGCGTTTCCTCGGTTTTGCCACGGGCCACATACTCATCCCAGCTCCAGCCAGCCGGCAGGTAACCGTGGCGCGGGTCATGGGCGCTGGTCTGGTCGGTGACCATGTCCGGGCGCACGCCACGGCGCACCAGCTCCGGGAATATTTCGGCCGCGTTGCCACAGAGGGCGATGGACACCGCTTGGCCTGCACGGCAGTAACGGTCGATACGCGCCAGGGCGTCGTCCAGATCGCTGGCTTGCTCATCGACGTAGCGGGTCTTCAACCGGAAATCGATGCGCGACTGCTGGCATTCGATGTTCAGCGAGCAGGCACCGGCCAGGGTTGCCGCCAACGGCTGCGCGCCGCCCATGCCACCGAGTCCTGCGGTGAGTACCCAGCGGCCCTTGAGGTTGCCGCCGTAATGCTGGCGACCGGCTTCAACGAAGGTTTCATACGTGCCCTGAACGATGCCCTGGCTGCCGATATAGATCCAGCTGCCGGCAGTCATCTGCCCGTACATGGCCAGGCCCTTGGCGTCCAGTTCGTTGAAGTGTTTCCAGGTGGCCCAATGCGGCACCAGGTTGGAGTTGGCCAGCAGCACACGCGGCGCGTCTTTGTGCGTTTCAAACACGCCGACCGGCTTGCCGGACTGGATCAACAGCGTCTGGTTGTCTTCAAGGCGGGTGAGCACCTCGACGATTTTGTCGTAGCACGCCCAATCGCGCGCGGCGCGGCCGATGCCGCCGTACACCACCAATTCATTTGGGTTTTCGGCCACGTCCGGATCGAGGTTGTTCATCAACATGCGCAGCGGCGCTTCGGTCAGCCAACTCTTGGCGGTCAACGTGGTGCCACGGGCGGCACGAATGGTGGTGTCGCGATAACGGTTCATGGCGCGCTCCTTGTTGAGGGGTGAGGTAAGCCGGTCAGGCTCAGCAAATGGATAAGGCGGGCCGCCACCTTGGCGGTGCGGCTGTCGATGTCGTACTCCGGGTTGAGTTCGGCCAGATCAATCAGGCGCAGCTTGCCGCTGTCGCGCACCACTTCCAGCAGCGGCTCGAGCAGCACCAGCGGCACGCCACGCGCGGCCGGCGCACTGACGCCCGGCGCTTCGCAGGCGGGCAGTACGTCGATATCGATGGTCAGGTAAACCGCATCGCAGCCGGCCATAAAGCCTGAGAGTTCGGCGCTGATGGCCTGCAAACTGGACTCGCGAATCTCGCGGTCTTCACGCACCAGCACGTTCAACTCCGCGGCACGCTGGAACAGGGCGCGGGTGTTGCTGGCGCGGCTGATGCCCAAGCAGGCATAGGCGAACGGCCAACCACGGGCAGCGCAATCGTCGGCGATTTGCGCAAAGGGCGTTCCCGAGGAGTGGGCATGCGCCGGGTCGCGCAGGTCGAAATGCGCATCGAAATTGATAATGCCAATACGTGGGACGGCCATCCGTGGGGCGGCTATTTGTGAAGAGCTATCCGCCATGTGCCCGGCCAGGCCCAGCCAACTGCCAAAGGCCACTTCATGGCCACCGCCGAGCACAATGGGCAAATGCCCGGCATTCAACAGCGCACAAACGTTATGCCCTAGGCGCACCTGGGCGGCGTCCAGATCGCCATCGGCGCACAGCACATCGCCAGCGTCATAGGCCGCACCCTGACGGTGCCAGGCCAGGTTGGCCAACACCTTGCGCATGGCCGGCGGGCCATTTACTGCCCCGACGCGGCCCTGATTGCGGCGCACGCCTTCATCGCTGGCAAACCCCAGCAACGCCAAGCCCGGCGCACTGTCTACGGCAAGCGGCTGAATGCGCTGATGCCAGCGCGGGCTGTCCGCTTCGGGGTCAATCCGACCCTGCCAGAGCGACATGCAGTGACGATCAGCGTGCATGATGATCAACCTCGATAGGGTGGCAGATAACGCCGTTGACGATGCGCTGGCGTAAGCGCCCCGGTTGCACGGCATACGCCAGTTCGGCGGGCTGCTGCACAGCCCACAGGCACAGATCGGCAGGCGCGCCCACGGCAATCCGCCCCAAATCCGGCCGACCTAACGCGCGGGCCGCGTGCGCCGTCATGCCGGCCAGCGCCTCGCGTGGGGTCAGGCGAAACAGGGTGCAGGCCAGGTTGAGGGTCAGGGTTGGGAAGCAAATGGGCGCGGTGCCGGGGTTGGCATCGCTGGCCAGGGCCATGGGGATGCCGTATTGGCGCAGTAACTCGATGGGCGGTAACTGGGTTTCGCGCAGGGTGTAAAAAGCCCCCGGCAATAGGGTGGCGACCGTGCCGGCGGCGGCCATGGCCTGTACGCCGGCCTCGTCGAGGTATTCGATATGGTCGGCTGACAAGCCCTGATAACGCGCCGTCAGCGCGCTAGCGCCTTGATTGGACAATTGCTCGGCATGCGCCTTAATCGGCAAGCCATGACGCTGCGCCGCTTGAAAAATCCGCTCGCACTGCGCCGGGCTGAAGGCGATGTGCTCACAGAACACATCCACCGCATCGGCCAGCCCTTGCGCGGCCACGGCAGGGATCATGCTCTCGCACACCAACGTCACGTACTCATCCGCGCGCTTGTGGTATTCCGGCGGCAGTGCATGTGCGCCCAACAGCGTGGTCAACACACGCACCGGGCGCAACTGGCCCAGTCGACGCGCCGCGCGCAACAGCTTCAGCTCGTCATCGAGGCTCAGGCCATAACCGGATTTGATCTCCAGCGTGGTCACGCCATCCGCGAGCAAAGCATCCAGGCGCGGCAAGCTGGCGGCGATCAGCTCGTCTTCACTGGCTGCACGGGTGGCGCGCACGGTGCTGAGGATACCGCCGCCGGCCCGGGCAATATCGGCGTAACTGACACCCTCAAGACGCTGCTCGAATTCACGGGCGCGATTACCGGCGTACACCAGATGGGTGTGGCAATCGACCAGACCCGGCGTCATCACCCCGCCGCGCCCCACCTCACGCGCATCGCTGAGCGCCGCCGCGTCGAACTCAGCCTCCGGGCACAGCCCGGCGATGCGACCGTCTTGCACCCACACGGCCATGAGTTGCGGACAGGTTTGCTCGCCATCAAACAACACAAGGTCACGCCATAACTGAATGGAGGATGCACGTGGCATGGTCAGGCTTCCGCTTTATTTGTATATACAAATAAACCTAAAAAACCTTTTCATCAACCCAAAGACCAATAAATGACTATACAAATAGACCGTGATGGCTTCCGACTTTAAAACCGTCACCGCGCTTTTCAGGCCGCCAAAACGCAAAACCCCGGCACGAGGCCGGGGTTTTGCGGTTACCAGACAGCGTTTAGAACTGCGCCGCGTCCAGCAGGTAGAGCGACTCGCTACCGGCCTTGACCGACGCAGTCAGGGAGTGGATACGCGGCAGCAGGCGGGCGAAGAAGAAACGCGCGGTGCCCAGCTTGCTGACGTAGAACTCGTCCTGATCCTGCTTGGCCAGTGCGGTACGGGCCATCAACGCCCACATGTAGGCGTAGGCGGTGTAACCGAACACTTGCAGGTACTCGACCGAAGCGGCACCGACTTCATTCGGGTTGGCCTTGGCGCGCTCCAGCAGGTCGCTGGTCATCAGTTCCAGGTTGGCGATGGCGTCTTTCAGCGGGTTGACGAACTCGGCCAGCGAGGCGTCGGCGCTGTCGGTGAAGGCTTTGATCTCTTCAGCGAAGTGCTTATAGAACGCACCGCCGCTGCCGACCACTTTACGGCCGACCAGGTCGAGTGCCTGGATGCCGTTGGTGCCTTCGTAGATCTGGGTGATGCGGCAGTCGCGGATCAGTTGCTCTTGGCCCCACTCGCGGATAAAGCCGTGGCCGCCAAAGATCTGCTGGCCGTGCACGGTGGTTTCCAGCGCCATGTCGGTGAGGAAGGCTTTGGCCACCGGCGTCAGCAGAGCAACCAATTCTTCGGCGCGCTTGCGGGTGGTGGCGTCTTCGCTGTACTTGGCGGTGTCCAACTGCATGGCCACATAGCTGGAGAAGGCACGGCCGCCTTCGTTCAGGGCTTTCATGGTCAGCAGCATGCGGCGCACGTCCGGGTGCACGATGATCGGGTCGGCGGCTTTGTCTTTAGCCACCGGGCCGGTCGGCGCACGGCTCTGGATACGGTCGCGGGCGTATTCCACGGCGTTCTGGTAGCTGCGCTCACCCAGGGACAGGCCCTGAATGCCGACGCCCAGACGCTCGTAGTTCATCATGGTGAACATGGCGGCGAGGCCTTTGTTCGGCGCATCGACGATCCAGCCGGTGGCGCCGTCGAAGTTCATCACGCAGGTGGCCGAAGCCTTGATACCCATTTTGTGTTCGATCGAGCCGCAGGACAGCGAGTTCTTCTCACCCAGCGAACCGTCGTCATTGACCATGACTTTCGGCACCAGGAACAGCGAGATGCCTTTCGGGCCAGCTGGGGCGTCCGGCAGTTTGGCCAGCACCAGGTGGATGATGTTCTCGGTCAGGTCGTGCTCACCACCGGTGATGAAAATCTTGGTGCCACTGATCTTGAAGCTGCCGTCGGCTTGCGGCTCGGCCTTGGTGCGAATGATGCCCAGGTCGGTGCCGGCATGCGGCTCGGTCAGGCACATGGAACCGGCCCAAACGCCGGAGTACATGTTCGGCAGGTATTTTTCTTTCAGCTCTTCGCTGGCGTGCGCGTTGATCGACAGGCAAGCACCGGCGGTCAGCATCGGGTACAGGCCGAACGACAGGTTGGCCGAGTTGACCATTTCTTCGACCTGCGCGGAGATCACCTTGGGCATGCCCATGCCGCCGAACACCGGGTCACCACCGACGCCAACCCAGCCACCTTCGGCATAGGTCTGATAAGCCTCAGGGAAACCGGCTGGGGTTTTCACCACGCCGTTGTTCCACGAGCAGCCCTCTTCATCGCCACTGCGGTTAAGCGGTGCAATGGTGCCCGCCATGACTTTGCCGGCTTCTTCGAGAATCGCTGCGGCGGTGTCTTCATCCACCACCTCGGCCAGGCCCGGCAATTGGGCCCACAGCTTGGACACTTCAAACACTTCATTGAGCACGAAGCGCATATCGCGCAGGGGAGCTTTGTAGTCAGCCATGGAGCAATCCTCGAACAAACCAACAGGTATACGGAAGTGTTTGAAGTCTAACCGAACACTATTTCAGACACATAGGGTCGCGTCGTGACCAATAATCCACAAAGCGTTTGATCGGCACCCCACAGCAAAAACCCGCCTACTGGCGGGTTCTTACCTGTGCTTGCCGCTCGTCAGAGGGCGAAACTGGCGGCAGGCAAATCCATCATGCAGGCACTGCCCGCCTGTGCGGCGGCAAGGTGCGCCGCCGTGCGCGGCAGCAGGCGCTTGAAGTAAAACTCGCAGGTGGCCAGTTTGGTTTGGTAGAAGGCCGCATCGCCTTCCCCGGCCGCCAGTTTGGCCTGTGCCACCAGCGCCATACGCAACCAGAAGTAGCCCAGAATGACGTATCCGGAATACATCAGGTAATCCATCGAAGCAGCACCGACTTCGTCCGGGTTCTTCATGGCGGCCATACCGATCTGCTGGGTCAGTTCCCCCCACTGCTTGTTAAGGCCCGCCAACTGGCTGACATATGCGGCGAACGGTGCTTGCTCAGCCTGCGCCTCACAGAATTTATGGATGATTTTGCTAAAGCCACGCAGCAACTTGCCCTGGCTGCCCAATACTTTGCGCCCGAGCAGGTCGAGGGCCTGGATGCCATTGGTGCCTTCGTAAATGAGCGCAATGCGGCAGTCACGCACCAGCTGCTCCATGCCCCACTCGCGGATAAATCCGTGGCCGCCATACACCTGCATGCCATGGTTGGTCACTTCCAAACCGGTCTCAGTCATAAAGGCTTTGCAGATCGGCGTGAGGAAGGCGAGCAGGTTTTCCGCTTCTTCACGTTGTTCGGCACTGCCGGCCAGGTGTGCTTGATCAAGCAACTGTGCGGTGAAGTAAGCCAGCGCGCGGTTGCCTTCGTTGAAGGCTTTCATGGTCAGCAGCATGCGCCGTACATCGGGGTGCACGATGATCGGGTCGGCGGCTTTCTCCGGGGCTTTCGGGCCGCTGAGGGCGCGCATCTGCAAACGATCGTTGGCGTATTTGAGCGCACCCTGATAGCTCGCCTCACCCAGACACAAGCCCTGCATGCCCGTGCCCAAGCGGGCATGGTTCATCATGGTGAACATGCAGTTCAGGCCTTTGTTCAGCTCACCGATCAGGTAGCCAGTGGCACCGTCGAAGTTCATCACGCAGGTGGCCGAGGCCTTGATGCCCATTTTGTGCTCAATCGAGCCACAGCTCACGCCATTGCGCGCGCCCGCTTCACCTGCCGCATCCGGCAGGAACTTGGGCACGATAAACAGCGAAATGCCCTTGGTGCCCGCCGGGGCATCGGGCAACTTGGCCAGCACCAGGTGCACGATGTTCTCGCTCATGTCGTGCTCACCGGCGGAGATGAAGATTTTGCTGCCGGTGAGCGCATAGCTGCCGTCGGCCTGGGGCACGGCGCGGGTCTTGATCAGGCCAAGGTCGGTGCCGCAATGGGCTTCGGTCAGGCACATGGTGCCGGTCCAGCGACCTTCGGTGAGCTTGCTCAGGTAGGTCTGCTTCTGCGCCTCACTGCCGTGGGCGTGAATCGCTGACATCGCGCCGTGGGTCAGGCCCGGGTACATGCCCCATGACAGGTTACTAGCGCCGACCATCTCGCTGATCATCAAGCCCAACGATTGCGGCAGGCCCTGACCACCGTATGCTGAATCAGCCGCCAGGCCATTCCAGCCTCCTTCAACATACTGGGTGAAGGCTTCCTTGAAGCCCTTGGGCGTGGTCACGTTGCCATTGTTGAATTGGCACTCTTCTTCGTCACCGCTGCGGTTCAGCGGCGCTAGCACCTGCTCACAGAATTTCGCGCCTTCTTCGAGAATCGCGCTGACCATGTCCGGGCTGGCATCACTGGCCCCCAGTGCGGCGTAACTGCCATGGAAGTCGAAGACATCATCGATCAGAAAACGCATGTCGCGCAGCGGGGCTTTGTAGTCAGGCATGGTGAGGCTCCAGCAGATTCATGGGGTCGCTTCAGCCCACCACGCTACGGCGTAGCGGGCCGCGCCAACAACGACCGTAGAACTGCTGAATACAGCGCCATAAGCGCGCCGCCTTACTGGCGCGTACCGGGCGACAGCTTGACCGCCCCTCGTCGCTGACCGTGGCTACGAATGCAATTGCGCCCAGCACTTTTCGCGCTGTACAGCGCCTGGTCAGCAGCCTTGATCACCTCATCCGGGCTGGCCTGCTCCGCACCACGCTCGGCCACGCCCATGCTAATGGTCACAGCCACCTGGGACGCTGCCTTACCCGCCCGACGCTGACGCCCCTGCTTGTCGTCCTGTGGACGCTGCTGCTGATCACGCAGTTGCAGGCGATAGTGCTCGATAGCCTGACGCACCTGTTCGAGATGCGGCAGACACTCCTCCAGCGTCTTGCCGGGGAACACCAAGGTGAACTCCTCACCGCCATAGCGGTAGGCCTTGCCGCCCCCGCCGATCTTACGCAGCTGGCTGGCGACCAGACGCAGCACCTGGTCGCCGACATCGTGGCCATGGGTGTCGTTGAATTTCTTGAAATGATCCACGTCGGCCATGGCAATCACATAGATGCGGCCCAGACGCTGCAGCCGCTCATTCAGTGCACGCCGCCCAGGCAGGCCGGTCAGTTCGTCGCGGAAGGCCATCTGATAGGCCTCATGGGCCAATGCCGCCACCAGCATCAGCATGATCTGGCTGCTCATCACATTCAGCGCATTGGGCAAGGTGAAGGTATTCGGCAACATCCACAGCAGCCCGCCTAGACCGAGCAACTGTGCTGCGTGCAGGGGACGCGGTGCACGCAGGTACTGCACCAGCAGCACAATCAGCCCAAGGACAAACACCGGGTAGGCCAGCTGCACCAGCGCCAGCCAGTCGGCCTGCAATGCCGGCCAACGTACCCGCGACAACCAATGCAGCAGCGCCTCGGGAAAGCGCTGCGCCAGCCCCACTGTCACCGCCCCGAAGGCAAGCAACACCGCCGCACGCGCGACCATGTCCTGCAGCAAATGCGTACGCTCTTGCCAGGCTGCATACAGGCTGTAGAGCAAAGGTAGCAACAGGCTGCACAGATGGAAGATCAATGCGGCATCGGTACGCACCTGGCCGGTGGCACGAAAATGATCAACCTGGGTATCAAGCAGGAAATAGCCGAGGTACAGCGTCAGCAGCAAAAACACTTCGCGCTGACGCCCGTAAACCAGACAGAACGCCCCGCCGAGCAGCAATAGCAGCGTCGGCAATACATTGAACAATGAAGCAAAGAACTCACTCAGCACCGCCAAGCGCGCTAGAAACACCCCGCCAAGCAGAAGCAGCAACGAAGGCAGAAAGTGACTGAAGCGCACAGCAGCAAAACGCGACAAGGCAAGCCCCACACGACGGCAAAAGTAGACAACGCCTTGCAGTTTGCCTGTAAAAGCAGAATTTCGCACGGAGCCCGACGGCTAAAAAGCGACCGGTAAAGTTTTTACCCCAGCCTGAATAGCGCACATAAAAAAACCGCCACCCCAGGGGCAGCGGTTTCTTTGACCTGAAAAGGACGGAGGCTTAGTAGCCCAGGGCGAAGTCTTCTTCGGCCATGTCCATCAGGTTGTTGGCGCCAGACAGCATGGATTCAACGTGCGCACGGGTACGCGGCAGGATGCGCGCGAAGTAGAAGTTGGCGGTCTGCAGCTTGGCTTTGTAGAACGCCTCGTCTTCAGCACCGGCAGCAATCTTCTCGGCAGCCAGGCGAGCCATGTCAGCCCAGAAGTAAGCCAGGCAGGCATAACCGGAGTACATCAGGTAGTCCACCGAAGCGGCACCGACTTCTTCGCGGTCTTTCATAGCGGCCATGCCCACTTTCATGGTGATGTCGCCCCACTCCTTGTTCAGCTTGGCCAGCGGCTCGACGAGGCCTTTGATGGCGTCGTTGGACTCGTTGGTCTGGCAGAACTTGTGCACGATCTTGGTGAAGTTCTTCAGTGCGCCGCCTTGGGTCATCAGGATCTTACGACCCAACAGGTCGAGGGCCTGAATACCGGTGGTGCCTTCGTACATCATGGAGATACGGCAGTCGCGAACGTTCTGCTCCATGCCCCACTCAGCGATAAAGCCGTGACCACCGTAGATCTGCATGCCGTGGTTGGCGGCTTCGAAGCCGACTTCGGTCATGAAGGCTTTGGCGATTGGCGTCAGGAAGGCCAGCAGTTCGTCGGCCGCTTTCTTCTCGGCTTCGTCTTTGCTGTATTTGACGATGTCCACTTGCTTGGCAGTGAAATACACCATCGCACGGTTACCTTCAGCGAAGGCTTTCATGGTCAGCAGCATGCGACGCACGTCCGGGTGGACGATGATCGGGTCAGCGGCTTTTTCTGGCGCTTTCGGGCCAGTCAAAGAACGCATCTGCAGACGCTCGCGAGCGTACTTCAGGCCGCCCTGGAAACCGACTTCAGCGTGAGCCAGGCCTTGCAGAGCGGTACCCAGACGGGCCGTGTTCATGAAGGTGAACATGCAGTTCAGGCCTTTGTTGGCTGGGCCGATCAGGAAACCGGTGGCGCCGTCAAAGTTCATCACGCAGGTGGCGTTGCCGTGGATGCCCATCTTGTGCTCGATCGAGCCACAGGAAACGGCGTTGCGCGCGCCAACAGAGCCGTCAGCGTTAACCGAGAACTTCGGCACGATGAACAGCGAAATACCTTTGGTGCCTTGCGGCGCGTCCGGAAGGCGAGCCAGTACGATGTGGACGATGTTATCGGCCATGTCGTGTTCGCCAGCGGAGATGAAGATCTTGGTGCCGGACACTTTGTAGGTGCCATCAGCTTGCGGCTCGGCCTTGGTGCGCAGCATGCCCAGGTCGGTACCGCAATGTGGCTCGGTCAGGCACATGGTGCCGGTCCACTCGCCCGATACCAGCTTGGTCAGGTAGGTGTGCTTCTGCTCGTCGGTGCCGTGCTCGGAGATGGTGTTCATCGCGCCGTGCGACAGGCCTGGGTACATGCCCCACGACCAGTTGGAAGAACCCACCATTTCGCTGAGTACCAGGCCCAGCGACTCAGGCAGACCTTGACCGCCATGGTCAACATCATGCGCCAGGCTCGGCCAGCCGCCTTCAACGTATTGCTGGTAGGCCTCTTTGAAGCCGGCGGGGGTTTTCACGCCTTCCGGGGACCAGGTGCAACCTTCGGTGTCACCTACACGGTTCAACGGGGACAGCACTTGCTCACAGAACTTGGCGCCTTCTTCAAGGATGGCGTCGACCATGTCCGGAGTAGCGTCCTGGCAGCCAGGCAGGCTTTGATAATGCGCTTCGTAGCCGAGCAGTTCGTCGCGTACGAAACGGATATCACGCAAGGGGGCCTTGTAATCAGGCATAGCGGTTAACCTCTGCGGTGGATTCTTAGTGTGTAGGTGACCGGATATTCGGTCGTTTTCGGGAGCAATCCCGGCGCTCGCCTGCCCCTTGGCAGTCGAGTCAATCAAACAAGCGTTTGAAACATACGTTTATGCCTATTTAAAGTCAAGCACCCCAAACACTGATCAAGCCACCAGATCGATAACTGAAACCGGCTCCCGCAGATCGCTCAGTTGCTGGTAAAGATCAAGACTAGGTGGTGGCGGTCGATCCTGCTGCACAGGTGCCTTGGATTTATCCTCACCCTCATCGTCTTGCTCATCGGCTTTGCGCTTTTCCGCACGCGCCTCACTGGCAGCTTGAACATCGCCACGCTGCTGTTGCGCCAGTTCGACACGGGCTTCGGCCATCTGCAGCTGGGCTTGCGCGGCAATCTGCCGGTCCTGCGCAGAGGGCTCAGCGGGCGCCAATGCAGCACGGATGACAACTTCCATCTTGCGCAGGGTGGCTTCCGGATCATTAGGGATCGGGCTGGTGTCGATGCTCACTTCACCACCCACTGCATAGCGCTTGCCATCCGGCCCGCGTTCATAGGTGTAGCTCGGCGCTCCAGCATAACGACCACCGACAGCCGCATGCGCCTGCTCGTGGGTGCGCACCTCTTGGTCACGGCTGACCAGCTTGGCGATTTCCAGTTGCTCAAGACGTTGCTGCTGCGGATTGGATTCGCCTTCGCGGCTTTTGGCTTTATCGGGATTGGCCGAGGAATCAGCAGGTTTATCCGCCTCTTCACGCGACGAGGCCGACTGCCCATCGGCCAGCGGCTGGGCAGCGGTTATAGGTGCCTGCGCGGCGCGAGTGATATCGGGGGACACATCTGGGGAAACATTGGACGCAAGAAGCCGAGCCGGCAGTAGAGTTGCTGCAGGCGCAGGATAAGACGTTGCGCCGCCAATCTGCATGCAATGACTCCTCGCCCCGCAATTACTGCCTCATTGCCAGGCATGAGTACGCTCGGGGCGGGCGACTCAGGCCGTTGTATCGATCAGGGTGCCGAGCACCTCATCGGCAGTTTTCACCACCTTGGCACCCGCTTCTGCCTCATTCTGACCTTGACGCAGAGCAACCAGGCTTTCCGCCAGATCGGGACGGGTCTGCTCGGCCGAACTCGGCGCAGGGTTGACCTGATTGGCCGGCGGCGTGGAGGTCGGCTGCTTTGGCTGGGTAACCGCATTGCTGGCGATATCTGCCGCAGCCTGATCGACCCGGCGTTGGCCGGACTGAATGGTGCTGATGCCCGACTTGAAGGCGCTTCCTGAAATTTCCATGCCCAAGCTCCCACTATGGCAAACCTCTAACGGTTTCAATTGAAGCAGAAGTTGCTCGAAAAACGTACAAGTAAAAGGCTATGGCACTGGGCCTGCTTATAGCGCTCGGTGCAATAGATCGAGACTGAGATAGCCAGAAACCGCAGCCGGCGTGACTTCGGCCAGGCGCGGCAGATAACCCAGACAGGGCGCCGGCAGGCGCTCAGCCAGGGTCGCCAGATTGTCCTCAAGCCGCGAGGTGTGCGGGTCAACCAGATTGGCCACCCAACCGACCAGCGACAGGCCGTCACGCAGGATGGCTTCGGCGGTGAGCAGCGCCTGATTGATGCAGCCCAGACGCACACCCACCACCAGAATCACCGGCAGCTGCAGGGCAATCGCCAGGTCCGACAAGGCTTCCTGCCCGGACAATGGCACGCGCCACCCGCCGGCCCCTTCAATCAGGGTAAAGTCTGCCTGCTTGTCCAGAATCGCCTGCACCGGCACCTGCAACGCGGCAACATCCAGCAATACACCCACCTCGCGCGCTGCCAGATGCGGGGCAATCGCCGGTTCGAAGGCCAGCGGATTGACCTCCTCGTAACGCAGCGCCAGGGTGCATTCGCCCAGCAGCGCCAGAGCGTCATCATTACGCAGGCCATCCGCCGTTCGCACACAGCCGGACGCCACCGGTTTGGCAGCCGCCGTGGACCAGCCGCGCAAGCGCGCTGCATGCAGCAGGCCGGCGGCGATGGTGGTTTTACCAATTTCGGTATCGGTGCCGGTGACGAAAAATGCTTGGCTCATAAGGGTCTCTGACGAGGGGGTTGGGCGACGCTCTGGGGGCACTCAGAACAAACCGCGCTGATCTCAATCCTTACGCAGTACGCCGTACACCACCTGATAGGTTGCCGGCAGGCCCTGCGGCTGGCGGAATTGCTCATAGGCCTGAAGCAGCGCCAACATGCGCGCCCGTCCGGTCAAACCGCCGGGCCGACCCGGGTTGAGGTTATGCGCGCCGAGGGCTTTCAGTTCATGGGTCAGGCTGCGTACATCCGGGTAGTAGAGGACTTCTGGAGTGGTTTGCAAGCTCACACACGTCAAGCCACTGGCAGCGCACAGGCGCTGATAATCCTCGAAACGGCGGAAGCGGTTGACGTGCACAAAGCCATCCACCGCCAGCCAGCTGTCACGCAACTCCTGCAGGGTGCCAACACACAGGCTGCTAAACATCAGCACACCGCCAGAGCGCAGCACCCGTGCACCCTCAGCAAGCACCGCGGAAAAATCCGCACACCATTGCAGCGCCAGACTGGAAAACAGCAGGTCGCAGGACGCGCTTTGCAGCGGCAAGCGTTCGGCATCGCCGGCAATAAACTGCTGTGCGCCGCCCAACGGCCGAGCGTGCTGCAACATGCCTTCGGCGATGTCCACAGCCACGCCCTGACTGACGGGAAAATGCGCGCCTAAAGCACGGCTGAAGTAACCGGTGCCGCAGCCCAGATCGAGCCAGCGCGCTGGGCTGATCGCTGCAGGCAGCTGCGCCAGCAACTGCTGGCCGACATTGCGCTGCAGGGCGGCGACACTGTCATAGCTTTCAGCCGCACGTGAGAACGACGCCGCTACCTGGCGCTTATCCGGCAGGCCGCCAAGTGGGTCATGCGCCAGATCAGTCATCGCCGGCCTCATGCAGAAAGGCCTGAATCGCCGCCGCAATCTCATGCGGGCGCTCCAAGGCAAAGGCATGGCTGGCGTGATCAATCAGGCCGATCTCGACATCCGGCAACAGCGCCAGCAAGGCCTGCGCAGCGCTCGCCGGGACCAGGGCATCCTGGCCGGCGAACAGGTGCAGCTGCGGCCCGACAAAGGCTTGCAGCGCTGCCCGCGTATCCAGGTTGGCCAGCAGATCCAGCCCGGCCAACAGAGTGGCGGACTGCGGCAACGGAGCCGCGCCGAACAACTGCCGCGACAGGCCACGGGCATCCGCAGCGCCTTGGGCGCAAAGCAGGGAGAAACGCTTCAGGGTAGCGGACACATCAGCGGCGCAGCCCTGACGGAAAGCCTTAAACGTCTCGGCGGGCATAGCCGCAGACCAGCTTGGCTCGGCGACAAAACGCAGATTGCTGGCCAGGGTCACCAGACCGCTGCAACGTTCGCCACGACGCGCCGCCAGTTCGGCGGCGAGCATGCCACCAAGGGACCAGCCGCCGAGCCAGGCGTCCTTTGGCAGATTGGCATCCAGCTCATCCAGCCAGTCGGCCGGATCGCAGGAATCCAGCGGCGACAATGGCTCTATTTCGACATGCAGGCGCGGATCGAGGCCGCGCAAAGCCTCGGCCAGCGGCTGCAAGGGTGCAGTGCCGAGCCCCCAGCCGGGCAGCAGAATCAGTCGATCACGCATGTACGGCCGCCTCACCCGTCAGCAGCGGCCAGCACTCGGCCAGGGCCTCCAGCAGCAGCTCCAGCTGTTCCAGGCTGTGCGCGGCGGACAGCGTGACGCGCAAGCGCGCGCTACCTGTCGGCACGGTGGGCGGACGAATCGCCGTCACCAACAGACCGCGTTCACGCAACAGCTGCGACAACTGCAGAGCGCGCGCGCTGTCACCAACCAGGATTGGCTGAATCGGCGTAGCGCTGTCCATCAGTTCCAGGCCGATGGCCTGCGCGCCGTCGCGAAAGCGCTTGATCAGGGCATTCAGGTGTTCGCGCCGCCAGTGCTCGCTGCGCAGCAGCTCCAGGCTTTGCAGGGTGGCACAGGCCAGCGCCGGCGGCTGGCTGGTGGTGTAGATATAGGGCCGGGCAAACTGCACCAGCGCCTCGATCAAATCGTCACTGCCAGCGACAAACGCACCGGCCGTGCCGAAGGCCTTGCCCAGGGTGCCGACCAGCACCTGCACATCATCCAGGCCCAGGCCGAAGTGCTCGACAATGCCGCCGCCGGTGGCGCCCAGCGGGCCGAAACCATGGGCATCATCGACCATCACCCAGGCATTGGCGCGGCGCGCTTCGGCACACAGCGACGGCAGGTTGGCCAGATCACCGTCCATACTGAACACGCCGTCGGTGACAATCAGGGTATTGCCACTCACCTTGCGCAAGCGATTGGCCAGGCTGACGCCATCGTTGTGCAGGTAACGGGAAAAGCGCGCACTACTGAGCAGACCAGCATCCAACAGGGAGGCATGGTTAAGGCGATCTTCCAGCACCGAGTCGCCCTGCCCGACCAGTGCAGCAACCGCACCGAGGTTGGCCATATAACCGGTGGAAAACAGCAAGGCGCGGGGTCTTCCGGTGAACTCGGCCAGCGCTTCTTCGAGCTGGTGATGTGGCGTGCTGTGACCGATCACCAGATGCGAGGCACCGCCGCCCACACCCCATTTCTCCGCGCCGGCGCGCCAGGCTTCGATCACTTTGGGGTGATTGGCCAAACCGAGGTAGTCATTGGAACAGAAGGCCAGCAACTGCCGACCATCGACCTGCACCAGCGGCCCTTGCGGTGACTCGAGCATGGGCCGCTGACGGTAGAGATTGGCGGTGCGGCGCTCGGCGAGGCGGGCGGCAAGGTCGAATGACATAGGCAACCTGGATAGTAAGGACGCAATACCGTGGGAGAGGCCGGGGACGATCCACTCTAGCCGCGACCGACCTTGCGCCTGATCGCGGCTAAAGCCCCTCCCACCTATTCAGAGCACAGCTATCAGACCGCTGCGTTATAGAACAGCTTAGAATCGCGCTGTTCGACCAGCGCCTGCTCAATGGCCGCCTGATGCACTTCATCAGCGTGCTCTTCGCGCGCTTCCGGCTTGATGCCGAGGCGGGCGAACAGTTGCATGTCTTTGCTGGCTTGCGGGTTGGCAGTGGTCAGCAGTTTTTCACCGTAGAAGATCGAGTTGGCGCCGGCGAAGAACGCCAGGGCCTGCATCTGCTCATTCATCGCCTCGCGGCCGGCGGACAGGCGCACATGCGACTGCGGCATCATGATCCGCGCCACGGCGAGCATGCGGATAAAGTCAAACGGATCGACATCCTGCTCATCGGCCAGCGGCGTGCCTTTGACTTTCACCAGCATGTTGATCGGCACCGACTCCGGATGTTCCGGCAGGTTGGCCAGTTGAATCAACAACCCGGCGCGGTCGTCCAGCGACTCGCCCATGCCGAGAATGCCGCCGGAGCAGATCTTCATCCCCGAATCACGCACATAGGCCAGGGTTTCCAGGCGCTCGGCGTAGGTGCGGGTGGTGATGATGTTGCCGTAGAACTCCGGCGAGGTGTCCAGATTGTGGTTGTAGTAGTCGAGGCCGGCAGCCGCCAGGGCCTGAGTCTGCTCTTTATCCAGCTTGCCCAGGGTCATGCAGGTTTCCAGGCCCAGGGCTTTGACACCCTCAACCATTTTCAGCACATAGGGCATGTCCTTGGCCGACGGGTGCTTCCACGCCGCGCCCATGCAGAAACGGGTAGAACCGATGGCCTTGGCCTCGGCGGCAGCTTCCAGCACCTTCTGCACTTCCAGCAGTTTTTCCTTTTCCAGGCCGGTGTTGTAGTGGCCGGACTGCGGGCAGTACTTGCAGTCTTCCGGACAGGCGCCGGTCTTGATCGACAGCAGGGTCGAGACCTGAACACGATTCGGGTCAAAATGCGCGCGATGCACGGTCTGCGCCTGGAACAACAGATCGTTGAACGGTTGCTCGAAGAGCGCCTTGACCTCATTAAGAGTCCAGTCGTGACGCAGGTTGGCGGCGATGGTAGCGCTCATCGGATATTCCTTGTTATTGGCAGCGGCTTGCTAGAGTCAGCAAGCACGACACGGATGTTCGGCATAGTTATGGAAGGCGTATGCGCTGTCAACCCAACTCAAAACACCAGGTTTACAACTGGTTAAAAAGCAAGCAAATCTGTTTGCTGTGCGATGAACACACAGACAACGACCAGGCCATCTGCAGTTGCTGCGAAGCCGAGCTACCGTGGCTTGGCGGGCATTGCCAGGTCTGTGCCCTGCCGCTGCCCAGCCAAGGCTTGGTATGCGGGGCCTGCCTAAAGAAGCAGCCGAGTTTTAGCAAAGTCGAAGTGCCCTGGCGTTACGCCTTCCCCGTCGACAGCCTGATTACCCGTTTCAAGCATCAGGCCAAGTGGCCATTAGGACGTCTGCTCGGCGAGCTTTTGTCACACCATCTACAGCATGCATTTGATGAAGGGCTGCCGCGCCCCGATCTGCTGCTGCCGGTGCCCCTCGCCGACAAACGTCAACGCCAGCGCGGCTTTAACCAGTCCGACCTGCTCGCCGAATGGCTGAGCGCCAGCCTACAACTGCCGCAACAGGCACACTGGCTGCAGAGGGTGATCGACACACCGGCGCAACAGCAGCTGGATGCGGCCACCCGTAAACGCAACCTGCGTAAAGCCTTCGCCCTGGCGCCGGGTAGCACATTCAGCGGTCTGCATGTGGCACTGATCGATGATGTGCTGACCACCGGCGCCACCGCCGAAAGCCTGGCGCGGCTATTAAAGAAGGCCGGCGCGGCGCGGGTTGATGTGTACTGCCTGGCGCGCACACCAAAGCCAGGCGACTGACTAATTAGTTGCAGGAAAGAGCCTGTTCAAAGGCTCGCGAGCTAGAACCATGCAAGGCGCTACGTAGTAACAGCCTCCGGCTGGTCAAAACGGCGAGGAAGCAGAATTTACGGGTGTAAATGAGCATTCCGAGGCTGTTTTTAACGCAGCAGGGCCGACGCGCAGCAGACTTTGGACAGGCTCTAAGCGGTACACTTTGCGGCCCACCTGCTGGAGTTACCCATGTCCCATCCATTTGCCGCACTCACACCCGACCTGGTGCTGGATGCCGTGGAGAGCCTCGGCTACCTCAGCGACGCCCGCGTACTGGCACTGAACAGCTATGAAAACCGCGTGTATCAGGTGGGCATCGAGAACGAGACACCACTGATCGCCAAGTTCTACCGTCCGGATCGCTGGACGGATGACGCAATTCGCGAAGAGCACAGCTTCAGCTTCGAGCTGGCCGAATGCGAAGTACCGGTTGTAGCGCCCCTGGTACGCGACGGCGCAACCCTGTTCAGTTACCAGGGCTTTCGCTTCGCCCTGTTCCCCCGCCGTGGCGGCCGCGCACCGGAACCCGGCAACCTCGACCAACTGTACCGCCTCGGCCAACTGCTTGGCCGCCTGCATGCGGTCGGCTCACTCAAGCCGTTTGCTCACCGTGAAGCGTTGCAAGTGAGCAACTTCGGCCATGCCTCACTGGCCACCCTGCTGGATGGTAACTTTATTCCACGCAGCTTGCTGCCGGCCTACGAGTCAGTGGCGCGTGACCTGCTCAAGCGCCTGGAGGTGCTGTTCGCCGCCAATCCGGTGCAGGCGATCCGCCTACACGGCGATTGTCACCCCGGCAACCTGCTGTGCCGCGACGGCACCTTCCATATGGTCGACCTCGACGACTGCCGCATGGGCCCGGCCGTGCAGGACCTGTGGATGATGCTGGCCGGCGAGCGCCATGAGCGCCTCGGCCAACTGTCGGAGCTGATGGACGGTTATCAGGAGTTTCACGACTTCAACCCCCGCGAACTGCCGCTGATCGAGGGTCTGCGCGCCTTGCGCCTGATGCATTACAGCGCCTGGCTGGCACGCCGCTGGGATGACCCGGCCTTCCCCATGAGTTTCCCCTGGTTCGGCAGCGAACGTTACTGGGGCGAACAAATTTTGATACTGCGTGAACAGCTGTCGGCGCTGGATGAAGAGCCGCTCAAGCTGTTTTAACGCGCCCGGCCACAGGGCCGACCACTACAGTTGGCCCTGACGCTGTAACGTCTTTGTGACAGGCAGATGGGTTTACGCCTGAAGAAAATCCTGCCCACCCAGACAAGCCCGCGCCGCGCCGACTAGAATCGCAAGCCTCTCGTTAGCCGCCTAAGCAAGGACCCAGCATGGCCACCGCCAACCCGCGTCGCGGGTATATTCTCGGCCTGACCGCCTACATCATCTGGGGCCTGTTCCCGCTCTATTTCAAAGCCATCCAGAGCGTGCCGGCACTGGAAATCATCGTCCATCGTGCACTCTGGTCCGCGCTGTTCGGCGCGTTGTTGCTGCTGGTATGGAAGCACCCCGGCTGGCTGCGCGAGCTGCTCAACAACCCCAAACGCTTTGCCGTACTGGCCTTGAGCGGTGTGCTGATCGCCAGCAACTGGCTGGTGTATGTGTGGGCGGTGAATAACGAGCGCATGCTCGAAGCCAGCCTGGGCTACTACATCAACCCGCTGGTGAACGTGCTGCTGGGCATGCTGATTCTCGGTGAACGCTTGCGCCGCCTGCAGTGGCTGGCCGTGGCCCTGGCCACGCTGGGTGTATTGCAGCAGCTGTGGCAGGTCGGCAGTATTCCCTGGGTATCCCTGGTGCTGGCGCTGACCTTTGGCTTCTACGGGATTATCCGCAAACAGGCGCCGGTTGCCGCGCTGCCCGGCCTGGTGGTGGAAACCTGGTTGCTGCTGCCACTGGCATTGGGCTGGTTGTTGCTGCACCCCGCAGCAATGAGCACTCAAGCTGACTTCTGGAGCACCCCGGAAGCGCTGTGGCTGATCGCCGCCGGCCCGATCACCCTGGTGCCGCTGGTGTGTTTCAACGCAGCCGCCCGCCATCTGCCCTACACCACCCTGGGCTTTCTCCAGTACCTGGCGCCGACCCTGGTGCTGCTGCAGGCGATTTTTCTGTTCGGGGAGCATTTCGACCCGAGCAAGCTGCTGGCGTTTATCTGCATCTGGACGGGGCTGGCGATCTACAGCGTGGATGCCTGGCTAAGCCTGCGCAAACGTCCGACTGAGTAAAAAACAACCAGCCAGCTGTAGCGCCCGCAGCCGCTGGTCTGCAGCCAGTTGCCCCCGGCTTATCCACAGAAGCATCCCCGGCCTTTGTGCACAACACGCCACTAAGTGCTTAAAAAATAAGCACTTAGCAAAAAGCCCCGGGGCACTAGGCGGTGCTCCGGGGCTCCTCATGCTACGCACAGAGTTATCCACATCGATCGTGGATAAGCAGTGGCTCTAGCGGGATGTTGAAGCGTAGGCGAGGCAGGCAAGACAAGGCAAAAACTGGCGAGGAAGCGGAGTTTGCTGGTGCAAATGAGCATTCCGAGCCTGTTTTTAACGCCGTATTGCCAACGCAGGTAGTCTTCAACGGCCTGCTAGTCTTCAGCCTGCAGCTTTAGCTCCACCATCAGATCATCAGCCAGGGTTTCCAGATGCGTTTGCAACTGCTCCAGACTCAGGCTCTGCGGTACGCCCAGCAGGGCCTGAGCCTGGAACAGCAACTCACCACTCATGGGCGTCGGCACCACTTCGGTGTTCAGGCTCTCGACGTTGACCCCGTGACGGCTCAGCAGACGGGTGATATCACGCACGATGCCTGGCCGATCATTGCCCACCAACTCCAGGCGAATAGCCTGCCAGGCAACTGCCGGCTCGGCGCCACCAGCAGCAACCTGCACACGAATGCCATGGGCCTGCAATTGCTCCAGCGCCGCGACCAGGCCGGAATGTGCAGCCAGCGGTACATCGACCCGCAGGATCCCGGCGAACTGCCCGGCCATGCGTGACATGCGACTCTCCAGCCAGTTACCACCGTGTTCACTGATGCACTGGGCGATGCGCTCGACCAGACCCGGCTGATCCTGGGCAATAACCGTCAATACCAGATGATCCATATGTAACTCCTTATCCGTGGCTCACTTCAACGCCAGCCAGTAGGTATAGAACACCTCATCACGCACATAGCCCAGGCGTTCGTAGAGGGCTTGGCCTGGCAGATTGCTCTTTGCCGTCTCCAACTGCAAACCGCAGGCACCAGTGGCCTCGGCGTGCGTACGCGCAGCGTTCATCAACGCCTCGCCGACGCCCTGCCGGCGTACCTGCGGGCTGACGTAGAGATCACTGAGCAGCCAGGCCGGCTGCAGAGCCAGCGAGGAGAAGAAGGCGTAGAGCTGGACAAAACCCAGCGCAACACCCTGGTCATCGCGGGCCAGCAGAATGACCGAGTCACCCTGGTGCAGGCGCGCAGCGAGAAACGCCTCAACCTCTACCGGCGGTTTGGCCACCTCGTAAAACACCAGATAAGCGCCAAACAACTCGCTGAGCGCCGGCAGATCCGCAGCCGTAGCAGTCCGTATGTGCATGAGTCACACCCTCCATAACGATGCCGAGGCAGTATAGGCAGAAGCCTACTGCCGGTTAGCGAGTAACACAGACAATAAACTGTGTACTGTTTTTAAATTTATATGAAACAATATTCAAAATTTATCGCGACAAAACGCCACATGTAGTGACTGCAAAGCACTTCTTGGTCGCATAGCGACGCGCACCCACTGATTTTCCCCTGATCTTGATGTAGTATGCCGCGCCTCGGACTACATGATTTATTTCCCATGTACGACGCGGCTATTGAGTAGAGCTGAGCAGAGTGAGGCAAGTGATGACTGAACGCGTTCAAGTAGGCAGCCTGCAGGTTGCCAAAGTGCTGTTCGACTTCGTGAATAACGAAGCCATCCCCGGTACCGGCATTGCTGCCGAGACGTTCTGGGCGGGTGCCGAAGCGGTGATCAATGACCTGGCCCCGAAAAACCGTGCGCTGCTCGCCAAACGCGATGCGATTCAGGCGCAGATCGACGGCTGGCACCAGGCTCGTGCGGGCCAGGCCCATGACGCGGCAGCCTACAAAGCCTTCCTCGAAGAAATCGGTTACCTGCTGCCGGAGCCGGCGGACTTCCAGGCCACCACGCAAAACGTCGACGAAGAAATCGCCCGTCTGGCCGGTCCGCAGCTGGTTGTACCAGTGATGAACGCGCGCTTCGCCCTGAACGCCTCCAACGCCCGCTGGGGCTCGCTGTACGACGCGCTATACGGCACTGACGTGATCAGCGAAGAAGGCGGCGCTGAAAAAGGCAAGGGTTACAACAAAGTCCGTGGTGACAAGGTCATCGCCTTTGCCCGCGCCTTCCTTGATGAAGCCGCACCGCTGGAAGGTGCCTCCCACGTCGATGCCACCGCCTACACCGTGGTTGACGGCCAACTCGCTGTTGCACTGAAAAACGGCAGCCGCACCGGTCTGACAAACGTCGCCCAGTTCATCGCCTTCCAGGGCGATGCTGCTGCGCCGACCGCTGTATTGCTCAAGCACAACGGTCTGCATTTCGAAATCCAGATCGACGCCAGCACTCCAGTCGGCCAAACCGACGCCGCCGGCGTCAAAGACGTGCTGATGGAAGCCGCGCTGACCACCATCATGGACTGCGAAGATTCCGTTGCCGCCGTGGATGCCGACGATAAAGTCGTGGTCTACAAGAACTGGCTCGGCCTGATGAAGGGCGACCTGGCTGAAGAAGTCGCCAAAGGCGGCAAGACCTTCACCCGCACCATGAACCCGGACCGCGTCTACACCAAGGCCGACGGTAGTGAACTGACCCTGCACGGCCGCAGCCTGCTGTTCGTGCGTAACGTCGGCCACCTGATGACCAACCCGGCCATCCTCGACGCCGCCGGCAACGAGATCCCGGAAGGCATTCAGGACGCCCTGTTCACCAGCCTCATCGCCATCCACAACCTGAATGGCAACACCCGCCGCAAGAACACCCGCACCGGCTCGGTGTACATCGTGAAGCCAAAGATGCACGGCCCGGAAGAAGTCGCTTTCACCAGCGAAATTTTCGGCCGCGTTGAAGACGCTCTTGGCCTGCCGCGCAACACACTCAAAGTCGGCATCATGGACGAAGAGCGCCGCACCACCGTCAACCTGAAAGCCTGCATCAAGGCCGCCAGCGAGCGCGTGGTGTTCATCAACACCGGCTTCCTCGACCGTACTGGTGACGAAATCCACACCTCCATGGAAGCCGGCGCTGTCGTGCGTAAAGCGGCCATGAAGGCTGAGAAGTGGATCAGCGCCTACGAAAACTGGAACGTCGACATCGGCCTGGCCGCCGGCCTGCAAGGTCGTGCGCAGATTGGTAAAGGCATGTGGGCCATGCCCGACCTGATGGCTGCGATGGTCGAGCAGAAAATCATGCACCCACTGGCCGGTGCCAACACCGCCTGGGTACCGTCGCCGACCGCCGCTGCTTTGCACGCCCTGCACTACCACAAGGTTGACGTGTTCGCCCGTCAGGCCGAATTGGCCACGCGTGAGCGCGCGTCGCTGGACGACATCCTGAGCATTCCGCTGGCCAAAGACACCAACTGGACACCCGAGGAAATCCAGAACGAACTGGACAACAACTCGCAGGGCATCCTCGGCTACGTGGTGCGCTGGATCGACCAGGGCGTGGGCTGCTCCAAGGTGCCGGATATCAATGACGTCGGCCTGATGGAAGATCGCGCGACCCTGCGTATCTCCAGCCAACTGCTGGCCAACTGGCTGCGTCATGGCATTGCCACCGAAGAGCAGATCGTGGCGAGCCTCAAGCGTATGGCACCCGTGGTTGACCGTCAGAACGCCAGCGACCCGCTGTACCGTCCGCTGGCACCTAACTTCGACAGCAACATCGCCTTCCAGGCGGCGCTGGAGTTGGTCGTCGAAGGCGCCAAGCAGCCGAATGGCTACACCGAGCCCGTTCTGCACCGCCGTCGCCGCGAGTTCAAGGCCGCCAACGGCCTGTAACCCGCAGCTGCAGCCCCATAAAAAACCGCCCTGTTGGGCGGTTTTTTATTGTTGGCAATTAACCGACCAGAGCTCGACGACAGGCGGAGACTGCGCTCTAGACTTACGTCCAATGGCGCAGCGTGCTGGCTCAGCCGACGATGGATACTCACAAAAAGGTGAGATCACCCATGAGTACAGCGGACGCTTTGAGCCAGGCCGGCAAGACTGCCGTGCTGCAGAACATCCACGGCACCATGGCGTTTTTGCAAAAGTTTCCGCCGTTCAATCAAATGGACGCGGCGCATCTGGCTTACCTGGTTGAGAACTGCCAGCTGCGCTTCTACAGCGCAGGCGAAACCATCATCAAGCCAACTGACGGCCCGGTTGAGCACTTCTTTATCGTCAAACAAGGCCGTGTCCATGGTGAACGGCCGCATTCAGCGCGGCGCGGCACCGAAACCACCTTTGAAATCACCACCGGCGAGTGCTTCCCGCTGGCCGCACTGATTGGTGAGCGCGCCACCCGCACCGAGCATCTGGCCGCCGAAGACACCTTTTGCCTGCTGCTGAACAAGGCGGCCTTCGTCAAACTCTTTGCACTCTCCAGCCCATTGCGTGACTTCGCCTTGCGCGGGGTGAGCAGCCTGCTCGATCAGGTCAATCAACAAGTGCAGATGCGCGCCGTGGAAACCCTCGGGGCGCAGTATTCGCTCGACACCCGCCTGGGTGAACTGGCGATGCGCACTCCGATCAGCTGCCCACCCGAGATGCCACTGCGCGACGCCGTCAAGCTGATGCATGAACAGCATGTGGGCAGCATTGTGATTACCGACCCGGCACTTAAGCCGCTGGGCATCTTCACCTTGCGCGACCTGCGCCGCGTGGTGGCTGACGGTGTTGATCTGTCACAACCTATCGCCGACCTGATGACCCAGGCACCCTTCCATCTCCCCCCGGATGCCAGTGCCTTCGATGCGGCGATGGCGATGACCGAACGGCATATCGCCCACGTTTGCCTGGTTGAGCATGACCAGCTGTGCGGGGTGATTTCCGAGCGGGATCTGTTCAGCCTGCAGCGGGTCGATCTGGTGCATCTGGCGCGCACCATTCGCCATGCCGGGCGGGTGGAAACCCTGGCGTCGCTGCGCAGCGATGTACGCCAACTGGTCGACAGCATGCTCGCCCACGGTGCCAGCTCGACGCAGATCACCCAGCTGATCACCCTGTTCAACGATCACACCGTCTGCCGGGTGATCGAACTGACCCTCGAAGACATGGGCACCCCCGGTGTGCCATTCACCTGGCTGGTGTTCGGCAGCGAAGGCCGCAGCGAGCAAACCCTGCACACCGACCAAGACAACGGCATTTTGTTCGAAGCCGCCGATGCAACCGAAGCCGCAGCCATTCGCGAGCGCCTGCTACCGCTGGCCCAGGAGATCAACCACCGCCTGGCGCAGTGTGGCTTTACCCTGTGCAAGGGCAACATCATGGCCGGCAACCCCGAGCTGTGCCTGTCACGTCAGGAGTGGTCGCGGCGTTTCAGCAGTTTTGTCCAGGAAGCCACCCCGGAGAACCTGCTAGCTTCGAGCATCTATTTCGACCTGCGCGCGGTATGGGGCGAAACCGAGGGTTGCGAGCAGCTGCGCCAGGGCCTGCTGCAACAGGTGGCCGACAATAGTCTGTTCCAGCGCATGATGGCGGAGAATGCCCTGCGCCAACGCCCGCCGGTGGGCGTGTTTCGGGATTTCGTGGTGGCCCGCAAGGGGGCCGAAAAGGACACCCTGGACCTCAAGGTGCAGGGCCTGACGCCCTTCGTTGACGGCGCGCGCCTGCTGGCCCTGGCCCATGGCGTGACCGTCTGCAACACCCTGGAACGGCTGCGCGCGCTGATTCAGCAAGGGGTGATCGAGACTCAGGATGGCGCGGCCTATGAAGAGGCTTATCACTATATTCAGCAGGCACGGATGCAGCAGCACCAGCTGCAGGCACGCAATAGCCAGCCCTACTCCAACCGGGTTGACCCTGACCACCTCAACCACCTCGACCGGCGCATCCTGCGTGAGTCTTTCCGCCAGGCGCAGCGGCTGCAGAGCAGCCTGGCTGTGAGGTACCAACTATGAGCAAGTTCACCTGGTTTAGCGGGCGTGGCCCCGCGCTGACTCAGGCGCAACTGGAGCGGCGCGGCAACCTGGCCGCCCCCCGCACACACGATGAGCGTCCGCTGCAGCAGCAGCGCTTCGTGGTTCTCGACCTGGAAACCAGCGGTCTGAATATGCGCCGCGATCAGGTGCTGTCGATTGGCGCGGTGGTGATCGACAACGGCGCAATTGACCTCAGCCAGCAGTTCGAATGCACCTTGCTCCGTGAAGGCCACCAGGCCAGCGCCAGTACATTGATCCACGGCATCGCCCCCAGCGAAATCGCCAATGGCGAAGACCCCGCACAAGCCTTGCTGACGTTTATGGAGTTTGTCGGTAACAGCCCGCTGCTGGCCTTTCATGCTGGGTTCGACCAAGGCATGTTGGCCCGTGCACTGAAGCAGACGCTGGACTACCGCTTACAGCACCGGTTCTTCGATGTCGCTGAACTGGCGCCGATGCTCTGCCCACAGGCCGACATCCGCCACGGCGGGCTCGATGACTGGACCCGCTATTTCGGCCTGCAGGTGCATCAACGCCACCACGCCAGCGCCGACGCCCTGGCCACCGCCGAGCTGGCGCTGATTCTGTTCAGCAAGGCACGCAGCCAGCAGCTCGACAGCCTGCACGCGCTGGAACAGCAGCTCACGGGTTACCGTCGACGGCAGCACGCGCACTCGCTGTAGTGGCGCACCCTAGAGATCGCGCATCAACAGGCCGTACTCCAGTTGCACCTCAGGCGGCACCGGCAGGTACAGCATGTGACCGTCGCCCGGAGCGACTGACATGGCTTGGCCCTGACGGTTTTCCAGCTGGTCCAGGGTAAAGCGCAGATTGCCCTGGGGCGTCATCAGCTCCAGCCCATCGCCCACGGCAAAGCGGTTTTTCACCCGCACTTCAGCCAGCTCACCACGCCGCTCGCCGGTCAGCTCACCGACAAACTGCTGCTGTTCCGACACCGAACTGCCGCGCTCATAGTTCTGATACTCATCGTGCACATGGCGGCGCAGAAAACCCTCGGTGTAGCCGCGATGGGCCAGGGACTCCAGGGTCGTCATCAGGGATTTGTCGAAGGGCCTGCCGGCCACCGCATCGTCAATGGCCTTGCGGTACACCTGAGCGGTGCGCGCCACGTAGTAGTGGGATTTGGTACGGCCCTCGATTTTCAGCGAATGCACGCCCATTTGCACCAGGCGCTCGACATGCTGCACCGCGCGCAGGTCCTTGGAATTCATGATGTAGGTACCGTGTTCATCCTCAAAGGCAGCCATTTGCTCGCCAGGGCGGCTGGCATCTTCCAGCAGAAACAGCTGCTCGGTCGGCGCCCCCACGCCTAAGGTCGGTTCGACAATCTGCACCACCTCACCCAGCTCGTTCTCGCCGGCCGGAGTGGCCTGGTACTGCCAGCGACAGGCATTGGTGCAGCTGCCCTGGTTGGGGTCGCGCTTATTGATATAGCCCGACAGCAGGCAGCGCCCGGAATAAGCCATGCACAGCGCGCCGTGGACAAACACCTCCAGCTGCATGCCCGGCACTTGCTGGCGAATTTCGCCAATTTCCTCCAGCGACAGCTCGCGCGACAGAATGACCCGACTCAAGCCCTGCTGCTGCCAGAACTGCACGCTGGCCCAGTTCACCGCATTGGCCTGCACCGACAGGTGAATCGGCATTTGCGGGAAGTGTTCGCGCACCAGCATGATCAACCCGGGGTCGGACATGATCAGTGCATCCGGCCCCATCAGCACCACCGGCAGCAGGTCACGCAGAAAGGTCTTCAGCTTGGCGTTATGCGGCGCGATGTTGACCACCACATAGAACTGCTTGCCCTGGGCATGCGCCTCACGGATACCCGCCTCCAGATTGGCGTGATCGAACTCATTGTTGCGTACCCGCAGGCTGTAGCGCGGCTGCCCGGCATACACCGCATCCGCGCCATAGGCGAAGGCATAACGCATGTTTTTCAGGGTGCCGGCTGGCGAGAGCAGCTCGGGGTAACGCGGAATCGATGCCATGGGAAAACGCTCAGCCAACGGGGCCGCCCACTCTAGCGCGCGGGCGGTTAACGGCTATTGATCTGCATCTATGTCATGAACGGGCACACCTGTTCGGTGACGTGCCTGAGCTGACCACCCAGACGCCACACCTGAGCCTGCAGAGTGGGTCGAAGCTGTTGAGCATCATCGGCCGGAGGAAGTAGTGCAGCATTTCGCTTTATGAGGACGACGAACCCAACGGTGTGCTGGCGATTACCGCCGGCACCGAGCCGAATGCCTCGCACACGTTGATGCTCGATGCGCGCAGCGGCGGGGCGGTTGAAATG
>NZ_QAIG01000008.1:99903-508543 GCF_003060885.1 Pseudomonas sp. HMWF032
TGCCATTTGTCTACTCACTGCCTTCTTATTACTGCTGGACACAACTCATCGGGGCCACTTCGACACGTGCATACATCTGCTCGGCGCCGCCACCCCGTCGCATACCGCGTACCGGGCAGGCATCTAGATAATCCAGGCCCATGGCTAATTTCAAGTGGCGCTCCGGCTTGGCCAAGCAGTTGGTCACATCAAAGCTGTACCAGGCATCGTCCAGCCAGGCTTCAGTCCAAGCGTGACTGGCCAGGTGGTCTTCGCTGTCGGTAAACAGGTAACCCGAGACATAGCGCGCCGGAATGCCCAAGCTGCGCGTGCAGGCCAGAAAGGCATGCGCGTGATCCTGGCAGACGCCCTTGCCGCCGGCAAAGGCTTCAGCAGCGCTGGTGTCCACCGCCGTGCTGCCTGGTAGATAGCTGATATGTGCATTGAGGGCGTGCATCAGATCAATCAGGCCGGTGCGGTCGTGGCGGTTTTTGCTTTGCAGCTTGGCAAATTCACGCAGGGCTTCGTCGGCTTCTGTGAGGCGGGTGAAGCGCAGAAACGGCAGCGCCGACTGACTTTCGTGTTCGGCCTCACGGGTTTCGTCGATCTCGACCTGACCACGGGCACCGATCACGATGGACTCATGCGGCTCGTCCATGGTCAGCACATGAAGAATATTGCCGTAGGGGTCGATCTGGGCGCGCACCGGGCGTGGCAGGGTCAACTCCCAGCTGAGCACCTGCTGACGCTCGCTGTCGTGCGGAGTCATGCGCAGGTACTGGATGCTGGTGCGCACCTGGTCTTCATAGTGGTAGGTAGTGTCGTGGCTGATGGACAGTCTCATGCGACCTCCAGGTAGGACGTTTGGATGGCTTGGCCTAACTGGC
Organism: Pseudomonas sp. HMWF032; assembly: GCF_003060885.1. Classification (GTDB taxonomy): domain Bacteria; phylum Pseudomonadota; class Gammaproteobacteria; order Pseudomonadales; family Pseudomonadaceae; genus Aquipseudomonas. Next base: position 100,770 of record NZ_QAIG01000008.1, read on the forward strand.
GAACCAGCAGGATGAAATCGGTGAGCCAGGCGTGCAGGCCCTCGTCGAGTACTTCTTCGATGCTGGTGTAGCGCAGCCGCGCTTCCAGTTCGGCGGCAAGGCGCTGGGCCGGGCGGCCGTTGTCGCCGGGCAGGCTGGCGAGCATCAGGCTCAGTTCGTCCATGCAGGCACGTAACGAGCGTGGTACGTCGGCGCGTAGCAACAGCAGTTCGGAGACTTTGCGCGTACCGGGCGAGCCGCGGTAGATCTCGGCAAACGCCTCGAATGATGACAAAGCACGCAGCAGCGCAGTCCATTGGTAGTAGCTGCGTGCCGGGCGGCCGTCGACTTCATCGATGTCTTCGCCGAGCATTTCATAGCGCGCGTCAAGCAGACGCAGGGTGTTGTCAGCGCGCTCGATAAAGGTACCGAGGCGAATAAAGCGATACGGGTCGCCGCGCATGATGGTGCCAAAGGTGGCGCCACGGAACAGGTGCGAGCGCTCCTTGACCCATTCGCAGAAGCGGCTGATGCCATAACGGCTCAAGCCTTGTTCGGCAATACCGCGAATTTCCAGCCAGGTGGCGTTGATGTTTTCCCACATGTCGGCGGTGATCCGCCCACGCACAGCATGGGCGTTGCTGCGCGCGGCCTGCAGGCAGCAGTAGATGCTCGCAGGGTTGGTCGCATCAAGGGCAAAAAAATGCAGCATGCGTTCGGCGTGCAGCGGGCCGTGGCGCTCCAGGTAATCATCCAGGGTGCCGGTAATCAGCAGCGGTAGGGCCAGCTCTTCCAGGCCATCGCCGCGGCCGTCCTGCGGCATCAGCGACAGCGAATAGCTGACTTCAAGCATGCGCGCGAGGTTTTCCGCGCGCTCCAGGTAGCGCGACATCCAGTACAGATCAGAGGCAGTTCTTGAAAGCATGATTAGTCCTCCACCACCCAGGTGTCTTTGGTACCGCCACCCTGAGACGAGTTGACCACCAGCGAACCTTCGCGCAGCGCGACACGGGTAAGGCCGCCGGGGACGATGCGGGTTTCCTTGCCGGACAGGACAAACGGCCGCAAGTCGATATGGCGTGGCGCGATGCCGCGCTCAACAAAGGTCGGGCAGGTTGACAGGCACAGGGTCGGCTGGGCGATGTAGGCCTCGGGCCGGGCAATCAGGCGGGCGCGGAAGTCTTCGATCTCGGCCTTGGTGGCTGCCGGGCCAACCAGCATGCCGTAGCCGCCGGAGCCCTGGGTTTCCTTGACCACCAAGTGCTCCAGGTTGGCCAGCACGTGCGACAACTCAGCAGGTTTGCGGCACTGGAAGGTCGGCACGTTCTTCAGGATTGGCTCTTCACTGAGGTAGAAGCGAATCATGTCGTCGACATAGGGGTAGATCGATTTGTCGTCCGCCACACCGGTGCCGATGGCGTTGGCCAGCACCACGTTGCCGCTGCGGTAGCAGGCCAGCAGACCGGGCACACCGAGCATGGAGTCCGGGTTAAAGGCCAGCGGGTCGAGGAACGCGTCGTCGAGGCGTCGATAAACCACGTCCACCTGCTTGGCCCCAGACGTGGTGCGCATAAACAACTTGTCGTCACGCACAAACAAATCCGCGCCTTCGACCAGCTCCACGCCCATTTCGCGGGCCAGGAAGGCGTGTTCGAAATAGGCGCTGTTGAAGCGCCCCGGCGTCAGCACCACAACGTTGGGGTTATCCAGCGGGCAGGAGGACTTGAGCGTGTCGAGCAACAGATTCGGGTAGTGATCGATCGGCGCCACGCGCTGGGTGGCGAACAGCTCGGGGAACAGACGCATCATCATCTTGCGGTCTTCGAGCATGTAGCTGACGCCGCTGGGCGTGCGCAGGTTGTCCTCCAGCACGTAGTAGCTGCCATCGCCATCGCGCACCAGATCAACCCCAGCGATGTGAGCATAGAGGTCGCGGTGCAGATTGAGGCCCTGCATGGCGATCTGGTAACCCTCGTTGGCCAGCACCTGCTCGGCGGGAATGATGCCGGCTTTGATGATGCGCTGGTCGTGGTAGAGGTCGGCGAGGAACATGTTCAGCGCCTGCACCCGTTGGATGCAGCCACGCTCAACCATGCGCCACTCAGTGGCGGGGATGCTGCGCGGGATGATGTCGAAGGGAATCAGTCGCTCAGTGCCCTGATCATCGCCATACAGGGTGAAGGTGATGCCGGCACGGTGGAACAGCAGATCGGCTTCACGGCGGCGCTGAGCCAGCAGTTCATCCGGGGTATCTGCCAACCAGCGGGCAAAGGCTTGGTAGTGCGGGCGGACAGCGCCACTCGCGTCGTACATCTCGTCATAAAAGGTGCGGACCATGCCGTACTCCTTGTCACCCGGACATGGAGACAGCTTTGCAAAGCTCGCGCCATACAATAAAAATGTTTTAAATCAAAAACTTGAGTATTTAAGGCACAAGTAACGCACCAAGCAGGGGCGCAATGGTGACCACTTGGTCGCAGGGCGCGCCATTTTGAGGCGGCCAATCCGTAGGGTGGATAGCGCTCTTTTTATCCACCCTACGACAACCACCGGTGGATGGGTAAAGCGTCATCAACCCTACCCGACGTTTAGAGTCCGGCCAGTTGCAGCCAGTGGCGATAGATGCCTTCGGCTACGCGGTTCAGCTCGGCGACTTTGGCTGGCAGTTGGTCGAGCATCTGCGCCCTGCTCTGCTGGCTGGGCTGGTTTTCATCCAGCAGGTGATGCCAGTCGCCGAGCCACTGACGCACCAGGGCTTCGTCCATTTCCGGATGCCCTTGCAGGGCCAGGACTTTATCCCCCCAGGCAAACGCCTGGTTACTGCACCAGGGGCTGCTCAGCAAGGGCTGTGCACCCTCGGGGATAGCAAAGCTGTCGCCATGCCACTGGAAGATCGGGAACTGTTCGGGCAAATGCTGTAACCAGGGACTGGGCGCAACCTGATCAAGACGGGTCAGTGTGTGCCAGCCGCTTTCGGTGTAAGGCATGCGGCTGATTTCCGCGCCAAGAGCCTTGGCCAACAACTGGCCACCCAGGCAGTGGCCGATCAGCGGAATATCACGGCGAATAAAATGCTGCAGCGCGGCCACTTCGGTCTGCAGCCAGGGCAACGGATCGTTCACACTCATCGGCCCGCCCATGATGGCCACAGCCTTAGGCCGGTCGAGGTCAATGCCCTCTAGCTCGCCGAGGTCAGCGCGCAGCACTCTATAAAAATGGCCAGCCTGCTCCAGCACCTTGCCCAGGTGAGCCGGCGGACAGTAATCAATGTGGGTAAAAATCAGGATATCGGTCATGCACCAAGTCTGAAGCAAAGTGCAGGCTGGGGTCGAGGGGCGATTGGCTGGGAGCACTTTGACCAAATAGAAATGATACAGGCCAGCTCATGGCTGGCCCGTGTTTGGATTGCAGAACCTGTTTACGCTCTCGCGAGCTAGAGCCATTCATGGCACTGCGTAATAACAGCAGGTTCTCAGGGCTGCCTCACCTCCTGGGTAACGCCCCACCCATCCAGCTTACCGCCAAGCGGCGCCACGACAGACTCCAGGTCATGCTCGAAGTCATCGATGCCGTGGTATGTCGCAAACATCACTTTACTGACTTGCAGGTGCCAGACACCGTCATCACGCTCGGTCACCAGGGCGTGTAAAGACTCACCTCGAAACTTGCGGGTGGCCATGCGGGCCCGCTCCTCATCAGGGAAAAGGGCGTAGAACTCGATGGGGTGGAAGCTGGCAAAGTCGAAGCCACCCTCCTTCATCCGCCGTAAAACCCCGTTACTGACATCATCGTGCAAGGCTGTGCTCATGAAGTGACCTCCTCAGGCGATGGACAAATTTACAGGACGCTAAAGAACCAACTAGGTGTCGATACTGCAGTGCTACGACCTGATAAACGCATTCCCATTGCTACCGCAGAGTTTCGGCGGCGTCGCGGCACCGATTGCAGTGCCGCCCGAGAATCAAGCGATGTGCTGCTTGATATGTCATAAGCCAGACCTGAAACCAGGGCTGGTCAACGCAGGCTTGTTCAGAGCGAACAAGTCAGAAGCGTTACCTGCAGACTAGTCCTATCAACGCGCATTTGCCCAGCAAAAGTTGTTTCAGCCACACATCCAGCCCATCAGTCGCGACTAAGCCAGGCCATGATGCGCCGGGTCAGCCAGGCGGGCGTCAGCTGGCCAGACCAGTACAGCAGCTTGAATTGTCGGCTGATCGGCCGGTGTACAGCACGGCTGCGGCTTTGCGCCCAGGCAGCCTGGGCAACAGCTTTAGCCTGAAGATTGACGCCCAGACGGCGCAACACCGGGGCCTGGAAGCGTTGGTTGTTGAGCATCGGCGTGCTGACAAACGGCGGCATCAGGTCACCAACACGGATGCCGTGCTTGGCCCATTCCAGATCCAGCGCCTCGGTCAGCCCGCGCACGGCGAACTTGGACGCCGAGTAACTGGCCAGATGCGGTACGCCATAGAGCCCGGATGCCGAGCCCATATTGATCACCTGGGCATCGGGCGTGGCTTTCAGATAGGGAAACGCCGCGTGGGTCATGTTCAGCAGGCCCAGCACGTTGATCTGCAGGATGCGCGCATGCTCACTTAGCTCGATGTCCTCGAAGTGCCCGCACTGCAGAACCCCAGCGCTGTTGAACAGCAGGCGCAACTGACCGCCATGCAGGGCGCAGAAGTCCGCCAGGGCGACCCTGACTGCCGCCGGGTCGGCCACATCCAGTTCGGCATGCCAGACGTTACCCAGCTCGCCGGCCAGCTTGGCCAGTGCCTGGTGATTGATATCCAACAGCCCGACCTGCCAGCCGTGTTGATGAAACAGCCTGGCCGTGGCCGCACCGATGCCCGATGCGGCGCCGGTGATCAGAATGTTGTTCATCAACAACCCCGCTCACGCAGAAAACTCACCACTTCGGCCAGGGCAAAATCCGCCGCTTTGAGCATGCCCGCATGGGCCTGGAACACGTGCCACAACTCTGGATAACGTTGCAGGCGTACATCCACACCCGCGGCCCTGGCCTTGTCGGCAAAGCGCAAGCTGTCGTTACGTAGAATCTCGTCTTCACCGACCTGGATCAACACTGGGGCCAGACCCTGCAGGTCAGCAAACTGCGGCGACAGACCCGGGTCGTCGTGGGCCAAACCCGCCGGGCAATAAAGCGCCAGCGCCTGTTCCACCCATTTGCGGTGGATCAGCGGGTCACCGGCGGGCGGCTCGTGCAGCTGCGTGCCGGTAAAGTCGGTGACCGGAGAGAAGCACACCAGCGCTGCCGGCTGCGCCAAGCCCAGGTCACGCAGACGCAGACTGGTGATCAGGCTCAGATTGCCGCCGGCCGAGTCGCCGCCGATCACAATTTGTTCGGGCTTGTAACCCAGCGTGAGCAGTTCCTGAAACGCCGCCAGCGCATCCTCACGAGCCGCTGGGTATTGGTGTTCCGGAGCCAGGCGGTAATCCAGCGCGCACACATCCATCTGCCCGCGCTTGGCCAGGTTGGAGCAGATCGCCCGGTGGGTGTTCGGCCCACCGATCAGATAAGCCCCACCATGCAAGTACAACAGCACCGTGCCCCGGCCGCTCTGCGGCTTGTGCCACTCGCAGGGCCGCCCGCCCAGGGTGCCGGTGCTGCGGGTGATACCGCGCGGCGTCGGGCTGGCCGCCGTCAGCAGGCGCAGCACCGTGCGCTGACCGGCAATCGGCATCGGCGGACGCACCAAACCACGGAACAGCAGGCGCAGGCTGGTACGCAAAACACTGCGCAGCAACGCCTGCTCAGCGGCGGGGGCGGTAAATTCAACGGGTGCATTCATAGTCATCAAGCTCCGGGGCGCGGGTCTGCTGGCGATAGGTAAAGGTATAGCCCGGCCAGTTGTTGGTGCTTTTGCCGGAGGCGGTTTTGTACCAGCTTGAGCAGCCCTGCTCCCATATCGTTCGATGTGAGCTGGCCTGAATCTGCTGGTTGAAGCGCTGCTGCACGCTGGCCTTCACATCCAGATAACGGGCGCCTTGTTGGCGCAGCAAATCGATGCAGCCAAGCACGTAACGGAACTGACTTTCCAACATATAAATGATCGAGTTATGCCCCAGGTTGGTATTCGGCCCATAGAGGATAAACAGGTTGGGAAAACCACTGACGCTGATGCCCTTGTAGGCTTCGGCGCCGTCGCGCCAGGCCTGGTTCAACTCCTGCCCGCCGAGCCCGCGAATCTGCATCGGCGCAAGAAAATCCGTGGCGGCAAAGCCGGTGCCGTAGATCAGCACATCGCACGGGTGCTCGCGGCCATCGGCGGTGATGATGGCACGCTCACTGACGCGGCTGATCGCTTCGCTGATCACCGTCACATTGGGTTGCGCCAGTGCCGGCAGGTAGTCATTACTGATCAGAATGCGTTTGCAACCCATGGGATAATCCGGTTGCAGCTGCGCCCGCAACTGCGGGTCGCGAATATGCTGGTTGAGGTGCCGTTCGAAGCTGAAGCGAAACAGCTTCATCAGCCACGGCATGCTGATAAACGCCAAGCCGCGCACCTCGTGTTGCAGGTACTTGAGGCCACGATCGAGGCGTTGCAGCCAGGGCAGTCGGCGCATCACGGCCAGCTCCCACGGCCGGTAGGCGCGGTCCGGTTTGGCCAGCACATAGGCGGCTGAACGCTGAAACAGCTGCAGCTGCGCCACCTTGGGCTGAATCTGCGGAACAAACTGAATCGCCGAGGCGCCGGTGCCAATTACCGCCACGCGCTTGCCAGAAAGATTCAGATCGTGTCGCCAGCGCGCCGAGTGAAACACCTCACCGACAAACTGCTCGACTCCCGGCAACGCCGGATAGGCAGGCTGATTGAGCTGACCACAGGCGCTGATCAGCACCTCGGCGCAGAGTTCTTCGCCATTGCTCAGGGTCACCCGCCACAGCGCTGCGACCGCATCGAAAGCGGCAGACGCCACCTCGGCATTGCAGCGAATACGCGAACGCAACTGATACTTGGCCACGCAATACAGCATGTAGCCGTGGATTTCCGTCTGGGGCGCGAACTTGCGGCTCCAGTCGGTTTTCGGCTCGAAGGAAAACGAATAGAGGTGCGACGGCACATCGCAGGCCGCTCCCGGGTAGCTGTTATCGCGCCAGGTGCCGCCGATTTCTGCGGCCTTCTCAAGGATCAGAAAATCCTCGACCCCGGCCTTCTGTAACCGAATCGCCATGCCCAGACCGCCAAAGCCGCTGCCGATAATCAGCACGCGCAAGGGCGTCTGGTTCTGGGAAGTGTTGTGCATTGTTATATCCCCAACCGCAAACAGTGCGGATAACCGGATGCTACTTGTCTGGGCCAGACCCGGTTATGGCATAGTCGGCCAATCGATTGTGACTTTCGGACAAATCAGCGGATAACTGCATGTTGGCCATTCCCTACAGCCTGCCACGACGCAGCATCACCAGTGTGCAACTGCTGACCCAGCTGGGTCTCGACCATGGTTTGAGTGTTGAGCACTGCCTGCGCGACACCGGCCTCAGCCCCCTGCAACTGGCCGAGCTGCACAGTGAAATCGAAGGGGCGCAGGAGCTGCAGCTGATCCGCAACCTGATTGAGGCTCTGCCTGATCAGGATGACCTCGGCCTGCAAGCCGGCCTGCGTTATCAACTGACCACCTATGGCATCTGGGGTTACGCCCTGCTCAGCAGCCAGAGCTTCCGCCAGGCCGCCGACCTTGGCCTGCGCTACCTCGACCTGACCTTCGCCTTCAACCGCATCACCTTGCGCGAAGACGCCAGCCAGGCGCACCTGGCGCTCGATGGCAGCCACTTGCCGGACCAGGTGCGCGATTTTCTCCTGCTGCGCGACGCCGTCGCGGTGATGGTGATTCAGCGCGAGCTAACCGGCGCCAAGATGCCCCTGAGCCAGGTGCAATTAAGCATGCCGGCGCCTATCGATCCGACGCGTTTTATCGAGCAGTTCGGGCTGCTGCCAACGTTTGCCTGCGCAGAGAACCGCATCAGCTTTTCCCGCCACCTGCTCGACCTGCCCCTGCCCCGCGCCAACCCACACAGTGCTCAACTCTGCGAACAGCAATGCCAGGCCCTGCTGGCCAAACGTCAGGTACGCAGTGGCCTGGCCGGGCAGATTCGTGATCGTCTGTTGAGTACACCGGGACGGCTGGCAGACATGGAAGTCATTGCCAGCGAACTGAACATCAGTAGCCGCACCCTACGTCGCCGTCTGGAAGAGCAAGGCAGCAGCTTTCGCCAGTTGCAGGAAGAAGTGCGCCAGGCTCTGGCCGAAGAACTGCTGGCCATCGCCAGCCTAAGCCAGGAGGAGATTGCCGAGCGCCTGGGCTACAGCGAGGTGTCGAATTTCCTGCATGCGTTCAAGCGCTGGAAAGGCCTCACGCCTGGACAATACCGCCAGACACTGGGCTGAATAACGCGACTGACAAGTCGTCGGGCGGCGGGCCGGATAACTGACACGTTGCCATTTCATCCGCCAAATTGGCAGTTTCCACCCTCAAGCTGGCGACCATTTGCGCCGATACTGCTGAACAATCTACTGACTGGAGTTTTCATGCGACAGGGTTTCCTTGGGCAGTTCCTGCCACATGATTTGACCGACCAGGCCAGCATCCTGTTGGCCCGCACTCTGGCCTTCAGCGCGCTGTGCAGCGTGGTGATCGGCCTGTACAGCTGCATCAAGTGGGGGCGCCTGGGCAACGATGCGCTGATGTATGGCTCGTTGCTGTTGGTCTTGGGCATGCCGCTGATGCTGCTGGTACTGCGCAGCAGTGTGCTGCCGCTAGCGGTCGCCGCGAACATGGCACTGGCGTGCATGGCCAGCTACTCGATGCTGCTGATCTACCAGCTGGGTGGTCTGCACTCGGCACATATCTACTGGCCGGCCGTGATCATCGTCTTCGCCTACCTGCTGGCCGGTGCGCGCAGCGCCATGGTCTGGAGCCTGGTACAGGTGCTGTTCGTGTTCTGGCTGATCCGCCTGGAACGCAGCGGTGCCAGCCTGCCGGTATTTGAACTGAGCCCGCGCGATGCTGCCGTGAACACCTACTCGGGTTACATCCTGCCGGTGCTGACGGTGTGGCTGGCACAGTGGTACAGCGCGCAACTGCGTAACCAGGCCTTGGCTGATGCCGAACAGGCCCTGAGCGAATCGCGCGAGTTCGGTCAACGCGCCGCACGCAATCAGGATCAGCTCGGCGGCATCGTCGATGACGTGCGCAGCACCGCCAGCGACCTGCTGCAGATGGCCAGCCAGCTGCAACAAACCCTCGGTGGTATTCGCCAGCGTTGCCAGAGCATCGACACCAATGTGCAGCAACAGGCCGATGCCATGCAGCAACTGGACCTGGCCCTGCATGAAGTACTGGACAGCCTCGCTGACAGCACCGGCCATATGCAGCAGCTCAGCCAGGACACCCAGCACAGCAGCAGCCAGGTCAATGCCTGCGCACAGCGTATGGAGGATGCCCAGGCCAGCATGCAGGCCATCCAGCAGAGCAACCAGCGCATCGCCGAATCCATGCAGATGATCAGCGCCATCGCCCAGCAGACCAACTTGTTGGCGCTTAACGCCGCCATCGAAGCGGCCCGCGCCGGAGAGCATGGTCGCGGTTTTGCGGTGGTCGCCGATGAAGTACGCAACCTCTCGCAGCGCAGCAACGAAACCGCCGACACCGTGCAGAGCGTACTCGGCCAATCGCAGCAAATCATCGACACCGGAGCCACGCAGGTCAGTGATGTCAGCCACGCATTGAGCAACAACGCCGGACTGACCGACAACCTGTCGCAGTCAATCCTGCAGCACAGTCAGGCGCTCACCCAGGCGCACCAGCAACTGCTGCACGTGCGTGACAACAGTGCCGCACAACGCGATGCCAGTCAGCGCCAGCGCGCCGCCAGTGCCGAACTGCTGGATGCCCAAGAGTCGCTGGTGCAACTTGGCCAACAGCTGGAGCAGTTATCGCATCAGCTGCATCAGCGGGTGGCCAGCGCTTAGCGCCTCCAACGACCTGCTGCGCGTCGGCCCTGCGGCGTTAAAAACAGGCTCGGCTAGCCGCTTGCGGCTAACGCGCTTCAGCGCGACCCGAAGGGCGAGTGAAACGAGTAATGCCCATGTACAACAGTACGCTCCGCTTCCTCGCCTGTTTTGACCAGCCGGAGGCTGTTACTAACGTAGCGCCTGGCCGGACTCCAGCTCGCGAGGTCGTAAACAGTTGTTAAAACGAGCACATCCCGCCCTACCGGCTCCAGTTTGAAAGTCAGTTCTGCGCTGACAGCCAGCCGAACGGCGGTTATTGTTCGGCCATGAGCCCATCACCCCACACCCTGTTACTGAGCTACCAGCCGCCCTGGCAGTGGCAACAATTCCACGCGCACTTTGCCCTGCGTGCCCTAGCGGGGGTGGAAAGCCTGCAACCGCACAGTTACGCGCGCAGCGTGCACCTCGATGGCCAACATGGCTGGTTCCGCGTGCAGTCGCTGACTGATCAGCACGCGCTGCAACTGCAGTACAGCGAATCGCTGCAGCCCTGCCTGGCGACGCTCACTGCGCGGGTCCGTACGATGTTTGATCTGGACTGCCAGCCGCAGCAGATCAGCGCGCACTTTGCCAACGATGCGCAGCTCGGGCCTCTGGTTTCACGCAATCCTGGTTTGCGTTTACCCACCGCTTTCGAGCCATTTGAACAAGCCGTGCGCGCCATTATTGGCCAGCAGGTCACGGTCAAGGCAGCGGTGACCATCACTGGCCGCCTGGTTTCCCGACTGGGCGAATCGCTGCAATTTGCCGATGCGCCCGATATTCAAAGGCTGTTCCCCAGCCCTAACGCAATCGCCGAAGCCAATCTGGAGGGCATCGGCATGCCCGGCAAACGCGTGCAGACCTTGCAGCATTTCGCTACGCAGGTAGCCAGCGGTGCTCTGCGTCTGGATTTGCAGGACGGCTATACGGCATTTATCGAACGACTCTGCGCCCTGCCCGGCATCGGCCCGTGGACGGCGGAATACATTGCGCTGCGTGCCTTTGGCGAGGTTGATGCCTTTCCTGCCAGTGACCTGGGCTTGCTCAAGGCCCCGGTGTGGGGGCCAGACGGCATCGACGCCAAACAGCTCAAGGTCCGTGCCGAAGCCTGGCGACCATGGCGCGCTTACGCCGCCGCGCACCTGTGGCACAACTACTCGGAAGGTTAAAGCGATGTTCTACCGCTACCACGACAGCCCGATTGGACGCCTGCTATTGGCCGCTGACGAAACGGGCCTGCAAAAACTGCTGATGGATGTCGCTGACAAGCCCTGGCACATCGGCGAAAAATGGCGCAGCGCGGTCGATGAGCTGGATGAGGTGTGCCGGCAACTGGATGAGTATTTCGCCGGGCGGCGGCAACGCTTCGAGCTGCTGCTGGCGCCGCAAGGTACGGCGTTTCAGCAAGCGGTGTGGCAGGCTTTGCAGGCCATTCCGTTTGGCCATACCAGCTGCTACAGCGACCTCGCCGCCGAGATCGCACGGCCCAAGGCCGTGCGTGCGGTCGGCGCAGCCAATGGTGCCAACCCGATTGCCATCATCATTCCCTGTCACCGGGTGATTGGCCGTGACGGCAGCCTTACCGGTTATGCCGGCGGTCTGTCACGCAAGGCGCTGCTGCTCAAATTGGAGGGCGCGCAGCTGCCGGAACAGCACTTGCTGAGCATTTAGCCTAGGGCTGAACTCGCGCCAGCACGCGCGCCGGAGCCTCTAGCGGCAATGCCAGAATCAGACCCTCGCCAGACGCCGGGTAGAGGCCGGTCAGCGCGGTGATAGTGACCTGATGGGAGACCAGCACCAACGACGCACCACGCGGTTGTGCATTGATCTGCTCGATCAGCGCGGCAGTTTGCTCACGGGCGGTGTTGGGCGTTTGAAAGAATGAATCCAGCGCAGGCAGCGCTTCGACTGCGCCCAAGCCCATTTCGCGGGCCGTATCCTGAGCGCGACACCAGCGGCTGCTCAGCAGACGCGCTTCAATCCACTGGCTACGCAACAACTGTCCCCAGCGCTGCGCCTGCTCACGGCCAACTTGATTGAGGTTGCGCTGGGTGCGGCAATCATTCAGCTGGAGATTCGCCGGATCACCTGTACCGGGCGCTGTGGCATGGCGCAACAGCAGCACGGCGCGACCGTCACGCAGCGCGGTCCAGGCGTGTTGATCACTGGCTTGAAGCGCGCCGCTCAGCAAGCAAAGCGCCACTAACCACGCGCCTGCCCGCCGCCTGGCTAGAACTTGACCGTGCCACGCGGCCCCAGCAATGCCCAGATGATCAGACCAATCACCGGCAACAGAGCAATCAGCAAGACCCACAGCACCTTGATACCAATCTCGGCATTACTTTTTATAACGCTGAGGATCGCCCAGACATCCAGTGCCAGAATCACCAGACCCAGTAGTCCGCTGAACATTGAGCCCATATGCTGTCTCTCCTTGGTTGGGGTGCCTAGGTAGGATAGCCGCTGCGCTGAACAGTTCAGTCGCGCCCCCTATCAGCAGTCATCCAACCCCGCGAATGTGGCGGCGAAATCACCCGCTACAGGCACAAAATCGGGGACCTTGGGGCTGTCAAACAAGCGCAAAACGGCAAAGCGCGGATGTTCACCGCCGTCAAACCAATGCGCAGTGGCGGCGGGTAACTGCACCAGGTCGCCCTTCTCGCACAGCAGGCTGTATACGTACTCGTCGATATGCAGCGCCAGCAGGCCACGTCCAGCCAGGTAGTAATGCAGATGAGCCGGCTGACAGCGTTGCTCCGCGCGCAGGCTACGAGCCAGTTCACTGCCCTCCCCGCGCTCATCACACTGGCTCAGCACCTCGGCGCTGGCATAAGCATGCTGGGTCAGCAACTGGTCGATCTGCACCTGGCTGGCTGCCAGCAGCTCATCACTGGCTGTACCGGCCGTGACCGCCTGCTGAACAGGCAACTGACTGAACTGCACACCAACGGCAGCCAGAGTGCTGGCGATGTCTTCGACGTGAGTCAGCAGCTTGTTCGGGTACTCGGGCGAAGACTGCGGGTAGACGGTCAGGCTGCTCATGCTCAGGGCTCTCGTACAGTCGGTTTCAATTCAATAGATAGCAGCTCAGGGCCGCTCATCACGCATATAGCGTGCGGTAATCACCGCCGCCGCCAGGGCAATCAGGCTGGCGATGGCAAAGGTCCAGGCCGCGCCGAGGCTGTGCCAGCTATAACCGGAATACAACGCCCCCAATGCCCCACCGACGCCCGCCAACGCAGCATACAAGGCCTGGCCCTGGCCCTGCTGGCGATCAGCAAAGCTGCGCTGGACAAAATGCATGGCCGCCGCGTGGAAACTGCCAAAGGTTGCGGCATGCATCAACTGGGCAAACAGCAGCACCGGCAGATGCCCAGCCAGATTGCCCAGCAATAACCAGCGCACAGCGGTAATCAGAAAGCTTGCCAGCAGCACGGTACGCAGGGAATAGCGCGCCAGTAACCGGGCCATAAACATAAACAGCACGATTTCAGCCAGCACACCCAGCGCCCACAGCTGGCCGATCACCCCGCGCGAATAGCCGAGTGTTTCCAGGTGCACGCTGAGAAAGGTGTAGTACGGGCCGTTGCTCAACTGCATCAGGCCGGCGCTTAAGTAGAAGGCGAGAATCCCCGGCCGCCGAAGCTGCTGGAGAAAGCCGCCTTGATCCTGGGTATTGGGGCGCATCTGCGGCTGCGCATTGGGCACCCACCAACTGCTCAGGACGATGCCGCTCATGATCAGGATCAGCGCCCAGGGGTAGGCATCCAGGCTGAGCCGCTCGAACAGCTTGCCCAAACCGACCACCGCGACAATAAACCCAATACTGCCCCACAGACGGATCTGGCTATAGCGCGCCGCCTGCTCCTTGAGATGGGCAAAGGTGATCACTTCAAACTGCGGCAGCACCGCATGCCAGAAGAACGCATGCAGCGCCATGATCAGCGCCAGCCAGGCGTAGCTCTGGCTGACAAAGATGCCGGCGAAACACAGCAACGTACAGAGCGCACCAAAGCGCACAATGCCCAGCCGCCGGCCCGTGTGGTCACCCAGCCAACCCCAGATATTTGGCGCGATGCAGCGCATCAGCATGGGAATGGCGATCAGCTCGCCAATCCGCGCAGCAGAAAACCCCAGGTGATCGAAATACAGCGCGAGAAACGGCGCGGTGGCGCCAAGCAGCGAGAAATAGAAGAAGTAGAAACCGGACAAACGCCAGTAAGGCAATGCGCCGCTCATGGTTTGGCCGTAGCCTGGGTTGAGCAGAGCGACACCCAGGCCGCGCATTGTTGGGCTTCGCTGCGCGCAACCCAACCTACGCAGGCTGTCACAGCTGTGGCAACACCGGCGTGCTGACCCGCACCTCGGCATTCTGCGCACGGTGGCGCAGCAGATGGTCCATCAGCACGATGGCCATCATCGCCTCGGCGATTGGTGTAGCACGAATGCCCACGCACGGGTCATGACGGCCCTTGGTGATGATGTCCACCGGGTTGCCGTGGATATCGATCGAGCGCCCCGGCGTGGTGATGCTCGACGTCGGTTTGAGGGCCAGGTGGGCCACAATCGGCTGACCACTGGAGAGCCCACCGAGAATGCCGCCAGCATTGTTGGAGAGGAAACCTTCAGGGGTCATCTCGTCACGGTGCTCGGTGCCGCGCTGCGCCACGCTGGCGAAACCCGCACCGATTTCCACGCCCTTGACTGCGTTGATGCTCATCAGCGCATGGGCCAGTTCGGCGTCCAGGCGGTCGAAAATCGGCTCGCCCAGGCCGGGCATCACGCCCTCGGCAACCACGGTGATCTTCGCGCCAACTGAATCCTGATCACGGCGCAGCTGGTCCATATAGGCTTCCAACTCCGGCACCTTGTCCGGATCGGGGCTGAAGAAGGCGTTCTGTTCGACGCTGTCCCAGGTCTTGAACGGGATTTCAATCGGCCCCAGCTGGCTCATGTAGCCGCGAATCACGATGCCCTGAGTGGCCAGGTATTTCTTGGCGATGGCACCCGCGGCCACACGCATGGCGGTTTCCCGCGCCGAGCTGCGGCCACCACCGCGGTAGTCACGCACGCCGTACTTGTGGTGATAGGTGTAATCGGCGTGCGCCGGGCGGAAGGAATCCTTGATCGCCGAGTAGTCTTTGGACTTCTGGTCAGTGTTGCGGATCAGCAGGCCAATCGAGCAACCGGTGGTTTTGCCCTCGAACACCCCGGCAAGGATTTCCACCTCATCGTCTTCCTGGCGCTGCGTGGTATGCCGGCTAGTGCCGGGTTTGCGTCGGTCGAGGTCACGCTGCAGGTCTTCCAGGCTGATTTCCAGCCCCGGCGGGCAGCCATCGACAATGGCGACCAATGCCGGGCCATGGCTCTCGCCAGCGGTGGTGACAGTGAACAGCTTGCCGTAGGTATTGCCGGACATGTGCAAAACGCTCCGCGAAAATCAGCTCCGAGGCTACGCCAGCCGGCGCAATACCCCACTTGAGTAAAGGCGGCGAGTATACCCGTGGCGTTCGCCCAGATCATCCTCGAACCTTCAGGGGGGATAAACGTCCAATAGGCTCATCCCTGGCAGTTCCTTTCCATGACCCGAGTTCTTCTATTGCCACTTCTTTTCTGTAGCGCCCTGCTGCAAGCCGCCCCCGACGTCGCACAGAGCAGCACCGCGCACAGCAGCGTGCAGCACCCCATGCGCCTGCAGACAAGCCAGGGCACGCTGCAGGGCACGCTGCTCAAGCCCAGCAGCACCACGTCAGTGGCTGTGGCGCTGCTGATTGCCGGCTCCGGCCCTACCGACCGTAACGGCAACAACCCTGAAGGCGGGCATAACGACAACCTCAAACGCCTGGCGCAAAGTCTGGCCAAACAGGGCATCGCCAGCCTGCGCTATGACAAACGCGGTGTAGCCGCGAGCCGCGCCGCCACCCCGGATGAACGCGACCTCAGTGTTGAGGGGTATGTCAGCGATGCCGTGGGCTGGGCACAGCTGCTCAGGGCTGATCCGGCGTTTGACCGACTGATTCTCATCGGCCACAGCGAAGGTGCGCTGATTGCCAGCTTGGCGGCCGAACAGGCCCAGGCCGATGCCCTGGTGGCGATTGCCGGCAGCTCCCGACCGATCGACCAACTGCTGCGTGAACAACTGGCCGCCCGCCTGCCGCCGGATCAGCTGGCACAGAGCAATCACCTGCTCGACCGCCTGCTGGGCGGGCAGCTCATGCCGCAGGTGCCCAAGTCCTTGCAAGTGCTGTTTCGCCCAAGCGTGCAGCCCTACCTGATCACCCTGCTGCAGCAAGACCCCGGCCAGGCCTTTGCCCGTTTGCAGATTCCGGCGCTGATCGTCCAAGGCAGCCACGATATTCAGGTCAGTCTCGCCGATGCCCACGCCTTGCAGGCGGCCAAGCCGGATGCCGAGTTGCTGATCATCCCCGGCATGAACCATATGCTGCGCATCAGCGCGCTGGATTTACCGGCGCAACTGGCCAGTTACAACAATCCTCGGCTACCGTTGGCACAGGGACTGGGCGAGCAGATCGCCCAGTTCATCCAGCGCAGCGGCAAAAAGCCAGCCTCCAGTTAGCCTCGCGGCAGCCGATAAGCGCATCAGGCGACACCTGAAGATGTCGCGCACAGGATCGCCATGTATGACTGACAATCCAGAGCCACACACCGATACCGACGCCGCCGTCCCGGAGGTCGTCGAGCAGGCCCATCCGTGGGCGGAGCTGCCGCCTGAGCACTTTCGCCTGCTGCGCCTGGCCGCCCTGCCCACCGACCGCCATACCGGCGCGCGGCCCTTGCGCTTTATCCAGTTAGGCCGCGTCGAACGCCTGGGCAAGCAGCAAAGCCTACTGCGTCTGACCTTGCAGCTCCCCGGTCAGCGCGTACGCCAGGAACAGAACATGCTTGAAGTCTGGGCCGATCACGAGCAGCGCGTGGTGCGCTTCGGTCCGGAAAAAGGCCTGTATGTGGAGCCAGAAAACCGTGGCCTGGGACGTTTCCTGCTGGCCCAGGGGATTGCCTGGGCGCGTCAGCACTTCGCCCACTACCAGGTGCAACACAGCACCCTGCCGAGCAAGGATGCCTTTACCGAGGAAGCCCGCGCCCGGCGCGACCACTGTCTGCAGGCCCAGGGCTTTGTCGTCGAGTACCTCGACCCGCTGAAAATCAAAGCGCAATGCGGCGCGCCACGGGTCAGCTCGCTGCATGGCGACTGGCATACGGAAAAAGTGCAGGTCGTCGAATTGCTGGACGCCGCCAGCATGCTGCAACAGGCCGACCAGAGCCTGCGCGAGCAGGACGTGAAAGTGCGCAAACTGGAAGAACGCATCGGGGTATTCAAGCGTGAAGACAACGGCCTGCGCTTTACCATCACCTGCCTGGTGGCATTCTGTGTGTTTCAGGCGGGGTTGCTGATATGGATTGCCACGCGCTAGCAGCTCCGTTGAAAACTACCTGCATTGCCGATACAGCGTTAAAAGCAGGCTCAGCTAGCCGCTTGCGGCTAACGCGCTTTAGCGCGACCCGAAGGGCGAGTGAAACGAGTAATGCTCATTTACAGCTCGTAAACTCCGCTTCTTCGCCGCGTTGACCAGCCAGAGGCTGTTACTAACGTAGCGCCTTGTCTCGGCTGCCTCGCGACGTTTTCAGCGGGCTGCTAATAAATGGCGCGGGCCTGGCGGTACTGCCCCGGTGCCACGCCATAAGCCTGTTTGAACTGTCGGCTTAGATGACTCTGGTCGGCAAAACCCAACTGCATCGCCACACTCAGCGGCGCACAACCATCACGCAGCAGCGCCCGCGCCTGCTCCAGGCGGCGCTGCTGCAGCCAGCTGTGTGGCGGCAGGCCGGTGGCGCGGCGGAATACGCGGGCGAAATGAAACGGCGACAAACCCACCGCCTGCGCCAACTCCTCCAATGAGGGTGGCGCCGCCAGCCGACTGCTGAGCAATTCCTTGGCACGGCTGACAGCACGCGGCTCATGGCCCGGCACCAGGCCCTCAGGCAACCGCGCATGGCGCTGGAATAGCAGCAGAATCGCCTCGCGCCAGGCGGTCTGCAGCTGCAGCGCCGACGCCTGGCTGTCCAGCAGCTTATGCAGATTGCCGAATTGGCGATGCAGTTGCGGATCATGCAGCACGCTGAGGATGAATGACGGCATGCCCTGCCGCCCCAACTCCAACTCCGCCAACACGCCGTACACCTGCGCATTGTCCGGGTAGAAGCCGCGGTAGTGCCAACCCTGATCATGGGCCTTGGAGCCGGTGTGCAACTCATCCGGGTTGATCAGCACCATGCTGCCAGCCGGCGCCAGATGCTCGCTGCCACGGTGGCGAAAGCGCTGGGCACCCTCTTCGATCACCGTGAAGACAAAGCCTTCATGCACATGGGGCGAAAAGCGCTGCTCGATATAGTGCGCGTGCAGCAGCTCGATACCGCCCAGTTCGCGCGCCTGCCAGAAACGTGTTTGCTCGATACCCGCGTGCGCCATGCCTCAACCGCTGAAACGCGCCTCCAGTTGCTGCTTGATCGCCGGCCAGTCGTGATCGGTGATGCTGTACAGCACCGTATCATCCAGACGGCCATCGGCCAGGCGGCGGTGGTTGCGCAGCACGCCTTCGCGCTGCGCGCCGAGCTTTTCGATGGCACGCTGCGCGCGCAGGTTGCTGGCAGCGGTCTTCAGTTGCACCCGCACCATGCTCCAGTTCTCGAAGGCATGCCGCAGCATCAGGTACTTGATGGTGGTATTCAGGCCCGTGCCGTGCTGACTGCGATCCAGCCAGGTCCAGCCGATCTCAACCGCCGGCAAGCTGTTCATGAAGTCACCGAAACGGGTGGTGCCCACCAACTGATCGCCCAAACGAATAACAAAGGGCAAGGCGCGCCCTTCACGCTGCTCAAGCAAACCCTGGCGATACCAGTCCAGCCGATGGCTGCCACTCATGTAGATCAGTTCCTGGCGATTGGCTTCGGCCAGACTGATCAGGGCGGGAATATCGGCATCGACCATCGGTTCGATGCGCAATCCGCCACGTTGCAGGGTAATCAGTTGCGGCTTGAACATAGGGTCCCTCCTCGGACAGCGTCGCAGGCGCGACACGCTAACAGGGCCAACCCGTGTGCACAATCCACAACAGCTATAGGTTATACGCCAGTGCGACCTTGGTCGTGCCTGACGCACCATCACTTTGCTGCGAGACTGACACCCATCCTCTTCAATGGGCGCTGATGCGGTAGGCTCTGGTCAGCCGCTGCGCTGCCAGTTATGACCCCGGCAGCCCCCTATAGTTTGCTTTCGGAGCTTGCATGACCCTGTCCAGTGGGCTGATCGCCGCCGTAGCGCTGATTTACATGGCCACCCTGTTCGCCATTGCCTTCTATGGCGACCGCCGCGCCACACCTATGCCGCCACGCGTGCGGGCATGGGTGTACAGCCTGTCGCTGGCGGTGTACTGCACCAGCTGGACCTTTTTCGGCGCGGTAGGCCAGGCCGCCGAGCAGCTGTGGTCATTTCTGCCGATCTACCTCGGGCCAATCATCATTCTGGTGTTCGCCCCCTGGGTGCTGCAGAAAATGGTGATGATCAGCAAGCAGGAGAACATCACCTCGATTGCTGACTTTATCGCCGCGCGCTATGGCAAGTCCCAGGCGCTGGCGGTGGTGGTGGCGCTGATCTGCCTGGTCGGCGTGCTGCCCTACATTGCGCTGCAACTCAAGGGCATCGTACTTGGGGTCAATCTGCTGATTGGCGAAGGGGCCAGCGCCAGTGGCACCAGCGCTCAGGACACCGCCCTGATCGTGTCACTGGCACTGGCACTGTTCACAATATTGTTCGGCACACGCAATCTGGATGTCACCGAGCATCACCGCGGCATGGTTCTGGCGATTGCCTTCGAGTCGCTGGTCAAGCTGCTGGCCTTCCTCGCCGTCGGCGCATTCGTCACCTACGGCCTGTACAACGGTTTTGGCGATTTGTTCAGCCAGGCCAAGGCCAGCCCAGGACTGGAGAAATTCTGGGAACAAACCGTCAACTGGCCAGCGATGATGACCCAGACTGGCCTCGCGATGATCGCCATCATCGCCCTGCCACGGCAGTTCCATGTAACAGTGGTGGAGAATATCGAGCCCAAGGACCTGAATCTGGCACGCTGGGTATTCCCTGCCTACCTGATCCTCGCCGCACTGTTTGTAGTGCCCATCGCGCTGGCAGGGCAGATGCTCCTGCCGGCCGGCATCACCCCGGACTCCTTCGTAATCAGTCTGCCGCTGGCCGAGGCACACCCGGCGCTGGCGCTGCTGGCCTTTATCGGCGGTGCTTCGGCGGCAACCGGCATGGTGATTGTCGCCTCGGTGGCGCTGTCGACAATGATTTCCAACGACATGCTGTTGCCCTGGTTGCTGCGTCGGCAGAACACCGAGCGGCCGTTCGAAGCCTTCCGCCACTGGATGCTTACCGCGCGCCGGGTCAGCATCGTACTGATCCTGCTGCTGGCCTACGTGTGCTATCGCCTGCTCGGCTCCAACGCCAGCCTGGCAACCATCGGCCAGGTATCCTTTGCCGCCATTGGCCAGCTGGCCCCGGCGATGTTCGGTGCCCTGGTGTGGAAACAGGCCAACCGCCAGGGCGTGTTTGCCGGCCTGTTCTTTGGTGCGCTGATCTGGCTCTATACCCTGGTCATACCGCTGGTGGCACGTGGTCTGGGCTGGCCGCTGGAGAGTTTCCCTGGCCTGCCCAGCCTGCTGTATGGTCCGATTGGCTTCCAGGTCGACCCCCTGACCCGCGGTGTGGTGCTGTCACTGGCCGGCAACTTCCTATTGTTTGCCTGGGTTTCCTACTTCTCGCGCACCCGCGTGGCCGAGCACTGGCAAGCCGGCCGTTTTATCGGCCACGACCTGGGTACCAAGCCGAGCAACCGCAGTATGCTCGCGGTGCAGGTCGGCGACCTATTGCTGCTGGCTAACCGTTTTGTCGGTGAAGACCGCGCGCGGCAGAGTTTCATGCGCTTTGCCTACCGCCAGGGCAAGGGTTTTGACCCCAACCAGAATGCCACCAGCGACTGGATCGCCCACACCGAGCGGCTGCTGGCCGGTGTGCTGGGGGCATCCTCGACACGTGCCGTGGTCAAGGCCGCCATCGAAGGCCGCGAGATGCACGTCGAGGATGTGGTGCGCATCGTCGACGAAGCCTCGGAAGTGCTGCAGTTCAACCGCGCACTGCTGCAAGGCGCCATCGAGAACATCACCCAGGGCATCAGCGTGGTCGACCAGTCGCTGCGCCTGGTGGCCTGGAACCACCGTTATATAGAGCTGTTCAATTACCCCGACGGCCAGGTGTATGTCGGCCGGCCGGTGGCCGAGCTGATCCGCTTCAACGCTGAACGCGGCCTGCTCGGTGGCGGCGATATCGAGGAACACGTCAGCAAACGCCTGTACTGGATGCGTCAGGGCACGGCGCACACCTCTGAACGCATGTTTCCCAACGGCCGGGTGATCGAGCTGATCGGTAACCCCATGCCCGGCGGCGGCTTCGTGATGAGCTTCACCGACATCACCGAGTTCCGCGAAGCCGAGCGTGCACTCAAGGACGCCAATGAAGGCCTGGAACAGCGGGTCAGCGAGCGCACCCAGGAGCTTTCGCAACTGAACCAGGCGCTGATTGAAGCCAAGCGCGTGGCGGAAGCGGCCAACCAGTCAAAAACCCGCTTTCTCGCTGCAGTCAGCCATGACCTGATGCAGCCGCTGAATGCCGCGCGGCTGTTCTCCGCCGCCCTTGCGCATCAGGATGACGCCCTGCCCAGCGACGCCCGCGAACTGGTACGCCACCTGGATAGCTCGCTGCGTTCCGCCGAAGACCTGATCAGTGACCTGCTGGATATCTCACGCCTGGAAAACGGCCGCATCACCCCGGATCGCCACGCGTTTGCACTGAACAGCCTGTTCGACACCCTCGGTGCGGAATTCAAGGTGCTGGCCGCCGAACACGGCGTGGACTTCCGCCTGCGCGGCAGCCGCCTGCGAATCGACAGCGACATCAAATTGCTGCGGCGCATTCTGCAGAACTTCCTGACCAACGCCTTCCGCTACGCCAAGGGCCACGTACTGCTCGGCGTACGCCGCAACGGCCAGCAGCTGCGTTTAGAAGTATGGGATCGCGGCCCGGGGATTCCCGACGACAAGCGCAAGGTGATTTTTGAAGAATTCAAACGCCTGGACAGCCACCAGACCCGCGCCGAAAAAGGCCTGGGCCTGGGCCTGGCGATTGCCGACGGTTTGTGCCGCGTGCTCGGCCACCAGTTGGAAGTACGCTCCTGGCCGGGCAAAGGCAGCGTGTTCAGCGTCACCGTGCCCCTGGCACAGCAGGCCGAAGCCCCCAAACCCGCCATCGCGCCAGAGCAGTCCGGTCAGGCCCTGGCCGGCACGCAGGTGCTCTGCGTGGACAATGAAGACAGCATCCTCACCGGCATGCACAGCCTGCTGTCACGCTGGGGGTGCCAGGTGTGGACCGCGCGCAATCGGCTGGAATGTGAGCATCTGCTGAGCGAGAACGTGCGCCCGCAACTGGCGCTGGTGGATTTCCACCTGGATGACGGCGAAACCGGCACCGAACTCATGGCTTGGTTACGTACCCGCCTGGCCGAGCCACTGCCGGGCGTGGTAATCAGCGCCGACGGCCGCCCCGAGCTGATCGCTCAGGTGCATGCCGCCGGTCTGGATTACCTGAGCAAGCCGGTCAAACCAGCGGCCTTGCGCGCCTTGCTCAGCCGGCACCTGATGTTGCGTTGATCAGCCCAGTAGGCGCTGACGGAACAATGCCTGATGCTCGCGGCACTGCGCGGCCGCGAGCAGGAATACGCCGTGCCCACCGCGTTCGAACTCCAGCCAGGTGAAGTCGACTTCCGGGTATAACGCCTCGACATGCACCTGGCTGTTGCCGACTTCGATAATCAGCACACCTTTCTCAGTCAGATGATCCGCCGCCTCGGCGAGCATGCGCCGAACCAGATCCAGGCCATCCTCACCGCAGGCCAGGCCCAGTTCAGGCTCATGCTGATATTCGGCCGGCATATCGGCGAAATCCTCGGCATCCACATAAGGTGGGTTGGATACGATCAGGTCAAAACGCTGACCCGGCAGCCCGGCAAAGCCATCGCCCTGCACGGTGTACACACGGTCATCCAGACCATGGCGCTCGATATTCTGGTTGGCCACTTCCAGCGCTTCATAGGACAGATCACCGAGCACCACTTCGGCCTCGGGGAACTCATAGGCGCAGGCAATACCGATGCAGCCCGAGCCGGTACACAGGTCGAGAATCCGCGCGGGCTCGACTGCCAGCCAAGGCTCGAAGTGCTGCTCGATCAGCTCGGCAATCGGTGAGCGGGGAATCAGCACGCGCTGATCCACGATAAAGGGCAAACCGCAAAACCAGGCTTCACCCAGCAGGTAGGCCGTGGGCACGCGCAATTCGATGCGTTGCTGCAGGAGGCTGTGCAGGTGCTGATGTTCGGCGTCATCCAGGCGACAGTCGAGGTAGTTGTCGGCGATTTCATACGGCAGATGCAGTGCCCCCAGCACCAGCTGACGGGCTTCGTCCCAGGCATTATCGGTGCCGTGACCGAAAAACAGTTCATCGCCATGAAAGCGGCTGACGGCCCAGCGAATGTAGTCGCGGATGGTGCGCAGACGGGTTGGATAGGCGTTTTTAGCGTCGCTCACGGCAGCTCTCCGCAGGATAAAGTCGCGCATTCTAGCCCATTGCGCGCCTTATAGAGCTGTACCCGAGCTGACCTAGGGGTTGTTGCGCGACTCGCTGGAGGACGGCTCGTCACGTTTGATGCGCAGTTCGCGCAGCACAGCTATGGAAATAGCCACAGCGAACAACAGCCAGAAGTGTTCAAAAAACAGTGCAATCAGATTCATATTGCAGCTCCTTTGCTTGAAATAACCGTTCCTCGGCAGCCGCTCGATTCTGCTCGCCGCACAGGCGACACGCAAGATCATCAGCCACAAAGGTTCACAGCAGCGCGGCACAGGCGGACAATGGGTGGACTGTCCATGCCAGCCTGGAGTTCCTGCCATGTCCACCCCTAAAACGATGTTCGCCCTCACTGGCCGCGGCCATGCGCCCGCTAGCCTGAGCAATGCGACCTTGCTGGTCATTGATGCGCAAGAGGAATACCGCAGCGGCGTGTTGCAACTACCGGGACTGGATGCTGCGCTGGAAGAAATCGCCAAGTTGCTCGCTGCGGCCCGAGACCTGGGCAGTGCCATCGTTCACGTCAAACACCTGGGTATCCCTGACGGTTTGCTCGACCCGCGCGGTCCACGTGGCCTGCACCTGCCGGAAGCAGCACCGCTCCCGGGCGAGATCATCGTCGAGAAGCGAATGCCCAATGCCTTTACCGGTACCGACCTGCATGAACGTCTGCAGACACTGGGTCGGCTGGATTTGATTGTCTGCGGCTTCATGACCCACTCCAGCATCAGCACCACGGTACGCGCCACCAAGGACTATGGTTACCGTTGCACCGTGGTCGATGCGGCCTGCGCCACCCGTGATCTGCCGACGCTCGACGGCCAGGTGATCAGTGCGGCCGACATGCACCGGGCCGAGATGATCGCCCTGGCCGACAACTTTGCCGCCGTGGTGCCACGCGCCAGCGCCCTGCTCTGAAGCGTCTACAAACGGGCGTGCCGTCACACCCTAAGCAGTGACGGTTGAACCACACCGGCAGCGGCCGGTCATACCGCCGATAGCCACTGAGTCAATCGGCATGAGGAAACCGGCATGAAGTTATCCGATGGTTTTGATGCTCGACGCCTGCGCCCGCGCAGTGCCGGCAGCTGGCAAACGCGTCTGGGGGCCGCGCTGGGGGCCCTGCTGGCGACCTTCGGCATTCTGCTGAGCATGGCCGGCGTTGCCGCCCTACTCGGCCAGCATTCGGTACTCGGCCCGCTGAATGAATCCGCAGTGGCTGCCAGCCTGTTCGCCGTGATCGGCCTGGCCCTGCTGTATGTCGGCATCATGCTCTGGCGCCGCTGTCGACGCCGTGCGCGGCGCGCCACTGAACTGAACATGGCCCCCCACCTGATGAAAAAGCGCGACTAGCGACAGGCCAGCACGAAAGCCGGTCGCTTAGGTACACTAGCGGCCTTCGCGGAGGCCCCTATGCAAGACGATGATTTTTCTCTATTCAAAGCCGAACTGCGCGGCGTCAAACCCATCAAGCATGACCGCGCCGATACCGGTAAGCCAAAACCCAACCGTGCCCAGCTGGCCACTCTGCGCCAGGCGGCTACGGCGCGCGTGGACAGTATCAAGGTCGACGGCCTGTCCGATCAGTTTGTCATCGACGTGGGCGCTGAAGACCCGCTGTACTGGGCGGCCAACGGCGTGCAGGAAGGCCAGATGCGCAAGCTCAAGCTGGGCCAGATCAGCTTCGAGGGCAGTCTCGACCTGCATGGCATGAACGTGGAAAAGGCCCGCGACACCCTCTGGGCGTTCATTGCCGAAGCCAACAAGCTGGAAGTGCGCTGCGTGCGCGTCACCCATGGCAAGGCTGTGCGCATGGATGGCCGCAAACCGATGATCAAAAGCCACGTCAACACCTGGCTACGCCAGCACCCGCAGGTGCTCGGTTTCACCTCCTGCCTGGCCAAGCACGGCGGCACTGGCGCTGTTTATGTGATGCTCAAACGCACCATGATGGACGGCCGCGACGACTAGCACGCTCGCCTAGCCAGCCCAGCGTGGTGCCTGGGCCTCGTGCTCGACACGCAGGCCGTTCACCACAAACGAGACCGCGTGATAAAAACCCACCAGCACCAGGCACTCGATCAGTTGTGCCTCAGTGAATGCTGAACTGAGTTGCTGCCACAGACGATCCTCCACCGCTGCGCTGCTATGCAGGCTGTCAGCCAGCGCCAGCAACGCCTGCTCAGTCGAACTCCATAACCCGCCATCAGTCACGACGGCGCAGGTATCGGCCAGCTGCTCAGGGCTGAACCCCGCCTGACCATTGAATGCGGCAACGTGCACCCCCCACTCATACTCCGCGCCGCAACGTGCCGTGGTGCGCAGGATCAGCAGTTCACGCTCGCGCAGGCTGATGCTGCCACGATCAAGCAAGCCTGCAGCCAGCAACCGCTGCAGCACCCGCGGGTTGTGCGCCATGCTGCGAAACAGTTTCAACGGCGGCATACCGGGCGGCATAACCCGATCAAACGCCGCCTGCACATCAGAGGTATAGGGTGGTTGCACGGGCTGAATACGCGGGCTGTACATAGGCAATACTCCTGACGGGCTGTTAAGCTACGAAAAAAGTAGCAAATTCACCCTGGACCGCTACTAAAAAAGAAGCAAGGAGCCAGCATGGACACCCCGACACCCGGCCAGCCGGTACGTGGCTCGCAAACAGGCCGCCCGATCATGGCACTGCTCGACCTGCTGGGTCGCCGCTGGAGCCTGCGTGTGCTCTGGGAACTGCATCAGACCCCGGCCAACTTTCGCGAGTTGCAGAGCCGCTGCGAAGGCGTATCGCCCTCCGTGCTCAACACCCGCCTGGGTGAGCTGCGTGACGCCCAGCTGCTGGAGAACGGCGAGCGCGGCTACCAGCTATCGCGCCTGGGTATCGAGTTGGTCGAACAGTTCCTGCCACTGACCCTGTGGGCCGACAACTGGGCTGCCCAGCTACCGCCCCGGTCAGAAAACTGATGCACATTGGCGTGCCGTGCCCTTGCCAGCCCGACGGCACCGCCCTAACCTGCGCGTCTGTAAATCTCCGCTAGTGCCACAGGAAGATCATGTCCCTGGAACAAAACTACACCGCGATCCTTGGCCAGCTTGGCGAGGACGTGTCCCGCGAAGGCCTGCTCGACACCCCCAAGCGTGCCGCCAAAGCCATGCAGTACCTGTGCAAGGGCTATCAGCAGAGCCTCGAAGAAGTGACCAACGGCGCACTGTTCAGCTCCGATAACAGTGAAATGGTGCTGGTGAAGAACATCGAGCTGTATTCGCTGTGCGAGCACCACCTGCTGCCCTTCATTGGCAAAGCCCACGTCGCCTATATCCCCAATGGCAAGGTGCTCGGCCTGTCGAAAGTCGCCCGCATCGTCGACATGTATGCACGCCGCCTGCAGATCCAGGAAAACCTCAGCCGGCAGATCGCCGAAGCCATCCAACAAGTCACTGGTGCTCTCGGCGTGGCGGTGGTAATCGAAGCCCAGCACATGTGCATGATGATGCGCGGCGTGGAGAAGCAGAACTCGTCCATGGTCACCTCGGTGATGCTAGGCGAGTTCCGCGAGAACGCCGCTACGCGCAGCGAGTTCCTCAGTCTGGTCAATAGCTGATCAATCCAGCGTTAGAAAGAACCGGCCATGCGCCGGTTTTTTCATTTCCCCCCGAGACAAACGGCGAGATTCCGCCAAAGCCAGTTAAAAACGGCCTGGCGCATGGCGAGATCACGCCACCAGCGCACCCGCTCAACCGTCCGCTGATGCGGCAGAGCGCCGCAGCCAGTGGCATCAGGATATCGGGCACGCTTCTTGCCATTAACCCAGCCACAGCAGTCAACCGCGCCTCCTGGCGTGCCATGACAGGCCAAGCAGCCTGCCATCAGTGCCACTGCCGTTTTGCACACGACGCCCAGCAAACCTGTCATGCGCCTGTCGCTAAGCGACGGGCACGGCAGTGTTTGCCGCACACAGCCCCTGTGTCGACGCGGGCGTCATCCCGAGTTCACCGAGTGAGATGATTGGTTCAATGAAAAAACTCCTGTTGGCCCTGCTGTGCTTGAGCGTGATCGGCTGCGCCAAGCAACCCGAGCCGGAAAAAACCGTGGATGTTCTGCTGATTGGCGGCGGCATCATGAGCGCCAGCCTGGGCACCTACCTCAACGAGTTGGAGCCGGGCTGGAGCATCGACATTTACGAGCGCCTCGATCAGGTGGCCAGCGAAAGCTCCAATGCCTGGAACAACGCCGGTACCGGCCACTCGGCCTTCTGCGAACTGAACTACACCCCGCAACTGGCCGATGGCAGCATCGACATCAGCAAGGCCGTAGCGATCAATGAAGCCTTCGAGATTTCCAAACAGTTCTGGGCTTACCAGGTTGAACGCAAGGTTCTGAATAACCCGACCTCGTTTATCAACAACGTGCCGCATATGAGCTTTGTCTGGGGTGAGGATAACGTTGACTTCCTTAAGAAGCGCCATGCGGCGCTGCAGGCCAGTTCACTGTTCCGCGGCATGGAATATTCCGAAGATCCACAGCAGATCCAGCAGTGGGCGCCGCTGATCATGCAGGCGCGTACACCGGGACAAACCCTGGCCGCGACCCGTATGTCGATCGGCACCGACGTCAACTTTGGCGAAATCACCCGTCAGCTGTTCGACTCGCTAAGCCAACAGGACAACATCAGCCTCAACCTGCAGCATGAAGTGCGCGGCATCGAGCGCAATGCCGACAACACCTGGAACGTACGGGTGGCCGACCTGACCAATGGCGGCGCAGAAAAAACCGTGAATGCCAAGTTCGTGTTCATTGGTGCCGGCGGCGCAGCGCTGAAATTGCTGCAAATGTCCGGCATCAGCGAAGCCAAAGGCTATGCCGGCTTCCCGGTGGGTGGCTCGTTCCTCGCCACCAGCAACCCGGAGATCGTCGCCCAGCACCAAGCCAAGGTCTATGGCAAAGCGTCGGTCGGTTCGCCGCCCATGTCCGTGCCGCACTTGGACACTCGGGTGATCGATGGCAAGAAGGTGCTGCTGTTCGGCCCGTTCGCCACCTTCTCCACCAAGTTCCTGAAGAATGGTTCGCTGCTCGACACCTTCAGCGCCCTGACCACTGACAACATCCTGCCCATGACCCACGCCGGCATCGACAACTTCTCACTCAGCACCTACCTGATGGGCCAGTTGATGCTCAGCCAGGAAGACCGCATGGCTTCGCTACGCGAGTATTTCCCCAACGCCCAATCGGCGGATTGGGAGCTGATCCAGGCTGGCCAGCGCGTGCAGATCATCAAAAAAGACGCCGAACACGGCGGCATTCTGCAGTTCGGCACCGAAGTGGTCAGCGCCGCCGATGGCAGCATCGCCGCGCTGCTCGGCGCCTCTCCTGGTGCCTCGACCGCCGCGCCGATCATGCTTTCGGTGCTGGAGAAGACCTTCAAGGACAAGATGCAAAGCCCGCAGTGGCAAGCCAAGCTGAAAGAAATCATCCCGTCCTACGGCCAAAAGCTGAACGACAACCTGGCGCTGACCAACCAGACACGCGCCTGGAGTAGCGAACGCCTGCAACTGGAGTTCGTTGAAGTGCCACCGCTGGCCCTCACCCCAGAGGTCAGCCAGGCGCAGTAAGCCGCCTGCTGCGCAATGCAAATTGCCAGAAGCACCTTTTACCGTCGCTCACGCGACACACGCTGCCGCCATGGATGGCACGCAATAAAAAACCGGCCATAAGCCGGTTTTTTATTGCCCGGTGAAAAACCTACTGCCCCTTGAACGGCACACGCGGCTTGGTGCGTAGCGGGTCGAGCAGGCCCGACAGGCCGTTGTGGTCGATCTCCTGCATCAGCGCCAGCAGCCGGCCGATTTCACCCTGGGGGAAACCTTCACGGGCAAACCAGTTGAGGTAATTACCCGGCAGATCGGCGAGCAAACGGCCTTTGTATTTGCCGAACGGCATCTCGCGGGTCACCAGCAACAACAGGTCTTCGGGTTTCATCGCAGGCTCGGCAGGGTCAGGTAATCGAGCGCAAATTATGCCGTTCGACCGGGAGCACGGCCAGCGCCGGGCCAATCGCAGCAAACTCGGGTAAGCTGCGCGCCCCTGTTTATCGACCCAAGGTTTGTCCCCGCATGATTATCAAGGCACTGCGTATCGGCCTCGGCCAGTTGATCATCTTCCTCGACTGGATCAGCCGTCCGGCCAAGCTCAAGCGCACCGCAGAAGCTCAGGCAGCGGTCGAGCAAAGCGCCAGCAACCTCGCGCTGTACCAATTCCACGCCTGCCCGTTCTGCGTAAAAACCCGCCGCACCCTGCATAAGCTGAATGTGCCCGTGGCCCTGCGCGATGCAAAGAACGACGTCCAGGCGCGCAACGAGCTGGAACAGCAAGGCGGCAAGATCAAAGTGCCGTGCCTGCGCATCGAAGAAAACGGCCAGAGCACCTGGCTGTATGAGTCCAAGGCGATCATCGCCTATCTCGACGAGCGCTTCGCAGCCGTCTGAACCAACAACCGGGGCCGCTAAGCGGCCCCGGTTGTTTCAGCGCTATGGCTGATCACTCAGCCCAACGTATTCAGTTCGCCAACAC
The DNA here is from genome assembly GCF_003060885.1 of Pseudomonas sp. HMWF032. GTDB lineage: Bacteria > Pseudomonadota > Gammaproteobacteria > Pseudomonadales > Pseudomonadaceae > Aquipseudomonas. The sequence continues at coordinate 131,086 of NZ_QAIG01000008.1, forward strand.
CCGCACCTTACCGACCATACCGGCCTGGTAGTGGCCTGGAATCAGGCAGGCAAAGTCGAATTCACCGACACGGTTGAAGGTCCAGATAACCTCCTCACGCTGTCCCGGTGCCACATGCGTCATATCCGCTGATTCATGCTGCATGCCCGTGGATGTCGCCATCATCGCAGCATGCGCCTGCAATTCAGCCTGGGTACCGAGCACAAACTCGTGCATGACCTGCCCGCCATTGCGATGGATAAAGCGGATGGTTTCGCCCTGCTTGACTTCAAGCTGGTCGGGGCTAAAACGCATCTGATCACTCATGCTGATTTCGATGGTACGACTGACCTGCTCCGGCTCGCCGGCAATCCCCCAGGCCTTCTGCTGCTTGGCCGGCGCAGCCGCGTGATGCCCGCCGTGATGCTCGCCAGCGGCCCACGCAGCGCCACTGCCCAACAGTACGCCCAGACTTAATAGCAACGCGACAGCATTTGAAGATGCACTCATGGTTATTTTCTCGAACTAAAAGCTGAATAAACGCTGTGAGCAGGCCGCTCGATAAAGCTGGCCACACACAACGACACGGTGTTCAGACAAGAAATAACCGCGGCGGCCGTTCGAGGGGTTCGCTGATAAAGCCGATAAATTGATCCAGCCGCGCCAGAGACGGCTCGACCGTTTGCAGTGGGGTATTACTGGCCGCCGCCGTGCTCAGCGCCACCGCACCGACACAAAAGGCGCAGAGGCTACACAGGCTGTTATCGGTGGCAGTTAGCGACTGGCTGGCGTTGTCGCGGGCGTGATGTTCGCCATGGGTAGACGCCTCAGCAGACGCAGCCATGCCCATCACGCCCGGATGGTGCGCCGTCACTTGTGGATCAACCTGGGCCATCGGCCCGCCCTGCTGGATTACCGCGCACACCTGCATGCTGAGGGCAGCCATACTCTGCGCCGGCAGGGTCAGCATCAGCAGGCAGATCAGGGCAGTTCGCAGTGAACGCATGGCAGCGGAAGTTATCGTGAGCAAGGGCATGGAGGCGGATTATCCGCCCAACAGCAGCTTTGTCCATGCCTGAGCATGGGCAAATGCGCCCATAGCTGGCTATGATCGGAGCCCATGACCAGCACCCCACCCTTGCGCCAACCCTGCCCACCCGGTGCCTGCGATTGCGGGCGCGAGCAGCTGTTGCAGCAAGCCAACAGCGATGTGCGCATCCTGTTGCTCACCCGCACCGAGGAAAAGCGCCTGCTAGAGCGCCTGGAAAACCTTGAAAGCCTGGCGGACCTGGAAAAGCTGCAACGGCGCATCTACGAACAACTCGGTGTTCGCGTCGCGGTTGCCCCAGGCTTCAATGAAGTACGCAGCATGCGCGGCATCGCGATTCAGATCGATGAGTTGCCCGGGCTGTGCCGCAAAACCCGTCAATCGATCCCCACGGCCATCCGCAGAGGTCTGGAGAAACGCCCGCAGATCGCCTACGAACTGCTTAACGCCCATGACCTGCTGCGCGATACCTGACAGCGTCTATCACTTGCGCCTCGCCAATATCGCTGTTGCGCCCTGAGCCTTCTGGCAGTACCAGAACACCCGGCTGACCCCACGGGTGATCGCCACATAGGCCAGGCGCAGGCTTTCATCCTGCATGGCCTGGTCGTAGCTGTTGCTGAAGAAGCCCGAGTAGGCATACAGCGCATTACGCACCGGATGCGGCTCAGGCGGCATGCAGTCATCGAGGATGATCGCCACTTCGGCCTGCAGGCCCTTGGCGCGATGGATGGTGTAGGCCTTGACTGGCAGTTTCTTATCGAGCTGCGCAGTCATGGCCTGCAGCGGCTCATTACGCCGACTGAGCAGCAACACCGCATTGCGCTCACGGCTGTTGCGCTCGGCGGCGTAGGCGCACTGCTCGCCGATCTGCTTGAGCAGCTCCGGCAAACGCGCCTTGCTGTCGAAGCGCTGAATCAGGCGCACGCCATGATCACCCGGCTGCGTGGCTTTGATTGCCTGACTGGCCTTCACCTGTTTGTGCTGCACGTCGCCCAGCAGCGCTTCGGCGTCACGGATAATCGGCTCAATCGAGCGGTAGTTGTTGGCCAGGGTCAGCACGGCGCTGCACTTGGCTTTGCCTTTCCCGGGAAAGTGCCGGTCGAAGTCGATAAACAGCTCCGGTGAGCTGCCACGCCAGCCGTAGATCGACTGCCAGTTATCGCCGATGGCCATCAAGCTGACGGCTGTGCCCTGCCCGGCCAGCGTGCGCTGCACGGCCTGCAGCCACTGGACGATCTGCGGCGAGATGTCCTGAAATTCGTCGATCAGCAGATGGCTAAATAGCGCCAGCAGCTGTGGCGCAACACTCTGCTCGCCGGCATTTAGCTGCGCCGTCAGCTGGGCAAAGGCGGCGTTGAAGGTCAACAGCCCCTGCTCCTGCAAAGCGCGCTGAAAATAGGGCCAGAACAGCAGCAATGCTTCAAGAAACTCACGCACGGGCGCCGCAGTGTCGAGGCGTTGCGGCTGCATCGTCGACAGCTCAATGCCGATGCTCTCGGCAAAGCCGGCCTGGGCGTAGAAGGCTTCATACAGCGGCACGCCGCTGAACTCGCCCGTAAGTTTGAACAGATCAAGCGGGGCCTTGGGAAGGCGCTTAACCGTATCGGACGGTGGTGGCAGCTGCAGCAGGCTATGCACCTTTTGCCGAAACACCCGCTGCTCGGCATAGCACTGCTGGTAAGCCTGCTTGAGCAGACGCTGCTGGGCCGGGCGCAGGCGGCCAGCGCTCAGTGGGTTATCCAGTTTGCGGCTCGCCGCCTGCGGGTCGTCCAGTTGTTCAAACCAGCGCGGATTACCCAGCAGACTCTTGGCCACGCTGCCCATGGCTGAGTGGAAGGTGCGCACGCACTGGCGCGCCTGACTAGCATCGAAGGGATAGTTGAAGAAGCCCAGGACCTTGAGCAGCTGTTCGCGCAGCTCGGCGCAGGAGGCATTGGTAAAGGAAATCACCGTCAGTTGCTCGGGCTTGATGCCCAGATGGCAGATCATAAATGCCACCCGCAGCACCAACGTGGTGGACTTGCCCGAACCGGCCCCGGCGAAGATGCGCGTCAGCGGATGATGGCTGAGGATCATCGCCCACTGTTCATCCGATGGCGCACTGAGCACCCCAGCCGTCACCGCCCGCGCCACTTGCTCGCGCATGGCCTGGGCTTGCGCGGCCTCGACCGTCAGCATAGCCGGTCCGTAAATGCCTTGGACACGCGGTTTACTCGCAGTGCGGCGCGGTTCAGCCGGCGGCTTCGGGTTAGCCGCTTGGCCCTTGCCAGGCGCTTTTTTCGCCCGAGGCGCTGGCTGGTTTAGCTGCGCAGCCGCATCACGCTCGGCGCGCAGGTAGGCCGTGGTATGAGGGAAGTAGCGCGCCAAAGCAGCGGAAAACAGCCGCTTATAGCGCTGAACAGCAGATGGCATTCGCGACCCAGCCAGAAGATAGATCGTTGAATGATAAGTGCTTTTTACGGCGAGCTGGCGACTGAGCGATGAGAAAGCGCAGCGCCTCTCACCGCTCAGCTCATCCGACGGTTATCAGTCGAGCATGCCGACATAACGCGGGTGGCTAGCAACCCGCGCCAGCCAGGTGCGAATGGCCGGATACGGCGTCAGGTCAAAGCCGCCTTCGTCCGCCACATGGGTGTAGGCGTACAGCGCGATATCGGCAATCGAGAAGTTCTCCCCAACCAGATACGGCGTGCGCTGCAGCTGCTTCTCCATCACTTTGAGCGCCTTATGACCGCGCACATGGCACTCCTCGTACTCTGCGCGGCGCGCTTCAGGCAGGCCCTGATACAGCTGGATAAAGCGCGCCACCGCGACATAAGGCTCATGGCTGTATTGCTCGAAAAACTGCCACTGCAGCACCTGGGTGCGCAGGCGCGGCTCGGTTGGCAGAAACGCACTGCCATCAGCGAGGAAGTTGAGGATGGCATTGGATTCCCACAGGCAGGTGCCGTCGTCCAGCTCCAGTACCGGGATCTTGCCGTTGGGATTCTTGGCCAGAAAAACATCGCTCTGGGTCTCGCCCTTGAGGATATCGATCGGAATCCACTCATAGGGCTGATCCAGCAGATGCAGCATCAGCTTGACCTTGTAGCAGTTGCCCGAGCGGTAATCGCCATAAACCTTGTACATATCGCCCTCCTAACCTGCTTGAACGCGTGGACTAGCTTGCTTGCGCCTGACGAATCACCTCGGCCAGGCGTTTGAGGCCTTCGCTCAGGCGCTCCGGTGCGACGTGGCTGAAGTTAAGCCGCAAATGCCCCGGGTTGACGTCCGGGTCGATAAAGAACGGCTCGCCCGGCATAAACGCCACGTTCTGCGCCAGCGCCGGTGCCAGCAGGGTGCGGGTATCCAATGGCTGCTTGAGGGTCAACCAGAAGAACAACCCCCCCTGGGGAATCTGCCAGTCGGCCAGGTCGCTGAAATGCTCTTCCAGCACCGCTTGCATGGCATCACGGCGGATGCGGTAGAAGTCGCGTAGTTCAGCCAAATGGCCACGGTATTTTTCACTGCCCAGCCACTGCAACGCCTGCCACTGGCCGATGCGGTTGGTGTGCAGGTCCGCCGACTGTTTGAGACGCAGCAAGTAAGGGAACAGGTCCGGGGTGGCGATCAGGTAACCGACGCGCAGACCCGGCAACAGGGTTTTCGACACAGTGCCGGTGTAGATCCAGCTGGCCTTCTGCAGGCGACTGACAATCGGCGTGGCACTGCCTGCGTCGAACACCAGCTCACGGTAGGGCTCGTCTTCGATCAGGGTCACGCCGAACTCATCCAGCAGCGCCGCCACCGCGTCGCGCTTGGCCTCGCTGTAACGTACCGCCGAAGGGTTCTGGAAGGTCGGGATCAGGTAGGCAAACGCCGGCTTGTGGTTTTCCAGACGCTGACGCAGGGCGTCGATCTGCGGACCGTCGGCTTCCTGCGGCACGGCGATGCAATCGGCGCCGAACAGCTGGAAGGCCTGCAGCGCGGCCAGGTAGGTCGGCGCCTCCAGCAGCACTTCGGTACCCGGGTCGATAAACAGCTTGCTGGCCAGATCCAGGGTCTGCTGCGAGCCGCTGACGATCAGCACCTGGCTGGCATCGCACGGCACGCCTAAGGCACGAGCTTCGGCGGCAATGGCTTCGCGCAGTGCCGGTTCACCTTCGCTCATGCCGTACTGGCCCATGCTGGCTGGCATCTCGGTCCACTCGACCTTCGGCAGCATCGGCTCGGCAGGCAAGCCGCCAGCAAAGGACATGACTTCCGGACGCTGCGCCGCGGCGAGGATTTCACGGATCAGGGAGCTTTTCAGGCGGGCAACACGTTCGGAGAAGGCCATGGATATCACCGGTAGCAAAGGCAAATAAAAATAGGTCAAACTGTTTGACCGAAATTCTGGTTGCCTGAAACTACGACGACCACTGCAGATACGTCAATAGGCTTGACCTTAATGCTTGACCTCAAAAGCACTACCACTCAGCAAATCGCCATGGAAGCTTTCTTCTTTGGCTACCAGGCGTTTACCGCCAAGGCCGATGAAATGCTGGCGCGCCGTGGCCTGTCGCGGGTGCACCACCGCATTCTGTTTTTTATCGCCAAGTACCCGGGGCTGAGCATGAAAGAACTGCTCGGCTACCTGGGCGTGAGCAAGCAGGCGCTAAACACCCCACTGCGCCAATTGCTCGAAATGAACCTGGTGCAGAGCCTTGCCGCTGAAGACGACAAGCGCAAACGCCTGCTCGGCTTTACTGCTGAAGGCGCCAAGCTGGAACAGGCGCTACGCCGCGAACAGGCCAAACTGCTGCAGCGGGTCTTCAATGAGGCCGGGGAAACCGCCGTGAGCGGTTGGCTGCAGGTCAACCAGACATTGGGCCACAGCCGCCAGAGCGGTACCGTCGAAGGCTAGAGCAAACTGTACTGACTGCGCATATACACTGCAGAACTGTACCGTTGATTGCCCGCGTCGCTGTACCGCGACGCTCTGAGCATCTACCCCTAGGCTGATCAGCACTGCCCCTGAGTGCTGCGCCATGACCACCGAACTGCTGCTCGCCTTCATCGCCTTCGCCTTTGTCACCTCGGTAACGCCGGGGCCGAACAATATGATGCTGCTCGCCAGCGGAGTGAACTTCGGCCTGCGTCGCAGCCTGCCGCATATGTTCGGCATCAGCCTGGGCTTTATGCTGCTGGTGGCCTCGGTAGGCCTTGGCCTGGGTCAGCTATTCGAGCAGGTACCGCTGCTGTACAGCGTGCTGCGCTATCTGGGCGCGGCTTACTTGCTATATCTGGCCTGGAAAATCGCCAACTCCGGCGCGCCGGACAGCCAGAGTAACGCCGCCGGCAAACCTTTCAGCTTTCTCCAGGCGGCGGCCTTCCAATGGGTCAACCCGAAAGCTTGGATCATGGCCATCGGCGCCATCACCACCTACACGCCGCCAGACAATTTCGTGGTCAATGTACTGGTGATCGCCGCGCTGTTCGCTCTGGTCAACTGCCCCAGCGTCGGCCTGTGGACGGTCGCGGGTAGCCTACTGCGCAACTGGCTGAGCAATGCCCGAGCGCTGCGCGTGTTCAATATCAGCATGGCCCTGCTGCTGGTCGCCTCGCTGTACCCCATCTTCGCCGACACCGGACTGCTCTGATGCACGATCTAACACCAACCCGCCTAAGGCCGTTGGCCGACACATCGACCTCGGCGGTGGTCGCAGGGTTTATTGCCATGCTCACCGGCTACACCAGCTCGCTGGTGCTGATGTTCCAGGCTGGTCAGGCCGCCGGGCTGACGAACGGGCAGATTTCCTCGTGGATCTGGGCACTGTCGATTGGCATGGCGCTCTGCTGCATTGGCCTGTCGCTGCGCTACCGCGCGCCAATCATGATCGCTTGGTCCACCCCTGGCGCCGCGCTGCTGATCACCAGCCTACCGGGCGTGCCTTACAGCGAGGCGATTGGTGCCTATATCTTCGCTTCGGTGCTGATTGTGCTGATCGGCCTGACCGGCACCTTCGACCGCCTGATGCGTCGCATCCCTGCCTCCATCGCCGCCGCGCTGCTGGCCGGCGTACTGTTCAAGATCGGCCTGGAAATCTGCGTAGCCGCCGAGCAGCAGCCGGTGCTGGTGGTGGCCATGCTGGTCGCCTACCTGTTGGGCAAACGGCTGCTGCCGCGCTATGCCGTGCTCGCTGCGTTGATCGTCGGTAGCGTGCTGGCTGCACTCTTCGGCCTGCTCAACTTCGAGCATTTCGAGCTGCAACTGGCGGTGCCAGAATGGACCACACCAAGCTTCTCACTGGCCGCAATGATCAGCATCGGTATCCCACTGTTTATCGTCGCCATGGCCTCGCAGAACCTGCCGGGCATGGCGGTGCTGCGCGCCAATGGTTATGACGTGCCGGCCAGCCCCTTGCTAACTACGACCGGACTGACATCCATGCTGCTGGCGCCCTTTGGCAGCCATGGCATTCATATGGCCGCTATCAGCGCAGCGATCTGCGCCGGCCCGGAAGCCCACGAAGACCCGAAAAAACGCTACACCGCCGCCATCTGGTGCGGGGTGTTCTACGGCATCGCCGGCATTTTCGGCGCCACTCTGGCGGCGCTGTTTGCCGCGCTGCCAAAAGCATTGATCTTGTCCATCGCGGCGCTTGCGTTATTCGCCTCGATCATCGGCGGCCTGACCCAGGCCATGAGCGAGCCGAAAGAACGCGAAGCGGCGCTGATCACCTTTCTGGTGACGGCCTCGGGGATGACCCTGTTCTCGGTGGGCTCGGCGTTCTGGGGGATTGTTACCGGCTTGCTGACCCTGGTGATTCTCAATTGGGGCAAGCGCGACGTTTGAGTGTCACGTGAGAGGCGCTTTAGCTTAGCCGCGATAACGGCGTTGAATGCTCGCGGTTAAAGCCCCTCCCACACAGCACCCCGTTCAATCGCTCAATAAAAAACGGGCTTATGCAGCACGCGTAAGCCCGTTTTTATTACAACTGTTGAACCTAGCCGCGCTGACGCTTTGGCAGCACATCCTTGAGCTTGGCGTGCATGCCGCGCAGGGTTTTCTCGGTGCTTTCCCAATCGATGCAGGCATCGGTGATGGATACACCGTACTTGAGCTGACTGAGGTCCTTGGGAATCGACTGGTTGCCCCAGCCGAGGTGGCTTTCCACCATCAGGCCGACGATGGACTGGTTACCTTCCAGAATCTGGTTGGCGACGTTGTCCATCACCAGCGGCTGCAGGGCCGGGTCTTTGTTGGAGTTGGCATGGCTGCAATCGACCATGATGTTCGGGCTGATGCCGGCCTTGGTCAGCTCTTGCTCGCACACGGCCACGCTGACCGAGTCGTAGTTTGGTTTGCCATTACCACCGCGCAGCACCACGTGACCGTAGGCATTGCCCTTGGTGGTGACGATGGACACGCCACCTTCTTGGTTGATGCCGAGGAAACGGTGCGGGCTGGACACTGATTGCAGGGCATTGATCGCCACGGTCAGGCCGCCGTCAGTACCGTTCTTGAAGCCCACAGCCGAAGACAGGCCAGAGGCCATTTCACGGTGGGTTTGCGATTCAGTGGTACGCGCACCAATTGCCGACCAACTGATCAGGTCCTGCAGGTACTGCGGGGAGATCGGATCGAGGGCTTCGGTAGCGGTCGGCAGGCCCATTTCCGCCAGGTCACGCAGCAACTGACGACCGATGTGCAGGCCATCTTGGATTTTGAACGAGTCATCCATAAACGGGTCGTTGATCAACCCTTTCCAGCCAACGGTCGTACGTGGCTTTTCGAAATACACGCGCATAACCAGATACAGACTGTCCGACAGCTCGGCCGCCAGCGCCTTTAGGCGTGCCGCATACTCGTGAGCAGCCTTGATATCGTGAATCGAGCACGGCCCAACCACGACAAACAGACGATGATCCTTGCCATCGAGAATATTGCGGATTACCTCCCGGCCGCTGGCAACCGTACGCAGGGCAGCTTCGGTCAGCGGAATTTCACGCTTGAGCTGTGCGGGGGTGATCAGGGTTTCGTTGGAGGCAACGTTCAGGTCATCAATCGGTAAATCAGCCATCGTGCTATTCATCAGTCAGAGTCATCAGGTCACGGGTGCCGGCCGCCAGCGCTCCCCGTGTGGCGGAGCACAGCATTATGAGCACAGCGGGGAAGCCGAACCTTAGCGCGTAAAGGCCCGGCTCGACAATGGGCTTGGCGGCTTAAGCCGCCTCGACAGATGGATTCGCCTGCATGCGTTTAATTCAGGCTGGCGCGAGAAAACTCCGCGGCGTGCCGGCTGATCCACTCCTGCGCAACCGTTTCGATCGGTAAACTGCAGCCCAGCTCCTGCTCGCGCTGATGGCGATAATGCTCTATCTGGCAAACTTGCTCGACCATGCGCGCGCGAAACAGGGTGTCTTCATCGACAAAGGCAACACCGACCAGATACCCCTCTTCCTGCTTGCGACACCAGGCTACCAAGCCTGGATAGCGCGCATGCTCTCCAAACAGCGGGATACGCAACTCAACCGCCGTACCACGGCGAAAAGCGCGACTGGAGTTGCATGCCACACCACCGAGGCTGATATTGTTGAGCCGCTGCCTAGGCACAAACGCCTGTTTACGCAGAACCAACTCAACCGGCATATCACTGGGATGACGCAAAAAGTGACGCATCTGTGTTGACCTCGGATGCCTTAAGCCTGACACCACCACATTGAGCAGTAGCGTGATTGAGCTGGAACTGACCGACCTTGATGCAGATCGCCATCTGCTGGATCTGCCCGGCACATCACTGCTGATATTTACCAGCATAGGTTGTGCCAGTTGTCGCTGGGCCCGCCGTGAACTGGCTCAACTGCCACTGCCGGTGGCGCGACTGGCCTGGGTCGATGCTGCCAACAATGGCGGTTTAGTAGCGCGCTACGAGGTTTTTCAGCTACCGGCCCTGTTTGCCGTGCGTGATGGCCAATTTTATGGCGCTGTGCACAGTCATCTGCATATCGCCGAACTCACTCAGGCGCTAGAGACTGCCTTGTCGCGCCCCGCAGAGGAATTACCCTGATGAATGCAGCCCCCCGTATCGGCATTATCGGTTCCGGCGCGATTGGCGGCTTTTATGGCCTGATGTTGGCGCGCGCCGGCATTGATGTGCACTTTCTGCTGCGCAGCGAGTTTGCCGCTGTCGCCAGCCAGGGCCTACAAGTCAACAGCGCGGTACACGGCACTCTGCACCTGGATAACGTGCAGGCGTATCAGTCAGCGACCGATATGCCGCCGTGCGATTGGCTGCTGATTGGCGCCAAGACCACCAGCAACATCGAACTGGCCCCGCTGATCAGCCAAGCTGCCGCCCCCGGCGCCAAGGTGGTACTGATGCAGAACGGCCTGGCCGTGGAAGATGAACTGCGCCCGCTGTTACCGGACTCACTGCACCTGCTGGGCGGACTCTGCTATATCTGCGCCCATCGCAGCGCACCGGGGGTGGTCGAGCATCAGGCGCTGGGCAGCGTCAATCTGGGCTATCACTCAGGCCCGGCGAACGATGCTGAGAGCCGTCAACAGATCCTCGAACAAGGCAGCGCGCTGTTCCAGGCCGCTGGGCTGGACTCCACCGCCATGGCCGAACTGAACCAGGCGCGCTGGCAGAAACTGGTGTGGAACGTGCCCTACAACGGCTTGGCCGTGCTGCTGAACAGCGCCACCACGGCGTTGATGGGCAATGCTGACAGCCGCGCGCTGATTGAGGCGATCATGCAGGAAGTGGCGGATGCCGCCGGCGCCTGTGGCTATCAGTTGCCCGCAGGCTTTGCCGGCAAGCTGCTGGCGGCCACCGACCGCATGCCGGATTACCTGCCGAGCATGTACCACGACTTTGCTCTGCAGCGCCCACTGGAACTGCACGCCATCTACGCCGCGCCATTGGCCGCAGCGGCCCTGGCTGGCTGCGCCATGCCACGCACCAAGATGCTTTATCAGACCCTGCTTTTCCTCGAGCAACGCGCGCGATAGGACCCAGCCATGAGCACGAAATTAGGCGACAAACTGGTGCTGGCGATCTCCTCGCGGGCGCTGTTCGACCTGCACGACAGTCATCAGGTCTATGAAAGCCAGGGCGTCGAGGCCTATCGCCAATACCAGATTGAGCACGAGGACGAAATACTCCTCCCTGGTGATGCCTTTCCACTGGTAGAGAAACTGCTGGCATTGAACACCGCCCTCAAGCAGCAGCGGGTCGAGGTCATTCTGGTTTCGCGCAACAGCGCCGACACCGGCCTGCGCGCGTTCAACTCAATTCAACACTACGGTTTGGGCATCTCCCGCGCCGCGTTTGTCGGCGGGCGCAGCCCCGATCCTTACCTGGCCGCATTCGGCTGCCATCTGTTTCTCTCCACCCATGCCGAAGATGTGCGCAGCGCCCTGCGTGCCGGCTTCGGTGCGGCGACCATTCTTTCTGGCGGCGCTCGGCGAGCGGCCAGCAATGAGCTGCGCATCGCCTTCGACGGCGATGCCGTATTGTTTTCCGATGAATCCGAACGGGTCTACCAACAAGCGGGGCTGGAAGCGTTCCAGAGCCACGAGCGCCAGTCCGCCCGTGAATTGCTCGGCGGCGGTCCATTCAAACCCTTCCTTGCCGCCCTGCACCGCCTGCAGCAGGAGTTTGCCGAAGAACAGTGCCCGATTCGTACAGCCCTGGTCACTGCACGCTCGGCTCCGGCACATGAGCGAGTGATCCGCACATTGCGTGAGTGGAATATCCGTCTGGATGAATCCTTCTTCCTTGGGGGCCTGGAAAAAGCTGCAATCCTGGAAACCTTTGGTGCTGACGTGTTCTTCGACGACCAGGCCGGCCACTGTGAAAAAGCCAGTAAAGTTGTGCCCACCGGGCATGTGCCACATGGCGTCAGCAACGAACCGCAACTCTAGCCCCACGCGAGGGCGCGCAACCGCCCTCCCACTACCTATATAACCATTCGTCCTCAAAACCTCAGCTTTCTTTGACTTATCGAAGGCGCTGCTAAGCTCAGATCAGGCCCGCCAGTCAGGCAGTCAAGGAGGCCGCATGATTCGCTCGATTCTCTATGCCACTGATCTCGGCCTGTACGCCCCCTACATTCTGCAACACGCACTGGCGCTGACTCGCTCATTCAATGCCAGCCTGTATGTGGTGCACGCAGTAGAACCCATGGGCCTGTTTGCCGAGTCAGTGCTGCAAACTTATCTGGATGAAGAGCGACTCACGGAGTTGCGCAAAAACGGTCTGAGCACCGTGATGGCAAGCATCGAACAGCGGGTACTGGAGGGGTTTCGCGATGAAATTGGCGAGGCCCTGCACGACCTTGATCTGATCAAGGCAGTACGAGTGGTTCAGGGCGATCCCCCCCTGGTGATACTCGATGAAGCGCAGCAACTTGGCGTGGATCTCTTGGTACTGGGTAGCCACAGTCACGGCACTGATATGGACATTCCCCTGGGTCGAACGGCTTCGCGCTTGGTGCAGCTTTCCGAAGTGCCGGTGTACTTAGTACCAATGCTGCAGCACCGAAGCCGTGGAGAGCTGTGAAGAAACACGGACTTTCTTTTATTTTTGGTCTAAATTAAACGCTTCAATCTTCGTTATGGTTATATAAAGCGCCGGCAACCTGAACGGCGGTCTTTTTGCTTTGAGGGTTTTCTATGAAGCTTCAACAACTGCGCTATATCTGGGAAGTTGCGCATCACGACCTTAACGTTTCTGCCACGGCACAAAGCCTCTACACCTCTCAGCCGGGTATTAGCAAACAGATCCGCCTACTCGAAGACGAACTGGGCGTCGAAGTTTTTGCCCGCAGCGGCAAGCACCTGACCCGCATCACACCGGCGGGCGAGCGCATCATCAATACCGCCGGTGAAATCCTGCGCAAGGTCGAAAGCATCAAACAGATTGCCCAGGAATTCTCCAACGAAAAGAAAGGCACTCTGTCGATTGCTACCACTCACACTCAGGCGCGTTATGCCCTTCCGCCCGTTATCAGCGCCTTTATCAAGCAATACCCGGATGTGGCCCTGCACATGCATCAGGGCACACCGACACAAATCGCTGAAATGGCAGCTGACGGCACAGTCGACTTTGCCATCGCTACGGAAGGCCTAGAACTGTTCAACGACTTGATCATGATGCCCTGCTACCGCTGGAACCGCTGTGTGGTGGTGCCACAAGGGCACCCACTTACGAAGCTGCCTAAGCTCACACTGGAAGCCCTGGCCGAACATGAAATCGTGACCTACACCTTCGGCTTCACGGGCCGCTCCAAACTGGATGAAGCATTCAGCCATCGAGGGCTCGCGCCTAAGGTCGTGTTCACAGCAGCTGATGCTGACGTCATCAAGACCTACGTGCGACTGGGGTTGGGGGTGGGCATCGTGGCCAAGATGGCGATTGACCCTAAAATCGACCCAGATCTCGTCGTGCTGGATGCAGGCGATCTGTTCGAAGCCAGCGTCACCAAGATCGGCTTTCGCCGTGGCACTTTCTTGCGTGGCTTTATGTGTGACTTTATCGAGAGATTTGCCCCCCATCTCACCCGCGAAGTGATGGCCAAAGCGGTACAGTGCCACAGCAGGGTAGAACTGGAGGAATTGTTCAAAGGCGTTGAGCTTCCGCTGCACTAACGTCTGCACAACGGCAGTATCACTATGATGCTGCCGGCTATGCTAGGTCTCGTATAAAAAAGAAACCTGACGCTTTGTGCTAAAGCCCCCGCTCAACGCGATGAGCCGAGCGCCCCTTGTTCATCCGAGAACACAATCTCAACGCGTCGATTCTGTGCTCGCCCCTTGGCTGATGCATTTTCAGTAACAGGAAAACTCTCGCCGTGCCCTTGAACTTCAATGCGGCGGGCTTCAACACCCAGGTCAACAAGTACATCAGCAACCGCTTGCGCACGGGCGCGGGACAACTCCAGGTTTTCCTGCGCATCACCACGGCTGTCGGTGTAGCCTTCAATGCGCACGATGCGGCGGGGGTTGAGCCGCAGGAACTGCACCAGTTTGAGCACAGTACGGTTGGCTGAAGCTTTCAGATCACTGTGTCCTGCATCAAACAGTACATCGCCCAACGTCATCACCAGCCCACGCTCACTTTGCGTAGTCGCCAGGCTGACCATTTGTTCCTCAAGCCAATTCGTCTGATCCTGGACGCTCAGCAGCTTGGCCTCGCGCAGGGCCAGTTGCAGCCGCTGGCGCTCCAGCTCAAGCTTGGCAGCCCGCTCATGATTCAGATTGAGAGCACTCTTCTGTACAGCTATCGCACTGTACTGCTGGCTAAGGTACGCGTAGTGCGCCACATCCGCAGTGCTGCCCCAGTAGCTTGAAAGTCGATCAGCCTTGGCCAGCGACTCTCCAGCACGAATCAGGTCTTTGGGTGCACTGCGTAATACATTGGCATCATCCTTCACCTGCTGAAAGGCCACGTGAGCGGACTCCAGCGCCTTATGACTGGCACCTTGGGATGTGCACCCGGCAAGCCCGTACGAACTTATCAACGCCACAAACACTATCCGGGCGTTCATCATTGCAAACCTCCCAGTTGTTTGCGTAGGCGGTTGATAGCGTTACTCAACTCAGTCAATTGTTGCTGGCTTTTCTCGGTTAGCAGCTGCGCTTCGGCCAGACGCGCATCCAGCTCAGCCTGCTCAGCCAAGAGCCGCGCCTGTTTAAAATCTTCGTCCTGCATGGCCACTTGCGCCTGAGCGAACTTATCTTCAGCCTGGCGCAATGTTGCAGATTGCTCGACAGACAAGCCTACTGCTTTAGCTTGACTGAGTGCCTGCTCACTCAAGCGCAGTTGTTCATGCGGCGCGGGGTCGGTTGCGCAGGCGCTGAGCACGAGCGGCAGCAAAAATGCACAGATTCGTCTGGATATCACAGAAATTACCTACTCTTCTTGAGTCGCATAGGCTGGACTGAGCTGTTGCTCTTTCCAACGCTGCAGATTGCGTTGCAACAAGACCTCAGGCAAGCCGGCGGCAACGGCCTCGGTCATTTTCTTGGCAAGCATGCCGCGTAACCAAGCATCATTACAGGCCGAATTGTGTGACAGCGTAAGGTGCAGGCCTTCACTGGATATAGGCGGATCAAGGACCAACAGATCATCCTGAATAGCCAATGACTCTGCTACAGCCTGGCCTGGGTAACGCTCATAAAGCACATAGTCAGTACGCCCGAGAAGTAGCTTCTGGAAAGCCTGGGTCAAGCTGGATACACCTTCCAGGCTCAGATTGTCTTTTGCATAGGTATCAAAATGCTGACCAAAACTGTTGTTGAGCAGCGTATCACCCAAGCGGCTACGCAGATCCTCCCAGCCAGCATAGGGAAACTCTGCACCACGGTGCACCCACACCACACTGGGTGTGTTTAAAAACGGTGGATGCACATAGTCCATACTCTCTAAGCGGGCCAAAGTCAGGAATGCACCAGCAATCAGGTCCACACGCCCGGTTCTGACTTCATCCTGTGCCCGCGACCACGGTCCGGTATAGATGATGTCCACCCCCACCCCCAACTCTTGGGCAAGGTGTTTAAGCAAGTCGGCATTGGCACCGATCAGCTGCTGAGGATTTTGCGGATCACGCCACAGATAGGGCGGATACTCAGGATTTCCGGTCGCAACCAAACGCTCACACTTACCTGCAGCCGCTGCAAAAACGGGCAACAGCAGACCAAGCAGCAATAGAAATGATTTAACAAAACCACGCTCAAACATTGGCAACATCTCGATTTAACCTAGGATGGGCGACTGCGAGCGCAGATCGGATAACAGCAGCAACATGCTAGCTTAATACGCACTAATACCAATTCGCGATAAAGGCTTGCCATGAAAAAACTCATTGCAGGATTAGCGCTGATACTCATCGGGAGTACTGCGCTGCTTTACCTGTCACCTGCCGCCCAGCTGGCAAGCCTGCAGCTGATCGAACGGCAACGCGCCGGACTCAGCCTCAAACAGATCAGCGTGAACAATCTTAACATTCATTACTACGAAGGCGGCCCGCGCAATGCACAAACCATCCTGATGGTGCACGGCTTTGCCGCCAACAAAGACAACTGGCTGCGCTTTGCCCGCCATTTCAGCCAGGATTATCGAGTGATAGCACTCGACCTGCCGGGTTTCGGCACCAGCGAAAAACCTGCTGGCAGCTACGATGTAGGCACCCAAGCCGAGCACATGGCCAGCGTGATTGATGCGCTGGGAATTGAGCAGCTGCACCTGATCGGCAATTCCATGGGCGGGCATATCAACGCACTCTATGCCGCGCGCTATCCACATAGAACCCGTTCTCTGGCATTACTCAACAACGCCGGTATCACGTCGCCGCAGCCCAGCGAACTGATGCAACTACTGCAGCGCGGGGAACCCAATCCACTGGTGGTGAAAAGCCCCGAGGACTTTCAGCGCCTGCTGCAGTTCATCTTCGTACAACCGCCCTACTTGCCAGAATCGCTCAAGGGCTATTTCGCCGAGCAGGCCATCGCCAATAGCGCGCACTACGACCAAGTGTTTGCCCACTTGATCGACCGCTACATTCCGCTGGAACCGGTGCTGCCGAAGATCCAGGCACCGACGCTGATCATCTGGGGCGCAGAAGATCGGGTGCTCGATGTCTCCAGCATTGATGTCATGCGCCCGCTGTTGCGTGATCCTCGCGTAGTGACCCTCGCAGATACCGGCCATGCACCGATGATCGAGCGTCCACAGCTGACCGCACAACACTACCGGGACTTTCTGCAGAGCCTGCACAACTCACGAAGTGAATCAGGCCGCGGCAACAACCAAGAACACGTAGGCATAAAAAAACCCGCTCAGTGAGCGGGTTTTTTCTGGACGGGAAACCGGCTTAAACCAGTTTCTCCAGCTCAGGGACAGCTTCGAACAGATCAGCAACCAGGCCGTAATCAGCCACCTGGAAGATAGGCGCTTCTTCGTCCTTGTTGATCGCAACGATCACTTTGGAATCTTTCATACCGGCCAGGTGCTGGATCGCGCCGGAGATACCGACAGCAATGTACAGCTGCGGTGCAACGATCTTGCCGGTCTGGCCGACCTGCATGTCGTTGGGTACGAAACCGGCGTCAACGGCAGCGCGCGAAGCGCCCACGCCTGCGCCAAGCTTGTCAGCCAGCGCGTAAAGATGCTTGAAGTTGTCGCCGTTCTGCATACCACGACCGCCGGAAACGACGATTTTGGCAGCGGTCAGTTCTGGACGATCGGACTTGGCCAGTTCTTCACCAACGAAGGTCGATTTGCCAGCGTCAGCGGCGCCGCCGACTGCTTCAATAGCAGCAGAACCGCCTTCAGCAGCAACAGGATCAAAACCAGTGGCACGCACGGTGATGACTTTAACGGCAGCGGAAGACTGCACGGTGGCAATGGCGTTACCAGCGTAGATCGGACGCTTGAAGGTATCAGCGCTTTCAACAGCGATGATTTCCGAGATCTGATCAACATCCAGCGCAGCAGCAACGCGCGGCAGAATGTTCTTACCGTTGCTGGTGGCAGCAGCCAGGATGTGGCTGTAACCCTTGCCCAACTCAGCTACCAGCGGCGCAACGTTTTCCGGCAGCTGGTGAGCGAAGGCTGCGTTGTCAGCAACCAACACTTTAGCAACGCCAGCAATTTTGGCAGCGGCATCAGCGGCAGCGCCGCAAGCGGAACCTGCAACCAGAACGTGGATGTCACCACCGATCTTCGCAGCAGCGGCAACAGTGTTCAGCGTGGCAGGAGCCAGAGCGGCATTGGTGTGTTCAGCGATAACCAGGATAGTCATTTAGATTACCTTCGCCTCGTTCTTCAGTTTCTCGACCAGTTCAGCCACAGACTTGACCTTGATACCAGCGCTGCGGGTAGCAGGCGCTTCGACTTTCAGAGTCTTGACGGTAGAAGCGGTAGAAACGCCCAGATCAGCCGGAGTAACGGTTTCCAGCGGCTTCTTCTTGGCTTTCATGATGTTCGGCAGCGACGCATAACGCGGCTCGTTCAGACGCAGGTCGGTGGTCACGATAGCTGGCAGGCTCAGTGCAACAGTTTGCAGGCCGCCGTCGATTTCACGGGTTACGTTGACCTTGTCGCCCGCCACTTCAACCTTGGAAGCGAAGGTACCCTGGCCGAAGCCAGTCAGCGCGCCCAGCATCTGGCCGGTCTGGTTGTTGTCGCTGTCGATTGCTTGTTTGCCCATGATCACCAATTGAGGCTGCTCTTTATCAACAACAGCCTTGAGCAGTTTGGCCACAGCCAGCGAGTTCAGCTCGTCGGCCGACTCAACCAGGATGGCACGGTCAGCACCCAGCGCCAGCGCGGTACGCAGCTGCTCTTGAGCAGTGGCCGGGCCGATGGTGACGACAACGATCTCGCTCGCCACGCCTTTCTCTTTCAGGCGTACAGCTTCTTCCACGGCGATTTCGCAGAAAGGGTTCATCGACATCTTGACGTTGGCAAGATCAACGCCGCTGTTGTCCGCTTTGACGCGAACTTTGACGTTGTAGTCGACCACTCGTTTGACAGCTACAAGAACCTTCATGGATTCCTCGTTACTCTCCGGTGAATAAGAATGTCGCCAGAAGCGAACATGGCGGGAACTGCAGACCGGCCGGAACCGGGAGTCGACCAATAACGGCAGACACAAAACCGCCCGTATCTTGACCGCACGACCTAGACTGGTCAATACAACGAAGCGGCCAATCGTCAGCGATGTAGTAAGATTCTAACAGCCCTACAGAAAATTCAAACAAACGTTTGTATTGGCCCATCCGAAGGGTCTGGATATAATGCGCCAGCATCGCTCACGGAACGAGCTCGATTGCCAAATAAAATTAGAGAGCCCTGAGTAGGAGATAGCCTGTGGAACGCGAATTTATGGAATTCGACGTCGTCATCGTCGGCGCCGGCCCAGCTGGTTTGTCCGCCGCCTGCCGACTGAAGCAGAAAGCCGCCGACGCCGGCAAAGAAATCAGCGTCTGCGTGGTCGAAAAAGGCTCCGAAGTCGGCGCGCACATTCTGTCCGGCGCAGTGTTTGAACCACGCGCATTGAATGAACTGTTCCCAGACTGGAAAGAGCTCGGCGCCCCGCTGAACACTCCAGTCAAGCGCGACGATATTTATGTTCTCAAGAATGCCGAGAAAGCCACCAAGGTTCCGGACTTCTTCGTGCCCAAGACCATGCACAACCATGGCAACTACATCATTTCCCTGGGTAATCTGTGCCGCTGGCTGGCGCAACAGGCCGAGAATCTCGGTGTAGAAATCTACCCAGGCTTCGCCGCTCAGGAAGCACTGATCAACGAAGAAGGCGCGGTCTACGGCATTCTCACTGGCGATCTGGGTGTGGACCGCGAAGGTCACCCGAAAGAGGGTTACTACACCCCAGGCATGGAACTGCGCGCCAAGTACACCCTGTTCGCCGAAGGTTGCCGCGGCCATATCGGCAAACAACTGATCAAGAAATTCAACCTCGACTCCGAAGCCGATGCTCAGCACTACGGCATCGGCATCAAGGAAATCTGGGACATCGACCCAGCCAAGCACGAACAAGGCCTGGTAGTTCATACCGCCGGCTGGCCGCTGGATATCGTTGCCAGCGAAAACACTGGCGGCTCCTTCCTCTATCACCTGGAAAACAACCAAGTGGTAGTCGGCCTGATCGTCGACCTGTCGTACAGCAACCCACACCTGTCGCCGTTCGATGAGTTCCAGCGCTACAAGCATCACCCGGTGATCGCCCAGTACCTGGAAGGCGGCAAGCGCGTCGCTTACGGTGCTCGCGCCATCTGCAAAGGCGGCCTCAACTCGCTGCCGAAGATGGTCTTCAACGGCGGCGCCCTGATCGGTTGCGACCTCGGCACCCTGAACTTCGCCAAGATCAAGGGCAGCCACACTGCCATGAAATCCGGCATGCTCGCTGCTGACGCTGTAGCTGACGCGCTGTTTGCAGGCAAGGAAGGCGGCGACCAGCTGACCGGCTATGTCGACGCATTCAAAGCCAGCTGGCTGTACGACGAGCTGTTCCGCAGCCGTAACTTCGGCCCAGCGCTGCACAAGTTTGGCCCGCTGGTTGGCGGCGGCTTCAACTGGCTCGACCAGAACATCTTCGGCGGCAAGATTCCGTTCACCCTGCACGACACCAAGCCGGATTACGCCTGCCTGAAGCCGGCAGCAGACGCTCAGAAGATCAGCTACCCGAAACCCGATGGCAAGCTCAGCTTCGACAAGCTCAGCTCGGTATTCCTCTCCAACACCAACCATGAAGAGGAACAACCTTGCCACCTGAAGCTCACTGACCCGAGCATTCCGCTGAGCAAGAACCTGCCGCTATACGACGAGCCCGCGCAGCGTTACTGCCCGGCCGGCGTGTACGAGGTTGTGACCAAGGAAGACGGCGAGCAGAAGTTCCAGATCAACGCGCAGAACTGCGTGCACTGCAAAACCTGTGACATCAAGGATCCCGCCCAGAACATCACCTGGGTGGCCCCTGAAGGCACAGGCGGGCCTAACTACCCCAATATGTAAGACGCAAAAAAGGCTCCCTCGGGAGCCTTTTTTATTGTGTTGATTACAACCCCTACCGAGAAAGCAGGTCAATCCGGCTGAGGACCGATGGGAAAAAACGCCCCACTGCTCCACACACCCAGCCAGGTCTTGCCATCAATTTCGCGCGGCACCGCCAGCTCGACCAGCTGATAAAACACATTGCGATGGATCAACGCCTCAAGATTGCTGCGCACATGCACATAGGGCGCGGGCTCTCCGGTCAGAGCATCCAGCTCGACCCGAAGCGGATGCTCGCTGCCGGCGACCACTTCATCCTCGACATTGGTGACAAAACGCAGCACCTGCGCTTCACCTTCACCCCCCACCTGCAGGCTGACCGCAACAAAGGGTGCGTCATCCACCTGAATCCCGACCATCTCCACCGGTGTCACCAGCACGTATTTATCACCATCTCGGCGAATAATGGTGGAAAACAGCTTGACCATCGGTTTGCGGCCAATTGGCGTGCCCATGTAGTACCAAGTGCCGTCGCGGGCGATGCGCATGTCGATATCGCCACAGAACGCTGGGTTCCACAGGTGCACCGGTGGCAACCCCTTGCCTTCGCCTTTGGGTATTTGCGCCAGCAGGTCGCCGGCCTTGCCTGAATCAGTCATCAATCAATGCCCCAATCCCAACAAACGCCGCGCATAATCCTGCAGCGCCGGACCGATCAGGTCCTCAGGCTTAGCATCATAAAACGTCAGAAAGCCTCCGCGGCTACGAATACGTGTGTTATCAACAAAATAGCGGGTATTGGTCTCGATCAGCATCAACTGAATAACCCCGCGATCAGTGCCCAGACGGTCCAGCGCCTCCTGATCTTCCCACTCCTCCACCGTGCCGATACGGTCATCGGCATAGGCGAAGCGGCTGTACAACAGGTAATGCGCACCCGCCTCGCGCGCCTCGGCCAGCGCCTCTTCCAGACCCAACGGCGCCTTGGCGCGACGCACCATGGGGAAATACTCGATAAAGCCCTTGTAGGCTTCCTCAGCCACCACATTGGGCCGCGGATAGGCATCACCCGGCGGCACGAAGTGGCCTTGAGCGATATAAATGAACGAATCGGCCTGCAAACGCCAAGGGCTGGCGCGGCGCGTCTGGCTGTGGTCGAGCACACCCACATCGCGCAATTGATAGATCGCCTCGTCCGCCAGATCACTGGCCTTCATGCAGCCGCTCAGCAGCAACACGCTCATTATCAACAACAGACTACGCATCATGCCCCCTCGCTGCCGGTGACAAAAAACCGGCGGATAGCGCCTAGATGCAGATTTCACGCCACCTGCACGTTTCAGAGCCTGCATAGGATCTTGCATGCTAGAGCCATGCAAGGCGCTACGTTGGTAACAGCCTCCGGCTGGTCAAAATAGGCGTGGAAGCGGAGCGTACGAGCTGTACATGAGCATTACTCGTTTCACTCGCCCTTCGGGTCGCGCTGAAGCGCGTTCTTCGCCACAAGTGGCTTGCCTAGCCTTTTTTAACGCAGTAGGGGCGACGCTCAGCAGATCATAAGCAGGTTCTCAAAGGCCGCGCTGCCACTCCTGGCGCAGCCGTGCCTGCTGTGGCTGCTCGATAGCCTGTCGCACCTGAGCCAGCAGGCGCTGCTTGTCGCCCCCCAGAGTCCCCTTGAGCACCAGGTAATTGGAGGCATGATCACTGCGGAATACCGTGTCGCGCAGTTCAAGACCGCTTAGCAAGCGCTCCACCTCGACAAACAACTGCTGCTGATTGAGCGCCTGAAAATCAGCAAAACCCTCACGAAACCGCGCCTCACCCATAGGAAAACTCACCACCAGAGTCGAGAGAAATTCCGGCTGCGATTCATTCATCAGGCGCGCCGAGTTATCCGCATGCTGCTCACTCAAAGTCGTACCGCCCAGACCATTGAGGATCATCACCGAGCGGGTGATACCCGCCTGGCCGAGCTTGTCCAGCGCACTCAGGCTGGACTCATAAGTTTCGCCTTTATTAACCCGCGCCAGCACCTCATCATCACCGGATTCGCAACCGACATACGCCATGCGCAGGCCGGCATCGGCCAGCTCCTTGAGTTCTTCTACAGATTTCTTGCGCAGATTGCGCGGCAGACAATAACTCGACACCCGCTCGACCTCCGGCATGTGCTCGCGAATCGCCTGCAGAATGGTCAGAAGACGCCGCGTCGGCATCACCAGAGCATCACCATCGGCGAGAAACACCCGCTGTACGATCATCCGCTCGCCGGTCAGGCGAATCTCGTCGAGCACCTGCGCCTCATCGCGGGCGCGGAATTTCTTCTGTTCCTGAGGGTAACTAATCACAGAACGTGCACTTATTCCAAGAGCAACCATTGGTCACCGGCAGGATCAGCGAATGGGCTTCGCTGGGCGGGCGGAACACCGGTTCGATATAGCTGATGGGGAAATCTTGCATGGTCTTCACTCAAGGCAGGTGGCGGTCTTAGCCGCCAATAATCTTCATCACAGTCGCACCGCCAGAGAATGCCAGGTCCTGTTTGTCGCCCAGCGCCTTGACTAACAGGCCTTGCAACGCAGGCAACGCCTGGTGGCGCGGTTTTTCGAGCAAATCGCCCACATAGTGGCGATTACTCGATGACAGGCAACCATGCAGCCATCCGGTCGAGGACAGGCGCAGCCGCGAGCAGGTGCGGCAGAACGGCACGCTTTCATTGGCGATTACGCCGAAGTGGCCGACGCCGGGGATGGCGTAACGCAGCGCGGTGGCGTCCAGCGCAGCGTGGGCCTGGACATAGTCGTAGCGACTGCCGATCAGCGCCAGCAGTTCGGGCATGCCGACAAACTGGCGCTGAAAACCATTGCCGTCACGGGCCAGATGGCCCATGCGCATCAGCTCGATAAAGCGCAGCTCGAAGCCATTGGCCAGGCAGTAGTCGAGCAGCGGCAACACCTGATCGAGATTCTGCCCGCGCAACGGCACCATATTGACCTTGATCTGCATCCCCGCCGCCCGCGCCTGCTGCAGGCCATCGAGTACTGTCGCCAGATCGCCGCCACGGGCAATGGTGCGAAATGCCGCACCATCGAGGGTGTCCAGGGAAATATTCAAGCGGCGGATGCCACATTCCAGTAGCAGCGGCAGTTTGCGCGCCAGCAACTGGCCGTTGCTGGTCAGGCTGATATCGGCCAAACCGAGCTGGCTGACGCCGCGCAAAAAAGCCTCGAGCTTGGGGCTGACCAGCGGTTCGCCACCAGTTATGCGCAAGCGCTCGATACCGGCGGCTTCGATCAGGTAGGCCACGCCACGCAGCATGGTCTCGGCCGAGAGTTCGTCCTGAGCGGCCACCAGGCGCTTGCCATCGGGCACGCAGTAGGTGCAGGCATAGTTGCAGGCGGCGGTCAGGCTGACGCGCAGATTGCGAAAGCGCCGGCCCTGATGGTCAACGATCATGCGCGTCTCCAGCAAAGGTAGGCGCCGAGTATACGGGCGCCGCCAGCGCAGCAGATTGCATATCCACGCGCTGAATACCTCAGCTAGCCGGAGTATCGCCCTCACGCTTGCGCTTGTTGCCCATGCGCACGCCGATGTCCATAAGGAACTGGAAGAAGCCTTCCTGATCCTCCAGCACGTTGCTCCAGAATGGCGAGTGGTACAGCGCCACCGCGCCATGCACCAGCGCCCAGGCCGCGCAGTAGTGGAAGTACGGCGGCACATCTTCCAGCTTGCCTTCAGCGATGCGGCCCTTGATCAGCTGAGTCAGGCGCTCGAAGTTGGAGGCGCGGATCTTGTGCAGTTGCTCGACCATCTCCGGCACTTGATTACCCTTGACCACTTTTTCTTCCAGGCGGTCAAACAGGCGATAACGCTGCGGATCACGCATGCGGAATTCAAAATAAGCACGCGACAGCGCTTCCTTGTCACGATCGACATCGGCCGAGTGCAACAACTCATTGAGGTCACGCTCGTAGTCGAGCATCAGACGCAGATAAATCTCCGCCTTGGATTTGAAGTGTTTGTAGATGGTGCCTTTACCGATACCAACCGTGTCGGCAATCATTTCCACAGTCACGCTGTCTTCACCCTGGTCGAGGAAGAGTTTCAGTGCTGTGTCGAGAATTTCCTGTTCGCGGCGGCGAAACTCACGGACCTTGCGGGGTTCTTTATGCATAAAAGGACTACGGGGTCAAAAAATCGAAGGCGCGTATTATGCCTAACTACCAACAAATTGCACGGATCATCCGACCATGTACGCCGTTCATGACGAGTTTCCACAACTTCCCGGCCTGCGTTATCTCAACCACGCGGCCGTTTCACCCTGGCCGCGACGGGCAGTCGATGCAGTCAGCCGCTTTGCCATCGAGAACGCGCAAACTGGCGCGCGCGACTATGCAAACTGGCTGCAGGTCGAGCGCCGCCTGCGTGAGCGCCTGCAGCGCCTGCTCAATGCGCCGTCGCGCGCGGATATCGCGCTGGTGAAAAATACCTCCGAGGCCCTGTCTTTCGTTGCCTTTGGCCTGGACTGGCGGGCCGGTGACCAGGTGGTGATTAGCGATGAAGAATTCCCCTCCAACCGAATTGTCTGGGAGGCACTCGTCCCGCAGGGCGTCGAAGTCGTACAGGTCAATCTGCATCTGGGTGATGCCGAGGCAGCCCTGCTCGCCGCCTGTGGCCCGCGCACCCGACTGATGGCGATCAGCGCCGTGCAGTACGCCAGCGGTCTGCGTTTGGATCTGCCGCGTTTAGGTCTGGGCTGCGAGGCGCGCGGCGTGTTGCTGTGCATCGATGCGATCCAACAGCTCGGTGCCCTGCCCTTCGACGTGCAGGCCAGCCAGTGCGCCTTTGCCATGGCCGACGGCCATAAATGGTTGCTCGGTCCGGAAGGCCTCGGGGTGTTCTATTGCCGCAGCGACCTGCGCGCGCAGCTCAAGCTGCATGAATACGGCTGGCACATGCTCGAACATGCCGGCGATTACCAGCGCAGCACCTGGGAGCCCGCACGCAGTGCCCGGCGCTTTGAGTGCGGCAGCCCGAACATGCTCGGCGCCATGGCCCTTGAGGCCAGCCTGTCACTGCTGGAAGAGGTTGGCATGGCGCAGGTCGAGAAGGCTCTGCAGGAACGTATGCAATGGTTGATTGATGGGCTGCACAAGGTGCCCGGTGCACGCCTGCACAGCACGGTTGAACGTCAGCAACGTGCGGGAATTCTGACTTTCAGCCTGGATGGCTGGCAACACCAAGCCTTGTTTGAACACCTGAAGGAACAGCAGGTGATCTGCGTACAACGCGGTGCGGGCATTCGCCTGTCGCCACACTTCTACACAGAACCCCGGGTTATTGAAGAGACGCTGGCGCTGTTGCAACAGCTGGCGGCTGCTTGAGGACTCAGCAGCGCGCCCTGTATTCCAAATCCGTTTAAGAATGCCGGGAAACGGCCTGGACGATCAGCAATCTTCACCAATACTGATGAGTACTGGTGTGCGGCGTATCCCCCAAGCGCCCCGCCAGGCAAGGTACCGTGGACCGCGTACCTTGATTTACTCCTAATGGTCTTAACCCGGTCTCATCCCCCAGAGGCCGGGTTTTTTTTGTGCCCAGTTCTATCAAGCCATTGTGATTAAACAACACGAGCCAAAGGGAATAGACGCTTGAAGTTGGCCGTGGTCTGCTCAGCTAATTGCTCGTAGCTGACACCGCGCAAAACCGCCAGGTACTCGGCCACATCACGCACATATTCCGGCAGGTTCGGCTTGCCGCGATGCGGGATGGGCGCCAGATAAGGTGAGTCGGTTTCCACCAGCAAGCGATCAGCTGGCACCTGGCGCGCCACTTCACGCAGCGCTTCGGCATTGCGGAAGGTGACGATACCGGACAGCGAGATGTAGAAGCCGACATCCAACGCGGCCCTGGCCATGTCCCAATCTTCGGTAAAACAGTGCAGCACGCCGGCCTGCGGCAGCGCCGCCTCACGCAGCAGCGCCAGGGTGTCGGCCCGCGCCGCGCGGGTGTGCACGATCACCGGCTTGCCGGTAATCCGCGCGGCATCCAGGTGCAAGCGGAAGGATGCCTGCTGCAGCGCCGCAGACTCCGGCTCGTAGTGATAATCCAGACCGGTTTCGCCGATGGCCACCACCTGCGGGTGATTCAACTCACCGAGCAGCCAGTCCAGCGCTGGCGCTGCACCGGGCTCAAGATCCAGCGGGTGCACACCGACCGAGCAATCGACATCGGTATAACGCTCAGCCAGGCCTTTGACGGCCGCAGCATTATCGGCACTGACGCCGATGCACAGAAAATGACCAACACCGCGCGCCCGCGCAGCATCCAGCGCCGCATCGAGCGAACCGCCGTGGGCAGCCAGATCGAGGCGGTCAAGGTGACAGTGGGAATCAACCAGCATGGGTAACAATCACTTGAGAAGCGGTGCCACAAAGCGGGCACCGTGATACGGAGGAAAACCGGTTACATGGTGTGCGTCGGACGATCCGAAGTCAGCGCACCGGCCAAGTAGGTTTCGATCTTGTTGCGCGCGGTGTTGTCACCATCATTGAACTGCACGCCCACACCTGCGGCGCGGTTGCCTTGCGCGCCCTTCGGCGTGATCCAGACCACCTTGCCGGCAACCGGGATCTTTTCCGGCTCATCCATCAGGTTGAGCAGCATGAACACTTCATCGCCGAGTTTGTAGCTCTTGTTGGTTGGAATAAACAGGCCGCCATTCTTGATAAAGGGCATGTAAGCGGCATAGAGCACGGATTTGTCCTTGATTGTCAGCGACAAAATTCCGTTACGCGGGCCCAAGTTAGGAGGCAGACTCATGCGGCATTCCTGATTTTATTCACTTAATGGCCGATTCTAGCCCGGCCCGGGCAAGCTTGCCCACTGCACCAGCAAGGCTTCGAGAAGCAAGACACGGTTGAGGTTCGCCTTACCAATGACTTTCTGACGCTGCGCCAGTAACCAATCCTGCATATTCAGCACTTTCGGTTGCGCAGTTTTCTGCGCCAGATACTGCACCACCTTACGCATGTCGGCATGTCCCAACCCCTCTTCATCGTGGGTCAACTGATAGCGCAGCATCAGCTGCGACCACTGGCAGAACCAGTCGAACAGCAACTGCAGGGACACCGCATTCCAACTTTCGGCCAACTGGCTGGGGGCGATCTGCTGTTTGAGCAGCTTCTTCACGCCCTCAACCACCTGTGCGCGCTGAGCGCTGACGCCTTGCTCGTGCATCTGCACCGCCAACAGGGGCGAGCCGGCGGCCAGGAACAGCAGCTCGCGGTGTTCCTCAGCGCTGCACGCCGGTAACGCCTGGGCTAACCAGGCCAGGCTCATGGCCTCACTCGGCAACGGGCAGGCCTGCTGTACGCAGCGGCTCTTCACCGTAGGCAACAGGCGACTGGGCTGATGGCTGATCAGCAACAACACGGTATTGCCAGAGGGTTCCTCGAGGCTTTTCAACAGCGCGTTGGCCGCATTAATGTTCATCGATTCGGTCGGCTCGACCAGCACCACCTTGCGTCCGGCCAGTTGTGCGGTCTGCACCACGAAACTGACCAGATCGCGCACCTGATCAACCTTGATCGCCTTATCAGCCTCTTCCGGCTCCAGGATGTAGTTATCCGGGTGGGTGCCGGCTGCCAGCAGGTGACAGGACTTGCATTGGCCGCAGGCGTCCAGGCCATCGGGTTTCTGGCAGAGCAGACGCGCCATCAGGCGCTCGGCCAGCGCGCGCTTGCCGATCCCCGCTGGGCCGTGCAGCAGATAGGCATGGGCATGCTGCGTACGACCCGCCAATTGCTGCCAGAGTGCATCCTGCCAGGGGTAGGCTTCAGCCACGTTGCAGCTCCAGCAACTGTGGCAGCAGTGCATCCAGCGCCTGCTGCACTTGGCTCAACGATTGAGCGGCATCAAGAATGTGATAGCGCTGCGGTTGTTCAGCCGCGCGACGTAGGTAGGTCTGACGCACTGCTTCAAAGAACTGCCGCCCTTCCTGCTCGAAACGATCCAGGCGACCGCGCGCCGCCGCACGGGCCAGACCGACTTCCACCGGCAGATCAAAGACCAACGTCAGATCAGGCCGTAAAGCGCCTTGAACGAAGGCTTCAAGCTGCGCAATACGCGCTTCGGAGAGACCACGACCACCGCCCTGATAAGCGTAGGTGGCATCAGTGAAACGGTCGCATAGCACCACGCTGCCGCGGGCCAGCGCCGGACGGACGACCTGTGCAAGGTGCTGAGCGCGGGCCGCGAATACCAGCAACAGTTCGGTGTCAGCAGCCATTGGCTCATCGCTGGGTGCCAGTAGCAGCTCGCGCACCCGCTCAGCCAGTGGCGTCCCCCCCGGCTCACGGGTCAGCAGCACATCAATACCCTGCTCACGCAGACGCTCGGCCAGGTAGTCGCGATTGGTGCTTTTACCAGCACCCTCTGGGCCTTCCAGGGTGATAAACAAACCGCTCACAGACTGTCCTTACTGATTAATGGGCGCTACAGGGGCCGGGCTCGAACGATAATCTGCGCGGCGCTTGAGCTGATACTCACGTACAGCTCGGTTGTGCTGCTCAAGGGTATTGGAAAATACATGGCTGCCATCGCCACGGGCAACGAAATACAGACTGCTTCCCGCCACCGGGTTCAGCGCGGCATGAATCGCCTCGCGACCGACCAATGCGATGGGCGTCGGCGGCATTCCATCGATGGTGTAGGTGTTATAAGGCGTTGGCTCACGCAGGTCATTGCGGGTAATACGCCCGTTATAGCGCTCACCCATGCCATAGATCACCGTCGGATCGGTCTGCAGACGCATGCCGATGCGCAGGCGCCGTACGAACACCCCGGCAATCTCACCGCGCTCTTCGGGCACACCGGTTTCCTTTTCGATCATCGAGGCCATGATCAGCGCGTCATAAGGTTCTTTGTACGGCAGGTCCTTGGCTCGCTGCGCCCACTCCTCGGCCAGCACCTGTTCCAGCCGTGCATGCGCCTGTTTGAGCAGTTCAAGGTCACTCATGCCACGCACAAAGCTGTAGGTATCGGGGAAGAAACGCCCTTCCGGGTTTAACCCAGACAGGCCAAGCTGTTTCATCAGCTCAGCATCGCTCAGCTCGCCCAAGGTCAATTCAAGACGCGTTTCACGCGCCAGGGCCGCACGCACCTGCCGGAAGTTCCAGCCTTCAACCAGGGTCAGGCTGTATTGCAAGACGTCACCACGCCGCCACTGACCGAGCATGTCCAGCGCCGTAGCGCCGGGAACCAGGCGATACTCGCCACTGTGCAGCGGTTGATTGCGCAAATTGAAGCGCCAGTACAGGCGTAACCAGAACGCTTGCTCGAGAATGCCGTCGGTTTCCAGACGATTGAGCACACCGCCCGGCGTAGCACCTGCCGGCACATCCACCAGGTACGCTTCAGTCAGCTTCAGGGGCTGATGCAGCGCCGAATGCTGCTGCCAGGCAGCAAAGGCAACCAGCAAAGTAGCCAGCACCACGCCACCTTCCAGCAGCAGCAAGATTTTCCGTATCACGAATCAGCAGTCCAGTAGATCGCGGGCAATGGCCTGCAGTTTACGGGTGAGCGGGCCGACCGGCCAGTCGTGAACAAGCAAAGCGCGAACTGGCCACACGCCATAGAGGCTGTTACACAGCATGACCTCATCAGCCGCCAGTAACTCGGCGTAGCTGATATCGCGTACCTGACACTCAACACCCAGCGCAGCCGCCTGCGCCAGCAACTCCGCGCGCATTACGCCGGCTACGCCACAGCGCGACAGATCGGCCGTCATCAGCACACCTGCACTGACCAACATCAGGTTGCTGTAAACCCCCTCGATCACCCGCCCGCTGCCATCCTGCATAAGCCCTTCGGCATGCTCGGTGTCCTGCCACTCGCTGCGAGCCAGCACCTGCTCAAGACGATTGAGGTGCTTCAGACCGGCAAGCAAAGGCTGCTCCGCCAAACGTGTGGCGCAGGGGAAAAGGCGTACACCCTGCTCGGCATGAGCGGAGGGATAAACCGGTTTGGCCGCAGCCTGCAGAATCAGGCGCGGCCGCACCGGCTGTGGCAGCGCATAACCACGCTGTCCATCACCACGCGTGAGCATAAGCTTGACCACACCCTCACCCACCTGCTGGCTGAATGCCAGCAGGTGAGCGCGCACCAATGGCAGATCGACTGGAATGTACAGCCGGGTACAGCCTTCAGCCAGTCGCGCCAGGTGGCGCTCCAGCAGCGAGGGTTGTCCAGCACTCACGGCGATGGTCTCGAAGAGCCCGTCGCCGTAGGCCAGGCCGCGATCCGTTATGGACAGCAGCTCAGCCGGCTGGCCATCAACCCAGCTCAGCATCAACCGGCAAACCGGCGGAACACCAGCGAGCCGTTGGTGCCGCCAAAGCCAAAGGAGTTGGACAGCACCACATCCAATGCCATGGCCTTGGCCTGATGCGCAACGAAGTCGAGATCGCAGCCTTCGTCCGGGCTATCCAGGTTGATGGTCGGCGGCGCCACCTGATCACGCAGCGCGAGGATGCTGAAGATCGCCTCCACCGCACCGGCTGCACCCAGCAGGTGACCGGTCATGGACTTGGTCGAGCTCACTGCCAATTTGTAGGCATGCTCACCAAACACCGATTTCACTGCCGCCACTTCAGCCTTGTCACCCGCCGAAGTCGAAGTGCCATGGGCGTTGATGTACTGCACCTGATCGGCATTCAGGCCGGCATCACGCAGCGCGTTGGCCATGCAGCGCGCTGCACCGGCGCCGTCTTCAGGTGGCGAAGTCATGTGATAGGCATCGCCGCTCATGCCAAAGCCGATCAGCTCGGCATGGATAGTCGCGCCACGAGCCTTGGCATGCTCCAGCTCTTCCAGCACCAAAGCCCCCGCGCCATCGGACAGCACGAAGCCGTCACGATCCTTGTCCCAAGGCCGGCTGGCCTTGGTCGGTTCATCGTTTCGCGTCGACAGCGCCCGCGCAGCGCCGAAGCCGCCCATTCCCAGGCCGCAGGCGGCCATTTCGGCGCCACCGGCAACCATTACATCGGCTTCGCCGTAAGCGATGTTGCGCGCCGCCATGCCAATGCAATGAGTACCCGTGGTACAGGCCGTGGCGATGGCGTAGTTGGGGCCCTGTAGACCGAGGTGGATCGACAGGAAACCGGAAATCATGTTGATAATCGAACCAGGCACGAAGAACGGCGAAATCCGCCGCGGCCCCTGCTCATGCAGCGACTTGCAGTTGTTTTCGATATTGGTCAGGCCGCCGATACCGGAACCCATGGCCACGCCAATACGTTCGCGGTTGGCATCAGTGACTTCCAGACCGGAGCTGCGCATGGCCTGAAAACTTGCAGCCAGGCCGTACTGAATAAACAAGTCGAGCTTGCGGGCTTCTTTGGCCGACAAGTATTCCTCAACATTGAAACCTTTGACCGCACCACCAAAGCGCGTGGAAAAAGCGGAAAGGTCTACATGCTCAAGCAGGCCGATGCCACTACGACCAGCCAAAATGCCCTGCCAGCTACTCGGCACATCGTTACCCAATGGTGACAGCATACCCATACCGGTAACCACGACGCGTCTACGCGACACAGCAATCTCCTTTTCTAGTTTTCAACGCTTGGAATGCGCTTAAAGAAAAGCCGCACGCCTGATTAGGGAGTGCGGCTTTTCCGAGTCGGGAACCGACAAATACGTCTTACGCGTGAGCGGTAACGTAGTCGATCGCTTCCTGAACGGTGGTGATCTTCTCAGCTTGTTCGTCCGGGATTTCGGTCTCGAATTCTTCCTCGAGAGCCATCACCAGCTCAACGGTGTCAAGAGAGTCGGCACCCAGGTCTTCGACGAAGGAAGCGCTGTTGGTTACTTCCTCTTCTTTGACGCCAAGTTGCTCAGCAACGATTTTCTTGACGCGTTCTTCGATGGTGCTCATACCTTGTTTTCACTCCTATTGGACAAATCCAGGCAGCTGGTCTGCGGCCAAGTGTATAGAAAGGGTTTTTAGCATTTCAAGCTGAATGCCGGGGTGCCCCAGGAACACTTCAACGATCTGTCTATAAACCTGTTGCAGCTTTATAACGGATTTTAGACAGCATCTATGACAGTTTTCTGAAGCCATCCGTCACATTCAGCTCATGTACATCCCGCCGTTCACAGGGATAGTAGCGCCTGTGACGTAAGCTGCGCCATCAGAAGCGAGGAAAGCGACCACTTTCGCGATCTCTTCGGCCTGCCCCAGACGGCCCAACGGAATCTGTGTCAGCAGCGCATCACGCTGCGCATCTGGCAGTTCACGGGTCATATCGGTGTCAATAAAACCCGGCGCTACTGCGTTTACGGTAATCGCCCGCGAACCCACTTCACGCGCCAATGCACGGCCAAAACCTTCAAGCCCAGCCTTGGCAGCGGCATAGTTGACCTGCCCGGCGTTACCCATGGCACCCACCACCGAACCAATATTGATGATGCGCCCGTAACGCGCCTTGGTCATACCACGCAGCACCGCCTTGGTCAGGCGATACAGGCTGCTCAGGTTGGTATTGATGACATCGAACCACTCATCATCTTTCATGCGCAGCATCAGGTTATCGCGGGTGATACCGGCGTTATTGACCAAGATCAACGGCTGGCCAAGGTGTTGCTGGATATGTTCAAGGGTGCTAGCAACCGACTCGTCATTGCTGACATCCAGCACCAGACCAGCACCTTCGATGCCATTGGCCTTCAGGGTTTCCGCAATACGCTCGGCACCCGAGGCCGAAGTGGCCGTACCGATGACCACAGCCCCCTGACGCCCCAACTCCAGGGCAATCGCCTGGCCAATGCCGCGGCTCGCGCCAGTAACCAATGCAACCTTACCTTGCAGGCTCATATCGTTTCTCCTTAAATCAGACCAGGGCCGCGTTCGTAGCAGCAAAGGCGTCCGGGGTGTCCAGGTTATGGGTGTTGATACCCTTGACGCAGCGCTTGTTCAGACCCGACAACACCCTGCCAGGACCACACTCAACCAGATCCGTCACACCCTGTGCAGACAGGCAGACGATCGACTCCACCCAACGCACCGGGCTGTACAACTGAGCCAACAGGTCGCGCTTGAGCCCTTCCAGATCCGTCACCACCGCAGCGCTGACGTTCTGCACCAGAGCAATCTGCGGAGCCTGCCAGTCAATTGCCGCTACCGCTTCAGCAAAACGCTCGGCCGCAGGCCGCATCAACGCGCAGTGCGACGGCACGCTAACCGGCAACGGCATCGCGCGCTTGGCGCCACGTGCCTTGCAGGCCTCAATGGCGCGCTCGACAGCAGCGGTGCCCCCAGCAATCACCACCTGGCCCGGTGCATTGAAATTCACCGCACTGACCACTTCACCCTGTGCAGCTTCGGCGCAAGCCGTCAGCACATCGGCATCTTCCAGACCCAGAATCGCCGCCATGCCGCCCTGCCCGGCCGGCACTGC
Source organism: Pseudomonas sp. HMWF032 (assembly GCF_003060885.1). Lineage (GTDB taxonomy): Bacteria > Pseudomonadota > Gammaproteobacteria > Pseudomonadales > Pseudomonadaceae > Aquipseudomonas. The sequence goes on from NZ_QAIG01000008.1 coordinate 165,060, forward strand.
CTGCTGCATCAGCTGACCGCGGTGCTCGACCAGCTTGACCGCTGCAGGCAGCGAAAGACTGCCAGCAGCAACCAGCGCCGAGTACTCACCCAGGCTGTGCCCGGCAACAAATGCAGGACGTGCAGCGCTTTCGGCCAACCAGGCACGCCACAGAGCAACCGAAGCAGTCAGAATCGCTGGCTGCGTCCTGTCAGTCTGGTTCAGTTGTTCTTCAGGGCCCTGCTGGGTCAGCGCCCATAGGTCATAACCGAGCGCTTCGGAAGCTTCGGCGAAGGTGTCAATAATCAGCGGCCGTTGTGCACCGTGCTCGGCGAGCATCGCCAGAGACTGGGAACCCTGGCCCGGAAAGACGAATGCGAGAGATGCAGACATGGAAACCTGTTCCTAATGATCGGGATCGTCGGTAATACGCGCCAGGCTCAGCCAGGCGCAACAAACTGACAGTTGGATGACGGGCTCCCCGCCGCAGTCACATTCTAAAGCAGGTGTTCGCCGAGACGACCATGCAAACGTTGTGGCAGATTTTCTTCAATCTCCCGCAAAGCTCGGCGAATCGCACTCTTGAAGCCCTCAGGCCCGGCCGCACCATGGCTTTTCACCACAATCCCCTGCAGCCCCACGAAACTGGCGCCGTTGTGCTGGGCTGGCGCCAGTTCACCCTGCAAGCGCCGCAGCAGCGGCAATGCCAGCGCACCAACCGCGCGCGCTGCAAGGCTTGACTTGAACAGGGCATCGATACGCCCGGCAATCATCGCCGCCAGACCTTCACTGGATTTGAGCAGGATGTTGCCGACAAAACCATCACACACCACCACGTCAGCCTCGCCGCGGTAGAGCCCATCGCCCTCGATAAAACCGATGTAGTTCAACCCCTCGGCCTGCTGCAGCAGACTGGCTGCCAGCTTGACCTGCTGGTTGCCCTTGATGTCCTCAGTACCGACATTCAACAGCGCCACACGCGGACGCTGCATACCCAGAACCTCGGCTGCCACTGAACCCATCACGGCGAACTGGTGCAGATGCTCGGCACTGCAATCAACATTCGCGCCTAGATCCAGCAGATGACAGAAACCCGTCTGTGTCGGAATAGCCGTGACCATGGCCGGACGGTCAATTCCCGGCAGGGTTTTCAGCACATAGCGTGACAACGCCATCAGCGCCCCGGTATTCCCGGCGCTGACACAGGCCTGCGCCGCACCACTGCGCAGCAATTCAAGGCTGACACGCATCGAGGAATCCGGCTTGCTACGCAAAGCCTGGGCCGGGCGCTCGCCCATACCCACGACTTCACCGGCATGGGCAACACGCAGGCGAGCACGATCGACACCGGGGTGGCGAGCAATCAAGGATTCAAGAAGAGAAGATTGGCCAACGAGGACCAGGTGCAACGAAGGGGATTCAGCCAAACAGGCAATGCTGGCCGGAACAATGCAGTGGGGACCGAAGTCCCCACCCATTGCATCAATCGCTATAACCGGAGCGGACAAGGATTACTCGTCAGCGCCCTTGTCGATCACTTTACGACCACGGTAAACGCCTTCTGGCGATACGTGGTGACGCAGGTGAACTTCACCGGTGCTTTTCTCGACCGACAGAGTGCTGGCCTCGAGAGCGTCGTGCGAACGGCGCATGTCACGGGCGGAACGGGATTTTTTGTTCTGCTGAACAGCCATAACTAATTAACTCCTAAACGTTTGGGTCACGCTTTAACTGCGCCAATACACTGAACGGGTTGGACCGCGTTACCTCGTCCTCGCTCGACTCGGGCTCTTCGAGGCCGGCCGGCTGCTGGCAATCTTTAGGGTCATGAGCCGGGACAATGGGCAAGGCGAGCAGAAGCTCCTCCTCAACCAGCGCCAGCAGATCCAATGGGTCTTCACCCAACTCAATCACGTCATAGCCTTGCGGCACGGACTGGGTATTCGCACCCTCTTTCACCACAGCGTAATCACACGCGCTATAGATCGGCAAAGTGACCAGCTCCAGACAACGCTGGCAAACCATCTTGACTTCAACCTCAAGCTCACTGTGAAAAACCACAGCGTTACGCTCGTCGCGCTCGAAAGAAAACTTCGTACGCACCATGCCTTGGTTATCGGCAAGCGGGCCGCAGAGACGCTGCAAATCTGCAAGCTGCAGGTCACCCTCAAGGGTGGCGCTGCGATCGGCTAATTTGCGCGGATCAACGTGAGGTGGAATCGGGCCATTTGACATAGGCGGCGCATTTTAGGGATGCAACCCGCCGCTGTCAAAGGAAATTCGGCCTGTCCAGCATCTGGATGCGACGGCTAGAATCACTCACTGCCCGCAAACCTATATAGAAGAAGGAAAACGCCGTGCTGCCTCTGGTGCTAGCGTCCAGCTCCCCCTATCGCCGCGAACTGCTTAACCGCCTGCGCCTACCGTTTACTTGGAGCGCTCCGCAAATCAACGAAACACAGCACGCGAATGAAGGCGCCGAAGCCCTGGTACGCCGCCTGTCACAGGAAAAAGCCCAAGCCCTGAGCGGCACACATCCGCAACATCTGATCATCGGTTCAGATCAGGTGGCGGTACTCGGCTCACAAATACTCGGCAAGCCGCATACCCTGGAACGCGCTTGCGAGCAGTTACTGGCCGCCAGCGGCAATAGCGTCACCTTTTTGACCGGGCTCTCCCTGCTCAACAGCGCAACCGGCCAACAACAAACCGACTGCGTGCCATTCACTGTGCATTTCCGCCCACTCAGCGAAGCGCAAATCGTGCGCTACCTGAGCACCGAGCAACCCTTCGACTGTGCCGGTAGCTTCAAAGCCGAAGGCCTGGGCATCAGTCTATTCAGCAGCACCGAAGGCAGCGACAGCAACAGCCTGATCGGCCTACCACTGATTCGCCTGGTTGACATGCTGCAAGCCAACGGTATCGACATCCCCTAAAGCAACAAGCCCGATCAATGACCGGGCCCGTTTGCAACAGACCTAAACCCTAGCGCAAGGCCGGGCCCTGGAACCCCATCCACAAGGCAATGCGCTCAGCCATACTGGCACCCAGGGTTTTCGCGAAACGATCGAAAGGCGATTCCTGCACCGTGAAGTCGACGACTTCCTTCTCGCCAATCACTTCCCGCGCCACATAGCTGGTATTGCCCAACGCATCGACCAATCCCAGCTTTAAAGCCTGCTCACCCGACCAGACCAAGCCCGAGAACAACTCGGGATGCTCAGCATCCTTCAAGCGCTCACCACGCCCCTGTTTAACACTGGCAATAAACTGACGATGGGTGGTTTCCAGCACACCCTGCCAAAATTTGGTCTCTTCGGCCTTTTGCGGCTGAAACGGATCGAGAAACGCCTTGTGCTCGCCGGAGGTATACACGCGACGATCGACACCCAACTTCTCCATCACGCCTACAAAACCGAAGGTAGCCGCCGTCACACCAATAGAGCCAACCAGACTGGCCTTGTCGGCATAGATCTCATCCGCCGCACTGGCGATGTAATAGGCACCCGACGCACCCAGGTCGGTAATCACCGCATATAGCTTGATCGCCGGGTATTCGGCGCGCAGGCGGCGAATCTCGTCATAGATATAGCCCGACTGCACCGGACTACCACCCGGGCTATTGATCCGCAGGATTACACCCTTGGTGCTGGCGTCCTCAAAGGCTGCGCGCAGACTGCTGACAATATTGTCGGCACTGGCAGACTCTTGATCTGCAATCATGCCACGCACCTCAATCACCGCAGTATGACTGCCAGTGGTCGCACCCTTCTTCATCGCCAGCATGGGCGAGAACAACGCCAGCGCACCGAAGATATAAATAAAGGTCAACAACTTGAAGAAAATCCCCCAGCGCCGCGCACGACGCTGTTCCTGCACGCCAGCCAACAGGGTTTTTTCAAGCAACTGCCAGCTTTTACCGTCGCCATCAGCCGCTGCTGCCGACGCCTTCCATTCATCTGCCATGCAAAACCACCTCAACTGACTGAATTAGACGCACGCCGACCCAGCCAGGCGCGCAATTCGGTAAAACATTCTATTGCCAACGTTGGCTGACACTCGCGCAACGCCTGCAACGACTGCGCACCATAACCCACGGCCACACAATCCATGCCCGCACGCTGCGCCATCAACAGATCAAAGGACGAATCCCCCACCATCAACGCCTGATGCACTGACACACCGCTTTGCTCAAGAATCTCATGCAACATCAACGGATCAGGCTTACTTGCTGTTTCATCGGCACAGCGACTGTAATCGAAAAAATCCAGCCAACCACGATCAGCCAACACACGCTGTAAACCATGACGCCCCTTACCGGTCGCCACCGCCAAGCGATAACCCTCAGCACGAAAAGCCTGCAACCCCTCCGCCACACCATGAAACAAGGCCGAAGGTTCGGACTCGAGCGCCAGATAATTTTCGCTGTAACTTTGCCGCATACGCTGAACAAGACCCACATCATCCAGCAACGGATACAAGCTGCGAATCGCCTCCGGCAAACCCAGACCGATAATCCCGCGCACCTGATCATCGGTGCAGCGCGCAAGACCGCATACATCTGCAGCCAAGTGCATGGCCGTGACAATCCGACCAATCGAATCGACCAGCGTGCCATCCCAGTCGAAAATCAGCAGCTGGTAATCACGCACCCAGACGCTCCAGGGTCTTCGCCCACACCTCATCCACAGGCGCTTCGAGTTTGATCGTGCCACCTTCAGGCAGCGGCACAACCAATTCATAGGCGTGCAGGAACAGGCGCTTACCGCCCAGCTCACGAATCTCTTTGGTGAAGTCATCGTCGCCGTATTTGCTGTCACCGGCAATCGAGTGCCCCGCGTACTGAGCATGCACACGGATCTGGTGAGTACGCCCAGTCACCGGTTTGGCTTCAATCAACGTGGCAAACTCACCAAAACGCCGAAGCACTCGGAATACGGTTAAAGCCTCCTTACCTTCAGGATTGACCTCAACCATCCGCTCACCGGAACGCAGATTGCTCTTAAGCAGCGGCGCATTAACCTGCTTTTTCGCCGTCGCCCAATGACCGCGAACCAGCGCCATATAGCGCTTATCCACGCCATCGCCACGCAAGGCTTCGTGCAGGTGACGCAGCATGCTGCGCTTTTTGGCAATCATCAGAAGACCCGACGTATCACGGTCCAGACGATGCACCAACTCCAGATCCTTGGCATCGGGACGCAATTGACGAAAGGCCTCAATGACACCGTAATTCAGACCACTGCCACCATGCACGGCAATGCCGGCCGGCTTATTCAGCACAATCAGCGCCTTGTCTTCGTAGACTATCGCCGCCTCAAGGCGCTGCAACAGCCCTTGCGCCAAGGGCTCAGGCTCATCGCGCTCAGCGAGCCGCAACGGCGGCACACGCACAATGTCACCGGCTTGCAACTTGTACTCAGGCTTGATGCGCCCCTTGTTTACCCGCACCTCGCCTTTGCGCAAGATCCGGTAAATAAGCGTTTTCGGCACACCCTTGAGCTGCGTGCGGAGAAAATTATCAATGCGTTGGCCGGCAAGTTCCGGCGCAACCTCGAGCAGCTGAACGCCGGAGGTTGGAGGGGAAGGATTAGTCATCGCGCAATCATAACAATTTTTATGGAATTGAAGCACTTAATCATTGCTGCTATAGTCGCAGAGCCGCCAAAAGCGGCCTGGTTAGCGGATGATCGCCAAAACTGCCATCCCCAACCAACGCAATCCATTCGGGACGTGAGGCCGTCCGACGGGTTATTCAGCGAATGAAAAGCCTGCAAGGCTGTGAATAACTCGGAAATAAAGCCTTTAAGCCATGATGCGCAACCAGCCCCTTTGGACGGTTGCGGTAATAGTTAACCCGCTGCGGATTTTCGCGAGCGGCACCCGAGTTTCAGCGATACGTGTAGGGTGGAGATGTACAACTGTTGGTCCGCGTAGCTGCTCGCTTTACCAAGACGCCTTATCTCGTCCGCTACCAACAGCTGATTCCTCCTCCTGAACTTAGTGCTTTCTGTTATCACAGCGAGCAGGAGACGTCCGTCGCGGCCCAGCACAATTGGCTGATCGCCGCTAGACACTGGAACGCTTTACGACCGTTCCTGACGCACCTGACACCGACCCCTGAAGTCGTGTGTGCCGAACGCCGCTTCCGCCAGCACCGGAAACCGACGGTACTACATGAAAAGAATGCTGATTAACGCCACTCAGCCCGAAGAGTTGCGTGTTGCCCTCGTAGATGGGCAAAAACTCTACGACCTGGACATTGAGTCCGGTGCCCGCGAGCAAAAAAAATCCAACATCTACAAGGGTAAAATCACCCGCGTAGAGCCGAGTCTCGAAGCCGCTTTCGTCGATTTCGGTTCTGAGCGTCACGGTTTCCTCCCGCTCAAAGAAATCTCCCGCGAATACTTCAGCAAGGCTCCAGAAGGCCGCGTCAATATCAAAGACGTGCTCAAGGAAGGCCAGGAAGTTATCGTTCAGGTCGAGAAAGAAGAGCGTGGCAACAAGGGCGCAGCCCTGACCACCTTTATCAGCCTCGCCGGCCGCTACCTGGTGCTGATGCCGAACAACCCGCGTGCCGGTGGCATCTCGCGCCGCATCGAAGGCGAAGAGCGTAATGAACTGCGTGAAGCGCTGAACGGCCTGGTTGCGCCAAGCGACATGGGCTTGATCGTACGCACCGCAGGCCTTGGCCGCTCTAGCGAAGAAATGCAGTGGGACCTGGATTACCTGCTGCAACTCTGGACCGCCATCAAAGAAGCCTCGCAAGACCGCACCGCACCCTTCCTGATCTATCAGGAAAGCAACGTCATCATCCGCGCCATCCGCGACTACCTGCGCCAAGACATCGGCGAAGTGCTGGTCGACAGCATTGAAGCGCAGCAAGAAGCCCTGAGTTTCATCAACCAGGTGATGCCGCAGTACGCCAGCAAGATCAAGCTGTACGAAGACAGCGTACCGCTGTTCAACCGTTTCCAGATCGAAAGCCAGATCGAAACCGCCTTCCAGCGCGAAGTGAAACTGCCATCCGGCGGTTCCATTGTCATCGACCCGACCGAAGCCCTGGTGTCCATCGACATCAACTCGGCGCGCGCCACTAAAGGCAGCGACATTGAAGAAACGGCCCTGCAGACCAACCTGGAAGCGGCTGAAGAAATCGCTCGTCAACTGCGCCTGCGTGATATCGGCGGCCTGATCGTCATCGACTTCATCGACATGACCCCGGCGAAGAACCAACGCGCCGTAGAAGAAAAAGTCCGCGAAAGCCTGGAAGCCGACCGTGCCCGCGTGCAAGTGGGCCGCATCTCGCGCTTCGGCCTGCTGGAAATGTCGCGTCAACGCCTGCGTCCCTCCTTGGGTGAAACCAGCGGCATTGTCTGCCCACGCTGCAACGGTCAAGGCATCATCCGTGACGTCGAATCGCTGTCGCTGGCAATTCTGCGCCTGATCGAAGAAGAAGCGCTGAAAGACCGCACCGCCGAAGTCCGTGCGCAAGTGCCAATTCCGGTTGCTGCGTTCCTGCTCAACGAAAAACGCAACTCGATCACCAAAACCGAGCTGCGCACCCGCGCACGCATCGTGATCATTCCGAACGATCACCTGGAAACGCCACACTTCGAAGTACAGCGTATCCGTGACGACAGCCCGGAAGCTCAATCAGGCCAGTCCAGCTATGAAATGGCTGTAACGGAAGTTGAAGAAGAAAAGCAGGCGTCCGCGACCCGCACTCTGGTTCGCCAGGAAGCAGCCATCAAGACTGCGCCACAGCGTACGGCGCCTACTCCGGTAGAAACCGCCGTAGCACAACCTGTAGCCGCTGCTGAGCCGAGTCTGTTCAAGGGCCTGGTCAAATCACTGGTCAGCTTGTTCGCCGGCAAAGAAGAAGAAAAACCTGTCGTCATCGAGAAGAAGACCAACGAGCGTCCACAGCGTGGCGATGAGCGCCGCAACGGTCGACAGCAGAATCGCAACCGCGGTGGCCGCAGTGACGAACGCAAACCACGCGAAGACCGTGCGCCGCGTGAAGACCGTGCCCCGCGGGAAGAACGCGCACCTCGTGAGGAGCGTGCACCGCGTGCCGGGCGTGAAGAACGCGCACCGCGTGAAGAGCGCAGCCCGCGTGATCTGGTTGAAGTTCGTGAGCCGCAGGAAGTGCGTCAATCACGCCCACCGCGCGAAGAACGTCAGCCTCGGGACCGCAAGCCGCGCGAAGAGCGCCAGCCCCGCGAACTGCGCGAGCCGCTTGATGCGGCTCAGGGCGACAGCGCCACCGCCAGCGACGAAGCCCGCAGCGAACGCCCGCAACGTGAACCGCGCCAGCCACGCCCACCGCGTGAAGAGCGCCAGCCGCGTGCCGAACAAGCTGCAGCCGCCACTGACGAAGAGGCACTGAACGCCGATGACGCTCAACTGGATGATGGCCAAGACAGCAATGAAGGTGGCGATCGCCCACGCCGTCGCTCCCGTGGCCAGCGTCGTCGCAGCAATCGTCGCGAACGCCAGAATGATGCCAACGGCAACCCAATCGAAGGCAGCGAAGAAACCGCAGAGGCTTCGGCCGATGCCGGTAACACAGTCGTCGCCGCAGCGGTAACCGCCGCAGTTATGACGGGCGCAGACGAAGCCGTCCCAGCAACCACAGCAGCCGCACCGGTAGCTGTCGAGCAGGAGCAGCCACGTGAAGCCACTGCCGTTGAAGTAGCACAAGCCGTTGTTGAAACCACAACAGCAGAAGCAGTAGCTACCCCGGCTTTCGAGGCCAGCGAAACACCTGCACAGGCCGCCGAAGTCAGCGACAGCGCATCAGCACCTGCCGCAGTTGTAGCACCTGCCCCAGCTGCAGAAGCGGTGGAAACACCAGCTGTGGTTGCAACGCCAGAGCCAGTTGCCGAAGTTGTAGTGGCTGAGGTGGTAGCCGCTGAAGCCACACCCGCCGTCGCGCTGACCAGCAACGGTCGCGCCCCTAACGATCCGCGCGAAGTGCGTCGTCGTCAGCGTGAAGCCGAGCGCCTGGCTCGCGAAGCAGCTGAAACGCCAGCTGCCGCCGTTCAGGTTGAAGCGGCTGCACCAGTAGTAGAAGTGACTGCAGAAGCCGTCGTTGAAACTGCAGCCGAAGCACCTGCGAGCATCGAAGCCGTCGAGCCCAAGGCCGAAACCGCCGCGCAAGTAGAAGCAGAAGTAAGCCAGGAGCCGCAAAGCTCACTGTTTACTGAAGTAGAAGCTGACGAGCAGGATAAAGAAGCGGTCAAACCACAGGTCTGATCCGCCAGGCAATAAAAAGGGGATGCTTAGGCATCCCCTTTTGCGTTCTGGCTTTTATTACAGCGCGATCAATACGCTGGTCGCAGCCTGCCGCCAAACGCCTTACAGCACGTTTGGCTCAATCTCCAACTCCACCGCAAAACGCTGGGCAATATCCGCCTGGATACGCTGCGCCAGTGCCAATAGTTGCGCCCCGGTGGCTGCGCCGTAATTCACCAGTACCAGCGCCTGCAAACGATGCACGCCCGCATCACCCTCACGAAAGCCCTTCCAGCCCGCCCGTTCGATCAACCAGCCGGCGGCCAGCTTGACCTGTCCATCTGCCTGAGCATACGCCACCAGATCGGCATGCTCAGCACGCAAGCGTTGCGCCAGCTCACTCGATACCAACGGGTTCTTGAAGAAGCTTCCGGCATTGCCCAGCACAGCAGGATCAGGCAGCTTTTCACTGCGAATGGCACAGATGGCCTGACTGACATCCAGCGCCGTCGGAGCACCGATCCCCTGCTCTGCCAGACGCTGACGCACCGGACCATAATCCAGATGCAACGCTGCCGTGCGACTCAAGGCAAAGCGCACCCGCAGGATGACCCAGCGCCCGCTTTCTCGTTTGAAAAGGCTATCGCGGTAGGCAAAGGCGCAATCCTGCAGAGAAAACTCACGCAACTCGCCGCTATAACGATCCAGGGCAGTCAACCCGGCAAACAGATCCTTTAGCTCAACACCGTAGGCACCAATATTTTGTACCGGTGCCGCACCCACTGTGCCAGGAATCAGGCTGAGGTTTTCCAAACCGGCAAAACCTTGCGCCAGCGTCCACTGCACAAATGGATGCCAGGGCTCCCCCGCCTCCGCCTCAATCACCACACGCTCGCCGTTATCGCTGAGTACGCGAATGCCACGACTGGCCATGCGCAGCACCAGCGCCTCAACGTCAGTGGTGAGCAGCAGATTGCTGCCACCCCCGAGCAATAACAGCGGCAACTGCCGCGCTTGCGCATAGCTCAGCGCTTCGCGCACCTGCTGATCGTTCTCGGCTTCGGCAAAATGCCTGGCCTGAGCCTCGACGGCAAAGCTGTTATAGGGTTTCAGCGATACCTGAGTGCGCACCTGCACGCTCATAAGCGCCCCTTGAGTTCGAGCACCAAGGCATCACAGGCCTGCTCGATCAGGTCCAGCACCTGCTCGAAACCGGCTGCGCCGCCGTAATAAGGATCCGGCACTTCATCCAGTCCCAGCTGATAACGGCGTAAAAACAGATCCAGCTCGGCCGCATCATTGCCCGAACGCAGCTGCTGCAGGTCGCGCAGATTGCTGTTATCCATCGCCAGAATCAGGTCGAAAGCATGAAAATCCGCCGCCTTGACCTGCCGGCCGCGCAACGCAGACAGGTCATAGCCGCGCTGCTGCGCCGCCTGACGCGTGCGCAGATCCGCTGCCTTACCCACGTGCCAGTCGCCCGTGCCCGCCGAATCCACTTCGACGCGCCCTTCCAACCCCGCTTCACGCAGCTTATGGCGCAACACACCTTCGGCCGTGGGCGAGCGGCAGATATTGCCCAAACAGACAAACAGAACGCGCATCAGGCCCCCAGCAGGCGACGAACCCGCTCCAGGTCTTCCGGTGTGTCGACACCCGCAGGCGGCGCTTGCAGAGCATCGGCGACATGGATACGCACGCCATGCCAGAGCGCGCGCAGCTGCTCCAGGCACTCGGTGTCTTCCAGCCAGCACGGGCCCCAGGCGACGAAGTCATGCAGAAACTGCGCACGGTAGGCGTAGATGCCGATGTGACGACGGTACGGCACGCCGGCCGGCAACTCGTCACGGCTTTTGGCAAAGGCATCCCGCGCCCAGGCCAGCGGCGCGCGGCTGAAGGTCAGAGCCAGGCCGGTCTTGTCGCTGACCACCTTGACCACATTGGGGTTGAACAGCGCCTGAACCTCTTCAATCGGCTCGGCCAGGGTGGCGATGGCGGCCTGTGGATTGGCGGCCAGATTGGCGGCCACCTGATCGATGATCGCCGGCGGAATCAGCGGCTCATCGCCCTGCACGTTGACCACGATGGCGTCAGCCGCCAGGCCCAAAGCCGTAGCCACTTCAGCCAAGCGGTCGGTGCCTGAGTTGTGATCGACACGGGTCAACACCACCTGCGCACCAAAGCCCTGACAGGCCTCCACAATACGCGCATCGTCGGTGGCAACTACCACCTGCTGGGCGCTGCTTTTGCACGCCTGCTCCCAGACATGCTGAATCATCGGTTTGCCGGCAATATCCTGCAGCGGCTTGCCCGGCAGGCGGCTGGAAGCGAAGCGTGCCGGAATCACAACGGTAAAGGCAGTGCTCATTTACTTATCCAGACGCTCGTCGACGTTGAGGGTGCGGGCTTCGGTTTCCAGCATCACGGGGATGCCATCGCGAACCGGGAATGCCAGTGCGTCGGCCTTGCAGATCAGCTCACTCTTGTCAGCAGCAAGCTTCAGCGGGCCCTTGCACAGTGGGCAGGCGAGAATGTCGAGTAGTTTCGGGTCCATGGGAGATCCTTGATAGGAAGCAACTGCTGAGGCGGACGAGGCCGCCGAATGATCAGAACAGTCAGGCGCGCGGCACAAGACGCTGCAATTGCTGATCAAACCAGGCGACAAACGCGGCCGAAGGCTCGGCATCCACCGCCAGGTACCACCAATCGTCAGCCGCAAAGGCACGGCACTTGACCGCATCCTTTTCCGTCATCAGCACCGGTAGCGCCGGGCTGAAGTTCAGCAACTCGGCACTGTACGGCGCGTGGTCGGCAAAGGCATGCGCGACAGACCGCCAGTGTAGCCCTTCGAGGGTGTTGAAGAAACGCTGCGGATTGCCAATACCGGCCACGGCATGCAGCGCCTGACCCGCAGGAAAATGCGTCAAGGGACGCACTTCGCCACTGCGCAGGTTGATCAGATTGCGTGGCTGCAAGGTAAAGGCGTAGCCATCCGACGAGTCCGCATTCGCGCCGTTATAAAGCCGTGCATCCACGCTTAAGAGACGCTCGACCGGCTCACGCAACGGACCTGCGGGCAGACAACGGCGATTGCCCAGGCCGCGCACGGCATCGATCAGCACCAGTTCGAGATCGCGGGCCAGGCGGTAGTGCTGCAAGCCGTCATCACTGAGGATCAGGTCCAGCGGCTCGGCCGCCAGCAAGGCAGCCACCGCGCGACTGCGATCAGGATCAATCATCAGCGGCACGCCGCTACGCTGCACGATCAGCAGCGGCTCATCACCGGCCACGCTGGCAGCCTGATCAGCCTGCACGCGCCAGGGCAGCTGCGGCGGCTGAGCGCCATAACCGCGACTGACCACGCCGACGCGCAGCCCCTGACGGCGGCAATGCTCGATCAGCCAGAGAATCATCGGGGTCTTGCCGGTGCCGCCGACAGTGATATTGCCGACCACCACCACCGGCACGGGAGCACGGTAGATCTCACCCTCACCCGCCAGAAAACGTGCGCGCTTGCGCAGCACCACCGCGCGATACAACCACTCCAGCGGACGCAGCAGGCCCAGCGCCGGATGACCGGCGTACCAGGCAGCAGTAAGGCGTGCGGACAGGCTCATCAGTGGGCAACCCTCAAGGCGCAGCTTGCGCCTCGATAGTGGTCATACGCAGATGGGCAAAACCCAACTTGCCGGCCGCATCCATGGCAGTGATCACCGCCTGATGCTGCGCCTTGGCATCGGCGCTGATGATCAGCGGAAGGCTGTTATCGCCTTCCGACTCCTTCTGCAGCGCAGCCATCAGGCTTTCCAGATCACTTTTCAGCAACTGCTTGGCATTCAGCGAGTAGCTACCGTCAGCGGCAATCAGGATTTCCAGCTGCTTGAGTTCAGTCTGCTCAGGTGGCGTGCCAGTGGCGGCCTCCGGTAGATCAACCTTGAGCTGGGTCTCACGGGTAAAAGTGGTGGTGACCACGAAGAACAGCAGCAGGATAAACACCACGTCGATCAGCGAGGCCAGGTTGATCTCGACGTTTTCCCGCGGTTTACGCCGGAATTTCACGCCTTGTCCTCGCCCAGATCGACGTCACGGTCACCCTGCACCACTTCCACCAAGCGGATGGCTTCCTGCTCCATGCCGACCACCAGTTCATCGACACGGCGCTGCAAGTAGCGGTGGAAGAACAACGCAGGAATGGCCACGATCAAGCCGGCCGCAGTGGTGATCAGCGCCTTGGAAATACCGCCGGCCAGCGAGGATGCATTGGCCATACCGGTGCCCATGAACGAACTGAAAATTTCGATCATGCCCAGCACCGTACCAAGCAGCCCCAGCAGTGGCGCGATACCGGCAATGGTGCCCAGGGCATTGAGGTAACGTTCCAGGTCATGGATGACCCGCGCGGCGGCTTCCTGAATGCACTCTTTCATGATCTCGCGACCATGCTTGGAGTTGGCCAGGCCAGCCGCAAGGATTTGCCCCAACGGCGAGTTGGCGCGCAGTTCCTTGAGCTTCTGATTATTGAGTTTTTTCTCTTTGATCCACTTCCACACCTGCCCCAGCAGGTTGGGTGGGGTAATGCGGCTCGGCCGCAACGTCCACAGGCGCTCGGCAATGATGCCGGCCGCAGCGATAGAACACAGAATGATTGGCAGCATCATCCAGCCGCCAGCTTTGACCAGTTCCCACACGGTGGCAGATCCCCTTCACAAAAGTGGCGCCACTCTAGCATAGGGCTGCGGCCTCGCCGACCGCCGCCGTTCTCATTTTTCCCGCCAAAAGCGTGCATGGTTACGCAAACCCTGCGCCGGCTCAAACGCCCCCAGGCGAATCCGCACCGCACCGTGCACAGCGGTGTCATACAGCTGTGCATCCAGCGCCCGGTAGCGCTCGACAACCTCAGCATGCGGATGGCCAAAAGCATTGTGCGCACCACGGGAAATCAGCGCAGCTGTAGGCCTGACCTTTGCCAGGAAAGACGCCGAGGATGAACTGCGGCTGCCATGGTGCGGCGCCAGCAGCCACTGCGCCGGCATTTCCAGGCCACTACTGAGCAGTGCCTGTTCGGCGTTAGCGTCAATATCGCCGGCCAACCACAGACGCTCGCCATTGGCTTCAATATGCAACACGCAGGAAGACTGATTGCCATCGCTGGCACTCTCCCAGCGCCAGGTACTGAGTTGCACCCCGTCCCATTGCCACTGCCGCCCACTGACACAAGCTGCAGCCTGCCACGCAGGTTCCAGCTTATCCGGCTCACCACTAAGTACCTGCCTGACGGGTAAACCGCGCCGGATTGCAGCAGCGCCACCGGAGTGATCGTTATCGGCATGACTGATCAGCAGCACATCGAGAGCACGCACATCCAGTGCCCGTAGAGAAGGCAGCACCACCCGCTCACCGGTATCGAACTCACCAAATCGCGGTCCAGCGTCATACAGCAAATCATGCTTCTGGGTGCGCACTAACACCGCCAGCCCCTGGCCGACATCCAGCATCCACACCTCCGCCCGCCCGTATTCAGGACGCTGCTGCGGGCTGAACAACAAGGGCAGCAGCAGTAATGCGCCCAGGCTGCGCATCGGCAAGGCGGCCGGCAATAGCAACACCAGCGCACCCAGCGCCACCAGCAGCCAGGCCCAGAGTGGCAAGGCGCTCGGCAACCAGGCCGGCAGCCACAGGGCCAACTGCGTGAGTAACTCAAACAGCAGATCGAGCACCCAGCCTGCTACCCAGAGCAGTGCAGCACCGACCACAGGCAAGGGCAGCAATAGCGTGCCGATTAATGCCAGCGGCACTACCAGTAATCCAACCACGGGAACCGCTACCAGGTTGGCCAAAGGAGCACTGGCACTCACAGGCAAACCGAGGGCCAACAGCAGTGGCAACAAGCCGATGGCCATGGCCCACTGCGCACGCAGTAAGGTGTTCCACCAGGGCCAGGCACCCAGCCGACCACTGAAGGTCAGGATCAGCAGCATCACCGCGCCAAAAGACAACCAGAAACCCGGCTGCAAACTGGCCAACGGCTCACCCAGCAACACCGCAAGCAATGCCAGTAATACAGGCAACCATACGCCCAGATGGCGGAAACGCCAGCGCCAGAGCAGCACCAAACCGATCATCACGCAGGCACGCTGTACCGGCACCTCAAAACCTGCCAACCCCCCATAAGCCAAAGCGCCGGCCAAGGCCACTGCACAAGCACAGGGCAGCCAGGGCCAGCTGCGCGGCCAGAATCCCAGACGCGCCATGCCGGCAACCAGGCCATATAACAGCGCCGCCAAAAGACCGATATGCTGGCCAGAGATCACCATCAAGTGCACAGTGCCGGTGTTCTGCAGCACCTGCCAATCTGCTGTCGAAAGCCCCGAATCGTCACCCAACACCAGCGCTGCCAACGCGCCTTCGCGGCCATGTGCAGGCGTTGCTAAAAGCTGCTGACGCAAACGGTCACGCCAGGCCCCTGTTCCACTCGCTGGCGCGATCAACTCGCCGCTTTTTACGGTACCCGTGCCACCAATACGCTGCGCCAGCAGCCAGGCCTCGTAATCGAACGTCTGAGGATTGACCAAACCATGGGGGCGCTTTAGCCGTAGCGCCAGACGCCAGGTTTGACCCGCACGCACAGCCGGTCCGTCATACCAAGCCAGGCGCAAACGTGCGGGCAATTTGTCACGACGGGAAACCACCTGTTCCAATTCAAAGCGCACCACCCCCTCGCCTAATTGAGGCAGACCAACTACCCGCCCCTGTAACCATAGGGTTCGTGCATCCATTTGCTGCACCAGACGATCATCCAGCGCCCATTGCGCCGATACACATGCCCAAGTGAAGGCAAATAGAAACAACGCAATGGGATAACTGCGAAATGGCAATAACATCAAGCCGGCGACCGGCAGAACAGCCAGCAGCCACAAGGGTGGCAAAGCCGGAAGGAAGCGCAGCACCAGTAGCCCGGCTACCAGCGCGAAAATTCCTGTGCGCATAGACTCGCTCCATGAGTCGAATACCGCGTTTCACCTATCGATCAGCCTTTGCTTATTTGCTGTCACAAAGTGTGAAAGCAGGCTGCCATCAACGGGGGCATAATGTTCGCGCGTTTACCCGCCAGAGAGCCTTCATGCCGCGTCGTCTATTCAAGCGCTACATGCCCCATCCGGACAGTATCAAGGCCAATAAATCACTGCGCTTTCTTGGTAATCTGATCCACGACCCCAATCTCTGGCACCTCAACCGCCATTCGGTATCACGCGCCATGGCCATCGGCCTGTTCTGGGCAATGATTCCGATGCCGATGCAAATGATCGCGGCCGCAGCCGTAGCCATTCCGGCCCGAGGTAACCTGCCAATATCCATCGGGCTGGTCTGGCTGACCAATCCGATTACCATGCCGCCAGTGTTTTATTGCAGCTACAAGTTCGGCGCCTGGCTAATCAACACCCCAACCCTGCAAATGCCCGATGAAATCACCCTCAGCTGGATTGGCCAGGTCCTGCAAACCCACTGGCAACCGCTCTATCTCGGTGCCCTTGCGCTGGGCTTGCTATTCGCCCTGATGGGCTATTTCGGCACCCAGGCCTACTGGCGCTGGTGGGTGCGTCGCAGTTGGCGCAAACGTCAGGAAAATCGTCGCCAATCTCACTAAGACGTTCAGCACTGACATAAAAAAGCCGTTACTCAGTAACGGCTTTGGGGTTTCTGCCAGCGTAGCTTATTCGTAACGCAGCGCATCGGCCGGCTGAATCTGCGCGGCTCGCCAGGACGGGTAGACGGTGGCCAGAAAGCTCAGGCTGAAGGCCGCGCCGCAGATCAGCAGAACATCAGACAGCAGTAACTCAGACGGCAGGTTACTGATGAAATACACATCCGCGCTCATTACCTGCTGACCGCTCAGGCGCTCGATCCAGCCCACAAGTTGACTGACATTCAACGCAGCAAAAATACCCAGCACCGCGCCAATCAGCGTACCGATCACGCCGATCACCGTACCTTGCACCATAAAGATGCCCATGATCTGCCCCGGCGTCGCACCCAGGGTACGCAAAATGGCGATATCCGCGCCCTTGTCCGCCACCACCATGATCAAGGTGGCGATGATGTTGAAAGCCGCCACGGCGACGATCAGCAGCAGCAACAGACCGATCATGGTCTTTTCCATTTTCATCGCACTGAACAGGCTGCCCTGGGTCAGGGTCCAGTCAGCGTAGCTGTAACCTGCGCCCAACTCACCGACAATCTGCGCGGCCACTTGCGGCGCCTGGTAGAGGTCTTTCAACTTCAGGCGCACGCTCTGCACCTGGCCCGGCTGCATACGCTGGATATGTGCCGCATCGGCGACGTGGATTAACGCTAACGAGCTGTCCAGTTCGGCGCCGACCTTGAAGATGCCGACCACGTTGAGGCGTTGCATGCGTGGGCTAATGCCGCCCGGTACGCTGCTCAGTTCCGGCACGATCAACGCCAGCTTATCGCCCACCCGCAGTTGGAAGCGTCGCGCGGTGATCTCACCGAGCACCACACCGAACTCGCCTTCGCGCAAATCGCTCAGGCGGCCTTGCTGCATATGCTTGTCGATAATCGACACCTGCGGCTCCAGCGCCGGATCGATACCGTGAAGCTGCACCGGCTGCATCGCGCCACGCACCGAAAGCATGCCTTCCAGCTCGGCAAACGGCACAGCGGCGACCACCTGAGGGTTGCTCTTCGCAGCGGCGGCAACCTGCTGCCAGTCATCCAGCGGCTGCGCCGCGGCGATGCTGGCATGCGGCACCATACCGAGGATGCGCGTGCTCATTTCCTTCTGGAAACCGTTCATCACCGACAACACCACAATCATGGCCAACACACCCAAGGCCAGGCCGATCATCGAAGTCATCGAGATAAAGGAAATAAAGTGGTTGCGCCGCTTGGCCCCGGTATAGCGGATACCGATAAAGATACTCAGCGGACGAAACATCAGGCGGTCACCAGCTTGCCGTCTTCCAGACGCAGGATGCGGTCCATCTGCTGGGCCAGCGCCATGTCGTGGGTCACCACCAGAAAGGCGGTCTGCGAGGAGCGGCTCAACTCCTTCATCAGGTCCTGAATGCCTTGCGCGGTATGATGATCGAGGTTGCCGGTGGGCTCATCAAGCAGCACCAGGCCCGGCTGATTGACCAAAGCGCGGGCAATTGCCACACGCTGACGCTCACCACCGGACAGCTCAGACGGCTTGTGCGCCAGGCGATGGCCCAGGCCAACACGCTCCAGCAGCGCAGTGGCACGCTGACGCGCCTCACTGATCGGCGTACGGCCAATCAGCAATGGCATACACACGTTTTCCAGCGCGGTGAATTCCGGCAGCAGGTGGTGGAACTGGTAAACGAAACCCAGCGCGCGGTTACGCAGCAGGCCGCGCTGTTTTTCATTCAGCGCCGACAACTCCTCGCCCGCCAGCCAGACGCTGCCGCTGCTCGGCGTATCCAGGCCACCAAGCATATTGAGCAAGGTACTCTTGCCCGACCCGGAACTGCCGACAATCGCCACACGCTCGCCAGGGTGCAGTTCCAGCTGCAGGTCCTGCAGCACTACAACCGATTGCGGACCTTCGTCATAGCTTTTACCGAGGTTGCGACAACTCAACACTGCACGATCTTGCATAACCGAATCACTCATAACCTGATCATTCATAACGCAGAGCCTCCGCAGGCTGGGTGCGCGCTGCACGCCAGGCCGGATACAGGGTGGCGAAGAAACTGAGAATCAATGCCGCACCGCAGACCAGCAGCACGTCCGCCAGCATCAGCTGCGAGGGCAGGTAGTCGATGAAATACACATCGGCATTGAGGAATTTGATCCCCAACAGCCCTTCCAGAGCGGCAATCGCACTGCTGATGTTCAAGGCGGCAAGGCAGCCCAGTACCGCGCCAATCGCCGTGCCGAACACGCCGATCACCGTGCCCTGAACCATAAAGATCGCCATGATCTGCCTTGGCGTCGCGCCCAGGGTGCGCAGGATAGCGATATCGCCCTTCTTGTCGGTGACCACCATGACCAGGGTGGAGATGATGTTGAAGGCGGCCACCGCAACGATCAGCAGCAGCAGCAGGCCAATCATCGCTTTCTCCATGCGGATCGCCTGGTACAGGTTGCCGTGGGTACGGGTCCAATCGCGGGCATAGTAATCACCTTCGCCGAGAGTTTGCGCCAGCGCCCAGGCAGTGCGCGGAGCCTCGAACAGGTCAGCGAATTTCAGGCGAATACCCTGCACCTGATCGGCCTGCCAGCGCTGCAAACGCGCCAGATCCTGAACATGGGTCAGGGCCAGGTGGCCGTCGATCTCGCCGGCGCCAACATGGAAGATGCCAACCACAGTAAAACGCTTGAGGCGCGGAAACATGCCGGCCGGCGTCACCGTGACTTCCGGGGCAACAAAGGTGACCTTGTCACCCAAGCCAACACCGAGCTTAGTGGCGGCCTTGTCGCCCAGCACCATGCCGAACTCGCCGGGCTTAAGGGCATCCAGCGAACCCTTGCCACCGTCTTCAAGCTTGAAGAAGTTGCCGATGATCGAGACCTTGGCTTCTTCAAGCGGATCGACCGCATTGATCAGCACTTTCTGCACCTTGCCGTCGTTGGTCAGCAGGCCCTGCATCTGGCTAAAGGGCGCAACCGCCAACACCTGCGGATTGCGCTGCGCCTTGTTGGCCAGGCTGCGCCAGTCCTTGATCGGCGTGGCGCTCTCGACCGTGGCGTGCGGCACCATACCGAGCACGCGGGTACGCATTTCATGGTCGAAGCCGTTCATCACCGACAGCACCAGAATCATCACCAGCACGCCAAGTGCCAGCCCGATCATCGAGGTCAGGGAAATAAAGGACACGAAGTGGTTGCGACGCTTGGCCCGCGTGTAGCGCGTGCCGATAAAAACGAACAGAGGTCTGAACATGTTGGGCTGATTCGAGGGAAAAAGAAACGTCCTTGTGGGGGCTTGGCGAGCAGCCTTACACTCTGAACCAGGGTAAAGTCTGCTGCGCGTCGGACCTGCTACGTTGAAAACTGTCTCGGAATGCTCATTTACATTCGTAAACAGCGCTTCCTAACCACTTTTCGCCTTGCATGCCGCTAGCTCGCAAGACTTTGAACAGGTTCTTCGACCACTACTGCTGCCATGGGTTCGCCATGCCGACTCAAGATGAAGATGATCGCCGCGAATACTATCGTATCGACGATACGATCGCACTGGAATTCACCCAGCTTTCCGGGGCTGAAGCCCTGGCCAGTGACGAGCTTCACGACAGCTCGCCGCTGTTCAACCTGCTCAGCGATCTGCACTTGATGGACTTCGAGTCGCAGCACCTGCTGCGACACATCACCGAACGTGACCGCACCCTGGCCAGCTACCTCAAGGTCATGAACAAACGCATCGACCTGCTCGGCCAGGCCGTGGCGCAGAGCTTGCTGCGCGACATCGGTGCGCCACGCAAGGTCAGCCTGTCCGAGGGCGGCGTCAGCTTCAACAATGCCCAGCCGGTTGTCATTGGCGCGCATTTGGCGGTAAAGATGGTGCTCATGCCGCAAGCCCTCGGCTTGTTGCTGCGCGCCAAGGTCGTACACTGCAGCAGCCTCCCTTCGCAGCAATTTGAAATTGGTGCGGAATTCGAAGCCTTGACCGATGCCCAACGTCAGCTGCTTGCTCGACATATCCTGCAGCGCCAGGCCCTGGAGCGTCGCCAAGCACGCGAGCAACCTCTGCAATCCTGATAGCGAGCCATCATGCCCCGCCTGCTTTTGCTTCTCGCCGTACTCATGCCCGTCAGCGTCCACGCCGATAGCCTGCAAATACCCATCGGCCAGCAGGGGACCAGCAACCTGCAAGTACCGCAGCTTGGCGAATCACAGCGTGCCGTGTTGGAGCGATTCGGCCTCGCCGACGAAGAGCACCCCAGCGTCGGCAACCCACCGATCACCCGCTGGGACTATCGCGAATTCAGCGTCTACTTCGAGCATAAACACGTGATCAACAGCGTGCGCCACCATCAGCCCGGCGCCGCCCTGCCAGACAAGGAGCAACAGTGACAGTTATTTATGGACACCGCGGTGCCAAAGGCGAAGCACCGGAAAACACCCTGGCCAGTTTCCAGCAGTGCCTACAGCATGGCGTGCGCCGCTGCGAGCTGGATCTTCACCTGTCGCGCGATGGCGAGCTGATGGTGATTCACGACCCAACGCTCAAACGCACCACCGGCCACCGCGGCAAAGTGGTCGAGCACGACGCCGCCGAGCTGGTGACCTATGACGCACGTAGAGGTGGCCCCGGTGCCGTCACGCCTTGCCCGATCCCGCGTCTGGAGGAGCTGTTCCAGCACTGCGATTTCGAGCACTGGCAGCTGGAAGTCAAAAGCGCCTCAAAGGTTCGTTCGGCGCGCATGGTTAAGGCTATTGCCGAGCTGGCTGAGCGCTACAACCTGACCGACAAGGTCACCGTCACCTCCAGCTCGCGTGAAGTCCTAAGCGCCCTGCAACGCCTGACGCCGCACCTGCAGCGCGGGCTGGTGGCCGAATACGCCTGGCTCGACCCACTCAAGGTGGCCAAGCACTACGGCTGCCATTTGCTCGCGCTGAACTGGACGCTGTGCACCCCGGAGCGCCTGCTCAAAGCCCAGAAAGCGGGCTTGCATGTCTCGGTATGGACGGTCAATGAACCGGCATTGATGCGCCGCCTGGCGGACTTCGGCGTGGACAGCATCATCACTGACTTCCCCGGCCTGGCAGTGGCCACGCTAAGCGGGTAGCCCCGTGTCACCCACACGCATGAAAAAACCGGCCCATGGGCCGGTTTTTCGTTGCTGCCGCCTGAGAGGCTAGAAGCTCTCCCGATTCGGCCAGTGCCACTCGGAAGCCACTACCCAGCCTGCCTCCCCGACCGGCTCAGGCTGCCGGCCGGTGCCGCTCAAAAAAGCCGGTTGAGGCCGTCGAACGCCGCCACCCGATAGGCCTCCGCCATGGTTGGGTAGTTGAAGGTGGTGTTGACGAAATACTTGATGGTATTGGCCTCCCCCTTCTGGTTCATGATCGCCTGGCCGATATGCACAATCTCCGAGGCCTGGTAACCGAAGCAGTGCACGCCGAGTACTTCCAGGGTTTCCCGATGGAAGAGAAGCTTCAGCATGCCCACCGGCTCATGGGAAATCTGCGCACGGGCCATGCCCTTGAAGAACGCCTTGCCTACTTCATAGGGGATCTTGGCCTGGGTCAGCTCGCGCTCGGTTTTGCCGATCGAGCTGATCTCCGGAATGGTGTAAATGCCGGTCGGCACATCATCAACAAAACGCCAGCTGCCATTGTCGACAATGCTGCCCGCCGCCGAACGGCCCTGATCAGCAGCCGCACTGGCCAAACTCGGCCAGCCGATCACATCACCAGCGGCATAGATATTCGACACCGGGGTGCGGTAGTTCTGGTCGACATCAATCTGGCCGCGACTGTTGACCTTGATGCCAATATTCTCCAACCCCAGCTGATCGGTATTGCCGGTACGGCCGTTGCACCAGAGAAAGGCATCGGCCTTGATCTTCTTGCCGGACTTGAGGTGCAGGATCACCCCGTTCTCCAGTCCTTCAACACTTTCGTATTCTTCGTTGTGACGAATCAGCACGTTGTTGTTGCGCAGGTGGTAACTCAACGCATCGGAGATTTCCGCATCAAGGAAGCTCAGCAGCTGATCACGGTTGTCGATCAAGTCGACCAGTACCCCCAGACCGCTGAAGATCGAGGCGTACTCGGAGCCGATAACCCCGGCACCATAAATGATGATGCGGCGCGGCGTGTGGGTCAGGCTGAGGATGGTGTCACTGTCATAGATCCGCGGATGGCGAAAATCCACATCAGCCGGGCGATACGGGCGCGAACCGGTGGCGATAACGATCTGCTTGGCCACCAGCTTTTCCACCACACCATTGGCGCACACCACTTCAACAGTACGCTCGTCGGCGAAACTGCCGGTACCGAAAAACACATCTATTCGGTTACGCGCGTAGTAGCCGGTGCGCGAACTCACCTGCTTGGCAATCACCCGCTCGGCGCTTTTCAGCACATCGGGAAATGAAAACCAGCGCGGCTCGCCGATCTGGCGGAACATCGGGTTGGTGTTGAACTGCATGATCTGCCGCACCGAGTGGCGCAGCGCCTTGGACGGAATGGTGCCCAGGTGGGTGCAGTTGCCGCCGACTTCGCGGCGGCTGTCGACCACGGCCACCTTGCGCCCGGCCTTGGCTGCGTTCATCGCCGCGCCTTCACCCGCGGGGCCGGAACCCAGCACCACCACGTCGTAGTTGTAGACCGCCATGTTTACTCCTTCAGATCACACCGGAGCACTTGTTCCGTACTCTCGGCAGGGCCAGTGCTGCGCACGCAGCCTGACAATCAATGCGTTAGAGGCTACTCACGATCTTGCGAGCTAGAGCGTTACAAGGCAAAAACAAGCAAGGAAGCAGAGTTTACGAGCTGTAAATGAGCATTCCGAGCTTGTTTTTAACGCAGTAGCGCCGACGCGCAGCAGATCGTGAACAGGTTCTTAGCTGCAAGCCTAGCCCTTCGGCGGCCGCAGGGCGATTAGCGTTTGGTCGCGTCGTACGCCAGGGACTCTGCCTTGGCCTGCGGATCGCTGTTGATTTCTTCGCATTTCTCGCGGCTACCGCCACAGATTGAGCATTCTTTCTCGATACCCAGGTTGGCGATGCCGCCGCAGGAACCGGCAATCGGCTTGCGCCCCATGATCACACCCACCGCCATCATGCCGACGACCAGCACCATGACCAGAAAAACCACCACGAATGTCATTGCTCTTCTCCTGCGGCAAACAGCTGCTCGAAAGCCTGAGTGCCCTGTGTGACGAAGGCGTCGCCTTCGCGGGTCACGAAAAACGCGGCGATACCCATACGTTCAGCAAATACCAGGCCACGCTCGGTGCCCATCACCATAAGTAATGTAGACAAGCCATCGGCGCGCAGGGTCGATTTATCGGCCACCGTGACAGCTGCCAGGGTGTGGGTGATCGGCGCGGCCGTCAACGGATCAAGGGTGTGCGAATAGCGCCGGCCATTCTCCTCGAAGTAATTGCGGTAATCACCTGAAGTGGAAATGCCGTAGCCATCCAGTGCCAGAATCCGCTGAGCCACCCGCTCACCTTCCTGCGGAGCTTCAAGGCCGATGCGCCAGGGCTGCCCATCCGGCTTGATACCAGCGGCCTTGAGCTCACCCGTGACTTCAACCAAGTAACTTTTGACTCCCAGCTCAGTCAGACGCTGCGCGATCCGGTCCACGGTATAGCCGGCAGCGATGCTATTGAAATCGACCTGCAGGTTGATTTCCTTGCACAGTTGCTGCCCGTCACGCCGCAGGTACTGCATCCCCGTGCGGGCACGCGCTGCGGCCAGCTGCTCGGCAGTCGGCACCTGCTCTGCGCGGCCTTGAGGACCGAACCCCCAGAGGTTGAGCAAGGGCTCCAAGGTCAGGTCGAACGCGCCCTGACTCTGCTCATTGAGGATGCGTCCGGCCTCGACCAACTCCAGCACCGGTGCTGGCATGGTCTGGCAGGTGCCTGCAGGTGCCTGGTTGAACTGTTCGATCAGCGAGTCATCACGGTAGGTCGACATCTGCTGATCGACTTCGCTGAGGATCGCATCGGTTTCATGTTTGAGCTGGTCAAGGCTTGGAGCGCCGTCACTGCGCACGTACTTGATCGAGTAGGTGCTCCCCATGGTCGGGCCACCGAACTCTTCTATTCGCTCTGAAAACCAGCAGCCCGTTAGGGCTGCCAGCAGGCTGACAGCGATAACGGGCCGTAGTACCGCATTGTTCATGATCAGCCTCCGAAGTCGTCGAGCAGGATGTTCTCCTCCTCCACACCCAGCTCGACCAACATCTTGATCACAGCGGCGTTCATCATGGGCGGGCCACACATGTAGAACTCACACTCTTCCGGAGCCGGGTGGTCCTTCAGGTAGTTCTCGTACAGCACGTTGTGGATGAAGCCCTTGAGGCCGCTCCAGTTATCTTCCGGCTGCGGGTCGGACAGTGCCAGGTGCCATTGGAAGTTCGGGTTTTCCGCTTGCAGCTGATCGTACTCTTCAACGTAGAACGCCTCGCGCATGGAGCGTGCACCGTACCAGAAGCTGATCTTACGTTTGGACTTGAGGCGTTTGAGCTGGTCGAAGATGTGCGAACGCATTGGCGCCATACCCGCACCACCGCCGATAAAGATCATCTCGGCATCGGTGTCCTTGGCGAAGAACTCACCAAACGGCCCGTACACGGTGACCTTGTCACCCGGTTTGAGACTGAACACCCAGGAAGACATCTTGCCTGGCGGCAAGTCGTCCTTGCCCGGAGGTGGCGAAGCGATACGGATATTGAACTTCACCAGACCGACTTCTTCGGGGTAGTTGGCCATGGAGTAGGCACGGATCACGGTCTCCTCGACCTTGGATACGTACTTCCACTGGTTGAACTTGTCCCAGTCGCCACGATATTCCGGCTGAATGTCGAAATCCTTGTAATGCACCTCGTGCGGTGGGCATTCCAGCTGCACATAGCCACCGGCGCGGAAGTCAACGTTCTCGCCTGGCGGCAGTTTCAGGGTCAATTCCTTGATGAAGGTGGCCACGTTGGGGTTGGACTCAACCGTGCATTCCCACTTCTTCACGCCGAACACTTCTTCCGGCACGTCGATCTTCATGTCCTGCTTGACCGGGGTCTGGCAGGACAGGCGCCAGCCAGCCTTGGCTTCACGACGGGTGAATGCGGCTTCTTCGGTCGGCAGCATTTCGCCACCGCCGCTTTCCACCACACACCGGCACTGTGCGCAGGTACCGCCACCACCACAGGCCGACGACAGGAAGATGTTGTTGGCCGCCAGGGTCTGCAGCAACTTGCCGCCAGCCGGCACGACAATGGTCTTCTCGCCATTGATCTCGATGCTCACGTCACCGCTGGAAACCAGCTTGGCGCGCGCAGCAAGAATGACCAGCACCAACGCCAGCACAATGCCGGTGAACATGCCGATTGCGATAAAAATCTCGTTAGTAATCATCTAGGCATCCGTCCTTACAACTGCACACCAGAGAAGGACATAAAGCCCAGAGACATCAGACCGATGGTGATAAAGGTGATGCCCAGCCCCTGCAGGCCTTCCGGCACATCGCTGTACTTGAGCTTCTCACGAATCCCCGCCAGAGCAGCAATCGCCAGCGCCCAGGACAGACCGGAGCCGAAGCCGTACACGGTACTTTCCGCCAGGTTGTAGTCACGCTCGACCATGAACAGGGTACCGCCCATGATGGCGCAGTTCACAGTGATCAGCGGCAGGAACACGCCCAGGGCGTTGTACAGACTCGGGACGTACTTATCCAAGAGCATCTCAAGGATCTGCACAATCGCCGCGATCACCCCGATGTAGCTGAGCAGCCCAAGGAAGCTCAGGTCCACTTCCGGCAAACCCGCCCAGGCCAGCGCACCGTCTTTCAGCAGGTAGGTGTAAATCAGGTTATTTGCCGGCACGGTGATGACTTGCACCACAACGACAGCGATACCCAGGCCAATCGCCGTTTCAACCTTCTTGGAGATGGCGATGAAGGTGCACATGCCGAGGAAGAATGCCAGGGCCATGTTCTCAACGAACACCGCCTTGGCCAGCAAGCTGAGGTAATGCTCCATCAGTAGGCCTCCTTATTAGATACCTGAGGCGCCATTTTGAAGCTCGGTTTCTCGACTTGGTCTTTCTTCCAGGCACGCAAGGCCCAGATGAACAGCCCGATCAGGAAGAATGCCGAAGGCGGCAGCAGCAGCAAGCCATTGGGCTGATACCAGCCACCGTCGTTGATCACCGGAATGATCTCGTAGCCCATCAATTTGCCCGCACCGAACAGCTCGCGCACGATACCCAACACGATCAGCATGGCGCTGTAGCCCAGACCGTTACCAATACCGTCGAAGAACGACAGCACGGGCGGGTTCTGCATGGCAAAGGCCTCGGCACGGCCCATCACGATGCAGTTGGTGATGATCAGGCCGACAAACACCGAGAGCTGTTTGGACAGGCTGAAAGCAAAGGCCTTGAGCACCTGATCGACCACGATCACCAGTGACGCGATGATCACCATCTGCACGATCATGCGAATCGAGCTGGGAATCTGGCTGCGAATCATCGAAATGAATAGGTTGGAAAAGCCGGTTACCAGGGTCAGGGCAATCGACATCACCAACGCGGTTTTCAGGTTCGAAGTGACTGCCAGTGCAGAACAGATACCGAGAATCTGTAAACCGATGGGGTTGTTGTTGAAAATCGGGTTAAGCAGAACTTCTTTAATAGTCGGCTGCGACATGATCAAGCCTCCCCTTTTTGCAGATTGGCGAGGAACTGGGCAAAACCGTTCTCCCCGAGCCAGAAGTGCAGCAGGTTATTCACACCATTGCTGGTGAGGGTTGCACCCGCCAGACCATCGATCTGATGGGTGGCCTGTGCGCTCTGCGCATCGACGTTACCTTTGATGATCTGGATGGCCAGCTCGCCCTTGTCGTCAAACAGGGTCTTGCCCAGCCACAGGCTCTTCCACTTCGGGTTGTCCACTTCCCCGCCCAGACCCGGTGTCTCCGCGTGCTGGTAGAAGCCGAAGCCTGCCACGGTGTTCAGGTCGCCCTGCAGCGCCATAAAGCCATGCAGAGTCGACCACAGGCCGTAACCACGCACGGGCAGAATCACGGTCTGCAATTTGCTGTCCTGCTCAACCAGATAGACGGTGGTGAAACGCTCACGCCGCTTGATCGAGGCAATATCCTCGGCGCTGCTGAGGGCCTCAGACAGTTTCGGGTCTTTGGAGGCTTTCAACGGGTCGAAGGTCAGCGGGTCCTGAGCGTCGCTAAAAGTACCGCTGTCCAGATCGACCACGCGGGCGCTGATCCGCTCAGCAAACAATGCCTTGACCTGCGCAGCGCTCATGCCTGAATCGCCCAGCCCGGCAATGGCCAGAATGCTGCGCTGCTTGTCCAGCTGACGGTTTTCCACCTGGGTCGGCTTCAGCGCCACGGCGGCGCCGGCGACGAAAATCGAACACACCAGGCAGACCAACAGGGCCACCACCAAGGTACGGACGGTGGATTCTTTTTGACTAGACATTGCGTGCCAGCCTCCGCTTGATATTGGCTTGAACGACGAAGTGGTCGATCAGCGGTGCGAACAGGTTGGCGAACAGGATCGCCAGCATCATACCCTCCGGGAAGGCCGGGTTGATCACGCGGATCATCACCACCATCACACCGATTAAGGCACCAAAGATCCATTTGCCGGTGTTGGTCATGGACGACGACACCGGGTCGGTTGCCATGAACAACATACCGAAGGCGAAACCGCCCACAACCAAGTGCCAATACCAAGGCATGGCAAACATCGGGTTGGTATTGGAGCCCAAGACATTGAGCAGCAGGCTGAAGCCAATCATGCCCAGCATCACACCCGTCACAATACGCCAAGAGGCAATCTTGGTGATCAGCAACACACCACCGCCAATGAGGATCGCCAGGGTGCTGGTTTCGCCCATGGAGCCGTGAATGGTGCCGACAAAGGCATCCACCCACGTGATGCCATTGTTCACCACGTTCTCGATGCCGCCAGCTGCAGCCAGGCTCAACGAGGTGGCGCCGGCAAAGCCGTCAACCGCGGTCCACACAGCATCACCGGACATCTGCGCCGGGTAGGCGAAGAACAGAAAGGCACGCCCTGTCAGGGCTGGGTTGAGGAAGTTCTTACCGGTACCGCCGAACACTTCCTTACCGATCACCACGCCGAAGCTGATCCCCAGGGCCACCTGCCACAGCGGAATACTCGGCGGCAGGATCAAGGCAAACAGCACGGAGGTGACGAAGAAACCTTCGTTGACTTCATGCTTGCGGATCGAAGCAAACAGCACTTCCCAGAAACCGCCGACGATGAAGGTCACCGCGTAGACCGGCAGGAAGTAAGCCGCGCCCTGGATAAAGTTGTCCCACAGGCTGCTGGGATCAAAACCGGCCAGTGAGCCGATCAGCGCAAAGCGCCAGCCTTCCTGGGCGGCCAGCAGCTCAGGGCTGTTGGCGAAAATCAGGTTGGCCTGGTAACCGGTGTTCCACATGCCAAAGAACATGGCCGGAAAGGTGCATAGCCACACGGTGATCATCATGCGCTTGAGGTCGATGCCGTCGCGCACATGTGCCGTGGTCTTGGTCACACTGCCGGGACGATAGAAGAAGGTGTCGACCGCCTCATACAGGGCATACCACTTCTCGTATTTACCGCCTTTTTCAAAGTTGTGCTCGATCTTGTCGAGAAATGCACGGATACCCATGACTTAACCTTCCTTCTCGATACGGGCGAGGTTGTCGCGCAGAATCGGGCCGTATTCATACTTGCCGGCACACACATAGGTGCACAGCGCCAGATCTTCTTCGTCGAGTTCCAGGCAGCCGAGTTTCTGGGCCATCTCGGTGTCGCCGACAATCAAATAGCGCAGCAATTGCGTCGGCAGGATGTCCAGCGGCATCACCGCTTCATAGTTACCCACCGGAACCATGGCACGTGGACTGCCGTTGGTGGTGGTGGAGAAAGCAAACTTCTTCGCCGCCAGCAATTTGGAGACAAAGATGTTCATCACCGAATGCTTGTTCACCCCGGCACGCAGGTAATGCAGCATCTCGCGGTCATTGCCTTCGGTCAGGCAGGAGACCTGCAGGTGATAGCGACCGAGGAAGGCAAATGCGCCCTGGGCCGTACGACCACCCAACACCGAGCCGGAAATGACCCGATTGACCCCAGATTGCAGCTCACCGGCCGTCAGCTCACTCAGGTTGGCACCCAGGCGGGTACGCAGCAAACGCGGCTGCTCCACCACGGGACCTGCCAGTGCAACGACACGCTCGGTCCACAACTGCCCGGTGGTGAAGACTTTGCCGATGGCGATCACGTCCTGATAATTCAGTGACCACACGCTCTTGTTGGCACTCACTGGGTCCAGGAAGTGGATGTGCGTACCGGCTAGACCGGCTGGGTGTGGACCGGCAAAGGCGTGCGTCTGCACCTGGCTCAGTTGCTCGCCTGGCAGGTTGCTGCCAGCAGCCTTGCACAGAAAAACCTTGGCCAAATTGCCCAATACCTGCAGGCCATGTTCAAAATCAGCGGCGTACTCGGCAATCACCACCGCCGGATCAGCGGCCAGCGGATGAGTATCCATGGCGGTAACAAAAATCGAGCGGGGCTGAGCATCAGCCGCAGGTACTTTGCTGAAAGGGCGCGCGCGCAATGCAGTCCATAGACCGGACTGCTGCAGAACTTCGCGCACTTTTGCCGCACCAACACTTGCCAGCTGAGAGGCAGCAAAGGATTCAAAGGTGATTTGCTCATCACCTTCAACATCGATTACCACCGATTGCAGGACGCGCTTTTCACCGCGATGAATGGCGCTGATTACGCCGGCAGCAGGCGCAGTGAACTGCACACCTGGCGACTTCTTGTCGGAGAACAATACTTGCCCAAGTTTGACGCGATCACCGACCTGGACCTCCATGGTCGGCTTCATGCCGTGATAATCGAAGCCTATGACGGCGACGCTGCGCACGGGCCTTGCGGCTTCTATACGCTGCACCGGCGCGCCGGTTATGGGCAAGTCAAGCCCATGTTTTATCTTGATCATAGGTTTGCCTAACCACTGATTTATAAGCTTTTTTAGAATACGGAAGACATCAGTACAGCAAAAACTGCAACGCAACACCGATGCATGATCAGGTGCTGGGCAAGATGTCAGTCGCGGGGAAAATCTGCCCGATTATAGAGCCCACCCTCCGCCACTGGCCACCCGAGCGCCGGCTTTTGACCTTTTTACGTAACAGGAGGCAACAGATCGCAGATTGACTGAAGCTGATCAACAGGTGAAATAACACCCATCCCCCACTGGAGTTCTGCCATGCGCCTTTTACTGGTGCTCACCACCCTACTGCTACTCAGCGGCGACCTGTTCGCCAATACCCGCGAACGCCTGCAGGAGGCCAACTTCGCCACCACCCGCGAACTCGCGCA
The DNA here is from genome assembly GCF_003060885.1 of Pseudomonas sp. HMWF032. Classification (GTDB taxonomy): domain Bacteria; phylum Pseudomonadota; class Gammaproteobacteria; order Pseudomonadales; family Pseudomonadaceae; genus Aquipseudomonas. The sequence continues at coordinate 196,360 of NZ_QAIG01000008.1, forward strand.
AAACAGCCTGGAACGCAAGAACCAGAGCGTGCTCACCTACCTGTGGGCCGATGTTTACGCGGCAGCCTTCTACGCACCGGCCCAAGCCAGCGCCAGCCAGGCATTCACCCAACCTCTTAACCAGCGTCTGGAGCTGTACTATTTCCGCAATATAGACAGCCAAGACGTGATCAAAGCTGCCTGGGTCACGCTTGAGCGCCAACATAACGCCAAGACACTCGACCGCCTGCGCCCAGGCCTCGATGCCCTGCACGCCACCTTCCGCGACATTCGCCCGGGTGACCGTTACGCCCTGAACTTCAACATCGAAAGCGGCCTCACCCTGGAAGTGAACGGTAAGACCGCCTTCGCTAGCCAGGACAAGGAGCTGGCCAAGGCCTACCTGGGCATCTGGCTGTCGCCTAACGGCCTGTCCGACAGTCTGCGCACCAGCCTGCTGGCTGACGAGCCCGGTAAATCTCGCGAATAAAAAACGGGAGCCGAGGCTCCCGTTTTTTATGCGACCTGCGCTTAGCGCGGGAAAGCCGGCGGGTTGACCCCAGCCATATCTTCCATCACACGCACCACCTGGCAGCTGTAACCGAATTCATTGTCGTACCACACGTACAGCACAACGCGGTTGTCATTGCAGATGGTGGCTTCAGCATCGACCACACCGGCGTGGCGCGAACCGACGAAGTCGGTGGACACCACTTCCTGCGACTGCACGAAGTCGATCTGCTTCTGCAGATCCGAGTGCATGGCCATCTGGCGCAGGTACTCATTGATCTCTTCGCGGGTGGTGGCTTTCTCAAGGTTCAGGTTGAGAATGGCCATCGACACGTTCGGCGTCGGCACACGAATGGCGTTGCCGGTCAGTTTACCCTTCAACACAGGCAGCGCCTTGGCAGCTGCAGTGGCGGCACCGGTCTCGGTGATTACCATGTTCAGCGGCGCGCTACGACCACGGCGATCGCCCTTGTGGAAGTTGTCGATCAGGTTCTGGTCGTTGGTGTACGAGTGCACGGTTTCAACGTGACCGTTGACGATGCCGTACTGATCATTCACCGCTTTCAGCACCGGCACGATGGCGTTGGTGGTGCAGGAAGCCGCCGAGATGATTTTGTCATCTGCGGTGATTTCGCCGTGGTTGATGCCGTGCACGATGTTTTTCAGCGCGCCCTTGCCAGGCGCAGTCAGCACTACGCGGTCAACACCCGGGCAAGCCAGGTGCTGGCCCAGGCCGTCGGCATCACGCCACACACCGGTGTTGTCGACCAGCAGGGCGTTCTTGATGCCGTACTGGGTGTAGTCGACTTCTTTCGGGTCCTTGGCGTAGATCACCTGGATCAGATTGCCATTGGCCGTCAGGGTGTTGTTCTCTTCGTCGATAGTGATGGTGCCGTCGAACTTGCCATGTACCGAATCACGACGCAGCAGACTGGCGCGCTTGACCAGGTCATTGCTGGCACCTTTGCGCACAACGATGGCACGCAGACGCAGGCCGTCGCCGCCACCGGTTTTCTCGATCAGGATGCGTGCCAGCAGGCGGCCGATACGACCGAAGCCATACAGCACCACGTCAGTGCCTTCGCGGGCTTCACCGTTCTGCTTGCCCACCACTTCAACCAGTTCATCCTTGACGAACTGTTCGATGCTGCGGTTCTGGCCATCGGTCTTGAACTTGCTGACCATCTTGCCGAGGTCCACGGATGCGGCGCCCAGCTTGAGCTCGGTCATGGCTTTGAGGACCGGGAAGGTATCGTGCACCGACAATTCGCTGTCACCCACCAGACGGTGGCGCGCGAAGCGGTGGGCCTTGAGAATATCGATCACCGAGCGGTTGATCAGACCGCGGCCGTAGATCGAGGTGACCACGTTGTTGTTACGGTAGAGCTGGCCAATCATCGGAATCATGGCTTCCGCAAGGGCTTCTCGATCGATCCACTCACCGAGACACTGGTCGGGCTTCTGAGTCACGGGCAGTACCTTCCACATGTAGGGGCTGAAAAAAGGGGCTACATTATGACGGCGAGCGCAAGCATGAGCAATGCACGACTGTCGTAACTGACACCGAGCATCAACGCCCGCTACAATCGCCGACCTTGTGTCTTGACCGTGAGCCGCCTGTGTCTGTGCCGACCGCGTCCGTACTGCGCCTACCGTCCCTGCCCGCGACTGCCGGGAAACAACACTGGGGCAACCTCCCCGGAGCTGCGCTGAGCCTGGCCATTGCCGAAGCCGCCAGCCATGCCAAGCGTTTTACCCTGCTGCTGACAGCCGACAGCCAGAGTGCCGAGCGCCTGCAAGAAGAGCTGAGCTTTTTCGCTCCGGATTTGCCCGTGCTGCATTTCCCCGACTGGGAAACCCTGCCCTACGACCTGTTTTCACCGCATCAGGACATCATTTCCCAGCGTATCGCGGCACTCTATCGCCTGCCTGAGCTGAAACACGGCGTCCTGGTAGTCCCGATCACTACAGCCCTACATCGTCTGGCGCCCAAGCGCTTTCTGCTGGGCAGCAGTCTGGTGCTGCAGGTAGGCCAGCAGGTGGACGTCAATCAGATGCGCGGCAACCTCGAAGCCGCCGGTTACCGCTGCGTCGATACGGTCTATGAACATGGCGAGTTTGCCGTGCGCGGCGCACTGATCGACCTGTTCCCGATGGGCAGCGGTCAGCCCTACCGCATCGACCTGTTCGATGATGAAATCGAAACACTGCGCACCTTTGATCCGGAAAGTCAGCGCTCCATCGATAAAGTTGACTCGGTCAAGCTGCTGCCGGCGCGCGAGTTTCCGCTGGAAAAGAAAGCCGTTACCGATTTTCGCGGACGCTTTCGTGAGCGCTTTGATGTGGACTTTCGCCGCTGCCCGATCTATCAGGACCTGAGCACCGGCATCACCCCGGCCGGTATCGAGTACTACCTGCCGCTGTTTTTTGAAGAAACCGCCACGCTCTTTGACTACCTGCCTGCAGACACTCAGGTGTTTTCCCTGCCGGGCATCGAGAAAGCCGCCGAGCAGTTCTGGGTAGACGCACGCAGCCGCTATGAAGACCGCCGCGTTGACCCGGAGCGCCCACTGCTGCCGCCGGGTGATATTTTCCTGCCGGTAGAAGACTGCTTTGCCCGCCTGAAAAACTGGCCGCGCGTGGTGGTCAGCCAGGATGACATCGAAGAAGGCGTCGGCCGCACCCGCTTCAATGCCCGCGCCCTGCCCGATCTGGCCATTCAGGCCAAGGCCGGTGAACCGCTGGCCGCCCTGCGCCGCTTTATCGAGGAGTACCCGGGCCGCGTGCTGTTTTGCGCCGAATCGGCCGGCCGCCGTGAAGTGCTGCTGGAACTGCTCGCCCGCCTCAAGCTCAAGCCGAAGGAAGTCGACGGCTGGCCAACGTTTGCCGCCAGTAAAGAGCGCTTAGGCATCTGCATCGCGCCGCTGGATGAAGGTTTGCTGCTCGATGAGCTGGCGCTGATCGCAGAAAGCCCGCTGTTCGGCCAGCGCGTCATGCAACGCCGTCGCCGCGAGAAGTCGCGCGACGGCGGCGACAACGTGATCAAGAACCTCACCGAACTGCGCGAAGGCTCACCGGTGGTGCACATTGATCACGGCGTCGGCCGTTACCTGGGCCTGGTCACCCTGGAAATCGACGGCCAGGCCGCCGAATTTCTCGCCCTGATGTACGCCGAAGAAGCCAAGCTCTACGTGCCGGTGGCCAGCCTGCACCTGATCGCCCGCTACACCGGCAGTGATGATGCCTTGGCACCGCTGCACCGCCTGGGCTCGGAAACCTGGCAGAAGGCCAAGCGCAAAGCGGCCGAGCAGGTACGCGATGTGGCGGCCGAGCTGCTCGACATCTATGCCCGCCGAGCCGCCCGCGAAGGCTATGCCTTCAAAGACCCCATGGCCGACTACGCCACCTTCAGCGCCGGCTTCCCCTTCGAGGAAACCCCGGACCAACAGACCGCCATTGAAGCGGTGCTGGCCGACATGCTCGCGCCCAAGCCCATGGATCGCCTGGTCTGCGGCGATGTCGGCTTCGGCAAAACCGAAGTGGCCATGCGCGCAGCCTTTATAGCCGTGCACAGCGGCCGTCAGGTGGCGGTCTTGGTGCCCACAACCTTGCTGGCCCAACAGCACTACAACAGTTTCCGCGACCGCTTTGCCGATTGGCCCGTCACGGTTGAGGTCATGAGCCGTTTCAAGTCCGCCAGGGAAGTGAACGAAGCCGTGGTCAAACTGGCTGAAGGCAAGATCGATATTGTCATCGGCACCCACAAACTCTTGCAGGACGATGTGCGCTTCAAGGACTTGGGCCTGTGCATCATCGACGAGGAACACCGCTTTGGCGTGCGCCAGAAGGAGCAGCTCAAGGCCCTGCGTAGCGAAGTGGACATCCTCACCCTGACCGCCACGCCGATTCCGCGCACCCTGAACATGGCCGTGGCCGGCATGCGTGACCTGTCGATTATTGCCACCCCGCCGGCACGCCGGCTGTCGGTGCGCACCTTCGTCATGGAACAGAACAACCCGACGATCAAGGAAGCCCTGCTGCGCGAGTTACTGCGCGGTGGGCAGGTGTACTACCTGCACAACGATGTGAAGACCATCGAGAAGTGTGCCGCCGACCTCGCCGAATTGGTGCCCGAAGCGCGCATCGGCATCGGCCATGGGCAGATGCGCGAGCGCGAGCTGGAACAGGTGATGAGCGACTTCTACCACAAGCGCTTCAATGTGCTGATCGCCTCGACCATCATCGAAACCGGTATCGACGTGCCGAGCGCCAACACCATCATCATCGAGCGTGCCGACAAATTCGGCCTGGCCCAACTGCACCAACTGCGTGGTCGTGTTGGCCGCAGTCACCACCAGGCCTACGCCTACCTGCTGATACCACCGCGCAAGCAGATGACCGAAGACGCACAAAAACGCCTCGAGGCCATCAGCAATGCACAAGACCTCGGTGCAGGCTTTGTGTTGGCCACCCATGACTTGGAAATTCGCGGAGCCGGTGAATTGCTCGGCGACGGTCAAAGCGGCCAGATCCAGGCCGTCGGCTTCACCCTCTACATGGAAATGCTTGAACGCGCGGTGAAATCAATCCGCAAAGGCGAGCAACCCAACCTGGATCAGCCACTGGGTGGCGGCCCGGAAATCAACCTGCGCGTGCCGGCCTTGATTCCTGAAGACTACCTACCAGATGTGCATGCACGGCTGATTCTGTACAAGCGCATCGCCAACGCCGTCGACGAGGACGGGCTCAAAGAGTTGCAGGTGGAGATGATCGACCGCTTCGGCTTGCTGCCCGAGCCGACCAAGAATCTGGTGCGTATCACCCTGCTTAAACTGCAGGCCGAAAAGCTCGGCATCAAAAAAATCGACGCTGGCCCACAAGGCGGGCGTATCGAATTTGCCGCCGACACCTGTGTTGACCCGCTGACCCTGATCAAACTGATCCAGAGCCAGCCCACGCGCTATAAGTTTGAAGGCGCAACGCTGTTCCGCTTCTCGGTGCCGATGGAGCGCCCGGAAGAACGATTCAACACCCTCGAGGCCCTGCTCGAGCGTTTACTTTCGCACTCTGTAAAGGACTGACCCATGCGCGCACTCCGCACCCTGGCCTTGCTGCCGCTTATTCTGCTGGGACTGCTCAGCAGCACTGCTGCCCTGGCTGAAAGCCTGTACCAGGTTGAAGTCATCGTATTCCGCCAGGCCGCCACACCGATTTCCGCCGGCCAGCTACCGCCGGACAGTTGGGCGCAGAACGCACTGCCGGTGGACGGCAGCAACAGCCGCAGCACCGCCCTGAATGCCGAAGCCGGCAAACTCAGCCCTGCCAGCGGTTATCAGGTCTTGCTGCACAAAGCCTGGTCACAAAGCCTGGGCGAGTCGAGCAGTCGCGTCGCCATCAGCACCGGCACTGAGCAGTTCGGCCACTACCCCGTCGAAGGCACCATCAGCCTTAAAGCCAGCCGCGTGATCGAGCTGGACAGTGATATCTGGGTCAACCAGCTCGACGCAAGCGGCATCCTCAACGACAGCGAGCGCATCAAGCAGAGCAGCCGTCTGAAAAGCGGCGAGCTGACCTTTGTCGATAATGGCAGCCTTGGCATGCTGATTCGCGTCAGTCCACTGTAGAACCTTCTTACGATCAGCTGCGCGTCGGCTCTACTGCGTTAAAAACAGGCTCGGAATGCTTATTTACATCAGTAGACTCCGCTTCCTCGCCTGTTCTTGCCTTGCATGGCTCTAGCTCGCAAGAGCGTAACTAGCTTCTGAGAACTCAAAAAAGGCCGCATTGCGCGGCCCTTTTTTATTGCAGCATGCCCAGTCAGCTGGCCAGCACCCGCGCCAATACGGCCTTGACCGTACCCATCCCTTCGTCCAGAGCGCGCTCGATTTCCGCCATGGTGATCAGCGCACGGGACTTTCCGGCAGCAGGGTTTACCACCAGTGCCAAGCAGGCATAGGGTAAAGCCAGCTCACGGGCCAGCACAGCTTCCGGCATACCGGTCATACCGACGATGTCACAGCCGTCACGCTCCATTCGTGCGATTTCCGCAGCGGTTTCCAGGCGCGGGCCCTGGGTACAGCCGTACAGCCCATGACTGCTGAACGCACAGTGTTCGGCAGCCAGTGCATTGGCCAGCTTGGTGCGCAGCCCAGCGTCATAGGGATGGCTGAAATCGACATGGGTGACATGTTCCAGCTCACCCTCAAAAAAGGTGTGCTCACGCCCGTAGGTGTAATCGATGATCTGATGCGGCAGGCAGAAGTGCCCGGTGCCCATGGCCGAGTGAATACCGCCTACGGCGTTCACGGCGATGATAGCCTTGGCCCCCGCCTCACGCAGCGCCCAGAGGTTGGCGCGGTAGTTGACCTGATGCGGCGGAATACGGTGCGGATGGCCGTGACGCGCGAGAAACAGCACCTCGCGGCCGGCATAGTCGCCTTTGAGCACCGCCGCAGAGGGCGCGCCATAGGGCGTATCGATATGCAGCGCGGCCTTGATGGTCAGGCCGTCCAACTTGGTCAGCCCCGTACCGCCGATAATCGCGTAAACCGTCATCCCTTACCCCTAGTCGATTAATTGCGCATCACGCAGGCTGCCAAGTGCTGCCTGCCAACGCGGGCTCTGCCGATACTCGATACCCGGGAAGGCCTGTCGGCGCATCCGTGCCAGGCCTTGCGGTGGTTCTACCTTGAGTCGTTGCAAGGCGCTCAGGGCCTGCTCCGCCGCTGCCCGGTCATTGCACACCAGGCCCATATCACAACCTGCTGTCAGCGCTGCCTCAATACGGCAGGCCGCATCGCCGACCACATGAGCGCCGGCCATGGACAAATCATCGCTGAAGATCACCCCATCAAAGGCCAGCTCGCCACGCAGAATATCTTGCAGCCAGCGCCCGGAGAAACCCGCCGGCTGACTGTCCACCTGAGGGTAGATCACATGGGCGGGCATCACCGCAGCCAACTGCCGGCTCAACTGTGCAAAGGGCTGCAAATCGACTGCACGAATCTGCTCCAGACTGCGCTCATCCACTGGGATGGCCACATGGGAATCCGCTTCCGCCCAGCCATGCCCGGGGAAATGCTTGCCGGTAGCGGCCATGCCAGCGGCATTCATCCCACGGATAAAAGCGCCGGCCAGCAAAGTCGCGCGCCGCACATCGCCCTCAAAGGAACGGCTGCCGACCACGGCGCTGCGCTGATGATCGAGATCCAGCACCGGGGCGAAACTCAGGTCCAAGCCTGCCGCCAGCACTTCGGTCGCCATGACCCAGCCGCACTGCTCAGCCAGATACTCGGCATTGGCGTTATCGGCCAACGCACGCATCGCCGGCAAGCGCACAAAGCCCTGACGCAGACGCTGTACGCGCCCGCCCTCCTGATCCACCGCCAGCAGCAGGTCCGGACGCACCGCGCGAATCGCAGCGGACAGCTCACGCACTTGGCGCGGGTCTTCAATATTGCGGGCAAACAGAATCAACCCGGCAACCTGCGGCTGACGCAGGATCTGGCGATCCTCAGCGGTCAGCCAGGTGCCGGCGATATCCAGCATCAATGAACCTTGCATGCGTGTACTCACACCCCGTCCTTAAATAAGAGGCGCCGTTGCCCAGTCGGGGCAGGCGGCCTCGTCAATTTGTACCGCACATTGAACCGGGACACGCGCAAAGAGTTCCAGCAGGTCGCTGTTGCGAAGGCGCACACAGCCATGTGACAGCGCCACGCCCATAGGCTCGCTGTCCGGCGTACCGTGTATGTAGATATAGCGGCGAAAGGTATCAACAGCGCCCAGACGATTGCGCCCAGGCTCACAACCACTCAACCAGAGAATGCGCGTAAGAATCCAGTCGCGCCCGGGAAATTGCGCATGCAACTCGGGCGACCAGACTTCGCCGGTCCAGCGCCTACCGCGGAGCACGGCAGCGCTCGGCAAGCCCTCACCAATCTTCGCCCGCACCTTGTGCAAGCCACGCGGCGTACAGCCGGAACCATTACGCTCACCGGCACCATTCAGCGCGGTGGAAACACTCAGGCGCAGCCGCAACTGCCCATTGGCAAAACCATACAGGCACTGATCGGCGAGGGAAATATGCAGAAAATCGAGAGTAACCATGGGCGGCTAGCTTAGCGGATCAAATCCACCAAGCCCACCCGCCAAGGTCAAACTTTGCTAGGGATGGCTGGCATCTTGGTGCGTGGTTTGAGCTGTGCGCTGGCCAGGGTTTCATCGGTCAGGCCGGTTTCCGAACGCATGCCGGCAGCCAGAAATGGCACCATCAGGCGCATCACCTGCTCAATCGAGGTATTAACGCCGAAATCGGTTTCCGACATCGCGCGCAGAGCCTTGATCCCGGACATGCTGAACGCCGCAGCGCCGAGCATAAAGTGCACACGCCAGAACAGTTCCAGTGGCGGAATACGCGGAGCGGCCTCATGCACCAGCTGCATGTAACGGCGGAACACCTTGCCGTACACCTCTTCGAGGTACTTACGCAGGTGTCCCTGGCTCTGGCTAAAAGCCAGGCCCAGCAAACGCATAAAGATTGACAGGTCGTTACCACTGCGCGGCTTTACTGCCAGCGCCTGCTCGACCAGTAACTCCAGCAGCTCTTCGAGACTGGCCTTGGTTTCCGGCTTGGCCTGACGACGATCCAGTTCACGCTCCAGGCTTACGCAGAAAGGCCCGAGAAAGCGCGAGAACACCGCCTGAATCAGGGCCTTTTTCGAGCCGAAGTGATAATTCACCGCCGCCAGGTTCACCCCTGCCTTGCTGGTGATCAAACGCAGAGAAGTTTCTGCGAAACCTTTCTCCGCAAAAAGCTGCTCTGCCGCATCGAGAATGCGTTCAACGGTTTCCGACTGGGCCATGACTCTTTTCATCTGAACAAACACTTGTTTGAAACATACGTTTCAGCTGCCCGCCTTGTCAAGCCGAGCAAACCATCTTGTGGCCGGGTGGTCACAGACATCCGGCAAAGGCACAGGTCAACCCTAGCTAGACGCCCCATAAACGGCCTGAGTAACAGTGCACTGAACAGACGATGTAAAGGTCAATTGAGTAGAGATCACAACACAAGGATTGCCAATCGTCGATCACTGTATATAATTCCAGTCACTGTACAAAAAAACAGAGCCGACCATGCTAAAACTGACGCCGCGACAAGCTGAAATTCTCGCTTTCATCAAGCAATGCCTTGAAGACAATGGCTACCCGCCTACACGAGCGGAAATCGCCTTGAAACTGGGTTTCAAATCCCCCAACGCAGCGGAAGAACACCTCAAGGCACTGGCTCGCAAGGGGGCCATCGAAATGACTCCCGGGGCGTCGCGCGGTATTCGCATCCCAGGCTTCGAGCCCAACGCCGAAGAAGAGGACGGCTTACCGGTGATTGGGCGCGTCGCTGCAGGTGCGCCGATTCTGGCGCAGCAGCATGTCGAAGACTCCTGCAAGATCAACCCTGATTTCTTCCACCCCAAGGCTGATTACTTGCTACGTGTAAGCGGTATGAGCATGAAAGACATCGGCATCTTCGATGGTGATCTGCTGGCCGTTCACACCACCCGTGAAGCCCGTAACGGGCAAGTGGTAGTGGCGCGCCTGGACGATGAAGTTACAGTCAAACGTTTCAAGCGTGAAGGCAACAAGGTCTGGCTGATTGCAGAAAATCCGGAGTTCGCGCCGATCGAAGTAAACCTGGAAGAACAGGATCTGATTATTGAAGGTTTGAGCGTCGGCGTTATCCGCCGCTAGCAGGACGTTGAAAACGTAGGCGAGGCAGGCGAGACATTTTTAACGCAGTATCGACAACACAGGTAGTTTTCAACTACCTGATAGTGGAGGATCTATGCAGTTCCCACATTCACTGAACCGTACACAACTACCTTTGTTCGATGCATTTCTGGCATCGACGGTGACGCCATTACTTGCCGATAGCGCTGAGCTACCCTGGCAGGATAATGAGACAGAGAAGTTCAGTGAACTGTCGCTGCGTGGCGCGACCGGGCACTGCCTGAACCTTCTAGCACCAATTCTGCGTGAGCTTAGCGATAACCACGATGAGCGCTGGCTAACCCTGATTGCGCCGCCGTCGAGCCTTACCCAAACTTGGCTACGCAAAGCGGGCCTGAACCGCGAACGCATTCTGCTGCTGCACCCACGCGGGGCACAAAGCGCGCTGGAGCTGGCACAACAGGCCCTGACACTGGGTCGTAGCCATACTGTAGTCAGCTGGCTGCACCCACTGGAACGTCAAGCGCGGCAACAGCTTGAGCAAGCGGCCCACCAGGGCAAGGCGCAAAGCTTGAATATCAGCCTTGGATAATTGGCCGAAAGCCGCGCACAAGGACAGTGCGGATTAGCCGAAAGAAGCCTAGACAACAAAACAACAAAACAACAAAACAACAAAACAACAACGCTAGCAGATCGTTGTAATTTCAGACCGCAAGAACTCTGTAATCAATGCAGAACTCGAGGGCTTTCTTCCTGCTGAAAATTATTTTCAGCCAATCGCCCTGCCATCTGCACACCCACATTGAGCATGGCTTTGGCCACCTCAACATGCTGCCCCTGCAGAAAGGCCTTGGCATCGGCAGAGAAATCCAGCACCACCAGCGACTCCTCATCCTCTGCACGACGCAGGGCAATACGCCCGTCGGGCAATTCTACAATTTCCAAGAATGATGTAGGCATTGGCTTAGCTCTCCACAATAGGCCAACAGTGTAACAGCCGACTCGGGCTCGCCCTAGTCCGCCGGTCCAATCAGCGCCTTACCACTCGATCAAGGTTTCTCGAAACCGTTGCGCCAGAGCCTTCAGCTGCTGACGCCACGTCTCCAGCGTTTCCTGCGTTAACGGCATGACTTCTTCATCTAGGCTGACCGCGGTAATCAACGGTGTAGTGGGATCGACCTTAGCCTTCTTTCCAGCCTGCGGTGGCTGAAACAACTCGGCATAGCCTTTGAGCAGTTGCGCGACCCAACTATCGGCTGACTGCGCCAGTTCAACCAGCTCGCCCAACTCCTGGCTTGGCGCCGCCTGCAGCACGTCCTCCGTGAGAAAGCGCTCTGCACGTGGCGAAGTGCTGTCCGGCAAACGGTAGTAACCGGCAATCTCATGGCACAGACCGAGCAGGGCACCATAGAGATGAAACAACGCAGCCTCACGCTCAGCCTGGATCAAAGCCAAGGCATTCATGCTCTGACTTTGTTCAGCCTTACGCCAGGACTCCAGCGCCAGACCGGCATAGAAGATTTTCTGGTTGGTGCGGGTATAGAGTTCATTGGCCATTGCGGCACCCTCCACAGCGGATTGGATAAGCATACGCGTGCCAGTCAATGGCCGACACGCGCTCCGCTAGATCAGCTCTTGTCTTCGACTTTCCACTTGCCGCCATCAAAAAACGCACGCCATCCTGTAGGCTTGCCATCAACCTCAGTCTGTACGTACTGCTCTTTGGTCTTGCGGCTGTAACGCACCACGGCGGCGCGCCCTTGCGGGTCCTTCTGAGGCGCATCGCAGAGGAAGTGGTACTTGGGGTCGATCTCATCACGGTGCGGAATCAACTCGACCACCAACGGCGCGCGCGTCTCTCGGTTTTTCGGGAATTGACTGGCAGCGAGAAACAGACCCGAAGCACCGTCGCGCAAAATATAGGTGTCGTTGACCTTCTCGCATTTGAGTTCCGGCATCTTCACCGGATCCATCTTCGGCGGCGCCGCTTCACCGCTTTTGAGCAGTTTGCGGGTGTTCTTACACTCGCTGTTGGTGCAGCCGAAGAACTTGCCAAAACGGCCTGTCTTCAACTGCATCTGACTGCCGCACTTGTCGCAATCGAGACTCGGGCCTTCATAGCCCTTGATGCGGTACTGGCCCTGCTCGACTTCATAACCGCTGCAATCCGGATTGTTGCCACAGATATGCAACTTGCGGGTTTCGTCGAGCAGGTAGGCGTCCATCGCGGTCGAGCAGATCGGACAGCGGTGCTTGCCGAGCAACACGCGCGACTCCGACTCACCCTCATCGTCCGCAGCGATTTCATCGCCCGGCACCAGATTGACGGTGGCCTTACAGCGCTCTTTCGGCGGTAGGGCATAGCCAGAACAGCCAAGGAATACACCAGTGGAGGCAGTTCGAATGGTCATCGGCCGACCACAATCACGGCAGGCGATATCGGTCAACGTTGGCTGATTGGCACGCATGCCGCCCTCGCCTGATTCCGCAGCTTCAAGCTTCTTCTTGAAGTCACCATAGAACTCATCCAGCACGTGCTTCCACTCGCGCTCGCCCTGAGCTACATCGTCCAGATGCTCTTCCATGCCGGCGGTAAAACCGTAGTCCATCAGGTTGGAGAAGCTTTCTGCCAGACGCTCGGTGACGATGTCGCCCATCTTCTCCGAGTAGAAACGGCGGTTGTGCAGCGCCACGTAGCCGCGATCTTGGATGGTGCCGATAATCGCCGCATAGGTAGATGGACGACCGATACCGCGCTTCTCCATTTCCTTGACGAGGCTAGCTTCCGAGTAACGCGCTGGCGGCTTGGTAAAGTGCTGGCTGGGGTCGAGCTTGACCAGTTTGAGTACTTCGCCCTGAGTCATTTCCGGCAACACGTCGTCATCACCAGGCTTGCTCAGCTGCGGCAACACGCGGGTATAACCGTCGAACTTGAGGATACGGCCCTTGGCACGCAACTCGAACTGCGCCGCCGTGACAGTCACAGTGGTCGACAGGTATTCAGCCGGCGGCATCTGGCAGGCGACAAATTGGCGCCAGATCAGCTCGTACAGCCGCTCAGCGTCACGCTCCATGCCCGACAGCTGAGTCGGCTTGAGGTTGACGTCGGAAGGACGAATCGCCTCGTGCGCTTCCTGCGCGCCATCTTTACTGCTGTAAGCAATTGGGCTGGCCGGCAGGTACGTCTTGCCAAACTCACTTTCAATAAAGCCCCGCACCATGCTCACGGCATCGGCCGAGAGATTGGTCGAGTCGGTACGCATATAGGTGATGTAACCGGCCTCATACAAGCGCTGGGCCATCATCATGGTCTTTTTCACCCCAAAGCCCAGGCGGTTACTCGCGGCCTGCTGAAGGGTGGAGGTAATGAACGGTGCCGAAGGCTTGCTGCTGGTCGGTTTGTCTTCGCGCTTGCTGATGCTGTAACTGGAGGCTTTCAGCGTCGCCAGGGCCGCCATGGCCTGGGCCTCATTCAGCGGCTTGAAGGCATTGCCGTTTTCCCGCGCCACTTCAAAGCGCACGTTAGCGCCCTTGGCGGTGCCGAGGTCGGCATGGACTTCCCAGTATTCTTCCGGCACGAAGGCGCGGATTTCTTTCTCGCGCTCGACCACCAGTTTCACAGCTACCGACTGTACACGGCCAGCCGACAGGCCACGCGCAATCTTGGCCCACAGCAGCGGCGAGACCATATAACCCACCACGCGGTCGAGGAAGCGTCGAGCCTGCTGAGCATTAACCCGATTGATATCCAGCTCGCCGGGCTTGGCGAACGCTTCCTGGATGGCTTTTTTGGTGATTTCGTTAAACACCACGCGCTTGTAGCGGCTGTCATCGCCACCAATGGATTCACGCAGGTGCCAAGCAATGGCTTCCCCCTCGCGATCCAAGTCGGTTGCGAGATAGATGGTGTCGGCGTCCTTGGCCAAACGGCGCAATTCCTCGACCACCTTCTCCTTGCCTGGAAGGATCTCGTACTTGGCTTTCCAGCCGTGCTCGGGATCAACCCCCATGCGTGCAAATAGCTGACGCTTGGCTTTTTCCTTGGGCGACAGCGCCGGTACTTCACCTGCAGCGGCTTTACCACGCTTGACCGGTTCTTTGGCGGTACTTGCCGAACCACTGGTGGGTAGGTCACGGATGTGGCCGATGCTCGACTTCACCACGTACTCGTTGCCCAAGTACTTGTTGATCGTCTTGGCCTTGGCCGGGGATTCCACGATGACCAGCGATTTGCCCATGGATTGGAAAATTCCTGAAATTCGATAAAAAAATGCGGAAGACGCTGTACTGCCTGCTAGCGCGGCACCGCTATATATAGTGGTGGTCCGGCAGAGGTCAAGCGCAGCAGTGGCCCGATGTCAGCTCAAGGCCGAGTAAACAGTGCGGTTTCAGCCTGAATCAAAGCAAAGCGTGGAACCGTCTCGCCGTCCACTTCAACGCTTTCGCAAAACATCTCCAACGGTCGCACCCACACGCCAAACTCGCCGTACAGCGCCTGATAGACCACCATCGCCTGCTCCGTTTCGGAATGCTGGGCAACGCCAAACACGCGGTATTCAGGGCCTTTGTAGTGACGATAGAGGCCGGGCTGCAACTGCATCGGTAAATTCCTTGAAGATTTTCAACTGATAAACAAAAACCGGGGCACTTGGCCCCGGTTCTTCCATCTCTGACGCCAGTGAAGCTTAGAGGCGTTCGAAGACGGTGGTGATGCCTTGGCCGAGACCTACACACATGGTCGAAACACCGAAGGTGCCACCGTTCTGCTTCATCACGTTCAGCAGGGTACCGGAGATACGCGCACCGGAACAACCGAACGGGTGACCCAGAGCGATCGCGCCGCCATGCAGGTTGACCTTCTCTTCCATTTTGTCGAGCACTTTCAGATCCTTCAGCACAGGCAGGGCCTGGGCCGCGAAGGCTTCGTTAAGCTCGAAGAAGTCGATGTCATTGATGGTCAGACCGGCACGCTTGAGCGCTTTCTGAGTTGACGGTACAGGACCGTAACCCATGATCGCCGGATCAACACCGGCCACGGCCATGGCGCGAACCACGGCCATTGGCTGAATGCCGAGGTCTTGGGCGCGCTGGGCACTCATGACGATCATGCAGGAAGCGCCGTCAGTGATCTGCGAGGACGTACCTGCAGTCACGGTGCCGCCTTTCGGGTTGAACGCAGGCTTCAGTGCAGCCAGGCTTGCCAAGGTGGTTTCCGGACGAATGGTTTCGTCGTAGTCGAACACCTTCAGGAAGCCGTTCTCGTCGTAGCCTTGCATCGGGATGATTTCATCCTTGAACTTGCCTTCGACGGTAGCTTTGTGGGCCAGACGGTGCGAACGCTCACCGAATGCATCCTGCTGCTCACGGCTGATGCCATGCATCTTGCCGAGCATTTCAGCAGTCAGACCCATCATGCCCGAGGCCTTGGCCGCGTAAAGCGACAGGTGCGGGTTTGGATCAACGCCGTGCATCATTCCTACGTGGCCCATATGCTCCACACCGCCGATGACGAACACGTCACCGTTGCCAGTCTGGATCGCCTGCACAGCAGTGTGCAGAGCGCTCATGGACGAACCGCACAGGCGGCTCACGGTCTGGCCGGCACTGGTGTGCGGAATCTGGGTCATCAGCGACGCCATGCGCGCGATGTTCCAGCCCTGCTCCAGGGTCTGGTTGACGCAGCCCCAGATCACGTCTTCCACCTCGGCCGGATCGACCTTGGTGTTACGTGCCAGTACGCCACTGATCAGGTTGGCCGACATGGTTTCGGCACGGGTGTTGCGATGCATGCCGCCCTTGGAACGACCCATCGGGGTACGACCGAAGTCGACGATGACTGCATCTCTAGGATTCAGGCTCATAAATTCACTCTCGCTCTAGTCGTTGCGCGATTAACCGAAAAACTTCTGGCCCTTGGCGGCCATTTCGCGAAGCTTGGCAGTCGGGGTGTACAGCGCGCCCAACTCGGCATATTTGTCGGCCAGGGCAACGAACTCGGCTACACCGATGCTATCGATGTAACGCAGTGCACCACCGCGGAACGGAGGGAAGCCTATGCCGTAGATCAGGCCCATATCGGCCTCAGCTGCGGTATCCACGATGCCGTCCTCCAGACAACGCACGGTTTCCATGCACAGAGGAATCATCATGAAGTTGATGATGTCTTCATCAGTCACTTCACGCTGCTCAGTCACGATGGACTTCAGCAGATCGTAGGCAACCGGGTCGGAAACCTTTTTCGGCTTGCCGCGCTTGTCCATTTCGTAGGCGTAGAAGCCTTTGCCGTTCTTCTGGCCTAGGCGATCCGCTTCATACATCACGTCAACCGCGGTACGACCTTCAACCGCCATGCGATCCGGGAAGCCTTCAGCCATGACGTCACGGCCGTGGTGACCGGTGTCGATACCGACCACGTCGGACAGGTACGCCGGGCCCATCGGCCAGCCGAACTTCTCCATGACCTTGTCGATACGCACGAAGTCGACACCAAAGCTCAGCAGCTTGGAGAAGCCACCGAAGTACGGGAACAGCACGCGGTTAACCAGGAAGCCTGGGCAGTCGTTGACCACAACCGGGGTCTTGCCCATTTTCTTGGCGTAAGCAACGGTGGTAGCCACGGCTACGTCGCTGGACTTCTCGCCACGAATCACTTCAACCAGCGGCATCATATGCACCGGGTTGAAGAAGTGCATGCCGACGAAGTTTTCCGGACGTTTGAGGGCCTTGGCCAGCAAGTTGATGGAAATAGTCGAGGTGTTCGACGCGAGAATGGCGTCTTCTTTAACTACGCCTTCCACTTCAGCCAGCACGATCTGCTTGACCTTGGGGTTCTCAACCACGGCTTCAACCACGATATCAACAGCGCCGAAGTCGCCGTAGGACATGGTTGGACGAATCGCAGTAAGGGCTTCAGCCATCTTCGCCGGGGTCATACGACCTTTGGCAACGCGACCGCCGAGCAGCTTGGACGCCTCGGCCAGCCCCATCTGAATACCCTCTTCACGGATATCCTTCATCAGGATCGGGGTGCCCTTGGAAGCAGACTGGTAGGCGATACCGCCACCCATGATGCCTGCACCGAGTACGGCAGCCAGTTTCACGTCTTTGGCGATTTCGTCGTACTGCTTAGCTTTCTTCTTCAGTTCCTGGTCGTTCAGGAACAGGCCGATCAGGCTGGCAGCAACCGGAGTCTTGGCCAGTTTGACGAAACCTGCCGCTTCAACTTCCAGGGCTTTATCGCGCGCCATATTGGCGGCTTTCTGGATGGTCTTGATGGCTTCAACCGGAGCCGGATAATTCGGGCCAGCCTGGCCTGCAACGAAACCTTTGGCGGTTTCAAAGCACATCATCTGCTCAATGGCGTTGAGCTTGAGTTTTTCCAGTTTCGGCTGACGCTTGGCCTTGTAGTCCAGCTCACCGGAGATGGCGCGCTTGATCAGGTCCAGGGCTGCTGCTTGCAGCTTGTCAGCAGTCACTACAGCATCAACGGCGCCTGCCTTGAGGGCGTCAGCTGCTTTGTTTTCCTTACCACCGGCAATCCACTCAACGGCGTTATCGGTACCGATAACACGTGGCAGACGCACGGTGCCGCCGAAGCCTGGGTAGATACCCAATTTGACTTCTGGCAGACCAACCTTGGCACTGTCAGCCATGACGCGGTAATCCGCAGCCAGGCACATTTCAAAACCACCGCCCAGGGCGATGCCATTGATCGCGACAACAGTCGGAACATTGAGGTCTTCAAAATCACTGAAGATCTTGTTGGCTTCGAGGTTGCCAGCCACCAGCTCTTCGTCCGGCAACTTGAAGTTGTCGACGAACTCGGTGATGTCGGCACCGACGATAAATACGTCTTTGCCACTGGTGACAATCACGCCCTTGATCGAACCATCAGCCTTGATTGCATCAACGGATTGACGCAGTTCATTGAGGGTAAGACGGTTGAATTTGTTGACGGATTCACCCTTGAGGTCGAAATTCAATTCGACGATGCCACTCTCAAGAGCCTTAACCGTGATGGCTTTACCTTCGTAAATCATCAACTGATCTCCACGGTATGGAAGCTGAACAGTACACATCGGAGCCAACCAGCAAGCTACTCCACGGCATAGCCGTCTAAGAGTAGCCCCAATCAGCCTGGCACACCCACCGACGCGATAATCGGGCTGTAAAGGCGGCGCCTCTGAAGGCAAACGCTCAATTCATACGCCCGTTTGATTTGGGTGTGCACACCTTCAAGGAAAAGCCCGAACTTGTCAATTGGCCTGTAGTGACTCGTAGGCCGTACAAAAATTTACGTTCGGGCCCACAACTCGCCGCTAACAACGGTGCCTTGAACGAGCGCACATCCGCAGCGATATATGCCGACAAGGAGCAGTCAACCATCCAAAGTGTGACAGTTCGCATACCTAGCAAAATGATTTCGCTACAGGTACAGTCGTCTCAATACGGCCGTTTTAGACCGACCGTAATCAAAACAAAAACAATTAGAGCCCAATCAAGGGCGCACGGAGTTTCGCCATGTCGAGCCGCATGCTTGCCATCGTCTTGAGCACCCTACTCACCCTCCCCCTGTTCAGTGCTACCACTCAAGCTGCAGATGCCGCCACCAACCTGCTGAAACTGCACCAACTGCGTCTGGCTGCGCAAAAAACCCTGGGTGACTTCTACATGTTCAACGGCATGGAGGGTGATCAACGTTATGCGCGCATGATCAACGAGTCACTCACTGAGGCCAATAATCACTTGAGCGCCCTGGGTGACATGCCGGGAGAAGGTTCAAAGGCGCTTCGCGCACAACTGGATCAACAATGGAAGGGTTATCAGGGTGACCTGAATAACCTGACCAACGCCCTGAAGAACCAGGGCTACACGGATCTACAGCCGGTAGCCGACCTGGCCACGCGCAATCAACAACTGATGAACATGAGCCAGGAGCTGTACAACAAGATTCAACAGGAGAGCAGCTACAGCGTGCCCGCGCTGACCCAACTCAGCCGCGAGCAAAGCTTGCTGATGCAGGGCATTGCGGTCGATTACGCGTCCCGTAGCGCTTCAGTGGGCGCTACATTCATGGGCGGCGGAGATGCGCGCCCCATGGAGGATTTAGTCAGCGAGTTCGCCAACAAAATGGCAGCACTGGAAGAAAATCCGAAAAACACCCCACAACTCAAACAAGCCTGGGATGGGGTAGGTACCAAGTGGCGCTATATCGAAAAATCGCTGATCAATTACAACGAGAACAGCGTGCCATTCCTAGTCAACAAGTATTCCAACACTATCATTCAGGGCATTGAACAGATTGCAGGTCAGTACTCGACCGCCAACCTCTAAGCAACGGCTTACTTAACCGGCCTGCCTGGCCGCACTCCAGCCCAGTGTTCGCATTGGGCTTTCTTTTATTGGCTGCACCAGCGCAGATCCACCAACAGAAACCAACAGAAGACCGACGCGTCAGGCGTTAGCCTTGAGAAAACTTACTATTCTCTCCAGCGCCTCGCGCGCACCACGCTCACCCCAGCACACAGAAAGCATCTGCGTGGTCGCCTCGACCTTGTAGACATCTACGGGCAAGTCTTGCAACTGCGCCAGCAAGGCATCATCCGAGCAGGGTTCACGCCACCTATTGACCCACTGCCCTGGCCCCAACTGCCAATAACACCAACTATCAATCTGCCCACGTCGGCGCGCCCGGTGATATTGCGGGCATGAGCCTGGCGGTTGGCGCAACAACCAATGCGGCCATTCTTGGTGCGATAACTGCATTGCCACTCCCATCTGCCGGGCTTGCAGGCGCACATCCATCTGCCCACGCTGATGGCGCGAAGGCACCAGCCAAGCCAGAGGACTGAGCAGAAAAGCCAGGAGTAACAGCAAAAACCAGGGACTCATATCGTTATCTCGCAGGCAAAACCTGTCATCAACGCTCAGGACGACCATACTAAGGTCATTGAACCACTTGCACGGAGAGTCACCCCATGCCCTACCAGCACATACTGGTCGCTGTCGACCTTACTGAAGAGTGCGACCCGGTCATGCACCGCGCGCAGAAATTGGCCGCCAGCAGCGGAGCCACATTATCCGTAGTGCACATTGTCGAACCTATGGCCATGGCCTTTGGCGGCGACGTGCCGATGGACCTGTCGATGCTGCAGCAGCAGCAATTCGACCAGGCCCGCGAACGCCTGGACAGGTTCGCAGGCAAATACCCCGATGTGAGCAGTGACCATCGCCACCTAGCCTACGGCCAACCCCGCCAGGAAATCCACCGCCTGGCTACCGAACAGCAGTGTGACTTGATCATCGTTGGCAGCCATGGCCGTCATGGATTGGCCTTGTTACTGGGCTCCACCGCCAACGACGTGCTGCATGGCGCCCCCTGCGATGTGCTTGCTGTACGCCTAAAAAAAACTGACTGAGGCTCGCTGCCGGCGCACCACCAAAAACTCAATCGCCGGCATCACCAGAACTCATGACCAGAGGCCGGATCTTCTGCAGCTGGGTTTCCAGCGAATAAGTCATGCTAGAAGCCATGGAGAAGAAGGTCAGAAACGCCTTAAGGTTCGAATCACCATCACAAGTAGCATGAATGCGCTGCCAGAAAGCCTGATTGACCAGCTGTAACTGCTGGAACATACGTACCAGCCCCTTGAGCTCCCAATCTGCCGCACGCCCTTCGCGCAAATTGAAATACTGCTGGGTCAGGTACAGCGACACTGTGCGCAGAGTGAATTCCTGAGTATTGGCAAAGGGAAGATGGTGCTGCGCCATAGGCTTTAACTTGCCTAAGACAGGGCAGGCGCTGGTGGCCATGATCACCCCAAGCAGTGCACGCAAGCCCTCTTCTAAGCCGAGCAATTTGGTGTACTCGCGCTCAGGGGTTCGTACCCACACAGACACTTTCTTGAAAGCCGGCAACCCCTGAAAGTCCTCAATCACTCGATGCAGATCAACTGCTGCAGGACAGTGACTAAAGTTATCTTTGCTCAACGGGCAATTACTGCACTGCTGGTAGTCCAACCGTGTCCAGGCCGGTGCGCGCTGCGCCACCTCAACGTCATAAACGCGATCCAGCTCAATCCGGTAGCTGAACTGATGATCGTCGTCGAGAGTGATGCGGTACTCGATGGCCATAACGGTCTCCGGCAGAAATCTCAAAGTCCTGTTTGAGGATATTGCTTAACCTTCCAGCTCAGCCCAACGCTCGACCAACTGATCAAGCCCCTGCTGAGCCAACTGCAAAGCCGCCAACACTTCAGCCGTCTTGTCTGCCGACTGCTGATAAAAGGTTGGTGCAGCAATCTGTTCCTGCAGCTCAGCTACCCGCACTTCCAGAGCATCGATCTGCCCAGGAATGGCTTCCAGTTCACGCTGCAGTTTGTAGCTGAGTTTTTTCTTGTTTGCGACGGCGGCCACTACGGGTTCGGCAACCATCGGTGTAGGCACCACAGCTGAGGCTAGTTCAGGCTTGCCGGCTTTGCTCTCACCCACCCCAAGCAAGCGCGGCGAACCACCCTGACGCAGCCAGTCCTGATAGCCACCAACATACTCACGCACCTGACCTTCACCTTCAAACACCAGCGTGCTGGTCACCACGTTGTCGAGGAAAGCCCGGTCGTGGCTGACCATCAGCACAGTGCCCGGGAAAGTCAGCAGCACCTCCTCAAGCAACTCCAGAGTTTCCACGTCAAGGTCGTTGGTGGGTTCATCCAGCACCAGCAGGTTGGCTGGCTTGCTGAACAGCTTGGCCAGCAAGAGGCGTGCTCGCTCACCACCGGACAGCGCCTTGACCGGCGTGCGCGCACGCTGCGGGCTGAACAGGAAGTCGCCCAGGTAGCTCAGCACATGGCGGTTCTGCCCATCGATCTCGATAAAGTCACGACCTTCTGCGACGTTGTCGATCACAGTTTTTTCCAGATCGAGCTGATGCCGCAATTGGTCAAAATACGCCACATCGATACGCGTACCCTCGGTCACCGTGCCTTGGGTAGGCTGCAGTCCGCCGAGCATCAGCTTGAGCAGCGTGGTCTTGCCGGTGCCATTGGCGCCAAGCAGACCGATGCGGTCGCCGCGCTGCAGCACCATGGAGAAGCCCCTGATCAGGAACGGCCCACCCGGATGCGCAAAACTGACGTTTTCCAGCACCATGACCTGCTTGCCAGACTTTTCTGCAGCATCCAGCTGGATATTGGCCTTGCCGGTGCGTTCGCGGCGCTCACTGCGTTCAACACGCAAGGCTTTCAGAGCGCGTACACGCCCTTCGTTACGGGTACGACGAGCCTTGATGCCCTGCCGGATCCACACTTCTTCCTGGGCCAATTTCTTATCAAACAGAGCATTGGCAGTTTCTTCCGCCGCGAGCATGGCTTCCTTGTGCACCAGGAAGCTGGCGTAGTCGCCATTCCAGTCGATCAAGCCGCCACGATCCAGTTCGAGGATGCGCGTGGCCAGATTTTGCAGAAAAGAACGGTCGTGGGTAATAAACAGGACTGCGCCCTGAAAATCGGCCAAGGCTTCTTCCAACCAGGCAATAGCGCCAATATCCAGGTGGTTGGTCGGCTCGTCGAGCAGCAGCAGATCCGGCTCGGAGACCAGTGCTTGAGCCAACAGTACACGCCGCCGCCAGCCGCCAGACAACTCGGCCAGGGTCTTGTCGGCCGGCAACTGCAGGCGACTCAGGGTGCTGTCGACCAGCTGCTGCAAACGCCAACCATCACGTGCCTCGAGGTCCTGCTGCACATGCATCAACTTATCCAGATCGGCATCGCTGTGAATGTTCTGACTAAGGTGATGGTACTCAGCCAGCAGCGCCCCCACACCATCCAGACCTTCGGCCACAACATCAAACACCGTACGGTCATCGGCTACCGGCAATTCCTGCGGCAACTCGCCGATCTTGAGACCTGGCGCACGCCATACGGTACCGTCATCGGCCTTCTGATCCCCCTTGACCAGCTTCATCATGCTCGATTTGCCCGTGCCATTGCGGCCGATGATGCACACCCGCTCGCCCCGAGCGATCTGCCACGACACCTTATCCAATAGCGGCATCGCGCCATAGGCCAGGGAAATTTCGGTGAATTTGAGCAGGGTCATGGCACGCCTCAACAAAGCAGCAGGGGTTCACACAATGCCGTAGCCAGGCAATTGAATATCGCCTGAGGTCTGCAGCGACCGCTGAAACACCTAGATAATCATTTGTGGATGCCGCAGCACCTACAAAACAGGGCGCGCATTCTAACCGAGAAGCATACAGGCCGAGCAGGCAATTTCAGCGCCAGGCCCACTAATTTCACCCATTCCCGGCGTTAACCCCCATCAACGCACCTATCCCCTAGTGACTCAGCGATGCCTGCTATCAGGAGCGGCTCTTCGGACAATGCGCGATGAGCCTTCACCGCCTACAGGCAAAGGACTAAGCTAGAGCGATATGCACTATTTGCCTGGAAGTATCATGCGCGGTCCTTTGTTCAGCCTGTTGTCCTGTCTGCTGGTTTCCTCTCTGAGTTTTTCGGCGGCGCATGCCGCGACCCTGGCGCAACAACGTCAATTTTACGATCAGGCCAAAGCCGCGCTGGCCAAAGGCGACAAGGGACCTTATCAGCGCTATGCCAGCGCCTTGCGTGACTACCCACTGGAGCCCTATCTGGCCTATGACGAGCTGACTGCGCGCCTGAAGTGGGCAAGCAATGACGAAATCGAGAAATTTCTGGCCGAACATGGCGACCTGCCGCAGATCAGCTGGATGAAGTTGCGCTGGTTGCGCTGGCTGGCCGAGCGCGGCGAATGGCAGACTTTTATCAACTACTACAACCCGGCCTTGAACTTCACCGAACTCGATTGCCTGTATGGCCAATACCAGCTCACCCACGGTATGCAGAAAGAAGGCAGCGCGACCGCGGAGAAACTCTGGCTGGTGGGTAAATCCCAGCCCAATGCCTGTGATCCGCTGTTCGAGCGCTGGGCCGCTACCGGTCAACTCACCGAACAAAAGCGCTGGCAACGCGCCAAGCTGGCAGCCGAAGCGCGCAACTATGGCCTGGTCACCCACCTGATCAAGACCATGCCCACCTTGGGCAACCACGGCAAAAGCCTGCTGGAGGTGGCACAGAAGCCAGAGTTGCTGAAACAGACCGCACGCTTCACCCAAACAGACCCGGCCATGGCCGATGTAGTAGGCCTCGGCCTACGCCGCCTGGCCCGCCAGGATCCGGAAAACGCATTGAAATTGCTGGACGGTTATGCCCAGCGCATGAAATTTTCCAGCGAGGAACAGGTCGCGATAGCACGCGAGATCGGCCTGACCCTGGCCAAGCGTTTCGATGCTCGTGCCCTGCCAGTCATGGCCAAGTACGACCCCGAACTGCGTGACAACACCGTCAGTGAATGGCGCGCCCGCCTGCTACTGCGCCTGGGCCGCTGGGAAGAAGCCAATCAGCTGACCCGCAAAATGCCGGCCGAGCTGGGCAATACCAACCGCT
Organism: Pseudomonas sp. HMWF032; assembly: GCF_003060885.1. Classification (GTDB taxonomy): domain Bacteria; phylum Pseudomonadota; class Gammaproteobacteria; order Pseudomonadales; family Pseudomonadaceae; genus Aquipseudomonas. The sequence goes on from NZ_QAIG01000008.1 coordinate 221,055, forward strand.
GGCGCTATTGGCAGGCGCGCAGCCTGCAACTGGCACAGCCCAACAGCCAGGAACCCAAGGCCCTGTATCAGGCGCTGGCCAAGGAACGCGACTTCTATGGCTTTATGGCTGCCGACCAGGTGCAAGCGCCCTATCAGCTGAATAACAAGCCACTGGCCCTGAGCCCGCAAACTATCCAGAAAGTGCGTAACTCGGCAGCCATTCGCCGCGCCCTGGAGTTCCACGCCCGTGGCCAGGTCGCCGATGGTCGGCGCGAGTGGTACAACGTCAGCCGCCTGTTTAGCCGTGATGAGATGGTCGCCCAAGCGCGCCTGGCCTATGAGATGGGCTGGTACTTCCCGGCCATCCGTACCATCAGCCAGGCGCAGTACTGGGACGATCTGGATGTGCGTTTCCCCATGGCCCACCGCGACCAACTGGTGCGTGAAGCCCGTAACCGCGACATTCACTCCAGCTGGGTCTTCGCCATTACCCGCCAGGAAAGCGCCTTTATGGCCGACGCCAAATCCCATGTCGGCGCCATGGGCTTGATGCAGTTGATGCCGGCCACCGCCCAGGAAACCGCCAAGCGCTTCGGCATTCCGCTGTCATCGCCGCAACTGGCGTACCGCCCGGAAATCAATATCCAGCTGGGCGCCGCTTACCTGAGCCAGATCTATGGCCAGTTCAATGGCAACCGCGTGCTCGCCTCCGCTGCCTACAACGCCGGCCCAGGCCGTGTGCGTCAGTGGCTGCGGGGGGCGGACCATCTGTCGTATGACGTGTGGATCGAGAACATTCCGTTTGATGAAACCCGCCAGTATGTACAGAACGTGCTGTCCTACTCGGTGATCTACGGCGAGAAGCTCAACGCGCCGCAGCCCCTGGTGGCCTGGCACGAGCGTTACTTCGACCAGTAAGCCGATACGGCTCAACCGCAGAGGTTGAGCCGCCCTTTCTAGGCCAGCACTTCTACCGGCATACCCAGCGTCAGTGGCCCTTCGCCACAGGCGATCAGGTTCTGCCCGAAATACACCTCACCATCACGCTCACGGTAGGTTTTCAGGGTGATCAGCGGTTCGCGATCGGCGCTGCGCTCCCCCGTCTGCGGGTCGAGGGTGGTCATGATGCAGCGCGAGCAGCCCTTGACCACTCGAAACTCCAGCTCACCGATACGGATGCGCGTCCAGCTGTCTTCGGCATAGGGCGCTGCACCACTGACCACCAGATTCGGACGGAAACGCAGCATCGGCAATGGTCTGCCCACGCGCGCCGAGAGATCATCCAACGAAGCCTGACCGATCAGCAGCAGCGGGAAACCATCAGCGAACGCGACCTTCTCGCCCACTTCGGCATAGGCCGTATCGACCTGCCGCGCGCGCGGCTCCGAGACCTGCACCAGGCGGCAGGCGCGACCGAGAAACCGGCTCAACCACTGAGCCGCCTGATCACCGGCATCCGGAACCTGCAGGCTGTCACGCCAGATGGTCACCCCGCGCAGCGGTGCCTGGGCGTTCGGCATCGCCACCGGCAGATCAGTCATACCGGGCGCACTCAACTGCAGGTGCGTACTGTCCAGCCAGCGCGCCTGCAACTGGGTCATCTGTGCCAGCAGACGCTGAGTAAAGAAGCGTCCTGTTTCTGCATCGACTACCATCCAGCGACGATCACCCTGCACGCCCAATGCGTCCAGCATCGTTTCATGCAGCGCTTCACCCGCTGCTGATTTCAGTGGATAACGGTACAACCCGGAGAGATGCAACATGAACCCAGCTTCCCTTTGGCAAAAAGCACTTATACGAGTAACCCGCCGTGCTCACAAGCCTGCCTTAACCTTACCGCTCCTGGTGGTGCTGAGCGCCTGCAGCGGCACACCCCCTGAAAATCCGGGGCTACACAATGGCCGTCTGGCTGCCTGCCCGGACTCACCGAACTGCGTCAACAGCCAGGCCAACGACCCACGCCACGCCATTGCGCCACTGCCTTTGAAGGGCACGCCTGAGCAGACACAGGCGCAGTTAAAGAACGTACTTGACAGCGAGCCACGGGTACGTGTGGTGGAGGAAGCGCCGGGATATCTGCGCGCCGAGTTCAGCAGCAGATTGATGAGATTTGTCGATGATGTAGAGTTCAATATCGGCGCAACAGCTGTCGATGTACGCTCAGCGTCACGCCTGGGCTACAAGGATTTTGAGGTCAACCGCGAACGCATTGAACACCTGCGCCAGCGCCTGAGCGAATAGCACAGCACTGACCAGAGTTACTTCTGCGGGTGGATCAGCGCCAAGCGCTCGTGCACCACATCTACCAGTTTGTCCGGCTGGAACTTCGACAGAAAGCTGTCGCAACCGACTTTCTTCACCATGGCCTCGTTGAAACTGCCGGACAGCGAGGTATGCAGCACCACATACAAGTCCTTGAGACGTGAGTCATTGCGGATTTCTGTAGTCAGGCGGTAGCCATCCATCTCGGGCATTTCCGCATCGGTGATCACCATCAGCAGCTTCTCGTGCACATCCACTCCGGCGTCAGCCCAACTTTTCAGCAGGTTGAGGGCGCGCAGACCATCGCTAGCGGCATGGCAACGGATATCCAGTTGCGCCATGGTGCCCTTGAGTTGGCTCATCGCCACGTTAGAATCATCCACCAGCAGCACCTCACGTCCGCGTGCATGCTCAAGCAGCGGATCAGCGAGTTTTTCAGGGGACACCTTGGTGCTCATCGGACTGATTTCCGCCAGCACCTTCTCCACGTCAATGACTTCAACGATCTGATCCTCGACCTTAGTGATCGCGGTCAAGTAATGCTGCCGCCCTGCTCCGCCCGGTGGCGGCAGGATGGATTCCCAATTGAGGTTGAGGATGCGCTCAACTCCACCCACCAGAAAGGCCTGCACCGAGCGGTTGTATTCGGTGACGATGATGGTGCTGCGCTCATCCGGCACGATTGGGCGCATACCGATGGCCTGGGATAAGTCGATCACCGGCAAGGTCTGCCCGCGCAGGTTGACCACCCCGCAGACAAACCGATGGCGCTGCGGCATCAGGGTCAATTTGGGCATCTGCAGGACTTCCTGCACTTTGAACACGTTGATCGCAAACAACTGCCGGCCGGTGAGGCGAAACATCAGAATTTCCAGGCGGTTCTCGCCCACCAGCTGGGTGCGTTGGTTCACTGAGTCGAGAATGCCGGCCATCATGCGCTCCTGTTTACTTATTGATCTAGCCTAGCTCAAATAGCCATGAGCGGTGTATCGACCAGATACCGCATATCTGAAGGCGGATAACGCAGCACCATCATGCGTCAAGCACAGCGCACTGCGCTCGCCAGCCCCATGCCACACCACCTAACCCTCCGACAGAGGAGAATGCACAGGTAAATGCATGACTAACGCCGCGGGCAAGACCACAAGGCGTAGCTTACGACTTTCCATGGATTCGCCGTCGAGATTGAGGTCAAGACCTTCCGGTGCGTCCACGTCCAACCAAGGCAGCCGAGCACTAATGGACACGCTGTGCAAACCATTGATGCCAGCCGACAGCAAGGTACCCAGGGTGCCGACCACATCAGCAGCAACCGGCACAATGCAGGTATCCGGCAAACCATCGCTGACCTGCCCTGAGTGCACAACATATGCCCAACACCGACCTGACGGCCATTACCAATACCGCGGGCAAGAAAATCATCGTTCAAGTGAAAGAAAGGCCCTGTGAACCCGCCAAAGGAGGAGCGTACCTCGGCCAAACGAGCCAGTCCGGTGAGGAAATATGCCGCGCCGCCAAGCAGTCGCTTAAGCGCTTCCGGCGTGTTGACGCGGACATTCGAGCCAAAACCGCCAGTAGCCCTGTTTAAAAATCTGGTCTTCAACTTCGTCCAGATCTATCGAGTCGGCTGGTCTGTCCAACAAAGCCAAGGCAGCCCATGGCTCAAGCGGTATACCGGCAGCACGGGCAAATCATGGGCCGCGCCCAATGGCAACAGCGCCATGGCTTCAGCCACTTCGCGCAGCGTGCCATCACCCGCAATCAGGGGCGGATAACCTACCTGCAAGGCCTCCTTAACCAGACACTGCACATCGCCGCCCTCCAAGGTCACCCGCACATCCAGCTGCCAGCCCGACTCACGGCGCGCCTGTACGGCAGCGCGTACCTCGGCATAAAAAACTTACTGCCATGCAGAATCAGCAGCGCTTTACGTTATTGCACTCAAGACATCCCTTCACGCTTCAAGATAAAGATTCAGCAGCAGGACTGAGGCTGCGCCAGCCTGCAAACGACGATATACATCTAATAATTAGATTAATATTCTCAATATTTACGCATTTTCAATCGCATAGATTTATTGGATCATCCTTTCATCGCCAATGAACACCGCTGCTGAAAGCCGGTGTTCCTTAAATGAGGATATGCAGATGATCGAAGTACGCCCCTTCGCCGAGCTCGGCGGTGCCCATCACGGCTGGCTGAATGCCCGTCATCACTTTTCCTTTGCCGAATACTATGACCCGGCGCGCATGAGCTGGGGGCCGCTGCGGGTCTGGAACGATGATGAAATTGCACCGCACACCGGCTTTCCAACCCACCCGCACCGCGACATGGAAATCATCACCTATGTACGCCAAGGGGCCATCACCCATAAGGACAACCTGGGTAACCATGGCCGTACCGAAGCCGGTGATGTGCAGGTGATGAGCGCCGGCACCGGAATTGCCCACAGCGAATACAACCAGGAGGACACCACCACCAAGATCTTCCAGATCTGGATTCAACCCAACCAGTCGGGCCTACCACCGTCCTGGGGCACCAAGCCGTTCCCTAAAGGTGAACGTGCCGGTACCTTCGTCACCCTGGCCAGCGGCTTTGCCGAAGACCAGGACGCCCTGTCGATCCGCACCCATGCGCGGATGGCCGCGGCCACCCTGCAAGCGGGCCAAAGCACCGAGTATCCGATTGGTGCTTCTCGCAAGGCGTATCTGGTGGCCGCCAGCGGCAGCATTGAGGTCAACGGCGTCAGCGCCCAAGCCCGTGATGGTGTGGCGGTCAGCGATGTAGAAGTGATCCGGGTGACCGCTGTCGAAGACAGCGAAATCATCCTGGTGGATGTGGCCTGACCCATCACTGCGGAGCCTGTCCAAAGGCTCGCGCTAGAGCCCTGCAAGGCGCTACGTTAGTAACAGCCTCCGGCTGGTCAAAACAGGCGAGGAAGCGGAGTGTACGAGTTGTACATGAGCATTCCGAGCCTGTTTTAACGCAGCAGGGCCGACGCGCAGCAGCCTTTTACGCTGGATAGCCGGTGATTTTGCGAATCGTCTGATACAGCGGCTTCAGCTGCTTGTACATGCGCTGATAAACCTGCGTGTACAGCTGCTGATAAGTGCGCTGTGCCTCCGCATTAGGCTCGAATACCTGACCCACCCGGGTCATCGCAGCAATGGCTGTTGGGTAGTCCGGGTACAAACCCAGCCCGACCGCACAATTGATCGCCGCGCCCAGGCCGCTGGTTTCATACAGATGCGGACGCTCGGCCGGCAGGCCGAAAATATCGGCCGTCAGTTGCATGGCCGCATCACTCTGCGAGCCACCTCCGGAAACCCGCAGGCGGGTGATTCGCGTGCCCGAACGCTTCTCGATCTTTTCCTTGCCTTGACGCAGTGCGTAGGCCAGCCCTTCCAGAATCGCCCGGTAGATGTGTGCGCGGGTGTGTACGTCACCAAAACCGATGATCGAACCCTTGGCCTCCAACCCCGGTTCGCGGATACCCGGCGACCAGTAGGGCTGCAGCATCAGGCCCATGGAGCCGGCCGGTACGCTGTTGACCAGCTCATCGAACAGCGCCTCGGGCTCAACGCCCAGCGCCTTGGCCCGCTGCATTTCGCGCAGACCGAATTCCTGTTTAAACCAACTGACCATCCAGAAGCCGCGATAGATCATCACCTCGGTGTTGAAGTGATCGGGAATCGCCGACGGGTATGGAGGAATCAGCGGGATGGTTTCCAAGTACTGACTGCGCGTGGTGTTGATGGTCGCCGTGGTGCCATAGGAGAGGCACGCCATGCTCGGCTCCACGCCTCCGGCACCCAGCACCTCACAGGCCTTGTCAGCGCCCGCCGCAATCAGCGGCAGACCTTCGGGAATCCCGGTATGGCGGCTGGCCGCTGCGCTGATATGCCCAAGCAATTCGCCGGGCTTGCGCAGCTCCGGCAGTTGTTCGCGCCGCACCGGCATGGCCTGCCATTTCCAGTCGCCGGGCTTGGCCCACTGCAAGCGTTTGTAGTCGAACGGCAGGTAAGCCACGCAGCTGGTCAGCGAGTCGACAAACTGGCCGCACAGGCGGTGAGTAAGAAAGCCCGAGAGCAGCAGCACCTTGTGCGTCTTGGCCCAGATGTCAGGCTGGTTCTGGGCGACCCAGTTGACCTCAGCCTGGGCGCGAAAATAGTCGACCGTGGCTTGTACCCCAGCGATCTTGAACAGCCAGCCCCAGGGACCGGTGATCCGTCCTTCGACCTTGGCCTGACGCTGATCGAGCCAGAGCATCGCGGGTCTCAGCGGCTGGCCTTGCGAGTCAACATTGATCAGGGTGCCACGCTGGGTAGTCAGCGCCACCCCCGTGATCAGGCTGCGGTCGATATCCACCTGCTGCCACAACTGCGCGCAGGCTTCACCGAGGCTGGCCCAGTAGTATTCCGGGTCCTGCTCGGCCCAGCCGGGTTGCTTGGAGTAATAGGCCTCAAGTTCCACCTTGCCCTTGCCAAGCAGGTTGCCCTGAAGATCAAACAGCAGCGCCCGAATGCTCTGGGTGCCATTGTCGATGGCCAGCAGATAACTGTTCTCGCTCAAGACGCCGTCCTTCCTCGTGATCCATCTTCTGCCGGCAGGCTGTAGCAGCGCTGCCAGAGTTGCCGATAAGCCTGCTCTTCCTGCTGCCAGCGCGCGTCATCCCACCCCAGACGGTGCTGACACAACGCGCGAATACGTGGCAGTTCGTCGGCCGCACCGCGTGCCAACAGCAGACCCAAACGGGTACGGCGCAGCAACAGGTCATCCAGATGCAGCACCAGCTCCTGTTCGGCTGCCCAAGCCAGTTCGGCCCACAGCGTATCCGTGCCGGCCACCAGCTCGACACCCAGCTCATCGACCAACGCCAGCACCTGCGGCAGCGCACGGCCATAACGACCGATCAGGCGTTTCTGCTGAGCAGGGCTTAACTGCGGCATCGGCTGCTGGGGTACAACGGCAAAGGTCGCTGCACCGTGATCATCCACACTGCGCCCGACCATCGGTGCACAGGCCTGCAACACTTCCAACGCCAGCAAGCGGAAGGTGGTCAGCTTGCCGCCCGCCAGGGTTACGCAACCGGGTTCCACCCAGAGCGCATGCTCACGCTTTTCATCCGAGGGTTTGCGTTCCGACGCGCCATCGCTGACCACCGGGCGTACCCCGGCCCAGGTCGAGAGCACATCCGCCGCCGTAATCTCGGCCACTGGAAACTGCTGGGCACAGGCGGCCAACAGGTAATCGACTTCATCCGGGCTGATTCGCGCTTCTTCGGCCAATGGCGCCGGGTGATCCAGATCAGTGGTGCCAATTACCGTTGCGCCTTCCCACGGGAAGACAAACACCGGGCGCTTGTCCGCCGCATGCATAAAGCTGAACGCATGGGCCACCGGAAAGCGCCAGGCCGGCACCAGCAGGTGGCTGCCGCGCAACGGGCGGATATGTTCCAGCCCGGTCTTCTGCCGCAGCTGGTCGGCCCAAGCACCTGTGGCCTGCGCCACCGCGCGGGTCTTGAAGCCATGGCGCAACCCCGTCTCACTGTCTTCGGCGAGCAGGCCGGTGACGCGTCCGTCTTCGCGCAGCAACTCGACCACGCGCATGCCGTTGAGCGCTTCACCGCCCTCGGTACGGGCCTCGCCCAGCACGCGCTGCACCAGCCGTGCATCGTCGGTCACCGCATCGAAAAAGCGCGTACCGCCGAGCAGGCCGTCTTCCTTGATGCCAGGTGCCAGGTAGCGCAATTGCTGCAGCGGGTAGTACAGATGATTGCGCTTGCCGGCCAAGGCGTCATACACCGCCAGCAGGCCGCCGAATACCTTGGGGCCGGGAAAGCCGCCCTGGTAGTGGGCCATGATAAAACTCAAGGGATCGACCAAGCCCGGCGCTTCCTGCAACAAGCGCTGGCGCTCGCGAACCGAATCGCGGGTCAGGCCGAACTGGCCCTTGGCGATATAACGCAACCCGCCATGCACCATCTTCGAGGAGCGACTGGACGTGCCCCAGGCAAAGTCGCGCTGTTCCAGCAGCAGGCATTTCCAGCCGCGCCGCGCCGCTTCACGCAGAATCCCGGCACCGCTGATGCCGCCACCGACGACGATCAGGTCCCAGTCGCGTGCAGCCAGCTCAGGCAGTGCCTGTTCACGCCAGGCGGCGTTCCACTGGCTCATCATCAATCCTGCAGCAACACGCCAGGTGCCAGGCGCTGCTCGGGGTCGAAGTGCCCGGCCAATGCCTTGAGCGTGGCCATACCCAGCTCGCCCTTCTCCACCGGCAGGTAAGGCGCGTGATCGCGGCCGACACCATGCTGATGACTGATGGTGCCGCGGTTCTCGGCGATGGTCAGGCTGGCGGCATGCTTGAGCTTCTGCCAGCGCGCCATGGCCTCGGCGTAGTTCGCACCCGGGCGGAACACGTAGGTGGTGTAGATGCTCGAGCCTTCGTTGTAGACGTGGGACAGGTGGGTAAACACATGCACCTGCTCGCCCTCTTCGCTCAAGCCGTTGCGCAGGCTGGTTTCGACCTTGTTCAGCAGGTTGTCGACATTGCTCCAGTCGGTGGCGGTTTCCAGGGTGTCCACCGCATAGCCAGCGGCCCACAGGCCATGGCGCAGGTAGGGGAAACGGAAGCGGTTTTCTGCCCATTTTTTACCCAGCAAGGTGCCGGTAAACACGCCGTCAAAGCGCTTCAGCAACTTCTTCGCCTGCTTCAGCGAGGCGGCGTTCTGTGTGCGGCTACCGGTTACGCCGAAGGTCAGCATGCACTTGCCCTCACGCGCGCCGCGCAGTGCCAGGTATTTCTCCAACCAGGCGATCTGCTGCGGATGACCGGCCAATGCAAGTTGAGTTTTAGTCTCGATGGCGTTGGACAGGCGCAGCATCGACAGCGGCACCCGCGCCTGAGCCAAGCTGCGAATGGCGCTCAGCGCTTGCTGCCAGTCGGGCAAAAACACCGCGTAGAAATTCTCCTGCTCGGCCAGGCGGGTGATGCGCACCTTGACCTCGGAGATGATGCCGAAGCGCCCTTCGGAGCCCATGAGGATTTCGCGCAGGTCCGGGCCGGCGGCTGAGGCCGGGAAGGTTGGAATCTCCAGGGTGCCGGCAAAGGTCTCGACCTTGCCGCCGGCAAACAATTGCTCGATGCGCCCGTAGCGCAGCGACTGCTGGCCACTGGAACGGCTGGCGACCCAGCCACCCAAAGTCGACAGCTCCCACGACTGCGGGAAATGGCCGAGTGTATAGCCCTGCGCGCGCAGCTGGCTTTCCACTTGCGGACCATTGGCGCCAGGGCCGAAGGTGGCGATCAGGCTGTCGTGGTCGATCTCGATCAGCTTGCTCATGCGTGCCAGCGACAGGGTCAGCACCGGTTTGCTGCCGGCCTGCGGGTTGATATGCCCGGCCACCGAGGTACCGCCGCCGTAGGGAATCACGATCAGGTCATGCTGGCTGGCCCAGGCCAGCAACTCGCGGATCTGCGCGGCGCTTTCCGGATAGGCTACGCCATCGGGGAACACCCCGAAATCGCCGGAACGCATCGCCAGCCAGTCCGGCAGGCTCTGGCCACGGGCGTGACGCACACGGTCTTCGGCATTCAGGCTGATCAGCGGATGGGCCTGCAGACGCGAAGCCGGCACCTGCGCCAGCACCTGTTCCAGGCTAGCATCAGCAAGCACCTGGCCCGGTCCGACCAGTTCGGCCAGAAATGCCTCGCCATGAGCCGGCAGCTCCACCACGGTTGCTTCATCACCCCAGCCATTCCAACGTCGCATCTGTGTCTCCCGGATATTTCAGTCACCCTTGATGGCTGCCTATACTAGCGAGCCGTTGCAGGGCGTCACTGTCTGATCGAGCCAGGCGTTATCGCCAATCAAGACAATCAAAATAAGAACCTGTCTCGGATCTGCTGCGCGTCGGCGATACTGCGTTAAAAATGACCTCGGAAGCCGCTAGCGGCTAACGCACTTTAGTGCGGCTTCGAAGGAGCGAGTGAAACGAGTAATGCTCATTTACAGCTCGTAAACTCCGCTTCCTCGGCCATTTTTCCTTGTCTCGCTCTAGCTCGCGCGATCCGAAACAGGCTCTAGGAACTCAGAATAAGAACAGCTCATGGAAAACCTCGGCTATACCTCCGTCCCCTCCCTGCTCAAATACCTGCGCCATGCCGAGCAATTGGGTGTGGACATCGACCAAGCCTTGGCCGCCGCCGGTATCAAGGCCGACGAGTTGACCGACAACAGCAAGCGCCTCCCCAGTGAAACCCACGAGCGCCTGCTCGGCCACCTGTTGCAGGTCTCCGATGACCCGCTGTTTGGCCTGCACTGCGCGCGCTTTGTGCAGCCAGGCTCATGGAGTGTGTTGGGCTATATCACCATGAACTGCGCCACCCTCGGTGAGGCCATGAGCCGCATCGTGCCTTACGAGAAACTGGTGGGCGATATGGGGGTCAGCCGAGTCGAAGCCGGCACAGATCACGTTCGCCTGATCTGGACCTGTCGTCATCAGGCTGAGCCAATTCGCCGGCACATGGTGGAGAACGTACTGGCCTCCTGGCTGCTCTATGCGCGCTGGATCTCCGACTCAGACAGCTCGCCGCGGGAGGTGTGGTTCGAGCACGCCCTGCCTGAGGGGGCGGATTTGGCGGAGTATCAAGCGATTTTCGGCTGCCCGATCCGCTTCGAGCAAAGCTGCAATGCGCTGATCGTGCCGCTGGAATACCTCGCCGTGCCGCTGCGCCAGGCCGATGCCAACTTGCTGCGCACCTTGGAAGAACATGCCCTCACGCTGATGGCCGGGCTGGACGACAACGAGCCGCTGCCACACCGGGTAAAGAACGCCCTGCGCCTCCTGCTCAAGCATGGATTGCCGCGCAAGGAACGGGTGGCAGAGAAATTCAACATGACGGTGCGCACCCTGCAGCGCCACCTGCAACTGGCCGGCACCAGTTACCAGCAGATTCTCGATGAATTGCGCCAGGAACTGGCCGAGCACTACCTGCTGCGCAGCGACCTGGCGATACAGGACATCGCCAGCTACCTGGGCTTTACCGAATCACGCTCCTTCCACCGCAGCTTCAAGACTTGGACGGGGCAGACGCCGGGCGAGTTTCGCGAAAGCCGGCGTACGGGTTAACCCGCTTGGTTGATGGTTGAAACGCCATCCAGCTTAGTGCCACGCGCCAAGCGTAGGGTGGATGACGCTGTTTTCATCCACCACAAGGAGACAGCAGGTGCGCCGCCCTACCCGAGGATTTCACTCAACGGAATAAAGCGCAGACTATCGCCCTCGGCCAAGGTGGTATTTTCCAACACTTCGGCAAGCCCCTCAGCCCAGGCCGCGCTGCGCAGCACCCCGGAGCTCTGGTTCGGGTAAGGCACCACCCGGCCATTTTCCAGGCGCGCGCGCAGGTATTCACGGCGGTTGCCCGGTTTGCTCCAGGTGAAACCCGCGGGCATCGGAAAGCCCAACGGTTCGACCCGCTGCACACCTAGACGGCGCAACAGATAAGGCCGCGCCAGCAGGCCGAACGTCACCAGGGTCGAGGCCGGATTGCCCGGCAGACCGATCACTGGCACACCGCGAAATTGCCCACAGGTCAGCGGCTTGCCCGGTTTGATCGCCAGCTTCCACAGCGCCAGCTCACCCTCTTCACGCAGGGCCATACCGAGGAAATCCGCCTCGCCCACAGACACGCCACCAGTGGAGAGAATCAGGTCAACATCACTCAACGCAGCCAGCGCCGCACGGGTCTGTTGCAGGTCATCAAGCAGAATGCCGCCATCCACCACCTCACAGCCCAGACGCTGTAGCCAGGCGATCAGTAAACGGCGGTTACTGTTGTAGATCTGTCCTGGCCCCAGCGACTGACCAGGCTCGACCAGCTCATCGCCGGTGGACAACACAGCCACCCGCGGCCGCCGGCGCACCGTCAATTCGGCGCAACCCAGGGAAGCCGCCAAGCCCAGTTCGATCGGGCCTAAACGAGTACCGGCCGGCAAGACGGAATCGCCAAGACGGGTTTCCTGACCCTGGGCACGCACGTTCTGCCCGCGCTTAAGCGGCTCGCTAAAGGCGACTCGGCCATCTTCATCGAGCACGGCGTTTTCCTGCATTTCCACCGTATCAGCGCCGGCTGGCAGCGGCGCGCCGGTAAAGATCCGCGCACAGGTGCCGGGCAGCAACGGCTGCGGCGCAATGCCGGCCTGAATGCGTTGGCTGACGACCAGCGGCTCACCCTTCCAATCGGCCAGGCGCAGGGCGTAACCGTCCATGGCGCTGTTGTCCCAAGGCGGCAGAGCCAAGCCGGCCACCAGCGGCGCAGCCAAAACCCTGCCCGCGGCATCGCTCAAGGCAACTGGTTCGGTCTCAACAATCGCACTGGCCTCGGCCTGCGCCAGCAAACGCGCCAGCGCCGCCTCGACGGGCATCAATCCGGGTTTGTCACAGCAGCTCATCCACGGCTCTCGCAGGCGGCCACCGACTTGAGGTGCGGAACGAAATTGCACGGGCGATGACGGTTATCCAGCTGTTCGCCAAGAATACCGTCCCAGGCGGTGCGGCAGGCGTTGGTCGAACCCGGCAGGCAGCACACCAGCGTGCCGTTGGCCAAGCCGGCCAGAGCGCGGGATTGAATCGTGGAAGTGCCGATATCAGGCACGGAAATCTGCCGGAACAGCTCACCAAAACCATCGACCTGTTTGTCCAGCAAACAGCTCACCGCTTCCGGGGTGCTGTCGCGGCCGGTAAAGCCGGTACCGCCGGTAATCAGCACCACCTGCACCTGATCCTCGGCAATCCAGGTGGCGACCTGGGCGCGAATCTTGTACAGATCATCCTTGAGCAAAACCCGAGCGGCGAGCTGATGGCCGGCCGCCTGCAGGCGATCAACAAACAGCTGGCCGGAGGTGTCAGTCTCTAGGCTGCGGGTGTCACTGACGGTCAACACCGCAATATTCAAGGGCACGAAATGTGCCTCGGCCTTGTGGTTCATGGCAGGCTTCCGGTTATGGGCGATAATGCCCGCCGTTATATCACAGGCCCGCCGCTGGAGGCTCCGCCATGCCCGCCCCCGATAACCTGCCCGGCTGTTCCGTATTGCTCCTGGCGGGTGGTCGCGGCCAACGCATGGGCGGTGCCGACAAGGGTTTGCTCGACTGGCAGGGCCGCCCACTGATTGCCTGGCTGCATGAGCGAGTACGGCCGTTGACCGACGACCTGCTTATCTCCTGCAACCGCAACGCCGAGCGTTATGCGCCCTTTGCTGATCGTCTGGTCAGTGATGAGGCCGCGGATTATCAAGGCCCGTTGGCAGGCATTCGTGCTGGTCTGCGTGTGGCCCGACATGCCAACCTGCTGATCCTGCCGTGCGATGCGCCACAGCTGGACAACGCACTGCTTCAGGCCCTGCTGAGCCAGGCCGGTGAGCGCGCGGTGGTGATCCGCCAGGGCGAGTTTCTCGAGCCGCTGTTCAGCATCATCCCCTGTACGTTGCGAGCGGATCTGGAGCGCGCCTGGCAGGCCGGAGAACGCAGCCCGCAACGCTGGTTGCGCAGCCTGGCCCCCCTGACCATCGACTGCCTACCCGGTGATCAGCGCCTGGCCAATCTGAACACCCCGGAGCTGCTTGCAGCGGCTGATCAGCCACCGCCAGGGAACTTGGCTGGAAAAGTTTCGTCACACGCAGGGTAAAAATTCTATCAATCAAGGAGAACCCTATGACTCAGCGGATTATTCCGGCATTGCTGCTAACCCTGGGCCTGCTCGCGCTGACAGGCTGCGCATCACCAGCGGTCATAACCCTCAATGACGGCCGCGAAATCCAGACCATCGACGAGCCGCATTTCGACAAGCATTCGGGCTTCTACGAATTCGAACAACTTGATGGTAAACGCGCCAAGGTCAACAAAGACCAGGTACGTACCGTCAAGGAACTCTAAGCTCAGCTCCCAGACGCTTGCACAAGTGGCGTCTGGGTCTATCACGGCCTCTCCAGACGGCATTTCGATAGAAAAATTAAGCGCTAACCCCTTGTGCAGTAAAACTTTTTCAGTACAATCTCGACGCATTCGGAGTGTAGCGCAGCTTGGTAGCGCGTCTCGTTCGGGACGAGAAGGTCGCAGGTTCGAATCCTGTCTCTCCGACCAAACCGCATAAAAAAACCCGCTTTAAAGCGGGTTTTTTTATGCACATCAGAAAACACGTTACGCCCTGCACCTACTCCAGAAAGACTGCGTCCAGCGTTCAGAAAACACGCAAAAAATCGACAATCTGCTCAGCCTCAAATGGCCAACTGAGCTCGGCACCCGTATCAACGCGGCGCAACACAGGGATGCGCAGACCGTAGTCAGCAACCCAGTGCTCCTTATCAGCAATATCGATCAGCTCGACCAGCAGCCCCTGTTCGACAAAGGGCATCAGCAGTGCCTCAGCCACTTCACAGAGATGGCAGCCGAGTGTGCCGAGTAACTGACATTCCGGAAGCATCTGCCTCCCTCCAATCATGATCGGAAGGGCAGTTTAACATTGCCTCGGGCTAGGCACTCAGTGACTTGCTGCCATCCAATGCCTGGGGGAGAAGGTTTTGCAGGCCATCCAACAAACGGCTGTTGAGCTGCTCAGCCTTATCAAGACGACCGCTGTCGAAGCGTTCATCCAGCGAGAAACCGCCTTTGAGCAGATCGAGTAAACTGCCTTTGGCACCACCTTCTTCGGTCAACTGACTGGCACTGCGCAACGCTTCAAGCAGACCCTGGGCGTAATCCATCAGTGAAGCATTGACTGCGCTGGCCGCCTGACCGCCATCCTGAGCCACCGCACTGTATGCATCAGTGGCCTGGCGAACTGTGGTTTGAGTCAGGCGTAAGGACATCGATGCCAGCTGTTCGCCATCCATGTCCAGTGCCATCGCACGATCAAAGGCACCTGACAAATCGCCAGCGTAGAATTTGTCGGAGAGTTCCTGCACCTGACCGAACAGTTTTTCCAGTGCACCGCGCTCCTCATCGTCCAACTCGCCTTCCACACTGACCTGCCAGGCACCGATCTGCAGGCTGCCGGACTGGCTGCTGGCGACCAGTGCACTGCTCGCGCCATTGCTACTAGCGGCCACTGCACTCTGCGACCAATTGGCTGAAGCCTGGGCAATGGATATACGCAAACGATCACCGTCACGAGTCGTCACCTCCATATCGAAGGTTTCTGCCTGCGCAGCAAAGCGCTCGCGGTAAGCGGCCGCAGCAACAGTGCCAGAGCCGGCGGGCGTGGACGGTTTGAAGCGGTTATCCAGGGCACTGAAACCATCCTGGATTTTCTGGTAGGTGTCGTCGATATCGCTCGCCACCTTGCCTTGCAGCACACCCATGCCGTCGAGAATCTTGCGGGCTTCGGCAAAGCCCTTTTCCACACCACTGCGCGCCTGCTCCAGCAAACCCTGCAGCTTGCTCGGATCCGCTCCAGCCGCTTGTTCACTCTGCAAGCGCTGCTCGATAAAGCCGAGAATCCGCCCGGCAACTTTCTCCGGGGTGTAGTCATTGGCTTTACCCGCCAGGGCGCCGGGTTCAAGACCAAGGCGTTCGGCAAGACGATTGGCCAAGGTGGCCTGTGCATCGGCAGCCGAATTGCGAACGGACGGCTGGGCAGTGGCCGCAGCAGAACGGGATGGGGAGGATGAAAGCGAGGCCAGCGGATTCATGGCAAAGTACCTGGGCGGTGTATCTGACTGGTTGGCGGCCGCCAAGGGGGAAACTTTAGCGCCAGCCTCACCCAACCGATCAACGGCATAGTTCGCCTACTAGAGCGGTTGCTCACACGCGCCTGCGCTGCTCTCGCTGAGATATCGGCCGACGGGCCGAGCAAAGCCTAAGAGCCACGGGCTGTCACCCCATGTTTTATTGCGCCTCGCCGTAACAGATCGGCCATAAAGCCGACCCGCACACACGAGGAGCTAACAATCATGACTCAATCTCCCCTCGCCCGTGCTGCGGCGCTCGCCACACACACTGGGTACCTGCCTCACCCTGCCATCGCTGGCCCAAGCAGAATTTATCAAGGACAGTAAAGCCACAGTCGAAGCGCGTAACGTCTACTTCAACCGATGAAAGCCGCAGCAACATCGATATCAAAGCGTTTGGGCCGATGGTCACCTAAGGCATTCAGGGCCACAGCTTTGACCTGGGCTACCAGAAAATGAGCGGTGACACCGGCTTTGCCTACATCAACAGCACCGACCCGTTCCTGATCAACTATGTGCAGATCAGCGACTTTGCCAACAAGAACGAAAAGTCCTGGCAGGTGCGGTATGACTTCAACTCCGCCGGCGTCGGCATTCCGGGGCTGACGTTTATGACCCGTTACCTGACTGGTGACAACGTCGAACTGGCCGCCAACCGCTCCGAAGGCAAAGAGTGGGGACGCAACACCGAGCTGATGTATGTGTTCCAAGAAGGCGCCTTGAAAAATCTGGGCGTTCGCTGGCGCAACGCGACTGTACGCTCGAACGTTGCCAACGACCTCGATGAAAACCGCCTGATCGTCAGCTACACCCTGCCGCTGTTTTAAGCCTCAACACTTAAGCGGTTGTCATAAAAAAGGCCCGGACACTGTCCGGGCCTTTTGCATTAACGCTAATGCGATCAATCCTGGCTGACGGCGCCAATCTTGTGCACCGAGAGGTCAGCACCGTAGTACTCCTCCTCCTGGCTCAGGCGAATACCCACGGTAGCCTTCAGCACACCATAAACCAGTACGCCGCCAATCAAGGCCACCACTACGCCCAGCGCGGTGCCGACAAACTGGCTGGCCAGGCTGACGCCGCCCAGGCCGCCCAACATCTCTTGGCCGAAGATGCCGCAGGCAATACCGCCCCACACGCCGCACAGACCGTGCAGCGGCCAAACACCGAGCACGTCGTCGATCTTCCATTTCACCTGGGTCGCGGTAAACGCCCAGACGAACAACGCACCGGCAATCGCGCCTGTAACCAGAGCGCCAACCGGGTGCATCAAGTCAGACCCGGCACACACCGCCACCAGGCCAGCGAGCGGACCGTTGTGCAGGAAGCCTGGGTCGTTACGGCCAACAAGCAACGCCGCCACCGTACCGCCTACCATCGCCATCAGGGTGTTGACCGCCACCAGACCACTGACGCTGCCCAGGGTCTGTGCGCTCATCACGTTGAAGCCGAACCAGCCGATGATCAGAATCCACGAACCCAGCGCCAGGAACGGAATATTTGACGGGGCAAAAGCAACCAAGCGGCCATCACGGTAACGCCCGTTACGGCGCCCCAGCAGGATCACCGCGCCAAAGGCCAGCCAGCCACCCATCGCATGCACCACCACCGAGCCGGCAAAGTCATGGAAGGTGGCGCCAAACTGCGCCTCCAGCCAGGCCTGTACACCGTAGTTGCCATTCCAGATCATCCCCTCGAAGAAGGGGTAGATAAAGGCCACGATCAGCACCGTGGCACACAACTGCGGGCCGAACTTGGCGCGCTCGGCGATGCCGCCGGAAATAATCGCCGGGATGGCCGCCGCAAAAGTCAGCAGAAAGAAGAACTTCACCAGCGCATAGCCGTTGCCTTCCGTCAGCACGCTGGCAGGCTCTAGGAAGGTCACGCCGTAGGCAATCCAGTAGCCAACAAAGAAATAGGCCAGGGCGGACACGGCAAAGTCGGAGATGATCTTCGACAAGGCGTTGACCTGGTTCTTCTGCCTGACCGTCCCCACTTCAAGAAAGGCAAAGCCGGCATGCATAGCCAGCACCATCACGGCGCCGAGGAGGATAAACAAGGTATTGGAGCCGTGAATCAGGGTTTCCACAGCACTGTTGATGTTTTCCATCTGCGAAGAAAACTCCGTCGCGGGGAAAAAGCACCAAAGCGGATCACAAGCCAATAAAGACGCACCATATGGCGGCATTCATCATGATCCAGCTTGCCGAGGTTAAGCCTGTACAGCACCAAGCCGGTGCTGACTGAACCTTACCTCGAAGTACTTATTCCATAGTTATTAATAAGTTATTGGTGCACCACGGCGTCCTGGCCAGAACCCTCGCAGCCCCATAAAGGAGCGCATCTGCAAGGGCGCGCACCAGCACAATGCAAGCGCTGTACCAGCCGATCAGTAGGCCGCACCCGTCCTGCACCGAAGAAAAAAGGAACCACTGCCCCGCAGAAGACTCGAACCCCCTACACTGCCCCGTCATAAGGAGAGACACCATGGCTCGTAATACCCCCGTATCGTCCAGTTCGGATCAGTTACTCGACGAATTCCAAGCGCTGGTGCGCGACACCGAAAGCTTGTTGCAGCATTCCGCCAGCCTCGCCGGCGAGCAGGCCGAGGAGCTGCGCGAGCAGATCCGCAGCAGCCTTGGCCGCGCGCGCAGCACCCTGCACAACGCCGAAGACGCACTGCATGCTCGCGGCAAGGCGGCTCTTGAAGCCACCGAGGGCTATGTGCAGACTCACCCATGGCAGACCCTCGGTATTGCTGCCGCCATTGGCCTGCTATTGGGCATGCTGATTACTCGGCGCTAAAGAGAAACCTTAATGGATGCAACACCGCCCACCCCGCCAAGTCGGGGCAGTTCGCCACGGCGATTTGCCAGCGCCTTGCTGGGGTTATTGCAGGGCCATATCGCGCTGTTTGGCGAAGAGCTTAAAGAGCAGCAAAGCCACACCCTCAGCCTGCTGGTGCTGACCAGTCTGAGCGTGCTGTTCGGTCTGCTGCTGATCATCGGCCTGTCGGCTGCGCTTCTGATTGCCTTCTGGGAGACGCATCGTCTACTGGTTATCAGCGCTCTGTGCGCCTTCTATGCATTGGGCCTGCTGGGCGCCCTGATCACGCTGTTGCAGCGTGTACGCAATGCCCCTGCGCCTTTCAGCGCCAGCCTTGAAGAACTGGCCCGCGACCGTGAGCAACTACTGCCATGACGATGCCCGAGCTACCCGCCAAGGCCTCGCGCCGCGAGCTGCGTAAAACCCTGCTGCGCATGCGTTTGCAAATGCACCGCCAGGAGTTGCGCCACGAAACCCTGGTCATGCTGCAGCCACTGCGGCAGGCACAGTACTGGCGCCACCACTGGCGTGAAGAACTGGGCAACAGCAACGCCCCACTTTGGGTCGCTGGCGGCGCACTGCTGCTCGCTACCATCGGCATCCGCCGTGGCCACTGGCGCCGCTGGCTGCGCATCGCCCTGATCGCCTTCCCGCTGCTGCGGCGCAATCCGCCACGACGCCCCCCGGAGCCATCTCCCGACACGACTAAAGATACCCGCGCAGGGGATTAAACTGGCCACGATCTTGCTTAGTCACCCGGCTACGCCGCCCACCGGGGCGTCTGCCTGGCTAAGGAACTGCGCAGTGTTCAACGGTCAACCGCTTGCTGTTTTCCAACCTTTTATTGATACCGCCACCGGACGCATTGCCGGTGTTGAGGCACTCGCGCGCCTGCGCAGCGCTGATGGCCGGCTGCACTCGGCAGGCCCGCTGTTCAGTGACCCGAAAACCCCGCCGACGGCCCTGCGCCGCCTCGACCGCGCAGTGCGCGAACAAGCCCTGACGCGCTTTCATGAAGCCCCGCAAGACTGGTTTCTCAGCCTGAATATCTCGCCACGCTGGATAAGTCGGCTGCGCCCCGAACAAGCCTTGCCCAGCCTCAAACAGTTGCAACGCAGTGGCATCGACCCTGCACGTATCGTCTTTGAAATCACCGAACTGGGCGGCGCCAGCTCACGCCTACCGGGTGTGGTGGAACGCTATCGAGAAGCCGGCGCACGCATCGCCATCGACGACTTCGGTGCCGGCTACTCGCAACTAGACCGCGTGCTGGCCCTGCAGCCGGACATCCTCAAGCTGGACATGCGCCTGTTTCAGCAGGCCGCACGCGGCGGCCCGAGCAGCGAGATCGTCAAGGCGCTGGCGCAGATGGCGGAAAAGACCGGCTGCTGGATCATTGCCGAAGGCGTGGAGACTGAGGCCGAGCTGGATTTCGCCCTGGAGTGCGGCGCGCGTTATGTGCAGGGCTATCTGTTTGCCAAACCCGAAGAGGCCTTTTTCAGCAGCAGCGCATTCGTCAAACGTTTTGCCCAGCTGCGCGACCACTATGTGCAGCAAAAACTCGCCGAACGCGCACGACTGATGACCCTGCGCCAGCAGCTCGGTGAGCTGATGAACAGTTTCAAGACCTGGATCGAAAGCGGCTCAGAGCCTGATCAGCTACCGCAACCGCACACCTCCCCCTGGCTGCTGCGCATCTACCAATGCGACCGCCACGGCACCCAACTGACCGCCAACCTGGAGTGGCGCGAGCACAGCTGGCACAGCGATGCGCGTTACGTCGGGCATAACTGGTCCTGGCGGCCGTACTTCTATCAACTGCTGGCCGAGGGCTGGGAGGAACGCCGGCTGATTCTCTCCAGCACCTACCGTGATGCCACCACCAACCAGTACTGCATGACGGCCGGACAATTCATCGACAACGGTAAACGCTTGTTGCTGATTGACATCGACGCTGCCGGTTTTTAGCACCACCTCGCCTTGCATCATCGGCATAGAACCCCGAAGCTAGCTGCCACAGCCAGGTAACGGCGAGGATCTATCTTGGATTGGCAAACCCTGCTCAACCGTGAACGACTCGGCAAGCCGACGCACAGCGTCGCCGAACTGGGCCGCACCCCGTTTCACAAAGACCATGACCGCATCATCTTCTCCGGCGCCTTCCGCCGCCTGGGACGCAAAACCCAGGTACACCCGGTATCCAGCAACGACCATATTCACACCCGTCTGACCCATTCACTGGAAGTCAGCTGCGTTGGCCGCTCCCTGGGTATGCGCGTTGGCGAGATGATCCGCGATGCCCTGCCGGATTGGTGCGAGCCGAGCGATCTGGGCATGGTCGTGCAGTCGGCCTGCCTGGCTCACGACATTGGTAATCCACCCTTTGGCCATTCCGGTGAAGACGCCATCCGCCACTGGTTTCAGCAGGCCGCCGGACGCGGCTGGCTGGATTCGATGAGCAGCACCGAGCGCAGTGACTTTCTCAGTTTCGAGGGCAATGCTCAGGGCTTTCGCGTGCTCACCCAGCTGGAATACCACCAGTTCGACGGCGGTACCCGACTGACCTACGCAACCCTCGGCACCTACCTCAAGTACCCCTGGACCGCACGCCACGCCGAGGCGCTGGGCTACAAGAAGCATAAATTCGGCTGCTACCAGAGTGAGTTGCCGCTGCTTGAGCAGATCGCCAGCAAACTCGGTCTACCGCAACTGGAAGAACAACGCTGGGCGCGCCATCCGCTGGTCTATCTGATGGAGGCGGCAGACGACATCTGCTACGGCCTGATCGACCTGGAAGACGGCCTGGAAATGGAGCTGCTCGATTACAGCGAAGTCGAGGCGCTGCTGCTCGACCTGGTCGGCGATGACCTGCCGGAAACCTACCGCCAGCTTGGCCCGGACGACTCCAAGCGTCGCAAACTGGCGATCCTGCGCGGCAAGGCCATTGAACACCTGACCAATGCCGCCGCCGAGGCCTTTGTCGAGCAGCAGGACGCCCTGCTTGCCGGCACCTTGCAGGGGGATTTGGTCGAACATATGCACGGCACCGCCAAGCGTTGCGTGCAGAGCGCAAAGGACATGGCCCGGCAGAAAATCTTCCAGGACAAGCGCAAAACCCTGCACGAGATCGGCGCCTACACCACCCTGGAAATTCTGCTCAACGCCTTCTGTGGCGCTGCACTGGAGCAGCATGGTGGGCGCACGCCGTCCTTCAAGAACCGGCGTATTCTCGACTTGCTCGGCAACAACGCACCTGATCCAAGCTGGCCGCTGTACCGCTCATTCCTGCGCATGATCGACTTTATCGCAGGCATGACCGACAGCTACGCTACTGAAATGGCCCGTGAAATGACGGGCCGCTCGAGTCCGGTGTAAGTCATGAGTAGCGTGCTGCGACAAACCTTCAGCTGGCATGCCGGGCCTCCTGCCTGGGGCCCGGCCATGGTCGCTGGCCTGGGCTGTGCCCTGCCTTTGCTCCTCGGCTTGTTCAGTGCCCACCCCGGTTTTCTCTGGGCCTCGGCGGGCGCCTTCCAGGCTGCCCAGGCCAATCCACTGCACCGCCTGGGCATGTTGCGCATGCTGATGCTATGCGGCCTGGGCGCCTGCAGCGCTGGACTGGGCTTCTGGTCGGCCAGCCATCCCTATGCCAGCTTGTTGATCTTTGCCCTGTTCGGTTTTCTACTGGCCTGGTTGCAGCGCTTTGGCAGCGAAGCCGGCAAACTGGGTATCGGCCTGGCCATCTGCCTGTGCCTGGGCCAAGGCCAGCAAGGCCTGGGTTCACTGAACAACCCCTACGCCATCGCCATGCTGTTTATCCTCGGTGGACTCTGGGTGATGCTGCTGGCCTTCGGCCTACGAGGCATGCATGGCCTGCGCATGTGGCCGTACATGCCGCGCTTTATCAGCATCTTCAAGGTGCTCAGGCATCACGCCAAGCGCCTGCCGCAGCAGAAGTGGCGGCTGCATGCGCTGGGCTGCACCTTGGCATTCGCCCTCTCCGGACTGATTGTCAATCTGGCCGAACTTCACCGCGGCTACTGGTTGACGCTGACAGTCGTGACCACCTTGCAGCTGGATTTTCAGGGCAGCCTGGTGCGTGCGGTGCAGTCAGTGCTCGCCAGCCTGGGTGCTGCAGCACTGCTGATCCTGCTCGGCCACAGCCTGCAGAACCCGGCACTGATGGTCGCCACGCTGCTGCCATTGATTGCCCTGAGTCGCGCCTTGCAGGCCAACCACTATGGGCTTTTTGTGCTGCAGACCACCGTGTGTTTCGTACTCCTCGCCGAAAGCCTGGCGCATGATTGGCAGTTGCCCCAGGTACGCCTCTTCAACAGCCTCATAGGCGTCGCCCTGGCCTTGCTGGTGGCACTGCTGGTGCATGGCCTGGAGCGCTGGCTGCAAAGGCGAAATCCGCCCTCGACACGCCACATGCCTCGTTCTGACACACCAGCCTGAACACTCAGCTGTACACAACCCACCTCCCCCACAAAGCCCTTGGCAGACGCACCGAGGTCGTGAAAAAGCGCTTATGCGCCCGGGCAAAGCGATTCAGGCTTCACTATGCTTGGCGCTTGGTCAGAGCACTTAAGGAAGGGCGCAATGCAGCAGAAATCTGGATCAAGCGAACGGCGTTTTCCGCTTCATATCCACATCAGTGTGCTGTTTACCCTGTTACTGCTCGGCTCAGGCATCGTGCTGGGCCTATTCAACTATCAGCAGACCAGCAACATCATTCTGAGTAGCAGCGACCAGCTTTTCACCCAAATGCGCAAGGACGTGCAGGCGGATCTGCGTAATACCTACCAACCGATTCGCTACATGATCAACCTGCTGGCACGTAACGAGCAGATCAACGGCCGTGACCGCCACGAACGCATGGTGATGTTGCCAATCTTCGCCCAGGCCCTGCGCGACAACCCCAAGCTCGCCTCGATATATGTGGGTTATGGCGATGGCAGTTTCTTTATGGTGCGCCCACTGCGCAGCATAAAGCTGCGACAAATCTTTTTTGCCCCGGACAACGCCGCCTATCAGGTCTGGAGCATCGACCGCATCAGTGGTCAGCGCCTGGACTCGGAATACCTGTTCTTCGATACCCACCTGAAGCCCATCAGCCGCCGGCAGAACCTCAAAGAGACCTACGACCCACGCAAGCGTCCCTGGTACCGCGGCGCTCAGCAGAGCCTGGAGCACTTCACCACAGCGCCCTATGCATTTTTTTCCACTGGCGAAATCGGCACCACAATTGCTCGCAAAAGTGCGGAAGCCACCGTGGTGGCCGCCGATCTGACCCTTGATGATCTCTCCGCCACCCTGGCAAATCATCGCCTGACCCCTACCACAGAGTTGGTTCTATACAGCCCCGATGGCAGTGCCGTGGCGTACCCGGATAGCTCGCGCCTGGTGATTCCCGGTAAAACCCTGCAACTGGCGCAGGTCAGAACGCTGAGTCCGGTGCTGGCCAGTTTTCTCGACCTGGGTCTGGAAAAGGATCGCCAGGGTGCAGTCATGCTCAATCAGCAGCGCTGGCAGGTTTCCTACACCCGGCTCAATGAAGGCGGCCCGGAAGGTCTGTATTTGGCCGTAATGGCCCCGGAGCATGAGCTGCTGGCCGATGCTTATCGTATTCGCTGGCAAGGTGCAGTGCTGACCCTGAGTATCCTGCTGTTGTGTATTCCAATCGGCTGGCTGCTTTCCAACATCCTGGTGAAGCCACTGCGCCTGCTGGTTGCAGAAGCCGAGGCCATCCGTAGTTTCAACTTCGACTACCCGGCCAGCGGGCGCTCTTTCGTCATGGAAGTCGACCAGTTAGCCGTGTCGATGCAACACATGAAAGACACGATCGCCAGCTTTCTCGACATCGCCGCCAGCTTATCGGCAGAAACCCGCTTTGATGCCCTGCTGCGACGGGTACTGCGGGAAACCGTCGACCTCAGCGAAGCCAGTGGCGGCTTACTCTATCTGCGCGATGTCAACAGCGGGCGCCTGGAGCCTCACGGCCTGTTTATCAACGAACAAGAGCACAATCTGGAAGAGCACCGCATCCCCAGTTTCGACCGCACTGACCCCAACACGCCTCACTGGCTGGTACAGACTGCTGAAGGCGGTAACAGCATCACCGTAGCGCTTGGTTTTGAGCAGGCGCTGGGTTTTCAAAGCCTGCTGCACACCCTCGGCAGCCCACATGTGCACCTGGTCTGCACCGGCCTGCACAACCGCCAGGGACAGACCTTGGGTGTCTTGCTATTGCTGCACCGTGACAACTCAGATGACACCGAACTGGCCATGCTGCGTCCAGAGCGGATTGCTTTTGTCGAAGCAGTTTCCGGCGTAGCGGCGCTGTGTATTGAAAGCCAGCGCCTGCTCGACCAGCAGAAGAAACTGCTGGATGCCTTTATCCAACTGATCGCTGGCGCCATTGACGCCAAGAGCCCCTACACCGGTGGCCACTGCCAGCGCGTGCCTGAACTGACCCTGATGCTGGCCCGCGCTGCGGCCGACAGCGAAGACCCTGCATTCAACACCTACCAGCCCAGCGAGGAAGAATGGGAGGCTTTGCATATCGCTGCCTGGCTGCATGACTGCGGCAAGGTCACCGTGCCCGAATACGTGGTGGACAAGGCCACCAAGCTGGAAACCCTCTGCGACCGCATCCATGAAGTACGCATGCGCTTCGAGGTGCTCAAGCGCGACGCCTGGATCAGTTACTGGGAACATCTCAGCCAGGGCGGCGACGCCAGTAGCCTCGGCCAGCTACGTGACGAACTGCTCGCCACCCTGGATGATGAGTTCGCCTTTATCGCCCGTTGCAATCTGGGTGGCGAGGCCATGGCCGAAGCTGACCTCGAACGCCTGCGCAGCATTGCTGCGCGCACCTGGACACGCACCCTGGACGATCGCCTGGGAGTTTCCTGGGAGGAGAACCTGCGCCAGTCGCGCACCCCGACACAACCGTTGCCGGTGCAGGAAACACTGCTCAGCGACAAAGCCGAACACCTGATTGAACGTCCCGAAAGCGAGCTGATCGCCGAAGACAACCCCTGGGGCTTCAAGCTCGATGTGCCACGCTACAAACACAACCGTGGCGAGCTGTACAACCTGGGCATTACCCGCGGCACCCTGACCAACGAAGAGCGCTTTATCATCAACGGCCATATGGTGCAGACCATCCGCATGCTCAGCCACCTGCCCTTCCCACCGCACCTGGCCAACGTCGCCGAGATTGCCGGCGGCCACCATGAAAAGATGGACGGCACTGGCTACCCCAAACGCCTTAAGCGTGAAGAAATGAGCCTGCCGGCCAGGATGATGGCGATTGCCGATATCTTTGAAGCGCTAACCGCCGTGGACCGCCCCTACAAAAAAGGCAAGCTATTGTCCGAATCACTCAACATCATGGCGGGTATGTGCAGAGGCGCGCATATCGACCCTGAACTGTTCGGGCTGTTTGTGCGGGAAAAGATCTACCTCAGCTACGCCGAACGTTTTCTACGTCGCGAGCAGATTGATCAGGTCGATAACGCTGCGCTGCTGGCCAAGGCTGGCCTGAGCGACTGACGAGAAATTACAGAAGGGAAAAGCAGCAGGGCATGCGCGATGCATGCCCTGCTTACAGGTTTTAAGCCTGATTGATCGTGTTGTCCGGGTACCAGACGTCGATCAGCGGGCTAGCAGTGAAATCCACCAGCTCGTTACGGCCTTTAAGCCAGGCTTCAACGGCAGCGCGCTGCTCTTCGCTGACCGAGCCGCGCTTGCCCAGGCACACCAGGCCGAAGTCGTCGCCGCCGACATAACCCAGGCCATTGACGGTCATGGCGTCACGCAGAAAGTCTTCCAGGAAGGTATCGATGGCTGCATCAGCCAGGTCTTCCTTGAAGTTCAGGTTCAGCTCAAAACCCAGCTCCTGAAATTCATCCACGCAGAGTTTTTTGCGCAGACGGCGGGAACGGTTAGTAGCCATGGAACAATCCTCAAAAGTGATATCGCGCGGCACTCTAGCAGTTTCGCGGCCTACGTGCCTGCTTCAAAAGACGGCAGGTAGCCGCCCCCTTCCGCAAATACCCCACCAAAGGCACCGGCAGACACGCCGCCAGCACTGGAATGGGGCATAATCACGCCCATCATTCCAAGCCGCGACGAGCTCTCAATTCATGCCTCGCCCCATCGTTGTTGTCCCTCAGCTGGAGGGTTGCCGCCCATGATCACATCCCTGCGTCGCCTGGCCATTGCCAGCCTGTTGCTGCCTATTTGCCTGCCGCTGGCCGCCGCGAATGGCGGCCTGTCGAACAAGGTTCAACAATCGCTGAAAGCCAACAAGATCAGCAGCCAGTCGCTGTCGGTGGTCACCGTGCCGCTCAACGGCCCCGGCAGCAGCACCTTTTTCAATGCCGACATCTCGGTCAACCCGGCCTCCACCATGAAGCTGGTCACCACCTACGCAGCACTTGAACTGCTCGGCCCGACCCACCAGTGGAAAACCGAATTCTTCACCGATGGCCAACTGAAGAATGGCGTGCTCAACGGCAATCTGTACCTCAAGGGCGGCGGCGACCCCAAGCTGAACATGGAAAAGCTCTGGCTGATGATGCGCGACCTGCGTGCCAACGGCGTGCTGCAAGTGACAGGCGACCTGGTGCTCGACCGCAGCCACTTCGTACAGCCGCAGCTGCCCAGCTTCAATGACGACGGCGGCGACGCCAACAAGCCGTTCCTGGTCGCCCCCGACTCGCTGCTGGTCAACCTCAAGGCACTGCGCTTTATCGCCCGCACCGAAGGTGGCAAGGTGCATATCGCCGCCGAGCCGCCGATTGCCAATATCCGCATCGACAACCGCGTCAAAGCCCTGCCGGCAGCCAAATGCCCGGGCTGGCCGGATGTGCGCTACAACCCGGTCACCGAATTCGACGGCACCACGGTCATCGTCACCGGCAAGCTGGCCGAAGGCTGCAGCTCGCAGACCTACCTGTCGCTGCTGGATCACCCGAGCTACGCTGCCGGCGCCATCCGCGCCATCTGGCAGGAACTGGGCGGCAGCATCATGGGCAAGGACCGACTCGCTCCAGTTCCAGAGAAAGCCCGCCTGCTGGCCCGCGCCTACTCCCCGGACCTGACCGAGATCATCCGCGACATCAACAAGTACAGTAACAACACCATGGCCCGGCAGCTGTTCCTCAGCCTCGGCGCAGAGTTTCGCACCTCCGCCGACCAGGACGACAGCAAGGCAGCACAACGGGTGATCCGCAGCTGGCTGGCACGTAAAGGCATCACCGCACCGCACCTGGTGATGGAGAATGGCTCCGGGCTGTCACGTGCCGAGCGGGTCAGTGCGCGGGAAATGGCGACCCTGCTGCAGGCCGCCTGGAAGAGTCCTTACTCCGCCGAATTCATGGCTTCACTGCCGTTGGTAGCCATGGACGGCACCATGCGCAAACGCCTGCACCGTACGCCACTGGTAGGCGAGGCGCGGATCAAGACCGGTACGCTGAACAACGTGCGCGCCATCGCCGGCTTCAGCCGCGACAGCAACGGCAACAGCTGGGCCGTGGTGGCGATCCTCAACGATCCACGCCCTTGGGGTGCCTCGTCGATTCTCGATCAGGTGCTGATCGATTTGTACAAGCAGCCTAAGCTCAGCGCCCAACGCTAAGACAGCGGCGGCTAAACAGCGGCAACACCAGGCCGCGCCTACTCCCAAGGCGCGGCGTTTTACTCCATTGCCCCACACTGCTGCGCTGTACGTCACAACGCAGCGGTCAGACTGCTGCGCCCCTTCGATCAGGACGCTTGAAGGGGCGCGCGCATCCGGGCAAAGTGACGGCATGACGCGGGGCCGGATCAGGCCTCAGATAATAATATTGAGGTCGGTGAATGCCTCGGATTTGTCTGGCGGTGGTGCTGTTCTGGCTGTGCGGGCCGGCGTGGGCGCTGCTGCCTGCAACGCTGAACAACACCGACCTGCGCCTGTCACTCGGCCCGTCTATGGCCTACCTTGAAGACCCGCAGGGCGAGCTGAACGTCGAACAGGTCGGAGCCCTGGCCGATGAGCGCTTTACACCCGCCTTGGGCGAACATGCCAACCTCGGCAAGAATGATTCTGTCTGGTGGTTCAAGGTACGTCTAAACAACAGCCTGACGCAAAATCTGGCCGGATACCTGGAGGTTAACTACCCCCTGCTCGACCATCTGCAGGTGTTTCTGGCCAGCGCCAATGGCCAGTGGCAGATGCAGGAAAGCGGTGATCGCTATGCCTTCTCCCAGCGCCCGGTGCAGGTGCGCAACTTCTGGTTTCCACTTGAGCTGACACCCGGTGAAAGCACCCTGCTGGTGCGGGTCGAGACCACCAGCACGATCTTTATGCCGCTGTTCTTCAGCACCTACCAGGCCAGCGCCGCCGCTCAGGAAACCCTCATGGGTTTCAATGGCGCGTTCTACGGCGTGCTGTTTGCGATGTTCTGCTACAACCTGTTCCTGTTTATCTCACTACGCGAATCCGCCTACCTCTGGTACCTGGCCTACAACCTCAACGTCGGCCTGCTAGCCGCCTGTTTCGACGGCATGCTGTTCAAACTGCTGCCCGAGCATGTGGCGTTCCAGTCGGTGAGCATCTACATCCTGATGTACCTGCACTGCCTGACCGCCATTCAGTTCAGCCGCCACTTCCTGCATGCCCCGCAGTACTTTCCACGCCTGGATACCGGCCTGCGCCTGTTGATGCTGGCCTGCGCCGGCTGCCTGCTGTCGCTACCTCTGATTGGCTTCAACGCCTGGAATATCCTTGCCAGTGTCACCGTTTCGCTGGTCTCGCTAACCCTGCTGCTCACCGGCCTGTATATCTGGCGCCGGGGTGTACGTTACGGCTCTTACTACACCCTGGCCTGGGCCATCCTGCTGTTCGCCTTTATCCAGGCCACCACGGGTTCGCTGGGCGTGGAAGTCTTTGGGGTATTCGGCGCCACGGCCGTGAAAATCGGCGTGACCATCGAGCTGATTACCCTGTCCATCGGTCTGGCCGACCGCATCAACCTGCTCAAGGAAGAAGGCTTCCAGTCACGCCGCGCCGCCGAGCAGGCGGAAATCGAAAACCAGGCCAAGAGCCGCTTTCTGGCCAAGATGAGCCACGAAATCCGCACGCCACTCAACGGCGTACTGGGCATGCTGCAGCTGCTCAAAGAAACCCCACTGGACCGCAGCCAGCGCTTCTACGTCGACACCATTTCCAGCTCAGGCAGCTCGCTAATGGCGGTGATCAACGACATCCTCGATTACGCGCGCATCGAGTCCGGCAAGCTCAGCCTGGAACATATCGAGTTCGATCTGGAAGAGCTGATTTCCGACACCCTCAGCCTGTTTACCGGGCAAGCTCTGGACAAACGCCTGCGCCTCTACGTCAGCCTGGAAAGCGGCGTACCGCGCCGCGCTCTGGGCGATCCGACGCGGCTCAAGCAGGTGCTGATGAACCTGCTCAGCAACGCCCTGAAATTCACCGCCGAAGGTCACGTGGCGCTGAATGTCTGCCTGCGCAATGACTCCCAGGGCAAACCGCATCTGGTGTTCGCCATCAGCGACAGCGGAATCGGCATCAGTGACCAGGCCCTGACCCAGCTGTTTGAATCTTTTGCCCAGGGCGACTCCAGCACGACCCGCCGTTACGGCGGCAGCGGCCTGGGCCTGGCGATCAGCAAGGAGCTGGTGGAAATGATGGGAGGCCGTATTGAAGTGCAAAGCACGCCGGGCCAAGGCACGCGCTTCGCCTTCGATATTCCGCAGGAGGATGAACCGCTGTCCGTCGACCCGCTGCACGAGCTGCTCAAGGGCCGTACCGCGCTGCTCACCTCACTCGATGGCCTGGGCCTGGATGCCTTGAGCCGCCTGCTGGGGCGCTGGGGCATGCGCACCGAACGCTGTCAGAACCCGGAGACCCTGCACGGCTACCTGGAAGACTTCGCCGCACCGCCGCTGCTGGTACTGATGGCGCCCTGGCCGGGCAGCATTCAGCACTGGCTGGATTCGCTGCGCCCGCTGCTGCAACCCGGGCAACGGGTACTGCTACTCTGCGCACCGGAACAATGCCAACAGCTGCCCAACGCCGCCGGCCTGCGCCTGCTCGGCCTGCCCCAGCCGCTGGCGATCAACGCCCTGCGCAGCGCCCTACTCGAACTGTACGAAGAACCGCGTATCGTGGAAATCAAAACACAACCCAACACTCATACCAATATAGGCAGCACGCCCTGCATCCTGGTGGCGGAAGACAACCCGGTGAATCAGCTGGTCGTACAAGGCTTTCTGAAAAAACGCGGCTACAACGTGCGTCTGGTAACCAACGGCCTGGCCGCCCTCAACGAATACCAGCGCGACCCGAGCGCTACGCAACTGATCCTGATGGACTGCGAAATGCCGGAGATGGATGGCTTCGAAGCCACCCGGCAGATCCGCCGCCTTGAACGCCTGCACAACCTGCCGGCCGTGCCGATCATCGCCCTGACCGCACACATCCTCGATGAGCACCGCCAGCACGGGGTCGAGTCTGGAATGAATGATTTCATCGGCAAGCCCCTGGACAGTGCCAAGCTCTACAGCACCCTGGAAATCTACCTGCGACCAGCAGAACCGTCCGCCCAGTAACAGCACGGCAGCCATGGCCAGGCAGCGCCATGCGCGTTAGCATCCGGGCTGCGCTCTGGAGGCAATACTGTGCTGATCCCCTATCACCTGCTCGAAGCTGACACCCTGACCCGCCTGATCGAAGACTTCGTCACCCGTGACGGCACCGATAACGGCGATGAAACCCCGCTGGAGACGCGGATCGAACGGGTACGCCACGCCCTGAGCAAAGGCCAGGCGGTGATTGTGTTTGATGCGGAGAGCCAGCAGTGCCAGCTGGCGCTGAAGCGCGATGTGCCGAAAGAGTGGCTGGATGCGCTTGAGGAATAAACACCGTAAAGGCAACCTCATCCTCATAGGTTGGTGCTGAGCACAGCGAAGCCCAACAAAGCGGCATGCTCGTTGGGCTTCGTCGCTGCGCGCCTCAACCCAACCTAGCCGCGCAGCCCCCCCTCGCGCTCCCACGCACAACGCACACGCAGCTCGCCCTCCTGCGGACTGTGAAAGCCACTATCCGACTCCCAGCGAAAGGTGTGCGTACCGTTCAGCTCGGTTTCCAGATGCACCACCGCGCTGGCCCAGTACAGACGTTTGAGCAACGCCTCGAATTGCTTGATCCACAGGCCCCACTCGTACTCCACCGTACGATAGCTGGCACCGAAGTGGATCACCTGGGTCTGGTACAGGCCATCGCCCGGCTGCTCGCAACAGGCAAACATCTCCCGACCGAGAAAGCTCCAGGCATCGCCCGTCGGCAGTTCATCAAGCACTTGCCGATTGATTTCACGACGCAGACGGCTTTCCGCCGGACTGTCCGACGGCCAGTCACGGATGCAACCATAAACGATGGATTCGGACTCCACGCAGGCACTCCAGCAAATCAAGGCTGCCTTCTATCACAGCCTCCAAGGCCAAGGAAGGAACTGCTGCCAAATAAGCGCTATGAGGATTTAACTGCCTATCAGGCAGGGTGGCGTAATGGGCCACGGCGCATCAGCCAGGCCAACAGCGTCATCAGCAACGCCAACGCCGTGAGAACCATGAATGGCAGCTGATAACTGCCCGCCAGATCACGCGCCAGACCGGTCAGCACTGGGGTCAGGCACGCCAGGCTGTAGCCCATGCACAGCATCATCGCCGTCCAGCGACTAACCGCCAGCGGCGAGCCTGCTTCATACAATGGCAACACCAGCGACAAGGCAAACGAGCCACCGAGGCCAAAGCCAATGGTGACCGCCCAGAGCTCAGGCAGCAGGGTCGGCTGGAACGTGATCATCATCAGGCTGATCGAGGTCAGCAAGCCACAGCCCATAAGCAGCACATAGCGATTATGCAATCGCTGCGCCAGCCAAGGCAGTAGGAATGAACTGGGCAAGCCCATCAACATCGACACGCTGAACAAGCTGTTACTGTGCAGTAAACTCAGCCCGGCCTCGTGATAGCGCGCCACCGCCCAGGTAGCCAAGGCATAGAACAGCCCAGCCTGAATGGCAAAAAATGCACTGATCAGCCAAGCCCGCGGGTTGCGCCAAGGCAAGCCCGCGCCTGCAGCATCCGCCTCACACTCAGCTCGATTGGGCAAGCACAGCCAGAGCAGCCCCCCCACCAACGCCGGCAGGGCCCATACGGCCAGACCATGAGTCCAGTCATCATCCAGCCACTGGGTAGCCGGCACTGTCAGCACTGCGCCACCGGCTCCGCCAATTGCCATGCTCAGCGAATACCAGCCCACAACGCTGCCCATGCGTCCCGCGAAATGGCGCTTGATAAACCCAGAGAGCAAGGGCCCGGCAACCGCGATGGCTGCCCCCAGCAGCACCGCACTGCCAATCAAGATACTGCTGGAATGTCCAAACAGACGAACCAGCAACGCAACGGCAATCAAGGCCATGCACAGGGCGATAGTCCGTTCAAGCCCCAGACGCAGAGCCAAGCGCGGCGCAAACGGTGCGAGTAGCCCCATGCACAGTACCGGCAAAGCGGTGGTCAGACTGATCAAACCGCGGCTCAAGGCTAATTCTTCAGCAATCCGCTCGATCAGCGGTGCCAGGGAGGTGATACCAGGGCGCAGATTGATTGCAGCCAGAACAAGGGCCAGCAACAGCAAGGCCTGCGGGAAAGGTTTCACAGAAATACCATCAGTTTCGCGGCCATGCCGACATGGCCGCAAACCCTAACGCCAGAGCCAGGCCCAGGCAAGTCCGCCGACCGATTAAGCTGATCGTGCGATCAACAAAATCGATCGTAGGCCCCATCACCTGTTGCGCGGAGCACGCATCTTGTCAGCCATGGCAGTCATTTCGTTGTACAGCAGCTGTGGGTTTTTCTGCTTCACGGCCCAGGCCATTCGGCCCTGTTCATGAGGCAGAATCATGAATTCACCTTTGCCGACTTCCTGGTAAATGTAATCTGCAATATCCGCAGCACTGATCGGCGAGCTTTCCAGCAATTTGCCAACCTGGGCCTTCATCGCCGGGGTCGGACCGCGGAAAGAGTCCAGCAGGTTGGTCTGGAAGAACGATGGACACACGACATGCACGCTGATTTCATGCAGTTTCAATTCAATCAACAGACTTTCCGACAACGCTACGACACCAGCCTTGGCCACGTTGTAGTTACTCATCGCCGGCCCCTGCATCAGGGCCGCCATGGAGGCAATATTGACGATTTTGCCTTTGCTTTTTTCCAGCAGTGGCAGGAAGGCCTTGCAGCCCTTGACCACGCCCATCAGGTTGATCGCGATCTGCCAATCCCAATCCTCCAGTGACAGCTCACTGAAGAACCCACCAGAAGCCACACCGGCGTTGTTGACGATCACATCAATGCCACCCAACTTCTCTTCACAGGCCTGGGCAAACGCCGTCAGCTGGCTGTAATCACGCACATCGCAGCGCTGGGTAAAACCATCACCGCCCGCCTCACGCACCAGTTGC
The DNA here is from genome assembly GCF_003060885.1 of Pseudomonas sp. HMWF032. GTDB lineage: Bacteria > Pseudomonadota > Gammaproteobacteria > Pseudomonadales > Pseudomonadaceae > Aquipseudomonas. Next base: position 255,388 of record NZ_QAIG01000008.1, read on the forward strand.
AGTGTCTCCGCAAGGCCTGGTTCATTGACATCCGAGAGCGCCAACTGCAAGCCCTCTCGCGCCCAGCGCAACGCAATTTCACGCCCTAAACCTGAACCTGCGCCAGTGATCATCATGCGATTTTGCATAGGAAAGCTGCCTTATGATGCCGTGGTTGATAAGGCCAGTGTAGCCGGGAATATTATCTAGCCTGTACACCATCATTCATCTGAATAAGCCAGCCTAAGCCCCACTCACGACCGCCGCCAACGCTGCCAAAGCAACACCCCATAAATCAGGCCATTGAGCAGCAGTACGATCAGCCCTAACAGCACCTGAATCTGCGGCGTCAAACCCGCTGGATAGATAATCGGCAACACGTAGTGTTCGACAAAACTATCGCGATACCCCGCCTGCCCGGCAGTAAGCCGCAAACGCTGCTCCAGCGGCGTGAGCGGACAGGGCCAGTGCATCAACTCAACCAGCACACCCCACACAGCCGCAGGTACATGCAAGCAGACCAAGCTGCGCCACCGCCACACCAACAGGCCGCCCAGCAATGCAAACAGAATAAACAGCAGATGAAATACCAGCACCGCATCGGCCGCGACTGCAGACCACACCATAAGCGCCTCGCTGTTAGCACCTTGCAGTTGATGCAGAAAACAAAAAGGCCGGTTGATAACCGGCCTTATTCAACACAACAACTCAATGCGTCAGTTGATACTCAACTTGTCGCGATTTTTCTCCAGCGTCGCCTCACCAATGCCCTTGACCTCCAGCAATTCATCCACCGACGCAAAGTCGCCGTGCTCATCACGATAAGCAACAATCGCCTGCGCCTTGACCTCACCAATACCTATCAGCTCGCGCTGCAAAGTGACGGCATCAGCGGTGTTGAGATTGACCTTGTTGGTAACAGCGACTTCAGCTGACTGGGTAGTGGTTTCTGCGGATGGCGCAACTTCAGCGGCACTAACAGTCAGCGAAAGCGAGGTAATAACAGCGAACAGAAGGGCGTTAAACGTTGATTTCAGCATCATTCGTATCCTTACGTTGGTTTTTATCGAGGCATGGGACATCCATCTCCACACCTAACTCAAACCTAGACGCTGCAGCAGCACTGTCAAACAACCAGTAGCAAATTTCAGCGGATAAACCCTGTTACTCACTACGGCGCTGCAGGTGAAGCCAGTCAACAATCTCACCCTCAGGTTTATAACCGCTCACCGTCTCGCGCAACAACTGTCGAACGCGCTCATAGTCATCCTTGTCCACTGCCAACAATAACTGTTGAAGCATGCCCTTGAACGTCTCCCAAGGCAGATGTTCTTCACTGGCTCGCATGATCATCGGATGCTCGGTCGGGCTTACGTTGTCACCGATCAGCAGCTCTTCATAAAGCTTTTCACCCGGTCTTAAACCGGTGAACTCTATTGCTATATCACCCTGGGGCGTCTTGTCGGAGCGCACACTTAATCCGCTGAGATGAATCATCTTCTCGGCCAGTACAGCAATTTTCACCGGCTGGCCCATATCCAGCACAAATACGTCACCGCCCTCCCCCATGGCTCCGGCCTGGATAACCAACTGTGCCGCCTCAGGGATGGTCATAAAGTAACGTGTAATATTCGGATGAGTAACCGTCACCGGCCCGCCCTTGCGAATCTGCTCATGGAACAGTGGGATAACGGAGCCAGATGAGCCCAGGACATTGCCAAAACGCACCATGGTAAAACGCGTTTTGTTGAGTTGATGCACAGTGTCATCATCAGCAAACAACACCGGCGCAGACTCACGACTGAGCGCCTGGAGTACCATCTCAGCCAAACGCTTGGTACTACCCATGACATTAGTCGGACGTACGGCCTTGTCAGTGGAAATCAGAACAAAACTAGTCACACCTGACTTGATCGCTGCCTGCGCGGTATTAAGCGTGCCCATTAGATTATTGAGCACACCTTCGGCAATATTGTGCTCGACCATAGGTACATGCTTATAAGCCGCCGCATGGTAAACCGTGTCGACTTTCCAAGTGCGCATCACATCAAACAAACGTGATGCATTGCGAATAGAACCGAGAATAGGTACCAGGCGAAGTGGTAAAGACTCGCGCTTGACCCGCGCTTCAAGTTCACTGTGAATGCTGTACAGGTTGAACTCACTATGCTCAAACAGCAGCAGTGTTGCTGGACCTGTCAGCAGAATCTGGCGGCACAGTTCCGAGCCAATCGAGCCACCGGCACCGGTAACCATGACCACCTGATTACGAATGCAACGCTCAAACAATGCTTGCTGCGGCGGTACTGCATCACGGCCCAGCAAATCAGCAATATCGACTTCCTGCACATCCTCGACTTTTACGCGACCACTGGCCAAATCCATAAAGCCTGGGATGCTGCGCACATGCAGAGGAAATTTCTCCAGCGTTTCAAGAATTTCACGTCGCCGTCCACGAGAAGCAGAAGGCATGGCCAATAGAATTTCATCAGCGCCTGTTTCATCAATCATTTGCGAAATGTGCTTAGGGGTGTATACGCGCAATCCAGCAATAGTGCGATTGGCAATACTTGGCTCATCATCAATAAAAGCCACAGGACGCATGGCACGTCCCATACGCAAAGCAGCAACCAATTGATTTCCAGCGGAACCAGCACCGTAAACAGCAACCCTAGGCAAGAGCGGAGCTAATGCTGCTGTTCGTCTTGGATTTAACTCAAACCAATTACCTGCAAAATACTGGCGCATGGCGAGACGCAAACCGCCTAAAAGTAAAAGGCTCAACCACCAATAATTGAATACCATCGAACGTGGTACCAGAGCCGTAGGCCCCCGATACCAGTAGACTGCCAAAGCCAACACCAGGGCAGATACCGTAACAGCCTTGGCAATAGCGATCAGTGCATCATTACCCACATAACGCATCACCGCACGATACATACCCAAACGGATAAAAATTGGCAAAGCAATAATAGGTGCCAAGAGGAATAGCCAACCATGACCGTCAAACGGCTGGGCTGCATCCCACTCCCCCAAACGCAAAGCAAATGAAAGCCAGAGCGCCAGCCAGATTAGTGCAATATCAGTGACTACCTGCAAGAAACGTTTCTTTCGACGCGATAATTGCAAGAGGTTCTGACGTAAAGCGTCTACCCACTGGCGAACCATATTTATCCCTTAATAATTGGCTTGCAATACGGTGCCAGGAGCAACCACATCACCTGATGACACGCTAACACCATAGCCTGCATTACAACCGACCTGAAGCCATGCTGAAGCGCCCACCTGAACACCACCAGCCAAATTGACACCGACTCAGAGCGGGCCAAAGTCACCGATGCACACATCGTGATCCACCACAGCACCGGCATTTACAATTGCCCCTTGCCCCAGCCTCGCCTTAGTTCCAATCACCGCCATCGCAAGTACAGCAGATCCCTGCCCGATGTGAGCCGACGGACTAACCCATGCGCGCGGATGCACGATGCTGACCAACTCGATACCGGCACCACGCTTCACGCAAAGAGTTTTTACCCGCAGCGGCCCCTAGCAGCCTGGCTCCAGCAAACTGTAGAGGTTACCAATCACGTCTATTCCAAAGGCCGCCTCTAATTGCGGTCATCGAGAAAACAGACGCGTTGCCACTCACCAGCTAGCAGTGCCGCTTCCGCAACAGCCTGGCCATGTCCGCCTGCGCCTAGCACTAACAATGTTCGTAACTGGCTCATACTCACTCCAGCGCTCCAGCTCGAAACCTGATAGCCAATATCACTAGAGGTGTATAGGCCAACAACAGTCCAAACAAGCCTTCACCGCCTGACACAACCCAGAGCGCAATTGGTAATAGCCATAAAAAATTGATCACAAGGACTGCCAAAGTCACCGGTAAATGGCGCCCGAAGTAACGTGAGGCATATTGATAGGCATGGCTACGGTGGGCTTCATAAACCTTATCCCCACGCAACAACCGCCGGAAAAGAGTAAAGGTTGCATCGACAATAAAGACCCCCAGCAGAATCAACCACCCCAAAAGTAATGATGCGTCGGTCCAGGCGGCTTGCAGAGAGAGAATGCCCAATACGACGCCGAGGAAACCACTTCCTGCATCCCCCATAAAAATACGCGCGGGAGGAAAGTTCCAAATCAAAAAGCCCGCAACCGCCGCAGCCAACAACAATGGCAAGAGCAGCATATTTAAATGCCCGAGAAAGCCGTACATCAACGCGCCACCAAGGCAAACACAGATAGCCTCGACACTGGCAATACCGTCAATACCATCCATAAAGTTATAAAGATTGAGCAGCCATACCAAATAGAGGGAGGCCAACAAATAACCGAACCAACCCAGGTCAATCACATGGTCGAGTACTTGTACAGGTGGCAAACCATTGAGCCAGAACAGCACCCAAGCAGCAGCCGTGAAATGCCCAAGCAAACGCCAGCGGGCTGCGATATGCCCATGATCATCAAGAAATCCAAGCACTGCGATAAGCGCACCAGCACCGCTCAATGCATAAAAGTACTCAGTTTGAACTCCCATGCCCATGGAGAAAGCTATAAACAACGCAAACAGAAATGCCACAACAATCGCCATCCCACCGCCCCGCGGCGTGGGTTGGCTATGGGAACTACGTGCATTAGGAACATCCATCAAGCTGCGGGACAACGCATAGCGCCGTAACCAAGCGGTCAATATCCACGACAAGGCAGCCACTAAACAGCTAAAGATCAGAACAGTCATGAATGGGCGTCTTCTAGAAAGTGTGCAACGGTTTTGGCCAACGCCTGCTCCACTGTAAGTGGTGGCGCCCAGCCTAGACACTCGCGAGTTTTATCTATATTCACCTGTAAGGAGCCACATAATCTCTGGCTCAGTGCGCGCTGCCCCAATAACACCGCACCATACTCAATCCAAGACTGAGGGACAGCAACTAGCCTGGCCGGGCGCCCCAAGGCACTACTCAAGCGGCGCAACAACTCAGTAGTGGACAGATCCTCACCATCGCTCACAAGAAAACGCTGCCCAATTGCCGCCGGATGTGTAAGACATAACACCAGTAAATCCACCAGATTATCCAGCGCCACAAAACTACGATGATTATTGATGGCACCCAAGGGAAGTGGTATGCCGCGATGCAGCCAACGCAGCATGCTGTGGAAATTAGCCTTCACCCCCGGGCCATAGATCAGTGGTGGACGAACAATAACCACCTCCAGCCCACTCTCGGCAGCCAATGCCTTCAACCCTTCTTCGGCCTCATGTTTGGATATGCCATATGGGTCTACGGCCTCAGGCAAGTCATCGGCACTGTAGGAATGCCCCGGCAAAGTCTGCTCACCATTGACCTTGATTGAGCTGACGAAGATAAAGCGGCGCACACCAGCCTCCACGGCCTGACGAGCCAGCCGCAGCGTGCCCTCGACATTGACCTGACGAAACTCGGCAAGCGGGTCAATGGATTGCTCGTTCATCACATGCACCCGAGCAGCACAATGGATGACAGCATCAACATTGGCCAATGCCGTCGACCAATCCGCATCCGGAGACAACTCTGGAGACAGGCAAACTTCGCAATTAACCGAGGAAGTCGGCGGCAGCTGACGCATGGCGCAGCGCAATTCATGTGCACCATCGACTAGCAGGCGTGCCTGCACTGCGCGCCCAACGAAACCGCTGGCACCCGTAAGCAAAACACGCATGATTTTAGCCCTTGTGCCAGACAGTACGATTTACATAGTCCGTGTAGCTGAGCACGACTCGCACGACCTGCAACGAAACCGGGCCACCTTCATAATCAGGAACCAGCGGAATACGGCGCGAGCCGGGTTGATGCTGACTCGTAATGACCTTGACCGCCGACAACACCGAATCCTTCTTTAATCCACTCATTATCAGAGTGCCCTGGTCCATGCCTTCCGGACGCTCGTGAGCATTGCGCAGGGTCACTGCCGGCAGGTTGAGTAAAGAAGCTTCTTCAGTAATGGTGCCGCTGTCGGATAGCACACAGAACGCATTCATCTGCAGCTTGATGTAATCCAAAAGACCGAATGGCTTGGAGAAGCGAATCAGCGGGTGCTCCAGTGATTCGCCCAGTGCCTCCAGACGCTTACGGGTACGTGGGTGCGTCGAAACGATCAGCGGATAACCGTACTCATCGGCCAGTGCACGCAAGGTGGTAAGCAGATCGCGCAGGTTGTCCGGAGTGTCGACGTTCTCCTCACGATGGGCACTGACAATAAAGAACTTGCCAGTCTCCAGCCCCTCACGAGCAAGCACGTCAGAGGCCTCGATCTTCGGCCGGTAATAGTCCAGCACCTCATGCATGTGCGAACCGGTCTTGATGATGGTCTCAGGGCGAATGCCCTCAGCAATCAAGTATCGACGTGCATGTTCGGTAAGCACCATATTGATATCGGAGAGGTGATCGAGCACTTTGCGGTTGAGCTCCTCCGGCACCCGCTGGTCAAAGCAGCGGTTACCCGCCTCCATATGGAACACCGGAATCTTGCGCCGCTTGGCCGCAATGACCGCAAGACAAGTATTGGTGTCGCCGTAAAGCAACAACGCATCAGGCTTTTCTAACTCGAACGCCGCATCGGCCTTGGCGATTACCTCAGCGATAGTTTGTGCAGCAGTCTCACCGGCAGCGCCAAGAAAGTGATCCGGTTTGCGGATTTCCAGGTCATCGAAGAAAACCTGGTTCAGCTCATAGTCGTAATTCTGACCGGAGTGCACCAGCACGTGATTAACCTGGCGGTCGAGTTCGGCAATCACCCGACTCATTTTGATCAGCTCAGGACGCGTCCCGACCAGAGTCATAACCTTAAGCATCGAGTTGCTCCTTGATGTAGTCGAGCTTGAGTAGCAGTTGCTTGATGCCCTCGATGTCCAGGCGCTCGGTGTTGTGCGAGGTGTAATCATCGAACTCGGCGATCTTCTCCTCGCCCTCAACGAAGTACTTCTTGTAGTTGAGATCGCGGTTGTCCGCAGGAATGCGGTAGTAACGGCCCATGTCCTCGGCTTTAGCCATCTCTTCGCGTGAAACCAACGACTCGTAAAGCTTCTCGCCATGACGAGTGCCGATCACCCGCACCGGGTTATCGCGACCGAACAACGCCTTGAGCGCCAGGGCCAGATCACCAACGGTTGAGGCTGGCGCCTTCTGCACGAAAAGATCCCCCTGCTCACCATGCTCGAAAGCGTGCAGCACCAGGTCAACCGAGTCTTCCAACGACATCAGGAAACGCGTCATATTGGGATCAGTGACGGTCAGCGGCTCGCCGCTGCGTAGTTGCTCGATGAACAACGGGATCACCGAACCGCGCGATGCCATCACGTTGCCATAGCGAGTGGCACAAACCACGGTGCCGCCGGCCGGAATCATCCTCGACTTGGCCACCATCAACTTCTCGGACATAGCCTTGGAGATGCCCATGGCGTTGATTGGATACACCGCTTTATCAGTAGAGAGCACCACCACGCGTTTCACGCCACTGGCAATGGCAGCATTGAGTACGTTCTCTGTGCCATTGACGTTGGTGCGCACGGCCTCCATCGGGTAGAACTCACACGAAGGCACCTGTTTGAGCGCCGCTGCGTGGAAGATGTAATCGACGCCAACCATAGCCTGCTTGAGGCTGTCGTAGTCACGTACATCACCGATGTAGAACTTGACCTTGTCGTTGGCCAGAGCGATGCGCATATCCTCCTGCTTCTTCTCGTCACGGGAGAAGATGCGGATCTCGCGCACATTGGTATCGAGGAAACGCCGCAACACCGTATGGCCAAAGGAACCGGTGCCACCGGTGATCATCAATACCTTGTTATCAAACATATAACCTTCCAGAACGTGAACGCAGCCCGGAGGCTGCGTGGATTCCTTATCACCAGCAAGCCGGAGTGCTTAACGGCGCTGCTCGTACATACGCCGGATCAGCTCCGGCCACTCGGGTGCCACATAACCGGTCGCGTTGCGGAAACGCGAGCCGTCCAGCGAACGATCGATTGCCAGTGCATGATCCGGCCGGATGTCGATAGCCTTACCATACTGCGCTGCAACCAGACTAAGCAGTCGGAACTTATCGATCGGCTTAGCGGCGACATGATACAGGCCATTGAGCTGTGGGTGCGGGACAACGAAATCCTTCATCACCCTCGCCAGCTCGACCGTCGGCAGTCCAGAGAAAATCGCCTTGGTGAAACCTTTGACCCCTCCTTCCTGAGATAGAAACCAATCTACTAGAGCGAAGTTTGAGCCCAGCTCGTGGCCGATGATTGAGGTACGCAGAGTGATCGCATGTGGCAGATCATGCAGTTCACCAATGTACTTGGACTTGCCGTAGAGGTCTTCGGCGTCCGACAGATCGCTCTCCAGGTACAAGCCCTTGCGCCCAGAGAACACGCAGTCAGTACTGATATGAATGAGCCTCGCACCGGCCAACTCGCAGAGACGCGCCAGCCTGTGCGGTAGCATGGCATTGATCGGCAGGGCAGTGAGCGGATCTTTGGCATCTGCCAGCTGCTTAATAAGCCCGACGCAGTTGATCACCACATCCGGTTTCACTCTGGCAATGGCCGCCGCCAAGGCATCCTGATCAAGCACATCAACACCACAGAGCAGACGCTCGTGACTCTGCTGCGGGAAGTTCCGCTTTGCCGAAACGCTGCGCAGCGTACCCCAAACTTCATGCTCCGAATCAGCGCCAAATACACGAAAAACTGCATTACCCAACATGCCGGTAACGCCCAGAACCAGAACTTTCATCATATACCCCAAACTTCGACCAATCAGCGCCGACCAAAATACCGTTTTAGCGATCCCAAACTACTATTAACCAAATGCAGCGCGAATTGACGTTCATCTGATCGCATGATGTAAACGCTAAAAAATAATGCTGGAACCACCATAATCGCTGTCCATGATAAAAGCCTATGTTCATCCCAACATAACCATGAAGCCAAAAAAACTATCGAAAAACCTACCAGCCACTGCCCTATAAGAAATGCATCGAAACGCGCACCATGCACTAGCCACAAACGAAGACTCAATGAAACCAGATAAGCTATATAACCAACCAAGTAAGCTATGCCGACCCACTCTATTCCTAAAGGCAGCAGAACCCAAGCGAGCGATACAAAAAACGTGCTCCAAAGAGCCTCCCCCAGAACGAAGCCTCTCATATCGGCTCGCGCAATTAACGTGGTAGATATTATCCAGCCAAGCACACGAACAAAATCACCTAGCAAAACCCATCTCAGCACATCCAAAGCAGGCATGAATTCCTTACTGAAAAGCAAGTTCATGACAAGCGGCTTGAATACAACCAAGACTACAACCAGCGGTAAAGATAACATCAAAGCGAAGTGGAAGGCCCTTGATAAGGCCGAATGCAACGCAGCGCCTCCCTCAATCTTGCTAAGTTCGGGCAGTAAATAACTCTGCAAAGACGCTAGAAAAAGAGCCAAATACATGGCACTGATACTCCATGCGGCATCAAATTGCCCCGCACCTTCCAACCCATACAGGTGAACAGCTCGAGCACGAACAACCAGCACGCAACCCAGCGTAAACATCAAAGACAGCAACGATGGTAGAGCCACACTCAGGAAGCGTCTCACTGCATCTCTATCTACAAGACTTGGAGCCAGCGCTCTCAGACTTACCAGATAACCTAGGCGTCGCACATGAACAAATGCGACCACCACGGCAGGCACAATTCCTCCGCTAACAGCAAAAACCAAAACATCCGGGTAGCCACGAGAAAAAGCAAGCCCGGCAGGCAACGCTGCTAAAGCAGCACCAAGACCGGTAAGCATGGTAATTAATGCAACAGATCCATATTGCATGTCTGCGGTTAATACTCCGCGGAGAAAAAACAGCAGCGTTCCGAACGTAATAGGTATTACCAACCAGCGCACTGCCGATGCATGATTCCCGGCGAGAGCTAAAGCAGCAATAAGATCGGCACCTGCTAGAACGACACCGCACACAAGCAGGTTCATTACCATGAACAAGTACAAGGTAGAAGTAAATAAACGTTCTCGAACTGCGCCCAACTGGCTACTAAGCCCCTGCACAACAGCGTTCTGACCACCTATCGAAGCCATCGATGAGAGCATTTGCTGCAACTGTCGCAAAACTGAGTATAGACCAACCCCTGCCGGCCCAGTGATAACGGCCAAAAGCTTGATGGCAATTGCACCAAAGAACAACCCGAAGAACTGACCAAAGGCTGTCTTGAATGTAGATACAGCCATTCCTGGCTTCACTTAGGGAAACCTTTACGCAGCAGTGCAGCCCCATCATCCTCACCAAGCAATAGTGACAACAAAAAATAAATGAACAACCCACCACTAAGGAGCGTCGCAGTGAGAGAACTAACCGACGCAATAATAAAGCAAACAATACTAGACACGATAAGCACCTGACTGCCCGATGTAAAAATACATGCAGCGCAAAAGGTAAAAATGAGACAATAAATAATCACACCCACCCAACCAAAGGCTAACTTAGCGTCGACAAAAAACACGGTATTTGAAGCACCTTGCCCGCCCGGCGAGGCCCCATACTCATAAACGTAAACCATCTTTTCAAGCTGCATCTTCGGCTCACCAAAGAGCAGATGCACAAAACTAATCGAACGCCCGAGCGTTAACCGGTCTTCTAGCACAATACGCTGAAACTCCAACCAATCATAAGCCGTTATATAAGGCACCCAACCCACCCTATTCAGTAAAAGTGTAAATTTAGCTGACAGCTTATTCGGATCAAACTGGTATTGCTCATCACTAAAATGCTTACGCAAATAATAGGGAAGCAGTGCGCGCGAGGGGTCTCCCATGGCCTCTTGAATTGGCATCCCTGGCGGAACAATCAAAACCTGCGAGGAATCATCAGTTTCCGCCACTAACAACACACTATCAACTGACGACCTTGAATTACCACCCCCAGCTAAAAATGCCAGTACCAAAACACACCCCAACATTATGGTGGCAGTCATAAATACCGCCTTCCAACGACACTCCATTACATAGTAAAACGCCAGCGGGAGTAGTACAAAGATAGGAGCAGCCTTCTCCATAGCGAGCATCGAAAGAACTAACAGCAGGACCAACAGCCAATATCTGAAGCGTGCTTTCAACATAAAAGCAGCAACCAAGATCAATGGCATTATCGAGCGCCCCAACATGAAGGCAGAATAACGAAGCAAACTCTCATACCCTACAAGCCCTGCGAGAAACTGGCTTCTGGAATGCGCAATATCCATCAACCCCCCACCCTTCAATGCAATGAAAAGCGGTACCGTATCAGCAATCCACGCAGCATAAGCAAGCGTGGCAATATAAAAAACCAGCGCAAGAAGAGAAAGCAGAGTCAAGCCATGACGAGACACTCCACAAATTGATCTCACTCTACTAGACAACGAAACATATACCTTCGAAAAAAAACCAAAACTCAAAAAGTAAACAACACAAAAAAAAATTAAAATACAAATAAAATCGACCGCACTGCGATCGCGCAACAAAAACAAACCAAGAAAACTTGCCGGAAAATAAACAGCCAACATCAAATAAACAGGAACACCCTTCACAACCCAACTATTAGCACTCACTGAGATACACCTTAACCATTACAACCATCATGAATATTTCTAAAATAAATCATTATCACTACAACATCTCAACCAATCTCTTGACTTGCGAACGCATCTCAAAATTTCTGTCAAAATAATCTCGTCCGGCTCGCCCCATCTGCTCCCGCTGTAGCGGGCTCATGGACTGACACTCGCGAATATTTTTTACCAATGCATGAACCTGCTCTGCTGGCGACGTAAGGCCAGCACCTGCCTCAATGACAACGCGTGCACCCTCTCCATTGAGGCTAGCGAGAATAGGCTTGCCTGCGGCCAGATATGCTTGAATTTTGCTAGGAACCGTCTGCGAAAAAATATCCCGGTCGCTTAGCGTCACGAGTAAAGCTGAGGAGCGCTCAAATATGTACGGCATTGCCTGTACAGGAAACCGCCCCGGGAGGACAAGATTATCCAGCCCCAATGAACGCTTTTGCGATTCCAGCCATGCTAGCCGGCTTCCGCTCCCGACTAGCACCACACGAAGGTCGGGCTCACCACGCAACTCAATAGCGGCCTGCACTATAGTATCCAGTCCCTGCGCCGTACCTAGATTACCTGCGAAAACTACACAAAAGTGATTGTTCAGTAACTCAATAAGCTCATGAGGCACAGCGGTTGATTCTTCAGCAATGCGCTCGCCCCTTATCGAATTGGGGAAGTAGTAAATCTTTTCTTTCGGAGCATAGCGTGCAACAGGCATGAAAAAAGCCTGTGATTGAACTAACAGCTTATCGCAACATCGATAGATTCCTTTTACTAACCAACCAACCATGCGCAATACATGTGGGTTCTTGACAAAGCCTGTAGCAGTAAGACTGTCGGGCCACAGATCTTGCACCCATAATGCCAATTTTGCGCGCTTTATCCACTTTAGAGGGATGGCCGGAATAGCCTGCAGGATAGGGGAAGGTGCAAACACCAGAATGGTGTCAAACTCTCGCTTGCGCAGTAGCCACGGCAAGCAAAAGAAACCTGCGATGACAAAAGACAGATAATTGAGAATTAGATTTCTGGCTCCGCCTCCGCCTCTCGGCCAGAGCGGAACCCTTACCACATCAATGCGATCAAGATAGCGCTCCCGCTGTGTCCCAAAGGCACGGTACCCGTCAAAAACCTTTCCATCTGGATAATTAGGTTTGCCGGTAGCCACCACCACTTCGTGCCCCTGCTCGTCCAGCGTACGAACGATGTCATTGATGATGAAACTTTCTGGCCAAAAATACTGTGAAAGTACGAGAATTCTCATGGGCAACCAGATGAATTAATCAAGAAACTGGGAAACATGCAGGGCAATCGCAAGACTGGCAGTCAGTCCTGGTGATTCACTCCCGAAAAGGTTGACCAAACCGGGCAAACCATGAACTTTTAGCCCTTGAGTATTGAAGCCTACTGCAGGTTGACCTGAGGCATTAAGTTTTGGGCGTATACCACTGTATCCAGTGGTCAGCTTATTCTTATCAATCGAGGGGAAATACCCGCCAATCGCTTGGGCAAATGAATCGCGAAGAGAGTCATCTACTTGATAATCCAGTACATCGGTCCAAGCGACGATCAAACAATCGATATTCGTCATTGTGCACCGCTCCCTAGCGCGCAGGACACATGGGCCAAATACACCCCATACATCAGGGTAGCGTTGGTGCTGATGGCAAAGTTTTCATGGGCCCACACCTGCGCCTGACGGCCCAACCTCTGGCGCAGTGCATGATCCTCGGCCAGGCGCTGCAACGCATCGGCTAGCAGCACCGGATCGGGACGCAGGACAGCAAGCCCGGTTACTTCATGAATGATCGCATCAGGCACCGGATCCTGAACGGCCACAACGCTTGGAATTGAATAGAACGCAGCCTCGAATACTGGGCGACCGGCAGCGTCCAAGTGCGAAGGGAAACAAAGTACATCTAGCTGAGGGTACAGCGTTCGCACATCCCCGACGAATCCCAGCATGCTGACATGCGATTGCAGGTCATGTTCAGCAATCAGCGCCTCGAGATCTGCTCGCACATCTCGCGCAAAACCCAGCTTGCCTAGCACCCACGCCTTTAGTCCCGACAGCTGTCGCGCATTCTCACCGGCAATTAGGCAGTGAACCGCCACACCACGCTGCCTAAGAATGCGCATGGCCTCGACCAACTCATAGACACCCTTGAGTGCAATCAGCACCCCGAGAAACCCCACCTTAACCACAGCCTGATCACAGCTGTCCCGGCGCAACGGGGGAATATCGATACCAAGACCGTTATGCACGATGTGAACGTGAAGCTGGGCATCCAACGTTTTTCTCACCGTATGATCGATCGCCACGACAGCATCGGCATAAGTGCCCAGCCAACGATTGAGAAAGCGGGTACGCAACCCGCTTCCTGGGCTTCGCTGCAAGGAGCGTACATGCACCACCATAGGGATGCGCAACAACCATTTGGCCAGCATGCCCAGTGGCAGCAAAGTGATTTCATTCACATGCAGAAGATCGAACCGCTCACGGCGCAGGCGCAAGATCGCCGCCACGCAAAACGGCAACAGCAGTAACTCGCGCAAAAGGATGATCCAACGCAGCCGGCGATAGTAACCATAGCGGGTGTTGTCAAACTGGCTAAGACCGCGCACCGGCCTGACGTCCATGCCAGCGTCGCTGAAGGCCTTACACACAGGGCCGCGTGGAGTCACCACCGTACCGCTAACACCCTGTCGCCGCAGGCAAGCAAAGAGCTCTATAAGGCTTTTGGAGGCGCCGCCAAAGGCGGCGGCCGGGTGCAGGTAAAGAATGCGCACAGCGCTCACTGTCCCCTGCGCAGGGTCAGGATCGCCTCGATGACGGCATAGGAAGCCTGGCCGGTGCCATAAGGCTGCCGATCTTCGACACCTTTGCTGTAGGCGACGTCGAATGCATTGAAGAAATCCTCTCTCATGGGGGCTGCCAGCCGATTCCAGCCCATATCGAGCAATTCCATCCACTCGGTTTCATCGCGCAAGGTGAGGCATGGAACCCGATGAAAGTAGGCTTCCTTCTGCACCCCACCGGAGTCCGTGACGATCAGGGCTGCGTGCTTCTCGAGCATCACCATGTCGATATAGCCCAACGGCTCGACGATACGCACATTGGCCGGCAGGTTGATGGCCATGTCGGCGATACGCCGGCGCGTTCTGGGGTGCAGCGGCAGCACCACCGCCACCGGTGCCCTGCCCAGGCCCTCGAAGATCCGTTGCAGTCGCACGGGATCATCGGTGTTCTCCTGACGGTGAATGGTTGCTAACCAGTAGGTCGAAGGTACCAGCTGCAGCTGCTGGAGAATCGAGCTGGAGTGCTCGGCCGTCGCACCGAAGTGCAGCGCGGCGTCATACATGACATCACCTACATTCATCACGTGGGCCCCACAGATGCCTTCGGCGGCCAGGTTACGAATGCCCTGTTCGTTGGGTGTCAGCAGCAGGCTGCTGACATGGTCAGTCAAGCGCCGGTTGATCTCTTCGGGCATGCGCATGTTGAATGAACGAAGCCCCGCTTCCACATGCACCACGGGTACGTGAAGCTTGGCTGCCGCAAGCGCCCCGGCCAGCGTCGAATCGGTGTCTCCGTAGACCAGCACCGCATCAGGCCGCTGCTCCAGCAGCACCGCCTCGATCGCCTCGATCATGCGCCCGGTGTTCTGACCGTGAGTTCCGCCACCGACGCCCAGATGATATGCAGGCCGGGGTATTTCCAACTCTTTGAAAAACACGTCAGACATGTTGGCGTCGAAGTGCTGACCGGTGTGAATCATGACCTCGGTGCAATCCTGACGCCCGGACAATGCCCTCGAGACCGCGGCAGCCTTGATGAACTGTGGGCGCGCACCCACAACAGTGATAATCTTCATTGTTTTGTCTCGAATCTGTAAGTCAAAGCAGCCGCTCAAGCGTCGACAACAGCAACGCACCATCGTGGGCATAGCTGAGTTCATGGGCAGCAACGTGCGCGGCCTGCTTGAAGGCCATTATGTCTTCAGCGCTAAGCGCGTTCAGTACTTGCGCCAGAGCTTGCGGCTCGAACGACTGCGCCACCACCCCCAGCCTGTGCTTACGCAACAGGTTGGCCATTTCCGGCGAAGGGCCGATGGCGATGCCCAGACCCGCCTGGACGAACTCGAAGAACTTGTTCGGTAGTGCGTGCTCATGGTTGAAGTTGACGGGCGGCAAAAGGTAGACACCCACGTCGAACTCGTTCAGGCGTTCACAGATATCCTGCATAGCCACCGGCTCAATGAAGCGAATTCGGGAATCCGACTGGGCCGCCGCCCGCAATTCCGCCATATAGACGGCATCTGTTTCCACCAGCATGAAATCCAGGGTAAAACGCGCATCCAAGTGCTTAATCATCTCGATCATTACGCCCAGATGGCGAGAGCGTATGGCCGAACCATGGTGAATCAGACGTATGCAATCGGCATCGACCGCAGAGGGCGACAGCTTCTGATCAAGCGGCGCATTGTGAATAACCTTGCACGGCACCCCATACTCACGCTCGTACTCGTCCGCGATGCCCTGACACACGGTAGTCATCGCCGCAGCCCTAGACAGGTAGCGCTGGCATAAGTAGTCGTGATAGCGGCCAAACAAGACTTTCCACAGCAGCTTGTCGTCAAACTCCCTTGGCGAATACTCGTGTGCGTCCATTAGCACCGGGTGCCCCTGCGCAAGATCCAGGGCCAGCGGCAGTGCCGAGATGTCGTTGGCGACGATCAGGTCAAAGCAGCGCTCACCCAACAAACGCCGGGCGTGCCGTACCTGCGGCAAACTCCAGTAGTAACTTTCAAAAGCGCCCAAAAGCAGCTTGCTAGCCCAGAGCCCCTTTAGCAACAACCCGGCCGACGGTTTGTCGAGTGCAATGAATTCAATATTCGCATCGGGGGCGCGACCGTATCCGGCCACAGTTACCCGATGAGCATGCTCCAGCAAACGCACCTGGCGCATGACGCGTGGATCGCTGTGAATGACCGAAAACGAAATTATCAAAATGGACTTCAAAATTTATACGCTCAACGTCAAGCAATGAAATGGCTGTACCAGCGGCAAAAATTAATCCAGCGCCACACCTGCCACGAGAACGGCTTCTTGCCGGCCATGATCAGCTCGAACTCCAGTAGGGCCTCAGCCTGATCGAAGAACGGTAGACGTAGGTCATGGCGCAACCAATCGCGTACGACGTCGAGCATCGAGCCGAGCCAGACCTGCTCAGGTGTGGCAAAACCGATCTTGTCGCGCCTATCGAGTACGTCATCGGGAACAATACCGCGCATGGCCGCACGGAAGACTGACTTCGTCTCTCCCTGAGGAGAAATCAAATAGGACTCTGGAAGAGAAAGCAGCAGATTAACCATACCCAGAGTTAGAAACGGTACCCGGCTTTCCACGGAAAACCGCATCGAGTTGCGGTCACCGTGGCGCAGCAGCGCAGGCAGACCGCGCCGAGTGAGCGAAAGCCCCAACTCCGCCATCACTCTGCGTCCCGTAGCCGTCACCTCGGCACGCTGATGCGGAAATTGCTGTAAAACGCCCGCCTCAACTAGCGGATCACGCCTAATCCAGGCGGGGAGTGAGCCCATACCATTCAAAGAGCGTAGTGCCTGATACAACGATCCTTGAGTCATCTCCGCTACACAGCGTTTGGCACCCGCCATCCGGCTACGACCAGGCCATTTGGCCCACTGCTCCAGAAAACTCCAGGCTTCTGACAACTGGCCCTTCTCCACCAAGCTATGCAGGCGCTGACCTGGATAGCCGTTGTAGCCAGCTAGCATCTCATCTGCGCCCTGGCCATCCAGAGTCACAGTCACGCCTTGCTCTTTGGCTAACTGGAAGACACGGTACTGCGCGTAGATGCTGGTACTGCCGAAAGGCTCGCCTTGTGCAAGGATCATCGCGTCAAGATCACGCGCAAGCTCCTCGGCACTGACCACCACTTTATGCGGCACCGCTCCAACGTGTTCATTGACCCGATCGACCCAGGCTTCCTCACTGACCTCACTGCCACGCGCGATGTAGCTGAAGGTATTGATCGGCAAGTCAGGCTCGACATGACGCATAGCGCAGACGACCGCAGAGGAGTCAATGCCACCGGAAAGAGCCGCACCGATGGCTACGTCACTACGCAAATGCAAACGAATGCTGGAGAGAAACTCCTCGCGGACTTTCTCGGCAGCATCGGCAAAGCTAAGGTCATGGCGCTCGTCGATTGTCGGGCGCCACCAACACGCCGGCTCACCAAGGCTACCTGCACTAAGGTCCACACGCATGATGTGACCTGGCGGCAAATGCGAAACACCATCGAAAAAGGTCTCTGCACAACTGTCGTAATCGCCATGTACAAGATAGTCGTACGAGCGTTGCCAGTTCAGCTGTACCTTTTCTTGCTTTAACGCCTTGATCGCCGGGAGCTCCGACGCAAAAACAAAGCGCCCCTGTTCCTGCGCATAGAAGAACGGCTTGATACCGAACGGGTCGCGCACGCAAGTGAGCGTACCGGCATTACGGTCAAGAACCACGAAGGCGAACATACCCACCAGCCTATCTAGGCACGCAGCACCCCAGGTACGCCAGGCCGCAAGTAGCACCTCGGTATCGGAGTCCGATTTGAAAGTCAGGCCCGCAGCTTGCAACTCGGTGCGAAGCTCTCGGTAGTTATAGATCTCACCGTTGAAAACGATCGACAGTGACTGGTCTTCCGTGGTCATGGGCTGATGGCCGCCAGACGACAGATCAATGATCGAGAGGCGCGTATGACCCAGCGCAACATTCGCCCCAGCACAGGTATAAAGCTCTCGCCCGTGATCGTTAGGACCGCGATAACGCAGTGTATGCAGCGCCTCATCCACTTTACTTACGGGCACCGAGGCGCCGTTAAACCAGGCACCACCTAAAATTCCACACATGCAAACTTATCTCGTAAAAGCGTCAGCCAGACGCTTGAAATCGGAATACACCGTCTCGGCGCAATAGCGTTGCGCAGCCACTGCGGAAGCTCGCTTCATCGACATGATTGTTGCTTCGTCCAACGCATTGATTGCGCGGGCCAGCGATGCCGAAGAGAAGTCTTCGGACACGACCCCGACGCTAGTCGAGCGCACCAACCGAGCCATTTCATGATTGGGTGAAACAACGACCGCCAGCCGTGCCTGCATAAACTCGAAAAGTTTATTCGGTAGTGCATATTTGTAGCTGATCGCCTCAGGCTCCAGCAGGAATACGCCAATGTCATAGTCACGATTGAGGACTTCAGAAATCAACGGCATCGGCACAGGCTCTCGAAAGCGAATGCGCTGACCCTCATAGGTTTCTTTCAACCAACTGCAATAAGCGCTGTCTGACTCGACCAGCATAAAATCGAACTCGAAACGCTCATCGAGCAGCAATGCAGCCTCCGCCATAAGCTCCAACTTGCGGCTAGGGCAGCCAGCGCCATGGTGAATCAGACGGATCTTTTCCCCAACCTCCTTAGGAACTGCCTCTAGATAGGAAGGACAATTCATCAAAACGCCAGGCAAAGCCACAAGGAATTCTTGGCGATAGAGCTCAGCGATCGAGTCACACACCGTCAACACATGGTTGACCCGAGGCAGGAACCGACGGCACAGATACCGCGGATAGCCTTTCCAGAACAAGTTCCATTTCCATCCGGGAAGCTGCTCGCCCGGCGCAAATTCGTGCATATCCGCAATCACAGGCACATGTTGCCCGGCCAACGAGGACGCAACCGGCAATGACGATGCGTCATTGGCAATAATCAGATCGAACTGCTGCCCCTTCAAGCGCTGCAAGGCTGCACGCTTATCGGTGTCCATCCAGAAAACTGCGGCATAGAGCCTGAGCAGCAGACACAGGGCCTTGGCCAGTTTTTTTGGCAGGCTCGAGCGACCGGGCTCCGGTATCTCAATATGTTGGTCGCCATAGCCTGGCTCACCGCCGTATCCGGCAGTGATCACTCGGAACCTGCCCTCGAGCGCCTGAGCGTGTCGGCGCACGCGCGGGTCGCGCTGCAAATTGGAGAAACTCAGTATTAGAACGGCTTTCATGGTTGCTCGAATCTGCTCACTTCGCTCGTGTATTGATAGACGCCATATAGTCGTCGGCGATCGAAGCGGCGATCTGCATCGGATCATGCCACCGCTCAACATAGGCACGGCTCCTCTGCGCCAAGTCGACCAACTCCTCCCGCGACATGCACAACACGTCACGTAGTCGATCCTTGATAGTGAAAGGGTTGGTGTTAATGAAGGGAAGGTCCGCGCGCATCTGCTCCGGAATGAAGTGAAGATCTTCTTCGCGAAGGTACACCAGCACAGGTTTACCCAGCGCCATCAACTCCACCGCCAAACCTCCATACCAACCCGCGAATAGCTGGTCGATCAAGACATCTGCCTGCTCATAATGTGTTCGTGCCTCAGCCTGCGAAATCCCCTCGACCAATATCAGCTCAAACGCGAAACCCTCTCCCTCAAGAGCCTCAAGCGACTCAAGAATAAGATCAGTGCCCTTAACACGGCGATGAGTTGGCGCATGAACAAACCGCAGCGGCCGCTGACTGCGTAACCCGTCATAGCTAGCCTTCCAGTCACTGAAATCGACGTGAGAATAGGGAACGAACCTCGCGTCCGCTGGCAGCACGTTTAGCAAATCTGGGTTCAACGCATAGACGCGCTCACAATGCTTGGCTAGGTAGGCGATATTCTTTTTCTTGAAGGCGTCCGAAGCATCCGAGTAGTAAGACTCGTCCACTTGCGTGGCGATGCTCACTGCGTAATGCTGGCGACAATAATCGCCTTGCCTAGCGTCGTCTCCCTGATATGTGAGAAACAACTTCTTGCGAAACAATCTGAACAATGACACTTCAAAACATTGAAGCCCACGCAGGTAAACTGAATATACAAAGCGCTTGAGCGAGGACAAGCCCTTGCTGCGCACCGGCCACTCGATGATATTGGCAGTGGCGATGGTAGTACCGGCATTGTAGTGAATGACGTCATAACTCCGCAGGCACGAAACGATGAACCAGAAGCGCCGCCACTCACACCTTAAAAAGCCCACGGGCGAAGGAACCAGCACTTTATCCACCGCGTAGGCCAGGTAATTCTGCGAGATGATGCAGCAAGTGCTGTCCCAGCCCAGACGTTTCAGTTCGCGACTCAAAGCTGGCGGATTACCCCCAACAGCAGTTGGTGCATGCAGAACACGTAGTTTCTTCATCAGACCAGCTCTTCCAAGCCATCGGGCAAACCGACCTTCGGAATCCACCCCAAGGCACGCAGTGCCGAAATGTCGGCCACCAAACGCGTGTGAACACCCGGCACATAATCGAAAACAGGCTTTACACCAACCTTGGCAGAAATCTGCAGCGCCAACTGCCTGAGTGAAACCACTTCAGAACCAGCTATGTTGAATGTGCTACTGCCTGGTTGCTGCATAATGCACTCCAGCGCACTTACAGCATCCGACACATGGACAGGGTTTATAACCAATCCCTCATCGCCTTGGAGCTGTATGAGGCTACCAGCACGCACATTATCCACTAACCTAGGAAGAAGCATGGATCTACGCTGAGCCCGACCATACATAAAGAAAAGCCGTAGAATCGAAACATCCATTATCCCGGCATAGCTTCTAACAAGTAACTCTCCTGACAGCTTACTGGCCAGATAGTAACCCAGCTGTCCGTGAGGAACGATGGGCGAATTTTCATCGATCAACGCAGCACCACTTTCATAGATCCCCCCTGAAGAGGCGAAGATGAATTTCTGGCAACCAGCGGTGCGCGCATACTCGAGAATTTTAGCAGTGGATGCTATGTTGACACTGAAGACATCCAATGCTTGGTCTGGAAATTCTCTAAACTTTGAGGACTGCGCCAAATGCAAGATTACATCGACGCGTTCGGGAAGTTTGGAAATACTCCACTCCTCCGCAAAGTCTAAATAGTGATAACTGACACCTTCTTGACAATTTCCCAATCGATGGCACAGCGCATGTACCTCATGGATTGCTGAAAAATATTTCACAGCCTCGGAACCTAGCAGTCCATTAGCGCCGGTAATTAATACTTTCATTGATATTTCCATATCCTTCGCGACCAAGGTAAAGCAAATGCGCCGAGCACCATACATACTAAGGCCAACATAATTTTTATCGAAATAATTGACCAATTAAACTCAGGACTATGAAGCAACAGCGAAGCCATCAAAACCACCCCACCCAAGGCACTAAGAACGGACAGCGGCCAGAAGGACAATGGCAATGGATGTATTTTCTGTGTAGTCAAGCCATACATGATAGTCAGTGATAAGTACGAAAGCCCCATAGATATCGCAGCCCCAACCGCGCCGAACGACGGTATAAGCAACAGATTGAGCAATACGTTTATCACAACAGCAATCCATGCGAACCTTGATATGTAATGAGTCTTTCTTTCAATAGAAATTCCAATTACCGTGATTTGTGTAGTGGACTGGATTACCACAGAGAAACAAAGAAATATCAAGGGTATAGCGGCGCCAGCATAACCAGAAGGCATCAAGAAGCCGATCAACTCTCCGGAAAACAAAGCAACGCCGCCCGCAGCAATAAGCATAACGTAGAGAAAGTATAGAAATACGTTGCAGTAAATAGCCCTATAGTTCTCAGGGTGATCGCTTTTGATTTTTATGATAAATGGGCTCCACGCTTGAGCAAAGGCAATGGAAACAAATAGCGGCAATGTAGAAAAACGGAAAGCTACCGAATAGATTCCTGCCTCCTCTAAAGTCGCCAAACCCGCCAACATCCAACGATCAATTGCACCGAACAGCCAATAGGCAATCCCCGCAAAGATGAATGGATAGCCGAACCTGATAATCTCTCTAGCGCGCACGACATCAAAATTGAAAATCAAATCTTTTTTGATTAGTAACAGCCCTACAGGAAGAATAAGTACGTAGGCCATAAGCTGTGCAACAAGAAAACCGTCAAGCCCCTTGTGCAAATAAACTACTGCGTAGACGGCTACAGCAATGGTCAGACAGCGACTGAGGACAGCCAGCAGGAAGAACCTACCGGGAGCAAAATGCAACCGAAGAACGTCCTGGATGTACTGCATCAGTTGTCCAAATACGACCAGAGCAGCGGCGACGTA
The DNA here is from genome assembly GCF_003060885.1 of Pseudomonas sp. HMWF032. Classification (GTDB taxonomy): domain Bacteria; phylum Pseudomonadota; class Gammaproteobacteria; order Pseudomonadales; family Pseudomonadaceae; genus Aquipseudomonas. The sequence continues at coordinate 278,138 of NZ_QAIG01000008.1, forward strand.
CAGCCCCCCCAAACTAAATGGAAAGTCCTTGGCACTCACCAAAGCATTCCCCCAGCAAAAGAGAACAGCTGCAAGGCACAGAAACAGCATCAGACCGAAAAAACTCTGCACAACCATCCCCGTTGTAACCAGAGAGGGTCGCTGGCACAAGGAAACCGAAGAGTCCCAATAGAACCTCTGCACTGAGTTATTCAAACCACACCCCACAACCAGACCAGCAACTCCGATCAATGTCATGATCAGCTCAAGGCTGCCGTAATCACGAGGACTCAGAGCAGTAGCAAGCAAAGGAAACGAAAAAAACGCAACCGCCTTTGTAACTAAATCTGCCCCCCCATAAATGAGAGAGTCCCTAGCAAGGCCGCGACCAAAACTCATTACACAATCCTGTTTTTCACCAAAGGATGGGAAATACGCGGCCGCCGACTCACAAAATCGGAAACAAGAGGATGAAACAGGGACGCAATACTTCCTCTACGTCCGTAAACAAAATCGAGTATCGCAGAAAACAGATGATGGGAAGCCTCCAAGTCTTGGTACTTCTCGACATAGCTCCGTCCAGCACCACCCAGCGCATGGCGAAGACTGGGATTCGTCACCAAATGCCGGAGACGATCCTTAATATTCTCCGGAGACGCAGAAAGTATTGGGCATTCATCGAGATAAGACCAAACTCGAAATGGCTCCGTGTAGCTGTCATCTTCAAGATTGGTAATAACGGGTAATCCAGTGGCCATGCCTTCGAGTCCGTTCAAACCATGCCCCGTACAAACTAGCGCTTCGACGAGAATATCGACCTCATCAGCCAATAGCCTCTTAACCTCAGAGTTCTGCATTTTTTCTATCAACACCAATTCGACTTTCAAGCCCTCTGCCTTAAGTTGCTCTACAGACGAGCAAACAAACTCCGTCCCTTTAAAACCTCGATGATTAGGGGCATGTGCAATACGAACTATGTCGTTCACTCCATCAGCGTTGCTGCGGCGCTCAGTTTCACGCCACTCCCCTGCATCAATGAAGATAAAACTCGGCAGTAGCGCATCCCACCTCCCAAATCCATCAGGCCCCATAATTCCAGGGATGACACAGTCAGCCAAATCAGTCCAAAGAGCGACACGTTTGGCAATCAGGCGCTGCCTTCTTGAGCTGCCTGGATAGGACATCATCAATCCGTGGATCAACGCCGGTCGCTTAATATTTCTATATACATACGAATCCCCACCATACGGAATCAACACCGTCTTCTTTCGCGCTAACGAAAGAAGATATGGCTCGATCCACCAAATTTTGGTATTCCCCAAAAAATAACCATCGAACGACAAGAAAAACACGTCATACTTAAACAATGACTCACAGAATGCGAGGTATTGCTTGACAAAGTATGGAAGCCGTCCAAAACACTCGCTCAGCACCCTATCAAAATCGTCGCGCTTATTAATCACGGAATAGTAATCGTGCACGTAGGTTTCTGAACGAAACCCCTTCCGACGCATGGATAGAGACCAATACTTGTTGCTAATCAGGGGTGAACAACCCCATACCAGCGAAGGCTGAAGCTCCTCTTTCTGACGCAGCCTGACCACAATTGCACACATTGCCAGCAGCACAAGTAGAAGAGCGTTTACGAACGGCTTCATAAAGAAAACCAAAACACTTCGAATTGCTTTCATGGTCTCAATCACTCAGACTCAAACCAATTCGCTTAATGAGTTGCGGGGCAGGTATAACTACCCCATCAACCCGCACGGTCTTTATTACAAGCACACCATCACCTGCCTTTACAAAGATTGCATCCTTCCTTACAGACACCACCTTTCCAGTGGGGCCGATATAAGGTTCAATTGGTGCAATGTCACAGGTATCAATATGCACCTGCTGCCCTTTATAGACAAAGTAAGCACCAGGCATTGCTGGCGGAGCGATGGCTCGACAGAGATTATAGATTTCATTGACAGGGCGCGCCCAATCCAAGCGCCCGTCAACCGCAGAGCGCTTGCAAAAGTAAGACGCATTCCGCTCATCCTGCGGACTGGGCTCTTGGCCGGCCTCAATTGCCCTGAAGGCTTGGCCTAATGTACGGGATAACAGGTCAACGACCTTGGCGCGTGAAAGAGCATAGTTATCCGTCGAGGATATTTCTACACTTCCTTGGTAATAGATTGGTCCCGAGTCAACTCCCTCGTCAACTTTATGCAGGGAGTAACCGATCTCTTTCTCACCATTTATGATCGCCCATTGCACAGGATGATAACCGCGGTAACGCGGAAGCAAAGCAAAATGAATATTAAAATAATTAGCACTAAGCAAATGCTCAGAAGCAATGAGATCTGGGTAGGAAATCATTAGAACATTATCAACATTCTTATAATCAATCTCAGCGTGACTCGCAATCAGCCTCGCCCCCTCAATATTTAGTTCGCCGTGCAACGGTGCCGGACCTACACCAATTAGCGTGTGCCCTGCTGCGAGCAGACTTTTCGCAGCAATCTTGGCCTCCTCACCCGCCCCCAACAATACTAGTTTCATATTCTTTTTCTTGCTCCCAACAAGGCATGAGACAACATTCGATATACGCTGAGTTCCACTAGCGGATTGATGGGGATGAGTACTACATCCTCTCTCAAGGTGGAGCCAAATTCGACCCCTTGTATCGCATCAAGCGAGAGCGAGTGTTTCGACACATAAGCAAAGAAAGGACAAAATATTTGACTGGGCGGCATAAATCTATTTTCACCGAGCATGTCGCGAAGTAACTCATAGCGCTCCATCCGCTTCAAGTTTATGCTTCGCCAGTAAGGGATGACCTGATTGTGTTGACTACGGATAAACTCATCATCCTCCCAACCGTCTAAAATATCTTTGTTCTTAGTACGGAGCAAACCGCCGGTGCTCATTGGTGATACCTTCGGCAAGGAGAAAAGAGCATAATCTCCAAAAGAGCCTACGCTACGACCGCAAGGCAGGGTCAGACCTCGTACGTGAGCACAGTCCTCGATTAATACTATATTCTTCGCTGCCAATTCGGAGGCCAGGTGCTCTAGTTGCGGATGAACGTAACCGAATTCATGAACAAGTAATACAACCTTCGTCGTAGACTCTATACACCTACTGATACTGGCAAAATTGAATGCAGTGACAGATACACAAGTCGATATGTATTGATCATCCGAAGTCGTCAAAATTGTAATTACGTCACCGCGACACAGGCCCAAACGCCTGAGCAACCCAGCCAACAAAGAACGGCCAGAACACCCATAAATCTCGAAGTGCTCTTCAGCCCCAATATAAGGTGGAGACGGACAAGCAATAAACCCACCGTTGTGCGCGGCTTTAACATCACGCATCATGATAGGCAACTGCATCAGTGGGCACTCCAACGCAGACTTTCCCTAAACCCGCCCTCGGCACCAAAACTCTCTTTAAATTTAAACACGCCCTCACGCGCCTCCATATTAACCGTAGAGGTGCCAAAATCGTAGAATTTGAATTTCCCATGTGCGCGCTGAAGCGAATCCACCACAAGAAAAGTCAGACCTTGCAAATTTTGATAATCTGCATCTTGAGCAAAATAGAAAGAACTATTTAATTTATCGTTTATTACAAACTCGCAGAGCCCTGCCACAACAAGCCCGTTATATTCGGCCACATGGAAAGTAATAAAGTCAGGAAAACTCTTCATTAGATAATGAAGATCATCGTAACCATGAGTAGGCAAAGTACCGTGCTTAGCGAAGCCTCTTAAAAGAACAGGCCAAAAATCATCAAGCCCACAATTATTTTTTATAGAGAGGCCTGAGCGCTCAGCTTTTCTATACATATTACGAGCGCGGCCGCCAATAATATTAAACACATCAGAATCTCGTTGCATATCTACGTAGCTGGTAATATCGCGATTTACCACAGCGAAACCCTGCTTCATCAGGCAAAAAATGAAGATATCTTGGGAAACATCGGAACAAATATTTACTGGTTGAGTAATGGTTAACTCGATGACTTGCTGCTGGTTAAGCCAAGCGACAAGTGCATGGGCAACACCCTCACTCAATCCAAAATCAGGACGAACAAGGAACACCACCCCACCATAACTTCCACCATAGGGAGATTTTGCCACCAACGAAACAGGGTCCACCAACAAGGACATAAGCGCCACCGGCACCGTACCCTTTCGGAAAACTAGATGTCGCTCATTCCGATAGAAACGATCTTTGTGATAAGCAAGAAACCGAAGACGGTGAAAAATCGTGCCATTCAATGACCGCTCGATCAAATCGTCCCATTTTAGAATTTCTGCTTCAGTAGCAATTCCTGCATTAATCATGACTGCACCCAATCAACTCCAACAGCAGATCCTTAGTGCCTACCACCTCATGATTAACATTATTTAGCAAAGCTTCGGGATCCATTAAAAATCCTCGACAAGCATCGTATCGCTGCATACTTTCACTGTTTAAAAAGACATGTATCGGATGAAAATCGAAAACCTTTAAACCCTTCCGATACACCAACTCACTGATAGGTGTGTTTTCTGGGCTTAGACAATACACATCATCTTCCCAGAAGTAAGGGACCTTGACCATATCTACCCAATGACGCCAGGGCTTTAGCTCTAGACCAGCTTGCTCAGGGATGAAATGATTGCTTTCATGGGTCAGTCCTTTCCTACTAAACAAATCGATCAACACAGAACTTTGGGTCATGGAGTGTGAGCGAACGGATGTGGCCTCTGGCACCAACGCTAGGAGCCGATCTACAACTTCTTCGGCACAGCGCCCATTTCTAAGATCGCCGTTAAGTAAAAAATTGAAATTCGGGTGAATACCAAGTTCAAAATACTCGACTTCGCGTAAGCGTTCGAGCACCGGAGAGTCATGGGTGATGAACCAAGTGGCGGGAACTTTATGGGCTATGAAAATGTCTGCACAGCTATTAATGACTGCGTCACACGCCCAATCTACGTCAAGCGTCAAATAAAGTCTGGACAGCGTCTGCTCGTCGTCGACCTTGATCTGGTTAATTTTTGAAAAACAATGCAATTTATTCCCCTTAGACAATGCGCAAGTCGTCTTGGGGGCACACATCACCGTCATCGTTTTCTAGCTGCCAATCTAATACTTTCAAATCGCCGCTTCCGGTGACCACGTACAACGTACCTGCAGAATCCTTGTAGAAAAAACCAGATGATTGAAATCGGCTAATACCAGGGACTTCCTCGACAGACCAAATGCGTATCGTCTGCCCTAGAAAAATAGTAAATGCTCCAGGATATGGCTGACTTTGAGCTCGGATGAAGTCATAGAGCGCGCGAGCGCTCAAGCTCCAATCGATCAGGCCATCTTGAGGCGAGCGTTGCGGAAATAGCGTCCTTTTCGATTCATCCTGAGATACCAATGTAGCTTTACCAAGAGCAAGATCGCTAAGATTTTCATCTATCAGTTGCAAACCTAAAGCCTCAATGCGCTCATAGACAGTCGCAATCGTATCGTGATAATCAATGACAGTACTTTTTTGCGCAACAATATCGCCGTTATCCACTCCCTCAGCAAACTGAAATAACGTAATGCCGGTTTGCGTTTCTCCCCTGATAATGCTCCATACCAATGGCGCACCACCGCTATATGCGGGCAACAGAGATGCATGCATACCGTAGGCCGGGGCCAATACCATCCAGGCTTTCGGCACCATGTAATACCAGCCTACTACTAAGAATAGATCCGGTTCCCAACCCGTAACACACTGGAGTAAGGTAGGATCCTTCATGCCTTCGTCGATGACGAGCACAGGCAATCCTTGCTCAGTACAAAATGTGAAAATATCGGCATGGAGATAATTTTTAACGGCTGTCTTGCTATAGGAAATATTGAATAACTGTGGAGAAGTAACCACCCCTACAACTTGATAATCATCCCCTTGGATCAAGCGCTTCAAACACTTCAAACCAAAGCTACTTGATCCAATAAAGACAACTCTAGGCTTACACATTTTTTACGAACCGCCCACTGTAGCACGCCTCTTCAACATGGAAGTACTCGATCGCAAGCGCATGCCCCACGACTAGATCGCGCACCTCCTCTTCACTATATCGGCGAGCATTACTTGGGCTGTACCAGTCAAAATTAGTGGCATCCGAAGTTTCCACACCTAGGCTTTCGTTCCAATAGCACTTCAAGAAATTCCAGTATAGAAAGCGCTGAATATCATAGGTACCGCCCTTGATACCAAGAGCGGGCACATCTGGACAATTAAAGCTCACGTTCAGATCCGATAGCACCTTACCCAGAACCGTCAGCTGTTTAGACATTTCCCACAACTCACGGCTACTCATTTTCGAACATTGAGTACGGAAATAGTCATCTACCAACTCACGGGGCAGTGCTTTCTTAGCGTAAAAGTAGCAGGCAAACTGTCCAGATGGTTTCAGGCTTCGAACGAGTTCCGTAAATGTTGCGTCAGGGTCATTGGTATGCATGATGACCTGATCACAACTGGTGTAATCAATCGAGGACTCTTCAAAGAATGGGTGTGCAATATCACCTTTAAAAAAATATAGATTCTTAATATCTGCATAGTTCGAAGCAGCAATTCGAGCAGAATCCGAATAATCCATCCCAATCACAATCGACTCAGGCGCGAGCTGAGCAAACCACGCAGCTTTATATCCTAGACCACATCCCGCGTCGTAAATGACCGGTTTGGTCTGTAGAAATGCCGCCAGTGAAGCCTCTGATGAAAAGCCGTAAAGCGAGAGATACCAAGACTTCTGCATCTCAAACGCTTTCTCCTTATTTTCGGAAAGCGTGAACGAGGACCACTTTTCGGAAAATACATCGTTGGTCTGTTCTTGATTAGAACTACTACTATCGCAGTTAAAATCGAAGAAATTATCCCCGAAAACACAAGCTTTTTTCTTTACCAAGGAATTTAAGAAATCTCTGCTAATCACTATAAATACTCACTCATCCACTGATTTACGTTAAGCAAGGACCAAATCATTAACCGATGATTTTTTTCGGCATTTTGATGCTCTGACACGTAATTCTTAATACATTCATAATCTAAATATTTATATATACCCGCACCACGATCACACAGCGACCTATTAACAAAGTCGATACTTTCTCCTTTAAACCAACTTGCATCAGGCGCAGAAAACCCCTGCTTTTCAGCTCTAGCAATGTCAGCTGGAATATATGAAGACATAACATCACGCAATATTTGCTTGCCATCTCGGGTTTTAGCGAAATACTTCTCCGTCTTGCTACCCGGCTCGTTTTCGTTAAGCCTAATGACATTGGACAGGTTGTTCAGTTTCAGATGTACCGGGCAGCGCATGGCAAAATCAACAAGGTCATTGTCGAGGAACGGCACACGGCTTTCGAGGCCATGGGCCATGCTCAACTTGTCCTCGACCACCAGTAAGCCATGCAGGAAGGTCTTCGCTTCGAAGTACAAAGAGTGATTGATGTAATCCTCTGGCGTGTACAGGTTATCCGCATGATGCTTGAACACATCGCGGAATATGTCGCGCGTCCACACATGTTTCACATCCTCCCAGATGGGTGCGAAAACCTGCTTAATCTGACTGTTCGGGATCAAGCGCTGCCAGAACTGGTAATACTTGTCGATGTAGTGTTCGAAGTCATCGTTGACTACCGCACGGTAGTACCTCCACGGATAGCCGCCAAATAACTCATCGCCGCCGGCACCCGACATCACGACCTTGACGAACTTGGAAGCTAGTTGCGCAGCGTAGTAGTTAGGGTAGCTCTGTCCCACCCGTGGCTCTTCCAAGTGCCAGGCCAGCTTGGGCAACACCCGCTCCATGTCGCCCGCCTTCAAAACCATTTGGTAATGCTCGGTCTTGAAGTGGTAGGACATGTACTCGGCCTTACTACGCTCGTCGTAGCCCATCTCGATGCCGGAGGCAGAGTTCAAGTCAAAACCGCAGGTAAAGGTCTTCATATAGGGCAGCGACTGTGCCGCGATCGCAGTTATCGAGCCTGAATCCATGCCGCCACTGAGATAGCTGCCCAGCTCCACGTCTGTCACCAGTTGGCGGTTGACTGCCTGACGGAACAGCCGGTCCAGCTCTTCCCGGTACTCCTCGTCGCTAACCTTGTGTTCTGGCTCTCGAAAATCATAGTCCCAGTACTGTGTAAGCTGCAGGGCTGGCGACTTGAGTTTCATGTCCAGCACTGCGTAGTGCCCGGCTGGGAACATTTTGATGTCGTTCAGCAGCGTCTTATCGGTGAAGATGTTCTGGAAAGTAAAGTATTCCAGCAGCGCTTCCTTATCGAGGCTGCGACGAAACTCCGGCATCGCCAGAATGGCTTTCTGTTCGGAGCCGAAGGCCAGTGCGTTGCCTTGCTGGGAATAATAGAGCGGCTTAATACCATAACGGTCACGAGCCAAAAGCAGGGTCTGCTCTTGGCGGTCCCACAATGCAAGGCCGAACATGCCGTTGAAACGTTCCAGCCCCTTTGGGCCCCACGCGATCAATGCATTCAGTACGACTTCACTGTCGGTACGGGAGCGAAACTGATAGCCCAAGGCCTCGAGCTCGACGCGCAGCTCACGGTAGTTGTAGACCTCACCGTTGTAGACCATTACATAACGTTGGGACATGGATGCCATCGGCTGGTGACCAGCGGGCGACAGGTCAATGATTGCCAGGCGACGATGGCCAAAACCTACGTTACCTTCGATCCAGTGCCCTTCTCCATCAGGGCCTCGGTGGGCGATGGCATCCGTCATACGCTGCAGAACTACAGGCGATACCGGGTTGTTGTCGAGATAGATGAGGCCGGCAATACCACACATGCGCGTTGTTGCTCCTAAAAAACGGGGAAGGTGATGCCCCTGAACTACCCTGCCCAGGTTCATCACCTTTACTAGCGCCCCAGGCAAGTTCCTAGGGAATATAAGCGTTAACCCAACTGGCGGATCGCTGCGACTACATAAGCATAATCTTCAGCAGTCATTCGGTTGTGTAGTGGAATTGCCATGGTGTGATCATTGCAATCACGCGCACCTGGGAAATCTTCCGGATTGAACCCAAAGCGATCACGGTAGTAAGCCAGCATGTGGACAGCATGAGTACCAGGGCGGGTTGAAATACCCTTGGCCTGTAGAATCTCCATCATGTCGTTACGAGGCATCGGTGCCTTGGCAGGGTCAATATACGTGACAAAGGCTTGCCAGCCGTGTCGTCCACCTGCCGGGGCAGAAGGCAGACGCAACCAGTCGATACCGGCCAGTTGATCACAGTAGTACTCGGCCCAACGCGCACGCTCATCAATAAAGCCATCGAGCTTGCCTAACTGGACCAGACCAACAGCACCCTGCAGGTCAGTCATGCGGTAGTTGAAGCCCAACAGGTTGAATTCAGGCAACAGATAAGGGCGCGGGCCGTGATGCCGCTGTTCTTCAGACAACGTAGCACCGTGGTTACGCAATTGATTCATGCGTTCGGCGAGTTCGGCATCAGCCGTAGTGACCATGCCGCCCTCACCTGTCGTTACCGACTTGCGAGGGTGGAAGGAGAACGCCGCAACATCACCCAAACTACCGGATGGCTTGCCCTTCCAACTTGCACCGGCTGCACAAGCAGCGTCCTCGACGATAGCGACATCAGCTGGCAGGCCAGCACGCAGGGCGTCCATGTCCACGCAGCGACCAAACAAGTGCACGGCAATCACTGCACGAGTCCTGTCGGTCACCTTGGCGGTAATCTGCGCGACATCCAGATTGTAGGTCTGTGGATCAACGTCGATAAAGACCGGTGTTGCACCGCAGTACAATACAACGTTTGCCGTGGCAACCCAGGTGAAGGCCGGCACGATGACTTCGTCACCCGGGCCAATACCCAGACCAGCAAGCGCCAAATGCAGGCCAGTGGTGCAGGAGGTTACAGCTAGGGCATGCGGTACTAGATGACGTTCGGCAAAGGCTTTTTCAAAGGCAGCAACCTTCGGCCCCTGGGTCAGCCAACCGCTCATCAAAGGCTCTCGAGTAGCCTGCCACTCTTCTTCGCCAGTGCAGGGCAACGAGATGGCAATATTGCGCTTTTCCATCAACTTCACTCCGCCCCGTGCTCAGCACGCCAGTCGATCAGCTTTTGCAGGCCTTCCCGTAGCTCGTAGGTATAGGTGAAGCCAAGGTCTTCGGCCGCTTTCTTCGGACAGCCAATGCGGTTCTGCACCATACGACGCGCATCGTCAGCACTGTAAGGACGGTACTCAACTTTTAGGTCAGACGCTTTCAGATCCAGAATGCTATCGCAAAGCTCCTTGATGCTGGTCTGCACGCCAGTACCTACATTATAGAACTGATCAGTAGCTTCCGATTCCAGAGCAGCAACGTTGCAGCGCGCTACGTCTTCTACGTAGATGAAGTCATATGCCTGGGTACCATCACCATTGATAACCGGCCCCTCGTTAGCGTCGATCTTGTTCAGCATGATCGGAATAACGCCTGTATAGGCTGCGGTTTGGTCCTGATGCGGGCCGTAGACGTTCATGTAGCGCAGACCGACGTAGCTGAGGCCGAAGCGATCATGGTAGGCGTGGCACATGGCTTCGCCGGCTATTTTGGTGGCACCGTAGAAGTTGCGGTTGTTGAACGGGTGGTCTTCAGTCATCGGCACCTGCACCGCATCGCCATAGACCGATGCCGAGGACGAGTAAACCAGGCGCTTGATGTTGTTGTTCACGCAAGCCTCGAGCACGTTGAAAGTGCCTTCGATGTTTACGTGGAACGCGGTACGCGGGAAATCTTTGCAGTGCAGCAGCCACATGGCGGCCAAGTGGATCACACCGTCCATGCCTTTCATAGCATCGTTGAGCAAGTCGATCTCGCGAATATCGCCACCGTTCGGGTACATGGTGCAGCGAGGGTCCTTGAGCTGCTCAGCAATGTTGCTTAGCTTGCCGCGGGCAAGGTTGTCATAGATGACGACCTGCCCGACCCCTTCCTTGAGCAGCTCGGAAACCACGAAGCTGCCTATGAACCCGGCACCGCCGATGACGAGAATCTTGGAACCTTGAACTTTCATGCCGGTTACTCCATTAGATACGGATGGCGGCCGCCAGGGCGGCGCAGATCGCTTGTTGTTCGGTTTCGCCGAGGTAGGGATGCATCGGCAGGCTCATGACCTTGCGGGCAATAGTGTCGCCTATTGGCAAGCGCGCATGCTCGTCCTTGACGGCCGGCTGCTGGTTGAGCGGAATTGGATAGTGTACGGCCGTAGGAATGCCGGCTTCCTTGAGCTTTGCCTGCACACTGTCGCGAGCTTCCACTTGGACGGTGTACTGGGCCCAGGCACTAGTGTTGCCTGTCGCCACAATGGGTGCGGCTATGCCTTGTTGCTCAAGTAGCTGCGCATAACCAGCGGCTACCTGCTGACGCATCGCCAACTCGGCCTCAAAGATTTCCAGCTTGGGCAACAGAATCGCGGCCTGCAGAGTGTCCAGACGACTGTTCACGCCTACACGGACATGATGATAACGACGATCCTGGCCATGCCGAGCTATCTGCCGTATTACCTTGGCAAGTTCATCATCATTGGTGAAGATTGCACCACCGTCACCATAACAACCCAAGGGTTTGCTGGGAAAGAAACTGGTACAGGCGATTGTCGTCAGGTTGCAGGAGCGCTTGCCCTTGTTAGTGGCACCAAAGCTCTGCGCCGCGTCCTCGATCACAGGGATGCCATGCCTAGCAGCAATGGCGTTGATCGCATCGAAATCAGCGCACTGACCATACAGCGAGACCGGGATGATCGCCTTGGTACGCGGAGTGATGGTGGCTTCGAGCAACGCAGGATCTAGGTTGTAAGTACGGGGGTCGACATCCACGTACACCGGTTTGGCTCCTAGCAGAGCAACGGTCTCGGCGGTGGCGATGTAGGTGAAGCCGGGGGTAATGACTTCATCTCCCGGACCAATACCCAGCGCCATTAGGGCAATCTGAAGGGCATCAGTGCCATTGGCAACGCTAATGCAGTATTTCGCGCCGACAAAGGCCGCGAGCTTTTCTTCCAACTCACTTACTTCCGGGCCGAGGATGTATTGACCATGCCCCAGCACGCGCTGGATACCAGCGTCGATTTTTTCCTTTATCAGCGCCTGCTGCGCCTTGAGGTCGATGAACTCGATCACACCACGTTCTCCTTGCTCAATACACTGCCACGCAGCACGTAACACGCACCGGTATGGATACAAGGCGCACGACGCTCGCCCTTCAGAGGTAGTTCCAGCTGTTCGCCAAACTCGCTCATCCAGCCAATCTGCCGTGCTGGCACACCGACCATCAACGCGTAGGCCGGCACGTCCTTGTTGATTACCGCGCCGGCACCGACAAAGGCGAACTCGCCGATGGACACACCACAGACGATGGTGCAATTGGCACCGAGCGTGGCGCCTTTCCTCACAAGGGTGTCACGGTACTCACTCTTGCGCTCGATCAGTGAGCGCGGGTTGTAGACGTTGGTGAAGACCATGCTCGGGCCACAGAATACGCCTTCTTCCAGGGTGACACCGTCATAGACCGAGACGTTATTCTGGATCTTGCAGTTGTCACCGATGACGACCTTGTTGCCGACGAAGACGTTCTGCCCCAGGGACACGCCCTGACCAATACGTGCACCGCCACAGACATGCACGAAATGCCAGACGCGCGAGCCTTCGCCAATTTGTGCGCCCTCATCGACGATGGCGCTAGGGTGCTGGTAATGGCTCATGGCTCACCCCAGCAGTCGAGCAAGGAACGGGTGCCCTTCGCCATCTTGGGCACGACTCGGCGCCAGGGTGCGGATGGTTTCGACGGTTTCCACGCAGTGCCGTGCATCTTCGATGCCGTAGCCCTTGCCATCGAGGATGGCCTGGTAGCTGACGGTATGCAGGTCAGTAAAACCCTCGGAGAACTCGATTTCGGCGCCATCACAGGTGATCGAACGATAGGTCGGTTTTTTACCTTTGACCGAGTCAGGCAAGTCGTCGGCGTCGATGGAGAGGAACCAGCGCACCCGCGCGTTCTCGTACTCTAGGTAGCCCGCTGCTTTGGACTCGTTGACGTAATGCACAACATTGCGCTGCAGCTTGCCGAAAATGAAATGCAGCATGTCATAGAAGTGCACACCAATATTGGTGGCCACACCGAAAGACTTACGCGGGTCGCCCTTCCAGCTTTCCATGTACCACTTACCGCGACTGGTGATGTAGGTCAGCTCAACGTCGTGCTTGTGATCTTGCTTACTGGATTCGACCCGGGTTTTAAGATCGATGATCGCCTGATGGTGGCGCAACTGCAGGATATTCCACAAACGACGACCAGTTTCCTTTTCAGTGAGGAGCAGGTCATCGAGCATCGCAGCGCTGGGCACCAGCGGTTTTTCACAGATCACGTCACAACCAAGACGAAGGCCAGCAGTGATGTGCGGATGATGCAAGTAGTTGGGCGAACAAATCGAAACGATATCGAGCGCGGTCACTGGATCGCGTTTCAGACGCCATGCGTGGTCGTAGAAGCGTTCAAACTCTGTGAAGAATTCGCTCTGCGGCGAAAGGCTGTCGATAATACCTACCGAATCATTGATATCGTAGGCACAGGCAAGCTCGTTACCGGTGTCCTTGATGGCACGCATGTGGCGCGGGGCGATATAGCCGGCAGCGCCAATAAGGGCAAATCGTTTCATGCTGTCTCTCGCAAACGGTTGGAGCGAACCGTCAACGCGCTAGACGAAGCTTGCGCCCAACGTGCGGTTCGCGCAAAAACACTCAAGCCTTGATGACGTTCGCCTGCGGCACCCGATACTTGCCGCGGCTGTCGACCAACAGACGCGCGTGCTGCTGAATCAGCGCGTAGTCGAACTTTTCATGGTCGGTAGCAAGGACCACAGCGTCGAACGAGGCCAGATTCTGGGCGGTAAGCGGTTCGCTGGAGAGCTCGAAATGGTGCTCGCGCATCTTCGGGAACACAGGAACGTGCGGATCGCTGTAGGCGACAATGCCACCTTTGGCCTCGATCAGCTCCATGATCTCCACAGATGGCGATTCGCGCATGTCGTCGACATTCTTCTTGTAGGCAATACCCAGCACTAGTACGCGACTACCCTTGAGCGCCCGACTGCGATCATTGAGGCCGTCCATCAGCTTGCCCACAACATATTCGGGCATAGCCTTATTGACCTCACCAGACAGCTCGATGAACCGGGTGTGTAGACCATATTCGCGGGCCTTCCAGGTCAGATAGAAAGGATCGATCGGGATGCAGTGGCCACCCAGGCCGGGGCCAGGATAGTAGGCGGTGAAGCCGAATGGTTTGGTCGCCGCAGCATCCACTACCTCGAAGATATCGATGCCCATTCGGTCAGCAACAACTTTCATTTCGTTGACCAAGCCGATGTTCACAGCTCGGTGAATATTCTCCAACAGCTTGGTCATCTCAGCGGCCTTGGTCGAGCTAACCGGCACAATCTGATCTATTGCCTGTTCATAGAGCGCGATACCAACTTGCAGACAATTAGCAGTGTGCCCACCGATAACCTTAGGAATAGTACGAGTCTCGAAGTCTGGATTACCGGGGTCTTCGCGTTCTGGTGAATAGACTAGGTAGATATTTTCACCCACCACCAAACCGCTTTCTTGCACGCGTGGCAGCAACTCTTCCTCGGTAGTACCCGGATAAGTAGTGCTCTCAAGCGATACGATCTGGCCTGCACGAAGGTACGGTTTAATTGCGTTCGTAGTATCGATCACGAAGCTCATGTCTGGCTCGCGATACTTATTTAGCGGTGTCGGCACACAAAGGATGAGCGCATCACACTCGCTAGCACGGCGAAAATCGCTAGTCGCCTCGAAGCCAGAGTTGCGTGCCTTGGCGACATGTTCACAGGCTATATGCTCGATGTAACTACGGCCCGCATTGAGTTTCTCGACTTTGCCAGTATCAATGTCGATCCCTAGAACGCGAAAGCCAATCGCGTTGTAACGCAGCATCAACGGCAGACCAACATAACCGAGACCAACGATCCCAATAACTGCATCTCTGCTTTTAAATTTATCGATACACGCCTGCAACGAATCAGCTTTCACAATTACACTCCATTTAAACACTTTTAAAAACACTATCCAAAAACGGCTATGCTATTGCTGTATTGCTTACCAGAAACATCAGCTAACACATACTTGACCATTTGATCGCCTGTGGATGAAGCGAATTGAGGCTGACCACTTCCACCCTACCGCAAAGCTCACCAACCCATTCTAAAGAACATGGGTCATT
Source organism: Pseudomonas sp. HMWF032 (assembly GCF_003060885.1). GTDB lineage: Bacteria > Pseudomonadota > Gammaproteobacteria > Pseudomonadales > Pseudomonadaceae > Aquipseudomonas. Next base: position 293,417 of record NZ_QAIG01000008.1, read on the forward strand.
TAGCCTCCTATGGTAGGCACTTGAACACGAATGACATAGCGCAGCCCATCAATTCCCTAATATCTAACCCGCAATTCAAAACACTGGGCGTACCAGCCACCATTACCTTCGACCTGATTAGCCCACGAATAGCAAGCCATCACAGTCATCAGCGATGCATGACCTCTAAGCAAATACAATCAAGGGCAAATTGTCCTTCATCGACCACCCACGCTAGGGCGAAAATCAGGAACTGAAACACCCTACAATCGACTGACGCACTGGTGTCAGGCCTTATAGGCAGTGATGGCAAACGCCAGCACACATGGTACGGCTCCATGATGAGAGGTACTAAGAGGAAGCGGAAGAAATACATCAGCGAGCCCATTAGCTCCCAGCAATAACATCCACGACCGCACGATAGAAAGACGCAGGAATCAACTGCCTGCAAGTACGCGAGGCGCGACATTATGCCATGAAGAAAAACTCGAAATCAGCCCATCCTGACATGAAGCGGCATTATTCAAAGTCATTAGCCAGATGAAACAGTGCACCACTGGTGCTCAGACCCACTACTCGTCCTCATTGACCCGATCACGCAACTCCTTGCCCGGCTTGAAATGCGGTACAAACTTACCATCCAGTCGAACCGAGTCACCGGTTTTCGGGTTACGCCCCACACGCGGCGCGCGGTAATGAAGCGAGAAACTGCCGAAACCACGGATCTCAATCCGATCGCCAGTCGACAATGCCTGAGACATCTGCTCCAGCATGGTCTTGATCGCCAACTCAACATCCTTGGACGAGAGCTGCCCCTGATGGGTGACGATGCGCTCGATCAACTCCGACTTGGTCATGGTTTTCCCTTCTTTTTCAAGCGGCTAGATCACTAGATAAAAAGCTTTTAGCACGCCGAGCCAGATTTGAACAGCCTATAAAACAACACCTTAGCGATTTTTAGGTACAAAAAAGGGCGACCGTAGTCGCCCCTTTTCTGGATCACCTGAACTTAGTTCTGGTTTTCCATTTGCGCACGGATCAGATCACCAATGGTGGTCGGACCAGCAGAAGCAACTTCGTCCTGCTTAGTACGCATTTCTTTGATGGCTTCTTTTTCGTCTTCAACGTCTTTCGACTTGACCGACAAGCTGATTACGCGGCTCTTACGGTCAACGCTGATGATCTTGGCTTCTACTTCTTCGCCTTCTTTCAGCACGTTGCGCGCGTCTTCAACGCGGTCACGGCTGATTTCGGAGGCTTTCAGGGTAGCTTCGATGCCATCAGCCAGGGTGATTACAGCGCCCTTGGCGTCAACTTCTTTCACAGTACCGCGAACGATAGTGCCTTTGTCATTGACTGCAACGTAGTCGGAGAACGGATCTTCTTCCAGTTGCTTGATGCCGAGGGAAATGCGCTCACGCTCCGGATCAACGGAGAGGATAACGGTTTCCAGCTCGTCGCCTTTCTTGAAGCGGCGTACAGCTTCTTCGCCTACTTCGTTCCAGGAGATGTCGGACAGGTGAACGAGGCCGTCGATGCCGCCATCCAGACCAATGAAGATACCGAAATCGGTGATCGACTTGATGGTGCCGGAGATTTTGTCGCCCTTGTTGAACTGACCGGAGAAATCTTCCCACGGGTTAGTTTTGCACTGCTTGATACCCAGGGAGATACGACGACGCTCTTCGTCGATATCCAGAACCATAACTTCCACTTCGTCGCCGACGTTAACGACTTTCGAAGGATGGATGTTTTTGTTGGTCCAATCCATTTCGGATACGTGCACCAAGCCTTCCACGCCTTCTTCCAGCTCTGCGAAGCAGCCGTAGTCGGTCAGGTTGGTTACGCGCGCAGTAACACGGGTGTCCTGCGGGTAACGCGCTTTGATGGCAACCCACGGATCTTCGCCCAGCTGCTTAAGGCCGAGGGAAACACGGTTGCGCTCGCGATCGTACTTGAGAATTTTGACGTCGATTTCATCGCCAACGTTGACGATTTCCGACGGATGCTTGATACGCTTCCACGCCATGTCGGTGATGTGCAGCAGGCCGTCGACGCCACCCAGATCCACGAACGCGCCGTAGTCGGTGAGGTTCTTGACGATACCTTTGACTTGCTGACCTTCCTGCAGGGATTCCAGCAGAGCTTCGCGCTCGGCACTGTTTTCCGCTTCCAGGACGCTACGACGGGAAACGACAACGTTGTTGCGCTTCTGGTCCAGCTTGATGACTTTGAATTCGAGCTCTTTGCCTTCCAGGTGAGTGGTATCACGCACCGGACGGACATCGACCAAGGAGCCTGGGAGGAACGCACGGATGCCGTTAACGTCGACAGTGAAGCCGCCCTTAACCTTACCGTTGATAACGCCCGTAACCACTTCCTCAGCGGCGAAAGCTGCTTCCAGAACGATCCAGCACTCGGCACGTTTGGCTTTTTCGCGGGACAGCTTGGTTTCACCAAAGCCATCTTCAACCGCGTCCAGGGCAACGTGAACTTCGTCACCGACCTTGATGGTCAGCTCGCCAGCGTCGTTGTGGAACTGCTCAAGCGGGATGAGGCCTTCGGACTTCAAACCAGCGTGAACGGTTACCCAACCAGCTTGGTAATCGATGTCGACGATGATAGCGGTGATGATCGAGCCAGCCTGAAGATTCAGGGTTTTTAGGCTTTCTTCAAACAGTTCAGCAAAGCTTTCGCTCATTTTAATTCCTGTTGATTCAGGGCAGGGGATCCGCCCAAACCACACTCCAGACAATGTGGGTACGTTTATGTAGAAAGAAACAGTCGGGACAAGGACTGGGTTCCCGAGCGCCTCCTTGGCGAGCTGGTCAGCTTAAAGCAGCTGTAGCTCTGGTCATCCAGCGAGGTCGCGAATGGCGACTTCACTGAGAATTCGTTCAAGCACTTGTTCGATGGAGAGCTCAGTAGAATCCAGCTGTATCGCATCGGCTGCCGGCTTGAGCGGCGCCACTGCACGCTGGGTATCGCGCTCATCGCGCGCCTGAATCTCATCAAGAAGACTCGCGAGATTAACATCATCGCCCTTGGCCTTCAACTGCAAGTAGCGGCGGCGGGCTCGCTCCTCGGCGCTGGCGGTGAGGAACACCTTCAGCGGCGCATCGGGAAATACCACCGTGCCCATGTCACGACCGTCGGCAACCAGCCCCGGCATTTCCTGAAAGGCCTGCTGACGCTGCAGCAGAGCCTCACGCACGGCAGACAGCGAAGCCACCTGCGAGGCACCAGCACCAACCTGCTCATTACGGATCAGATCAGTGACCTCCTCTCCTTCAAGAATGATGCGCTGGCCATGACCATCACCGGCAGCAATAAATTGCACATCCAGATGAGCGGCGAGCAGCTTCATCGCTTCTTCGTTGGTCAGATCGACGCCGTGATTGCCCGCAGCAAAGGCCAGCAGACGATACAACGCACCCGAATCCAACAGATTCCAGCCCAGCTGTTTAGCCAGCAAGCCGGCAATTGTGCCTTTGCCCGAGCCACTCGGCCCGTCGATGGTAATAACCGGCGCGACGATCATGCCTTGCCCTCCTCGGCCACACGAATACCGACCTGAGCCGACAACGCGAGAAAATTGGGGAACGACGTGGCGACGTTGGCGCAGTCATGAATGCGGATCGGCGCCGTAGCGCGCAACGAGGCCACGCTGAACGACATGGCAATGCGGTGGTCGCCGTGCGCCCAGACTTCGCCACCACCGATGCTGCCGCCTTCGATGATGATGCCGTCCGGCGTTGGCTCGGCCTTGACGCCCAGCGCAATCAAACCATCAGCCATCACCTGAATCCGGTCGGACTCCTTGACCCGCAGCTCTTCGGCACCACGCAACACGGTGCGGCCTTCCGCCACCGAGGCAGCGACAAACAGCACCGGGAACTCATCGATGGCCAGCGGCACCAGATCTTCCGGAATATCGATGCCCTTCAGCTTGGCGCTGCGTACACGAATATCAGCCACAGTCTCGCCGCCGACTTCACGCTGGTTTTCCAGGGTGATGTCGCCGCCCATCAGCTTGAGGATATCGATGACACCGGTACGGGTCGGATTGATGCCGACGTGCTCCAGCACCAATTCTGAATCTTCAGCAATGCTGCCGGCGACCAGGAAAAACGCCGCCGAGGAGATATCCGCAGGCACTTCGATATGGGTCGCGATCAGCTTATGGCCCGACTCGACACGGGCGGTGCTGCCATCCACTGTTACCGGATAACCGAAGCCGCGCAACATGCGCTCAGTGTGGTCGCGGGTCGGCGCAGGCTCGGTCACTGAGGTGGTTCCGGCGGCGTAAAGCCCAGCAAGAAGCAGGCAGGATTTAACCTGAGCACTGGCCATGGGCATTTCGTAATCCATACCGGTCAGGCGCTGACCGCCCTTGATCATCAGCGGTGGGCGACCTTCCGGGCCGGTCTCGATCACTGCACCCATTTCGCGCAGCGGCTTGGCGACACGGTTCATCGGACGTTTGGACAGCGACGCATCACCAGTCAGCGTGGTATCGAACGGTTGTGCCGCCAACAAACCCGAGAGCAAGCGCATCGAGGTGCCAGAGTTGCCCATGTAAAGGGGACCGGCCGGCGCCTTCAGACCATTCAGGCCCACCCCGTGAATGGTCACGCGACCATGATGCGGACCTTCGATGACCACCCCCATATCGCGGAACGCCTGCAGCGTCGCCAGGGCGTCTTCACCTTCCAGGAAGCCTTCGACATGCGTAGTGCCTTCAGCCAGCGAGCCGAGCATGATCGAACGGTGAGAAATGGACTTGTCACCGGGAACGCGGATACGTCCGGAAAGTTTGCCGCCAGGATTAGCCAGAAAAACCAGATCGTTCGAGTGCATAGCGTCCACATAGGCCCTGCGGGCCAAAATTTTGCCGAAATGCTCACGGGCCACGCGGGCGCGAGTGAATACGCCCAGCAACTGATGCCCATCCCCTGCGTCAACCGCGTCGCGCAAGGCGTCGAGGTCGTCGCGAAATACGTCCAGCGTGCGCAGTACCGCCTCGCGGTTGGCGAGGAAGATGTCGTGCCACATGACCGGATCACTGCCGGCAATTCGCGTGAAATCACGGAAACCACCAGCAGCGTAACGAAAGATCTCCAGGTTCTCACTGCGCTTGGCCAGCGAGTCAACCAGGGTAAAGGCCAGCAAATGCGGCAGATGACTGGTCGCAGCCAGCACCTGATCGTGATGCTCGACCTCCATATGCTCAACATCCGCGCCCAGCTCGCGCCACAGTACATCGACCTGCGCCAGGGCTGACTCATCACTCTGCTCGCAGGGCGTGAGAATGACCTTGTGCCGGCGGAACAGCTGCGCGTTGGAGGCCTCCACCCCACTCTGCTCGGAACCGGCAATCGGATGCCCGGGCACAAAGCGCACCGTTTTGCCGGCAAAGGCCAAACGTGCCGCACGCACTACATTGCCTTTAGCGCTGCCCACATCGGTGAGCACCGCCGCGCCCAGCTCAAGTTTGGCAAGTTCAGCTAGCAGCTTCTCCATGGCCAGGATAGGCACCGCCAGTTGGATCACATCAGCCCCTAGACAGGCGGCAAGCAGATCAACTTCGCAGCGATCGACCACCCCCAACTCGACGGCCAACCGACGCGATTCCGGGTCGAGATCGACACCGATCACTTCGCGAAACAGGCCGCGCTCACGCAAGCCTTTGGCGAAGGAGCCGCCAATCAACCCCAGGCCGATAACCACCAGGCGGCCGAGCTTAGGGGCAACAGATGGCATCTGAGTGACAGCAGATTTGGCCTCACTCACGCGCTCAGCACCCTGCCCAAAGCTTCAAGGAAGCGCGCATTCTCGGCCGGCAGGCCAATCGATACACGCAGGAAATTCGGCATACCGTACCCAGCCACCGGGCGCACGATCACCCCGGCGCGCAGCAGCGCCTGATTGATCGCAGCCGTATCGCGACCAAAATCGACGGCAATAAAATTGCCTTTCGACGGAATCCAGCTCAGGCCCAACTCACGCAAGCCAGCTTCCAGTTGCACCATGCCGGCATCATTGAGCTGACGGCTTTGCGCCAGGTAATCGGCATCATCCAGCGCCGCACAGGCGGCCGCCAAGGCCAGGCTGTTGACGTTGAATGGCTGACGCACACGGTTCAGCACATCAGCGATCTGTGCCGAGCTGAGCGCATAGCCAACACGCAGCGCCGCCAAACCATAGGCCTTGGAGAAGGTGCGCGAGACCAGCAGGTTGTCGTAGCGCGCCAGGTACGTGAGACCGTCCGGCAGCTCATCACCTTCGGCGAACTCGATGTAGGCCTCATCCAGCACCACCAGCACGTTGCCGGGTACGCGAGCGAGAAAGCGCTCCAGCGCGTCGGGGCCGAACCAGGTGCCAGTCGGGTTGTTCGGGTTGGCGATAAACACCACGCGGGTGTTTTCATCGATGGCCGCGAGCATGGCTTCCAGGTCGTGACCGTAGTCCTTGGCCGGCACCACTTTGCCCTGAGCACCTACGGCCTGGGTCGAGATGGGGTAAACGGCAAAGGCGTACTGGCTGAACACCGCATTAAGGCCAGGTGCCAGATAAGCACGGGCAACCAGATCGAGAATATCGTTGGAACCATTACCCAGGGTGACCTGATTGAGCTGTACGCCACAGCATTTGGCCAGACGGCTTTTCAGCTCGAAACCATTGCCATCGGGGTAACGGGTCAGCTCGGCCAACTCGCTGCGAATCGCTTCCAGCGCCTTTGGGCTTGGACCTAGCGGATTCTCGTTGCTGGCCAGCTTGACGATGCTGGCCGGGTCCAGATCCAGCTCACGGGCCAGCTCATCCACCGGTTTGCCCGGCACATAGGGCGACAGCTGCTGTACACCTGGCTGGGCCAGGGCGAGGAAATCGGTCATAGCAATGCCTCACGCTTAAAGCCGCAAGCCCCAAGTACAGCCCGGCGTCGATGCGCGTGTAGCTTGAGACCTGAGGCGTGCCGCAGCAGTTTTAAAGTACCGCTTTGGGATAGGAGCCCAGCACCTTGAGCGCCACGGCTTCCTGATTGATTTTTTCCAGCACGTCTTTGATCAGCGGATCGCGGTGGTGACCGACGAAGTCGATAAAGAACACGTAGGTCCACTTGCCGCTGCGCGACGGGCGGGTTTCGATGCGCGTCAGGTCGATGCCGTTGTTATGGAACGGCACCAGCAGCTCGTGCAACGCACCCGGCTTGTTGCGCATAGAGATGATCACCGAAGTCTTGTCGTCGCCGGTTGGCGGGACTTCCTGGCTGCCGATGATCAGGAAGCGCGTGGAGTTGTCCGGACGGTCTTCGATCTTCTCCGCCAGCTTGGTCAAGCCATACAGACTGGCGGCCATATCACCGGCAATCGCGGCACTGTTCCACTCGCTTTTCACCCGTTTGGCCGCATCGGCGTTGCTCGATACTGCCACGCGCTCGACGTTGGGGTAATGCGCGTCCAACCACTTGCGGCACTGGGCCAGGGACTGGGCGTGGGAATAGATGCGGGTGATCTTGTCGGTCTTGGTGGTTTCACCGACCAGCAGGTGGTGGTGAATGCGCAGCTCGACTTCGCCACAGATGACCATGTCGTGTTCAAGGAAGCTGTCGAGGGTGTGGTTGATCGCACCTTCGGTGGAGTTCTCCACCGGCACCACACCGAAGTTCACCGCACCAGCGGCCACTTCACGGAACACTTCATCGATCGCCGCCATCGGCACACTGATTACCGCGTGACCGAAGTGCTTCATCGCCGCCGCTTGGGAGAACGTGCCTTCCGGGCCGAGGTAAGCCACCTTGAGCGGATTTTCCAGGGCCAGACAGGAGGACATGATTTCGCGGAACAGTCGCGCCATTTCCTCGTTGCCCAGCGGGCCCTGGTTGCGTTCCATGATGCGCTTGAGCACTTGGGCTTCACGCTCAGGGCGGTAGAACACCGGGGACTCGCCTTCCGGCAGCGCCTTCATCTTCACTCGCGCGACTTCTTCGGCGCAGCGGGCACGGTCGCTGATCAGCTCAAGGATGCGCTCATCGAGGTTGTCGATGCGCAGGCGCAGGGCTTGCAGTTCCTGTTCGGACATATCAGCCATGCTCCTTCTCGAACTCGGCCATATAGGCGACCAGCGCCTCGACGGCATCCAGCCCCACAGCATTATAAATAGAGGCGCGCATACCACCGACCGAACGATGGCCTTTCAGATTGAGCAGGCCGCGCGCATCGGCACCAGCGAGGAACGGCTTGTCCAGTTTCTCGTCAGCCAGACGGAACGGTACGTTCATCCAGGAGCGGGCGTTGTGAGCAATCGGATTGCTGTAGAAATCGCTGGTATCGATGGCTTTGTAGAGCAGGTCTTTCTTGGCGCGGTTCTGACGCTCCATGGCGGCCACCCCACCCTGCTCTTTCAGCCACTCGAACACCAGGCCAGAGAGGTACCAGGAGAAGGTCGCCGGGGTGTTGTACATCGAGCCGTTATCAGCGGCGATCTTGTAATTGAGCATGGTCGGACAGACGCTGCGGGCACGGCCGAGGAGGTCTTCACGCACGATGGTCACGACCAGGCCGCTGGGGCCGATGTTCTTCTGCGCGCCAGCGTAGATCAGGCCGAACTTCGACACATCGATCGGGCGCGAAAGGATGTCGGAAGACATATCCGCCACCAGCGGCACGTCACCGACTTCGGGAATCCAGTCGAACTGCAGGCCGCCGATGGTTTCATTGCTGGCGTAGTGCAGGTAGGCGGCGCCTTTCGACAGCTGCCACTCGTTCTGTCCAGGAATGGCGAAGTAGTCATAAGCCTTGGCGCTGGCGGCAACATTGATGTTGCCGTAGCGGCTGGCTTCTTCGATGCTTTTCTTCGACCAGATACCGGTATCGATATAGTCGGCAACGCCGTCTTCCGGTAGCAGGTTGAGCGGGATTTCAGCGAACTGCTGGCTGGCCCCGCCCTGCAGAAACAGCACCTTGTAATCGGATGGAATATCCATCAGGTCGCGCAGGTCCTGCTCGGCCTTTTCCGCGATGGCGGTGTACTCATCGCTGCGGTGGCTCATTTCCATGACCGACAGGCCTTTGCCTTGCCAATCAAGAAGCTCCGCCTGGGCGCGTTGCAGAACAGCTTCAGGAAGCGCGGCCGGGCCGGCGCAGAAGTTAAAGGCTCGCTTGCTCACATCCACTCTCGCTCAAAATAGTGGGCGGGCTGGTGCGTGCCAGCAGCCGCCAAATCCTACGCTGTCAGAGGCGAGCGCACTCGCCCCGACAGATCACTCTTCGCTGATCGGGCTTTCGTCAGCAGCCTCAGGTGCATCGCCTGCATCCTCGATAGCACCTTCAACACCCTCCTCGCCTTCCAGCAGCTCTTCGTCGTCTTCCGCCGAAGGCTCCTGCACACGCTCAAGGCCCACCAGGGTTTCATCCTTGGCCAGCTTGATCAGAGTCACGCCCTGGGTGTTGCGACCGAGGCTGGAGACTTCACTGACGCGAGTACGCACCAGGGTGCCTTGGTCAGAAATCAGCATGATTTCCTCGCCCTCCAACACCTGCACGGCACCGACCAGCTTACCGTTACGCTCGTTGCTGACCATGGCGATCACGCCCTGACCACCACGACCGCGACGCGGGAACTCGGCCATCGCCGTGCGCTTGCCGTAACCACGCTCGGACGCGGTGAGAATCTGCGCATCGCGCTCCGGGATCAGCATGGAGATGATGTTCTGCCCCTCTGGCAGACGCATGCCGCGTACACCGCGGGCGGTACGACCCATGGTGCGCACGTGTTTTTCCTTGAAGCGGATGACCTTGCCGCCATCGGAGAACATCATCACTTCACGGGCACCATCGGTGATGGCTGCCGCGATCAAGGTGTCACCCTCTTCCAGCTTCAGGGCAATCAGGCCACTGGTGCGCGGACGGCTGAACTGCACCAGCGGGGTCTTCTTCACGGTACCGAAGGCGGTTGCCATAAAGATGTAGGCACCGGTCGGCTCATCCTGCTCGTCGTCGGCCACATCGGCGTCGCCATCTTCAGCCACATCGGCTTCGATCACTTCACCTTCCAGCACCACGCCTTCGCTGTCATCCAGTTCTTCATCACCCGCGCTCTGCTGCAAGGCTTCCAGATCGACCTGAAGCATGGCGGTGATGCGCTCGCCTTCATCCAGCGGCAGCAGGTTGACCAGCGGACGGCCACGGGCGGCACGGGACGCTTCGGGAATTTCGTAGGTCTTCAGCCAATACACCTTGCCCTTGCTGGAGAACAGCAACAGCGTGGCGTGGCTGTTGGCTACCAGCAGGTGTTCGATGTAGTCCTCATCCTTGACCCCGGTGGCGGACTTGCCGCGACCACCGCGACGCTGCGCCTGGTAGGCATGCAGCGGCTGGCTCTTGGCATAACCACCGTGGGAGATGGTCACGACCCGCTCTTCTTCGGTGATCAGATCGGCCATGGTCAGGTCCATGCGCGAGGCAACAATCTCGGTGCGACGGGCATCGCCGAACTCGGCCTTGACCGCTTCCAGCTCTTCGCGGATCACTTCCATCAGACGCACGGCACTGGTGAGGATGCGGATCAGCTCACCGATCTGGGTAAGGATTTCCTGGTACTCGGCCAGCAGTTTTTCATGCTCAAGGCCAGTCAGGCGGTGCAGGCGCAGCTCAAGAATGGCCTGAGCCTGATCCGGCGAGAGGAAGTACTTGCCATCGCGCAAGCCGTACTGCGGCTCAAGGTCTTCCGGACGGCAGGCATCGGCACCTGCGCGCTCGACCATGGCCTCTACAGCGCTGGATTCCCAAGCTGTGGAAATCAGCGCCTGCTTGGCTTCGGCCGGAGTTGGCGAGGCCTTGATCAGGGCAATCACCGGATCGATATTGGACAGGGCAACCGCCTGCCCCTCGAGAATATGACCACGTTCGCGCGCTTTACGCAGTTCGAACACAGTACGCCGGGTGACCACTTCACGACGGTGCAGGATGAAGGCTTCAAGCATGTCCTTGAGGTTGAGGACTTTCGGCTGACCGTCGATCAGCGCCACCACGTTGATGCCGAACACACTCTGCATCTGGGTCTGGGCGTAGAGGTTGTTCAGCACCACTTCCGGCACTTCACCACGGCGAAGCTCGATGACCACGCGCATGCCGTCCTTGTCGGACTCATCGCGCAGCTCAGTGATGCCTTCGAGCTTCTTCTCTTTGACCAGCTCGGCGATCTTCTCGATCAATCGTGCCTTGTTCAGCTGATACGGCAGCTCGGTGACGACGATCTGCTGACGACCGCCGACCTTGTCGATGTCTTCAATTTCAGCGCGGGCACGCATGTAAATGCGCCCACGACCGGTGCGATAGGCTTCGATGATGCCGGCACGACCATTGATGATGCCGGCAGTCGGGAAATCCGGCCCTGGGATGAACTGCATCAGGTCATCGACCGTCAGGTCGCCGTTGTCGATCAGGGCCAGGCAGCCGTTAATCACTTCCGTGAGGTTGTGCGGCGGAATGTTGGTGGCCATCCCCACGGCAATACCGCTGGAACCGTTGACCAGCAGGTTGGGGATCTTGGTCGGCATGACCGCCGGGATCATTTCCGTACCGTCGTAGTTCGGCACCCAGTCCACGGTTTCCTTGTGCAGGTCAGCCAGCAGCTCATGGGCCAGCTTGGTCATGCGCACTTCGGTGTATCGCATGGCGGCGGCGTTGTCGCCGTCCACCGAGCCGAAGTTGCCCTGGCCGTCGACCAGCAGGTAACGCAGGGAGAATGGCTGCGCCATCCGCACGATGGTGTCGTATACCGCGGTATCACCGTGCGGGTGGTATTTACCGATGACGTCACCGACCACACGGGCGGACTTCTTGTATGCCTTGTTCCAGTCGTTACCCAACTCGCTCATGGCAAACAGCACACGGCGGTGCACGGGCTTCAAGCCATCACGCGCATCCGGCAGTGCGCGACCGACAATTACGCTCATCGCGTAATCGAGGTAGGACTGCTTGAGTTCGTCTTCAATATTGACCGGGAGGATTTCTTTGGCCAGTTCGCCCATGAGTAGCCTGGTTCCTTTTTCTGGTGAAACTCCGCGCCATTCGTCCTGAACGAGGTGGAGCCTGTCGCTGCGCCTCAAGGCTTACAGCGACTCACGACAAATCAATAAGTTATGCCATGTATCTGCGCAGGTAAGAGGCCCATAACAGGCACCCCTGAAAACCGCCGGAGCTTACCACAATCACTGCGGCGCACCTATCCCCAGCACCAGCGGCACGACTAGGTGCGCCGGCACGCAGGAAAACTCAATGCAAGCGCTTGCGGCACATCAATTGCGCCATCTTTTCCGCATCCGGACGATCGACCACGCCCTTTTCGGTGACGATAAAATCGATCAGGTCGGCCGGAGTCACATCAAACACCGGATTGAACGCCGCCACGCCGCGAGCAATCGGCATTCCACCCAGTTCCAGCAACTCACTGGCGGCACGCTCTTCGAGGATGATGTCATCACCGTGCTCCATGGCCATATCGATGGTCGAACTGGGCGCGACCACCATAAAGCGCACGCCGTGATGCATGGCATTCACGGCCAACTGGTAGGTGCCAATCTTGTTGGCCACGTCACCGTTGGCCGCAATCCGGTCGGCACCAACGATGACCCAGGTGATGCCACGAGTCTTCATCAGGTGCGCGGCGGCCGAATCGGCATTCACCGTCACCGGAATGCCATCTTCTGCCAACTCCCAGGCAGTCAAGCGCGAGCCCTGCAGCCAGGGCCGGGTTTCATCGGCATAAACCCGCTCCAGCAACCCATCATGAAAGACTGCGCGAATCACCCCCAACGCCGTACCGAAGCCACCAGTGGCCAGGGCGCCGGCATTGCAGTGGGTCAGCAGGTTCTGTGCATTGCCCTGATGCTTGCGAATCAGTTCGGCACCGAGCTGAGCCATAGTCAGATTGGCCTCACGGTCACTCTGGTGAATGCCGATGGCTTCAGCTTCGAGTTGAGCGACCAGGTCATCGCCGCCCTTGAGCCGATCCAGGCGCTCACGCATGCGATTGAGCGCCCAGAACAGATTGACCGCCGTCGGCCGCGACGCCGCCAGCAGGTCAAAATCCGCCTGCAAGGCAGAGCGCCAATCGCCACCCTCCTGCAAACGGGCACGCAACGCCAGCACCACAGCATAGGCGGCGGCAATACCAATGGCCGGCGCGCCACGCACCACCATACTGCGAATGGCCTCAGCGACATCGACGGCCGAGTGATAGCTGAGCCAGGTTTGCGCAAAGGGCAGCGCGCGCTGGTCGAGCAGGTGCAGAGCGCCATCACGCCAGTCAATGGCCGTCACCTTCTCTGCCGCTAGCAATTGCTCGCGCATCACACACCTCCGCCGGAAAAAGCCGACCATTATACGCACAGCGCGAAAGCTGTCGGGTTAGATCAGGCCATGCAGCTTCAAGCCTAGGGCGTTCCCCTATAAACTCGCCACTTTAATGTCCGCCGGAAGCGCCACCATGCCCCAAGCACCGCTCGACTTGCTGCTCCTGCCCACCTGGCTGGTCCCGGTCGAACCTGCTGGCGTGGTCCTGCTGGAACATGGCCTGGGTATCCGTGACGGGCGTATCACCCTGATCGCCCCGCGCGCCGAAGCCCTCAAGCACAGCGCACAGCAGGTACTTGAACTACCTGGCAGGCTGCTCACACCAGGGCTGGTGAATGCCCACGGACATGCGGCAATGACCCTGTTCCGCGGCCTGGCCGATGACCTGCCACTGATGACCTGGCTGGAAAAACACATCTGGCCGGCCGAGGCCAAGTGGGTCAGCGAGCAGTTCGTTGAGGACGGCACCGAGCTGGCCATCGCCGAACAGCTCAAGGGCGGCATCACCTGCTTCTCCGACATGTATTTCTTTCCGGAAACCGCCAGCCAGCGGGTGCACAGCAGCGGCATTCGCGCGCAGATCACCATTCCGGTACTGGATTTCCCGATTCCCGGCGCGCGCGATGCAGACGAATCGCTGCGCAAGGGCCTGGCGCTGTTCGATGATCTCAAACACCACCCGCGCCTGAGCGTAGCGTTTGGACCGCATGCACCCTACACGGTCAGCGACGACAAGCTGGAGAACATCCGCATGCTCGCCGAAGAGCTGGATGCTGGCATTCACATGCACGTGCACGAAACCGCCTTCGAAGTGCAGCAGAGCCTGGAACAGCGCGGCGAGCGTCCACTGGCGCGCCTGGCCCGCCTTGACCTGCTCGGCCCACGCTTTCAGGCCGTGCACATGACGCAAATTGATGACGCTGACCTGGCCTTGCTGGTGGCCAGCAACAGCAGCGTGATCCACTGCCCGGAATCCAACCTCAAGCTGGCAAGCGGCTTCTGCCCGGTGGAAAAACTCTGGCAGGCCGGCGTCAACGTGGCCATCGGCACGGATGGCGCAGCCAGCAATAACGATCTCGACCTGCTCGGCGAAACTCGCACCGCCGCCCTCTTAGCCAAGGCAGTTGCCGGCTCGGCCACCGCCCTGGATGCCCACCGCGCACTGCGCATGGCCACCCTCAACGGCGCTCGCGCCCTTGGCCTGGATGAGCAGATCGGCTCACTGGAACTGGGCAAGGCCGCTGATATGACTGTATTCAACCTCTCCGGCCTGGCCCAGCAACCGGTCTACGACCCGGTATCGCAGCTGCTTTATGCCGGCGGCCGCGCCTGCGTTGAGCACCTCTGGGTCGGCGGCAAGCAGTTGCTCGACGGCGGCCAACTGACACGCCTGGACGAACAACGGATCATCGCCAACGCCCAGGCCTGGGGGACCAAAATTGCCGGCCAATAGCGGCAAACCCGGAAATGTGAGCACTGCGACAAACTGACATACATTGGTCGCACAACAGGCGTCCAATCCACCCGGCGAAACTGGCAACATGAGCACCTTGCGCTCCCACTCTCGCCGCAGCCTGATTCAGGGATTTATATGAGCAACGTCGACCACGCCGAAATCGCCAAATTCGAAGCCCTCGCCCATCGCTGGTGGGACCGCGAAAGCGAATTCAAGCCGCTGCATGACATCAACCCGCTGCGCGTCAACTGGATCGACGAGCGTGTCGGCCTGGCCGGTAAAAAGGTCCTGGATGTTGGCTGCGGCGGTGGCATTCTCAGCGAGTCCATGGCCCAGCGCGGCGCCAGCGTCACCGGCATCGACATGGGTGAAGCCCCGCTGGCGGTAGCCCAGCTGCACCAACTGGAATCAGGGGTCAGCGTCGAGTACCGGCAGATCACCGCTGAAGCCCTGGCTGCCGAAATGCCCGGCCAGTTCGACGTGGTCACCTGCCTGGAAATGCTGGAGCACGTACCCGATCCATCCTCGGTCATCCGCGCCTGCTACACCTTGGTCAAACCAGGCGGCCAGGTGTTTTTCTCGACCATCAACCGCAACCCCAAGGCTTACCTGTTCGCCATCATCGGCGCCGAGTACCTGATGCGCCTGCTGCCGCGCGGCACCCATGATTTCAAGAAGTTTATTCGCCCCTCCGAGCTGGGTGCCTGGAGCCGTGACGCCGGCCTGCAGGTCAAGGACATCATCGGCCTGACCTACAACCCGCTGAGCAAACGCTACAAGCTGGAAGCCGATGTCGACGTCAACTACATGATCCAGACCCTCAAGGAGGCCTGATGCGCCTGCGCGCAGTTCTTTTCGATATGGACGGCACCCTGCTCGACAGCGCGCCAGACTTTATCGCCATCAGCCAGGCGATGCGCGCCGAGCGCGGCCTGCCGCCGATTGCCGACAAGCTGATCCGTGACCAGGTGTCCGGCGGCGCGCGCGCCATGGTCGCCGCCAACTTCGCCACGGACCCCGAGGCTGACGGTTTCGAGGCGCTGCGCCTGGAGTTCCTCGAACGCTATCAGAGCCATTGTGCAGTGCTGACCCGCCCCTTCGATGGCATGCATGAGCTGCTCGATGATATCGAACACGCCAAGCTTGTCTGGGGCGTGGCCACCAACAAACCGGTGCGCTACGCCGAACCGATCATGCAACAGCTCGGCCTGGCGCAGCGCTCGGCGGTATTGGTCTGCCCGGATCACGTCAGCCGCAGCAAACCGGACCCGGAGATGATCCTGCTGGCATGCGCGAAGATGGGTGTGGAACCTGCCGCCACCCTGTTTATCGGCGATGACGAGCGCGATATAGAAGCCGGCCGCGCCGCCGGCTGCAAGACCGCCGCCGTCACCTACGGTTATATCCACCCGCAGGACAACCCACGCAACTGGGGTGCCGATGCCGTTGTGGACCATCCACTGGAACTGCGCGCCGTACTTGAACGGGCCGTGTGCCGCTGCTGATAGTGTTCACTGATCAATCCAGGCTGGCCCACTGTCAAACCGGCCACACCTGAAAACACGAGGCTTTACCCATGCGTAACTATTCCGCTCGCCCCGACCTGCTCAAGGGCCGCGTGATTCTGGTAACCGGCGCAGGCCGTGGCATTGGCGCAACCGCCGCCAAGACTTTCGCCGCCCACGGCGCAACCGTACTGCTGTTGGGCAAAACCGAAGACAACCTCAGCCGCGTCTATGACGCTATCGAAGCCGCTGGCCACCCGCAGGCTGCAGTCATCCCGTTCAACCTGGAGACCGCCCTGCCGCACCAGTACGACGAATTGGCGGCGATGATCGAAGCCGAATTCGGCAAACTCGACGGCCTGCTGCACAACGCCTCGATCATTGGCCCACGCACACCGCTGGAGCAGCTGTCCGGCGACAACTTCATGCGTGTCATGCAGGTCAACGTCAACGCCATGTTTATGCTCACCAGCACGCTGCTGCCGCTGCTCAAGCTCTCGACTGACGCCTCGGTGGTATTCACCTCCAGCAGCGTTGGCCGCAAAGGCCGCGCATACTGGGGCGCCTATGCCGTCTCGAAGTTCGCCACCGAAGGCCTGATGCAGGTTCTGGCAGATGAAATCGACGGCATCGCCAGTGTCCGCGCCAACAGCGTCAACCCTGGAGCGACCCGCACCGACATGCGCGCCCAGGCCTACCCTGGGGAAAACCCGGCCAACAATCCGCTGCCAGAAGCCATCATGCCGGTGTACCTGTACCTGATGGGGCCGGACAGCACGGGAGTGAATGGTCAGGCATTTGACGCACAGTAAGGATTCACTGAGTCCGCCGGTTTTCCGGCGGACCTTGAATTAACCGACATCAGATTGCCAGCAGCACCGTCAGTTAACCGGCAAGAACTTGCCGCCCCGCCTCTAAAAATAATCACAAGCCACTGAAAATAAAGAGCTTTTAGGAATTATAAAAAGCTGGCATGGATTTCGCTGAAGCCTCGCTATCGCCGCGTATAGCGCTAGAGGTAAGCTTCATGGCCCCGCACAACCAGTCCAACACCATTGATTTCGACGCCGCCAAACTGCAACGTCTCGGTTATGCCAGTCGCCTGCAAAAAAGCCTGAGGCCAGTTAGCCTGGCGCAGCTGCGTCAGCAATTGAGCCTGCGCCTGCAGACCTCGCTGGAAGCCGAACGCATCCTCGAGCTGTTCTATACCGAAGTGCAGCGCCTGGTGCCCCTCAGCGCCCTCAGCTATCAGCTGGCCTCCTGCGACCTGCGCCTGGAACTGGGCGAGCGTGCCAGTCACTCAGCTGGCTACCGCCTGAACCACGATGGCGAATTCCTCGGCGAGCTGACCTTCCGCCGTAACCAGCGCTTCAGCGAGGATGAACTCGGCCAGCTCGAATCACTGCTCGCCAGCCTGCTCTTCCCTCTGCGCAACGCCCTGCTTTACCGCGCAGCTCTGCAAACAGCACTGCGCGATCCGCTGACCGAAACCGGCAACCGCATTGCCATGGAGCAGACCCTCAAACGTGAAGTGGATATTGCCCGGCGCAATCTTCAGCCGCTTTCAGTACTGATGGTCGACATCGACCACTTCAAGCGGATCAATGACAGCCACGGCCACATCGTGGGCGACCAAGCCCTCAAGGCCGTCGCCAGCGCCCTGAAAGACAGCCTGCGCAATGTCGACATGGTGTTCCGCTACGGTGGCGAAGAATTCATGGTGCTGCTCTCCAACACCAGCCGCGAGGCGGCTTCGATGATTGGCGAGCGTCTGCGCCTGGCGGTACTGGGCATTCAGTACCTGGTGGAAAACCGCGCCATTGAACTGTCGGTTAGCCTGGGCTGCGCCACCTTGCTACCGGGTGAGTCCATGGACAGCCTGCTGCGCCGCGCCGACAGTGCGCTGTACGTATCCAAACGTGAAGGCCGCAACCGCCTGTCGATGGCCGGCTAACGCCAACGCAGACAATAAAAAGGCGACCCTCGGGTCGCCTTTTTATTGTCACTCAGAATGCCTTATTCGGGCTTGCGATCACGGCCAAAGCCTGGACGCTGGCCATCACGACCAGGTTGGCTGCGACGTTTAACCGGTGCACCTGCCGGCTTGCGCGACGGGCGATCAGCCAGCTCAACGCCAGGACGCTGTGCCCCCGGTTTGGCCGGACGCTTCTTGTTAACGTCACTCGGGCGCTCAGCGACCGGCGTGCCCTTGCCTTGATCGGCACGTGGGCTGCGCGCCGGACGCTCAGCACCGTCACCACGGGCAGGACGCGAACGGCCTTGATCACCTGCGGTTGCTGGCGCACCGTGAGCCGGACGCAAAGTACGCTCCGGACGCGCAGCACGACCCACCGGCTTGGCCGATTTGCGCTGCAAACGGTCGAGTTTGTCGCGGGTTTTCTCTTTCATCTCCGGCAGAGCGACCGGCTTGAGGCCGACCTCCTCGCTGAGAATATCGACTTCGCGCTGGCTCATTTCACGCCAGCGGCCCATGGTCAGGTCCGAGGTGATAAACACCGGGCCGAAACGCACGCGCTTCAAGCGACTGACCACCAGCCCCTGGGACTCCCACAGGCGACGCACTTCGCGGTTGCGACCTTCCATCACCACGCAGTGATACCAGTGGTTGAAGCCTTCGCCACCCGGCGCTTCCTTGATGTCGGTGAACTTGGCCGGGCCATCTTCAAGCATCACGCCGGTTTTCAGGCGCTCGATCATCTCTTCGTCAACTTCGCCACGTACGCGCACGGCGTACTCGCGGTCCATCTGGTAGGACGGGTGCATCAGGCGGTTGGCCAGCTCACCGTCGGTGGTAAACATCAGCAAACCGGTGGTGTTGATGTCGAGGCGACCGATATTGATCCAGCGGCCATCTTTCGGCCGTGGCAGACGGTCAAATACCGTCGGACGACCTTCCGGGTCGTCACGGGTGCAAATCTCACCTTCTGGTTTGTTGTAGATGATGACGCGGCGCACGCTTTCGGCAGCTTCCTCACGGCGGATCACCTTGCCATCGACGGCAATCGCATCGTGCAGGTCAACGCGTGCACCGAGGCTGGCGACTGCGCCGTTGACCTTGACGCGGCCAGCAGTAATCCAGGCTTCGATTTCACGGCGTGAAGCCAAGCCCATGCGCGCCATGACTTTCTGCAGTTTTTCGCCTGCGGGGCTGTATTCTTCGATTTCTTCACTCATCTGGGCACCTCCCGGTGTTTTCTTTAGTGATTAGGACGATTCAGGCCAAGCCTATTCGTCAAAGGGGCGCGGAGCATACGCGAAACACGGCGCGGACGCACGGGTTGAGGCTAGCCGCCTGATCGGAGGCCGTCAGCCTTTACGCCGACCGATGGTCGCCAAGCTCAGCAAACGCATATCGGCTTCGGCCAAAACGGCACGCCGGGCAGCCTTGCCGAGCTTCTTCCAGCCTTTGATCTCGGCCTTGCTGCGCCCGCAACCGAGGCAGATAGCGCGCTCGAACTTGCACAGTCTGATGCAGGGATCTTTCACCGCACTGGCGCCTTAACTGATACGACCTGCTTGTTAGTCAGGCAGCTGTTCTTTATCCAGGGTTGCGCGAGGCTCTTCGGCATCATCACGCTCATCGTCCTGCTCGGGTAAATCATCGAAGTCGGTTTTCAGCCCCTGCTCCATCGAATCGAGTTCAGCCAGCAGGCTGCTGAAGCTGGTTTCCTCGCTCGCTTCCACCGCAGGCTCATCGGCCAGGGCCAGGTCGGCACGCGCCTGCAGGCTTTGCGGTGCCTCCAGATCATCTTCAAAAGCCAGCACAGGCTCGGGTTCCAGTTCGCGCAGGGCGGCCAGGGGCGGTAATTCGTCGAGGCTTTTCAGGTTGAAGTGATCGAGAAAGGCCTTGGTGGTGGCGAACATCGCCGGCTTGCCCGGCACATCGCGATACCCCACCACGCGAATCCACTCGCGCTCCAGCAAGGTTTTGACGATATGACTGTTCACCGCCACACCGCGCACATCTTCGATTTCGCCACGGGTAATCGGCTGGCGATAAGCAATCAGCGCCAGGGTTTCCAGCATGGCGCGCGAATAGCGCTGCGGGCGCTCTTCCCATAGGCGACCCACCCAAGGCGCAAATTTCTCGCGCACTTGCAGGCGGTAGCCGGACGCCACCTCGACCAGCTCGAAGGCACGCCCTTCGCAGGACTTGCCCAGATGCGCCAGCGCCTTTTTGAAAACCGCCGGTTCCGGCCGCTCGGCTTCTTCAAAAAGCTCGAACAGGCGCTCCAGCGATTGCGGTTTGCCGGAGGCCAGCAGAAAGGCTTCAAGCAGGCTGGCCAGCTCACGAGGTTCATTAAGATTCATGCTTATTCAGCCCGCGCACGCACATGGATTGGCCCAAAGGCCTCATTCTGCACCAGCTCAACCAGGGACTCCTTGATCAACTCAAGCACCGCCATAAAGGTCACCACCACGCCTAGTTTGCCTTCTTCGGCGCTGAACAGGCTGACAAAGGGCACAAACGCGCCACCCTTGAGGCGTTCGAGCACTTCGCTCATGCGCTCGCGGGTCGACAGCGCCTCACGGGTGACCTGATGGCTTTCAAACATATCGGCGCGGCGCAGCACCTCAGCCATCGACAGCAAAACCTCCTCCAGACTGACATCCGGCAGCAGCTTGCGCGCCCGCGCTTCGGGCGCGTCCAGACGCGGCACAGTAAGGTCACGACCGACCCGGCTAAGGCCATCGATACCTTCTGCAGCGGCCTTGTAACGCTCGTATTCCTGCAGACGGCGGATCAGTTCGGCGCGCGGGTCGTCTTCCTCGGCTTCGACCTCACTGGAGCGCGGCAACAGCATGCGCGACTTGATCTCGGCGAGCATGGCCGCCATCACCAGGTACTCGGCCGCCAGTTCCAGGCGCACCGACTGCATCAGCTCGACATAGCCCATGTACTGGCGGGTGATTTCCGCCACCGGGATATCCAGCACATCAATGTTCTGTTTGCGGATCAGGTAGAGCAGCAGGTCCAGCGGGCCTTCGAAGGCTTCGAGAAACACCTCCAGGGCATCCGGCGGGATGTACAGATCGAGCGGCATTTCAGTGACCGCCTGGCCATACACCAGGGCAAATGGCAGCTCCTGCTGGGCATTGGCCTGATCCTGGGGATGGTTCTCTGGATGTTCCTGGGCTGGCACGCTGGACATGGTCACTCTCGAAGGTAGGTTCAGCGGTAATTCAGGCCAAGGGCCAGGCGCACTTCACTGAGGGTTTCCCGCGCCTCGGAACGCGCGCGATCGGCGCCATCGGCGAGAATCTGCCGGACCAGATCAGGATTATCCTGATAATCCGCAGCACGCGCCTGCAGCGGCTGCAACTCCTGCTGCAGCGCCTCGACCAGAGGTGCCTTGCACTCCAGGCAGCCGATGCCGGCGCTGCGGCAACCTTGCTGCACCCACTCGCAGGTGGCATCGGACGAGTAGAGCTGGTGCAACGGCCACACCGGACAGTGTTGCGGATTGCCGGGATCATCACGATGCACCCGCACCGGATCAGTCGGCATGCGGCGGATCTTCTCCTCGATCGCCGAACCGCTGTCACGCAGGAAGATCGCATTATTGTTGGACTTGGACATCTTGCCGCCATCAAGCCCGAGCAGTTTGGGCGACTCGCCGAGCATGGCCTGCGGCTCAACCAGGAGAATCTTGCCGCCACCTTCCAGATAGCCATACAGACGCTCACGGTCACCCAGGGTGATGCTCTGCTGATCCTTGAGCAGCGCACGCGCGGTTTCCAGCGCCTCAGCGTCGCCCTGCTCCTGATAAGCCCGGCGCAGGTGGTTGTAGAGCGTCGCGGTTTTCTTGCCCAGCTTGATGATCGCCGCCTCGGCCTTTTCCTCAAAGCCTGGCTCGCGGCCATACAAATGGTTGAAGCGCCGCGCCACATCCCGAGCAAACTCGATATGTGCCAACTGGTCACCGCCCACCGGCACCACGCCAGCGCGGTACAGCAGGATGTCAGCGGCCTGCAGCAAGGGGTAACCGAGAAAGCCGAAGGTGCTCAGGTCTTTGCCGTGCAGCTGCTCCTGCTGTTCTTTATAGGAGGGCACGCGCTCCAGCCAGCTGAGCGGACAGATCATCGACAGCAGCAGGTGCAATTCGGCGTGTTCAGGGACTTGCGACTGGATAAACAACGTCGCCGAGCTGGGGCTGACGCCGGCCGCCAACCAATCCACGGCCATGTCCATGACCCGCTGGGACAGCGGGCCGACATCGTCGTAATCGGTGGTCAGCGCGTGTAAATCGACGATGCAGAAAAAGCATTCATAGGTGTGTTGCAGCTTCACCCAGTTCTTCAGCACGCCCTGATAATGCCCCAAGTGCAGCAGACCACTCGGACGCATCCCAGACAGCACGCGGCGTTCAGCGTCAACAAGACTCAAAACGGACTACCTGAATAATCGAAAGAGCCCGATTATATATAGCCAGGCTCAAAGGTCATCCGTAAAAGGCGACGGATCACCGCACCCCACCCGAAACACCTCAGGCTCATCGTCGGTCAGGCTGACCACGGTGGAGGCCTCCAGCCCACCGAAACCGCCATCGATGATCAGATCGACCTGGTGCTCCAGGATCTGGCGCATTTCATAAGGGTCGCTCATCGGCAGCGTTTCACCCGGCAGGATCAGGCTGACGCTCATCAGCGGCTCATCCAGCTCGGCCAGCAAGGCCATGGCAATCGGATGACTGGGCACGCGCAGACCGATGGTGCGGCGCTTGGCATGCAGCAGCATACGCGGCACCTCACGGGTGGCATTGAGAATGAAGGTGTAAGGCCCTGGTGTATGACTTTTGAGTAGGCGGAAGGCGGCAGTATCGACCTTGGCAAAGGTGCCGAGCTGCGACAGGTCGCGGCAGACCAGGGTGAAGTTGTGCTTGTCGTCCAGTTGGCGCAGGCGGCGAATACGCTCTACCGCGCTCTTGTCACCGATATGGCAGCCCACGGCATAGGAGGAGTCAGTCGGATAGATCACCACGCCGCCGTTGCGGATGATCTCCACGGCCTGCTTGATCAGGCGCGCTTGCGGGTTTTCCGGATGAATCTGGAAGAATTGGCTCACGCTTGGTCCCTGGTCAAAGTGCAGTAGGCTGCTGGACATGTTGAAACCGTGCCCACAAGGGCGGTAGATCCTCGGGCACCGGGCGATAGACACCCAGCTCAGACCACTGGCCGGGCGCGTGAAAATCACTACCTGCGCTGACGAACATACCGAATTCCCGCGCCAGAATCGCCAGACTGCCAACCTGTTCGGCCGGCTGCATACCATTGACCACTTCCAGCGAATGCCCGCCTGCGCCAACAAAGTCGGCAATCAACTTGCGCCGCTTGGTACGCGTAAAGTCGTACTGCCAGGGATGCGCCAGGCTGACCCAGGCGCCTGCACGGCGCAGCGTATCCACAGCTTGCGCCAGTTCCGGCCAGTGCTGTTTGACGTCACCCAGCTTGCCCGAACCGAGCCACTTGCGGAATGCTTCGGCGCGATCCTTGACGTAACCGTTGAGCACCAGAAAGTCCGCAAAATGCGGCCGCGCCGGCGCATTGCCACTGTCGCCCAATTCCTGCTGCAAGGCCCGTGCGCCCTCTAATGCCCCTGGCATGCCCTTGGCTTCCAGACGCCTGGCAATTTCTGCCGCGCGCAACCAGCGCCCCTCGTGTAGATCTGCAATGGCCTGCTGCAGGGCTGGCGCCTCGCGGTTGAAGGCATACCCCAGCACATGGATGGTCGCACCACCCCAGGTGCAGGACAGCTCGATGCCATTGACCAGCTGTATACCCAGCGCTTGCGCCGCCAGCGCGGCCTCGTCCAATCCGTCGAGGGTGTCGTGATCGGTCAACGCCAGCAGACGCACACCCCGTTCGAATGCCCGCGCCACCACCACAGCGGGCGCCAGGGCGCCATCCGAAGCGGTGCTGTGACAATGCAAATCAACGTCCATAGGGGGCACTTTCCGAGTCATTTATGTTTGTTATTATGCCGGCAGATGTGGATTCTTGCTGGCTTGCACCAAGATTTACTCGACTTTGCCCGGACAGGCTGCTTTTCTCCCTTGGCGGCGACCTGTACCCAACACGTTTTTAAGGACTGAGATGCTCTACGCGATCATTGCCACCGATGTGCAAGACTCCCTGGACAACCGTCTGAGCGCCCGCCCGGCGCACTTGGCGCGCTTGGAACAACTGAAAACGGAGGGCCGCCTGATTCTCGCCGGGCCGCACCCAGCCGTCGACAGCAATGACCCAGGCCCAGCAGGGTTTTCCGGCAGCCTGATCGTCGCCGAGTTCGAATCACTGCTGGCCGCGCAGCAATGGGCTGATGCCGACCCCTACCGGGCCGCCGGGGTGTATGCCAGCGTCGTGGTGAAACCTTTCAAACTGGTCCTGCCTTGAAGCCATTCCTTCGCCGAACCACCCGATAACAACTAGAAGATAGGAGTTCCGATGCGTCCAGGCCCGCTGTTTCTGCTCTTGACCCTGTGCTTGCCGGCCACCATCCAGGCCGAGGAAATTCCGCCGCAACCACTGGCAGAAGCCACGTCGGTACAGGCGCAAATTGATGATCTGGAACAGCGCCTGGCACTGAGTGAAGAGCAGCGTGAAGCCCTCAGCGCAGAACTGCAAAGCACGACAGATGAGCGCGAGACCCTGCAACTGCAGCGTCTGCGCCAGGAAAATCAGCGCCTCAAGCTACAACTGAAAAAACTTCAAGCCAGCGCCCCGCCACCCCTGATCAGCGAACAGCAGATGTGGTACGCCATCGGTGCCGGCTCTACCCTGCTCGGGGTGCTCATCGGAGCCCTGCTGCGCCGCGGGCGCCGCTCGCACAGCGAGTGGCTTAACTGACCCATGAGCCGCCTGCTACTGATCGACGACGACGTCGAACTCTGCGAACTGCTGGCCAATTGGCTGACCCAGGAAGGCTTCCAGGTCAGCGCCTGCCACGACGGCAGCAGCGCCCGCCAGGCGCTGGACATATCCAGCCCGGACGCCGTCGTACTGGATGTCATGCTGCCTGACGGCAGCGGCCTGGAATTGCTCAAGCAACTGCGCAGCGACCACCCTGAACTGCCGGTGCTGATGTTGTCGGCCCGTGGCGAGCCGCTGGATCGGATTCTCGGCCTGGAGCTGGGGGCTGACGACTACCTGGCGAAACCCTGCGACCCCCGCGAACTCACCGCCCGACTGCGCGCCGTGTTGCGCCGCAGCCTGCCGGCCAGTTCCAGCAGCCCGCTAGACCTCGGCGACCTGCATTACAGCCAGATACGCGGCACCGTGACCCTGGGCGAGCAGGACGTACTACTGACCCTCTCGGAAAGCCGCATCCTCGAAGCGTTGCTGCAACATCCAGGCGAACCGGTGGATAAACAAGTACTGGCGCAACTGGCCCTCGGCCGCAAGCTGACCCTGTATGACCGCAGCCTGGATATGCACGTCAGCAACCTGCGCAAGAAACTCGGCCCGCACGCCGATGGGCGCCAGCGCATCCTGGCGCTGCGCAGTCGCGGCTATTACTACAGTGCCTGAGCACTGCTTGGCTAAATCCACCGCGCCCCGCTCTTTACCGAAGCTTTACCTTGCCCTGACTGCCCTTGACCTTGACCGCCCTAGACTGGGCTCATCCGGTACTTACCGGTTTCAGACAAGGAGACACACCATGCGCAAGACCCTGACTGCTGTACTGCTCGCCATGACCCTGCCAGCCCTGGCCATGGCAATGCCCGAGGGCGGCCCACGCCACGGCGGCGAGCACGGCTACCGTCTGTTTAAAGAGCTCGACCTGAGCAAAGAGCAACACCGCGAAATCCGCAAACTGATGGGCGAGCAGATGAAAGGTCGCCACGAGATCACCCAACGCTACCTGAGCAAACTGCCAACAGCTGAACAGAAAGCCATGCAGGATGAGCTGAAAGCGGCCGAGGGAAAGCAACACACGGCCATCCGCGCGCTGCTCAAGCCCGAGCAACAGAAAGCCTTTGACGAACACCAGCTGAAAATGAGCGAACTCCGTGCAGAAATGGCCGAGTTCCAGGCCTGGAAAGCCGAGAAGGACAAACAGGCCAACTAAGCCTGAAGCCATCCCACCACCGCCGAGCCACCGGGCTCGGCGGTTTTTTGCATGAGGAATAGCCGTGCGTTCACTGTTCTGGCGCATCTTTGCCAGTTTCTGGCTGGCGATCGCCCTGGTTGCGGGGCTGTCCATGCTGCTTGGGCGCATGATCAATCAGGACGCCTGGCTGCTCAGCCAGCACCCGGCCTTGGAACACTTTGCCGAAAAGTGGACACAGCGTTACGAGAGCGAGGGCCCGCATGCAGCCCAGGCCCTACTGGAGCAACGCAAACGCAAGTTTCGCATCGACGTGCAGGTGCTTGATGACAGTGGCCAGCCACTGGTCGAAGGCACCTTTCCACCACGAGCGGCGGCATTCGAAGCGCGTCACCGCAATGAAAAACGCCTGCCCTGGCGCCGCCTGAGCGCCGAGTACACCAGCCCGCAAAGCGGCGAAACCTACCTGCTGATCTACCGCATACCGCTGCCGGAGATTGCCGCCTGGCAACGCGACAGTCTGCTATGGCCGCTCAGCGCCTTGGGTATCGCCATGCTGGTATTGACCCTGTTCAGCCTCTGGCTGACGCTGTCGATTACCCGCCCGCTGAACCGCCTGCGCGGCGCCGTACACGACTTGGGACAAACGGCTTACCAGCAGAACAGCCTGGCACGGCTGGCCGAACGGCGTGATGAACTGGGTGTACTGGCGGCTGACTTCAACCGCATGGGCGAGCGCGTGCAGGGTTTGATCAGCAGCCAACGCCAACTGCTGCGTGACGTCTCCCACGAACTGCGCTCGCCGCTCGCGCGCCTGCGTATTGCCTTGGCCCTGACCGAGCGCGCCGACGCAACCGAACGCGAGAAATACTGGCCGCGTCTGAATCAGGAATGCGACCGCCTGGAAGCGCTGATCAGCGAAATTCTCGCCCTTGCACGCCTTGATGCCGACCTTGGTGCAGCTCAGCCGGTCCAACTCGACGATCTGCTGCGCAAGCTGCAAGACGATGCTCAACTGGATGCACCAGACCAGCCACTCACCATACAGCTAGACCAAGACCTAACGCTCAGCGGCTGGCCGGATATGCTGCAACGCGCATTGGATAACCTGCTGCGCAACGCACTGCGTTTCAACCCGACAGATCAGCCGATCGAAATATGCGCTCGCCGCGAGGGCGAAATGCTGTGCCTGAGTGTGCGCGATCACGGCCCCGGTGTGGCCCTCGAACAGCTGGCCCATCTTGGCGAACCCTTCTTCCGCGCACCCGGACAAACCAGCAGCGGTCATGGCCTGGGGCTGGCCATCGCCCGCCGCGCTGCCGAACGGCATGGGGGTCAGCTTGAGCTGGAAAATCATGCGCAAGGCGGCTTCATCGCCACCTTGCGTCTACCGCTTACTCAGCCACAGGCCAGGCCCTGACAAAGTCACTGACCTGCACCTGGGGCACCGCGCGCAATTCGCGCTCCGGGGTGCCCAGGTAGAGGTAGGCAATCAGCTGTTCATCGGCCGCCAGGCCCAGACCGGCAGCCACCTGTGGGTTATAAGCCATATCACCGGTACGCCAAACCGCGCCGATACCCTGGGCATGGGCCGCCAGCAGGATCGCATGCGCTGCACAGCCAGCCGCCAGCACCTGCTCCTGCGCCGGCACCTTCACACTGGCCTGCACCCGCGCAATCACCAGCACCAGCAACGGTGCCCGTAGCGGCATGGCGCGCGCTTTGGTCAAGGCTTCAGGGCTGGCGTCGGCGGGTAAAGCGCTGGCAAACAGCTCGCCGAGCTGATTCAGCGCCTCGCCTTCCACGGTGAGAAAACGCCAGGGGCGCATTTGCCCGTGGTCGGGTGCGCGCAAGGCAGCGCGAAACAACAGTTCACGCTGAGCAGCATCAGGTGCCGGCGCGATCAGGCGCGGCGCGGAAACACGGTTAAGCAGCGCATCAAGAGCGTCCATCAGCCACCTCAACGATTTATACAGGTGAGCATTCTAGTGCTTGAGCGAGGCTGGCGGGTATCCGCAGGCTCAGGCGACCCGGTCCGGCGAGACACAGGGCATGATCGGTGGCGTCAGCGGCGGCAGACCATGAGCCTGGCGCGCGGCATCGCAGTGCGGATTATGTTCACCGTTGGCCCATGACGCTTCAAACTCGCGGCAAGTACTCGAACGCTGCTCATACAGGGTGCAGCGCACACCCTGCCCTACTTCGCCCATCAATGCGTTGCAACGTGGCGGCTTACCTTCAGTGCCACGCATGGCGACACGGTGCGGGGTGATCAGCACCACCTGATCATCCGGCATCAGTCCGCCGGCCGATTGGCACTCACCCCAAAAGAACGACACACGAAAATAGGCGCAGCAGGCGCCACAATTCAAACAAGGATTGCTATCAGACATGATGGAAGGCTCAGAAACCGGCAAGGGCCGGCACCTGGCGGCTATTCTATGCAGTGCCAAGCGCTTGTAAAGCGCGCAATGCAGCAGCTGTACAGCGGCTTCAGCCCGCGTAGAATGACGCCCCTTTGCCCCATAGCCCGAGTTCACCTCCATGTCATTGCCGACACTGCGCATCATCGCTTTCATCCTCGGCATTTTCCTGATCACCCTGGCCGTCAGCATGTTGATTCCCATGCTGACGCTGCTGCTCTATTCGCGCACGGATGACCTGGACGCCTTTCTCTGGTCGAGCCTGGTAACCGCCGTCGCCGGGATTGCCATGATCCTTCCCGGGCGCCCCAAGGAAGCACAGCTGCGCCCACGCGACATGTACCTGCTGACCACCTGCAGCTGGTTGGTGGTGTGCGTCTTCGCCGCGCTGCCGATGGTGCTGATTCACCATATCAGCTACACCGATGCCTTTTTCGAAACCATGTCCGGGGTGACCACGACCGGCTCCACCATCCTGGTCGGGCTGGACAAGGCCTCCCCCGGCCTGCTGATCTGGCGTTCGATGCTGCACTGGCTAGGCGGCATCGGCTTTATCGGCATGGCCGTGGCCATCCTGCCACTGCTGCGAGTCGGCGGTATGCGCCTGTTCCAGACCGAATCCTCCGACTGGGGTGAGAAAGTCATGCCGCGCTCACATATGGCAGCCAAGTACATTCTGCTGATCTACAGCGCTCTTACCTTGCTCGGTTTTTTGGCGTTCTGGATCGCCGGCATGACGCCCTTTGAAGCCATAAATCATGCGATGTCGCTTATCTCAACTGGCGGCTTTTCGACCTCGGACTTGTCGCTGGCCAACTGGCCCCAACCGGCCGTGCACTGGGTCGCGGTGGTGGTCATGATCTTCGGTAGTCTGCCCTTTACCCTGTATGTGGCAACCCTACGCGGCCATCGTCGAGCACTGTTCAAGGACCATCAGGTACGCGGCTTTCTCGGCTTTCTCGTGGTCACCTGGCTGGTGTTCGGCACCTGGCTGTGGCTGCACTCGGATAACAGTTGGCTGGATGCGTTCCGCATCGTTGCGGTGAACGTTACCTCAGTGGTCACAACCACGGGGGTTGCATTGGGCGACTACACCACCTGGGGCAGTTTCGCCGTACTGCTGTTCTTCTACCTGACCTTCGTAGGCGGCTGTTCGGGCTCCACCGCCGGCGGGCTGAAGATCTTCCGCTTCCAGGTGGCTTATGTGCTGCTCAAGGCCAACCTGCAGCAACTGGTGCACCCACGCGCGGTGATCAAGCAGCAGTACAACAACCACACCCTCGATGAAGAGATTGTTCGCTCGTTGATTACGTTCTCGTTCTTCTTCGCCATCACCATCGGCGTCATCGCGCTGGGCTTGGCGCTGATTGGTCTTGACTGGGTCACCGCCCTTACCGGTGCAGCGACAGCGGTGTGTAACGTGGGCCCGGGGCTGGGTCCGATCATTGGCCCTGCGGGTAACTTCTCGACGCTGCCTGACTCTGCCAAGTGGCTGCTGACAGTCGGCATGCTGCTGGGCCGCTTGGAGATTCTCACCGTACTGGTACTGTTCACCCGCGCATTCTGGCGGCATTGATGCTCACTGAACGCTAGGGCAAACGGCATGCCCTGACTCGTACCTAGACCTCTGGTCTACAGACATGGAACCACGTAGATGGCTTGGCCGACCTTACGGATCATCACGTTCATCAACGGCATCTTTCTGCTGACGCTGGCCATCAGCATGACCATCCCGATGCTGACCCTGGTGCTGTTTGGCCGAGCGCATGAGCTCAACGCCTTTCTCTGGTCAAGCCTGATCACCTTTATCGCCGGCATGGCGATGATTGTTCAGGGCCGACCCAAGGATCTACAGCTGCGTCCGCGCGACATGTACCTGCTGACGGTATCGAGCTGGATATTGGTGGGGCTGTTCGCCGCCCTGCCGTTTATGTTCTCCCAGCACCTGGGGCTGACCGACGCTGTGTTTGAGAGCATATCTGGCATCACTGCAACAGGCGCCACCGTGCTGGTGGGGCTGGACAGCATGTCGCCGGGCATTTTGATCTGGCGTTCATTGCTGCATTGGCTGGGCGGTATTGGCTTTATCGCCATGGCCGTGGCCATTCTGCCGATGCTGCGCATCGGCGGCATGCGCCTGTTCCAGACCGAATCCTCGGACCGCTCCGAGAAGATCATGCCGCGCTCGCACATGGTCGCCAAATACATGGTCGCGGCCTACGTCGGCATTAGCATCATCGGCTTCCTGGCCCTGTGGAGCGCCGGCATGGGTGGCTTTGATGCGATCAACCACACCATGTCGGCCATCTCCACGGGCGGGTTTTCCACGTCAGATCAATCGGTGGGCAAGTGGGCCGAGCCGGCCGTGCACTGGGTCATCATCGTGCTGATGATCCTCGGCAGCGTACCCTTTGTGCTGTTGGCGTCCATGCTGCGCGGCAACTACATGGCCCTGATCAGGGACCAGCAAGTGCGGGGCTTTCTGGCGATTCTGTTGAGTATTTGGCTGGTCTTGGGCACCTGGTACTGCCTGAGCACCGAGCTGCACTGGCTGGAAGCCATCCGCCATGTGGCCTTCAACACCACCTCGATCATGACCACCACCGGCTTTGCCCTGGGCGATTACACCCTATGGGGCGGTTTTGCCGGCATGCTGTTCTTCTACCTGGGCTTTATCGGCGGCTGCTCGGGTTCAACGGCGGGGGGGTTGAAAATCTTCCGCTTCCAAGTGGCTTATGTGTTGCTCAAGGCCAACCTGATGCAGTTGGTCCACCCGCGTGCGGTGATCAAGCAGCAGTACAACCGGCATAACCTGGATGAAGACATCGTTCGTTCGATTCTGACCTTCTCATTCTTCTTCACCATCACCATTGCCCTACTGGCCCTGGCTCTGACCCTCTGCGGTCTGGACTGGATCACCGCGCTCAGCGGAGCCGCCAGCACCGTCTCCGGCGTCGGCCCCGGCATGGGTCCGATCATTGGCCCGGCGGGTAACTTTTCCAGCTTGCCCGACACTGCAAAATGGCTGCTGACATTCGGCATGCTGCTCGGTCGCCTGGAAATTCTTACCGTGCTGGTGCTTATGCTGCCGGCTTTCTGGCGACACTAAGAATCTATTTACGATCTGCTGCGCGCCGGCCCTGCCGCGTTAAAAACAGAGCGGGATGTGGCGTCTCGAAATGCTCATGTCCAAGAACACACTCCGCTTCCTCGCCGTTTTGACCAGCCAGAGGCGGTTATTACTGTAGCGCCTCGCCCGGCTCTAGCTCGCAAGATCGTAAACAGATTCTGAACACCACGATGCATAGCTACAGACGCGCGCGGTACTCACCCGGTGTGCTGTCAAACCAGCGGCGGAAAGCGCGGAAGAAATTGCTCGGATCGGAAAACCCCAACAGGTAGGAAATTTCCAGCAGTGTGAGGTTAGCCTGGCCCAGGTACTGCCCTGCCAGCTCACGGCGGGTGTCATCGAGTAACTGCTGATAGCTGGTCCCTTCATCCTGCAGACGTCGCTGCAAGGTGCGCTCGGACAACAACAGCGTCTGCGCCACAACTTCACGTTTGGGCTCACCCTGGGGCAGCAAACGACAAAGCACCTGACGCACCTGATGGGTCACCCGTGAGCCAGAAAACCGCGCCAGGTAGTCACCGGCAAAACGGTCATGCAACTGCGCCAACGCCTCATTCGCCGACGGTAACGGTGCATCCAGGTCAGTGCGTTCGAACAACAGAGCATAGTGCTCGGCATTGAATTTCAGCGGGCACTGGAATACCGCCTCATACGGGGCCAGGTCGTCCGGCGCAGGCCCCATCAGACTGACCAGGCGTGGGCGCAGCGGTTTGCTGGTCAGCCAGCGGCAGAATGCCAGCGAGTACGCCAACGATGCCTCGGCACTTTGCCGCGCCGAGGGCAGGCGATCACCGTGAATCGCCAGGAGCATTTCATAGCCGTCGGCTGTGGGGTGGAAACTGAGGTCGGCGCCCTCCCCAATAATCCGCTGATAACGCACCAGACGAGCAAAACCCTCCTGCAGGTTGCGGCTGCTCATCACCGCATATCCCACAACATTGAATGAGGATGGCCGCAGGATTTTTGCCATATTCAAACCAATGGCCGGGTTACCAGAGGCTTCCACTGCCAGATGCCAGAGCCGAGTCATGGCATCCTGGGCGAAGCGTGCATCGGGATTGGTCAATGCGGCATAGTCGAGGCCCAGCTGGACAAACAAACGGCGGCAATCAACTCCGCCCAACTCCAGTGCCGCGACAATCCCCGAGGCCCAACTGGATGAAGTGGTACGTTCGCTCATGACGTGTTCTGTTCTTATTCTGAAGGGCGACAGAAGGATACTAAACTGGCACTGAATGTCAGTGGCCCAGTGCGTCAGTCGACCTAGACTGCAAGTAAGCCGCCGCGGCTGCAACCCTGGCGGCGTGCAAAACAATAAGAGGAGGCCCAGATGAGCAGCGAAACCCGCGAACGCTACAGCAGCTTCGCCGAGTTCTACCCCTACTACCTGCAGGAGCACAGTAACGCCACCTGCCGACGCCTGCATTATGTCGGCAGCCTGCTGGTGCTCTGTATGCTGGCCTACGCCCTGGGGACGCAGCAGTGGCTGTGGCTGCTGAGCATCCCGTTGATTGGCTACGGCTTTGCCTGGATCGGTCATTTCGTCTTCGAAAAGAACCGTCCGGCCACCTTCGACTACCCGCTTTACTCGCTGATGGGCGACTGGGTGATGCTCAAGGATGCCTTTACCGGCCGCATCAAATTCTAGAGCCCAATGCTGCAACGCAGCCAGGCCACACTGCCGTTCGGCTGCAACGCTTGGCGGCCGTGGTGGGCTTGGTTATGATCCCTTGCTATTTTGCACGCCAGCCATGGCGTGCAACCCAGGCACCCGGTAGAGGTGCATGAGAACGCAGTAGGGATAGCCCCAACGGATGAATGTCAAAAGCGCCCCCCGACTTCCTGCATTGCCGGCGCCGCCGCTGCGCGAGTATTACTCCCGCACCCTGGCCTACATTGCCATCGCCGCCAGCATCGCCGCTGGCACCTACACCAAACATTTCAGCTATGACATTCTCTGGATGGTGCCCTACGCCCTGCTCTATCCACACTTGGCACATCATCTGAGCCTGCGCTTCAAGCGTGAACACCCCCAGCGCACCGCCCTCAGCCTGTTGTTTATTGATGCCGTGCACTGCGGCGGCGCCATCGCCCTATTAGGCTTTTCGGTAGTCCCAAGCCTGATGGCGCTGCTGATCATGGCGTTCAGCGCGCTGGTCATCGGCGGCCTGCGCTACTTGGGGCTGTCCGCTCTGATTGCCCTGAGCGGCGCCGTTTTTATGCTCGCTCTGATCGAAGTGAAACCCAACGTACACACACCCGCGCTGGTGGCACTGGTCAGCATTGCCTTTACCACCCTGTATATCTGCATCACAGCCTACTTCGTACACCAGCAGGGTCTGCGCCTGGCCCAGGTGCGCAGTGAAATCAGCCGTGAACAGGAAAAAGCCGCACGCCTGGCGCGCAACCTGGCCAAATACCTGTCGCCGCAAGTGTGGGAATCGATCTTCACCGGCAAGAAGAGCGTGCGCCTGGAAACGCAGCGCAAAAAACTCACGGTGTTCTTCTCCGACATCAAGGGCTTTACCGAGCTGTCCGAGGAACTGGAAGCCGAAGCCCTGACCGACCTGCTCAACACCTACCTCAACGAAATGTCGAAAATTTGCCTGAAATATGGCGGCACCATCGACAAGTTCGTCGGCGATTGCGTGATGGTGTTTTTCGGCGACCCCAGCAGCAAAGGCGCCAAAAAGGATGCCGTAAATGCCGTGTCCATGGCCATCGCCATGCGCAAACACATGAAGGTGCTACGCCAGCAATGGCGTGCCCAAGGCATCACCAAGCCGCTGGAAATCCGCATGGGGCTGAACACTGGTTACTGCACAGTGGGCAACTTCGGGGCCGACACGCGCATGGATTACACCATCATCGGCCGCGACGTGAACCTCGCCAGTCGCCTGGAAAGCGCTGCCGAGTCAGGGGAAATCCTGATTTCCCACGAAACCTATTCGCTGATCAAGGACGTGATCATGTGCCGCGACAAAGGGCAGATCACCGTCAAGGGCTTCACCCGCCCGGTGCAGATCTACCAGGTGGTGGATTTCCGCCGCGACCTGGGCGCCACCTCGAGCTATGTCGAACACGAACTGCCGGGCTTCTCCATGTACCTGGATACCAACGGCATCCAGAACTTCGACAAGGAAAAAGTCATCCAGGCCCTCAATCAGGCCGCCGACAAGCTGCGTGACAAAATCATCATGTAAGCAGCTGAACGGACTCGGACGTAGGTAGCGGCGGGGGCGCCGGCATGCACAGCTCACCATCGAGCAGCGGCTGCTGCGCCAGAAACTCCAACGCCGACGTCCGCCAGGATTGCCGCGCGGCCAACTCGGCACAGCGCTGGCGATCCAGTTTCAGCGCTTCCAGGCAAGCCGTGCGCAGATCCTCATGCATAACCCCGCTAACGTCCGCCTGCAGCACATCCAGCGGCCCGGCTACCGGAAACGCCGCCACTGGCGTACCACAGGCCAGAGCTTCGAGCATCACCAGACCATAGGTATCGGTGCGCGAGGGGAAGACCAGCACACTGGCACTCTGAAACGACTCGACCAGTGCCGGACCATGCTGATAGCCGAGAAAGCGCACCTGCGGATACGCGGCCTGCAATGCCTCGCGCTGCGGGCCATCACCGACCACCTGCTTCTGCCCCGGCAGATCGAGGGCAAGAAACGCTTCGATATTCTTCTCCGGCGCGATGCGCCCGACATACAGAAACACCGGCTCAGCCAGAGTTGTCGGCGTCACCGGCGGACGGAACAGGCGCGTATCGACGCCCTTGCGCCACAGCACCAAACGCTTGAAACCCCAGCCGGCAAACTCCTCGCGCATGCGTTCGGTGGTCACCAGTACCGCCTGACTCGGCCGATGAAAGGCGCGCAGAAAGGCATAACCCCAACGCAATGCAATCCAGGGCCAGCGGGTGTGCACGTATTCGGGAAAGCGCGTATGAATCGCGCTGGAAAATGCCAGGCCACGCTTACTCAGCCAACGCCGCGCAGCCCAGCCCAAAGGCCCCTCGGTGGCCAGGTGTACGCAGTCCGGGCGAAACCCGCGAATCGCCGCACCAACCCGCCAGAGGTTCCATACCAGGGGAATTTCCGGGTAACTGGGACATGGCAACGCGCGAAAGTCCGCCGGCGACAGCAACTTGACCTGATGGCCGAGGCCGCGCAGCTCGCTGATCAGCGCCTGCAGGCTGGTGACCACACCATTGACCTGCGGCGACCAGGCGTCGGAGACGATGAGAATCCTCACAGGGCCGGCTCGGCAGCGGCAACGGGAGCAGCTTGCAGTTGGCGCACCTGATCATCAGCCAGGCGATACAGTTCGATGCTGCCATCCAGGTGCTCAATCAGCGCCGTACAGGATTCCACCCAGTCGCCGCAATTCATGTACTCGACCTCGCCCATCGGACGAATCTCGGCGTGGTGGATATGTCCGCAGACCACGCCGTTGAAACCGCGCTTGGCGCATTCGTGGACGATGGCCTCTTCAAAGTCGCTGATAAAGTTCACCGCCGTCTTGACCTTGTGCTTGAGGTAGGCCGACAGCGACCAGTAGCCATAGCCATAGCGGCTACGCCAGTAATTCAGCCAACGGTTGAGTGTCAGGGTGAACTCGTAGGCCGAGTCGCCAAGAAAGGCCAGCCAGCGGTGATAACGGGTGATCACATCAAACTGATCACCATGAATCACCAACAGTCGGCGGCCATCGGCAGTGAAATGCTCCGCCTCGTCGACCAACTGGATATTGCCGAGCATCAGGCTGGAATAGCGGCGCAGAAATTCATCATGGTTGCCGGTGACGTAGATCACCTCAGTGCCGCGCTTACTCATGGTCAGCAGGCGGCGGATCACGTTACTGTGTGACTGCGGCCAGTACACCCCGCTGCGCAGCTTCCAGCCGTCGATGATGTCACCGACCAGGTAGATCTTGTCGGTCTGGTAGCGTTTGAGAAACGCCGCCAGATGCTCGGCCTGACAATCCCGGGTGCCCAGGTGCACATCGGAAATCCACAGGGTACGGACACGTTGCTTGCGGCTGGGCTTGGCGAGCTGGGCGCTGGTCATGGACGACCTCCGGCTGGGTTTGCTCGAGTCTGCGCAGGCGTGGTGAAGCGCCCATGACAAGGCCGTGGCAATTCGGTGACATGCATCAAAGGGTATAAACTGGCCAACCGATCAAGGAGCCCACCATGCACTCGCTGTTTTCGCTGCGTCACTACAGCCATGAACTGCTCAGCCACAGCCATGACCATGCGCAGCTGGTCTTCGGCCTGAGCGGCTTGCTGGAGTTTGAAGTGGCCGGTCAGGGCAGCCAGATCACCCGTCAGACCCTGGCCGTGGTGCCCAGTGATGCTCAGCACGCCTGCGGCAGCAAAGACGGCAGCCATTGCCTGGTGCTCGATGTACCGGACGATCGCTGGCTGCAGCAACAGCTGGGCCGGCATCTGGATGCCACTCGCCGCCTGTTGGATAAACCCACCGCCGTCAGCCTCACCCCTGCGCAGAGCCAGTTGGTCAGTTGGCTGGCCGCCAGCCCAATCAATGACCCGGTGATTGCCCAACAAGGCGCTGCTTTGCTTTTAGCCAGCCTGGCCAATGGCGAGACGCCAGCCCAGACAGTCAATCGCCTGCCGCTGGCAGCGCTGGATGTACATATCGATCAGCACGCGGCTCATCCGCTGCAGGTCGACGATTTAGCGCGCCTGGCCGGACTGTCAGCAGCACGCTTTCATGTGCACTTCCTCAGCGAAACCGGGCAAACCCCCATGGACTATGTCCGCCGCCGTCGCCTGCAGCTGGCGCGGCAACTGCTGCAGAACAGCAACCTGGCGATTGGCGAAATCGCCGCACGCGTGGGCTACAGCTCGCAAAGCGCCTTTACCGCAGCGTTGACCCGGCAGTTCGGCTGCTCCGCCCGTGCCTTGCGCCTGCACCGCGAGTAACGCGACAAACGCCGCAAGTCCTGCGACAGACTTCTGCCTGATCGCGCCCTAGACTGCTGCCATCAGTCCGAGGAGCGCTGCAATGCAACAAATCCAATGGGAAGACTTTCAACGGGTCGAGCTGCGCGTTGGCACCGTGCTGTCGGCCGAGGTCAATGTGAACGCCAATAAACCGGCCTACGTGCTGCAAGTCGATCTTGGCCAGCTGGGCATCAAGCAGTCCAGCGCACAGCTTACGGCCCACTACCCATGCGCCCATCTGGTCGGCCGTCAGGTCCTTTGCGTGTGCAATTTTGCGGTCAAGCGGGTGGCCGGGGTGCGCTCGGAAATACTGGTAACCGGCGTGTACGACGCCGACAACAAGGTGGTGCTGGCGAGCTTTGAGCATCCTGTTCCGAACGGTGCACGCCTGGCATGAAGCAACGAAATGCACTGTGGGCGATCCATCTGGGCGCCCTGCTGTTTGGCCTGTCCGGCATCTTCGGCAAACTGGCCAGCACCACCCCGCAGATGATCTCCGCCGGCCGCGCAGTATTCGCCGTGGCCGCTTTGCTGCTGTTCGCCAAGCTGATCAGTAACGCGCGCCTGGTCCGCCTTGGTCTGCGCCAGGCCAGCCTACTGGCCCTCGGCGGCTTACTGCTTGGCGGTCACTGGTGGAGTTTTTTCGAGTCTGTGCATATCTCTGGCGTGGCCATCGCCACCCTCGGCTTTGCCAGTTTTCCAGCCTTTACCGTGCTGCTGGAGGGTTTGCTGTTCAAAGAACGCACGCGACCAGTCGAATACGCCATGGTGGCGCTGGTCTGTCTGGGTCTGGTGCTGGTCACCCCGCATTTCGACCTGAGCAGCCAGGCCACCAACGGCCTGCTCTGGGCAGTACTTTCCGGCCTGCTATTCGCCCTGCTGTCGCTGCTCAACCGCGCCAGCACCCGTGGTATAGATCCAGTCCAGGCGGCGCTGTACCAGAACCTCACCGTGCTGCTGGTATTCCTGCCGCTGGCCTGGCCGACGCTGCCCAGCGTGCAGGCTCAGGACTGGTTGTGGATGGCCATGCTTGGGATCTTCTGCACGGGCCTGGCGCACAGCCTGTTCGTCGCCAGCCTGCGGGTACTCACAGCACGCACCACAGCAGTGATTTTCGCCCTGGAGCCGATCTATGGTATTGCCTTCGCCTGGCTGCTGTTCAGTGAGGTGCCAACCCTGCGCATGCTGGCGGGCGGGCTGCTGATTGTCAGCGCGATCTTTCTGTCGGCGCGAATGGCCAAGTGATCAATGGCTGCGGTCGTTGTGACCCAGATCCCGCGCCGGATCGATCTGATCGCGCAAGCGCTGTTTCAGTACTTTGGCTTCCGGAAAGCCACCATCGACCTTGCGTTCCCAGAGCTGCACCCCATCGCAGGTGATACGAAACACACCACCGGTGCCGGGCTCCAGGCTGACTCGGGCCAGGTCATCGGTGAACGTCGAGAGCAGTTCCTGAGCCAGCCAAGCGGCGCGCAGCAGCCACTGGCACTGAGTGCAATAGGTGATGATCACTTCGACTTTATGGCTGGACATGGGCACTTCTCAGAACAGGTGGGACGATCATACGCCACAGTACGCACGATACTTCAACGCCGGGACGCTAAACCTTGCAAGGGGTGCGACTGCACACTCATTGCAGAGCATGAGCGATATAACAGCCTCGGATGGACAGACTCGCCACCCTCCGGCTGAGTCTCGACGAGTCGCGGCGCACAAACACCTAGAGTGACACCCCAGACAATCAGCGTTGCTTTGACCTTACCCCCCAGGCGGCAAAAACAGTCAGTACGAACACGCCCGCTACCAGCCAGAAACTCTGCTTGAAAGCCAGCAGTTCAGCCCACTGATCACCGCCCTCGGCGCTGTGCCGCCACTCCAGAAAGAAGGTCAGCAGATTGACCCCAAAAGCACCGCCCAACTGGCGTACGAAGGTGATGGCTCCGGCCCCCTGAGCCAGCTCATCGGCACTGAGAATATCCAGCGAACCCGTGCTCAAGGCCGGCAGCAGGATGCCCAGACCGATGCGCCCGACACAAGTCCAGAAGCACAGCAGCAGAAAGGACGCACCCTGCTCGACCCAGGCCAACCCGGCAGCCGACAGCGCAAAAATCAGCAGCCCGGTGCTCAGCAGCACAGCCGCCGAGAGCCGATCACTGAGCCAGCCGCCGAGAAAGGACGCCATCCCCATCAGCAAACCAGCTGGCAACAACAGCATGCCAGCCTGTCCGGCACTGAAACCGTCCACGGTCTGCAGGTAAAGCGGAATCAGGTAAGTCGAACCGTACAGGCCCAATCCCAGGGTCAGAGCCACCCAGCTGGCACTGCGAAACCCGGGATGCCGCCACAACGCCAGAGGCAAGAGCGGCTGTGAAGCCCCTCGACTGCGCTGCACAAACAGCAGCACGGCCATCAGCGCTAGCGCACCCGGTAGCCAAACACGCGGTGCACTCCAGGTAAAACGCTGGGCTTCAGCCAAAAAACCCAAGGCCGCAAAGATGAATACGCACAAGCAGATAAAGGCCAGCAGATCGAGGCGCTGGGCGCTGCGCGCTCGGGCACTCGGCAACAGCCATTGTCCGGCCAGCAGCGCCAGCAGGCACATCGGCAAAGGCATCCAGAATATTGCAGCCCAGCCGAAATGATCGACCAGATAGCCGCCAATGGCCGGCCCCAAGGACGGGGCCAGCATCACGCCCAGGCCATACAGGCCGAGCGCCATACCGCGGCCACCTTCAGCAAATACACGGAAAATCAGCACCATGGCCAGTGGCTGAACAATCCCGGCACACAGCCCCTGCACGATACGCAGCGTGATCAGTTGCCAGGCCGCATGGCTTAACAGCGCCAGCAGTGAACTGAGGATAAACAGCAACAGGCCGAACTGCGCCGTACGCCGCGCACCAAAACGCGCATGGGCCCAAGCGGCCAATAACAGACCCGCCGTCATGGACGCGAGAAAACCGGTGGACAACCACTGCGCCAGCGGCCGACCGATGGCAAAGTCCGCCATGATCGCCGGCAAGGCGACATTGATGCTGGTAGAGGCCAGCACCATGGCCATGCTGCCGACCATCAACAACGCCAGCAGCCACTGCGGATAACGCGGACCGAAGCGCTGTTGCAGCGTCTGCAGGTCATCGCCCATCAGTGTTTTTCCAGGTTACTCAACACCTGGGCATGGACCTTCTGGCAACGCCGTAGCTCGTCTTCGTCGATGCCCGCGAAGACCTCCTTACGCAGCTGTGCGGAGATCGCTTCGATCTTTTCAATCAGCGGACGTGCCTGCGGGCTAAGGGCGATCTTCTTGGCGCGGCGGTCTTCCGGTACAGCCTGACGGCTGACCAGCCCCTGGGCCTCCAGACTGTCGAGCAGACGCGCCAAGGTCGGGCCCTCGACGCCAACACTCTGCGCCAGTTCACGCTGGGTTGGCAGTTCAGCAAAACGCCCCAGGTGCAACAGCACCAGCCAGCGCGCCTGCGACAAGCCCAGGCCGACCAGGCGACGGTCCAGTTCGGCGCGCCAGGCGCGTGACAATTGGGCGACTTGCATGGCAAAACGGTGTTGATCGGTGTGCGACATGGACAACGGCTCTTAACTATAAAAAACTAATTATTAGCCAGCTAACCATAACCCCTTTACCGAGGCAAGCCTGCAAAGGACTAGAACCACCTCTAACACGTGTTTCACCACTTTACATACTGGTCTTCGACAAACCCCCAGAGGTTGTCGATCGGCACCGAAGGCCGGCCGAATGGACGCAACACGCCGTTGAATTGACCGAAAATCTGTTTGAAATTACTCGCCAACAGCCCGACATTCAGCCGCTCCTTGTGCAGACCACGGCCCTCAAACTGCAACTCTACCTGGCCATCATGGGAGGTGATCGTCCAGGGCTGCAGTGGCAGATCACGGTCGAAGACAAAGCGTACCGTATCCACCTTGAGCAGCTCACCATCCAGCCAGAAGCAGTTCTCGGTAAAGCTGGTTTCATTGACTCCGCAGGACAGGTTCAGTCCCACCCGCTGCTCGCCCGCCAGACCGGACAGACACGCCCAGTTCCAATGCGTTTCGGGGCGCATGTAGCCGGCCGACCAGTCGTGGTGAGCAAAGGCGCCGATTTGCGCCAGATCGAAATCCCCCAACGCACTGCGTACCTGGCCCGAGCAACGGACTCCCGCGACTTTCTGCGCATAGACCCACCCATTGACTGCCGTAGGCGTGTTGATGCACATCGGCTGAAAAGCAGGCTCTGCCTCGGAGAAACAGGCATCGATACGCGTGCCATCATCCAGCTCCACCAGCAAACGCTTTTCCCGCGAAGAGGCGCTGTTTTCCAAACGCAGCACGTTACGCCCAAAATGCACCTCGCACACGCCCTGATTCGGGGTCTGGGAGAACTGACTGCCAAAGCCCAGCGGCAGCTTGAACTGCCGCTCAATCATGCGCCCACTTGCCGGGTGGAACAGATAGACAAACCCCACGCCCAGCAGGCTGAGATTGGCCAGAGCACAGCCACCAATCAGCTCGTCACTGATCAGGCCAAAATACTGAAACTGATGAAAACGCCGCCATTTAGCTAGCGCACCCAGCTTGCGCCCCATGGGCGAGCGGAAGTCGAAATCACGGTAATTGATCAGCGCTGGAGCGGCGGGGAAAATGCCGTAATGCGGCTGGCCGTTGGCTTGAATCAGTCGGTCCATGGATGCACTTCACTAAAGGAAACTGCCGTGGATGCTAGCACCGGGACTCATACGCCAGCATTCACCGCACGCGCCAAGCACAGCGGCAAAATCGGCCACCCGGCACGCAACGCAGCACGGCCTCAGGCCACCACCTGATTGCGGCCAAACGCCTTGGCTTCATACAGCGCGCGATCGGCATGCTCATACAACTGCGCCAGCGCCCCACCTTCGCCCGGTTGAATGCAGGCAATACCAATCGACATGGTCAACACATTCGCCGTGTCGGAAGCCGTGTGCTCGATGCTCAGGGCCTGCAGGGTCAGACGCAAAGCCTCGGCGTGATTACGTGCCTCGGCCTCGCTGATGTCATACAGCAACACGGCGAACTCTTCACCGCCCAGGCGCACGGCCATGTCCAAGGGCCGCCGTGCAGCGTCCTGCAAGAGACTGCCGATGCGCTGCAGCACGTTGTCGCCGGCCTGGTGGCCATAGCGATCGTTATACGCTTTGAAATGGTCGACATCACACAGCAGCAATGCCAGACAGCGCTCCTCACGCTTGGCCTGCCGCCACAGCCGCTCGAACTGACGATTAAAGCTACGCCGATTGTGCAAGCCGGTCAGGCTGTCATGATCAGCCCACACCCGCATCAGCCGACTAATCAGGAAATGCTCACGCGACTTGAACTCCAGCAGGTAGCAACCCACCGCACCAATCAAGTTGCCGAACACCAGAAACAAGGTGTTGTTGATCAACCGGGGCAGGTCAATGCCATCCATGACCACCTCCACCAGCACATAGATCAGCATCACCAGCAATGAACAATACAGAGCTTCGGCCAGGCGTAGGCCAACCAGAAAATAGGCGGCCATACAGATCAGCAGCAGCCCCTCGTAGGGGTAATCCGGATCCACACGGTGCGCAATCCCCACCACCAGCGCCGCGGAGACCCCGAGTGCCAGCACACAGACCAGACTCAGCGGTTGCAGCAAATGAATGTACTTGCGCTGAATCAATAATCCGCCAAAGACACAGAGCAGCAGGAATACCGACATGCGGATGGCCAGCATCCACCAGACTTCGGACGTTTTGATCAGGGCAAAGTCAAATGCCGCGAAAGCCAGCCAGACCAGAATGCCTACCGTCAGCGCAATGCGCTTGAGCTCATAAGTGTCATCGCGCAGGTAATCGCGATACTCCTGCTCAAGCGGTCGAGAAAAACGCAACAAACGAAACCCCGATGCCAATTGATCGGCATATGGGTTGGGGCGG
This sequence comes from Pseudomonas sp. HMWF032, assembly GCF_003060885.1. GTDB lineage: Bacteria > Pseudomonadota > Gammaproteobacteria > Pseudomonadales > Pseudomonadaceae > Aquipseudomonas. The sequence goes on from NZ_QAIG01000008.1 coordinate 337,259, forward strand.
ACATCATCTAGCCAGGCATGGGGGAGTGACACCGGAACCTCTGCAGCAGGATGCCTAACCCCACCTTAGCCGCTCAAACCCAGGCCCACAAGCGCGAGCCTCTTTGATGCCGGGTGACGCAGCAGGCAACAATCAGGCCTCAAATTCCGCCTGCAAGGCCGCACGCACGCAGTGCAGGATGCCCAGCTCAACCCGTCCGGCAAACTGCTCGCTGATCGCCGCCACCGGCGGCAGCTCACCCTCGCCATCGAGGAAAGCGTCCTGTATTTCACCCAGTAAAGCCTCGGGCACATCCAGCGCCTGCTCCAGCGACAACTGCTGCCTCGCGATGGCTTCGGCCAGCAGACCGTAGACATTCTTTTCACTGCAGTTGAGCTGTCCGGCAATCTGCGCCGGGGTCATACCGGCACGGGCCAGACTGACCAGTTCGTGACGCAGATCAAGCACCGCGCGCGGCGCCTCATCAGCCGCGCCGAGCACCTCAAGGAATGCCTCGCCATAGCGCTCAAGCTTGCGCGCACCAACCCCACTGACCCGCGCCATCTCAGCCAGGGTACTGGGCTGGCTGCGCAACATCTCCAGCAAGGTGGCATCGGGGAAGATTACATAAGGCGGCACACCATGCTCTTCCGCCAGTTTGCGCCGCAAGGCACGCAGCGCTTCCCACTGACCACGCTCCTCTCCACGCACCAGTTGGCTGGCGGCACTGCTGGAGGCCTTGGCACTTTGTTGCGGTTTCAGATCCCGACGCAGCTGCAGGCTGACCTCACCTTTGAGCAAAGGCCGGCAACTGTCAGAGAGACGCAGCCCCCCAAAGCCTTCCAGATCAACATCCGCCAAGCCACGCGCCACCAGCTGACGGAATAACGAGCGCCACTCCCCTTCGACCAGTGCCTTGCCAATGCCGAACACCGCCAGGTGTTGATGCCCCACAGCGCGGATTTTCTCGTTATCGCGCCCGAGCAGGACATCAACCAGATGCCCCACCCCATAGCGCTGGCCGGTCCGGTAAATCGCCGACAGCGCCTGACGCGCCGGCTCGGTGGCATCCCAGGTCTGCACGCCATCGATGCAGTTGTCGCAATGCCCGCAGGGCTGCGGCATGTCTTCGTCGAAGTAGGCAAGCAACGCCTGGCGTCGGCAGCGGGTCTCCTCACAGAGCGCCAGCATGGCATCGAGTTTGTGCTGCTCAACGCGCTTGTGCCGCTCGTCACCCTCGGAGTTATTGAGCATCTGTTTGAGGAAAATCACATCCTGCAGGCCGTAGGCCATCCAGGCGTCCGCCGGCAGACCATCGCGCCCGGCACGTCCGGTTTCCTGGTAATAGGCTTCCAGGGATTTCGGCAGATCGAGATGGGCGACAAACCGCACGTTGGGCTTGTCGATGCCCATACCGAAGGCAATGGTCGCCACCATGATCAGCCCTTCCTCGTTGAGAAAGCGCCTCTGGTGATAAGCACGCAGCTCATTGGCCAGGCCAGCGTGATAGGGCAAAGCCGGGAAACCCTGCTCGGACAGGAAGGAAGCGACCTCCTCGACCTTCTTGCGCGACAGGCAGTAGACGATGCCAGCATCGCCCTTGCGTGCCGTGAGGAAGCTCAGCAACTGCTTGCGCGGCTGTTCCTTGGGCACGATGCGGTAGAAGATGTTTGGTCGATCGAAGCTCGACAGAAAACGCTCGGCATTCTGCAGATGCAGGCGCTGGACGATTTCCTCGCGGGTGCGCATGTCCGCCGTGGCAGTCAGGGCAATACGCGGCACATTGGGGAACAGCTCGGCCAGTTGCCCCAGCTGCAAATACTCCGGGCGGAAATCATGCCCCCACTGCGACACGCAGTGCGCCTCGTCAATGGCGAACAGGGCAATCTGCAGATTCTCCAGAAACGCCAGCATGCGCGGCTGCACCAGCCGTTCAGGGGCCAGGTAGAGCATCTTGATTTCGCCGCGCTTTATTCGCTCGGCGATCTCGCGCTGCTCATCGGCGCTCAAGGTCGAGTTCAGCGCCACCGCGGCCACGCCCAGCTCATCAAGGGTGGCGACCTGATCATCCATCAGCGCAATCAGCGGCGATACCACCACGGCCAGGCCATCACGCAGCAGCGCTGGCACCTGAAAGCACAGCGATTTGCCACCGCCAGTGGGCATCAGCACCAGGGCATCGCCACCACTGGCCACACGCTCGATAATCGCCCCCTGACGGCCACGAAAGCTGTCGTAGCCGAAGACGTCTTTGAGGATGCGTTGCGCGTGTTCGAGCATGAAAGGTCTCCGAAACAAGCCGCGCATTATACGCAAGTGCCACTTGAGCACGCGCAGGCCTGGTGGAGTTTGATCCGAATTTCACCCACCATGGCCTGCGGCTATGGCCGCTGTGGCCGCTCTAGACTAGAATTCAGCCTCGTTTACTCCCTCAAGGTAGCCCCCGATGTCCTTCGCCGAGCAACTCTCCCGCCTGCAAGCCTTCCTCGATGCCGATGAGCTGCATGAAGAGGCACTGGACTACATCGCCGCCCATGGCTACCTGACAGCCCTGTCGATCTGCCCGGAAAAGGTCCCCGAGCGCGAGTGGATCGACGCGCTGTTCTCCGAACCGCCGCATTACCGCAGTCATGCCGAACGTGAAGAGATCGAAGCGACCCTGATTCAGCTGCAAAACCATATCGCCCGCCAACTGGCCAGCGATGATGAGCCGGAAGTACCGTGTGAGCTCGACTTGGGTGATGAGCCCGACGACTCCGACCTGCGCGGCTGGTGCATCGGTTTCATGGAAGGCGTGTTTCTGCGTGAGGCGGTGTGGTTCGACGATGCCGAAGATGAAGTCAGCGAGTTGCTGCTGCCGATCATGGTCGGCTCCGGCCTGTTCGACGAGCAACCCGAGTTCGCTGAAATCGCCCGCGACCGCGATCTGGTCGACAGCATGATTGATCAGATTCCCGAGCTGCTGACCGCCCTGTTCCTGCTGTGCAATGCGCCGGAAGAAAAACCGGCCCTTCTGAAACCGCGCCACCACTAAGCACGCGCCATGGCGCGTGAGATTCAGGAGCAGCGTAACCCTGCCCTTCGCTATGCTCTGCTGGCCATCGGCTGGCTGAGCGTGGCGCTGGGAGTGGTTGGTATTTTCCTCCCAGTCCTGCCTACCACGCCTTTTCTACTGCTGGCGGCCGCCTGTTTTATGCGCAGCTCGAAGCGCTTCTACCTGTGGCTGGTCAATCACCGCCAGCTTGGCCCGTGGATCGTCGACTACCTCGAAGGCCAGGGCATTCCGCTCAAGGGCAAGGTCTACGCCATCAGCCTGATGTGGCTGAGCATCGGCCTGTCGTGCTACCTGGTGCCACTGTTCTGGGCACGAGCCTTTATGTTGACCAGCGCGGTGCTGGTCAGCCTGTATATCCTCAGGCAGAAGACCCTGATCAAATCCTAGCGGCGCACGCCGCCCTCGTCGGGGGTGTGGCCGGTGCGGATTCACAGCCGAAATACGGCAAAATGCATAGGCAGCACCTAGACTTGCTCGATCTCTGGTCGAGGCGTTTTAAATGCCAGCCCGTCAGTACTGCAGCCTTAATTCAATATCGCTCAAGCGCGCCGCGTTGGGCTGCAGTGCACTCCTGCTGGGTCTGGCCAGCGCGCTGGCCAACTGGGACTTCGGCGTGATCCTGAAAAATGCCGAAAGCCGCTACGGCAGCCTCGGCGCCGCCAAACAGCGCATCCTGGCCTGGGAAGCACAAATCAAGGCCAGTGGCAGCAGCAGCGAAAGAGACAAACTCAGCGAGGTCAATCGCTTCTTCAACCGGCAAATACGCTTCACCGATGATATTCGTCTGTGGAAACAGAACGACTACTGGGCCACCCCCATCGAGATGCTGGTCAAGGGTGCCGGCGACTGCGAAGACTATTCCATCGCCAAGTATTTCACCCTGCGCCGCCTCGGCATTCCCAGCGACAAGCTGCGCATCACTTACGTCAAGGCACTCAATTACAACCAGGCGCATATGGTGCTGACCTACTACGCCAGCCCCGGTGCCGAACCACTGGTGCTGGACAACCTGATCAATGAAATAAAACCCGCCTCGCAGCGCAAAGACCTGCTGCCGGTCTATGCATTCAATGCCGAAGGGCTCTATCTCGCAGGCTCCAATAGCAAAAAGAGCGATTCCAAAAAGCTCTCGCGCTGGCAGGACATCTTGAAAAAAATGCGCACGGAGGGCTTCGCCATCGGCGAAGGCTAGGAGGAACCTATGTCTCTACTCAAGCAGCTATTTCTCGCCATCTGCCTGTTCCTGGTCGTGGCCTTTACTGGGAGTTTTATCGCCGGAGTGGAAAGCTCCCGCGAACAACTGCTCAGCCAGCTGCGCTCCCACGCGCAGGACGCCGCAACCGCACTGGGCCTGTCGATGACACCGCACGTGGATGATCCGGCAATGATCGAACTGATGGTCAGCTCGATCTTCGACAGCGGCTATTTCACCAGCATCCGTGTGGTGCACATCCCCAATGACCAAGTGATAGTCGAACGACGCAGCGACGATGCCAGCGCCGAAACCGTCCCCGCCTGGTTCAGCGAGTTGGTGAACCTGCAGCCCCAGGGCGGCGATGCGCTGATCATGCGCGGCTGGGAACAGGCCGCGCGGGTCGAGGTGCTCAGCCACCCGCAATTCGCCCTGGCCAAACTCTGGGACAGCGCCATCGGCAGTCTGCTCTGGCTGCTGCTCTGCGGGCTGGTCAGCGCCGTACTCGGCGGCTGGCTGCTGCGCACCCAACTGCGCCCCCTGGATAACATGGTGCAGCAGGCCCAGGCCATTTCTCGCCGTGAGTTTCTTACCCTGCCCAAAGTGCCGCGCACCCCTGAACTCAAGCGCGTGGTAACCGCCATGAACCAGATGGTGGAAAAGCTGAAAACCCTGTTCGCTGAAGAGGCCGCGCGCAGCGAAAAACTGCGCGAAGAGGCCTATCAGGACAGCATCACAGGTTTGGCCAACCGCCGCTTGTTCGATATTCGCCTGGCTCACCAACTGGTTATCAACGAACAAAATGCCGATGGCTACCTGATTCTATTAAGGGTTAACGATCTCGGCGGGCTGAACCAGCGCCTGGGCGGCCAACAGACCGACGCCTTGATTGCCGCTATTGGCGAACTGCTCAAGCGCCTGCTCAATAAAACCCAGCGCGCCAGCTGGTTGGCATCACGCAGCCGCGGCGGCGAATTTAGCCTGCTGGCCCCTGGGATTGGCAGCGAAGAAGCTGACCTGCTTGCCGGTGAGTTGCACAGCGGCCTGGAAAGTCTACGCCAGACGGGCGCCAGCGATTGTACGCCAGTCGCCCATATGGGCATTGCCGCCTTCCGTCCAGGCGAAGAACCCGGCCACGTTATCAGCCGCGCGGATCAGGCCCTGGCACAAGCGCAGAATGATCCGAGCCGCGACTGGGTACGTCTGGATGATTACCACACACAACCGGCTCAGGGCCTGCACGAATGGCGTACCTGGATCGACGACGCGCTGAACAAGCGCAAGCTGCAACTGTATTTCCAACCGGTCACGCGGTGTGCTGATCGTCAACAGACACTCCACCTCAAAGTGCTGGCGCGCCTGCTTGATCCACAGGGCGAAGCCATTGCTGCCGGCCGCTTCCTGCCCTGGATTGAGCGCCTGGGCTGGACTGCGCGCTTTGACCTGGCCATGCTCGAACACTGCCTGGCCCATCTCAGCCAGCATGCGGCGCCGCTGGCACTCAGCTTATCGGCGGCCACCCTGCGCGACAGCGAAACGCTCAAACGCATGTTCGACATTCTTCGCCAGCACCCACAGCAGGCCAACCTGCTGACGCTGGAAGTGGACGAACGCCACCTGCCACCGGCCGCGGAGCTGGAAGCCCTTAGCCAGAGCATCCGCGATACCGGTTTCAGCCTGGGCCTGCAACACTTTGGTGGACGTTTCAGCCTGATCGGCAACCTGACCCACCTGGGCCTGGCCTACCTGAAACTCGACGGCACCTATATCCGCGCCATCGACCAGGAAGGCGACAAGCGCATGTTTATCGAGGCAGTGTTCCGCGCCACCAATAGCATCGACCTGCCATTGATTGCGGAAATGGTGGAAACCGAGGGCGAGCTGGCAGTGCTCAAGGAGCTGGGGCTATATGGTGCAATGGGCCGCCTACTGGGCGCGCCAGAACCGTGGAAAGACTGATCCGCCAACGCAAACGGGGTAGTCCGCTGTACAGCCTACCCCGATTCAAGTACAGCGCTTAGAGCCCATCCACAGTGGTTCAGCTGGCAAACAGATAACCTTCCACATCCATCCCGGCATCACGCATCTGCGCCAGCTTGTAGCGCAAGGTGCGCGGGCTAATACCCAGGCGCTCGGCGGCTTCCTTGCGACGACCACGCTCGGCGCGCAGGGTATCGATGATCATCTGGAACTCATGCCGACGCAGATCATCGCCCAACGCACCAGCTTCAGCCGGCGAGGCGTCCTGCGGCGCAGGCGTGCTATTGACCACCACCGCCAACAGCGGCGACGGCGCAGGCGGCGTAACCGCCGAACCAATAGGTGCCAGCAGGCAAAGATCCTGGGGCTGAATCAGCCCGCCCTGCTGCAGGATCAATGCGCGCTGAATAGCGTTATCCAGCTCGCGCACATTGCCCGGCCAGCTATGGCTCATCAGGCTCATCTGCGCCTGCGGGGAAAGCCGAATCGGCGCGTGATTCATTTTTTTCACATATTTGGCCAACAAGCGTTCGGCCAACGGCACGATGTCCGCCGGGCGCTCACGAAGCGGTCGCCAGGCCAGTGGGAACACCGACAGACGATAGTAAAGGTCTTCACGGAAGCGCCCCGCCGCCACTTCTGCGGCCAAGTCACGGTTACTGGTGGCCAGCACGCGGATATCTAGAATAATCGGCTTGCGCGCGCCAACCCGCTCCACCTCACGCTCTTGCAGTACGCGCAGCAGCTTGGCCTGCAACCCCAGTGGCATTTCAGAAATTTCGTCGAGCAGAATGGTGCCGCCTTCGGCCAGCTCGAATTTGCCCGGCGCACTGGCAATTGCCCCGGTGAATGCGCCCTTCTCGTGGCCGAACAGCGTGGCCTCGAGCATGTTGTCCGGAATCGCCGCACAGTTGATGGCGATAAAGGGTTTGCTGCCACGCGGCGACTGCTGGTGGATAAAGCGCGCCAGCACCTCTTTACCGGTACCAGACTCGCCCGTAATCAATACCGTGGAATCGCTCTGCGCCACCCGCGTGGCCAAAGCCAACAGCTGCACGCTGGCGGGTTCTTCGGCAACCGGGCCGTCCTGCTCGCTAACAGAAACCCGACCCAATGCATGCCGATCAACCAGCGTCAGCAAGGCCTTCGGTTCAAATGGCTTGACCAGGTAATCCGCCGCGCCCTGGCGCATGGCATCCACCGCCCGTTCCACGGCACCGAAAGCCGTCATAAGCAGCACCGGCAATTGCGGCTGACGCTGGCGAATCTGCGCCAGTAACTGATGGCCATCCATGCCAGGCATGTTCACGTCACTGACCACCAGGCCAAACGGCTCTTCGGCAATCGCCAACAGCGCCGCTTCGGCGCACTCCACCGCCCGGTAATCATGCCCACCCAGCGCCAGGGTATCGCCCAGCGCCTCGCGCAGCGCGCGATCATCTTCGACCAAAAGAATTTTGCTCGTCATGGCTGGTTACTCCTGAATCAAAGGGTGCGAAGCACCAAGCAGCGGCAAGGTGAGAATGGCGCATGTGCCACGTCCCGGCCGCGAACGCAGTTGCACATCCCCCTGATGGGCGCGCGCCACTGCCTTGACCACGGCCAGGCCAAGCCCGGTGCCGGTGGTTTTGGTGGTAAAGAAAGGCTCGCCAAGCCGCGCCAGCGTCACGCTGTCGATGCCCGGGCCGTTATCGCTGATACACAGGCGCACTGTTTCACCGCGCTGATACAGATGAATTTTCAGGCGCGCCTCGCGGCCACCGGCCTGAATCGCGTTGTTAACCAGATTGAGTACGCTGCCTACCAGGGTGTCGCGGTTGCACAGCAACTCGCCCATCCGGCTATCGCATTGCCAGCGCACCTGCATCCCTAGAACGTGCGGCTCGGCAGCACCGCGTAGCGCATCAAACAAAGCGGCTGGAGCCAGACGATCTGGCAGTGGCAGTTCACCGCGAGCAAAGATCAGCATGTCACGCACCTGATGCTCCAGCTCATGCAGGCGCTCTTTCAGACGCCCCGCAAAGCGCTGCTGCTGCTCAGCCGGCAGTACCTGCTCCGTCAGATGACTGGCATACAAAAGAGCAGCGGAAAGCGGTGTGCGGATCTGATGAGCCAGAGACGCCACCATACGCCCGAGAGCCGACAAGCGTTCATGCCGGGACAATTGATCCTGCAAGCGCCGGGTTTCTGTCAGATCGGTCAACAGCACCAGCTGGCCTGGTTCGGCGTGTAAAGAACGAGTGGCAATCGACAAACGCCGACCGTCCTTCAAGGAGATTTCATGGCCATCGTCTTCACGTGGCGCAAAATTACGGGCAATCACCTGACGCCAGAGCATACCCACCAGAGGTAAGCCCAGCAGATTACGCGCCACCGGGTTGGCCTCGCGCACCACGCCCTGGCCATCAATCACGATCACTCCGCCCGGCAGCAGATCCAGCAGACTCTGCAGACGGTGAGCCAAGCGCTCCTTCTCGGCCAGCTCCTGCATACGCTGGGCACTGACCAACGCCAACTGGCCCTTGAGTTCAGTCACTCGGGCCTCCAGCATGCTGTATGAGGCACTGAGCTGGGTCGACATCTGGTTGAAGAGGGCAAAGGCCTGTTCGAGCCCGGCACGGCTGGCCTGCTCTACGGGAGCGGGCGCTTCGGATTCTTCAGGGCGTTGGACGTTAGCGTTCATGGTTCTCTCTCGCGCAGCGAGCCGTCATAAGACAGTCAGTTGCGAGAGAGTTAGCAATACCCGTGCCTGAAAAAATATCCTTTTAAAATCAAAGCCATAAAAATAAAGCCGAAGGCTTCGTCAAACCTTCGGCTTTATTGAAGGAGCAAGCGCCAAGTCACTGACGATTGCCTGACAAACAAAGATCAGTCGTCCAGCTCCTCATCATCACGCCGATTCATACCGTACTTACGCATTTTTTCAACCAGGGTGGTGCGGCGAATTCGCAGCCGTTCGGCGGCACGCGCGACGACGCCACTAGCATCGTCGAGTGCCTGCTGGATCAAGCCCTGCTCAAGATTGCCCAGATAGTCCTTCAGATCCAAACCTTCCGGCGGCAGCATGGCCATCGAATCCACGCCAGGCAAACCGGCCATGATGGTGGCACGCTCATCCAACTCATCACGCAGAGTCGCCACCATGTGCTCGTCTTCGTCATCGACATGGCGAAATTTCTTCGGCAGCTCACCGACACCAATCACACCATAGGGATGCATGATCGCCATACGCTCGACCAGGTTGGCCAATTCACGCACGTTGCCTGCCCAGTCATGCTGGCACAGCGACATGATCGCAGCCGAGTTGAAACGAATGGAGCCACGCTTTTCAAACTCCATGCGCGAGATCAGCTCATTCATTAACAGCGGAATATCCTCGATGCGCTCACGCAGCGGGGCCATCTCGATCGGGAAAACGTTGAGACGGTAATACAGATCCTCGCGGAAGCTGCCGTCTTCGATCATCTTTTCGAGGTTCTTGTGCGTTGCAGCAATGATCCGCACATCAGCGCTCTGGGTCTTGTTGCTGCCCACCCGTTCGAAGGTGCGTTCCTGCAGTACGCGTAGCAATTTCACCTGCATCGGTAGCGGCATGTCGCCGATTTCATCGAGGAACAGGGTGCCGCCATTGGCCAGTTCAAAACGCCCAGCCCGGCTGGTGATCGCACCGGTAAAGGCACCCTTCTCGTGGCCGAACAGCTCGCTCTCAAGCAACTCGGCAGGAATCGCACCGCAGTTGACCGGAACAAAAGGCGCTTCCCGACGCTTGGAGTGGTAATGCAAGTTACGCGCGACCACTTCCTTACCCGTGCCCGACTCACCAAGGATCAGCACGCTGGCCTCGGTATCGGCCACCTGCTGCATCATCTGCCGCACCTGCTGAATGGCCCGACTGGTGCCCACCAGGCTGCGGAACAGGTTGGTTTCACGCTGCCGACCACGCTCGCGAGCCTGGTCGTACATTTCTCGATAGACCTGCGCACGGTGCAGCGAGTCGAGCAGTTTGTTGTAGCTCAAAGGCATTTCCAAGCAGGCCAGCACACTGCGACGCTGTTCTTCCGGCCACTCCGCCGCCACCTGCTCATTGATCAGCAAGGTCGGCAGAAATTCATCCCAGGCAGCCAGTTGCTTGAGCAATTCCAAAACACCACCTTTGGCGCTCACTTCGCCCAACAGAACACTGAGCACCTCACGGTTCGACGACAGTTCAGCCACACACTGTCGCCAGCTCTGACTGTCGCAGGCCAGATGCTCTTCACCCAAAAAGTTCAGGATCACCGTCAGGTCACGCCGACGCTCACTGTTGTCGTCAATCAGAAGAATCTTGGTTTCACGCCACATATGTATTTACTGATCCTGGAGTGAAGAGAGTACGGTCTGCTGCCCAAGGCCCAGGCCAGTGCCGACAATTGGCACTAGTTAAGTCAATTTTCTGTTCGCAGTCAATTTTATGGCGTGACTTTTATGCTGCTCAAAAAGCCAGCTAAGCCGCTGTAACAAAAAAGAAGAGGGGTAACAGGGCCGACATCGATTGAAATCGGCAAGAGAGAGGCAATCAACCGAACAGCTGATAGACCCTTGCACCGTGCTGAGACTGGTTAAGCTGCACCAACTCATGGGACAAGCGCTGCTGCTCCCTCTGACAAACAAGAACCAGCTCACGATACAAATCAAGCAACTCCTGCATTCGCGCACGCAGGGTGTCCTCATCACCGGCAGAATCAACCATTGCCTCGTCAACAGCTTGACGACACTGCAGGTCCAGCTCACCGATTGCGGCCCAATCTTGAGTCGCCAGGGCTACCCGCAAGGCACTACCGGTTTCTTCAAGTCGCTTCACGGATGAACTCATAAACACTTCCTCGGATGGGAACGCCTCATTCGGCAATGGCGTCCCAGCCAGCTTTGACATTGCGCAACAGGTGAGTGACTTCATCAAGAGGCGCGATTTCGTTTTGCACATTGGCATCTAACAGGCGCATCGTCATGTACTCATACAAACGATCCAGATTTTCGGCTACTTCACCGCCCTGTTCGAGATTAAGCCCTTCACGCAGGCCACCGATAATGCCGATCGCCTTCCCGATCAATTCACCTTTGAGGGCTACCTGGCCGCGCTCCATTGCCCCGCGCGCTTGTGCCAAACGCGTAAGCCCACCTTCCATCAGCATCTGTATCAGGCGATGCGGGCTGGCTTCTACAGCTTGCGCCTGGGTATTGACGGTTTGATACTGCTTGAGAGCCGCCATAGCGTTCATCGTTGTTCTCGCTTCTTGCTGACCTGATACCTTGGATATCGGCTTTCCAGCGCAAAGCTTTAACAATCAAATCAACTAACTGCAGCAGGCTCTACTTCGGGACCAATTGCGTCCCAGGCACTTTTGATCTGCTCAAGTAGAACTTGAACTTCATCCAGCGTACGCGGTGTAGAGTCAAGCGCTACACCGGCAAGACGACGGGTCATGTAGTCATACAAAGCATCAAGATTCTCGGCAATTTCCCCTCCCAGACTCTTGTCGAGACTGGCTTGGAGCACACCCAGGATGGTGATGGTGCTGCCAACAGCCAAACCACGAACCTCTGCATCCCCTTCAGCCTGCGCATGCTTAGCCAACATCACTCGCTGTACCGCGCCCTCAAGCAGCAGTTGCACCGTACGATAAGGCGAGACATCGTGACTCGTATTGACCTGTTTATAGGTATCTATCGGCTTCTTGCTCATTACTAATCCTTTTTCACAACACCTGGCAGCTTGGCAAGCTGATTGGCCAGGCTTTCACTGGTTTTCTGCAAGCGTCCTACCAAGGAATCCATCGCGTTGTATTGGGCATAGAGCCGTGTCTTCAAGCTCTCAACCCTTATGGCCAAGGCTTTGCGCTGCTCATCGACACTGACTTTGGTAGCCTGCAGGGCATCAGTTCGCTGCTTGAGTACACCTTCTGTGCCAACGTAGGCACCGACCGATTTCGACAAGCGCCCCATCAGGCCACCCTCACCCGCCAGATACCCGGCAACCTGGTCGAAGTTATTGTTGAGTGCCTTGGTCAACTTGGTGTCATCAAGTTTGAGCTTGCCGTCCTTTTCAGTGGCAATCCCCAGCTCGGCCAATGCACGCACACCGCCTTCGCCCGACATCTTCACCATTTCATTGCGTAAACCAGACAATACGTTGCGGATCGACGAATCACCCAGTAGAGGGCCGGTCACGGGATTGCCACCGTCGACAGGAACCACGGCGGTCAATTGGGATGTTGTACTGATCAATGCGTTGTAAGCATCGACAAACTTTTGCAGGTTGTTCTTCACACTGCTTTTGTCGACCCCAACAGTCACGCTAATAGTCTTGCCATCGGCAAGATCAGTGGCGCTCTGCGCTGCGCTCAGATCAAGCGTCACCCCCTCAAGCGCATCAGTAATACTGTTGGTATTACGCACCAACTCCAGGCCATCGACTGATATTTTCGATGACTGAGCTTTGGTGATGACACCACCAGCACCCGTCGTAGAGTTTGGTGGAACGAATGCATTGGGGTTGCCAGGAGCGACCGTGGGAGTAAACGCCTGGGATGTCAGCGTATTAGCTCCTGTGGTCACACCGTTTTCGGTTACAGCCACCTGAATATCGTTACCCGCACCGTTCTTGGTGGAGTTCAATACCAAACGTGAACCAGAGTCATCGGTAATGATGGTGGCGCTTACACCCGTTGCTTTACCAGCTTCATTGATTGCATCGCGCATACCGGCCAAGGTGTTATTGCTCGCCGTGATAGCCACGCCGAAACTAGAACTACCGGTGGAAATATTCAGCGTACCGCTATTGAAGGTGGCCGCACTGCCGCCGGACACAGACTGCAATGCAACCTTGCTACTGGTCGCCAGCTGTTTGACCTGAACATTGTAGTTGCCGGCAGGCGCCGTTGTGGTGGCGGTTACCTTGAGCGCACTGGTGTTCGATGAACTGGCTGTTCTCGACTCAAACAGAGCCGTTTTATTCAACGAATCGACAGCGGTTTTAAATGTATTGAGCGCACTGGTTAGCGAACCCATTGCCGAGATGCGCGAGACCGTGGTTTTTTCAAGACGATCCAGCTGATTGGTCTTGGGTGCCTTTTCGGCATTGACCATCGCCGCGACAATTTCGTCGATCTTGATCCCTGAGCCAATGCCCGTAATCCCGGCCATGCTTCACCTCGCCAATAAAATGACTATAAACACCTGACCGGTGTAAGTAGTCAAAAGCCGTGCCAATTGAATGGAATCAGGCCTCGGCTTTGAATAACAGACTACGAACCTCCGAAAGATTTTCTGCAAGCTGCAGCGCTTCTTCTGAAGGAATTTGCCGAATCACATCACCCGAACCTGCATCCGTCACCTTGACTACAACTCGACCACTCCCCTCCTCCAGGGAGAAATTGAGACTGCGCCGGACCGATTGAACGAAATCCTGAATTGTCGCAACAGCGGCTTCAACTTCTTCGCGAGAAGCTGCAGGACTGCTCTCAGCTTTAGTGGCGGTGGCCACTGCAGCCTCTTCAGCCTGCTTACGCTCAACAGCATCAGTCGTAACTTTTGCAGATGAGCTTGGCGCTCGCTCTGCTTTCGAAGCAACAACGTTCGGGGCGGACGTAACCTGAATCGAACTAATGTCCATAACTCTCTCCTCAGAATGAGGGAACGGGGAGAAGAGCTAAGCCCTTCTCCCCGTAGTCTAGCGCCTTTACCCTTAGCCGAGCAGGCTGAGCACAGCCTGTGGCAGCTGATTGGCCTGGGCCAAGATCGCAGTACCGGCCTGTTGCAGGATCTGGTTCTTGGTCAGTTCCGAGGTTTCAGCAGCAAAGTCGGTGTCACGAATCCGGCTACGTGCAGCCGAGGCGTTCTCAGAGATGTTCTGCAGGTTCGAGATGGTGTTCTCGAAGCGGTTCTGCACAGCACCGAGCTGGGCACGCTGACTGTCAATGTTGGATATCGCACCGTTGATGATCCCAAGAGCATCCTGAGCGCCAGTAGAAGTGCTGATATCGATGTCCTTCACCGAGTCCAGAGTACTGAAGCTGCTGGCACCTGCTGCGCTGGCCACACCGGCACCCATACCGGTTACCTGGAAGGCATCAGGTGCTTCAAAGATAACCTGGCCATCCACGCGGGCATCGTTGGTTGTACCGCTGGTAAGGCTGACAGCCGCGCCAACAATTGCCGAACCGTCAAAGTTACGTGCTTCCAACGATGCGGTTGCGGTACCACTGATGGAGAAGTTCTCGATCTTGATCGCATCGCCGCGATCACTGACCAACTCAATGAAGCTGCCTTTCGATACAGCAGAAATACCGGTCTTACCGCTTTCCTTGTTGATCGCCTCAGCCAGAGAAGAGAGGTCAGCAGTATCGGTGACCAGTGCCGAGATATTCGCGTTCTCGGTAGAGGTTGTTTTGCTGTTAGCGCCATACAGAGAGAACGCGATGGAACCAGAAGCAGAAACGGTACCCAGACGCGCAACAGTACGGGCGTTTGCAGTTACGCCGGTTTCGTCGCTCTTCGAGTTGACCGCCGAGGCAATCTCACCGGCCGAACCACTGGCAGCAAAAGTTACTGCAGTGGCAGAGCTGTTCAGCTTGGAGTCAATGCTGAAGCCGGAGGAGCTGTAGACGCTGCCGCTGGTTGCGCTGAATGCACCACTGGTGGCGAACGCACCACCGCCAGAGGTGGTGTAACGGTTCACACCAATGCGGTCAGTCGCAGCAGAACCGATGGATACGTTGATATTTTCATAGGCGTTGGCGCCTACCTGGAAGCTTTGCGAACCGAAAGAACCGTCAAGAATCTTGCGACCACCAAAGCTTGTGGTATCGGCAATACGGTTCAGCTCTTGCTGGAGCTGGGACACTTCACCCTGTAGGGCCGCGCGCTCAGAAGCACCGTTGGAACCGTTGGCAGACTGCAGAGCCAAGTCGCGCATGCGCTGGAGAATACCAGTCGACTGCTGCAGGGCACCTTCAGCGGTTTGCGCCAGGGAGATACCGTCGTTGGAGTTACGGGTCGCAACGTTCAAACCGTTGATCTGACTGGTCAGACGGTTGGAGATCTGCAGGCCTGCGGCATCATCCTTGGCACTGTTGATACGGAAGCCGGTGGACAGGCGCTGCAGCGAGGTGTCCAGGCCTTTGGATGAGGTATTGAGGTTACGCTGAGTATTGAGCGACGCTACGTTTGTGTTGACTGTAAGGGCCATGGTGTTTGCCTCCAAAGGACCGTGCTACTGAGTTTGTCTGAGCCTGCGAGCTCTGGGCCTGCTTTGCTCAGACGCCCCATAAAGTTCGCATTCGATCTTTGTATCGGCGGTTTAAAGAGTAGCTTTAGCATCTGACTCTGTTTTTTTTTCCGCCAGCAGAACAAGTACTTATGCATCAAAGGCAGGAGAAACCTGGCATCTGCCGATAATTCGACAGCTATTACCAGGTTCCTGAACAAGCCACTACCCCGATGCCCGTCACTGTATCGGCATCAGTTGGGCAACCATGAGGCGCGCCAGGCATCAAGGTTAGCGCCTTCCAGCATCCAGCCCTCACGCACCTGCCTGCGCAGCTCGTCGCCCATGCTGGCACTCGCATCCAGATCATTGATGTGCATACGGATGGCGTCGACCCAATCCTTGAATCGATTCTTGACTCGGGTAACAGGCAAAGCCCCCCGGTAACAAACCAGATCACTGCAAATCACCGGAAAACCACAGGCACCGTATTCCAGAAGACGCAGGTTGCTTTTGCACTCGTTGAACAGGTTCTGCTCAACCGGAGCCAACGCCAGATCCAAATCCAGCTTGGCCAAAGCCGCCGGGTAACGGTCGATATCAACCCCCGCATGCACCTCATGCACATAAGGGCGGATTTTGTCCGGGCACATACCCATAAATACCCACTCAACCTCTCCAGCCAGCTCTCTGACCACATCGAAAATCAATTCCAGGTCACCGGTGTGACTGATACCACCAGCCCAACCAACGCGAGGTTTGGCCCCACGACGCCGAGCCGCAGAGAGATCGCTCCACCAATCGAGCGGCAAGCGGTTCTCTATGACTCGAATATCATCATGTAAACCGGAAAAAGCTTCCGCCAGCGGCTCGGTAGACACCGTAAAGCGATCCACAAAGCTCAGCCCTCGGCGCAAAGACTTGAAAACATCTTTAGGCATTTGCGCTCGGTGAACACTCTTGATTGGCAGATTAGGCAGGTAGTCATCCAGTTCATAAATGGTGAATGCTCGGGAGAACTTCTTGATCCTGCGCATCGCCTCCAGTCGGTCATCGCCGATCTGGCGCTGCAACACAATCACATCGGGCTTCAAGCGTTCCAGATCAGGCACCTGAAGCAACCCAAAGGACATCATGCCATCGACCAGCCCAGCATCTTTCAGCGCTGAAAATGGCTTGATTACACGATAGTGCCCACAACCATAAGGATCAGCAGGGTGAGTCAGCACCACTGGCAGAGGCCGCCACGTAAGAGGGCGCCAGGTCAGACCGGCATCGACTTCCAGATCAAAACCACGCCCGCTCAATGCCAGGTTTCGGTTATAAGCCGGATCATGCGCAATCGCTGACAAGTGACGCTCATAAAATGCATCCTGCTCAGCAACATCCGGCTCTCTGTACTCTTGCTCGTGCATAAGCAGCGCATGGGCCGCCCATACAGTCAGATAACCGGCGGCACGCACGCGCAAACAGAAATCCACATCGCGATATGCACTCAACGTGACATCCAATCCGCCCAATTGGCGGAAGATGTCGGTGCGTACCATCAGGCAAGCCTCGCCGACAGCCGTGTAATTCTGATCAACCTGCAGCCGCTGCATATACCCTGCGCTGTCAATTGCCTCACCGGCAAAAGCGCGCGACGCAGGTCCGCGAAGCCCCAACAACAAACCAGCCTGATCGACATGCCCATCACTGCGCAGCAGTTTGCCCCCCACCACCCCGACTTCAGGTCGTTGTGCATGGTTCAGCAACTCATCCAGCCATATTTCAGAGACCACAACTGATTCAGCGGACAAGAGCAGCAGGTAGTCACCCTGCGCATGCAGAGCAGCCGTGTTCTGCGCCTGCATAGCTGTATCGGCTGAAATCACTTGCAGCTTGGGATCCGCCAAACCACTAATGCCCTGTAACCAAGCCTGGGTCGAAGCATCCAGCTGATCATGTGCTGCCAGGAGAACTTCGTAATTCGTATAGCGAGTCTTCTCAAGCAGGCTGTCCACACAGCGCTGCAGGCTGGCCAGGGATGCCTCTAGCGCAATAACAATGGACACCATAGGTGTGTCCATCTGGCCGTAATTGATGCGGTAGCGCGCCGGTAATCCGGGAATAACCTGCGCCTGATAACCACGCTGCAACAAATGACGCTCAATCACGCGGCACTCATCGGGGTTATCACGCAATACCGGTGCATCAATGATGACCAGCGGCTCATCAATATGCCCCAGCCCCACCAAGCCCTGGGCTTCAATGAGTCGAGCGATCAGGTCAAATTCAAGCGCATCGGAAAACTGCGCATCAAAACCACCCAGATCCAGCACAATGTCACGACGAAACAACCAGTAACGCGCCATAACCAAGGGAAAACTGAGCAACATATCCAGGTTGAATGCCGGGAGAAATGCCCCCCCCAAAGCACCATCTGGAAGACGCTGCAACTGATCACCGTATACCGCACGGCAACCCGGGTTCGCCGCCAACTCAAGCCCCGCAATCATCAAGCCGCTGGAAGTAAATTCATCCCCCGCTCGGGCCAACATAAACCAGGAGACCTCACTGTCAGCCAACAGCCGATTGAGCTGCGATGCCAAATCTTCATCCGTCATATGGACAAAGTGCAGCTTGTCTTGCGCCGACGTGGCTGGCGTATCACGGCTGCTTGTCAGCACGACAATTTTCAGGGTGGCATACAAACAATGCTCACCAATCAAGCTCTTTAGCGTTTTCATCAAGGGGGCTGACTGCCCCTCAACATCCAGCACCATGATGCCGATTAACGGACCACCACCCTGCTCCTGCAGGTGCTGGTTAATCAGACGATTTTCGGCTTGGGTGGGTAAACGCTGCGCCAACCAATGCTGCAAGGTGTAGGCCTCGCGCGAGGCTCCCGACGACACACCCAGACGTTGCAGCATGTCTTCGCGGGCGCGCTGTAGCGGCCCCGCTTGCGATCCTGGGTAACGTTGATAAAGCATCTGATAGAGCGCGGGAAAATTCTTTCTCTCTCGCCCCAGCATATGTTCGCCCGCAGCACTCTGTTGACGAGTGTGGACTTCGGTCGTCACCAGCGGCACATGGACAAAGGGATAATGCGTGGCGAGACGCAGGAGCATGTCCCAGTCTTCAAACGCCGCCAATCCAGTGTCGAATTCACCCACCACATTCAACATCTCGCGCGGGTGCGCCCAGGTATTGACCGGTATGTAATTCTGGGTGAACAGCCGATCCCGATCAAAAACCTCATGGCAGTAGGGTTGGCTGCGCGCCAACTCAATTCGCTGTTCGCCTTCAAGCCGCTCACTGACGTATTCGACACCGGTGTAGATAACGCTGCCTGGATGGCGCACGAAGGCTTCGGCCAATACAGCAAGATGATTAGGCAGATAGATGTCATCGTCGTCCAGATAGACGATGTAACGTCCCCGCGCCAATTTCAAACCGGCATTTCGCGCAGCCGACAACCCCTGGTTACGCCCCTGACGCACGTAGGTCACCGGCATATCAACCTGAGCCAGCACGTGCTCCACAGGCTCGCCTGCGTCATTGATCACGATCAGCTCGTAGTCCTGCCACGCCTGGTTCTGAACACTGCGTAAGGCATCGATCAACAACCCAGGGCGGTTGTAGGTCGTGAGAATGATCGAAAACATGGGCGCCGATGTATCTTCTGCACGCTCAGAGGCAAACAACGCGCGGTGAATAGCTGCGACGCGATCAGCAATCTGCGCCCTCACCTCTTGAGAATACTGGCTCTGCCGGCGCTGATAGAGATCCCATATCAGACTGGCTTTTGCCCGTAAACGCGGCAAAACCTCAGGGCAAGCCAGGTTGAGCTCCAGAATCTCCGTATGTTCTAACAACGGTTTTGAGGACGAGTAGAAACTCTGGGAAATTTGCCCGCCGTGCACGCGGTAGCCGACAGTGCGCTGGCGCAGAAATACAAAGTCTGGATTATGCCGAGCGATCCGCGTCCAGAGTTCCCAATCCCCCGCCACCAGATCAGGGCGGTGCACATTCCCATCAACAAGTTGCACATGCGCAAAAACAGCACGTCGGAACATAACGGCAGATGGGGTGATGTAGTTATCGAAACTCAGCAGGTCGACAACTTCATCACGTCGACCAAAATACGAACAAAGGCGATGCCCGGGGTGGACTGGCTGTTGAGTCGCCGCACCTGTTTCATCAATCCACTGGCACTGGGTGTAGACCAGGTCGGACTCCGGATGTAACTCCAAAGCCGCCACCTGGTTTGCTAAATGACCAGGGTAAAGAAGATCATCCGAACCCAGGACAACGACGAAACGCCCTGTACCCGCTCGCAAACAGCGGTTGTAGTTACCCATCATGCCGAGGTTGTTCGGATTAACCTCATATGAAAAACGCGCATCACTCGTGTAGCGTTGCAGCACATCGAGAGTCTGATCTGTCGAACAGTCATCAAATACAAACAGCTCCAGGCTGACACCCTCTTGGGCCAGCACTGACTCTATCGTCTGCGCGATGTAGGCACTGTTGTTGTAGGACATCACGGCGACCGTGACATCGGGTCGAATATTGGTCACACAGCCCCCTCGCATCAGACCACCCGCCAATCGGATGGATAACGCCCATTCACCAGGGCGTCGACATGCTCAACGAAATAGCGCTCGCTGGTCATTGGATTGAACAACAGGTAATCCCGCAACTCTTCAATTCGCACTTGCAAAAACTGCTCATGGCGCTTGGTCAACTGGAGTCGTTCAACCAAATGATCAACGTCGCGCACGACTAAACCAATGTTGTCCCGGCATTCGAACTGGATACCGCTTTTGCCCTCTTCCACCTCAGCCTGCGGCGCAAAAAACAGAGCAGGACGGCCAAATGTGAAAGCAAAGGTGAAGCCAGTACCCGAAACATCAGTCAACATCATGTCGCTGCGTGCATAGCTGGAGAAGTAGTTGGCCGAACGGTCCAGCTCAAACCCTTCAACGCCTGAGAAACGCGCCACAATATGCTCGACCACCGGTTTATCCTGATCCCGCCAGGATTCCATATGCGGCCTGAAAATCAGCCTCATGCCTGCGCCCAGGACCTTTTCAATCAGCTGTTCGCCATAGCGCCCCAGCACCGAATAGCTCTGATTCACGTAATAGGCATGCGTAGGTGCAAACACCACCGTAGTAGCCCCCTCGCGCGGATGATCGCTGGATGCCGCCAAGGCACAACGCTGGCCATCCAGCTTGGGATACCCCACTGGCAACAGCACCTTGCCACCCCAGCCGCGGCGCTGACCTAACGCAGCAAACTCTTCCATGTGGTGGCGACCCGCACAGACAATCGCATCGAAGTGATCGAACATGGACTCGTCGTACACACCTTCCAAACTGGTAAGAGACACCAGAAAGTGCACCCGCTTGGCGCCACGCGGGAAATGACTGGACTGCCCAACAAGAGGCGTCAAATACAAATCTGCCTGCTCAGCAGCAAGTTGCTGCTGGGACGTTTCAAAATGATATTCGACGCCTTTTTGCAGCTCGCCAGGGAACGCGGCTTGGGCAAACGCGTTGTAACAGCGCACTCGCCAACCCTGCTTGGCTAACAGCTCTGGAATGCCCCCCAGGTTGAGAACGTGCGAGGTATGGAGGCAATAGCAGATAACTTCTCGATTCATTCACCCACTCCCTGCGAACCGATCCAGTTCAGAAACTCGCTGTAATCGCGCAGGTAGTCCTGCGAGTCGTAATCGTGTGATGCAAAAACCAGCAAAACAGCGTCCGCACTATATGCATATTGGCTGGCCCAAATACCGGCAGGCAGATACAACCCTTTATTGTTTTTATCCAAGAGGAACTCCTCTCGCGCATGGCCGTCATCCGCCATCACGCGAACAGTGCCCTGAGTACAAATCAAGAACTGCTCACACACTTTATGTGCATGTTCGCCTCGTACATCTTTGCTGGGAACGTTGAACACCATGAAGTAGCGCTTCGGTTCGAAAGGAATCTCACTGGAAAAACTACCCACGGTTAATGCACCACGCATGTCCTCATGAAGAGCGAAATGCTGGAGCACGACCCCACTCACGCGCGACGCGTATCGCTGATCAGTCTGAGTCGGTGCCACAGCATCCGCCTGCGCTGGAACCGTAGTGGAATACCCCACGATGCGGGCAGGATTACCTACCACAATTGCATAGGGCGGCACTGAATGAGTCACCACAGCGCCAGCACCCACCATGGCATAGCGGCCAATGGTCAACCCCGGAAGGACGGTGGCGTTTGCCCCGATCGACGCCCCTCGTTCGACCTTAGTCGCCAAAAACCGCTCGGGATATTGCTTGCTGCGAGGAAAGCGATCGTTGGTGAAAGTGGCATTCGGACCGATAAATACATCGTCCTCGATACGCAAACCGTCCCACAGCTGTACGCCACACTTAACCGTGACGCGATCACCAAGGACAACATCATTTTCGATGAACACATGGTCACAGATATTGCAGTCACGCCCCAGGCTGGCGCCCGGTAACACATGGGAAAACGCCCATATCCGAGTTCCCTCGCCCACATGAGCGGTTTCACAAAGCCCTTGAGGATGCACCATAAAGCCACTCATTAGGCGACTCCTTTTACAGCCTGCTGACATGCAGCAATGACTGTCGATATCTCGGTTTCAGTCAGCTCGGGGAAACATGGCAGGCTCATCAAGCGCGGCGTAACAGCTACGGTTACAGGCAAAGACACGGCCTCAGCCTGTCCACCGCCCTGCAGATGATCCGCAATGGGGTAATGAACATCACTGCCGACACCAGCCTCGGCGAGGCGTTTGCGTACCTCATCACGCGCCGTCAGCTGCACGACAAAGAGATGGCACACATCATCGTCATGAGGCTCACCCGGCAACACCCAACCGAGATTGGATAGCCCTGCGCGGTATGCCCGGGCAACGTCCCTGCGCTGCTCATTCCAGCGGTCTAGATGAGGCAACTTCTCCAGGAGAACGGCCGCTTGCAACTCATCAAGACGACTATTGCGGCCGCCGCCAACAACCACCTGATACTTGCTGCCCCAGCCATACTGACGCAGCTGACGCACGCGGCCCAAGGCCTCATGATCCGTACCGGAAACAAGGCCACCATCGCCGAGCGCACCCAGGTTTTTGGTTGGATAGAAACTGAACGTTGAAAGGTGCCCCCAGGCACCGGCTGCTCGCCCATCACGCCGAGCGCCATGGGCCTGAGCACAATCTTCGATCAGCGCGATACCGGCACCATCACACAACGCACGCAAACGCCCTACATCCGCCATTCGACCATAAAGGTGAGTGGCAATGACTGCACGCGTACGCGGCCCGATCAGCTGCGCAACCAATGAGACATCCATCAATAGGTGCACCGGTTCGATGTCCACATAACGCGGCTCTGCCCCCACGGCCCGAATAGCACTGCTGGCATACATACCAGCGTTCGCGACCGTAATCACCTCATCGCCAGGGCCAACTTTCAGGGCGCGCAGTGCCAACTCCAGGGCATCGGTACCGTTACCCACAGCCACGGCATCCACGACCTCGAGATAGTTGGCAAACGCATGCTCAAAGGCCTGACCTTCCGGCCCCAGGATGTAGTAACCACGCCGCAAGACTCGTTCCATTGCGCGTTGCAAGTCATCAAGCAACGGCTGGTTGTGACGGTGCAGGTCGTTGATCGGCAGCATAGGGTTACCTACTGGTAGCTCAGCGACGCTGAGCCACCCACACGTTAGTCGAATACGGGATCTGGATATGCGAAGTCTTGAGGCTGGCAAGGTAGTGCTCAATGGCATCAACCACCGCCAAGAAACGATCGCCAGCCTGACGCTGCAGGGTGGCGTGAGAGCGCCATGCCTCAACGCACTCTTCGATGGACTGTTCATGCATCACATTGGCATCCAGATGCACCACCGGGCCGAACAGACCGCTGCCATCGATGATGGCCGTCTGGTCTTCACGGCGGGTGCCATAGCCGTAGCCTGACACCTCGGCCTTGATGATGTTTTCGATTTCGTTCTGGATCGGATCGTCCAGACGACGATGGTTCCACATGCACGCGAACCAGCCAGCAGGTTTGAGGATGCGCACGGTTTCCAGCAGTGCCTTGGGGCGGTCGCACACATTGAACGAGCTACCGAAAGTGACCATGTCAAACTGGCCATCCTGCTGTCCGGTCTGCTCGCCGGTGCCTTCAAACCAATTGACGTTGGCAAAGCTGGCGGTGCGTTTGATGCCATTGGCACGCATCGCATCGTTGGGTTCAACGGCCGTCACCTGAAACTGGCGGGCGGCAAGCATCAGCGTCAAATGCGCGACACCGGCACCCACATCGCAGATGCGCCCCTGCGTTAAACCGGCGATTGCCAACATGGCATCAATTGCCGCATCCGCGTAGTCCGGTCGCTTGAGATAGGCATCAGCGAGCGAGGTATAGTCCCATTCTGTTTTCATCTTGGCATCTCTTGTTCGGCTAGTTTCACAAGGGCTTGGAGCATGAGATCAACCGACAGGCCGGGCTGATAATCCAGTATCAGATCTGCGCTCAGCGGTTCATCGATAGGCAGATCCAGACCGGCCACATGCCGAATCTCACCTGCATCGAAACGTTGGTAAAGGCCTTTAGGATCGCGACGACGAAGCTCATCAAGCGGTACCTTCAAGTAGACCTCGCGATAACCGGGCAGATGCTCACGGTTCCAGGCATGCACTTCACGGAACAGCGAAATGGTCGCGATGACTACAGTGAGCCCCTGCCGGGCCAGTACCTGGCATAAATGCGCATATTGCATGGCCAAGCCAAGACGCCCTTCACGACCGTGATTGGCCTGACTATTGGCTACAGCCCCAAACACTTCGCGCAGCTCATCTCCGTCCAGCAATACGACGGCATCCCCGCCCTCACGCAGGTGTTCAGTCAGCGCGCGCGCCAGCGTACTTTTGCCGGCACCGGACAATCCGGTAATCCAGATCACGCGGCTCATTGGGGGCCACCGGCCAGGGCCTGGGCTGATAGCAGGCGGTGATAGAGCTCAAGGTCCTCACAGGCGTCCACTTCGCCCCAGGGGCCCACCACTGGCGACACGGCTATACGCTCGCCCGTGGCCAACAGCCGCCGCAGCAGAGTCGTCATATCCAGCCGATCAACGTCGCTCGCCTCCAGGCTCAACAACCATTGCCTGATGCGTGCCCAGGCGGCCGGAGTAAATTTCAGCAAGCCCATGTACTGGCCCTGTATCTGCGCGACGGATGTGCAACGCTCCCCAATCGTCGCCAAGTCACCTTGCTGATCAAGGGAAAAACTTTCCGCATCGGCCAGCGGATCAGTGAAGCGCTGCGACCATAAGGTTAACCAGTTGGGGTCATAGGCGATGGCCAGCGCCGCAGGGTTAGCGGCGAGCGACATCACCGTATTGGCGGTGTAGACAATATCGCTGTAACTGACGATGCAATCGTCGCCAGA
Organism: Pseudomonas sp. HMWF032; assembly: GCF_003060885.1. Taxonomy (GTDB): domain Bacteria; phylum Pseudomonadota; class Gammaproteobacteria; order Pseudomonadales; family Pseudomonadaceae; genus Aquipseudomonas. Next base: position 362,175 of record NZ_QAIG01000008.1, read on the forward strand.
CAGCCATTCGTCAGCCGCCAGCAGCGTGCGCACCATGTTGCTGCTAGCCCACAACGGGTTCTCCAGATAGTGCAGATCAAGGTCAAAAGCCTCACCACAATACCCACGCACCAGAGCGACGTGTTCAATACCCGCGCCGTGTAATGCTGACACTTGCCAATCAAGCAAACGCCGGCCATGCAGGACGGCAAAACACTTGGGCTGATGGTCGGTCAGCGCTTTCATTCGACTGCCTCGACCAGCAGCCAGGATCAAACCTCGCATTTAACCGCGCCCTCTCATTCCATATACCTGCGCTGCATCAGAAAATCGCTTACCCGGGCGACATCCTGCGGGTTGTAAGGTGTTTCACGCTCCGGATGCCACATCAGGCCAAGCACCGGCAGGCTCGAGTGACGCATGGCTTCCACACAGCCATCTTCGGCATACGCCAGGGCGCACAGGGGATCAGGCAATGCATAAGCCCCCCAGCCATGGTAACTGTTCACATCATGCCAGGCGTTGCCGATCTGTAGCTGATGACGCGTACCCACATGCCCCTCAATCGCTTGCAGCTCGCCGCCGAAATAACGGATCAGAAACTGCATACCCCGGCACAGCCCCAAAAGCGGTAAGCCCTCTGCCAGGGCCTGATTGACCAGTGCAAGCTCGGTCGCATCGCGCTCGGGGGCATCGCCTCCCAAACAGGCCAGATCATTGCCTCCGGACAGTACAACAGCCACCGGTTTAACCTGCGCCCAATAGTGCGCCACCAGCGCAGGATTATTGGGTACAGGCACTGCCAACACACCCATCTCGGCCAACCAGTGCACCAACCGCTGGTCAAGCGCGTCACGACGCTCGCCACGCGCAGGCAAGCACTCAACTCGCTGGCTGAGCAGCACCGGTTTCATCGCAGAATGTCCACACGGCGCGCAGCACAATCGAGCTTCAAGACGCGCGCGACCACCCATCGGTTGTAGAGCGCCTCACCGGCGCCGATCACGGCCGGAAGACCTAGCTCGTTGGCACGGATGGCCATGTGCGAATTGACACCACCATAGGCCGTAACAAAACCGGCAATGCGGTGCGAAAACAGCCAATCAAACCCCGGATCGGCACTGGGAATCATGACAATGGCACCAACGAGCTCATCACGCTGATGATGCGAAACTACGTTGCCAGTGGCCTGGCCATGGGTAATGAAATTAGGCTCACTCTGCGGCAGGTGAAAGACCAAGGCATCCTCAGGCGCAGTGATCAGCGGCGGCAGCATCAATTGGCAGGTCTCCGCGTAACGGCGACGACCATCAGCAATGCTGCTTGCCAGCAACTCGTGAGGATCTGCACTGGCAGCGTGCAATTCCTTGATCACCTGAATATTGGCGAATGCCATGTCATCCTCACTGAAGCCGAGGCTGCGTCCAAAGTCGCGAAATAGGGACAGTGCATCGGAAAGGTTGCGGGTGAACACGAACTTGGCGTACTCACGCAACTCGATCCCGGCCTGGAGAAAGTCGAACAGTCCAACCACGTCATGGGCAAGCCCGTGCTCAGCCAGCAGACGACTGATTGAACGCATCTGCTCCAGCGACAGTGCAAAACGTGGCGTACTCTGATGCGCCGTTTCCTGGCCGCTTGATTGCCAATCGAAATAGAGCTCAGGCGCCTCGTCGTAACGCGGCGAGAGGATGTCGTAAGTGCCCGGACGCAAATGCCCGTATCGACTGAGGAATGTGGTGCGATCCAGTTGTTGCCAGTCCCGCGTCATCTGCCCACTGACCGTATTCAGCCCATTGAGGAAAGCGTTGTAATCCTCAACATCCAGCACCCCCACCGCAACCAGTGAGCGCAGCAGCTGCACCGCAATAAAGCCTGCCCGGGCCAAACCCGCGAATGGCAGGGTGCCATAGCGACTGCAATCTTCCAGCAGCCAGTAGATGCGAGACACCGGATCAGTGTCGGCGCTGAGGATTTCTTCCCGGCGCGCCAGCAAGACCTTCAGCTTGGCCTCGTCAGAACGCCACAGCCCGGTGTTGTTATCAACGATGCGATTGGTCAACTCACGCAGGCTAGCGGCCAGCTGTGCGCACTCCGCCTCACTGAACCCGGCCTCCCGTAGGCGCTCAAGGCGCTGCGGCAGATCGAGCGTGTAGCAGGAGAAAACGATTTCAAACTCAACCTTGTCATGCAGGCTGGGCGCCGACACCAGCCGCTCGATGTAGTAATTGACCAGCTTGTCGGCCAAGGCTCCATCCAGATCGCGCGGCACGAACGAGTTGAAGCTCACACGAACATCGATATAAGGCAGCCCGTGAAAATGCAGCATCAACGGAAAGCTGCGCAAATTACGGTAACCGTAATTATTGCGCTGGTAAGCCCAAATCATGTCCGTGACCAATTCACGGTACAGCGACAGCGCCAGCGGCTTAGGACGTACACCAATAATTTCCGCAGGATTCCAATCCGGCATCACGCCGTAGACCGTACGCTCGCCATGCAGAAACAGCTGTGGCCGCTGGCCGATACGGATTCGCTCACGGATCAGCGACACTAGCTGGGTGTGCGTCGCCACATCGACTTCAGGCACCTGAAGCACGAGCGGACGCACTTGCAGCAAATACAAGATGCCCTGTGCATCGACAGCGAACTCAACATCCAGCGCAGTGCTCCCGAACAGGCACTGAAGCTCACGCAACATGGCCACTACCGGCTGCAGCGGTTGCGGAATTTGCTCGGCACTGTGGTGTGCATAAAAGTTATGCAGCTCATTGGAATCGCCTGACGTCACGCTGTCAGTACGGCCACTGCTGGAGTCGTAATTAATGACGAAATACGGCGCGGCCGAACTCGGCTCCACACCGAACGCCACACCGGCAGTCCTGACATTTTCAAGCATGGGCTGGACGAAAACTTCGTCGGCAGCGCTGGCGTGCTCGCCTCCCATGGAGGCAATGACCGCATAGATGGCGTCCTGCAAGCCGGCAGGCGCCACAGCCAAACAGGACTCGAACTGACCGGCTGCTGACGCATTAGCGGCGTCTTCACGCACGCTTGAGCTCCGCACCGCCATAGAGGCCCAGCCCGCGTCAATAATCCGTCTAAGGCAACTATCCGGCGCCTGTCGCCATTCACCCACCGAGAACACATGCTGAGACAACAGACTGGCACAGCTCAGAAGGCCTCTAAGGCCATCAAGCGTTCGTGCCTTGCTGGAAAACGCCACGCGGCGCTCTGTGCCCTTATTCATGCCTAGCCTTACTGTTACCAGGAGAAATGGATTCTGACGCGAATGTCCACGCTTCTCCGGCTAATGCAAATAACCAGCCAAGCATTCATGCAGGGTAGTACAGCGGCAGAACATTCCGTCCAGAGCGCGGCGGCTGACCTGATTACAGACGGTTAAACAAATTCAGCCCGGCAATCTTCACATAGCTCTGCTGTGCCGCCTCCAGCACCACCGTCTGGAAGGACAGACGCGAAAGCGCCTCGGCGTAGTCCAGCTCGCGCAGATCGGCCTGGACAGACTTGTTTACCAACGTGACGTCCTCGTTATCGATCTGGGTGGTTTCGATCAGGTTCATCCGGGCGCCAATCTCGGTCTGCACCTCCAGGACCTTGCCCAAACCATTGTCGAGGTTGGTCAAGGCAATGGCGACTTCATCGCGCACACCCAGATTGCCGGCCGCAGAAGAAGGGGCCGACTCAAGCGCCTGACGCAGGCGGCTGATCGTGTTCAGAATACTGCGTTGTTCCTGAAACTGCGGCTGCACGCCAAATTCATCGCCGCCACCCGCCGCAGCCGGCGCAGAGACCGTGAAGTCAGCACCGAAGACAGTAAAGGTAGAGGGGTAAGGACCCGCAGCTGTGCCGGTTGCAAGCACGGGGCTTCCAGGGCCGACAGGCTGCGCATAAACCTCGTAGTTGGTGGCGTTGGTAAACCGCAGGACAACCCCCGAGGTCGGAAACTGGCTGTCAAAAGTCGCCTGGTTGCTGATACCAGACGGCGCAACAATCGCCGCCGAATTGTTGGTCGATGAGCGATTTACGGCAAACTCGGTCGGTGACGACCGCAGGGTAAAGGTGTGGGTGTTGATCCCCGGCGCACCCGGGGTTGCGGTATCGGCCAGCAGATTATCGAGATCCAGGGGGTTGTCGCCGGGCTTCAGCACCACATCCAGCTGAAACCGCATACCGCGAAAGTTGATGGTATTGCCGCTATTGACCAGCGGATCAATCAAACCACCGCCTGGCACCTCTGAGGTGACATCAGCACCGGTGTTGTCATAGATGCGAAATTCCTTGCCGCTGACAAACGCCATCGAATACGGCTCGCCCGTGCGGAAGCTGGCATTGAACGCCTGACTGTCCTGCACCAGTCCGGGTGACATGAACATCCGCTGATCTGCCGCAGGCAGGGCCGGAATGTTGGTGGCTGGCAACGGCGGTGTCGGCAGCGCTGGGTTATTGATGCCCAGGGTTTTCAACACCCGGTTGGCATTGCTGACATCCTCGAACAGGCGCTTGCCGTTGTCGTTGATGGCCACATTACTGGATGTCGCCACCTGCAAGCTGCGCTGCCCTTCGTCACCCTGGTAGGAGTAAGTGCCGTCGGGGTTACGCAGGAACGGCTCGGTCTTGCCGATAAAACCACTGAACAGGTACTCGCCACGGGCGTTGCGACTGTTCATCAGGTTCAGCAATTCGCCTTCACGCTCGCTCAACTCCTTGGCCAGGGATTTACGGTCTTCGGCCGACAGCGCGCCGCCCCCGGATTGAACGGCCAACTCACGGATCCGTTGCAGCACGGTCACCACTGAGTTGATCGTGGTTTCCTCCTGGGTCAGGCTATTTTTCGCGGCAGTGAGGTTTTCCTTGTACTGCCCCAGCACGGCTTGCTGCTGCTCAAGCTGCAGCAGGCGCACGGAGGCCACCGGATCGTCGGCCGGCGTCAGGATGCGATTACCGCTGCTGATCTGCTCTTGCGTGCGGATCACATTGGAATAGTTGCGCCCAAGACCATTAACACCGTTATTGAACGCCTGGATCGAAGAAATGCGCATGACCATAAAGCTAACCTCAAGGTTCTCTCAGCACGCCAAACCGCGCCTCAGAACGCATTAATCAGAGTATCGAACAGGTTACGGGCAACTTGAATGATCTGCGCCGAGGCCTGGTAGTACTGCTCGAACTGAATCAGCTTGGCCGCCTCTTCATCCAGGTTGACCGCCGAAACCGAGTCGCGGTTATCGGTGGCCTGCTTGAGAATAGCGTTGGTGGCTTCGCCATCAACACGGGACTGACTGGTCAAGGTGCCCACACGCTCAACCAGGTCACCATAGGCATCGGTAAAACTGGAGCCGGTGGTGGTTGGCGCCAACGGGTTGATACCAATCGTGGTGCGATTCTGCAGATCGATCAACTTCAGGGCGTTGCGGTTATCCGAAACGCCGTTGGTGTTAAACGACACCGAGAAGTTGTCACCGGCCTGCGGCCGACCACTGATCGACACTTCATAGTCAAACGGCACAGGTACGGCGGGCGGCCCGGCAGTCGCGGGCACGGTGATGGTCAGCTTGTTGTTTTGTCCCGGCACGATGACACCGGTATCAATGGTGTTGCCGTTGATATCGACCACACTGTAGTTCTGCGTCGCACCGCCACCGGCACCCATCACAATGCGCAGCGGCGGCGCATTGCGCAGGCTGGTTTCCAGATTGCTTTGCGCGACAGGGTCATAGATGTTTATTGCAGTGACCAACGTCGGCTGAGTGATCACCCCGGTGCCCTTGTTGGCCGGGCTGGTCTGAGCCTTGAGGGGTGCAGCAAACGCCAGCTCTTCAGGCCGTTTCATGTCGGCACGAATATCCTGACCGGCATTGCGGGTAGGCATAATACGAAAGCGGTCGCCGGCCGCGAAGGTCCCGCTGGCCACACTCAGCGACACACCATCAAACTCGGGCGCCGGAACGACCGTGATATCGAACGGACCGAAACCGGTGCCGTCACTGATCCGGCGTACGGTGTAATTCGTCGCGCTGGTGAACTCCACCTCATAGTCACTGGTGGTCAGCTGAGTGGTGTCTCGGATAAAAACATTGAGGTTGGCTGTACTGTTGCTGTTGCCCAGCCGGGCCAGGCTGCGCTGCCCGATCAGCGTAGTGTCGTTCAGATCACGAAACAGGCCATTGCCGAATTGCCCGTTAAGGTCCAGCCCCTGCCCCAACTGGCGGTTGACCTGGTCAGTCACGGACAGCGCCAGACGCCCAACCGCGTTGAGCGTGGTATCCAGTACATCTTCGCGGTAACGAATCAGACCACCCATCTCACCACCGGTGATCAGCGAGGTGATGCCCTGGCGTGAGTTACCACTGACAAACTCAACTTCGCTGCGTAGCGGGTCCGACAAGCCCGGCACCACGTCCAGCCGCGAGGCCTGACTACCCACAACCAGCGGCTGGCCGGAACCGATGAACAGGTTGTAACTGTTGTTATCCTGCTCAACCACTGTCACGCCAATAAAAGTTGCCAGCTTGCGTACCGCTTCCTCACGGGCATCAAGCAGGTCATTGGGCTCTTTGCCGTTCGCTGCAGCCACGGCAATCGCATCGTTGTAACCGGCAATCGAGGTCGCCAGCTGATTGACCTGGTCAGTCACCGCCGACAACTGCTTGTTGATAAAAGCGTTCTGCTCGTAGAGACGGTCATAGACCGTATTAAAGCGTTTGGCCAACCCTTCGGCCTCGGACAATGCCAGTTGCCGGGCTGGAATATTGGCGGGGTCTTCGGCGGCCGTCTGCAGGGCAGCAAAGACCTTTTTCAGCGCCGGGCTGACACCCGTGGTACTGCCTGCCAGCAAGGAGTCGAGCTGGTTAATCTGACTCAGGTAAGACTGCACATCACTGTTGAGCGCCGTGCTGCTGCGCACCTGCGTCGTCAGAAACTCGTTATAGATACGCCGCACATCCACCAACGTGGTGCCCGAGCCAATGTAGCCTGCGCCACTGAATTGCGGAGTGCGCGTAGCCTGCACCGACTCTTGCCGTGAAAAGCCGGGGGTGTTGACGTTGGTGATGTTGTGACCGGTAACCGACAGTGCCGTCTTGTTGGCAGCCAGACCCGAAAGGCCAATATTGAGTAAGTCAGCCATGATTCATCATCCGCTGATGGACGGCGTACTGACTGCCGCAACTGTTTGATAGGTCTGCATCTGCCGCGCGATTTGAGCAATCTTGCGGGCATACTGCGGATCGGTGGCATAACCGGCTTTCTGCAGCTCACGCGCGAACTGCTCGGGCTTATCCGTCACGGCCAGGGCTTTCTCGTAGCGGCCATTGCCCTGCAGGAAACTCACATAGTCTTCGAAGCTGTGCGCATAGGACTCATAGGCGCGAAAGGACGCGGCTTCTTTAACCGCCTTGCCGCCCTGGAACTCTGTGGTCAAGACACGCGCCGACTCACCGTCCCAGCTGTCATGGGTTTTGATACCAAACAGGTTGTGACTGCTGCTGCCATCCTGCTGACGAATGATCGACTTGCCCCAGCCCGTTTCCAGTGCGGCCTGGGCCACCAGATAACGAGGGTCGACGCCAATCTTGTCGGCGGCCTTCTCGGCCATCGGCAACATGGCCGCAATAAACTCATCCTTGGAGCCAAAAGCCGCCTTGCCCGGGGCCAGCGGTGGCTGAGCAATACGCCGACCGGTGATGGCATCCGCGCCATTGAGCGCCAGCGCGCTGTCTGTGGGTGCCGCAAAGGACTTGGCAGGAATCCAGTCATTCTGCGCCAGCGCCTGCCCTTCGGCGGCCGTGGCGGAAGGCACAATGCCCGCCAGCAGGCGATCCGTCAGTTTGCCGGGCAAGGCCAGACGGCGCTGATTGATCAGCGCCACATCATCACGGCCACTCTCAAGCTTGGCCATGGGCTTGCTAGGAGCACTCGGCACGGGTTCATTGACCTGAGCAAAAGGATTCGGTCGGCTGCTGGCATCCTTCATCTTCGACATCTGCCGCACCAGCACATCGGCAAGGCCGAGGCCATTCTGGTGATTGGACAGGGTAACCGACAGTTGCTGGTCGTGCATGTCCTGGTAGGTTTTGCTCTCGTTGCTGTTCATGAAGTTGCCTTCACCGAACACTTCGTTGGCCGAGCGCATGGCCTTGAGCATTTCATTGAGAAACAGTGACTCGAACTCCTGAGCCACCTTCTTGATGTTCTTTTCGCTGTCGCCGCCGACCTTGAACTGATTAAGGCGATTGAGATCGTTGTACGCGCCCGTGTCGACGTTGGCGGTGCCGCCGAGCAAACCGGCTGAAAGACGAGAGTCCATAGCGTGCGCTCCCTTAAATCACGATCAAATCAGCCTGCAGCGCGCCAGCTTGTTTCAGCGCCTCCAGGATGGCCATAAGGTCGGAAGGCGATGCGCCCACCTGATTTACCGCACGCACGATTTCATCCAGCGTGGTCCCAGGACCAAACTTGAACATCGGCTTGGCTTCTTCATCCGCATTGACCTTCGAGCGCGGAACAACAGCGGTTTGCCCACCCGACAAGGGGTCTGGCTGGCTGACGATGGGGTCTTCGGTAATGGTCACCGTCAGACTGCCGTGGGTAACCGCAGCTGGTTGCACACGCACGTTCTGGCCAATGACAATGGTGCCGGTGCGCGAGTTGATGATGACCTTGGCAACGGCCTGGCCGATCTCGACTTCAAGATTTTCCAGAATCGACAGGTAATCAACACGCTGCCCCGGATCGAGCGGGGCACTCACCCGGACCGAACCGCCATCAAGAGCCTGCGCAACGCCTGGGCCGAGCAACTCATTAATGTGATCGACGATGTTCTTGGCGGTGGTGAAGTCTGGCCGATTGAGATTGAGGGTCAGGCTGTTGCCTTGATCGAAACCACTTGGCACCGGTCGTTCAACGGTTGCCCCGCCCGGAATACGACCTGCCGAAGGCACGTTGACCGTGATCCGCGAACCGTCCGCACCGCCGGCATCAAAACCACCCACCACCAGATTGCCCTGGGCAATGGCGTAGACATTGCCATCAATGCCCTTGAGCGGGGTCATCAGCAAGCTGCCGCCACGCAGGCTCTTGGCGTTACCAATCGAGGAAATGGTGATATCGATGGTTTGTCCGGGTTTGGCGAAGGGTGGCAGGTCCGCATGCACCGAGACGGCTGCCACGTTCTTCAGCTGTACGTTGCCGCCCTGCGGCACCTTGATGCCGAACTGCGCCATCATGTTGTTGAAGGTTTGTACGGTGAACGGCGTCTGCGTGGTCTGGTCACCACTGCCATTGAGCCCCACCACCAGGCCGTAACCGATCAGTTGGTTACTGCGCACGCCCTGAATGCTGGCCAGGTCCTTGAGCCGCTCGGCCTGGGCAACAGTGGCCAGCAACAAGGCAAAAGCGGCGCACAGGTATTTGTTAAGCATCATGTTGACCACCTTCAGAATGGCCACATTGGGCTAAGAAAGAACCGGCTCATCCAGCCCGGCTGTGAGGCATCGGCAAATGCGCCGGTACCCGAGTAGGTGATACGCGCATCGGCAATCCGGGTCGAAGACACCGTGTTGTCGGTGGCGATGTCATCGGCCCGCACCAGGCCGGCAATCCGCACCAGCTCATCGCCGGTATTGAGGGTCATCCACTTCTCGCCACGCACCAGCAGAATGCCGTTGGGCATGACCTCGGCCACCGATACGGTAATCGAACCATTCAGGCTGTTGCTCTGTCCGGCCTGACCGGAACCATCCGCTGAGCGGGTCGCATCAAAACTGGCATCCAGGCCCAGGGTGTCGTTGGTCATACCCAGAGCACCAATAGAGGCCAGCGGATTCTTTGGCGCTACCGTCATGCCAAACAGATTAGGCACGCCCAGGTTGGCAGAACTGTCCTTGCTGATCTTACTGCTGGTGTTCTTGCTCGCCTGGGTGCGCTCGTTCAGGGTGATGGTGATGATGTCGCCCACCCGATAGGCCTTGCGATCACCGAACAGGCCGTTTTCGAAACCAGCCTGGTAGATCGAACCGTTGTTCTGCGCAGCCGGAAGCGGCGTACGCGGCATCACCGGAGCGTAATAGGGATCATCCGGCTTGGCTGCAGGTGCCATACAGCCGCTCAAGGCCAGTGGGCCAAGCAGTGCACTTATGATTATCAGCCGGTTCATCTCTATTACCTCATGCGTTGCCTGGGATGGTGTACAACCTGAGCCACCAGTACCCGTTCAAGCGATTCCTTGCCGTATCCAAAGCCGAGCCTGTCGCTGAGCGACTAACCCGCTTTACCTATCAAAGATTTTGCGAAATAAAGCCGAGCATCTGGTCAGCGGTAGAAATGACCTTGGAGTTCATCTCGTAGGCGCGCTGCGTGGTGATCATGTTCACCAACTCTTCGACAACACTGACGTTGGAGTTTTCCAGGGTGTTCTGCAGCGTGGTACCCAAACCGTTGAGGCCTGGGGTGCCGACTTGCGGCGCACCGCTGGATGCGGTTTCCAGAAACAGGTTGTTGCCGATCGCTTCCAGACCCGCCGGGTTGATAAAGTCCGCCGTCTGCAAGTTGCCCACCACCTGAGGCTGCGGGTTACCGGTGGTGGTCACCGAAACGGTGCCGTCTTCACCAACGGTAAAGCTACGCACCTCATTGGGCAGGACAATGGCCGGCTCCAGGGCGTAGCCATTGGAGGTCACCATCTGGCCATCGGAATTGAGGTGGAAACTACCATCGCGGGTGTAGGACACCGTGCCGTCAGGCAACAGAATCTGGAAGAAACCACGTCCGTTGATGGCCAGGTCCAGAGGCTGCTCGGTGGTCTGTAAGCTGCCAGCGGTGAAAATCTTCTGCGTGCCGACCACGCGCACCCCGGTACCCAACTGCAGACCCGATGGCAGCTGACTGTCCTGACTGGACTGACCGCCCGGCTGGCGACGGATCTGGTACAGCAGATCTTCGAATTCGGCGCGATCGCGTTTGAAGCCGGTGGTCGAAACGTTGGCCAGGTTGTTGGAAATGGTGGTCAGGTTCATGTCCTGAGCGGACAGACCGGTCTTGCTGACCCACAGTGCCGGAAGCATATCGATTCTCCTCGGGCGTCGTTTTAACGGCGCCGCGTGCTGATAATTAGGTCATTTGCAAGACGCGAGCCATAGCCGCCGAATTGTCTTCGGCGGTGCGCATCATCTTGACTTGCAGTTCGAATTGACGGGACAGGGAGAGAATCGCAGTCATCTCTTCCACCGCATTGACGTTGCTCGATTCAAGAAATCCAGAGGTGATTTCCATGGTCGCATCAGCCAGCACCGGCTCTTGCCCCTTGAAGCGAATCAGGCCATCGGTGCCCTTCTCCATCTGCTTCAAATCCGGGTTCACCAGCTTCAGACGGTCCACCTCGGCCAGTACACTGGGCGCCTCACCAAGCGCACGAATACTGATGGTGCCATCCTTGCCAATCTCGATTTTCTGCTCAGGCGGCACGGCAATCGGCCCGGCATTGCCCATCACCGGCAAACCATTGCCGGTGCGCAACATGCCCAATGCATCGACATTCAGACTGGCAGTGCGGACGTAGGCTTCACCGCCATCGGGTGCCTGAACCGCCAGCCAGCCTTTACCACCCACAGCCACATCGAGATCACGCCCCGTCTCCTGCAAGGAGCCTGGCGTAAAGTCGGTCCCCGGACGCTCGCTCATGGCATAAGCGCGTGCCGGATAACTGTCACCAAAAATCGGCATTGAGCGGGCCTGTTCAAAATCCCGTCGAAAACCGCTGGTGGAAATGTTTGCCAGGTTGTTGGCGTGGGCTCGCTGGGCCAGGGTGTTGTTGTGGGCCCCCGTCATGGAGACGTACAGCATCTTGTCCATGGTTATTCTCCGAGTTGGGCTTACCGCCCGCTGCTCTATGCAGGTGATAAAGCAATGGCTGTGCCAGCATTCGAAAAAAACCACAAGCTACTGATTAATAAAGCTTTTAAAAAAAGAAAGGGCTCCATCAGGAGCCCTCTCAGCGTCAAAGCGGCGTGCTTTTGCCGCTCATGACAGACCTATACACCTATCAGCGCAGGTTAATGATGGTCTGGGTGACCGCACTGTTGGTTTCAATGGTCTTGGCGTTGGCCTGGTAGTTACGCTGAGCAACGATCAGGTTGACCAACTGATCCGACAACTCCACGTTGGAGTCCTCCAGAGCCCCCGATTGCAATGCCCCCAGAGTGCCACTGCGCGGCGTGCCTCGTACCGGCTCACCCGATTCGAATGACTGCACCCAGGCGGTCTTGCCCACCGGCGTCAATCCTTGCACGTTGGCAAAGTTGGCCAACACCACCTGCCCTTGCACCTTCGACTGGCCATTGGTGTAGCGCGCGAAGATCACCCCGGTGTCGTCAATTTCCAAGCCGGAAAGCTGGCCCGTCGTATAACCGTCCTGACTCACCCGGTTAACCGCAAAACTGCTGGCAAACTGTGTCGACTTGCGAATATCGATGCCAATACCAGTGGCACTGGCGCTCGCACCGTTGGGCCCCCACACCGGCGGTACAGCCGTGTTAGGCGCCGCCGGCACCCAGGTGCTCAACTGGATCACGCCATTGGCATCCACGGTAAAACCTGTCGGCGTAGAGGCAATCAGGGCCGGCACATTCAGTTGACCCGACGCGGTGTAGGTCAAAGGCACTGTCGATGGCGTCGTAAGCGTCGGGTTGGTTGGGTTGCGCCCATCAATCAGCACGTTCATGTTCCAGGTATTAGGCCCCGTTTTGAGGAAATACTGGGTGAATACGTGGGCGTTACCCTGACTGTCATAGATATTGGTCGAAGTCGACGAGTTATACGACGTGGGGTCTGCCGGGTTAAACGGCACGGTGGTCGGTACCAAATTGGTGGAGTTCAGGTTGTAGACCTGCTCCAGACTCTCAGTCGCCCGCGGTTCCTGGCTCGCTGTTTCAATCTGCAAATCGCCGACAATACCGTTTTGCAGGTTACCGGCCGCATCCACCGTATAGCCCTGCAGGCGGTAACCGAAATTGTTGACCATGAAGCCATCACGATCCGTACCGAAGTAACCGGCACGGGTGTAGCTGACATCACCATTGTTGCTGGTTTGGAAGAAACCATTGCCGTTGATCGCCAGATCCAGGGCGTTCTGCGTGTAGTTGATATTGCCCTGGTTAAACAGTTGCGAAACGTTAGCCAGCAAAACGCCGCTACCCTGCGGGTTTGAGCCTGTACCCAATACAGAGGCCGCATATACATCGGCAAATTCGGCACGTGACTGTTTGAAGCCCGCCGTGCCCGCGTTGGCAATATTGTTGCCCGTCACATTGAGATCACTGGTTGCCGCACGCAGCCCACTCAAACCGATATTGAAGGACATGGATATCTCCTTTGCCGGAACTCCCGGCCATTAAATTCGCTGAATTACTGGCCGATGACCTGGACCTTGGAGAGCGGAACAGCTCCCAGCCCGGCCAGATTAAGCATCAGTTCCTTGCCCCCCAACGTGACGCTGTCAACGTTGGCCGGCAACATGGTGTAAAGGCCCTTGGTGCCATCGGCGTAAGTGGCCTGCGCTTCAAATTTGTAGGTACCCGGCGGCAACACCTTGCCACTCGCATCCTTGCCATCCCATATAAAGCTGACATTTCCAGCCGCCTGCTGCCCCAGATTGACTCGACTGACCGCAGCACCCGCACTGTCATAAACGTTGACATAGACGTTACTGCTGGTTGCTGGCAGCACCAGACTGGCCTTGAAGCTTTGGCTGGTATCCACAACCGCCTTTTCACTGGGAACGATGACCTTGCGCCCGACCAGGGATGACGCCTGCAGGGCCTGCGAAGACTGATAACCACTGAGCAGCGAACTCATGCTGGTATTGAGCTTTTCAATACCCTCCACCTGACTGAACTGGGCCAGCTGAGCGATAAACTCACCATTGCCTTGCGGCTCAAGAGGGTTCTGGTTGTTCAACTGCGCCACCAACAAGTTAAGGAACTCATTCTTGCCCAGCTCCTTGTTGGTCTTGGTTTCATTCTTGATCTGGTACTTATCGAGCGCCGAAGCACTCACATCGCCAACCGTACTCATGGGTATGTGCTCCTTTTATTCACGGGCTTACTGACCCAGGGTCAGTACGCGCTGCATCATCTGCTTGGCGGTGTTCATCATTTCAGTGTTGGTCTGGAAGGCCCGGCTGGCAGAAATCATGTCGGCCATCTCCTCCACCACGTTGACATTGGGGTAGTACACGTAGCCTTTTTCATCTGCCGAGGGATGATTGGGCTCATAACGCGGCATCAGGCTGCTCTGATCTTCAACCACCCCCAGCACCTGAACCCCAACCCCGGCATTATCCTGATCAGCAAACAGCGAGCCGCGGTCGCCGCCCTGGGCAGACTCAAAAACCGTGGCAAATACCGGATGGCGGGCGCGATAGGTCTGATCAATGCTTGAGGAGACCGTCTCGGCATTGGCAATGTTGCTGGAAATGGTATTGAGACGAGTGCTCTGCGCGCTCATTCCCATCCCGGCGATATTGAAAACACTGGCAAGTGACATGGCATCAGGCTCCTGTTATTCGCCGCGAAGGGCATTGACCAGCCCTTTGAACTTACTGTTGAGGAAGGTAAAGCTGGCCTGGAACTGCACCGAGTTTTCAGCGTAATTGGATTGTTCCAGTTGCAGGTCGACCGTGTTCTGGTCAATTGAAGGATGCAGCGGCGTGCGGTAAGCCAGACTGGCATCGGCCGACACCAGCCCCTCAGCAGGAATATGCTGGCTGTTGGTACGGTTCAAGCTGATCTGACCACGCTGACTTTTGGCGCTTTGCTCAGCCAGCACACTGGCGAACTCAAGATCGCGCGCCTTGTAATGCGGCGTATCCGCGTTGGCGATGTTGTTGGCCAGCACTTCGGCACGCTGGGCGCGAAAGCCGAGAGCCTGTTCATGAATGCCGAGTGCCCGGTCAAAACTGATGCTCATGGTCAGAAACCTTTGCCTGATGGCGTTGCTGTTTTCCGTGCAAGACCATAAGCAAAGCTTGTGCCACTAAATTTTATTCAAATATTTCAATCACTTAATCGGATACTGCAGGTAAATCCGAGGGAAAGCGGCAAAGCCTTTCCGCCTACTGGCAAACAGAGCGGCAACCTTCAGCCTGCCGCCATCACGCCGAACCGTGCGCATGGGAGATGCAAGCGCCACAGATAAACCGCTAAGCGAGGATCAGTCACACGACTCAGAACAGTTCAGCAACCCCAACGCCCCTCACGTACACAGACACCATTCATCAGACAATCACATTCAGCTTTGACAAGCATTCTCATTAACATTAGTATCTTTCGCATCTCACCACCCAGCCACGAGCATCAATCATGTACGTCTGTCTCTGTGAAGGTGTAACTGACGGTCAGATTCGCGAAGCCATTTACGAAGGCTGCTGCAGCTACCGTGACGTGCGGGCCACCCTGGGTGTCGCCAGCCAGTGCGGCAAGTGTGCTTGCCTGGCCAAACAGGTAGTGCGTGAAACCCTCAGCGAAGTCCAGAGCAGTCAGGCAGCACGTGCTTACCCAGCAAATTTTGTTGCGGCATGATTGACTAGCACATCGCGCACAAAGAGAGCCGGACCACGTGTCCGGTTTTTTTATGCCTTAAATTCAATACCTTAGCGCCCAAATGCATAACTTAAACATTCGTATTTATATTAATTTTCGCTTTGAATTCAAATACTTAGGTTTGACAGTCGAAAATCATCAGCCCAGAATTTAAAGCCAACTCCCTTGCAAGGCAGACGCAGACATGAAAGGCGACAAGAAAGTCATCCAGCATCTGAACAAGATCCTCGGTAACGAGCTGGTCGCGATCAACCAGTACTTCCTGCACGCGCGCATGTACGAAGACTGGGGCCTGAAAAAACTCGGCGAGCACGAGTATCACGAGTCCATCGATGAGATGAAGCACGCGGACAAGCTGATTAAGCGCATCCTGTTCCTTGAAGGCCTGCCCAACCTGCAAGACCTCGGCAAAATCCTGATCGGTGAAAACACCAAGGAAATGCTTGAGTGCGACCTGAAGATCGAACACAAGGCGCACATTGATCTGAAAGCAGCGATTGCCTACTGCGAAAGCATCGGCGACTACGCCAGCCGCGAACTGCTTGAAGAAATCCTCTGCTCCGAGGAAGACCACATCGACTGGCTGGAAACCCAGCTCAGCCTGATTGAAGCCGTGGGCCTGCAGAACTACCTGCAGTCGCAGATGGACGAATAAGCCAAACGCTTACGCCATAAACAACAAACCCCGCACTTGGCGGGGTTTGTTGTTTATGCACGACCGATTTAGGCGTCGGCTTTCTGCACAGCGTCCTTGATCAGGGTTTGCAGCTCACCCTTCTGGAACATTTCCACCAGGATGTCACTGCCGCCGACCAGTTCACCACCGACCCACAGCTGCGGGAACGTTGGCCAGTTGGCATACTTCGGCAGATTGGCGCGAATTTCCGGGTTCTGCAGAATGTCGACATAAGCGAATTTTTCGCCACAGGCCATCACAACCTGCGCTGCCTTGGAGGAAAAGCCGCACTGCGGAGCGTTCGGCGAGCCTTTCATGTACAGCAGAACGGTGTTATTACCGATCTGTTCTTTGATAGTTTCGATGATATCCATTGGGCACCTCAGGACTTAACTTCCCGACTCACGGGTCGGCACGGTGGCGGCATTGTAGCGAAAAGCCGAGCGCAATGCTCGGCCTTCCCTGCCACATTCCTTGCGCCGAATGTCAGCCGGTCAAGCAGCCTCAACCTGTACCGGAACGCCGTTCAACGCCGCATTGCCGGACAGGGCATCGAGCTGCCGCTCATCAGTCAGGTCATTGGCGCTGGCCCCCGGTTGCTCGCTGGCAATCGCCATCTTTACGCCTGGCCGGGCATGCCCCCAACCATGTGGCAGGCTGACCACACCGGCCATCATGTCCTCACTGGCAGCCACTTCCACTTCGATGACCCCGATCCGCGAACGCACGCGCACCAATTGGCCATCGGTGAGCCCGCGCTGACTCAAGTCCGCTGGGTGCATCAGCAGCTGATGGCGCGGCTTACCTTTAACCAAGCGGTGGTAGTTATGCATCCAGGAATTATTACTGCGCACATGCCGGCGACCAATTAGCAGCAGCTCATCCGCCTTGGCAGCTGGCTGCGCGGCAAAGCGCTGCAGATCAGCCATGATCACCGCAGGTGCCGCTTGAATCTGCTTATTGGCGGTTTTCAGACGACCGCTCAGGTTGGGTTTAAGCGCCCCTAGGTCGAGCCCATGCGGGTGCTCACGCAGTGCAACCAACGACAGTTTATGTTCTGACTTGTCGCCGTAACTACCAAACCGCAGCCCCATGTCGATCATCTGCTCGGGGGCCATGGTCGGTTTCAGCTCCACGCCCGTTTTGGCGGCAAAGGCTTTGGCCAGACCGACGAAGAGTTCCCAGTCATGCAGCGCGCCTACAGGTTTGGCCAGCACAGCTTCATTGAAGCGAGTGACATTGCGCACCGCGAACATATTAAACGTGGTGTCGTAGTGATCATGCTCCAGCGGCCCAGTCGGCGGCAGGATCAGGTCGGCATAACGGGTGGTTTCATTGATGTAGAAGTCGATGCTGAGCATGAATTCCAGACCATCGAGCGCCTGCTCCAGCTGCCGGCCATTGGGCGTGGACAGCACCGGGTTACCGGCTACCGTCACCAGCGCGCGTACCTGCCCTTCGCCGGCCGTGAGCATCTCCTCGGCCAGGGCCGACACCGGCAACTCACCGCCGTACTCCGGCAAGCCGGACACCCGGCTCTGCCAGCGATTGAAGTGCCCGCCAGAGGTTGAAGCCACCAGGTCCAATGCGGGTTCGGTGCAGAGCACACCGCCGACGCGATCCAGATTGCCGGTGACCAGATTGATCAGCTGCACCAGCCACTGACACAGCGTACCAAACGCCTGAGTGGAGACACCCATGCGCCCGTAACACACCGCCGATTCGGCAGCGGCAAAGTCGCGCGCCAACTGGCGAATCGTTGGCGCCGGCACGCCGCATTGGGCGCTCATGCTTTCGGCGGTGAAACCGGCAATCGCCTGACGCACGTCATCCAGGCCATCAACGGCCAGGTGACTGGCGCGGCCGAGGTTTTCTTCGAACAGGGTATTGAGCAGGCCAAACAGCAGGGCAGCGTCCTGCCCCGGACGAACGAACACATGCTGGTCGGCAATCGCGGCGGTTTCGCTGCGCCGTGGATCCACTACCACCAGTTTGCCACCGCGTTTCTGGATAGCCTTCAGGCGCTTTTCCACATCCGGCACGGTCATGATGCTGCCGTTGGATGCCAGCGGGTTGCCGCCGAGGATCAACATAAAGTCGGTGTGATCGATATCTGGAATCGGAATCAGCAAGCCATGGCCGTACATCAGGTGGCTGGTCAAGTGATGCGGCAGCTGATCAACCGAGGTAGCCGAATAACGGTTACGGGTTTTCAGCAGGCCAAGGAAGTAGTTGCTGTGGGTCATCAGGCCGTAGTTGTGCACACTGGGGTTGCCCTGATACACCGCTACGGCGTTCTGCCCATGCTCGGCCTGAATCGCACTCAAACGCTCGGCCACCAGCACGAAAGCGTCCTCCCAGCCAATGGCCTGCCATTCATCCCCCACCCGGCGCATCGGCTGACGCAAGCGGTCAGGATCATTCTGAATGTCCTGTAAGGCTACGGCCTTGGGACATATATGGCCGCGACTGAAACTGTCCAGAGCATCGCCCTTGATCGAACGGATCTGCGTGGAACCGTCGTCCTGCACTTCGGTTTCAATGCTCAGGCCACAGATGGCTTCGCACAAATGGCATGCACGATGATGAAGGGTTTTGGTCATGGCCGAGCCTCTTGTTTTGATTCGATGTACGCAGCACCGCAAAGCATGACTATGGCGACAGTTCGGAGACTGCACCAGCAGGGTTCGCTGCGTGAATTGCACAGCATCAGGTCGACCGATAGCTACGTCTCGGCGACTGCCCCGCTCAACGGGCTCATGCAGGCAATTTGCGCCTGATCGGCGTTTGCTTATAAGATCGCGACTTCCCCGTTTCGTCGCATTGTGCGGCCACCCAGCCGCAGGTTCTGCCGTTTCTTGCATTCCACCAGGCCATTGAACCTGCGCCCTGCTGTCAAAAGGTAGTTGATGATGAGCGCAAGACACTTTCTCTCGCTGATGGATTGCACACCGGACGAACTGGTGGGGCTGATCCGACGCGGCATGGAGCTTAAGGACTTGCGTAACCGCAGCGTATTGTTCGAGCCGCTGAAGAATCGCGTACTGGGCATGATCTTCGAGAAGGCCTCGACCCGCACCCGCCTGTCGTTCGAAGCCGGCATGATCCAGCTCGGCGGTCAGGCCATCTTCCTGTCGCCGCGTGACACGCAACTGGGCCGTGGCGAACCGATTGGCGATGCAGCCATCGTCATGTCGCGCATGCTCGATGCGGTGATGATCCGCACCTTCGCCCACAGCACCCTGACCGAATTCGCCGCCAACTCGCGCGTGCCGGTGATCAACGGCCTGTCCGATGACCTGCACCCCTGCCAGCTGCTGGCCGACATGCAAACCTATCAGGAGCATCGCGGCAGCATCAAAGGCAAAACCGTGGCCTGGATCGGTGACGGCAACAACATGTGTAATTCCTATATAGAAGCGGCCATGCAGTTTGACTTCCAACTGCGCGTCGCTTGCCCCGAGGGCTATGAGCCGAACGCCACGTTCCTCGCTGCCGCCGGCGAGCGCGTACAGATTCTGCGTGACCCGCTTGCCGCCGTTGCCGGCGCACACCTGGTGAGCACCGATGTGTGGGCTTCGATGGGCCAGGAAGACGAAGCCGCCGAGCGCCTCAAGCTGTTCCAGCCCTACCAGGTCAACCGCGCCCTGCTGGATGCCGCCGCCGAAGACGTGCTGTTCCTGCATTGCCTACCGGCTCACCGCGGCGAGGAAATCAGCGAGGATCTGCTCGACGACCCGCGCTCGGCAGCCTGGGACCAAGCAGAAAATCGCCTGCATGTGCAGAAAGCGCTGCTCGAATTTCTGGTTGAGCCGGCGTACCACCACGCATGAGCCAACCTCTGCTAAACCTGCGCGAGCTGAGCTGCGGCTACCCCGGACACAAGGTGGTGCAGAGCCTCAACCTGCACCTGAATGCCGGCGATATCGGCTGCCTGCTCGGCCCATCAGGCTGCGGCAAGACCACCACATTGCGCGCCATTGCCGGCTTTGAACCGGTGCTGGAAGGCGAGATCCAGCTGGCCGACCAGGTCATCTCGAAAGCCGGTTTTACCCTGGCCCCGGAGAAACGCCGGATCGGCATGGTATTCCAGGATTACGCACTGTTCCCGCACCTGAGCGTGGCCGAAAACATCGGCTTCGGCATCCGCAAGCAACCCAACCGCGAGCGGGTTACTCAGGAACTGATGGAATTGGTCAAACTCGACCATCTCGGCAAGCGCTACCCGCATGAGCTGTCCGGCGGCCAGCAGCAACGCGTGGCACTGGCACGTGCGCTGGCACCGGAACCACAATTGCTGCTGCTTGATGAGCCGTTCTCCAACCTGGATGGCGAACTGCGCCGGCGCTTGAGCCATGAGGTACGCGACATCCTCAAGGCGCGCGGCACCAGCGCAATTCTGGTGACCCACGACCAAGAGGAAGCCTTCGCCGTCAGCGATCACGTCGGCGTGTTCAAGGAAGGCAAACTTGAACAGTGGGACACGCCCTTCAATCTCTACCACGAACCACTGACCCCGTTTGTCGCCAGCTTTATCGGCCAAGGCTACTTTATTCGT
The DNA here is from genome assembly GCF_003060885.1 of Pseudomonas sp. HMWF032. Taxonomy (GTDB): domain Bacteria; phylum Pseudomonadota; class Gammaproteobacteria; order Pseudomonadales; family Pseudomonadaceae; genus Aquipseudomonas. The sequence continues at coordinate 383,005 of NZ_QAIG01000008.1, forward strand.
GGCCAGTTGCTCAGCCCGGACTCTGTACAGACCGAACTGGGCATGATTCGTGGCAACCGTGCCTATAACTGGCCAACCGGCAGCGCGGTCGACGTACTACTACGTCCAGACGATATCGTCTATGACCCGGACAGCACGCAAAAGGCGCTGATCGTCGGCAAGACTTTCCTCGGCGCAGCGACCTTGTATCGCCTGCAATTACCAACCGGTAGCCAACTGGAATCAATCTTCCCCAGCCACGCCGATCACTTGCCCGGCCAGCAGGTCGGCATTCGCGTGGCCGCCGACCATCTGGTGGTGTTTGCCGCACCCGGCAGCATCGCCGCCCAGGTCAACCTGGGTGAGTCGGGCGTGCGTCGCTACAGCAGCGACAGCTGACTCACCCCAACAGCAACCGGCCACTGGCAATCAACAGCGCCTGGCCGGCAATCCTCACCCGCTCGCCAACCAACTCACAGTGCAACTCGCCGCCACGCGCCGAACACTGGAACGCACCGAGCCGGGTCTTGCCCAAACGCTGCGCCCAGTAGGGGGTAAGGATGCAGTGGGTCGAACCGGTTACCGGATCTTCATTGATACCGATAGACGGCGCGAAGTAACGCGAGACGAAATCATGCTGCTCACCGGGGGCGCTGACCAGCAAGCCCAACCCCGGCAACGTGGCTACAGCTGCCAGATCAGGCTGCAAAGCCCGCACTACAGCCTCGCTCGGTAGAATCGCCAGCAACTCCTGGATTCCCTGCCCCTCATGCAATGCCAACACGCTATCTACCGGCAAGCCCAGCGCCCGCTCAACGTCTGCGTGTAAGTCGCACGATTGCGCGCGGCGCACGGGGAAATCCAGTACCCGCTTGGCGCCAGCGCGACTGACCCGCAGTGCGCCGGAGAGACAGGTAAAATCAAGCACATCGCCCGACTCACCGTAGACCTCGAACAGCACATGAGCAGTGGCCAGGGTGGCATGGCCACACAGCGGCACCTCTGCCGTTGGGGTAAACCAGCGGATATGCCAAGCTGCGCCTTCCTTCACCACAAAGGCGGTTTCCGCCAAGTTGTGCTCGGCGGCAATCTGCTGCATCAAGGCATCGTCAAGCCAGCTGTCCAGGCGATAAACCATCGCCGGGTTGCCGGTAAATGGTTGTGTAGCAAAGGCATCGACCTGGTGGAATTCAAGCTGCATGGGGCGCACTCCGGATTCTTCGCACGTTAAAGCATGCCGAAAACAGGCTCCGCCTGCCCACTACAGCAGCGGCCAATTACAGCCATACAGCAGGCCATTAACACCGAGCCTCACGACAGCCGTCCAACAGTCAGGGCCTCTGCACCCCATAAGCATCCAGTAAGGCCTGCAAACGGCCATTAGCGCGATAGCGCTGCACACCCTGCTCGAAGAGCGCAACATAGCGTGGGCTGGACGCCAGCACTGGCGAAAATGCCAGGTAGATCGGCACATCCGGCACGCGGCAACCGGCCTCGCGCAACTCGCCAGTGTGCCCCAGGCTGGCCAACATGGCTTGCATACCCCAGGCGTTTTCCAACACCACATCGACACGGCCATGGGTGAGCTTGCTGATGTTCAACGTCAGCGCAGTGTCGCCAGCGGCAATCTGAATGCGTTCACTATCACCATGATGCAACGCAATGTAGGCATTCAATTGATCGCCATAACTGTAGTCATTGATCACCCCGAGGCGTTGCCCGGCGAGCGAGGCAATACCGGTAAAACGCCAGTAGGACGCCTGCCGGGTGAAAAAGCAGTTGCGCGACGATGCCACAGGCGTAGTACCAAAAAGAAAGTCCGGTGCATCTTCAACACCAGCACCGACGGCCGCATTCAACTCGCCACGCCGCACCATTTGTAAGGTACGCGCCCAGTTCAGGGCCTTGTACTGCACCTCAATGCCCGCCTCGGCAAAGATCTCCCGCGCCAGCTCAACGAAGATACCCGGCCGCTCGGATCCAGGCTGACAATTCACCGGACACCAGATATCGCCGGCAATCACCAGCGTCTCAGCCCGCAAACAACCGGCACAGCCGAGCAGTACCAGCACACACCCACGCACAACCAGCCAGCGGCATTTCGACATCCAAAGCCCCACGAAAGACCGGATTACTGGCAGTTTTACCACCCTCAGCCTTCGCTGCGCACTCTTTTCACCGCATCCAGCCAACCACCGTAGAGTTTATTGCGATGACTGTCAGCCATACGCGGCTCGAATCGTTGCTGACGATGCCAATGCCGCGCGATGCTCGCCAAATCCTTGTACAGCCCGGCTTGCAGGCCGGCCAGATAGGCCACACCGAGCGCTGTAGTCTCGGTGACTTCCGGACGCTCCACCGGCACCCCAAGGATGTCGGCGAGAAATTGCATGACCCAGTTGTTTTCCACCATGCCGCCATCGACCCGCAGTGCGCTGGGCTCAGCGGCGCCGTCCTGGCGCATGGCTTCGAGCAGGTCACGGGTCTGGTAGCACACCGACTGCAGGCCGGCGGTGACGATTTCCTTGATCCCGGTGTCGCGAGTCAGGCCGAAAATCGCGCCACGGGCTTTCGGGTCCCAGTACGGTGCGCCCAGGCCGGTGAAAGCTGGCACCAGGTAAACACCGCAAGCATCGCCGGTCTGCTCGGCCATGGCTTCGGTATCGCGGGCATGGCTGATCAGCTTGATGCCGTCGCGCAACCACTGCACAGCGGCGCCAGCGACGAAGATGCTGCCTTCCACCGCATAGGTGACCTGGCCATTCAGACGATAACCGACCGTAGTGAGCAGGCGATTTTTCGAGGTGACCGGCGTACTGCCGGTGTTCTGGATCATAAAGCAGCCGGTGCCATAGGTGCTTTTGACCATGCCTGGCTCGAAGCAGGCCTGGCCGATCAGGGCCGCCTGCTGATCACCGGCCATGCCCAGCACCGGAATCGCAGCACCGAGCAGGCTCGCCTCTGTACAGCCAAAATCGGCCGCGCAATCAAGCACCTCCGGCAGCAGGCTGGCGGGAATCTCGAACAGCTTGAGCAGCTCTTCATCCCACTGCTGGGTGTGGATATTGAACAGCAGGGTGCGTGAGGCGTTGCTGGCGTCAGTCTTGTGCGACTTGCCACCGGTCAGGCGCCACAGCAAAAAGGAATCCACGGTGCCAAAGCGCAGCTCGCCACGTTCGGCACGCTCACGGGCGCCCGGCACCTTTTGTAGAATCCAGCGCAGCTTGGTGGCTGAAAAATACGGGTCGATCAACAAGCCGGTCTTGGCCGCGACCGCCGCTTCATGCCCCGCTTCTTTCAGCTCAGCGCAATAGTCGGCGGTGCGCCGATCCTGCCAGACAATCGCTGGATGAATCGGCGTACCGGTCTGCGCATCCCACACCAGAGTGGTTTCACGCTGATTGGTAATGCCGATAGCCGCCACCTCACTGGCACTCAGACCACTCTGTTTAAGCGCCTCACGGCAGACCTTAAGAGTGCTCAGCCACAGCTCTTCGCCATCATGCTCAACCCAGCCATCCTGCGGGAAGTACTGTTTGAACTCCTGCTGCGCGCGCGCAACGGGCAACCCTTGAGCACTGAAGACAATCGCCCGACTGCTGGTGGTGCCCTGGTCGATGGCAAGCAGGTAATGAGACATGCAGATTTCCTTGTTTTTATAGGTTGTAGAGCGGCTGCTAGCCGCGACCAATAGGTGCAAACAACGCCTGAGTCAGCTGTGCCAGCACGCTGGCCTCCAGCTGCACCTCCAGACCGCGCCGTCCGGCGCTGACATAGATATTCGGGAAGTGCTGCGCCGATTCGTCAATAAAGGTACGCAGGCACTTCTTCTGCCCCAGGGGGCTGATACCGCCGAGCAGGTAACCGGTAGCGCGCTGTGCTGCAGCAGGGTCGGCCATATCGGCTTTCTTCACCCCGGCAGCCTGCGCCAGCGCCTTCAGGTCAAGCGTACCCGCCACCGGTACAACAGCGACCAGCAACTCGCCCTTCTCGCTGGCCGCCAGCAGCGTCTTGAACACCTGGGCCGGCTCAAGATTGAGCTTCTCCGCAGCTTCCAGGCCATAGGAAGCCGCCTTGGGGTCATGGTGATAACTGTGCACCTGGTGCGCAGCTTTGGCTTTTTTCAGCAGATCGATGGCAGGCGTCATGTTCGAATGTGAAAACAATCTGACAAAGTTGGCGTACCTTAGCCGAAAAAAACTGTTGGGAGCAGTCTTTAACGTCGCGTGGCTGCGGCCGCAAGGTGGCCGCTCAAATTGCAGACCATAAAATCTGCGACCACAGCCTATAATGGCGCGCACCTCTGAGGAGTTTTCATGACCCTGCCGCCCCGCCAACACGACATTCTCGAACTCGCCCGCGAACGCGGCTATGTCAGCATCGACGAGTTGGCTCAGGCGTTTGCCGTCACCCCACAGACCATTCGCCGCGACATCAATCAGCTTGCTGAACAAGGTCTGCTGCGTCGCACGCATGGCGGTGCGGCCAGTGAGAGTTCCAGCACGCAGAACACCGCCTACAGCATGCGCGCTGGACAGATGCGTGAAGAGAAACAGCGCATCGCTGCCGCCATTGCCGCACAGATCCCCAACCACGCCTCGCTCTTCATCAACATTGGTACCACCACCGAAGCCATTGCCCGTGAGCTGCTCGGCCACAAGGGCCTGAAGATCATCACCAACAACCTGCATGTGGCGGCCCAGCTCAGCGCCAAGGCCGACTTCGAAGTGTTGCTGGCCGGCGGTACGGTGCGCAGCGATGGCGGCATCGTCGGCCAGGCGGCGGTGGATTTTATCCAGCAGTTCAAGGTCGACTTCGCCCTGGTCGGCATCAGCGGCATCGATGAAGACGGCAGCCTGCTCGACTTCGATTACCAGGAAGTACGGGTCTCCCAGGCGATTATCAGCAATGCGCGCCAGGTGTTTCTGGCCGTCGACTCCAGCAAGTTCGGCCGCAACGCCGTAGTGCGCCTGGGCTCGGTCGCCCTGGTCGATCGGGTGTTCACCGATGCCGCGCCGTCCGCTGCCATCAACCGCCTGCTCGCCGAGCACAAAGTACACCTCGACCTGGTGTAAGACCGCCACCACTGGCCTGGCACCGGCTTAACCAATATCCCGCTACTGATTCCTCACAACCGCTGGGCGCGAAAGCGCACTTCGGGGTGGCGAAGCTGTGGATATTCGACTAGCATATTTTCGAAAGTGAACATTCAAAGTTCAATACTGACTTTCGGTGCCGCCATGCCTACTCGTCCCGCCAGCAACAATCCACTCGCTGAAGTCTATGACCTTGCCGTGATCGGCGGCGGTATCAATGGTGTCGGGATTGCCGCCGATGCCGCCGGGCGCGGTTTATCCGTGTTCCTTTGCGAAAAGGACGATCTGGCGCAACACACATCGTCGGCCAGCAGCAAACTGATCCACGGTGGCCTGCGCTACCTGGAACACTACGAATTCCGCCTGGTACGTGAGGCCCTGGCCGAGCGCGAGGTGTTGCTGAGCAAAGCCCCGCATATTGTCAAACCCATGCGCTTTATCCTGCCGCACCGCCCGCACCTGCGCCCGGCCTGGATGATCCGTGCCGGGCTGTTTCTCTATGATCACCTGGGCAAGCGCGAGAAGCTGGCCGGCTCACGCGGCCTGCGCTTCGGTGCCGGCAGCCCGCTGCAGGCCGAGATCAGCCGCGGTTTCGAGTATTCCGATTGCTGGGTCGATGACGCCCGCCTGGTGGTACTCAATGCCATGGCTGCCCGCGAGCATGGCGCCCACGTGCACAGCCGCACCCGTTGCGTCAGCGCACGACGCAGCAAGGGCCTGTGGCATATCCACCTGGAACGCCACGACGGCAGCCTGTTCTCGATTCGCGCCCGCGCTCTGGTGAATGCTGCCGGCCCTTGGGTGGCGCGGTTTATTCGCGAAGACCTGAAACAGGAATCGCCCTACGGCATTCGCCTGATCCAGGGCAGCCATATCGTCGTGCCGCGCCTGTTCGATGGCGAGCAGGCTTACATTCTGCAGAACGAAGACCGCCGCATCGTCTTCGCCATCCCCTATCAGGAGCGCTTCACCCTGATCGGCACCACGGACCGCGAATACCAGGGTGACCCGGCCAAGGTAGCGATCAGCGAGGAAGAAACCGACTACCTGCTGAATGTGGTCAACGCCCACTTCAAGAAGCAGCTGCAGCGCAGCGACATCCTGCATACCTATGCCGGCGTGCGGCCGCTGTGTGATGACGAGTCGGATGATCCGTCGGCAGTCACCCGCGACTACACCCTGTCGCTATCCGCTCATCCCGGAGAAGCCCCGTTGCTCTCGGTGTTCGGCGGCAAGCTGACCACCTACCGCAAGCTCGCCGAATCGGCGCTGGCACAACTGGCGCCCTTCTTTCCCAAAATGGGTCCTAGCTGGACGGCCAGCAGCCTGCTGCCGGGCGCTGAGCAACTCGACAGCCAGAGCGCGCTGGTGGAAGCTCTGTGCGCGCACTTCGGCTGGCTACCCACCTCACTGGCACGGCGCTGGGCCAGCAGTTACGGCAGCCGCAGCTGGGTGATGCTCAACGGCGTGAGCAACCTCAGCGATCTGGGCGAACACCTGGGCGGCGGCCTCTACACCCGTGAAGTCGACTACCTGTGCCAGGAAGAATGGGCCATGCAGGCGGACGATATTCTCTGGCGCCGCAGCAAGCTCGGCTTGTTCACCACCCCGGCGCAGCAAGCCAAGCTGGACAGTTACCTGCGCATCGAATCACCGCGCAACCCGGAAGATGCGCACGCAGCGTAGAGCCTGAAATCCTTAAAGCCGATCTATCGATTGAGGCATAAAAAAGGGCGACCGAAGTCGCCCAAATTGCCTTGCGTGCTCTGCTACTGGAGACTCAGCCCAGCTTGGACTTCTGCGCGTCTTTCCAGATGAAATAACCAACCCCGGCACAGAACGCGACCATCAGTCCGACGGTGCCAATACCGGCGAGAACTACGACATCAATAAACATGGTTGCCTCCTGCGTGAAGCCTGTGTGGGTATGGCTTCAAATTAGCAGGGGCAGCAGGGACGCCATTGATCCAGGTCAACAAGCGGCGGGCGCTGTCAGGATGAGGCTTTGATTAGCTGATCCAGATCAAAAAAACGGCTCATGACAGAGCGATTTCAAGGCTTTTTCGGTTTGCCCTTGGGCTTTTTCTTACCCTTGGGCAGTGGTAAGGCCTGCTCGAAGGCATCGCGCATTTCATTGAGTTTTTTGTCGCGCAGGTCATGAATGCGCTTGTCGCGCTCGGCGGCGAAATCAATCAGTTTGTCGTCTTTGCTCATGGTCTCGGCTTGATCAAACGAAAGGTCAGGTTCAGGCGTGGCGCGCAGGCGCTGCGCGTCTTCGCCACTTGATGCTGCCAATAATGCTGGGTTGGCCCACGCATGACCAGCAGCGAACCATGCTGCAGCGGCAATGAGTGCTCGATGCGGCTCTGCCCTTTTCGGCGCAGATCAAAGCGCCGCGTGCCGCCCAGATTCAGCGAGGCGATCAACGGATTGGCACCCAGTTCGGCTTCATCGTCGCTGTGCCAGCCCATGGAGTCCTGCCCATCACGGTAGTAGTTGAGTAACACGCCATTCAGCGGTTGCCCCACTGCCTGCTCCACCTGCGCGCGAATCAGCGCCAACAGCGGCGTCCAGGGCAGCGGTTGATGGGTCAATCCGGAGTAGCGGTAGCTGGCCTCGGCATCGCCATACCAGGCCACCAGACGCGGCACCGGCAGTTGCCGACCGTAAAGTTGCACCTGCGGCTGCTGCCAAGGGGTCTGCGCCGTCAGCTCAGCCAACCAGCGGTCAGCCGTTGCGGCATTCAGCCACTGCGCATGCAGCTGCAAGTCAGCGCTGGTCAGATGCAAAGGGCTGTCGGCAAATAGATCCACGGAACCAGACTCGAACAGGCGAAGCACCTAGTGTGCCCAGCTCAGACCTCCACATCCACCCACAAGCCCTGACGAGGCAGTTCACTGACCACAGCCTCATCGGCCTTGGCCACTTCACCTTCGGCCAGTTCTTCCGGGGTGTAGCCGTGGCGGCGCTGGCGACGGCGCTGCTCTTCGCGCAGGAGCATTTCGGCTTCCTGAGGGTGGCGTTTATCCAGGCTTACACCACTTTCCTTGGCGCTTTCCGCAGACGCTGTAACCGGCGGGATTTCCGGACGAGGCTTGACCACATCCTGCTGGACGGTGACGGGAACCAGACTGTGGGGGATCGGCGGCAGCATCTCGTAGTCCTCCTTTGGTCAGACTGTCGGCGAGCCAAGCCGCGACTTGAGCCTCGCCTCACTACACTTTTGATCGACCTGATTACACAAAGTGCCCGATGCGTAGCAATGCGCCTTTGGCCATGGCCCGACGCTGCGTTAACATAGTCGGCTTTTTCACGCGGGAGACAAGCATGGCGCAGTATGAACCGGGGCAACGCTGGATCAGTGACAGCGAAGCAGAACTGGGTTTGGGAACTGTTCTGATGCAGGACGGCCGCATGCTCACCATGCTCTACCCGGCCACCGGCGAAACTCGCCAGTACGCCCTGCGCAATGCACCCTTGACGCGTGTGCGCTTCTCGCCGGGTGATGAAATCACCCATTTCGAAGGCTGGAAGCTGACCGTTCAGGAAGTCGACGATATCGACGGTCTACTGGTCTATCACGGCCTCAATGCCCAGCATGAAAGCGTCAGCCTGCCGGAAACCCAGCTGTCGAACTTTATCCAGTTCCGCCTGGCCAGTGATCGCCTGTTCGCCGGGCAGATCGACCCGCTGCCCTGGTTCGCCCTGCGCTACCACACCCTCGACTACACCAGCCGCCAGTTGCAATCCAACCTCTGGGGCCTGGGCGGCGTGCGTGCGCAACCGATTGCGCACCAGCTGCATATCGCCCGCGAAGTCGCCGACCGCATCGCCCCGCGCGTACTGCTGGCCGACGAAGTAGGCCTGGGTAAAACCATCGAAGCCGGTCTGGTGATCCATCGCCAGCTGCTCTCCGGGCGTGCCAGCCGCGTGCTGATTCTGGTTCCAGAAAACCTCCAGCACCAATGGCTGGTGGAAATGCGCCGGCGCTTCAACCTGGATGTCGCGCTGTTCGACGAAGAACGCTTTATCGAAAGCGATGCCAGCAATCCGTTTGAAGACTGCCAGTTGGCCCTCGTGGCCCTGGAATGGCTGTGTGAAGACGAAAAAGCCCAGGACGCGCTGTTTGCCGCGGACTGGGACCTGATGGTGGTCGATGAAGCGCACCACCTGGTCTGGCACCCGGAACACGCCAGCCCGGAATACGCACTGGTTGAACAACTGGCTGGGGTGATTCCCGGCGTCCTGCTGCTCACCGCCACCCCGGAACAGCTCGGCCAAGACAGCCACTTCGCCCGTTTGCGCCTGCTCGACCCCAACCGTTTCCATGACCTGGCCGCCTTCCGCGCGGAAAGCGAGCATTACAAACCAATTGCCGAGGCCGTGCAGGAACTGCTCGACCAGGGCCGCCTGTCGGATGCGGCGCACAAGACCATTCACGATTTCCTCGGCGCCGGCGGTGAAGAGCTGCTGGCAGCCGTCAACGCCGGTGACAGCGAGGCCTCGGCGCGCTTGGTGCGTGAATTGCTCGACCGCCACGGCACCGGCCGCCTGCTGTTCCGTAACACCCGTGCAGCCGTCAAAGGCTTCCCCGATCGCGAACTGCACCCCTACCCGCTGACCAGCCCTGACGAATACATGGAGCTGCCGCTGGGCGAGCATGCCGACCTGTACCCCGAAGTCAGCTACCAGGCGCAGCCGGATGTCGATGAAGAGCAGCGCTGGTGGAAGTTTGACCCGCGCGTCGAGTGGCTGATCGACACCCTGAAGATGCTCAAAAAATTCAAGGTACTGGTGATCTGCGCCCACGCCGAAACCGCCATGGATTTGGAAGACGCCCTGCGCGTACGCAAAGGCATCCCGGCTACAGTGTTCCATGAAGGCATGAGCATCCTGGAACGCGACCGCGCCGCCGCCTACTTCGCCGACGAAGAGTTCGGTGCCCAGGTACTGATTTGCTCGGAAATCGGCTCGGAAGGTCGTAACTTCCAGTTTGCCCACCATCTGGTGCTGTTCGACCTGCCGGCCCACCCGGATCTGCTCGAACAGCGTATCGGCCGCCTCGACCGTATCGGTCAGAAGCACCGTATCCAGCTGCACGTGCCCTACCTGGAGAACAGCCCGCAGGAACGCCTGTTCCAGTGGTACCACCAGGCGCTGAATGCCTTCCTCGCCACCTGCCCAACCGGTAACGCCCTGCAGCACAAGTTCGGCAGCCGCCTGCTACCGCTGCTGGAAAGTGGCGACGACGGAGAATGGCAAGCCCTGGTGGATGAAGCCAAAGCCGAACGCATTCACCTGGAAGGTGAACTGCACGCCGGTCGCGATCGCCTGCTGGAGCTCAACTCCGGCGGCGCGGGTGAGGGGGAAGCGTTGGTCGCGGCGATTCTCGAGCAGGACGACCAATTCGCCTTGCCAATCTATATGGAGCAGCTGTTCGACGCCTTCGGCATTGACAGTGAAGACCACTCCGACAACGCCCTGATCCTGCGCCCCAGCGAAAAAATGCTGGATGCCAGCTTCCCCCTGGGTGACGACGAAGGCGTGACCATCACCTACGACCGCGACCTGGCCCTGGCCCGTGAGGACATGCAGTTCCTCACCTGGGAACACCCCATGGTGCAAGGCGGCATGGACCTGGTGCGTTCCGGCTCGATGGGCAACACCGGCGTGGCGCTGATCAAGAACAAGGCTTTGAAACCCGGTACCGTGCTGCTGGAGTTGCTCTACGTGAGTGAAGTGGTGGCCCCGCGCGCGCTGCAACTGGGCCGCTATTTGCCGCCCATCGCGCTGCGTTGCCTGCTTGATGCCAACGGCAATGACCTGGCCAGCAAGGTGTCCTTCGAGAAACTCAACGAACAGCTGGAGCCAGTGCCCCGGGGCAGCGCCAACAAGTTTGTCCAGGCGCAACGCGACAGCCTTAACCCGTTGATCAACGCCGGCGAAAGCAAGGTGGCGCCACGCCATAGCGACCGGGTCGACGAAGCCAAGCGCCGCCTGGCTGCAGAAACCGACGAAGAGCTGGCCCGCCTGATCGCCCTGCAAGCGGTCAACCCGAGCGTGCGCGACAGCGAACTCAACGCCCTGCGCCAGCTGCGCGAGCAAGGCCTGGCCATGCTCGACAAAGCGGCACTGCGCCTGGAGGCCATTCGCGTCTTGGTTGCTGGCTAAGCGTTGCAAATGAGCATCCGGCGCCCGCAGGTAGGTTGGCGCTGAGCGCAGCGAAGCCCAACAGGCCTTGACAGGTGTCGTTGGGCTTCGTCGCACTGCTCCTCAACCCAACCTACGCCGAGGTGCACTCCACACGGGCTGCTAGAGTCAGAAACACTACTTCTGTCACTCCAGCCCACAGGAGCTCACAGTGCCTGCACGCGCCGCCTCGCGCCGATTTCGTCATAGCCTCGGCGGGCTTTGCCTGCTGGCGCTGCTCCTACTTCCACTGCTGCATCTGTGGCCCGCCCTGAACGGGTTGAACAACGCCCACCTCGACTGGCTGATTCGCCAGCGCGCCGCCGAACAGACGCCCGACCCACGCCTGCTGCTGATAGATATCGACGATCTGAGCCTGCAAGTGCTGGCCGGTGAAGCCGGTAAATGGCCTTGGCCGCGCTCGCTGCACGGCGAACTGCTGGAATACCTGCTCAGACAACAGCCCAAGGCCGTAGCCTTCGACATTCTGTTCAGCGAACCCGACCAGTTCAACCCGGACGCCGACAGCTACTTTGCCGAAGTGCTGCAACGCAGCTCCAACGTCTACCTCGCCGCTCTGGTCCAGCAAGCCGACGCAGGCAGCCAGCCGCCACTGCTGCGCGACTACCCTGCCCCCACCTGGCAAGCACCCGGGCAACGCGGCGCAGACGATCAACGCGGCCTACTCCTGCTGCCTAACGCCGTCCCCAGCGAGCTGTGGCGCCTGGGCAGCATCAACTTTCGCCCGGATGCCGACGGCATCGGACGGCGTTATGAGCTGTACCGCAATTTTGCCGACTGGCGTCTGCCCAGCCTGCCTGCACGCATCGTGTATGACCTGACCGGCGCCTTGCCGACGCAACAAAACCTGCTGCTGGACTGGCCCGGCACCAGCCGCTTGCCCTACCCACGCCTGCCCTATGCCGCCGTGCTGGCTGCCGCGCGCAATCAGGGCGAACCGCTGGCAGCCGAACAGTTCAAGGACCGCATCATCGTTATCGGCACCACCGCCGCCGGCCTGCATGACCTTCGCCCGACCCCGCTGGACACTCTCTATCCCGCGCCATTTATCCTGATGACAGCCATCGACAACCTGCTCAACAACAGCCAGTTGCACGAAGCCGACAGCTGGCTGGAAGTGCTCGGCCCGCTGCTGCTATTGCTCAGTCTGAGTGCATTGCTGCTGCGCGAGCAGCTACCGGCGGCCTTTGCCCTGAGCCTGTTAGGCAGCCTGACACTGGTTGCCTGCAGCTACTGGCTGGCCTTGCAGGGCACGCTGCTCGGCGTAGTGCCCGGGCTGATCTGTCTGTGGCTGCTGCTGGCGACCGCGCTCGCGTTGTTCTACCTACGCCGGCGTCAGCAATTGCAGGACACCATTCGCCTGTTCAGCCGCTTTATGGACCCGGTGGTCGTCAACCAACTGGTATCGCGCGACGACCCGGAAGCCTTGCTGGCGAGCAAGGAGTGCCAGCTAACCGTGCTGTTTTCCGATATCCGCAGCTTTACCACCCTCTCCGAGCAGCACACGCCAAGCGAAATCGTGCACCTGCTCGAAGGCTATTTCAGCAGCCAGGTCGAGGTGCTGTTCAAACACCAGGCGACCCTCGACAAGTTTATCGGCGACGCCATCATGGCATTCTGGGGCGCACCGCTGGACAACCCGCAGCAAGCCGATCAAGCCATCCTCGCGGCGATGAAAATGCTGGATAACCTCGACGCCTTTCGCCGCGACTACAACTGCCCGGATTTCGATATCGGCATTGGCCTGCACACGGGACCAGCGGTCGTCGGCCTGGTCGGCGCCAAGCAGCGCTATGACTACACTGCAATAGGCGACACGGTGAACTTGGCCAGCCGCATCGAAGGGCTGACCAAGGGCCGCGCCCATCTGCTGATTTCTGCCGCCACCCGTGAGGCCTGCACACTTGATCTGGACTTCGTGCCCCGGGGCGAACACCAGGTAAAAGGTCGCGCCGAAGCCGTAATGCTCTTTGAGCCGCGAAGGAGACATGATGAATAAAGGCCTCTGCAGTGCCCTTGCGGCGCTGATATTCAGTTTCTACGGATTCTCGGCGCTGGCCGAAGTACGCCAGGCGCAGACCTTGCAGGACAATACCCTGCGCGCCGACCCCAGCGCCTCGGCAGCCAGTGTCGGCCAGGTCGGCAAGCAGGCGCAGGTATTGGTACTGGAACGCCAGGGCGGTTGGTATCAGGTGGAAACCCCAAGCGGTCAACGCGGTTGGCTGCCATTGCTCAGCCTGCGCTTTGCCAAGGATGCGCAAGCCAGCCGCAGCAATGACCTGGGCAGCCTGCTCAAACTCGGCAACCAGGCCTCCCCCGCCAGCGGCGTAGCCACCGGAATTCGCGGCATCAGCGACGAGGAATTGCGCAGCGGCAGTGCCGAGACCTCGGCCAGCGTGCAGAGCCTGGATGCCTTCGCCGCCAGCCCGAGTGAAGCGCGCAGCTTCGCCCAGCAAGGCGGCCTGCGCAGCCAGAACCTGCCCTACGCCCGCTAACACGCCGCGAGGAGAGCGATATGCAAACTGCCACATTACTCAAGTGCGCCAGCCTGCTCGGCCTGATCGTCAGCCTCAGCGCCTGCCAAGGTCTGGAGGGTGTGCAGATTCAGGGCGTCGACCTGGGCAAATTGGCCAGCGCCGGCCAGCACCTGACCAACATGGGTCAGAAAAGCGTCGATGAAGAGCGGGTGATCGGGCAGAACACCGCCACCATCCTGCTGAGCAAAGCTGCAGTGCTGAACAATCCGCCGCTACAGGCCTACGTCAACCGCGTCGGCCTGTGGGTCGCCCAGCACAGCGAACGCCCCGACCTGCCCTGGCGCTTCGTCGTGCTCGACAGCCCACAAGTAGCCGCCTATGCAGCACCCGGCGGTTACGTATTCATCACCAGCGGCATGCTTACCCGGATGAACAGCGAGGCAGAACTGGCCGGCGTACTGGCCCACGAAGTGGCACATGTGGTGCAGCAACATCACCTCAAGGCCATTCAGCAACAGGCGCAAACCGGCTTGCTGGCCGACCTGGCCACCCTGGCCGTGCAAGCCAGCGCCGCCGACAAGGGCGGCAGCCAGGCCGGCGAGCTGACCGACCGTTTTACCCGCAGCGTCAGCGACCTCTACAGCCGCGGTTTAGACCGTGGTGATGAATACGAAGCCGATGCCATGGGCGCGGTAATCGCCACCCGCGCCGGCTATGACGCCTATGGCCTGGCTGGGGTGCTGCAGACACTGGGCACGACCCGCCAGGATGATGCGGCGCTGAGCAGCTTCCTCAAGGTGCATCCAGGCATTGATGACCGCCTGCAACGCCTGCAGCCGGTGTATCTGTACATCGAAACAACCGCCAGCGGTCCGACGCAGAGCCTCGACACCCGCTATCAGCAAGCGCTCAAAAGCAAGCGGTAAAGGCAAGTAGCCATTTCAGAACCTGTTTTGGATCTCGCGAGCTAAAGCGAGACAAGGCAGGTTCTCAGTGAGTGTGAGGATGTTCGCGGGTACACGAAGGCTCGTAATCACACACATGGTGACTGAACGGCGCTGTGGTATGTGAACCCGGCGGCCCCGTGACCTGAAAGCAGCGGTTGTTGATGAACAGCTGCACCAGCTCGGCGTCGAGCAAACCGCTCTGCGCTTCGCTCTTAAGAATATCCAACGCCCGCTCGAGTGGCATCGCCGGTTTGTAGGGCCGATCAGCAGCCGTCAGGGCGTCATAGATATCGCAGATGGTCATGATCCGTGAAGCACAGGGAATCGCATCGCCGATCAGACCTTTGGGATAGCCACTGCCATCCAGCTTCTCATGATGCGCCCCGGCAATGTGCGGTACACCCTGCAGATCCGGCGTCCAGGGAATCAGGCTGAGAAACTGCTGGGTGTGCACCACATGCCGCTCAATTTCTTCACGCTCGGCCTTAGTCAGGCTGCCCTTGCGCACCGCCAGGGCATTGAACTCGCCCTCACTGAGCAGGCTGACCAGGCAATTACCGGGCGCCTTGACCAATTCGCCCTGTACTTCCTGCAGGTGCTGAAAATCTCCCTCACTGAGCATGCTCGGCTCGTTCGCCTGAATGATGTTGTTCAGGTAACGCTCCAGCCGCTCGCATTCATAGGCCAGCTCGGCTTCCATTTGCAGGTGCCGCTCATCGCTCAGGCCACCCTGATGGCGGTAGGCATGCAGCATCTTGCGCAGGGTCTGGTTGCGCAGGTTTTCCTGGGCCAGGGCAACGCGATAACGCAGGTTTTCCAGCACCGGCTCGGCGAGCTTCTTGGCTTTTACCAGCACATGTTCGCGCACCCCAACCTTGCCGAAGTCATGCAGCAAGGCGGCGTAACGCAGCTCGCGCAAACCATCGACGCTTAGCGTCTGTTCGCGCAAACGCGAATCTGGGGCGTGGGGCAACTGGTTGGCCAAGGTCAGGCACAGTTCGGCCACTCGGAAGGAATGGCCACTGGTGGTCGGGTCACGCTGTTCGATGGCAAACACCGAAGCCTGCACAAAGCCATCGAACAATCGGCTGATGTCATCCAGCAATTGGCGATTTTCAATAGCCACCGCCGCCTGGCTGGCCAATGCACGCAAAGACACAGCGGTTTCTTGATCAAAAGCAATCAGCTCAGGCTCAAGCTGCTCGCTGCCCTTACGCTGGCGGTTGATAAACTCCAGCACACCGACCACTTCATGGCGATGGTTACGCATGGGGATCGCCAGGATCGACATGGTGCGGTAGCCCATCTGCAGGTCGAAAGAGCGGTTGAAGCGGTACGGCGCATCGGCGGCAATCGCGTACACGTCCTCGATATTCAGCTCGGTGCTGGTCAGCGCAACGTACCCGGCAATCGAGGCTTTGCTCAGCGGCATGCGCTGGTCCTGAAAGCTGCTCTGGCTGAGCGTGCCGTTCTGCGTTAGCTTGAAGATCAACTGCGCCGGCGCATCCGGCCGGCGGCTGACCAGAAACAGCGAAGCGGCGTCGCTGTTGGACAAGCGGCGCCCTTCAATCAGGATTTTTTCCAGCAGGCGGTCCAGGTCACGTTCGGCTGATAGCGCCAAGCCGACGTCGACCAACTTGCTCAAGTCATCATGTTTGCCCGCCAAGGCGGCGGCCAACTGCTCGGTCTGATGACGCAGGCTGTACTGCTCGCCGGCAAAACGCAGCAGTGCTGCCAGCGCCTCGACACTGGCGTGCGGCGGCAACGGCAATACGCCAGGCTGGTCCATGCAGCCTACCAAAATCGCGCCACAATCCAGCCAATCGGCCAGCGGCCGGAGTGCCAATAGCCGCTCGTCAAGCAGCACCAGCGCCAGTTCATCCGGCAACAGGTCAGGTGCATCAATCGGCTGCAAGCTCAGTGGGCACTGAACCAGGAGGTTATACAGGGGGTGTTCGCCAAGCGCATTGCTGTGGCCCAGCACAAGGCGGGAAGTGCCCATGATGGTTGTCCTCAGTCGCAGTTGCGTGACAGCAGTGCGACTGAGTATTGCACAGGGTTTAGCCGTTGCCTGGCCGTCCGGCGCATGCCGAACGGCCAGGTAAAACGACTTAAGTAGCGGGCTGCAGCTGCATGCTTTGCTGCATTCTGACGGCATCGGCCACAAAGCAGCGCGAGGCTTGTAGCAACGCCAGCATGGTCAGCATCAAGGCCACCGGGATCAGGTACATGGCATTGTGCAGGCCTACAGCCTTGAAGGTTTCATTCATCTCACTGGCGCCAGCGGCAAGCATTGCAGCCTGCGAGTAATGGTCCGACAGCATGCCCACGGCCACGGGCCCCAGACCACCACCAAGTAGATACAGACCCGCGAAGAACAAGGCCATGGCCGTTGCCCGCAGACGCGGTTCAATCACGTCCTGAATCGCGGTATAGACACAGGTGTAAAAGTTATAGGCAAACAGCCAGCCAATGCTGAACAGTGCAACAAACAAGGCAATTTCAATCCGCCCCGCCACCAGCGCATACCCTGTAGCCAGTGCGGCAACCAGCATACTCAGGGCCGCAAACAGCAAGCGGCCGGCCTGCCAGCGCTGGTGGATCTTGTCCGCCAACCAGCCGCCCAGTGTCAGACCAACCAGCCCCGTCAAGCCGACGATAACCCCAGTGGCCATTGCCGCCTGCTCCAGCGGCATCAGGAAGTAGCGTTGCAGCATCGGCACCATGAACGAATTGCAGGCATAGGTGGCGAAGTTGAAGGCCAGGCCGGCCATCACCAACCACCAGAATGTGCGAATCGCCAGCACCTTACGCAGGGGTTTTTCCACCGGCGTGGTGCGCGACTGCACCAGCTCCGCCGCACCGCGCTTGGGCTCTTTGATAAAGAACATAAACAGCGCCAGGATCAGCCCCGGCACCGCCGCAATAAAGAAGGGCGCGCGCCAGCTGTCGAACGCCTTGACCATCGCACCGATGGTGAAGAACGCCAGCAGCAGGCCAATCGGCAGGCCGAGCATAAAGATGCCCATAGCCCGCGCACGCTTGTGCGCCGGAAACAGATCGCCGATCAGCGAGTTGGCAGCAGGCGCATAGCTGGCCTCACCGATGCCAACCCCCATGCGAATCAGCAGAAAACTCCAGAAGTTCCAGGCCAGGCCATTCACAGCCGTCAACCCACTCCATACCGCCAGTCCCCAGCCCATGATTTTGCGCCGCGCACCAGTGTCCGCCATCCGCCCCAGCGGAACACCGGCAATCGCATAGACAATGGTAAAGGCGGTACCGATCAAGCCCAGCTGCAGGTCACTGAGATGCCATTCCATGCGGATCGGCTCGATGATGATCGCTGGAATGGTGCGATCAAAGAAATTGAACAAATTGGCCAGAAAGAGCAGAAACAGAATGCGCCAGGCATTCGCTGCTTGTTGAGACTGCTGCATGGGATCCATCTCTAATTGTTTTTATCGAAACACGTCAGCGGCTATAAGCCGGTACCGCATCCAGCACCTGCGGGGGCAATCTAGAGCCTCCCGCTAGGGCTGTCTGTGACTATTTGTGGCGTGTATGCAGGGTAATCGACACACCCGCCGACAGCGGCGTCACAGCGTGTTTGTAAAAACTCGATGGAACACCAAGTAAAACCATGCAAGAGCGCGAGAATTTCCATTTTTCATGCTACAAACAAGCCTAGCGAGCGCAATGTGGCCATTTGCCCCTCTAACCCTGTTAGCCGCCGGACTGTCTCCAAATGAAAACAAAAAAAGACGCTGTGACCTCCCCCGCGACCGAAGCCACTCTGGCTGACCTGGCAGATACCTTACTTCCTCCTCTTGAGCCGCGCCCTTCTAGCGCGCCACGGGTGCCGGTCAGCATCGACAACAGCGGCGAGCAGTACATGTATTTCACCGAGCGCGACATTGATCGCATTCTCGACAACCTCGACGGTTTGCGCAGCCTGGTGTTTCCACCGGTGCCGCACGATGAGGAACACGACCGCCGGGTGCAGCACTTCCCGTCGGTATGCCTGATTGGCCTGGGCCGCTGTGGCTCGAACATCGCGCTGGATGTCGCCTCGCTGGTCTACAACGCGCGACAGTTCTACCTGAGCGAATTCAATAATGAAGAGAAGACTGTCACCGAGCAGGATTTCCGCCCTACCCGCTGGATCCGCAGCAATTTGCTGCGTGCACCGAGCAAGGACAGCAAGCCGGTCTTTCTGATCGAGCCGCTGGTGATGCTCGGCGACCTGGACAAGGACATTGAGGGCCGCATCCGTTTTTCACGCAAGGGTGAAACCAGCGGCTTCCTCAGCGACTACAGCAAGATGAAGATCATGGACCTCTCCGAAGTCCATGCGGGCGGTGCCGGTAACGCGCCGATCCTCGGCCAGTACCTGGCCAAGATCATCCTCAATAAGGATACCCAGCGCTTCACCAATGAAGACTGGAAATTTATCCACAGTTATCTGATCGACTCCTGCGGCATCAAGGCCAACCAGTCCCGGCTTTACTTCTACATCTTCAGTGCCGGCGGCGGTACCGGTTCAGGCATGGCATCGGAGTTTGGCCTGGCTCAGCAATTTGCCTACATGAGCAAGACCTTCGACACCAAAATTTTTGATGACAGCCCGGAGAATCGCGACCACAGCTTCGTCTTCGAGCCAATTTTCACCAGCGGCATCTGTATCCTGCCGAACATCTCCGACCAGCGCAGCGAGATGTCCGAGGCCCTGCATATCAACGCCGGGCGACTCTTGTGCAAATACCTCGCTGAAGAATGGGATTTTTCCTACAACTTCGATAATGAAGAAAACAGCGAAGAAAGCGTGATGCGCCGCATCCGCCCGTGGAACGCGATGATGCTGATTTCCAACGACATCATGCGTTACGCCGAAGAAAGTGATGATGGCAATATCCAGAATATTGATGTCAATGCCATGGAACGTCACGCCAACCAATACATCTCGCAGCAGATTTTCAACATCCTTACCGCCCAGGCGGTCACCACTGACTACGACCAGAACTACTTCCGTCGCGCCGGCATCGACATCGGTGAAACCATCCGCCTGGATGCCAATGACCTGTTCATGAGTCTGGCCGGCCCTGTGGCAGTGGCCTATGCCGAATCAGTGGTACCCGAGCAAAGCACTGCGGCACTGGACAAGTTCCGCGTGCTGGATAAAGAACCGTCGCGCCTGAATATCGATGACCTGTTTTTCCGCTCCATCGACCTGCCACACTTCAACAAGGTCACCCAGGCCATCGAGGGTATCAGCCTGCTACCCATCGAATCCAAACGCTACCGTGCGGCGCTGGATGAGTACAAGAAGTCCAATTTCGATGCAGCAAAACTCAGTGACCTGCACTTTTTCAAAAATTGCTCTTCGGTTGTGTCAATCGTCTCACTGCCAAAGGACTACAAACTCTCCTATATGGATCTGAACCGGCTCAAGACCCACCTCAACAGCCTGTTCCCCAACACCACCCTGAAACGTTACGCCTTGGTAATTGGCGCGTCGGCCAACTTGTCGTTGACCACGTTGATCGTCAAGAGTCCGTGCCTGTCGGACGACTTCCTGACCCTGATCGTGGCCTTTATCAAACGCTGCTTCGCGCGCGACCCACACCGTTTCGACGACAGCCTGGACAACGCCATTCTTGACTTCATCATGAGCGAGGAGTTCGACGAAGTTCGGGTTGACGCCATGCTTAACGAGTTTGAGAACCCGGCAAAAATTCTCGACACCAACTGGTATGCGATCAAACCGATGTATGAGAAAAAGTACCGCGAACTGATCCATGACCAGGACAAGTTTGTGTCGATCAACGATATCCGCCTCTCGCGTGAAAGCGTGAAGAAGGCAATCAAGTACCTGCGCGAGATCTATCGCCATCGCATCGGCAAGACCCGGGTCATCTCGCTTAACAAGTACGCTGACGATAAGCCCGACTGACGCACCACAACCGGCAACCCGGGCCACTCGGGTTGCCGATACTCAAATCAGCTCGTTTGCCATTCACGCAGCCAGCTCAGGCTGGCTTGGGTACCTGCCTCTCCCGGTCGGTATTCCGCCGCCAGCCAACCCCGATAACCACTGTCACGTAGCGCCTTGAGCAACGTCGCAAACTGCAGCTCGCCGGTGCCAGGCGCGCCACGGCCAGGGTAGTCGGCAAACTGCACATGGCCGATACGTCCTGCCAGCAAGGCGATACCGGCCGGCACATCCAGGCCCTGCCGTGCCATGTGGTAGAGGTCGTACTGCGCCGCCAGGTTGGGGTGGTCCACAGCATTGAGCAATTCATCCAGCTGCGCCGGCGTGTTGATCAGAAAGCCCGGCATATCCAGCGGATTGATCGCTTCCACCACCACACCAATGCCCAACACCTGAAAAGCTTCGGCGGTCTTGCGCAGATTGGCGATCAGGCAGACCAACGCCTGCTCAGACTCAACGCCCTCAGCCAGGCGACCCGGCAGCACGTTGACCAGCGCCGGCCGTGCCATGGCCGCATAATTCAGCGCCTCCTGCAAAGCGACCTCATACTCAGCCTGACGCATGGGCACAGCCGCCAGACCGGCACCACCGCTCATCAAATCACCTGCCGGCAGGTTGATCAGGCGCAGCGGCATGGCCGCCGCATCCAGCGCCTCTTTCAGGCGAATGGCCGGCAGCTCATAGGGGAACTGAATTTCCACGCCATCAAAGCCCGCCGCAGCCGCCGCCACCACGCGGTCAATCAACGGCAGTTCGTTAAACAGTAACGACAGATTGGCCGCGACCTTCATGATTGAGAATCCCGGTACAACTGCACAAGGGTGGCGGGATCACGCTCCAGATTGCCCTGACTGCCATGTTGCCGCATCAACTGCGCGGCCAGGCCACTGAGGGGCGTGGCCGAACCGATCTGCTGCGACAGTTTCACGGCCGTATCGAGATCCTTGAGCAGGGTTCGTACATGCCACTTGATCGGCTCGAACTGACTCTCAGCCATCTGCGGCGCGAGAATCTGCAGCGGTTTGGAATCGGCGAAACCGCCGGCCAGCGCTGGCGCAATCAGGCGGGCATCAACCCCAGCCTGCTCGGCCAGAGCCACCACTTCGGCGATCACCAGCGCATTGCAGGCGACGATCATCTGATTGCACACCTTGGTCACCTGGCCTGCGCCAACGTCGCCCATGCGCGTCAGCCGCTGCCCCAGATGCGCGAGAATCGGTCTAACCCGCTCAATATCTTCGCTACGGCCACCCGCCATGATTGCCAACGAACCGTTGACCGCCCCCGGCGTACCGCCTGAGACGGGGGCATCGATCCAGTGCATGCCACAACGGGCGTGCAACTCAGCAGCCATCTGGCGGGTGGCCGCAGGCTCCAGGCTGGAAAAATCCACCAGCAACTGTCCGGGCTTTGCCGTTTCCACAATACCGCCTGGCCCGAACACCACCTCACGCACCACCTCAGTGTTCGCCAAACAGAGCATGACGATATCCGCTGCCATACACAGCCGTGATGGGTTGGCAGCCAACTGCGCGCCCTGAGATTGCAAAGACGCACATTTTTCAGGCGAGCGATTCCAGACCGTCAGGGGATAATCGGCAGCCAGCAGGCGCTGGCTCATGGGCAGGCCCATCAGGCCGACTCCGGCAAATGCCAAGGCTGGAAGAGAGGTGGACATAGGTAGACTCCGGCGCAGTGATAGCCGCCATCTTAACCTAGCGCTGCGCAAACCTGCCCCGCCAGTCAACACTCATGCAGCAGGTTTACAGACCGTCTTTTTCAAGGTGATCGAGATTGACCGGCTCACCACTATGAGCACCGAGTTTGCGCCGTATATCCTCGAACATCAGGTCATATTCAGCATGACCACGCATGATCAGGCTGGTATTGGTCGGCAGGCCATACTTGTGTGCTACACGACTGACCACACTGGCGAAGTTGAACGCGGTGTCGCGGTGCAGTTCAAACGCCTCGCTGAACGCCTGGCCACCGACCTGGCCTTGCAGGCGCATATGCAGCATCGGGCCTTCGATGGGATCCTGACGCACTTCGTAGTAGAGATCGGCACTGAACAACGGCGTGTCCGCCGAAGCCACGTGATTGGTGCGGTGTAGATGACCGGGCTCAAACATGCTGGCAACCTCCTGAATTGATCCATGTTGCTGCCAGCATAGTCGCTGATGGTGGACGCTAAAAACGGGCTAAATCAGTGCAGCGCAGGACGCTCGCAGCGCTCCTGCGCCAGCACCCAGGGGGCAACCACCACCGCCCACAATTCTGGATCGCGCTTTAACAGGTCTTCGGCACGACTGTCGTCGGCCTTACTCAAGATCCCTGCGGCCAGCCAGTCAGCCACTTTCGCCTGATCATTCTGCGCCACAGCCTGCGCCACCTCGATCAGATCCTGAGCGCCATCGACCAGCAACAAGGCACCGCGAGCAAAGAAAGGCTGCAGCTCTTGCCAACTAATCGCCGCAGTTTCTCCAAGCAGCTTGGCATAGAGGGTGCTAGGTTGTTCAGTCATGGATTGTCCTGTCACAAAAGGCCACTGAGCAGATAGACGCGCATGATAACGTCGAGCTGCCAGCAGGCAAATTCGCGACGCTGGCCGAGCCAACCAAGACACGCCGTTTTTCTATACATTTATTGCGTTAAAGCGACACCCTCAGGTTTTGCCCCCAGCAAGCCGCTTTTCAAGCCGTAAAGCCGCGCTCTACACTGCACCGGTACAGTTGCCGGGGGAACGACCGGGGGAACATCCCGGTTCTGCAGCTTTGGCCGCCAGAACTACAACAATCAAAACCAATAAGAGTGGAGCACTATGAACAAGGCTACTAAGCAGATGTCCAAACTGTTTGCCGCCATGGCCATGGCTGGCGTTGCCAGCTACTCGGTAGCGGCAGACACCATCAAGATTGGCCTGGCAGGCCCAGTCACCGGCGCAGTCGCGCAGTACGGTGAAATGCAATTCATCGGGGCCAAAATGGCCATCGAGCAGATCAACAAGGCCGGCGGGGTAAACGGCGCACAACTCGAAGGTGTGGTCTATGACGACGCCTGTGATCCAAAGCAAGCCGTTGCCGTTGCCAACAAAATCGTCAACGACGAAGTCAAGTTTGTTGTTGGCCACCTCTGCTCCAGCTCCACCCAGCCGGCGTCCGACATCTACGAAGACGAAGGCATTCTGATGATCACCGCGGCTTCCACCAGCCCAGACATCACCGCACGCGGCTACGAGTTGGTGTTCCGCACCATTGGTCTGGACAGCCTGCAAGGTCCAACCGCTGGCAACTTCATCGCTGACAAGGTCAAACCGAAAGCGGTTGCCGTGATCCACGATAAGCAGCAGTACGGTGAAGGCATTGCTACCGCGGTCAAGCAGACCCTGGAAAGCAAAGGCACTAAAGTTGTCCTGTTCGAAGGCATCAACGCCGGCGACAAGGACTTCTCGGCCATGATCGCCAAGCTCAAGCAAGCCGGTGTGGACTTCGTCTACTACGGCGGCTACCACCCAGAGCTGGGTCTGCTGCTGCGTCAAACGTCGGAAAAAGGCCTGAGCGTCAAGTTCATGGGACCTGAAGGTGTGGGCAACAAGGAAATCTCGGCCATTGCCGGCCCGGCGTCCGAAGGTCTGCTGGTCACCCTGCCGAAGTCCTTCGACCAGGACCCACGCAACCAGGCGCTGGTTGATGCGTTCAAAGCCAAGAACGAAGACCCGAGCGGTCCGTTTGTGTTCCCGGCATACGCGGCAGTACAAGTGATTGCTGAAGGCATCACCAAAGCTGGCGACACTGACACTGCCAAAGTGGCGGCTGCCCTGCGTGCCAACAGCTTCGATACGCCGACCGGCAACCTGGCATTCGATGCCAAGGGTGACCTGAAAGACTTCAGCTTCGTGGTGTACAACTGGCACCAGGACGGTACCAAAACCGAAGCCAAGTAAGCTCCCCGCCTGAACCCAAAGCCCACTGCCTG
Source organism: Pseudomonas sp. HMWF032 (assembly GCF_003060885.1). Classification (GTDB taxonomy): domain Bacteria; phylum Pseudomonadota; class Gammaproteobacteria; order Pseudomonadales; family Pseudomonadaceae; genus Aquipseudomonas. Next base: position 407,681 of record NZ_QAIG01000008.1, read on the forward strand.
CGCAGTGGGCTTTGTTTATTAGAAGAATTCCGGTTGCATGCTGCGCCACAAGCGCTGCCTTGCGTGCCAACCCAGGAGTTAGGCAATGCCTGATCTTTATCACTACCTGCAACAGCTGATCAACGGTCTGACTGTTGGCAGTACATATGCCTTGATTGCCATCGGCTACACCATGGTCTACGGCATCATCGGCATGATCAACTTCGCCCACGGCGAGGTTTACATGATTGGCTCATACGTAGCCTTTATCGTTATCGCCGGCCTGACCCTGATGGGTCTGGACAGCTTGCCACTGGTGATGATCGCGGCGTTTGCCGGCAGCATTATTATTGCCAGTGCCTACGGTTACAGTATCGAACGGGTGGCCTACCGCCCTTTGCGCGGCGGTAATCGTCTGATCCCGCTGATCTCAGCAATCGGCATGTCGATCTTTCTGCAAAACGAAGTCCTGTTGTCCCAAGACTCGAAAGACAAGGCCATTCCTAATCTGCTGCCTGGCAACTTTGTGTTGGGCGAAAGCGCGATGAATGGCGTGGTGATCTCCTACATGCAGGTGCTGATCTTCGTTGTCACCTTTGTGGTGATGCTGGCGCTGACTGCGTTTATCTCGCGCTCGCGTCTGGGCCGCGCCTGCCGCGCCTGTGCCGAAGACATCAAAATGGCCAACCTGCTGGGAATCAACACTAACAACATCATTGCCCTGACCTTTGTCATCGGTGCCGCCCTTGCAGGCGTTGCAGCGGTATTGCTGGGCATGCAATACGGCGTGATCAACCCGCACCTGGGCTTCCTTGCCGGGATCAAGGCCTTTACCGCCGCAGTACTGGGCGGCATTGGCAGCATCCCAGGCGCCGTTCTGGGTGGTCTGCTGCTGGGCCTGGCCGAAGCCTTCGGTGCCGACATCTTCGGCGACCAATACAAGGACGTCGTGGCCTTCAGCCTGTTGATTCTGGTGCTGTTGTTCCGTCCGACCGGCATCCTTGGCCGTCCGGAGGTTGAAAAAGTATGAGTACTGCCATCACAAAAAATCTCAAGACCGCGTTCTTCAGCGCCCTATTGGTGCTGGCCGTGGCTTACCCGGTGCTGGGCCTGAAGCTCACCACCGTCGGCATTCAGCTCGAAGTGCACGGGGCCAGCCCGGCCATCCTGTGGACCATCGCCGGCTGTGCCATCGCCATGTTCTTCTGGCAGCTGTTCCGCAGCCAGCTGAGCGCCGCTTGGGAGCATGCCCCCAAGCTGCCGAGCGTACCGAGCAAGGCCAGTAACTTCCTGACCCTGCCTTCCACACAGCGCTGGGTCATTCTCGGCCTGATCATGATCGCGTTGGCCTGGCCATTCTTCGGCAGCCGCGGCGCCGTAGACATCGCCACGCTGATCCTGATCTACGTAATGCTCGGCCTCGGCCTGAACATCGTGGTGGGCCTGGCAGGACTGCTTGACCTGGGTTATGTCGGCTTCTATGCCGTAGGCGCCTACAGCTACGCGCTGCTGTCGCACTACTACGGCCTGGGCTTTTGGGTGTGCCTGCCAATTGCCGGCCTGATGGCGGCGTTTTTCGGCTTTATCCTCGGTTTCCCGGTGCTGCGCCTGCGCGGTGACTACCTGGCCATTGTGACCTTGGGTTTCGGCGAGATTATCCGCATCCTGCTGCGCAACATGACTGAACTCACTGGCGGCCCCAACGGCATCAGCAACATCGAAAAGCCCAGCCTGTTTGGCTTGTCCTTCGAACGCCGCGCAGCTGAAGGTATGCAGACCTTTCACGAGTACTTCGGCATTGCCTACAACTCGATCAACAAGGTGATTTTCCTCTACCTGATCGCCCTGCTACTGGTTCTACTGACCCTGTTCGTGATCAACCGCCTGCTGCGCATGCCGATCGGCCGCGCGTGGGAAGCCCTGCGCGAAGACGAGATCGCCTGCCGTGCGCTGGGCATGAACCCCACCGTGATCAAGCTCTCGGCTTTCACCCTGGGCGCCGCCTTTGCCGGTTTTGCCGGCAGCTTCTTCGCCGCACGCCAGGGCCTGGTCACACCAGAGTCATTCACCTTTATCGAGTCGGCGATCATCCTCGCCATCGTCGTGCTCGGCGGCATGGGCTCTCAGCTGGGCATCATCCTCGCGGCCATCGTGATGATTCTGCTGCCGGAGCTGATGCGTGAATTCAGCGAGTACCGCATGTTGATGTTCGGTGCCCTGATGGTTCTGATGATGATTTGGCGTCCGCAGGGCTTGTTGCCCATGCAGCGCCCGCACCTGGAGCTTAAACAATGAGCCGCCCGATTTTAGAAGTAAGCGGCCTGTCCATGCGCTTCGGCGGCCTGCTGGCCGTCAACGGGGTGGGTCTGTCGGTCAATGAGAAACAAGTGGTGTCGATGATCGGCCCAAACGGTGCCGGCAAAACCACCGTGTTCAACTGCCTGACCGGCTTCTACCAGCCGACCTCGGGCAGTATCAGCCTGGATGGCGAGCGTATCGAAGGCCTACCCGGCCACAAGATTGCCCGCAAAGGCGTGGTGCGCACCTTCCAGAACGTGCGCCTGTTCAAGGACATGACTGCGGTGGAAAACCTGCTGGTGGCGCAACACCGTCACCTCAACACCAACTTCATTTCCGGCCTGCTGAAGACACCGGCGTTCCGCCGCAGCGAACGTGAAGCCATGGACTATGCCGCGCACTGGCTGGATCAGGTCAACCTGACTGAATTCGCCAACCGCCCGGCAGGTACCCTGGCCTATGGTCAGCAGCGCCGCCTGGAAATCGCCCGTTGCATGATGACCCGGCCACGCATCCTGATGCTCGACGAACCCGCCGCTGGCCTCAACCCGCGCGAAACCGACGACCTCAAGGCGCTGATTGGCGTATTGCGCGATCAGCACAACGTCACCGTGCTGCTAATTGAACACGACATGAAGCTGGTCATGAGCATTTCTGACCACATCTACGTCATTAACCAAGGCACGCCTCTGGCGGACGGGACAGCGGAGCAGATCCGCGAAAATCCGGACGTGATCAAAGCCTACCTGGGGGAAGCGTGATGCTGTATTTCGAGAACGTTTCCACCTTCTACGGCAAGATCCAGGCGCTGCATAACGTCAACGTCGAAGTCCGTCAGGGCGAGATCGTCACCCTGATCGGCGCCAACGGTGCCGGTAAATCGACGCTATTGATGACCCTGTGCGGCAACCCACAGGCGGCCAGCGGCAGCATCCGTTACCAGGGTGAAGAACTGGTCGGTCTGGATACGCCGCAAATCATGCGTAAAAGCATCGCCGTGGTGCCGGAAGGCCGCCGGGTGTTCTCCCGCCTGACCGTGGAAGAAAACCTGGTGATGGGCGGCTTCTTCGGCAGCAAGGCCGACAATCAGGAGCAGATGGACAAGGTTCTACACCTGTTCCCGCGCCTGAAGGAACGCTTTGCACAACGCGCCGGGACCATGTCCGGCGGAGAACAGCAGATGCTCGCCATCGGCCGTGCACTGATGAGCAAGCCAACCCTGCTGCTGCTCGACGAGCCGTCGCTGGGCCTGGCACCGATCATCATTCAGCAGATCTTCGACATCATCGAACAGCTGCGTAAGGATGGCGTGACGGTGTTCCTGGTCGAGCAGAACGCCAACCAGGCGCTCAAGCTGGCGGATCGCGGCTACGTACTGGAAAACGGCCGGATCGTCATGCAGGGCAGCGGCGAACAGCTGCTCAATGACCCCAAGGTGCGCGACGCCTACCTGGGCGGCTGATCCGTATCGTCGGCTGAGAAAAACCGCTCTTCGGAGCGGTTTTTTCATTCAAGCCCCTCATTGCCACTCGCCTCCTCGCCTGCCCGACTACTTTTATCTGCACCGCTCGCCCGATGCTCCGTGCATGCCAGCCCGGGGCAGTTACAATGGCCGCCCTTTTTTACCGATGACTGCTTTCATGACCGACCCCATTCGCCTGTCCAAACGCCTGATCGAAGTGAGCGGCTGCTCTCGCCGCGAGGCGGAGCTGTATATCGAAGGCGGCTGGGTCACGGTGGATGGCGTGGTGGTGGAAGAACCGCAATTCAAGGTAACCGAGCAGCGTGTCGAGTTGCTGCCTGATGCAGTTCTAACGCCAATTGAACCCGTCACCCTGCTGCTGCATGTGCCCAGCGGACACAACCCAGAGCGAGCCGCCGAAAGCATCAGCCCAGCCACTCACTGGGCTGACGATGGTTCAGCCGTCCGCGTGCTGAAAAGCCACTTCAATCGACTTACGCCCTGCATTCCACTGCAAGCCGGTGCCGATGGCCTGCATGTGCTGACCCAGGACTGGCGCATTGAGCGCAAGCTCAAGGAAGACCTGAGTAAGCTCGAACAGGAGTACGTGGTCGAAGTCATCGGCACCTTGAGCGCCAGCCAACTCAAGCGCCTGGCTCACGGCCTGACCTTCAACGGCGTAGCCTTGCCGCCCTGCAAGGTCAGCTGGCAGAACGAAACCCGCTTGCGCTTCGCCTTGAAGAACCCGCTTCCCGGCCAGATCGTCTTTATGTGCAACAGCGTCGACCTCAAGGTGCTGGGCATGAAGCGTATCCGTATCGGTGGCGTGCCGATGGCCAAGGTCCAGCCGGGACAGTGGCGCTACCTGGCCGCGAAAGAGCGCTTCTAACGATTTTTCCAGCGGCAGCCCTTAGCTGCTGCGCACTTCAGGACATCTCCATGCTCAACAACGACATCCTGCGCAGCCTGCGCTACACCCTCGACATCAGCGACGCAGAACTGGTCGAGATCATCCAGCTCAGCGGCAAGCAGACCGCCCTCGACGACCTCGCAGCGATGCTCAAGAAAGAGGATGAAGACGGCTTTACCCCTTGCGACGACGAACTGATGGCGCACTTCCTCGATGGCCTGGTGTACTTCAAGCGCGGCAAGGATGACAGCCGCCCGGCGCAACCGTTTGAGCTGCCGATCACCAACAATATGGTGCTGAAAAAGCTACGGGTGGCCTTCGAGCTGAAGGAAGACGATATGCACGCGATCATGCAGAGCGTTGACTTCCCGGTGTCCAAGCCGGAAATGAGCGCCCTGTTTCGCAAGTTCGGCCACAGCAACTACCGCACCTGCGGTGATCAGTTCCTGCGTAACTTCCTTAAGGGTTTGACCCTGCGCGTTCGCGGCTGAGTCGCGTCCTCTCGCGGCCATGCCAGCCCGCATGGCCGCGTATTTCCACGGGCAATAGTGCCTGCCGCCGAGCAAGCATCGCGTTAGGGTAATGGCCTTCCCTCCCACAAGGATTAGTCATGCACCCCTACTTCAGCCTGCAAGGCCGCACCGCCCTGGTTACCGGTGGCACCCGCGGCATCGGCAAGATGATCGCCAAAGCTTTTGTCGAAGCTGGCGCCACGGTCTACGTCTGCGCCCGTGATGGCGAAGCCTGCGCACAAACCGCTGCCGAACTGTCGGCCTTCGGCAGCTGTCATGGCATTGCCGCCAACCTGGCCAGCGAGGAAGGTGTACAGGTGCTGGCCGAGCAACTGGCTGGACAAATCGGCAGCCTGGATATTCTGGTGAATAACGCCGGCACCACCTGGGGCGCACCGCTGGAGAGCTACCCGGCCAAGGGCTGGGAGAAGGTCATGCAGCTCAATGTGACCTCGGTGTTCAGCTGCATCCAGCAATTGCTGCCGCTGCTGCGCAAGGCCGGCAGTACGGCGAATCCGGCACGGGTGATCAATATCGGTTCGGTAGCCGGGATCACCTCGCACGGTGAAGACGCCTATGCCTACGGCCCGAGCAAGGCCGCGCTGCATCAGCTTTCACGCATGCTCGCCCGCGAACTGGTCGGCCAATTTATCAACGTCAACGTCATCGCTCCGGGGCGCTTCCCGAGCAAGATGACCCAGTTCATTGCCCAGGATGAGGCGGCCATGGCGGAAGACTGCGCGCTGATCCCCATGCAGCGCTGGGGCCGCGAAGAAGAAATGGCCGCTCTGGCCATCAGCCTGGCGAGCACCGCCGGGGCTTATATAACCGGTGCGATCATCCCGATCGACGGCGGTTTCCACCTGTAATCGCGTACTATGGCCGCGTCTTCACTCGATCACGCTGCCATGTCCTACTCGGTTTCGCCTATCGGTTTTGTCCACTCCTGCTTCAAGGAGAAGTTCGCCATTCCCCGTCAGCCGCAACTGGCCCCGGCGGCCCGTGGCGTGCTGGAGTTGGTCGCCCCGTTTGATAACGGCGATGCCGTACAAGGGCTGGAGCAGGTTAGCCATGTCTGGTTGCTGTTTCTGTTCCACCAGGCGCTGGAAGACAAGCCGCGGCTCAAGGTGCGCCCACCGCGCCTGGGCGGCAATCAATCGGTCGGTGTGTTCAGCACTCGCGCCACCCATCGACCGAACGGCATCGGCCAGTCGGTGGTCAAGCTGGAGCGGGTCGACGCCGGCAAACTGTGGCTGTCCGGCATCGACCTGCTCGACGGTACCCCGGTGCTGGATATCAAACCCTACGTGCCCTATGCCGACAGTGTCGCCGGGGCCTACAACCGCATCGCCGACAGTGCGCCGGCGCTGATCGACGTCAGCTGGCAGAACAGCGCACTGACCCAAGCCGATGCGCATGGACAACGCCTGGATGAACCGCTGGTCGAGCTGATCGAGCAGTGCCTGGCCCAGGACCCGCGCCCGGCCTATCAGCAGCCCAGTCCCGAGCGCCGTTACGGTGTGCGCTTCTGGGATGTCGAGGTGCGCTGGCACTACCCACAGCCTGGCAGCATCTGCGTGCTGGAGGTCGTGCCGGCCGATTGATCTGAAGCGCCGTTCGCCCGCATAGGCTGAACACGTATTTTGTTTTATATTTACAGACTAAATGTATACAAAATAGGCTTCAAGTTATGCTCGAGCGTCCCGGTCACCTTAACGGCTTACGCCATATCGCCCTGCTGGTGCCTAACCTGGAAGCCTGCGAACGCTTCTACGTGGACATTCTCGGCATGCAGGTACTACACCGCGCCAATGAAGACCTGGTCTACCTGACCTGTGGCAACGACAACCTCTCTCTGGGCCGCGCCTGTATGCCCAGCAGCGGTGAGCAGGCGGTGGATCACTACGGTTTTATCGTCGACAGCATCGATGAGCTGCACGCCTGGTATGCCTACTTCAAGGAACAAGGCGTCCCCCTGCTTGACCGCCCCTTTGCCCACGGTGACGGCGCACACAGCTTCCACCTGCTCGACCCAGCCGGCAACAAGGTGCAGCCGATCTACCACCCCGCTGTTTCCGGGCAACGCTTCAGTCAGGCTGGTTAGCACAACCCGCACTTTCGAGAACCGCTACCCGCGTAAGGATGGCCAGACCGAGCATATTTTCTGGTCAGCGGATGACCAGGTGCGCATTGCCGTGGCCCACAACGTCAGCGAGCGCAAACGCAGTGACGCCCTGCAGGCAGCGTTGTACGACATATACGATGCCACACATTCGGCCAGAGAGCTGTCCAGGCTGTTCCAGCAGGGACACCTGATCCTCGGTGAGCTGCTGCGCTATCACCTGCACACGACCAGGCAGAGCGGCGGCAACCGCTTCTGCAGGCCATTGAACAGAACTAGACCGGCATGAAAAAGCCCGCCAGAAGCGGGCTTGGTTATTCAGCCACGCTTATTTCTCAACGAAAGCGCGCTCGATCAGGTAGTCACCCGGCTCACGCATGCGCGGGGAGATTTTCAGGCCGAACTCGTTGAGCACCTCACTGGTTTCATCGAGCATGCTCGGGCTGCCGCAGATCATCGCGCGGTCATCTTGCGGGTTGATCGGCGGCAGGCCGATATCCTGGAACAGCTTGCCACTGCGCATCAGATCGGTCAGACGGCCCTGGTTCTCGAACGGCTCGCGAGTAACGGTCGGGTAGTAGATCAGCTTGTTCTTCAACGCATCGCCAAAGAATTCATTTTTTGGCAGATGCTCGGTGATGAATTCACGGTAAGCCACTTCGTTCACGTAACGCACGCCGTGTACCAGGATCACCTTTTCAAAACGCTCATAGGTTTCCGGGTCCTGGATCACGCTCATGAACGGCGCCAGACCAGTGCCCGTACTGAGCAGATACAGATGCTTGCCCGGATTAAGGTCATCCAGCACCAGGGTGCCGGTGGGCTTCTTGCTGATGATGATCTCGTCGCCCTCCTTGAGATGCTGCAGCTGCGACGTCAGCGGGCCATCTGGCACCTTAATGCTGAAGAACTCCAGGTGCTCTTCCCAGTTCGGGCTGGCAATCGAATACGCACGCATCAGTGGACGACCGTTGTCCTGCTGCAGGCCGATCATCACGAACTGGCCATTCTCAAAGCGCAAACCAGGGTCGCGGGTGCACTTGAAACTGAACAGGGTATCGTTCCAGTGATGGACGCTGAGGATGCGCTCGGAATTGAGGTTGCTCATGTGCTCGGGGGCTCCGACGAATGTAAGGTCCTGTGCGCGGGCGCGCGCAATCGAACGGTATTGTAAAGAACTGAATAATATCTGTTAACTTGAATATCAAGATATGGGTTATCGGTTATATAGATATGCGATTTACACTTAGACAACTGCAGGTGTTTGTTGCCGTGGCCCAGCAGGAAAGTGTCTCCCGCGCAGCTGATTCCCTGGCCTTGTCGCAATCGGCGACCAGCACCTCACTGAGCGAACTTGAGCGGCAATCCGATTGCCAACTGTTCGACCGTGCCGGCAAGCGCCTGAGCCTCAACGCCCTCGGCCTGCAACTGCTGCCGCAGGCCGTGGCACTGCTCGACCAGGCCAAGGAAATCGAACGCCTGCTCGGTGGTAAGAGCGGCTACGGCTCGCTGAATGTCGGCGCCACGCTGACGGTGGGCAACTACCTGGCGACCCTGCTGATTGGCAGTTTCATGCAGCGCCACCCGGAGTGCCGGGTGAAACTGCAGGTGCACAACACCGCCCATGTGGTGCAGCAAGTCGCCCACTATGAACTGGACATGGGCATGATTGAGGGCGACTGCCAGCACCCGGATATCGAGGTACAACCCTGGGTCGAGGATGAGCTGGTGGTGTTTTGCGCGCCACAGCATGCCCTGGCACAACGCGGCGAGGCAAGCCTGGAAGAGTTGACCCGAGAGGCCTGGATTCTACGTGAGCAAGGCTCCGGAACCCGCCTGACCTTCGATCAGGCCATGCGCCATCACCCCAGCAGCCTCAATGTGCGCCTGGAGCTGGAGCACACCGAGGCGATCAAACGCGCAGTGGAGTCCGGATTGGGCATTGGCTGCATTTCCCGCCTGGCGCTACGCGATGCATTTCGCCGGGGCAGCCTGGTGGCGGTGGAAACGCCGCAGCTGGACCTGCGCCGGCAGTTCTACTTCATCTGGCACAAACAGAAATACCAGACCGCCGCCATGCGCGAGTTCATCGAACTGTGTCGCGCCCTCACCGCGGGCGTAACACGCAGCGACCAGATCGTCCTGCCGGCAATTGCCTGATTCGCAGCGTTAACCCAGCAAAATCACCGCCCATACCAAGGCAATCAGTGTCAAGGCGGTGAACTGCGCGGCACTGCCCATATCCTTGGCGTTCTTCGACAGTGGATGCAACTCAAGAGAGATACGGTCAATCGCCGCCTCAACCGCCGAGTTGAGCAACTCGACGATCAGCGCCAGCAGACACACCGCCACCATCAACGCGCGCTCGCCGCGGCTAACGTCCAGAAAGAATGCCAATGGAATCAGTACCACGTTGATCAACAGTAGCTGGCGAAAGGCTGCCTCACCGACGAAAGCGGCGCGCAGGCCGGCCAGCGAATAGCCCGTAGCATTGAGAATACGCTTCAGGCCGGTCTGACCCTTGAATGGAGACATTGAAAATCATCACAGCGAAAGGGGAACACAGCGCAGCAAGTCTGCCGGGCAAAAATTACCAGCGGCTTAAACATCCGCCGGCGCAGGAATCGACTCCAACTGCTGCAGCAACAAGGCCGCCTGCGTGCGAGTGCGCACGCCAAGTTTACGGAAGATTGCCGTCACATGGGCTTTTACTGTGGCCTCGGAAACACTCAGCTCGTAGGCGATCTGTTTATTCAGCAAGCCATCACAGACCATCGTCAGCACCCGGAACTGCTGTGGCGTCAGACTGGCCAGTCCGGCACTGGCGGCCTTGGCTTCAGCGGACAGGGCAATCGCCTCCTGACTCTGCTGCGGCCACCAGACATCACCGTCCAGTACCTGACGCACGGCTTGCTGAATGGTTTCCAACGCACTGGATTTGGGGATAAACCCACTGGCACCAAACTCACGCGAGCGGGCAACGATGGACGCCTCTTCCTGAGCCGAGATCATTACTACAGGCACGTGCGGGTATTGCCCACGCAACAGCACCAATCCGGAAAATCCGTAGGCACCCGGCATATTGAGGTCGAGCAGGACCAGATCCCAATCGGTTTTCTCGGCCAGGCGGGCTTCCAGCTCGGCGATGCTGGCCGCCTCAACCAGCCGTACATTCGGCCCCAGACCAAGCGTCAGCGCCTGTTGCAAGGCACTACGAAACAAGGGGTGATCATCAGCAATGAGGATTTCAAATGCGGCCATGGTGAATCCTGTTTTTGTTATATGGATGCCCGCAAAGGGCAGTGTCCAGGGCACGGTAATGCACCGCATGCGGTAGCCGTAATGGCATGCCAACACCCCTGACCACGCCGAAAAGCGCCTCAGCATGCCGAGCGCTGACGGGGTGGTCAAGCACGATGCTTTGCGGCACAGTTCGCACCTTTGCCGACGAGAGCTAGAAATGCGAAGCCACGCCCTGCGCGCCGATCTGTTGATGCTATTGACCGCCATGATCTGGGGCTCGGCGTTTGTCGCACAGCGCCTGGGCATGGATGCCATCGGTCCCTTTCTTTATAGCGGATTACGCTTCGGCCTGGCGGCGCTGATTCTACTGCCGGTGCTGCATTTACTGCAGGGCCGCAGCAGCAGCGCGCCGGTGGCACCATTGAACCGACAACTAGTGCGCGGTGGCGTGCTGATGGGCCTGGCTCTGGCCCTGGGGATCAACCTGCAACAGGTCGGTCTGCTGTTTACCAGCGTGACCAATTCCGGCTTTATCACGGGGCTGTACGTGATCATCGTGCCGCTGCTGGGCCTGTTTATCGGCCACAAGACCGGCCTGGGCATCTGGTTAGGCGCTTGCCTGGCCGTGGTGGGCATGTTCCTGCTGAGTGTCGGTGAAGGCTTCACCGTGGCGTCTGGCGACTGGCTGCAGCTGGCTGGGGCTTTTGTCTGGGGCGTGCATGTGCTGCTAGTGGGATTCTTTGCCAGTCGCCATGACCCACTGCGCCTGGCTCTGGTGCAGTTCATCACCTGCGCAGTCATCAGTCTGGTGCTGGCAGTGATCTTCGAAGAGATTCAGCTGCACTCGATTATTGCCGCTGGCCCGGCAATTCTCTACGGCGGAATCTTTGGTGTGGCTGTCGGCTTTACCCTGCAGGTGGTGGCGCAGAAGGATGCCATCGCCTCTCACGCGGCCATCATTCTCTCGCTGGAAGCGGTATTCGCCGCCATCGCAGGGGCTTGGCTGCTGGGGGAATCACTGGAGCTACGCGGCTACTTCGGCTGCGCGCTGATGTTCGTCGGCATGCTGCTGGCGCAGCTATGGCCCAAAAAGGTCACCTAGCAAGCTGTTAAACACGCAGCCGAGGCAGGCAAAAAACCTACAAATGAGCATGTTGCGCCTGCTTCTAACGACGCGCCTGCAAGCTAGGCCGTTGTTCAACAGCCTGCTTGCGCCTAGAGAAACTCGCGCAGCCGCTGATGCAATGGATCATCCAGGGCCACGGCGCGCGGTGCCTTGGCGGCCAGGTAGTGCTGACTGAAAACGTCCAGATAGGCATTCAGCCCATCAGCGGCCCGTTGATCACCAGCCAGCTCCAGGCACAGCGCGGCGACTTCTGCGGTGCAGAAATGATCATCGCGCTTGGAACGGCGCAGCTTATAGCGCGACAGCTGTTCGGCCTGCAGGCTGAGCACCGGCAGACTGTCGAGGTACGGGCTTTTGCGAAACATCTTGCGCGCCTCGCTCCAGGTCGCATCCAGCAGCACGAACAATGGCCGTTTGCCGGCAGCCGGCATCACCTCACTGACCACGCGCTCAGCCGCCACATATTCGCCGGGAAATACCAGATACGGCTGCCACTGCGGATCTTTGAGCAAGGCTGGCAAACCAGGGTCAACCGTTACCCGAGACCAGCCAAACGCCGAGGTGTCAGCCACCACATCGGCAATCAACCAGCCGGTGTTACTCGGTTTGAGTGCTTCGACATCATGCATCAGCAGGCACATGGCCGACCGAGTCTCAAGCCGTGGTCGCCAGGCACACAGGCAGTGGCTCAAGGCCAGGCGGCAGTCAGTGCAACGTATGGCACGGCTGCCACGGGCAAGAAAGGGTTTGGCGCTACGAGCAATCCGCTCGGCGCGCAAACGTGCGACAGCATGGCTCATCAGGCGTTCACCTGAGGGTAACGAACGTAAGGCATGGGTCATCCAGGGGTCGGCAGGCGCGGCAGTCTAGCAAAGCCCGCATCAGGTTATTCAACCGTGCGTCCCCAGACCAGCTGCCGCAAGTAGCGGCAGGCGAGTAAGATAGCGCCATTGAACCTCTGCCAGGGCTTGCCGGTCAGAGGAGCGAATCGACTTTGGAGAACCCCATGCTGCGCTTCATAAGCCTGACCCTGGCGCTGAGCCTGCCCCTGTTGGCCGATGCTGCCACGCTGAAAGACTTCGAACTGAACAAGATGCTGGAAAAGGTTGCTCGCGAAAGCAGCGTCGGCACACCACGGGCCATCAACGAAGACATCCTCGATCAGGGCTACACCGTGGATGGAAGTGAGCTGGTCAACCACCTCAGCGTGCGCAGCGAGCATGCCGCCCAGATGCGCGGCAATCCGGACGCGGTAAGGGTGCAGTTGGCCAATAGCGTTTGCCGCAACCCTGGCTATCGTCAGTTGCTCGCCCGTGGCGCAGCACTGCGTTACGAATTCAGCGAGTACAAGAGCAATCGCCCGGTCACCACGGAACGCTTCAGCAAGGCTGATTGCGGCCTGTAAGCCGCCCCTCAGCCAACCTCCTGATCTGCGCGGCGCTTCATCGGCGCGCAAATCAGCAAGCAAAGTGTGCATGTACTCTCAACGCCTTGCCGCCCCTTCCAACCGACGCAAGCACTCCTCGTCCAGGCTCAGCGGGTTATTCTGAGCCGCCTGTTGCAGTAGGTGGTAAAGCTCCACCTCAAGATCCAGAGTCAACCCAGGCATACCTGTCCCTCCCTTCCAGCATGCATGGCCGGCGGCTAACGCAGACAGCGCGGATCTCCCCGTCCCTGCACAGCCGCCAGTTCCTCAGTGCTGAGCAGCGCCGTAACGGGCGTGTCCAACAGCGCGGAGGCAGCCTGCAGCACATGCGCCCAACTCGCCTGATTGGCGAACAGCATGCCGGCCTCATCCAGCGTCCCCCCCCGATTACGGTAGCCCAACACGCGGCTATTGCGCGCATCACCGAGGATTGGCCAGAGGTGCCCACGCGCCACTTCCGGGCGCATATGGGTCAGCAACACGCGCCGCACGCAGGTGCCGGGGAACAGCTGTTCAACCTGCGCGGCGGTAGCAACCGAGGCCTCTTCCCAGGCATCGCGCGGCGCGCGAAAACGACCGGGCTCCTGCACGTAAATCAGACGCCAGGGATAACCGGCCGTGCTCAAACGAACAGCCGCGCGCTGCATGGCCGTCAGCTGGTAACTGCCACTGGCAATCAGCAGCAGCGGCTGTTCGCCCGCGTGCTCAGCCAGCACCAGGGCTCCGTCGCGGGCCAGCTGTTCGGCTTGTGCGGGGCTAAATACGCAAGGCTGCTCACGCTTGGCAATCACCAAGCAGGCCAACTGGCCGCGCGCCTGATAGATGCCCGGCAACAACGCCAGTACCGAGTTGTGATCAGCCGGTAACAATACCCGCAGCATGTCACCCATCTCGCCAAGCAGGGCCTCGCAGAACGTGGTGTCCTGATGCGACTGCTGATTCTTGCCGTTCTCCCAGGTGTGCGATGTCGCCACCAGCGGCCAGCCTAGCCAGCCGGCAGGCCGCCCCACTTCCTTCTGCTGACGGGCAAAGATGATGCGTTGGCGCACGGCACCGAGCATCTTCACGCAGAAGGCTTCGTAACTGGCCACCAGATTCAAGCCGCCCTGATTAGCCAGGCAGGCGGATACCACCGCCTCCTCATTGAGCGCCGTGATAATCGCGCCATCCACAGCCTCCAAAGCACTTTCCGGCGCGGTGACACGATGCTTGAGCGCGTTGAGCACGCCGCCCAGGCGGTTGCTGGCCAACTCATCGGGATTACCAACCCGGGGGCGCAAGTGCGGATTGGCCTGCACCAGATCGACAAAGAAACGATCCAGCGCCAGCATCGGCGAGCAGGCGTGCTCCTGATAGTGCAGGATTGGCAAATGTGGCAACGGTGGGTGGCGCTGTGCCAAGGGGCTATCCCGCTCCAGTGCACGCGTGCCTCGGGCAGCAAACAGCGCGCAGGCCGCGCGGAGCTCATGCGGGGCAACCCACAGCTGCGCTGCATGCTGATTGAACAGTGCGCGGGCCACGGCATCACAGTGAGGGCTGGCCGGCAAGGGCAGGTTATGCGCCGCATTGCTACCGGCCCCGTAGAAGCCGAAGCCCTTGACGGTCTCGGCAATGCCGTAAGGCATCGGCAGTGGGTAGTTCAGCACGCCATCGTGCAGCTCTTGTACCCGCCGCCCCAGGCGCTGTTCCATGTCCCACAGGGCACAGACAAACGCCGCCGGGTCGCGGCCATCGAAGCTCAACGGGGCAAACCCACAATGGCGCAGGCGCTCGCGGAAATTGTCGAGTCCCGCCGGCGTCGCCAGCTCCGTGCGCTGCTCGATGCGCCGGCCGTTGGCAATCATCACCGGCAAGGCCACGCCACAATCCTCGGCCCGCCACCAGCGCGGCATCCAGTCACTGCCACGCTGCTCCTCAGCGGCTCCATCGGAGAGAAAAGCCACCAGCTTCTCACCCGGCAGTGGCAGGTGGGCGTATTGCAACTCGGCAAACCCCAGGTAACCACCTTCGGCAATTCCGCCCGCCGTATGCGGGTTGACGTGGCTGCCCAGCGGCGCGCTGACCTGACCGGCCGAGTTCTGCACATAACTGTAGAAGTCCGCCACCAGCTGACTCATCCCCGCCTCGTCACAGGGGTAACGCGCGGCCTGCTCCGGATGCTGATTGGCTGTCAGCAGATTGAGCGCCTCGATGGCCGCCACACAGTGGCCCTGCCCCATCAACCAGCCGCGGGTTTCCCCGGTCAGGTTATTCAGCGCCAGATAGCCGGCGTAGGCCGGCACCATGTTCAACGCACCCCCGGTATGGCCTTCGGGGGTGATCTTGAAATCCCCTGCCGCCAGCTCTTCACCGTCAAGGCGCACACGCAGGGCATAGGTCATGTGCACCACCAGCCACAGGCCGGCAGCGGTCAGCCGATCGAGTGCATGAAAGTGTCGATAGACCGTCGCCAGATCGGCCTGCTGGCCCGCCTGCACCAGTTGATGGGCCAACCGGTAAACCGCCGCACAGGTCTGCGGACTATGCTGTAACGGGCCATAGCCGCGCTGCCAGGCCGCAAAGTCCGGCTGCATCCGGGCATGTTCAGCCAACTCGCTGGCACTGGGAAATAGCTGAGTCATATGCGGCTCCGATAGTTTTGTTCAGCTTAGAGCGCGAGATACAGGCAGATGCTGACCTGAATCACCCCCCGGTTACCTGATGGGACAGCCTTAAGCGCCACCCATTCAACTTGCTCAAGGATTAGCCAAGGCCCTGCTCAACTTCCTCGGCGCAATTCAACAAGTCACCAGTCCCTGCTACCTGATCGAAAGCCGCGACGACGCGCGGGGATTGTTCGACTGCGGCATCCGTCAGGGCCGCCGCCAAGAGGAAGACGGCAACCGCGCGCCATTTGCCTTTGACCCGCACAGTCTGGGCGCCGCGGTGATTTCTCATGCGCATATTGACCACACCGGCCTGCTGCCAAAACTCACGGCTGCGGGCTATCGCGGGCCAATCTTTGCCACCGATGCGACCTGTTAGCTGATGGAGTTGATGCTGCTCGACGCCGCGTTTCTTCAAGAGAAAGACGCCGAGTGGAAAACAAATGGCGCGCGCGTATGGGCAAGCGGCCCATACGCGCGCAGTACACCACCGCCGACGCAGAGCAGGCGCTGAGCCAACGCTGACCGCTGCTGTATGGCGAAAGCCGCGAAGCGGCCAAGGGCGTCCACGTTACCTTTCACGATGCCGGGCATATCCTCGGCTCGGCGATTGTCGAAATCGAAGTGCCGGACCATCACCTGACCCGCCGCCTGATGTTCTCCGGCGACCTAGGCAATACCTGCTCGCCGCTCATGCATGATCCGGCCATCCTCAAGCGAGCCGATGTGGTGCTGCTCGAGTCCAGCTATGGTGATCGCGATCACCGCTGCAGTGAGGACACCCTGGACGAACTGGCGGAGACTCTGCAACAGCCCCATCGCAACGGCCGCACTCAGAACCTGATCTACTACTTCAGTCGTTTCTACCACGCAGGGCGTCTGCCACAGCAGAGCGTGTTTCTCGACAGTCCCATGGCCATCCGTGCCAACGTTATCTACTGCCACTATCAGGACCAGTTTGCCGCTGAAGACCGTACTGCGTTTCAAGCCCGCGGCAGCACGCGCATCGAGGACTGGCTACCGATCCTGCGTTGCACAGCAACAGCCGAGGAGTCGATGACCACCACCCGGATAAAAAGTGGCGCAATCATGATCGCGGACAGCGGCATGTGCACCGACGGACGCATCGTCCCTCACTTCAAGCACAACCTGTGGCGTGATGACTGCCACCTGATCTACCCTGGCTTCCAGGCTAAAGGCACCCTCGGTCGCGCCATGGCGGACGGCGCCGAGCACGTTAAGCTTCTCCATCAGCGCATGGCCGTGAACCCCAAGACTCACACCCTAGGCGGCTTTTCCGCACACGCGGGACAATCGCTGCTGATCAACTGGGTCAGCCACTTCGAGCACCACCCCGAACTGTACCTGGCGCATGCAGAACTGGAGAAAATGCAGACCCTGCACTGGCCTGCGCGGGCGCCTGAACTGGATCGCCAACATCCCTGAACCTGGCGAGCAAATTGCCCTCTGATGCAGACCTGAGCCAGACAGCAAGTGAGCCTGTAGCCGGCCTAACAGCACAAACCTGCTGCTGCCGGCCATACTCAGGACATGGCCACCGCAGCCACAAGCTGTCCGGCCCGCAACCAGAAGGAGAAGTTGTATGCCCTATGAAACGGACGATTACCTGTCCCGGCATTTTCAGATCAGTAGCATCGATCTGAACAGCAAAGTGGAAGAACTGAGTAACCTGGTCACCCCGCCAGGCAGCCCCAACCTCAAGCTTTACCAAGAAATGCTGAGCACCGTGATCCGCATGGCACAAGCGGACCGCAGCCGCTGGGATGCCAAGATCATGCTGCAAACCCTGCGTGAGATGGAGCATGCCTTCAGCACGTTGGGGCAGTTCAAACGGCGGCGCAAGGTCACGGTCTTCGGCTCGGCCCGCACCCCGGGCGATCATCCGGTCTACCAATTAGCCCGTGACCTTGGCGCTACCCTGGCCAAACACAACCTGATGGTCATCACGGGCGCAGGCGGCGGCATCATGGCGGCCGCCCATGCCGGTGCTGGTCTGGAAAACAGCCTGGGCTTCAACATCACCCTACCGTTCGAACAGAGTGCCAACGCCACCATGCAAGGCAGCAATAACCTGCTGTCATTCCACTTCTTCTTTCTGCGCAAGCTGTTCTTCGTCAAGGAAGCGGACGGCCTGGTGCTCTGCCCTGGCGGCTTCGGTACACTGGATGAAGCGCTGGAAGTGCTGACCCTGATCCAGACCGGCAAAAGCCCGATGGTACCGGTGGTACTGCTCGACCAGCCCGGCGGCACCTTCTGGACCAGCGCCCTGACCTTCCTCCAGGAACAGCTACGGGACAATGGCTATATCCTGCCCAGCGACATGCGCCTGATGCGTCTGGTGCACAGCGCCGAAGAAGCCGCCGAGGAAATTGCCCAGTTCTACCGCAACTATCACTCCAGCCGCTGGCTCAACGAGCGCTACGTGATCCGACTCAACCATGCGCTGAGTGAAGAAGCCCTACAACAGCTCAACCGTGAGTTCCGTGACCTGTGCAAACACGGCGACTACCAGCAGCAAGGGCATTGTGACTCCGAGCGGGATGAACCCGAATTGTGCCACATGACGCGCCTGGCCTTTGCCTTCAACGGCCGTAGCCATGGCCGCTTACGCGAACTGCTCGACTTCACCAACCAACCGCAGCATTGGGCACAAGGTGCCTGAACTGGCCTGCCAATCTCGCTCGCCCGCTCACGGCTGGGCGTGGCGCCGCGTTACGGACAGTGCTTGGGCAGACAACAGTACACACCGATGCTGCTGCAGTATCGGCGTGTGAGCTTAATAAATAGAGGGGCGGTGAACGATGGAGCAGGCTGGCGAGCGCCTCGGTGCTGCAACCACAAGCGGGTTAGTCGTCCATCCCGCCGCGTAACAATCGGCCAATCAGGTCAGCGGGATACCCCCGATAACTAAGAAAGCGCCCTTGCTGAGCCCGCTCACGGGCATCACGGGGCAGCGCACCCGCAAACTTGCGTTGCCAGGTTTCCTGCAGCTGTTCACGCCAGTCGATACCGCTGTCACGCAAGGCCTGCTCGACATCGCCGCGCGCCAGCCCACGCCGGGTCAACTCCTCACGAATGCGCAACGGGCCATAGCCCGCACGCGCGCGGTAGCTGACGAACGCTTCGAGATAACGCGCCTCCGACAGCAAGCCCTCTTCCGCCAGGCGGTCGAGGGCACCGTCGATCAGCTCATCACTGGCACCCCGGTTGCGTAGCTTGCGGGTCAGCTCGACCCGGCCATGCTCACGCCGTGCCAACAGATCCATGGCGGCACGCCGCACCGCGACGGGGTTATCCAGAGCGATGGACATAGCTCAGTCGATCAGACGTCGGCGTCAGCCAGATCATCAGCCGTGGAGTTAGCCTTGACCGTTGGGCTGGCGACAAGCAGCTTCTCGCGGATCAACGCTTCGATGGCGCGGGCCACTTCCGGGTTGTCCTCCAGGTACTTGGCCGAGTTAGCTTTGCCCTGACCGATTTTGTTGCCCTGATAGCTATACCAGGCACCGGATTTCTCCAACAGGCCGAGTTGCACGCCAAGGTCGATAACCTCGCCGTTGCGATAGATACCCTTGCCGTAAAGAATCTGGAACTCGGCCTGGCGGAATGGCGGAGCCACCTTATTCTTCACCACCTTGACGCGGGTTTCGCTGCCGACCACTTCGTCGCCTTCCTTCACCGCGCCAGTGCGACGGATATCCAGACGCACCGAGGCGTAAAATTTCAGGGCGTTACCACCCGTGGTGGTTTCCGGACTGCCGAACATCACACCGATTTTCATGCGAATCTGGTTGATGAAGATCACCAAGCAGTTGGCGTTCTTGATGTTGCCGGTGATCTTGCGCAGTGCCTGGCTCATCAGACGCGCCTGGAGGCCAACGTGCATGTCACCCATCTCACCTTCAATCTCCGCCTTAGGCACCAGGGCAGCCACCGAGTCGACGATGATCACGTCAACAGCATTGGAACGCACCAGCATGTCGGTGATTTCCAGGGCCTGTTCGCCGGTGTCCGGTTGCGACACCAGCAGGTCATCGACATTAACGCCGAGTTTGCCGGCATAGTCCGGGTCGAGCGCATGTTCGGCGTCGACGAAGGCGCAGGTGGCGCCGAGCTTCTGCGCTTCGGCAATCACCGACAGGGTCAGAGTAGTTTTACCGGAGGACTCAGGACCGTAGATTTCCACGATTCGGCCTTTCGGTAGACCGCCAATGCCCAGCGCGATGTCCAGACCCAGCGAGCCGGTGGAGATGGCCGGAATCGCCTGACGATCATGATCGCCCATGCGCATCACTGCACCTTTGCCGAATTGCTTTTCAATCTGGCCCAGGGCTGCCGCCAAGGCGCGCTTCTTATTCTCGTCCATTTAAGTCCTCACGTAATCAAGAAGGGCCAGCTAGCGGCCACCAACAACTGTATAAGTAGACAGTATTATTCCACAGGGCAAGTCGTCCGCCTACCCCGCGCTTGGATTTTCTTGCGCAAGTAGGTGCAACAGCCCAGCCAATGCGGCCTCAACCGTTTGTCGGCGAACTTCACTGCGATCGCCGGCAAACTGCCGGCGCACGCTGAATAGGCGTTTACCATCGCCCCAGGCCAGCCAGACCGTGCCCACCGGTTTCTCCGCCGAACCACCATCCGGCCCCGCGACACCGCTGACCGCTACCGCATAACGCGCACCGCTATTGGTCTGAGCGCCACACACCATGGCCTCAACCACTTCCCGGCTGACGGCACCAACCGTACCGAACAACGTCGCCGGCACGTCGAGCTGCTTAGTCTTCTGCGCATTGGAGTAGGTGACATAGCCGGCTTCAAACCAAGCCGAACTGCCAGGAATTCGAGTAATCGCTTCGGCAATGCCGCCACCGGTGCAGGATTCAGCGGTGGTCACCTGAACCTTGGCGGCAAGCAGTTGCGCGCCCAAGTCGGCCGCCAGTTGGGTCAGGGCATATTCATTGGCAGTCATCTGCACTCCGGGGTTAAAGCCAGCCAGGCCGATACCGTACACTAGGCGCTTTTGCGATTCAGCCGGACAGTTAAAACGATGAGCCAAAGCGACCTCAGTTCTCACACGCCGATGATGCAGCAGTATTGGAAGCTGAAAAATCAGCATCCCGAACAACTGATGTTCTACCGCATGGGCGACTTCTACGAGATCTTTTACGAGGACGCGAAAAAAGCCGCCAAACTGCTCGACATCACCCTGACGGCTCGCGGCCAGTCCGCCGGTCAGGCCATCCCCATGTGCGGCATCCCCTTCCACTCGCTGGAAGGCTACCTGGCCAAGCTGGTCAAACTCGGCGAGTCGGTGGTGATCTGCGAGCAGATCGGCGACCCGGCCACCAGCAAGGGCCCTGTTGAGCGTCAGGTGGTGCGCATCATCACACCCGGCACCATCAGCGACGAAGCGCTGCTCGACGAGCGCCGCGACAACCTGTTGGCTGCGGTACTGGGCGATGAACGCCTTTTTGGGTTGGCCGTGCTGGACATCACCAGCGGCCGCTTCAGCGTGCTGGAGATCAAGGGCTGGGAAAACCTGCTGGCCGAACTTGAGCGCCTGAATCCGGTTGAACTGCTGATTCCCGATGATTGGCCGCAGGACCTGCCCGCCGAGAAACGTCGCGGCTCGCGTCGTCGTGCGCCCTGGGACTTCGAACGCGACACGGCACACAAAAGCCTGTGCCAACAGTTCGGCACTCAGGACCTCAAAGGCTTTGGCTGTGAGAGCCTGACCCTGGCCATCGGCGCGGCGGGTTGCCTGCTCACCTACGCCAAGGAAACTCAGCGCACGGCCCTGCCCCACCTGCGCAGCCTGCGCCATGAGCGCTTGGACGACACGGTCATTCTCGACGGTGCCAGCCGACGCAATCTGGAACTGGATATCAACCTGGCCGGCGGCCGCGACAACACCCTGCAATCGGTGGTCGATCGCTGCCAGACCGCCATGGGCAGCCGCCTGCTCAGTCGTTGGCTGAATCGCCCACTGCGTGATCGGGCCATTCTGGAAGCACGCCAGGAATCGATTGCCTGTCTGCTGGAGCGCTACCGCTTCGAGACGCTGCAGCCGCAGCTGAAAGAAATCGGCGATTTGGAGCGCATCCTCGCCCGTATCGGCCTGCGCAATGCGCGCCCGCGCGATCTGGCACGCCTGCGCGACGCCCTCGCCGCCCTGCCCACTCTGCAGATGGCCATGACCAACCTGGAAGCGCCGCACCTAGCTGAGCTGGCGAGCGTGGTAAGCACCTACCCGGAACTGGCCGAGCTGCTGACCCGTGCCATTATCGACAATCCGCCTGCCGTAATCCGCGATGGCGGCGTGCTGAAAACCGGTTACGACGCTGAACTGGATGAGCTGCAATCGCTCAGCGAAAACGCCGGTCAGTATCTGATGGACCTGGAAACCCGCGAAAAAGCGCGCACCGGCCTGGCCAATCTCAAAGTCGGCTATAACCGCGTGCACGGCTACTTTATCGAGTTGCCGAGCAAGCAGGCTGAATCGGCCCCAGCCGACTATATCCGCCGTCAGACTCTGAAAGGTGCCGAGCGCTTTATCACCCCAGAGCTCAAAGAGTTTGAGGACAAGGCGCTGTCTGCCAAGAGCCGCGCCTTGGCCCGCGAAAAGATGCTCTATGACGAGCTGCTGGAGCGCCTGATCAGTCACCTCGGCCCGCTGCAGGACAGCGCCGCCGCCTTGGCCGAACTGGACGTACTGAGCAACTTGGCTGAGCGCGCGCTGAACCTGGACCTCAATCGCCCGCGTTTTGTTGACGAACCCTGCATGCGCATCGACCAAGGCCGTCACCCGGTAGTTGAGCAGGTGCTGACTACACCGTTCGTGGCCAACGATCTGAACTTGGATGATGACACGCGCATGCTGATCATCACCGGACCGAACATGGGCGGTAAATCCACCTATATGCGGCAAACAGCCTTGATTGTGCTGCTGGCCCATATCGGCAGCTTCGTGCCAGCGAAAAGCTGTGAGCTGTCACTGGTTGATCGCATCTTCACCCGTATAGGCTCAAGTGACGACCTGGCCGGTGGTCGCTCGACCTTTATGGTGGAGATGAGCGAGACCGCCAATATCCTGCACAACGCCAGCGAACGCAGCCTGGTGCTGATGGACGAAGTGGGTCGCGGCACCAGTACCTTCGATGGCCTGTCGCTGGCCTGGGCCGCCGCTGAACAGCTGGCTAAGCTGCGTGCCTACACCCTGTTTGCCACCCACTATTTCGAGCTGACCGTGCTGCCGGAAAGCCAGCCGATCGTAGCCAACGTGCACCTCAATGCCACTGAACATAATGAGCGCATCGTGTTCCTCCACCACGTGCTGCCTGGTCCTGCCAGCCAGAGTTATGGCCTGGCCGTCGCGCAACTGGCAGGGGTGCCAAATGAGGTTATCCTACGCGCCCGCGAGCACCTGGCGCGCCTGGAAACCACCAGCCTGCCCCACGAACCGCCACCGACACAGCCTGGCCAGACAGCTGCGCCAATGCAAAGCGACATGTTCGCCAGCCTGCCGCACCCGCTACTGGAGGAATTGCAGAAGATCAATCCTGATGATTTGACTCCGCGCAAAGCGCTAGAGCTGTTATACACATGGAAAACACGCTTCTAACGTTATTGCGCGCAAACTGTTAGAATCGCGCGCATTTTTACGACTGCCCGACTTCAAGCCTGAGCCGTGGCCATTACCCCTAGCCTACTGAAACCCACACAGAACGGGGCAGGCTGGCGCCCGAGGAGAGAATCAGAGATGACCTTCGTCGTTACCGACAATTGCGTCAAATGCAAATACACCGACTGCGTAGAAGTCTGCCCGGTGGACTGCTTCTACGAAGGCCCGAACTTCCTGGTGATTCACCCGGACGAGTGCATCGACTGTGCACTCTGCGAGCCTGAGTGCCCTGCACAAGCCATCTTCTCCGAAGATGAAGTGCCGGAAGATCAGCAGGAATACATCGAACTGAACGCCGATCTGGCTGAAGTCTGGCCAAATATCACCGAGAAAAAAGAGTCCCTACCGGACGCTGAAGAGTGGGATGGCGTAAAGGACAAGCTTCAGTACCTAGAGCGCTAGTACTTAGCGTCACTGACTGCACAAAAACCCGCCTTGCCGCGGGTTTTTCCTTTTCTGCGGAGCCAGAACTCCCCGGTGCTAGGCCTACAGAGCCATCAGCAAACACCAGTCACATAAAACGCAGACAAAAAAAGGGGCGACTCACGTCGCCCACTCTTTTGTCCCTAGTCCCTGTATTTCCCAGCTCATCATCCTGATGAATCACGTCCTACGATGTCCTGATTGTCATCCTGACAACCTGTGCTTGTCCCTGAGCACAGGTGCAATATTAGCGCTTCCCACCCTCTGAACAAGCGATGAAAACTCCAGTCGAGTGCCATCAAACTCTCACAAGAATATTTAAATCTTGTTTAAAAACAATGGTTTAAAACAAATCAGGGCGATTATCCGGTCACTCTACGCACCAACGGCTTACGCACCTTGTAAGCAATGACTTACATAAACGCTCATAAAACCCGCCGGGAACACCTTTTGGCGCAATATGTGAAACTCACCAGAGTGGCTAGCATGGAACTCAAGCACAAAAAACCCGGCCAAGGCCGGGTTGAGTGTTAATAGATCAAGCTCACTGGAACAGTGAGTCGCTCGACAGGCCGTTCTTTTCCAGAATTTCCCGCAAACGCTTGAGGGCTTCAACCTGAATCTGCCTTACACGCTCACGGGTCAGACCGATTTCCTGGCCAACTTCTTCCAACGTGCAGCTTTCATGGCCGCGCAAGCCGAAGCGACGAATCACCACTTCACGCTGCTTGTCAGTCAGTTCAGACAACCATTGATCGATGCTCTGCGATAGATCGTCATCCTGCAACAACTCGCAGGGATCGGTCGGACGCTCATCGGTCAGGGTATCGAGCAGGGTTTTGTCTGAATCCTGGCCCAGTGAAACATCGACCGAGGAAACCCGTTCATTCAAGCCGAGCATGCGTTTGACTTCACCCACCGGTTTTTCCAGCAGGTTGGCAATTTCCTCTGCAGAAGGCTCATGATCGAGCTTCTGGGTCAATTCGCGAGCAGCACGCAGGTATACGTTTAGCTCCTTTACCACATGTATGGGTAAACGAATTGTGCGGGTCTGATTCATGATCGCCCGTTCGATGGTCTGGCGGATCCACCAGGTGGCATAAGTCGAAAAACGGAAACCGCGCTCAGGATCGAATTTCTCTACCGCGCGGATCAAACCGAGGTTGCCTTCTTCAATCAGATCGAGCAGAGACAAGCCTCGATTGACGTAACGACGCGCAATCTTCACCACCAAGCGCAGGTTGCTTTCAATCATGCGCTTGCGGCCAGCAGGGTCGCCTTTCTGTGCCAGGCGCGCGAAGAACACTTCTTCTTCAGGGGTCAGGAGAGGGGAAAAGCCGATTTCGTTGAGGTACAGCTGAGTGGCGTCGAGCGCGCGGGTGTAATCGATATACTTATGCTGCTTACTGCTGGTCGCGGATGCTTTTGTTTTGTTGCGGGGAAGTGGCGGTTGCGCTTCTTCGTCTGAATCATCGTCAAGGACTATAGCGGGCTCCATCAGGAGCACTTCATCATCGACGTCAAACTCCGGCGCTTCTTTTTCATGGAGAGCCATTTTTGTTATTCCTTGCTGAGTTCGACAGCAAGCTTCAGCGCGACCAAGTCCCTGGTTACACCAAAGCCTGTCCCTCCCACGCGGTGGAGACAGGCTAGCGCTAGATCAACGTCGCGGCAGGTATTGCAGCGGGTCGACAGGTTTACCTTGACGGCGCACTTCAAAATGAAGTTTTACCTGGTCAGTTCCTGTGGAACCCATTTCGGCAATTTTCTGCCCGGCTTTGACCTTCTGCCCCTCCTGCACCAACAGCCTGCGGTTGTGGCCGTAGGCGCTTACGTAGGTATCGCTATGTTTGATGATTACCAACTCGCCGTAGCCCCGTAAACCACTCCCGGCGTAGACCACTGAACCATCAGACGCAGCTAAAACAGGCTGGCCCAATTCCCCGGCGATATCAATGCCTTTATTCAAACTGCCGTTTGAGGAAAAACGCCCAATAACCGGGCCATTGGTGGGCCATAACCAGCCGGAAGCAGAACGTTGGCTAGGCGGTAATGCCGTTACGCTCGGAGTCGTCTTGGCAGAAGCTGGCGGTGGGGTCGGTGCAGGTCGATTCTGAACTGGGGCGGTAGGACGATTACCGGATGGCGGCGCAACCACCGACGGAGCGGTCACGACAACTGGAGGTTGGCTGGGTGGCTGAGCGCCATCGAAACGAATGACCTGTCCAACCCGTATCAAATAAGGGGGGGTAATACCGTTGCGGGCAGCCAATGCTTTCCAGTCCCAACCAAAGCGGAATGCAATGGAATAAAGAGTATCTCCACGCTGTACTTTATATTGCCCACTGCTAACTGGCTGTCGTTGTGGCGCCTGACTGGCTCCACCGCCATGGCTGCGATCAACCACTTTTACCCCACCCGGTGGTGGGCTCGCGCAGGCGCTGAGCAGCGCACTGAGGACAAGGCCACTCAACAGGCTACGGGCACCGCTGGCACGATTCGGCAATTGAATGGCTGTGAAACTCACCTGCATCTCCCGAAACTGACTACATCTTGCTGGCATGCATTGTGCCGCAATTATGGGTTATCACCAGCGCTTTGCAGGCTACGTCCTGCCAACCACTCCAGGCCCAGCACCAGGACAATACCGGCAACGGCCAGCACAATGGCTAACAGCACTTGTGGGTCCTGCCCGCTGACTTCGGCGAAACGCGCCGGCCAGAGGTTGTTTTGCAACACAGGCATCTGTGCACCATGGCTGTCAGTACGCCAACTCAGGGTTTCCTTCCAGGGCCAGATCTTGTTCAGCGAGCCGACCATCAGCCCGGTCAGAAACGCCAGAGTCAGGTCACGCCAGCGGGCCAGTAGCCAGCGCAGGAAACCGGCAAAACTGACAATACCCACCAGGCAACCGCTGGCGAAGATCAACAAAACGGTGATATCCAGGTCCTTCACCGCGCCCAGCACAAAGCTGTACAAGCCCATCAGCACCAGTAGAAAACTGCCAGAAATGCCCGGCAGAATCATCGCGCAGATGGCGATGGCGCCTGCTAGGAACAGGCTTAACGGGTCATGCCCCCACTGCAATGGCGCGGCTACGGTAATCCAGTAGGCGAACGCCGCACCCAGCAGCAGGCTGACCACCCGTGTCCAGTTCCAGCACTGGATTTCCCTGACCACCAAGTGTGTGGATACCAGAATCAGACCAAAAAAGAACGACCAGACCGGAATCGGCTGCTCGGCCAATAAATAGGTGATCAACCGCGCCAGGCTCAACACACTGGTCATGATGCCCAGCAGCAAAACCAGCAGAAAGGTTGCATTGGCGGCCTTCCAGGCCTCGACAATACGACCACGCAACAACAGCCCCAGCGCTGCCGGCACGCTGGCAATCGAGCGCAGCAGTTCGTCATAGATACCGCTGACAAAGGCGATGGTGCCACCCGACACCCCCGGCACGACGTCGGCAGCGCCCATGGCAATGCCTTTGGCATAAAGCAGGAAATACGTCTTCATTGGTTCATCCGTAAACAAGTGGCATCAGGCCAGCGGCCCATTCAGCAGCGGCACAAAACGCACCGCATCCAGCACATGCCGGGAGAAACCGTCATCCTCGCGAACAATCAGCAGCAGCTCCTGCACATCTCCCGCACCAACCGGGATTACCAGGCGTCCGCCGGGTGCCAGTTGATCCAGCAGGGCCTGCGGCACATTCGCCGCCGCTGCCGTGACGATAATGCCGTTATACGGCCCCAGGGCATTCCAGCCTTCCCACCCGTCACCCCAGCGAAACACCACATTGCGCAGATTGAGCTGAGCCAGACGTTCTTTGGCCTTGTCTTGCAGGCTCTGGATACGCTCGACGCTGAATACCCGCTCGACCAACTGCGCCAGAATCGCGGTTTGATAGCCGGAGCCGGTACCAATTTCCAGCACCTTGTCCAGCGGACCTGCCGCCAGCAGCAGCTCGCTCATGCGCGCGACCATATAGGGCTGCGAGATGGTCTGGTTGTTGCCGATTGGCAACGCAGTGTCTTCATAGGCACGATGGGCGAGCGCCTCATCGACAAACAGATGACGTGGCGTGCGGCGAATGGTTTCCAGCACATGGGCGTTGGATAACCCTTCCTCATACAGCCGCTGAATCAGCCGCTCGCGGGTACGCTGCGAGGTCATGCCAATACCGCGATGCTGCAGCTCGTCCTGTTCACGGCGGATCACAGCAACCCCTCCAGCCAGGGCTGCAGGCTGTTGAAGCCATCAGCAAAGGTACGGTCCAGCTGCAGCGGCGTGACCGAAACATAGCCCTGCATTACCGCATGGAAATCCGTGCCGGGACCGCCATCCTCAGCATCACCGGCGACCGAAATCCAGTAGCCTTCCTTGCCGCGCGGATTGACTACCTTGACCGGGGCGGCGGCGCGGGCGCGATGGCCCAAGCGCGTCAGCTGGATGCCACGGATGTGCTCCAGCGGCAGGTTGGGGATGTTCACATTGAGCACGGTGCGTGGCGGCAGATCCAGCTGCTCATGCGCCTCGACCAGCTTGCGGGCGAAATAGGCGGCGGTTGGCAGGTTATCCGGCAGGCGTGACAGCAGGGAAAAGGCAAACGCCGGACGGGCCAGAAAACGCCCTTCCAAGGCCGCCGCCACGGTGCCGGAATACAGCACGTCATCACCCAGGTTGGCCCCCAGATTGATACCGGACACCACCAGATCCGCCACCTGCGGCAGCAGGCCATTGAGGCCCAAGTGCACGCAATCGGTGGGCGTACCGTTCAGGCTGATATAGCCGTTTGGCAGCGTGGTCGGGTGCAGGGGGCGGTCGAGGGTCAGCGAGCTGCTCGCACCGCTCTTGTCCTGATCGGGGGCAATCACCGTGCACTCGGCATAGTCGGCCAGCGCCGCATGCAGCGCAGCCAGGCCTGGCGCAGCAACGCCGTCATCGTTGGAAATCAGAATACGCATGGGTTGTCCGTCTGCCCTGCCGGCAACAGATCGACGAGCTCGCGCACCAGTACAGTGGCAAAGCATCCAGCCGGCAGGACGAATTCCAGTTGCAGAATGTCAGGCTCGGGATAATGCCACGACAGGCCGCCAATGGGGAGGCGCAGGATACGCCGTTCGTGCGTCATGTCTGCTTCTGCCAACCAGTCGACCAGAACGCTTTCGCGTCCAGCCAGATCCTGCTCCAGCGCCTGCGCCACGCCGCCGGCGCTAGAGACGCCTGCGCCCCACAACGGGCCCGTTGGATGCAGATCGAGAATCGCCAGGCGCGGATCGCTGCACTCCGCCTCGCCAGCAGCAAAGAAGCTGCGGCTGTCGGTAAAGGCCAGCAAATCGCCCAGAAGCGCCTGATTCCAAGTGCCGGCAGCCACGCGCGCGGCCAGCACCTGGTTGAACAGGTAACTGCGTGCCGCCGAGAGCACACGCGAGCGCACATTGCGCTTCTCCGGCAGGCTCTTGTTCGCCGCAAAATGCCGGGCATGGGCGACATTGCCGCCCTCATGGCCGAAGCGCTGCAAGCCGTAATAGTTGGGAATGCCCTGGGCGGCGATTTGCGTCAGGCGTTGATCCAGCGCCGCGCGATCCGCGACCAGTTGGGTCAGGCGCAGGGTAAAGCCATTGGCCGCATGGGCGCCGCGCTGCAGCTTACGGGTATGCCGCACCTGCTTGAGGACGCTCAGGCTGGCATCTTCGGCGGCGCTCAGGTCGGGATCAAGCTTGCCCGGCAGGTGCAGGCTGAACCACTGACGGGTCAGGGCCTGACGGTCTTTGAGGCCGGCATAGCTGATCAGCTTCAGCGGCACGCCAGCGGCGCGGGCGATGCGCTTGGCGGCTTCCTCAGTGTTCAGCTCGCGTTTTTCCACCCACAGCCAGAGGTGTTCACCCTCGCCGGCCAGGGGAATATCCAGCACTTCATCGACCTGAAAGTCTTCCGCCACGGCCTTGAGCACCGCCGTACCGCAGGGCTCGCCATGGGCACGCGGGCCCAGCAGCTCGAGGTCGTTCATCGGGCGACCAACAGCGCGACGGCATGCACGGCGATGCCTTCTTCGCGGCCGGTAAAGCCAAGCTTCTCGGTTGTTGTGGCCTTAACGTTGACCTGATCCAGGCTCACCTGCAGGTCCTCGGCAATCCGCGCACGCATGCTCTCGATATGCGGCGCCATC
This sequence comes from Pseudomonas sp. HMWF032, assembly GCF_003060885.1. Lineage (GTDB taxonomy): Bacteria > Pseudomonadota > Gammaproteobacteria > Pseudomonadales > Pseudomonadaceae > Aquipseudomonas. The sequence continues at coordinate 437,701 of NZ_QAIG01000008.1, forward strand.
TTTGGTGCCTGGGCGACGATGGTGGCGTCGACATTACCGACTTGCCAGCCCTTGGCATGTACCAGACCGAGCACATGGCGCAGCAGCACGCGACTGTCCGCGCCCTTAAAAGTCGGGTCGGTGTCGGGAAAGTGTTTGCCGATATCACCCAGCGCCGCCGCACCGAGCAGGGCATCGCTCAGGGCATGCAGCAGCACGTCGCCATCGGAATGGGCCAGCAGGCCGAATTTATGGGGAATCTGCACGCCGCCCAGAGTGATGAAGTCGCCCTCACCGAAGCGGTGCACATCGTAGCCGTGGCCAATACGCATAAAAAACAACGCCCTGAAAAAGTCAGGGCGTGATTCTAACCGAAAGCCAGAGGATCAACCCGGCTAGCGGGCTTTCGATCAGCACCGGTTCAGCTCAATAGCGCCTTGGCATGATGACGCAGGTGATCATCGATAAAGCTGGCGATAAAGTAGTAGCTGTGGTCGTAGCCCGGCTGCAGGCGCAGGGTCAGCGGATGGCCGGCAGCCTGTGCCGCTGCCTTGAGAGCATCCGGTTTGAGCTGATTTTCCAGGAAATCATCACGATCACCCTGATCGATCAGCATCGGCAGCTTTTCCGTGGCATCGCTGAGCAAGGCGCAGGCGTCCCATTCGCGCCAACGCGAGCGCTCATCACCCAGGTAACGCGAAAATGCCTTCTCACCCCAGGGGCAGTTGCTCGGGTTGCTGATCGGCGCAAAGGCCGACAGCGACTGATAGCGCCCCGGATTACGCAGCGCACAGACCAGCGCACCGTGCCCACCCATGGAGTGGCCGCTGATACCGCGCTTGTCGGATACCGGGAAATTCGCCTCGATCAGCGCCGGCAGTTCCTGCACCACATAGTCATACATGCGGTAATGCCGCGCCCAGGGCTCTTGGGTGGCGTTCAGATAAAAGCCTGCGCCCAGGCCAAAGTCCCAGGCTTTGTCCGGATCATCCGGCACATCAGCGCCGCGCGGGCTGGTATCCGGCGCAACAATGATCATCCCCAGCTCGGCCGCCAGCTTGTGTGCGCCAGCCTTCTGCATAAAGTTTTCGTCGGTGCAGGTCAGGCCGCTCAGCCAATACAGCACCGGCAGTTTGCCGCCCTGCTCGGCCTGCGGTGGCAGGTACACAGCAAACACCATGTCGCAGCCCAGCACCGCCGAACGATGGCGATAGCGCTTGTGCCAACCGCCGGCGCTCTTCTGGCAGGAAATATTTTCCAAGGTCATGGGGCCTCCAGTGGGCGGCCATGACAGCCGCCCCGCGTGATCAGAAGTGGATAACGGTGCGAATGCTCTTGCCTTCGTGCATCAGGTCAAAGGCCTTGTTGATGTCTTCCAGCGGCATGTTGTGGGTAATAAAGGTATCCAGCGGGATTTCGCCCTTCTGCGCCTTTTCCACATAGCTCGGCAGTTCGGTACGGCCCTTGACGCCGCCGAAGGCCGAACCGCGCCAGACGCGGCCGGTCACCAACTGGAACGGACGTGTGCTGATTTCCTGACCAGCACCGGCCACGCCGATAATCACCGACTCGCCCCAGCCCTTGTGCGCGCACTCCAGCGCCGCACGCATCAGCTGCACGTTACCAACGCACTCGAAGGAGTAGTCCACGCCACCGTCGGTCATCTCGACGATGACCTCCTGAATCGGCTTGGCGAAATCCTTGGGGTTAACGAAATCGGTCGCACCCAGCTCGCGGGCCACCTCGAACTTGGCCGGGTTGATATCGATGGCAATGATGCGCGAGGCCTTGGCCATCTTCGCGCCGATAATCGCCGCCAAACCGATGCCACCCAGACCGAAGATCGCCACGGTAGCGCCCTCTTCCACCTTGGCGGTGTTGAGTACGGCACCAATACCGGTGGTCACGCCACAACCGAGCAGGCAGACCTTCTCCAGCGGCGCCTCCTTGGGAATCACCGCCAGGGAGACTTCCGGCAGCACGGTGTATTCGGAAAAGGTCGAGCAGCCCATGTAGTGATAGATAGGCTCGCCGTTGTAGCTGAAGCGGCTGGTGCCGTCCGGCATCAGGCCCTTGCCCTGGGTGGCGCGCACCGAGCTGCACAGGTTGGTTTTACCGGATTTGCAGAATTTGCAGGCGCGGCATTCGGCGGTGTACAGCGGGATCACATGATCGCCGACCTGTACCGAGGTCACGCCCTCACCGATGGCTTCAACGATGCCGCCGCCCTCATGCCCCAAAATCGCCGGGAACACCCCCTCAGAATCCTCACCCGAAAGCGTGTAGGCATCGGTGTGACACACGCCGGTGGCAACAATGCGCACCAGTACTTCACCGGCCTTGGGCGGCGCGACGTCGACCTCGACAATTTGCAGCGGCTGGTTGGGGGCAAAGGCTACGGCAGCACGGGACTTGATCATGATCGCTCTCCAGCGGACTCAACAGTGGCGCAGAGTGTAGATCAGTGATGCAGATAGATAATCCAACAAAAAACAAAACATTCTTGCTATACAGGGATAATCAACTCACAACAGGACATCCGCATGAACCGCTGGGAAGGCCTCGATGAATTTGTCGCGGTGGCCGAATGCGGCCAGTTCACCGCTGCCGCCGAACGCCTGAGTCTGTCGTCCTCCCAGGTCAGCCGGCAGATCGCGCGACTGGAAGAGCGCCTGCAAACCCGCCTGTTCTACCGCAGCACCCGCCGCGTGGCGCTCACCGAGGCCGGGCAGACGTTTTTACAGCACTGCCAGCGCCTGCAGGATGCCCGAGAAGAAGCCCTGCGCGCCGTAGGCGATCTGGGCAGCGAGCCCAAAGGCCTGCTGCGTATGACCTGTGCGGTGGCCTATGGCGAGCGCTTTATCGTGCCGCTGGTCACCGATTTTATGGTGCAGCACCCACAACTGCGGGTGGACATCGAACTGAGCAACCGCACCCTTGACCTGCTGCACGAAGGCCTCGACCTGGCCATCCGCCTGGGTCGCCTGCAGGACTCGCGCCTGGTGGCCACGCGCCTGGCACCGCGGCAGATGTACCTGTGCGCCGCCCCGACGTACCTGCAACGCTACGGGCGCCCGCATTCGCTGTCGGAGCTGGCGCGACACAACTGCCTGATCGGCAGTTCGGACCTCTGGAGCTTTCAGGCCAGCGGCCGAGATTCCAGCCTGCGGGTGCAGGGCAATTGGCGCTGCAACAGCGGCCAGGCAGTACTGGAAGCCGCATTACGCGGCCTTGGACTGTGCCAGCTACCGGATTATTACGTGCTGGAACACTTGCGCAGCGGCGCGCTGGTCTCGTTGCTTGATAACCAGCAACCGCCGGACACTGCGGTATGGGCCCTCTATCCACAGCAACGCCACCTGTCACCCAAGGTGCGTCAGCTGGTGGAGTTTCTTAAACAGGGGTTGACGCAACGCAGCGAGTATCGCTAGCTCTTCAGGTGCCAAAGGTTGGCCAAGCTGCGCAGATCTTCAGGACGAGTGACCTTGAGGTTGTCCGAACGGCCTTCGATCAGACGCGGTGCCTGTCCTGCCCACTCGATGGCCGAGGCCTCGTCGGTAATCGCCACTCCAGCAATCAGCGCATCGGCCAGCGCATGCTGCAACTCGCCAAGCCGGAACATCTGTGGAGTAAAAGCCTGCCAGATGGTCGAACGATCCACCGTAGCCTGCACCCGGCCATCGGTGCCGGCGCGCTTGAGCGTATCGCGGGCAGGCACGGCGAGCAGGCCGCCTACCGGATCGTCAGCTAGTTCGGCGAGCAGCAGGTCGAGATCGCTGCGCGCCAGATTAGGCCGCGCTGCATCGTGCACCAGCACCCAATCCTGCTCCTGAGCACCCAGCTCACTGAGGCGCATCAGACCGCTGAGCACCGAATCAGCCCGTTCGGCACCGCCATCGGCACGCTGGATACGTGGATCATGGGCACACCTCAGGGTCGGCCAGTAGGGATCATCTGCCGCCAGGCTGACTACCACCGCACGCAGCTGCGGATGCCCAAGAAAGCATGCCAGGGTGTGCTCGATAATGCTTTTGCCGGCCAGTTGCAGGTACTGCTTGGGCCGGTCGGCGCGCATTCGGCTGCCAATACCAGCAGCCGGGATCAACGCCCAGAAAGGGGGTAATTCAGACGTATTCATTCAGCCAACTGATAGAGGGTTTCGCCCTCTTTAAGCATGCCCAGTTCGTGGCGAGCACGCTCTTCGACGGTTTCCATCCCGCTTTTCAGCTCCAGCACTTCCGCTTCGAGGATCCGATTGCGCTCTTGCAACTGCTGATTTTCACCCTGCTGATCGGCAATCTGCTGCTTCAACTGGGTAACTTGCGCCAGGCTGCCATCGCCCACCCACAGGCGATATTGCAGGCCAGCCAACAAGGCCAGCAGGACGATAAACACCCAGTAAGAACGACTACGCATAGCAGCAAAAGATTCCGGATGAAAAAGGGGCGACTCGCGCCGCCCCTCTTTTACCATGCCTGGGTTCAACCACGGAACTCGGCGCGGCCTTTGTACGGTGCTTTACCAGCCAGCTGCTCTTCAATACGCAGCAGTTGGTTGTACTTGGAGACGCGGTCCGAGCGGCACAGCGAGCCGGTCTTGATCTGGCCAGCAGCAGTACCGACCGCCAGGTCAGCAATGGTGCTGTCTTCGGTTTCACCCGAACGGTGCGAAATCACCGCGGTGTAACCGGCAGCCTTGGCCATCTGGATGGCCTGCAGGGTTTCCGTCAGGGTGCCGATCTGGTTGAACTTGATCAGGATCGAGTTGCCGATCGACTCGTCGATACCGCGTTTGAGGATCTTGGTGTTGGTCACAAACAGGTCGTCACCCACCAGCTGCACCTTCTCACCGATCTTGTCGGTCAGCACTTTCCAGCCTGCCCAATCGGACTCATCCATACCGTCTTCGATGGAGATGATCGGGTAACGCTGAGTCAGACCCGCCAGGTAGTCGGCGAAACCTTCAGCGCTGAACACCTTGCCTTCGCCGGCCAGGTCGTACTGACCGTCCTTGAAGAACTCGCTGGAAGCGCAGTCCAGCGCCAGGGTCACGTCGTCACCCAGGGTGTAACCGGCATTGGCCACGGCTTCGGCGATAGCCGCCAGTGCGTCTTCGTTGGACGCCAGGTTCGGCGCAAAACCGCCTTCGTCACCCACGGAGGTGCTCAAGCCACGAGCCTTCAGCACAGCCTTGAGGTGGTGAAAAATCTCGGTGCCCATGCGCAGCGCATCAGCGAAGGTCTTGGCGCCAACCGGCTGAACCATGAATTCCTGAATGTCGACATTGTTATCGGCGTGCTCGCCACCGTTGATGATGTTCATCATCGGCACCGGCATCGAGTAGACGCCCGGTGTGCCATTCAGGTCGGCAATGTGCGCGTACAGCGGTACGCCTTTAGCCTGCGCAGCAGCCTTGGCCGCAGCCAGGGATACGGCGAGGATGGCGTTGGCACCCAGGGTGGCTTTGTTTTCAGTGCCGTCTAGGGCAATCATCGCCTGATCCAAGGCTTGCTGATCGGCAGCATCTTTACCCAGCAGCAGGTCGCGGATCGGACCATTGATATTGGCCACAGCCTTCAGCACGCCCTTGCCCAGGTAACGGCTCTTGTCGCCATCACGCAGTTCCAGCGCTTCACGCGAACCGGTGGAGGCACCGGATGGCGCACAGGCGCTGCCGATGATGCCGCCGTCGAGAATTACATCGGCTTCCACAGTCGGGTTACCACGGGAATCGAGAACCTCACGGCCTTTGATGTCGACGATCTTTGCCATTGCGTGTAGCACTCCAAAAAATTGACGAAAAGGGTCGTACCAGCTGCACATTCATCATCCACTGAAGAGCATTTCGGTGGACAACCTGTACTGACTAATCAGTCATATTGTATACAAAAGGCACTTTACCGGAGATTTGCCGTTTCAGGCAGTCTCAATCGGCGCAAAACTCTTGATCAAATCATCCAGCTGCTTGAGCTGGGTGAGGAACGGCTCCAGCTTGTCCAGGCGCAAGGCGCAAGGGCCGTCGCACTTGGCATTGTCCGGGTCCGGATGCGCTTCCAGGAACAACCCAGCCAGCCCCTGACTCATGCCGGCTTTGGCCAGATCAGTCACCTGAGCACGGCGACCACCAGCGGAGTCGGCGCGACCACCTGGCATTTGCAGGGCGTGGGTCACATCGAAGAACACCGGGTAGTTCATCTGCTTCATGATGCCGAAGCCAAGCATGTCCACCACCAGGTTGTTGTAACCGAAGCTGGAACCACGCTCACAAAGAATCAGCTGATCATTACCGGCCTCTTCACACTTGGTCAGGATGTGCTTCATCTCCTGAGGCGCGAGGAACTGGGCCTTTTTGATATTGATCACTGCACCGGTCTTGGCCATGGCCACAACCAGATCAGTCTGCCGCGACAGAAACGCCGGCAGCTGGATGATGTCGCAAACATCAGCCACCGGCTGCGCCTGATACGGTTCATGCACGTCGGTGATTACCGGCACACCGAAGGTCTTCTTCACGTCCTCGAAGACCTTCATGCCTTCTTCCAGACCTGGACCACGGAAGGAGGTGATGGACGAACGGTTGGCCTTGTCGAAACTGGCCTTGAATACGTAGGGGATACCAAGTTTTTCAGTAACCCGTACATACTCCTCGCATGCGCGCATCGCCAGATCACGTGACTCAATGACGTTGATTCCACCGAACAGCACAAAGGGCTTGTCGTTGGCGATCTCGATGTTGCCGACCTTGATGGTTTTCTGACTTACGATCCGCTGTGTCATGCCTTAGGCCTTTTTAGCTTGCTGAGCCAGGGCGGCATTGACGAAACCGCTGAACAGCGGGTGGCCATCACGCGGCGTCGAGGTGAACTCCGGGTGGAACTGGCAGGCCACAAACCATGGATGATCCGGCGCCTCAACCACTTCAACCAGCGCACCGTCACCCGAGCGACCGGTAACCTTGAGGCCGGCATCGATCAACTGTGGCAGCAGGTTGTTGTTCACTTCATAACGATGACGATGGCGCTCGACGATCACATCCTTGCCGTAGCAGGCATGCACTTGCGAGCCGGCCTGAAGCTGGCAATCTTGTGCGCCTAGACGCATGGTGCCACCCAGGTCAGAGGAGTCGCTACGCGTCTCGACTTCGCCGGTAGCGTCCTGCCACTCGGTGATCAGGCCGACAACCGGGTGCTGACTGGAGGTATCGAACTCAGTCGAATTGGCATCACTCCAACCCAACACATTACGGGCAAACTCGATGACCGCCACCTGCATGCCGAGGCAGATACCCAAGTAAGGAATCTTGTTTTCACGGGCGTATTGCACGGTCTTGATCTTGCCTTCCACGCCGCGCAGACCGAAACCGCCCGGCACCAGAATGGCATCCACGCCTTCAAGCAGCGCAGTGCCTTTGTTCTCGATGTCTTCAGAGTCGATATAGCGCAGGTTGACCTTGGTGCGGTTCTGGATGCCGGCATGGCTCATCGCTTCAATCAGCGACTTGTAGGCATCCAGCAGTTCCATGTACTTGCCGACCATGGCGATGTTGACTTCTTTTTCCGGGTTGAGCTTGGCGTCTACTACGCGGTCCCACTCGGACAGATCGGCACCGCCACACTCCAGACCGAAGCGCTCAACGACGAAGTCATCCAGCCCCTGGGCATGCAGCACACCTGGAATCTTGTAGATGGTGTCGACGTCTTCCAGGCTGATCACCGCACGCTCTTCAACGTTAGTGAACAGGGCAATCTTGCGGCGCGAGGACACATCCACGGGGTGATCAGAGCGGCAGATCAGCACGTCAGGTTGCAGGCCGATGGAGCGCAGCTCTTTCACCGAATGCTGGGTCGGCTTGGTTTTGGTTTCGCCAGCCGTGGCGATATACGGAACCAGGGTCAGGTGCATCAGCATGGCGCGCTTGGCGCCCACTTCCACACGCAACTGGCGAATGGCTTCGAGGAACGGTTGCGACTCGATGTCGCCGACCGTACCGCCGATCTCAACCATGGCCACATCAGCGTCGCCCGCACCCTTGATGATGCGGCGCTTGATTTCGTCGGTGATGTGCGGAATGACCTGAATGGTCGCGCCCAGGTAATCACCACGGCGCTCGCGGCGCAGCACGTCCTCGTAGACGCGACCGGTGGTGAAGTTGTTGTTCTGGGTCATGGTGGTGCGGATAAACCGCTCATAGTGGCCCAGGTCGAGGTCAGTCTCAGCGCCATCGTGGGTGACGAACACCTCACCGTGCTGGAACGGGCTCATGGTGCCCGGATCGACGTTGATATAGGGATCCAGCTTGAGCATGGTGACCTTCAGGCCCCGCGCCTCCAGGATAGCCGCCAATGAAGCCGAGGCGATGCCTTTCCCCAATGAAGAAACAACACCACCCGTGACGAATATGTAGCGCGTCATGAAAAACCCTAGAAGTCTGCGTTTAAGCGGTCAGTGCCGCCGGGGAAAGCGAAGGAATACCGAAGCTGCCAATCACGATATGCCGCAATTAGCTCGCCCTGCCGATTCCCAGAGGAGCCGACAAAAGCTGTAGTAAGACGGGAGCGTAGTCTACCGGAAAGGGCTTATCAGCTCAAACCTTGATCATCAGTCGGCGGCTGCCAATGCAATTGCCAGCCGTCATCGGTGCCCCCCTGCAGACCTGGCAGGTTAGCGATTGCTACAACCTGGTTATCCAGGCGCAGCAGCGGCAGGCGGTCGCGGACAAAAGCCGGGACACGCCGCTCATTGAACAGACGCTTCAGGTCACGATGCCCGCGCCCCGACAGCATGATCTGCTCACCCGCCCGACGATAACCCAGCTGCCAGTTACCGGCCGGCAAGCAGCCTTGAATATGCGCGACCCCATTACCAGGCAACACCAGACGTCGATTATCGGCTACGGCAATGTCGGGGGACGGCGGGGAACGCAGCCAATCACCCGCCAGCCACCACAGACACGCATGGCTACGACGCACTTCACCAGAGGCCAATTGCCAAACCGGCGTGGCATCCAGCGCCGCATCGCGCAGGGCTTGCCAACCGGCCCAATGCTCTGTATCCGGCATCGCGGTCAGGCGGCGAAGCCAGTAACGCAGGGCATTGCGTTGACGCGCGTCGCTCAGCTCACGCAATGTCGGCAAATGGAGGCATGGCAATGGCAGCCAGGCAAATTCGCCAGGCACCATGGCTGCATGCACATCCTGCTCAGCCAGCTCATCCAGCAGTTGTTGCGCCTCACTCAGGTGCGCAGCACTGCGCGCCAGTGCGTTATGCGCCTGCGGCCAACGCTGGGAAAGCCGTGGCAATACCTGGCGCCGCAAGTAGTTGCGCGAGAACCGTTCATCGGTATTGGATGGGTCATCGACCCAGACCAGCCCGTGAGCCTGTGCATAAGCCAGCAACTCGGCACGAGAACAGTCCAGCAAGGGCCGCAGCAAATACCCTGCACCCAGCGCGCGACTGGCAGGCATACCCGCCAACCCCTGCACACCCGCGCCACGCAACAGGCGAAACAGCAGGGTTTCAGCCTGATCATCACGATGCTGCGCGGTCAGCACGACCTCGCCGACAGCCAGGCACGCCACAAAAGCCGCATAACGGGCATCGCGCGCCGCACGCTCAAGACTGGCGCCCTGCTGCACCTGCACCGGCACAACCTGCAGCGGCACTGACAACGCAGCACATAGCTCACGACAATGCGCAGGCCAGGCATCAGCCACAGCCTGTAAGCCGTGATGAATATGAATGGCGGAAAGCGGCGGCAACGCCTCACGTTGCGCGAGGCTGGCCAAGAGGTGCAGCAGTACTGTGGAGTCCAGGCCACCGGACAAGGCAATCCGCCACGCCGGTGCGCCGCGCCAGGGCGCCAGAGAGTGCAGCAGCCTGGCGCTTAGACTCACTTAGGCGATGCCGTAGCTCATCAGACGCTCATAACGACGCTTGAGCAGCGCATCGGTATCGAGCCCCTTGAGGGTTTTCAGCTGAGCCAGCAACGCCTGACGAATCGACTCAGCCGCAGCAGCCGGATCACTGTGTGCGCCGCCCAGCGGTTCACTGATGACCTGATCGACAATGCCCAGCCCCTTCAGACGCTCAGCCGTGATACCCATGGCTTCAGCTGCATCGGGCGCCTTCTCGGCGGTCTTCCACAGAATCGACGCGCAGCCTTCCGGTGAAATGACCGAATAGGTCGAGTACTGCAGCATGTTCAGCTGGTCGCACACACCGATGGCCAAGGCACCGCCGGAACCACCTTCACCAATTACGGTGGCGATGATCGGGGTCTTCAGACGCGCCATGACACGCAGGTTCCAGGCGATGGCTTCGCTCTGGTTGCGTTCTTCGGCGTCGATACCCGGATAGGCCCCTGGGGTATCGATAAAGGTCAGAATCGGCATGTTGAAGCGTTCGGCCATCTCCATCAGACGGCAGGCCTTGCGATAGCCCTCAGGACGCGGCATGCCGAAGTTGCGCCGTACCTTTTCACGAATCTCACGGCCTTTCTGATGCCCGATGACCATCACCGGCTCACCGTCCAGACGCGCAACCCCCCCCACCAAGGCAGCGTCGTCAGAGAAGTGACGATCACCATGCAACTCGTCGAATTCGGTAAAGATGTGTTGCAGGTAATCCAGGGTGTAGGGACGGCGCGGGTGACGCGCCAGCTGAGCGATCTGCCAGCTGCTGAGGTTGCCGAAAATGCTTTCGGTCAGCGCGCTGCTCTTGTCCTGCAGGCGGGCGATTTCATCAGTGATGTTCAACGAGTTGTCGTTACCGACCAGGCGAAGCTCTTCGATCTTGGCTTGCAGGTCGGCGATCGGCTGTTCGAAATCGAGAAAATTCGGGTTCATAGTCATCCGTCTTGCGTCGACGGCCAAGTGGCCGGGAGCTGTATCCGTTATCGCGCCCTACCATATAGCAGCGGGCGCACTCAGGTCGACACCCGAAGTGGCAGGAAAGTTTTCCGTGCTCACTGCGGCGTATCACGACCAAAACCGGCGAGGCCGCAGCCCCGCAAATCAGCGGTAGTGCAAAAAGACGTTGTCGCGGCCGAACTGGTCACGCAATGCCTGAATCAGACTGTCCGCCGGTTCAATGCGCCAGTTATCGCCGAACTGCAGCTGCGCCTTGGCTTCGCTGCCACTGTAGTCAACGGTGATCGGGCACGCGCCGCGATGACGGCCGCATAGCTCAGCCAACCAGCGCAGGCGATCCCCCTGCAGCACACTGCTGCCAACCTGCAGACGCAGGCTGTCGGCCAGTCCGGTACGGGCCTCTTCCAGGCTCATCACCCGTTTGGCACGCAAGCGCAGACCGCCGGAGAAGTCGTCGTTGCTCACCTCCCCCTCAACCACCACCAGGGCGTCAGTCTGCAGCAGGGCCTGAGCACTGTTGAAGGCTTCGGCAAACAGCGAGGCTTCGATGCGCCCGGAACGGTCATCGAGGGTGATAAAGCCCATCTTGTCGCCCTTCTTGTTCTTCATCACGCGCAGGTTAACCACCAGTCCGGCGATGGTCTGGTCACCGCGCGCGGCTTTAAGGTCAACAATGCGCTGACGGGCAAAGCGGCGCACTTCACCTTCATATTCATCAATCGGATGGCCGGTCAGGTACAGCCCCAAGGTGTCTTTTTCACCTTTAAGACGCTCCTTGAGACTTAGCTCGCGGGCGCGCAGGTGATTGAGGTAGACATCCGCCTCGGCATCGGCAAATACACCGCCAAACAGGTCCATGTGACCGCTTTCGGCGCTGCGGGCGGTTTGCTCGGCGGCCTGCACAGCTTCTTCCATCGCGGCCATCAGCACCGCACGATTGCGGTCGATATTGGCCTTGTAGGCTTTCAGCTCTTCATGGAAATGCGGACCGAGGCGATCCAGCGCGCCGCTGCGAATCAGCGCTTCTAGGGTGCGCTTGTTGATGCGCTTGAGATCCACCCGGGCGCAGAAATCGAATAGGTCCTTGAACGGGCCGGACTCGCGCGCCTCAACAATGGCCTCCACCGGCCCCTCGCCCACCCCCTTGATTGCACCCAGGCCGTAAACAATCCAGCCCTCGTTGTTCACCGTGAACTTGAACTCGGAAATATTCACGTCCGGCGCATCGAGGCGCAGCTTCATGCTGCGGCACTCCTCGATCAGGGTGACCACCTTGTCGGTGTTGTGCATATCCGCCGAGAGCACCGCGGCCATGAACGGCGCCGGATGGTGCGCCTTGAGCCAGGCGGTTTGATAAGACACCAGGCCATAAGCCGCCGAGTGAGATTTGTTGAAGCCGTAACCGGCGAACTTCTCCACCAGATCAAAGATGTTGCCCGCCAGGTTCGCATCGATCCCGTTGCCGGCGCAGCCTTCGATAAAGCCACCGCGCTGCTTGGCCATCTCTTCGGGTTTTTTCTTACCCATGGCGCGGCGCAGCATGTCCGCACCACCCAAGGTGTAGCCGGCCATCACCTGAGCAATCTGCATCACCTGTTCCTGGTACAGGATGATGCCGTAGGTCGGTTTCAACACCGGCTCAAGGCCTGCGTACTGATAGTCCTGATGCGGGTAGGAAATCGGCTCACGACCGTGCTTACGGTTGATGAAGTCGTCCACCATGCCCGATTGCAGTGGACCGGGGCGGAACAGCGCCACCAGAGCGATCATGTCTTCCAGGCAGTCGGGCTTGAGCTTTTTGATCAGCTCTTTCATGCCGCGCGATTCAAGCTGGAACACCGCCGTAGTCTCGGCTTTCTGCAGCATGCTGAACGTTGGTTTGTCGTCCAGTGGGATAAAGTCGATGTTCAGATCCGGCAGGCCCTTCTTTGCCTGCTCGCGGTTGATGGTTTCCATCGCCCACTTGATGATCGTCAGGGTGCGCAGGCCGAGGAAGTCGAACTTAACCAGGCCGGCCTGCTCGACATCGTCCTTATCAAACTGGGTCACCAGACCGCCGCCTTCATCGTCACAGGCAATCGGCGAGAAGTCGGTGAGTTTGGTAGGCGCGATCACCACACCCCCGGCGTGCTTGCCGGTGCCGCGACAGATGCCTTCGAGCTTGAGCGACATCTCCCAGATTTCCCGGGCGTCTTCATCGACTTTGAGGAACTCGCGCAGCGGCTCCTCCATCTCATAGGCCTTTTCCAACGTCATGCCGACTTCGAAGGGAATCATCTTCGACAGCCGATCGGCCAAGCCATAGGACTTGCCCTGCGCCCGCGCGACATCACGCACCACCGCCTTGGCCGCCATCGTACCGAAGGTGATGATCTGGCTCACCGCGTTGCGGCCGTATTTCTCGGCCACATAATCGATTACCCGGTCGCGGCCATCCATGCAGAAGTCGACGTCGAAGTCGGGCATGGAGACCCGTTCCGGGTTGAGGAAACGCTCGAACAGCAGGTCATAGGCCAACGGGTCGAGGTCGGTGATCTTCTGCACATAGGCCACCAGCGAACCAGCACCCGACCCACGGCCTGGGCCGACTGGCACGCCGTTGTTCTTCGCCCACTTGATAAAGTCCATTACGATCAGGAAGTAACCTGGGAAACCCATCTGGATGATGATATCCAGCTCGAAATTCAGCCGATCGATATAGACCTGACGCTTCTCTTCGTAATTGGGCGTGGTCTCTTTCGGCCAGAGCACCGCCAGGCGTTCTTCCAGGCCCTCGAACGAGACCTGACGAAAGTACTCGTCCATGGTCATGCCAGCCGGCACCGGGAAGTCAGGCAGGAAGTACTTGCCCAGTTGCACTTCGATGTTGCAGCGCTTGGCGATCTCGACCGTGTTTTCCAACGCCTCGGGCAGGTCACTGAACAGCTCGGCCATTTCCTGCGGGCTTTTCAGGTACTGTTGATCGGAATAGGTGCGCGGACGGCGCGGGTCATCCAGGCTACGGCCCTCGCCAATGCACACGCGGGTTTCGTGCGCGGCAAAGTCATCCTGTTTGAGGAAGCGTACATCGTTGGTCGCCACCAATGGCGCGCCGAGCTTGTCGGCCAGCGCTACAGCCGCATGCAGGTGTTCTTCATCGTTGACCCGGTTGGTGCGCTGCACCTCCAGGTAGAAGCGCTCGGGGAAGACGGCCATCCACTCCTGCAACAGCGCTTCGGCCGTGGCCTGCTCGCCATCAAGCAAGGCATGGCCAACCTCGCCTTCCTTCGCGCCAGACAAGGCAATCAGTCCCTCGGCCGCCTGCTTGACCCAGTCGCGCTGGATAATCACCAGGTCATTGCTCTGCCCTTCGCTCCAGCCGCGCGAGACCAGCTCGGTGAGATTGCGGTAGCCCTTGGCATTCATCGCCAGCAGGGTCAGGCGACTGAGTGGGCCATCCTCCTCGGCGCTGGCCAACCAGATATCGGCACCACAGATCGGCTTTATGCCACCGCCCATGGCCGCCTTATAAAACTTCACCAGCGAGCACATATTGCTCATATCGGTGACCGCCACTGCCGGCATCCCGGCTGCCGCCACTGACTTGATCAGAGGCTTGACCCGCACCAGCCCATCGACCAGGGAAAACTCGGTGTGCAAACGCAGATGGACAAACGAAGCGGTCATGGCAGTCCTATACAAAACGCAAAAACGACAAGGCAGGGATTGTACAACCGCAGCCGCGAGCGACAAGCGCACAGCATAGCGAGGGTCGAGTGTAATTACGGCGTCAGTCGTCCAACAAGGCCCGCACCGGCGCGAAGGAACGTCGGTGGATTGGAGTCGGCCCCAGACGCCGCAAGGCCTCCAGGTGCACAGGCGTGGGGTAGCCCTTGTGCCCGGCAATGCCATAGCCCGGGTATTGCTGATCTAACACTTGCATCTCGCGATCACGGCTGACCTTGGCCAGGATCGACGCCGCAGCAATCGCCGGTACCTGACTGTCGCCCTTGACCACTGCGGCACTGGGCACCTGCAGTTTGGGGCAGCGGTTGCCATCAATCAGCGCCAGCTTGGGCGTCACGCTCAAGCCCTCGACCGCGCGCTGCATGGCCAGCATGGTGGCGTGCAGAATATTCAGGCGGTCAATCTCTTCCACCTCGGCGCGGGCAATGCACCAGGCCAGGGCCTTCTCGCAGATTTCATCGAAGAGTTTGTCGCGACGGGCTTCGCTGAGTTTTTTCGAATCGTTCAAACCCAGAATCGGCCGCGCCGGATCAAGAATCACCGCTGCCGTAACCACCGCACCACAGAGTGGGCCGCGACCGACCTCATCGACGCCAGCCACCAACTCCTGCACCTGGGTGAAGTCCAACCCCAGTTGCATCAGCCACGCCCTGCGAGCTGCAGCACAGCCTTGGCAGCCTGCACCGATGCGTCTCGCCGCAGTGCACGGTGAATCACGTCAAAGCCTTCGGTCTGCACCTCGCCGCCATCCAGCAGCGGCGCCAGTAATTGAGCCAAAGCCTCTGGCGTAGCGGCATCCTGGATCATTTCTGGCACCAACAGGCGCTCGGCCAGCAGGTTTGGCAGGGAAATATAGGCACTGGTAACCAGGCGTTTGAGAATGCGATAGGTCAACGGCGCAACCTTGTACGCCACCACCATCGGTCGCTTGTATAGCAAGGCTTCCAGAGTTGCCGTGCCGGAGGCGATCAGCACCGCATCGCAGGCGGCCAAGGCCTCATGGGAACGACCATCGAGCAAGGTCAACGGCAGATCGCGGCCCACCAGCATCTGTTCAAGCTGGGTGCGGCGTTCGGGGCTGGAACACGGCAGAACAAACTGAATACCAGGACGCAAGGCCCGCAAGCGCAAAGCGGCATCAAGAAACAGACTGCCCAAACGCGCCACTTCACCACCGCGACTGCCTGGCAGCAGGGCAACCACCGGCTGATCCTGCAGCAAATTCAGTGCATCACGGGCGGCACGACGATCCGCCTGCTGCGGGATGGTGTCGGCCAGTGGATGGCCGACAAAGCGCACGGGAACCTGATGATCCTGATAGAACTGCGCCTCGAAGGGGAACAGGGTCAACATCAGATCGCAGGCTTCACGAATTTTCAGCACGCGCTTCTGCCGCCAGGCCCACACGGACGGACTGACGTAGTGCACAGTTTTGATGCCGGCCTGACGCAGCTTGAGCTCAACCGTCAGGTTGAAATCTGGCGCATCAATGCCGATAAACACGTCCGGTTTGGCATCAACCAGAGTACGGATCAGGCGTTTACGCCGCGACAGTAACTCGGGCAGACGACCGAGTACCTCGACCAGCCCCATGACGGCCAGGCGCTCCATCGGAAAGTAAGCGTTCAGCCCCTGAGCCTGCATCAGCGGACCACCCACGCCAATGAACTCGATCTGCGGGTTTTGGGCTTTCAGGGCCTGCATCAGGCCCGCACCAAGAATATCGCCAGACGCCTCGCCGGCGACCAGCGCGACACGCATCAGGTCTGTCATAAATTAACGGGTAATGCCGCGGCTGGAAGCCTGGATGGAATCGCGAAAGATCGCGACTTCGGGGAACGCTGCAGCGGATTCCGCCAGCTCAGCCAGGGCCTGCTCAACGGTAAGCCCCTGGCGATAGACGATCTTGTAGGCACGGCGCAACGCAGCAATCGCCTCGGCACTGAAACCACGACGGCGCATGCCTTCAAAGTTCATGCTGCGCGCTTCGGCGGGGTTGCCAAACACGGTGACAAAGGCCGGTACATCCTTGCCAATCGCCGTGCCCATTCCGGAAAAGCTGTGCGCGCCAATTCGGCAGAACTGGTGCACCAAGGTGTAGCCAGAGAGAATCGCCCAGTCATCCACCCACACGTGCCCAGCCAAAGCGGTGTTGTTGACCAGAATACAGTGGTTGCCGATCACACTGTCATGGCCCACGTGAGCGTAGGCCATGATCAGATTGTGATCGCCGATAGTGGTTTCGCTGCGATCCTGCACCGTACCGCGATGGATGGTCACGCCCTCACGAATCACGTTGTGATCGCCAATGACCAGACGAGTCGCCTCACCCTGGTACTTGAGGTCAGGGGTGTCTTCACCCACGGAGGAGAACTGATAGATACGGTTATGCTTACCGATCCGCGTCGGCCCCTTGAGGATCACATGAGGGCCAATCACTGTACCCTCGCCAATTTCCACATCAGCCCCGATTATCGACCAAGGACCAACGACTACGTCGTCAGCCAGCTTGGCGCTAGGGTCAATAATGGCGCGAGGGTCAATCAAACTCATAGCTTGCGTTCCGCACAGATGATTTCGGCCGAGCAGACTTCCTTGCCGTCGACACTGGCCTTGCACTCAAACTTCCAGATGCTGCGCTTACTGCTCAGGTACTTGGCCTCGAGGATCAACTGATCGCCTGGCACCACCGGCTGACGAAAGCGTAGCTTGTCGGAGCCGACAAAGTAATACAGGGTGCCATCAGTCGGTTTCAGCCCCATCATCTTGAAGCCGAGGATGCCAGCGGCCTGAGCCATGGCTTCGATGATTAGCACGCCCGGCATGATCGGGTGCTCAGGGAAGTGGCCGTTGAAGAATGGCTCATTGATGCTGACATTCTTGTAGGCACGAATGCTTTTTCCATCGAGGTCCAGCTCAGCCACCCGATCCACCAGCAGGAACGGATAGCGGTGCGGCAAGTATTCGCGAATCTGGTTAATGTCCATCATGTGCAGAGAAGCCTGTAAGAGAAAAAAGAGAAGCCGGCAACACCGGCTCAGGCATCAGATGAAGTGTCGGCGGCTGGGGTCACGGAGGCCAGCTGCTTTTCCAACTGTTGCAGGCGACGCGCCATGTCATCCAGCTGACGAATGCGTGCCGCACTCTTGCGCCATTCAGCCGCAGGCTGCATGGCGGTACCTGACGAATAGGAACCGGGCTCAGTAATCGAGCGGGTCACCATGGTCATACCGGTAACGAACACGTTGTCGCACACTTCGATGTGCCCGACCATGCCCACACCGCCGGCTATCATGCAGTTCTTGCCAATTTTGGTGCTGCCGGAAATCCCCGCACAACCGGCCATGGCGGTGTTGTCGCCGATCTGCACGTTGTGCGCGATCATGATTTGATTATCCAGCTTGACGCCGTTGCCAATCAGCGTGTCCGACAGCGCCCCTCGGTCGACAGTGGTATTGGCACCAATCTCGACGTCATCACCGATGGTCACCCCACCGATTTGCGCGATCTTTTGCCACACGCCCTTCTCGTTGGCAAAGCCAAAGCCCTCGCCACCGATCACCGCACCCGACTGAATAACCACACGTTTACCAATCTGCACGTCGTGATACAGCGTCACTCGCGGAGCCAACCAACCGCCCTCACCGATCACCGAACGCGCACCGACAACACACTGCGCGCCGATACTTACACCGGCAGCGATTTGCGCGCCACTTTCGATCACCGCATAGGCGCCGATACTGGCACTCGCATCAACGTGAGCATCCGCAGCCACCACAGCCGTTGGGTGCACGCCAGGCAGTGCCTGGGGCTTGCGGTCAAATAGATGGGAAAGTTCGGCATACGCCAGGTAAGGATTAGCAACGACCAAAGCATTGCCGGCATAGCCTTCGGCATCAGCTGCGGTCAACAGCACCGCACCAGCCTGGCAGCCCGAGAGAAACTTGCGGTATTGCGCATTGGCGAGAAAACTCAGCTGATCAGCACCGGCTTCCTGCAAGGTAGCCAAGCCGCTGATCGGCTTGTCCGTGGCACCACGCAAGGTGGCGCCCAGACGCTCGGCCAACTGGCCAAGGGTATAAACCGCTGCACTCATGATCAGCGCAGCTGGTTCATGCGCTCGATAACCTGGCGGGTGATGTCAAACTGAGGTTTGACATCAATCACCGCACCGCGCTCCAGCACCAGGTCGAAGTTGCCAGTCTTGATCACTTCTTCCACGGCCTTGTCCAGGTTGGGCTTGAGCTTCTTCAGCATTTCACGATCTGCCACAGCCTTGGACTCGTTCAGCTCTTTGGACTGGAACTGGAAGTCACGGGCTTTCTGTTTAAATTCAAGTTCCAGACGCTCGCGCTCAGCAGTCTGCATTTTCTCGCCTTCTTTAACCAGGCGATCCTGAATGCGCTTGGCATCGCTTTCGAGAGTCTTCAACTTGTTCAGTTGCGGACCAAATTTCTTTTCGGCATCCACGGCATAACGTTTGGCAGCATCAGACTCCAACAACGCCATCTGATAGTTCAAGACGGCAACTTTCATCTCGGCAAACGCCGGGGTAGCAAGCATGGCAACGCTAAGCAAAACCAGTTGTGTCAACTTACGCACAGTGCAACTCCTGCAAACTGTTGTTATTCAATAATCTGACGCTTAGAACGTCTGACCGAGAGAGAACTGGAAGATCTGTGTATCAGCATCATCCGGTTTGACGATTGGCATGGCCAGACTGAAGCTCAACGGCCCCAATGCAGTAATCCAGGTCAAGCCAACACCCACGGAACTGGCCAGCTGCCCCGGGTCGATATTGTTGCAGTCGGTTTGAGTCTTGCCGCAATTGGTATCAAAAACATTACCCACATCCCAGAACAAAGCGGTACGCAAAGAGCGTTGATCTTTGACAAACGGCATGGGGAACAACAATTCAGCACCACCCTGGATCAGTACGTTGCCACCAAACGGTAACGGGTCTTGATCCGGATCAAATTCGGTACCCGGGTTCTTGCCCTTACTCGGCGTACTGCGAGGGCCGAGACTGCTATCTTTGAAACCACGTACAGAGTTGAAACCACCGGCGTAGTAATGCTCGTAGAAAGGCAGATCAGATGTAGAGCCATAACTCTCACCGAAACCCAACTGACTGTGGAAACGCAGGGTATAGGTATCATTTAACGGCTTGAAAACCTGACCACGGTAGTCGATTTTGAAAAATGACAGATCGCTACCTGGGACAGTCGTCTCGAAGACCAAACTCTGCGAGTGACCCCGATTTGCAAGTACACCACGGTTTAGAGTCGATTCCGACCAACCAACTGAAGCTTTGAGGTTAAGGTAACTGTCACCTTCAGCCTGAATAAAGTTGAAAATCTCATCAACGGTATAACGACCCGTGCTGATACTGTCGCTCTGAACCGTGAGCCCATAGGTCAACCGCGAGGTATCACTAATAGGGTACCCGATACTGACGCCCGCCCCATAACTGTCCACCGCATAACTGGAAACATCAGTGTTCAGCTCTTCGTAATCGGTCTCGCGGAAGAAAGCGTTATAACCCAAGCTGACACCGTCCGGCGTCCAATAAGGATCAACGAAGCCAAAGTTGTAATTGCTCTGGTACTCGCTGCGGGTCAAACCAAGGCTGACTTTGTTACCGGTACCCAGGAAGTTGTTCTGAGTAATTGAGCCGCCGAGGATCAGACCGGCATTCTGGGCGAAACCAACACTGGCAGTAATCGATCCCGAAGCCTGTTCTTCAACTGTGTAATTGACGTCAACCTGATCATCAGTACCTGGCACTTGCGGGGTTTCAACGTTGACTTCCTTAAAGTAACCCAAACGCTCCAGGCGGGTTTTGGACTGGTCAATCAGGTAAGTAGAAGCCCAGCCTCCCTCCATCTGACGCATTTCACGGCGTAGCACTTCATCTTCCGACTTGGTGTTACCACGGAAATTGATGCGATTGACGTAAGCACGCTTACCCGGGTCAACCACAAAGGTAATGGACACCGTGCCGTCATCGTGCGCTTCTGGCACACCATTGACGTTGGCGAAGGTATAACCTTCGTTACCCAGACGGCGGGTAATCAGCTCAGAGGTAGTGGTCATCACTTTGCGCGAGAACACCTGACCTTCTTGAACCAGCAGCAAAGCGCGGACTTCTTCTTCAGGTACTTTCAGCTCACCGCTGAGTTTCACCTCACGTACGGTGTACTTCTCACCTTCGTCGACGTTGACGGTGACATAGACATGTTTCTTGTCCGGGGTAATGGATACCTGAGTCGAGCTGATATCCATATTGATATAGCCGCGGTCCAGGTAATAAGAACGCAAGCGCTCCAAGTCACCGGACAGTTTCTCGCGAGCATACTTATCATCGTTCTTGAAGAACGACAGCCAGTTAGTGGTCTTCAGCTCGAACAAGGCAATCAGGTCTTCATCGGAGAAGACGGTATTACCTACTACGTTGATGTGCTGAATCGCAGCAACCGAACCTTCGTTGATATTGATCTTCAGGGCTACGCGGTTACGCGGTTGAGGAATGACTTCGGCTTCAATTTCCGCAGAGTAACGGCCTTGCGCAACGTATTGACGCTGCAACTCGTTACGCACGCCTTCAAGCGTTGCACGCTGAAAGATCTCACCTTCTGCTAGGCCAGATTGATTAAGGCCTTTGAGCAGGTCTTCACTGCTAATGGCTTTGTTGCCATCGATCTCGATACTGGAAATTGAAGGACGCTCAACGACGGTAATAACCAGAACATCGCCATCGCGACCGAGCTGAATATCCTGAAAGAAGCCAGTTTTAAATAGCTCGCGGGTTGCTTCAACCAGTGCACGATCGTCGGCTTGCGCCCCCACATTGAGCGGCAAGGCACCGAATACGCTACCAGCGGAAACACGCTGGAGACCGGTGACCCGGATATCGGAAATGGTGAAGGACTCGGCGTGAACTTCGGTGATCATCAGTGCGGCAAGCACCGCAGGTAGCAGCAGACGTTTCATGAAGTCCTTTCTTATTCCAACTGACAATAAAAAATCTGCCGCTTAGAGCGACACGTCTTGTTCGTACCGAGAGCGTAATTCAACAGTGGCTACAGGCGACCCAAATCGTTTACCAGGGCCAGTAACATCACCCCGACAACCAAGCTGATGCCGATCTGCATCCCCCAACCCTGTATCCGTTCCGACAGCGGACGACCACGCACCCACTCGATCAGATAAAAAAGCAGATGCCCCCCATCCAGCACGGGGATAGGCAACAAATTAAGAACCCCCAGACTAATGCTTAAGTAGGCGAGAAACTTAAGAAAATCACTCAAACCCGACTCAGCAGAAGCGCCCGCCACTTTAGCAATGGTTATCGGCCCGCTCAAGTTTTTTACCGAGAGCTCACCAAACAGCATTTTCTTCAGCGAGTTGAGGGTCAGAATGCTCATAGTCCAAGTGTTTTTAGCGCCTTCAGCGATGGCCTCCAGAGGACCGTAGCTGACTTCGCGCAGCATCTCAGGCGGCCATTCGCCACCTGCCACACCAGCACCTAGATAACCGCTAAGGGCTTCACCTTCACCGCGCGCCGCAAGGGTCAGCGGCACGTCCAGTTGCTGACCTTGACGCTCCACCTGCAAGCTAATTTTTTTACCCGGCAAGCCACGAACCTGATCCACCAGCTGCTGCCAATCAGCCAAAGGCTGACCATCAAGCGCCAGCAGACGATCATTTACCTGCAAACCCGCCGCAAATGCCGGGCCTTCCGGGTCCAGCTGCGCCAACACCGGCTGTAAAACCGGACGCCAGGGGCGAATTCCCAGGGAAGCGATAGGGTCTGGCTCGTCGGCACCGCGAAGCCAGTTATCCAGCATGATCTGCCGCGGCGTATCGGCTGACGAACCCGGCTCGCGCACAGCGAGATCCAGGCGACCACTTTCACCCAAGCGACTGACCAGCTGCAGGTTCACCGCAGCCCAACCCGTAGTAGGCTCGCCGTTAACCGCCACAATCTCCTGCCCGGCCCGCAAACCAGCAACCTCAGCAAGACTGCCCGCCTCGACCGCACCAATAACGGGGCGCACCTGCTGGCTACCCAGCATCGCCACAAGCCAGAAGAACAGCAGTGCAAGAAGGAAGTTTGCCACCGGACCAGCTGCCACAATGGCAATACGCTGCTGCACGGACTTACGATTGAACGACTGATCGAGCAACGCCGGCGGCACATCGCCTTCGCGCTCATCGAGCATTTTCACGTAGCCACCCAGCGGGATGGCGGCCACGACAAATTCAGTACCTTGGCGGTCATGCCAGCGCAGCAGCGGGCTGCCAAAACCGACAGAAAACCGCAGCACCTTGACGCCACAGCGGCGAGCTACCCAGAAGTGTCCATACTCGTGGATGGTTACCAGCACACCCAGTGCAACCAGGGTACCGACCAGCATATAAAGCGCACTCATCAAACTTCTCCGCGTCGACGATCAGCGCCGACTCAGCCATTGTTCGGCCAGATGACGAGCCCGACCATCAGCGACCAGCACCGTATCCAGGCTCTCAACCGCCAGGGCGGGCTCAGCGTGCAGAACATCTTCGATGATACGCGCGATCTCAGGAAAGCGGATGCGTCGCTCAAGAAACGCCGCAACGGCCACTTCGTTGACCGCATTGAGCATAGCCGGCGCAGTGCCACCGACCTGAGCAGCCTCACGCGCCAGACGCAGACAAGGGAAGCGCTGCTCGTCCGGAGCCTGGAAGTCCAACCGAGCAATAGCAAACAGATCCAGCGGCGCGACGCCGGAGTCGATACGTTCCGGCCAAGCCAAAGCGTGACTGATGGGGGTTCGCATGTCCGGGTTGCCCAGCTGAGCCAGCACCGAACCGTCAACATAGTCGACCAACGAGTGAATCACGCTCTGCGGATGCACCACCACCTCAACCAGGTCAGGAGTGGCATCAAACAACCAGCAAGCCTCGATCAGCTCCAGGCCTTTGTTCATCATGCTCGCCGAATCCACCGAGATCTTGCGCCCCATCGACCAGTTGGGATGCGCGCACGCCTGCTCAGGCGTGACAGCATGCAGCTGCTCCAGCGGCATCTCACGAAACGGCCCACCCGAGGCGGTCAGCAGAATACGCCGCACACCCACCTGCTGCAGGCCGCGAGCGTAGTCACCCGGCAGACACTGGAAAATCGCATTGTGTTCACTGTCGATCGGCAGCAGAACTGCACCGCTCCGCCTGACGGCCTGCATAAACAGTGCGCCCGACATCACCAGCGCTTCTTTGTTGGCCAGTAGCACCTTCTTGCCGGCCTCGACCGCAGCCAGGGTCGGCGGCAGGCCGGCGGCACCAACAATGGCGGCCATCACCGCATCCACCTCAGGATGCGCTGCCACTTTACAGAGCCCCTCGGGACCATGCAGCACGTGAGTGGCCAAACCGGCCGCGCGCAAACACTCCTGAAGCTGGCGAGCTTGCAGAGCCTGCGGCACTACAGCAAAGCGCGGACGGTAAATCATGCACAACGCTTCCAGCTCTGCCAGACGGCTAAAGCCGGACAACGCGAATACTTGATAGCGTTCTGGATGGCGAGCGATCACATCGAGGGTGCTCAGACCGATCGAACCGGTAGCCCCCAGGACGGTTATCTGCTGCATCGCACTCACCGTATGCCCCACCCTGACAACCACAAGAGAGCTGCAAAAACCGGAATAGCAGCAGTCAGACTATCGATACGGTCTAACACGCCACCATGCCCTGGCAGCAGATTACTACTGTCCTTGATGCCCGATTGGCGCTTGAACATGCTCTCAGTCAGATCACCCACAACCGAGATCAACACCACGACCGCTGTACCGAGTGCCCCCAGCAGCAGACTGCTAAAGGACCACTCGCGGCCAATGGCGACACCGATACAGATCAGCAGCGTAGTCAGCAGGCCACCGAAGACACCCTCCCAGCTCTTGCCGGGACTAACCTGCGGCGCCAGCTTGCGCTTGCCGAAACGGCGACCTGCAAAATAGGCACCGATATCAGCCCCCCAGACCAGCACCATCACCGCCAAGATCAGCCAATTGGCCTCTGGCCACTGCTTGAGCAGCACCAGCCCTTGCCAGGCGGGCAACAGAATCAGCAGACCGATCAGCAACCTGACCGGCGCGGCAACCCAGTACTGGCTGCTGCCGGGATAACCCAGCACCAGAAACGTAGCAATCACCCACCAAACCACCCCGATCAACAACAACCAGGGCGCCAGCTGCGGCAACAGATACAAGCCGAACAGCAAGGCCGCAACCAGTACGGCATAAGCCACACGCTGCACCTGCGCGGCAAAACCGGCCAGGCGCGCCCATTCCCAGCCCCCCAGACTGACCACCGCACCGATAAACAGCGCAAACCAGGCACCATCCAGCAGGAAAAAGCCGCCCAGCGCAAACGGCAGAAGCACCAGAGCCGTGATAATTCGTTGCTTGAGCATCAGGTACGCGCCTCAGCTGCAACCTGCTCGCTGGTTTTCCCAAAGCGACGCTGGCGGCTAGCGAAATCGGCCAAGGCTTTGCGCATGGCGTCGTGTTTGAAGTCCGGCCAGTAGAGGTCGGAGAAATACAACTCGGTATACGCCAGCTGCCAAAGCAGGAAATTGCTGACGCGATGCTCACCACCGGTGCGGATACACAAATCCGGTAATGGCAGATCACCGGTCACCAGGCAACTTTGCAGCAATTCCGGGGTGATATCTTCGGCGCGCAGATGACCACCTTGAACTTCACGCGCCAGCCGCTGCGCAGCCTGCGCGATATCCCACTGACCGCCATAGTTGGCGGCCACTTGCAGGACAAAACGTCTGTCGCCAGCAGTTTGCGCTTCTGCATCGCGCATGGCCGCTTGCAGCTCGGGGTGAAAACGTGAACGGTCGCCAATAATGCGCAAACTGATGTCATTGGCATCGAGCTTTTTCGCCTCGCGCCGCAGCGCACTGAGAAACAACTCCATCAGCGCACTGACTTCTTCGGCCGGGCGCTGCCAGTTTTCACTGGAGAAGGCGAACAGGGTCAATACCTCGACCCCGGCCTCAGCACACACCTCGATCACCGCACGAACGGCATCGACGCCAGCCTTGTGGCCAGCAACACCAGGCAGCAGACGCTTCTTCGCCCAGCGGTTATTGCCGTCCATGATGATTGCCACATGCCGTGGCACGGCAATCCGATTACCGTCGTTGGTTTTGTCCATGGCGATAATCTGACCGTTAAACGGCCATCAGATCCGCTTCTTTCTGCTTCACCGCCACTTCGATTTCCGCCACGAACTTGTCGGTCAGCTTCTGGATGTCATCAGCAGCACGACGCTCCTCGTCTTCGCTGATTTCCTTCTCTTTGACCAGATCTTTCAGCTGGCTCAAGGCATCGCGACGGATATTGCGCACCGCAACACGACCATCCTCAGCTGCATCACGCGCTTGCTTGGTGAAGCCCTTACGGGTTTCTTCGGTAAGAGCCGGCATGGAGATCAGCAACAGCTCACCCAGGTTGGTCGGGTTGAAGCCCAGACCGGAACTCTGGATCGCCTTGTCGACCGCTGCCAGCATGTTGCGCTCAAACGCTACAACCTGCAGGGTACGGGCATCCTTGACGGTGACGTTAGCCACTTGATTCAAGGGGGTGTCGGAGCCGTAGTAAGGCACCATCACGCCGCCGAGGATGCTCGGGTGCGCCTGACCGGTACGGATCCGGCTGAAGGCATGAACCAACGACTCCAGGCTTTTCTGCATGCGTACCTGGGCGTCTTTCTTGATCTCATTGATCATTGCTTGTCTTCCTCGATCAGAGTGCCTTCAGCGCCACCGACTACAACGTTCAGCAGGGCACCGGGCTTGTTCATGTTGAAAACGCGCAGCGGCATATTATGGTCGCGGCACAGACAGATCGCTGTCAGATCCATCACGCCCAGCTTGCGGTCGAGCACCTCGTCATAGGTCAGGCGATCGAACTTCTCGGCATGCGGATCCTTGAATGGGTCGGCAGTGTACACGCCATCGACCTTGGTCGCCTTGAGCACCACATCGGCATCGATCTCGATGGCGCGCAGGCAGGCAGCCGAGTCAGTGGTAAAAAACGGATTACCAGTGCCAGCAGCAAAAATCACCACCTCACCGGTTTTCAGATGACGCATGGCCTTGCGGCGATCGTAATGATCCGTCACCCCGACCATGGAAATGGCCGACATAACGATGGCAGGAATGTTCGAGCGCTCCAGGGCGTCGCGCATGGCCAGGGCATTCATTACGGTGGCGAGCATACCCATGTGATCGCCGGTCACCCGATCCATGCCCGCAGCACTCAGGGCCGCACCACGGAACAGGTTGCCACCACCGATCACCAGACCGACCTGCACACCGATACCGACCAACTGGCCGACTTCCAGCGCCATGCGATCAAGCACCTTGGGATCGATGCCAAAATCTTCCGACCCCATCAGGGCCTCGCCGCTAAGTTTGAGCAGAATGCGCTTGTAGCGCGGTTGACGACCACCCATCTGCTGAGCCATTGCGAGTCTCTCCTGCGGCGTTTGAATTCTTTACGGGCTTGGACCCGAATTATCGAGCGCTTGGACCGCGCCCCGGACAATTGGTGCGCTTCAATAATAGAAGCGAACAGCAACTCCCCGTCCTTATTTGACAAAGAGGCTGCGCGCGTCAGCGGGCAGCCTCTCCTGTCGGCAGTAAAGAACCGTCTTACTGCTTGCTGGCAGCAGCCACTTGCGCAGCAACTTCTTCAGCGAAGTTGTCGACTGGCTTCTCGATGCCTTCGCCCACTTTAAAGTAAGTGAAGGAAACGATTTCAGCGCCGCCCTGCTTGGCCAGAGCGCCAACAGTCAACTCAGGGTTCTTAACAAACGCCTGCTCAACGAGGCTGGCCTCAGCCAGGAACTTGTTGATACGGCCCTTGACCATGTTTTCAACAATGTTTTCCGGCTTGCCTTTGATTTTCTCTTCGTTGAGGCTCAGGAACACGGCTTTCTCGCGCTCGATGGCTTCAGCGGAAACCTGCGAAGGCAGCAGGAACTCTGGGTTGCTGGCCGCTACGTGCATAGCGATGTCTTTGGCCAGCTCGACGTTGCCGCCTTTGAGCACAACCACAACACCGATTTTGTTGCCGTGCAGGTAAGAACCCAGAACGTCGCCTTCGATACGCGCCAGACGACGGATGTTGACGTTCTCGCCACACTTGGCAACCAGAGCCAGACGGGCTTCTTCCTGAGCAGCGATCAACGGCTCAACTTCGGTCAGTTTGTCAGCGAAGGCTTTCTCAACGCTGGCAACCACAAAGGCTTTGAAGTCGTCCTGCAGCGCCAGGAAGTCGGTCTGCGAGTTGACCTCAATGATAACGGCGGTCTTGCCGTCTTCCTTGATGCTGATCGCGCCTTCAGCAGCCACATTGCCGGCTTTTTTGGCAGCCTTGATCGCGCCGGAAGCACGCATGTCGTCGATGGCTTTTTCGATGTCGCCGCCAGCCTTGGCCAAGGCTTTCTTGCAATCCATCATGCCTTCGCCAGTACGCTCACGCAGTTCTTTAACCAACGCTGCAGTAATTTCTGCCATTTCAAAATCCTCTGGATAGGTGTTAACCATTCCACCCGCCAAAAACGGGCGCTCAATTCTTAACGCACTGCCGACAATGACCTGAAACATTTGCAACAGTATGTCGGCGATGGTTTTCAAGGTGGCAAAAAGGGGGCCAAGCCCCCTTTTTGCGAACTAAGCAAACGCTATACGCGTTTTACTTAGCCTTCAGCAGCTTCTACAGCCGGCGCTTGCTCGACGAACTCGTCGGTGCCGCCAGCAGCGTTGCTGCGGCCGCGCACAACGGCGTCAGCCATCGCACCCATGTACAACTGGATGGCGCGAATGGCGTCATCGTTGCCTGGGATGATGTAGTCAACGCCTTCCGGGCTGCTGTTGGTATCGACAACGCCGATCACCGGGATGCCCAGCTTGTTGGCTTCGGTGATCGCGATGCGCTCGTGATCAACGTCAATCACGAACAGTGCGTCAGGCAGGCCGCCCATATCCTTGATACCACCCAGGCTGCGATCCAGTTTTTCCAGATCACGGGTACGCATCAGGGCTTCTTTCTTGGTCAGCTTGGTGAAAGTACCGTCCTGAGACTGAGCTTCCAGATCACGCAGACGCTTGATCGATGCACGGATGGTTTTGTAGTTGGTCAGCATGCCGCCCAACCAGCGATGATCGACGTACGGCGAACCGCAACGTGCCGCTTCTTCAGCCACGATCTTGCCAGCGGAGCGTTTGGTGCCAACGAACAGAATCTTGTTCTTGCCAGCAGCCAGCTTCTCAACGAAAGACAGCGCTTCGTTGAACATTGGCAGGGTTTTTTCGAGGTTGATGATGTGAATCTTGTTACGCGCGCCGAAAATGTATTTGCCCATTTTCGGGTTCCAGTAACGGGTCTGGTGGCCGAAGTGCACACCGGCCTTCAGCATATCGCGCATATTGACTTGGGACATGATAGTTCCTTGATAAGTCGGGTTAGGCCTCCACGCATCCCGATTTCCAACCCTGCGGACCTGCCGCAAAGCACCCAGGAAACCGTGTCGATACGTGTGTGGGTTTAAGCTTCCGGGCGTGCTGCCCGTAAAGCGGCGCGTTTTATACCATAAAAGATAGGCGCAGGCTACACGCACACAGCGCAAACCCTACCGAAACCAGCACAACGGCGTCACGTGCTGCTTATGGCAGGCGGCTGGTAGCTGTTAAGATAACGCCCTTTCTGTTCGCGCCCGAGAGCCGCACTATGACCGTCACCATCAAAACGCCCGACGAAATCGAGAAAATGCGCGTAGCCGGTCGCCTGGCTGCCGAAGTTCTGGAAATGATCGGCGAACACGTCAAGCCCGGAGTAACCACCGAAGAGCTTGATCGCATCTGCCATGACTATATCGTCAACGTGCAGCAGGCCATCCCCGCGCCGCTCAACTACAAAGGTTTTCCCAAGTCGATCTGTACCTCGGTCAACCACGTGGTCTGCCACGGCATCCCGAACGACAAACCACTGAAAGAAGGTGATGTGATCAACATCGACATCACCGTGATCAAAGATGGCTACCACGGCGATACCAGCAAGATGTTCATGGTTGGCAAGGTACCCGAGTGGGCCGAGCGCCTGGCCAAGATCACCCAAGAATGCATGTATAAGGGTATCGAACTGGTTAAGCCGGGCACGCGCCTGGGCGATATCGGCGAAGTGATCCAGAAGCATGCCGAGAAAAACGGTTTCTCCGTGGTCCGCGAATACTGCGGCCATGGCATCGGCGCGGTATTCCATGAAGAGCCGCAAGTGCTGCATTACGGCCGCGCCGGCACCGGCATGGAGCTCAAACAAGGCATGACCTTCACCATCGAGCCGATGATCAACCAGGGTCGCCCGGAAACTCGTACCCTCGGGGACGGCTGGACCGCCATTACCAAGGACCGCAAGCTTTCCGCGCAATGGGAACACACCATCCTAGTGACCGCCGACGGCTACGAGATATTCACCCTGCGCAGTGATGACACCATCCCGCGCACATCGGCCTGACCCTCACGGCACGCTCACCGCGCTTGTTCTAGATAGAAGGAAAGCAGTCATGCCGCAGGTAGATCCCGAGCTGTTCGACCGCGGCCAGTTCCAGGCGGAGCTGGCCCTCAAGGCCAGCCCCATCGCCGCCTTTAAGAAGGCCATCCGCCATGCCCGCGAAGTGCTCGACGGACGCTTCCGGACCGGTCGCGATGTACGCCGCCTGGTGGAAGATCGCGCCTGGTTTGTCGACCAGATCCTGCGCGAGGCATGGGATCGTCTGCCCTGGAGTGAAGACGCCGACATCGCCTTACTGGCAGTTGGCGGTTATGGTCGCGGCGAACTGCACCCCTACTCGGACATCGACCTGCTGATCCTGCTGGACAACGCCGACCACGAAACCTTCCGTGAACCGATCGAGCAGTTTCTCACCCTGCTCTGGGACATCGGACTGGAAGTCGGGCAAAGCGTGCGCAGCGTCGATGAGTGCGCCAGCGAAGCCCGCGCCGACCTGACGGTGATCACCAACCTGATGGAAAGCCGCACCATTGCTGGCCCCGAGCGTCTGCGCATGCGCATGCAGGCCGTCACCAGCACCGAACAGATGTGGCCGAGCAAGGACTTCTTTCTAGCCAAACACAGCGAGAAACGCGCCCGACACAGCAAATACAACGACACCGAATACAACCTGGAGCCCAACGTCAAAGGCTCCCCCGGCGGCCTGCGCGACATTCAGACCATCCTCTGGGTCGCGCGCCGGCATTTCGGCACGCTGAACCTGCACGCCATGGTCGGCCAGGGCTTCCTATTGGAAAGCGAATACGCCCTGCTCGCCTCCAGCCAGGAGTTTCTCTGGAAGGTGCGCTACGCCCTGCACATGCTCGCCGGCCGCGCCGAAGACCGCCTGCTGTTCGACCACCAGAGCAAGGTGGCGACCCTGCTGGGCTTCGAAGACAGCGACAGCAAGCGCGCCATTGAACGCTTTATGCAGAAGTACTACCGCGTAGTCATGGCAATCGCTGAACTCAGCGACCTGATAGTGCAGCACTTCGAAGAACAGATTCTGCATGCCGGTGAAGTCGGTCAGGCCACGCCGCTCAACAGCCGCTTCCTGCTGCGTGATGGCTATATCGAAGTTGCGCACCCCAACGTGTTCAAGCGCACGCCGTTCGCCATCATGGAAATCTTCGTGCTGATGGCTCAGCACCCGGATATCAAAGGCGTGTGCGCCAACAGCATTCGTCTGCTGCGCGAACACCGCCACCTGATCGACGATGATTTCCGCCGCGATATTCGCAACACCAGCCTGTTTGTCGAGCTGTTCAAAAGCCCCCAGGGCATCCATCGTAACCTGCGCCGAATGAACCGATACGGCATCCTCGGCCTGTACCTGCCCGAGTTCGGCCATATTGTCGGGCAGATGCAGCATGACCTGTTCCACATCTATACCGTCGATGCGCACACCCTCAACCTGATTAAACACCTGCGCAAATTCAAGTGGCCTGAGCTGGCGGAAAAATTCCCCTTGGCCAGCAAGCTGATCGACAAACTGCCTAAACCCGAACTGATCTATATGGCCGGGCTTTACCACGACATCGGCAAAGGCCGTGGCGGTGACCATTCGGAGCTGGGCGCAGTGGACGCGGAAGCGTTCTGCGTACGCCATCAGTTGCCCAACTGGGACTCCAAACTGATCGTCTGGCTGGTGCAGCACCATCTGGTGATGTCCACCACCGCGCAGCGCAAGGACCTCTCCGACCCGCAAGTCATCTTCGATTTCGCCCGCCTGGTAGGCGATCAGACGCGGTTGGATTACCTCTACGTGCTGACCGTGGCCGACATCAACGCCACCAACCCCAGCCTGTGGAATTCCTGGCGTGCCAGCCTGCTGCGCCAGCTCTACACCGAAACCAAGCGCGCGCTGCGCCGTGGCCTGGAAAACCCGCTGGATCGCGAAGAGCAGATCCGCCTGACGCAGAGCGCGGCCCTGGACATTCTGGTACGTGGCGGCACCGATGCCGACGATGCCGAACAGCTTTGGGCGCAACTGGGCGATGACTATTTCCTGCGCCATACCGCAGCCGATGTGGTCTGGCACAGTGAGGCCATCCTGCAACACCCAGCCGATGGCGACCCACTGGTGCTGATTAAGGAAACCACCCAGCGCGAGTTCGAAGGCGGCACACAGATCTTCATCTATGCCCCCGACCAGCATGACTTCTTCGCCGTGACCGTGGCCGCCATGGCTCAGCTCAACCTGAACATCCACGACGCACGGATTCTCACCTCCACCAGCCAGTTCACCCTCGACACCTACATTGTGCTCGAAGGCGAAGGCGGCTCAATCGGCGACAACCCGGCGCGCATCAAGGAAATTCGCCAGGGGTTGATTGATGCCCTGAAGAACCCAGACGAGTACCCGAGCATCATCCAACGCCGCGTGCCGCGTCAGCTCAAGCACTTTGCCTTCGCCCCGCAGGTGACTATCCATAACGATGCGCACCGCCCGGTGACCATCCTTGAGGTCACCGCACCGGATCGCCCCGGCCTACTGGCCCGCATCGGACGGATTTTCCTCGACTTCGACCTGTCGCTGCAGAATGCCAAGATCGCCACATTAGGCGAGCGCGTGGAAGACGTGTTCTTCGTCACCGACGCGCACAACCAGCCACTGGCCGACCCGGAACTGTGCATGCGGCTGCAGGAAACCATGGTGGCGCAACTGTCTGACACCACCAGCCTGCAGGTCGAACCGACTCGCATCAGCATCTAACCCTTCGCCCTTACGCTTTGAGCTGCCCGGCCGCGATGCCGCCAGGCGCCTGGAGACCTCAGGAAGACACCATGAATGACGCGTTAAACCAGCTGCAGCCCTACCCGTTCGAAAAGCTTCGCGCCCTGCTCGGCAGCGTACAGGTGGCCGCCGGTAAAAGCCCGATCGCCCTGTCGATTGGTGAGCCAAAACACCGCTCCCCGGATTTTGTTGCCGAAGCACTGAGCGCCAACCTCGACCAGCTGGCGGTCTACCCGACCACCCTGGGTATCCCGGCGCTGCGCGAAGCCATCGCCAACTGGTGTGGTCGCCGCTTCGGCCTGCCGGCCGGCGTGCTCGACCCGGCGCGCCATGTGCTGCCGGTCAACGGCACCCGCGAGGCACTGTTCGCCTTTACCCAGGCCGTAGTCAAACGTGATGCGGACGGATTGGTGGTCAGCCCCAACCCGTTCTATCAGATCTACGAAGGCGCGGCCTTTCTCGCGGGCGCACAGCCGCACTACCTGCCGTGCTTGGAAGAACATGGCTTCAACCCGGATTTCGATGCGGTCAGCGACGATGTCTGGCAACGCTGCCAAATCCTCTTTCTCTGCTCGCCCGGCAACCCGACCGGCGCACTGATTCCGCTGGCAACGCTGAAAAAGCTGATCGCCCTGGCCGATCAATTCGACTTCGTGATCGCCGCCGACGAGTGCTACAGCGAACTGTATTTCGATGAAGCCAATCCACCAGCCGGCCTGCTGACCGCCTGCGGCGAACTGGGCCGCCACGACTTCAAACGCTGCGTGGTATTCCACAGCCTGTCCAAGCGCTCCAACCTGCCGGGGCTGCGTTCGGGCTTCGTCGCCGGCGACGCCGACATTCTGAAATCTTTTCTGCTGTACCGTACCTACCACGGCTGCGCCATGCCGGTACAAACCCAGCTGGCCAGTGTGGCCGCTTGGAACGATGAAGCCCATGTCAAAGCCAACCGCGACCTGTACCGCGAGAAGTTCGACGCGGTGCTGGCGATTCTGCAAGGCGTGCTGGATGTACAGCGCCCGGACGGTGGTTTTTACCTGTGGGCGAAAACCCCGATAGACGATGAAACATTTACCCGCGAGCTGTTTGCCCGTGAGCATGTCACCGTAGTGCCCGGCTCGTATCTGTCGCGCGCGGTAGACGGCCACAACCCGGGGGCTGGCCGTGTGCGCATGGCGCTGGTCGCACCTCTGGCCGAGTGCGTGGCGGCCGCTGAACGTATCCGTGATTTTGTAAAGAGCCGCTGATGAGCAAGACCCTGTTTGGCATCAAAGCCTGCGACACCATGAAAAAAGCCCGCACCTGGCTCGACGAGCACGGGGTAAGCTACGCCTTTCATGATTACAAAGCCTGCGGCATCGACCGTGGCAACCTGGAAAAGTGGTGCAATGAGCATGGTTGGGAAACCGTCCTGAACCGCGCTGGCACCACCTTCCGCAAGCTGGACGAGGCGCAGAAAAGCAACCTCGACCAGCACAAGGCGATCGAACTGATGCTCGCCCAACCGTCGATGATCAAACGCCCGGTGCTGGATCTCGGCAACAAGACCCTGGTTGGCTTCAAAGCCGACCGTTATGCCGCCGAACTGGCTTGAACCAGCCGGCCCACACGAATTTGCGGTAAGGAAAACAGCATGAGCACAGCATTATTCAGCCTGGCCTTTGGCGTTGGCACTCAAAACCGTCAGGGCACCTGGCTGGAAGTCTTTTACGCACAGCCACTGCTCAACCCGGCCAGCGAGCTGGTCGCCAAAGTGGTGGAAAAACTCGGCTACCAGGGCGGCAACCAGGCCATCGCCATCACCACCAATCAGGCCGGTGATCTGGCCGAAGTGCTCAAACACACCGACAGCGCTCAAGCCGCCCTGCTGACCCGCCTGGCCGAAAGCCAAAAGCCGCTGGTGGTCACCCTGCTGGCCGAAGACGCCGCACTGACCAGCACCCCTGAGGCGTACCTGAAACTGCACCTGCTGTCGCACCGTTTGGTGAAGCCGCATGGCCTCAACCTCACCGGTATTTTCCCGCTGCTGCCGAACGTGGCCTGGACCAGCCAGGGTGCAGTCGATTTGGCCGAGCTGGCTGAGCGCCAACTGGAAGCGCGCCTCAAAGGCGAACTGCTGGAAGTGTTCTCGGTCGACAAGTTCCCGAAAATGACCGACTACGTGGTGCCGAGCGGCGTGCGTATCGCTGACAGCGCGCGTATTCGTCTGGGTGCCTACGTGGGCGAAGGCACCACCGTGATGCACGAAGGGTTCGTTAACTTCAACGCCGGTACCGCCGGCCCCGGCATGATCGAAGGCCGTGTGTCGGCAGGCGTGTTTGTTGGTAAAGGTTCAGACCTGGGCGGCGGCTGTTCGACCATGGGCACCCTGTCCGGCGGCGGCAATATCGTCATTTCCGTGGGCGAAGGCTGCCTGATCGGCGCTAACGCTGGCATCGGCATTCCATTAGGCGACCGCAACACCGTGGAATCCGGCCTGTACATCACCGCCGGTACCAAGGTCGCGCTGCTCGATGCCGACAATCAACTGGTCAAGGTGCTCAAGGCCCGCGACTTGGCGGGTCAGCCAGACCTGCTGTTCCGTCGCAACTCGCAAACCGGCGCGGTGGAGTGCAAAACCCACAAGTCGGCCATTGAGTTGAACGAAGCCCTGCACGCGCACAACTAAGAGGCCGCAGCAAGCTACAAGCCACACGCTGCAAGCGATAGCCGCAGCCCAGACTTGCAGCTTGCCGCTTGAAGCTTATGGCTCTTGATTCCCCATGGCGCGCTGACTTCCCCGGTATTCTGGCCCTTGCGGCCGAAGGCCAGACCTATCTGGACAGCGCCGCCACCGCGCAAAAGCCCCAGACCATGCTCGATGCCCTGCTCGGCTATTACGCCGGCGGCGCCGCGAACGTGCACCGCGCCCAGCATGTGCCGGGCGAACGTGCCACCCGTGCCTTTGAAGCCACGCGGGAGAAAGTCGCGCGCTGGCTCAACGCCGCCGACGCACAGCAGATCGTCTTCACCCGCAGCGCCACCGAAGCGTTCAATCTTCTGGCCTATGGCCTGGAGCATCGTTTCATTGCGGGTGACGAAATCGTCATCAGCGCGCTGGAACACCACGCCAACCTGCTGCCGTGGCAACAACTGGCGCAGCGTCGTCAGCTAAAACTGGTGGTGCTGCCGCTGGACCCGCATGGCTTGATTGATCTAGCCCAAGCCGCGCAACTGATCGGGCCGCGCACCCGCCTGCTGGCGATCAGTCAACTGTCCAACGTGCTGGGTAGCTGGCAACCGCTAAGGCCGCTCATGACCTTGGCGCAGGCGCAAGGTGCGCTGACCGTGGTCGATGGCAGCCAAGGCGTGGTGCATGGCCGTCAGGATGTTCAGGCACTCGGCTGCGATTTCTATGTCTGCTCCAGCCACAAGCTTTACGGCCCGGACGGTGTCGGCCTGCTCTATGGCCGCCCGCAAGCGCTGGAACAGCTGTCGCACTGGCAGTTTGGTGGCGAAATGCTGCAGGACACCGACTACCACAACGCCCGTTTCCGCCCTGCGCCATTAGGCTTTGAGGCTGGTACGCCACCGATTGCGTCGGTGATCGCCCTGGGTGCCAGCCTGGATTACCTGAGCAGCCTCGACGCTAGCGCCGTCAGCGCCCACGAAGCGGCGCTGCATGGCGAGCTGATCACGGGGCTGCAGCAGCGCCAAGGCCTGCGCCTGCTCGGCACGCCGACTGTCGCCCTGGCCAGCTTTGTGGTCGACGGCGCACACCATGCCGACCTTGCCCACCTGCTGACCGAACAGGGCATCGCCGTGCGCGCCGGCCATCACTGCGCCATGCCGCTGCTGCAGGGCCTCGGCTTGAGCGGGGCGATTCGTGTATCGCTGGGTTTGTATAACGATGCGGGCGACTTGCAGCGCTTTTTCAGTGCACTGGATCAGACCCTGGAACTGTTGCAATGACCTTACCGGAGAACGCTCAAGCCGCCCTACACGCCTTCACCAATTGTCCAGGCTGGGAACAGCGTGCGCGCCTGCTGATGCAATGGGGCGAACGATTGCCGCCCCTGACCGAAGCAGAACGCTGCGAAGCCAATCGGGTCAGCGGCTGTGAAAGCCAGGTGTGGTTGCTGGTCGACACGCAGGGGGCCCATTGGCAATTTCGCGCCAGCAGCGATGCACGCCTGTTGCGTGGCCTGCTCGCGCTGCTATTGGCCAGAGTCAAC
The DNA here is from genome assembly GCF_003060885.1 of Pseudomonas sp. HMWF032. Lineage (GTDB taxonomy): Bacteria > Pseudomonadota > Gammaproteobacteria > Pseudomonadales > Pseudomonadaceae > Aquipseudomonas. The sequence goes on from NZ_QAIG01000008.1 coordinate 474,832, forward strand.
GGTCTGCCGCCAAGCGAACTGAGGCAACTGGATCCAGCCGACTGGTTTACTCAGCTCGGCCTGGCCCGCCACCTTTCCCCCTCACGCAGTAACGGCCTACAAGCCGTACTCGCACGCATGCAACAGCTCATTGCACTGAAGACTCAGGGGTGAACTGCCACTGATCAGCATTCCCTGCATTCAGTGCGCGTTGTAAGGTTGCCAATTCACCATTGGCCACCAAGCGGCGCAGTCCTGCATTGAACACCTCAAGCAGACGTTGTGCCCGTGCATCGTCCTTACGGAACAATACGTGCAGCGGCTCAGCATGCAAAATACGGGGATTGTGCTTGATCAAGGCCCGTTCCTCGGCCGAGAAAAGGCGCTGCAGCATGGCATAGCCGACGGCCCGATCCTGCGGATGAAAGTCCACTCGCCCCAGGCTGAGCAGCCGGAATCCCGTGTCTTCCTTGCCACTCTGCTGCACCTGTAAGCGCCCGGCATCAAGCGCTGCATCAAACTTCGAGCCATAGGAGTAGCCCAGGGTGGTGGCTATGCGAAATTTTTCCAGGTCCTCAAAACGCTGCCAATTAAGTTGCTGGTCAGCTCGCTGGAACAGCACCACCTCGCCATGGGCAACAGCATCGCTGCACTGACTGAATCGCTGGCGATTCTTATTGCAGATATAGGGCATCACCGCATCAAGATTGCCTTGCTCGAGCATCAGCAAATTACGATCCCAGGGGTAGTAGACCAATTCGACCTGATAACCGGCAGCTTCGAAAATACCGCGTATCAGGCGCGACAAGGCCCCGCCATCACTGCGCTGCTGATCGACGTAAGGCGCCCAATCACCCGTGCCAATACGTACCAGAGGATCTGCAGTCACGCTTAACGCTGACAACAAGAGCGCACAGGCCAACAGACATCGCGGAAAAACCAGCAGGACAAGACGCGACAGGGACAACACAACACACCTCAATAGAGCATTACCAGCTTATCCCTGCTGTATATAGACCGGAATCGGTCAGCGTTGATACCTAACCCCGAGCATCGACCACCGAACTGCGCTCAGAGGGTCGCCGTGTACCGGCGACCAGCTTATCAACGATGCGTGCCGCTGCCACCATACCGAAGGTTGCTGTGACCATCATTACAGCGCCAAAACCACCGGCACAATCCAAGCGCACGCCATCACCAACAAATGCCTTGTACTGACAGACCGTGCCATCCGGCTTGGGATAGCGCAGCTGTTCGCTGGAAAACACGCACGGTACGCTGTAATTGCGCCCCGGCGTACGGGAAAACCCGTAATCGCGACGCAAGGTCGAGCGCACCTTGGAAGCCAGCGGGTCATTCCAGGTTTTGTTCAGGTCGCCGACCTGAATTTGTGTCGGGTCAATCTGACCGCCGGCACCACCGGTGGTGATGACCTGGATCTTGCGCCGCTTGCACCAGGAAATCAGTGCGGCCTTGGCGTTGACGCTGTCAATGCAGTCGATCACCGCATCAAGTTGCTCGGTGATGTACTCGGCCATGGTTTCACGGGTGACAAAATCCGCCACTGCGTGCACCACGCAGGCCGGATTGATCGACCGGATACGCGCAGCCATCACATCAACCTTGGGCTGGCCAACCGTGCTGTCCAGCGCGTGTGCCTGACGATTGCTATTACTGATGCACACATCATCGAGATCAAACAAAGAAATCTCGCCCACCCCGGAGCGAGCCAGAGCCTCGGCCGCCCAGGAACCCACACCGCCAATGCCTACTACTGCCACATGCGCAGCCGCCAGGCGCTCGGCACCCTCGTGGCCATACAAGCGGGCTATTCCGGCAAAGCGTTGTTCATCCACAGGCATTCGTATCTCTCAACAGCACAGGCGGCGCGCATTATAGGGAGCCGGCAGGCAGCACCCAAGCACTCTGTCGCATGAGCTTGCAGCAACCGATGAACAGCAGTGGCCAAACAGCCCGACAATGAACCTCTTCACAGCGTCGCAATCCCATCATTATGCCCGCCGGCCGGGCTATACAGCCCTGTGACGGCGGCGTAGCATGCGCCACCCGACGCCTGTCGCTTTTCTACTGCCTCTTCGCTGGACCCGCTCACTATGCCTTCGCGTAAGTTTGGATTGAACCTGGTCGTGTTCCTGGCGATTGCCGCCTTGTTCACCGGTATCTGGGCACTTTATAACCGCCCGGTAACTGCCCCTGACTGGCCGGAACAGATTTCCGGCTTCTCCTTTTCCCCTTTCCGCGCGGGGCAAAACCCTCAGCAGGATACCTATCCGAGCGAAGCAGAGATGCGCGCCGACCTGGAACTGCTGACCACCCAGACGGACAACATTCGCACCTATTCGGTCGATGGCGCCCTGAGCAGGATTCCCTATCTGGCCGAAGAGTTTGGCCTGCGGGTAACCCTGGGTATCTGGATCAGCCCGGACTTGGAACGCAACGAGCGGGAAATCGCCAAAGCCATCGAAATTGCCAACACGTCGCGCAGCGTCGTGCGTGTCGTCGTCGGCAACGAAGCGCTATTCCGTACCGAAGTCACGCCCAAGAACCTGATTGCCTACATTGACCGTGTGCGCAGCGCCGTAAAAGTCCCAGTGACCACCTCCGAACAGTGGCACATCTGGCAGGATCATCCGGAACTGGCTCAGCATGTCGACCTGATTGCCGCACACGTGCTGCCCTACTGGGAATTCGTGCCCATGGAAGACTCGACCGAGTTCGTCCTTGAGCGCGCCAAAGATCTGAAAAAGCTCTTCCCGAAGAAGCCCCTGCTGCTCTCCGAAGTCGGCTGGCCCAGTAACGGCCGCATGCGCGGCGGCGCTGATGCATCCCAGGCTGACCAGGCAATTTACCTGCGCACCCTGGTCAACACATTGAACGCCAAGGGTTACAACTACTTCGTCATCGAAGCTTTTGATCAACCCTGGAAAGCCAGCGAAGAAGGTTCTGTAGGGGCCTACTGGGGCGTGTACAACCTTGACCGCCAACCCAAATTTGCCTTCGAAGGCCCGGTGGTAGCCATCCCACAGTGGCGCTTGCTGGCCATTGCCTCCGTCGTCCTGGCCCTGCTGAGCCTGGCCATCATGCTGATTGACGGCAGCGCATTGCGCCAGCGTGGCCGCACGTTCCTGACCTTTGTCGCCTTCGCCGGCGGCTCTGCTCTGGTGTGGATCGGCTACGACTACAGCCAGCAGTACAGCACCTGGTTCAGCACCCTGGTCGGCCTGCTGCTGGGCTTCGGCGCCTTCGGCGTATTTATCGTGCTGCTCACCGAAGCGCATGAACTGGCCGAAACGGCCTGGACGCGCACGCGCCGTCGCCGCTTTCAACCCGTGGACAGCGATACAGCCTATCGGCCCAAGGTGTCGATCCATGTGCCTTGCTACAACGAGCCGCCTGAGATGGTCAAACAGACCCTCGATGCCCTGGCCGCACTGGATTACCCGGACTACGAAGTCATCATCATCGACAACAACACCAAAGACCCGGCCGTTTGGGAACCGGTGCAAGCCTATTGCGAGCAACTCGGCCCGCGGTTTCGCTTTTTCCACGTGGCGCCATTGCATGGCTTCAAGGGGGGCGCCCTGAACTACATCCTGCCGCACACCTGTCCGGATGCCGAAGTGGTGGCGGTGATCGACTCCGACTACTGCGTCGACCGCAACTGGCTGAAGTACATGGTGCCGCATTTCAGCGACCCGAAAATTGCCGTGGTGCAGTCCCCGCAGGACTACCGTGACGGCAATGAAAGCGCCTTCAAGAAACTCTGCTATGCCGAGTACAAAGGGTTCTTCCATATCGGCATGGTGACCCGCAACGACCGTGATGCGATCATCCAGCACGGCACTATGACCATGATCCGCCGCAGCGTGATGGACGAGCTGAAATGGGCCGACTGGACCATTTGTGAAGATGCCGAGCTGGGGCTGCGCGTGTTCGAGAAGGGTTACAGCGCCGCCTATGCCCACGAAAGCTTTGGCCGTGGCCTGATGCCCGATACCTTTATCGACTACAAGAAACAGCGCTTCCGCTGGGCCTATGGCGCAATCCAGATCATGAAAGGCCATGCACGCAGCCTGTTCCTCGGCAAAGGTTCCGAGCTGAAGAGTGGCCAGCGCTATCACTTCGTCGCGGGTTGGCTACCGTGGATCGCCGATGGCCTGAATATCTTCTTCACCGCCGGCGCCCTGCTCTGGTCGGCGGCGATGATCATCGTGCCGCAGCGGGTTGACCCGCCGCTGATGATCTTCGCCATCCCGCCGTTGGCGCTGTTCTTCTTCAAGCTGGGCAAGATTCTGTTCCTCTACCGCAAGGCCATGGGCGTTGATCTGGTGCGTTCCTTCCAGGCGGCGCTGGCGGGCCTGGCGCTGTCGCACACGATAGCCAAAGCGGTGCTCTACGGGACCTTCACCAAAACCATCCCGTTCTTCCGCACACCGAAAATGGCCAGCAACCACGGCATCATGGTGGCCCTGGCTGAGGCCCGCGAAGAGGTATTTATCATGTTGCTGCTGTGGGGCGCGGCCATCGGCATCGGCATCGTCCAGGGCCTTCCCAGCGCCGACGTGAAGTTCTGGGTGGCCATGCTGGTGGTGCAGTCGTTACCGTACCTGGCAGCCCTGATCATGGCCCTGCTGTCGTCCCTGCCGAAGCCGGCGCAAGACGAGGTGGGGCAAATCGCTGACGCCTGACGAACGATCTGTTCACTCAGGATGGCGAGCCAATCAACACTGCGCGTCAACCTGTCGAAACGGCGGCCTCGGGCCGCCGTTTTGCATTAAGATGGCGGCCTTTGTGCCTGAAGCCGCCCCGGAGCCGCAATGACCACCCACGCCACGCCCCTTTCCCCGACGCTGGAGCTTGCCTGTGAGCTGATTCGTCGTCCGTCCGTCACGCCGCTTGATGAGGGCTGCCAGGAACAGATGACGCGCCGCCTTGCCGCCTGCGGTTTCACCATCGAACCGATGCGGATCGAGGACGTGGACAACTTCTGGGCCAGCCACGGCAACGACAACGGCCCGGTCTTGTGCTTTGCCGGACACACCGATGTGGTCCCCACCGGCCCAGTGCAGAAGTGGCAGCACCAGCCGTTCGATGCGCTGATCGATGAGAACGGCATGCTCTGCGGCCGTGGCGCGGCAGACATGAAAGGCAGCCTGGCGTCGATGATCATCGCCGTTGAACGCTTTGTCGCCGAATACCCGGATCACAAAGGCCGTATCGCCTTTCTGATCACCAGCGACGAAGAAGGCCCGGCGCACCACGGCACCAAGGCGGTGGTTGAACGCCTGCGCGAACGTAACGAGCGCCTGGACTGGTGCATCGTCGGCGAACCATCGAGCACCTCCCTGGTTGGCGACGTGGTGAAAAACGGCCGCCGCGGCTCACTCGGCTGCACCCTGACCGTACGCGGCAAGCAGGGCCACGTGGCCTACCCGCACCTGGCGCGCAACCCGATTCATCTGGCCGCGCCGGCCCTGGCCGAATTGGCCGCCGAGCATTGGGATGACGGCAACGCCTTCTTCCCGCCGACCAGCTTCCAGATTTCCAACCTCAACGCAGGCACCGGCGCGACCAACGTGATTCCGGGTGAGCTGAAGGCCATCTTCAACTTCCGCTTCTCGACTGAATCGACGGTTGAAGGCCTGCAGCAGCGTACTCAGGCCATTCTCAACAAACACGGCCTGGATTTTGAACTGGACTGGGCCCTCTCCGGTCTGCCCTTCCTCACTGAGCCGGGTGCGCTGCTCGACGCCGTAGCGGCCAGCATCAAGGCCATCACCGGCCGCGATACCAAACCGTCTACCAGCGGCGGTACCTCGGACGGGCGTTTTATCGCGACTCTCGGCACCCAGGTGGTCGAACTCGGCCCGGTCAACGCCACCATCCACCAGGTCGACGAGCGCGTACTGGCCAGCGATCTGGATGTGCTGACCGAAATCTACTACCAGACCCTGGTCAATCTGCTCGCATGAGTCTGATCTGCCCCATCTGCCAGGCCCCCCTGCAGACGCTCGACAACGGCGTCGCCTGCCAGGCCAACCACCGCTTTGACCGCGCACGCCAGGGTTACCTGAACCTGTTGCCAGTACAACACAAGAACAGCCGCGACCCGGGCGACAACCTCGCCATGGTCGAAGCGCGGCGGCGCTTTCTCGACGGCGGTCATTACGCACCGCTGGCCAAGCGCCTGGCCGAACTGGCGGCCGGTTATAACCCGGCGCGCTGGCTGGATATCGGTTGCGGCGAGGGTTACTACACCGCGCAGATCGCCGATGCCCTGCCGCAAGCCGACGGCTACGCCCTGGACATCTCCCGCGAGGCGGTCAAGCGCGCCTGCAAACGTGCGCCGCAGCTGACCTGGCTGGTGGCAAGCATGGCCCGTGTACCGTTGGCGGACGCCAGCTGCCAACTGCTGGCCAGCGTCTTCAGCCCGCTCGATTGGCTGGAAGCCAAGCGCCTGCTGCCCCCCGGTGGCGGCCTGCTGCGCATGGGCCCAACCAGCGAACACCTGATGGAATTGCGCCAGAAGCTATATGACGAAGTGCGTGACTACGATGATCAGAAGCACCTGGAGCTGATCCCCGACGGCATGCGCCTGGCCCACAGCGAAACCCTGACCTTTAATCTGCACCTGCAAAGCAGCGAAGCCCGCGCCGACCTGCTGGCCATGACCCCACACGGCTGGCGCGCCAGTGCCGAACGCCGCGCAGCGGTGATCGCCGAACCCTGCGACGTGACTGTCGCCATCCGCTACGACTGGATCGAGAGACTATGACCATGCGCCAACCGGATATCGAGATTTACCTGAAAGACGCCGACCACACCGCCATCGGCGAGTGGCTGAGCCAAGCGCTGGGCAGCTGCACACCCTGGCAGCAGAAAGGCCAGACCTTCAAGTGCATGGCCGGTGAAGTTCCCGTCACCTGGCTGCCCAAGGCCGTCGGCAAATGGCACAGCCTGTTCCTGGAAAGCGATGCCACGCCCTGGGCCGACGACCTGGCTTGCGCTCAGGCCGCCTTCGCCGCGCTGAATGTCGAAGTGCGCTGTGCACCCGGCGGCTGGCAGGAAGAAGAAAGCGACGAGCAGGCCGACCGCTGGATGCGCATCAGCGCCGATGGGGTGGAAGAGATCACCTGGCGCACCGGCTAACCGACCGCTGAAAACTACTGCGCTCGGCTATTCTGCGTTGCAACGACCAACGGGAGTAACAGCCGAAGGCTGATCCGAAGGACGAGCGATGCGAGTAAAGCAGCCTCACAGCCAAAGGCTGAACGTGCTTTAGCACGACCCGAAGAGGTGAGCGCAGCGAATCCAATGTTCATGTACAGACGTACGCTTCGCTTTTCGGCTACTTCCGCCTTGCCTAGCCATCGCTCGCTACGTTTTCAACAGCCGCTTTACAGACGAATACAAAAAACCCCGCCTAAGCGGGGTTTTGTTTAACCGGGCGTTTACTTCTTGCCCAGTTTCTTCAGCTCTTCGTCACGCAGTTCGCGGCGCAGGATTTTGCCAACGTTGGTGGTCGGCAGCACGTCGCGGAACTCCACAGCTTTCGGCACTTTGTAGCCAGTGACGTTGGCCCGCATGTGCTCCATGACCTGCTCTTTGGTCAGGGTTTCACCCGGTTTGACCACCACAAAGATCTTGATCGCCTCACCCGATTTCTCATCCGGCACACCGATGGCCGCGCACTGCAGTACGCCTGGCAGGGTGGCCAGCACGTCTTCCAGCTCGTTCGGGTAGACGTTGAAGCCTGACACCAGAATCATGTCCTTCTTGCGGTCGACGATACGCATGTAACCGTCTTCCTGGATCACCGCGATATCGCCGGTCTTCAACCAGCCTTCGGCGTCGAGGATTTCGTCGGTGGCTTCCTGGCGCTGCCAGTAGCCCTTCATCACCTGCGGACCTTTGACGCACAACTCACCAATCGAACCCAGCGGCTGCTCGACGCCTTCATCGTCGATCACCTTGCACACGGTCGATGGAACCGGAATACCGATGGTGCCGATCTGGATATTGCTGAACGGGTTAACCGAGGCCACTGGGCTGGTTTCGGTCATGCCGAAGCCTTCGCAGATCGAGCAACCAGTCACCTGCTTCCAACGCTCGGCAGTCGCCAGTTGTAGCGCCATACCACCGGAGAAGGTGGCCTTGAGGGTCGAGAAGTCCAGCTTGCGGAAGTCCTCGTTGTTGCACAGGGCAACAAACAGGGTGTTGAGACCGACAAAACCGGTGAATTTGTACTTGGCCAGGTCCTTGGTCATGGCTGGCAGATCACGCGGGTTGGTGATCAGCACGTTGTGCCCGCCAATCAGCATCATCGCCATGCAATGGAAGGTGAAGGCGTAGATGTGATACAGCGGCAATGGCGCGATCAACACTTCACTGCCTTCGCTCATTTCCGAGCCCATCAGCGCCTTGACCTGGAGCATGTTGGCGATCAGGTTGCGGTGGGTGAGCATCGCGCCCTTGGCCACGCCGGTGGTGCCACCGGTGTATTGCAGCACGGCGATATCGCCATTGCTCGGCGCTGCATCCTTGGGTGCCTGGCCACGGCCTTTGGCCATGGCAGCAGTGAATTTAACGGCTTGCGGCAGGTTATAAGCCGGCACCATCTTTTTCACACGCTTGACCACGCTGTTTACCAGCAGGCGCTTGAGCGGCGAAAGCATGTCACCGACTTCGGTGATGATGACCGTCTTGATCCCGGTTTTCGGCAGTACCTGCTCAGCCAGATGGGCCATGTTGGCCAGACTGACCAGAGCCTTGGCACCGGAATCGTTGAATTGGTGTTCCATTTCCCGCGCGGTGTACAGCGGGTTGGTGTTGACCACCACCAGTCCGGCACGCAGGGCACCGAAAACCACAACCGGGTACTGCAACACGTTGGGCAGTTGCACGGCGATCCGGTCGCCGGGCTGCAGATTGGTGTTCTGCTGCAAGTAAGCGGCAAAGTTGCCGGACAACTCGTACAGCTCACCGTAGGTAATGGTTTTACCCATGTTGCTGAAAGCAGGCTTGTCGGCGAAGCGTTGGCAGGACTCTTTCAGTACCGCTTGAATGTTCGGGTACTGGTCAGGATTGATTTCGGCAGCAATCCCAACGGGATACTTATCCTTCCAAAAGTTTTCGGTCATGGAAGCCCACTCCTCAGCAACAGCTTGATCTTCACCGCGCGTAGACGGTTGTTTATTGTAGGTTCGCGTGATTTCTTGCGACTTGAACAGCCAAAAATTGCCGCAAGCAACTTCTGACGTCGCACAGCGACAGCCCAGAAAGACAGGTCACTATGGATGGCGGATCACAAAAAAGCCGCCCGAGAGTAGCAGCTTTGCCAAACAGCGACTAGCACCAATAAGCGCCGCAGCAGTCACAAAAGTGACCAACAATCAACAATCAGTCACTTCTATAATTTCGCTGTAACAGGCGGACTATAGCCGTTGCGCAGTGATGGAAGGGATTTCAGCGCACCCGCCGTTGTCACTGCGGTATGCGCTGAAACAGTCACTGCTTTGAAGCGATCAAGCGATGTCGCGCAACTCACGGCGGAGAATCTTGCCAACCGGGGTCATCGGCAGCGAGTCACGGAAGACAATCTGCTTGGGCACCTTGTAGCCGGTGAAGTTTTCCTTGCAGTAGGCCTTCAGCTCCTCAGCATTGAGGCTGCTGTCGCGGGCCACCACGAACAACTTGACCGTTTCCCCGGACTTCTCATCCGGCACGCCGATGGCCGCGCAACTGGCGACTTTCGGGTGGGCCATGACCACATCTTCGATCTCGTTGGGGTACACGTTAAAGCCCGAGACGATGATCATGTCCTTCTTGCGGTCGACGATACGTACGAAACCATCCGGATCGATCACCGCCACATCACCGGTCTTGAACCAGCCCTCGGCGTCCAGCACTTCGGCCGTGGCTTCGTCACGATTCCAGTAGCCCTTCATCACCTGCGGGCCCTTGATGCACAACTCGCCGCGCTCGCCCAACGGCTGCTCGATACCGTCATCATCAATCACCTTGAACGCCGTGCCCGGCACCGGAATGCCCACCGTGCCCAAGCGCGCTTTGTCGCCATAAGGATTGGTGCTGGCCACCGGGCTGGTTTCGGTCAGACCGTAGCCTTCGACCACGGTGCAACCGGTCATTGCCTGCCAGCGTTCGGCCGTGGCCTTGACCAGGGCGGTGCCCCCGGAATTGGTGACCTTGAGTTTGGAGAAATCCAGGTTCTTGAATTCAGGGTTATCCATCAACGCGACAAACAGCGTGTTGAGGCCCAGCAGTGCAGAGAACTGCCACTTGCCCAGCTCCTTAACGAAGCCTGGAATGTCGCGCGGGTTGGTGATCAGCACGTTATGGTTGCCGTTGACCATCATGCACATGCAGTTCGCGGTGAAGGCATAGATATGGTACAGCGGCAGCGGCGCGATCATGATTTCCTGGCCCTGCTTCATCAGCGGGGTGCCATCGCTGCCCAACTGCGACAGGCAGGCATCGACCTGCAGCATGTTGGCCACCAGGTTGCCGTGGGTCAGCATCGCGCCCTTGGCCACCCCGGTGGTGCCGCCGGTGTATTGCAGCACGGCAACATCGGCATGACCGACCTTTACCGGTTTGAGCGCATGGCCCTGGCCCTGCTTGAGTGCATCCTTGAACGCCACCGCCTGCGGCAGGTGGTAATCCGGAACCATCTTCTTGACCTTCTTCACCACGGTGTTGACCAGCCAACCCTTGAGGCTCGGCAGCAGGTCACCCATCTTGGCTTCGATCAGGTAATCGATCTCGGTGTCCGGCAGCACATCCTGCACCAGCTTGCCGAACATGTTCAGGTACACCAGCGCACGCACACCGGCATCCTTGAACTGATGGCGCATCTCGCGGGCGGTGTACAGCGGATTGGTGTTGACCACAATCAGCCCGGCGCGCATCGCGCCGAACACGGCAATCGGGTACTGCAGCACGTTGGGCATCTGCACGGCGATGCGGTCACCTGGCTGCAAGTCAGTATGTTTCTGCAGGTAAGCGGCAAAGGCCGCCGAGAGCCGATCCAGCTCAGCATAAGTCAGGGTCACGCCCAGGTTGCTGAAAGCAGGTCGATCGGCGAATTTCTTGCACGAGCGCTCAAACACCTCGATCACCGACTTGTAAGCCCCCAGGTCGATGTCATTGGGTACGCCGGCCGGGCGCTTGTCGCTCCAGAAATCAGGCTGCATTATTTTTGTCCTCTTGCCCTGAGATGGTCTGATCCGCGCTGCGGAGTTGGCTGGAACTTAACAGTTAACGCCATACAGGCAAATAGCCGAGCAGCGTCATTGACGCACTGAATCTTGCCGCTCGCTGCACAACTATCCTGCCAACCCGGTACAGAAACGCCGCCAGCGGATAACGGCCATAGGTTCATGGACAGCCGTTACACCTGGATGGACTTTGCGCCGCGCTGCACGGGGTGCACAATGCGAAGCTTCTGCAGGCTCAAGGAATTCGCCATGCCCCACCACGCGTTCTGGCTCAACAGTACCGATGCAGCGCCTCTCTACGTCAATCGCTGGTGCGCAGAACAGCCGCCAAAAGCATTGTTGATGGTGGCCCACGGCATGGCCGAACACAGCGGACGCTATGCCCGCCTGGCCGAAGCGCTGGTGGCGCAGGGCTTCGAGGTTTACGCACATGACCAGCGCGGGCATGGCAAAACCGCCGAGCATGGTCTGCTCGGCCACTATGCCGACAGCAAAGGCTGGGAGCTGGTCGTCAACGATCTCGCACGCCTCAATCATCATATGCGGCAAACCCACCCACAAACGCCGATTTTCCTGCTCGGCCACAGCATGGGCAGCTACATCGCTCAGGCCTATCTGATGCAACACAGCTGCAGTTTGCAGGGTGCGATTCTGTCCGGTTCCAACTACCAGCCCGTGGCGCTGTACCGCGCCGGCCAGTGGCTGGCACGCTTCGAGCGCTGGCGACAAGGGCCAGAGGGACGCAGTGCTCTGCTGGAATTCGCCTCATTCGGTTCGTTCAACAAGGCCTTCAAACCTAACCGCACCGCCTTCGACTGGCTGAGCCGTGACCCTCTGGAAGTCGACAAGTACATCCATGACCCACTGTGCGGCTTCCGCTGCAGCAATCAGCTGTGGATCGACCTGCTCGGCGGCCTGCAACAGATCACCCCACTGGAAAATCTTGCGCAGATCGACAACAGCCTGCCGCTGCTGGTGATAGGCGGGGCCTGTGACCCGGTCAGCGACGGCCGCCGTCAGCAGGATCTGGGCAACGCCCTGAGGGCCGCCGGCAACCAGCACGTTCAAGTCAAACTCTATCCCGACGCGCGTCACGAGTTGCTCAACGAGAGCAATCGTGACGAAGTCACTGCCCAGATCATCGACTGGTTGCAGCAGGCCCTCAGCCAACCGCGCCAGTACCACCAACAGAGCCAAGAGAGTCACCCATGACCCAGAGCAGCAACACGCCCTACGACGCCCTCGAAGTCGGCCAGACCGCCAGCTACAGCAAGACCGTCAGCGAACGCGATATCCAGCTGTTTGCCGAGGTCTCCGGCGATCACAATCCGGTGCATCTGGATGCGGACTACGCTGCCACCACCATGTTCAAGGAGCGTATCGCCCACGGTATGTTCAGCGGTGCCTTGATCAGCGCCGCCGTAGCCTGCGAACTGCCTGGCCCCGGCACCATCTATATCGGCCAGAGCATGCGTTTCACCGCACCGGTGAAGCTCGGCGACACCCTCACCGTGCGCCTGGAAATCCTTGAGAAACTGCCAAAATTCCGCGTGCGTGTAGCCACTCGCGTGTTCAACCAGAACGATGAGCTGGTGGTCGATGGCGAAGCGGAAATCCTCGCCCCGCGCAAGGCACAGAATGTTGAACTGACTCAGCTGCCGCCCATCACCATCGGCTAAAAATTGCTCACGATCACTGCCCGTTGCTCGGCGGCAAGATCATCAACAGCTTCTAAGCTTGTTAGCCCACGTCACCGTCGCTGCCTGCGGCGGTGCTCCGCCCTTCTATACAATCGCGCCCGAGGCACTCCCGCTTCGGCGCTTCTGGAGATACCCATGTCCCTGTCCATGTACCAAGCATCCATCCCCGTCTTTACCCGCCAGCTGAACAACCTGTCGACCATCCTCGGCCTCGCCGCCGCCCACGCCGCAGAGAAAAACATCGAGCAGAGCGTATTTCTCAACGCCCGCCTGGCCCCCGATATGTTCCCGCTCAGCCGCCAGGTACAAATCGCCTGCGACGGCGCCAAGGCTGGCGCTGCGCTGCTGGCTGAAGTGGAAGCACCCAGCCATGCCGACGACGAAACCAGCTTCGCCGAACTGCAAACGCGCATCGCCAAGACCCTGAGTTTTCTGCAAGGCCTGAGCGCCGCGCAGATCGACGGCAGCGCAACACGCACCGTAACCCTCAAGCGCCGCGACAAAGAAACCCACTTCCAGGGTCAGGCCTTCCTGCTCGATCACGTCATGCCGAACTTCTACTTCCACTACACCACCGCCTACGCCATCCTGCGCCACAACGGCGTCAATATCGGCAAGCGCGACTTCCTCGGTACTCGTTAAGACAAGCGCCAGGTCTTACAGGCGACGCCGAAGGCCCCATCAGAAGGCCAAGCAGAATCGTTGTGGAAGGGTGCGAGCCGCATGGATGCGGCGAGAGGGCTGGCGCCACCGCGATAAAAGGCCAGGGACGGCCCTTGTACGCCGCCCCCTAGAGCAATGATGGAGTGAGGGAACCCGACGAAGTCGGGCCGGATACAAGGGGAAAGAACCTTTGCTTACTTTTGGCGGGGCCGGCCATCCGGGCGTTTGCCAAAAGTGAGCCGCCGTAAGGGCGGAACCACTCGTCAGTGGAAGACACAAACGGCGAATGGCTCGCCTGTCATAGCCGTGCCCACTGCCCATCCACACGATGGGCCTGCAGGTGCGGCAGCACCGCTGCCAGCAATGGCTCCTTGAACGCATCCTGAAAGCGATGGGCCAGTCCCGGAATCAAGCGCAGCTCACTGCCTTTGATATGCGCGGCCACATGCACACCGTGCATCACCGGCAGCAGCGGATCAGCCGTACCGTGCACCACCAGCGTCGGCACCTGCAAGCGGTTGAGCAGTTCGACCCGGCTCGGTTCGGCGAGGATGGCCAGCAACTGGCGTTGCACCCCCTCTGGGTTGAAAGCGCGGTCATAGGCAACCTGCGCCTGCTGTAACAATAACTGGCGGTCATCACTGACCGCCGGGCTACCCAGCGCCGCCAGCAGGTCAGCCTGCTGTTCCAGCGCCACCGTGCGATTGGGGGCGTCGCGCCGAGCCAGCAAGGTCAGCAGTTCGCTGCTCGGGGCCGGCAGGCCCTGGGCACCGGAACTGGTCATCACCAACGTCAGGCTCTGAACCCGCTCAGGCGCAAGGTCGGCCATGTGCTGAGCGATCATCCCGCCCATGCTAGCGCCCAACACATGGGCGCGTTCGATCTTCAGGCTATCCAGCAGCCCCAGAGCATCACGGGCCATGTCGCGCAGGCCATAAGGCGCTGCCACCGACAGCCCCAGGCGATAGCGCAGCGCTTCATAGGTCAGGTTGATTTCCGGTGCCGTAGCGACCCAATTGCTCAAGCCGACATCGCGGTTATCGAAGCGAATCACCCGAAACCCCTGCTGACACAGACGCTCGACGACCTCATCCGGCCAATGAATCAATTGCCCACCCAGGCCCATCACCAGCAGCAACGCCGGGTCCGTGTCACGCCCGATACTCTGGTAAGCCAGGCGCACGTCTGCGACCTCGGCGGTCAGCGTTGGCACCTGAACACTGCAAGGTTGTGCGGCAAAAGCCGGCAGGCCGCACAGCAGTGCGACGAGAACAATCAAACTACGCATGGCATCACCCAGCCATGGGACAGCAGAACGCAGCCCCCCATTAAGACGCGAGTGTGATGATGTTTTTACGAGCGCACTGCCACACAAGCGTGACAATTTGATGAAGGGAGACGAGCGGTCGCCATTGCAGTGAGTAGGTTGGGTGAGGAGCCTGCGACGAAGCCCAAAAAACGGGCAAGTGTCGAGCAGAACCTGGAGTTCCCAGTTGGACTTCGCTGCGCTCGGCACCAACCTACACAATGGCTGATCAGGCCAGTTCGCTACGCAGCTGACGAGCCGCCGCCACCATATTGATCAACGCCGCTTCGGTCTCCGGCCAGGCACGGGTTTTCAGGCCGCAGTCCGGATTGACCCACAGCCGCTCGAGCGGAATACGCTGCGCGGCCTTGCGCAACAAGTTGACCATCTCCCTGCTGTCCGGCACCCGTGGCGAGTGGATGTCATACACGCCGGGGCCGATGTCGTTGGGGTAGTCGAAGCGCTCGAAGGCCTCCAGCAGCTGCATGTCCGAACGCGAGGTTTCAATGGTGATCACGTCGGCATCCATGGCGGCGATGGACTCGATCACGTCGTTGAACTCGCTGTAGCACATGTGGGTGTGGATCTGCGTTTCGTCACGCACACCCGAGGCGCACAGACGGAACGCCTCAGTGGCCCAGTTCAGGTACCCCTGCCACTGCGCCTGGCGCAGCGGCAGGCCTTCGCGGAAGGCGGCTTCGTCGATCTGGATGATCCTGATACCCGCTGTTTCCAGGTCAACCACCTCGTCACGAATGGCCAGGGCCAGCTGACGCGCCTGCTGCTCAGGGGAAATGTCGTCGCGCGGGAAGGACCACATCAGCATGGTCACCGGGCCGGTCAGCATACCCTTCATCACTTTGCGGGTAAGGGTCTGCGCATAACCGATCCAGGCCACAGTCATGGCCTTGGGCCGACTCAGGTCGCCGTAGATCACTGCAGGTTTTACGCAACGCGAACCGTAGCTCTGCACCCAACCGAAACGGGTCAAGGCATAGCCGTCGAGCTGCTCGGCGAAGTACTCGACCATGTCGTTGCGCTCGGCCTCGCCGTGCACCAGCACATCCAGACCGAGGTTTTCCTGCACCTCAACGGCATGACGGATTTCGCTGTGCATGGCCTCGGTGTAATCCCCCGCCGACAGCTTGCCAGCCTTGAACGCCTGACGCGCCAGACGGATGGCGGCGGTTTGCGGAAACGAGCCAATGGTAGTGGTCGGCAAGACCGGCAGCTGCAGGCGTGCGCGCTGCTGCTCGATGCGTGTGACAAATGGCGACTGACGCTGGCTGTCAGCGGCAGTAATGGCAGCCAAACGCGCCTGCACTGCCGGCTTGTGGATGCGTGGCGATTGCGCGCGACTGGCCTGCACGGCGCGGCTTGCCGCCAGTGCGGCCTGCACCTGAGCATCCTGCGGGTTATTAAGCGCCGTGGTCAGCAGTGCGACTTCCTCACACTTCTGCACGGCAAAGGCCAGCCAGCTTTTCAGCTCATCATCCAGTTTGTCCTCGCGGTTCAGGTCCACCGGGCTGTGCAACAGCGAGCAGCTTGGCGCCACCCACAGGCGCTCGCCCAGGCGCTCCTGGGCCTGTTGCAACGTCTCCAGCACCGCTTGCAGATCGGTACGCCAAACGTTGCGGCCACTGACCACGCCCAGCGACAGCACCTTATAGGCCGGCAAACGGTCGAGGATGGTCGGGAACTGCTCGGGCGCACGTACCAGGTCGATATGCAGACCATCCACCGGCAGGCTGGCGGCCAGACCGAGGTTGTCTTCCAGGCCGGCGAAATAGGTAGCGATCAGTTTCTTGCAGGGCTCGCGCTGCAGCAGGTTGTAGGCGCGCTCGAAGGCGTTCTTCCAGGCTTGCGGCAGGTCCAGCACCAGAATCGGCTCATCGATCTGCACCCACTCCACACCCTGAACGGCCAGGCGCTGGAGGATTTCGCCGTAGACCGGCAACAGGCGCTCCAGCAGATCGAGTTTGTCGAAGCTCTCGGTTTCAGCAGCGGCACCCTTGGCTTTGCCCAACCACAGATAGGTTAGCGGGCCGATCAGCACCGGCTTGACGCGGTGACCCAATGCGTGAGCTTCTTCGACTTCCTCGAACAGTTGCTCCCAGCTCAACTGGAACTGCTGCTCGACACTGAATTCGGGCACGAGATAGTGGTAGTTGGTATCGAACCATTTGGTCATTTCTTGCGCATGGGCACCGCAACAGGCGTTCTGGCTGCTCTTGTTTGCAACGGCACCGCGCGCCATGCCGAACAAGGTATCCAGGGTCGGCTTGTCGTTGGCCGGGCGAAAGCGCTCGGGGATCACGCCGAAGCTCAACGAGTGCGTCAGCACCTGGTCGTACCAGGCGAAATCGCCGACCGGCAGCAGGTCGATACCCGCGTCCTTCTGCAGCAGCCAGTGGGCGGCGCGCAGCTCACGCCCCACCGCCTGCAGACCGGCCTCGTCCAGTTCGCCCTTCCAGTAGGCCTCCAGGGCTTTTTTCAGTTCACGGTCGCGACCGATACGCGGAAAACCAAGGGAATGGGACAGGGCCATGTCAGAACGCTCCAGCAGATCAATAAGATGCTGGCTATTCTCGGCACCCCGTCTAAGTGAGACAAACTCAATCTATTCGCCTTGATCTATAGTTTTACTCATGTTCTGCTTGTCGCTAGAACGCCGATCCGCCAAACACCGAGGCCCGCCATGCTCGAATTGCGCCACCTGAAAACCCTGCATGCCCTGCGCGAAAGCGAAAGCCTGGTGGATGCCGCCGAACGTCTGCACCTGACGCAATCGGCGCTGTCACACCAGTTCAAGGAGTTGGAAGAGCGCCTGGGCATGCCGCTGTTCGTGCGCAAAACCAAGCCGGTGCGCTTTACCAGCGCAGGACTGCGCCTGTTGCAGCTGTCTGACACGGTGTTGCCGCTGCTGCGCGGTGCCGAGCGTGATTTAGCCCGCCTGGCCGGTGGCACCGCCGGCCGTCTGCACATGGCCATCGAATGCCACAGCTGCTTCCAGTGGCTGATGCCGACCATCGACCAGTTCCGCGATGCCTGGCCGGAAGTGGAACTGGACCTGGCCTCGGGCTTCTCCTTCGCCCCACTGCCCGCCCTGGCCCGCGGTGATCTGGACCTGGTGGTGACCAGCGATCCACTGGAACTGGCCGGCATCACCTATGTGCCGCTGTTTACCTATGAAGCCATGCTCGCCGTGGCCAACCAGCATCCGCTGGCCAGCAAACCGTGCATCAAGCCGCAGGACCTGGCCACGGAAACCCTGATCACCTACCCGGTGGAACGTGACCGCCTGGACATCTTCACCCGCTTCCTTGAGCCGGCAGATGTCGAACCAGCGCAGGTGCGCACCTCCGAGCTGACGGTGATGATGATGCAGCTGGTGGCCAGCGGCCGCGGCGTGTGTGGTCTGCCCAACTGGGCGCTGCATGAATACAGTTCGCGTGGCTACGTGACGGCAAAACGCCTGGGCGATAAGGGGCTGTTTGCAACACTGTATGCCGGCATCCGTACCGATATGCTCGACGCGCCGTTTATGCGCGACTTCCTGCTGACCGCCAAAGACACCTCCTTCGCCAATCTGGAAGGCGTCAGCGTGGCACGCGGCTGAGCTTGCATAACCCGCCGCCTGAATATCGAGCACTGCATGCGTTGTTTGCTTTCCGTCTTGCTGCTCTGGGCTGGCCTCTGCCAGCCCCTGCATAGCCAGGAAAAAATACACATCGCCATCGGCGAATGGCCACCGTTTATCAGCGCATCGCTGCCTCACTACGGCGTAGTGCCGCAGTTGATCAGCGAAGTCTTCGCCAGCCAGAACGTCAGCGTGGAATACGGTTTCTTCCCGTGGAAGCGCGCCTACACAGAAGTCAAACAGGGTCACTGGCAAGCCTCGGCCATCTGGGGTCGCACGCCGGAGCGCGAGGCCGACTGCCTGTTTTCTGCTGTGGTCTACAGCGATGAACTGGTGCTGTTCTACCGTCGCGACAAACCGATCAGCTGGGACGGCCGCCTCGCAGGGGCCGAGCAGCTCAATGGTCTGCGCATCGGCATTCCGTTGGGATCGGCGAAGATGCCAGTGCTGGAGCAAGCCGAACAGCGCGGTTGGGTGCAGTACGAAGCCAGCGGGGATGAGCTGATCAACCTGCGCAAGCTGGCCGCCGGGCGCATTGATGCGGTGGACATTGTCAAAGGCTCGGGCAGCCATGTGCTCAACCAACTCAGCGCCAAGGAACGCGCCCACCTGACCACCACGCAAACCTACGATACCTGGGATTACCACCTGATTTTCTCCCGCCAGTTGCCTGAGAGCGAACGCCTGCAGCAACTCTTCGATCAGGGCCTGCGCGAGCTGAAAGACAGCGGCCGTTATGCGCAACTCTGGCAACCACTCAGCACATCACACCATCCTTAAACACTGATCCATCCAATCACGGCAAAGCCTGTTACAACTGCCGGCTTGCCGCATCGTGACCAACAGTCATAGCATGACCACCGGTCACAACCTCTGACAAATCCGCATGCGCTACCAAGATCAACTCTTCGAACAACGCGAAACCGCCCTCCTCGACGCCGCCCGTCAGCTGTTTGCCGAGCAGCCCTGGGACCGCGTGACGATTGCCGAAGTGGCGCTTGCCGCTGGCATCGGTAAAGGCACGGTGTACAAGCACTTCCCCAGCAAGGAAGCGCTGTATGCGCGCCTGGTGCTCGACCTCAGCCGCGCCAACCTGCTGGAACTGCGCGAACTGCATGCCGCCAGTCCGGCGCAGGACGCCATGCGCCGGGTCATTCAGCGCGCCTTCGAGCAGATGCTGGCCAACCCGATCCAGGCGCAGCTGTGCCTGCACTGCGACCGCCCGGAGTTTCAGGAGCGCCTGGAAAGCCCGTACCGCCAGCAATTCCTCGATATAGAGCAGGAATTCCAGCTGTTCTTCAGCGACATGCTCGGCGTCACCCTGAACAACCAGGCGCTGAGCCAGAGCGACTGCCAGAACCTGCTGTGGGGCGTGGAAGCCTGCGTCAACGGAGTGATGGCGCGTATCGCCTCCGGTGGTTTTGCCCATTGGGCCGAGCCGATAGCCCTGGATGAGTATTTCGCTCGCGTCACCGATTTCATCATTGCCGGCCTGCGCACCCAGGCCGCCGGCTTGCTTGCTCAACCTCATCGCCACGAGTAGCCACCATGTTCAGTCAACTGTCCAAACGCCCCTGGTTGATCGCCGTCGCCATCAGTCTGCTGCTCGTGTTGTGGCTGTTCAGCGGCTCGCTGTTCAAGGCCCAGGAAACCGCCACCGCCGATGCGCCTGCCGAGGCAAAGGGCCTGACCAAGGTTGAAGTGCAGTGGCTGGAAGCCAGCCCGATGCAGCGCCAGCATGTGGTGCAGGGTCAGATCGAGGCCTGGCGCCGGGTTGAGCTGCGCTCGCAGATCAGCGGTACGGTGACGCGCTTGGATCAAGACAAAGGCAACCCGGTCAAGCAAGGTCAGTTGCTGCTCAGCCTTTCCACCGACAACCGCCCGGCCCAGGTAGCCAAGGGTGAAGCTGATGTACGCCAGCGCGCCGCCGATGCCAGTGCTGCCAACCGTTTGCACGAACGCAAGATGATTTCCTCCAACGAGCTGATCCGCTTGCAAAGTGAGCTGGCCAAGGCCCAGGCTGAACTGGACCTGGCGCGCATTCAGCTGGGTAATACGCAGATCAGCGCGCCCTTTGCCGGGGTGTATGACCAGCGCACGGTCGAGCTAGGCGATTTCGTCCAACCGGGGCAAAGCCTGTTAACCCTGGTCGACATCAGCCTGCTCAAAGTCAGCGCGCAGATTGCCCAACAGGAGGTCACCCACCTGACCCTGGGCCAGAGCGTGCGGGTCGAATTGCTTGATGGCCGCGAACTGCAAGGCGAACTGCATTTTATCGCCGCCGCCGCCGAGCCTGGCTCACGCAGCTTCCGTATCGAGGTCAAGGTCGCCAACCCTCAGGCCCTGCGCCTGGCCGGTGCCAGTGCGACCCTGCATGTACAAACCGGCGAAGCCCTGGCCCATCGCCTGTCACCTGCCCTGCTGAGTCTGGATAAAGCCGGCCGGCATGGCGTCAAGTGGGTTAATGAGCAGCAACAGGTGCAGTTCACCCCGGTGCAGCTGATCAGCGTCGACAACCAGGGCGCCTGGGTCAGCGGCCTGCCTAACAAGGTGGCCTTGATCACCCTCGGCCAGGGCTTTGTCGAGCCGGGCCAGCAGGTGATCAGCCAGCTGGCCAAAGGGGGTAGCTGATATGCATGGCCTGATCGCTGCGGCGCTGGATCGCAGCCGCACCAGCCTGCTGGTGCTGCTATTTCTTATGCTAGGTGGGCTGGCGGCGTATTTCGCCATCCCCAAAGAAGCCAATCCGGATGTCAGCATCCCGATCATCTATGTCTCGGTAACCCTCGAAGGCATCAGCCCGGAAGACGCCGAACGCCTGCTGGTTCGCCCGCTGGAGCAAGAACTGCGCAGCCTCGAAGGGGTCAAGGAAATGCGTTCCATGGCCAGCGAAGGCCATGCCTCGGTGACCCTGGAGTTCGATGCTGGCTTCAACGCCAAGCTGGCCCTCGCCGATGTGCGCGAGAAGGTCGATACCGCCCGCAGCAAGCTACCGGAGGAAGCCGAAGAACCCACGGTCAATGAAGTCAACGTGGCGCTGTTTCCGGTGCTGTCGATTGGTCTGTCCGGGCCGATTGCCGAAACCGAATTGGTCTACATCGCCCGCCGCCTGAAAGAGAACGTTGAAGGCATCGCCGAAGTGCTCTCGGTGGAAATCGGCGGCGACCGCGAAGACCTGCTGGAAATCGTCGTCGACCCGCAGGTGCTCGACAGCTACGGCATCGATTACAACGAGCTGTTCAACCTGGTCAGCCGCAACAACCGCCTGGTCGCCGCCGGCAGCCTGGACACCGGTGCCGGGCGCATGAGCATGAAAGTGCCCGGGGTGATCGAAAACCTTGAAGACGTACTGTCCATGCCGATCAAGGTGGTGGGCAACAGCGTGGTGACCTTTGGCGATGTCGCCACCATTCACCGCACCTTCAAGGACCCCACCGGTTACGCGCGGATCAATGGCCAGCCCGCGGTGGTGCTGGAGGTGTCAAAGCGCAGCGGCGCCAACATCATCGACACCATCGAGCAGGTCAAGGCGCTGATGACCAAGGCCCAGCCGCTGCTGCCCGAGGGCCTCAAGGTCAGCTACATCATGGATCAGTCGCAGCAGGTGCAGAGCATGCTCAGCGATCTGCTCAACAACGTGATTGCCTCCATCGTGCTGGTGCTGATTCTGGTGGTAGCGACCATGGGTACGCGCTCGGCGCTATTAGTCGGACTGACCATTCCGGGGGCCTTTCTGACGGGCATCCTGGTGATCTGGATGTTCGGTTTTACCCTCAATATCGTCGTGCTGTTCAGCCTGATTCTGGTCGCCGGCATGCTGGTGGACGGCGCCATTGTGGTCGCCGAGCTGGCCGACCGGTACTTGCATCAGGGCCAGAGCCCTCGCCAGGCCTGGGCCAACGCCACCACGCGAATGGCCTGGCCGGTGATCTCGTCCACCGCCTGCACCCTGGTGGTGTTTCTGCCGCTGTTGTTCTGGCCGGGCGTGGTCGGCCAGTTCATGAAGTACCTGCCGGCCACGGTGATTGTCTGCCTGCTGGCCTCCCTGGCCATGGCCCTGGTGTTTCTACCGGTACTCGGCGCAGTCACCGGTGGCCAATCGCTGCCGCAACCGAGCCAACCCGGTCGTGGCGCAGTGGCCTATCGCAGGGTGCTGGGAGCCTTGTTGAAACGTCCCGGCCTGAGCCTCATGGGCATGCTCGCTGTAATTGCGCTGATCTACACCGCTTATGGCCGTTTCAACCATGGGGTGGAGTTCTTTCCCGAGGTCGAGCCGGAAAGCGCGCAGATCTGGGTACGCGCTCGCGGCGACCTGTCGGTGCAGGAGAAGGATGCCCTGCTGCAAAAAGTGGAGAACCGCCTGCTCGGCATGCGCGAGGTCAAGGCGCTGTATGCCCGCTCTCTGGCGCAACCGGACGGCCAGCTCGGTGCCGATGTAATCGGCACCCTGCAGTTCCAGTTCGTCGAATGGCACGAACGACGTGCGGCCACTCAGATCCTCGCCGACATGAGCCAGCGTACCGTCGACATACCCGGCATCGTCCTGGAGTTTCGCAAACAGGAAGAAGGCCCCAGCAGCGGCAAGCCGGTGAAACTGCAAATCAGCTCGCTGGACCCGGCCAAGGCCGATCAGTGGGTCGAGCAGGTGCGCGCCAGCATGCAGCGCCTGGGCGGCTTCAAGGACATCGAGGATGACCGCGCTCTGCCAGGTATCGAATGGCGGATCAAGGTCGACCGCGAGGCGGCCGCGCGTTTCGGTGCAGACGTACTGAGCGTCGGCAACGCCGTGCAGATGGTCACCAACGGCCTGAAACTGGCCACCTACCGCCCGGAAGACGCCACCGATGAAGTGGATATCCGCGTGCGCCTGCCGGCCAACTGGCGCTCCCTCGACCAACTCAGCCGACTGACCCTGAGCACCCCGGCCGGACAGATTCCACTGGGCAACTTCGTCTCCCTGCAACAGGCTCCCAAGGTCGGCACCCTGCGTCGGGTCGATGGCAATCGCACCATTACTCTGCAGGCCGACATTGCCGAAGGCGCGCGTCTGGATGAACGCCTACTGGCCCTGCGGGAAGCGATGGGCGAGGTGCCCAGCGATGTACAGGTGAAGGTTGCCGGCGAGGATGCTGACCAGCGTGAGGCGGCGACCTTCCTCAGCACCGCCTTTGCCGTGGCGATTTTCCTGATGTTTATCATCCTGGTAACCCAGTTCAACAGCCTCTATCAGACGCTACTGGTGCTCTCGGCCATCGTGCTGTCCACCGCTGGGGTACTGATGGGCCTGCTGGTCAACGGCCAGTCGTTCGGCATCGTGATGGTCGGCATGGGCTTGATCGCCCTGGCCGGGATCGTGGTGAACAACAACATCATCCTTATCGACACTTACAACCAGCTGCGCCGCCAGGGCCTGGAACCATACGAAGCAGCGCTGGAAACCAGCAGCCTGCGCCTGCGCCCGGTGCTGCTCACCGCCGTGGCCACGGTGCTCGGTCTGGTGCCGATGGTCATGGGGGTCAACGTCGACCTGATCACCCCAAGCCTGGGTGTTGGCGCACCATCGACCCAGTGGTGGACGCAACTGTCCAGTGCGATTGCCGGCGGTCTGAGTTTCGGCACCGTGCTGACCCTGCTGCTGACGCCCTGCATGCTGGTGCTCGGCGCGCGCTTCGAACGTCGTCCACCACCACTGGAAACCTTCGACGACGACCTGCTCGACTTGCCGGAGCACCTGCTGGCCAGTGCCACCGGCAAGGTCAAGCTGCAACGCACGCCATAACCTGCACACCCAGGTCAGCAGTGGCCTGGGCATGGTCGAATACAGCGCCAGCGGGGCTCGGCTGTTTATCGTCGACCGAAGGCTTTATCAGACCGGATTAATTGCGCTCGGAACTCAGCAGCATCAACAGCGACACCGGCTGCTCGCTCTCCGGGTGCAACGGTTCCTGCAGCCATTGCAGGCGCCAGCCGGTATCGCTGAATAAGCCCAACCAGGACTCCAATGTGCGGAAAAACCAGGGCATCGGTTGAGCAAAGCCCTCGCCGAAGCCAGCAAAGGTTTCCACCCGCCAACCGTCGCGATAACCCACGTCATTGCAGGCGCGCCAGGGGTGCAGAGTCTGGATCAGCAACCGGCCATCCTGCGCCAGCAGGCCATGCAGGGCATTCAGCGTCGGCGCCAGGGGTTCTTCCAGAAGGGCAAAGTTGCACACCAGCGTATCGAAACGCCCCAGCAGCCCAGCCTGACTCTCCAGCTCGGCATAACCGCATACGCGGTACTGCGACGTGCCTGACGCCGCCTGCTGCGCCACAGCAATCAGCGGGGCGGAGGCGTCCACGCCCACCGCCTCAATACCATGTTCGACCAGCCCACGGCACAACCAGCCCTCGCCGCAGCCCAGATCCAGCACGCGCGTGGGTGCAAGGGCGAGAATCGCCTGAACGATGGCCGCATCGGTCACCAGTCGGCGACTTTCAATGCGTTGCTCGCGCACGGCCGCCGTCCAGGCATCGGCATTGGCCTGCCAACTGAGGTTGAGTTGCTCCCGATGGTCGCGTTGCATAGCTCACTCGTCGCCTGTTCAACATCTGTATGAGCACACCCGCCAAAGCAAGTGCAGCCACTGGCAATCCTGCGCTGTTCACCTCGCGTGCGCATTGCCGCTGATCACTTATTCAGCGCCCGGTGGAGACCGAGAAAATATTGCGTCTGCCAAACCCGTCCCGGCGTCATCGACACAGCAGCAGCTAAACTGCAAGCAGAGGCCGACTGAGCGGAGCTCAGTGAACAAGCCCGCTGATGTGATTCAGCAACCTGTCAAACCTATGGACGAGTACATCAGGCTAAATGAATATGGGCGCATCATGGCAACCCAGCATCACCCCACTACCGGCCAATCAGCAGCGACCGGCACCACGTAAACATCGCAGCGCATTAAAAATCACCCTCTGGCTGCTCGTGCTGGTTCTGATCATAGTCGCCGGTCTACTGCTCGCCGAAGAGCTGCGTACCTCACGCTATCAAGCCCAAGAAATCAGCCGTTACGCGCAAACCCTCAGCTACCGCGTCGAACCGGGCCCGAGCAATGCTATCGTCTACCCCAAAGAAGGCCCCTTCGACAAACGTCAAGGTTACACCTACCTGCCGTTGATGCTTGAGCGACTCAGCCAGCGCAACTTTATCGTGCAGCAACAGGCGCAGTTCTCCCCCGCCCTACTCGACTATGCCCAACGCGGCCTGTTCATCCCCTATCCGGAGAAGATTCAGAGCGGACTGAGCATCAGTGACTGTAGCGGTACGCCTTTCTATGAATTCCGCTACCCGCAACAGCGCTACCCGAGCTTCAACGCCATCCCGCCACTGGTAGCCAGCAGCCTGCTGTTTATCGAGAACCGCACGCTGCTTGACTCTGAACAGCCACTGGCCAACCCGGCCGTGGACTGGCCGCGCTTCTTCATGGCCGCCATTTCTCAGGTCGGCAAGTTGCTGGACATGCAGGACCAGTCGGCAGGCGGTAGCACCCTGGCTACTCAGCTGGAGAAATACCGCCACTCACCGGACGGCTTGACTGTGTCCGCGACGGAAAAACTGCGACAAATGCTTTCCGCCAGCGTACGCGCCTACCAGAGTGGCCCGCAGACCATGGCTGCGCGCGAGAATATCGTTCGCGACTACCTCAACAGCGTGCCGCTGTCTGCAGCGCCTGGGCATGGCGAAGTTCATGGTCTGGCCGATGGCCTGCGCATCTGGTTCGGCGCGGACTTCGCCCAGGTCAACCGGCTGCTCGACCCCGCACAGTCAGCGGATGCCAGCCTGGCCGAACGTGGCCTCGCCCTGCGTCAGGTGCTGGCCCTCATGATTGCCCAGCGCCGCCCGTCTTATTACCTGGCCCAAGGCCGCCATGACCTGGCCGAACTGACTAACAGCCATATCCGCCTGCTGGCCGGCGGCGGCCTCATCGACATCGCACTGCGCGACGCCGCCCTGCAGCAGACACTCAGCTACCGCGACTGGGCTCTTGAGCCGAACCTGCAGACGGTGGACAGCAACAAGGGCATCAGCGTTTCGCGGGCGCGGCTCTCGACCATGCTCAACATGCCACTGTACGACCTCGACCGCCTTGATCTGAGCGCGACCAGCACCCTCAACAATGACCTGCAACAGGCCGTCAGCCAGTACCTTCAGCAGTTGGCCGAGCCCACCTTTGCCGGCCAGATCGGCCTGTTTGGCGAACGCCTGCTCTCACCGGAAAAAACCGCTGATGTGCGCTACAGCTTCACCCTGTTCGAGCGCACAGAAAATGGCAGCATGGTACGGGTACAGACCGACAGCACCGACCAGCCGTTCGACATCAACGAGGGCAGCAAGCTGGAACTGGGCTCCACTGCCAAGCTCAGGGTGCTGGCCACCTATCTGGAAATCATCGCCGAACTGCACCAGCGTCACGCGGGGCAAAGCGCCAATCAACTGCGCGCCGTCAATGCCCGAGATAACCTGACTCGCTGGGCAATTGATTACCTGCTCAGCACGCCCAACGCTAGCCTGGCGGGCATGCTGAACGCCGCCATGGAACGTAAATACTCGGCCAGTCCAGGCGAGCGCTTCTTCACTGGCGGCGGCATCCACACCTTCAACAACTTCCGGCGCGAAGATAACCAACGCATTGCCAACATGCGCGAAGCCCTACGCGAATCGCTTAACCTACCGTTTATCCGCCTGATGCGCGACCTGGTGCGTTACAGCACTTACCAGGGCCCGAACAACAGCGCTGAACTGCTTAAGGACGACAAAGATCCCCGCCGTCAGGTTTATCTACGCGACTTTGCCGATCGGGAAGGCACCTCATTCCTGCAGCGTTTCTGGCGCAAGTATCAGGGGCAACCGGAACAGCAGCGCCTGGACACGTTCCTCAATGGCCTGCGCCACACCTCAGTACGCCTCGCGGCTGTACACCGCTACCTGCAACCTACTGCTGATGAAGCCAGCTTTGCCGCCTTTCTGCGCAAATATCTGCCACAGGAAACGCTCAGCGATAAGCGAATTAACGAGCTGTACCGAAGTTACGGGCCAGGCGCCTATAGCCTGCCCGATCAAGGCTATATCGCTCGCGTTCACCCTCTGGAGCTCTGGTTGCTGGGGTATCTGATCGAACAACCGCAGGCGCGCTTCAGCGATGCCGTCGCTGCCAGCCAGAATGAACGTCAGGAGGTCTATGGCTGGCTATTCCGCAGCCGCCACAAAAGCGCCCGCGATAGCCGTATCCGCATCATGCTGGAGGTCGAGGCCTTTCTCGATATTCATCGCCGCTGGCAGAACCTGGGGTACCCCTTCGCCCACCTGGTGCCCTCACTGGCCACTGCGATTGGCAGCTCAGGTGACCGTCCAGCAGCACTGGCCGAGTTGATGGGGATCATTCAGAACGACGGTATCCGCCAGACCACAGCCCGTATCGACAGCCTGCATTTTGCTGCGGATACACCCTACGACACCCTTGTGGTGCGAGACCACAGCGCAGGAAAACGCGTCATGGCACCCGAGGTGGCCGCAGCACTGCGCAACGCTCTAGCCGATGTGGTTGAGGCCGGCACTGCGCGGCGCTTACTTGGCAGCTTCATCCAGGCTGACGGACAACCGCTCAAAGTCGGCGGCAAAACCGGCACTGGAGATAATCGCATCGAAACCGTCGGCGCCGGTGGCCGGGTCCTCAGTTCACGCGCGATGAACCGCACCGCCACATTCGTCTTCTATTTAGGAGACAACCATTACGGCACCCTTACCGCCTTCGTTCCCGGGCAAGCAGCAGAAAACTTCCGCTTCACTTCAGCACTCCCCGTGCAGGTACTCAAAGGCATGGCGCCTATCCTGCAACCTTATTTGCAGCCTGGTACCCGCAGCCTGTGCCATATGACAGGCAGTGAACAGGCCGCCTCAGGTGCAAATTAACGTGGGCCAATAAAAACGGGAGGCCAAGCCTCCCGTTTTTATTGGCAAGTGCAGCGGATCACTTCGCTTTGTAGATGATCCCCGGGCTGCACTGCACCATCTGATAATGATTAGGCAGACCATTGAGCGCCTCGGAAGCCCCGAGGAACAGATAACCACCCGGTTTCAACATGGCATGAATGCGCGTGAGGATGTCTTTCTTCACTTCCGCAGAAAAGTAGATCAATACGTTTCGGCAGAACACCACATCGAACTTACCCAGGCTGGCATAACTGTCCAGAAGGTTCAGCGGGCGAAACTCAATGCGACTGCGAATGGCCGGTTTGACCACCCAGCGCCCCGGCCCCTTGGGGTCGAAATAGCGCTGCAGACGCTCCGGTGAAAGCCCACGCCCCATCGCCAAGCTGTCGTACTCACCCGATTTACAGTTGATCAACATGGACGGCGACAGGTCAGTCGCAACAATCTGCACTCCGGCCTTGAGTTGGCCAAGATTGGTTTTTTCGAATTCATCAATGGTCATTGATAATGAGTAGGGCTCCTGCCCCGAAGAGCAGGCCGCCGACCAAATACGCAAACGCTGCCCCGGGCTAGCCTTGATCAACTCCGGCAGAACACGGCTTTTCAGCACCTCAAAAGGGTATGTGTCGCGAAACCAAAGGGTCTCATTGGTAGTCATGGCATCAACAACCTGCTCACGCAGACCACTGCGCGGCTGGCTTTGCATACGCTGCACCAGTTCACCCAGAGTTTTGATGTCATTCTGTTCCATCAGTTTGTTCAGTCGACTGGAAACCAGATACTGCTTATTGCTACCCAGCAGGATGCCGCAGGCTTTTTCCAGGAAGGTCCGGAACTGCTCGAAATCCAAATTACCTGTAGACACTCGCGAAGCCTCGACGAACAAATTTTCCACTGAGGGCCGAGCCCTCAGTCCCCTGCCGCTATATTGATGCGG
This sequence comes from Pseudomonas sp. HMWF032, assembly GCF_003060885.1. Classification (GTDB taxonomy): domain Bacteria; phylum Pseudomonadota; class Gammaproteobacteria; order Pseudomonadales; family Pseudomonadaceae; genus Aquipseudomonas. Next base: position 504,279 of record NZ_QAIG01000008.1, read on the forward strand.
TCAGCTACCCGTGCAGCCAGGTCATCCGGCCGAAACTTGGCGAGGAAATCATCCGCGCCCACCTTCTTGACCATGGCCTGATTAAAAACACCAGAAAGCGAAGTATGCAGGATGATGTGCAGTTTTTGCATTCGAGGGTCGGAACGAATCTCCGCCGTCAGGGTATAACCGTCCATTTCGGGCATTTCGATGTCGGAAATCAGCATAAGGAATTCTTCTTCCGGCTTCTTGCCCTCCTCGACCATAGCCTTCAGATAATCCAACGCCTGACGACCATCGTTCAGCGCGACCACCTCCACGCCTACAGTTTCCAAACAACGCGTAACCTGCTTGCGCGCAACCGATGAGTCGTCGCAGGTCAGTACCCGTTTACTCACTGCACGGGCCTGAGTACGCGCATCAAGAACACCTTCAGAAATCACCTCGGAGGTCGGCGCCACCTCTGCAAGAATTTTTTCGACGTCAATGATTTCAACCATCTTGTCGTCCAGGTGCGTCACTGCCGTCAAATAGTGATCGCGACCAGTACCCTTGGGTGGCGGATGAATCGACTCCCAGTTCATGTTGACAATGCGCTCGACGGAATGCACCAGAAAACCCTGAACCTTGGTGTTGTATTCAGTGATGATCACGAAACTGTTATCGATATTGGACAACGGCATGTTGCCTGTGGCCATGGACAAATCGAGAATCGGGATGGTGCCGCCACGGATATTGGCCACCCCGCGAACAACCGGGCTGGATTTGGGCATGATGGTGAGTTTGGGGCACTGAAGCACCTCTTTCACCTTGAACACGTTGATGCCATACAACTGATTGCTGTTAAGACGAAACAGCAGCAATTCCAAACGATTCTGGCCAACCAACTGAGTTCGCTGGTTAACCGAGTCCATCACACCGGCCATACCCAAACTCCTTATTTGAGTAACAGATTACTGTCAGCTTAGCAGGCGGCACGCAGCTTGCTATCTAACCCACTATGAAAACCAAAACGACAACGAATCGACGCTCATCATCGAGATTCTGCCACTGGCTGGCAGTTTTACCCGCTTTGATGGCACTCGGCTATAGCAACGTAACACCAGCAGAGGCGACTCACGCCGAAGAACTTATCGGCGCCGGCAACGCTTTTCTTGAGCAAGCCGTGGATGATTATTTAGAGCGTAGCAACATCACTGCACGTCACCAGATACAAATAAACCAACTCGACCCTCGCCTGCGCTTACCGCTGTGTGGCACACCCTTGATGACGACCCTCGAGAGCCCAGCACAGCCTGTCGGTCGCGTGACACTGCGGATTCGCTGTGAAAGTAATGCGCCATGGACAGTATTTATTCCTGGCCAGGTGCGTTTATTTCGTGAGGTAGTAGTTGCCAGCCGCCCACTCAAACGAGACGGTCTGATAACAGAAATGGATGTCGGCCTGGCGGAAAGAGATGTCGGCTTACTGAACCAGGGTTACCTGACGGAAAAACATCAGGTTGTTGGCAAAAAATTGACGCGCGCTGCAATTATCGACCAAGTCATAACCCCTACCCAGCTTCAATTGGCAGAAGCCGTTCGTAAGGGTGATCACGTGGTCATCAGTGCCAAGAGCGGGATAATCAGTGTCCGCATGCCCGGAGAGGCGCTATCATCAGGGTCAGTAGGCAAGCAAATCAGCGTGCGCAACATCAAATCAAACCGGGTAGTACGAGCACGAGTAACCGCTCCAGGCCAAGTTGAAGTCCCAATGTAGGCATGAATTTTGATTGACTTAGCGGATAACTCACGCTGGCGATTGTTCTCAGTGTGTTTAGACTGTCAATAAACGCAACACTCAGCCCTAAAGTTTTCGCTATCAAGGCCGACAAGCTAGGCAAGCGTCCAAACACTGTTCGAGGTTCTGCATCATGGTCATCGACATCAACCGGCTTAACAATGCCGCAACGCCAGCCAGTTCGGGGCGTGCAGGCAGTGCCCAGGCAGGTGGCCAGAGCGCAGTCACAAGCAATCAGCCCACTGGCAATATGCCCACACCTACCGAGCAATCCCAGCAGGCGGGCAAAGGCGGAGAATCTGTGCAGCTGAGTCGCGAGGCTCAACAACTTCAGAAAGCCAGTGAAAAGTTGCGCGACCAACCTAGCGTCAACAAAGAGCGCGTTGCGCAACTCAAACAAGCTATCGAGAGCGGCAGTTACCAGGTCGACAGCCAGCGTGTTGCCAGTAAATTGCTAAATTTCGAATCCCAGCGCTAGTCAAAGGGCTGCGCTTGGGGCTGTTGGTCGCCCAACGGAAGTTTCATGTCTCAGTACTGAAACTGCCGTTCCCCAAAAGAGCCCGCAATGCACGACACCAAACTGCTTGAATTGTTTAACCATGACATCGGCATCGCAGAGCAACTGCTTGAACTCATCAATAAAGAGTTTCAAGCACTCAGTGATCGCGATCTCCCATACCTGCAGGCCTTGCTAAGCGAGAAATTGCCGCTGCTGGGTCAGCTTGATCAACACGGTCAGGAGCGCAGCCAACTTCTCACTGACCTTGGTCTTTCGGCAGACCGCGAAGGCCTGCACACACTCGCCAGAAGCTCTGATCACGCCCAAGCATTGCTTGAACACAGTGAGCAGCTCAGCACTCTGCTTGAGCGTTGCCAGGCAGCTAATCTGCGCAACGGCAGATTAATCCGCTCCAGCCAGGCGTCAGCCAATAGCATGCTTGGCATTCTGCGTGGCAACGAAACTCCAAGCCTCTATGACAGCCGTGGCAGTGCCGCTAGAATCGGCCAGCAGCGCCCGCTCAGCCAGGCCTGAATTTTCCATAAGGCACAGGGACATGCTGTCATATAGCCAGTATTCTAGTGCCATCGCATTTGCCCGGAGTGTAATGGACCGTGTCCAGTCCTTTTAATCAGGAAGATGGCCCTCAACCCCCCAAGGTGCTTAAGACGCCTGTGGAAATTGTTGCCAACCTGCGCCAGCTGCAACAGAACCACGATCCACTGATCATAACGTTTGACGAGCGAAAACAACGTTTTCAGAGCTATGTCATTGCAGTTGACCGCGACAAGAACCTCGTCATTCTTGACGAGTTGATGCCCAACGATGGTGAGCGCTACCTGCAGAATGGTGAAACCTTCCACGTCGAAGCCTTTCACGAAGGCGTGCGTGTAGCATGGACATGCGAGCAAACCCTACGTTTCAGTGAATACGAGGGCTCACGCTGCTACCTGAGCCAAATACCGCTTGAAATCACTTACCATCAACGCCGCAGCGCTTTCCGTGCACCACTTAAACAAAGTGAGCTGATCAAAGTTGAACTGGGCGGCGACAAGCTGAGTACCACCGTATCAGGCTTACTTCTGGACATCTCAGCAACCGGATGCAAACTGCGCTTCCCCGGAGATATCACCAATAGCCTGCAAGCCGGTCAGGTTTATGAGCGTTTTACCGCTCGCTTTCCTTTTGGCGCGATGACTACAGCGATCGAGGTGCGCCACGTGCAGTATGACGACAAGCTGGATATCAGCTTTATCGGTGCACGGTTTCACAGGATCAATGGCCAAGAGCAGCGCTCGGTGGAGCGTTTCGTCTATCAACTTCAGCGTGAAGCTCGCCGCTTTGACAGCGACGGCTTGCTTTAGTATCAGAGCAGGATATTCAGCACCGCCAGGCGCGACAGATCCTCGGGCCGATCCACATCCCACAACGCAGGCAGCAACGCCGGTGGCCAATCCAACTGCCGCAGGCGTTGCAGGGTCAGGTCGAACACCCGCTCAGTCCCCCACGGCATGTCACTGAACAGCGTCGGCGCCATGCCACGCAAACCCAGCAGCACATAACCGCCATCCTCAGCCGGCCCGATCACCACCTTGTGCTCCTGCAACGCACGACAAGCCGCCTGCAGGTATACGCCATCAAGGGCCGGGCAATCATTACCGATAAGAATCACCGCATCACTGTCCGCCAACCCCAATGTAGCGATACGGCGCATGCGCTCCCCTAGATCCCCCACTGGCTGCTCGACCAGCGTCCATGCCTGGGCATCGGCCAGCGCCTGCAACTCGGCACTGGGCAGATCATCCAGCCAGAGAAAGCGCTCACTGAAACCACTGGCAGGCAACTGCAAGGCACGCTCCAGCAGGAGCTGCTGCAGATCGCAGGCACCCTGTGCACCCAGGGCCGGAATCAGACGGGTCTTTACCCGCCCCGCCACCGGTACACGCGCCAGTAGATGCAAGGAAATCGAAAGGGTCATAACAGTGATCCTCGACGGTACTGGCGGGC
>NZ_QAIG01000008.1:508656-564742 GCF_003060885.1 Pseudomonas sp. HMWF032
TTCTGGGCTGACACCACAGTAATAAGCCAAACGCAGGCACCACATGAGTATTACGGTACGCCAAATACCGTGCTGCTCCCAGCGCCTGCTGGATGTCGACAGGGGCGGGCGCAGACAACGCGGGCGGGCCTGCGCCTTGAGCTGGCGACACAGCTGCAAGTCTTCCATCAGCGGAATCGGGGCATACCCCCCCAACGCGGCAAAGGCCGCCTTGCGCACAAAAATCCCCTGATCCCCAGAGGCAATACCGGTCAGGCGCGAACGCAGGCTGATCATCGACCCAATGACCCAAAATGCCACGCCTGGACCAGAGAGTCGCACGTCAAAGCGCCCCCACAGCGGACGATGCTGCAGCACATCCTGTAAGCGCTGCAGCGACGGCCCACTGACCCGTGTATCGGCATGCACAAACCACAAGTATTCCCCTTGCGCGCGCGCAGCGCCGGCATTCATCTGCAGAGCACGACCGGGATCGGTCTTGAGCACCTGGTCAGCCCGCCCGCGCGCCCGTTCAACGGTACCGTCGCTGCTGCCACCATCAACCACAATCAGCTCCGCACCCTCAGCCCGCAGCGCTGCCAGATCGTCCAGCAACGCAGGCAAAGCATGCGCCTCGTTACGCACCGGGATTACCACACTGAGCAGCGGCCTCACCTGCGCACCTCAGACTCAGCAGCCGCTTGCGCTGGTACACCCTCACCCGCGCTTGGCGCGGCGCTATTGTCATGCATCTGCTCCTGCACCACCTGCTCAGCCACACGCGGGTCGAGGGCAGCGGTCAGGGGTGAGCTGATGGTGCTGTCAGGCATGGGGATATGGTGCAGCGGAGCGTCTACAACCTGATGCAGATGCGTGACCCGCTCCGGCCGCACCCGCAGCACCAGAATCAGCGCACAGCCGCAGACGAAGGCGTACAACATATTGGCGCCGAGAAAGCGCATCAGCACGCCCGCCAGCAACGGCCCGATACTGGCGCCGACACCGAAGGTAACCAGCAGCATGGCCGTCAGTGATACCCGACGCTCGGCTTCGACATGGTCATTGGCCAGCGCCACCGCCAGTGGATAAAGACTGAATTGCAGGGCGCAAACCAGGAAACCTACGACAAACAGCAGCAGCACGCTCGCCTCTGGCAACAGCGCCAGAGGTAGCGCGGCCAGGGCCAACAAAGCCGCACAACCACGAATAAGTCGCACGCGGTCATGCCGATCAGACAACCAGCCAAGCGGCCACTGCACCAACAAGCCCGCAATGATGCAGCAGCCCATAAACAGCCCCACCTGCTCGGTGGACAGGCCCATGCGCGTGCCATACAGCGGTGCCAGGCCATAGAACGACCCGATCAGCAGCCCCGATACGACGATAGTGGTTAAGGACAGAGGCACTCGCGCGATAAAGAAGCGCATTTCCAGCGGAGCTGGATGCAAGGGCGCAGGGTGCAACTTGCGCGTCAGAGCTACAGGCACCAGACACAGGGCAAAGCACAGCGCCACTAGCATCAGCAGCTCCAGGCCCAGCGTCGGGTGCACCACCAGCACCAGCTGACCAAGGATCAGACCGAGGTAAGAGGCCCCCATATAGCCGGCAAACACCTGGCCGCGCTGGCTGGTTTCCGCCTGCTCATTGAGCCAGCTCTCGATCACCATGTACTGGCACATCATGCCGAGGCCGACCAACATACGCAGCAACAGCCAGCTGGGCAGCCAGTCGCTCAGCCCATGCCCGAGCACTGCAGCGGTAACTACGCCGGCACAGGCCACATAAGCGCGAATATGGCCAACCCGGGCAATCAGCCGATGACCAATCTTGCCGCCCAGCACCAATCCCACATAGTTGGCCGCCATCAGCGCACCGACCCACAAGCCGTCCGCCGTTTCGGCCAGACGCAGCGCCAGGTAAGTACTCAGCAACCCTGAGCCGAGCAGCATCAACAGGGTGGCGAAATACAACGAACTGAATGACTTGAGGATCACGGACATGGGGTGGCGCTTGGCTCCAATGTGCCGCCGAAACCATGCTCGGCAGTCAGGTTTTTAGAGCCTGTTTACGATCTCGCGAGCTAAAGCCCTGCAAGGCGCTACGTTAGTAACAGCCTGTGGCTGGTCAAAACAGACGAGGAAGCGGTGTGTACGCGTTGTACATGAGCATCCGAGCCGGTTTTTCGCGCAGCAGGGCCGACGCGCAACAGATCGTAGGCAGGTTCTCAGGCGTGGGCCGCCAGCACGCGGCGCTCCCACGGGGTAATTTCATCAAAGAAGCTGGTGAGCTCCAGTGTCTTGCTGGCAATGTAGCCTTCGATGAACTCTTTGCCGAACAGTTCCAGCGCTAACGCACTGCGCTTGAGACGTTCAATCGCGGCATGCATGGTACAGGGTAGCGCCAATTCGTCCGGTACTTCGAACTCACCCTGGATAGGCGCACTAGGCTGCAACTGCTGCTCAATCCCATACAGCCCCGCCGCAAGGCTCGCCGCCAACGCCAGATATGGGTTGGCATCGGCGCCTGGCAAGCGGTTCTCCACCCGCCGCGCTACCGGCGCACTGGCCGGAATGCGCAGGCCGGCGGCGCGATTATCCTCGGACCAGCAGGCATTGTTCGGTGAAGCATAAGGATGGCAAAGGCGCTGATAGGAGTTCACGTGCGGAGCAAATAGCAGGGTGAAATCGGCCATGGCCGCCTGCTGTCCGGCAATAAATTGATAGAACGCCGGCGTTGCCTGGCCATCGGCCGCGCTGAAGATATTCTGCCCACCGCCCTGCTCCACCACGCTTTGATGAATATGCATGGAGCTGCCAGGCGTGTGCGCCAGCGGTTTGGCCATGCACACCACAGTGAGACCGTGCTTGAGCGCGACTTCCTTGAGCAAGTGTTTGAACAGAAAAGTCTGATCCGCCAGCAACAGCGGATCGCCGTGCAGCAGGTTGATCTCGAACTGACTGACGCCCATCTCATGCATAAAGGTATCGCGCGGCAACCCCAAGGCGGCCATGCACTGATACACCTCATTGAAGAAGGCGCGCAGGCCGTTGTTGGAACTGACACTGAAAGCCGACGCGCCATCCTCACGTCGACCATCCAGACCCAGCGGCGGCTGAAACGGCTGCAAGGGGTCGGCATTGCGGGCAAACACGAAAAACTCCAGCTCGGTCGCCACTACGGGCTGCCAGCCATGACTGGCATAGCGCGCCACAACCTGCTTGAGCAGCCCACGGCTCGACAGGCCGGAACTGCGCCCGTCCAACTCATCGGCATCGCAGATCGCCAGTGCTCGTGGTGTATCGCTCCAGGGTAGGCGGTGCACCTGCCCCGCCACGGCATTCAGTGCCAGATCACCGTCATCACTGCCGTAGAACCGTGCAGCTGGATAGCCGCCCATGATGCATTGCAGCAAAACCCCTCGCGCCAACTGCAAACGCCGCCCCTCAAGGAAGCCCTCCGCCGTCATCACCTTGCCGCGCGGCACACCATTGAGGTCAGGCGTCACACATTCAACTTCATCAACACCACGCAACAACTCAGCCAGGGCGGTGCGGTCGAGGGTACTCATTTGCTGTTGTCCTTATTGATGCAAGAGGCCGTAGTCGAACGGCGAGGCGTACAAAATACGCACCAGGCGTTCGATATTTCAAGCAAAGCTATGTCTGCCACCTGAAGCGCAGGCTAGCGAACAGAATACATCGATTAATTAGATATTAATGATCATGCACAAACACTCCATAAATTCTCTTTTAGACACTCGTAAACAAACATAACTAATTGATAAATAAGAAATAAAATCAACTATCAATACCATCGATGATTACCATGCCCAGCCTGCACTTCTTCATCAAATTTTCATCCGTATCATTCGCTCCGTACTCACTTACACCCGCCCTTACGAGGAGCCTGAACATGAAAAAGCACATTCTCACCGCCGTGATCCTGAGCAGCCTGTCCATCAGCGCCTTTGCCCTGCCACAGAACAACACGCAGCCACTGCTGGGTGAATTGCGGGACAGCAGCGTAAAAACCCTGATGGGTTTTGGTAGCAACCTGCAAACTGAAAGCGGTGCCGACCACACTGGCGCAAACCGCGTCGCCGAAGGCGGCGCTGATCGCCTGCAAGAGCGCCTGCGCGTAGCCCAAGACGGTGCCGACCGCACTGGCGCAAACCGCGTCGCCGAAGGCGGCGCTGATCGCCTGCAAGAGCGTCTACGTGTTGCCGAAGACGGTGCCGACCGCACTGGCGCAAACCGCGTCGCCGAAGGCGGCGCTGATCGCCTGCAAGAGCGTCTACGTGTTGCCGAAGACGGTGCTGACCGCACACACGGCCTGCGCGTTAGCTGATCAGCGCTCAAGAGACAACAAATAAGGTGCTCAATCGAGCACCTTATTTGTTTATTGCACAGGCGACTCCAACTGCGCCAAGCGCTCTTCCAGCGCCGCGATGCGCGCCTCCAGAGCTTCCAGACGCTCATCCTGCTGACCGCTCGCCGTCGCGCGCTGCGGCTCACGGGCCCTGACAGCCAACGCGGCCTGCAAATCCGCCGCATCACCCAGTCCGTGCATATAACGATCTTCACGCTGCCCGCTCTGACGCGGCAGTAGGCAAACCAATTCGCGACTGATCAGCCGCTCAAGGTGATGCTGCACCTGCTCGGCATCATCAAAATCATGCATGCGGCTGCTGCGCGTCAGCAGCTCGTTGATAGTCTGCGGGCCACGCAGCAGCAACAGCCCGATCAGCACCACCTGCGCCGCTACCAGCTCCAGCGCCTTGTCGGCGCGATGCTCCCAGCGATCCGCCCGGCTACCCATCACCAGGCGCGCCATTTCATGCCCCTCCAGGCTGCGCAGAGCCTGGCCGACCTGGCCGGCGGTAAGGTTGAGCACCGGTTCACGGCTGGTTTTCTGATTGCAGGCCAGCACCAGGGCATTGAGCGTCAGGGGATAGGCTTCCGGTGTTGTCAGCTGTTTCTCGATCAGGCAACCCAGTACCCGCGCCTCTACAGCGCTCAAGGTTTCAACGGCCACGGCCTGCGCCTCTTCGTTGGACATAACCACCTCATGACTGACAAAGGCACTAACCTAGCCCAGCTGAAGGCTGGTTGATAGGCATAAGCACCATTGGGCAGCTCAGTTTCCGAGCGCAGGAATAAAAGTTGACCATTGTGATAGAGTCGCGCGCTATTTTTCAGCGTGGCCCTGCTTCACCCTCGCGAAAAGCCTCACAACGTGCACTGCAACCACGCCCCCAGCGCCTGGCCACAAGCCACCGCGCCCCACAGGGAGCACAGGCTGCATGCCCTGATCGAGACACCTGTCATGACCGTTGCCCAACACCCACTTCTACAGCTGCTGAATCGCACCAGCCTGGTACTGCAAATCGTCATCGGCCTGTTGGCTGGTATCGCTCTGGCTCTGTTTTTTCCGGCGGCTGCCGCCAGCGCCAGCTTCCTCGGCACCGTATTCGTTTCGGCGCTGAAGGCTGTGGCGCCAGTGCTGGTCTTTGTTCTGGTGGCGGCTTCCATCACCAACCATCAGCAGGGCCAGGAAACCCATATCAAACCGATTCTGCTGTTGTACCTGATCGGCACTTTAAGCGCTGCGCTGATCGCCGTGGCGGCCAGCTTCGTCTTTCCCTCGAGCCTGACCCTGACCGACAGCAGCGCTGAACTCTCGCCCCCTGGCGGAATCCTCGAAGTGCTGAAAACCCTGCTGCTGAATGTGGTGGATAACCCGATCAACGCCCTGCTCACAGGCAACTTCATCGGCATCCTGGCCTGGGCCATTGCCCTGGGCTTTGCCTTCCGTCACGCCAGCCCAGGCAGCAAACAGATGCTCGCCGACCTCTCCGACGGCGTGACCAGCATTGTCAAACTGGTGATCCGTCTGGCGCCTTTGGGCGTTTTCGGCCTGGTAGCCGCCACGCTGGCCGAGTCTGGCATGTCCGCATTGCTCGACTACCTGCACCTGCTACTGGTGTTGGTGGGCTGCATGCTGTTTGTGGCCCTGGTGGTCAACCCGCTGATCGTTTTCGCCAAGATTCGTCGCAACCCCTACCCACTGGTGCTGACCTGCCTGCGCGAAAGCGGCTTGACCGCTTTTTTCACCCGCAGCTCGGCCGCCAATATCCCGGTCAACCTGCAGCTGTGCCAGCGCCTGGGCCTGCATGAAGAGACCTACTCGGTGTCGATCCCCTTGGGCGCGACCATCAACATGGCCGGCGCAGCCATCACCATCAGCGTGCTGACCCTGGCTGCCGTGCACACCCTGGGTATCGCCGTGGACCTGCCGACTGCGCTGCTGCTCAGCGTGCTCTCGGCCATTTGCGCCTGCGGTGCATCCGGCGTGGCCGGCGGCTCGCTGCTACTGATTCCACTGGCCTGCAGCCTCTTCGGTATTCCCAATGAGGTGGCCATGCAGGTCGTGGCAGTCGGTTTTATCATCGGCATCGTGCAGGATTCGGCGGAAACCGCGCTGAACTCCTCCACCGACGTCCTGTTTACTGCCGCTGCCTGCCAGGCCGCTCAACCGCGCAGCTAAACCGCCTGCAACACAGACGGCCTGCTCCCGCAGCAGGCCTTGTTTACCCCTGGTTACCCTTGCGGCGTTTGCCTGACCGAACGATTACGGTAGGCTTTGCCGCTTCTCTATTAAGGAGCAATTCCCATGGCCCGCGCCACTGCCCGTCACATCCTGGTTGCCACTGAAGACAAGTGCAACGAACTGAAAGCTGCCATCGAAGGCGGTGCCGACTTCGCCCAGGTCGCCAAAGACAACTCCAGCTGCCCGTCCAGCCGCAACGGCGGCGACCTCGGCTCGTTCGGCCCAGGCCAGATGGTCAAAGAATTCGACACCGTGGTATTCAGCGCCCCAACCAACGTGGTGCAAGGCCCGGTGAAAACCCAGTTCGGTTATCACCTGCTGGAAGTGACCAGCCGTCAGGACTGATCCACTCCTCGCGCTGGGCTATCCAAGCCCAGCACATCCCCTCTCTGCAGCACGCCAACCGCCGCGTAACATGCGCCGCAGCCGCACGGCAATCGCCAGGTATACTCGCCGGCCAATCTCCCGTAATGCGGACCTTGTCATGCACCCTACCAGCGCAGATGAACCCACCCTCGCCGCTCAGACTCACGACGACGTTCCGCCAACCGATCCGCCAGCCGCCGCCCACAGCCTGCAACCCCGTGGTTTTGCCTCCCTGTTCAGCGCAGCCAAAGCCGCGACCCGCAAGCAGGATCGACAGCGCAAGCCGCAAAAGGGCATCCCCTCAAGCCATGAGAAGAAGATCGGCCCGGCACCGAGCGGTACGCGTCGTTCCATGGGCAAACGCTAGCTGTAACGGACCCGCCAGCGCGCCGGCAGCCAACTGCCGGCGACATTCAGCAGCAAGCCCAGCATCACCAGCAGCGCGCCTAGCCACTGCAGGCAGCCCAGCCGTTCATCCAACAGCAAAGCGGATGACGTGATGCCTACCAGTGGCACCAACAACGAAAAGGGTGCCACCTGGCTGGCCGGATAACGCGACAACAGGCGGCTCCACAAGCCATAACCAAGGATGGTCGCACCGAACGCCAGGTAACCCAGCACCCACAAACTGTTCAGGTTGAACCCGCGCAGCGCAGCCTCGATCGCTTCGGGGCCCTCCAGCAGCCAGGACAGGGCAAAGAACGGCAACGGTGGCACCAGGCTGCCCCACACCACCAACCCCACCAGATTCACCTTGCCCAGCTTGCGCGTGACGATATTGCCCAGCGCCCACATGGCCGCGGCGCAGAGCGTGAGAAGAAAACCGGCCAGCGTCATCAGGCCGCTGCCCTGCGCGCCGATCAGCAGCAAACCGCTGGCCGCCACCAGCAGCCCGAACAGGTTGACCAGACGAAAGCGCTCGCCCAGCAGCAACACAGCGAACAGCAAGGTAAAGAACGCCTGCGACTGCAGCACCAGCGACGCCAGCCCGGCCGGCATGCCGACCGCCATAGCCGAGAATAGAAAGGCAAACTGCCCCAACGAAATGGTCAAGCCATACGCCAGCAGCCAGCGCAGCGCAATCTGGGGGCGCTTGATAAACAGCACGGCCGGAAAGGCCGCCAGAAGAAAACGCAACGCCCCCAGCAGCATCGGCGGCATCTCGTGCAGGCCAATCTTGATCACCACAAAGTTCATGCCCCAGACGATGATCACCACCAGGGCCAGCAGTAAATCCTTGGGCTGCATAAGCGCTCCGGATTAATCAATCTGCACTTATTAGACCTGCCAGCAGCGCCATAGCGCCCATACAGAGACCGCGCAAATAAGCCGTACAGCACCTCACTGATCGGCAGATTGCAGCGCCACAGGTGCCGCAAACGTCTCGAAGGGCTAGAATCGCAGCCCTTAGCATTTTTCGGATCTTGAGCCGCGCGAGCGTGGCCATTGTTAGCGCGCTATCGCCGGCGCACAGCAGGTCCGAAACCCACCTATTAACCCGCAACGACGAGATACCCTATGGGCGCCCAGTGGAAAGCCAAACCTAAAGAAGCCGCGGCCAACGCCAGAGGCAAGATCTTCGGCCGCTTGGTCAAGGAAATCATGATCGCCGCCCGCAACGGCGCCGACCCGGACCTGAACCCCAAGCTGCGCCTGGCCATCCATCAGGCCAAGAAAGCCTCGATGCCCAAGGAAACCCTCGAGCGGGCGATCAAGAAAGGCGCCGGCCTTCTGGGCGACACCGTGACCTTCCACTCCGCCACCTACGAAGGGTTTGCCCCGCATCAGGTGCCGGTGATCATCGAGTGCCTGACCGACAACATCAACCGCACCGTGGCCGAAGTCCGCGTGCTGTTCCGCAAGGGCCAGATGGGCGCTTCTGGCTCGGTGACCTGGGATTTCGACCATGTGGGCATGATCGAAGCCAGCACCGAAAGCGATGCCGACCCGGAAATGGCCGCCATCGAAGCCGGCGCTCAGGATTTCGAGCCGGCTGACGAAGGCAACACCCTGTTCATCACCGAACCGACTGACCTCGACGCCGTGTGCCGCGCCCTGCCGGAGCAGGGCTTCAGCGTCAACTCGGCGAAAATCGGCTACATCCCGAAAAACCCGGTGAGCAGCCTGACCGCCGAGCAGCTCGAAGAAGTCGAAGCCTTCCTCGAAGCCCTCGACGCGCACGATGACGTGCAGAACGTCTACGTCGGGCTTTCCGGCTAACACCAGGCTGACCAGACCCGCAGCGCAGGAGGCGCGGCGGGTCCACGAACGGCACGGTTCAATGTGCGCAGTTCGTCGAATCGGCCGATTGACCACTGCCCGCGCTCGACAAAGCGGGTAGAATCGCCGCCCGCCGCGCCACCAGCGCCCGGCGTGTACACAAGGACGTTGTCACACAGGAGTTTTACCGTGCACAAGTTTCTGATTCTGGCCGCCTGCCTGCTGCTCGGCGCCTGCGCCAACAACCCGCAGACGACCTACCAGCAAGAGGTCAAGGCGGGCAAAACGCCAATGGCCAAGAGCGCCCTGGAAGCCATCCACAACACCCAGGCCATCCCGCTGCCACTCAACCCTGGCCTGCTGGCCCCGCAATGGCCGATCAGCGCCGACGAGCCACGCCTGGATTTTGGCAGTTCGATCTCCAACTACCGGATCTTTTCCCTGCAGCTGAAAAAGGGTGAGCGTTACACCCTCAATGTGCATTCGCTGTGCAACAAGCCATGCATGGGCGTCAGCAAATACGCCCTGAAACCACGCGCCATGCTGCTGGACGCTTACGGCACAGTGATTGCCGACAAGCCTTCGCGTGCCGAAGCCGTGGTCGGCCAAATCAGCCTGAGCTGGGATGGTGAAGCCGCCGAAGATGGCACCTACTACCTCCTGGTAGCCGCCGATAACGACGACATCGGCCAGACCATCGTGATTGATGATGTGTGGGTCAACAACTCGCCGCTGATGGCAGTCAAGGTTGATATGCAGAGTGCGCCGTTCGGCAAGATCAGCGCGTTCTCCAGCCCCCGTAAGAAATGACTCCGCTACACATTCATTAGCCCCTCACCAAAGCGCCATGCCAGACAGTGTTAACGCACTGACTGGCATGGCCTATGCCGTGCAATACCTTATCAAGGATGAGCCATGAAAACTCTGCATTACCTTGTAGCCGCACTGTTCAGCCTGAGCCTGACCGGCTGCGTATCCTTCACCCCGGCCGGCCCGATTGGCGACCCCAAGCAGCCTGCCAATTACACCCAACCCCGCGCCGTGATGGTCGATGACGTACAGATCACCGACAACAAGATCAACGACAACCTGCGCAGAACCCTGAGCAGCCAGTTCACCGAACAGCTGAATAACCGCATCGAACGGGGCGAGTACTTCGCCAAGGTGATCAGCTTCCCAGCCACCCTCGGCGAACAGGATGTGCTGCTCAAGCTCAACCTGACTTCGCTCAAAGGTAAGCGCACGCCGCATCCAGCCTACGTCCCCGGCGCCCTGCTGACGCTGACCATGTGGATCTGGGTCAATGGCCCCATCTATGTCGACAAATACGACCTGGCCGGTGAACTGTCGATTACTGACGCCCAGGGCAAACTGCTCGCCAGCAGCCGCCAGCAGGTCAAGCTCGACCAGAACACCGGCCTCTGGGACAACGACTACTTCAACATGTCGCTCGGCTCAGACCAGCTCAACCAACTGGTTGAACAGCTGTTGCAGGACAGCACCCGTCAACTCGCTCACCCCTAACAAGGATGTCACGCATGAAAGCCGTCTTTACCGCCCTACTCGCCGCTGCCCTGCTGTCGCTGACCGGCTGCCTGTCCTATTCACATCACGACCTGGCCCAGGTTGAGCAATGGCCTTTAACGACCACCGAACAGCAGACTCAGTCGGCCTACCTCAAGGTTGATAGCCAATACCTGTTCAACGATCAGACTCGCGCCGGCGGCTTCAACCAGGCCAACCTGGAAAAGCTGATCGTCACGCAGTACCAGGACAGCAAGCGGTTCAGCAACGTCACCACGGCCAAGCAGAAAGCTGATCTGTATATCAGCGTGCGCGTCAGCAACCATGAGCGGGGCAGCCTAGCAAGCGCGGTCATCACCGGCCTCACCCTGTTTGTCATACCCGGCAAGTTCAGCAATGAACTGAGCATGGAAACCACCTTCAAGGACGGTGACGGCAAGGTGCTCGGGCGTATCGAGAAGCGTGAAACCATCACCACCTGGATGCAGCTGCTGCTGATCGTGGCGGTGCCCTTCAACGAGTCGATTGACCCCATCCTCAACCAGCTGACCCAGAGCAGCCTGGAAGAAGCCGCACGGCAGAAGTTGATCTAGTCACACCGCACCTGGCACCACGACCGCAACGGTCGTGGTGCCCAACAACCCATCCGCCCACTTATTGATCCATCGCAAGATGCCCTGCTCGTAGCCCCTTAGCCTATGCCGATGACTTCCACTGCCATCGACGAGGTTTCCATGAGCATCACCTCTGCCAGCATCTGCGCCGCCGCCGACCAACTGCAGGGTTTTGTCGGCTTCAACGCCAAGACCGGGCGCTATATCGTGCGTTTTTCCGAAGATTCCTTCGGCCTCGACGTGCTCGAACAGAGCATCACCCCCACCTGCGAATTCGTCTGGCGCGCCTTTGACGGCGAACTGATGAACCTCGACCGCGCACGCCTGCAACTGCTGCTGGAACAGAACATCGATGACCGCCTGGCGATTAGCGAACCGCTGCGGGTCTACGTGCGCCGTACCGATATGCCGGAGATCAGCGCCGAACGCCGTCGCCTGAACGCTTGAGCAGCTTGGCGAGGTGGCCGAATTGACCCAGGCTTGTGCACTTACACCCTCACAACAACGGCGCACGGCAGACTAAGCTCGACGGGTCAGAATCACTCGCCAAGGAGCCTGCCGATGTTCGACGTGCTGATCAAAAACGCGCTGTTTTTCGATGGCAGCGGCGCACCCGGTGTCGTGCGCCACCTCGGTATCCGCGATGGCAAGCTACAAACAATCAGCGCCAGCGCCCTGGATGAGAGCGATTGTGGCCAGGTGATCGATGCGCAAAACCGCTGGGTGACGCCCGGTTTTATCGACATGCACACCCATTACGACGCCGAGCTGGTGGCCGCCCCAGCGCTTAAGGAGTCGGTGCGCCATGGCGTCACCACCGTGATGATCGGCAGCTGCTCAATCAGCATGGTGCTGTCCGGCCCGGAAGACTGCTCGGACCTGTTCACCCGCGTCGAATCGGTACCCCGCGAGCATGTATTGCCACTGCTGCAGGCACGCAAGACCTGGAACAGCGCCAGCGAATTCGCCGCCTTTCTCGATCAGCATCCCCTGGGACCGAATATCTGCTCCTTCCTCGGCCACTCCGATTTACGCGTTGCCGTGCTCGGCCTTGAGCGCGCGGTAGACGCCAAGGTACGCCCCAGCGAACAGCAACTGCAGCAGATGGAACGCCTGCTCGAAGACGCACTGGATGCCGGCCTGCTCGGCCTGTCGAGCATGACCAACCCTTGGGACAAACTCGATGGCGACCGCCAGCGCTCGAAGTCCCTGCCGTCGGTGTATGCGCCCTGGGCCGAGTACGCGCGGCTGAACAAGATCCTGCGCCGGCGCGGACGCATCCATCAGGGCGCGCCGAACCTGGTGACCAAACTCAACGTGCTGGCCTTTCTCTGGGACAGCATCGGCGGCTGGTGGCGCAAGCCGCTGAAGACCACCCTGATCACCCTGATGGATGTCAAAGCCGACCCTTGGCTGGCACCGATCCTCGGCCCACTGACGCGCTGGATCAATCGCCTGAGCAACGCCGACTTCCGCTGGCAAACCCTGCCGGTGCCGTTTGAGACCTATGCCGACGGTATGGAGTTCGTAGTCTTCGAAGAATTCCCCGCCGGCCAAGCCGCCCTGCACCTGGCGAGTCATGACATGCGCAGCCAGCTGTTTCAGGACCCCGCCTACCGCCTGCGCTTTCGCCAGGACGTGGAAAAGAAATTCGGCCCACGGGTCTGGCACCGCGACTTTGACGACGCCTGGATCGTCGATTGCCCGGACGCCAGCGTGGTCGGCAACAGCGTCGGCGAACTGGCCAAGGCCCGTAATGAACACCCGGCCGATCTGTTTCTCGACCTGTTGGTGGCTCATGGCCCGCGCCTGCGCTGGCGTACCCTGATCGCCAACCATCGCCCCGAGGTGGTGGAAAAACTGGTGTGTGAACCCAGCACCCTGATCGGTTTTGCCGACTCCGGCGCGCATATCCGCAACATGGCCTTCTACAACTTCGGCCTGCGCCTGCTCAAGCTGGTGCGCGATGCCGAGCTGCGCGGGCAACCGGTGATGCCGATCGAAACGGCCATCTGGCGCCTGACCGGTGAGCTGGGCGAGTGGTTCAATATCGATGCGGGAACACTCTACGAAGGGGCCAGGGCTGACCTGGTGATCATCGACCCGACGGCACTGGACGAATCCCTGGCCAGCTACCAGGAAGCGCCGATGGAGGCCTTTGGTGGCCTGCAGCGCATGGTCAATCGCGGTGCGGCGGTGGATGCCGTGTTGATCAATGGCCGCGTGGCCTTCCAACATAACGAGTTCGCCGCCAACCTGGGCACAACACGCGGCTACGGTGAGTTCCTGCGCAGCCGCGCCTGAGCCGATTAGACGGCATGCGACCTACGGCGCACCGGAACGGCGCCAGGCTGGCATAATGCGCGCCGCACGCTCTGGCAAAGCATGCTGTTCCGGTATTGAAAGGACTCATATCGCTATGCCCTCCCCCCTACAACAGACCGTCTGGCGCTGGCTTGCAGGCCTGTTGCTGTGTGGCCTGCTGACATCCGTACAGGCTGGCGAAGCTGCCGATATTTATTACCCACGCTGGAGCGATGGTGACGAATCCCGTCCCGACTACGCCCTGGCCCAACTGCGCCTGGCGCTGGACAAAGCAGGCAGTTCGCTGCGCCTGAAACCCTCACCCGCCAGCATGGAGCAGGAACGCGCATTAATTGACCTGCAACACGGCAAGCATCTGGATGTGGTCTGGAGCATGACCAGTCGCGAACGCGAGGAACGCCTGCTGGCCGTGCGAATTCCCCTGGACAAGGGCTTGTTCGGCTGGCGTATCGCCTTGCTGCCACGCGAGCGCATGAATTTGTTCAAACAGGTCAATAGCCTTGCTGACCTGCGCCAGTTTTCAGCTGGCCAAGGCCATGATTGGCCGGACACCACAATTCTGCGCAATCAAGGCTTGCCGGTTGTGGTGTCGTCCAGCTATGCCAGCCTGTTTCATATGCTGCAGGCGCGGCGCTTTGATTACTTCCCACGCTCAGTGCTGGAAATCGGCGACGAACTGCAACACCCACGCGCACAGCAACTGGTAGCCGACCCACACGTGCTGCTCCACTACCCCACCGCGCTGTATTTTTTCTTTTCACCGCAGCGTCCAGAACTGGCCGAGACGGTGCGCCGCGGGATGGAAGCAGCCATCGCAGACGGCTCATTTGAGCGTCTCTTTCAGCAACATTTCGCGGCCATTCTGCAGCAGGCAGCGCTTGCGCAGCGCCAGGTAATCGAACTGCCCAACCCGCTACTGCCCAGCGCCACGCCGCTTAAGCGCCGTGAGCTGTGGTTCAGTCCGGCAACGTTGAAACGCTGACTGGCACAGCCAACGTGGTTTGCACCGCCTTGCGGCTATGCGCACCGAAACGTTTGAACAACTCCACCAGCACCTGCTCCAGCACGGGATCGGCGTGCGCCAGGGCCAGTTGATTGCCGCCACTGAAACCTGGCGCGGCCGCTGGCTTGCGCGCCAACCACTGGCCGATCAACTCATCAAAGCTATCGGCACTGGCGTAGGCTTCGGCCGCCACCACCTGTTGCGGGTAGTCCACCGAGAAGGCCGGGTAATCAGAACCCGCAGGGTTTTGCGTATAAGCCTGCAGCAAGGGCGAGGCCGCCTGCTGATTCATCAGTTGCTGCATACGCTCCAGCTGATACTCCTCGATGGCCGTATGCCGATCCGCTACGCGGGCAATCGCTGCCAGACGGTCCTCGGGATAACCGGCGGCGCCTTTGAGGGCAATCAGCATCAGCTCTGGCGTATTGAACCCCGGCACCGTCTTGGCGTGATAGGGCTGGGTCAGGTCCTGCATGTAGTGCAGTGCCCAACCGAGAAAACGGTACCCCCAGTAATCATGACCATGCTCCAAAGCCAACCGGGCCAGGCCGGTGTACTGGTAGATGCGCCAGTGCGGCAGGGTGCGGCGCAGATAGGGCGCGGCCTGGAAGACCAACTCCGGCTCGTGGTAGTAGCCGATATGGAAAGGCGCCTGGGAGGAGTACTCGAAGCGCGCATCACCAAAGGGCTGCACACCGAAGTTGTATTGCGCGCCGACTTCACCCGGGTTGTCGCTGAACAGGTTGATATCGTGACCATAGTCCGGCTCATCGGCCGCACTGCTGAGTACCTGAATCGCACTCACGTCCTCACCGGGCTGCAAGGCCAGGTAGCGCCAGTGACTCCAGGGGCCGATCTTGCGAAACACCAGCACCTGCTCGGCAGGCAGAAGCGGCCGACCATCATCAGCCTGCCCCGGTAGTTGTTGCACAAAACCAGCCAAACGAATCTGTGGATTGACCCGCAACGCCTGCAGAAACGCCAAGCGGCGCTGCTCCGGCGCGGTGTGAGCGGCATCGAAGCGCAGATTATCCGGACGCGCTGGATAGTCCGGGAAATGCGCACGGGCAAAGGCTTCCTGCTGATCCAGCAGCTGCTCGATGGCCGGCGCCTGCGCATCGAGAAAAGCCTCCAGCGGCTCATAACGCAAGGTGCGCTGCAGCTCCGGCAGAGCCTGCAACGCCAGCTGACTACCGAGCGAGTGATTGGACCAAGCCAGCGCACTTGTTGACTGGAGCACCAGGCAACAGGCAGAGAACAACAGGAATAATGGCTTCATCAGAACTCCGACAGCAGGCAGTACAAAAACGCACAGACTAACGCCAAAGCAGCCAGCTGGCACTGTCGTATCAAGTCAGCCCATTCACTAATCGGGCAGCCTGCGCACCCAACCAGGCTGAGTTAAACCGTAAACACCACAGCCGCCACCACCAAGCCAGCCACCAGCAACACCATCAGTGCCAGCAAGGGCTTGTTCAGGCCATTGGGTGCACTGGCGGGCGCAGCAGCGCGCATGGGATTGGCCGGCGCGGCGGTACGCAGCGGGTTGGCCTGGCCGCTCGACGAGCTGGACAGAGGCGCTTGCTTGAGCGGTTTGGGCAGATCCACCGCACGCATAAACAGCGTGGCATCTTCATCTTCGCTGGCCGCCACGGTGCTTTTCGGGCCGATCACCAACAGGCTGACCGAGCCCATTTTCAGCTGATCACCCGGTTGCAGAGCGGCCGAGCTGACTTTTTGCTGATTAACCCAAAGGCCGTTGGCTGATGCCAGATCCTTGACCTCCAGGACGTCATCGCGGAGGTAGAACTCACAGTGCCGACGCGACAACTCCTGATCACTGAAGCACAACTCGCACTTCACCGACCGACCAAAGGTCATCGAGCCGCTGATATGAAATTTCTTGCCTTCGTGCTCGCCCTGAATCACCTGCAAAAACCAGCGCGGGGCTTGCTCAACCGGGGTCTTACTGCGCGCAGGGTCGACCAGTAGGAGCTCCACGTCGCCCAGTCGCACGCGGTCATCGGCACGCAATTGAAAACGCGTGGTTACCCTCTCGTCATTGACAAAAGAACCGCCAGCACTGCCGACATCGGTGAGGAAATAGAAGCCTTGATCCTGACGGATTTCGGCATGGAACGGTGCAATACCCGGCACCGTCAACACCAGGCTATTGCGGCTGTCCTGGCCAATGGTGAAACGCTCGTCGACCAGCCAGATCGGCGCCTGACGATTGTCACTGAAGTGAATTCTGAGCATTTGCGCACTCCGCCATTAACCTGTTGAACACCCCACTGCGGGTTAAGCTACGCCGCGCTTCGACACGGCGTGCTGTCACGGCCGCGCATGCTGCCTGTCATCCAGGCCAGTAGCAATACGCCCGCACGGAGGCTTACTTAAATAAGTTGTTCCACAGCCGCTTGACCGGGTTAACCGGTGCCGATTGTTCGGCAGCCGCAGGACGGCGTCGGGGCGCCTGGGCCAGGCGCACGCGTCGTTCATGGCCATCCCGCAACTGCAGCAACTGCTCATTGGCCGGCTCCACTTCCAGGCCCTGCTGCACCAGCGCCAGAGCCAGGGCAAACTCGCGGCGTTTGTAGGCGGCTTCGCTTTGCTCGATATAGCGCTGCGCCACCCGGTTGATCCCGGCCAAGGCCAGCAGGTTGTCCGGCTCCCAGGCCAGTACCTGGCGGAAGTAGTGAGTGGCGCTGTCATCTTCCGGCAGCAGCAACTGCTGATCAGCCAGGCGCTGCTCGGCCAACACCAAGGACTGATTGATCCGCGCCTGCAGCACGCGCGCCAGACCATCAAGGGCCGCGGGGTTATCCGCATCGAGTGCCAGCACCTGGCGGAACAGGTAATCGGCGTTGTCCTGCGGCGGCTCCAGCAGGCTGCCGTTTTGCAGGCGCAGCTCGGCACGCGCCAGGTAATCGCTGATTTGCTTCTGCTGATACAAGTAATAACCACCGCCGGCGACGCCGGCCAGCAACACGACGCCGGCGAGCAGCAAGACCCATAGCGCACTGCGCGCAGTTTTGCGTCTGGCCGGTTTGCCCAGACTGAGCGCCGGAGCGATGCGTGTGCTGTCCGGGTCATCGCGGGTCAGTTCATCGAGGCTGGCCAGCAGCACCTTGCAGTCGGCAAAACGCTCATCCGGCTCTTTCGCCAGCATGCGTTCAAGCAACCACTGATAACGCTGCAAATGTGCAGGCAACTGCGGCACGTCCATCTGCAGGTGGTTCATCACGGTCTGGGGGTAGTTGGCGGCGCGATACGGATTGGTGCCGGTGAGCATCTCCAGCAGGATCACGCCCAGGCTGTAGATATCACTGCGTGCATCCAATGCCTGGCACTGCGCCTGTTCGGGGCTGCTGTAGGACGGGCTGCCAACGGCGATACCGAACTGGGTCAGGTCATGGTCCAGCTCAAGCGCCTTGGCCACGCCGAAGTCGGTGATCACCGTCGTACCGTCGCTGCGAAAGAGGATGTTGGCCGGTTTGATATCGCGGTGTACCAGGCCCTGGTCATGCACCACGGCCAGACCGCTGGCCACCTGCTGCACGATGCGCAGCGCGCGCGGCAGGTCGAACACCTCGCCTTTGTGCTGCGCCAGATCACCACCGGGGACAAACTCCATGGTCAGATAGTGGCGACCATCGGCGAGCTGGTTGATGTCATAAATAGTGATGATCGAGGGGTGATGCAGGGACGCCACGATGTGGCCTTCCTTGAGAAAGCGCTGACTAAACGCCTGATCATCTGCACTCAGCAGCACCTTGATTGCCACCTTGCGCTGCAGCGACGTCTGGGTGGCCAGGTACACCTCGGCCATGCCGCCTTTACCCAGGCGGCCGTGCACCTGATAACCGGGAATATCGAGCAATTGTTCAGTCATGGAGGTCAGTGCACACCGGCGAATTAGGACTTGCGGGAGGTAAACAGGCGGCTGAGCAAACCTCGCGGTTTAGCCTCGACGCTGGGCGCGGCCGCATCACGGCCGAGCACGATACAGGAGATATTGTCCTTGCCACCCATTTCGTTGGCCTGCGCCAGCAACTGTTCCACCAGCTCATCAAGGGTCTGGGCGTTGCTGCACAGCTGCTGGATCTGCACGTCGTCCAGCTCGCCGGTCAGACCATCGCTACACAGCAGCAGCAACTCATGCTCACCGAGCGAGCCTTGCAGCATGCCGATCTCCAGCGGCTGATCATCACGGCCCAGGCACTGCAGGATGACATTACGCTGTGGATGGCTACGCGCCACCTCGGCGCTCATCTGCCCGGCATCGATCATGGTCTGCACCCAGCTGTGATCGCGGGTCAGGCGCTCGATATGTCCAGCACTGACCCGATAGGCGCGGCTGTCGCCGACCCAGACAATGCTGAACGCCGCGCCAGCGAAGCGCACCGCCACGAGGGTTGTGCCCATGCCACGCTGCTCATCGGCGCGCGCCACGCTGAGAATCGCCCGATTGGCCGCATGCACCGCACCGAGCAATTCCTGACCTTCGGCGCAGGCCGCCTGCAGCACCTGTAATGCCAGGGCGCTGGCCACTTCGCCACATTGATGACCGCCCATGCCGTCAGCAATCGCCCATAGATTCAGCTGCGGGCAACACAGCAGAGCGTCTTCATTGTGCCCACGCACCCGCCCAGGCACGCTCTGGCCGGCATAAATCAGCGCTTGTTCCATCAATGTCTCGACTCAGGGGTTCAACAGTCGCACTGCAAGCAGGCTGTGCGCGGCGTAATACGCCCATGATGCGGCGGCACGCACAGGCTGTCACCGCCAGCCACCGATTTTGCCGGTGAACTGTTAACCAGTCGAATCCTGTCCTGCATCCAAGCCCCGGGTAACGCCCCCAGCTATTCACCCAACATGGGCGTAGACTCCTAAGTACCAACCTCGCCTCACCGCGAGGGAATGGCCCGCTCCAGAACATTCAACCACGACAGTGTCAGAGGTGAAGATCATGAGCAAAGGTATGGACTCGAAGAAACAAGTGAAGAAAAAGCCGCTGAAAACCGCCAGCGAAAAGCGCATGGACAAAAAAGACAAGCAAGGTGCGAAAACCCTGCTCGGCAGCCACGCCGCCAATATCTGACGCACCGGTCTGAGGCAAGCACCATGCTTGCGCTCAGGCATCCACTCACCGTCGCACCCGTACCTGCCATGCACTACCGCCTACTCCCCGCCCCGCTTAAACCACTTGCCGACAAGTTCTACCGCAGCCAACACTCAGCCATGCGCGCCACTGCCGGCGCACAGCTGTGGGTGGCAGAAGATCGGGAAATCGTCGCCGCACTCTGCCTGCAGCAGGTCGCGCACGGACATTGGCTAACCAGCCTGCTGGTCGATAGCACGCAGCGTGGGCAAGGCGTGGCCCGCCGGTTGATCGAAGCAGCTCTGGCCGATTGTGCCGCTCCGGTCTGGCTGTTCTGCCATCCGCAGCTCAGCGACTTCTACCTGCGCCTGGGCTTTGCGCCCTGCACCGAGCTGCCTCAACCATTGGCTGAGCGCCTGGCCCGCTATCAGCGCAGCAAAAGCCTGCAGGCATTCTTCCGCGCGCCTTGCCCAAGCCTTACAGCACAAGGACTGGAGCCTTAGTACCAAGTCAAACAGACACCATTTGGCAGGAACCAGCAAATACTGGCACTTTGCTCATTTTCACTATTGCCATCGCCAGGGCAAGCTCTGCATGCTTAGCTCATAACAACGACAACAATGGCCCCTACCTATGCGCATATCGCGGCTACTCAGGCGTCTGCGTAACGATTTCCAGCTGTCCATCATTACCTTGATGGGCTTCTTTGGCGTGATGGGTATTTCCCCTTATGCCGTCTACCGGCTAGCCACCGGTAACTACCTGGTAGGCTTCGCCGACACCATAATTGTCGTCTCCACTGTGGTCGCAGTGCTCTATGCCTGGCGCACCGGTGACACGATCAAACCCGGCATTTACTTGGCCACCATCTTCTCTGCCGGCGCAACGCTGATCGCCATCAATCTGGGCGTCAACGGCCTGTTCTGGATCTACCCGCTGATTCTCTTCAACTTCTTTATGGTTTCACCCACCAAGGCCTTGCTGGCCACCATTCTGGTGCTCATAACTTTGGTTGGTTACGGCCAGTTAAAGCCCGGCACGGTATTCGAAAGCGACTACCAGATGGTTTCATTCCTGGTCACCAGCATGATGGCCAGCATCCTCAGCTTCGTATTTGCCTACCGCACCAGCAGCCAACGCGATCAGCTGCAACAACTGGCCATCCAGGACCCGCTGACTGGCGCCCGTAACCGCCGGGCCATGAATGAAGAGCTGAAGATCGCCGCCTCCATCTACCGTCGCCACGGCAACAGCTACGGCGTACTGGTGATGGACCTGGATCATTTCAAACGAATCAACGACAGCCACGGCCACCAGGCCGGCGATCAGGTGCTGGTGGACTTTGTCGGACTGATCAAAAGCTCATCGCGCAAGGAAGACCGGCTGTTCCGCTTCGGCGGCGAGGAATTCCTCCTCCTGCTGCCCAACACCGAGCATGCGGGCCTGCTGGCGGCCGCGCAACACCTGCAGCAGCAAGTGGCGCAGCACCTGCGCGGGCCTGGTGGAGCGGTGACCATGTCAGTCGGCGGGGCCATCCTGCGCCGCGATGAGCACTGGGAAACCCTGCTGCAGCGTGCCGATAAGCGTCTGTATCGCGCCAAGAATGCCGGGCGTAACTGCATCGTCATCGATGACGGTGTCGACAGGTCCAGCAGCCTGCCCATTACCTGACCGCACGGTTTATCTTTGCTTACAACTTGCGCGGGAAAATTCGCGCGCGCGGCGGGTAAGGCTGTAACAACTCAGCGTTGTCTCTGTCTATTGGCCACACCTCACACAGAGCACCGCCATGAAAAGACGCTCACTGCTCAAGGGGATGGCCCTGTTGCCAGCCCTGCCCCTGCTCGGCCACGCCTCGCTCAGCCTGGCGCAAGACACCGCCAGCAGCGTGATACCGCTGAATAAACCCCACAGCGACTGGCGCGATCTACTGACGCCCGAAGCCTATGCCGTGCTCTTCGAAGAAGACACCGAGGCCCCCGGCAGCAGCCCGCTGAATCAGGAAAAACGCGACGGCACCTACCTCTGCGCCGCCTGCTACCTGCCGCTGTTCGCCAGCCAGGACAAATATGAAAGCGGCACCGGCTGGCCCAGCTTTACCCAGCCAATTGCCGGCCACATGGGCACCAAGCGCGACTTCAAGCTGTTCTTCCCACGCACCGAATACCACTGCGCACGCTGCGGCGGGCATCAGGGCCATGTCTTCGATGACGGCCCGAAACCGCGGGGCGAACGCTGGTGCAACAACGGCGTGGCCTTGCGCTTTATCCCGCAAGGCGAAGCCTTACCTGAGCTGCGGAGCTGAACATGACTGTCATCCCCTCGACCTGGCGACGCCATCTGCTGGCTAGCAGCATCCTCGCGCTGGGCGGCCTGCTGGCCGCCTGTGAACCCACCGCCGCGCAGGCGCCACAACCTCAGGCCAGTGCAACAACAGTTGAAAGCCCCGGTGTCGCGATCTTCGCTGGCGGCTGCTTCTGGTGCACTGAATCGGATTTCGACAAGGTCCCAGGGGTGATTGAAACCACCTCCGGCTACATCGGCGGGCATGTCGACAACCCCACCTACGAGCAGGTCTCGGCCGGCAGCAGCGGGCATATCGAAGCAGTACGGGTGCGCTTCGACCCAAGCAAAACCAGCTACGCCCAGCTGCTGGAAGCCTTCTGGCCTACCATTGACCCAATCACGGCCAATGCCCAGTTCTGCGACCGCGGTCCGCAGTACCGCAGCGCGATCTTCTATAGCAACGGCGAAGAACAGCAACTGGCCGAGGCCTCCAAGGCGACTCTGGATAAGTCCGGGCGTTTGCCAGCCCCGGTGGTCACAGAAATCCTCGCCGCCAGCACCTTTTACCCGGCCGAGGACTATCACCAGAACTATTACCAACGTAACCCGCTGCGCTACAACTACTACCGCAATGGCTGCGGTCGTGACCAACGCCTGGAAAAACTCTGGGGCAAAAAACAGTAAACCGCCCCCATCAGCGGACCCTCGGGCCCGCTGATGACGCTGTATTCAGCCGCTGATACATAAGGGCAGCAATCGCCGCATCCGCTATGGTTGAACTCACACCTTGCCCAGTGAGCACACCATGGTACCGTTGAAACCCCTGTTCAAACTCACCTCGCTGATCGCTCTGAGCGGCTGGCTGATGCTGGTCTGTCTGCCGTTCTGGCCCTATACCGACGAACTGGTGCTGGGCCTCAGCGTGGTTCTACTGGCCATCGTCTATAGCTGGCTGCTGTTTGTCGCGATGCGCCAGCGCCCGGAGCCGGGTAGCGGCAGGCCCGGATTCTTCAGCCTCGGTGGAGTTCTATCTCTGCTGCGCCAACCCACAGCCGCACTGGCAGCCTGGATACATATTCTGGCGTTCGATCTGATGGTCGGGCTGTATATCCGCCACGAAGGCGCCATCGCCGGCATCAGCCACTGGGCACTGCTGCCCTGCTATGTACTGACGCTGATGTTCGGCCCGCTGGGCCTGCTGGCGTTTCTAGGCTTACGCTGGGGCTTGGTGATGGTGGCCTGAAGCTAGCCGGCCGTTGAGAATGTTGGCGAGGCAGTCGAGACAAGGCGCTAGATTAGTAACAGCCTACGGCTGTCCAAAGTGGCAAGGAAGCGGACTGGGCTGGCGCACGAGTTTACGAGCTGTAAATAAACATTGCGAGACGCCGCGTCCCAGCCTGTTTTCAACGCAGTATCGGCAACGTAAGTAATTCTTCAACGGCCTGTTAGCGGCTGCGCTCATAGTATTCAGAGCTCTGCCCTGGATACTGCTGCACCCGGTAGCCATTGGGGTACTCGATCGTTTGCTTGATCGTCCCGCGATTTTCTATCGACTGACTGCCGTAGCGCTGCTCATGGCGCTGCAGGCCGTCGGGTAGGCGCTGCCCACCATAGAGGTTATGGCTTTCGATGGTCTGCGAACTGCCGATGCTGCCACTGGCACCGGGGCTGATATAGGTCTTCGGAATGACCCGCAGCGTCTGCGGCGCCTGCTGCTCGGCATACAGCGGAGTCACCAGCAGTAACCCCACCAGACTGACCACATATCTGCACATCGTCATCACAACCTCTGCGCCATCGGCGCGCAACGAACTTAAAAGTTTGGCAACACCAGCCCACCAGCGGTTCCGACCGTTAATCCGGGAGAGGCGCACGCGAGCTGCTTAATCGCTCAAATAATGAGCAATCATCCTTGATTGGCGGAAAAGCACAAGCAACCCCAGGCGCCAGTGCAGGAAAACACCCTGTAAACCCGCCGTACAGTTTCGCGATACCCGTCCCGCTTAATCTACGGAGCGTTTATTACTATCACGGGCTATGTATTCGCCTGAGCATCGCCAACCAGATGACTATCCGTATCGCTTTACTCCTTCTCGCTTGCCTCCCCGGCCTGGCGCTTGCTGAGCAATTCATCTGCCGGGTGATGACCATCAGCGAAGGCGACACCTTCAGTTGCCTGAACACTGACAACAAACGGCTACGAGTGCGCCTTGCGGAAATCGACGCACCAGAAAGAAAGCAGCCCTATGGCGACGAAGCCAAGCTGGCCCTGTCTGATCTGGTGTTGGAAAAGCAGGTAGTCCTGCATGTGCAAGAAGTCGACCGCTACGGCAGAACACTGGCTCGGGCCTATGTCAGCGGCGTTGATGTGAATTACACCCTGGTCGCACAGGGCGCCGCCTGGGCCTATACCAAACAGCTAAAAGATCACCGATTGAAAGATGCCGAGACCCTGGCCAGAAACATGGGCAAAGGCCTCTGGCAGCTTCCCGCCGAAGACATCGTCGCGCCCTGGGACTGGCGCTACGCCGGCAGAATTGAGGCACCGCAAAAAAGCAAAACAGGCCGAACCGCGTCGTTCTCCCAGTTTGGTGACGGCTAACCGATTGATGTGGATGGGGAGACAGGAACCGAACCTGCGACCTTCGCGTTACGAGTGCACTGCTCTAGCGACTGAGCTACACCGGCAAGATGCTCATTGAGTCGCGCAGTGCGCCAACTGCAACGCGACTCAAGCTGCCCCCTCAAGCCTAGCAAGCCAACTACAGAACGTACGACTCACTGCTGGTACGCGGCCATGAGTCGTAAACGCAGAGAGCAACTGCTTACTTGCTCGGCAGTTCGATACGGTCTTCGTGGATCACGATGCGCCCCTGTTTGTACAAGCCGCCGATGGCTTTCTTGAAGTTGCCCTTGCTGACTCGAAACAGCCCGGCAATTTCTTCAGGTGAACTTTTGTCATTCACCTTGAGTACACCATCATGCTCGCGCAGTTTGGCCAAAATCTGTTCACCAAGGCTGCTGGCAGCTTCCTGGCCAACTGGCTGCAGGCTCAGGCTGATTTTGCCGTCGGCGCGCACTTCCTTGATAAAGCCTTTTTCCTGCATGCCGCTGCGCACAAACTTGAACAGTTCGTTCTTGTGGATCAGGCCCCAGTGCTTGCCATTGATAATGGCCTTGAAGCCCATATCGGTGGATTCGGCCACCAACAGGTCGACTTCCTCGCCCGCCGTGTAGTTGGCCGGCACGTTATCCAGATAACGATCCAGGCGTGCAGTGGCGGTGATGCGCTTGCTGCGTTTATCGAGGAAGACATGCACCACGCAGTAATCACCGATCTGCAATGGGCGTTTTTCTTCGGAGTGCGGCAACAACAAATCTTTTGGCAAACCCCAATTAAGGAATAAGCCCACGCGATTTATATCCACAACTTTCAAACTGGCAAATTCGCCCACCTGAACTTTTGGTTTTTCCGTGGTGGCAATTAATTTGTCTTCACTGTCCAAGTAAATAAAGACATTCAACCAGTCGTCCACTTCACTTGGGCTGTCGCTTGGGATATAGCGTTTTGGCAAGAGAATTTCGCCATCTGCGCCGCCATCCAGATACAGGCCAAAGTCGGTGTGCTTCACGACCTGCAAACTATTCATCCGTCCAATAACCGCCATGATGCCCTACCCTCATTACCAAGCCGGCATTCTAGACGAGTCGCCCCTGAATTTCTCGACAACCCGGCACATATGCCAACGCCTAAACGCGTGTTGGTCGGTGCAACTGACCAGTGGCGGGCTACGCCACTTCGCGCATTGGGAAAATCTGTGCAGGCATGTGTAGTCAATTAAAACAATTACTTAGTGAACTGCTGCTGTATTAAATCAACCCGCTGAAAAATTATTCCTCGGCACAACACGACATCCGGTCTTTATTTACCAAGCAATTGTCAAGCATTTCGAGTACCATGCGCGGCCAAATTAATTTTTAAATAGGTTAATGGCCGTCATGCGCGTAAAAGCATCCAACAGTAAACCCAAGCCGGCACCAGCCGTGGAAACCAGCGCCTCGATCGACGCACAAATCGAGGCCTTCCTGAAGTCTGGTGGGGAAATCCAGCAAATCGCCAAAGGTGTCAGCGGCCAGGTGTATGGCACCACCAAGCAGATCACCATCGGCAAGAAGTAACGCGTTCTGGCCATGCAGCGCTTTGCTCGCAATGACAAGGCGCTGGCCAGTGCTTGATTGAACCTCTCCCTCCCCCGCTGTTTTATCCATTTACACCTAGCCCTCTGGCGCTTAGCACAACCTTGTTTCAGAATCATGTCAGCCCGCATCTTGCGGCTGTTTCGGCATTGCCGTTGCTGAATGATGGCGAATGCCCCAGGAGTACCCGTGCGCTTTACCTGCAATTGGCTGCGACGCCCTTCCAGCACGCTGTTTGTGCTCGGCCTGTTGTTGCTCGCATTGCCGATGCTCAGCCGCTACGCACTGGGCTGGTCCCACCCTTATGGCTACCTCTCTGACCTGGCGATTGGCAGCTTGCTGCTGGTGGTGCTGCATCAGCGCTCCTGGCTGCTGGCGGTGCCGCTGCTGCTGGTCTGGTGCATCTTCAACCTGAGCACCGCCGAACTGGTCAATGCCGTCGGCCGCATGCCGGAACCGGCCGATCTGCAATACCTGGGCGACGCCCAATTTGTCAGCCATTCCACGCAGGGCGGCGGTTTGGGTCAACCGTTGCTGGCGCTGGCCCTGGCACTGCTGACGGCACTCTATTTCGGTCTGCGCAGCTGGCAGACGCCACGCCGCGCCGCATCACTATCCCGCGCCTGGCTGCTGTTGCCGTTGTCGCTATTTGCCGTGCACAGCGTTTTTCAGCAGCTAAAGCCCAGCGAAGCGGATCAATGGTTGCAATTCAACCTGCCGCACAAGCTGCTAGCGGAAAGCACCAGCAGCGGCCAGCAGCACCTGGCTGACTGGCTTGACGGCAATGAGCCCGGCAGCCCGCCGGATATCAGCGCCCTGAACCAGCTCGACCTTAACGGAACCCCACTGCTGGCCCAGGCCGGCAGTGCACGCAACGTGCTGATCATTACCCTGGAAGGGGTAACCGGGGCCTATCTGCGCGCCAGCCGCCAGGCCATTGGCAGCAGCTACCTGGAACAGCCGATGCCACGTCTGAGTCAGTGGGCCGAGCGCGGCATGCTCACCTATGACTACGTGCTGCATGGTCACCAGACCATTCGCGGGCTCTACGCCATGCTCTGTGGCGACTACAACAAACTCGACTCCAGCACCCCGAAAGGTGTGGAGCTGCTCAATAATCCTGCTCGCAGCGATCTTTGCCTGCCCGCGCAACTGCGTGAGCGCGGCCTTAGCACCCATTTTCTGCAAGGTGCAGGGCTGCGTTTTATGGCCAAGGATCAGATCATGCCGCGCATGGGCTTCGACCAGACTCACGGTCGCGACTGGTTCAAGAACAAGCCCTATATCGAGTTCCCCTGGGGCATGGATGACAAGGCCTTTTTCGAGGGCGCGCTGGGCTACGTCAAGCAACTGCGTAGCAAACGCCAACCCTGGATGCTGACGTTGCTGACCGTCGGTACTCACCAACCTTATTCAGCGCCGCAGGGCTATCTCGACCGCCATCCCAACGCCAAGCTGGCCGCGATTGCCTATCTGGATGACGCGGTGGCGGACTTCCTCAACGCCTTGGAAAGACAGGGCGTGATGAACGATACCCTGGTGATCATCACCTCGGACGAATCCCATGGCATAGAGAATGTCCGCCTGGCCTCGGCCTGGGGTTTCAACCTGCTGCTGGCGCCCGAGCAGCCGAAGCTGCCCGCACTCAAACATGGCATCTACGGCCATGTCGACCTGACCGCCTCGGTACTCGACTACTTTGCCTTCCCCGTACCGACTAACATTTCCGGCCGTTCATTGCTACGCGACTACAGCCACGGTCGACCCATCATGTCCTACACCAATGGCCTGCTGCGCCAGCATGACGGAAACGCCACGCTGACCGAATGCGACTTCCAAAGTATCTGCCGCCGCTATGAAAGCCGCCGCTTCATTGCTGACAGCGCCCGTTACTTGGGCCGCTTCACCGGCAAGCCGGCACGCCTTATCAGCCAACAAGCCAGCATGCTCGACCAGTCGCTAACGAGTAGCCAAGGCGAACAAAGTTACCAGTTTGCCAACCCGCAACCGATCAAACTCACCCATGGTGTCAGCGATGACTGGACCGACAACCTGGTTGGCGCTCAGTACCTGACGCTAAGCGCCGCCACTCAAACCACCGTAACCCTGAAGATCCGCGCCCAGCGCGTAGGTAAAGCAGGCGCCAGGCTGCAATTGAAAACCAAGGAGTACGACCGTGACGTGGCCCTGCCAATCCCGGAACTGCCGCTACTGACGCACGATAAACCAGTCGAAATCAGCTTTTCCTTCGACAACCCAGACGCACGCAAGGCGTTTTCCTTTCACTTGCTTGGACAGGGGCAGGGCGCCATCGAAATTGTCGATTTCAGTGTGCGCAGCAGCCCACTGCAGACTGAAGAAGAACTGCTCGCAGCTCAGGAAAGCCTGGATGAGGTTCAGTCAACCGGGTACGAGCTTATCCAGATGAGTGAGACTCAATAGATCGCATAGCGCCCTTCGATCTGCGCGTACTCGCCGGTCTTTCTAAGCTCTGCCAACCCCAGGTTAAAACGCTCACACAAGGCCCACTCACGGCAACCGAGCTTGTAATCATTGGCTGCAAAAATGGGAAACAAGGTCAGGGGCTGAGTCACGTCGACCTGGGTATACACCTCACGGTTGAAGTAGCGAAGGATACGCATGTCTGTCACTACAACATCCACGCGGCCGCTGTAGAGCATGCGGTTACGCGCGATCTGGAAGGCCTCTTCGCGGTAACGCGGATTGGCCTGCGCCATGCGCTGAAACTCAGCACCCAACAGAAACCGCGCACGCTGAAAGGCATTGACCGAATACCGTGCCAAGTCGCTGATTTGCTGGATTTCGAGATTGCGTGAGCGCAACGCCACCGCCACATTGTGGTAGCGGATATAGCTGTGCGAATAAACGATATCGCCACCGTTCAGTTCATTGGTTGCGGCAATCGCATCCAGCTGCCCCTTGCGCAGCATCATGTTCAAGCGCTCAAGGGGCGCATAATAGGCTGTCGGCTGCAGACCGCCATGACGAGCTGCGCTCATAACGATATCGTGCTCCAGCCCACGGTCCTCATCTTCGAAGATATAGGGCGGTTTATGCGTCCCGAAACCGATGCGCAGATTGTGCGCTGACACCGTCAGGCTACATAGCAGCAGGCCCAACACCCCGATCCATTTCATGACCATATCCCAACTGAGCCAGCCTCCAGCATAGCCGGCTATGCGCTGAAACTGCACGCGGCCATCACTGAGATCGATTCACCCGTATTAGTCGCCAGGTACAGACGTGGGGCTAGACTCTCTGCACCCCAATCAGTCGATGCACATGTGGAGATTGTTCATGCTCAAAGCCGAATACCAGCAACGCGGCCCGCAACCCCATGAAGTGATTGCCGCAGTCGAGTTGCAGCTACCCGAACCCGGAGTTGGCCAGGTACGCATCAAGGTGCTCGCAGCGCCCATCAACCCCTCCGACGTACTCACCCTGACTGGCGAATACGGCATGCTACCGCCGCTACCCGCAATTGGCGGCAACGAAGGGGTTGGCCGAGTGGAAGCGCTGGGCGCCGAGGTCGGCAACCTGAAGGTCGGGCAGATGGTGCTGTTGCCGGTGGGCTGCGGTACCTGGGTCAGCCATCTGAATGCAGCGGCCAACAAGCTTATCCCGCTACCGGAAGCGGATCCGCAGCAACTGGCGATGCTCACGGTCAACCCGCCGACGGCCTCCCTGTTGCTCAGCCAGTTCGTGGACCTTAAGCCCGGTGATTGGGTAATCCAGAACGCCGCCAACTCAGGCGTCGGCAGCTACCTGATCCAGCTGGCCAAGCTGCGCGGCTTCAAAACCATCAACGTGGTACGCCGTGAATCGGCCGTAGCCAGTGTTGAGGCCGAAGGCGGTGACGTGGTGCTGGTCGATGGCCCGGACCTGGCCAAGCGCGTGCGCGCAGCCACTGGCGGTGCAAGCGTGCGTTTGGGTATCGATGCCGTAGGTAGCGAGTCGACCGACCACCTGGCGGCCAGCCTGTGCGAAGGCGGGGTACTGGTTAACTACGGCATGATGAGCCGCCAGCCGTGTCAGGTATCGCCAGCATCCTTCGTGTTCCGCGACGTCAGCCTGCGCGGCTTCTGGCTGGCCAAGTGGTTCCAGAACGCCAGCCAGGCCGAACAGATGAAGGTATTTGGTGAGTTGGTACAGCTGATCGCCAGCGGCAAGCTGCACACCCGTGTGGCAGCTACCTATGACGTCAGTGAGATCAAGCAGGCCGTGGCGGCCGCCGCCAGTGGTGAGCGTGGCGGCAAGATTCTGATCGTACCGAAGTAAGGATCAAGCGACAGACGGCGGCTAGCCCGCCGTCTTCAGCCACCTGCAGGTGTACTGCTCAGCCACAGCACCAGCCCCAACAGGGCCAGATGCAACAGCACAATCAACCAG
The DNA here is from genome assembly GCF_003060885.1 of Pseudomonas sp. HMWF032. Lineage (GTDB taxonomy): Bacteria > Pseudomonadota > Gammaproteobacteria > Pseudomonadales > Pseudomonadaceae > Aquipseudomonas. The sequence goes on from NZ_QAIG01000008.1 coordinate 539,294, forward strand.
AACAGCAGCTGATAACTCAGCTTGCGGTTCTTGTGGCGAATCAACCGCTGCGCCAGCAATCCGCCTGGCCAGCCACCCAGCAACTCATACAGGTGCAGGCGCGCCTCAGGCGTACGTTGCTGCCCCTGGATGGCGAACTGTTTGTCGCGGTAGTAGGCAATAAAGCAGACCAGGCTCATCAGCCCGTAAACCAGCACCAGCATGGCCAGCACATCAACCTCGACCAGCAGCGGCTGAAGCCGTTCGTGCCAGAGTTGTGCAACGCCCTGCAGTAAAGGCGGATAGCTGGCGTAGTCACTGATACTCAAGGCCAGGTTGCGATGGGCAATGCTGCAGGGCTGATCGGTGTAGAGCACCACACCGTCAGGCTGCACGCATTTGTGTACTGAGCCCTGTGCCTGCGTGGCCAGCGCCAACGCGGCAGACAGGAGCAGACAGCGAGCCACAGGTTTACTCGGCAGCGGGCTTACGGCGTTTCAGCGGGGCCAGGCCGTCCTGACTGACCAACACGGGCGCATCCGCCTTGGGCTTGTTGATGGTATTGCGCTTGCTTGGCGCCTTGGTGGCTGGCTTTTTGGCCAGCTTCTTACCGGTTTTCGGGTCGACCTTTTTCTTCTTCGGACCAACCGCCTTGCCGGACGCCTTGAGATTTTTCGGTCCCTGGTAGATGCCCTTGAGGTCCTTGATATTGCGGCGCTCAAAACGCTGCTTGAGGTAGCGCTCGATGCTCGACATCAGCGCCCAGTCGTTATGGCAGATCAGCGAGATCGCCAGACCTTCGGCGCCGGCACGGCCGGTGCGGCCGATGCGGTGCACGTATTCGTCACCGGAGCGCGGCATATCGAAGTTGATCACCAGGTCCAGGCCATCAACGTCCAGACCACGGGCCGCCACATCGGTGGCCACCAGAATTTTCACCGCGCCCTGCTTGAGACGGTCGATGGCCAACTTGCGGTCCTTCTGGTCTTTCTCGCCATGCAACACGAAGACCTTGAAATCCTTGGCCACCAGCTTGCCGTACAGGCGGTCGGCCTGCACTCGCGTGTTGGTGAAGATGATCGCTTTTTCGTAGGTTTCGTTGGCCAGCAGCCAGTCGACCAGACGCTCTTTGTGATGGTTGTGGTCGGCGGTGATGATCTGCTGTCGGGTGCCCTCATTGAGCTGGCTGACGCGGTTGAGCTGCAGGTGCTCAGGCTCTTTCAGCACCTTGCCGACCACTTCGCGCAGCGCTGCGCCGCCACTGGTGGCAGAGAACAGTAGGGTCTGGCGATCGGCATTGCACAGTTCGCCGAGACGTTGCACGTCTTCAGCAAAGCCCATATCGAGCATGCGGTCGGCTTCATCGAGGACCAACACTTCGACTTCATCGAGCAGCAGGTTGCCGGCGTTGGCGTGTTCGATCAGGCGACCCGGCGTACCGATCAGGATGTCGACCTTGCGCAGCATGGCGGCCTGCACCTTGAAGTCTTCACCACCGGTGATCAGGCCACCCTTGAGGAAGGTGAACTGAGCGAAGCGCTCGACCTCCTTGAGGGTTTGCTGGGCCAGCTCGCGGGTTGGCAGCAGGATCATCGCACGCACGCTCATACGCGGCTGAGAAGCACCATCGCCGAGCAGACGATTGAGCATGGGCAGCACAAAGGCTGCGGTCTTGCCGCTGCCGGTCTGCGCGGTAACCCGCAAGTCTTTTCCTTGCAGCGCCAGCGGAATGGCCGCCAACTGCACCGGGGTGGGCTCGACAAAGTTAAGCTCGGCCACGGCTTTGAGCAGGCGTTCATGCAGGGCGAATTGGGAAAACACGGGCATACCTCGGCAAAAAATCAGCAATACAGCGACATAGATTACCGGTTCTGCCAGCTAAAAGCCCGAACGGCCTGGCCAACGACGTCTACAGCCTCGCTCACGAATGCATTGCTGGGAGCTGGATGGGGGGATTTGACGCCTCTCGTCAGACCATTACGCAAGCCTCACGTCACGCCGTTAGAATGCGCGCCGCTGTTCAATCCCGAGCCGCATGGGTTCCCTAACCCCATTCACTAAAAAGGTTATGTCATGCTCCTGACTTCCCCTCGGCGCCTGCGCAATGCGCTTATGGCGCTGGTGCTATTTCACATTCTGATCATCATAGCCAGCAACTACCTGGTGCAGCTGCCGATTACCTTGTTCGGCTGGCACACCACCTGGGGTGCTTTCAGTTTTCCATTTATCTTCCTGGCTACCGACCTGACGGTGCGTTTGCTCGGCAAACAGGCAGCGCGCCGGGTCATTGCCCGAGTCATGCTGCCGGCACTGCTGATTTCCTACATCGTCTCGGTGCTGTTTCAGGAAGCCAGCTTCCGCGGCTTTGGTGCGTTACTGGAGTTCAACGAGTTCGTTCTGCGCATTTCCGTGGCCAGTTTCCTCGCCTACGTACTGGGGCAGGTTCTCGACATCCAGGTATTCGACCGTCTGCGTCAGTTGCCACTCTGGTGGGTGGCACCAACCGCCTCGACCATTCTCGGCAACCTGCTCGACACCTTCGTCTTCTTCTCGGTGGCGTTCTGGAACAGCAGCAACGCGTTTATGGCCGAGAATTGGGTGGAAATCGCCACGGTCGATTACGGGGTCAAACTGGTCGTCAGCCTGCTGCTGTTCGTGCCGCTCTACGGCATATTGCTCAATGCCATCCTGCGCGTGCTGGCCGGACGCAATCAGGTGACCAGCTAAGTTCTAACCACCTTGCCGCGCCTGTTTGAACAGCAGGCGCGCGCTGTCCCAGCCGACCAGCAGCACCGCCAGCCAGATTGGCAGATAGGTCAGCCATTGCGCGCTGTCGAACTGCTCGCCAAGAAACAGCAGCGCGACGAGAAACAACAGCACCGGCTCGACATAACTGAGAATGCCGAACAGGCCCATCGGCAGCAGCCGGCTGGCAGCCATCATCGCGGCAAACGCCAGCGAGCTGAGGATCGCCAACCCTGGCAGCAACCACCAGAGCTGCGGCGCCTGGCTGAACAGTTGCGGCGGACTCCATTGCAGCACCAGCCAGATCGCCACCGGCGCCATAAACAGCATCTCGAAGGCAAAGCCGGACAAGGCGTCCAGGCGCATCCAGCGGCGCAGCATGAAATACGGCGGATAGCCCAGCACCGTGACCATCACCACCCAGGAGAATGCCTGGGTCAGCCACAGTTCATGGGCGACGCCAAGCAAAGCGCAAAACACCGCCAGCCGCTGCAACGGCCTCAGCCGTTCGCCATAGAACACCCGCCCGGCCAGCACCATGGCCAGCGGCAGCAGGAAATAGCCCAACGACACGTCCAGCATGCGCCCAGCCAGCGGCGCCCAGACAAACAGCGCCCACTGAATCCCCATCAACAACGCGGCCAACGGCAGGCTGGCGAACAGCAACGGCTCGCGCCGCACGCGGTCGCAGGCGGCGAGCAGCACCGGCCATTGCCGCGACAAGGTGATCAGCAGCAACACTGCCGGCATCGACCATAGCACCCGCTGGGCAAACACCTGCAAGCCATCGAGCGGCGTCAGCAACCGCACATAGCCGGGCACCAGGGCAAACAGCCCCGAAGCAATAATCGACAGCGCCACGCCGCGCCCAGACAGCTGCATCACACCACCCTGCTCAATCAGTCCTCGGCATCTTGCCTGGCTTGTAGTTAAGACCACAGCCACAAAGCGACACAGCTAGGCACTGAAACACCCATACAGCCAAAAATCCGGGCGCTGCCCATAAAAAAGCCCGCACTGCAGCAGCAGGGCGGGCAGAGACGTCCAGGAGCACCGGACGTCAGGAGAACAGGATGCAGCGGAGAATCAGATGGCCTGAGCCAGTTGCGCCTTGGCCTGATTCAGGCCCTTTTCCATAAACTCGCCGCCCAGATTGAGGCCTTCGGCGTGGATAAAGCTGACATCGTGGATACCGACAAAGGCCAGCGCCTGACGCAGGTAGGGTTCCTGGTGGTCTTGGCTGCCGCCGGCATAGATACCGCCGCGAGCGGTCAGCACAAAAGCACGCTTGCCGCTGAGCAGGCCCTGCGGGCCGGTTTCGGTGTATTTGAAGGTCACCCCGGCGCGCAGCACATGGTCGAGCCAGGCTTTCAGGGTGCTGGGAATGGCGAAGTTGTACATGGGCGCGGCCAGCACCAGCACATCAGCGCTCAGCAGCTCATCGGTCAGCAGATTGGAGCGCGCCAGCGCCGCTTGCTCCGCTTCGCTCTGCTGCGCAGCGGGAGTCATCCAGCCACCCAGCAGATTGGCATCCAGGTGCGGCACCTGATCCACCGCCAGGTCACGCACGTTGATCTGATCGGCGGGGTGCGCCGCTCGCCAGCTGGCGATAAATTGCTCAGCCAGTTGACGGGAAACCGAACCTTGTTGGCGGGCGCTGCTTTCAATTACCAGGACATTAGCCATGTTGTTTGCTCCATCGAAGGGGTATTGAACGTCGATGGGCAAAGAATATAAGCGCTATGATTGATTAAAAAGCGCAAATATTCGCATCAAACAATCGAATAATTTGATTTATATAGCATCCCGGCTTAGTCTCAGGGCTGTTGCGCTAACAGCCTTGGCTAGCTGACTTCGCAGGTCAGTTTGACCCGCAGCTTGATAATGCTGCGGCTGAACTTCACCGCCAGGCTGCTGCTTTCACCAGCGCTCAGTCTGACCTTGCGGGTACGCGGGGCTTCCGGGCCATTGCGGAACAACGCCGTGCACTGGGCGGCCGCACGGCCATAGTTGTACAGCTGCAAGCCACCCATGTTGTGATCGATTTCCTGAGTGGTGGCCGCCACCTCGGCACCGTTGAGCTGTTTTTCCACCTCAATCGGGTAGGCCATTACACTCAGAGGCAAGCAGGCCAGCAGTGCGCAACAGAGCTTTTTCATCAGGGCTGTCTCCGGCAAAAGACGGCCAGTTTAGGTTGATTGAGTGGGTCTTTGCACCCTGAGTACGGGAATCGATTATGAAAGCCCCCCGCGTAACCCTCGACCAATGGCGCACCCTGCAGGCGGTGGTCGACCACGGCGGCTTTGCCCAAGCGGCCGAAGTGCTGCACCGCTCGCAATCCTCGGTCAGCTACACCGTTGCACGCATGCAGGAGCAGCTCGGCGTGCCGCTGCTGCGCATTGATGGACGCAAGGCGGTGCTCACCGAAGCCGGTGATGTGCTGCTGCGCCGCTCGCGTCAGCTGGTCAAGCAAGCCAGCCAGCTGGAAGACCTGGCGCACCATATGGAGCAGGGCTGGGAAGCCGAAGTGCGCCTGGTGGTTGATGCCGCCTACCCCAACGCGCGCCTGGTACGGACCCTGACGGCCTTTATGCCGCAAAGCCGTGGTTGCCGGGTGCGCCTGCGCGAAGAAGTGCTATCCGGGGTGGAAGAAGTGCTCAAGGATGGCATGGCCGACCTGGCCATCAGCGCGCTGAACATTCCCGGCTTTCTCGGCGTGGAAATGAGCACCGTGGAGTTTGTCGCCGTCGCCCACCCTGAACACCCGCTGCACCGCCTGCAGCGCGTCGTCACCTTCCAGGATCTGGAAACCCAGATGCAGGTGGTGATCCGCGACTCCGGCCGCCAGCAGCCGCGCGATGTAGGCTGGCTCGGCGCCGAACAACGCTGGACAGTCGGCAGCCTGGCCACCGCCGCCACCTTTGTCAGCAACGGCCTGGGCTTTGCCTGGTTGCCGCGCCATCTGATCGAACGCGAGCTCAAGGACGGCCTGCTCAAGCCCCTGCCGCTGGATCAGGGCGGCAGCCGTAACCCACTGTTCTACCTGTACTCGAACAAAGACAAACCCCTGGGTCCGGCCACGCAGATTCTCGTCGAGCTGATTCAACGTTTCGACTCGGTCACCCTGGATACAGCCTTTGCTGCACCCCTGCCCCCCACTTGATCTGGAATTCAGCGGATGCCCTATTTCGAACACGACGACTGTCAGTTGCACTACGAAGAATATGGCCGCGGCGCGCCCGTGCTGCTGGTCCACGGCCTCGGTTCGAGCACCCGCGACTGGGAATACCAGATCCCCGAGTTGGCTCGTCACTACCGGGTTATCGCCCTCGATGTGCGCGGCCACGGTCGCTCGGACAAACCCCGCGAGCGCTACAGCATTCAAGGTTTTGCCGAGGATGTGGCGGCGCTGATCGAGCACCTGCAGCTGCCACAGGTGCATCTGGTGGGTATCTCCATGGGCGGCATGATCGGCTTCCAGCTGGGCGTGGATCGCCCCGAACTGCTGAAGAGCCTGTGCATCGTCAACAGCGGCCCGGAAGTCAAAGCCAAAAGCCTGCGTGATTACGTAGAAATCGCCAAACGCTGGAGCCTGTCGCGCCTGCTCAGCCTCGATACCATTGCCAAAGCCTTAGGCAAGCTGTTGTTCCCCAAGCCGGAGCAGGAAGAGTTGCGGCAGAAAATTCTCCAACGCTGGCCGCAGAACGACAAACGCGCCTACCTGGCCAGCCTGGACGCGATCATCGGCTGGGGCGTGCGGGAACGCCTGACGCGAATCAGCTGTCCGACCTTGGTGGTCACCGCCGACCGCGATTACACCCCGGTGGCGCAGAAGCAGGCGTATGTCGATGAACTGCCCAATGCCCGCCTGCTGGTGATCGAAGATTCACGCCACGCCACACCGCTGGACCAACCCGAACACTTCAACAGCAGCCTGCTGACCTTCCTCGCTGAAGTCGAACAGGCCGCGCCCACAGCCAAGCAACAATAAGGACCACCCCGCATGTTCAAGACCCTCACCCTCGCCGCCTGCTCCATCCTGTTTGCCAGCAGCCTGCTGGCCGCAGAAAATCCGAAAGTGCTGCTGACCACCAGCCTTGGGGACATCGAGATCGAACTGAACGCCGAAAAAGCGCCGATCAGCACCGCCAATTTCCTCAGCTACGTCGACAGCGGCTACTATGCCGGCACCCAGTTCCACCGCGTGATTCCGGGCTTTATGGTGCAAGGCGGCGGCTTCGATGCCGACATGCAGCAAAAAGACACCCAGACACCAATCAAGAACGAAGCCGACAACGGCCTGCACAACGTGCGTGGCACCCTGGCCATGGCCCGTACCCAAGTACGCGACTCGGCCACCAGCCAGTTCTTTATCAACCACAAGGACAACGCCTTCCTCGACCACGGCTCGCGTGACTTCGGTTACGCGGTGTTCGGCAAGGTGGTGAAGGGGATGGACGTAGTCGACAAGATCGCCCAGGTGCCAACTGCCAACCGTGGCGGCCATCAGAACGTCCCGCGTGAGCCGGTGCTGATCACCGCCGCCAAACGCCTGTAAACCTGTTCAACCGGCTGGGTAGCCCGCTGCCCAGCCGTCAGTTGCGCGCATGAGTCATCTGAAACTTCGCCACCCCGTCCAACTGCGCCAACTCATCAGCCATATCGCTGATCCGCGCACTCTTCTGCCCATCGACTGCCACCGCAACAAAGCGCCACTCCAGCTGCCCATGCTCGTAGCTCACACTGAACGAACCACCGGCGATCACATAACCGCGCTCGCGGGCAATGCGCCGCAGTGTGTTTTCTTCAGGCCGGACAAATCCCGGTGCAAAACGCAGCACAATGGCAATGGCCGGCCGCGATGGCAGCCGCGCCTCCAACTTGGCGCCCCACATCATCAGCCCGGCGGAAATCAGACTGAGCAGCAAGGCCGCCCAGTAAAACCCGACGCCAACCAGCACACCAATTGCTGAAGAGGCCCAGATTGAGGCCGCGGTGGTCAGGCCGCTGATGCTCATGCCATCTTTCATGATCAACCCGGCACCGAGAAAACCAATACCAGTGACCACGCCCTGAATCACCCGCGTGGGATCAACCCCTGCCAACGAGTGATCGCCCAACCAGTGCTGCGGGTACACGCACAACACCGTCAATGCACAGGACGCCATGCAGACCATGCCATAAATACGCATGCCTGCTGCACGCACATGGTAGGAGCGCTCATAACCCACCAGCAGCCCCAGCAGCAGCGCACCCAGCATATTCAGAAACAGGGTCAGGTTGACCGCCACGCCGGGCAGCAGCCAGAGCTGATCGACTAGGGCCAATACACTCACCACACACCTCGCGCAGCAGCGAACATGCTCTGAGCGTAGTTGCCGCTCCACTAAACTGCGCGAGCCAGCGACACTATTGGCGGTACGGCAGCAGCTCGCGTGCCTGTTCGGCGTAGCCGCGCACGCCGTACTGTTCTTCAGCGAGGAAGTTCGCCACGGCCGCACGCAGGCCGGGGTGGCAGAGGTAGTGCCAGGAGTGGGTGATGACCGGTTCAAAGCCGCGAATCAGCTTGTGCTCGCCCTGGGCACCGGCGTCGAAGCGGTGCAGGCCATTGGCGATGGCAAAGTCCATACCCTGGTAGAAACAGGTTTCGAAATGCAGCCGATCAAACTCCGCCAGACAACCCCAGTAGCGGCCATACAGGCTGTCGCCGCCGACCAGGCTAAAGGCCATGGCCACAGGTCTACCAGCCTGATGAGCGAGCACCACGCGGATCATCTCAGGCACGCACTCGGCCAACAGACTAAAGAAGGCGCGCGTCAGATAGGGTGACTGGCCGCGCACACGGTAGGTGTTGGCGTAACACAGGTAGACGAAATCCCACTCCAGCTCACTGAGCTGATGGCCCTCACGCCAGTCAAACGCGATGCCCTGCCCCGCCACCTGCTCACGCTCCTTGCGCATCTGTTTGCGCTTACGCGAACTGAGTGCATCGAGAAAATCCTGAAAATCCCGGTAGCCACGATTACGCCAGTGAAACTGACAGCCGAGGCGCTGCAACCAGCCATCACGGCCCTGCAGCAGCGCATTTTCGGCCTCGGAGGTGAAGTTGATATGCAGGCTCGACAGACCCTGTTGTTCCAGCCCGGCGCAGAGGCCATCGAGCAGCTGTCCAACCGCCTCAGATGCGCCTAACAGGCGCTGACCGGTAACCGGAGAGAAGGGAATTGCACCGAGCAGCTTGGGGTAATAGTCGATGCCGGCGCGGTAGCAGGCATCCGCCCAGCCATGATCGAACACGTACTCGCCATAGGAGTGGCTTTTCACATACCCCGGCATGGCGGCCAGTAATTGTCCCCGCGCATCGAGCAACGCCGCATGGGCCGGCTGCCAGCCAGTGCGCCCACCCACACTGCCGCTGTCTTCCAGTGCCGCGAGAAAAGCATGGCGCAAGAACGGCTGCGTATCTGCCAGCAGGCCATCCCACTGGCTGGCGGCAATGTCATGGATGGAATTCAGGTAGGTCGGCAACATGGGCGGCTCAGTCAGGTCTGTCGCGGTCAGACAAAGCTGCACTATAGCCGCCAGGCTGATTAGCAGACAGCATTGCGGCCGTGGGCCGCCGGCGTCAATCGACACTCAATCGTCATCAGGCTGTCACCAAGCACAGCGAAAATCTCTTGCCAACTTCCTAGGGAGGGAATTCGATGTCCGTCAAAAACACCATCAAACCTTTATCCATCGCCTTATTGGCTGCGTGCATCAGTGCCTGCAGCAGCTACTCGGCAGCCCCGGCAGCCAAAACAGAAGCCAGCCTGAATAACGAAGACTGGTATCAGGTTCGTACTGAAGAACAGCTGTTCCTGTTTGATGACTACAAGGTTTATCGCGACTTCCTGGTCAGCGGTACTGCACCGGTCATCAAAGACCTCGGTGAAAAAGACAAGCATGGGCAGAACATTATCCTGGCTCTGCGCGCTGAGGACTCCAGCAAGAAGCTGGAAGATATTTCTGCTTACCGCTTCCTGCGCCAGAACCTGCCGCCAGCTGGCAAGTTCTATGGTGAAATCCGCCAGGAAGGCGTGATTTTCGTGGGTCAGCGCTATGGTGACATGGTCGATCTGAACAATATCGGCGAACCTATCTTTCGCCACACCGAGATTGCCAGCGGCCCTAAGGGTGAGCGGGTGATCTACCTGATGCAAAAAGAAGAAAAGAAACCAGAAGCCCTGATCAAACAGTTCCAGCTGAACTACGGCATCACCCCTGCCAGCTAATCAGGCTGACTTGGCAGCGGGCAATCCGCTGCCAGACCTTCGTTACCGCACTCTCGCTTAATCCCCCCTTCACCTGTCGCACCTGCCTGCTGCGGACTAACTGCGCCTCCGCTCTCCTACATCCTGCCGCTTAAGTCCTCACCCCATTTAACGCCTGACAATACTGCTGCACGCGCCGATGAGCCTGGCAACATCGACTGCTGGCAAAACGTAATGATGTTGTCAGCGGCGGTCGGCCGAGAAATACCGGCGACATGTAGTCGTTGGGGCGATTGTCTCTAGGTTTATCGGGACGAGCAGCAATGCGGGTCAGCGTCTGCAGCTTGCCAAGCTGACGAGCGATACACCTGTTGTTCGAACTCCCGGCAATCACGTCGTTTTATCACCGAGTTGCCTTCGACCAGCTCAAGAAAGCTGGGCCGGTGGGCAGTGACCGCCGAACACCGGACGGGAGAAATCAATCTGCCTTTCGGGGTGCTCAAAGAGTTGGCGTGTCGGACTCGTAAATACAGGCAGCATGTCCGTCCGCAGCCGCCAGTTCATTAACCCACGTATTTATTGCAGAGCATAAAAAAGCCCCGCACGCGGCGGGGCTATAAAAAGGAGCAGCTAAGACGTAATTACAGCGTATTAGAAAACGTATTGCGCGCGCAGCGAGATGGCATTACCGCTGTCATCATCATCGCCTGCCGCGAAACGGCCGGTCTGCAGTTTGACAGTGTCATCGTCAGTCGAAGTCATCAGGTAGTTAGCCGACACCTTGACTGCTTCGTTGACATACCAGTTCACACCCAGGGTGTGGATCTTGGCTTCCGTCTCGTCAATCGCCACACCACCGACAGTTGCCATGATGTCGTCATCCTGAACATTCAGGTTTTCATAGCGATAGAAGACTTCCCACGCGCCAGTCTGCTTATTGCTCGGTTTGATGGCGTCAAACTTGGCACCGTCGAGTTTGTAGATGCGCGACTCACCGGTAAGGGTGTAGGCAAACTGCATGTTATAGCCGGTCGCTTCACGATCACCGTTAGTGCGGAAGCCACTCATATTGCGCTTGAGGTATTCGCTCTGCACAGAGAACGGACCGGTCATGTAGGCAAATTCAAGCCCTACAACCGCATCATCCTCAAAGCCGGCAGCATCGCTGTTACCCAAGGTCAATGCGCCCGAGTTCACGCTGGTGGAGTTCTCGGTCACACCACGTGCACCCAGACGAGACGTGATGGAGCCGTTGAACTTGGTGCCATCGCCTTCGTTGCCGTAGCTACGCTTGGCGTAATCCAGACCGAAGTGCAAAACCTGGGTTTCGCTGACGATGGGAGCGAACACACCACGAGTGAAGAAGCTGTTTACGTCTTTGCCGTCTTCATCTTCGAGGCTGTTGCTGGAATCTTGCTGCTGAATGCTGGCCGAACCATAGAACATCCCGGCGGTAGTACCACTAACCTGAATGCCCATGCCGGTTTCATGATCGGTAGTCCAAGGAGCCAGTTCAAGAATCGCCGAACGCTCTTTGGCGGTTACCCACTTGGAGCTGGTGGCTTTTTCCAGGCTGTAATCCGGATCGAAACGGCCGATACGGATATTGATCGGCGAGAAGCCGGTGTAAGTAACGCTGGCTTCATCAAACTTGTTGCTGCCGCTGCGGTTGTCACCGAAGTCGACGTTCATCTGGTATTTCCAGTCTTTGTAGTTACCACCAAACTCCAGCTGGGCACGGCGCAGATAGGCTTCGTTACCGGCTTCATTGTTGGTGGTGTAGAAGCCGTCGAAGTGATCAAAGTCCGCCTGGATACGACCGCCCAGCTTGAAGCTGTATTGCTTGTCGGTGGTGGCGACTTCCAGACCGCTCTTGGTCTTGATAACGATGTCGGTGCCGTCAGTGGTTACGGTACCTGCGAAAGCCTGGGCGGAAACGGCCAGAGCCAGGGCGCTGGCTGCGAAACCGGCGAAGTGCTTACGGATCATCAAAGATTCCCCTATTGGTCTTTAGTGTTGAAAACACCCGAGCGTCTGGGCTCGTTCGTGCTGGGGGGAATCTTGGCTACGGGATATTTCAGCTCGGTTGCCGATATATAAAGATTTGATTACAGCGGAACTTTTTACTTCTTACGCCTATAAGCAGCTGAGAACTGCTCCAACCCCGCGCTTAGCCAACCGTGCGCCACCCTGCAGTGGCGCACTGTATTCGGCTCAAGGCTGCTTACGCAGAGCCTTGGCCAGCCAATAGTCGAGGCTCAACCAACGCCCGGCACCGCTGAAGAACAGCGCCACCAGCATCACCAAGTAGGTGGCGGCAAACTCGATACCGTTGTTCAGCACCACCAGCTTGCCGCTGCTGGTCAGCCAGTCGTAATTGCCGTGCTGTTTGAGCAGCTCACGGGCACGCTCGAGCTTGTCCACCGCCGCCATGACCCGCTCATTGGCGAACGGTGCGCTGGCATCGGCAATCGCCTGCCAGCCGTAGGGCAGGTGCACGGCGAAGATCGCCACCAACATGGTGACGATCAGCGGAATACTGACCCAGCGCACCGCCAGGCCGAACAACAGCAGCAGCGCCCCGCCCGTCTCGGTGAGCGCTGCAGCCCAAGCCAACAGCTCAGGAAATGGTAGGCCCAGGCCCCAATCCGGGTTACCGAACCAGGCGGCGGTGGCGTCGATGTCCGCCAGCTTGTGCATGCCGGCCATCCAGAACACGGGCACCAAGTACAGGCGCAGCAATAACGGGCCGAGAAAACCCAGACAACGGGTAGCGTCCAGGGCATCCTGGAGACGATTGAAAAAGCTCAGCATGGGACATCTCCGCAGGTCGACACCGAGGGTGCCGTGATCAAGTGATTAGGTAATGGAGGAATACCAGATTTCCTGGCGGCACCACTCCGCCAGCAGGTCATGGGCGTTGCTGAAGTACTGCGTATCAGCGCTCAGTCCATGCTGCTGGGCCAAAGCCAACAACGCGGCGTCAACGGCTTCACCAGCCTGCAGGCGTGTCGCCAACTGATAGGCAAAGGGGCTGATTTGCATAAAGCGCACCCTATCCTGCCCATCGCGCCAGACCAGCAAACACGTCGGCTCGTCCGGCGGCGTTGTCGGCTGGAAATCGCCACCAATGCGCTGCACCGGCCACTGATAGGCCAACGGCCAGGCTAGGGGCGACCAACCCTGCGCAGGCAGCTCGGCCTCGCTAACATCCAGCGCCAGCTCAACCCACTCGTAATGCGCCAGTTCGAGGATAAACGGCGGATCGCCGGCCTCGGCGACATAGCCCTGCTGCAACCAGGCGAGAAACTCCTGGCTGATCTGCAAGAAATACGGCGTGCGTGCCGGGTGCTCGGCGATAAAACTGCGCACCAAACGCTGCCAACGACTGGCCTCGATCAGCCGGTGCAGCACCGGAAAAGCGCCGCTGATAAAGCCTTCAATATTGTTGAAGAACAGCGCTTCATACACTGCCATCCGCTCGGCCGTAATGCCCTCCAGCAAGGGCTGCGCTGCCGGTTGGCGAATACGCGCGGCAAACGCGCACTGTGCGTCAACGCCCCTCATGTTGCGTAACCCCGCAAAGGATCCGCCGCCGTTTGCAGCTGACGAATCTGCGCCACCTCGGCGTACAGCTCGGCAATCGGCGGAAAGTTGAAATCGCGCTCCAACAAGGTCGGACGCACGCCATGCACGGCGTAGGCCTGTTCCAGCAGCGCCCAGACAGGGTCGATCACCGGCGCGCCGTGGGTGTCGATTTTCAGGTCGCTGGCCTGGTCGTAATGCCCGGCCACATGCAAATAGGCGATGCGTGCACTGGGCAGACTGGCGATATACGCCGACGCATCGAAGTTGAAATTGATGCTGTTAACGAAGACGTTGTTAACGTCGAGCAACAGCTGGCAGTCGGCCTGTTCCAGCACCGCGCTGATAAACGCAGCTTCATCCAGCTCGCCCGGCAACTGCGCATAGGCCGACACGTTCTCGATGATCAGCGGCCGCTCCAGCACGTCCTGCACGATGCGCACGCGCTCGGCAATGCGCAGCACCGACTCATCGGAAAACGGCAGCGGCATCAGGTCATACAGCTGGCCATGGTCGGCGCAGGCCGACAGGTGCTCGCTGTAACCGCGTACGCCATGCAGGTCGAGAAAGCCCTTGATGGCGTTGAGCAGCTCGATATCCAGCGGCGCAAAGCCACCGAGGTTAAGGGACAGACCATGACAGAGCAGTGGCAGGCGCTCGCTTATGGCGCGCAGCTGCTTGCCTAAACGCCCGCCTACGCCGATCCAGTTCTCCGGTGCCAGTTCGAGGAAGTCCACCTCGTCTGTGCTGCAGTTCTGCAGCGCGCCGAGCAGGCCGCGACGCAGGCCCAGCCCGGCACCGTTAACGAAATCCATCTGCATGTTCTGCCCCTGCACTCAGTCCGTTACTCGGTTTTCTGCTCGCCGCCGCACTTGCCTTCACCGCACTTGCCTTCGCCTTCGGCCTTGGCTTCGCCACCGCATTTACCCTCGCCACACTTACCTTCGCCTTCGGCTTTCTTCATTTCGCCGCCGCATTTGCCTTCGCCGCAGCTGCCTTCAGCGGATTTTTCGCCAGCAGCCAGGCTGTAGCCGCTGCTCAGTTCCTGTGCGGCAAACGGGTTGCTCGCGGCCTGCACGCTCAATGCAGCGCTGCTCAGCAGTACCGCGCCCAGGGAAGCAACAACAGTGTTCAGATGGTTCATGGCAACGCTCCAATGGTGGTTTACAGTGGCGGCCGATTGGCTGCCTCGGCCCAATAGACGCGCCCGACCGGCGGCTGTTACAGCTGCACCGGAAAAAATTCGCAACCCAGCTGACGGCTGCTAAACCCTAGAAGATTTTTGCCGCCAGGCAGCCGATCCGGCACACTACGCCTCCCGAGCAAATGCTCGTTTTCAAGCCTGCAGACTCCGTATGACCCGATCTCCGCTCCGCCGTCTCGTTTTTGGCACCCTGCGCCGCGTGCTGTACCTCTGGGTGCGCTCGGAAACCATCAACCAGTCCGCCTTTACCCTCAAGCTCGACCGCAGCAAGCCGGTGTTCTACGTGCTGCAACAGCCGTCGCTGAGTGACCTGGCAGTGGTCGATACGGAATGCCGCAAGGCCGGCCTGCCGCGCCCGGTGCTGCCGGTGGCCGTGGGTGAACTGCTGGAGCCTGCCGCCTTCTTCTACCTGACCCCGGAGCCCGATTGGCTCGGCCGGCAGGACAAACGCGGCATCTCGCCGACCCTGCAACGCCTGGTCAGCGCACTGAGCCAGCATGCCGTGGACGATGCGCAGATCATTCCGGTCAGCGTGTTCTGGGGCCAGTCGCCGGACCGTGAAACCAGCCCGTGGAAGCTGCTGTTCGCCGACAGCTGGGCGGTGACCGGACGCCTGCGCCGACTGGTGAGCATTCTGATTCTCGGCCGCAAGACCCGCGTGCAGTTCTCCACGCCGATTCATCTGCGCGAGCTGGTCGAGCAGGACAAAGGCCACGAGCGCACCCTGCGCATGGTCCAGCGCATCCTGCGCGTGCACTTCCGCAACCAGAAAGCCGCCGTGATCGGCCCGGACGTCTCGCACCGACGCAACCTGGTCAAAGGCTTGGTACACGGTCCGCAGGTGCGTCAGGCGATCATCGAAGAAGCCGAACGCGAGAACATCAGCCTGGAGAAGGCCGAAGGCCAAGCCCTGCGCTATGGCAACGAGATCGCCTCGGACTACACCTACACCGCCATTCGCTTCCTCGAACTGGTGCTGAGCTGGTTCTGGAACAAGATCTACGACGGCATCAAGGTCAACCATATCGAGGGCGTGCAGGAAGTCGCCCAGGGCCATGAGGTGATCTATGTGCCCTGCCACCGCAGCCATATCGACTACCTGCTGCTGTCCTACCTGCTGTTCCGCAACGGCCTGACGCCGCCGCACATCGCCGCCGGCATCAACCTCAATATGCCGCTGATCGGCGGCCTGCTGCGCCGTGGCGGCGCGTTCTTTATGCGCCGCACCTTCAAGGGCAACCCGCTCTATACCGCGGTGTTCAACGAATACCTGCACACCCTGTTCAGCAAGGGCTTCCCGGTCGAGTACTTCGTCGAAGGCGGCCGTTCGCGCACCGGGCGCATGCTGCAGCCGAAAACCGGCATGCTGGCCATCACCCTGCGCAGTTTCTTGCGCAGCAACCGCCTGCCGGTGGTGTTTGTGCCGGTGTACATCGGCTACGAGCGCGTGCTGGAAGGCCGCACCTACCTGGGCGAGCTGCGCGGCGCGAGCAAGAAGAAAGAATCGATCTTCGACATTTTCAAAGTCATCGGCGCGCTCAAGCAGCGCTTTGGCCATGTCTGGGTGAATTTTGGCGAGCCAATCAAACTGGCGGAATTCCTCGACGGCGAGCAGCCCAATTGGCGCGAACAGGATTACGGCACGCAGTTCCGCCCGGCGTGGCTGAATGAAACCACCAGCCGCCTTGGCGAGCGCGTGGCGCAGCATCTGAACGAAGCGGCGGCGATCAATCCTGTCAATCTGGTGGGCTTGGCGCTGCTCTCCACCAGCAAACTGGCGCTGGACGAGCGCGCCCTGTCGCGGGTGCTCGACCTGTACCTGGCCCTGCTGCGCAGCGTGCCCTACTCGCCGCACACCACCCTGCCGGAGGGCAACGGCCAGGCGCTGATCGAATACGTACAGAAGATGGACCTGCTCGCCGAACAGAAGGACGCCCTCGGCAAGATCCTCTATCTGGACGAGCAGAACGCCGTTCTGATGACCTACTACCGCAACAACGTGCTGCACATCTTCGCCCTGCCGGCGCTGCTGGCGAGCTTCTTCCAGAGCAGTTCACGGATGAGCCGCGAACAGATCCTGCGCTTTACCCGTGCACTGTACCCCTACTTGCAGTCCGAGCTGTTTATCCGCTGGAACCTGGAAGAGCTGGACGGCGTGGTCGATCAGTGGCTGGCCGCCTTTGTCGAGCAAGGCCTGCTCAAGCTGGATGGCGACATGTACGTGCGCCCGGCACCCAGCTCGCGCGAATTCGTCCTGCTGACCCTGCTGGCCCGCGCCATCGTGCAGACCCTGCAGCGCTTCTACATGGCCACCGCCCTGCTGCTCAATGCCGGGCAGAACGCCATCAGCGCCGAAGAGCTGGAAGACCTCTGCACCGTGATGGCCCAGCGCCTGTCGATCCTGCATGGCCTGAATGCCCCGGAGTTCTTCGACAAGAGCTTGTTCCGTCACTTTATCCAGAGCCTGCTGGATCAAGGCGTGCTGCGTCAGGATGAGGCCGGCAAGCTCAGCCACCACCCGCTGCTCAGCGAACTGGCCGAAGGCGCGGCCAAGCGCGTGCTGCCTGCGGAGATTCGCCTGTCGATTCGCCAAGTGGCCATGGACCGCAACGAGGATGTCGCCGAACCGGTGTAAACCACCCAATCGTAAATGCGACGTAGGGTGGATCGGGGCGCGTAGCTGACGCCCTGTTCATCCACCCTGCGACCGATCCGGTGGATGGGTAAAGCGCCATCCACCCTACGGTTCGAGAAGCCTGTAGATAACACCCAGATCGCCCCTAGACATCCAGTCACTCATGCATCCAGACAACAACCAAACCAGCAAGCCCTCCCGCGCCGAGTTTCACCAGGCCAACCAGGCGCGCGCCGAAGCTGAAGCCCAGCGCCTGCTGGCGGCCAAGCCCAAGTTGGGTGGGCGCTGGCTGAGTTGGGTCGCCGCCGAGCTGTACGCCCTCAAACCCGCGACCTATGCACAGATGGTGCGCCGTGAACTGCAGCGGCTAAGCGACGCCCCCCTGATTCAAGGGCGCGCGGACTTTTGCGTCAGTTCCTGACGGGTGCGGTTCTTGGCTTCAGCCAGTTTGTACGCCACGTAGTACTTGTAGATATTGCCGACATAATCGACCGTCTCACGCCCGACCACCCGCGCGGCTGAATGTTCGACGTTACCGAACCAGACGTTCTTATCCAAACCTGACTTCTCGGCCAAACGGCGAAATTTGCGCAAATTGCCCGGCCCGGCGTTGTACGCGGCAAAACTCAGCAGGGTGCGGTTCATTGGCGTCAGCTCGGGGTCGTTGAGGTATTTATCGGCCAGCACACGCATGTATTTGCTGCCGGCCTCAATGTTTTTATCTGCACTTTTGTCGATGCCCCTGATGCCCACCACCGGATCTGCGGCGGTACTGGGCAACAGTTGCATAATCCCCACCGCACCGCGCGGGCTACGCGCAGCCTGATTGAGCTGCGATTCCTGATACCCCTGAGCCATCAGCATCAGGTGGTCGAAGTCATAGGTGCCGGCATGCTTCTCAAACAGCCCCACCAGGGCATTGAACTTCTGCAGTTCCGCCTCCGTAGTGGCATTGAGTACACGCGTGCTGTTTTTCACGTACTTATTACGCAGGCTATTACCGAATGCAGTACCCGCTTTGTGCTTGTCCACAAAGGCTGCCAGTTCCTGCTTGAGCAGCGGGCTGCTCTTGCGAATCGCCCAGGCGAATTCGCCCCCCTCACGGATGTAAAAACTGTCATGAATCTTCAACTGCTTGTACAGCGGGCTCCAGGCCTCGGCAATGTAGCGGTCCACCACCACGGCATTGAGCAAGCCGGCGTTGAGCATTTCCAGCAGGTCTTCGGATTCCAGATTTTCATCTGCGGGGATGATCTTGATTGGCTTTAACCCACGCGCCTTGAACTGCCGGTTAATCCCCACCAAATGTTCGAAGTAGCTGCTGGAAGCGCGTACGGTCACCTCTTGCCCGGACAAGTCCTCCAGCCGACTCAGTGCTGCACTGGATGGCCCGGTGATGACCGCCTCACGGATATTGCTGGAAAACGGCGCGGCAAAATCCACCGTATGCAGCCGCCCCTCCGTAATGGTCAGACCGCCAGCGGCTATATCACCAATACCACTGAGTAACTTGGGCATCAATTCGTTGCGCGCCACCGGAATAAACATCACCTGCCAGCGCAACGACTTCTGCGGGTAGGGGTGATGCCGGTTCAGCCACACCTCCAGCGCCTTGCCCATTTCATAGCTGATGCCCTGCTGACGGCCACGGTCGACCATAAAAAAGGTCTTGCTGTAAGGCACCAGCACCCGCACCAAGCGACGCTCCCGCATGCCGTCGAAGTCGCCAATCCAGTCGTCCGGCACCGGTAACACCAGCTCTTCCACTTCCGCCTCTTCGGCCTCATCCAGCTCAACCGCCAGCCAGTCGAGCACGCTCGCCTGTGCCGACAGCGAAATCGCCACCATCAGCACCCCGACCAGCAGTACCTTCATCACCCAACCATAACCCCTCATGCATGCTCCCTCACCCGAGTTAATCGACCTGCTGCGCCCGCCCTTAACAATACTGGCTCAGGCCCGCTATCGTCGCCAAGCCGCGGTGCCGGTAGTCTGGGCTAGCACTCTCCGTTAAGCTCCAACGCTGGCCTCTCACCTACAAGGATGCTCATCATGCTTCGTCTATTGACCCTGGCTGCCGGTTTTGTTCTTTCCTCCAATGCCATGGCCTTGTCCCTCGCCGACCTCTCGCAAAGCGACGCCAGCGGCGGACTCAAGGATGCCCTCAGCCAAGGCGCCAAAGTGGCCGTTCAGCAGCTGGGCAAACCCGGTGGTTTCAGCAACAACCCGGACGTACGCATCGAACTGCCGGGCAACCTCGGTAAAGCCGCAAAAACCATGAAAATGATGGGCATGGGCGCGCAGGTGGATCAGCTGGAAGCGAGCATGAACAAGGCCGCCGAAGCCGCCGTGCCGCAAGCCCAGGCACTGCTGGTGGACTCGGTGAAAAAGATGACCGTGCAGGACGCCAAAAGCATCCTCAGTGGCCCGCAGGACTCCGCCACCCAGTATCTGAACAAGACCAGCCGCGAACAGATCCGCGCCAAGTTCCTGCCTATCGTCAAGCAAGCCACCGACCAGGTCGGTCTGGCCAAGCAATACAACAGCTTCGCCGGCCAAGCCGCGAGCTTCGGCGTGATCGACGCGAAAAGCGCGAATATCGAAAACTATGTAACCGAGCAGGCGCTGGACGGCCTGTTCGCCATGATCGCCGAGCAGGAAGCCAGCATCCGTGAGAACCCGGCGGGTGCGGCGACCAATTTGGCGAAGAAGGTGTTTGGAGCGCTGTAAGAAGGCGGGGATGGATATGAAAAAGCCAGACAATGAGATCTGGCTTTTTGGGCACTGCAGCAACCTGCCTTATCGGAAAACACATCTATCCCTGTTTGAAATCGCACCCTTCACCCTGTCATTTATTGCTACGCAGTCGCGATCACTGTAAGCAGGTATCTGTTGTTTATTGCTGCTGCGCTAGCTGTACTCTCATACCTTTGGTTTCCCTGGAAAAAGCAGCGCTTAGCTTTTTAATCGTTATTGTTGCGTGCCTGTTTTATTCACTCGCGCCTAATGAGCGCAGCGACCTCAATATCTAGGCTTCCCAAGGATTGATGACAGAAACGCCCAGGTAGTCGAACTGCCAAACATTGCGTATAGCTGGGTCAAGTAACGCCTGCTAGTTACCAGCATGCTCTGACTGCACAGCCTTCACAATTGCCGTTTCTTTGGCCTACCCGCCTTTTGCGGCCTTAACTGCACCGTACGTACCGAACAATAGGCCAGTAAAGATCAGCGTTGCGCCAAGCCAGTGATAAGGCTGCAAGCCCTCCCCCAACAGCAACCACCCCAGTACGGCGGTAAACACCGGCATCAGGTAGTTGGAGAGTGCCGCCTTGGCGGCGCCGAGTACACGGATGGCGTGGTTCCAGGCCAGGTAGGCGAGCAGTGAGGCGAAGATCGCGGTGTAGCCTATAGCCGCGAGGTTGGCTGTGGTAAAGCTAAAGCGTGCGCCCTGGGCCAGTTCATACAGATAGAACGGCAGAATCAACGGCACACCCAGCAGCATCAGCACGCCCAGCAGCGCCAGTGGCGGAATCGGCAGCAGGTGAGCCGACCAGCGTCGCAACAGCAATGAGTAGAGCGCCCAGTCAGCCACCGCCAGCAGCATGACCAGGTCACCCTGATTGAATGCCAGACCGCGGAGGCTGGCCCAGCTGCCTGTGCTGATCAGCACCAGCAGTCCAACTACGGCCACTGCCATGCCCCACCAGGCGCGACTGTGCGGCCACTCGCCAAGCAGTAGGCCCGCGCCGATAAAGGTCATCAGCGGCAGGCAGGTATTGACCAGGGTTATATTGATCGCTGCAGTGGTTTGCGCGGCGGCGTAGAGCAGGCTGTTGTAGCCCGCGATACCGATGCCGGCGAGCACCAGCAAACGCCAGCCGGCCGCATGCAATGCCGCGCGGTGTTGCCACAGCGGCTTGGCCACAAAGGGCAACAGCAGAACCAGTGCCAGACTCCAGCGCCAGAATGACAGGGCGAACGGCGGGATTTCGCCGGCAAACGCCCGCGCCACCAGGGCATTGCCGGACCAGCACAGCGTCGCCAGCAGCAAACCGCCCAGCGCGATGCGCACGGAGGACGGCATACCTCAACGCTGACCGAGAGGACGCAGGCGGTATTGCGGTGGCAGCTGCTCCATGCCGCTGACGGTGACGTTGAGGTTCTTCCAGCGGCCGTCCTTGATGCCGTAGATACAGCCATGCACCGCCAGCGGCTGCCCACGATGCCAGGCGTTCTGCACGATGGTGGTGTGGCTGACGTTCGCCACTTGCTGGATCACGTTGAGCTCACACAGGCGATCGACCTGATCCTCTTCGCTGGGCAACTGCGCCAGGTGTTCACGGTGCTCGTAGTAGAGGTCACGAATGCTGCGCAGCCAACCGTCGATCAGGCCGAACTGGGTGTCCTGCATCGATGCGCGCACGCCGCCACAACCGTAGTGCCCGGTAACCAGGATATGTTTGACCTTGAGCACATCGACCGCGTACTGGATCACCGACAGGCAGTTGAGGTCGGTGTGCAGCACCACGTTGGCGACGTTGCGGTGCACGAACAGATCGCCCGGCAGCAGGCCGACAATCTCATTGGCCGGCACACGCGCATCGGAGCAGCCGATCCACAGGTACTCGGGCACCTGCTGCTGGGCCAGCTTAGCGAAGAACTCGGGATCTTCTTCCTTGATCGCTTCGGCCCAACGCACGTTGTTGTCGAAGAGGTGCTGTAGGTCGCTCATGCGTCACTCCCGGATTCGTCGATGCGCACCATAGGAGCGCCACCGGCTTTTGACAAGCACGGAGTAGCTGCCCTCACAGCGAACAGCCGGCAGCAGGCTTGATCAGGCGCGGCGACGACGCAACAACCAGAAAACCAGCAGCACGCCCGCCAGCAGCACCAGGCTCACGCCCCATTGCAGCGGCCCGGCATAGCGGTACAGCTCGTTGGGTTTCAGACTGGGCGCACGCAACATGCGTTGCTCGGCGGCCGCGCCCTGGGTTGGGATATCAGCCAGGCCATCGCCGTTCAGGTCCGGCATGCTGCGAATATGGTCAAGCAGGCCCTGCCACTCTTTATATTCCTGCACGCCGGGCTGCTGCGGATCAGCATCAATGATTGCATCCTTGATCGCCGCCAGTGGCCGCCCCTCGGCATCCTTGGGCTGCACGCTGAGCAGGCCCTTGGTCAGGTCGCCTACCAGCCAGGTGAAGCTGCCGACATAGCTGGTGGCGCCAATGCTGTAAAGGCGCTGGTCGGCCAGGTCGAGCGGCGTATAGCCCTTGATCGGGTCGCCGAGCTCAATTCGGCTGACGCGGTCAAATGGCACCCGCCAGGGGTTGTAACTGAAGCGCAGGCCCGACACGCGCGGGTAATAGCTTTTACTTTCACGGACCTGATAGGCCAGCAGCAGCACTTCAAGCAGGCTCTTCAGCTCCTGCCCACTGACGTACACCTTGATCAGCGGATAACCCGGCGCATCATCCAGCTCGCCAACGCCCAGCGGAGCGATGCGGAACAGGTCGGACACCGCCTGCACGCCATGCCGGCCCATGATCAGGTTGTCACGAATAGTGCCGTTGCCGGTAAATGACACATCGCTGCCCGTCGCATGGCGCAGTGCATCGGTCACCAGATTGCCAAGAATCGGATCGTCATGGGCGCGGGTCAGGGTCTTGTCGACCTTGGCCAGCGGCTGGTCGAAGGTGTACCCCTTTGGCGCCAGCATCTGCGCGCTGACCACCTGCTTGAAGTCCTCGACCTTGGCAGTCACCGCAGCGCTGCCGGCAATCTGGTCATTGATCGGGTGCAGCTGGTAATCGACCACCTGCGGTTTGCCGTCCGCCGGCAGACGCATGCGCAGCTCGCCCAGGTGCTGAATCTCGGAACCGGCCTGCATCACGGGGGTGCGCCCATTGACCAGCACAGGCTGCGCCAGGGCCGTGTGCGAGTGACCGCCAACCACGATATCGATGCCCGGCACCTGCTCGACCAGCTCGACCTCTTCACCGCGCCAGCTGCCGTCTTCCTGCTGCACCACGCCCATGTGCGAAAGCAGAATCACCACCTCGGCACCCTCCTCGCGCAGCTTGGCGACCATGGCTTGAGCAGTCGCGACCGGATCGGCAAACACCGCCGGTTTGATCATCGGGCTGACTGCCACGGCGTTGTTACCGAGTAGGCCGAACAGGCCAAAACGAATGCCGCCCTTGTCGATCAGCTTGTACGGCGCAATGCGTCCAGCCTCGTAGTGGGCCTGCAGGCTGTCATCTTCCTTGCGCGCGGGGTCAAAGCCGAGGTTACTCGACAGCAGCGGCATCAGCGCATCGCCCTTGATCTTGTGCGCCGAGCTGATCATCGCGGCCAAGCCGGCCGGACGAAAATCGAATTCGTGGTTGCCCAGGGTCGCTGCGTCATAGCCCAGCTCGGTCATCAGGCGCAGCTCGCCGCCGGTTTCGCGGGTCACGGTATGAAACAGCGTGCCCATACTGAAGTCGCCGCCATCGAGCAGCAGCACCGGTTGCTCGCCAGCAGCAGCGCGGCGCTGCTCCAGCAAGGTGGCCAGGCGCGCGACGCCGCCGACGGTATCGTCATCGCCGGTGGTCGCGGGGGAATATTCGTTGTTCGGGCCAAAGCCGAGCAGGCGTGATTGCCAGTCGTTGGTGTGCAGGATGGTAAAACTGCGTTCGGCACTGGAGGCCTGAGCGCTGATGAATAGGCAGAACACCGCAAGCAACGAAGCAGACAGACGCATGACAAGTCCTTGGGGCAATGGGCCGAATACCGCTACCGCTGATGGCAGCACGCGCCAGTATGCGACAAGCTCTGCGTCAGGTCAGCGGCGAATAGCGCCGTAGGCGGTAGCTAATCGAGTCAGCAGGCGATGGGCAGGCCTAATCGAACAGCGGACAGACCATCACCAACGCGTCTTCGCGGCCGCCAACGGCCGGGTAGTAGTCGCGGCGCCGGCCCACTTCGTTAAAGCCGTAGCGCTCATACAGGCGGTAAGCCACTTGGTTACTCGCACGCACCTCCAGAAAACAGTCATTGGCGCCCTGCTTCTTGGCCTGCTGCATCAAGTGTTCGAGCAGCTTCAAGCCCAAGCCACGGCCCTGGCTTTCTGCCTTAACGGTGATATTGAGCAGGTGCGCCTCGTCCATGATGATCTGGATCACGCCGTGGCCGACCTGCTGCTGGCCTTCAAACATCACCCAGCAGTTGTAGGCGGTCAGGCTGTCGGTAAAGATGCCGCGCGTCCAAGGGTGGCTAAAGGCGGCATATTCGATTTTCAGCACCGCATCGATATCCGCCGCCGTCATCGGGCGGAAGCTGATTGCATCACTCATTCAGGTTGACTCGGCAAACGGTAGAAACCTCGGCCAAACGGCCGGGAAAGAAGTCTTCAATTGGCAGCCAACCAGCGCTGACGCACGCGCCGCATGGCTTGCCACAGCTCGCGCTTGCGCTCGGGTTCGTCCATCAGCAGTTCCAGGCCCGGCAGCGCCCAGGCAGTGCCCAGCCCCTCGACCTGCAGCTCACGGTTATAGGCCTCGGCATCCGCTTCACCGGCAAACCGAATCGCCGGCAACCCCACCAGCCATAGGCAGCTGCAAGGCTCCTGTTCTTCCAGCCGCGCGCCAACAAAGCTCTGCACATATTCCAGCGCCGCTTGCGGCCCCTGGTCGATCTGCCCGCGCACCAGCAGTGGCCAGCGCACCGGCTCGCCAATCAGTTGCGGACTGTCCGGCAGACCGGCGGCGCGCAGCAGATCCTTGAGCAGCAGATACGCGGGGTCGCGCCCTTGCAGTGGCTCACCGGTGGGCAACTCGACCAATACCGCGCAGGCACCGGCGCGCAGCAATTGCAAGGCAAAGCGCGGGGGGGCAACGGGCGTTGGCTGGGAAGTGATCTGCGTTTCGGCGTCGACTGTAGCCGGTTCCACCTTGGCCATGCGCCCCTGAGGCGCCGGACGCGGCACGTCGATCTTGGGCCGGGTAACTGGCGCGACAACGGCGGTTTCGGCATGCGGCGGCTCATAGGCCGGCGCCGCTTCAGCC
>NZ_QAIG01000008.1:564754-583475 GCF_003060885.1 Pseudomonas sp. HMWF032
GCAACTCCGGCCGCGAGGGCGCAGCAAAGGGCAATTCCACGCGCGGCAGCCAACTGGCCACCTGCATGGCACTCAGGTAAGCACGGCGGCGCAGTTCAGCGATCAAACGTCAGCCGCCTGTGGGTGCGCCTTTTGCCCGGCCTGCATCAGGTTCAGCGCATTGATATAGGCCTTGGCCGAGGCCACCAGAATGTCAGTGTCCGCGCCGTTGCCGTTGACGATGCGCCCGCCCTTCTCCAAGCGCACGGTTACCTCACCCTGCGAGTCGGTGCCCTGGGTGATGGCATTAACCGAATACAGTTGCAGGTTGGCCTCGGAGCGGGCAATCGACTCGATGGCCTTGAAGGTGGCATCCACCGGCCCCGACCCCTGGGCATTACCACTGTGCTCGGTCCCCGCAACACTGACCACCACCTGAGCCTGCGGCACCTCACCGGTTTTGCTCGCCACCTCCAGGGTGATCAGCTTGAAATGCTCCGGCGCTTCCTCGGTCAGGGTGTCGGACACCAGGGCCTGCAGGTCTTCATCAAAGATCTCCTGCTTCTTGTCCGCCAGGTCTTTGAAGCGGGCGAACGCAGCGTTCAGCTCCGCCTCGCCGGCGAGCACGATGCCCAGCTCATCCAGGCGCGAACGGAAGGCGTTGCGCCCGCTCAATTTACCCAGCGACAACTTGTTGGTGTGCCAGCCGACCGACTGCGCCGACATGATTTCGTAGGTTTCGCGGTGCTTGAGCACGCCGTCCTGGTGAATGCCCGACTCATGGGCAAAGGCATTGGCACCGACGATGGCCTTGTTTGGCTGCACCGGGAAACCGGTGATGCCCGAGACCATCCGCGAGGTACTGAGGATATGCGGGGTGTCGATGCGGGTGTGCACGCCGAGCAGGTCTTCACGGGTTTTGATCGCCATGACGATCTCCTCCAGCGCGGCGTTACCGGCGCGCTCACCGAGGCCGTTGATGGTGCACTCCACTTGGCGCGCACCGGCCACCACCGCCGCCAGCGAGTTGGCCACGGCCAAGCCCAAGTCGTTGTGGCAATGCACGGAGAACACCGCCTTGTCGGCGTTGGGCACGCGGTTGAGCAACTGGCGAATGGTCTCGGCGTACTGATGCGGTATGGCATAGCCAACCGTATCGGGAATATTGATGGTACGCGCACCGGCATCGATGGCCGCTTCAATAATGCGGCAGAGGAAATCGAGCTCAGAACGGCCGGCGTCCTCGCAGGAAAACTCCACGTCGCTGCACAGGTTGCGCGCACGTTTGATGGCGTGGACGGCTTGTTCCACCACCTGATCCGGCTGCATGCGCAGCTTGTGCTGCATATGGATCGGGCTGGTGGCGATAAAGGTGTGGATACGCCCGCTGTTGGCGCCCTTGAGGGCTTCGGCGGCGCGATCAATGTCCGCATCCAGGGCCCGCGACAGGCTGCACACGGTGCTGTCTTTGATGCTGTCGGCAATCGCCTTGACCGCGGCAAAGTCACCCGGGCTGGCGATAGCAAAGCCCGCCTCAATCACGTCGACACGCAGGCGCTCCAGCGCCTTGGCGATACGCAGCTTTTCTTCGCCAGTCATGGACGCACCGGGGCTCTGCTCGCCGTCACGCAGGGTGGTATCAAAAATAATGACGCGATCGTTGCTGCTCATGCTGGTGTCCTCACGGAGTCGCCGGAGCACGCACCCGACGTGGGGGCGCGTGTCGATAAGGAATGATTGTCGCGTGAAATGCCGCAGGCGGGAAGCGCGGCGCACATAGATGCCACGTCGTGGCTAAAGCGGGATGGCGCCCAGCCTCTCCCACGGGCCAGATAGCAAAACGCCCACCAAAATGGCGGGCGTTAGGCTGATTGAGCGAGCTAGAGCGAGACAAGGCAAAAACAGGCGGGAAAGCGGAGTTTACTGCTGTAAATGAGCATTTCCCGCCTGTTTTTAACGCCGTATCGCCGACGCGCAGCCAATCAGAGGGCTTGATCCCATGGACGGTCGCCGTGCTGATCTTTAATCCGGGTCGGTAGACCCATTACGTCCAGCAGTTTGAGGAACGGCTCAGCCGGCAGTTCTTCGACGTTGGCCATGCGCGCCACATCCCAGTCACCACGCGCGACTAGCAGCGCAGCGGCGACCGGCGGTACGCCAGCGGTGTAGGAAATGCCCTGACTGTCGGTCTCGACATAGGCATCTTTGTGGTCGGCGACGTTGTAGATAAACAACTCGGTTGGCTTGCCGTCTTTGGTGCCTTTGACCAAGTCGCCAATGCAGGTTTTACCGCTATAACCCGGCGCCAGCGAGGACGGATCGGGCAGCACGGCCTTGACCACTTTCAGCGGCACGACTTCGAGGCCTTCGGCGGTTTTGACTGGCTGTTCGGACAGCAGACCGAGGTTTTTCAGCACGGTAAACACGTTGATGTAGTGCTCGCCGAAACTCATCCAGAAACGCACGTTGGGCACGTTCAGGTGTTTGGACAGGGAATGCACTTCGTCATGCCCGGTCAAGTACAGATTCTGTTCGCCGACTACCGGCAGATCGTCGGTGCGTTTGACTTCAAACATGCGGTTGCTGGTCCACTGGCTGTTCTGCCAGCTCCAGACTTGGCCGGTGAATTCACGGAAATTGATTTCCGGATCGAAATTGGTGGCGAAGTACTTGCCGTGGGAACCGGCGTTGACGTCGAGGATGTCGATCGACTCGATGCTGTCAAAGTACTGTTGCTGCGCCAGTGCGGCGTAAGCATTGACCACGCCCGGATCGAAACCGACGCCGAGGATGGCGGTCACGCCCTTCTCCTGGCATTCGGCCAGGTGCTTCCACTCGTAGTTACCGTACCAAGGCGGCGTTTCGCAAATCTTGCCCGGTTCTTCGTGGATGGCGGTGTCGAGGTAGGCGGCGCCGGTCTCGATGCAGGCGCGCAGCACCGACATATTGAGGAAGGCCGAACCCACGTTGATGACGATCTGCGATTCGGTTTCGCGGATCAGTGCTTTGGTTGCTTCAATATCCAGCGCATTGAGGGCAAAGGCCTTGATCTCGGCCGGCTGTTTCAAACTGCCCTTGGCGTTAACGCTGTCGATGATGGCCTGGCATTTGGAGATGTTGCGCGACGCGATAGCAATCCGACCCAATTCGTCGTTGTGCTGCGCGCACTTGTGGGCCACCACCTTGGCGACACCTCCTGCACCAATGATCAGAACATTCTTCTTCAATTGTTTCACCTCCTGGGTACTGCGTTATTGAGAGCGTTGCAGCGGGTTTACAACACCTAGGGTGGATGACGCTGTTTGCATCCACCTGTGTGATTGCAGAGCGGTGGCCGGAAAAGCGCCGCCCACCCTACGGGGTTAAGACAGGCTCGACAGGTAATCGTCAAAGCCAAATTCGCGCACCACTTCGACGCTGCCGTCGAGTTGCTTGACCGCGATGGACGGCATTTTCAGGCCGTTGAACCAGTTCTTCTTGACCATGGTGTAACCGGCGGCGTCGATAAACGACAGGCGATCACCAATGGCCAGTGGCGTGTCGAATTGATACTCACCGAAGATGTCACCGGCCAGGCACGACTTGCCGCACACCATGTAGGTGTATTCACCGTTGCACGGTTCCATCTTGGCGTTAAGGCGGTAGATCAGCAGGTCAAGCATGTGCGCTTCGATCGAGCTGTCGACCACGGCCAGGTGCTTGCCGTTGTACAGGGTGTCGAGCACCGTGACTTCCAGCGAGGAACTCAGGGTGATGGCCGCTTCGCCCGGTTCCAGATACACCTGCACCCCGAAGCGCTCGGAGAAGGCCTTGAGCCGCGCACAGAACTTGTCCAGCGGGTAGTCGTCGCCGGTGAAGTGAATGCCGCCACCGAGGCTGACCCACTCGACCTGCTCCAGTAGATGACCGAAGCGCTCTTCAATGGTCGTCAGCATCTGGTCGAACAGCTCGAAGCTGCCGTTCTCGCAGTTGTTGTGGAACATAAAGCCGCTGATCTTATCCATCACGGCGGCGATCTTTTCCGGGTCCCACTCGCCCAGGCGGCTGAATGGGCGCGCCGGGTCGGCCAGCAGGTAATCGGAGCTGCTCACCTGCGGGTTAACACGCAGGCCGCGAATGGTGCCTTCGGTGGCTTCGGCGAAGCGTTCAAGCTGGCCAATGGAGTTGAAGATGATCTTGTCGCAGTTGGCGACCATTTCTTCGATTTCATCATCGGCCCAGGCCACGCTGTAGGCATGGGTTTCGCCGGCGAACTTCTGCCGACCGAGCTTGAGCTCGTACAGCGAGCTGGACGTGGTGCCGTCCATGTATTGCTGCATCAGGTCGAACACCGACCAGGTGGCGAAGCACTTAAGCGCCAGCAGCGCCTTGGCCCCGGAGTGCTCGCGCACGTAGGCGATCTTCTCCAGGTTGCCCAAGAGCTTTTGCTTGTCGATGAGGTAGTACGGCGTCTTGATCATCTGCGTGTCTGTGCCCCGAATGCTATGCAAAGTCGGCCGGCAGGCAATCAGCAAAGCTGACCCCTCCCCGAAAAGTGGAGGCGAATTGTGCCGACAACCGGCACATACCGAAAGAGCAGTGGGGATATTTCGTCGATTCAGTGACTATCGGCAACGACTGCGCGGCCAACGTGAAACAACCCACGCGCCGCAGGATGACCAGTCAGAGTGACAGGGGTATGACGTACCCCAGCGTTAACGCGCCGGGGTTGTGCGGATCAATTGATCGGCGTGGCCGTCAGGTTGGCGCGGATATCGGCGTTCTGCAGCTTGACCCCGTACATCGAAGTCACGGCACCGCCAGTGGGATGAACATTCTGAATCCGGTCGATGTTCACTTCCTTGAAATGCACCCGGCCGTTGACCGCAAAGCCAAGCGGATCGGGGCTGACTGGCGTACAACCGGCAGCTGATTTATTGCAGACCTTGGTCGGCGCCACGTCTAGGTTGAGGTCGACATTGAACCCATAGACATTGGCGTTCGGGTTACTCGGGTTACCGTCAGACGTGTGGAAGTTGTCCACCACCAACTGGCTGCCTGTGCCGTTCACCTTATTGACCCGCCCGGTTTCAATGATGATCTGATTGCGCTTCTCGTTATTCGATACGCTATTGGCCGGGTTACCGGAGCCATCACGTACAAACACGTTCTTCAGCTTGACCGAGATGCCTTCGTCACCGCGATCTTCCCAACGCCCGCCACTGGCCACACAGGCGCTGGAAGTACTGCCGCTGCCGCCGACGCACAGCGCACCAGCACCGCCCGAATTAATGGCCAGGGTCGAACCTTGCTCATAGCGTTTGAGCACTAAACGACCAATGCTGCTACCGGTTTGCCGGTCACCCCAGCGCACATCGTTCACATCAAGCTTGGACCAGTACGTCCCCTTGCGCAGCTCGACGCCGTTATTGCTGATATCCAGCGAGCCATCACGAAAGTGGATGTCATAGCTGCTACCTGCCAACCAAAGGCCTCGGCCATTCTCGTCGACGGTAATCGCCGCATTGGCTTCACTCATATAGAAGTCGGCGTTGTAACGCAGACCATCGCCCGTCGCCCCGCCCGCCTTGAGGGTGATGTGGCCATTGAGGGTAAAGTCATAGGCCGGGAATATTTCCATTAGAACCAGCAGTTCGGTACCGCCCTGCAGCGGTGCGCCAGGTGTGCCGACACGCAGACCATCAAAACTGTAACTACCGACCACGTTCTTGAAACCCAAGCGCATGCCGTCGAAGTGACCGTTATAACCACCGCTGTTCATGTCGGTATTGGTACCGGCATAGCAACTGGCAGAGACACCCGCCGCGCAGCTCTTGGTCAGGTCAAACGTAAACTGCCCCGTGCCATGGGTGCGCAGGCCGCTGAACCACATGCTGTTACCGTTATCGGTGAGCGCCAACGAGCTGTTGACCATGTTCCAGCTGAGGTCGGCGCTGATACCTTTTTGCCCCGAGTTAGGGTCACCGCCCGGGCGCAGCTTCAGCCAGTTTTGCCGTGCGCCCTGGTCGAGGAAGTTCAGATCCACCGCCAGGCCGCCGAGTTTCTGATTGCTCGGGTTGCCCATGATTAGACCGCCCAGCGTGGCGTTGAGATTCAAATCTTGAAAGGCGACTTTGGCGTAACTGCCAACACCATCCT
Source organism: Pseudomonas sp. HMWF032 (assembly GCF_003060885.1). Taxonomy (GTDB): domain Bacteria; phylum Pseudomonadota; class Gammaproteobacteria; order Pseudomonadales; family Pseudomonadaceae; genus Aquipseudomonas. The sequence goes on from NZ_QAIG01000008.1 coordinate 570,872, forward strand.
GTTCAAGATCCAGGGTCAAACCGGAATTGCTGATCAGGCTGCCGGCAAAGTTCTCGGCGCGCAGCACGCCTTCATCCTGATACTGGAACAGGCTGTTGGCGATGGTGATATTCGGTTTGATCCGCAGTCCTTCGCCACTGGCCCCGCCACCCGCAATGCTGATACTGCCGCCCAGGCGCAAGTCCATGTCCAGTTTGCCGAAGCTGCGCGGTGCATCCACGTCACGCAGATCGGGAGTGCTCGGCGTCACCGCCACACCTGGCGTCGGGTCGCCATGGGCCAGATCAAGGCTGATGCCGGCAATCGAGCCAACAAAGCGTGAGGTACCCAGGTCCATCTTGATCTCCTGGCCACTGCCGCCGCTAACAATATCCAGGTAGGCGTTGTTCAGGTAGGTATCGAACGACAGGCCTTTGACAATCAGGTCAAAGCCATTGTCGCGGTAATAGAAGGTCGCCGCGCTCAGCGACAGCTGACTGTCATCCACGCTGAAACCACTGACACCGCTGGCCCCCCCGCCACTCAGTTTGAGGCTGGCGCCCAGGGTGAAGAATGCACGAAAGGCGCCAAAGCTTTTGCTGCTGCCAGCCAATTCGATGTTATCCACACTCAGCACCTGGGCACTGCCGCTGTGCTGCACCTGCAATTGATCGCCGACTACATCAAGCGTGGTGGTCGAGTTGCTGCCCGCTGTTTGCGGTGTGCCACTGACACCCTTGAGGCTAAGGGTCTGGCCATCCTGCGTGTAATTAACACTACCCGCCGACCAGCCACCGCCACTGGTTTGCAGGCTGATACCGTCACGTCCGCTGACGGATGACAACGCTTGATCATCCAGCGCCTGCATGGCCTGCGTAAGCGGACTCAGAAGTGCGAGCAACAACAGCGAGTGACGGTGCATGGCTCTGCTCCTCAGTTCTGCGGAAAGATCAGCACGTTGCCTTGCATGCGGATGGTGCCATCAATCTTCGCCGAGAAAATATTGGTCTGCTGATACGACGGATTGCCGCCGTTGGCCACACTCAGCGACTTGTTCTGCCAGCCGCCCTGGTTAGCCACGCCAAAGGCAAAGCTGCCATCCTTGAACTTCACCTCGTTGGGCAGGCCGAACTCCAATACATCCTTATTGAAGGCTGCGCCATCACCATTAAAACCACTGTTGATCGTCCGCGTACGCAACGTCAGCCCTTCGAAACTGAACACACCCTTGAGGTTGTCCAGTACATACCATCCGCCAACTTCTTCCGAACGAATAGCGATGCGCATACCGCAGTTCTCCGCTGTACTGGCGCCCGCATTGGCGCAGCTACGTTGGCTGGCCGTCCACGTGCTGGGGTTGTTGCTGGCCGGTTTGCTCCACAACACACCGCCATCCTTGTTGATACTGAACTCGCCAGACAGATACACCCCGCCCTGACCATTCATGCTGCTCAACGTGTTGTCATCCAGCGCCTGCATTTCGGCAAGCGCCGGCATTGCCAACATGAACACCACGACTATCCCGAATCTAGAGATCACGGCTGGTCACCTTCAGATAGTTGAAGCTCAGCCCCGAAATTTCATTGCGACCGAAGTTAAAGCCGCCGTTCAAGCCGCCAGCCCCTACCACGGCCTGACCATTCGAGTTCACCACCGCCCCCGGCATGTTGGCGAACCCGTTGGCGGGTGGCCGTCCGTAACCGATATTCATGTTGTCGAATACCAGATTGGTGCGCGGGGTATTGGCATAGAAGTCTGCCGCCTGAGCATTGCGCTGGGCAGCCGTACCGCTGGTATTCACAGGGTTGCTAAGTTCCAGAACAAATTGACCGTTGCTGTTCACGTCAAACTGCAGCGGCTGCGATTTACCATAGCCCAGCGCAATATTGGCGTAGGCATTGGTCAGATACAGCGTGCCGCCCAAGGCCGCCGCAGCGCTGCAATTGGCAGCTGCCTCCGGTGCTGTACAGGCACTGATATCAAGGTGTTTGGCAAAGATATTGATCAAGGCTTCGCCCACCAACTGCTTGCGACTGTTATCCCCCCACAACCGCAAATAAGAGCCATCCATGGTCAACTGGGCCAAGTCAAAATCGAGAATATCCTTACGCCCTCCCCCCACGCTGAAATCAAAGCGCATGCCCAGATCAGCACGACCGCTTGGGTCACTTGAGCAGTTCAACCCTGCACCGGCGAAACCGCTGATACAGCTTGAACCGCCCGAGGTCATGCGTTCCGGAAAGGCCAGTGTTAGCACCGCCACATTGCTCGGCGTGGTCTGCACCCATTGCGATGCACCACTGGGCGCCCAGTATTGAACCGTCTTGTTGACGCCCCCCTCGCGTACGACCTTACTGCGCAGTTCCCAGGTGTCACTGAGCGCACGCATTTCTTCGCCCTTACCCAGGGTTACGGTAAAGGGGTGGTTCAGCCGCCCCAATGTAACCGGAGTCTTGTTGGCTCCTTTGTTACTGCCGCTGCCGCTCAGGTAGAACTCCGATAATTTGACCGGCATGTTCTCCTTGGTGCCGTCGGCCTTGACCCGCTCAATATCATTGATGGTGATATTGGCGGCTGACGCATCCAGCATGATGCCGTCCAGCACGAAACCGAATCCGGCCCCCTGAACCACTGACAGCTCTTCGTCAGCCAACTCCTGCAGCTCCGCAACACTGCAGGTGGTCACCGAAAGCAATACGCAGAAACCAATTGATCGAAGCATGATTAGCACCCGTGAGTCGCAGAGCCGAGACAGGTATCTTTGCGTGCAATGCCTTCCAGCGCTTGCTGGAAGCTTAGGTTAATGGCTGCCGTACCATCGGCATTGCGCGGCAAGTTCATAAAAGCACCCGCCAGGGCCGTGATGAACTTGCTGGCATCCTGCTGATCGCGCCACTGCACGTTTTCCGTCTGCATCGAGAGGAATACACCATTGGCAGTGCCGACAAACTGCTGGGTCTGATTGTCAAACTTACCCACAGGAATGCTGCCGTAATCGGAAAGATTGAAGCAGGTACTAACGCCCAGCAAACCGCAGTCCTGCGACTTAAATAACCCCAGCAAAAAGTTAGCAACAGCACCTGAAGCGGGCATGGAGAGGGTTGTGCCATCAGGCAGGCCAGCCATGGTGCCGCGCACAGGATCTGCATTGCCGGCCCCGTTGACCAGTGATGCCTGCGCTTTGAACTCATCATTTGCCCAAGTGCCACTTACAAGTGACTTTGCGATGCCGCAGATTGGATCCCAGCCGCAATTCATTTTCGGCCCCAGATAACTACCTTTGCCAAAGATATCGATGGCCAGATTACCGGTGTAAGTATTGATATTGCCGGATAAATGCCCCTGCGCTTCACCAAAGCCGAGGCGCACACCCACTACCTTGTTGTCTTTGTAGGCCAGCTCTAGAAAGGGGTTGGAAATACGGAATGGGTTAATTGTGTCGTTCGCATTCACCGACCCCAGGGCAAAATTGTCGATATTGATATCTGCTGTATTGGCAGCCTCACCCGTGCGGCCATACAAGCCCAGCTTGAGCTTGTTCATATTCAACTGGGTTTCAATGTCCATGCCGAAATTGATGCGGGTGTAATTGACCCCTGCATAGCTATCAGTGGCCAGGTTGATGAAAGCCTGGCCAGTGACTTCTGACAATTCACTGTCGGCCAACTCAACCATTGCCCCATGGGCAGCCACACTCATTAACGCCGAGCTGATCAACACACAGGCAGTCTTGGCAAAGCGCAAAGCTGGGCGCATGGCAAATTCCTTGTTTTTTATTATCGGTGGCAGGTCTCTGTAAGACTCCACGCCTTGATTAGCACTATAAAAAGCTCGCCCTTTGAATGTGCCGACCCATAGTCGAGAAAACCCGAGAAACTCGTCACAGGCAGCCGTCAGGCTGTTACCCATCACCACACCACGGGTTACATCCGCCCGAGCGGCGCACAGACGATGACTGACACTCAAGCCTTGGCCGCGCCTTGCAGTACAATCGGCGTTTTTTGCGAAAGCCCGCGGAGCGGATGCCCCGATGATTGATCCCAAGCGCGTACTGCGCGCCCTTGCTGAACACTGGACGTTGCTGGAGCCGCTGTGCGAGCGCTTCGATGCCGGCACCCTGAGCTTGGTGGAGCTGCGCAACCAACTGGCCGTGCAACTGCCAGACGGCAGCCCCACCGACATCACCGCCCTGCTCGACCAGTGGATTCGCCTGGATATCCTGGTGCCGGTGGCCAAGAGCCCCAATCGCTTCGAGTTGAACGCACAGATTCACGACTTCCTCGCCTACCTTCGGCGCGAGCACCGCTTGGGCCTGTGCTTGGAAATCGAGGCCTACCTGCGCCATCTGGAGCGTTTGGCCGGCTATATCAAGGATGCTTTCGAGGTGCGCGACGCCGCCGATCTGGCACGTCAACTGCGTCTGCTCGATATGCGCGTACGCGACGTGCTGAAGAAGCTGGCCAACGACGAGCAAGCGTTGGTGGCCGTGGCCGACCGAGCCAAGACCTCAGATAGGCAGATTCCGCTGCGCCAGCGCTACGCCGAAGTGCTGGCCACCTGGGACGAATACGTCGAGCCGATGATCCAGCTGGTCGCCGCCGACGGCGCTTTCGAACAGGGCGTCTACCGCGTCGAACACGTGCTGCTGCGCCTGCTAGGCGAACAGCAGCGCCTCGGCCAGCTGGTGGATGACGACCTGCTGCTACGCACCCATGCGCGCATCCTGGAAATGCAGACCACCGCTCAGCTGACCCTGCGCCGCGCCCGCGAGTTGCTCTTGCCACTGCGCGAAGAAGCACGCCGGCATAACGCCGTGACCCGTGGCGCAGCACTCGCCCTGTCGGCCATTCGCAAAAAGGGCCTGGACGCCGTGCCACAAGCCTCACTGCCGCTGTTCAGCCGCCCGCAAAGCACCTTTCTCGGCACCGCTTCGCAGGTTGAGGCCTATGTCTACGCCCTAGCCCGCTTCGAGCCAAAACCGGCGCAGTTCCCCAAAGCGCACAGCAGCCGCAAAGGCGAAGCACCACGCGCGCCACGCACCGCGCGGGAGATGATCGAACGCTGCGAGCAGGCCCTGCCGCTGCCGGACCTGATGGTCTGGCTGCTGGAACAGGAGCCCGAAGGCGCCACCGACGAATTGCTCTACTGGTTCTCGCGCTTGTCGCGCGATGGCCGCTTCCAGCGCGAGCGCCTGGAGCGCCGCGACTACCTCACCCGCGAGCATCAGGTCAGCCTGAGCTCCTTTGCCCTGATCAAGCCGGCCGGGACCACCGCCCTATGAATATCGACCTAAAAGAACTGACCCAGCTTGCGCCGATCTTCCGCGAGCTGTTCAAGGGCTACCACATCAGCCGCAGCAATCCAGAACTCTATACCCAGCTGGCCGGCCAGCAGGATCAGTACCGCGCCCTGTTTAAGGCGCTCGGCTATGAACTGACGTGCGACAGCCGTGGTTTCTACTATTTCGTGCCCGAGCAAATGGGCGCGCAGGTGAACAAAACCGCGCAACGCCTGGCGCTGTTTACCTTCATTTTGGTCGAGCACCTGGCCGATCAGGGCCGCGACCCGCTGGCTGTGCTCGACGGCGGTAGCCTAGGCCGCGACGAGCTGCCAGCGCTGCTGGAGAAATACCGCGACCTGTTTCTGCAAGCCGAAGTCACCAGCGTCGAAGAGCTGGAAGAAAAAGTCATGCGCCGCCTGACTCAGCTCGGTTTTGCCAGTGAAGACAACGGCATCTACCGCTTCCTCGCGCCTATGCATCGCTTCCTCGATGTGTGCCTCTCCGTGCAGCAAGACCGTGACCTAGCCGCCACATTGCACAGCAGCCTGCCGCTGCCAACACCGGTGCTGCAAGATGAAGAGGTCGAAGACGAGATCATCAGCCTCGCAGAGAACGATGCCGACGAATCCGAAGAAGACGCCCTGGCCCGCGCCATGGCCGAAGAACGTAACGCCCAGGAGATGGATGCATGAGCCAGGAACGCTACGGCATCCGCCGCTTCGCCCTACTGAATACCGCCGGTTACAGCCTCGGCCTGTTCCCGCTGGAAAACCCGCTGTCGGTTTACGGGGCCAACAACCTCGGTAAATCCGCCTCGATCAACGCCCTGCAGTTCCCGATTCTGGCGCGCATGTCGGACATGAGCTTCGGCAAGTACAGCCTGGAGCAGTCGCGTAAGTTCTACTTCGCCAGCGACACCAGCTACATCCTCGTCGAAGTCGCCCTGCCCCATGGCCCGCATGTCATCGGCGTGGCCGGTCGCGGCCCGGGCGGCGGTTTTGGCCACCAGTTCTTCGCCTACCAGGGCACCCTGAATCTGGAGCACTACCAGAAGAACGGCACCTGCCTGCGTCAACGCGAGCTGTTCAACAACCTGGAGCGCGAGGGCATCAAGGCCTACGAACTGAAGCCGGAAGAGCTGCGCCGCCTGCTGGTCGGCGGGCATACCTCGATTCCGCTGGACCTGACGCTTATTCCGCTGCGGTCGACCAGCGAGCAGAGCCTGAAAACCTTCCGCGCGCTGTTTATCAACCTGCTGCACATGCGCGAAATCACTGCTGCCAAACTCAAACAGCTGTTCCTCGATGCCTTCGAGCACAGCCTGCGCTCGGGCAGCGTCGACTACATCGCCGCCACCGAAGAAGCCTTCCGCGATGTGCGGCGCATGGAACAGGACTATCAAGCCCTCGTCACCGCCGGCCCGCTGATTGAAGCGCTGGCCGCTGGCGTGGCCCAGCGCGAACTGCTGCGCGGCAAGTTGCACCGCCTCTCGCCGCTGCTCGATTCGCTGCTCGGCACCTGGCAGGACTACGCTGGCGCGCGCCGCGAGGAACTGGTGATCCAGGCCGAACACTACCGTGGCGAGCAGGACGGCCTGCAACAGGAACAACGTGGCGGCACACAGGAACTGATGCGCATGGAGCGCGAGATCAGCGAAATCCAGCGCTGGCTCGGCGAGTTATCAGTGCTGAAAAACCGTTTCGCCCTGGTCACCGACGCCAAGGTGCTGGAAGAACAGCTGCTGGCCGCCAAGGACGCCCACGACGAACTGGCCGGCGCACTGGCGCAGTCACGGCAGTTCTCCGCCGAGGACTTAGATGAGCGTCTGCGCGACTTGGAGAAGCGCTTAAAGTCGGTCAAGCAGCAACTCGAACACGCCGACAACAACAGCTACTCACGCTTGCGCGAAGAGTTCAGCCAGCAGGACGTCGACCGCCTGATGCGCCTGTTCAACGGCCAACTGTTTAGCCTGCCGCTGGGTGAGAAAGGCATTCAGATCACCGAGGGCGACGCTTGGGTCAAATCCCTCGAAGCCATCCTTGATGGTTTTAAAGGTGAACACTTCGAAGTGCCCGGCCTGAGCATCGACCTCTCGCAGATCGAGCCGCCGGCCCTGCAAGCGCTGGCCGACCGCGCCGCCCTGCGCGACCAGAAAGACCGTCTGGATCGCGAATACAAACAGCTGAAAACCCAACAGGCCGTAGCGGCCGACCGCGCAGCGAGCAAGGCTCAGGCCGAGCAGTTCTACCAGGCCGTGCTGGATGCGCAGAAAGCCCTGGAAGACTTCCGCAAAAGCCAGACCCTGGCCGTGGAAGAGCCGCCGAAACTGGAGCAGCTGGCTCAACTGGAAGCCGCCCAGGACGAGCTCAAGCGCGCCGCCGATGCCTTTACCGAACGCGTGCAGCAGCTCTCCGCCAAGCTGCAACTGGTCAGCCGTCAGCTCGCCGATCTGGAAGCCAAGGAACGCACGCTGGAAGATGCCCTGCGTCGTCGCCAACTGCTACCGGCCAACCTGCCGTTCGGCACGCCGTTTACCGACCCGGTGGACGACTCGCTGGATAACCTGCTGCCGCTGCTCAACGACTACCAAGACGCCTGGCAAGGCCTGCAACGTGTCGACGGGCAGATCGAGGCACTGTACGCCCAGGTGCGCCTCAAAGGTGTGGCCAAGTTCGACAGCGAAGATGACGTCGAGCGCCGTCTGCATCTGCTGGTCAACGCTTACGCCCACCGCCAGGATGAAGCCATTACCCTGGCCAAGGCGCGCCGCGCGGCGGTCACTGACATCGCCCGTACCCTGCGCAATATCCGCAGCGACTACGACAACCTGGAACACCAACTGGCGCTGTTCAACCGCGAAATCAACAAGCGTCAGGTGTCCAACCTGGAAAGCTTCCGCATTGTCCTCGCCCCGAATAAAGATGCGCTTAAACACATCGACCAGATCATCCACAGCGCCGGCCAGTACGAAGAAGGCGAAACCCTCTCGGTGTTCGACCTGCAACAGAGCAGCGAACAGGACAGCAAGAACGAGGAGGCCAAGGACTATCTGTCGCGTCTGGTCGCCGCCAACCATAACCAGTTGGGTTTGAAGGATCTGTTCGAGCTGGCCTTCGAGATCACCAAGGTGCATGGCCAGCCGGTGATCCACACCGACATCGATGGCGCGGCGTCGAACGGCACCACCATGACCATCAAGGCGCTGACCAACATGTACTTGTTGCTGCACTTGATGGACCGCGACCAGGCCGGCAAGGTGCGCTTGCCTTACTACCTGGACGAGGCGGCGGATATCGATGAAAAGAACCAGCAGGCGCTGATCGAAACCAGCCTGCAACTGGGCTTTGTACCTATTCTTGCCTCGGTGAAACCGCAGGTCTCGGCTCACGTGGCCATCGACCTGGAAGGCGGCAGTGGGCCCAATGGCATCTATATCGATGAAGCGGACTGGAAATACATCCAGCGCCGCGACAGCACCAAGAGCAAAGTCGAGCCAACGACCGCAACAGCCGAACCGGCCTAGGGACGTAGGGTGGGTTAGCGGCGCGGAAACGTTTCATCGATACAACGAAGAACTCCGCCGCCGCGTAACCCACCAAGCGGATGACAGCAGAACCCCCAACGCACGAGGGCCGCAATGGCGGCCCTCGTCGGTTATTTCTCCAGCGCGATCTTCGGCGCCCAGCGTAACCACTCTTCCTTGACCTCATCATGCAAGGCAAAGGTCTGCCCAGCCTGCGCCGGCCCGCCCATTTGCGGGTTATCCGGCGAAGCAAAGGCAATACCGCCCTCCAGCAAAGCCTCCAGCGACTCGGTACGCACCTTCACGCCACTGAACAACCCCGCATCCACACCAATGCCGCTGGCATTCCAGAAGCGGCTGCCAGTACGCACCAGCGGTGCATAACGCGGCTCGATCAGGATATGGATCAACACGCGATCCGAGGTCGGTCCCAGCTCAAAATCGGTGACTTTGCCCACCGGCACCTCGCGGTAACTGACCACCACACCCGGCTTGATCGACCCACGCCGTGCGGCACTCAACACCAGACGCAGGCCCTGCTCACGGGCATTGGCTTTAGGCGGTGCTTCGGCAGCCGTAAAGCTCAGCTGCACAGCGCCCTTCTGATTTGAGGGCTGCACTTCCAGATACTGGCCGGTGACCAGAGTTTCCAGGTTGGCGGCGCGGGTCAGGCTGACCTCTGGCTTGACCACCCAGAATTGCGTGCCTACCCGGGCAATCTGCTGCGTCGCCTGGGTAACCCGGGCGTGGAGTACCACCGCCTGCAGATCATCGGTGAGCTCGATACGCTCAACCTTGCCAACGTCCAGGCCCTTGTAACGAATCGCCGTACCCGGATTCAGCCCATCTCCACGAGGCACACGGATGGTCAAGGCCACGCCTTTCTCCAACGCCTGCTCCTGGCTGCTGTAGAGGTTGAAGCGCTGCACCCGCTTATCATCCTTGGCGGCTTTTGGATCTGGTGTCTCGAAGGCGACCCCCCCAGCAAGCAGGGTCTGCAAGGACTCGCTCTTGACCTCGACACCGGACAAACCGCCTTTGAGGGTAATGCCACTGGCATTCCAGAAGCGCGTACTGCTGTTCACCAGATGGGCATACTCAGGCTCAATGTGCACACCAAACGCCACTTGTGTGTTATCCCGCGACAGTTGATAGCTCTGCACCGAGCCTACCTTGACTTGCTTGAACAAAATCGGGCTACCGACCTCCAGCGAGCCACGCGCGTCGCTGAACAACACCAGGTGCAAGCCAGGCGCGGCCAGATCGAGCGGTGGCGCCTTGGCCCTGGCAGCAAAATCACGCGCGGGCGCAGCGCCCTTCTCACCCGGGCGAATGGCAATGTAGTTGCCCTTGACCAGTGCCTCCAGCCCGGTAATACCGGCCAGGGAAATCGATGGTCTAACCACCCAGAAATCGGTGCCTTGCACCAGATAGTCTTCTGTGCGCGGGTCCAGCATCAGTTCAACCCGCGCACCGCTGAGGTCGTCATCGATCTTGAACGTCTTCATGTGCCCGACCTGGATACCCTTGTACATTACCGGTGTGCGTCCAGGCTCCAGCCCTTCAAAGTCATGCAGGGCGAGATTGACGCGGATGCCGGCCTGCGCCGTGTCGAAGTCTTCATACAAGCGGAATGGCAAGGACGGATCGGTCGGCGGGCTGTCCTTGCGGTGTTCCGGGGTAGCAAAGGCAATACCACCCGCCACGATGCTCGCCAGCGACTCGGTGCGCACTTTCACCCCCGAGAGCCCCGCATCGATGGACACACCGCTGGCGTTCCAGAAGCGCGTGTGTTTGCGTACCAAGGAGGCAAACTCCGGTTGAATAAACACCTTCACCTCAACCTGACTCTGGTCCTCTAGCAGCGCGTAACTTTTAACCCGGCCAACTTGGATCTGCTTGTAGAACACCGGACTGTCGCGATTCAACGAACCCAGGCGCTCGGCCTTGAGCGTCAGGTGCAGGCCGGGAGCGGTATCGGCCAGCGGTGGCGGCTCATTGAGTGCAGTGAACTTGCGCGTAGGCTCACCATCACCCGGGCTGGCGGCAATGTAATTACCTGACACCAGGGTTTCCAAACCAGTAATCCCTGCCAGCGAAACGCTCGGTTTGACCAGCCAGAAGCGGGTGTTGCTGAGCAGTTGATGCTCCACACGCTTGTCCATCTCCAGCGTCGCTCTTACGCCACGCCGCTCGCCGCTGTCGTCCAACTCCATCGCAGTCAACTTGCCAATCGACATGCCCTTGTAGATGACTTCCGTCTTGCCGGCCTGGAGGCCTTCACCGGTCTCGAAAGTCACCTGAATCTCGATGCCCGCTTCGCTATAGGCTCGCCATCCCAGCCAACCGCCGATCAGCAGCGCAATCAGCGGCAGCACCCAAATAGCCGACCAGTTCGAAGCTGGGAGTGCCTTGGCTAACGGCAAATCATTCATGGTCGTCATCCGAATCCGTGTTATCCCATATCAGGCGGGGGTCAAAAGTTAGAGCGGCGAGCATGGTCAGCACCACCACACTGGCAAAAGCCGTTGCGCCATAGCCAGGTTCGATACTGGCCAGGCTGCCGAAGTTGACCACCGCCACCAGTATGGCGATGACAAAGATGTCGAGCATCGACCAGCGCCCAATCCATTCGATAAAGCGGTACATCAATATCCGCTGTCGCGCCGACATCGGCTGATGGCGCTGCACCGAATACAGCAGCAGAGCAATGCCCACCAGCTTGAACGTCGGCACCAGAATACTGGCAATGAAGACCACTGCGGCAATCGGCAGCATGCCGTAGTTCACCAATTCGATGACACCCGACATGATGGTATCGGACTGTCCTTTGCCCAATGAGTTGACCGTCATGATCGGCAGTAGATTGGCTGGGATATACAGCACAGCAGCCGTCAGCAGCAACGCCCAGGTACGTATCAGACTGTTAGGTCTGCGCTCATGCAGGCGGCCACCGCAACGTGTACAGAACTGCTTGTGACCACGCTGCTGCGGGTTGAGCTGGTGGCATTCATGACAAATCAGCAGCCCAGCATCAATCGCACGCATGCTCATCCTCTCCCGACAGGGCTTCCCAGATCTGATGGGGCGACATCGTCACCTCCAACCAGACCTGCACCAGTAACAGCGCGACGAAACACAGCAGCCCCAGTCCAATACTCAGTTCGGCCAGATCGACCAGCTTCACAATGGCCACCAGAATGCCCATCAGGTAGACCTCAAGCATGCCCCACTCACGCATGTGATGATAAATACGGTAGAGCAAAAGGCCATAACTGCGGCCAATATCCAGGCGGATACTCAGCAACACAGCAAACTGACACAACAGTTTGAGCAATGGCACGGCCATGCTGCACAAAAAGACCACAACAGCGATGCCCTGCATACCGTTGTTATACAGCCCGAGAACGCCACTCCAGACTGTATCCTCGGTCGCCTGCCCCAATAGATTAAGACGCATGATCGGCAGGAAGTTGGCTGGGACATACAGCAGCAAAGCGGTAATCACCAACGCCATACTGCGCCGGATAACCTGCGTGCGGTGCGTATACAACTCGTAGCCGCAACGCGGGCATTCAACCCGATCACCAGCTGCAGTCGGTGGTTTACGCATCAACAGATCACACTCATGACAGGCAATCAGCTGCTTGAGCTCAAGCTCGGTGAAAGCGTCAGGGGATGCCGGGTCGGCCATGTAAAGAACTCTGCTGGAAGTGCGCAAGAGCATGATAGCGACGTGCCGTAATGTTGCCTATCAAAGCCGCGACAGTGGCTGGTTTGTTTTTGCGGGTAAAAGTAAAACCCCCGATCGTTTTCACGAT
>NZ_QAIG01000009.1 GCF_003060885.1 Pseudomonas sp. HMWF032
AACATCCAGATGACTGTCACTCTGATCAAAACCATCGCAATGGAAGAGGGTCTGCGTTTCGCCATTCGTGAAGGCGGTCGTACCGTCGGCGCCGGCGTAGTTGCAAAGATCATCGCTTAATCGATTGATCTGCTTTGTTCGGGCCGGCATAATGGTCGGCCTGATTCTGTTTTAGGTCAGTAGCTCAATTGGCAGAGCGACGGTCTCCAAAACCGTAGGTTGGGGGTTCGATTCCCTCCTGACCTGCCATTTTCCTAGAATTTGGCGCGTCTTTTTACAGGATATTAGTAGATGAATGTTAAGGCTGAGGCCAAAGAATCCCGCTTTGATCTGCTTAAGTGGCTGGCTGTTGCTGCTCTGGTGGTTGCTGGCGTGGTTGGTAATCAGTATTTCTCTGCTGAGCCAATTCTGTATCGTGTTCTAGCCCTGCTGGTTATTGCTGTGGTGGCTGGTGTGATTGCGCTGCAAACCTCGAAGGGTCAAGCATTCTGGGTGCTGGCAAAAGAAGCTCGCGTTGAAATTCGTAAGGTCGTTTGGCCAACTCGCCAGGAAACCACGCAGACAACTCTGATTGTTGTTGCTGTTGTTTTGGTGATGGCGTTGCTGTTGTGGGGGCTTGATTCCCTGCTTGGTTGGATTGTTTCGTTGATTGTCGGTTAAAGGTGTCCCGTGGCTAAGCGTTGGTACGTTGTGCATGCTTACTCGGGTTACGAGAAGCATGTTATGCGCTCGCTGATCGAGCGCGTTAAGCTTGCTGGTATGGAAGACGTTTTTGGTGAAATTCTGGTCCCTACCGAAGAAGTGGTAGAGATGCGTAATGGCCAGAAGCGTAAGAGCGAGCGTAAGTTCTTTCCAGGCTATGTTCTGGTGCAGATGGAAATGAGCGAGGCGACTTGGCACTTAATCAAGGACACCCCTCGCGTCATGGGCTTTATCGGTGGGACGGCTGACAAGCCTGCGCCTATTACCGAGAAAGAGGCTGATGCAATTCTGCGTCGTGTTGCTGATAGCGGCGACAAGCCTAAGCCAAAAACACTGTTTGAGCCCGGTGAGATGGTGCGCGTGACTGACGGTCCGTTTGCCGATTTCAGTGGTGTGGTTGAAGAAGTGAACTACGAGAAGAGCCGAATTCAGGTTGCAGTGACCATCTTTGGTCGCTCTACGCCGGTCGAGCTGGAGTTCAGTCAGGTCGAAAAGGCATAACTGACACAAGCATCCCTTACCCCGCAGCCCTGGGCTGCGGGGTTTTGTCGTCACTGGGATAAATAGGCAATAACTGGGGAGCCGTAAGGCGCTAGAACCCAAAACTGGAGTAACTCATGGCTAAGAAAATTACGGCTTATATCAAGCTGCAAGTAAAGGCTGCACAAGCCAATCCGTCGCCACCCGTCGGTCCGGCTCTCGGTCAGCATGGCGTGAACATCATGGAGTTCTGCAAGGCGTTCAACGCCCGTACCCAGGGCATGGAACCTGGTCTGCCGACTCCTGTGATCATCACCGTTTACAGCGACCGTAGCTTCACCTTTGAAACCAAAAGCACCCCGGCTTCAGTTCTGCTGAAGAAGGCTGCTGGCCTGACCAGCGGTTCGGCTCGTCCGAACAGCGTCAAGGTTGGTACTGTCACTCGTGCTCAGCTGGAAGAGATCGCCAAAACCAAGCAGGCTGATCTGACTGCCGCTGATATGGACGCAGCTGTGCGTACTATCGCCGGCTCCGCTCGTAGCATGGGCCTCAACGTGGAGGGTGTGTAATGGCTAAGTTGACCAAGCGTCAAAAGGCAATCGCTGAGAAGGTTGAAGCTGGTAAGGCTTACAACTTCGTTGAAGCGGCCGCTCTGCTGGCTGAGCTGTCGGCAGTCAAGTTTTCTGAGTCTGTAGATATTGCCGTCAACCTTGGTGTTGACCCGCGTAAATCCGACCAGGTTGTTCGTGGTGCAACCGTTCTGCCGAACGGCTCGGGTAAAAGCGTTCGCGTAGCCGTGTTCACCCAGGGGCCTGCTGCTGAAGCTGCTCTGGCTGCCGGCGCTGACCGCGTTGGCATGGACGATCTGGCTGCTGAAATGAAGGGCGGCGACCTGAACTATGACGTAGTAATTGCCTCCCCGGATGCGATGCGCGTTGTGGGTCAGTTGGGTCAAGTGCTCGGCCCTCGTGGTCTGATGCCTAACCCGAAAGTCGGTACCGTGACTCCTGACGTGGCTACCGCGGTGAAGAATGCCAAGGCTGGTCAAGTACGCTTCCGTACTGACAAGAACGGCATTATCCACGGTTCCGTCGGTAAGGTCGGTTTTGATGCCGAGAAACTGAAGCAGAACGTTGAAGCCCTGATCTCTGATCTCAAGCGTCTGAAGCCGTCGACCTCGAAAGGTGTCTACGTGAAGCGCGTTACCCTGAGCACCACTATGGGCCCAGGTCTGATCATCGACCAGAGCTCGCTGGACGCGTAATAAATGAAGCGGTGCAGTGATTGCGCCGTTTTGAAGGTTTGGGGTCCCTGCTTTGCGGGGGCTATCCAAGACCGTAGGTGGCGAAAGCCTTAAACCAACAGCCTACGCAGATGGTGCTCCCGATTCTTACCGAATCAGACACCAAAACGACATCCACCTTCGGGCGGATGAAACGGTAACAAGCAGGAGTTAAACCCGTGGCAATTAAACTCGAAGACAAGAAGGCCATCGTCGCTGAAGTCAACGAGGCTGCCAAAGGTGCCCTGTCCGCTGTCGTGGCTGATGCCCGCGGTGTGACAGTAGGCGCTATGACCGGACTCCGTAAAGAGGCCCGCGAAGCTGGCGTATACGTACGTGTTGTACGTAATACCCTGCTCAAGCGCGCCGTTGAAGGCACCGAGTACTCGGTTCTCAACGACGTGTTCAAAGGCCCGACCCTGATTGCATTCTCCAAGGAACATCCGGGCGCTGCTGCTCGTATTTTCAAAGAGTTTGCCAAGGGTCAGGACAAGTTCGAGATCAAGGCAGCTGCGTTCGAGGGCAAGTTCCTCGCAGCAAACGAGATCGATGTGTTGGCTTCGCTGCCAACTCGCGACGAAGCTATTGCACGACTGATGAGCGTGATTCAAGGCGCCACCAGCAAGCTGGCTCGTACTCTGGCGGCCATTCGCGACCAGAAAGAAGCTTCCGCTGCCTAAGGCTGCGTGGTTCCTTTCAAAATCATATGTTTAATTTGATGGCTGCGTAGGCTGTCACCCCAATACAGGATTTAAAGTCATGTCTCTGACTAACGAACAAATCATCGAAGCAATCGGCCAGAAAACCGTTCTGGAAGTTGTTGAACTGATCAAAGCAATGGAAGAAACCTTCGGTGTTACCGCTGCTGTTGCCGCTGCTGGCCCAGCTGTTGCTGCCGCTGTTGTTGAAGAGCAAACCGAGTTCAACGTTATCCTGGCCGACGCTGGCGAGAAGAAAGTTAACGTGATCAAGGCTGTTCGTGAACTGACCGGTCTGGGCCTGAAAGAAGCCAAGGCTGTAGTTGACGGCGCTCCAGGCATGGTTCTGGAAGGTGTTGCTAAAGACGCTGCTGAAAAAGCCAAAGCTGCTTTGGAAGAAGCTGGCGCCAAAGTCGAGCTCAAGTAAGCGACGACCTTGCGTCTACAGCCCAAGCGTTGAGCGAAAGGCTGATGGCTGGTGGCTTTTGCCACCGGCCTTTTTCCGTTCTAGGTCGGCGAATCATTGGCTGGCCTGGGGTGCGAAAATCCCGCCCGAGGTGGCGGTGCAAACCTAGGGTTTGCAAGAGTTTCTGGCAACTCCCGTCGGAGCGGCCAAATAAGCAGGTGACCAAGCTGGGGAACGCTGATGGCTTACTCATATACTGAGAAAAAACGTATCCGCAAGGACTTTAGCAAGTTGCCGGATGTCATGGATGTGCCTTATCTCCTGGCCATCCAGCTGGATTCGTATCGCGAATTCCTGCAGGCAGGGGCGACCAAGGACCAGTTCCGCGACATTGGCCTGCATGCGGCCTTCAAGTCTGTTTTCCCGATTATCAGCTATTCCGGCAATGCTGCTCTGGAGTATGTCGGTTATCGCCTGGGCGAGCCGGCTTTTGATGTCAAAGAATGCGTACTGCGTGGCGTTACTTTCGCCGTGCCGCTGCGAGTCAAAGTCCGTCTGATCATTTTCGACAAAGAATCGTCAAACAAAGCGATCAAGGACATCAAAGAGCAAGAAGTGTACATGGGCGAAATTCCGCTCATGACCGAAAACGGTACCTTCGTTATCAACGGTACCGAGCGTGTTATCGTGTCCCAGCTGCACCGCTCCCCGGGTGTGTTCTTCGACCACGACCGTGGCAAGACCCACAGCTCGGGCAAGCTGCTGTACTCGGCTCGCATCATTCCTTACCGCGGCTCCTGGCTGGACTTCGAGTTCGACCCGAAAGATGCGGTATTCGTACGTATCGATCGTCGTCGCAAACTCCCCGCGTCCGTGCTGTTGCGCGCGCTGGGTTACAGCACTGAAGAGGTGCTGGACGCCTTCTACGCGACCAACGTTTTCCACGTTAAGGGCGAATCGCTCAACCTGGAACTGGTTCCGCAGCGTCTGCGTGGTGAAATTGCTGTCCTCGACATCAGGGACGACAAGGGCAAGGTCATTGTTGAGCAGGGCCGCCGGATTACCGCGCGCCACATCAACCAGTTGGACAAGGCTGGCATCAAAGAGCTGGAAGTGCCGATCGACTACCTGATCGGTCGCACCTCTGCCAAGGCCATTGTGCACCCGGCTACCGGCGAGATCATTGCCGAATGCAACACCGAGCTGAACGTCGAGATCCTGGCCAAAGTGGTCAAGGCTCAGGTTGTGCGCATCGAAACGCTGTACACCAATGACATCGATTGCGGCCCGTTCATCTCCGATACCCTGAAGATCGACAGCACCACCAATCAGTTGGAAGCGCTGGTCGAGATCTATCGCATGATGCGTCCTGGCGAGCCGCCAACCAAGGATGCTGCCGAGACCCTGTTCAACAACCTGTTCTTCAGCGCCGAGCGTTACGACCTGTCGGCCGTCGGTCGCATGAAGTTCAACCGTCGTATCGGTCGCACCGAGATCGAAGGTTCGGGCGTGCTGAGCAAGGAAGATATCGTCGAGGTGCTCAAGACCCTCGTTGATATCCGTAACGGTAAAGGCATCGTCGACGACATCGACCACCTGGGTAACCGCCGTGTTCGCTGCGTTGGCGAAATGGCCGAGAACCAGTTCCGCGTTGGCCTGGTACGTGTTGAGCGTGCGGTCAAAGAGCGTCTGTCGATGGCCGAAAGCGAAGGCCTGATGCCGCAAGACCTGATCAACGCCAAGCCGGTTGCGGCAGCGGTGAAAGAGTTCTTCGGCTCCAGCCAGCTCTCGCAGTTTATGGACCAGAACAACCCGCTTTCCGAGATCACTCACAAGCGCCGTGTTTCGGCTCTTGGCCCAGGTGGTCTGACCCGTGAGCGCGCCGGCTTCGAAGTCCGTGACGTACACCCGACCCACTACGGCCGTGTGTGCCCGATCGAGACCCCTGAAGGTCCGAACATCGGTCTGATCAACTCCCTGGCGGCCTATGCCCGCACCAACCAGTACGGCTTCCTGGAAAGCCCGTACCGTGTGGTGAAGGATACCCTGGTCACCGACGAGATCGTGTTCCTGTCCGCCATCGAAGAGGCCGATCACGTGATCGCCCAGGCTTCGGCGACCATGAACGACAAAGGTCAGCTGGTCGATGAGCTGGTGGCCGTACGTCACCTCAACGAATTCACCGTCAAGGCGCCGGAAGACGTCACCCTGATGGACGTTTCGCCGAAGCAGGTAGTCTCGGTTGCCGCCTCGCTGATTCCGTTCCTCGAGCACGACGACGCCAACCGTGCGTTGATGGGTTCGAACATGCAGCGTCAGGCTGTACCGACTCTGCGCGCCGACAAGCCGCTGGTAGGTACCGGCATGGAGCGCAACGTCGCCCGTGACTCCGGTGTGTGTGTCGTGGCGCGTCGTGGCGGTGTGATCGACTCCGTCGACGCCAGCCGTATCGTGGTTCGCGTTAATGATGACGAAGTAGAAACTGGCGAAGCCGGTGTCGACATCTACAACCTGACCAAGTACACCCGCTCCAACCAGAACACCTGCATCAACCAGCGTCCGCTGGTCAGCAAAGGTGACAAGGTTGAACGCAGCGACATCCTGGCTGATGGCCCGTCCACCGATATGGGTGAGCTGGCGTTGGGTCAGAACATGCGCGTGGCGTTCATGCCGTGGAACGGTTTCAACTTCGAAGACTCCATCTGCCTCTCCGAGCGCGTGGTGCAAGAAGACCGCTTCACCACGATCCACATTCAGGAACTGACCTGTGTGGCGCGTGATACCAAGCTTGGCTCGGAAGAAATCACCTCCGACATCCCGAACGTGGGTGAGTCTGCGCTGAACAAGCTGGACGAAGCCGGTATCGTTTACGTGGGTGCTGAAGTCGGCCCAGGCGACATTCTGGTTGGTAAAGTGACGCCCAAAGGCGAAACCCAACTGACTCCAGAAGAGAAGCTGCTGCGTGCGATCTTCGGTGAGAAGGCGTCCGATGTTAAGGACACCTCCCTGCGTGTGCCGACTGGCACCAAAGGTACCGTTATCGACGTACAGGTCTTCACCCGTGATGGCGTTGAGCGCGATGCGCGCGCCCTGTCGATCGAGAAGAGCCAGCTCGACGAGATCCGCAAGGACCTGAACGAAGAGTTCCGTATCGTTGAAGGCGCAACCTTTGAGCGTCTGCGTGCAGCACTGGTTGGCAAGAAAGCCGAAGGCGGCGCTGGCCTGAAGAAGGGCGCAGAAGTCACCGACGAGTTCCTCGACGGCCTTGAGCGCGGTCAGTGGTTCAAGCTGCGCATGGCTGACGATGCCCTGAACGAGCAGTTGGAAAAGGCCCAGGCCTACATCTCCGACCGCCGTCAGCTGCTCGACGACAAGTTCGAAGACAAGAAGCGCAAGTTGCAACAGGGCGATGACCTGGCGCCGGGTGTGCTGAAGATCGTCAAGGTTTACCTGGCCATCCGCCGTCGCATCCAGCCGGGTGACAAGATGGCCGGTCGTCACGGTAACAAGGGTGTGGTCTCGGTGATCATGCCGGTTGAAGACATGCCACACGACGTCAACGGTACGCCGGTGGACATCGTTCTCAACCCACTGGGCGTACCGTCGCGTATGAACGTCGGTCAGATTCTCGAAACCCACCTGGGCCTCGCGGCCAAAGGTCTGGGCGAGAAGATCAACCGCATGCTCGAAGAGCAGCGCAAGGTCGCCGAGCTGCGCAAGTTCCTGCAGCAGATCTACAACGAGATCGGTGGCCGTCAGGAAAGTCTGGACGAACTGAGCGATCAGGAAATCCTGAAACTGGCGCATAACCTCAAAGGTGGCGTGCCAATGGCCACCCCGGTGTTCGATGGTGCCAAGGAAAGCGAAATCAAGGCCATGCTGAAACTGGCAGACCTGCCAGAAAGCGGCCAAATGCGCTTGATCGACGGTCGTACGGGTAACCAGTTCGAGCGTCCGACCACCGTTGGCTACATGTACATGCTGAAACTGAACCACCTGGTGGACGACAAGATGCACGCGCGTTCCACGGGTTCCTACAGCCTGGTTACTCAGCAGCCGCTGGGTGGTAAGGCGCAGTTCGGTGGTCAGCGCTTCGGTGAGATGGAGGTCTGGGCACTGGAAGCTTACGGCGCCGCCTACACCCTGCAGGAAATGCTGACCGTGAAGTCGGACGACGTGAACGGCCGTACCAAGATGTACAAAAACATCGTGGACGGTGATCACCGTATGGAGCCGGGCATGCCCGAGTCCTTCAACGTACTGATCAAAGAGATCCGTTCGCTGGGTATCGACATCGATCTGGAAACCGAATAACACGTGACGCGAATCGAGAGCGGGGCTGCACAGCCCGCTCTCTGCTCCGCCAGGAGGAAAGGCCTTGAAAGACCTACTGAATTTGCTGAAAAACCAGGGTCAAGTCGAAGAGTTCGATGCCATTCGCATCGGCCTTGCTTCGCCTGAGATGATCCGCTCGTGGTCGTTCGGTGAAGTTAAAAAGCCGGAAACCATCAACTACCGTACGTTCAAGCCCGAGCGTGACGGCCTGTTCTGCGCCAAGATCTTTGGCCCAGTCAAGGATTACGAGTGCCTGTGCGGTAAGTACAAGCGCTTGAAACATCGCGGTGTGATCTGCGAGAAGTGCGGCGTTGAAGTGGCCCTGGCCAAGGTTCGTCGTGAGCGCATGGCGCACATCGAACTGGCGTCGCCGGTTGCCCACATCTGGTTCCTGAAATCGCTGCCGAGCCGTATCGGTTTGCTGATGGACATGACCCTGCGTGATATCGAACGCGTGCTCTACTTCGAGAGCTATGTGGTGATCGATCCGGGCATGACCACCCTGGAGAAAGGCCAGCTGCTGAACGACGAGCAGTACTTCGAAGCCCTCGAAGAGTTCGGTGATGACTTCGACGCTCGCATGGGCGCTGAAGCCGTTCGCGAACTGCTGCACGCGATCGACCTCGAGCACGAGATTGGCCGTCTGCGCGAAGAAATTCCGCAAACCAACTCGGAAACCAAGATCAAGAAGCTGTCCAAGCGTCTGAAGCTGATGGAAGCTTTCCTCGGTTCGGGCAACCTGCCTGAGTGGATGGTGTTGACCGTTCTGCCGGTTCTGCCGCCAGACCTGCGTCCGCTGGTTCCGCTCGACGGTGGCCGTTTCGCGACTTCGGATCTGAACGATCTGTATCGCCGCGTGATCAACCGTAACAACCGCCTCAAGCGCCTGCTCGACCTGTCCGCACCGGACATCATCGTGCGCAACGAAAAGCGCATGCTGCAGGAAGCGGTTGACGCCCTGCTCGACAACGGCCGTCGCGGTCGCGCCATCACCGGCTCGAACAAGCGTCCGCTGAAATCCTTGGCCGACATGATCAAGGGTAAGCAAGGTCGCTTCCGTCAGAACTTGCTCGGTAAGCGCGTGGACTACTCCGGTCGTTCCGTTATTACCGTGGGTCCGACTCTGCGTCTGCACCAGTGCGGTCTGCCGAAGAAGATGGCCCTTGAGCTGTTCAAACCGTTCATCTTCGGCAAGCTGGAAATGCGTGGTTTGGCGACCACCATCAAGGCGGCCAAGAAGATGGTCGAGCGCGAGCTGCCAGAGGTGTGGGACGTTCTCGCCGAAGTGATTCGCGAACACCCCGTACTCCTCAACCGTGCACCAACCCTTCACCGTCTGGGCATCCAGGCGTTTGAACCGGTTCTGATCGAAGGTAAAGCGATTCAGCTGCACCCGTTGGTCTGCGCCGCGTACAACGCCGACTTCGACGGTGACCAGATGGCCGTGCACGTTCCGCTGACGCTGGAAGCCCAGCTGGAAGCGCGCGCACTGATGATGTCGACCAACAACATCCTGTCGCCTGCCAACGGTGAGCCAATCATCGTTCCTTCGCAGGACGTGGTACTGGGTCTGTATTACATGACCCGCGAAGCGATCAATGCCAAAGGCGAAGGCCGCGTATTCGCTGACCTGCAGGAAGTTGACCGGGTGTTCCGTGGTGGTGAAGCCTCGCTGCATGCGCGCGTAAAAGTGCGCATCAACGAAACCATCAAGGAAAAAGACGGTTCGATCACCAAGAACACCCGCATCGTCGACACCACTGTCGGCCGTGCGCTGCTGTTCCAGATTGTACCGGCCGGCCTGTCGTATGACGTGGTCAACCAATCGATGAAGAAGAAGGCGATCTCCAAGCTGATCAACCAGTGCTACCGCACCGTTGGCTTGAAAGACACTGTGATCTTCGCTGACCAACTGATGTACACCGGTTTTGCCTACTCGACCATCTCGGGTGTGTCGATCGGCGTGAACGACTTCGTTATCCCGGATGAGAAGGCGCGCATCATTGACGCCGCCACCGAGGAAGTTAAAGAGATCGAATCGCAGTACGCCTCCGGCCTGGTGACCCAGGGCGAGAAGTACAACAAGGTGATCGACCTCTGGTCCAAGGCCAACGACGAAGTGTCCAAAGCGATGATGGCCAACCTCTCGAAAGAGAAAGTGGTCGACCGTGAAGGCAAGACCGTTGAGCAAGAGTCGTTCAACTCGATGTACATGATGGCTGACTCCGGTGCACGTGGTAGCGCCGCTCAGATCCGTCAGCTGGCCGGTATGCGTGGTCTGATGGCCAAGCCGGACGGCTCGATCATCGAGACGCCGATCACCGCGAACTTCCGCGAAGGTCTGTCGGTTCTGCAGTACTTCATCTCCACTCACGGTGCGCGTAAAGGTCTCGCGGATACCGCCTTGAAAACGGCGAACTCCGGTTACCTGACCCGTCGTCTGGTTGACGTGGCGCAAGACCTGGTGGTGACTGCAATCGATTGCGGCACCGAGCATGGTCTGCTGATGACGCCGCACATTGAAGGCGGTGACGTGGTTGAGCCGCTGGGTGAGCGCGTACTGGGTCGAGTGATCGCCAAGGACGTGTTCAAGCCGGGCACTGACGATGTGATCGTGCCGGCTGGTACTCTGGTTGACGAGCAGTGGGTCGAGTTCATTGAGCTGAACAGCATCGACGAAGTGATCGTACGTTCGCCAATCACCTGTGAAACCCGTTATGGCATCTGCGCCAAGTGCTACGGTCGCGACCTGGCACGTGGTCACCAGATCAACATCGGTGAAGCGGTCGGCGTTATTGCTGCCCAGTCCATCGGTGAACCGGGCACCCAGCTGACCATGCGTACGTTCCACATCGGTGGTGCGGCCAGCCGGACCTCGGCTGCTGACAGCGTACAAGTGAAGAATGGTGGTGCGGTCCGTCTGCACAACCTCAAGCACGTCGAGCGTCTGGACGGCAACCTGGTCGCGGTATCGCGTTCCGGTGAGCTGGCGATTGCCGACGAGTTCGGTCGTGAGCGTGAGCGCTACAAACTGCCGTACGGCGCCGTGATTTCGGTGAAGGAAGGTGACAAGGTCGACGCTGGCGCTATCGTGGCCAAGTGGGACCCGCACACCCACCCGATCGTCACCGAGATGAAAGGTACCGTGACCTATGTGGGCATGGAAGAAGGCATCACCATCAAGCGCCAGACCGACGAACTGACCGGTCTGACCAACATCGAAGTCCTCGATCCGAAGGATCGTCCGGCTGCCGGCAAGGATATTCGCCCTGCCGTTAAGATGGTGGGTGAAGATGGTAAGGATCTGCTGCTGCCGGGTACCGATGTGCCGGCTCAGTACTTCCTGCCGGCTAACGCCCTGGTGGGTGTGGCGAACGGTGCTCAGGTGGGCGTGGGTGATGTTATTGCTCGTATCCCGCAAGAGACCTCGAAGACCCGTGACATCACCGGTGGTCTGCCGCGTGTTGCTGACCTGTTCGAAGCGCGTCGCCCGAAAGAAGCGTCGATCCTCGCAGAAATCAGCGGCACCATCTCGTTCGGTAAGGAAACCAAAGGCAAGCGTCGTCTGGTTATCACGCCGACCGATGGCAGTGATCCATACGAAGAGCTGATTCCGAAGTGGCGTCACCTGAACGTGTTCGAAGGCGAACAGGTCAACAAGGGTGAAGTTATCTCCGACGGTCCGAGCGATCCACACGACATCCTGCGTCTGCTGGGCGTCAGTGCGCTGGCCAAGTACATCGTCAACGAGATCCAAGACGTTTACCGCCTGCAGGGCGTGAAGATCAACGACAAGCACATCGAGACCATCCTGCGGCAGATGCTGCGCAAGGTCGAAGTGGCTGAGTCGGGTGATTCCACCTTCATCAAGGGCGACCAGATGGAGCTGACCGCGGTACTGGGTGAAAACGAGCGTCTGGCTGCAGAAGACAAGTTCGTGGCCAAGTACACTCGCGTGCTGCTGGGTATCACTAAGGCGTCGTTGTCCACCGAGTCGTTCATCTCGGCGGCCTCCTTCCAGGAAACCACTCGCGTTCTCACCGAGGCGGCGGTTACTGGCAAGCGCGACTACCTGCGTGGTCTGAAAGAAAACGTGGTTGTGGGTCGTCTGATCCCGGCTGGTACCGGTCTGGCTTATCACAGCGAACGCAAGCGTAAGCGTGAAGCGGCCCAGCCGGTACGTGTCAGCGCCAGTGAAGTGGAAGCCGCACTGACCGAAGCGCTGAACTCCAGCGGTAATTGAGTGCAAAGCCCCGCTACTCCGGTAGCGGGGCTTTGTCTTGACTGGGGCGGTGAGTCTCTTTAGACTCATGCACCCCTAAATTTGGCAGGGCACGTGCTCTGCCATTTTGCTTAGTAGGGCAATAGCGTCGCAAGACAACAGTGGAGCTTAAGATGGCAACTATCAACCAGCTGGTACGTCAGCCGCGTAAGCGTATCGTCGAGAAATCCGACGTACCTGCGCTGCAGAACTGCCCGCAGCGTCGTGGTGTGTGCACTCGCGTGTATACCACTACGCCGAAAAAACCTAACTCGGCACTGCGTAAAGTTTGCCGTGTACGCCTGACCAACGGTTTCGAGGTTTCCTCGTACATCGGCGGTGAAGGCCACAACCTGCAAGAGCACAGCGTCGTTCTGATTCGTGGCGGCCGTGTAAAAGACTTGCCAGGTGTGCGTTACCACACCGTGCGCGGTTCGCTGGATACCTCCGGCGTTAAAGACCGTAAGCAAGGTCGTTCGAAGTACGGTACCAAGCGTCCGAAGTAATCGGCGCTCTGTACTGAATTGCGAGTTTCTATTTTTCTGAGTCGATAAGAGTAAGGTCGGGCATCCACCTCAGGGTGCAGTCCCGGGCTAACCTGAAGACCGTTTGAGGGCTTATCAAATGCCAAGACGTCGTGTAGCAGCCAAGCGCGAAGTGCTTGACGATCCAAAATACGGAAGCCAAATCCTGGCCAAGTTCATGAACCACGTAATGGAAAGCGGCAAGAAAGCCGTTGCCGAGCGTATTGTTTATGGCGCCCTGGATAAGGTTAAAGAGCGTAAGAACAGCGATCCCCTGGAAATCTTCGAGAAAGCTCTCGACGCCATCGCTCCGCTGGTCGAAGTGAAGTCGCGCCGTGTAGGTGGTGCTACTTACCAGGTTCCGGTCGAAGTTCGCCCGTCCCGTCGTAATGCTCTTGCCATGCGCTGGCTGGTAGATTTCGCCCGTAAGCGTGGCGAGAAGTCTATGGCTCTGCGTTTGGCTGGTGAATTGCTGGATGCCGCTGAAGGCAAAGGTGCTGCAGTTAAGAAGCGTGAAGACGTGCACCGCATGGCAGAGGCCAACAAGGCTTTCTCGCACTACCGCTTCTAATTATCGCGCTTCTAAATTTGCGAGGGCTTTATGGCTCGTACTACACCGATTAACCGTTACCGTAACATCGGTATCGTGGCTCACGTGGACGCGGGTAAAACCACGACCACCGAGCGTGTGCTTTTCTATACTGGCAAAAGCCACAAGATGGGCGAGGTGCATGACGGCGCCGCGACCACAGACTGGATGGTGCAGGAGCAGGAGCGTGGTATTACCATTACGTCTGCTGCCATTACCGCCTTCTGGAAAGGTTCCGAGAAGCAGTACAAAGATGAGCATCGCTTCAACGTAATCGATACCCCCGGCCACGTTGACTTCACCATTGAAGTTGAGCGTTCGCTGCGTGTACTCGACGGCGCGGTGGTTGTGTTCTGTGGTACTTCGGGCGTTGAGCCTCAGTCGGAAACCGTATGGCGTCAGGCCAACAAGTACGGCGTTCCGCGTCTTGTTTACGTCAACAAGATGGACCGTGCCGGTGCTGACTTCCTGCGCGTGATCGGTCAGATCAAGCAGCGTCTGGGCCACACTCCGGTGCCGATTCAGTTGGCCATCGGCTCTGAAGACAACTTCCAAGGTCAGATCGATCTGATCAACATGCAAGCTGTCTACTGGAACGATGCTGACAAGGGCATGGTTCCTGTGCGCAAGGACATTCCGGCAGAACTGCTGGAAGAGGCCGAGAAGTGGCGCAGCAACATGGTTGAGGCTGCGGCTGAAGCCAACGAAGAGCTGATGAACAAGTACCTGGAAGGCGAAGAGCTTACCGTTGCTGAGATCAAGTCGGCTCTGCGTCAGCGTACTATCGCTGGCGAAATCGTTCTGGCTGTTTGCGGTTCTTCCTTCAAGAACAAGGGTGTTCCCCTGGTTCTCGACGCCGTTATCGACTTCCTGCCTGCCCCTACCGACATTCCTGCTATCAAGGGTTCCAACCCGGATAACGAGGAAGAGGAAATGGAGCGCCATGCAAGTGATGACGAGCCGTTCGCGGCGCTGGCGTTCAAGATCGCTACCGACCCATTCGTGGGTACCTTGACCTTCGTTCGTGTTTACTCGGGCGTGTTGGCCTCCGGCGACGGCGTGATCAACTCGGTTAAAGGCAAAAAAGAGCGCGTGGGTCGTATGGTGCAAATGCACGCAAACGCCCGCGAAGAGATCAAGGAAGTGCGCGCTGGTGACATCGCGGCCTTGATCGGCATGAAGGACGTCACCACGGGTGAGACTCTGTGCAACGCTGACAAGCCAATCATCCTGGTTCGCATGGACTTCCCGGAGCCGGTTATCTCGGTTGCCGTAGAGCCTAAGACCAAGGACGACCAGGAAAAAATGGGTATCGCACTGGGCAAGCTTGCTCAGGAAGACCCGTCTTTCCGCGTCAAAACAGATGAAGAGACGGGTCAGACGATCATCTCCGGTATGGGCGAGTTGCATCTGGACATCCTGGTCGACCGCATGCGCCGCGAGTTCAACGTCGAAGCCAACATCGGTAAGCCTCAGGTTTCTTATCGTGAGCGCATCACGAAGAGCTGTGAAATCGAAGGCAAGTTCGTTCGTCAGTCCGGTGGTCGTGGTCAGTTCGGTCACTGCTGGGTTCGCTTTGCACCTGCTGACGAAGGTCAGGAAGGTCTGCAGTTCCTGAACGAAGTCGTGGGTGGTGTGATTCCGAAGGAATACATCCCGGCGATCCAGAAGGGTATCGAAGAGCAGATGAAGAACGGCGTTGTTGCCGGTTATCCGCTGATCGGCCTGAAGGCTACCGTGTTCGATGGTTCCTACCACGACGTCGACTCCAACGAGATGGCGTTCAAGGTGGCTGCTTCCATGGCGACCAAGCAGCTGGCCCAGAAGGGTGGTGGTGAGTTGCTCGAGCCGATCATGGCGGTAGAAGTTGTTACCCCAGAAGACTACATGGGTGATGTGATGGGCGACCTTAACCGTCGTCGTGGCATGATCCTGGGTATGGAAGACACGATCTCCGGCAAGGTGATTCGTGCTGAAGTTCCGCTGGGTGAGATGTTCGGTTATGCGACCGACGTCCGTTCCATGTCTCAGGGTCGCGCAAGCTACTCCATGGAATTCAAAAAATACAATACGGCTCCGTCGCACATCGTCGAGTCGGTAACCAAAAAACAAGGCTGATTCAGCCCCTTTAAGCTAGGAGTTAATTGTCGTGGCTAAAGAAAAATTTGAACGTAACAAACCGCACGTCAACGTTGGCACTATCGGTCACGTTGACCACGGTAAAACCACTCTGACCGCTGCTCTGACCCGCGTCTGCTCCGAAGTATTCGGTTCGGCCAAGGTTGACTTCGACAAGATCGACAGCGCTCCAGAAGAAAAAGCTCGCGGTATCAC
>NZ_QAIG01000010.1 GCF_003060885.1 Pseudomonas sp. HMWF032
ACGCCGGCGCCGACGGTACGACCGCCTTCACGAATGGCGAAACGCAGACCCTCTTCCATTGCGATGGTTTTGATCAGAGTGACAGTCATCTGGATGTTGTCACCTGGCATTACCATCTCAACGCCTTCCGGCAGTTCGCAGTTACCAGTTACGTCAGTAGTACGGAAGTAGAACTGAGGACGGTAGCCTTTGAAGAACGGAGTATGACGACCGCCTTCTTCTTTGCTCAACACATACACTTCTGCAGTGAAGGTGGTGTGCGGCTTAACCGAACCTGGCTTGACCAGAACCTGGCCACGCTCTACGTCGTCACGCTTGGTGCCGCGCAGCAGAACACCGCAGTTCTCGCCAGCACGACCTTCGTCGAGCAGCTTGCGGAACATTTCAACACCGGTACAGGTGGTCTTGGTGGTATCACGCAGACCAACGATTTCGATTTCTTCCTGGATCTTGACGATACCGCGCTCGATACGACCAGTTACCACGGTGCCACGACCGGAGATCGAGAATACGTCTTCGATTGGCATCAGGAACGGCTTGTCGATTGCACGAACCGGCTCAGGGATGTAGCTGTCCAGAGTTTCAACCAGCTTCTTAACAGCGCTGGTGCCCATTTCGTTGTCGTCTTGGCCGTTCAGAGCCATCAGAGCGGAACCGATGATGATCGGAGTGTCGTCGCCTGGGAAATCGTAAGTGCTGAGCAGGTCACGCACTTCCATTTCAACCAGCTCCAGCAGCTCAGCGTCGTCAACCATGTCAGCCTTGTTCAGGAAGACAACGATGTACGGAACGCCCACCTGACGGGACAGCAGGATGTGCTCACGAGTTTGCGGCATCGGACCATCAGCGGCCGAGCAAACCAGGATAGCGCCGTCCATCTGCGCAGCACCGGTGATCATGTTTTTTACGTAGTCGGCGTGACCTGGGCAGTCAACGTGTGCGTAGTGACGCACAGACGAGTCGTATTCAACGTGAGCGGTGTTGATGGTGATACCGCGAGCTTTTTCTTCTGGAGCGCTGTCGATCTTGTCGAAGTCAACCTTGGCCGAACCGAATACTTCGGAGCAGACGCGGGTCAGAGCAGC
>NZ_QAIG01000011.1:0-53137 GCF_003060885.1 Pseudomonas sp. HMWF032
TCTACAGCAGCCTCATTCTCCGTCAAGCGATTTCGAAAATTTCTTTTCAATCTCAACCACTTGCGCTTTCGATCAACACCTAGCTTCTCGTCAGCGGGCGGCGAATTCTACAGCGTTTAAAACCACTGTCAACACCCCCTTCTACCGCTTCCGATCACCTCGACCGAACCCTTCAGACTCAAACATCACCCCTGAAGAGAAGGCGCATTCTACGCAGCTTTCGCTGCTTTGCAACCCCTTATTTAAATCTAACTTCTTGTTTTATAAGAAGTTTAAGGAGCCGCATGTGCCTTAAGAGCTGCGCATTATAGGGACTCAAACCCTGAGGTCAACTGATTGTTTCATATTTGTTTCGCCGACACGGCAGCCACTGCGAACAGAACCAAGCACCGCACCGCCTGCACATACGACAAAGCCGTTGAAGCTTGCGCTTCAACGGCTTTGTCGAACCAACAGCACAGTAACTAGGCGCCCTTACCGCGACGCAAACGCAGTAGGTACTGAACAGGCCCCGAGGCCGCATAGGCCAGGAAGATGATCAGCAGAATCCGCGGCGGATCACTGAACACAACCGCGAATACCAGCACCACAGCCAGAATCGCCACAAAAGGCACACGCCCCTTCAAGTCGAGATCCTTAAAGCTGTTGTATTTGATATTGCTGACCATCAGCATGCCAGCAGCTGCGACCAGGATCGCGACCACAAAGGCCATGTTCGAGCCCTTTATACCGAAATCACTGAAAGCCCAAACCGTTCCCGCCACCACACCAGCTGCTGCTGGACTGGCTAAGCCGATGAAGTAGCGCTTATCAACACTGCCAATCTGCGTATTGAAGCGCGCCAGTCGTAACGCTGCACCCGCCACATAGATGAAGGCAACCATCCAGCCAACCTTACCCATGCTACCCAGCGCCCACTCAAACGCCAGAAGCGCCGGCGCCACACCAAAGGCAACCATATCGGACAGCGAGTCATACTCGGCACCGAACGCACTCTGCGTATTGGTCAGGCGCGCCACACGCCCATCTAGACCATCAAGCACCATCGCCACAAACACAGCCGCCGCAGCCACATAGAAGTTGCCGTTCATGGCATTGATGATGGCGTAGAAACCAGCAAACAGGTTGGCCGTGGTAAAGAGATTTGGCAGTAGATAGATGCCACGGTGGCGCACCTTACGCCCCTCTGCGTCGCGCCCCTCCTCCACATGCTCATCGATAGGCAGCAGACCTTCGGCGTCGACGGGAGACTTGGGCTCATCTGGACGTTCATTCATGAACAACACCTTGCAACGGATTTGGATAGATTCGACAGGCACCAACGCTAAGCGTTCACGAAAGCACCCATGCACACCCAGGCTTTATACCAGAAGCCTTGCTACACCATGAAAAAACGCGGCCTTGGCCGCGTTTTTTCTTACATCATAAAACCTTAGTTCTTAGTCTTATCGACGATTTTGTTGGCCGAGATCCACGGCATCATGGAACGCAGCTTCTCACCGACCACTTCAATACCATGAGCCGCGTTGTTGCGACGGTAGGCCGTCATGGATGCATAGTTGGTAGCACCTTCCTGGATGAACATCTTGGCGTACTCACCATCCTGGATACGCTTCAGCGCATTGCGCATGGCGGCACGAGATTCGGCATTGATCACTTCAGGGCCGGTCACGTACTCGCCGTACTCGGCATTATTGGAGATCGAGTAGTTCATGTTGGCGATACCGCCTTCGTACATGAGGTCAACGATCAGCTTCAGCTCGTGCAAGCACTCGAAATAGGCCATTTCTGGCGCGTAGCCAGCGTCTACCAGGGTTTCGAAGCCAGCTTTGACCAACTCAACGCAACCACCACACAGAACCGCTTGTTCGCCGAACAGATCGGTTTCAGTCTCATCCTTGAAGGTGGTTTCGATGATACCGGTACGGCCGCCACCTACGCCGGAAGCGTAAGACAGGGCAACATTCTTGGCATTCCCGGAAGCATCCTGATAGACAGCAATCAGATCAGGGATACCACCACCTTTGACGAACTCGGAGCGCACAGTGTGACCCGGCGCTTTCGGCGCGATCATGATCACGTCGAGATCGCTACGCGGAACAACCTGGTTGTAGTGGATCGCGAAGCCGTGGGAGAAAGCCAGAGTGGCGCCCTTCTTGATGCTCGGCTCGATCTCGTTCTTGTACAGCTGGGACTGGAATTCATCCGGAGTCAGGATCATGACCAGGTCAGCACCGGCAACAGCACTGGCCACGTCGGATACTTTCAGGCCATGGGCTTCTGCCTTGGCAACAGTAGCCGAACCTTTACGCAGACCAACAGTGACGTCGACACCGGAATCTTTCAGGTTGCACGCCTGGGCGTGGCCCTGGGAACCGTAACCAATGATGGCAACTTTCTTGCCCTGGATGATCGAGAGGTCACAGTCTTTGTCGTAATAAACTTTCATGTTTTTGGCTCTTTTAATCGAAGGAGATGGGGTGCATGCACCGCGACGAAGACACCTTAAGTGATTCGCACCGTTGCGTAAAATGATATATTTGCAACACAACATGCCGATAATTGAAACGATAATGGACAGCCACACACTCCAGCTCTTTCTCTCCCTGGCCGACAACCTGCACTTCGGCAAAACCAGCCGCGAGCAGCATGTCAGTCCTTCTGCACTTAGCCGCAGCATCAAGCAGCTTGAGGATGAACTCGGCGCACCGCTGTTTCTACGCGACAACCGCTCGGTACGCCTGACCCGCGAAGGACAGCAATTTCGCGAGTATGCCAGCGAGGTCATGAACGGCTGGCAAGCCATGCGCCAAACCTTCAAACAGGATCAATTAATTCTGCATGGGGAGCTCTCGCTCTATTGCTCGGTAACCGCCAGCTATAGCTTCCTCTATGACATCCTGAGCAGCTTTCGCCAGGACTACCCTCGCATTGAAATGAAGCTGCACACAGGTGACCCGGCAAAAGCCGTTGAACGCGTACAGGAAGGGCTGGAGGACCTGGCCATCGGCGCCCGCCCCGACAGTTTGCCAACTGGCGTCGCATTTCAATCGATTGCCCGTTCTGCCTTGTGCTTTATCGGCCCACTGTCTCCCCAGTTGCTAACCGAGGAGCAACTGAAGCACCCCGGCACAGAAACCTGGAAAGACGTACCGATGATTCTCTCAGAAGAAGGGCTCGCCCGAACTCGCACCGACCGATGGTTGAAAAGCCACACCATCAAACCGCGCATCTATGCCCAGGTCAGCGGTAACGAAGCCATCGTCAGCATGGTCAGCCTGGGCTTCGGCATTGGCGTCGTGCCGCAGATCGTCCTCGATAACAGCCCGCTGACGGCACGCATCCGCATCTACGATATTCAGCCGCCACTGACGGCCTACGACATCGGCCTGTTCGCGCTGGAAAAGCGCCTGAAAGAGCCGTTGATCAATGCTTTCTGGAATCGCCAACGCTAACAACGGCTACGCAATAGGCAAGGCACTTACTCTCGAAATGAAAAAGCCCCCGGAGAAATTCCCCCGGGGGCTTTTGCTTATATCAGTGCAACGCAATCAGATACTCAGCACCTTGTCACCGCGGGCAATGCCGGTGACACCACTGCGCACGGTTTCCAGAATAGACGTGGTGCCGATGGCCTGGATAAAGCTATCGAGCTTATCGCTCGTACCCGCCAGCTGGATGGTGTAGACGCTGCTGGTCACATCGACGATCTGCCCACGAAAGATGTCGGTGGTGCGTTTGACCTCGGCACGCTGAGCGCCTGTGGCCTTGACCTTGACCAACATCAGCTCGCGCTCGACATGAGCACTTTCTGACAGATCAACCAGCTTGACCACCTCGACCAGCTTGTTGAGGTTTTTGGTGATCTGCTCGATAACTTCATCGTGACCCACAGTGGTCAACGTCAGACGCGACAAGGTCGGGTCTTCAGTCGGCGCCACAGTCAGGCTTTCGATGTTGTAGTTGCGCTGCGAGAACAGACCGACCACGCGGGACAATGCGCCGGGCTCGTTTTCCAGCAGCAGGGAAATAATGTGTCGCATGATTAGGTACGCTCCGTCTTGCTCAGCCACATATCGCGCATTGCACCGTCTTTGATCTGCATCGGGTAGACGTGCTCACTGGTATCAACCTGGATGTCGAGGAAAACCAGGCGATCCTTCATCGCAAAAGCCTCTTCCATCTTCGGTTTGAGGTCCTTGAGATCAGTGATGCGGATACCAACATGACCATAGGCTTCGGCCAGTTTGACGAAGTCCGGCAACGACTCCATGTAGGAGTGCGAGTGACGACTGCTATACATCATGTCCTGCCACTGACGCACCATACCCAGCGCGCCGTTGTTCAGGTTGACGATCTTCACCGGCAAACCGTATTGCAGGCAGGTCGACAGTTCCT
This sequence comes from Pseudomonas sp. HMWF032, assembly GCF_003060885.1. Lineage (GTDB taxonomy): Bacteria > Pseudomonadota > Gammaproteobacteria > Pseudomonadales > Pseudomonadaceae > Aquipseudomonas. Next base: position 4,399 of record NZ_QAIG01000011.1, read on the forward strand.
GAATGTTCATCTGGATGCTGCCTTCACCGGTAACACAGGCTACCTCTTCATCAGGGAAGCTCAACTTCACCCCCATGGCGGCCGGGAAGCCGAAGCCCATGGTGCCCAGACCACCGGAGTTGATCCAGCGATTCGGCTTGTTGAAGCGGTAGTACTGCGCAGCGAACATTTGGTGCTGACCAACGTCCGAGGTCACAAAGGCATCGCCCTTCGTCACTTCAGAGAGCATCTCAACCACAGCCTGCGGCTTGATAACGCTACCGTCACCCTCGTTATAGGGGAACAGACGACCGCTGCCACGCCATTCGTCAATCTGCTTCCACCAGCTCGCCAAAGCATCCTTGTTCAGCTGCTCACCGATCTCTTTGAGGATGGCGACCATCTCGGTCATCACGCTATCAACCGGGCCAACGATTGGAATATCGGCCTTGATGGTCTTGGAGATGGAGGCTGGATCGATATCGATGTGAATGATCTTGGCATTCGGGCAGAACTTGCTCGCCCCGTTGATCACCCGGTCATCAAACCGCGCACCCACTGCCAGAATCACATCAGCATGGTGCATCGCCAGGTTAGCGGTGTAGCTGCCATGCATACCAAGCATGCCGAGGAACTGACGATCAGTGCCGGGATAGCCACCCAATCCCATCAGGGTATTGGTGACGGGCAGATTAAGCATTTGCGCCAACTCAGTCAGCGGCGCTGCAGCACCGCCCATGATCACACCGCCACCGGAGTAGACGATTGGACGCTTGGCCGCCAGCAACAGCTCGGCCGCCTTGCGGATCTGCCCGGAGTGACCGCGTAGCGCAGGGCTGTAGGAGCGCAGCTTGACCTTCTTCGGATAGACGTACTCGAACTTTTCAGCCGGGTTGGTCATGTCCTTGGGAATATCCACAACCACCGGGCCTGGACGGCCGGATTGCGCCAAGTAGAAGGCTTTCTTCAGGACTTCCGGGATTTCCGAGGCATGCTTGATCATGAAACTGTGCTTCACGATCGGCCGAGAGATACCGATCATGTCGGTTTCCTGAAAGGCGTCGGTGCCGACCATGTTGCTGGGCACCTGGCCCGACAGCACCACCATCGGAATAGAATCCATGTAGGCAGTGGCAATACCGGTGATGGCATTGGTTGCGCCAGGGCCAGAGGTCACCAGCACCACACCGGCTTTACCGGTGGCACGGGCATAACCATCAGCCATATGAGTTGCGGCCTGCTCGTGACGAACCAGGATGTGATTCACTTCCGGTTCTTTAAACAGGGCATCGTAGATATGCAGCAGAGCACCGCCCGGGTACCCATAGATGTTCTTAACGCCTTCGTCACGCAAAAAGCGGACGACCATTTCAGCGCCGGATAAAAGCTCCACGTTGTTCACCTCTAAAACGCCAGAAAACCGTCCAACAGAGGGACGGCCTAAGATAGGTTTACTGTCAGCAGAGCATGAGCGACGGTGGTCGCCGACTACGTCAGCTACTACTGAGCAAGTATTGGGAAAGTCCCTTGGTGTTGCGGGATTTTCCCACCCAGCGCGAGGTAACGCGTTGCGGGTGTAACAGGTCGGCGCGGGTGTGCACCTCATGTCTACTGAGCTAAAGCCTGCTTGCGGCGGACTCCACTACAGTGAGCGTGGAATTGTTGAGATTCGGCGCGGCCAAGTCAAGCAATCAGTGACTGAATCTGCAATCTTCTGCTGTGACGCAGCGCAGGATGACGATTCAAACATTTTGGTTATAGTAGTGAGCAGGCACCGCAGCTCAACATAAGGAAAACGCATGCGCCGCATGATGATCACCAGCAGCTTGATGCTCGCCATGAGCGCCACCGCAATGGCCAGTCAGGTTTACAAGTGGGTCGACGCCAAGGGCGTGACACACTTCAGCGCGCAGCCCCCGCAGGGGCAAGAGGCGACCAGCATCAATACCGCCGTGCCGGCCCTCAAGCCAGCAGCCAACGAAGAACCTAAACCCGCACCGACATTCGAAAGCATTGCGAACCCCGAACAGGCGGCGATTGACGAAAAAGTTAAGAAGGACGTTGCCGCCAAGGAAGCCGAACGCAAAAAATATTGTGAGAACGTGCGCACCAATCTGGCGCAACTGCAGAACAATCCACGCCTGAGCATGGAAGTGGACGGTGAAGTGCGCCGCCTGACTGAAGACGAACGCCAAGCACGCATCAGCGAAACGCAGAAGTCGATTACCGACAACTGCGAGTGAAATAATAGGCGCGACTCAGGTCGCGCCAGCAATCAACTGATCGAAGTCACCCAACAGCCTGATCAACTCCCGTGCACGCTTCATCTCACCCTGATAAACCTGTTCGGCCATTGGCTGGATGCCAGATGCTGTCGGCAAGGTAGCTGCAGACTCGAGCAACTGCTTCATGCGCGGCAGGAAAATCCACTGTAACCACTGCTCAAACGCCAGAGTATCAACACAGAACGGCTGTTGACTGGCCAGCGCCTCAGCCGCTGGCGACTGTTCGCTCCACCAGTTCTGCAGGCGCAATTCACGTTCGATCAGTAGCAACTGCTCCGCCAGCAACGGGATACGCGCATCCATCACAAGCTGACTCTCGCCTGCTCACGGGCTTGCGCTGCGCCCGCCGTATCACCTTGACGCTCACGAGCCTGAGCTATCAGGTTCCATAAACTGGCCTGCAACGCTGGACGCCCACTGGCATAACTCAAACCACGCCGGGCAAACTGTTCGGCCTGCGCGGCATCACCTTGCGCCAGACGTACCTCTGCCAGGCGGTAGAGCACCTGCGGCTCACGCGGAGCAATCCGCTGGGCACGCTCCAGACTCGAGGCAGCGCCATTCAGATCGCCACCACCCTGTTGTTGCTGAGCGGTGGTCAGCAGGGCGAGCACCGGACCATCCAGCTGTTCGTCCATGGCCAGGCCACCACTGGGAATTCCGCTGGGTGCAGGCGCAACATAACCACCCTGGGTAGCCGGCGGCGTGGCGCTCCAAGGCTGGCTCGACGCACCGACATCCAGTGGCGCGTTACCGGCCGGGAAGGATTGAATCGGCGTAGTTGTGCCACCCCCTGGAACCATCACCACCACACCGGAATCTTCCGGCAATGCTTTCACCTGAGGCGTTGCGGCCGGGTAACCGGTAGCAGCAGAAGCCTGACCGGAAGAGACTGAAGAACCGCCCTCAACAACAGGAATCGAACCGCGCGGCACACTGCTGCAACCCGCGAGAACCAAAGTGGCCGTTACAGCAGGAATCAACCATTTATTCACAACACACCCTCTCACTTAATCCAACCAGCCGCGAACCCAATCCATCACCTCATTGGCCGGCGCCTGAATGCCACAGCCAAGCCCAGCAGCGGGTTGGCTGCCGCGAATATAAGGCATCTGTACCGCATTCGGACAACTCGGATCAGTGCCCTGTCCACTACTGGCATCGATCCAAGCCTGCACCACATTCTCCGGCACCGGCATGTCCAACGGCAACGGATCGGCCTTGCGCATAAAATCCGTCCACACCTGCAACGCCCCTGTGGCGCCAGTCAACGGCGTAGGCCCGTTGTCATCACGACCCAGCCAGACCACCGCCAGAACATCCTGACTGAAGCCGGCAAACCAGCTGTCTCGCGAGTCGTTACTGGTGCCAGTCTTGCCGGCCAGCGCCAGCGAGCGCGGCAACTGACCGTATACAGAGCGCCCTGTGCCCTCAGACATCGTGCGCCGCATGGCATTCTGCAGCAGGTAGATGGCACCACTGTCGAAACGCTGCTGAATTTGGAACGGATAGCGCTTGAGGGGCTGCCCGTCTGCTGTGAGCACATTGCGGATACTGCGCAAGGGCGTATTGAAGCCGCCATTTGCCAGTGTCTGGTACATGTTGGCAACGCTCATCGGACTCAAGCCACCCGCTCCCAACAACATAGAGGGATAAGCCGGCCACTCCTGCTCGACACCCAGACGACTGAGGGTCTTCAGCACTTCCGGCACACCGATTTCCAGCCCCAGCTTGGCAGTCGAGAGGTTGTAAGAGTTAACCAGCCCCTGATACAGGTAAATCGTGCCATGAGCCTTGCGGTCATAATTCTGCGGGCTCCAAACCTGGCCGTTCTGGCCTTTGATGGAGAACGGCTGATCTTCAAGCAAACTGGTCAGGGTGTACTGACTCGGTCGCTCGAGTGCGGTCAGGTAGATCGCCGGCTTGATCAACGAGCCGATCGGCCGTACCGCATCCAGCGCCCGGTTGAACCCAGCAAAGCGCGGCTGACGGCTACCTATGATGGCCTGCACCTCGCCACTTTCCGGGCTGGTCACGACCATGCCCGCCTCAACCTGGTCGACCCCCTTACGCCCGGATAAACGTTTGAGGCTGTCCGCCAGAGCACTTTCCGCCTTGAGCTGCAAAATCGGGTCGAAGCTGGTGAAAATGCGCAGGCCTTCTTCGGTCAGATCCTGCTCCTGGTAATCTTCGCGCAACTGACGCTTGACGAGATCGAGAAAAGCCGGAAATGAACTGTCCGCCAGACTGCCTCGACGGGTGATACCCAGCGGCTTCTGTTTCGCGGCGCTCACATCTGCCGCACTCACAACACCCTGCTCTGCCAGCACATCCAGCACCAGATTACGGCGCTCCAGTGCACGCTCCGGGTTACGCCGCGGGTTGTAGTAGGTCGGCCCCTTGACCATACCGACCAGCAGGGCGACCTGATCAAGCTTCAGCTCGGAGAGGGGCTGGCTGAAGAAATACTGGCTGGCCAGACCAAAGCCATGCACCGCGCGCTGGCCATCCTGACCGAGGAAAACCTCGTTGAGGTAGGCTTCAAGAATGTCCTTCTTGTCGTAATGCAGCTCAAGCAAAACGGCCATCATGGCTTCGGTGGCCTTGCGCGAGAGGCTGCGCTCATTGGTCAAATAGAAGTTCTTTACCAACTGCTGAGTCAGGGTACTGCCGCCCTGACGCAGCTGACCGGCGGTGGCGTTGATCCAAACCGCGCGGGCGATACCCTTGGGCGACACACCAAAGTGATTGAAGAACTCACGATCCTCGATCGCCACCAGGGTTTCAACCAGATAAGGCGGCACCTGCTCCAGCTTGATCAGCACGCGGTCTTCCTGATGCGCTGGGTACAACCCGCCGATCAGCAGCGGCTCAAGGCGCGCCACGGCTAGGTTGCCACCGCCAGCCTGAGTCAGCCCAGCAACGTAATCGCCGGAAAAACGCACACGCACACGCTGTGAAGGCTCCGCGCTTTCATAGAACTGGAAGCCACGCGAATGCAGCTCGATGTTATTGCCCGCTACCGAAATGCTACCGGGACCGACCACCGTGTTTTCCCGGCGATAGCCCAGGGCATCCAGCTCCTTGAGAAAGTCATCCTTGGCCAGCTTCTGCCCCACGAACAGCTCCAGCGGCCGAGCGTAGACCTTGGCGGGCACGGTCCAGCGCTTGCCGGAGAACTTCTCCTGGACCACAGCATCGAGATAAACCGCAAACACGGCGAGCACCACCAGACCGACCAGGCTGAGCTTGAGAGCCCAGCCCAGCCAAGGGCGCATACCGCCGGTGCGGCGTTTAGAACGGGGACGGGAAGATCGGGTACGAGTCATGGCGCGGCATTATACGCACTTTGCCCACTTGCCAGCAGGCCGCCGCTACGGTTTGCAGACTGGCCTTGAGCGGCCATAATGGACGCCTCTTATTTCAGTACAACGCCAAGGATCGCCCGTGAGCCAAGCTCTGATCGCCGCATTGCAAAACCCGGCACTCTACCCTCATCCGGTGGAGCAGTTTCAGGTCATCGAAACCCATATTTCCTGGGTGATACTCACCGGCCCCTTCGCTTACAAAATCAAGAAACCAGTGAATTTCGGCTTTCTCGATTTCACCGAATTAAGCGCCCGCGAGCACTTCTGCAAGGAAGAGCTGCGCCTCAATCAGCGCCTGACTCAAGGCCTTTACCTGGACGTGCTGCCGATCAGCGGCAGTGTCGAGGCACCACAACTCGGCGGTAGCGGAACGGCCATCGAGTATGTGCTGAAAATGCGCCAGTTCCCGCAAAGCCAATTGCTCAGTGATGTACAGGCACGCGGTGAATTGACTGAAGCGCACATCGACGACCTGGCCAAGCAGATCGCAGACTTCCATGGCACCACACCTGCAGTGGCAAGCAGCCATGCGTTGTGCTCGCCAGACGCCATCGTTGCGCCAATGCGGCAGAACTTCGAGCAGATCCGCCCACTGCTCAATGATGCCGCCGACCTGCAGCAGCTGGCGGCTCTGCAAGACTGGACCGAAGCCACCTACACCCGCCTGGAGCCACTGCTTGCCGAACGCGCCAACAGTGGCTCGATCCGCGAATGTCATGGCGACATCCACCTGGGCAACGCCACCCTGCTCGACGGCCAGGTCGTGCTGTTCGATTGCATCGAATTCAACGAGCCATTCCGCCTGATCGATATCGCCTCGGACGCGGCCTTCCTCGCCATGGATCTGGAAGACCGTGGCCTCAAGGCGCATGCCTGGCGCTTCATCAATGCCTGGCTGGAGCACACCGGTGATTACGCAGCACTGGAGTTGCTGAATTTCTACAAGGCCTACCGCGCCCTGGTACGCGCCAAAGTCGCGCTGTTCAGCCTGGCCCATCAGACCGATGCGGTGCAAAAAGCCGTAACCCTGCGCCAATACCGTAACTACGCCAACCTGGCGGAAAGCTACAGCGCCATCCCCTCTTGTTTCCTGGCTATCACCCACGGTGTTTCTGCCGTGGGAAAAAGCCATGTGGCCATGCGCCTGGTCGAGGCACTGGGTGCTATTCGACTGCGTTCGGATGTAGAGCGCAAGCGACTGTTCGGCGAACAGTCGCTTGCAGACCTCGGCAAGTTGAGCGCCGGCATCTACACCCAGAACGCCAGCGCCACCACTTACCAGCGCCTGCACCAACTCGCCAAAGCGACCCTGCATGCCGGGTTTCCAGTAATCATCGACGCCACTTACCTCAAGCAGGCACAGCGCGAGGCAGCCAGTCAGGTGGCCGAAGCCTGCGGCGTTCCCTTCATCATTCTGGAGTGCAGCGCCCCTGACGAAGTTATCGCCAGTTGGCTGGAGCAGCGCAAAGCCGCTGGTAGCGACCCATCCGATGCCACCATGGATGTTGTGCTCGCACAAAAGGCGAGCCGCGAAGCACTGAGTGACGGTGAACTGCTGCACAGCAAGCGTGTCGACACCCACGAAAGCGCCAGCCTGGACACCCTGATCGCGCGCATTCGCCAACGCCTTCCGGGAATCTGATTGACACATAGGACGTAGTACTGCTGGAAGCAGACTGCGCCACGGCTTCTATACTTGGAGTAAGCCCCAACACGGAGATAGCCCATGAGCCAGCCCAAACAGTTGGACAATCCACTGTACGCACTGATTCACAATGAAAAAGTATCGGCATTCAATGCGCAGAAGCCTAAAGACACCGTCGTTGATTTGAGCGACGGTGACTTTCGCGGACTGGATCTACGTGCTCTTGATGCGCACGGCATCAATTTCACCAACGCCTACTTCCGCGGTGCCGACTTGCGTGGCCTGGATCTGCGCAACTCTCAACTTGAAGGTGCCAGTATTGCCCATGCGCAAATATCAGGAGCCTACTTCCCTGTCGAACTGACCGCAGATGAAATCCTCATGTCCGTAAACTTTGGTACACGCCTGCGCTACAAGACACGGTAAGCATCAACGTCAGCCAACTTTTCGGCGCGCTGGCAGCCGCTTACCCCACTTTTCGCCCGCATTATCCAGCACACATATCTGCCTGGATGGCAGCCCGACCCCCACAGTGCCTGCTCGCCTTGGACATCGCTTACGGCAATGGCCAGGCAAGTTATCTGCGGTTAGAACACTTGGAGCAGGTTCTGACATGCAATCGCAGTATTGAACAACTGCAGGCAAGCCGAACACGCTCACATATGCAGCTCTTTGCGACGCACGCACAGGCCGAGCCATTAACCAACCAAAGTATCAACCTGATGGTGATTGCGCAGGCATTGCATGGGTTCGCCACCCCGGTCTTTTTCAAGAATATGCACCGCCTGCTCAAACCTGGCGTGATCGACTGTGCTTAGTGTTACGGCCCGCTGCGCATCAACGCAGGGCTGGATGAACTGATCGACCATCTTTACTGGCAAACGCTGGACGATTTCTGGCCGGCAGGTCGGGCCAGTGTTGATGCGGGTTACCGTGATATGCCCAATCCCTTTAGCGGACTGAAACCAACGAGCTCATCCGTCCAAAAATACTGGTCACTGGATCAATTACAGGGGTATCTGCGGACGTGATCAGCATTGCAACGCTATGTACAACACCACAGCCAAAACCCGTTGCAGCAACTAGAGCCTGAGACTCGCAGAACCTGCGGGTATACCAGGCAACCACACTTTATCCAGTGGCCGCTACACTTTCTTGCAGGTACGCCAAACTGCCCTATCCGCACGACTGCCCAGCAGCGCAAGGAGGCCTAATGAACGATGAACTGCAACACATGAAAAATCTCGGTAAAACCTCAGCCCAATGGTTACATGCAGTGGGGATCCATAGCGCCAATGACCTGCGCCGCCTGGGATCGGTCAGCGCATACCGAGCAGTGAGAGCGCGAGGCTTTAGAGCATCGAAAGTACTGCTGTACGCAATCGAAGGAGCATTGCTGGATGTTCATTGGAATGAACTACCACCCAGCCTGAAAGCGGATCTGAACGGCCAGCTCAATGAAACTTCTCACCACAACAAGAGCTAGCTCACAACCTCTAAGGCTAACGATTTACCGGAAGCCCGCTGGCAACTATTGTTTTAGGGACGTTCGTACGGTTTAGTATGCCCAGCCAGTTCAAGGAAATTCACTCATGTACTTACTCGGGGAGCAACCGGCTTACGCCGACCAGCTGATCAACCGATTACAAAGCATCCCGATGCAATTGCTTGAGGGCCTTGCCCCGGCGGCATCACCACTGCATCTCGAGCGTGCGGATGATCTGGCCAAAATTCTGCCGAGCAACCAGTTGTTCATCATTGAAAACGGTCTCTTACATGCAGTCGTTGATGATCGACCTCTGTTCTATCTGCAAGAAGGTGATCTGGTCGGCCTGCGGCAGGGCCTGGACATGCCGAGCTGCCGCTACAGCAGCGAAGAACAGCTGAGCCTGATTCCCTACTCGCGCAGTGAGGTGTTTCAGCACATCTATGCCAGCGAGCAGCGCCAGGAACTCTTTATCCAGTACCTGATTGGCCATACCGCTTTGCTGTCAGATGCACTGGCTCGTCTGAAACAACCTGAAATACGCCCCTCCACTGGCTTCCAACACTTTGCCGCAGGAGAAGAATTGATCCACCAAGGCGATGTGGCCGACAACGTATTCATCATTATAGAGGGCCATGCCGAGGCCTATGTAGACGGGCACAAGGTCGGCGACGTGCAGAAAGATGAAATCTTCGGTGCCATGGCCGTATTCACTCGCGAACGGCGCAGCGCCACCGTACTGGCCAGCGAACCTTGCACCGTGATGGTGATCCCCAAGGAGCAATTTCTCAGCCTGATGCAGAGCAACCCACGCATTGCCCACAGCCTGATCGAGAGCATGGCCAAGCGCATCGACCTGCTCAATAAAGAAGTCACACAGCTACGCTTGCCGGCTGCAGATGCCTGAATGCGGCACGCTAACAAACCCGGCCTAGCGCCGGGTTTGTTGTTAATGGCCGTCACAAAATCAGCCATCACCGCAAAAAGTTTTAGCAAAGACATTGACTTGAAAATGAGAATTGTTATTATTACCTCAACTGGTCGCGAGATCAGCCGATAAGCTTAAGAGACCTTCAGTCGGCCTCTTCAGATTATCTCCTCATCAGGCTAATCACGGTTATTGACCCGGCTTCTGCCGGGTCTTTTTTTGCCTACGGGAAAGCACCGCGGCACAGGACAAAATCCGGAAAGAGATCGACTCCAGCCTGGAATTGAATAAGGGCTGGCGGCATTGGGCACATCCGTCAGACACGTAATCCGATGCACTCAGACTAAAATGCAATGCGACGCCCTATTGCGAGCCTCGCGCAGATACAACGGCTGAGCGGACAATCTCCGGAGAACCCGCAGACAACTGCTCAGCCGCTGGCCAGCCTGGCTATGGGCGCAGTTTTGCGCAGTGATCCTGCTCCGGCTGAGCCGGTGTGTACCAGACGTAATCGGCCGATTGCGCAGCCACCTGGCTACCAACCTCCGCCAGAATCAGTACCTGCACACCTGCAGCTGCACCCAAATCCTGCAAATGCAGCGGCACACCCAACTCACGGCGCACATGGAAGGCGCCGGCAAACAGCAGGCTAGGCTCAGGCGCAGCCAGCAGGGCTTCGGCCATACGCCGATCCCGCTGTTGCTGCACGGCGAGCATGGCCGGCAACTGACTGTCCGGCAGCAGGTTGCAATGCGACTCGCGAATCTGCTTGAACAGCGCTTCGCGCACCGGCGCAGCCGTGGATGCCGGACCTTGGAGTTGTGGTACCCGGGCATAAATCTGCATAACTTCGCGGCGCTCAAGGTTGGCTGAAAGCAACGGATACGGCTGACGCAGCGCATGTTGTACGAGGGGGCCGTACAGCGACCAAGCCCAGCCCGGCTGCCAGTTCAAAGCACCCAGCATGTCCTGCGGCGCCTGTCCGGCAACGATGGCAGCACGCACCTGATCGACTTTGACCTGCTGATCCGGCGTCAGCATTTCCAGCAGCAGGCTGCCCTGTGGCCGCTGCGCAGCAAGCGCCCGCAACAACCAGAGCTGCAATGCATGGTGATCGGGGTTGTCATGCCGCTCGCCGACCAGCACCTTGGGCGCAGCAGCCAGACGCGTCAGCAGTTGCTCAGGCGTCAGCCGCGCGCCGGTACGCAACTCGACAATCTGCCCCAATTCAGGATGCTGCAGCCCCTCGGGGCTTTGCCAGACGGGTAACGCCGGTAACGCCTGACAGGCACTTAACAGCGCAGCAACCAGCAATAACACAATACGCATAAACAAGACCTTAACGAGCAACGATTAAAGGGTGACCCCGTTCCGGATGCTGCTGCACCAGCACTTCGAGACCAAACACCGCCTGCAATGGCTCGGCGCGCAGCACGGCCTCAGGACTACCGAGCGCATGGGGGCGGCCTCGCTCCAGCAGCAACAGACGGTCGCAGTAACGCGCGGCCAGATTGAGGTCGTGAAGAATCACCAGTACCGCGGCGCCCTGCTCGACGAAAGCGCGGGTGGCCTGCAATGTGGTGTGCTGATGCAGCGGATCAAGCATTGAAGTCGGCTCATCGAGCAGCAGTATCTGCCCTCCCCCCCCCGGCCAGAGCTGAGCCAGCACCCGCGCCAGGTGCACGCGCTGGCGCTCGCCGCCGGATAACGCCAGGTAACTGCGTCCGGCCAAATGCAAGGCATCGGCCGCCTCCAGCGCCTGCTTGATGATCTGTGCATCGCGCACACGCCCACTGGCGTGAGGCAAGCGGCCCATGCCGACCACTTCTTCCACACGAAAGGCAAAGTTCAATGTCGAGGTCTGTGGCAATACCGCCAGACGTTGCGCGCGCTCGCTGCCGGGCCAGTCCTGCAAGCGCCGTTGATCCAGCCAGACGTCGCCATGGCTCGGCTGCAACTCGCCACATAAAGCACCCAGCAAGGTACTCTTGCCAGCACCATTTGGGCCCAACACGCCGAGCACTTCGCCCGGACGCAGCTCCAGGTTGATATCCGCCAACACCGTACACGGGCCGCGCTGTACCGCCAGATTTTCCGCGCGCAGCATCAGGTACGCCCCCGCAGCAACAGATAAAGGAAGAACGGCGCGCCAATCAGCGCCGTGACAATACCAATCGGCAATTCCGCCGGCGCCAGCACCAGCCGTGCCACCAAATCCGCCAGCAGTAGCAGACTGGCACCCGCCAGCGCTGAAGCCGGCAACAGCACACGATGATCCGGCCCCACGAGCAGACGCACGAGATGCGGCACCACCAGGCCGATAAAGCCGATCATCCCCGCCGCGGCTACCGCGGCACCTACGCCCAGGGCGGTGCAGAACACCAGTTCAGCCTTGATCCGCTCAACAGCAAAACCCAGGTGGCGTGCTTCAGACTCGCCCAACAGCAAGGCATTCAGCGCCTTGGCCCGTCGTGGCAACCACAGCGCCACGGCCGCCGTCACCAGCAGCAACGGCCACAGACGCGGGTAGCTGGCGCCATTTAGGCTGCCCAGGTTCCAGAACGTCAGGGTACGCAAGGTGGCGTCATCGGCCAGGTAAGTGAACAGACCGATGGCAGCACCGGCCAATGCGGTGAGGGCAATACCGGCCAGGAGCATGGTCGCCACATTGGTTTCACCATCACGCCGGCCCAGGCGATAAACCAGAGCCGTTACCCCCAAACCACCGATAAAGGCACACACCGACAATAGATACGGCGCGAACGCTTCCGGCAAGCCGCCCAGGGCCGCACCACCGACAATCGCAATCGACGCGCCGAGGGCCGCGCCGCTGGATACGCCAATCAACCCAGGGTCTGCCAGCGGGTTACGAAACAACCCCTGCATCGCCACCCCGCACAGCGCCAGCACTGCACCGACCAGCAGCCCGAGCAGGGTGCGCGGAAGGCGGATCTGCCCGAGGATCAGTTCGGCCTGGGCCAACTCATCGCCCGCGTGCACCACCCCCAGCAGGCGCAACGCCGCCTTGAGCGTATCGAGTAGCGGCAGGCTGACTGGCCCCAGCGCCAGGGATAACCAGAGCGCGAGCACCAGCAACAGGCTCAATGCAATAAACAGTGAGCGCGGTCGAATAACAGGATTCATGGCGTGGGCTTAGCTTCGGCGACCAAAGGTTGGCTGGCAGGATAAAAGGCTGCGGACAAGGCCGCCAGCCCATCCGGCAAACGCGGGCCGAGACCGCCGACCAGCAGCGTCGGGTCAAGCATCAGCAAACGCTGGTTACGCGCTGCCCGGGTCGCCGCCAGCGCGGGATTCTGCTGCAACAATGCCTCACGCGCAGCATCACCGGACAGGCTGCGGTCGGCGATGATCAGCACCTCGGGATTAAGCGCCAGCAGGGCTTCGGTGGACAGCGCCTTGAAGCCGCGGTGGCTGGCCAGATTGCGCCCGCCGGCACGCTCGATCAGCCAGTCGGCCGACGTGTCCTTGCCACCCGCCATCGGACTACCGCCGGCATGCCCGAGTAATAGCAGCACGCCCGGCGCCGCCTGTTGACGCTGCGCGCTCACCAGCCAGTCGGCCTGCTGCTGCAAGCGCTGCTGATAGGCCGCAAAGACCTGATCAGCGCGTTGCGGCTCGCCTAACAGAGTGCCGATGCGCTGCAGACTGGCCTGCACACTGCTCAGGTCCGCCTTGGACGAGAGCATTTCCACTCGCACACCGGCGCCGCGCAATTGCGCCAGCACCGGCGGTGGCCCCATTTCTTCACTGCCGATCAGCATATCCGGGCGCAGCGTCAATATGCCTTCGGCCGCCAGCTGGCGCTGATAACCGATACTCGGCAGCGCACGCAGCGACTCTGGATGCTGACTGGTGCTGTCCACCCCGACCAGACGGCTTTCGCCACCCAGCGCCACCACCCACTCGCTGAGTGAACCACCGGAACTGATCCAGCGTTGCGGCAACGGCTCGGCGGCCATCGCCGAGGCACAGGACAACAGGCTCGCGCACAGGGCGAGCAGAGAGCTAAGGGGCTTCATGGGAATTCTCTAGGGAAACAGAAGTGAACGCCGGCCCCGGTCAAACCAGTGGCGCGGCGCATCAACCACAACGGCTAAACCGACTCAGGCCGGTAGAGCCACGGCCTCCTCGGCCAGGGCACGCCAGTCCTCACGTTCTGGAACACCCGGTTTGCGCGCACCAAACAGCTGCACCACCAGCTCGCCTTCAGCATCAAAGGCCTCCCAACTGGTGATCACACCGTCGGTGCTCGGCTTACGCACACGCCACAGTTCGGTCACGCCAGTGGTTTGCAGGTGCAGATTGAACTCGGGGTCCAGCACATTGAACCAGGTGTCCATCCAGCGCAGATTCTTCACCGGTCCGGAATGGATCTGGATGCAGTGGCGGTTGCCAACAAACACCATAATCGGCACATCCCGAGCGCCTGCCTGCTCCAGTAGCTTCGGCAGCTCGCTCATCGCCAACGGCTCCGCCCATTCGCGCCCCGCCAAACGCAGCGCCTGGGTACGGGTGGTACCGTGCTTTTTCAACAGGGCAAAGAAGTGGTGTGTGTCTTTCAACGACGACCAGCCAACGCGTAGCGCATTGGCATCAATCACCGTATCGGCCTGCGCCTGGGTTGCCGGCGGCAGTGGCAGCAGGTCCAGCTCGGCACTCTGTTCACTGGCGGCAAAGCGTTCCAGCAGAGGCTCCCAGGCCTGTACTTGGCTGTCCTCGGTGAGAAACACCTTGTGCACTGCCGTACCCTGACGGTCGAATATCTGGATGCTGCGCTGGGTGCCCTTGCCAGTCTGCTCCTCAATGGCAAACACGCTGGCCCAGCCGCCGAGGAACAGGCGCAGATCGATATCGGCCGACACCACCAGGCCCATCTGGCCATTACCCGTCACCGTGACCTCACGGTAATAGCCCTTGCGTTCATGCACGCAATGCTCGTTGCGGGTGAGCGCCATCACATAGCCCAACGCCCCCAATGCCGGCAGCAGTTGCGCCCACTCCGGGCGTAGCCGCAGGGTATCGACACCAAGCCGGCTGGCAACCAGCTCAGCCTCGCTCACCGCCAAACGCTCGGCGGCATCTCGCGCACGCAGGCGTGGCTGTTCATTGCGCAGGACTTGCCAGGCCAGGTAGAGATCATTGCTCACCGCGGCGGACTGGGCGGTTGTATTCATGCTGAGTTCCTCATTGATGGATCATCGACTTGCCGTCAGGGCAAACTGAATTGGGATATGGACACGGCTGGGTACGGCCTGACCGTCTGTGGTTTCGGGGCTGAAACGCCATGCGGCAACGGCTTGCAGCGCGGCACGATCAAGACTCTCAACCCCCGAGGAGCGCAGTACGTTGAGACTGCGCTGCTGCCCCAGCTCATCCAGACGCACCTCCAACAGGACAATCCCCTGCTGATTGCGACGACGCGCCTGGGACGGATAACTCGGCTGACGCGGTGGCTCACGAAAGCTCGGCCTACGACTGAACACCTCAGCCACTACGCGTGAACGGGCCGGTTCGGCCGACTCAACCCGAGCCGGATTTGCCACAACGGCCTGCGTGCGGGCGACCTCAACCGGTACGACCTCAGCGACCGCTTGCTTCGGTGGCACCAATAAAGGGGCAGGTTTCGGCTGAAGCGCCACGGCCGGCTTGACGGGCTGCACCGCCGCCGGCTTAGGCGGTAACGCCGGCGGCGGTACGGCTGGTGCCTTGTGCTCAACCGGAGCAGGCGCCAGCAGCACAGCCGTGATGTGTGGCTGCAGGGCCTGAACACTGGCGTGCGCGGCATTCAATTCTGGAGGCTGCGCAACGCCATACAGCAGCCAGCCGGCGACATGCAGCGCCAGCGATAGCAGCAGGGAAAAAAATATACGAAGCATGTTGGCGCGCACTCGATCAAATACGAATCTATTTGATAATTATTTGCATTAGCGTGTCAACATGGTTTAGCGTGCCGCCGATGCCAACCCGGCGGCCAGAGAAGCCGCCCGTATGACCCTGGAGTCCCTATGCACAGAAGTCCTCCGTTCGCCCGCCGTCCCTGGCTTGCCCTGCTGTTGCTGAGCCCCTCATTGGCGCTGGGCGCAGAACAGCCCGCCAACCAGTTCGACACAGTGACCGTCACGGCCACCCGCACCGAGCAAACCCTCGACCAGGTGCCGAGTACCGTATCGGTGCAGACCGAGCGCGACATCGACCAGAAGAACGTGAAGAACATTCAGGATCTGGTGCGCTATGAGCCGGGCGTTTCCGTTGGCGGCAGTGGTGATCGCTTTGGCCTGTCGGGCTTCACCATTCGCGGTATTGGTGGCAACCGCGTCCTGACCCAGGTTGACGGCATCGGCATGCCGGACGCGTTCTCTTTTGGTGGTTTCCTCAGTGCCAAACGCGATTACGTCGACATCGATACCGTCAAGCAGGTGGAAATCATCCGTGGCCCCGCCAGTTCGCTGTATGGCAGCGATGCAATTGGCGGCGCAGTGAGCTTTCTGACCAAGGATGCCGGCGATTATCTGGACGAAGGCGATGACGTATACGCCCGCCTGAAAACCGGCTATGACGGCAGCGATGACAGCTGGCAGCGCAGCGCCACCTTTGCCGCACGTCAAGGCCAGGTCGATGGCCTGCTGCACCTGGGCCGCCGCAGCGGTCAGGCCACCGACACCCACAGCGGTCAGGGTGGTATCGGTGGCACCCGTGAGCAGGCTAACCCGCTGGACTACCGCACCGACAACCTGCTGAGCAAATTTGGCTGGGATTACAGCGACAGCGGTCGCCTGCAACTGACCTATGAGCGCTACCAGGACAATACCGACACCCGCGTGCTGAGCAACTACAGCAATACCGCCGCCATCCGCACTCAGAATGCAGAAGACCGGGTTGATCGTGAGCGTTACTCTCTCGCCCATACCCTGCAACTCGATACCCTGGTGGCTGATCAGATCCACAGCCAACTGAGCTACCAGGACAGCCAGACCCGCCAGCAAACATTCGAAGACCGCGTGGTAACAGGTCAAGCCCGCTTCCGCACACGGGATTCCTACTACGAAGAAAAACTCTGGGCGTTCAATACCAAGCTGGACAAGGCGTTCAGCATCGGCAGCACGCAACATGCACTGGTCTATGGCCTGGACGTCAAACACCTGAAGAACGCTGACCTGCGCGAAGGCGGAGAAACCGTACTGGCCAGCCGCGTAAATACCCCCGTACTGCCCACTAGCGACTTCCCCGATCCGACCACCAAGGAATACGCGCTGTTCGCCCAGGACAGCATCAGTATCGGCCGCTGGACCCTGCTACCGGGCTTGCGTTATGACCACTACGAAATGCAGCCGCACGTCACCCAGAAGTACCTCAACAGCCAGGCCACGGATCGCAACCCGAGCGATTTCAAAGACTCGGCCATTTCCCCCAAGTTCGGTGTGACCTACCAACTGGACGAGGCCCACAGCGTCTACGGTCAGTACGCTGCCGGCTTCCGTGCCCCCCAGGCGATCGAGATCTTTGGCGAGTTCGCCAACCCGGGCATGTACCGCACCCTGGCCAATACCAACCTGAAAGCCGAAACCAGCGACAGCTTCGAGCTGGGCCTGCGCGGCCAGTACGCCATCGGCAGCTTCGGTGCGGCGCTGTTCTACAACCAGTACGACGACTTTATTGAGCAGGTCAGCCGACCTTCCAGCGTGCCGGGTTTCCCCTTCGGCGAATTCCAATACGTCAACCGTGACCGCGTGACCATTCGCGGCGCGGAAGCCAAAGGCGAACTGTTCCTCGACCAACTGGGCCTGCCGGCAGGCTGGAAAGCCCGTGGCAGCGTGGCTTACGCCCGCGGCAAGGATGAAGGCACAGGCCAGCCGATCAACAGTGTCGACCCGCTCAAGGGCGTCTTCGGCCTGGGCTACAGCGAGCCGAGCGGCACGTTTGGTGGCGAGCTGAGCTGGACCCTGGTGGCGGCAAAAACCCGCGTCGACATGACCCAAACCGCCAATCACGTCGAAACATCGGGTTATGGCGTGCTCGACCTCAACGGCTGGTGGCAGATGACTGATGCCTTCGCCGTGAATGCCGGCCTCTTCAACCTGACCGACAAAGAGTACTGGCAATGGGGTGATGTACGCGGCCTGACCGAAAACAGCCCAAGCCTGGGCCGTTTCAGCCAGCCGGGCCGCCACGCCGCCGTCAATCTGGTCTGGGAAATCTGACCCGGCAACACATCTACCGCGCGATTAACTCGCCGCGACAAAGCGTTCCACTTGGCGCAAGGATGCGCCCTCCTCTTTCACTTCCACGCCAGGGCGGCATAATGCCGACCTGGCGTGGAGGTTCCTATGTTGCGTTTATGTGCACCCAATGAAGTGGCCGAAGGCCAGAGCCGGGGCTTCGCGGTTGCAGGTGAGAAGCTGTTTGCCGTGCGCAAGGACGGTCAACTGTATGCCTATCGCAATCGCTGCCCGCACCGCGGCATCCCGCTGGAATGGCTGCCCGACCAGTTTCTCGATAGCAGCGCCAGCCTGATCCAGTGCGCCACCCACGGCGCGCTTTTTCTCATCGAATCCGGCGAATGCGTTGCCGGCCCCTGCGCCGGGCAATCGCTGCAAGAACTTGCTATCCGCGAGGATGATCAGGCCATCTGGGTTGATCTAAATGAAACCTAGAGGCCTGCAGCCTGCAAGCGCTGTGCATGCTCAACAAACAGCTTGACCGGCTCGGCGCCTTTGCCGACCAGGCCGAAGGTCTGATTGATGATGTCGAAGTGATCCAGCGGGTACTGATCACCAATCACCGTGCCCAGGTGTGAGCTGTAGCGTCCGACCATGCCATCGCACTGCCCCACCTCGCGCTGAAAGGTCTTGGCAAACAGGCGGCAGGCAACATTCGGCCCGTCGAAGCGGTTGCCGCCTTTATCGGTGATACCGGGCTGAATGGTGCCGGACCAGGAGTAGTAGCGCACGCCATTGACCTCAGCCGCGCCCTCACCGCCCCAGACCGCCGGCAAGCCCTGCGGATACCGCACATTAAAGGCCGCCACGCCGTCGCGGGTCAGCGATTGCTGCGCCGCAGCTACATCAATCGGCAGTGGCTCGCCTTTATAACCGCGCTCCAGCCAGGCCATGCAACGTGCCACGCCACTTAATAAGACACTCAACACACGCTCACGCAGGCTGCCATGCGGGACTTTTCGTTTGAGAAAATCCGCCAATTCCGAACCATGATTAGGCCCGGCAACCGAGGTAACGGACGCCACCCATTCGGGCTTTAGCGCCGCCGCATAACGGGCGGTCAGGGCGCCCTGACTGTGGCCGATCAGGTGCACCTTGTCGGCACCGGTCCGCTGCATCACGTCAGCAATGCGCAGCAGCAGTTGCTCACCGCGCACCTCGGTGCAATGCACCGGCGACACCAGAACCGGGAACACCACGGCCCCCATACGTCGCAGCACCGACACAATGCCGTACCAATACGGATAGCCAAGCAAGCTGATAAACCCGAGCAAACCGGGCACCAACACCAGCGGATAACGGGGAGCAGAAGACGTCATGGGCAACCTTCCTGGTAATCATGTGTTGAACGCCGCCAAGCACTCTCAGCCTATGACCACACTAACCCGCAAAGATTACGCCAGGGTGGCGTCATGCCTGCTGCGGCAACCCGGTAGAAGGCGCAAGGCGATAAATCCAGATACGTGAGAGCACCGTTCTGAACTGATGCCAGAGACTGCCACTGTTATAGACCTGACCATAACGCTCAGCGATCTCACGCACGTCCAAGGCCAACGCCGCATAGCGCCGCGCCGGCAGATCGGGGAACAGGTGGTGTTCGATCTGATGGCTGAGGTTACCGGTTAGGATGTGAAACAGCGGCCCGCCGTTCAGGTTGCTGGACCCGCGCAGCTGACGCAGGTACCAGTGACCGCGACTCTCGCCGACCACGGATTCTTTGCTGAACACCGCGGCTTGCTCGGTGAAGTGACCGCAAAAGATCACCGTGAAGGTCCACAAGTTGCGGATCAGGTTGGCCACGGCATTACCGGCGAGCACTGCCGCGGCATTGGCGCCGATCAGCAGCGCCAGCAGCGGGAAGGCCAGGTAATCCTTGCCCCATTGACGCAGCACCTTGACACTGAACTGCCTGATCAGCGGGCGCACCTCGGCCTTGCTCAGCTTGCCTTTGTAGACCTTGTCCAGGCGCAGGTGCTGAATCGCCACCGAATACTGGAACAACACCGCCTGGATCGTCACCCACAGCGGCTGCCAACGGTAGAACGGCTTCCAGCGCTGTTCGGGAAACAAGCGCACCACGCCATAGCCCACGTCATCGTCCATGCCCAGTACATTGGTCCAGGTGTGGTGCACATGGTTGTGGGTGTGCCGCCAGAAGTCGCTCGGCCCGGCGATATCCCATTCATAAGTGCGTCCGGCCAGTTCAGGATCGTTCATCCAGTCGTACTGGCCGTGCATCACGTTATGCCCCAACTCCATATTTTCCAGAATCTTGCCCAGCCCCAGCAGCAAAGTGCCGAGCAGCCAGGTCGGCGGAAACCAACCGAACATCAAAAGCCCGCGCCCGCTCCAGCAACAGCAGCGCACCGCGGCGCGAATCCGGCGGATATAGCGAGCATCTGCCTCGCCGAGATCGGCCAGGGTGCGCTGGCGCAGCGCATCCAGCTCCTGGCCGAATGCATCCAACTCGGCAGCGGACAGGTGACGGTCTGCGCGCATGGGGTTACCTCGCAAGTTAAAGATCAATGTCTACGTCGCTGTGGGCGGCGTTGACGCATAAACGAATCGGTTGCCCCGGCTCACTGAACAGCGCGCCGCTGCGCAAGTCGCGCACCGTGCCACTGAGCAAGGTGCAGGTACAGCTGGCGCAGATGCCCTGGCGGCAACCATGGGCCGGCTGCAAACCCTGCGCTTCAGCCAGCTCCAGCAGGCTGCGCAGGTTGTCGGCCTGCATCTGTTGATGGCTGCGGGCAAAACCCAGGCGTACCGCGCGCAGCCCTTCAACGGCGTTGAACGCAGGAGGGGTAAAAGCTTCCACTTGCAGCGCACCAGGCAACTGCGCGTGCTGCCACCAATGTTGCACCTGCTCAACAAAGCCCGCCGGGCCACAGGCCAGTACACGGCGCTGCTGCAACGCGGTGACCGAATGCAGATGTTCAACCGTAAAGCGCCCGGCCAACTGGCCCGGCTCGGCTTTGGCAGCTGTCAGTGACCAGTGCACCTGCAGATTGCCGTACTGCGCTTGCAGCGCCTGCAATTCGGATGCAAAGGCGCGCTGGCCCTGCCCACGCACGTAATGCAGCAGCGTGATCGGCGCGCTGAAGCCCTGCGCCAGCACGACACGCAGCAAGCCCAGCAGCGGCGTAATGCCACTGCCAGCGGCCAACAGCAGGACGCCTTGTTGTGCCTCGGGCCAGCTCAGCTCGCCATACGCCGGCCCCAGCTCCAGCACATCACCCAGCGCCAGCTGCTCCAGCAGATAGGGCGAAACGCGGCCACCCGCCTGATGCTTGATGGCGATCTGCACACAACCATTTGGCTGCACCGCCGTCAGGCTGTAACTGCGGCTCAGGCGTACGCCGTCACGTTCGAGATAGAGCTGCAGGTGCTGGCCCGGCTGCGCACCGCGCCAGTTGCCGTTGGCCTGCAGGGTCAGCTCAAGCATGTCATCGGCCACCCACTGACGCTGGGTTACCCGCGCGAATACCCGATTCAGGCGCAGCGCCGGGTGCAGCAGTTTCAGCCCGGCATCGACATCGCTTTCCCGTAACCAACCATCAGCCACCAGCAGTCGCAACGGCCCTAACAGGCGCAAACACCCGCGCATCCAGGCAAAAGGAATAAGGGCCACGGCAGACTCCAGTGAACAATTGTTCACTAGACTGACAGAGCCAACACCGCTCAGTCAACACTCGTACACTCAAGTAAGCTGCGCGCGTGGTTCGACGTCTACAACGCCGCTTTGTTAGAGTGCGGTGCTGAACGCCATGCCGAGCCTCGAAGTTTGAAACCACTACAACCGCGCGCCGAACAAAAACTGCAAACCCGCCACGCCCTGATGGACGCCGCCCGCAGCCTGATGGACAGCGGCCGTGGCTTTGGCAGCTTGAGTCTGCGCGAAGTCGCGCGCTGCGCCGGGATTGTGCCTACCGGGTTCTACCGGCACTTTGACGACATGGATGCCCTCGGTCTGGCCTTGGTGGCCGAAGTGGGGGAAACCTTTCGCGAGACCATTCGCCAGGTACGCCACCACGAATTCGAGCTGGGCGGCGTGATTGATGCTTCGGTGCGAATCTTCCTCGATGCTGTGGCAGCCAACCGCTCACAGTTCCTGTTTCTCGCCCGCGAACAGTACGGTGGCTCACTGCCGGTGCGCCTGGCCGTAGGCGCTTTGCGTGAACGCATCACCGCTGACCTGGTGGCCGACCTCGCGCTGATGCCCAAGCTGCAGCATTTCGATACGCCAGCACAGAACGTGCTGGCCGACCTGGTGGTCAAGACCGTATTCGCCACCCTGCCCGAGCTGATCGACCCTCCGGCCCGTGCCCTGCCGCGCCATGCCACCCCTGAAGCGAAGATGATCGAGCAGCTGCGTTTTATCTTTATCGGCGCCAAACACTGGCAGGGGCTTGGCCAGCACCACACCTGAGCGCACCACAATTGCGCACAGCCATTGCGTGCGCACCAAAGCGCAGCCCTGAATGCCCGATAGTTAAGCACTGCACCCACTGAAGAACCCGCATTGCGCGGCCATACAGCAGTTTGGCAAGGCACTTGCTCTGTAACCGGCATTGTCCTGCCGGAAACTGCCCCATGTTGGTGATCCACCGCCGTATTGCCGCCCAGCCACACTGGGACGCCGAACTCGAACTGAGTTTCGAGGCCCGTAGCAAAAGCCGCCTGCGCTGCTTCAGCCGCACAGGCGAGGATGTCGGCCTGTTCCTCGAACGCGGCCAGCCCGCACTGCACGACGGCGAATACCTGCAAGCCGAAGACGGCCGTATCGCACGTGTGTTCGCCCGCCCCGAGCCACTGCTGCACGTCACCTGCGCCAACGCCTTCGAACTGATGCGCGCCGCCTATCACCTGGGCAACCGCCATGTCGCCCTGCAACTCGGTGATGGCTGGCTGCGCCTACCGGATGACTATGTGCTCAAGGCCATGCTCGAGCAGCTAGGTGCCACGGTGAAACTGATCGAAGCGCCCTACCAACCCGAGCAAGGCGCATACGGCGGCGGCCATCACCACTCCCACGCCGGCGATGCCGAATTCAGCTATGCGCCGCGCCTGCATCAATTCGGTGCACGTAAGTGAATAAAGCCTGGCAGCTACTCCGGCTCGCCAGTCCCCAGCTGCCGATTGGCGGTTACAGCTATTCCCAGGGTCTGGAAATGGCCGTGGAACAGGGCCTGGTCGATAGCGCAGAAAGCGCCCAGCGCTGGATTGCCGATCAGTTGCTGCTCAACCTCGCGCGCTTCGAGGCACCGCTGTTGCTCGCCCATTGCCAGGCCGCAGCCAACGAGGACTGGGCCCAGCTGCGCCAGCTCGCCGAACAGCAACGCGCCAGCCGTGAAACCCGTGAGCTGCGCCTGGAAAGCCGGCAGATGGGCTACTCCCTGCAGCAACTGCTCAGCGGCCTGCCGGAGCTGGATCAGCCGGCGCAGCAACTGTTTAGTGAACAGGACGAACCCGGCCTGGCCGTCGGCTGGGCGCTGGCGGCGCGGGCCTGGCAGATCGCACCGCAGGACGCCCTCGCCGCCTGGCTCTGGGGCTGGCTGGAAAACCAACTGGCGGTGCTGATGAAAACCCTGCCGCTGGGCCAGCAAGCCGCCCAGCGACTGACCTCACAGCTGTTGCCACTGCTCGATCAAGCGCAGCGCCAGGCCAGCGAACTGCAACCCGAACACTGGGGCAGCGCCGCCTTTGGCCTGGCCCTGACGAGCATGGCGCACGAGCGCCAATACAGCCGTTTATTTCGCTCTTGACGATAAGGAAGACACTCCCATGAACAGCCAACCCCTGCGTGTCGGTATCGGTGGCCCGGTCGGCTCCGGCAAAACCGCCCTGACCCTGGCCCTGTGCCTGGCCTTGCGCGAGCGCTACAACCTCGCCGTGGTGACCAACGACATTTACACCCAAGAAGATGCACAGTTTCTGGTGCGCAATGAGGCCCTGGCCCCGGAGCGGATCATCGGCGTGGAGACCGGCGGCTGCCCGCACACCGCCATCCGCGAAGACGCCTCGATCAACCTGGAAGCCGTCGAACAGCTCAACCGGCGCTTTCCGGGCTTGGACCTGATCATCGTTGAATCCGGCGGTGACAACCTCTCGGCCACCTTCAGCCCTGAACTGTCGGACCTGACGATCTACGTGATCGATGTCTCTGCCGGCGACAAGCTGCCGCGCAAGGGTGGTCCGGGCATCTGCAAGTCTGACCTGCTGGTGATCAACAAAATCGACCTGGCCCCACTGGTCGGCGCATCGCTGGACGTGATGGAACGCGACACCCTGAAAATGCGCGGCGAAAAACCGTTCGTGTTCAGCAACCAGAAGGTTGGCCAGGGGCTCGACCAGATCATCGCCTTTATCGAGCAGCACGGCATGCTCAACGCCGCCTGAGAACCCATTCAGTCAAGGAGACACCCCATGAACCTGCGTAAATCGCTGTTCGCCATCGCCCTGTTTCTCAGCCCCGCAGTGGCCTTCGCTCACGCTGGCCACGATCACTCCGGATGGATGGCCGGTTTGGCGCACCCGGTATTCGGCCTCGACCACCTGCTGGCCATGCTCGCCGTCGGTCTGTGGGCCGCGCAGCAATCCGGCGCGGCGCGCTGGGCGCTGCCATTGACCTTTGTTGGCAGCATGCTGGTCGGCGGCCTGCTGGGCTTTAACGGCCTGGAAATGCCGCTGATGGAAACCGGCATCGCCGCCTCGGTATTGGCCTTTGGCTTGCTGGTGGCCGTGGCCATTCGCCTGCCGATGGTGATCGCCATCGCCCTGACCGCACTGTTCGCCCTGACCCACGGCGTCGCCCACGGTCTGGAGCTGCCGGAGCTGGCCAGCCCATGGGGTTATGCCGCCGGTTTCGTGGTTGCCACGGCGGCCCTGCACGCCAGTGGCTATGCCCTGGTGCGTCTGCTGCCCCAAGCCGCTGCACCGGTGGTGCGCGTACTTGGCGCCGCCTCGGCAGTCACCGGCGCCTGGCTGCTGGCCGGCTGAGTTGCTGGCTCGGATGGACGACCAGCGTTCACCTTCATATTGCCAAGCCGCGCTGACCGCAAAGGTCGCTCGGCTGGCGCATTTTGCCTCTCGTGTGGCCTTCATGGCTTTGTCATAGTCGAGGTGTATCAAGCACAGCCTGTCTGACCTGCCTGGAATCCTCCATATGCTTCGCATCATCCGTTTTATTTCAATTCCCTTGATGTTGCTGGCCATCGCCTTAGGCGTGCTGGCACTGACCAGCACGCCAGCCACACCGCCTGCCGTAGTGAGCACACTGGGCGAACAGCCTCTGGTCATCGCTCACCGCGGCGGTAAAGGATTGTGGCCAGAGAACAGCCTGTTCGCCTTCGAGCGCGCCAAGGATCTGGGCGTGGACATGCTGGAAATGGACCTGCACCTGTCCAGTGACGGCGAGCTGGTGGTGATCCATGACCGTACGCTGGATCGCACCACCAATGGTGAAGGCCCGGTTGCCGCGCTTAGCCTGGCGCAGCTGCAAGCGCTGGACGCCGGTTACCGCTGGAGTGCCGATGGTGGCCAGAGCTATCCCTACCGTGGCCAGGGCATCCGCATTCCGCGCTTTGCCGAGGTGCTGCAGCGCTTCCCTGAAACACCCAAGGTCATCGAAATTAAGGTTCCGGACGTTGGCATGGAAACGCACGTGTGCGAAGCCCTGACCAAGCACCAGCAACGCGACAAGGTAATTGTCGGTAGCTTCTATGATCGCAGCCTGCAACTGTTCCGCGAACAATGCCCCGGTGTCGCCACATCAGCGGGCCCTGGCTCGGTACGCCTGCTGGTGGCACTCAACTGGGTCGGTCTGGGCAGCCTACTGTCACCCTCTTACCAGGCATTGCAGATTCCCGAAAGTTACGAAGGCTTGCCAATGGCCACTCCGAGCCTGTTCAAGACTGCCAGCGAGCGCGGCTTGAATGTGCAACTGTGGACCATCAATGAACAGCCCGATATGCGCCGACTGCTCGACCTGGGGGCCAATGCACTGATTACCGACTATCCAGATCGCGCCCTGCAGGTGCTGGGGCGCTCAACCGGCATCAGCGCAGCCCAAGCCGACTAATCATACTGTACAAAAAATAGCCAACCCTACTCAGGCCAGCCCCAGTCTGGCCTGAGCACAGGCATACGCAGGTTATCCACAGATCGCTCCACAGCAACTTGGGATAAGTACTCAGCGAGATGCCTATGCCTTGCCGTAAACCCTTGAAAAAACGTGATTATCGCTTGACTCAGCGAACGTGAAGTGAAGTCAAGAAAGCACACAGCAAGCTGTTCAAAAAACGATCAATCAGCGAAAAGCCAGGCACTCCAAGCCTCGCAAGCAGCCATACCGAAGTTATCAACAGCTCTACCCACAATAGTCGTGGACAACTTCAGCACTCACCACAACGCCCTGAATAACCAGCTTAAGCTGTTGTTTCTACGTGAAATATTTGACTGCTCAAAAAACACACAAGCCCCGCAGACTGCCAGCAGACTAAGCGCACACGCGCCTACACCCACCTTATCCACAGTTCACTCCACAGTCTTTGTGCACAACTAATCATCGCATGCGACTGCACTGTGCATAAGTACAGTCATGGCGACTGACTATGGATGCCATCAATACAATCAACAGTCCGACTGCCGAGCAGCGGCGTATGGTCATGCCATCACCCAAGGAGATGTGCCATGCCAATCCATGACCTGTTACGCAGCCTGCTCGCCGCCTATGCCGGAGGTGCCAGCGGCAGCAGCGATTAACCCAGCCTTTTTCGTGCAGCACGACAACCGCGTGACGCCAGCCTATGGCTGACGGGCATCGACTCACGTATAAATCTGCGCACTGTCACCTGCTGCTTTATCAGGTGATGACCCCAAAACCACGAAAGGAATCCCCTGCAATGGCCGGCGCTAGCCTGTTAACCCTGCTCGATGATATTGCCGCAGTGCTTGATGACGTGGCAGTGATGACCAAAGTGGCTGCCAAGAAAACTGCCGGCGTGCTTGGCGACGACCTGGCACTGAATGCCCAACAGGTCACCGGAGTGCGTGCCGAACGAGAGCTGCCAGTTGTCTGGGCCGTGGCCAAAGGCTCATTTATCAACAAACTGATTCTGGTGCCGGCAGCCCTGCTGATCAGCGCTTTCGCGCCCTGGGCGGTGACACCACTGCTGATGTTTGGCGGTGCCTTCCTCTGCTACGAGGGCTTCGAGAAGCTCGCGCACAAGTTTCTGCATAGCCACCCCGATAACCAGGCGCAGCAACAAGAACTGCTGCAGGCGGTGGCCGATCCCGAAGTCGACCTGTTGGCATTCGAGCAGAACAAGATCAAAGGTGCGATCCGCACCGACTTTATTCTCTCCGCAGAAATCATCGCCATCACCCTCGGCACCGTGGCCCTGGCCAGTTTCGGCAAGCAGGTCGCGGTGCTCTCGGGTATCGCCCTGCTGATGACAGTCGGGGTCTACGGCTTGGTGGCAGGTATCGTCAAGCTCGATGACGCCGGCCTTTACCTCAACCAGCGCACCGGCGAAGGCCCTGGCCGCCGCCTGCAGCGCGCCCTTGGCCGTGGCCTGCTGCTAACCGCCCCCTACCTGATGAAAGCCCTGTCGATTCTTGGCACCGCCGCGATGTTTATGGTCGGCGGCGGCATTCTTATCCATGGCGTGGACTCAGCCCAACAATGGGTAAATGCACTAGCTGAGGGTGTTGCAGTCAGCAGCGGCCTGCTCGCGGCCTTACTGCCGACCCTGCTTAACGCCGTCGCGGGGATCATCGCCGGGGCCATCGCCCTGCTGCTGGTCAGCCTGCTTGCACGGATCTGGAAAGCCCTCAAGCGCTAATTCGACAGCGGCAGCACCGTGACCTGCACCTCGGGGTCATGGCTGCCGCCGCCGAGAATCACCCCACGCAGCGGCGAAACATCGGCAAAATCACGGCCCCAGGCCAGGGTGATATGTTCCAGCGCCGGGCGGATATTGTTGGTCGGGTCGAAATCCACCCAGCCCTGCTGCGGGCAAAACACCGAGACCCAGGCATGCGAAGCATCGGCACCGATCAGCCGGGGCTGGCCGGGCGGTGGCTGGGTCAGCAGGTAACCACTGACATAGCGCGCCGAAAGGCCCATAGAGCGCAGGCAGGCGAGCATCAGGTGGGCAAAGTCCTGACACACGCCACGGCGTTCCTCCAGCACCTGTAACAGCGGCGTGGCCACCTGGGTCGCCGCGGCATCAAAGCTGAACTCGGCAAAGATCTTCTGCATCAGCCCGTCCACCGCTGCCAGCAGCGGGCGACCGGGGCTGAAGCAGTCAGCCGCATACTCGGCAAACACCTGCTTGAGGTGCACATAGGGCGACTCGAAACGAAAACGCGTCGCCTCCAGCACCTCAGGCAACAGTGCCTGACCGCTGTAGCGCAGCGCCGTACGGGCCGCTTCCCAGGGCGGCGACGCCTGCAGCTCCAACGCTGGCCGCGCCAGCACTTCGACCTGCAAGCGCGCACTGACCTTGAGTTCGTTATGCGGGCGCTCGAACACCAGGCGGGTCAGTGGGTTGCCGAACACATCCAGGGCATCCTGGCGCTGGCACGGCTGCGGGCTGACCAGCAGTTGCTGTTCATGGTTGCGCTGCCAGGGGCAGGCGCGCGGCCACAGGTGCGCCAGCTGCTGGGCCAGCGACACCGGGCTGGCGTAGCGGTAATGGGTGTCGTGAAGTATCTGGTAGAAGGCGCTGCTCATGAGGATTGCGTCCGCTGGCTGGCGTCGACATGCACAAAGAAGCGCAAGCCTAAACGGTCGGAGATGTCCGCACTGGCCTGGCTGATGCTTTCCAGCAGCCCAGACAAACCATCCAGCACCTCCTGCACGCTCGCCGCGCCAAACAGCGGATTCTCCAGGCTGGCCAGACTAAAGCGCGCCAGTTGCCCTTCCAGGTGTTTCAGCCGGCGCTCGCTGGGCAGCTCGAAGCGCTCACCCAGGCGCGCCAGCGAGCGCAGCAGGGTGCGCACCTGAAACAGCACGGCATGCGGGTTCTGCTCATCCAACAGCAACAGGTCGAGCACTGGAATCAACTGCGCGGAAGCCAGGTAACGGGTGCGGTAGGTGATGCTGCTGTTGCCCAGCTCCAGCAGCCATTCCAGTGCCGACTGGTCCTGCGCTGCGCTGCTACGCAGAAAGTTCGCCAAGCTGTCGCAGAGAAACTGCAGACGCTCGATACAGCGGCCGATCATCAGAAAGCGCCAGCCGTCATCACGGGTCATGTCATCCAGGGCAAAGCCTGAGAGCGCCGCCAGCGACAGCAGCAGACGGTCGAGAAAATCCAGTAACTCGCCGAAGTCGGCCTGCTCGCAGCTCAACCCCTGGGCCTCACGCTGTAATTCGAGCAGGGCCTGCCAGTTGGCCTGGGACAGCTTGCCGCGTACGCTGCCAGCCACCCACTGCAAGCGCTGTAGATTACCGCGCAGGCTGTCCGGCCAGTCCTCGCCCAGTAGTGCTTCAAGCAGGCGCTGCTGCAGTTCGCCGCGCTCGGCATCCGGCAGCAAGCCCAGGCTTTCGGCCAGGCTCAAGGCGGTTTGCAGGGCTTGCGGGTCATCGTCGTCATCCACATAGCGCGCCAGCATGATGCGCAGCAGCCGCGCACCGTCCTCGCAGCGTTCGCTGTAGCGGCCGAACCAGTAGAGGTTTTCCACCACCCTTGAGGGCAGATAGGGGTCACTGCGCACCAGATCGGCCACGCCCAGCGGGCGCAGCCATTGCCAGGGCTCGCCGCCGGCATGCCGTTCACCGAGCACCCAGGTGTCCTTGCTGGCACCGCCGCGCTGCATCGACACCACTTCGGCGTCAGCTTCGGCGGCTACCCGGGTCAGGCCGCCGGGCATGACCCGATAACCGTCGGCACTCGCCACGGCGAATACCCGCATGCCGATGGCGCGCGGCGCCAGTTGGCCTTCTTCAGGCTGCCAGACCGGGGCCTGCGACAGCTGCGCCAGCGCCTGGGCAACATAGGCGTAAGGCCGCGCCTTGAGCCGCTCAGCCAACTCAGCGCGCTGCGCTTCATCCAGATCGCGGCCAAACACCGGGGCAAAACTCTGCGAGGGAAAGCTGGCGCGCACCAGCAACTCGTCGAGCTGCTCCAGAGCCTTATCCAGCACCGGCGGCTCGCCGCACCACCAACTGGCGACACTCGGCAGCAGCAGTTCTTCGCCCAGTAGTTTTTCTGCGATGGCCGGCAGAAAGCCCGGCAAGCCTGGAGATTCCAACACGCCACTGCCGAGGGCATTGGCCACCAGCACATTGCCTTGGCGCACCGCTTCGAGCAGGCCAGGCACGCCGAGGGCCGAGTCGGTGCGCAATTCCAGCGGGTCGCAGAAGTCATCATCCAGACGGCGCAGCACCGCATGCACGCGGCGCAGGCCGGCCAGGGTCTTCAGATAGACCTTGGCATCGCGCACAGTCAGGTCGCTGCCTTCCACCAAGGGATAGCCGAGCTGGCGCGCCAGGTACAGGTGCTCGAAATAACTCTCGTTGAAACGCCCCGGGGTGAGCAGCACCACCAGCGGTGTTTCACTGCCAGCCGGGGCCTGGCGCGCCAGGGTGTCCTGCAGGGTACGGAAGAAACCGGCCAGGTACTGCACGCGCAGATCGCGGTACAGCTCGGGAAAGGCGCGCGAAACAATCTGCCGGTTTTCCAGGGCATAACCGGCGCCAGACGGCGCCTGGGTGCGGTCGGCGGTGACCCACCAGCGGCCATCCGGGGCGCGGGCCAGATCCACCGCATACAGGTGCAGATAGGTGCCGCCGGGCGGCTGCACACCCTGACAGGGCCACAGGTAGTTGTTGTGACCAAACACCAGCTCAGCCGGCAACAGCCCGTCTGCCAGCAGTTGCTGTGGGCCATACAGGTCGGCCAACACGGCATTCAGCAAACCGGCACGCTGCGCCACGCCGGCGGCGATCTGCTGCCATTCTTCGGCCGGGATCAGATTGGGCAGCAGGTCCAGCTCCCACGGCCGGTCGGCGCCATCAGGGTCGGCGTAAACGTTGTAGGTCACGCCATTTTCCTGAATCTGCCTGGCCAGCAAGGCCTGACGCTGCGCCAGCTGCGCCGGGCTGCTGCGCTGCAAACGCTCTAACAGCAGGCGCCAGTGCGGGCGCACCTGACCGTCTGCGTCGAACAGTTCATGGTAAGCCCCTGGTGTCAGGGGGTAGTCGGCAAGCAGGTCGGGCATGGCAGGCTCGATAAGACGATCACGGGCAGCGCGCCCCTCGCCCCGTTATGGGTGAGGGGGTTAAACGAGGCGCAGATCCAGGGTCATGGGCAATTCATTATTGTTGATTGGCGCCAGTGTTGGGCGCTTGCCTGGGCTATGGCCTAGGCGGAAGAAGCGCGCCAGACGCCGACTCTCCGCCTCATAGGCGTTTACCGGCAGGCTGTCGTAGTTGCGTCCACCGGGATGAGCGACATGATACTGACAACCGCCGAGGGAGCGGCTCATCCAGCTGTCCACCAGGTCAAATACCAGCGGCGCGTGTACTTCGATGGTCGGGTGCAGGCAGTTGGCCGGCTGCCAGGCGCGGAAACGTACGCCGCCGACAAACTCGCCGACCTTGCCGGTAGGCCGCAGCGGCACCGGTACGCCGTTGCAGGTCAGCACATAGCGGTCACTCGGCAGGCCGCTGAGCTTGACCTGCATGCGCTCCAGCGAGGAATCCACATAACGCACCGTACCGCCGCCCCCGCCCTCCTCGCCCAGCACATGCCAGGGTTCCAGGGCCTGACGAAGCTCCAGCTCGATGCCCTTGACGTTGAAGTCGCCGGACTTGGGAAAGCGGAACTCGAAATGCGGGGCAAACCACTCGCTGTGCAGGCGATAGCCGCAGCCGTCGAGCTCCTGCAGCACGTCGGCAAAATCCTGCTCGATAAAGTGCGGCAGCAGGTAGCGGTCATGCAGCTCGGTGCCCCAGCGCACCAGCCGCGCCGGTTTGTAGGGCTCACGCCAGAAACGGGCGATCAACGCGCGAATCAACAGCTGCTGGGCCAGGCTCATCTGCGCATGGGGCGGCATCTCGAAGGCGCGCAGCTCCAGCAGACCAAGGCGCCCAGAGGCCGAGTCCGGCGAATACAGCTTGTCGATGCAGAACTCAGCGCGGTGGGTGTTACCGGTGACATCCACCAGCAAGTTGCGCAGCAGCCGGTCGACCAGCCAGGGCTGGCAGTCGCGGCCCACTTCAGGCATCTGTGCGAAGGCGATTTCCAGCTCGTACAGCGCATCGTTACGCGCCTCATCGATACGCGGCGCCTGCGACGTCGGGCCAATAAACAGGCCGCTGAACAGGTAGGACAGCGACGGGTGGTTGTGCCAATAGCTGATCAGGCTGCGCAGCAGGTCCGGGCGGCGCAGAAACGGCGAGTCCGCCGGCGTCGCGCCGCCGAGGACAAAGTGGTTACCGCCACCGGTGCCGGTGTGGCGGCCGTCGATCATAAATTTCTCGCTGGAGAGGCGGCACTCGCGGGCCTGCGCGTAGAGAAACTCGGTGCGTTCGACCAGCTCATCCCAACTGGCGGCCGGGTGGATATTCACCTCGATCACGCCAGGGTCCGGAGTCACCCGGAAGAACTGCAGGCGCGGGTCCAGTGGCGGTTCATAACCTTCCAGCAGCACTGGGCATTTCAGCTCGGCGGCGGTGGCTTCGATGGCGGCCACCAGTTCCAGATAGTCTTCCAGGCGCACCAGCGGCGGCATAAATAGATAGAGCTTGCCGTCACGCGGCTCGGCGCACAGCGCGGTGCGCACCACACCGGCAGCCGACTGACCGAGCAGCGGACGCTTGCTCGTACTGCTCTGGCTGCCCGACCAGACACCGCGCGACTGCGGCTTGATCTGCGCCGCTACCGGCAACGGGGCGAAGCGTTGGCTCGGGTCTTCGGGGGTGATGTAGGGGTAATCAGCCTCACTGACCCAGGGTTGCGAATCCAACGGCAGGCGGTAACCCAGCGCCGAATCGCCGGGGATCAGCCGGCAGTGCTCATCACGCAAAAACCAGCTGCCGCTCTGCCAACCCAGCTGCTTGGCCTGCCGGGCCAACGGCAGGATATGCCCGACCACTTTATCCAGCCCCTGCTCGAACACCTTGCGCAGGCGCTCGCGCTCCAGCGGGTCAGCCAGGCGTGGGTCTTCGGCGGTGACGTTGATCGGCAGCTTGCGCTCGCGCCACAGGTAGTAGAAACGGTCCTCATAGGCCGGCACGCAATATTTAGCGTCCACGCCCAGGCGCTCGGCGAGCAGGGTGAGAAAGTCGGCAGCCTTGGCCGCATCGACGCCATAGTCTTTTTGCTCATCGGCATACAGCGCCGACTTGTGCCAGATCGGCTCGCCATCGCGCCGCCAGTAGGCATTCAACGACCAGCGCGGCAGCTGCTCGCCGGGGTACCACTTGCCCTGGCCGAAGTGCACCAGCGCTTGCGGTGCGTAGTGCTCGCGCAGGCGATGGAACAGGTCGGTGGCCAGGCGACGCTTGTTCGGCCCCAGGGCGGCGGTGTTCCACTCCGCATCGTCGGGGTAGTCCAGGGCAACAAAGGTCGGCTCGCCGCCCATGGTCAGGCGCACATCCTGTGCTTGCAGATCCTCATCGATCTTCTGCCCGAGACCGACAATCGCCTGCCACTGCGCCTCGCTGTAAGGCTTGCTGACCCGAGGCGCCTCCCAGATGCGCTCGACCCACATCTCGTGGCTGAACGCGCATTCGCTCTCATCCACGCCGCCGCTGATCGGCGCCGCCGAGGACGGTTCAGGACTGCAGGCCAGCGGAATATGGCCCTCACCGGCGAACAGGCCGCTGGTCGGGTCCAGGCCAATCCAGCCGGCGCCCGGCAGATAAACCTCGCACCAGGCATGCAGGTCGGTGAAATCCACCTCGGTGCCGGACGGGCCGTCGAGGGATTTAACATCGGCTTTCAGCTGAATCAGGTAGCCGGAAACAAAGCGCGCCGCCAGACCCAGGTGGCGGAACAACTGCACCAGCAGCCAGGCCGAATCACGGCAGGAGCCGGAGCCTTTCTCCAGGCTTTCTTCCGGAGTCTGCACGCCCGGCTCAAGTCGAATCAGGTAGCTGATATCGGTGGAAAGGCGCTGATTCAGCGCCACCAAAAAATCCACGCTCGGCAGCGGCGTACGCTCGATGCTGGCCAGGTATTTGGCGAACAGTTTGCCGGCCGGCAGCTTGACCAAATAAGGCGCCAGCTCCAGCTGCTCGCCCTCGGTATAGGCGAAAGGGATTTTCTCGGCGTAAGGCTCAAGGAAGAAATCGAAGGGGTTGAACACCGCCATTTCGGCGACCAGATCGACCTCGATCTTCAGCTCGCGGGTTTTCTCCGGAAACACCAGGCGCGCCAGGTAGTTGCCCTGGGGGTCCTGCTGCCAGTTGATAAAGTGCTCGCCCGGCTCGACCTTCAACGCGTAGGACAGCACCCGGGTACGGCTGTGCGGTGCAGGACGCAGGCGCACGACCTGCGGGCCAAGATTGACGGCGCGGTCGTAGCGATAGTGGCTGACATGGTGCAAGGCGATATGAATCGACACAGCGGGCCTCCTGCGAGCCTGGGCGATAACCAGGCAGCGCAAGACTTATGCCAGTGATCCAAGCCAGCATTGGCGCGGCCTCGCGTATTCACTCACCACTGACGCGCACCACAACAGGGCCAGGCATGCCCCACACCTGCCGCAGCGCACGAAAACAGGTCGCGCCGTTCCTAGAGCCTGCTCAAGGGCTCGCGAGCTAGAGCCATGCAAGGCGCTACGTTAGTAACAGCCTCCGGCTGGTCAAAACAGGCGAGAAAGCGGAGTTTAATTTTGTAAATGAGCATTCCGAGCCTGTTTTAACGCAGCAGGGCCGACGCGCAGCAGCCTTTGAGCAAGCTCTCAGCAATCCCCTTGCAGGCTGGCAATCCAGCGCTGCAGCACCTCGACGCCCTCAGCATGCACGGTGGAACGGCCCAGCTCAGGCATCATGATGCTGGGGTCGACACTTTCCACGCGAAACAGCAGCACCGACCTGTCCGGCTGGCCCGGGTGAATGTCCACCAGCCGATCACCCGAGCCTTTACCCGCAGCAACCGGCTGCTTGCACAAGCCATAACTGATGCCGATGGCCGTGGCCGGGTCGAGCAGCAGGCCCGAGGTACGCCCCGGTCCCTTGGGGTTGTGACAGTGGCTGCAGTTGGCGTCCAGGTAACTGCGCGCCTGCTTCTCCAGGCTTTCGCCAACGCGTGGCGTCGGCCATAACGCGTTCTGCGGCACGCCCTGCAACTCGGCTGGCACACCCTGCAGACGGCCTTGCTGCAGCCAGTGCTGCAACTGATTGCGGGTGCCATCGGCGTAGGCAAAGTCCTTGTTCAGGTGCCGCGCCTTGGGCCCCAGCGGGTTGACGCCCTGCCCTGCGGTTTCCTCATGGCAACCGGCGCACTGGTTGGCGTCCGGCACCTGATAGGCCACTGCTTGGGTCTTGCCCTCGGCATCCAACAGGCTCAACTCGCGACCATCACCTGCCCATTCCAGATGGGCCTCCTGTTGTTGCTCATCCCACACATAGGGCAACGCCACCCAGCCGTCCTGCTGTTTGAGCAGGATACGTGTCTCGATCAGCTGCACCCGCGCCAGCTCCAAACCGCGCTGTGGGTCGCGGTCATCCTGCTCGTTAAGCAGCAGGCGGCCCTGGGCGTCCTTCGGATAGTAGAAGGTCTTGCTCAGCACCGTACCGACCGGGTAATCGAAGTGCGCCTCGGCATAGGTCGCCGCTGTACCCGCCGGCATCCAGACGGTGCGCAGCTTGTGTGCATAGTCGGTGAACAACGGGGTATTCAGGTCGTAGGGCAAAGCCTCGGCAACCGGCGCGATAAAGCCATCGGCGCGCTGCAGCATGCCCCACTCGCTAAGGGTTTGCGGGTAGTTGTCACCTTGCGGCAGGTACAACGGGGCCGGTTGCTGTTCGCAACCGGCGAGGAGCAACAGCGCTGCCAGTAACAGACGACGCATCAGGCCCCCTGACCGGCTTCAGCCGAGGCTAATTTGACGGCCGGCAACGGCGGCAGGCTGCAGCGATAAGGCGTCATGTCGGTGCTGATGTTCTTGTAATTGTTCGGCCCGTCGACGTTGATCATCCCCGCCTCGCCGTTATTGATGCAGATCGCCCGATCCGCCGGCAGCTTGCCATCCACCAAGATGTCGAGGTTGACGTAGCCGTCCCAGAGAATGTCCGGCAGACGGCCATTCAGACCGAACTGGCTGACCTTCAGCGCTTTCAGCTCCAGGTGATCCGGGCTGTCGCCACCGGGGCCAAAGCGGTTGCCGTGGATATGAATGCCTTCCGGGTAGGGGTCGAAACTCTCGGCGGTGGAGAGGTCGGTATAGCCGGTACTGAAGTAGCTGCTGATGATCACGTTGGCGGTCTTGTGGTCGCCAATGTCGTTGTCGAACACCTCGACATCATCGTTGGAATTGATCACCACCCCGGAGCCTGCCGGCACACTGGCCACCGGTGTGCCCTTGTGGCCGAAGTTGGTGTGATTGTTACCTTCGATCTTGTTGCGGAACACCCGCGTCACCCGCCCGGCCTGCGGCAGGTTGGGCATGTTGAACACCAGAATGCCACCGGTATTACCGGTGGCGACGTTGTCATACACGTCGGCGCCGATGGTGTTTTCGATCTCAATACCGGCGACGTTGCGCTCGGCGCGACTGTTGCGCACCACGACGTTGCGCGACTGGCCAACATAGATGCCGGCATCCGATGCGCCGATGGCCACCGCACCGTCGATCAGGGTGTTTTCGGTCTGCACCGGGTAGATACCGTAGGCGCCGTTCTCGGTGGCCGGGCCATTGGTCCATTCGGTGCGCACGCGGCGGATGATGATGTTCTTGCCGCCCACCACTTTCAGCGAGTCACCTTTGGTGTCCTCGAAGGCAATGTCTTCGATGGTGAAATCCGAGGCATCCACCAGCAGGCCCTCGGCACCGGATTTCTGCCCTTTGAAGTTGAGGATGGTCTTGTCCATGCCCGCACCTTTGATGGTTACCCCACTGACTTTCAGGCTCAGGCTGCGGTCCAGCTGGTAAGTGCCGGCCGGGATTTCGATCACCGTACCGGGCTTGGCCTTGATCAGTTGGGTCTGCAGGTTCTTCTGAAAATCCAGGTTGGCCACTGGGGCCGGTTCTTCGCCGCACGCGGCGAGCAGCACAGACAGGGTAAGCACGGAAAGCGGGGCAAGGCGCATGACAATCTCCAGCGTTTTTCTTATTAAGTGGAACGATAGTACCAACTAATGAGAAAAATCCAAGCCTACATCAACATATCCATGCCGCCCGACCAACAGCCAGCCTACGCAGAGCGCGATGCATCCGTTACCATCGCCGGCAATTAAACGAAGAGATGCGGCATGTATATCTATCGATTGGTGCTGATCCTGGTGGTGGGGATCTACCTGTTTTCCCCGGCCATCATGGACTGGTGGATCGACCCCAATGGGGCCTGGTACCGCCCCTACCTGCTGTGGCTGATCCTGATAGTCGTGACCTTCATTCTTCAAAGTCAGCGTGATGCCGATGAGCTCTGACCTGCGGCAGCACGACGTACATGACCACTCCTTACCCTTATTCGCTTCAGAGCCACCGCAATGCTGACGAGCTTTAGCCTGAGCCAGCTGATTCTGATCAGCGCGGCCTACCTTCTTATTCTGTTCGGTGTGGCCTGGATCAGTGAGCATGGCCTGATTCCACGCTGGGTGATCCGCCACCCACTGACCTACACCCTGTCGCTCGGTGTCTATGCCAGTGCCTGGGCCTTCTATGGCACCGTTGGGCTGGCCTACCAATACGGCTACGGTTTTCTCGCCAGTTACCTGGGCGTGTCCGGGGCATTTCTGCTGGCACCGGTGCTGCTCTACCCAATTCTGCGCATCACCCGCACCTATCAGTTGTCATCGCTGGCCGACCTGTTTGCCTTCCGCTTTCGCAGCACCTGGGCTGGTGCCCTGAGCACCGTGTTCATGCTGGTGGGCGTGTTACCGTTGCTGGCCCTGCAGATTCAGGCAGTCGCGGACTCCATCGGCATCCTCACCCGCGAGCCGGTGCAGGAGCGCGTGGCGCTGGCCTACTGCGGGCTGATCATTCTGTTCACCATCCTGTTCGGCGCACGGCATATCGCCACCCGCGAGAAGCACGAAGGCCTGGTGTTCGCCATCGCCTTCGAGTCTGTGGTCAAACTTCTAGCCATCAGCGCCATCGGCCTGTATGCCCTGTACGGTGTGTTCGATGGCCCGCAGGACCTGCAATCCTGGCTGGTACAGAACCAGTCGTCGCTGACCAGCCTGCACACGCCGTTGCAGGAAGGCCCATGGCGCACCCTGCTGCTGGTGTTTTTCGCCTCAGCCATCGTCATGCCGCACATGTACCACATGACCTTTACCGAAAACCTCAACCCGCGCGCCATGGTCAGCGCCAGCTGGGGCTTGCCATTCTTCCTGCTGCTGATGAGCCTGGCGGTGCCACTGATCCTCTGGGCTGGGCTGAAACTGGGCGCCACCACCAACCCGGAATACTTCACCCTCGGCGTCGGCATCGCGGTCAATAGCCAGACCCTGGCACTGATCGCCTATGTCGGCGGGCTGTCGGCCTCCAGCGGGTTGATCATCGTCTCGACCCTGGCGCTGTCCGGCATGGTGCTTAACCATGTGGTGCTGCCCCTTTATCAGCCACCCTCGGAAGGCAATATCTACCGCTGGCTGAAATGGACGCGTCGCGCGCTGATCCTGCTGATCATCATGGCCGGTTACGGCTTCTATCTATTACTAGGCGCCGAACAGGACCTGGCCAACCTGGGCATCGTTGCCTTCGTCGCCACTCTGCAGTTTCTCCCCGGCGTACTGTCGGTGCTGTACTGGTCGACGGCCAATCGCAGGGGCTTTATTGCCGGTTTGCTGGCAGGAATCGGGGTGTGGGTGGTCAGCATGCTGCTGCCGATGCTCGGCAACCTGCAGGGTTTCTACCTACCCTGGTTCAATATCATTTACGTTCTGGATGACAGCAGCTGGCACCTGGCCGCCATCGGCTCGCTGGCGGCCAACATACTGGTATTCACCCTGGTATCGGTATTTACCGAAGCCAGCCCGGAAGAAAAAAGCGCCGCAGAAGCCTGCGCCGTTGATAACGTACGCCGCCCGCAACGTCGCGAGCTGCTGGCCGCCTCGCCCCAGGAATTTGCCGCACAGTTGGCCAAACCCCTGGGGGCCAAAACCGCCCAGCATGAAGTCGAGCAGGCCCTGCGCGACCTGCACCTACCGTTCGATGAAGGCCGACCCTACGCCCTGCGCCGCCTGCGCGACCGCATCGAGGCCAACCTCTCCGGGCTGATGGGCCCCAGCGTGGCCCAGGACATCGTCGAGACCTTCCTGCCTTATAAAGCCGGCAGTGAAACCTATGTCTCCGAGGATATCCACTTTATCGAGAACCGCCTGGAGGACTACCACTCGCGCCTCACCGGTCTCGCCGCCGAACTCGATACCCTGCGCCGCTACCACCGCCAGACCCTGCAGGAATTGCCAATGGGCGTCTGCTCGCTGGCCAAGGATCAGGAAATACTGATGTGGAACAAGGCCATGGAAGAACTCACCGAAATTCCCGCGCAGCGCGTCGTCGGCTCGCGCCTGAATACCCTGGGCGAGCCGTGGCGCGGCTTGCTGGAGCGGTTTATCGAATTGCCCGACGAGCACCTGCACAAACAGCGCCTGGCCCTCGACGGCCAGACGCGCTGGCTCAACCTGCACAAGGCGGCCATCGACGAGCCCCTGGCACCCGGTAACAGTGGTCTGGTACTGCTGGTTGAAGACCTCACCGAAACGCAGATGCTCGAAGACAAGCTGGTGCACTCCGAGCGCCTGGCTTCCATCGGTCGCCTGGCCGCCGGGGTGGCGCACGAGATCGGCAACCCGATCACCGGCATCGCCTGCCTGGCGCAAAACCTGCGCGAAGAACGCGAAGGTGACAGCGAGCTGACCGAGATCAGCGAACAGATCATTGAGCAGACCAAACGCGTGTCGCGCATCGTCCAGTCACTGATGAGCTTTGCCCATTCCGGCAGCCACCAGAACAGCGAGGAGCCGGTGTGCCTGGCCCAGGTCGCCCAGGACGCCATCGCCCTGCTGGCACTCAACCGGCGCAGCGTTGAAGTGCAGTTCTTCAACCTCTGCGACTCCGACCACTGGGTGGTGGGCGACCCTCAGCGCTTGGCCCAGGTGCTGATCAACCTGCTGTCGAACGCACGCGATGCCTCACCGCCTGGCAGCGCGATCCGGGTCAAAAGCGAACGTTTCGAGCACACCGTCGATCTGATCGTCGAGGACGAAGGCAGTGGTATTCCCAAGGCAATCATCGACCGCTTGTTCGAACCTTTCTTCACCACCAAGGACCCGGGCAAAGGTACGGGACTGGGCCTTGCACTGGTCTATTCGATCGTGGAAGAGCATTATGGACAGATAACAATTGACAGCCCGGCAGACCCCGAGCTTCATCGCGGCACCCGCATTAGGGTCAGCCTGCCTAGGCATGTCGAGGCGACGTCCATAGCGACTTAAACCAGCTACCCGCGCGCATGCAGGCCAGGGCTCTTTGCCCGGCGCTGCGCCCTGAGACTGTCGAGAGAACGAATTGATGCCTCATATTTTGATCGTCGAAGACGAAACCATTATCCGCTCTGCCTTGCGTCGCCTGCTGGAACGTAACCAATACGAAGTCAGCGAAGCCGGCTCGGTGCAGGAAGCGCAAGAGCGCTTCAGCATCCCCAGCTTCGACCTGATCGTCAGCGACCTGCGCCTACCGGGCGCGCCCGGCACCGAGCTGATCAAGCTCGGCCAAGGCACCCCGGTGCTGATCATGACCAGTTACGCCAGCCTGCGCTCGGCGGTCGACTCGATGAAGATGGGCGCGGTGGATTACATCGCCAAACCCTTCGACCACGACGAAATGCTCCAGGCTGTGGCGCGCATTCTGCGCGATCACCAGCAGGCCAAGAGTGCGCCCACCCCCGCAGCCGGCACGGCGAAAGCCAGCGCCGACAAGGTGGTGGACAACAGCAATGGCGAAATCGGCATCATCGGTTCCTGCGCAGCCATGCAGGAGATGTACAGCAAGATTCGCAAGGTCGCGCCCACCGACTCCAACGTGCTGATCCAGGGTGAGTCCGGCACCGGTAAAGAGCTGGTCGCCCGTGCCCTGCACAACCTCTCACGCCGCGCCAAAGCGCCGCTGATTTCAGTGAACTGCGCCGCCATCCCGGAATCGCTGATCGAATCCGAACTGTTCGGCCACGAGAAAGGGGCCTTTACCGGTGCCAGCGCTGGCCGTGCTGGTCTAGTAGAAGCCGCTGACGGTGGCACCCTGTTCCTTGATGAAATCGGTGAACTGCCCCTGGAAGCTCAGGCGCGTCTGTTGCGTGTACTGCAGGAAGGCGAGATTCGCCGGGTTGGCTCGGTGCAATCACAGAAAGTCGATGTGCGCCTGATCGCCGCGACCCACCGCGACCTGAAAACCCTGTCGAAGATCGGCCAGTTCCGTGAGGATCTGTATTACCGCCTGCACGTAATCGCTCTGAAACTGCCGCCACTGCGCGAGCGTGGTGCCGACGTGATCGAAATCGCCCACGCCTTCCTGATTCGCCAGAGCAGCCGCCAGGGTCGCCTCGACCTGAGCTTTGCCAACGACGCCGAACAGGCCATCCGCCATTACCCCTGGCCGGGTAACGTGCGTGAGCTGGAAAACGCCATTGAGCGCGCGGTAATTCTGTGTGAAGGCAACAGCATCTCGGCCGAACTGCTGGGCATCGATATCGAGCTGGATGATCTGGAAGACGACTTCACCGGTCTGCCTGCCCAGAGCAACGGCCTGGGCCATGAACCGAGCGAACCGACCGAAG
This sequence comes from Pseudomonas sp. HMWF032, assembly GCF_003060885.1. Lineage (GTDB taxonomy): Bacteria > Pseudomonadota > Gammaproteobacteria > Pseudomonadales > Pseudomonadaceae > Aquipseudomonas. Next base: position 46,286 of record NZ_QAIG01000011.1, read on the forward strand.
ACCTGTCCCTGGAAGACTACTTTCAGCACTTCGTTCTGGAACACCAGGACCACATGACCGAGACCGAACTGGCACGTAAACTCGGCATCAGCCGCAAATGCTTGTGGGAACGCCGCCAGCGTCTGGGTATCCCACGGCGCAAATCCTCGGGCGCAACTGCAGGCTAGAGCCCTGCGCGAGGGTGACAGATGTGCGCGCAAGAGGTTCCGCAGTCTGTTACCCATTCAACACTTAGTAACAAAAGCCGGGTCTTATGGTAACGAGAACCCGGCTTTTTTATACCATTCCACCACCCACTGAATCTATCAAACCCTTGTTTTCAAAGGGTTTTCACAAAGTGGCATGGGTTCTGCTTTATTGCTGGCACAACAACAATAACAAGCACGCTTCAAACCTAATAAAAATAAGACGTATCGACTCCAGCACAATAAAAACAACAACGCGGAGGCGCAGCTAACTGATTCTTTTGGAAAGGAATTGCCTTTGGGGTTCGCCCCAAAACCAGGCCGAGAACTATAAAACTGCCCCAAGGCAGCGCCAGAACTGGTTGGGTCACTGTGTGATCATGGCAGCGTCAGCATCCAAAGAAATCCGTTTGCTCTTGATTCCCAGCTTGGGAAGTTTTCCAAAAGTCCTTGACTGGATGGAACGGGCAAATCAACAAAAACAACAAGCCCGCCATAATAATAAAAACAGAGCACGCACCAATTTGGGGGGGGAGCTTCGGCTCCCCCAGTAGCTTCAAATCCCCCGCCTGCAAGCCTTTACTTTCGTTTCCTGCATCAATCCCTGACTCAATGCTAGAATCCGCGCCACTCCTGCGGCCGGCATATACTCTGGCCAGTCATTTAGTCAAACAGTGCCTCCCATGCTGAAAAAGCTGTTCAAGTCCTTTCGTACCCCTGCCCGCCGTGGCAACCACTCACACAGCACGCCTGAAGTGCTGAGCAGCAGCCAGCACCCGATTGAACGCGGTGAAATCAGCCGCTACGCCATCAGTGTGGTCGAGCGCCTGCAGCAGGCCGGTTACCAGGCATATCTGGTTGGCGGTTGCGTGCGTGACCTGCTGCTGGACATCGAACCCAAGGATTTCGACGTGGCCACCAGCGCCACGCCTGAGCAAGTGCGGGCCGAATTCCGTAACGCCCGAGTAATCGGCCGACGCTTCAAGCTCGTTCATGTGCATTTCGGTCGCGAGATCATCGAAGTCGCCACCTTCCGCGCCAACCATCCGCAAGGCGAGGAAGAAGAGAACAGCAACCTGGCCTCGCGCAACGAGAGCGGGCGGATTCTGCGTGACAACGTTTACGGCAGCCTGGAAGACGACGCTCAGCGCCGAGACTTCACTATCAATGCGCTGTATTACGACCCCAGCACCGAGCGTATCCTCGATTACGCCAATGGCGTGCACGACATTCGCAACCACCTGATCCGCCTGATCGGTGACCCGACCCAGCGCTACCAGGAAGACCCGGTGCGCATGCTGCGTGCGGTGCGTTTTGCCGCCAAGCTGGATTTCGACATCGAGAAACACAGCGCCGCGCCGATCTACAAACTGGCCCCGCTGCTCGGCGGAATTCCCGCGGCACGCCTGTTCGATGAAGTGCTCAAATTGTTTCTCGCCGGTTATGCGGTGTACACCTACGAACTGCTGGTAGATTACGGCCTGTTCGGCCAGCTGTTCCCGGCAAGCGCCGAGGCGTTGAAGCACAATCCGGACTACACCGATCAACTGATCCGCAACGCCTTGGACAACACCGATCTGCGTATCCACCAAGGCAAGACCGTCACCCCAGCCTTCCTCCTTGCGGCGCTGCTCTGGCCTGCGCTGCCGGCACGCGTGATCAAGTTGCAGGATCGCGGCATGCCGCCGATCCCGGCCATGCAGGAAGCCGCCCACGAGTTGATCAGCGAGCAATGCCAACGCATCGCTGTGCCCAAGCGCTTTACCATGCCGATCCGTGAAATCTGGGATATGCAGGAACGCCTGCCACGTCGCAGCGGCAAACGCGCCGACACGCTCCTGGAAAATCCACGCTTCCGTGCCGGTTACGACTTTCTCCTGCTGCGCGAAAGCGCCGGTGAAGAAACTGGCGGCCTGGGTGACTGGTGGACCCGCTATCAAGACGTCAGTGACAGCGAGCGACGCAACATGATTCGCGACCTCAGCAGCAAGGACGATGCCCCGGGCGCGCCACGCAAGCGCAAACGCAGTAACAGCAAGCGCAAACGTGGCCCCGCCAGTGATGCTGGCAGTCCTGCCGCAGGTGAATGATGACACGCGTTTACATCGGCCTGGGCAGCAACCTGGCCACCCCGGTCGCTCAGCTACGCAGCGCCCTGACCGCTCTGGCCGCGCTGCCGCAAACGCAGCTGGTTGCGCAATCCTCCTTTTATGCCAGTGACCCGCTGGGGCCGGCGGATCAGCCGCGCTATGTAAATGCCGTTGCCGCGCTGGACACCACACTCAGCCCACTGGCCCTGCTGGATGCGCTGCAGGCCATCGAACTGGAACAGGGCCGTACGCGCAAGGCTGAACGCTGGGGGCCGCGCACGCTCGACCTGGATATCCTGCTGTTCGGCGATCAGCAGTTGGAAGAACCGCGCCTGATCGTGCCGCACTACCATATGCACGCACGCGCCTTTGTCCTCTATCCACTGGCCGACATTGCCCCTGACCTGGAACTGCCGGATGGTCGCGCACTGAGCGCGCTGCTTGACGCCTGCCCTTATACAGGGCTGGAACGCCTCAGCGAAGACGGGCAGGCCTGAAACCGACCAACCGCGACTGCCAAGTCATGCCATAACTGCAGCACTAACCTCAGCGTCAGGCAGGCACATTGGCGGTAACGCCAGTAACAAGCCGGTAACACCTGCAATTGACTTCGAGCCCCCCCATCAGGACTATAGGCGTCCCGTTGCCCCGCACCGGTGCAATTCGAGGCCAATGCAGGCCAACTTGAAGCAGCACAACTGCTGACTGAACGCCTGAGTGAGGACAGTTTTCATGCCCGATGTAACCCTGACCACCCTGCAAAGCCTCAAGCAGAGCGGCGAGAAGATCGCCATGCTGACCTGCTATGACGCCACGTTCGCCCAGACAGCCTGCCAGGCCGGTGTCGATGTGCTGCTGGTGGGCGACTCCCTCGGCATGGTCTTGCAAGGCCATGACAGCACGCTGCCCGTTACCGTCGCCGAGATGGCGTACCACACCGCCAGCGTCAAACGTGGCAACCAGGGCGCACTGATTCTCGCCGACCTGCCCTTCATGGCTTACGCCACCCTTGAGCAGGCCCTGACTAACAGCGCAGCACTGATGCAGGCCGGCGCCCATATGGTCAAGCTGGAAGGTGCGGCCTGGCTGGCTGAGCCGATTCGCCAACTGGCGGAGCGCGGCGTACCGGTCTGCGCCCACCTCGGCCTCACCCCTCAAGCGGTCAATATCCTCGGCGGTTATAAGGTTCAGGGCCGCCAGGAAGCCCAGGCACGGCAAATGCGCGCCGACGCCATGGCGCTGGAACAGGCCGGCGCCGCCATGCTGCTGCTCGAGTGCGTACCCAGTGAACTGGCCGCGGAAATCAGCCAGGCGGTGAAGATCCCCGTGATCGGCATCGGCGCCGGAGTGGCCACCGACGGCCAGGTGCTGGTGCTGCATGACATGCTCGGACTGTCACTAAGTGGCCGTACGCCGAAGTTCGTGAAGAATTTCATGGCCGGCCAGAGCAGCATCCAGAACGCCATCAGCGCTTATGTCAAAGCGGTCAAAGACCAGAGCTTCCCAGCAGCCGAACACGGATTTTCTGCATGAACACAGTTAAAAGCGTGCGCGAGTTGCGCGCCGCTGTCGCCCAGGCGCGCGCCGAAGGCAAACAGATCGCCTTTGTTCCGACCATGGGCAACCTGCACGCAGGCCACGCCGCGCTTGTGGAAAAAGCCGCCCAGCGCGCCGACTTCGTGGTCGCCAGCATTTTCGTCAATCCGTTGCAGTTCGGCCCCAGCGAAGACCTCGACAAATACCCGCGCACCCTGCTCGCTGATCAGGAGAAGCTGGTCGAGGCCGGCTGCCATCTGCTGTTCACCCCGGATGTCGAGGAAATGTACCCCGGCGGCATGGACGGCCAGACCCGTGTCAGCGTACCCGGTGTGTCCGAAGGCTTGTGCGGTGCCAGCCGCCCTGGGCACTTCGAAGGGGTCGCCACTGTGGTCAGCAAGCTGTTCAACATGGTGCAGCCGGACCTGGCGATTTTTGGCCAGAAGGACTTCCAGCAGTTGGCGGTGATCCGCACCCTGGTACGCGACCTGAATATGCCGATCCAGATTATCGGTGAGCCCACCGTACGCGCCGAAGACGGCCTGGCACTGTCTTCGCGTAACGGTTACCTGAGCGCCGAACAACGTGCCGCCGCCCCCGTGCTATACCGCACCCTGCGCGAGATGGCCGACGCCATCCAGGCGGGCGAACGTGACTATGCCAAGCTGATTCATGCCGCACAGGCACAGCACAGTAGCGCCGGCTTTCGCCCTGACTACCTGGAAGTGCGTGAAGCCAACGGCCTACGCCCAGCCACAATGGACGATCAGCAACTGGTGATTCTGGTGGCCGCCTTTATTGGCAGCACCCGGTTGATCGACAACCTGGCATTCAACATCGACACACCCATCTGAATCAGTACGCAGGTGCTTGCTACGCGCCTGCCAGTTACACTCAAGGCCCGGATCACTCCGGGCCTTTTTGCATCATTGATTAGCCGCACCCAGGAAAGGAACACGCACCAATGGCTTACTACCAGCAGCCGCATGATGTCACCACCCTGCCAGCCTGGCAGGCGCTGCGCAATCACCGTGAGCAGATGCATGACTTCAGCATGCGCGAAGCCTTTGCCAATGACCCACAACGCTTTGCACGATTCTCCCTGAGCGGCTGCGGATTGCTGCTGGACTACTCCAAAAATCTGATCACTGACACAACGCTGCAACTCCTGATGCAACTGGCAGAACAATGCCGCCTGAGCGAATCCATCCAGGCGCTGTTCAAAGGCGAAAAAGTCAATGCTTCGGAAGGCCGCGCCGCTTTACACACGGCCTTACGCAGCCCGATTGGCCGTAGCCTGAAGCTCGACGGCGTTGACCTGATTCCCCAGGTTCATCGTGTACTCAACCAGATGACTGAACTGGTCAGCCGCATCCACAGCGGACTATGGCGCGGCTACAGCGACAAGCCGATCACCGAAGTCGTGAATATCGGTATCGGCGGTTCATTCCTCGGCCCGCAATTGGTGTCCGAAGCGCTACGCCCCTTTACTCAGCGTGGCGTGCGTTGCCATTACCTGGCCAATATCGACGGCAGCGAATTCCGCGAACTGACCGCACGCCTGAACCCGCAGACCACGCTGTTTATCGTTTCGTCCAAGTCGTTCGGCACCCTGGAAACCCTGAAAAACGCCCTGGCCGCCCGCGACTGGTACCTGGCCCTGGGCGGCCCGGAAGCCGAACTGCACAAGCACTTTATTGCGGTGACCAGTAACCAGAAGGCGGCCATCGAATTCGGTATCAAGGCGGAAAATATCTTCCCGATGTGGGACTGGGTCGGCGGCCGTTATTCACTGTGGTCGGCCATCGGACTGCCGATTGCATTGGCCATCGGCATCTCCAACTTCAAGGAACTGCTGGCTGGTGCCTACGCCATGGACCAGCACTTCGCTCAAGCACCGCTGGCCGAGAACATGCCGGTGCTGATGGCCCTGCTGGGTATCTGGTACGGCAACTTCTGGGGCGCGAAAAGCCAGGCGATCCTGCCTTACGACCATTACCTGCGTAACTTCACCAAGCACCTGCAGCAGCTGGACATGGAATCCAACGGCAAGAGCGTACGTCAGGACGGCAGCCCCGTGGACTTCAGCACCGGCCCGGTAATCTGGGGCGGTGTGGGCTGTAACGGCCAACACGCGTATCACCAGTTGCTGCACCAGGGCACCGAACTGATCCCCGCGGACTTTATCGTCCCGGTCAACAGCTTCAGCCCACTGGCTGACCATCACCAGTGGCTGTTTGCCAACTGCCTGTCGCAGAGCCAGGCACTGATGCACGGCAAGACCCGCGCCGAAGCCGAAGCCGAATTGCGCGCCAAAGGCCTGGATGAGGCGCAAGTGCAACGCCTGGCACCACACAAGGTGATCCCTGGTAACCGCCCGAGCAACATCCTGGCGCTGAATCGGGTCGGACCGTTCAACCTGGGTGCCTTAGTAGCGCTGTATGAGCACAAGGTCTTCGTGCAAAGCGCCATCTGGGGCATTAACGCCTTTGATCAGTGGGGCGTCGAACTGGGCAAGGAACTCGGCTTGGGCGTTTACCAGCGCCTCACCGGTCAACTCGACGAGCCAGCCAGCGATGCTTCAACCCAGGGTCTGATCCAGCACTTCCGCGAGCGGCATCGCGGCTAACGGCACGCTCAGAATCTGTTCAACGTCTGGCGAGCTCGAGGTGTGCCAGACGCGACTAACAGCCTGCGCCTGTTTTAACGCGGCATGCACGACGTGCAGCAGACCTTGAGCGGGCTCTCAACTGCGGCAGAAACGCTGACGATATTCATCCGGGGTAATCCCTAACTGCTGACTGAAGCCACGCCGTAGGTTGTACAACGACACAAAGCCGCACTGCTGCGCTACGCGCTTGAGTGAGCGTGCGCCCTGCTCCAACTGACGGCAGGCGGCCTCCAGGCGCAGCTGCTGCAGATAATGCCCTGGCGTCATCTGCAGCTCCTCACGACAACGGCGGTGCAACGTACGCACCGACAGCGCCAGCCCCGCCGCGATAGCCTCGTTATCCAACCGCTGTTGCAGCCTGGGCTGCAAC
>NZ_QAIG01000011.1:53154-74013 GCF_003060885.1 Pseudomonas sp. HMWF032
CGCCGGGTGCCCCGGTCTGCGCCAGCAACTCGGCACTGAACTGACGTTGCCCGCCGCTGCGTCTGAGCGGCAGCACCAGATCCTTCGCCACGTCCAAGGCCATTGTCGGCCCGCAATCTTCCTCGACCAGCGCCAGGCACAAGTCAATTCCGGCGCTCACACCGGCCGAGCTATAACAGCGGCCATCCTTGATAAAAAGCGCGTCGGCGCATACATCGATACGCGCAAAGCTGCGCTGCAATAACTCGACATAGCGCCAATGGGTAACCGCCATACGGCCATCCAGCAGCCCGGCCTGACCCAATAGAAATGCACCGGTGCACACAGAGCAACAGCGTGCCAAGTGCTCGGCGGCCTGGCGCAACCAGGCGGCCAGTTGCCCACCTGCCAGCGCTTGCATCACGCCGAAACCGCCGGCCACCAGCAGCGTCGCCCCGACCAGCTGAGCAACCGCGGGCAAAGGCTCGGTCAGCAACACCACACCCGCTGACGCACGCACCTCGCCACCGTGCTGCGAAACCAGGTGCAGGCGATAGCGCGGCGGCAAACCGGCAGCCGCCAGACGATCATTGGCCACAGCAAAGACCTCCAGCGGCCCACTGGCATCAAGCAGCTGGAAATTGTCGAAGACCAGCAGCAGAACATCCTGCAGATCAGCGGATGGCGGCAGGGGGAATTCACGCATATCAATCATCCTTGGCACCTCTTCACAGACGCGCGAGCGTTCAGCGCTGGCAGATATTCACTCAACAGTGGCATTACTACCAGGCACACGCAGGCGAGACTCATACCTCGACTGGAGACTACTCATGCCTACTCGCCTTCTGCTGCTCAGCCTGTGCCTCAGCCTATTGCTCGACACAAACGGTCTGTTTGCCGCAACACCACCACCGATCAGCGACGAAGTCATCGCCGCCTATGTGCCCCGTCACGGCCGCGACCGCCCAGTAATTGCCGTGCTGGGCGAGAACCGCATGACCGAACTGGTCGACTTTGTGGTGCCCTACGGGATTCTCAAACGCGCCGCTATCGCCGAGGTGCTGGCCGTCGCCCCCGAACCAGGCCGCATCAAGATGCTGCCTGCGTTGAGTTTTGCCGCCGACGCCAGCACGGCCGAGTTCGATGCACGTTATCCGCAGGGTGCCGACTATCTGATCGTCGCGGCGACTCACCACAACGACGATGCGCGCCTACTCACCTGGATTCGCGCGCAGGCGAGCAAGGGCGCAACTGTGCTGGGCATCTGCGACGGCGTATTCAGCCTGGCTCACGCCGGCCTGCTCGACGGCCGGCGCGCCACCGGGCATTGGTACTCGGCCAGCGAACGCCGCGCACAATTTCCACAGACTCAATGGCTGGAGCAGCGCCGCTATGTGGTCGATGGCCCGGTGATCAGCAGCTCGGGAGTCAGCGCCGCCATGCCGGTATCCCTGGCACTGGTCGAGGCCATTGCCGGGCCTACACAAGCGCAGCAGCTGGCCGATGAACTGGGTATGTCCGACTGGTCAGCCGCCCACGACAGCCGCCCCTTCACCCTAAACCGCGCTGACTACCAGACCCTGGCAGGTAACTGGCTGGCATTCTGGAACCATGAAACGCTGGCCATCCCCGTGCGTGCCGGGATCGACGAAATCACCCTCGCACTGACGGCCGATGCCCACGCGCGCACCTACCGCTCACAGGCGCTGAGCATCGCCACCGTGCCGCTGCTAACGCGCAGCGGCCTGCGCCTGATCCCTGACCGGGCGTACAGCGATCCGAATATGCATAGCCTCACTATCACCAACGGGCCGGCGAGCCATGCCTTGCAGCAGGCCCTGGAGAATATCGCCAGCCGTCACGGCACCGCGACTGCGCGACTGGTCGCCCTGCAACTGGAGTACCCCAGCCCCTACCTTGCGCCAGACTCACCGCCCTAAGCGGCCACACCACTTGAACCAAGCACCCGCTTGGTTCACCCTTGCGGATATCGCGGAACACAACAACAAGGACCCGCCATGTTCGACATCACACGCCACCCCGTGCCCGACGCCGTGCGCCAACGCGCTCACCTGGACAACGACGACTACCTGCGCCTGTACCAGCAATCGCTCGAGCAGCCGGAAACCTTCTGGGCCGAACAGGCCAAGGCCTTTCTCGACTGGAGCAAACCCTGGAGCAGCGTGCAGCAGGGCGACCTGCTCAGCGGCCAGGGTTCGTGGTTCAAGGGTGGCCAGTTGAACGTCAGCCACAACTGCATTGACCGCCACCTGGAAAAGCGCAGCGAGCAGATCGCGCTGATCTGGGAAGGCGACAACCCCGGCGAATCGGCGCACATCACCTACAAGAAGCTGCACCACAACGTCAGCCGCCTGGCCAACGTGCTGAAGAGCCGCGGGGTGAAAAAGGGCGACCGGGTGTGCATCTACATGCCGATGATCCCCGAAGCCACCTACGCCATGCTCGCCTGTGCGCGCATTGGCGCAGTGCATTCGGTGGTGTTCGGCGGTTTTTCACCTGATGCCCTACGCGACCGCATTCTCGATGCCGACTGCCGCACGGTGATTACTGCCGATGAAGGCGTGCGCGGCGGCAAGTACGTGGCGCTCAAGGCCAACGTCGACAAGGCGCTGCATAGCTGCCCCGCTGTCAGCACGGTGGTGGTGGTTGAACGCACACAGGGCGGGATCGATTGGGTGGAAGGCCGCGATATCTGGTACCACGAAGCCCTGCGCGACGCGGACGGCAACTGCCCACCAGAGCCGATGGACGCCGAGGACCCGCTGTTTATCCTCTACACCTCCGGCTCCACCGGCAAACCCAAGGGCGTGCTGCACAGCACTGGCGGCTATCTGCTGATGGCGGCGATGACTCACAAGTATGTGTTCGACTACCACGAAGGCGATATCTACTGGTGCACCGCTGACGTCGGCTGGGTCACCGGGCACAGTTATATCGTCTACGGCCCGCTGGCCAACGGCGCCACCAGCCTGATCTTCGAAGGCGTGCCCAACTACCCGACGGCCTCGCGCTTCTGGCAGGTGATCGACAAGCACCAGGTGAATATCTTCTACACCGCGCCTACCGCCCTGCGCGCGCTGATGCGTGAGGGCACCGGCCCAGTCGAATGCACCGAGCGCACCAGCCTGCGCCTGCTCGGCAGCGTCGGCGAGCCGATCAACCCGGAAGCCTGGGAGTGGTATTACAACGTGGTCGGCGAACGCCGCTGCCCGATCGTCGACACCTGGTGGCAGACCGAAACCGGCGCCATTCTGATCACTCCGCTACCCGGCGCCACCGACCTCAAACCCGGCTCGGCGACCCGGCCGTTCTTTGGCGTGCAGCCGGTGCTGCTGGATGAACAGGGCAAGGAGATCGACGGCCCTGGCAGCGGCGTATTGGCGATCAAGGACAGCTGGCCAAGCCAAATTCGCAGCGTTTACGGCGACCATCAGCGGATGATCGATACCTACCTCAAGCCCTACCCCGGCTACTACTTCAGCGGCGACGGCGCGCGCCGCGACGAGGACGGTTACTACTGGATCACCGGGCGGGTGGATGATGTGATCAACGTCTCCGGCCACCGCATCGGCACCGCCGAGGTGGAAAGCGCCCTGGTGCTGCATGACGCCGTGGCCGAAGCCGCCGTGGTCGGTTACCCGCACGACCTCAAAGGCCAGGGCATCTATGCCTTCGTCACACCGATGAACGGCGTGGAAATCAACGATGCGCTGAAGCAGGAACTGCTGGCCCTGGTCGGCAAGGAAATCGGCAGCTTCGCCAAACCGGAACTGATCCAGTGGGCGCCGGGCCTGCCGAAAACCCGCTCAGGCAAGATCATGCGGCGTATCCTGCGCAAGATCGCCTGCAACGAGCTGGATAACATGGGTGACACCTCGACCCTGGCCGACCCCAGCGTGGTGGATGGGCTGATCGAGCAACGCCTGAACCGATAGCTAAGATGTAGGGTGGATCGAGGCGCTTAGCTGACGCGCTGTTCATCCACCTAAGGCACCGCGCGGCGGATATCCACCCTACACCAGTAAACGAACCCACCATTCCATGGAATTTCTTCGCCGCCGTATCGAAAGCCAAGTTCTTAGTCTCAGCGGTGTCGCCTTGGGGCAAATCGACTTCGAAAAGCCCCAGGACGACCCCGGCCTGTTCGGCCCCGACTCGGTGAGCTGGCAGGTACATGGCGACTTCACCAGCATGCTGATCGGCGGCATCAGCGCCCTGCTCTTGCAAGCCCTGCATCCGCTGGCATTAGCCGGGGTGTGGGATCACTCGAATTTTCGTGAGGACCTGCTTGGCCGCCTGCGTCGCACCGGGCAGTTTATATCTGGCACCACCTACGGCTCGCGCGCCGATGCCGACTGGCTGATCGACAAGGTCAGAACCATTCACCTCAAGGTCACGGGTACCGCACCGGACGGTCGCGCCTATGCCGCCAGTGACCCGGCGCTGCTGACCTGGGTGCATGTGGCCGAGGTGTACAGTTTTCTCCAGGCCCACCTGCGTTACCGCAACCCACAACTGAGCGATACCGATCAGGACCGTTACTACGCGGAAATCGCCTTGATCGCTGAACGCCTGGGTGCGACCCAGGTGCCGCGCTCACGCGCCGAGGTCGCCGCCTACCTGGCAGCTGTGCGCACAGAGCTGCGCTGTGATGAACGCTCGCTGGAAATCCTGCGCATTCTGCTCAACGCCCCGGCACCCAGCGCCCTCGCCGCCCCGGCGGCCAAGCTGCTGATGCAGGCTGGCATCGACCTGCTGCCAGATTGGGCGCAGCAGATGCTCGGCCAGCAGATCAGCCCGTCGCGTAGCCGGGTGATCCACGCCGGCGTACACAGCCTGGCCCCCGTGCTGCGCTGGGCGGTACGCGGCGGTGCGATCCACCGCGCGCGCAAACGCCTGAACCTGCCACCACGCTGACCGGTCGGTTCGCACGCTGGCCGTAAACAAAGCCGCTGTGCCACCATAGCGACCTTTCGCGGCCCGCCGCGCCTGTCATTTGTGAGGATCGCGTTATGCAAGACGTCGTCATCGTTGCCGCCACCCGCACCGCTATCGGCAGTTTCCAGGGTTCACTGGCGACTATCCCAGCCCCTGAACTGGGCGCAGCGGTAATCCGCCGCCTGCTGGAACAAACCGGCCTGGACGGCGCGCAGGTCGACGAAGTGATCCTCGGCCAGGTGCTGACCGCCGGCAGCGGGCAGAACCCGGCGCGTCAGGCAGCAATCCTCGCTGGCCTGCCCCACGCCGTGCCAGCGCTGACCCTGAACAAGGTCTGCGGCTCGGGCCTGAAAGCCCTGCACCTGGGTGCCCAGGCGATCCGTTGCGGCGACGCCGAGGTGATCATCGCCGGCGGCATGGAAAACATGAGCCTGGCCCCCTACGTGATGCCCGGCGCACGCACAGGCCTGCGCATGGGCCACGCCAAGCTGATCGACAGCATGATCACTGACGGCCTGTGGGACGCCTTCAACGACTACCACATGGGCATCACCGCCGAGAATCTGGTTGATAAATACGACATCAGCCGCGAAGCGCAGGACGCCTTCGCCGCCGCCTCACAGCAAAAAGCCGTGGCCGCCATCGAAGCTGGGCGCTTCGTCGATGAAATCACCCCAATCCTGATTCCGCAGCGCAAAGGCGAGCCAGTGGCCTTCACCACTGACGAGCAGCCACGCGCCGGCACCACTGCAGAATCCTTGGGTAAGCTGAAGCCCGCATTCAAGAAAGACGGCAGCGTCACCGCCGGCAACGCCTCCAGCCTTAACGACGGCGCTTCCGCCGTGCTGCTGATGAGCGCCGCCAAAGCGCAGGCCCTCGGCCTGCCGGTACTGGCCAAGATCGCCAGCTATGCCAATGCCGGTGTCGATCCGGCGATCATGGGTATCGGCCCGGTCGGTGCCACCCAGCGCTGCCTGGCCAAGGCCGGCTGGCAGCTGAGTGACTTGGATTTGATTGAAGCCAACGAAGCCTTTGCCGCGCAGGCCCTGGCAGTCGGCAAGGAGCTGGGCTGGGATGCCAGCAAGGTCAACGTCAACGGCGGCGCCATCGCTCTCGGCCACCCGATTGGCGGCTCTGGCTGCCGCGTGCTGGTGACCCTGCTGCATGAGATGATCAAGCGCGACGCCAAGAAAGGCCTCGCCACCCTGTGCATCGGCGGTGGTCAAGGCGTGGCACTGGCTATCGAACGAGACTGATAACACCGCTCAGCTGTAGCTAGAAAAAGCCGGCCCCATCAATCAGAGGGCCGGCTTTTTTATTTGCCATCGACAGCAATGATGATTGCTATTGACCGCCTGCGTTTCTCAAGAGTCGGGCTGCGGCGCAACATGAGCCCCGTAGCCACTTACCCCACTCTTCCGAGGACACCCAGATGAACAAGTACCTGATCGCTTCCCTGCTTGCCGCCAGCCTGACCAGCAATGTTTTCGCCGCAGACGGCGCAGAACGTACCTTGAGCAATCGCATCGCTGCTGATGGTTTTGACCGTACCAGCATCCACCGTATCGCCGAAGACGGTGCAGATCGCACCAGCGGTAACCGCATCGCTGCTGACGGCGCTGACCGCACGGGTGGCAACCGCATCGCCGCTGATGGCGCTGACCGTACTGGCGGCAACCGCGTCGCTGCTGATGGCGCTGACCGCACGGGCGGCAACCGCGTCGCTGCTGATGGCGCTGACCGCACGGGCGGCAACCGCGTCGCTGCTGATGGCGCTGACCGCGCGGGCGGCAACCGCATCGCTGCTGATGGCGCTGACCGCACGGGCGGCAACCGCGTAGCCGCTGATGGCGCTGACCGCACGGGCGTTAACCGCATCGTCTGATCAAGTAACACTCGCAAATTAAAGGGCACCTTAGGGTGCCCTTGCTGTTTTTGCCGAGCCTGCGTCCCGGCAGGTGAATCTTGATAAACTGCGTGCCCTCCTTTTTCGAGTCGCCGCGCATGCCCTCTCTCGATCAGGCGCTGCGCGCCGCCCTGCATAACCGTCACGACCTGCTGGCTGAACTGCATCAGCAAGGCACCGACTGCTATCGCCTGTTTCATGGCAGCCAGGAAGGCGCCGGCGGCCTGACCATCGACCGTTATGGCCCGCAACTGCTGGTGCAGAGCTTCCACCAGAGCCTGAGTCGTGACGAACTGCTGCAATTGGCCGAGCAATGCCAAACCCACCTCAGCATCCCACTGCTGCTGGTGTACAACGATCGCGCCCAAGGCAACTCGCGTATCGACCGCAGCGACGCGGTCTATCAAGCCGAGCCAACGGCCTTGGAAGACCTGATCGGCCATGAATGGGGCCTCAATTACCGCGTGCGCGGCCGCCATGCCGGACAGGACCCCTTGCTGTTTCTCGACCTGCGCAACGCCCGCGGCTGGGTCAAAGCACACAGTGCCGGCAAATCCGTGCTCAACCTGTTCGCCTACACCTGTGGCGTCGGTTTGAGTGCAGCTGCTGGCGGGGCCAGCGAGGTGCTCAATCTGGATTTTGCCGAAGGCAACCTGGCGGTCGGTCGCGAGAATGGTCAGCTCAATCCGCAGCTGCGTCCTATGCAATTTGTGCAATCGGATTACTTCCCGGCAATTCGCCAACTGGCTGGCCTGCCGATCAATGTGCGGCGCGGGCAGAAGCTGCCGCACTATCCGCGCCTTGAGCAACGTCAGTTCGATCTGGTGCTGCTCGACCCGCCGGCCTGGGCCAAAAGTGCTTTCGGCACCGTCGACCTGCTGCGCGATTACCAGAGCCTGCTCAAACCAGCAATTCTCGCCACCGCCGATAATGGCGTGCTGATCTGCTGTAACAACCTGGCGAAAGTTGCCCTGGCCGATTGGCGTGAGCAGGTGCTGCGCTGTGCGGAAAAACTCGGTCGCCCAGTACGTGGCTGGCAGGTGCTGCCACCGGCCAGTGACTTCCCATCACAGGATGGCAAGCCACCACTGAAAACCCTGTTCCTGCAGTTCTGATGTACCCGTCAGCATGAAGAAAATCGCCGCGCAGAGCCTCTGCGGAACTGCGCACGCATGCCATACTCCAAGGCACTTCTCGTCGGGATAGATGACGTTTTTATGCTTAAAGGGATAAAGCGCGCGGCCAGCGCCATTGCCATCGCCATTGCTCTCTACAGCCTGCTGGGGTTTCTGATTCTGCCCGGTATCGGCCTGCGCATCGCCAACCAGCAACTGGCGCACTACGCCGAAGTACCCGCCACCCTGCAACGCCTGCAACTCAACCCGTTCAGCCTGGAGCTCAGCCTCTGGGGCCTGCAGATTGGTGAAGCCGAACAGCAGCAGATTGCCTTCGAACGGCTGTATGCCAACCTGCAACTCGACAGCCTGTGGAACGGCGTATTGCACCTGGCCGATATCGAGCTGGATAAACCGCACAGCGCAGTGCTGTTCGGCAAGGACGGTCGACTCAACCTGACGCAACTGTTCAACGTCCCGCCTAGCACCGAGCCTGCGGTTGAAGAGCCGGCCGGCGAGCCGTTCCCGCTGCGTATTTCACGGATCAAGCTGAGTGGCGGCAACGTGCATTTTCAGGACCTGCGCCCCAGCGAGCCCATCGAGTTTATCTACGACGACCTCAACCTTGAGCTGTTCAACCTCAGCACCCTGCCAGACGACAATGCCGACATGAGCCTGGTGGCCACCGGCCCTACCGGCGGACGCATCGACTGGACTGGCCGTATCAGCCTGGTGCCAATCAGCTCCAGTGGCAGCCTGAAAGTCACGGACGGTAAGTTGAAAGCCATCTGGCCCTACGTGCGCGATGCGGTGCCGCTGGTTCTGGAGGACGGCACCGTCAATCTCAGCAGCGACTACAGCCTGAATCTGGCCAAAGGCACCGAACTGCTGTTGAGCAATACCCAGCTCAACGTCAGCAGCTTTGCCATCAAAAGCCCGGCGGAAAAACCGCTGCTGCGCCTGCAAAGCCTGGATATCAGCGAAACCAGCGTGGACCTGGCCAAGCAGCAGGTCATCGTCGGCAAGATTCGTAGCCAGAAGCTGGAAACCTGGGCTGCACGCGAGGCCGATGGCCAGCTCGACTGGCAGAAGCTGCTGGCCAGCCAACCCGCCAAACCAGCTCCAGCTCCAGCTCCAGCTCCAGCTCCAGCTCCAGCTCCAGCTCCAGCTCCAAATGAGGGTGGCTCAGGCTCCGTAGCCAAGGAAGCCGAACCGGCAAAAGAGCCAAGCGAACCGACCACCGCAGAGCAATCCGCTGACCTGGAAACCGCCACTGCCGACCAGCCGGAAGAGCCCAGCAAACCCTGGCAGGTAATCCTGCGTGACGTGCAACTGCGCGACTATCAGGTGCATCTGGCCGACCGCGCCGGCGGCGCGGAAGTCAAAATCGACCTGGCACCACTCAACCTCGATCTGAACGCCTTCGACAGCCTGGGCACGTCGCCCTTCAGCCTCAAGCTCGACACAGGAGTGAACAAGACCGGGCAGATCAAGGCCGACGGCCAGGTGCAACTGACCCCGACTACGGCGAAGCTGCAGGTTGCCACCCGCGATATCGACCTGCGCCTGGCGCAGACCTACCTGAGCCCCTTCGTGCGTCTGGAACTGCGCAGCGGCAAGCTCGGCAGCGACCTGGCGGTTGATCTGCAGAGCGTCGAACCGCTGGCCTTCAGTATTGGCGGGCAAGCCGAGATCAATCAGCTGCATACCCTCGACACGCTCAAGGACCGCGACTTCCTTAAATGGCAGCAAGTGCTGGTGGAAGGAATCGACTATCAACACGGCAAGGGCCTGGTGATCGGCCAGGTCAAACTGCAGCAGCCCTATGTGCGCTTTATCATCAACGAAGACCTCACCACCAATATCAGCGATCTGATGATTCCACAGCCGGCAGAGGCCAACGCCAAGCCCGCTGCAGCGAGTAAACCGCTGCCGATGCGCATCGGCGGCATCAGCATCAAGGACGGCTCGGCGAACTTTGCCGACTTCAGCCTGACGCCTAACTTCGCCACGGCCATTCAGCAACTCAACGGCAAGATCGGCACACTCGACAACCAGAGTCCGAAAACCGCCAGCGTCGATATTCAGGGCAAAGTCGACAAGTACGCACCGGTCAGCATCAAGGGCAAACTCACCCCGTTTGATCCGCTGAACAGCCTGGATATCGCCACCAGTTTCAAGAACGTCGAGCTGACCACCCTGACGCCTTACTCCGGCAAGTTCGCCGGTTTCCGTATCCGCAAGGGCCGTCTCAACCTCGACCTGCATTACCAGATTGAGAAAGGCAACCTCAACGCCGAGAACAAACTGCTACTGGAAGACCTGCAGCTGGGTGAGAAGGTCGACAGCAAGGACGCCATGGACCTGCCGATTCGTCTGGCCGTGGCCCTGCTCAAGGACACCCAAGGCAACATCGAAATCCAATTGCCTGTGCAGGGTAATCTGAACAACCCGGAGTTCAGCGTGATGCCGATTGTCTGGCAGACCCTGCGCAACCTGGTGCTGCGCGCCGCCCAGGCGCCATTCAAATTTATCGGTGGGCTGGTCAGCGGTGGCAGTGAAGTTGACCTCAGTACCGTGCGTTTCAAGGCCGGCGGCAGCGAGCTCGACGGTGATGCACAAAAAGCCCTGGACACCCTGGCCAGCGCCTTGAAGGAGCGCCCAACCCTGCGCCTGGAGATCGAAGGCATGAGCGCTGCAAGCAGCGACGGCCCGCCACTGGCGGCCGCACGCCTGGAGCGCGAATACCAGAACACCTGGTACAAAATGCTGCAACGTCGCGGCGATGATGTACCCGCCGAGGCCAGTGAATTGGTCGTCGATGATGACGACAAGACCGTACTGATCGAAGGTATCTACCGCACCCGCCTCAAGCAGCAACCGCCTGCCGAGTGGACTGAACTGGCCAGCGCGGAACGCAGCGCGAAGATGCGCGACGCCGTGCTGCAGTCCTGGGCACAAAGCGAGCTGCTGCAGCGTCAGCTGGCCCAGATGCGCGCGGCAGAAATAAAGACTTATCTGGTCGAACGTGGTGGCCTGGCTGACGAACGTATTTACCTGCTGGATGTCAACATGGCACAGGCTGACGCCGATGGCCGCGTCGCCACCACCCTGCACCTTGGCAGCG
The DNA here is from genome assembly GCF_003060885.1 of Pseudomonas sp. HMWF032. GTDB lineage: Bacteria > Pseudomonadota > Gammaproteobacteria > Pseudomonadales > Pseudomonadaceae > Aquipseudomonas. The sequence goes on from NZ_QAIG01000011.1 coordinate 64,241, forward strand.
AGTAAGGTTTTCGTCATATGCGCGCTCTCGCCACAACCCTGATCCTTGCCTGCGCCGGCGCATCGTCGCAGGTACAGGCCGAAACACTGCGCTGCGGCAGCCAACTGGTCAGCCTGGATGACCGACGTTTCGAGGTGCTGCAGAAGTGCGGTGAGCCGGCTTTTCGCGACCTGGTAGGCTACTCACTCGGCCCAAGTGAACGGCGTGAGTACCAGATCGAGGAATGGGTCTATGGTCCGGATAATGGCATGCTCAGTATTCTCACCTTCGAAGGCACGCGCCTGCGTGCAATCGAACGGCGTCGTAGTCGCTAACATCTGCCCCGGAAAATTTGATGAGACAACTGGTCTGCAGCCTACTGATACTGCTCCCTCTCGGGGCGTATGCCTCATCCACCCTGCGCTGTGGTAGCGCGCTTATCAGCCTGGAGGACTCGTCCAGCATCGTCAGCAGTAAATGCGGCGAACCGATCAGCCGCGAGTTTGTTGGCTACCGCGAAGTGCTCGATGAATACGGCTTTCGCCATGAAGTGGCCGTGGAAGAATGGGCCTACGGTCCGCGCAACGGCATGTATCAGTTTCTGCGTTTCGAAGGCAATCGCCTGATAAAGATCGAGAGCAAGCGAGGTAGATAACAACAGCTCCCATAGTCGCGCACAAAAAAGCCCCGCTGGTTGTGCCGGCGGGGCTTTTTTACGCCTGATTACAGCTTGCCGCTGAAATCACGCAGCTCATCCTGAGCCTTTTCCTTGGTCCAACCGTAACGCTCTTGCAGCTTGCCGGCCAGGTACTCGCTATGGCCTTCGGCGACGTTCAGGTCATCGTCGGTCAGGTTGCCCCAACGCTCCTTGATACGACCGTTGATTTGCTTCCACTTACCTTTGATTACATCAGTATTCATCTGCTTGTCCTTGTCGTTGAGTGGCTACCAGGCCCCTCGCAGCGCCTGGCACGCATCCATGGATTACTGCGCGGTTTTCAGCGCTTCGGCGGATACCGCACTCACACCTTTGATCTCGCCGGCCTTGGCAATGGCCAGATCACGCTCGGCGGAGCTGGCAACAACCCCGGAAAGCGTGACAACGCCCTTATTGGTTTCGACCTTTATGTCGATACCGCTCAAGCTGCTGTCGGCCAGGAAGGTCGACTTCACTTTGCTGGTGATCCACGTGTCGGAAACCGCATCTTCTGCTTTATCCATCGTCTCACTAGCGGCCAGCAGGGTTGGCTGCACGCTCGGGGTGCCCGCAGCCATAACCGGCCCGGCGAGCAAAAGCCCCAGCGCGGTGACGGTCATGGCGGCTACTGCGAAATGCTTGATTGGCTTTTTCATAAATCATGCCTCCTGCGTGTGCTGAACAATCTGCAAACCACAACGAGCTGCAGTCTCCCCAGTACTGTCGCAAGCGTTGTGCCAACCTTTCTAAATGGTTTATTTTTTAAATATCAATAACTTACCAATAAAAAAACATCATGTGCCGTGCAATCTGCATGCTAGGGCCAACCGAGCAGGGCATATTGCACGACAGCGCTGGTTGCATAGGCGCCGAGGCCCACATGCTTTTTTACCGACAAAAAAAGAGGGCCCCGAAGGGCCCTCTTTTTTCTGCAAAGTAACGCGACGATTACACGCCCGAAGCCTTGGCAGCCGCTACATCCTTGATCGACAGCTTGATACGGCCGCGGTTGTCCACGTCCAGTACCAACACTTCAACCTCCTGACCTTCTTTGAGAATGTCGGTCACCTTCTCAACGCGAGCGTCGCTCAACATGGAGATGTGCACCAGACCGTCTTTACCCGGCAGGATGTTGACGAAGGCACCGAAGTCAACAATGCGCTCAACCTTACCGACGTAGATCTTGCCGATCTCGGCTTCTGCGGTGATACCCAGGACGCGCTGACGTGCCGCTTCTGCAGCTTCCTTGGTTTCGCCGAAGATTTTGATCGAGCCATCGTCTTCGATGTCGATCGACGCTTTGGTTTCTTCGCAGATGGCACGGATGGTCGCGCCACCTTTACCGATCACGTCGCGAATCTTGTCTTGGTCGATCTTCATCGCGATCATGGTCGGCGCGTTGGCCGACAGTTCGCTACGGGACTGAGCGATGACCTGGTTCATCTGACCGAGAATGTTCAGGCGCGCTTCAAGGGCTTGGCCCAGGGCGATTTCCATGATTTCTTCGGTGATGCCCTGGATCTTGATGTCCATCTGCAGCGCAGTAACGCCATTGGCGGTACCGGCCACTTTAAAGTCCATGTCGCCCAGGTGGTCTTCGTCACCGAGGATGTCGGTCAGAACGGCAAATTTCTCGCCTTCCTTAACCAGGCCCATGGCGATACCGGCCACCGGCGCATTCATCGGTACACCGGCGTCCATCAGGGCCAGGGACGCACCGCACACGGAAGCCATCGAGGACGAACCGTTGGACTCGGTGATTTCCGATACCACACGGATGGTGTACGGGAACACGTCGGCGGCCGGCAGCATGGCCTGCACCGAGCGACGCGCCAGACGGCCGTGACCGATTTCGCGGCGGCCAGTGGCGCCCATGCGACCACACTCACCCACCGAGTACGGCGGGAAGTTGTAGTGCAGCATGAAGGGGTCTTTCTTCTCGCCTTCCAGGGTATCAAGCAGTTGCGCGTCACGGGCAGTACCCAGGGTGGCAACCACCAGCGCCTGAGTCTCACCACGGGTGAACAGCGCCGAACCGTGAGTCTTGTCCAGTACGCCGACTTCGATGTTCAGGCCACGCACAGTGCGGGTGTCACGGCCGTCGATACGCGGCTTGCCGTTGACGATGTTCTCGCGCACGGTGCGGTATTCGATTTCGCCGAAGGCGTCTTTCACTTCACCGGCAGAAGGCTGGCCTTCTTCGCCAGAGAACTTGGCCACCACCTGATCTTTCAGCTCGCCCAGACGCGCGTAGCGGTCCTGCTTGATGATGATGGTGTAGGCCTGGGAAATCGCTTCACCGAACTCGCTGCGGATGGCATTGAGCAGTGCAGTGTTTTCCGCTTTCGGCTGCCAGTCCCACGTCGGCTTGGCGGCTTCGGCAGCCAATTCAGCAACGGCTTGGATAACGGCTTGGAATTCGTCGTGGGCAAACAGCACGGCGCCCAGCATCTGGTCTTCGGTCAGCTCTTTGGCTTCCGACTCAACCATCAACACGGCGTCTTTGGTACCGGCTACAACCATGTCCAGGCTGGAGGCCTTGAGCTGCTCGTAAGTCGGGTTCAGCAAGTAGCCGGTTTCCGGGTGGAAAGCTACGCGGGCCGCACCGATGGGACCGTTGAACGGAATGCCGGAGATAGCCAGGGCCGCCGAGGTACCGATCATCGCGGCGATGTCCGGATCGGTCTTCTTGCTGGTGGAGATCACGGTGCAGATCACCTGCACTTCGTTCTGAAAGCCTTCCGGGAACAGCGGACGGATCGGACGGTCGATCAGGCGCGAGGTCAGGGTTTCTTTTTCCGAAGGACGGGCTTCACGCTTGAAGAAGCCGCCTGGGATCTTGCCGGCTGCGTAGGTTTTTTCCTGGTAGTGCACGGACAGCGGGAAAAAGCCTTTGCTTGGGTCGGCAGTTTTTGCGCCGGTGACAGCGACCAGCACGGTGACGTCATCGTCAACACTGACCAGAACTGCGCCGGAGGCTTGACGGGCGATGCGGCCCGTTTCGAGGGTAACGGTCGATTGACCGAATTGGAACTTCTTGATGACCGGGTTCACGGTGTTTTCCTTCTCTTTGTTGCCCTTGGGGAAAGCGTTTTTGCAGCCGTTGCTCAGCATGTGAACAGACGGGTCTTACAGAATGAGTGGGCGGTTACGGGAATCGGACCCGCTATCGTCCAAAACAGCTACAGCAGAAAAGCAAAAGCTGGAAGCAGGGTAAACCCCACTTCCAGCTTCGGCAGTCAGCTACGCATAAGCATTGCTTAGCGACGCAGACCCAGGCGACCGATCAGGGCGCTGTAACGACTGGTGTCCTTACCCTTCAGGTAGTCCAGCAGCTTACGGCGCTGGTTAACCATACGGATCAGACCACGACGGCTGTGGTGATCTTTACCGTTGGCCTTGAAGTGGCCTTGCAGCTTGTTGATGTTGGCGGACAGCAGTGCAACTTGCACTTCCGGGCTACCGGTGTCGCCTTCAGCTTGCTTGTAGTCGTTAACGATCTGGGCTTTTTCTTCAACGCTGAGTGCCATGGGGCAATCCTCTCAGTTAGGCAACTGCCGAAACAGTTGCAATAGGCCGGGAATCGCTTCCCGTGTTTTTAAAGTGAGGCATGACCGTGCCTATTAACAGCCACCCTCGATACACGCCGACCAGAGCCGAAACCCCATGTCCGCGCTACGGTCTGCTGACCGAATCCTGCACCGCTAAGCCGAGGCCTGCAGCAATAACCCAGGCTAAGCCTTGGTTGAAATCAATCGACGCGGCGCAATGCGTCCGTCTTCGCTCACTTCACCGATCCCGATAAAGCGGCCGTTGTGGTCCTGTACCCGAACCATGCCGAACTTCGGCGCTTCGGGGGCGCGTACTGGCTGCCCTTGCAGCCAGTAGAACGAACTGTGCTCGGAGAACTGCAGCAGCGGCCAATGTTGCAAACCGCTGTCGACGGGTTGCAGGAACTGGTCAACGGCCTCATTGCCACCTTCGCCATGCACCCGCTCCAGCTCTTCGAGCGTTACGGTGCGGCTCAAATCGAAAGGGCCGGCTTTGGTTCTGCGCAGCTCAGCAACGTGTGCACCACAACCCAGCAAGTGGCCGATGTCTTCGACCAGAGTGCGGATGTACGTGCCTTTGCTGCAATCGACCGCCAGGCGCGCTTGCTCCGCTTCGCAGTCCAGTAATTCCAGGCGCGCAATAGTAACAGAACGCGGCTCGCGCTCCACTACTTCACCTGCACGGGCCAGCTTGTAAAGTGGCTGACCATCACGTTTAAGGGCTGAGTACATCGGCGGTATCTGACTGATATCACCGCGAAAATCCGGGAGCACCGCTTCAATATCGGCGCGACCAACGGTCACAGGGCGACGTTCCAACACCTCACCCTCGGCATCCGCAGTGGTGGTGGTGACACCCAACTGCATCAGCGTTTCATAACCTTTGTCGGCATCGAGCAGGTATTGGGAAAACTTGGTGGCTTCCCCAAAACACAGAGGCAATACACCTGTGGCCAGCGGATCTAAGCTGCCGGTGTGCCCGGCCTTCTCGGCGTTAAGCAACCAGCGCACTTTCTGCAGCGCCGCGTTGGAACTAAAGCCTTTGGGCTTATCGAGTAGGATGATGCCATCCACGGCACGACGAATACGTTTGACCTGGGCCACGCGCTTACTCCTTGGCCTCGGTGGGGGCATCGTCGTGCAGACGATCTTCGCTGACCGCACGCTCGATCAACGCTGACAGCTGCGCGCCACGCACGACACTCTCATCGTAGTGAAAGCGCAAATTCGGCACACTGCGCAGCTTCATCGCCCGGCCCAACTGCATACGCAAAAAACCGCTGGCGTCGTTGAGTACCTTGATACTCTGCGCCACGCTGTCCACACCGTCCTCAGGTTCACCGCCCATGACGGTGACATACACCTTGGCATGGCTGGAGTCGCGACTGACATCCACCGCAGTAATCGTCACCAACCCACCCAAGCGCGGGTCTTTAACTTCCATACGGATCAACTGCGCCAGTTCGCGCTGTATCTGATCGCCGATGCGCTGGGCACGGCTAAATTCTTTGGCCATTTCTACTACCTTCACTCGTCGCACTGCCGCAAAAAGCAGTGGACCTAAAAGCGGCAAACGCCCGGCCGCGCAAAAGCGGGGCCGGGCGCTGCGTGTTGCGGCTCGTACTTACAGGCTACGGGCCACTTGGACTTTCTCGAACACTTCGATCTTGTCGCCGACTTTGACGTCGTTGTAGCTCTTCACGCCGATCCCGCACTCCATGCCATTACGCACTTCGGAGGCATCGTCTTTGAAGCGACGCAGAGATTCCAGCTCGCCTTCGAAAATCACTACATCATCGCGCAGTACGCGGATCGGACGGTTACGGTAAACCGTACCCTCGACCACCATACAACCGGCGATCGCACCGAATTTCGGCGAACGGAACACGTCACGCACTTCAGCAATACCCAGGATGTTCTCGCGAACATCACTGCCGAGCATGCCGGTCAGGGCCTTCTTGACGTCTTCGATGATGTCGTAGATCACGTTGTAGTAACGCATATCCAGACCTTCCTGCTCGACGATCTTGCGCGCGCCGGCATCGGCACGCACGTTAAAGCCAAACAGTACAGCATTGGAGGCCAGCGCCAGGTTGGCATCGGACTCGGTGATACCACCGACGCCGCCACCGACCACACGCACCTGCACTTCATCGTTACCCAAGCCGCTGAGCGAGCCTTGCAGCGCTTCCAGAGAACCACGAACGTCGGATTTGAGGACGATGTTGAGCGTCTTCTTCTCTTCCTGCCCCATGTTCTCGAAGATGTTTTCCAGCTTGCCAGCGTGGGCACGGGCCAGTTTCACTTCGCGGAACTTGCCTTGACGGAACAGCGCGACTTCACGAGCTTTCTTCTCGTCAGCCAGCACGCTCATGTCGTCGCCCGCATCCGGGGTGCCGTCCAGGCCGAGAATCTCGACCGGAATCGACGGGCCGGCTTCTTTGATCGGCTTGCCGTTCTCGTCGAGCATGGCGCGGATACGACCGTAGTTGGAGCCGATCAGCACCATGTCGCCTTGGCGCAGAGTACCGTCCTGAACCAGCACGGTCGCAACCGGGCCGCGGCCTTTATCCAGACGCGATTCAACCACAACACCACGGCCTGGGGCCGACGGAGTGGCTTTCAGCTCGAGAATTTCGGCCTGCAGCAACACGGCTTCCAGCAGTTCGTCGACACCGGTACCGACTTTCGCCGACACAGGAACGAACGGCGTATCACCACCCCACTCTTCCGAGGTCACACCGTGCACCGACAGCTCGCTACGAATGCGATCAAGGTCAGCGCCCGGCTTGTCGATCTTGTTCACGGCAACCACCAGCGGTACACCAGCGGCCTGGGCATGCTGAACAGCTTCAATGGTCTGCGGCATCACGCCGTCATCGGCGGCAACCACCAGAATCACGATATCGGTCGCCTTGGCACCACGGGCACGCATGGCGGTAAACGCGGCGTGACCCGGGGTGTCGAGGAAGGTGACCATGCCGCGTTCGGTTTCTACGTGGTAGGCACCGATGTGCTGGGTAATACCGCCGGCTTCGCCAGCCGCCACCTTGGCGCGGCGAATGTAGTCGAGCAGCGAGGTTTTACCGTGGTCAACGTGACCCATTACAGTCACAACCGGCGCACGGGCAAAGGTCTCGCCTTCGAACTTCAGCGACTCAGCCAGGGAGTCTTCCAGGGCGGTGTCGCTGACCAGGGTAACTTTGTGACCCAGCTCTTCAGCAACCAACTGGGCAGTTTCCTGATCCAGCACCTGGTTGATGGTCGCCGGGGTGCCCAGCTTGAACATGAACTTAATGATTTCAGCGGCCTTGACCGACATCTGCTGAGCGAGATCGCCCACCGTGATGGTCTCCCCGATCTTAACATCACGCACGATCGGACCCGTCGGGCTCTGGAAGCCGTGCTGGTTACGTTTCTTCAGCTTGGCCTTGCCGCGGCCACCGCGACGGAAGCCATCGCTTTCCTCATCGATGGTACGCGGAGCAACGCGCGGTGCCGGCGCCTTCTCTTTGACGGTAGGGCGATGCTGGGTGGTTTTGCGCTCACCACCACGACGATCGGCATCATCATTGCGTGCTTTGTCTGGACGACGCGGCTCGTCTTTCTTGCGCTCTTCGACAACCGGCGCGGTAACCACTGGAAGCTCGACATCAACAACCGGAGCGGCTTCGGCAGGCGCGTCAACAGCAGCAGGTGCGGCAGCCGGACGCTGAGCATCCTCAGCCGCGCGCTGCTTGGCTTCTTCTTCAGCCTTCAGGCGCGCCGCTTCGACAGCCGCACGCTGCTCAGCAAGCTCACGCTGCTTTTCAGCTTCGATCTCTTCGGCGCTGCGCTTGACGAAGGTTTTCTTCTTGCGCACTTCAACGCTAATGGTCTTGCTACCGGCAACCCGCAGGGTGCTGGTGGTCTTGCGCTGCAAAGTAATCTTGCGCGGCTCTTCGACCTTGTCGCCGTGACTGCTCTTGAGGTGGGCCAACAGGGCCTGCTTCTCACTGTCGGTCACTGCCTGCTCAGCACTGCTGTGCGGCAAACCCGCCTCACGCATTTGCTGCAGCAGTCGCTCAACCGGCGTATTGACCACTTGGGCCAGTTCTTTAACCGTGACTTGCGTCATGCATTTCTCTCCTCAGGCCGCAACTGCTTACTCGAACCAATGGGCTCGGGCGGCCATGATCAACTTGCCGGCTCGCTCAGCGTCGATACCGTCGATGTCGAGCAGGTCATCAATAGACTGCTCGGCCAGGTCTTCGCGGTTAATAACGCCGCGCACTGCCAGTTCATGCGCAAGCGCCTTATCCATCCCCTCAAGCGAGAGCAAGTCTTCGGCTGGGTGGGCATCTGCCAGCTTTTCCTCGTTGGCGATGGCTTTGGTCAGCAGGCGATCTTTGGCGCGAGCACGAAGCTCATTGACGATATCCTCGTCAAAACCATCGATGCTGAGCATCTCTTCCATCGGTACGTAGGCAATTTCTTCAAGGCTGGTGAAGCCCTCTTCGACTAACACCTGGGCAAGCTCTTCGTCGACTTCAAGCTCGTCGATAAAGCGCTGCAGGATATCGCCTGTTTCAGCTTGCTGTTTAGCCTGAATGTCCGCCTCGGTCATCACGTTCAGGGTCCAGCCAGTCAGCTGACTCGCCAAACGCACGTTCTGACCGCCGCGGCCAATGGCCTGAGCAAGGTTGTCTGCGCCAACGGCGATGTCCATGGCATGGGCATCTTCGTCGACAATGATGGCGGCCACTTCGGCGGGCGACATGGCGTTGATCACGAACTGCGCGGGGTTGTCGTCCCACAGCACGATGTCGACCCGCTCACCGGCCAACTCCCCAGAAACCGCCTGCACGCGCGAACCGCGCATACCGATACAGGCACCTTGCGGGTCGATACGTTTATCTTTGGAACGCACGGCCAGCTTGGCGCGCGAACCCGGATCACGGGACGCACCCATGACTTCGATCAGCTCTTCAGCGATTTCCGGCACTTCGATGCGGAACAACTCGATCAGCATTTCCGGCGCAGTACGCGACAGAATGAGTTGCGGGCCGCGGTTCTCGGTACGGATTTCCTTGAGCAGCGCACGCAGACGCACACCGACGCGGAAGGTTTCGCGGGAGATGATGTCTTCGCGAGCCAGCATGGCCTCGGCATTGTTACCCAGGTCAACGATCACGCTGTCACGGGTCACTTTCTTCACGGTGCCGGAGATGATTTCACCCAGACGCTCGCGATAGGCCTCAACCACCTGAGCACGCTCAGCTTCGCGAACCTTCTGCACAATCACCTGCTTCGCGGTTTGCGCAGCAATGCGGCCGAACTCGATGGATTCGATCTTCTCTTCCAGCACGTCGCCAACTTTGGCGTTGGCTTCGACCGCACGCGGCATGTCAGTGGTGACCTGATGTGCAGGATCATCAAAGTCACTTTCTTCAACCACTGTCCAGCAGCGGAATGTTTCGTAGCTTCCGTTGTGGCGGTTGATCACCACACGCAACTCGACCTCGTCCTCAAAACGCTTTTTGGTAGCAGTGGCCAGAGCCAGCTCC
>NZ_QAIG01000011.1:74023-83149 GCF_003060885.1 Pseudomonas sp. HMWF032
ACCGACTCAACAACCAGCAGTACTTCTTTGCTCATCGTACGCCTCGCCTTTCGCAATCCATTGGATCCGCGCTATCCGCGCCACTTGCGGGGGATCCGCGCCTCAATCAAACCTGGGGATAATGTTGGCCTTGTCGATCATGTCGATCGGCAACAGGAATTCATGGTCATCCACCTGCACCACCACGTCCTGCTCTTCCACACCGCGCAGAAGGCCCTGAAAGTTGCGTCGCCCTTCAAAAGGTGAGCGCAGCTTGATCTTTACCTGTTCACCAGCGTGGCCGGCGAACTGTTCAAGAGTGAACAGAGGTCGATCCATCCCTGGTGATGACACCTCAAGGGTGTACTCGGCACTGATCGGGTCCTCAACATCGAGTACACCACTGATCTGCCGACTGACAATTTCACAGTCTTCGATCACCACGCCGTCAGGCTGCTTATCAATATAAATCCGCAGCAGAGAATGCCGCCCTTGTGACAGGAACTCGACACCCCAACATTGGTAGCCAAGAGCCTCGACTACCGGGGCCACCAAGGCCTGCAACTGTTCTAGCTTGCTCGACACCTGAACCCCTCGCGCATGCTGTAAAAATAAAAAATGGGCGAATCGCCCATCATCAAACCGTCCTCTAAAGGCCGGGAAAGCTGTCATCCAGCTAGCAAAAAGCCCCTTAAAAGGGGCTCCTCTGCAACTCAATGCGGGGACTGGTTTTATCCAGCCAGCTTCGGATTAAACACCCGAGGAGCGACTTTGCTGCTCAATCCCACATCAAAGCTGGGGCCGGATTATACGATCGAACCTAACAATGGGTCAATCGATGTTCCAGCAACAAGAAGGCCCGCATCGAGCGGGCCTTCCTGAAAATTGGTACCGAGGAGGGGACTCGAACCCCTACAGCCTATGGCCACTACCACCTCAAGGTAGCGTGTCTACCAATTCCACCACCTCGGCAAAATCATTACTTGCATACAACTTACTGAGTGTTACTGCTGCTCGGGAGCCTGAGGTACGTCCACCGCTTCATTAGCCGGCTTAGCTGCATCCAGAACAGGTACATCTTCAACAGCTGGCTTAGCCTGTTGCACTTCCAAGACCGCCGGATCAGGCAAACCAACCTGAGCCATACCATCAGCTTTGTCTTTAGCAAAGAACGCTAAGCCTAAGCTAGTCATGAAAAAAGCGGTGGCGAGTATAGCAGTAACTCGACTCAAAAAGGTAGAGGAACCTTGGCTACCAAATACAGTAGCGGAAGCACCCGAACCAAAAGACGCACCCGCATCTGCACCCTTGCCCTGCTGCAGCAAAACCAGCGCAACAACACCAATGGCACCCAGCAGATGAAGAACAACGATAACTGTTTCCAGCATTTTCTCAGCTTCCTGCGGCACGACAAATCGCACCGAACTCATCCGCATTCAGAGAGGCCCCACCCACAAGCCCCCCATCGATATCCGGCATACCGAACAACTCGGCAGCACTGGCGGCCTTCACGCTGCCACCATAAAGAATTCTTACCTTGCCAGCCAACTCAGGACTTTTCGCCGCCAACTGCGCACGAATCGCTGCATGCACTTCCTGCGCCTGCGCAGGCGACGCAGTCAAACCAGTGCCAATAGCCCAAACCGGCTCATAAGCGATAACCGCAGCGGAAAACACCTCGACACCCAAAGCATCAGTCACAGCAGACAACTGCGCCGCAACCACCTCAAGCGTCTGCCCCGCTTCACGCTGAGCCAGGGTCTCGCCGACACACAGCACTGGAAGCAAGCCCGAGGACTGCGCCACAGCAAATTTGCGCGTCACAACCTCATCGCTTTCGCCCAGCAGCAACCTACGTTCAGAGTGCCCCACCAATACCAGAGAGCAACGCAAATCCGCCAACTGACTTGATGCAACCTCACCCGTCAAAGCACCTTGCTGCAACTCAGTCGCGCAATTCTGCGCACCCACTGCCACAGCCTTGCCTGCCAGCCCATCAACAACCTGGGCTATATGCACGCAAGAGGGAAAAACCACAACATCCACACCGACAGGCAGGGCCTGCCGAGTGAGACCGTTGATCAGCTCTGCAACGCTGGCGCGGGTACCGTGCATTTTCCAGTTACCAGCAACCATTGGGCGACGCATGCTTTACCTCGTCGGTCAAAGAGGGCGCAGATGTTACCCAACAGATTCCCGAATGGCAAGCCGAATCAAGCACATACACCCGCAACAACTTTAGCCAACTCATCGGCATAGCCGCGAACCTGGCCTTCATCATCGCCTTCAACCATGACACGTACCAAGGGCTCGGTCCCAGATTTGCGCAATAACACACGACCGCGCCCCGCCATCTGCTCGGTCACTCGAGCACTGGCCTCCTGCACGGCAGGGTGCTCCAGCGGATCGACACCTCCGGCAAAACGCACATTCACCAACACCTGCGGACACTTCTGCATACCTAGGCGCGCCTCACCCAACGTCTGCCCACGACGCTTGAGCGCCATCAGCACTTGCAACGCTGCGATGATCGCATCGCCCGTGGTGGTGTGCTGCAGGCACAACAAGTGCCCGGAATTCTCGCCACCCAACTGCCAATTACGCGCCAGCAGCTCGGCGATCACATAGCGATCGCCAACCTTGGCCCGCGCAAAGGGAATACCCAAATCAGCCAAGGCTAATTCGAGCCCCAGATTACTCATTAACGTACCGACCACCCCACCCTGCAGCTTGCCGCGCTCCAGCAAATCGCGAGCAATGATGAACAGTAACTCATCACCATCCACCAGCGCACCGGAGTGATCGGCCATCAACACCCGATCCGCATCGCCATCGAAGGCGATACCCAGGTCCGCCTGCTGCGCCAACACCTCAGCCTGCAGCGCCTCGATATGCGTAGAACCACAGTTGTCATTAATGTTAAGGCCGTTTGGCTGCGCCGAAAGCACCGTGACATGCGCCCCCAACTCACGGAAGACACTCGGTGCAACCTTGTAGGCAGCGCCATGCGCACAGTCCACCACCACTTTAAGGCCAGCAAAGCTTGTACTGCTTGGCACGCTACTTTTGCAGAATTCGATATAGCGCCCAGCGGCATCATTGATCCGCGACACCTTACCCAACTGCTCGGACTCCACCACACTCATCGGCGTATCGAGCAACTCTTCGATCATCAACTCGATCTCGTCCGGCAACTTGGTGCCCTGCCCCGAGAAGAACTTGATGCCATTGTCATGGTGCGGATTGTGCGAAGCACTGATAACAATACCGGCCTCGGCATGAAAGGTGCGGGTCAGGTAGGCAATAGCTGGCGTGGGCATTGGCCCTAAAAGCATTACATCGGCACCTGCCGCAGACAAACCCGCCTCCAGGGCCGACTCAAACATATAGCCGGAAATTCGCGTGTCCTTGCCGATCAGGATGCGGCACTTGCCCTGCTTGCGGAACGCCATGCCAGCCGCCCAGCCAAGCTTGAGCATGAAATCCGGTGTAATGGGAAAATCACCCACTCGCCCACGGATCCCGTCAGTACCAAAATATTTTCTAGCCATCCCACCAATCCCTCTAACTTATTCTGCCGCTTCAACTGCGGCGATCATGCGCACCACATCAACCGTTTCTGCCACATCATGCACACGCAGGATGTGGGCTCCCTTACTGACAGCCAGAGCAGCCAGCGCCAGACTGCCATACAAGCGCTCACCGACCTCGTGACCCAACACCTTGCCAATCATGCTTTTACGCGAAGCACCCACCAGTAGAGGACGGCCCAGCGCATGCAGAGCCTGGACATGCTTGAACAGCGACAAATTGTGCGCCAAGGTTTTCGCAAAGCCAAAACCCGGATCAAGAATGATCCGCTCAGCGACAATCCCAGCTGCTGCGCACGCAGCCATACGCTCAAGCAAAAAATCACGCACCTCGACTACAATATCTGCGTACTGAGCCCCCTGCTGCATGGTGCTCGGCTCACCCCGCATGTGCATCAGGCACACGGGCAAGCCGCTATCGAATGCCGCATCGAGAGCACCATCACGCTGCAGTGAGCGCACATCATTGATAAGCCCCACCCCTAAGCGCGCGGTTTCTCGCATGACAGCTGGCGTCGACGTATCCACCGAGATAATCACATCCAACTCGGCAGCAATGGCCTCAACAATCGGCGCAACCCGCTCCAATTCCTCAACTGGAGAGACCGCGCACGCACCCGGGCGAGTCGACTCCCCCCCAACATCAATCAGCGTCGCCCCAGCCCGCCACATCGCCTCAGCATGACGCAAGGCCGCATCACGCTGACCGTAGCGCCCGCCATCAGAGAAGGAGTCTGGGGTAACGTTGAGGATGCCCATCACTTGCGGACGGCTTAAATCAAGAAACCGGCTGCCACAGGGCAGCCGGTTAAAGGTAGGAACAACAGACATGATGAACCTTAATGCTCAGCGGCAGGGCCACCAATGGGTTTTTCCGCAGATTCGGCTATCTCAACCGGAGCGGTTGGCGTGCCGTTATTGTCATCACCACCCTGCCAGCCCTTCGGATCACGCGGAGCCAGGCCCTTCATGATGTCTTCGATCTGCTCGGCGTCGATGGTTTCGTACTTCATCAGCGCTTCCGCCATGGCATCAAGCTTGTCGCGATTTTCCTGCAACAGACGCTTGGCAGTGCCATAGCACTCATCAATGATGCTGCGCACTTCCAGATCAATCAGCTTGGCGGTATCTGCCGAGACGTTGCTCTGCTGGCTTCCCATGCTGCGCCCCAGAAACACCTCACCCTCTTCTTCCGCATACATCAGTGGACCAAGCTTCTCAGACAAGCCCCACTTGGTCACCATGTTCTTAGCCAACTGAGTGGCGCGCATGATGTCGTTGGAAGCCCCCGTAGTTACGCCATCAAAGCCAAGGGTCATTTCTTCGGCAATACGACCGCCGAACAACGAGCAGATCTGACTGATCAGCGCACGCTTGGAAAGGCTGTAGCGATCCTCCTCTGGGAGGAACATGGTCACGCCCAGGGCACGACCGCGGGGGATGATCGAAACCTTGTAGACCGGATCATGCTCAGGCACCAAACGACCAACGATGGCGTGACCGGCCTCATGGTACGCCGTGTTGAGCTTCTCCTTATCGGACATGACCATGGTCTTGCGCTCGGCACCCATCATGATCTTGTCTTTGGCCAGCTCGAACTCTTTCATCTCGACCAACCGCTTGCCTGCACGCGCAGCAAAGAGTGAAGCCTCGTTGACCAGATTGGCCAGATCAGCACCCGAGAAGCCGGGGGTGCCACGAGCGATCACGGCCGGAGCAACGTCTTCGCCCATCGGCACCTTGCGCATATGCACTTTCAGAATCTGCTCGCGACCACGGATATCCGGCAACCCCACTACCACCTGACGGTCGAAACGACCAGGACGCAACAGCGCCGGATCAAGCACATCAGGGCGGTTGGTGGCGGCAATCACGATGATGCCGTCGTTCATTTCAAAGCCGTCCATCTCTACCAGTAGCTGGTTGAGAGTCTGCTCACGCTCATCGTGACCGCCACCCATGCCAGCACCACGATGGCGACCTACAGCGTCGATCTCATCGATAAAGATGATGCAGGGTGCGTGCTTCTTGGCCTGCTCGAACATGTCACGCACACGACTGGCACCGACACCGACGAACATCTCGACAAAGTCCGAACCCGAAATGGTGAAGAACGGCACTTTGGCTTCGCCGGCAACAGCCTTGGCAAGCAATGTTTTACCGGTACCTGGCGAACCAACCATCAGCACGCCGCGCGGGATGCGACCGCCGAGGCGCTGGAACTTGCCTGGATCACGTAGAAATTCAACCAGCTCGCTGACTTCCTCCTTGGCCTCGTCGCAACCAGCGACGTCAGCGAAGGTGGTCTTGACCTGATCCTCGGAGAGTAGACGCGCCTTGGACTTGCCGAAGCTCATCGGCCCACCCTTACCGCCCGCACCGCCTTGCATCTGGCGCATGAAGAACATGAACACGGCAATAATCACCAGGATCGGGAAGCTGGCAACCAACAACTGGGTCCAGATGCTTTGCTGCTCAGGCTGCTTGCCGACGATCTCG
This sequence comes from Pseudomonas sp. HMWF032, assembly GCF_003060885.1. GTDB lineage: Bacteria > Pseudomonadota > Gammaproteobacteria > Pseudomonadales > Pseudomonadaceae > Aquipseudomonas. The sequence continues at coordinate 80,092 of NZ_QAIG01000011.1, forward strand.
ACGTTGTTGTCCATCAAGTCCTTGATCAGACCGTTGTCCTGAATCGCCGGACGCACAGTCTCGAACGGCGAACCATCGATACGCGTGCCACTGATGGTGAAACCATCCACGGTCACGCGCTTGACGCTACCGCCCTGAACCTGCTGGATAAACTCCGAGTAGTTGAGTTTGTTCGACTCACTCGGGCTGGAGAAATTGTTCATCACCGTCACCAAGACAGCGGCGATGATCAGCCACAGGACCAGATTCTTTGCCATGTCGTTCAATTAACTACCCTCTGAAGCAGGCCCCGTGCCGAAGCGCACTTCGCATGACGACCAGTTATGTACCGATCTAACTTACTACACAACGCCCACTCCTGGCAGACGCCGTCTGTAACCCTTTATTTGTTCCAGGACCACAAGACCCAGAAACAAACCGCTATCTCAGCGCTAACCATCAAATGCCGCGGAAACCACGCGCCAACAAATACTGCTCACGCGAGCGATCGCGCGAAGAAAGCGGCTTGCGCATCTGCACCTTATCGAACATCTGGCGCACCTGTTTGTGGTACTGGTCGAAACCTTCGCCCTGGAAGATCTTGATCAGAAAGTCACCACCGGGCCGCAAGACTCGCGCCGACAGATCCAGAGCCAACTCACACAAGTACATGGCGCGCGGCTGATCCGACTCCCTTACACCACTCATATTGGGGGCCATATCGGAAATCACAAGGTCCACCTGATTATCCCCGATGGCGTCGAGTATCCGGGCAAACACCGCATCATCAGTAAAGTCGCCCTGAATGAAAGTGACATCAGGGATGCTGTCCATCTCCAGAATATCTGACGCGATCAGGCGACCTTTGTCACCGATCACCCGACTGGTGACCTGCGACCAACCTCCAGGGGCCGCACCCAGATCGACTACAGTGATACCAGGCCTGAGGATGCGATCCTTCTCCTGGATCTCCAATAGCTTGTAGCTGGCGCGCGAACGATAGCCATCCTTCTGCGCCATTTTGACGTAGGGGTCGTTGAAATGCTCTTTCAGCCAACCTTGACTGGTCTTGGAACGGGCCACGCAATACCTCGAACTGTGCAACGCATGAATATCTGGGCGGCCCCGAGGACGCTCGGGTAAACTAACTGCCGTTTTTTACCAGATTAAATGCAGGAATCAGATTATGCCGCTCACTCAAGAGCAGAAGAAACAATTCAAATCTATCGGCCACCACCTGAAGCCTGTATTGATCGTGGCAGACAATGGTTTGACCGAAGGTGTGCTGGCTGAACTGGAGCGCGCACTGAGCGATCATGAACTGATTAAAGTGCAATTACGCATCATCGAACGTGAAGATCGCCTGGCCGCCATCAGCGAGCTGTGCAAAGCCGGCAATGCCGAGACCGTACAGGTGATCGGCAAGATGGCACTGATCTACCGCAAGAACCCCAAGGTGAACAAGAACCTGTCCAACGTGCATCGCCACCAGGGCTGATGCATATGCATGGCAAGGCGCACAACGTCTTGCCATGCACTGCCCAGACTAGTGCTTGCGTCGCAATCGATCCGGCACCGGCTGCAACACCAGCAACAAACCACAGAATGCCATCACCAAGTAACTGAACATCAACCAGAGTTCAGGCTCCGGCAACAGCAGGCGCACTGCAAAATAACTACCGGCCATAACCGCCACAATCAGCAGTAGCTGACCGCGCATATCACGCCAAAGACTGCTCAATCGCCCCGCACGCAATAAAACCAGCACCTGCACGGCCACGCAGCTAGCGCTCAGACCGACCAACAATGGGCGCAGGGTATTACTGATTTCTTCTACCAGCAACGACGCCAGCCCCATCTTGCCAATCGCAGGCAGCAACAAAAAATGCAGCAACCACAGGCCGCCAACCCAGAGTGTCTGGGCAAGCAGCCAGCTGATTGCACCGGCATCCCGCGCACCGGGCTTAGAGATGGCGAACCTCGACGATCTCATATTCGAGCGCGCCACTGGGCGTCTGCACGACCACCACATCCCCTTCGTTCTTGCCGATCAAAGCACGCGCGATGGGTGAGCCAACGGAAATTTTGCGTTGCTTGATGTCCGCCTCGTCTTCACCAACGATCTGGTAGACCACACTTTCATCGGTCTCGCAGTTAGCGATCTCCACAGTGGTACCGAAAATCACCTTGCCGGTGTGCTCAATAGTGGTGACGTCAATGATCACCGCATTCTGCAGACGCCCCTCAATGTCACGGATACGCGCCTCAACCATGCCCTGCTGCTCGCGTGCGGCGTGGTATTCGGCGTTCTCCTTGAGGTCACCCAGCTCGCGCGCCGTGCCGATGTCCTGACTGAGCTTGGGGCGCACCACCTTGGTCAAATGCGCCAGCTCTTCTTCCAGGGCGCGTGCGCCCTGAACGGTCATGGGGTATTTGGTCATGCCTTGATTCCTGCATGCAGATCCTGCAGCCGGCGCACGGTCTTCTCGGGACCGAATTTCAGCGCCTCGCAGATCGCCTGCCCCGCCGCGATGGTGGTGGTGCAGTAGATCTTGTGCTGCAGAGCGTTACGACGGATGGAGTAGGAGTCAGCGATGGACTGACGGCCTTCGGTGGTGTTGATGATCAGGGTGACTTCGTCATTCTTGATCATGTCGACCACATGCGGACGGCCTTCGGTCACCTTGTTTACACGACGCACTGGCAAGCCAGCCGCCTCAATCAGCTTGGCGGTGCCGGCAGTGGCGACCACTTCAAAGCCCAGACCGATCAGGTCACGGGCCACGTCCGCCACCAGCGGCTTGTCGTCGTCACGCACACTGATGAAGGCACAACCAGAGTTCGGCAGAATTTCGCTGGCGCCCAGCTGGGCCTTGGCGAAGGCTTCACCGAAGGTATCACCGACCCCCATCACTTCACCGGTGGATTTCATCTCTGGACCGAGAATCGGGTCGACACCTGGGAACTTGGCGAACGGGAATACCGCTTCCTTGACGCTGAAATACGGCGGGATGATTTCCTGGGTGTAACCCGCTTCAGCCAGGCTCTTGCCCGCCATAACGCGGGCAGCCACCTTGGC
>NZ_QAIG01000011.1:83159-123104 GCF_003060885.1 Pseudomonas sp. HMWF032
GAGACGAACGGCACGGTACGCGAGGCCCGCGGGTTGACCTCGATGACGAAGATGTCTTCGCCCTGCACGGCCATCTGCACGTTCATCAAGCCGACCACGCCGAGCTCCAGAGCCATTTTCTTGACCTGCTCACGGATCTCGTTCTGGATGTGCATTGGCAGCGAGTACGGTGGCAGCGAGCAGGCCGAGTCACCGGAGTGCACACCGGCTTGTTCGATGTGCTGCATGATCGCGCCGATCACCACGGTTTCGCCGTCGCACACCGCATCCACGTCGACTTCAATGGCGCAGTTAAGAAAGTGGTCGAGCAATACCGGGCTGTCGTTGGACACTTTCACGGCTTCGCGCATGTAACGCTTGAGCTCGTCTTCCTGATAGACGATCTCCATGGCACGACCGCCCAGCACGTAGGACGGACGCACCACCAGCGGATAACCGATGGTCTTGGAGTGTGCCAGGGCTTCGTCTTCGCTACGCGCAGTGGCGTTAGCCGGTTGACGCAGGCCGAGGCGCTGAACCATCTGCTGGAAACGCTCGCGGTCTTCAGCGCGGTCGATGGCGTCTGGCGAAGTACCGATGATCGGCACGCCGGCCTCTTCCAGGGCGCGGCAGATCTTCAGCGGGGTCTGCCCACCGTACTGCACGATCACGCCTTTCGGCTGCTCGACGCGGACGATTTCCAGCACATCCTCCAGAGTCACCGGCTCAAAATACAGGCGATCGGAGGTGTCGTAGTCAGTGGAGACGGTTTCCGGGTTGCAGTTGACCATGATGGTCTCGTAACCGTCTTCACGCATGGCCAGCGCGGCGTGTACGCAGCAGTAATCGAATTCAATGCCCTGACCGATACGGTTCGGCCCGCCACCGAGGATCATGATCTTGTCGCGGGTCGACGGGTTGGCTTCGCACTCTTCCTCGTAGGTTGAGTACATGTAAGCCGTGTCAGTGGCAAATTCGGCCGCACAAGTGTCCACGCGCTTGTATACCGGCAGCACCTTCAACTTGTGCCGGTGGCTGCGCAGGGTTTTCTCGGTAACGCCCAGCAGCTTGGCCAAACGGATGTCGGAGAAGCCTTTGCGCTTGAGTTTGAACATCGAGTCGCGGTCGATACTGGACAGCGCCAGGGTCTTGATCCGCTCTTCGTCTTTGATCAGGTCTTCGATCTGCACCAGAAACCATTCGTCGATATTGGTCAGTTCAAAGACTTCAGCAACTGTTTTGCCGGCGCGGAAAGCGTCGGCGATGTACCAAATGCGGTCAGCGCTGGGCACGGTCAGTTCACGGCGCAGCGTACTTTCAGCTTCTGGGTCATTCAGGTCCAGCACGGGATCAAAGCCTGACACACCGACTTCCAGGCCGCGCAGGGCTTTCTGCAGAGACTCCTGGAAAGTGCGACCGATGGCCATCACTTCACCAACCGATTTCATCTGGGTAGTCAGGCGGGCATCGGCTTTGGGGAATTTCTCGAACGCAAAGCGCGGGATTTTGGTCACGACGTAGTCGATGGCCGGTTCGAACGAAGCCGGGGTACGACCGCCGGTGATGTCGTTGGACAGCTCATCAAGGGTGTAGCCCACGGCCAGCTTGGCGGCGATCTTGGCGATCGGGAAGCCGGTGGCCTTGGAGGCCAGCGCCGAGGAACGTGACACGCGCGGGTTCATCTCGATCACCACCATACGGCCGGTGTTCGGGCAAATACCGAACTGCACGTTGGAGCCGCCGGTTTCCACACCGATTTCACGCAGCACCGCCAATGAGGCGTTACGCAGGATCTGGTATTCCTTGTCGGTCAGGGTTTGCGCCGGGGCCACAGTGATCGAGTCACCGGTGTGCACGCCCATCGGGTCGAAGTTTTCGATGGCGCAGACGATGATGCAGTTGTCCTTCTTGTCGCGGACCACCTCCATCTCGTACTCCTTCCAGCCGATCAGGGATTCGTCGATCAGCAGCTCATTGGTCGGCGACAGGTCCAGACCGCGGGCGCAGATTTCTTCGAACTCTTCGCGGTTGTAGGCGATACCGCCACCGGTGCCTCCCATGGTAAAGGACGGACGAATGATGCACGGAAAGCCGACTTTCTCGAGTACGCCGTAGGCTTCTTCCATGTCGTGGGCGATTCCGGAAACCGGGCACGCCAGACCGATGTCTTTCATCGCCTTGTCGAAGCGCGAACGGTCTTCGGCCTTGTCGATAGTGTCGGCGTTGGCACCGATCATCTCGACGCCGAACTTTTCCAGGATGCCGTGCTTTTCCAGATCCAGGGCGCAGTTCAGCGCGGTCTGGCCGCCCATGGTCGGCAGCAGTGCGTCAGGGCGTTCCTTCTCGATGATCTTGGCCACAGTGGACCACTTGATCGGCTCGATGTAGGTGGCGTCCGCCATGGCCGGGTCGGTCATGATGGTGGCAGGATTGGAGTTGACCAGAATGACGCGGTAACCCTCTTCCTTCAGCGCTTTACACGCCTGGGCACCGGAATAGTCAAACTCGCAGGCCTGGCCGATAACGATCGGGCCAGCACCGAGGATCAGGATACTTTTAATGTCTGTACGCTTTGGCATGTTCTCTCTCTCGAATCCTTGGGTCAGTCGGCGGGCTTAACGGCGCTTGGCCATGGCTTCGATAAATCGGTCAAACAAGGGGGCTACGTCGTGCGGGCCAGGGCTGGCTTCAGGGTGACCCTGAAAGCTGAAGGCGTCCTTGTCGGTGCGTTCGATACCCTGCAGGGTGCCGTCGAACAGCGACTTGTGGGTGGCACGCAGATTGGCCGGCAGACTCGGCTCGTCCACGGCAAAACCGTGGTTCTGACTGGTGATCATCACCACACCGGTTTTCAGGTCCTGCACCGGGTGGTTGGCACCGTGATGACCATGGCCCATTTTCAGGGTCTTGGCGCCCGAAGCCAGAGCCAGCAACTGGTGACCGAGGCAAATACCGAAGACCGGAATCTCTGTCTGCAGCACGTCCTTGATCGCCTGGATGGCGTAGTCGCACGGCTCAGGATCGCCTGGGCCATTGGAGAGGAACACGCCATCGGGATTCAGCGCCAGCACCTCGGCAGCCGGCGTCTGCGCCGGCACCACAGTCAGGCGGCAACCGCGCTCGACCAGCATGCGCAGGATGTTGGTCTTGACCCCGTAATCGTAAGCAACCACGTGGTAAGGCAGAGCACTGGCGGCGACTTCAGGATGGCTGTCGCTTTTCAGCTCCCAGGTGCTCGAGCGCCACTCGTAACGGTCGGTGCAGCTGACTTCTTTAGCCAGGTCCATGCCTTTCAGCCCCGGGAAACTGCGCGCCAGCTCAAGGGCTTTTTCCTCGGTGGCGTCGTCGCCAACCAGGATGCAGCCATTCTGTGAGCCTTTTTCACGCAGGATGCGGGTCAGGCGACGGGTATCGATGCCGGCAATGGCAACGGTGCCGTTTTCCTTGAGGTACTCATCCAGCGGTTGTTTGTTGCGCCAGTTACTGGAGATCAACGGTAGATCGCGGATGATCAGGCCGGCAGCCCAGACGCGGTCTGACTCGGCATCTTCCGGCGTGGTGCCGGTGTTGCCGATGTGCGGATAAGTCAGGGTAACGATTTGCTGGGCATAGGAAGGATCGGTAAGGATTTCCTGATAGCCGGTCATGGCGGTGTTAAAAACCACCTCTCCAATAGTCTGGCCATCGGCACCGATGGCCTCGCCGCGAAAAATGCTGCCGTCAGCAAGAGCCAGAATGGCAGGTTTAAGGGCTGGCTTACTCAAGAAAACCTCCGAAAATCAAAACGTGAAGCAAACGCAGATTGTAAAAAAGCGGGATGACGTATCGACCGTCACCCCGCTTTTTTATCTGATTCATTCTGCGCAACTTTAGTGGACACACTAAAGCAGAAAGCTTACAGGAAAGTCCTTTTTTGGTCCACCGCCAGTTGCAGGCAAGACACAGCGAAGGGGCCTTCCTGCGACAGCAGGCCTCAGTTCAGACCGAGCACATCCTGCATGTCGTAAAGCCCCGGCTGACGATCCTGCAGCCAAAGAGCCGCACGCACCGCGCCTTTGGCGAAGGTCATACGGCTCGACGCCTTATGGGTAATCTCCACACGCTCACCATCAGCTGCGAACAGCACGGTGTGATCGCCGACTACGTCGCCAGCACGCACAGTGGCAAAGCCAATGGTTTCACGCTCACGCGCGCCGGTCTGACCTTCACGACCATACACCGCCACTTTCTGCAGATCACGCCCCAGCGCATTGGCCACTACTTCACCCATACGCAGCGCGGTGCCGGACGGCGCATCAACCTTGTGCCGGTGATGGGCTTCGATGATTTCGATATCCACGTCATCACCCAGCACCCGCGCCGCAGTGTCGAGCAGTTTTAGGCACAGATTGACGCCGACACTGAAGTTGGCAGCGAACACGATCGGAATCTGCTTGCCCGCCTCAGCCAGCAGCTGTTTCTCCGCTGGAGAGAAACCGGTGGTACCAATGACCATGGCCTTGCCCGCCTGACGGCAGACCTCTAGGTTTTTCAGGGTGACCGAAGGGTGCGTGAAATCGATCAGCACATCGAACTGATCCAGCACGGCATGCAGATCACCAGCCAGATTGACGCCTATCTTGCCCTGCGCCACCAGCTCACCGACATCTGCACCAACCAGACTGCTGTCGGCGCGATCAATCGCCGCGCTCAGGCGCGCACCATCGACCAACTGCACAGCCTCGATCAGGGTCTTGCCCATGCGCCCGGCGGCGCCCATCACAGCAATACGTTGCATAACCATCCGCTCCAAACTGTCGCAACAGGCGACTACCCCCGCAACGCGGTCAAGGCAGCCACCCATCAACAGGATTTACAGGTCGCCAAAGAAGCGCTTAACACCCTCGAACCAGCCATTGGCTTTCGGCGAATGCGAGCTGTCGCCTTCCAGGGTCTTGCGGAACTCATCGAGCAGTTCGCGCTGGCGACGATCCAGGTTGACCGGAGTCTCCACCGCCACCTTGCACATCAGATCACCCGCACCGCCACCACGCACCGGCGCCACGCCCTTGCCACGCAAGCGGAACATCTTGCCAGTCTGGGTGCCTTCTGGAATCTTCAGCTTGACCCGCCCATCCAGGGTCGGCACTTCCAACTCGCCACCCAGCGCCGCATCGGCAAAGCTGATCGGCACTTCGCAGTACAGGTGTTTGCCATCACGCTGGAAGATCGCGTGCTCGCGCACATTCACCACCACGTACAGGTCGCCCGCCGGGCCACCCATGGCACCCGCCTCACCTTCGCCGGAGAGCCGGATACGGTCGCCGGTATCCACGCCCGCCGGCACTTTCACCGACAGGGTCTTGTGCTCTTCCACACGACCATGGCCGTGGCAGGAACCGCACGGATCGGTGATCATCTTGCCGCTACCGTGGCAACGCGGGCAGGTCTGCTGCACCGAGAAGAAGCCCTGTTGCATGCGCACCTGGCCGATACCGCCACAAGTGGTACAGGTCACCGGACTGGTACCCTTCTTCGCACCCGAACCATCGCAGGTTTTGCAGTTGACCAGCGTCGGCACGCGAATAGTCACCGTGGTGCCACGCACCGCTTCTTCCAGGTCCAGTTCCAGGGTGTAACGCAGGTCACTGCCGCGCTGCGCACCGCCGCGTTGGCCACCACGACCACCGCCACCACCGAAGAAATCGCTGAACACATCGCCAAAAATATCGGAGAAATTCGCCCCACCGAAGCCCGCACCACCGGCTCCACCACCCATTTGCGGATCAACACCGGCATGGCCGTACTGGTCATAGGCCGACCGTTTGGCAGCATCGGAGAGCACTTCGTAAGCCTCGTTGGCTTCCTTGAACTTCTCTTCCGAGGCTTTATCGTCGGGATTGCGGTCCGGGTGGTACTTCATGGCCAGGCGGCGGTAAGCCTTTTTCAGCTCCGCTTCGCTGGCACCGCGCTCGACACCGAGCACCTCGTAATAGTCACGTTTAGCCATAAGTCTTCAACACCTTCAAATCGTCTACTCCAGACACGCCAACGCGGGAGCAAGCTCCCGCGCGGCGGATCATGCCGGACGTGACTTGCGCCACGCCCGGCCAGAGCGGCATAAGCTTGCGCTTACTTGTTGTCTTTGACCTCTTCGAACTCAGCATCGACCACGTCGTCCGCTGCGTCCTTGGCTTGCTCACCACCGGCCGCCTGGGCACCCGGCTGCGGCTGCTCGGCGTACATTTTTTGCGCCAGCGGGGCAGTTACTTCGGACAGCGCCGTCATCTTCGCTTCGATCTCGGCTTTGTCGTCGCCCTTCACGGCCGCTTCCAGTGCCGACACAGCCGCCTCGATGGCTGTTTTCTCTTCCGCAGTGGCTTTATCACCCGCTTCAGTGATCATCTTGCGGGTGGCGTGCACCAACTGGTCGCCCTGGTTGCGCGCACCGGCCAACTCTTCGAACTTGCGATCTTCCTCGGCATTGGCTTCAGCATCACGCACCATCTGCTGGATTTCTTCCTCGGACAGACCGGAGTTGGCCTTGATCACGATGGACTGCGACTTGCCAGTGGCTTTGTCCTTCGCGCTGACGTGCAGGATGCCGTTAGCGTCGATGTCGAAAGTCACTTCGATCTGCGGCACACCGCGCGGCGCCGGCGGAATCTCGGCCAGGTCGAATTTACCCAGCGATTTGTTACCGCTGGCCTGCTTACGCTCACCTTGCAGCACGTGAATAGTCACCGCACCCTGGTTGTCGTCAGCAGTGGAGAACACCTGCGACTTCTTGGTCGGAATCGTAGTGTTCTTCTCGATCAGCGCAGTCATCACGCCGCCCATGGTTTCGATACCCAGGGTCAGCGGACTGACGTCCAGCAGGAGCACGTCCTTGACGTCACCGGCCAGTACCGCCCCCTGAATGGCCGCACCCATGGCCACGGCTTCGTCCGGGTTAACGTCCTTGCGTGCTTCCTTGCCGAAGAAATCAGCCACGGTTTTTTGCACCAGCGGCATACGGGTCTGACCACCGACCAGAATCACGTCGTTGATCGAACCCACATCGATGCCAGCATCTTTCAGCGCGATGCGGCAAGGCTCGATGGTGCGCTGCACCAGATCCTCAACCAGGGCTTCCAGCTTGGCACGGGAAATTTTCACATTGAGGTGCTTCGGCCCAGTCGCGTCTGCCGTGATGTACGGCAGGTTGACGTCAGTCGACTGACTGGAAGACAGCTCGATCTTGGCTTTTTCAGCAGCTTCTTTCAGACGCTGCATGGCCAGCGGGTCACCCTTGAGGTTCATGCCGCTTTCTTTCTTGAACTCGTCAACGAGGTAGTCGATCAGACGAATGTCAAAGTCCTCACCGCCGAGGAAGGTGTCACCGTTGGTCGCCAGCACTTCGAACTGGTGCTCGCCATCGACTTCAGCGATCTCGATCACCGACACGTCGAAGGTACCACCACCCAGGTCATAGACGATCACGGTGTGGTCGCCCTTGGCCTTGTCCATACCGTAAGCCAGAGCGGCTGCGGTCGGCTCGTTGATGATGCGTTTGACGTCCAGCCCCGCGATACGGCCGGCGTCTTTGGTGGCCTGACGCTGGCTGTCGTTGAAATACGCAGGAACGGTGATTACCGCTTCGGTCACTGACTCGCCGAGGTAGTCTTCGGCGGTCTTCTTCATTTTCTTCAGCACTTCGGCGCTGATTTGCGGCGGTGCCATTTTCTGGCCGTTAACCTCAACCCAGGCGTCCCCGTTGTCAGCCTTGGCGATCTTGTAAGGCACCATTTGGATGTCTTTCTGCACGACATCCTCTTCAAAACGACGACCGATCAGACGCTTTACCGCATACAGGGTGTTGTGCGGGTTGGTCACTGCCTGACGCTTGGCCGACTGACCTACCAGGATTTCGCCATCATTGGCGTAAGCGATGATCGACGGCGTGGTGCGCGCGCCTTCGGCGTTCTCGATAACCTTGACGGTGCCGTTTTCCAGAATAGAGACGCAGGAGTTGGTGGTCCCCAGGTCGATACCAATAATTTTGCCCATCTTCACTCTCCCGAAACTTTGATAATTCCGCAACTGATCGTTGTCAGCGGCGGTAGCACTAAAACGCTTGGCTGTTTAATGGGGGCGGCTTGACGAATTTCAAGCCTGCTCATCAATAGATGGCGGCGCTTCGGCCGGTGCCTTGCTGACCACCACCATCGCGGGGCGCAGCAGGCGACCGTTAAGCAGATAGCCCTTCTGGAACACCTTGAGCACGCTGTTAGGCTCGACATGGGTGCTTTCCTGCAGTGCCATGGCCTGATGGTGCTCAGGGTTGAACGGCGCACCATGCGGGTCGAGCGCCTCCAGTTGGAAACGCTTGAGGGTGTCGTGGAACAGCTTAAGCGTCAGCTCCATGCCTTCACGAACCGACTTGATCGCCTCATCGTTCGGGCTCGACAACTCAAGGCCGCGCTCCAGACTGTCCACCACCGGCAGCAGGTCGTTGGCGAATTTCTCCAAGGCGAACTTATGCGCTTTCTCGACATCCTGCTCAGCGCGGCGGCGCACATTCTGCAAGTCGGCAGCCATGCGCAGCGACTGATCCTGCGCAGCGGCCAGTTGCTCTTCCAGCGCTTGCACGCGGGCAACCAGATCATCACCCGCAGCCGCGTCGGCAGCTGTTTGTACGTCGGGGTTCTGCGTATCCAGGGTCTGTTCGTCAGCCATGCGTTTCTCCTCATGAAATTCGACGCGAGCCTCAACTCGCGTGCCTGAGCGTTATATGGGGCCAAAAATTGTGGTTTCAAGGACCGCAGACGGATTGTCAGCCCATCAAAAAACACTGTATAAATAACCAGACATGAACTTGGGAGACCCTCGCCATGCTGGTGCACCTGTCCGTACACAACTACGCCATCGTTGAACACCTTGATCTAGAGCTGGACGCTGGCATGAGCGTGATCAGCGGTGAAACCGGCGCTGGTAAATCGATCATGCTCGACGCCCTCGGCCTGACCCTGGGTGATCGCGCCGATAGCGGCGTGGTGCGTCCTGGTGCGGACAAAGCGGACATCCTCGCCAGCTTTGACCTGACCGATATCCCTGAAGCCCGTGCCTGGCTGACCGAACGCGATCTGGACAATGACGGCCCATGCATCCTGCGCCGTGTAATCACCGCCGAAGGCCGCTCACGCGGCTACATTAACGGCGCCCCCTGTCCGCAAGGCGACCTCAAGGCCCTGGGCGAACTGCTGATCGACATCCACAGCCAGCATGAACACCAGTCGCTGCTCAAGGCCGACACCCACCGTCGCCTGCTCGACGAATACGCCGGCAGCCAGGAACTGGCGCGCCAAGTGCAACTCGCGGCACAACGCTGGAAGCAGACCAAGAATGAACTGGAGCGGGTTTCCAGCATCGGCGACGAACAGCGCGCGCGCCACCAATTGCTCAGCTATCAACTGGAAGAACTCGACAACCTGGCCCTCGGCGAAGACGAACTTGAACAGCTGGAACAGGAACACAAGAACCTGACCAACGCCGAAAGCCTGCTCAGCGCCTGCCGTCTGGTAATCGAACAATGCAGCGATAATGATGCCGGCAACGTGCTGTCCGCCCTGACCGGCAGCCTGAATCGCCTCAGCGCCTTCCAGGGCCAACCCGGCGCATTGAGCGAAGCCACCAACCTGCTGGCCAGCGCACAAATCCAGGTAGAAGAAGCCGTCGGCGAACTGAACCGTTTCCTTGATCATTTCGACGCCGACCCTGAACGCCTGCGCCAGATGGAAGAGCGCCTGGACGCGATCTACACGCTGGCGCGCAAGCACCGTATCCAGCCCAGCGAACTAGGCGCCATGCAGCAGCAACTGTTCGAGGAGCTGGAAAGCCTCAATGCCGACGACCAGGCCGCCGAACGCCTGAGCGACGAACTGGCCGCCTTCGAACGGCATTACCAGGAAAAAGCAGCGGAACTCAGCACCCTGCGCAACAAGGCCGCTAGTCAACTGGACAGCGCGGTCGAGCAGGAAATGCAAACCCTCGGCATGCCCGGCGGGCGCTTCACCATCAAGCTAACGACCCACACCAACAGCGAGCCACAGCCTAACGGCCTGGAGCAACTCGAGTTTCTGGTCAGCGCCAACCCTGGACAACCGCTGAAAGCCCTGGCCAAGGTCGCCTCGGGCGGCGAGCTGTCGCGCATCAGCCTAGCGATTCAGGTAATCACCGCGCAAACCTCGCGGGTGCCCACCCTGGTATTCGATGAAGTCGACGTCGGCATTGGCGGCCCCACCGCCGAAGTGGTCGGTCAGCTATTGCGCCGCCTCGGCGAACGCGGGCAGGTACTGACCGTCACCCACCTGCCGCAAGTCGCGGCACAAGGGCATCAGCACCTGTTCGTGCACAAAGTGCGTGAAAGCGATGCCACCCGCACAGCAGTGAGCAAACTGAGCCCTGCGCAGCGGGTCGAGGAAATCGCGCGCATGCTCGGCGGCGTCGATCTCACCGAAGAATCCCTGGCCCACGCGCGACAGATGGTCGGCAGCGCCCAGGCCTGATCGAACCGCGCAATGCAAAAAGGCGACCCTAGGGTCGCCTTTCTCATACCAGCAGCAATCAGCTTTTCTTGCGCACGTACAGCACAAGGTTGTGATCGACCAGCTCGAAACCGTGCTCTTTGACGATCTCTTTCTGACGCTTCTCGATCTCAGGATCAAAGAACTCGATCACCTCACCCGAGTCGACGCACACCATATGGTCGTGGTGCCCGCTATCAGCCAGTTCAAATACCGCATGACCGCCATCAAAGTTGTGGCGCACCACCAGGCCTGCGGCTTCGAACTGAGTCAGTACACGGTAAACAGTGGCCAGGCCAACATCGTCGCCCGCCTCCATCAAAGATTTGTAAACGTCTTCTGCACTCATATGGCGCTGACCGGCAGAGTCGAGCATTTGCAGAATCTTGACCCGTGGCAGGGTCACTTTCAGGCCAGCCTTGCGTAGTTCGCTATTTTCAACCATGGTCTGCTTTCTCGCGGAAGCGGCTTCGCAGCTTCCCTTATTGCGGGTATGATCCGGGTTTATGTTGCCCAGCCAAGATAGTGGAAGTCACCCTCCGATGCAAAAAACCAAGCTCCTGCTGACCAGCCTCACCCTTACGGGGCTACTCGCACTCGCCGGTTGTTCATTCCCCGGGGTTTATAAAATCGACATTCAACAGGGCAATGTCGTCACGCAGGACATGATAGACCAGTTGCGACCAGGAATGACCCGCAAACAAGTGCGGTTTATCATGGGCAACCCGCTGCTGACTGACACCTTCCACGCCAATCGCTGGGACTACCTCTACAGCATCCAGCCCGGCGGCGGCCAACGCCTGCAGGAGCGCGTCAGCGTCAACTTCAATGCTGACGACCAACTGGTGGGCCTGTCCGGTGATTTCATGCCGGGCGTCAGCCGTGACCAGGCCATTCTCGGTGAAGACAGCGGCGTGACAACCCCGCAAACCACCCAACAGCCAGCCGCCGAAGAAAAACCGGCGCCCGGCTCACTGCTTGAGCAGATTCAACGCGAAGTGGACGACGTGAAAGTTGTTCCAGTACCCGTCCCCGAGCCCCTGGAAAGCACACCGCAGTAATATTTGCTCATACAAAAAGCCCGGACATATCCGGGCTTTTTCGTTTCAGGGCAACCTGTTCACTACTCAGCTTCCACCGTCTTCAGCCCTGGCCTGCGCCGCCTTGGCCGCGCGCTGCTTGCGCACCTCTTTCGGATCAGCGATCAGCGACCGATAGATCTCCACCCGTTCACCGTCTTCCAGAATCCGCTCATCGGGCTTGCTGACGGCCTTACCGAAGATCCCGAGCGGGCTGTTCTGCAGGTCCAGCCCAGGGAAATGCGCTTGCATACCGGACTGCAGGGCTGCCTGGCGAACCGTGGTGCCGTGAGGCAGGCTCAGGCGCAGCAGTTTCTGCTTGTTGGCCAGGGCATAAACCACCTCGACCACGATGTTTGGCTTATCCATAGAGTTGCTTGGCCCTCTGGCAGAAGGCATCCACCAGCGTATTGGTGGCCTGATTAAACAAGGGACCCAGCGTCGCCCGCACCAACGGCCCAGCGTAATCGAACGTCAGGTCCAGACTGATCTTGCAGGCTTTGTCACCCAGCGCCTTGAACTCCCACTGGCCATACAACTGGGTAAACGGCCCTTCAACCAGGCTCAGCTTGATCGACTCACCAGGCACCAGGGTATTGGCCGTGACGAAGCGCTGGCTCAAGCCACCCTTAGCCACCGCCAGACTGGCGCGCATGTGAGTTTCGCTGACATCCAACACCTCGCTGGACGAACACCAGGGCAGGAACTGCGGGTAGCTCGCCACATCGTTGACCAGATCAAACAAAGCCTGAGCCGGATAAGGCAGCAGCGCCGAACGCTGAATATGAGTACTCATAACGCAACCACGTTAATTAACAGGGGGCAGGCGATCATTTGCTCAACTCTGCGACGAATACGATCAACATACCGATAGGCGCGACCACACGGATCAACCAGTACACCAGGCTGAACAGCAGCGGCATCATGATGCGCAGGCCGCGCTCAAGACCGACCACCACGCCACGAACAATGACAAAACCGGTCAGCAGCATGAACAGCATGTGCCACTGCGTCAGCCGCCACAGGTCAGCCGTCAGCGCACCAAACGCCGCGCCGACAGCGTCCGCACTGATGCTGATAAACTGCCCGCGCCCCATGTTGAGGGTGTAATCAAGCGACCAGCCGGCCACCACGCTGTAAAAAGACAGGATCAGCAGCGCAGCGATCATGCCCATCAGCGCGACCCAAGACCCCTTCGGTGAGGCCCACGATTCGATGGCAAGGGACTTCAGGGTGTTCACCGGGCTCTGCCGGCCACGGCGACCAATCAGGGTTTCGGCCAGCAGGATCGGCAAATCAACCATAAAGATGCACACCAGGTACATCATGACGAAGCCCCCCACCGTACATGCCGGTCATATAGGGGAACTTCCAGATAGTACCCAGGCCTACTGCCGAACCGGTTGCCGCCAGAATAAACACCCAAAGGCTGGCCCTGGCGCCGAGAATCGAGACCTTGTCGTTCGCCATATTCTGCTAGTCCGCTCAACTGGAAAAGATCGCGCATTGTCGGGGATTCACCAGGGCGGCTCAAGCACAGCCGACGCCAAGTGGCGCGCAAGCACTTTTGCTGTGTCACGCACATAGCGCACGCGCCAGTGACTCCCTATAATGCGCGCCCTATGGCTAAACAAAAGAAACATCCGCAAGGCACCATCGCGCAAAACAAGAAGGCGATGCACGACTACTTCGTCGAATCCAGGTTCGAGGCTGGCTTGGTCCTGTCCGGCTGGGAAGTGAAGAGTCTGCGCGCCGGCAAGGCTCAACTGGTCGACAGCTACGTGCTGCTCAAGGACGACGAGGCCTGGCTGATGGGTTGCCACATTACCCCCCTGAAAACCGCCAGCACCCACGTGATTGCGGACCCCACCCGCACCCGCAAGCTGCTGCTGAACAAGCGCGAACTGGACAAGCTGTTTGGTGCCGTGCAGCAAAAAGGCTATACCTGTGTGGCCATGTCGCTGTACTGGAAGGCGCACCTGATCAAGTGCGAAATTGCCCTGGCCAAGGGCAAGAAGGACTTTGACAAGCGCAATACCGAGAAAGAGCGCGACGCTGACCGCGAAGTACAGCGCGCCATGCGCAGCAAAGGCAAAGACGAGTAAATCGACCCTGCACTCGCAAAAACGCCCCGCACATGCGGGGCGTTTTCGTGACAGCACCGGGGCTAGCGCAGCTCGCTGAAAGCCAGCTTCACCCCTAGCCCTACCAGCACCGCCCCCATCATGCGATCAAACCAGTGGCCCAGCCGCGCAAACCCGGCACGCACCCGCTGGTGACTGAACAACTGAGCCACCATGCAAAACCACAGCGCCGTAGCCACCGCCAGATAAACCCCATAACCCGCCTGCACCGGCAGCGGCGTGTGCGGATTGATCACGACGGTAAACAGCGACAGGAAGAACAGCGTGGCCTTGGGGTTCAGCCCATTGGTCACAAAACCCGCAACAAAGGCGGCACGCGGCGAGCGCTCGCCTTCATCCAGGCTCAACTCGGCATCGCTCGGGCTTGCCGGTTTGGCCCGCAATGCGCGAATGCCGATGTACAGCAGATAAGCCGCCGCCAGCCACTTCAGGGCGTTAAACAACACAATCGACTGCGACACGATCAAGCCGATACCCAACAGCGAATAGGCCACATGGATGAAAATCCCGCAGCCCACACCAAGCGCACTGAAGATGCCGGCGCGCCGCCCGTGCGCCACACTCTCACGCACCACAATCGCGAAATCAGGGCCAGGGCTGGCCACGGCCAGCAGGTGGATCAGGGCCACAGCTAAAAACTCGGTCCAGTACATGGGGCGGCTCCGCGACGTCGAAATGATTCTGTTAGGCTCGCCACCTTACTCCCCGCCCAAACCCGCAGGATAGATACAGCTGATGAGTAACAGTCACCGCGCGGTCTTTCTCGACCACCGTTCACTCGACCTAGGCGACCTTGATTTATCCAGCCTGAGCGCCTGCTTTAATGGCCTGCTGCTGTATCCGCACAGCACACAGGCGCAAACCATCGAACGTCTGCAAGGCGCACAGGTAGCGATCAGCAACAAGGTACCGCTGGATGCCGAGGTGTTTGCCGCATGCCCGGAGCTGAAGCTAGTTTTGGTGGCCGCCACTGGCACCAACCCGATTGATCTGGCCGCCGCCCGCGCCCATGGCGTCAGTGTGTGCAATTGCCAGGGTTACGGCACGCCCTCGGTGGCGCAACACACCCTGATGCTGCTATTGGCGCTGGCCACGCGCCTGCCCGATTACCAGCAGGACGTTCGCGCCGGCCGCTGGCAACAGGCACAGCAGTTCTGCCTGCTCGATTACCCTATCGTCGAACTGCACGGCAAAACCCTCGGCCTGCTCGGCCATGGCGAACTGGGTGGTGCAGTCGCCAAACTGGCCGAGGCCTTTGGCATGCGCGTGCTGCTCGGCCAGCTGCCTGGCCGCCCTCCTCGCGCCGACCGCGTGCCGCTGGATGAACTGCTGCCCCAGGTCGATGCCCTGACCCTGCATTGCCCACTGAACGACCATACCCGCAACCTGATCGGCGCCCGTGAACTGCACCTGATGAAACCCACCGCTTTCCTGATCAATACCGCCCGCGGCGGCCTGATCAACGAGCACGCTCTGGCTGAGGCACTGCGCGCCGGCCACCTGGGCGGCGCAGCCACCGATGTACTAACCCAGGAGCCGCCAAAAGACGGTAACGTCCTGCTCGCTGCCGACATTCCACGTTTGATCATCACCCCGCACAGCGCCTGGGGCAGCCGTGAGGCAAGGCAACGGATCGTCGGTCAACTCAGTGAAAACGCTTTGTCCTTCTTCAACGGCACGCCCATGCGCGTAGTCAGCTAAGCTACGCGACTTTTTTCAAGGAGCGCTTATGGACCCGCGAAGCGAAGTACTGCTGCGCCAGCCCGATCTATTCAACGGCCCGCTGCTGCTTGCCGGCTTGCCGGCGGATGACTTGCTCGGTCAACTCCCCGAGGCCCACGGCTGGAGCTGGCATGCCGGCGAACACGCATTGCTGGACGCCCGCTTCAGCACTCGCTGCCACTTTGACACCCAACCCGGCGAACGCGAATTCCAGGCAGCCGTGCTGTTTCTGCCGAAATCCCGCGAGCTGACCGAATACCTACTCAATGCCCTGGCGGCGCGCCTGAATGGCCGCGAACTGTTTCTGGTCGGTGAAAAGCTTGCCGGCATTGAGCGCGCCGCCAAGCAGCTGGCTAACTTCGGCCAAGCACGCAAGCTCGACAGCGCGCGGCACTGCCAGCTCTGGCAGGTACGGGTTGAGCACGCACCCGCCACGCCGGATCTGCACAGTTTGGCGCAACGCTACGAACTGGCCCTGGCCGACGGTCCACTGCAGGTACTCAGCCTGCCAGGCGTATTCAGCCATGGCCGCCTGGACGTTGGCAGCGCGCTGCTGCTTGAGCATCTCGATGGCTTGCCAAGTGGACATATTCTGGATTTCGGCTGTGGCGCCGGCGTACTCGGCGCGGCGCTGAAACGCCGCTACCCGGACAGCCAGATCACCCTGCTGGACGTGGACGCCTTCGCCGTCGAAAGCAGCCATCTGACCCTTGCCGCCAATGGCCTGCAGGCTGACGTGATCAATGGCGACGGCATTGATGCCGCACCCACGGGGTTGAGTGCGATCCTCAGCAACCCGCCCTTTCACCAAGGCGTGCACACTCACTACCAGGCCACCGAACACCTGCTGCGCCAGGCCAGCCTGCACCTGGCCAGCAAAGGCGAATTGCGCCTGGTGGCTAACAGCTTTCTTAGATACCCACCGCTGATCGAACAGCACCTCGGCCCCTGCCAGACGCTGGCCGACGCCAAGGGATTCCGCATCTACCAAGCCCGCAAAAGCTAAACGGGACTTGCCCTATCACGGATGCGCGGGCAAAATGCGCGCGTCCTAGGGGAGTAGTCTCCCGCGAGCGCCAGCTCGCCCGGCACGCGTCAACACACTTGCTCAGCAGAGCATGGCGCGTGCGACCCAAGGCCCACTCAGAGGGGCCTGCGGTTTGACAAGACCTATGACACGCACACCTTACCCGGGGCGGGAAGGCTGTACGTGTCATAGCCATGTCGACCCGCCCCTTTAGGAAAGCCTGATGCTCGAATCCCTGTTTGTCCCCACCTTTATCGTTGCCCTCGCCGAAATTGGCGACAAGACTCAACTGCTGGCCTTGCTGCTGGCTGCGCGTTTTCGCAAACCCTGGCCCATCATCTGGGGCATTGTCGTCGCGACCCTGGCCAACCACTTTGCCGCCGGCGCGATCGGCAACTGGGCTGCCAGCTTCTTTTCCCCGGCCACCTTGAGCTGGATCCTCGCCGCCAGCTTTGTCGCCGTGGCCCTATGGACCCTGATTCCCGACAAACTGGACGACGACGAAAGTTCCAGTTTCAAACGCTACGGCCCATTTCTGACCACGCTGATTGCCTTCTTCCTGGCGGAAATGGGCGACAAAACCCAGGTGGCCACGGTGATGCTCGCGGCGCAGTACCCACATTTCATTCTGGTGGTCATCGGCACCACGCTGGGCATGCTGATCGCCAACGTCCCTGTGGTTCTGGCGGGAAATTTTGCCGCCGAGCGCCTGCCACTGACCCTGATTCGTCGGCTGGCCGCCTGCGCCTTTGCTGCGCTGGCCGTCTATGCGGGGTTTCAGGCGTTGAAATTCAGCGGATTAATTTGACATCGCTTTGACGCCATATCGCTGGCGTTTCGGCCAATACCCCAGTTCGCTGGCGGCTGTACAGTGCGCAACATCCTGCTCACTCAGCCGTCAGGGAGATACGCATGTCACTGGATGATCGGAAAAGGCTTGTTCGCCATCATATTGACCTGTCGTGGAACAAGGGCCGTACCGCGCTCGCCGAGCAAATGCACAGCCCGGACTTTCTCTACAAAAGCTCATTCATCGGTCGACCGCTGTCCAGCGCCGCCTTCGCCCAAATGGTGCAGGACATCCGCCATGCCATGCCGGACCTGCAAGTGGTGATCGAGGAGTGCATCGCCGAGGGCAATAAGGTAGTGACCTGGAGCACCCTGATTGGCACCATCGAGAAGCCCGCGCTAGGTTATCCACCCAGCGACAAGGTGCTGAGCATCTCTGCCATGGCATTTTGGACGCTTACACCGAGCAATGAAATCCAGGAAATCTGCACCATGTTCGACATGGAAAGCTTCCGCGCACAACTCGGTTTGGCCAGCCAACCCTTTGCAGACAAGGCGCTACCCTGAACCTTCAAGCGAGACAAAAAACACCCCCATCGGGGGCGTTTTCCTTAACGCAAGTTAGCGCGCCTGTTCATACAGCGGCATGACCTTGGGAATCGCCGCCTGCAATGCTGCAATCCGGCTGCTGGAAGACGGGTGCGTACTCATGAATTCAGGCGGCGCACCTTCGCTGGCAGCGGCCATCTTCTGCCACAAGCTGACGGCAGCATTGGGGCTGTAACCAGCCCGTGCAGCCAACTCCAGACCAATCAGATCAGCTTCGTTCTCATTGCCACGGCTATTGGGTAGCGTCAGACCATACGTCACCGCAGCATCCGCCAGGGCCATGGTATCGGAACCCAGGCCGAGCAAAGCACCCGCCCCCTGCTTCGTCAGCTCTATACCATAGGCCTTGGACATCGCCTCGCGGCCGTGTTCGCGCAGCGCATGAGCTATTTCATGCCCCATGATTGCGGCAATCTCATCGTCGCTGAGCTTTAGCTTCTCGATGATCCCGCTGTAAAAAATGATCTTGCCACCCGGGCCACAGTTGGCATTTAGCTCAGGACTTCGGATCAGGTTGACTTCCCACTGCCACTGCGCGGCGTCAGGACGGAACAGCGGCGCCTGAGCGATCAGCCGGTCAGCAATGGTGCGCAGACGTTTGGCGTTTTTACTGGTCTTATCCAGCGCGCCCTGACTCGACGCTGCGCTCAACGTCTGCTGATAGGACTGCGCATACATCTGGTTGACTTCTTGGGTCGACAACATGCTGAACATGTACTGCTTGCGCTCGACACCCACAGCGCCACCGCTGGTGGTATTAACAGCCTGACAGGCTGTCAGCAGGCCACAGAGCCCGAAACTGGCCAGGCGAATTAGAGTGTTCATGTCAGTTCTCCTTCACGACAGCGTCGTATGCTAGGCCGCGCAGTGGCGCAACACAACCCGAGCGACTTGCACGATATCCAGCACGGCGCTTAGCTAATTGAAGATACCGACTAATGCTTTGTGATTGGACGGCCGATACACCAAGGACAGGTGCAACCTATGCGTTGAGGAGTCCCTATGCGCTTCAAGTCAATCCAGTTTTCTGTCGTAACCCTGGCAGGCGCCAGTATTCTTGCGGTAGTGGTCGCACTGGTGCTGTATGCCTTGTTCGCCGGCGCTCGAACCCAGAGCCTGGTTCAGGAACGCACACAGAGCCTTTTGGAAGAGGTTATCGATCAACGCCTGGTCGCCCTGGCCGAAGCCCAGGTAGGCGAGCTGCAGCGCCAGTTCGAACACCCCATGATCGTTGCCAAGGCCCTGGCCACCCTAAACAGTCGCATGGGCACCAACAGTGACGGTACGACCGCCCTCAGCCTGAGCCGGGATGAGTTGAGCAACCTGGTCGGCGAGTACCTTAGGGCCAACCCCGAGCTGCTCGACTTCTACATTGGCTGGGAAGCCAACGCCTTCGACCAGGACGATGACTTGTATGCCGGCCAGAAGGAAAATGGCTATGACAGCAGCGGACGTTTCATGCCCTGGTGGTATCGCGACGGAGACCAACTGAAGCGGGAAGCGCTCACGGCCGAGCAAATGGAAAGTGAAAAACTGCTGCCAACAGGCGTACGCGAAGGGGAATACTACCTATGCACCAAGGCCAGCAAACAACCCTGCGTGATTGACCCAGCCTCCTTCGACTTCGGCGGTAAGCAAGTGCTGGTGGCATCATTTAACGCACCAATTGTGGTCAATGGGCAATTCAAGGGCGTTGTGGGTAACGACCTAGCCCTCGACTTTATCCAGAGCCTGCTCAATACCGCCAAGAGCAAACTCTACGCAGGCGCTGGCGAACTGGCACTTGTCGCAGCCAACGGCACCCTCATTGCAGCCACCAAAGATGCCAGCCTGATTGGCAAACCAGCCAGCAACTTGCTGGACAATGACCTGCTCACGCAACTCAAACAAAGCAGCACCGAACAACCCATCAATCGACTCGACGAAGAACGTCAGGTATTTCAGTTACTCCTGCCGTTCAAAGTAGCGGGCACCTCGACCCGCTGGACGCTGGCTATAGAACTGCCGACCAGCGCAGTTTTTGCCGACCTGAACAAGCTGCAGAACGGCCTCGCGGAACAGGCCGAAGAAGACACACTGGGCATGACTCTGGTGGGCTTGCTCGTTGCAGGCGCAGGCCTGCTGGTGATCTGGTTTGTTGGTTATGGCATCGCCCACCCCTTGCGGCAGATGGTGGTGATGCTGGATGACATCGCCCAGGGCGACGGCGACCTGACCAAACGCCTGCAAGTCGACCGAACGGATGAGCTTGGACAGATAGCCAATGGCTTCAATACCTTCCTCAACAAACTGCAGAATATGATCAGCAACGTGGTCAGTTCAGTACAGAAGGTCAGCGACTCCTCCGAATACACCGCCGACATCGCCATCCGTACCAACCAGGGTGTCCAGAAGCAAATGGCGGAAATCGAGTTGGTCGCCACTGCGGTGCATGAGATGACGGCTACCGCTCAGGACGTCGCACGCAACGCCACCCATGCCGCAGAAGCGGCCAACAACGCCGACCAATCAGCGAATCAGGGCAAGCAGACGGTGCAACTCACGGCCGATGCAATTGCAGCTCTTGCTCAGGAAATCGGCCGGGCGGTGAACGTGGTACAGACGCTGGCCAAGGACAGCGAAAACATCAACGCCATTCTGGTGGCTATCCGCGGGATTGCCGAGCAAACCAACCTGCTCGCCCTCAACGCAGCTATTGAGGCCGCACGCGCCGGCGAACAGGGGCGAGGCTTTGCCGTGGTCGCCGATGAGGTGCGCAACCTGGCGCAGAAGACGCAACAAGCCACCGAAGAAATTCAGGCCATGATCCAACAGCTGCAGCAAGGTACGCGTGATGTGGTCAAGGTCATGGAAGACAGCCAGAGCAAAACCCAGATAAGCGTGCAACAGGCCAGCCAGGCAGCCATAGCACTGGATGCAATCACACAAGCGGTATCGGTGATCAACGACATGAACACGCAGATTGCCAGCGCCGCCGAAGAGCAAAGCGCCGTGGCTGAGGATATCAACCGCAATGTCACCAACATCGGACAGGTGGCCAATGAGGTCGCCGGTGGTGCTGATGAAGCCAGTCAGGCCAGCGCCGAATTGACCAAACTGGCCGAGCAGCAGCGCCGTCTGATCAATCAGTTCAGAGTCTGATCAGGCATAGAAGAACAGGGCGGACAACTGAGCAAATCGCCCTTTCTCTTCAAAGAAGGCAATTTATGCAGGCGTGAGGCACTCCGGCGCATCCAGTTTTGGATCGTTGACCAAATTGGCCAACACCCGCTCACGCAACTGGGGCTGTGGACTGGCCAGCAATGCCAAAGCCTCGGCCGGCGAAGTAGCGGAGTCCAGCCAGGCGGCCTGCGCGGCCTCATTAAGCATCAGCGGTCGGCGCTGACTGGCCGCTGCCTGCGTCACCACAGCCACGCTCAGGTAGACATGCCCTTCGACCGGATATGCTTCCCACAGGGCAGCAAAGTGCAGCAACGGCACCCCGTCACCACTCAACCAATACGGCCGTTTGCGCGCCGCTCCCCGCCATTCATAAAAACCATTGGCCGGCAGCAAGCCGCGACGCAGGCGAAACGCCTCACGAAACATCGGCTGTTCGGATAGAGTCTCGGCACGCGCCTGGGCCGGGGTCTTGGTCAGGTCCGTCAACCAAGGTGGCGTCAGCCCCCAACGTGCGCGCGTCAACTGCCGCTCGCCCTCGACGCTGCGCAACAACAACACCTGACTGTTGGGCGAAATGCTCCAGTGCGGTAACTGATCAGCAGGAAAACCGGGAATCGCCGCAAAGGCAGGCGTCCAACGGAACAGGGCGTAACGTCCACACATGGGAAACTCGACAACACTTCAAGGAAAGGACCGCAAGGCAGGCGTTCAACAGAGCAAAGTACCCTGAATACTCTCCGGCTCATCACCGGGCAGCGGCAGCGCGGCATTGTACGCGGCGATTAACTGTTGTGCGCTGTGCGCCTGCGCGTCTTCTACCAATACGCCGAGCAGTCCGCATGCCGGCAACTCGCCCACAGCGCCTGTGAGATGCTGCCCGGTCAGGTAGGCGTCAATGCCCTCACTGGCCAACATACTCAGCAGCAACTCACCTTCCATCAGGTCCCGCGGCTCATAAATACGCTGCATCAGTCATTCTCCCCGCGCACATCCAGGTTCCAATCCTGACCATCAGTCTGCAGCGAAAACACGATAGGCCGGCAGCACACCGGACAATCTTCAATGTACTGCTGATCACCCGCTGACAGATCAAGCAGCGCTTCCACCTGCTCGCCACAATAAGGGCACTGATAGCCCTCGCTTTCCAGCATCGCAGTCTCCTTGTGACTTGGGCGTATAATTACCGGTCTATAGCTGGCCCTGCAGTCGAACAGCGGTATTGCTGTGCCGCATCAGCGGGGCCATAAGCACTTCCGCCGCCACCTACAACAAGAGAGCATGATGGGCGAATTCGATACCATCCGACCTTACGCCGATGCCGAAGTACCTGCCGTTCTGGCACGCCTGTTGGCGGACGATGCGTTTCTCGACATCCTCACTCAATTTCGCTTTCCACGCCTGGCTGCATCTTTGGGCTGGCTGCTTAAACCACTTATAGCCTATCGACTGCGTCTTGAGTTCCGTGATGTGAAGTCGGTGACGCAATTGCAGACGCGCATCGAGAGTTATGTCGACCGCACCATTGAGCGCGCCACGGATGGAGTGACTTACTCCGGCATCGACCACCTGCAGGCCGGCCAAGCTTATCTGTTCCTGGCCAACCATCGCGATATCGTCATGGACCCGGCATTCGTCAACTACGCGGTTTATCATGCAGACCTGCCAACACCGCGTATCGCCATTGGCGACAACCTGCTGCAGAAGCCCTTCGTTAGCGACCTGATGCGCCTTAACAAGAGCTTCATCGTGCACCGTTCAATCAGCGGGCGACGCGAGAAACTCGCCGCTTACCAGCTGCTGTCGGCGTATATCAACCACTCGATCCGCACTGACGGCGAGTCGATCTGGATTGCCCAGGCCGAAGGCCGCGCCAAGGATGGTGATGACCGCACCGATTCGGCGATCCTCAAGATGTTCCATATGAGCCGCAAGGACGAACCCTTCGCCGACGTGATCAACGCGCTGCGCCTGACGCCAGTATCGATCAGCTACGAATACGACCCCTGCGATCAGGCCAAAGCCCGCGAGCTATTTATTCGCGCCAGCAGCGGCAGTTATACCAAGGCCGCCGGCGAAGATGACCAGAGCATCGCCCTCGGCATCACCGGTTACAAAGGCCGCGTGCACGTGCACTTCGGTACGCCGGTGAGCCAGGGCCTGGAGGACAGCAAACTGCTGGCAGCGGAAATGGACCGACAGATTCTCACCGGCTACCGGTTGTTCCCCGTGCATTATCTGGCCTACGCCATGTGGGCAGACCGCGACACGGCGCTGGCGGTGCCGAATGCCGCCGAGCTGTTCCCTGCCGAAGAGCTGCGTACCGCACAAGCCGAGTGGCAACGCCGCCTGGACAACTGTCCGATTGCGCAGCAGCCCTACCTGATCCTGCAATACGCCAACCCAGTGCGTAACCAATACCGGATCAAGGCTGGCCTGCCACTTTAGGCCAATCGGAGTCATAAAAAACGGCAGCCATTGGCTGCCGCTTTTTATGGCCTGAACAATCGAATTACAGCTGGGTGCTCAGCCAAGACAGCAACAAGGCAGCCCCCAGGCAGGCATGGCCAAAGCGATAAAAAAAACGATTCAGCCGCAGTGTCGGCTCATCAAAGGCATATGCCTCATCCGCCAGTTCATTCAGCTGATTGTCCGCCAGTAACCGCGCCTGGGCACGCTGCTCGCGCATACGTGTAGCCAGTAGCAACCACGCCCCCGCCAGGGCGAAAAACAGCGCCAGTCCATTCACACACTGCCCAGGCTGACCTTCGATCAGCAACCAGAGCGCTTGCAACGACATGCTCGACCTCAACTTCTATAAGGCATGCGATCAATGTCGCGCCTGATTATCAGCACACCCGATGCAGTATCGGGCTGTCCAAATACGGGCGCGGAGTCTACCGAAGGTTGCCGCCCTCGCGGTTCGATTCCGACGAATCGCAGCCACTATGACTAAGCGGTCTAAACACTGTCATTTGTGTGAGCTATGGTCTAACACTCGTCCCTACGCCTCGGCCAAAAAGGCTTGGCGCAGAGAGACAGGCCTTAAAATCCATGGAGGATCACCCTATGCTGCACGCCCAACCGCAAGACCGTGATTACCTGATTGATTCGCTGGATGACGTGGAAGCCGTCATCGACGGACTGTCTTTCAATGTGCAAGACGACCACTGGCTGGTGTACTGCGCCATGGGAGGTCACGAGCATTACGCCCTGCCCGACGTGGATACGCGCACCGGCATGAGTCTGCCGGAGTTCTACAGCGAAGCTGCCTGAAGCCTCGAATTGGACAAGCCAGATACGAAAAAGCCCGGAACAGTCCGGGCTTTTTCATCAACGCCGATCAGCTTTACTGAGCGAGCATCTGGCCGATGGTCGGATCCTTGAAGGCACGGGTCAGGGCATCACTCAACACGTCACTGACCAGCTTGGTGTTGGTTGCCTGGTTTGGCGCCATGCCAAAGCGCTGATTCAGCGAAGCACCATAACGGCCACTGTAACGGCGGCTGCTGTTCTGCACATCAACCCGGAAGGTGGCAGTCATGTCGGCTTCAGTGACATACAGCCCTTCTTTCGGCGACTGGTATTTCAAATCAGCCAGGGTCAGGGTCAGTTGCGGTGCATTGTAAGCATTAGCGCTCGGGGTAAAGCCGAGCAGACGTACAGCCGCCTCAGCCTGAGCCTGCAGCTTGGGTAAGATGTCCTGGCCAGTCACGCTGATGGCGCTGGTTTCCGGGTAAAGGCCACCACGGGTACCCAGTACAGGCGATGGACGACCATCGGTCACCCGCACCACAACCGGCTGGCCCTGACCAACGGCGGTCAGCGGGCTGTTGAGTTTGGGTTGTGGGCTGAGTTGTTGCGGGCTGTGGGCGCAACCCACCAGAGTAAGGCTGGCAACAGCCACCAGACCAAACAGCAGACGATGCAGCATGCTCAACGCTCCATAAATGAGGGGTAGAAGTGGTGCGCAGTATAACCAGCACGGAAAATGCCCGACAGCGCTGCTTTCAGGGTCTGTTGCTATTTCTCGGGGCAACACGGCTCACGATGAAACGGCACAGTCCCTATGACGTTTATCGCGCTAACAGGTTCCCGTAACGCCCTTGTCATGCGCGTCAGGCATAAGACTTTAGTCTTCCCTGTTCGTGAGTGATTCGCCATGTTCTCACTGCGCAACCTGCTCGCCCCCCGCCGCCCGATGCGCTCATTTGCCCTGGTCGATGCGCAAGGTATCTGCCGCGCCCTGCGCCAATCAGCCCAGGCGCCACAAGGCTCCGGCTGGATTGAAGTGCAACACAGCTGCCTGAGCTGGCTCAATCGCCCCCTGCCAGCCGGAGTCAAAACCGTACAAGTCACGCCATGCCTGCGCTTGCAACAAACGCTGGCAGCCTGACCGGCGGAAGAAGAAAAGTCACGCCAGGCGATCAATTTTCCTGCTTTGCCCTTATAATCGCGCCCCGATTATAAGGACGCCTCCTGTTCGGGCCTTGCCGTATCGCTGATGCTCCATTGCACCAGCTCCGCCCCAGAGAGTCGCCCACTTCGCGCTGCCTTCCGGCTGCTGCTTACTCCCACGTAAAGCGCCTGCAATCGCTGCATGGCCGTTCTATGTCGTAGAGAAGCGTGCCCAGCAGACGTGTTTTGAGGTTCACGACTCCAAAAGAGCGTGGAAGAACGGTTTGGAAAACTTCACAAGAGTGTGGCGAAAATGAACGATCTCGCGGTTGGCATCTGCTTCCAGAAGCCTGCTTCCCTCAACCCTGAGCGTCTCGGCTGCTGATCGGCTGTGTTCACACAAGCTAACTAACGTCTTTTGAGTGCTGGTTTGCGGAGAAGTGGTAATGACGCAGAACGATTACGAAACAATGGATGTGGTGCTGGTGGGTGCCGGCATCATGAGTGCGACCTTGGCCGTACTGCTGAAAGAGCTCGACCCGGCGATCAAGCTGGAAGTGCTCGAGATGATGGAAGCCGGGGCGGTTGAAAGCTCCAACCCCTGGAACAACGCAGGCACCGGTCATGCTGGCTTGTGCGAGCTGAACTACACACCGGAATCGGCAGACGGTTCGATCGACATCAAAAAGTCGGTGACCATCAACACCCAATTCGAAGAGTCCAAGCAGTTCTGGGCCTACCTGGTCGAGAAAGGCCGCTTCGGTTCACCCAAATCGTTTATCAACTCGGTTCCGCACCTCAGTTTCGTGCGCGGGCAGAAAGGTATTGATTACCTGAAGAAGCGCTTCCAGGCGCTGACCGTGCACCATGCCTTTGCGCACATGGAGTACACCGAAGATCACGCCACGCTGGCCGAGTGGATGCCGCTGATGATGCCTGGGCGTGATCAGCAGGAGCCAATCGCTGCAACGCGCGTCATGGCCGGTACCGACGTCAATTTCGGCAACCTGACCACGAGCCTGCTCGCGCACCTCGGTCAGCAAGCCGATGCCAAGGTCACCTGCAAACAGAAAGTAGTTGGCCTCAAGCGCAGCGGCCAAGGCTGGCGGGTCAGCGTCAAGGACCTGCAGAGTGGTAACAACCGTGAAATCCAGGCCAAGTTCGTCTTCCTCGGCGCCGGTGGCGCGGCTCTGCCGCTGCTGCAGATGTCCGGCATTCCGGAGGGCAAGGGCTTCGGCGGCTTCCCGGTCAGCGGTCAGTGGCTGCGTTGCGACAACCCGGACGTGGTCAAGCAGCACCAGGCTAAGGTCTACAGCCAGGCCGCGGTGGGTTCGCCGCCCATGTCCGTGCCCCACTTGGACACCCGCGTGGTAGACGGCAAGACCTCGCTACTGTTCGGCCCATATGCCGGCTTCACCACCAAGTTCCTCAAGCGCGGTTCGTTCCTTGACCTGCCGCTATCGATCCGCTTCAACAACATCGGCCCGATGCTGGCGGTGGCGCGCGACAACTTCGACCTGACCCGCTACCTGGTCAAGGAAGTGCTGCAGTCCGAAGCTCAACGTCTGGAAACCCTGCGTGGCTTCTACCCGCTGGCCAAGGCCGAGGATTGGAGCTTGGAAATCGCCGGTCAACGCGTACAGATCATCAAGAAGGACGCCAAGAACGGCGGTATCCTGCAGTTCGGTACTGAACTGGTGGCCGCTCAAGACGGCTCCATTGCTGCTTTGCTCGGTGCCTCACCAGGTGCCTCGGTGACCGTATCAATCATGCTCGACCTGATTCAGCGCTGCTTCGGCGAACAGCTCAAGACAGAACAGTGGAGCCGCAAACTGAACGAGATCTTCCCAGCTCTGGGGGCCGTTCTAGCCAAGGATGCCGAGCGCTATCGCGACGTGCAGCGCCGTTCGGATGTCCTGCTGCAATTGACGCAGAACGTCAGCGCCTAATCCACCCGCTCAAAAAAACCGCCTTCTGGCGGTTTTTTTAGAGGCGCTGAACGATGAGAAATTCAAGCGGACGCGGCCATCGGCCGGAAACTGAAGTAGTGGCGTAAAGCATCGACCATCTCGACATAGTCACCCGGCGGCGCCACCAGAGAGAAACCTGAGTCATAGCACCCGGGCGTCACATCTTCACGGCACCACTGGCAGGTGGCCGAGAAGTCGACGTAGTGCGGTGCATCATGCCCAGGAATTTTCAAACGCATGTCAAAACGCGCACCCACCAACATGGGCAACTGGCTGATCAGCAACATGCCATCCAATGAGACGTTCCCGATGTAGCCCATAGGCTTATCGGTGATGCGATTAAACACCTTCAGATAGTAGGGCAGCTGGTGACGCTCAATGCGGCGCTGAACATGCTTAGGCATAGTGGCAAATCGCTATAGATGGCCACTGAGTATGGCCTCACTACTGCGTGTAAACCAGATTCAGGAACAGCGTTCGGCAATCTGACGTTGAAGTTGCTGACGAGCGGTATCTATTTGCTGGTCACTGTAATATTCACGCTCACCATTGGCAGCGGTACGGTAATAGCTGAAACCCTCAGGAATATTGCCCAACCGACTGCGCAGATCCTGGCATTCGGCAGCACGCTTACTCTGACGTTCGGCTGCCTCGGCTGAAGCCTGCGCCTGCTCGTCACGGCGGGCATCAAAGAAACGGCTGGTGCGCTCTTCGCGCTCACGAGTCAACTGATCGCGCTCGACCACCTGCGGCTTGACCTCAACCTGCTGAGCGCCGGGTGCCGGACGCTGACTGAAATGCACCTGGCCATTGGCATCGGTCCAGCGATAGATCTCAGCCATCGCCAAACCCGGCAATAACATCAGGCTCAACAAAATACGCATGGACTCCCTCCCGTAAACCTCAGCTTACTGCCGAGAATAGCCGCGCCAATCCTGTAACGACCAGCGGTCAGGGCTTGACCGGATTGACCTTGACGGCCACATCAACGCTGTCATGCCCCAATTGGCGCAGAGTATCCATGCGCGCGCGGGCCCGGTAAGCATACTCACTGGCTGGGTAGTGGGTAACGATGAACTGGTAGGTCTGCATGGCATCGACAAACAATGCCTGACGCTCCAGACACTGGCCGCGTAGCAGAGAAATTTCCGGCTGCATGTAACGTCGCGAGCGGCTGTTGCGCTCCGCCTTAGACAGCGAGAGCATGGCCGCTTCACATTCGCCGCGGTCATAGGCCTCATAGGCGCTGTTGAGGTGATGATCAAACGTATAGCGGTTACAGCCAGCCGCCCCCAACAGCACCAGTACAACTAACAGAATGCGCATAAGCCTCTCCTCCGATGAGCAGTGTATCGACTGGCCGGATAAATTCTGCAGCAACATATCCTCTGATGGGTAATGCCGCCAGCCACTTGGCCACAGTGGACCAGCCTGACTAGACTGGCGCACACCGGCCCTGCGCCCAGGAGTTCTCATGCCGTTATCGTTCCGCCTGCCGCTGCTGCTATGTGCCGCTCTGTCAAGCGCCTGCTCGCCCACCACACCGCTGTTTATCGCACAGATCACCACCAACGAGGTGGTTGAATACAAAACCCTGAAGAACAACCGCATGCTTGCCGCCATCGAGGATGAAGGCGACCTGCTGACCTACAGCGCTCAGGCCATTCGTGATGCCAAAAGCGACCAGGCCGAGCAGCTATACCTCACCGGGTACCGCGATGAGAAGCTCAGCGACGAAGTGCGGGCCATCTCGCTTTACCAGATCGGCCTGCTGTACATGAACCGCTTCAACGAGCAGCGCGACGATAACAAGGCACTCAACTACTTCTACCAGGTGCTCAATCAGTTCCCCGCCAGCCGGGCTGCCGAGCGGGCTGAAGCCCGGATTGTGATGATTCGTGAACGCGCCAATGAACCTGTACACAAGACCTCACGCGAGCTGCTTGCACACTGGAAGCCCAACCAGCAACTCGATTTGTACAAGCTCAGCCTTGATACCGACATGACGCTGCTGTCGCGCCGCGCCGTACTGAAAAACCGCGTTAGTGAAGCCGAAGAGCTGTATCTGTTAGCCCTGAGCGACCCTGGTATCCCCGCAGACATCAAAGAGAAAGCCCTCTACCAACTCGGCCTGATGTACTTGGCCCCGGATAACCCGCAGGCCAATCGCGACAAATCCATTACCTACCTGCGCCGCCTACTGGTGCAATTCCCCAATAGCGACCTGAACACCAAGGCCGCCCGTCATCTGGATCAGGCGCTCAACCGATAAGAACCTGTTTACGATCTGGCGAGCTAGAGAGCGGCAAGACGCTACGTTAGCAACCGCCAACGGCTAGTCAAAACAGGCGAGAAACTTAGCGCAGCGTAGTAACAGCCAACGGCTGACCCATAGGGTGAGCTCAGAGTGTACGAGCTGTAGCATTACTCGCTTCGCTCACCCAGCGGGTCGCGCTAAAGCGCGTTAGCCGCAAACGGCTTGCCGAGCCGACGTTTAACGCAGCAGGGCCGACGCGCAGCAGATCGTATATAGGTTCTGGTAGTGCAGAGGAACAATGACTACAGAGAGGCGGCATAGTAGCCTCGCGCACAGATGCCAATCAGGAGCCTGTGCATGACCTTCCGCCGTACCAAAATCGTCGCCACCCTCGGCCCCGCCAGCAACAGCCCCGAGGTGCTTGAACAACTGATCATCGCCGGTCTGGATGTTGCCCGCTTGAACTTCTCCCACGGTTCGCCCGATGAGCACAAAGCCCGCGCCGCATTGGTGCGTGATCTGGCCGCCAAGCACGGTCGCCACGTGGCCCTACTGGGCGACCTGCAAGGGCCGAAAATCCGCATCGCCAAGTTCGCCAACAAGCGGATCGAACTCAAACTGGGCGACCGCTTCACCTTCTCCACCAGCCACCCTCTGACGGCCGGCACGCAAGACATCGTCGGCATCGACTACCCGGATCTGGTCAAAGACTGTGGCGTCGGTGACGAGTTGCTGCTAGATGATGGCCGTGTGGTGGTGCGCGTGCTGGAAGCCACTGCCGATGCCCTGCACTGCGAAGTGATCATCGGTGGCCCGCTCTCCGACCACAAAGGCATCAACCGCCGGGGCGGCGGCCTGACGGCGCCTGCACTGACCGAGAAAGACAAAGCCGATATCAAACTCGCCGCCGAGATGCAGCTGGATTACCTGGCCGTGTCCTTCCCGCGCGATGCCGACGACATGCACTACGCGCGCAAGTTGCGTGATGAGGCGGGCGGTACGGCTTGGCTGGTGGCCAAGATCGAACGCGCCGAAGCCGTGGCCGACGACGAAACCCTCGACGGTTTGATCCGCGCCAGCGACGCCGTGATGGTGGCCCGTGGTGACCTGGGCGTGGAAATCGGCGACGCCGAACTGTGCGGCATTCAGAAGAAAATCATCCTGCACGCGCGCCGCCACAACAAGGCAGTGATCACCGCGACGCAGATGATGGAGTCGATGATCCAGAACCCGATGCCGACCCGCGCGGAAGTCTCCGACGTGGCCAACGCCGTGCTCGACTACACCGATGCCGTGATGCTCTCGGCGGAAAGTGCCGCCGGTGCCTACCCGCTGGAAGCCGTGCAGGCCATGGCGCGCATTTGCCTGGGCGCGGAAAAGCACCCCACCAGCAAGAAATCCAGCCACCGCATGGGCACCGAGTTCGAGCGCTGTGACGAAAGTATCGCCCTGGCTGCCATGTACACCGCTAACCACTTCCCAGGTGTGAAGGCGATCATTGCACTGACCGAAAGTGGCTACACGCCGCTGATCATGTCGCGCATCCGCTCTTCCGTGCCGATTTTCGCCTTCTCTCCGCACCGCGAAACCCAGGCACGTGCAGCCTTGTTCCGCGGCGTCTACACCGTGCCGTTCGACCCCGCCGCGCTGCAGCCGGCCGAGGTCAGCCAAGCCGCGGTGGACGAGTTGCTCAAGCGTGGTGTGGTGCAGGCCGGTGACTGGGTGATCCTGACCAAGGGCGACAGCTACCACACCATCGGCGGCACCAACACCCTGAAGTTGCTGCATGTCGGTGAAGCGCTGGTGTAACACTGCGCTGCAATGCAAAAGGCCGCTCAATCGAGCGGCCTTTTTGTTTGCCTCAACGCCTCAGGCGAACTTGCTGAAGTCCGGCGTGCGCCGCTGCATAAAGGCAGTCAGCGCCTCGATGGCCTCCGGCGAGCGCAGGCGCTGGCCGAACAGCGCACCCTCCTCCTCGATCACCCTTCGCAGTTGCTCGCGATCCGGCGCACGCATCAGGCGTTTGCTGTCCGCCACTGCCGAAGGGGCCAGGCGTTCGAAGGCATGAGCCATTTCCCGAGCTTTGGCCAGGGTTGCCTCACCACTGTCCAGCGCCTGATTGGCAATGCCCCAGGCGGCCGCCTGTTCGCCGGTAAAGCTCTGCCCGAGCAGCAGCAACTCGGCAGCGCGGGCATGACCGAGCAGACGCGGCAGAATCAGGCTTGAGCCGTATTCAGGGCACAAACCGAGGTTGACGAAGGGCATCTTCAAGGTGGCATCACGGCTGACATACACCAGGTCGCAGTGCAACAGCATGGTCGTGCCAATGCCCACTGCCGGGCCGTTAACGGCGGCCACCACGGGTTTACTGAACGCGAACAGCGCCTGCATAAACTGGAACACTTCGCTGTTCAGCCCGGTGGGCGGTGCCTTGATAAAGTCGGCGACATCATTGCCGCTGGTAAAACAGTTCTCACCACCGGTGATCAGCACGGCACGCACACTGTTATCCTGATCGGCCTGCACCAGCACTTCGGCCAAGCCGCTGTACATGGCGCGGGTCAAGGCATTCTTCTTGTCGGGGCGGTGCATGCGCAGGGTCAGCAACCCTTGCTCACGCTCAACCAGCAGGTGCTCGCTCATCATCACTCCTCACGGCAGGCCACCCGCGCGCTGAAAACCTTAACGGCTAGCGCGCGTGGGGCAAAAAGACGTCAGCGAAAACCTGGCTGCGCGGCAAACCCGCCAGATACAGGCGGCGCGCAAAGCTTTCGACGCTGTCGGGGTGGCCGCAGAGTAAGGCGACGGTTTGCCGTGAAACAAGGCGCAGTTCGGCCAAAGCAGCCGGCAACTCGGCCGCCACAAGCAGCTCGACCTGCAGTCGAGGATGGCTGAGCGCCAGCGCCCGCAAGGGCTCGGCCAGGTAATGTGCGGACGCATCATGGGCCAGGTGAATAAGCCGTATAGCACCCTGATGCTCCTGGCGTAGCGCTTCGCGCAGCACCCCGTACAGCGGCGCCAAGCCGGTGCCGGCGGCCATCAGCCAGAGCGGACGGGCTTGCCAGTCCGGGTCATAGTGCAAGGCGGCACCGCGCAACTCACCCAAACGCAGACAATCGCCCGGCTGAAACGCGCGTGCGGCGCTGGCAAAGGCGCCACCCTGGCGGCAATCGATATGAAATTCCAGCCAAGGATCGTCACCCGGCACGCTGGCCAATGAATAGGGTCGGGCAGTACCGTCCCCAGTCCAGAGCTGTAGATGCTGGCCAGCTCGGTAGCGTAGCGGCTGCTGAGGGGTCAGACGCAGGCGCAGCACATCGCGGCTGAGCCAGTCGCAACTGTGAATAACGGCAGGCGCGGCATCGCGCAGCGGGTCGAACACCTCGATCTGCACGTCCTCGACCACGCGGCACTGGCAGGCCAGCCGCCAACCCTGTTCGCGCCGCGCATCGTCCAGGGCTTCGGGTTTGCCGTCGAGCAACTCACCGCCCACACAGCGCACCAGGCAAGCGTGGCAACTGCCGGCACGGCAGCTGTAGGGCACGGCGATGCCGGCAGCCAGCAGGCTGTCCAGCAGATTACTGGCGGGGGCGACCTCAAGGCAGCGATCAGCGACCCGCAGCTCAGGCATCCACATCCTCCCAGGTCGCCGCGCAACGGTTACGGCCATTGCGCTTGGCCTGGTAGAGCGCCTGATCGGCACGTTGCAGGGCATCCTCAAGGTCGTCGTGTTCGGTCAGCAAGGTCATGCCGATGGAAACACTCAAACTCTCCACCTTCACCCCCAAGGGCTCAGCGCGGGTAAAGGCATCACGCAGGCGCTCGCAGCAGGCGGTGAACTGATCAGCTTCGGTATTGGGTAACAACAACACAAATTCCTCACCGCCATAGCGGGCTACCACATCACCATCACGCAGGCAGGCTCGGGCGACGGCGGCGAACGTTTGCAGCACACGGTCGCCGGCAGCATGACCGTAGACATCATTGATTCGCTTGAAATGATCCAGATCGAGCAGTGCCAGGCCATGCTGGCGCCCATTGCGCAGCCCTTCGAGCTCACGGCTGGCCAGAAGCAGAAAGTGCCGGCGATTACACAACCCCGTTAACTCATCCGTGGCGGCCAGATCCTCCAGTTGACGCATCATGCCACGTAGGGTGTCCTGATGCGCCTGCAGAGCAAAACGCCGCTGACGCATACGCTGGCGCATGGCCTGGGCATAACTGGCAAACAGACACAGCCAGGCCAGCACGACCGCCAGTACGCACGCCTGCATCAGCGCCACGCGCGGTTCACTCAGCTGCAGGGTATAGGCTTCATACAGGTTCACCCCGGCAAAACCAAAGAAGGCAAACAGCGCGCAACGGGTGAAGACACGTGGCGGCAGCTGAAACACACCGAACAGCAGTATCAGCAGATAGATCACCAGCATACTGCCGCGCCCTTCGCTGAACAGCGACAGCAGCACGGTCAGCCAGGCCAACGCCACCAGCACCTGGGGTTCAGTCAGGCTGGGGTCGGCTAATCGCAGGTTGATGCGGGACAGAAACAGCCCGAGAAACACCAGTTGGCTTAGGGTGGCCAGGGCGGTGATGGTCAGAGCAGTCAGGGGAGAAGCATGAAAAAGCCCGGCAAATACGCTGATCCAGCACAACAGCCCGGTCAGTGCATAGGTTGCCACTGCCATGCCGAAACGTTTCAGCAGCAGGCTCTGCAAAGATCGCTGGGTTACCCGCTGGCTACTTAGGCTCATGGGGTTATGGGCTCCATCCCATGCTGGCATCTAGCCGCCACTCTACCCCTGTGATCACAGAATGCCTAGGGTCAGACCAGGGTTCATTCGTCGGCTCAAATGACCGACCAGCGACCATGGTCTGGGGCGGCACAGGTGTCCGCCTGGCGGTGCGCGCGGTATACTGCCGCGCCTTTTTATCTTGTGCTTTGGCCTTGTCCTTTGACCTTGATAGCACTGCGCCGGGCCGAGACCCAGCGCTGTTCGAAGTTCCTGCCCTACTCCTCCCCCTATAAAAAGGAGCGCCAAGCATGACCGTGATCAAGCAAGACGACCTGATCCAGAGCGTCGCCGACGCCCTGCAGTTCATTTCCTATTACCACCCCGTGGATTTCATTCAGGCCATGCATGAGGCCTACCTGCGCGAAGAATCCCCGGCCGCGCGCGATTCGATGGCGCAGATCCTGATCAACTCGCGCATGTGTGCCACCGGCCACCGGCCGATCTGCCAGGACACCGGCATCGTCACCGTGTTTATCCGCGTCGGCATGGACGTGCGCTGGACTGGTGCGACCATGAGCGTTGACGACATGATCAACGAAGGCGTGCGTCGCGCTTACAACCTGCCGGAAAACGTCCTGCGTGCCTCGATCCTCGCCGACCCAGCTGGCGCGCGGAAGAACACCAAGGACAATACCCCGGCCGTGATCCACTACTCCATCGTTCCCGGCGACAAAGTGGAAGTGGACGTAGCAGCCAAGGGCGGTGGCTCCGAGAACAAATCGAAGATGGCCATGCTCAACCCGTCCGACTCGATCGTCGACTGGGTACTGAAAACCGTGCCGGAAATGGGCGCTGGCTGGTGCCCGCCGGGCATGCTCGGCATCGGCATCGGCGGTACTGCCGAGAAAGCCGCCGTCATGGCCAAGGAAGTGCTGATGGAGCACATCGACATCCATGAGCTAAAAGCCCGCGGCCCGCAGAATAAAATCGAGGAAATGCGCCTCGAACTGTTCGACAAGGTCAACCAGCTGGGCATCGGTGCCCAGGGTCTGGGCGGTCTGACCACGGTGCTCGACGTGAAGATCATGGACTACCCGACCCACGCAGCTTCCCTGCCGGTGTGCATGATCCCCAACTGCGCCGCCACCCGTCACGCCCATTTCGTGCTCGATGGCAGCGGCCCGGCTGAACTGGAAGCGCCGGATCTGTCCGCCTACCCGGAAATCGTCTGGGAAGCCGGCCCGAGCGCACGCCGCGTCGACCTCGACACCCTGACCCCGGAAGACGTGCAAAGCTGGCAGCCGGGCGAGACCGTCCTGCTCAACGGCAAGATGCTCACCGGCCGCGACGCCGCGCACAAGCGCATGGTCGATATGCTGAATAAGGGTGAAGAACTGCCGGTCGACCTCAAAGGTCGCTTCATTTATTACGTTGGCCCGGTCGACCCAGTGCGCGAAGAAGTCGTCGGCCCAGCCGGCCCGACCACCGCCACGCGGATGGACAAGTTCACCCGGCAGATCCTCGAAAGCACGGGCCTACTCGGCATGATCGGTAAATCCGAGCGCGGCCCGATTGCCATCGAAGCGATCAAGGACAACAAGGCCGTGTACCTGATGGCCGTGGGCGGCGCTGCTTACCTGGTCGCTCAGGCGATCAAGAAATCGCGCGTGGTGGCCTTCGCCGAACTGGGTATGGAAGCCATCTACGAGTTCGACGTGAAAGACATGCCCGTCACCGTGGCGGTCGACACCAAGGGCGAGTCGGTGCATATCACCGGTCCAGCAATCTGGAACAAAAAGATCCACGACAGCCTGGCCGTCGAGATCAAGTAAGCCCCGCGTCAACCCCAACAACCCGGCCACGTACCGGGTTGTTGGTTTTTGCGCTTAGCAAAGAGCAGCCATAACCACTGATCCAGTGCTCAGTCGTCGCGCGTCAGCACTTCCAGCAGCTCAATCTCAAAGATCAGGTTGGAATGCGGGGTGATGTGCGCGCCAAACTGACGTTCGCCGTAGCCCAGATGCGAGGGCACAAAGAGTTTGCGCTTGCCGCCGACTTTCATGCCCATCAGCCCCTGATCCCAACCCTTGATCACCCGGCCAGTGCCGATCACGCATTGGAACGGCTTACCGCGCGCGTGCGAGGAGTCGAACAGCGTGCCGTCCTCCAACCAACCCTGATACTGGGTGGTGATCAACGCCCCCTTGACCACCGCTTTGCCATCGCCGGGCTGAATATCTTCGATCACCAGTTCGTTGCTCATCACTCACCTCATTTAACCGACCATTGAAGCCGGGGTTACGGGAAATCTATTCGGCTTTGGGTTCCAGCACGGCCAACAGGTCGGTTAGCCGCGCCTCCAGTTCAGCCAATTGCGCAGCCGCCAGTGGCGCAACAATGCGCGCCTGATTGTGGACATGTGCGGTTACCGCACGGTCGATCAACTCCAGTCCGGCCGGAGTCAGTTGCACCAGCATGCTGCGAGCATCATGCGGGTTGCTCAGCCGGCTGACCCGGCCGGCGGCTTCCAGCTGCTGCAACTGCCGGGTCATGGTGCCCGAGGTAATCATCAGCGCCGAGAACAGCGTGGTCGGTGCCAGACAATACGGCTGGCCGGAGCGGCGTAGCGTGGCCAGCACATCAAACTCCCAGGCACTTAACCCAAAGTCACTGAATACCACCTCCAACTCCCGTCGCAGCAAGGCCGCGCAGCGTCCAAGCCGGCCGAGCACACCCATCGGCCTGACATCCAGATCCGGCCGCTCACGCTGCCACTGCTGGAGAATGGCGTCGACGGCATCGGTTTGCGTTTGATTACTCATGGCGCGGCCTCAAAGTTATCTTGAACTCAAGACAAATCAGTATTAGCCTCGTATTTTATCTTGAATGCGAGACAAATGCGCGAGGTAGATGGCGGTGAATAGACCCTGGTTAAATGTGCTGATCACGGCACTGGCCCCCGCCATTTGGGGTTCGACGTACATCGTCACCACTGAACTCCTGCCGCCGGACCGGCCGTTTACCGCCGCGCTGTTACGCGCCCTGCCCGCCGGCCTGCTATTGGTGCTCTACAGCCGCTACCTGCCTCATCGCAGCGCATGGCTGCGCCTGCTGCTGCTAGGCGCATTGAATATCGGCTTTTTCCAGGC
Source organism: Pseudomonas sp. HMWF032 (assembly GCF_003060885.1). Classification (GTDB taxonomy): domain Bacteria; phylum Pseudomonadota; class Gammaproteobacteria; order Pseudomonadales; family Pseudomonadaceae; genus Aquipseudomonas. The sequence continues at coordinate 120,719 of NZ_QAIG01000011.1, forward strand.
GCTACTGTTTGTCGCGGCGTACCGCCTGCCGGGCGGGCTGGCTGCAGTGGTGGGTGCCATTCAGCCGCTGCTGGTAATGGGTCTGGTGTGGTCGATGGATCACCAGCGGCCGGCATCTGTAGCGGTGATATCCAGCGTGGTGGGTATTGCCGGCATGGCTGCTCTGCTGCTCGCGCCTGGCGCCAGCTGGGACCCGATCGGCATTGCCGCCGCATTTGTCGGCACCGCCTGCATGGCCAGTGGCACCTACCTGACGCGTCGCTGGCAGCTGCCTGTACCGCTGCTGGCCTTTACCGGCTGGCAGTTGCTGATTGGCGGTCTTTTGCTGCTGCCTGTGGCCTGGCTGATTGATCCGCCTCTACCGTCACTCAGCCCAGCGCAATGGTTGGGGTATAGCTATCTGTCGCTGTTCGGTGCACTACTGGCTTATGTGCTGTGGTTTCGCGGGATTACCCGCCTGAGCCCGGTCGCCGTATCGTCGCTGGGGCTACTCAGCCCACTGGTAGCCGTGTTGCTGGGCTGGGCGCTGTTGGGCGAACGCCTTACCGGCGTGGCATTGTTGGGCTTGATTGCGGTGCTGAGCAGCATCCTGGTGGTGCAGTGGAGCAGCGCCTCACCGGTGCGTAAAACCGCGGCCGCATAACCCCTGTCACGCAAGGCGCAGCATCAGCCTGGATGCTGCACCCCGATGCGGCCTAGAAGCGCAGATTGAAACCGGTGTAGAACGAACGCCCCATGCCCGGCACTGCAGTGCCCCAACCGATGCCATTGATCGCCATGGTGCGGCCTTGGGCGGTATATGCGCCCCCCGTGGGCAGGTAATAGAACTTGTCCGCCAGGTTTTCAATGCCAACGTCCACGCGCAGGTTGTCCCAGCTGTGGCTCAAACGCAGGTTGAACAGGCTGTAGCCCGCCGTCTGGATTTCATTGCGCACCGTCGAGCCATCGTTCTTGGCTTGCACGCTGACCATTTCCAGGCTGTTGCTCCAGCCGCCCTGTTGTTGCGTCAGGGACAGCGTGGTGTTGAGCGGCATGATGTTGTAGAGCGCATCGCCCGTGTCACGGTTTTTGCCGTTACTGTAATTCACCACCGCCTGCACGCCCCACTGCCCCCAGTCATTGCGCAGCAGCGGCATCCGCCCGGCCATATCGACACCATAAATGCGCGCGGACTGGTTGCTGTACTGCAGCACGTTGAACTGGTCAGCAGCGACCGTTTGGCCTGGCAGGGCCTGCGCATCGATGAAGTCGTTGATGTAGGTGTAGAACGGCGTGACCTTGAGCTCATGGCGGCGGTCTTCGCTGTGCCAGTCCAGTGTGACCGAAGCGATGTGCGCGGCTTCCGGCTTGAGGTCGACATCGCCGACATAACCGTTACCGTCGCCGACAACGTTGTTCATGGTCGCGGCCATGGCCCAGGTGGACCAGGTGTAACGCTCATACAGATTGGGCGAGCGCACCTTGCGCGCCACACCGAACTCAAGGTCGAGATGGGCGTCATGGTTGTAACGGGCCAGGGCGGTCAGGTCGATGTTGTGGTCACGCTGGCTGCGATCACGGGCATTGAAGGCGGCCGAATCGCGGCGCTGATTGTTCAGCATCATGCCCATGCCGTTGGTATCGGCGTAGCCTTTCACCTCGCCGGCATCGGTGGCGACGTGCTCATAGCGCAGACCGAGCAAGGTCAGCCAGGCGGGGTTGATCTGCCGCTCCCACTCGCCAAAGACGCCGATGCGGTCACGCTCACCGTCGTTGATGTTCTCAAAGGTGCCGGGCCACATGCCGCCACCCGAGGCCGGCCAGTAGTCATTCAAACGGTAGCGCTGGTATTCGCTGCCGATGCGCAGCAGATCATGCTCGGTCAACTCAACCGTGGCCTTGAGGTTAAGGCCCAGGGTTTTGCCCTCACTTTCCATCGGCATGCCGGCAGCACAGGTGGCGCTGATGGGGCTGCAGGCACTGCCCGCCCCCGAGGCCGCGCCATACCAGAAACGCTTGTCGGCACCGAAGTCCATCTTGTGCTCGACCTGCTCGTGGTACAGCTGCGTTTCCAGACGGCCCCACTCGAACTGCGCGGTGTGGCGCAGGTTGATGCGCTGCTGGCTGTTGTCGGTCATGTCCATGCGCTGATTGGGGAACAGCTCTTGCGGCACCTGCTGATAGCCCAAGGTCAGCGCCAGCACGTCCTCACCCAGCTTGTAGGCCATGCCCAGCTCATGGTCACGGCGCTCAAAAGCAGTGGACGCCACTTCATCCAGCGCCGCGCCCTCTCCCACCCGCCCCGTGGCGGTGCTGTTTTTGAAGTCAGCACCGGCCATGTAATTGTTGGCCTTGCTGTAACTGCCGCTGTAACGGATGTGGAACACCTCGCTGGCATGCATCACCG
>NZ_QAIG01000011.1:123124-151344 GCF_003060885.1 Pseudomonas sp. HMWF032
CGTGCGTCGTTATTGCTGCGCCAGAAACCACCCACCTCGCCTTGATTAAGGCTCTCGGCTCCGGCCGCAGCGAAAACCGGCTCCTGACTCTGCGCCACGATGGTGCCGCCAATACTGTCACCGCCCAGGCTGACCGGGGTAATCCCGGCCAACACCTGCAACATGCCCAGGTTGCTGGGCGCTACATAGGACAAGGCCGGGTTCATGTGGTTGGGGCAGGAGGCGACCAGGTCCATGCCATCGACCTTGATGCGTAAACGGTCATTACTCAAACCGCGAATGGCCGGCAGGCTGGAAAAACCACCCGCGCCGTTAAGGCTCACGCCCGGCACATCGCGCAGCAGCGAAGCGGTATCAGAGGTCGCCGGGATCAGGCTGCTGATGCGCTCGGCGCTGGGCTGCTCGGCGACTTCAACGGGGGACTGGCCTTGCACAAGGGTATCGGGCAATTGCAGGTATTCGGCCTGCGCTTTCGGGCTGACTTCAGCGGCAACCGCCAGGGCCAGCGGGCTCATCAAACTGATAAGGGCAACAGAACGGGCGTAACGAGGTGCAGACATAGGTAAAAATCCTGTCAGGCAATGCATTCACAGCAGCGCCCCCACCTTGCAGAGGCGCGGCGACGCTGAATCAAAAGGCAACGCGAAACACACGCTGAAAAACGTGTGTCAGGCCTGACGAGGCGGTGCGCGCGATTGCGCACCGGGGAAGACACCGCCCGGCGGCAATGCGGGATCAGCGAAGGGAGAAACGACGGGGGCTGCCACCACGCGCGGAGGCACAAATGGCGAGGTGTTGAATAATGCGGGCGATGACAACAGGAGGGTGCAATAGCCGCACTTGGCCCACTCATCGGCATGCGCCTGCGGCATGTCGGATGCTTCATGGTCGCCGCACGCCAGCTCGTCGAGCCACTGCCAGTCCGTGGACGACTGCCCCAACGCCAACCCCTGACCCAGCAAAGGCCCGAGCAGCAACAGGCACATGGCCGCAAGGCCAAGCCAGTTACCGAAGCGGTGGGAGTGTTTAGGCAACACAGGAAATACCCGAGCAAAGGGGGCGCGATGATAGCCGGATCCGCCACCGCGCAGGCTGCCTGAGGCAAACCGACGCAGCGTAACCGCGCTATTAGAACCGTGTCGCTCGGGCGCGACACTGATCCAGGTCAGCCGCGCAACACACTCAAGCGCGCCGGGCTTTGCGCAACCGATGGCCGCTGACTCAAATACCGCGTGCAACTGACCCGCAAAAACGAAGCGAAATTGACCACCTCACCGCGATAGTCCATGACCTCGTCATACAGTTTGGTGATCAGTTGATTGGTGGTCATGCCATCGACTTCGGCAATCTCGCGCAGGATGTCCCAAAACTGATTTTCCAAACGCAGGGTGGTGACCACGCCGCGAATTCGCAGCGAGCGGGCACGGGACTCATACAGAATCGGATCGGCTTTGACATACAGCTCGCACATGGCAGCTCACCTCCCTGAGTGTTGGGGCCTGACGGGCCCCGGCAGTTTATAGCGTGATCTGCGTGCCGAGCAGGCCGAGGAACGCCGCCAGCCAGTTGGGGTGCGCGGGCCAGGCCGGCGCGGTGACCAGATTACCCTGCACATGCGCCTGGTCCACGGCGATATCGATATAGCGTCCGCCGGCCAGGGTCACTTCCGGTCCGCAGGCCGGGTAAGCGCTGCACTCCCGCCCTTTCAGCACGCCAGCCGCAGCGAGCAATTGCGCACCATGACAAACCGCCGCAATCGGTTTGCCGGCCTGATCAAAGGCCTGCACCAGCGCCAGCACCTGGGCATTCAGGCGCAGGTACTCTGGGGCACGGCCACCGGGGATCAGCAGCGCGTCGTAATCGCCGGCCTTAACCTGAGCGAAATCAAAGTTCAGGGCAAAGTTATGCCCCGGCTTTTCGCTGTAGGTTTGCTCGCCTTCAAAATCATGGATGGCGGTGCGCACCGTCTGCCCGGCGGTTTTGTCCGGGCATACGGCGTGCACCTGATGACCGACCATCAGCAGCGCCTGAAACGGCACCATCACTTCGTAGTCTTCGACGTAGTCGCCGACCAGCATGAGAATCTTCTTCGCTGCCATGTGCCTGCTCCTTGAATGAACCGAGAAGGCCACAGTCTGCGGCCGATGCAGCGGTCGCGGGTAATAGCCCGGTACTACAACGCAGATGGGTTGATCGACGGTCAGTGGTAGATGCGATTGAGGCGTAAAACGACGAAGCCCAACGAGACCTGTCACAACCCGTTGGGCTTCGCTGCGCTCAACGCCAACCAACAGCCGTGCTGGGCTGGGCTGGGCTGACTTATTCCAGCACTTCCTCATCACGCAGCAGCACATAGGTGCAGCCGCTGTCGTCTTCCAGGTAGTCGTGCACATAGAACATCACGACTTCACCCAGGCCCGGCTGCGCGGCGACGTAGTCACCAATGTCCACGGTGAAATGGCCCTTGGAGCCCGGCTTGGCTTCGCACTCGATACGCGCATTGACGAACAGCTCAGGCGCGCTGTCGCCGAAATAGTCCTCACGCTCTGCCGCGTCCCAATCGGCCGGTGCCTCGAACGGGCCGCAGAACAGCACCTTGGCATCACCCAGATCCACTTCCTCGGCATCCGGGTCTTGGTCATCGGCGCGGTACACCGTGCAGTCCTGTGCCTCTGGATTTTCCAGGATGGCCAGACGGGCCGCCAGTTGTTGCTCAGCATTCATAGGGTGCATAACGATCTCCGAGCGTTTTGGCGTTTAAGGGCAGGGCAAATCCAGCCGACAGTCCGCCTGCCGACAAGGCTTTGCAGGCTATGGGCTGATGCGGTTGCAACGCAAGCAATGAAATGCCCGCCATCGCCCCGCGTAAAATATTTCGCGACTTAATTTAGCGTTAAGGCTCACGGCAGACACTCGCACCCACGTTCTCAGATGAGGTTCCGGTTATGGAGCTGCCTTGGGTGTATCAAAACACTGCACTTGCACAGATCGGCCGCGAGCAGCCGCTCAGCCTCTATCTGGCCAACGCTGCCAGCCCGCGCCGCGCAGGGATTGAAGGCTTTATCGGCGAGCGCTTCGCGGCTCAGCATCAAGCGCACATCCGTCACTTTATGCCGTGCCTGCTCAGCCTGGAAGACAGCGCCGGTCAACTGCTCGGCGCGGTGGGCCTGCGCTGCGCCGCCAGTGGCCCGCTATTTTTGGAGCGCTACCTGGAACAACCGGCAGAACAGGTAATTGCCGCCCGCCAGGTGGCCAATGCGCCGCAACGGACGCAGCTGATCGAGGTCGGCAACCTGGCGGCAGGCAGTCCCGGCGCCGCGCGTTTGCTGATCGTGGCACTGACTGATCTGCTGGTGGCGCTGGGTTATCGCTGGGTGACCTTCACCGGCACCCTGGCCCTGCTCAACAGCTTCCAGCGCCTGGGCCTGACGCCTGTGCCACTGGGCCCGGCCAACCCGGAATGCCTGGGCGATGAGCAGGCCGACTGGGGCAGCTACTACGCCAACCAGCCGCAGGTGATGGCGGGCGATATCTATGCCGGCCATCAACGCCTGCTGCAGCTGGGCGCCTATCCGCGCCTGGCCCACCACGCCTTTTATGCCCTGGAGGACATGCCCGATGTGGCCTGCCGCTGAAACCCTGTTTAACCGCCTGGCCACCCTCGGCGATGCCATTGCCCTACGCGAGGGCGAACAACAACTGAGCTACGCCCAGCTGCTGAGTGAGGTCGCACAGCGCAGCAGCCAACTGCAGCAACGTGGTGCCCAGCGTGTCGCCCTGGCCCTGGACAACGGCATTGACTGGGTACTCTGGGACCTCGCCGTGCTGCATGCCGGGCTGGCCTGCGTGCCGCTGCCGAGTTTTTTCTCCGACAGCCAGCAAACCCATGTACTGGACAGCGCCAGCATCGACTGCCTGATCGGCCCGGCCACGCCATTGTTCAGCGCACAGGGCTTCAGCCCTAGCGCCCACGGCATGCTGCAGCGCTCCCAGACGCAGGTCAGCGAACTGCCAGCCGGCACCTGCAAAATCACCTACACCTCGGGCACCACCGGGCAGCCCAAGGGCGTGTGCCTGGATATCGCCACGCAACTGGCGGTGGCGCAGAGCCTGGTGCAGGCCAGCGCCAGCTGCGCGGTCGAACGCCACCTGTGCGTCCTGCCCTTGGCCACGCTGCTGGAGAACATCGCCGGGGTCTATGCCCCGCTGCTGGCCGGCGCACGGATTGAATTGATGCCGATGGCGCAGATCGGTCTGCTCGGTGCCAGCCAGTTCGATCTGCCGCGCTTTCTCGGCGCCCTGGCTCATGCGCAGCCCAATAGCCTGATCCTGCTGCCGCAGTTGCTGCTGGCGCTGGTCAGCGCCGGGGAAAACCGCCTGCCCCTGCCGAACAGCCTGGGTTTTATTGCCGTCGGCGGTGGCCGCGTCGCCAGCCAATTGCTGCAACGTGCTGACGCCCTGGGGCTGCCGGTGTTCGAGGGCTACGGCCTGTCCGAGTGTGCCTCGGTGGTGTGCCTGAACACCCCGGAAAACCGCCGTATCGGCACCGTCGGCCAACCGTTGCCACACCTGCAGGTACGCCTGGCTACAGACGGCGAGGTGATGGTCCAAGGCCCACGCCTGCTTGGTTACCTGGGCGAACCATGCCCTGACGAGGAGTGGCTGGGCACCGGTGATCTGGGCCATTTCGACGGACCATTCCTAGTACTGCACGGGCGCAAGAAACACCAGTTCATCACCGCCTTTGGCCGCAACGTCAACCCGGAATGGGTCGAGGCCGAGTTGGTCCAGCAACTGCCAATCGCCCAGGCCTGGCTGCATGGCGAAGCACTGCCGGGCAACGTTGCCGTGCTGGTGCCGCGACTCCCGAATACCCCTGACAGCCAATTGGCCGAAGCCGTGGCGACGGCCAACCAAGCCTTGCCCGACTACGCCCGCGTGCACCACTGGCTGCGCGCCGAACAACCCTTCAGCAGTGCCAACGCGCTGGCCACCAGCAATGGCCGCCTGCGCCGCACTGCCCTGTTTAACCACTACCAACACGCCATCGAGCAATTGATGGCCAGCGAATCCTGCTATGGAGATGCCTGATGAGCTTCTATGAATCCCTGCTCGAACACACCAGCGCTGAACGCAACTACCTGCTCAGTGCACCGATCATTGCCCAAGCCATGGCTGGCACCGTCAGCCTGAACAGCTACGTGGCTTTTCTCACCGAAGCCTATCACCACGTCAAGCACACCGTGCCGCTGCTGATGGCCTGTGGCGCGCGACTGCCGGAGCGACTGGAGTGGCTGCGCGAGGCCATCGCCGAATACATCGACGAAGAAAAGGGCCACCAGGAATGGGTGCTCAACGACATCGCCGCCTGCGGTGCCGATAAAGAAGCCGTGCGCAACGGCATACCCAAACTACCCACCGAACTGATGGTCAGCTACGTATACGACCGTATCGCGCGGCATAACCCGGTGAGTTTCTTCGGCATGGTCAACGTACTGGAAGGCACCAGCATCGCCCTGGCCACCCAGGTGGCCGGGGTGATTCAAGACAAGCTGCAGCTGCCGAACAAGGCTTTCAGTTACCTGAGTTCCCACGGCAGCCTTGACCTGGAGCACATCGAGTTCTTCAAGCGCCTGATGAATCAGCTCGACAACGACGATGACAAGGCCGCCGTGGTGCACACCGCCAAGGTGGTCTACCGCCTGTATGGCGACATGTTCCGCAGCCTGCCCCTGAGTGTGTGAGGACTCGCGATGAATATTGCTGAATGCCGCGCCGTGATCACCGGCGCCAGTGGCGGAATCGGCCAGGCGCTGGTCGCCGCCCTGCTCAACGAAGGCGCCCAACTGCTGCTGGTCGGGCGTCAAACCGAAACCTTGCACACACTGGCGCAGGCCAACCCCGGCAAAGTCACGGTAGTGGCCGCCGACATCCGCCAGCGCAGCGGTCGTGAGGCGGTGGTCGCGGCGGCGCAGCGCTTTGGCGGCATCAATACGCTGATCAACGCCGCCGGGGTTAATCATTTCGGCCTGCTGGAGCAGCATGACGAAAGTGCCATCGCCGAGCTGATCGAACTCAACGTCACCGCCACCCTGCAACTGACCCATCGCCTGCTGCCGCTGCTGCGGCAACAGGGCCGGGCGCTGGTGGTCAACCTCGGTTCGACCTTCGGCTCCATCGGCTACCCCGGTTTCACCGCTTACTGCGCCAGCAAATTTGCCCTGCGCGGGTTCTCCGAAGCCCTGCGCCGCGAACTGGCCGACACCCCGATCAAGGTTCTCTACTTCGCCCCGCGCGCCACCCAAACCCGCATGAACGCCGCCAACGTGGTGGCCATGAATGACGAGCTCAAGGTGGCCATGGACGCCCCCAATAGCGTCGCACTGCAATTACTGGCGGCGATTCGCCGCGAGAAAGAAGAGCGCTACCTGGGCTGGCCGGAACAGCTCTTCGTGCGCCTCAACAGCCTGCTGCCGCGCCTGGTCGACCAGGCCCTGCGCAAACAACTGCCGATCATCCAGCGCTTTGCCCGAAGCAAACCCTAAGAGGACACCCCAATGAAGCTTATCCGTAGCGCCGCCTGCACCCTGCTCTGCCTCACCAGCCTGCCCAGCTTTGCCCTCAGCGAACAGGGTCAGACTCAGCTGCAAACCCTGCAGAATCGTTGGGCTGAGATCAACTATCAGTTGCCCGAGGAACAACGCGAAAAAGCCTTCGCCAGCCTCAGCGAACAGGCGCAAAAAGCTGTCGCCGCTGAGCCTAATGCCGCCGAACTGCGGATCTGGAACGGCATCATCCTCAGCACCTACGCCGGCGCCAAGGGCGGCCTGGGGGCGCTGGGTCTGGTCAAGGAGGCCAAGGCCAGCCTGGAGCAGGGCCTGGCACTCGACCCCAAGGCGCTGTCCGGTTCGGCCTACACCAGCCTCGGCAGCCTGTACTACCAGGTGCCCGGCTGGCCAGTGGGCTTTGGCGATGACGAGAAGGCCGAAGTCATGCTCAAGCAGGCCTTGGCGATCAACCCGGACGGCATCGACCCCAACTACTTCTATGGCGACTACCTGGCCCGTGCCAAACGCTTCGACGAAGCCAAGGCCGCTCTGGAGAAAGCCCTGCAGGCCCCACCACGCCCTGATCGCCAGTCCGCCGATGACGGTCGCAAGCAGGACATTCAAACCTTGCTGAACAAGGTCAATGCCCAGCTGCAGTGATAGGCTGGTGTATGTTGCTTGCCCTGCATGCCGATTTATCCCCGCAGGGCAGGCCCCAATCAATTAACTCGGAAACGCCTGTCATGCGCATTCTGCTGGTCGAAGACGACAACGCCCTCGGTGAAGGTATCCGCACGGCACTCAAGCCCGAAGGTTACACAGTCGACTGGGTGCAGGATGGCAGCAGCGCGCTGCATGCGCTGACCTGTGAGAGCTTCGAGTTGGCCATCCTCGACCTGGGTCTGCCACGCATGGACGGCCTGCAGGTGCTCAAGCACCTGCGCGCCGCTGCCAACCCGGTGCCGGTGCTGGTACTGACCGCCCGTGACGCCACCAGCGACCGCATCGCCGGGCTGGATGCCGGGGCCGATGATTACCTGATCAAACCCTTCGATGTCGCCGAACTCAAAGCCCGCATGCGTGCCCTGTTGCGGCGCAGTTTCAACCGCCCGCAGCCGGCGCTGGAATACCGCGGTATCAGCCTTGATCCGGTCAGCCAGGCCGTCAGCTATCAGGGCCAGGCGGTCAATCTGCCGCGCAAGGAGTTTCTCCTGCTGCACGAACTGCTCGCCCAGCCAGGCCGGGTGATGACCCGCGACAAGCTGCAACAGGCACTCTATGGCTGGGATGAGGAGCTGGAAAGCAACGCCCTGGAAGTGCACGTGCACCACCTGCGCAAGAAGTTCTTTCCCGAGCTGATCCGCACCGTGCGCGGCGTCGGCTACCTGGTGGATAAACCCGTATGACGTCCATTCGCGCCCGAACGCTGCTGTTGGTGCTCGGCTTGCTCAGCCTGTCGATGACGCTTATTTCCTATAAAAGTTATCGCGATGCCCAACATGAAATCGAAGAGCTTTTCGATGCCCAACTGGCACAAACCGCGCGTGTACTGGCGGGGCTGGTAGGACGTGGCATGCTGCAAAGCGAACGTGACAACCTGCAGAGAACACTCAACCAGGCCTTGCAGAATCACCAGGTCAACGACAACACAACGACTCAGGCAGGACACGCCTACGAAGGCAAACTGGCATTCCAGGTTCTCGATGAGCAGGGCGAGCTGCTGTTGCAATCTGCCAGTGCGCCGACTGGCGTATTGGCGCAGATGGTGGCCGAGTTCCACCGCTTCGACAACGACGCGCATCAGCATGCCGATGGTGAAACGCTCTCCAGCCTGAGTGCCCATCTGATCGGTTATCACACGGTCCCCCTCAACGGCCACCACTGGCGGCTGTTCATGCTCAATGATGCGACCGATCAACACATGATTCTGGTCGCCGAGCGTGAAGATGTGCGCGGTGAACTGGTCAAGAAAATTGCCTTGCGCAGCTTGCTACCCGACCTGATTGGCCTGCCCTTGCTGGCGCTGCTGGTCTGGCTGGCAATTGGCTGGGGATTGCGCCCCTTGCAGCGCATGGCCGAACTGATCAAGGCCCGCGCACCTGACAACCTCGCCCCACTGATACTTGAGCCCCTGCCTGCCGAACTGGAACCGATGGGCGCCTCGCTCAACCGCCTGCTGATGCAGGTCAACCTGCTGCTGGATCAGGAAAAGCGCTTTATCGCCGATGCCGCCCACGAACTGCGCACCCCCTTGGCGGTGCTGCGCATCCACGCCCAGAACGCCCTGGAAGCACCCGACCCACAAGACCGCAATGAAGCGTTGCGCCTGCTGGGTACTGGCGTGGAACGCGCCACCCGGGTAGTCGCGCAGCTCCTGACTCTGGCCCGACTGGACCCCACTGTGGTGCAACTGGCCATGGGCGAGTTGGACCTGCTCGGCTATGTGCGTAACGAGCTGGCGGAGCTCATCCCACTGGCTCTGGCGCGCCAACAGGAACTCAATCTGGATGCCCCGGAGCCGGCGGATTATCAGCTGCTGGCCGATGGCCCGAGCCTTGGCACACTGTTGCAGAATCTGATCAGCAATGCCGTGCAGTACACCCCTGACGGCGGGCGCATTCAGGTGCAGTTGGACGCTCAGGCGGATGCCATCGTGCTGCGCGTGCAGGACAGCGGACCCGGCGTCGATGAGGCGCAGCGGGAAAAACTCTTCGAGCGGTTCTATCGGCTGGGTACAGGCCAAGGTGCTGGATTGGGCCTGTCCATCGTGTTGCGGGTGGTCGAACTGCACCGCGGCAGCATCAGCCTTGGCGACTCACCATTGGGTGGACTGGAAGTCGCAGTGCGCCTGCCCAGACGCTAACGCGTACTGCCCCGGCGCAGGGCGCGCTCTTCGCGGAGCGCCTGTTGCTGCACTTCGGCCAGCACTTCCTGCACATAGTCAATATGCCGGTTGGACAGCGCGCGGGCGTCTTCGGCGCGGCCGTCGATAATCGCCTGATACAGCGCGCGGTGCTGCTCGATCAGCATGTCGCGGGTTTCATCACGCTGCGCGTACATGCCGCCAATATTGGTCACCACGTTGCGCTTGAGCAGGTCGAACAGCCCGCGAATGGTGTGCAGCAGTACGGCGTTGTGGCTGGCTTCGGCAATCGCCAGGTGGAAGTTGGCATCGGCTGCCCCTTCTTCGGCGCGAGTCACCTTGCCGCTGCGGCTGTAGCAATCCTGCAGGGCCGCAAAGGCTTCATTCAGACGCTGACGATCCAACTCGGTGGCGCGCTGGGCGGCGTAAAAGGCACAGGAGCCTTCCAGGGTGTGACGAAACTCCAGCAGGTCGCGCTGGGCTTCGGGGTTACTTTCCAGCAGGTGCAGCAACGGATCACTGAACGTCGACCCCAGGGTTTCCGCCACATAGTTGCCGCCGCCATGCCGACTGACCAGCAGCCCCTTGGCCACCAGTTTCTGAATCGCCTCACGCAGTGATGGCCGAGAGACACCAAACTGCTCGGCCAGAACCCGCTCGGCGGGCAAGCGTTCGCCGGCCTTGAGCGTGCCCTCGAGGATCATGGTTTCCAGTTGGCTGACGATATCGTCCGACAAACGGCGCTGCTGTACCTGACCAAACCCCATAAACCAATCGACTCCGTAAACAAGCACTCAGAACGCACTAGGCCGGCGTTACTGCTCCTAGCTCTGGCAGCCTAACCAGTGGCGCAATGCCTAACAAGCTACTGCCGCACTCGCCGCCTACAACAAAAGTCGTAGGCGGACAAATTGACGCACACGCGCTTTAGCTTTTATTCTGCCCCACAGCACAGGGTAATTGGTATTACCAATTTACAAGGCACGCACAGCCTCACTGCGTGCTGTTTAACCCGCGCTCCCAACCAACAACAATTAGTGGGTCCTCACCATGCAAACATGGCAACAGCTCTACACACCGCTCGGCAGCCTAAGTCTGTCCGCGCTGGCAGCTCTGATTCCGATTGTATTTTTCTTCCTGGCCCTTGCCGTGTTCCGCATGAAAGGCCATGTGGCGGGCGCGATCACCCTGGCACTGTCGCTGGTCGTTGCCATCGCCGCCTTTGGCATGCCCGCCAGCATGGCGTTCGCCTCGGCAGGTTACGGTTTTGCTTACGGCCTGTGGCCGATTGCCTGGATCATCGTCGCGGCGGTGTTCCTCTACAAACTCACGGTAAAAAGTGGTCAGTTCGAGATTATTCGCAGCTCAGTGCTGTCGATCACCGACGACCAACGCCTGCAGGTGCTGCTGATCGGCTTCTCCTTCGGCGCGTTCCTTGAAGGTGCGGCCGGTTTCGGCGCACCGGTGGCAATTACTGCCGCGCTGCTGGTTGGCCTGGGCTTCAACCCGCTGTATGCAGCCGGTCTGTGCCTGATCGCCAATACCGCGCCGGTGGCCTTCGGCGCACTGGGTATCCCAATCATCGTGGCCGGCCAAGTCACCGGTATCGACCCATTCAAGATAGGCGCCATGGCCGGCCGCCAACTGCCAATTCTGTCGATCATCGTGCCGTTCTGGCTGGTGGCGATGATGGACGGCTGGCGCGGCATCAAGGAAACCTGGCCCGCCGCCCTGGTGGCCGGCGTGAGCTTTGCCATCACCCAGTTCTTCACCTCCAACTACATTGGCCCAGAATTGCCGGATATCACCTCGGCGCTGGTCAGCCTGGTTTGCCTGACCCTGTTCCTCAAGGTCTGGAGCCCAAGCCGCGCGGCCGAGCCGGAAGTGGTCGGCGTGTCTGCCGGGGGCGCAGCAATCGTTGGCGGTTTCGGTGGCCCGCGCAGCACCACGCCGTCGCCTTACAGCTTCGGGCAGATCCTCAAAGCCTGGTCGCCATTCCTGATTCTCACCGTGCTGGTCACCATCTGGACCCTGAAACCCTTCAAGGCCCTGTTTGCCGCTGGCGGCGCGATGTACAGCACGGTGTTCAACTTCGCCATTCCGTACCTCGACCAACTGGTGATCAAGACCGCGCCAATCGTTACTGCCGCCACCGCCATGCCGGCGGTGTTCAAGCTCGACCCGATTTCGGCCACCGGTACAGCGATCTTCTTCTCCGCACTGATCTCGATGCTGGTGCTGAAGATCAACGCCAAAACTGGTCTGACCACATTCAAGGAAACCCTGATTGAACTGAAGTGGCCGATCCTGTCGATCGGCATGGTGCTGGCGTTCGCCTTCGTCACCAACTACTCGGGCATGTCCAGCACCCTGGCGCTGGTCCTGGCCGGTACCGGCGTGCTGTTCCCGTTCTTCTCGCCGTTCCTCGGCTGGCTGGGCGTGTTCCTCACTGGTTCGGATACCTCGTCCAATGCCCTGTTCAGCTCGCTGCAGGCCACCACCGCCCAGCAGATCGGCGTCGACCAGACCTTGCTGGTAGCGGCCAATACCAGCGGCGGTGTAACCGGCAAGATGATCTCGCCGCAATCGATTGCCGTGGCGTGCGCTGCGACCGGCATGGTCGGTAAGGAGTCCGATCTGTTCCGCTTTACCCTCAAGCACAGCCTGATCTTCGCCACCTTCGTCGGCCTGATCACCATGGCTCAGGCCTATTGGCTGACCGGCATGCTGGTGCACTAGAGCGCTACCGCCGGGCCGCTGGCCCGGCACTTTCATTACGGGAACCTGCCCCCATGATCATTTCTGCCTCCACCGACTACCGCGCCGCCGCGCAACGCCGGCTGCCGCCGTTTCTGTTTCACTACATCGACGGCGGTGCCTATGCCGAGCACACGCTCAAGCGCAACGTCGCCGACCTGGCGGACATTGCCCTGCGCCAACGCGTGCTGCGCAACATGTCGGAACTGAGCCTGGAAACCCGCCTGTTCAACGAAACCCTGAGCATGCCGGTGGCCCTGGCCCCGGTCGGCCTGACTGGCATGTACGCCCGTCGCGGTGAGGTGCAAGCCGCCAAGGCCGCCGCCGCCAAGGGCATTCCCTTTACCCTGTCCACCGTGTCGGTGTGCCCGATTGAAGAAGTCGCGCCGGCCATCGACCGGCCGATGTGGTTTCAGCTGTATGTGCTGAAAGACCGCGGCTTTATGAAAAACGCTCTGGAGCGCGCCAAAGCTGCTGGCGTCACCACCCTGGTGTTTACCGTGGACATGCCCGTACCCGGCGCACGCTACCGCGACGCCCACTCCGGCATGAGCGGCCCGAACGCCCCCGTGCGCCGTATGCTGCAAGCCATGACCCACCCGCGCTGGGCCTGGGATGTCGGCCTGCTCGGCAAGCCCCACGACCTGGGCAATATCTCCGCCTACCGGGGCAACCCCACGGGCCTGGCCGACTACATCGGCTGGCTGGGCAACAATTTCGACCCCTCGATCAGCTGGAAAGACTTGGAATGGATCCGTGAATTCTGGGACGGCCCGATGGTCATCAAGGGCATCCTCGACCCGCAGGACGCCAAGGACGCGGTGAGTTTCGGTGCCGACGGCATCGTCGTCTCCAACCACGGCGGCCGTCAGCTTGATGGCGTGATGTCCAGCGCCCGCGCCCTGCCGGCCATTGCCGATGCGGTAAAAGGCGACTTGGCGATTCTGGCCGACTCCGGCATCCGCACCGGCCTGGACGTGGTGCGCATGATCGCCCTCGGCGCGGACACGGTGATGCTCGGCCGCGCCTTTATTTATGCGCTGGCGGCTGCCGGTGGCGCAGGGGTGAGCAACCTGCTGGATTTGATCGAGAAGGAAATGCGCGTGGCCATGGTGCTGACCGGGGCCAAGTCGATCAGCGAGATCACGGCCGACTCGCTGGTGCGCGAACTGCACCACGCCGCGTCCTGACGCTGCACCTGACTTTCGGAGCCTGCATGAGCCTGCCCAGCGCCTTTCTCACCGCCGTCGAACGCCTGATCCCTGCCGAGCGTCGTTTCGATGACCCGCTGTCGACCCTGGCCTTTGGCACCGATGCCAGCTTCTACCGGCTGATTCCCAAACTGGTGGTGCGCGTCGAGGCGGAGCTGGAAGTGGTCGACCTGCTCAAACTGGCCAGCGCGCATCAGGTGCCGGTGACCTTCCGCGCCGCCGGCACCAGCCTGTCCGGCCAGGCCATCAGCGACTCGGTGCTGATCGTGCTGGGCGACAATTGGAACGGCCGGGAAATCCGCGGCCAAGGCCACCAGATCCGTCTGCAACCGGGCGTGATCGGCGCACAAGCGAACGCTGTGCTGGCCCCTTTCCAACGCAAGATCGGCCCTGATCCAGCGTCGATCAACGCCTGCAAAATCGGCGGCATCGTCGCCAACAATGCCAGCGGCATGTGCTGCGGTACGGCGCAAAACACCTACCACACCCTGGCCGGCATCCGTCTGGTGCTGGCCGACGGCACGGTGCTGGACAGCGAAGACCCACTCAGCGTCACGCGCTTTTTCGCCACCCACGCCGACCTGCTGGCGCAGCTGAACGAGCTGGGCAAACAGACCCGTGCCAACAGCGCGCTGGCCGCGAAAATCCGCCACAAATACCGCCTGAAAAACACCACCGGTCTGTCCTTGAATGCACTGGTCGACTATGACCAGCCCATCGACATCCTCAGCCACCTGTTGGTCGGCTCCGAAGGCACGCTGGGCTTTATCAGCGCGGTGACTTACAACACCGTGCCCGATCACCCGCACAAGGCCAGCGCCCTGCTGGTGTTCCCCGATGTGGAAAGCTGCTGCCGCGCGGTGACGGTGCTCAAGCAGCAGCCGGTGTCTGCCGTGGAACTGCTCGACCGGCGCAGCCTGCGCTCGGTGCAGAACAAACCCGGCATGCCGGAATGGGTCAAAAGCCTGTCTGACCACGCCTGCGCCCTGCTGATCGAATCGCGCGCCGCCAGCCAAAGCCTGCTGCACGAGCAGCTGCAACTGATCATGACGTCCATCGCTGACTTCCCACTGGAAAAGCAGGTGGATTTCAGCGAAGACCCGGCCGTTTACAACCTGCTGTGGAAGATCCGCAAAGACACCTTCCCTGCCGTCGGTGCCGTGCGCCAAACCGGCACCACAGTGATCATCGAAGACGTCACCTTCCCCATCGAACAACTCGCCGAAGGCGTTAACCGCTTACTCGCCCTGTTCGATAAGCACGGCTACGACGAGGCGATCATTTTCGGCCACGCCCTGGAAGGCAACCTGCACTTCGTCTTCACCCAAGGCTTTGACAGCGAGGCGGAAAAAGCCCGCTACGAAGCTTTTATGCAAGACGTCGCGCACCTGGTGGCCGTGGAGTTCGGCGGCTCGCTGAAGGCCGAGCACGGCACCGGGCGCAACATGGCCCCCTTCGTTGAGCTGGAATGGGGCGCGGACGCCTACCAGCTGATGTGGCAAATCAAACGCCTGCTCGACCCCCAGGGCATTCTCAACCCGGACGTGATCCTCAGCGAAGATCGCAACATTCACCTGAAACACCTCAAACCGCTGCCGGCCGCCGACGAAATCGTCGACAAGTGCATCGAGTGCGGTTTCTGTGAGCCAGTGTGCCCGTCAAAAGGGCTGACCTTGAGCCCGCGCCAGCGCATCGTGATCTGGCGCGATATTCAGGCAAAAAAGCGCGCGGGCATCGACACCCGCGAGCTGGAAGCGGCTTATCAATATCAAGGCATCGACACCTGCGCCGCCACTGGCCTGTGCGCGCAACGCTGCCCGGTGGGCATTAATACCGGCGACCTGGTGCGCCGACTGCGCGCCCGCGATGCCAACAGCCCGCGCAGTGCCGACTGGCTGGCGAATAACTTCCACCGCGCCCTGCAAGGTGCACGGCTGATGCTCTACGTGGCCAACGGCGCGCGCCGCGTCTTGGGCGCACCGTTACTGGCGCGCACTTCGGCGGCGCTGAGCAAGGCCAGTCAGGGCCGCGTGCCGCAGTGGACGCCAGCGATGCCGCAAGCCATGCAGCGCCTGCAATTGCCTGCGGTGATGGAAGATACCCGGCCACGGGTGGTCTATCTGGCCGCCTGTGTGTCTCGCGCCATGGGCCCGGCCGTGGGTGATCGCGAGCAAATGCCATTACTCGACAAAACCCGCGCGCTGCTGGAAAAAGGCGGCTTTCAGGTGGTGTTCCCGGCGGAGCTGGACACCCTCTGCTGCGGTCAGCCGTTTGCCTCCAAAGGCTATGCCGAACAAGCCGAGCGCAAGAAACAGGAGTTGATCGACGCGCTGCTCAAAGCCAGCCGTGGCGGCCTTGATCCGATCTACTGCGACACCAGCCCGTGCACCTTACGGCTGATGCAGGACGGCCTCGACAGCCGCCTGAACCTGCATGATCCGGTGAAATTTATCCGTGAGCACCTGCTCGACCGCCTGCACATCACCCCGCAGGACAAACCGGTCGCCGTGCACGTCACCTGCAGCACCCAGCACCTGGGCGAGGCACAGGGCTTGATCGATATCGTGCGGCGCTGCACCTCAGAGGTGGTGATTCCCGAAGGTATTCACTGCTGCGGCTTTGCCGGCGATAAGGGCTTTACCACACCCGAGCTGAACGACCACGCCCTGCGCAGCCTGAAGTCAGCGGTGCAGCATTGCGAGGAAGGCATCAGCACCAGCCGCACCTGTGAAATCGGCCTGAGCCAGCACGGCGGCATCGATTATCACGGGCTGGTGTATTTGCTGGACCGAGTCAGTCACGCCATCCGCTGACTCAGCCCCAAGGCCGGGCACATGTGCCCGGCCCGCTTCAGAAAGCCTGACCCAACAGGCTCAGCGCCACCTGACGCACCTGAGCCAGATCAATCGGTTTGGCCAGGCAGGCCTGCGCGCCGCGGCGACGTGCCTCGTTGAACAGATTTTCATCCGCGGCAGCGCTGATAATCAGCACCGGCACCGACTGCAGGCGCGGGTTCTGGCGCATGGCATCAAGCACCTGCAAGCCATCGCCATCGGGCAGGTCAAGATCCAGCAACAGCAGGGTCGGCGTACATTGCTCCAGGTCGGCCAGAGCACGCTGCACCGAACCTGCTCCGCGCACCTCGGCAAATTCGCGCAGTGCTTCCTGCACCACCTTCAGGCAGGCTGGGTGGTCTTCCACGCACAGCACCTCGGCCAGCGGTCGGGACTGCTGCCCTGCTGCAGTGCTCTGCTGAGCAGGCTGTAACGCGGGGGCAGCCGCGCCCGGCAGGTCAATCCAGAAGCGACTCCCCGTGCCAACCGTACTGCTAAAGCCCATTTCCCCGGCCATCAGGCTGGCCAGCTCACGGCACAGCACCAGACCAATGCCGGTACCTGGAATGCTGGAATTCTCCCGACCCAGGCGCTGGAATGGCTGAAACAGCCCCGCCTGCTGCTCAATGCTGAGCCCCGCCCCATTGTCTTCGACCCACAGCCGCACACAATCCGAGCGCACTTCGTAGCCCAGCCGAATCAGCCCCTGCGGGCTGTTGTACTTGATCGCGTTGGACAACAGGTTAAGCAGCACCTGGCGCACCCGCCGCGGGTCCGCCTGCACATACAGCCCTGCATCCGACTCGGCCAGTACCTGCAACTGCAGTTGCCGCTGCTGCACATCCGGCAGTACCAGCTCGGCGCAACCATGCAACAGCGCACCCACTTCAACCGGTTGCAGCTTGAGCTGCTGGCGACGGCTCTCGATGCTCGACAGGTCAAGAATGTCATCCACCAGAGCAGTCAGGTGCCGGCTGGCATTAACGATCTCACGGGCGTAGTCGGCCTCCTGCTTGGCATCGGGCTTTTCCTGAACCTCCAGTTCGATCAACTGACCAAAGCCGTAAATCGCATTGAGCGGCGTGCGCAGTTCATGGCTCATGCTCGACAGAAAACGGCTCTTGGCCTGACTGGCAGCCTGGGCCTCCAGGCTGGTGCGACGCAGGTCTTCCTGCACCTGCTTGAGGCGGGTGATATCGACATGGGTGCCGGCCGCGCGCAAGGCGCGCCCATCAGCGCCACGCTCCAGGACTTTGCCGCGACTGAGCAGCCAAACATAATCGCCCTGCGCATCGGCGTAGCGATACTCGGCCTCGAAACGATCCTCACTACTGCTGGCAAACAGCTGACGCAGGTGGCGGATACGCTCCAGATCATTGGGATGCACACGCTGGTTAAACTCGCTGAAGGCCATGCGCGCCTGTGTCAGCCCGAAGCGTTTGAGAAAACGCTCGCTGAGGCTGATGCTCATGGTTTGCGCGTCAACCTCCCAAAGGCTTTCGGTGGTGCTTTCCAGCACCAGTTGGAGAATCCGCTGCGCCTCGACCCGCTGCGTTTCACTGGCCTGCAATTGCTCACCGGTCTGCTGCACGGCCTTGGCCATACTCACCAACTCATCGATCTGGCTACTCTGCGCCGCCGGTTGGTAATTGCCCTGCCCCAGCTCGCGCATCATGCCAATAACCCCATCAATCGGCTGCACCAATTGCTCACTCAGCCGCCGCGAACGCAACCACATCAGCGCAAAGAACAGCAGATAGAACAACACCAGACCGAGAATCAGCAGATAACCGATGTACAGGTAGCGCTCAGCCAGGCGGTTGGTCTCACTGAAGATATTGGCTTCATCCACCACCAGCAGCAGCTGCCAGCCGGTCTGCGGAATCTCGCTCCAGGCAATCAACTGCTTGCGCCCACCGAGCATGACCTCCTGCACATTGCCCTGTCCTGCGGTCATGGCCTGCAGCAGCGGCTGCATCTCGGCACGCTTGCCCAGATTGAAGTCCTCAGGCTTGAGTACCTCGCGGCGCACGGCCTCGGCATAGGAGTATTCAGTCAGCTCGCGCAGGCCGAAATCCTCTTCACCCGCTTGCGGCAAAGCCATGATGTTATGGTCGCGGCTGACCAGCATGGCGTAACCCTTCCACGGCACATCCAGCTCACCGATCTCGCCGAGCATCTGCCCCACGGTGATATCCAGTCCCACCACCCCTTCCAGAAAATCACCGCGATAAACCGGTGCCACGGCCGACATCATCCAGCCCATGCCTGCTGGATCGAGGTAGACGTCAGTCCAGGCCACCTTGCGCTCCGGGTTGTGCTTGGCGTCAGCCAGGTAATAGAAGTTGTAATCGGGTATCACCATGTCATGGGGATATTGCTCGTGCGTCATGAAAAAAGGGTAGATGCGGTTATAGCTGTCCCAACTGTTGAAGTAGGCCGCCGCCACCCGTGGGTTGGCCTTCTGAATCGAGCGCATCAGCGGATCAAGCTGCGACAGCCGCATTGCCTTGCCATGATCCTGCTGCGCCACGGGCGTGCTGTTGGCATAAAAGGACGCCGCACGACCATCGTCGCTGCGGGTGTAATACACCCCATTGTCCGTTAGGGCATGACGCTGGCGCTCCAGCTCATCGGGCTGAAAGCGTTGATCAAGCAAGGCATTCAGTGCTGCATCCCGAAAAATCTGCACCTGCGCCTCAACCGAACGCAGACGCCCATCAATCACCTGACCTTCACGCTGAACCGCCGCTGCCAAGTCCTTAAGGGCGCTCTCCTGCAGATGCTCGATCTGCGCATCGCGAATCGCGGCATTGCTCAGCAAATACACCGTGATCAACACTGACTCGACAAGAATCAACGGGATCAGGGCGCTCTGCACAAAAGCGCGCCAGATCCACTGGCGCAAGGGATAACGCGGTACACGCGACATACGGCAATCTCATCCAGAACAGTCGGTTATGCAGACAACCATCATAGCCGGCTACGCCCTGACGCGTCCGCAGACAAATGCCGGGTCGACGCTGTGGAACCTTTGGCGTAAACTCGCGTCCCAGTAGCAGAGCAAAAGTTTCGGGGCCGATTAGGATTCGACGCCGGTAGCGAAGCTCGAGGTGCATGCCGACTTGGTAACAGAAGTCGTAAATCCACTGTTGCAACTTTCTATAGTTGCCAATGACGAAAACTACGAGGGCTACGCTCTCGCTGCGTAAGCGGCGCGACTAGTCCTTCTGGTAGCTTCGGCTCCAGCGATCACTAGGGGATGCCTGTAAACCTGAAGTGATTGTCATGCAGAACAGGATCGCCGCGTAGTACGTTGTGGACGAAGTGGCTAAAACTTACACAACTCGTCCAAAGCACCCTGCCCGTCGGGCGGCTGCGGATTAACTCAATAGACACGGCTAAGCATGTAGTACCGACAGTGGAGAACTGGCGGACGGGGGTTCAAATCCCCCCGGCTCCACCAATTAGAAACACCTTAAGCCCCTGATTTTCCTAGAGAAAGTCAGGGGTTTTTGCTTTCGACACTTGTCGACTGTCCCGAAAGTGTCACGTTTCAATCAAGAGCTGCTGAATGCGTTCGATGTCCATCGACTCCCCATTTCCATAGAAGTCTCTCGATCGTGCGAAATTGCACTTACCTGACCAGTCGTACGCAGCAGTGATGACCGGCAGAGAACGGCCAAAAGCGGACGCTTAGACTGGTGTTTCCATCCACCGGGAGCCGACTTATCCCCAATCTAATAGCGCCCCACACTGGCCATTCCTTAAGCCCGCCTGTTAGATTATCAACCGGTTTTCCGCGCCTCTCATCGGTGGGTGACGCAGCCAGGAGAACTGAGGTAGTCAAAGGACCTAGAGAGGACAAACGGATGCAACTGGACGCCAAAGCCACCTCGGCATTTCTCAAAGCACTCCAAACGCTTTCCGATGAGCATGGGCTGGGTATAGACACTGCAGCGCTAGCAGCTACTCAGCAGGCACACTCCCAAGACGCCAGTTTCTATCTGCAAACTCTCTTTGCCCATCGCACTGTCAGCCACAACGAGGAGCAGGGAGAAGATCCCATCGGCGCGTATCCACGTCTTCTCCTTGCCTACGCCGAAGCCAGCGGCGGCTCGTTTGTGCCTTCGAACATCGAAGCTGACTCCGACGATGGCTGGGACAGCCTGACACTAGAGTTCCACCATGCCGGTAAAAAACAGCGTATCAAGGTCAATGGGGTGGAGGACTCTGACTGGTTCACAGACGATTTCGTCAAAGCACTGAATCGTTTCGCCAAGCGAGCGAACCTGCCTGGGCGCTGGGTGGACTTCCACAACGGAGATGACGCTTGCACCAGCATCTATGTGCCCGAGGCGGCACAGGCACGGTTCAAGGCCCTGCGAAAGAAGTACACCACGGTCGCAGAGGAAGATGCACCGACCTCACCCACTGAGGCAAGACTGCTCGCTGTCAAACGTTCCCCGGCACCAGAGAGTCGCCTAGACAAAGCGCAAATGGAACTGCGAAAAGCTGCCTGGGCCGATATCAAGTTTCGCCTGCAGTACGCTAAGTGCCGGGTCTCGCTGAAAGCATGTGAGGCCTATTTCATTCGGGGCAAGGAACCCAATATCGAGCCCTATGAAAGCGACCCGCTGCCCTTGGTCTATCGTCTGTGGTTGGCCCCGGATCAAAGCATTGAAAGTTGGGTGAAGATTACTGAGCGCCTGCTTGCTGGGCCTACGCAATGGACGACTAATGTCAGCATTGAGCCCACCGGCGATCGTGGGTCATGGTCGGAAGTCGGCAGAGGGCCTCTTGGGGACCACATAATCGCTGGAAGCCTTTCCGCTTCGTACGAGGTTTTGGTTCAGAAAGCCGGCGCCCGTTATTTTGATGGCAGCGAGCCTTTCTCCGGATCCGATGTCATTCCCCCACTCGGTTTCATGGGCGGGTGTGAAAAAAAGCTTTATCACTTCCTCAGTGGGCAAACACCTGGCAGCGAGCACCTGCAGTACGACGGCAAAAAGCTGTTCGCCCCCGGCGGCTATTTTGGTCGCATCTACTACGCCGATACATGCAGGTGGCTGGATGGCACGGCTCCCAGCAATCCCTACTGCCTATACAACTACATGGGGGCGCACTGGGTCAGGAGCATGGATGCCTCCAATATGGCGACTATCGAACACGATGAAGGCGCACGATTTTATTTGAGCTGTTTCCTGGTATTGGTTGCACGCTATCCGGAATCGGGCGTCGAACCTGAGCGCGCAGCCTACTGCAGTGAGGTGCGGCAGTTGCTGAACGCGGGACCATTGCTTGAGCCGCTCAATACCATGTGGAACCAAGCTAAGAATGAACGTGGTCGCGTTGATTTGAATGCATATATGCAGGAACCTCCGCTCTACATTGCTGAGTTTCAGTAGCCGCTTACCGCATGTGAGCAGCTTGAGAAGCTGATATTTTCTAATCCCGAGCGTCCGCATCTAGCCGATACGTGCCGTTGACGAGCAACAGCGTTGGGTCGCTCGCTGACAGCCAGAACTACAAAGCATGAAGCCCAAGCTAGAAATGAAGGGCATGGCAATCTAGTGAGAGCGAAGGATATGCCCTGCCAACGGACTCAACCTCACCGCCTCGGCCAGATGCTCCGGGGCTAGGTGCGAATAGCGCATTGTCATAGCCAAGCTGGAGTGACCCAGGATCTTTTGCAGGGTGAGGATGTTGCCGCCCTTCTGTATGAAGTGACTGGCGAAGGTGTGACGAAGCGCGTGGCTGGCCTGCCCTTTCGGTAGCTGGATTCCTGATCGAACCAGGGCACGACGAAACGAGCTGATTGAGCCAGTGAACGGGCCATGACGCTTCCAGTGTTCCCTTATGAATGTCTCCAGGGCCGGATCAATTGGCACCGTGCGGACGCGGCTGGATTTGGTCTTACTGTAAGTCACCGAGCCATTACGCAACCGGGCCGGGATTAGCCCTTCTGCCTCAGACCAACGCGCTCCAGTTGCCAGGCAAAGCAGGGTGATCGGTTCGACATGCGGGTTGCCCGAGTGCTTGCGGATGGCGTCGAGCAGAATGGTTACCTGATCATCTGTGAGCCAGGACAGTTCACGCTCATCAATGCGGAATGGCTTCACCAGCTCCAATGGGTTGGCGTAGTCGATCTGGCCAAGGCCACGAAGCTCATTGAACACCGCACGCAGGTAGCCCAACTCATTGTTGAGGGTCTTAGGACTGGTGCCGTTTTCAGAGCGAACGCGCCGATCATGGGCATAGACCGAAGCATCGAGCTTTACAGCTACCGGGTTACGGAGCCGAACGCACATAGCATCGAGCCTAGTCTTTCGACGTAGACCATCCTTGAGCATGTGACCGTGGAGGTCATACCAGAGCGTCACCAATTCCGAGAGCTTGCGCCGATCGGAGGCTTTGGGGTTCCAGCCGGCATCCTTGGCCTTGTTGGACTGAATGAAAATCTCATAACGGAGTGCTTCAGCCTTGGTATCAAACAGCTTGCGAAAGCGTTGACCACGAATGGGCTGAACATCGGCCAGCCAGCGACCATCCTCGAGCCGTTTCACACTCATACGGCACGCCCCCACCTAACATGGCGCTCTTCAAGAATGCCCTTGATGTGCTTATACAAGGCGTCTTCGTCCATGCCCTTAGCGGCATAGTGGTCACGAATTACGGGCCAGCAATCCCAATCCTTGAGGGTGTGAAATGCTCGTCTAGCGCCCACTCGCTCCCGTGCCAGCAGGCTTACGAAGTTTCCCAAGAACAGTTCCACGTTCTTACCGGAGAAACCACGCGACGTTTTGTAATAGCGCTTGTACTCAGTGTCATCGAGCAACGAATCGACAGGCAGGTCTACCCGTACGTCATCACGAATAAGCGTCCAGATTGGGGCGTAGTAGCCAGGACGGATCAACAGTTTGAATTGACGCAGGCCATAGCGCCACAGGCCGTCTAGGTGAGCTGCAAAGCCCTCAAAGGATGATGTGTCGATAATCTGGCCGGTGTGCAGATCGACGGAGCCGCTGGCGAATTGTTGGATGATGGAATGGTGATAGCGAAGCTCTACACGCCAAACGTCCTGGGCTGGGTTGTAGTTGTCGGGGTCTTGATCGTCGAAGCTGTCGCGACGCTTCCAAACGCTTTCCCAGTAGTCGAGCTTGTCAGTAGCTCGGGCTTGCTCGGTCTTGTTGTAGATACAGAGCTGAACGCCACTGGCAGAGCCAAACATAGACGTTTCGCCCCGTCCGTAGGTGCTGGACTTGGTAGCCCAGTTGATTTCGTTAATGCCTGTAATGTCACGGTGAGTGCGGGCCTTACAGTGCATGCGGGCCACCAGATCAGCGGGAGGCGTCCAGCCCTGAAGGTCTAGAGCTAGGTGAACTGCGCACTGGTTAAGCTCAACATGCGTCAGCACCTGGGCGGCGTAAAAATCTAACCGGGCCTGCAGGCGCTCAGGCGACAGGCTGTCGATTGCGTGGGGTGACACTTCGATTTTCAGATGGGGGCCGATGGTGTCTAGCTTGGCGTTGAAGTTCTTCACCAACAGGATGATGCCCAGGTCAGCATTCTGGAGCTTGTACTGGTAACCAGAATCACGCCCTACCCGTCCCGCATGCCAGCGTTGACCAGCAAATTCGACCAAGACACCAGGGTTGTCGAATAACGCCATGATTTCCGGTCGGATCATGCCCCGGTACAACTGGCGCACCGTATCGACGCCGCAACGGAGCAAGCGAACGCCTGACAGGTTAGTGAGCGAGTAATTACCCGGATCAATAAACAAACGTCCGCGCTTGTCTTCTTCTGCCGTGATTGCGTTCAGTCTCATATGGTCTTTAACGATTGCCATTTGGTCACCTATTGCTGATTAATGCGGAAGTTAATTTCTTGTTATCTGACGTGTTACAGGGACGTCAGCGCGCGCTTTTGGCGCGGCGCTCGTCCCTCGCGCATGCGCTAAAAAGCGCATGCGCACGCTCGCTCGCGCCTTCGTTCTGAACCGAGCCACTCTGGCGCTCGCGAGAGCGCGCAAGGCTGGTTTCGGGTTGCTGTTGGGGTTCTTGCTTGAGGTTGGGTCTAGCTGCTGGCTGGGGGCAGTTCTGATCCAGCGCGAGGGCTTTTGCGCCTTGGTTCTCTGGTGGCGGGCTGGCTGTCAACGCGCTCCAGGGCGTAAGGGCGATCAGTAACAGGAGTAGCTGCAGACGCTGGCCGAAGGCAAAGCACACCAAGGGCGCTGCCCTTGTCATCCTGCTCTTGCCGCCGAGGGCTCGGGAGCATGGGGCGAAGAAGCTACCCCATGCTCCCGTTGATAGGCTGTTCATAGGCATACCGCGTCAAGGGTGCGCTGCGCCCGTGCTTCCGTTCGACGGAACGGTGGAGCTGTTCCGACGAGCCGGGAGCGCGGCCCTTGACCCAGCCGAGTTAGGGTGGGCGATGCAGCCCAGTACGTTGCCGGAACCATGCCGGTCGCGGTGCTGCACCGCCCAAATGTTGCGGATTTCATGGAAGAAGACCCGCTCCGGGTAGGGGTCAGTCGTGTCGAAATAAACGGCCATGAAGCAGGCATGGTCACAGATGCCTTCCATGGGCAGGACTACGCCAACAATGTGCATGACCTGAAACATCGATTCCGGCTCATCATCCCAGCGCAATTCCATGAGCGCGGTTTTGCCGATGTAGCTGATAGCAGTGGCAGCATCGGGAGAGAGGCAAGGGCTAGTCATGGCTACAGCCCTCCATCTGATCAGCAATGCGGATGGAGCGGATGTCCTCTAGGTAGGCTTCCACGGGAAACTCTTCACCAGGGCTCATGACCATCAGATAGGCCTGCTTCTGCACACCTTTAACCGGCAGCACGATGCCTATTACGTACCCCGAGCGACAGAACGGCTCAGGATCACCGTCCCACTCAAGCTCGACGTGAACAGGTTTGCCGATGTAGCCAACAGCGGTGACCGCATCCAGGGCATGACTTGGGTTAGGCATGGCTGTAGTCCCCCGCTTTGAACTCGGTTTTACCCTTGAGCAGATCCGCACGCAGGCGAGCGAGGTTGACCATGCGGAAGTCGGCCAGCCGCATGCTGGGGACGGTGCCGTTATCCACCCAGTCGATTGACTCTTCGATGGATATGCCGCTCATTTCGGCAAAGGTCTTAACGCTGCACAGATCCAGGCTGTCGTCTGCCTTGCTCATGGTTGTTTCTCCTGCGGAGGCTGTTCCTTGGCGAAGCTGGCTTCCAGGCGCACGACCATTTCGGCGTTCATCGAGCGGCGAGTAGCGTGGGCGGCTTGTTCGATCAGCAGGCGCAGTGCGGGCGGCACGCGCAACTTGAATTGCGGGTCAGTTCGGCTCATGTGCCTTACTCCTCATCCAGCAGCTGCTGCACCAGCCGCACGACGTTAACCATGGTGCGTTTCCCGACCTTTTTAGAAGGTAGGTAGCCGCGTTCCACCCAGGAGCGAACGACAATCGGCTCATCGCCCATGCCGATCCACTCAGCGAACTTGGGCCAGGGCATCAGGGGCGGTGCACCGTGCAGCTTTTGAGGGTCGAGACCTTCCGTATCCATAAGCTTTAATCCACTATGTTCAGCATTAATCGGCAGCAGTGACTTGCGTACTATGTACTTAAGTAAATAGTACACCGCCGCGCCACCGTGTACATATGACTAAGCGAATTATTTTCAATGGAAGACCCGATAGCTGATAGAGCTATTCAATTGATTGACCTGGCTGGACTCTCTGCCTTCGCTGAATCGGGAACGAAGGAGTACTTCCGCTGGCAGAACGTAAAGAGAGGGCGCGCACGAGTAGGCACGCGAGAGATTGAGGAAATAGGCAAAGTGTTCCCTCAGTACCGCTGGTGGCTTACGACTGGTGAGGTGATGCCAGAAAGCGGACAGGTCAGCCCTGAATATGACGAAGCCAACCGAAACTTGAGCAAACCCGACGCGGGATAGCGATCACCCAGGAAGTGACTAGACGCTGGTACGCCCGAAGGACAGGGAGAGAAAAGGATGAAGGCTGACAGGCATGACGCCCCCGAATGGATCAGAAGCAGCAGCCGCAAACGCGGCAACCTGGGTGTAGTGATACCAGGCCTGATAGGCACCGTTGTCACCATCGGCGCACTTTACGTAGCTAGCCAAGCCTTCCTGCAGGGCACCGTAAAGAACCTGGCCGAAAGCAAGCAGCAGCCAACCGCCCTACCAGTTGCCGAAATCCGTCGAGCCGAGCCCGAGACCGATTGGAGCAAAGTAGTCGAAGAGCAGGCAAGGCGAGACGCAATGTCTCAACCGCAGGCGGAGCTGCCTACAAAAACTGCAACCAAACAAACAGTATTCAATGATCTGAACTACAAACCGAGAGGCGCAGATAATGTGCTGGCCTTCGAAGACACCTATCAACCAATAGAGCCAGAAAAACCCGCCGCAAAAATGCGGGTGACTGTGATCAAAGAAGAGCAAAAGCTAAAAGACTGGGTGTGCGGAAGCCCGAACGGAAGCGTTGAGCAAAGGAACTGCAAGTCTCGCGTTGGACTCCAGTATAGAAATTAGAAACACAATCTAACGCCTCAATACCCGGCGCAGCGTTGCTGCGTCCAGCGCAATAGGAGCTAAGTTGATTAAATTGTTATGGGCTGTCTAACCATCAGATTTAATAGGCTACTCTTTAAGTTCGACTTCTTTTAGTCCCGCCATTTCTGATGGATCAAAAAATCCGCTTGCAGTTACTTTCATAATAGATCCATTAACCAATGAATCTTCTTGCTTAGGCGAGTCATCCCTAGATAAAGGCAACCAACTTGTCGCCTCTCGGTCTTTTCCTTTACTTACTGCAAATGTATTGCTGCCAATACAATCCTCGACAGCCAAAGCATATAAAAGATTACTACTTCTATCGTGAGAAAACTTAAATTGGTGAATTTTAATTCCGACCTTCATAACTATTTTAGGCATATAAACAAGCTGCCCCTTGCTTATGACCATTAGCATCTCACCTTTATCTTTAAAAGGCATTTCAACATTAACTTGGAAGTAACGCGTACAATCTTCGCCGCCATTTATCAGAAAACTCTTCTCATCTATAGATTTTTGACCGTGCGACGAAGCCACTTCCAAATATTCTTCTAGGGTAGCTCCTTTTTTCTTATGGCTAGATACAATTTGGTTTTCCACTGCAGAGAATACTTCAAGCTCACCGGTCTTTTGGTTTAATGATGTAATTTCTTGAAGTATTTTGTCTTTGACCCCAAAATTAAGCGATATTTCCGGATTATATTCTTCATTCGCCCCTACTATTTTTGCAACCATAGTATTTTGGCAGTCAATGGACAAAATAGTTTTAGATGAGATTTGAATATAAAACTCAATTAACCTCCCTGGATTCCCCCACTCTTCAGGAGTTAGGTCTCTAATAACATAAATGTCAATGTTTTTGGCTTTAGCATATAATGCTGCACCAGACTGGTAGCCTAACGTTGTGAAAATCACTCCTTTAGAGGCACCTAAATCTTCCATGCTTGCGTACATGTTTTCAACTTGCTGTCGCTTGACCTTATTTTTCCAGTGCTTGCATTCAATCAACGTGGAATATTTATAGGGTCCTTTTGCGTGTGTCACATAGACATCAATCTGTCGGGGGGCACCGGATAGCCCTGTAAGAGTTACATTCCTTTCTACGATGACATCTTCGCCCTCATGAATTTCCTTTACAAATTCTTCGAAGCCACCCCAGTCTGAAACCACATCCCTTAAATTTGCACTCATCATTTATTTCTCTACGCCTAGACAATTTTCTTTAGGGCAAACTATGAAGCCCTATGCGCTTGCGTAAGGGGGGACAAAAGGTGTCCACCTTGAAGAACTTATTATGTGTTCCTCAGCACTCTAGTAATGACCTGAGGAGTGCTAGTCGAATATGAGTAATCTTGCTCCCACTTATCGATATCAATTGATACGTTTTTATCTATAAATATTAAAAAAATTAACACTCGAATATTGCC
>NZ_QAIG01000001.1:0-31032 GCF_003060885.1 Pseudomonas sp. HMWF032
GGACGGACTTCGTACTGGATGCCCTGGAGCAAGCCCTGTATGCCCGTCAGCCGCATCGCACGGGTGGCCTGATTCATCACAGTGACCGTGGCAGCCAGCTGACAGTAAGCTCTTTTAAGCCAGCAAGGCCGCACAGCGCTGCTGCAGAAACGCCTGTAACAGCTTGACCCGCTCGGACACCTGGGCGCGATGGGGGCACAACAGATTGAACGGCGCGCTCTCGCCCTGCCAGTCCGTCAGCAGCGGCATCAAACGCCCGGCATCGAGGTCGGCCTGCACATCCAGTTGCGCCTTGTAGACGATGCCGTGCCCGGCCAACGCCCAGCGCCGCGCCACTTCGCCGTCGTCACACACATAATCACCACTGACGCGCACCTCCTGCACCTCGCTGCCACGGCTGAAGCGCCAGAGGTCGTAGGCGCGTTCATTACGCAGATACAGCACCGCCCGATGATCGGCCAGCTCAGTCGGACTCTGCGGCGTGCCATGCTGCGCCAGGTAGGCCGGGCTGGCGCAGACCATCCGGCGGTGCTGCGGTGCGATGGACAAGGCCACCAGGCTGGAGTCGACCGGTACGCCGTAGCGCAAGGCGATGTCCACCGGCTCGCGGAACAGGTCGGCATTGCGATCATTAAGCAGCAGGCGCAACTGGATATGCGGGTGCTGCTGCTTGAACTCATCCAACCAGGGCAACAGCACGTTACGGCCGAAATCCGAGGGCGCGGCCAATTGCAGGGTGCCGCTCAGGCCCAGGGTATGGGCCTTCAGCGCCTGCTCGCCTTCGGCCAGGGCACCGAGGGCCAGGCGCACGCTGTCCAGATAACGGCGGCCTTCATCGGTGAGGCGCAGGCTGCGCGTGGAGCGCACCAGCAGGCGCACACCGAGGCGGGTTTCCAGGCGTTTGATGGCAATGCTCGCCGCGGCCGGGGTTAGCTCAAGGGCCCGCGCCGCCGCGGAAAAACTGCCGCTGTCGGCCGTGCGCACGAAAATATCCAGATCAAGAATCGAGCTCATTGATTAAAACTCTTAACAAGTGATTCCTTTTTACCCGGCTTTTTCCGCCACTACCATTGTTTGATCATGCAACCACGCCCACCACGGAGCAGTGGCCATGACCTGGCACTTCGATCACCTGGCATTCAACACCCACGACGGCGCGCCGTTGCAGCACCTGTTCGGCGACTTGCTCGGCTTGCAGCCGGGCCCACGTCCGCCCTTCCCGTTCCCCGGCCGCTGGCTGTATCAGGGCGACCAGGCGCTGGTGCATGTCATTGAGCGCGGCGATGTGAGCGAACCTATCCTCAGCCATATTGCCTTGTACACCGACAGCGATGCTGCGGTGGTATTGCAGCGAGTACAAGCCAGTGGCCTGCCCCATCAGATCGCTCAGGTGCCGGAAGACGGTCTCTGGCAAATCTTCGTACAGCTCCCCGGCGGTCTGCTGCTGGAACTGGATGCACCAGCCGCGCAACCCCTGCCCAGCACTTATCACTATCAGAACAACGCCGGCGCACCGGCCTGAACCTGCCAACAAGGACCCCGCACATGACCACTAGCACGCTGTTTCAACCCATAACCCTGGCTGGCCGTGAACTGCCCAACCGCATTGTGATGGCCCCCATGACCCGCGCCCGCAGCAGCCAGCCCGGCGACAGTGCCAACGCACTGATGGCCGAGTATTACGCCCAGCGTGCCAGCGCCGGCCTGATCATCACGGAGGCCACGCAGATCAGCCCACAGGGCAAGGGCTACAGCTTTACTCCGGGCATTTACAGTGCCGAGCAAGTCAGCGGTTGGCGGCAAGTGACCGATGCCGTGCATGCCGCCGGTGGGCGCATCTACCTGCAACTCTGGCACGTGGGGCGCATGTCCCATTCCAGCTTTCATGCCGATGCTTTGCCGGTGGCGCCATCTGCTCTGGCACCGGATGCGCAGGTGTGGGTGGTAGGTGACGATGGCGTCGGCCGTATGCTCGACTGCCCAACACCACGCGAACTGAGCACCACCGACATCGCCGCTATCATCGAGGACTACCGCCGAGCCGCGCGCAATGCCGACCTCGCGGGTTTTGACGGGGTGGAGATCCATGGCGCCAATGGCTATCTGATCGACCAGTTTCTGCGCAGCACCTCTAATCAGCGCACCGACGCTTATGGCGGCAGCCGCGAGCGACGCCTGCGTTTTCTTCAAGAGGTGGTCAGCGCAGCGGCCGAAGAAATCGGCGCGGCGCGGGTGGGTGTGCGCCTGGCACCGTTTATTACCGCGCGCAATATGGCCTGCCCGGACATTATCCCGACCATCCTTGAGGCTGCCGCGTACCTTGACCGCGTAGGCGTCGGTTATCTGCACCTGTCGGAAGCCGACTGGGATGACGCCCCGCAGATTCCCCATGAATTTCGCGTGAAGCTGCGTGCGGCGTATCACGGCGCCATCATCGTGGCCGGGCGTTATACCCGTGAGCGCGGCGAGGGTTTACTGCAGCAAGGGTTGGTGGACTTGATCGCCTTTGGCCGCCCGTTTATAGCCAACCCCGACCTGCCGGTGCGCCTCGCCCAACAGTTGCCACTGGCCGACTTTGACAGCAGCCGTTTGTTCGGTGGCGATGCCCAAGGTTATAGCGATTACCCGGCATACCCGCATGACAGCGAGGCGCGCCCATGAGCAACACCATACATTTACTCGCCACCCTGCACGCCCATCCAGGCCATGGCCCGACACTTGAAGCCGCCTTGCGCCAATTGGTGCCGGCCAGTCGGGCCGAAGCTGGCTGCCTGCAGTATGAGTTGCACCAGGACCGCGACACGCCTGAGTGTTTCTACATGCTGGAAATCTGGCGCAGTGCCGCCGCCCTGGAGCACCATCGGCAGACTGAACACTTTCTGCGCTTTGGTCGCGAACACGGCCACCTGCTGGCCAATTTCGAACTCACCTACCACACCCCACTTGCCTGACTATCACGGAGTTTTTGCATGAAAGCCGTCGCCTATTACCAGTCCCTGCCCAGCAGCGACGCAGAGTCGTTACTTGACATCGAACTGCCTGCACCAACGCCGGGGCCGCGCGACCTGCTGGTGGCCGTACAGGCAATCTCAGTCAACCCAGTGGACACAAAAATTCGTAGTAACGTCGCCCCCACCGACGGCCAGGCCAAGGTACTGGGCTGGGACGTGGCCGGCGTGGTTCAAGCGGTGGGCAGCGACGTCAGCCTGTTTCAGGTCGGTGATGAGGTGTTTTACGCCGGCGCCCTACAACGTGCCGGCGGCAACAGCGAACTGCATGTGGTGGACGAGCGCATCGTCGGCCATAAACCCAAGAACCTGGGTTTTGCCGAAGCCGCCGCCCTGCCCCTGACCGCCATCACTGCCTGGGAACTGCTGTTCGAACGCCTGAAGATCGCCCAAGGCAGCGCCAGCCACGGGCAAAGCCTGCTGATAATCGGTGCCGCCGGTGGCGTTGGCTCGATACTCACCCAGCTGGCGCGTCAGCTCACCGGCCTGACGGTGATCGGCACCGCCTCGCGCCCGGAAACCGCCGCCTGGGTTAAGCAATTGGGCGCCCACCATGTGATCGACCACAGCCAGCCCTTGCTGCCACAGCTTCAGCAATTGGGTATCCAGCAGGTCGACCATGTGGCCAGTCTGACCCACACCGACCAGCACTACGACCAGCTGATCGAAGCCCTGGCACCCCAGGGGCAACTGGCGCTGATCGACGACCCGGCCCAGCTTGATGTGGTCAAACTCAAGCGCAAGAGTCTGTCGCTGCACTGGGAGTTCATGTACACCCGCTCGCTGTTCGAAACCCCGGACATGCAAGCCCAACACGCATTGCTTGAGCAGGTCGCCCAACTGGTCGACGGCGGCATTTTGCGCACCACCCTGGGCGAGCACTTCGGCCGCATCAACGCCAATAACCTGCGGCGAGCCCACGCTCAACTGGAAAGTGGCACTTCACGCGGCAAGATTGTTCTGGAAGGCTTTTAGGCTTAGCAATAACAGGAACACTGCCATCTTGCTCGACGGTGCTCCAAGATCACGGACGCCGTCGACAAGAAGTGACTCGCCTCAGCCGCCTTCTTGCGCGCGAAGGTCTAACTCTCTGTGTAAACTTACACCCCCATTTTTAAAATCAAACTTGTACGGTGTAACTGACCGTGCCATCAGCCCTCTTTCGCGGTCTGATCGTTGCCATGGTGGTACATCCTATTGGCCGTCGGTACACGCAAGCACTGGGGCGGTACAGCCCACCACCCAGCTTTAAAAATGCCCGCCCCCCCTGGAAACACGCCTGAAACACGCACACCGGAGACACCCATGCTACAAGGCTTAACCCCAGCAACCTCGCCGCCTACGGTGTCCCGTCGCTTCTCCGTTGCGCCGATGATGGATTGGACAGATCGTCATTGCCGTTTTTTCCTGCGTCAGCTTTCACGGCACGCGCTGCTTTACACCGAAATGGTCACCAC
Organism: Pseudomonas sp. HMWF032; assembly: GCF_003060885.1. Lineage (GTDB taxonomy): Bacteria > Pseudomonadota > Gammaproteobacteria > Pseudomonadales > Pseudomonadaceae > Aquipseudomonas. The sequence continues at coordinate 4,466 of NZ_QAIG01000001.1, forward strand.
GGGGGCCATTTTGCACGGTGATGCAGAACGCTTTTTGCGACACAACGTGGCGGAATACCCGCTGGCCCTGCAGCTCGGCGGCAGCGTGCCGGCGGATCTGGCGGCATGCGCCAAGCTGGCACAAGCCGCAGGCTACAACGAGGTGAACCTCAACGTCGGCTGCCCGAGTGATCGGGTGCAGAACAACATGATCGGCGCCTGTTTGATGGGCCACCCACAACTTGTAGCTGACTGCGTGAAAGCCATGCAAGATGCGGTGGCTATCCCGGTTACGGTGAAGCACCGAATTGGTATCAACGGCCGCGACAGCTATGCCGAGCTGTGCGACTTCGTCGGCACCGTGCGCGATGCCGGCTGCCGCAGCTTTACCGTGCATGCGCGCATCGCCATTCTCGAAGGGCTCTCACCCAAGGAGAACCGTGAAATACCGCCATTGCGTTATGAGGTCGCGGCGCAACTCAAACAGGACTTCCCCGAGCTGGAAATTATCCTCAATGGCGGCATCAAGACCCTGGAAGACTGCCAACAGCACCTGCAGACCTTCGATGGCGTGATGCTGGGCCGCGAGGCTTATCACAACCCTTACCTGCTGGCGCAGGTGGACCAACTGCTGTTCGGCTCAACGCGCGCCGTAATGAGCCGCTTCGAGGCGATGCAGAGCATGCACAGCTATATCGCCGCGCACCTCGCAGAAGGCGGCAGCATGCACCACATCACCCGCCATATGCTCGGCCTGGGCCAGGGTTTCAACGGCGCGCGGCGCTTTCGCCAACTGCTCTCGGTGGATATCCACAAGGCCAGCGAGCCCTTGGCGCTGTTCGATCAAGCGGCGCAATTGCTGCAAGGCCGCTGACTCGGGTAAGGTCGGTGCATCTGCAACGACAAGGCTGTGTCATGACCTCAAAGCTGGATCAACTCAAGCAGTTCACCACGGTGGTCGCCGATACCGGCGACCTCAACGCCATCGCCCGCCTGAAGCCGGTTGATGCCACCACCAATCCTTCCCTGCTGCTCAAAGCCGCTGCCATGCCTGGCTATAGCGAACAGCTGAAACGTGCCGTCGACACCAGCCAGGGCGACCTCGGCCTGGCCTGCGATCACTTCGGCGTCGCAGTAGGCGGAGAGATCCTCAAGATCATTCCGGGGCGTATTTCCACCGAGGTGGACGCGCGCCTGTCCTTCGACACCCAGGCCACCCTGCACCGCGCTGAACGCCTGATTGGCTTGTATGAAGAGGCCGGCATTGGTCGCGAGCGCGTACTGATCAAGATCGCCTCGACCTGGGAAGGCATTCGCGCCGCCGAGCAACTGGAAAAAGCCGGCATTCAGTGCAACCTGACGCTGCTGTTCTCTTTCGCCCAAGCCCAGGCCTGCGCCGATGCCGGCGTATTTTTGATTTCGCCCTTCGTCGGGCGCATCTACGACTGGTACAAGAAGGCTGAAGGCCGTGATTTTGTCGGCGCAGAAGACCCCGGCGTGCAGTCGGTTACGCGCATCTACAACTACTACAAGGCCAACGCCTACCAGACCGTGGTGATGGGCGCGAGCTTCCGTAATATCGGCCAAATCGAACAACTGGCCGGCTGTGATCGCCTGACCATCAGCCCAGAGTTGCTGCAGCAACTGGCCGATGACCAGCAGCCACTGGCGCGTCTACTCAGCCCTGGCAAAGCTGCCGAAGCCAAGCAGAGCCTGAGCGAAAGCCAATTCCGCTGGGCCATGAATGAAGACGCCATGGCCACGGAAAAACTCGCTGAAGGCATTCGTCTGTTTGCCCGCGATCAGGAAAAGCTGGAAAAACTGCTGACTGCTCAAGCCTGAATAACCTGAATGCAAACGGGGCGCTCATTGAGCGCCCCGTTTGTTGAATGGCCCGAGTCAGTGGTGTTCGAGGGCATTGACCAGATCGTGGAAAGCTTCGCGATTGGAGTCGTTCAGCCCCATCAGAATGCGGTGCGCTTCCAGCACCTTGGCGCGCACCAGCTCTTCCGACTGATCCTGCGACGGCAGGTCGTCCAGACAATCCGGACACGGTACAGGTGTGTCGACGATATTGAAGACCTGATCGAACCCCATCGACTGCAACAGTCGAGTGATATCGGCGTGGGTGGTCACCACTGTCGGCAACAGACCGATCTTCTGCCGCGAGAGAATCGACAGCTTGGCCAAAAGCCCAAGGGTCGTGCTGTCGATACTGCGGGTCTCGGTCAGATCAATCACGATGGCTGAGAAATTCAGCGCAGTGAAGATTTTCTCAATGGTCGCATCCAGGGCCGAACAAAGTGTCAGGCGTACCTCACCCACAAACTTCAGGATGAAGGTACCATCTTGTTCGGCAAACTGAATTCTACCGGGGCTTATCCCAGGGTTCATGCAAGGTTCCTGCTCAACACCAGCAAGGCAATATCATCCGGCATATCCCCCAGATTGGCCAGCCCAAAAGCCGTACGCAGGCCATCCAGGGTGCCACCAGCAGAGCTGATCAGCTGCGGTAACAGGGTTTCCTTGTCTTTCAAGGTATCACCTGGCAGCAGATCGAGAATGCCATCAGAGAGTAACGTCAAACTGAAGGCCTTTGGCAACTCCAGTTCCAGATCTTTGTACTCAGCTTCGACAAACAACCCAACCGGTAAGCCACGCCCTTCTAGATAACGCGCCTGACCATCGCTGTAAAGCACTGGCAAAGGCAAATGACCGCCAATGCTGTAAGTCAGACGGTTACTCGCCTGATCGATCACACCGCCAAGCATCGTCACGTGCTTGCCCAGCTTGCAGTTGATCAGGCCGCGATTGATATGACCGAGTACTTCTGAGGGCTTGAAGTCCGGAAAGCTGCCCACTCGGCGCGACTCATACAACAGCCGGGTGGTCATAAACTTCAGCAGCACGGTAATGAATGCTGAAGAGGCTCCATGCCCGGAAACATCTGCCAGATAAAACGCAATACGGCTGTCATCGACACGGAAGTAGTCGACAAAATCGCCGGAGAGGTACAAGGAAGGGATGATCTGGTGCGCAAAACTCAGGCCATCAGCTTGCCAAGGCGTCACTGGCAGCATGTTCATCTGCACCTGGCGCCCAGCATTCTGGTCTTCTTGCAGTAAGTGCAGGCTGGCTTGCAGCTCACGATTGGCAGTTTCCAGCTCCTCACGATAGCGCTGGTTTTCCAGACGCAGGTTGGCACGGTCTAAGGCACGGCGCACAGAGTGCTCCAGCACAGCAAGATCGGCCAAGGGCTTGATCAAATAATCAGCAGCGCCCAGGCGCAAAGCCTCAACGGCGTCGCTCATCACGCCTGCACCGGAGACCACAACGACCGGGGTTTCTACCTGAAGGGCATTGATGCGGCGGATCAACTCAAGACCATCGACTTGCGGCATGCGCAGATCACAGATCACCAAATCCGGTGACTCGGCGCGGAACACATCCAACCCCTGCAAACCGTTACTGGCCTGCAGCACATGAAAACCGCTGTCCTCCAGGTAGGCGGCAAGGCTTGCGCGCACTACATCGTCGTCGTCGATTATCAGCAGCGTGGCACTGGTCATGTGCATGGGATATCCAGGCAAACTACGCCGGGTTTAGGTTGGCATATGCGTCAGACCGCAGGTCTGTCCGCGCAGAGTCAGCTTGCATCACGGCGCAGACGGTACTCCCATCTGCTAGCTGATTCAAGCGTGCGCCGGTCGTCGTAACACGACTTTACACCTCAAATCGGGCAAGGTTATAAGAGTCTCAGGACAACCCCCATAACAAGAGGAAAGTGCCCCATGAGTCAGAATGATCGTGCTTACAGCGAGAAACGCGATTACATCCGCATGCGGCTTGAGGCACCTGTTACCTTGCACCATGAGGGGCAGGAAACTCCAGCGTTGTGCTTGGATCTCTCTAGTACGGGCATGCAACTTGAAGCCAGAAGCAATGTGAAAATGGGCGACAAGGTGCGTATCCATATTGCATCTGATCACAACGAGTTGCGTGGACTGGATGCTCAGGCAGAAGTCGTTCGCGTATCCGAACTTGAAGATGGTCGACAGGCACTGGGGCTGGCGATCATATCAATGAATTGATTCAGCCAGAACAAACGATAAGGCGGCCACTAGGGCCGCCTTTTTATTTCAGCCAACAGACTCAGAAATCGTCTTCGACTGCGCCATCACGCACTTTAAACTCACGGTTCTGCAAGTAAGCATTGCGCACAAAGATGTACTTGTCGCCACTCACCAAACGCTCAGCGGAGAGTAGTCTGGCGCGGAGATCAACCACCTCAACGCCGCTTACGACGTTACGTGTAGGCACATGGCTGATGTGCATCGGCGCTGTCAGCATAATATCCGGGATACGCCCGGCAGCATCGCGTACAGTGCTTGGCCCCAGCAATGGCAGCACGACATACGGACCACTGTTGAGCCCCCAGACACCCAGTGTCTGACCGAAGTCTTCATCACTGCGCTGCAACCCCATGCTCGTGCCCACATCAAAAAAACCGAGCACGCCGAAGGTCGTGTTGAAAATCAGACGGCCACTGTCCACACCGGCATCGTGCAGTTTGCCCTGAAGCAGATTATTCGCCAGGTTGCCAACATCACCGATGTTGCGAAAGACGTTACGCACACCATCCTCGAAGAACTGCGGCGTCACAGCCTGATACCCCTTGGCTAACGGCTTTAGGGTATAGGCATCAACATTATCGTTAACCTTGAACATGAAACGGTTGTAACCCTGCCATGGATCCTCTTCCTCAGCTTGCACCAATGCAGGCAGCAATAACATGCCTGTACAGGCAATCAGCAAGCCCAGTCGTTCAATCCAGCTCGCACCGGTAACACGCATATACAGTCGCTCCTTGAAGGCATTCAGGCCGCACAACTCAGCAGCCACATCAGATGGCGCAGTATAAGGCGGCAACTCAGAAAGACAGCATAGCGGATGCGCAAATACCTGAAAATCTAGCCGGTAACGGCCCGCAAGGCGGCGACACCTGGCCACCCATGCGTCATCAGCCTGTCATGCAACACTGCTAAATTGGACTAGACCATATCTAGGGATGGCTCATGCATAACTCTGCATCCTCGCCGGCATTTAATGCCGTACTGTTCAGCTTGTCCGGTTGCCTTGTGGACTTTGGTGCCCGCAGTGTGCCGCTGACTCTGCAACGGCTTTACCCCGATGCACATGAACCGCACAGCCTTGCCCAATGCCTGGGGCGGGAGCCGCTGCCCACCGAGTGGCAAACCTATCAGCAGGCACTCTGCAGCACTGCACAGGAACATAGCGAGACCACGCACGCTGCTCTGCCGCTGTTGGAGCAGCTACGTCAGCAAGGCGTGCCTTGCGCCTGGCTGGACGAGCTGCCGCGCGATGCGAGTATCTGCCTGGCCAGTGCTCTGCCGGACTGGCTCTCGGGCACACCCAATCGCAGTCATCGGCCATGGCCAGCACCCGATGCCATCTGGCTCAGCCTATTGGAGCTGCAGGTTGAACAGCTCACCGGCTGTGTATTGGTCAGCGGTGAGCCGCGCTTACTGCAAGCCGCTCTGAATGCGGGCATCTGGACCATCGGTCTGGCCATCAGCGGCCCCCTCTGTGGTCAAGCGCCGGCTGACTGGCAGAGTCTGCCAATTCGCGAGCGTGACCGCCTGCGCAGCCAGGCTACCCTCAGCCTTTATCGCCTGGGCGTGCACTCAGTAATCGATCAACTCAGCGATCTGCCTACCTGCCTGGCCGATCTCAGCTTGCGTCGTCAGAAAGGTGAAAAACCTTGATGCCGCTTGCCGGATAACACATCGCCTGGCGCTTGATCCAAAGCAAGCAAAGCCTCTTGGCTTGGATTAACCTCAAGACATGCCGAACCTTTCGCCCCTGCGCAAGGTCAGTCAAACAGTCAATCATTGAAGGGAGAATTCCATGCCTGCAAGCCGCCTGCAGCAACAACTGCAAGATCTGCGCGACCAACTGGCAGAGCAGCCGCCGCTGAGTGAAGAGGAACGCGCCGAGCTGTATGTGTTGACCCAGGAAATTGAACTGCAACTGGCACGCCAGGCTGCAGCGGCCCCTGACGCCACGCTGATCGACGGGGTTAACCTCGCGGTAGAACGTTTCGAAGCCAGCCACCCGACTCTTGCCGGCACCCTGCGCAATATCCTGCAGAGTCTGGCGAATATGGGCATCTAAACGCACGCAGCGCTAATGAAAACCCCAGCTCTAGCTGGGGTTTTGCATTACTGGCGCACTAAGCGTTGATTATCGGGGCTGATAGGCCCACTGCTGCGATAGGGGTTGATGTCCAGACCGCCACGGCGCACATAACGCGCATAGACTGTCAGATGTTCAGGCTTGAGCAAGCGCTGCAAGTCGAGAAAGATCCGCTCCACGCACTGCTCGTGAAAATCCGCATGCTGGCGGAAGCTCACCAGGTAGGCCAGCAGGCTGGCGTGATCCAGCGCCAGGCCACGGTACTGCACCACCAGCGTGCCCCAGTCCGGCTGACCGGTGACCGGGCAGTTGGATTTGAGCAGATGGCTGTGCAGGTTTTCCTCAATTACTCGTCCGGCATCACAACGCAGCAGTTCTGGTTGCGGCTGTGCATAGTTGCTGATGGCAACATCCAACTCGTCAATGCAGATACCTGGCGCGGCTTGCACACCGTCGGCCACCACCTCAGTCAGGCTGCGCACGCGCACGCCAACCGGTTTACCGGCGGCTGCCGAGAGGTCCTGTGTCAGCACCGCCAGCAGCTCGTCAGCAGTGCCGAACACCGACTGATTCAGCGAGTTGAGGTACAGCTTGAAGGATTTCGACTCGATGATATTCGGCGAGTCGGCGGGAATGGCGAACTCGCCCATGGCCACCACCGGCTTGCCCGATGGCAGCAGCCAGGACAGCTCGAAACAGTTCCAGAAGTCCACGCCCTGGTACGGCAGGGTCTCGGCGCTCAGGCCCAACTCGGCCCATTTCGCGGCACGCGGAATCGGGAACAGCAAAGACGGGGTGTAGGTAGCGATGTATTCGCTGGATTTGCCCAGTGGCGAATCTTCGGCGGCGGGATGCATGGAGAAAACCTGGCTAGTCGAAATGCAGCGATTGTATACAACCTTTCAAGCAGATTCAGGCGGCAAGCGCGAAACCGAACTTGCCGCAGCAGATCAGGCCAGCTCCGCCACCACCGCCGCCAGCGCCTGCGCCGGATCGGCAGCCTGGCTGATCGGGCGACCAATCACCAGGTAGTCAGAACCCGCGTCGAGGGCCTGACGCGGAGTCAGAATACGGCGCTGGTCATCCAAGGCGCTGCCAGCCGGACGAATCCCCGGAGTCACCAGTTGCAGCCCCGGGTAAGCCGCCTTAAGCGCCTGAGCTTCCTGAGCCGAACATACCAGGCCGTCCATTCCAGCCTGGTTAGCCAGGCCAGCCAGGCGTAATACCTGCTCCTGTGGCTCGATATCCAGACCGATGCCGGCCAGGTCTTCACGCTCCATGCTGGTCAGCACAGTCACCCCGATCAACAACGGCTTAGGGCCGTTGAATGTATCCAGGGTTTCGCGGCACGCCGCCATCATGCGCAGACCGCCCGAGCAGTGCACATTGACCATCCACACGCCCATCTCGGCAGCGGCTTTGACCGCCATGGCCGTGGTGTTGGGGATGTCATGGAATTTCAAGTCGAGGAACACCTCAAAGCCCTTGTCACGCAGCGTGGTGACGATGTCAGAGGCGCAGCTGGTGAACAACTCTTTGCCCACCTTGACCCGGCACAGCGTGGGATCGAGCTGATCAGCCAATGCCAGCGCAGCATCACGGGTCGGGAAATCCAGGGCAACGATAATCGGGGACTGACAAGCGGACATGGCGGACTCTCGGGCAAGACAAATTCGGCGCGCATTGTAGCGGATGCGCCACCCGCGCGCCGCTCCAGTGATCTGCCGATACACGCTGCGTACCGCTGCATGTAGCGAAATCGAATAGGCCGCTGAGTTGAGCGACACGGCAACTCAACGCGCCAGCGGATCGTCCCAGAATGGCCGTTCGCTTTCCTGCATCACATCAGCCCGACTCAAGCCGAGATCCTTCAAGGCCGCATCATCCAACATCGCCAAACGCTGACGCTGTTCAGCCAACTGCCACCAGCGCTGAAACTGCCGGCCAATATTGCACAACACACCTAATGGCCGGAACGCCTGTGTGCGCCCAGTACCCACCACGGCATAACCTTTCTGCCCTTTCATCTCGTCGCCCTCCTTGTGGGGTTGGCGACAGTCTCATGCGGGCCTTATGATCAATCCAACGAATGTTTCTTATGCAATACATCTCAGAGATTGATGAATGGCCAGTTACCCAAGCATCGACAGCGAACTGCTGCGCACCTTTGTCGCGATTGCTGATCACGGCGGCTTTACCCGCGCAGCAGAGATGGTCAACCGCACCCAATCGGCCGTCAGCATGCAGATGAAACGCCTGGAAGAAGACGTGGTACAGCGCCCACTGTTTCTGCGCGACGGCCGCCAGTTCAGCCTTACGGCAGAGGGCCAGCTGCTCCTGAGTTATGCCAGGCGCATTCTCAAGCTGCATGCGGAAGTGATGAACAGCATGCGCGAGCCGCATATGGTCGGCACCGTGCGCATCGGCACGCCGGACGACTATGTGATGCGGTTTATGCAGGGCATTTTGGTGCGCTTCGCGCAGGCTTATCCGCTGGTTCAGGTGGAACTGCACTGCGAGCCGTCCTTCCAGCTGCTGCAACGCCAGGATCTGGACCTGACCATCGTCACCCGCGAACCCGGCACGGAGATCGGCCAGCTGTTACGCCAGGAACACCTGGTCTGGGCGCAGGCGCGCAACACCAACCTGCATGAGCTGGAAACACTGCCCCTGGCAATGTTCAACTCCTCCTGTTTCTGCCGCTCCTGGGCCTGCAATGGCCTGGATGCCCAGGGGCGTAACTTCCGCATTGCCTACACCAGCCCCAGCCTGTCGGCAATTATGGCGGCGGTTAGTGCTGGCCTGGCGATTACCGCGCAACTGCATAGCCTGATTACCCCGGACTTGCAAATCCTCGGCGAGGCAGAGGGTATGCCGGGCCTGCCCTCTGCCAGCATCGTTTTACTGCGCAACAGCCAGACCCAGTCGCAGGTTACAGAGACACTGGCCGAGCAGATTGTCGAAGGCTTCAGACTTTAAGTGCGAGCAGGGTTGCACAGAGCAGTAGAAAGCCGACAAACAACCCACGCAATACCCGCTCAGGCAACGCATGGGCGCACTTCACCCCCCAGCTGATGCTGAGCAAACCGCCCAATGCCAGGGGAGCGCCCAGCAACCAGTCAACGTGATCATGCAGGGCATAAGTCGCCAGGGTAATTGCCGTGCTCGGCGCCGCCAGAGTCAGGGACAAACCCTGCGCCACCACCTGACTGGTACCGAACACCGAGGTCAGCACTGGTGTCGCCAGAACCGCCCCCCCCACGCCGAACACCCCGCCTAGCAATCCCGCACCGCTGCCCAACAGCGTCAACCAGGGCCAGGGATAGCGCATCCCCACGGCAAGCGTGGCCGGCTTGCTGACCAACCGTGACAGGTTGTAGACCGCCAACAGCACCAGAAAAGCCACAAACCCCAGGCGCATGCGCGCTGCATCCAGCTCAACCGCCCAGCCCGCGCCCACCAGGGCAAACAACAGGCTGGTCAGCGCCAGGGCCAGGGCATGACGCCAGTCAATACGATTGCGCTGGTGGTAGCGCCACAACGCCAGCAACACATTGGGCACCACCATCACCAGCGCCGTACCCTGAGCCAGTTGCTGATCCAGGCCAAACAGCACACCCAGCGCCGGAATCGCAATCAACCCACCACCAATGCCAAACAGGCCGCCCAACGTACCCAGAATCAGTCCAAGCAGCAGGTTCAAGGCAAAGTCGAACAGCGTCATCACAGGCCTCCAGAAAGATGCCGCACAGACTAATCATTCGCCACTGGCAGCGAAACGCACAGCAACGCACAATGGCTTTGCATAATTCGCACAGCCGAGCCCCACCATGAACCCCGACACCCTGACCGATCAACTCAGCCTGTTTATCGACGTGCTGGAAACCGGCAGTTTTTCCGCAGCCGCTCGCCGCCATCCGCTGACGCCCTCGGCCGTGGCCCGGCGCATCGATGCCCTGGAGCGCTCACTGGGCAGCCAACTATTCAGCCGCAGCACCCACGCCGTACGCGCCACGTCTGCCGGCCTGGCCTTTGCCGAACGGGCCCGGCGCATTCTCGCCGAGCTGCATCTGGCCCGCGCCGAAGCAGTTTCCCTGAGCAGCGCGCCGGAAGGGTTGATCCGCATCGATGCGCCCGCCCCCTTCGGCCGCCGTCATCTGGCACCGGCCATCGCCGAGTTTCTGATGGCCTACCCCGGCCTGGATGTGCAACTGCGCCTGATCGACAGCTTTGTCGACCTGCATGGCACCCACCTCGGAGAAGTCGATCTGGTGCTGCGCATCGGCCCGCTGGCAGACACACGCCTGGTTGCCACAGCACTCTCACCCATGGTGCGCGTCGTCTGTGCCAGCCCCGATTACCTGGCCCGACGTGGCGTACCGCGCAGCCCGAACGAACTGCTGGAGCATGACGGCCTCGACTGGGACAGCCTGGCACCGCCCTACGCCTGGCGCTTCGAGCAGGACGGCAAACTGCAACTATGCCGCCCCAAGCGCCTGCGCATGACCGCCAACAATGCCGAAGCCCTGCTGTTCAGCACCCTTGCTGGCTTAGGGATCGCCCACCTGCCCACCTGGCTGATCAGTGATTACCTGCTGCGCGGTGAGTTGCTACCGCTGTTCTGCGAAAATGGCCTGCCTGCTCCCGAACCCAGCGGCATCTACGCCTTGCGCCTGGAACGTGAAACCGACTCGCGCAGCCGCCTGTTGCTGGAGTTTCTCAAGGCGCGCTTCGGCCCTGTCGCGCCCTGGGATCTGGCCCTGCAAAGCGGCCTGCAGCGCTTCGTCTGACGCATCGCCATCCTTGCCCCTACCGTGCAACGCACAGCGCAAAGGTGGCTAGGTGGACAGCTGACTGCTCAGATAGTCAAGAAAACAGGTGATGCGCGAGGCCAGCGCCGTATTGCGGTAGTAGACCGCATGAATCGGCTGAAGCACCTCGACGGTATCACTCACCAACAGCTGCACCAATTCACCGCTGGCGCGGTCAGCGGCGGTCATAAAATCCGCCAGGCAAACAATTCCAGCACCTGCCAACGCCAGTTGACGCAGCGTCTCGCCGCTGGACGCACTCAGGCTCGGGGCGATGCTGTAGGCATCGCCCAAGGCATGACGCAACGGCCACTGATTGAGGCTTTCGGGTTGGGTAAAGCCGAGCAGGCTGTGCTGACTCAGCTCTTCGACACCGTGCGGCATGCCATGGGCTGCGAGGTACGTTGGGCTGGCCAGTACGCGCAAACGGTTGGCGCCCAGAGGCCGTGCATGCAGAGTGGAATCACGCAGCAAGCCAATACGAATGGCCACATCGGTGCGCTGCTCCAGCAGATCGATGATCTGGTCGCTGCTGTGCAACTCCAACTGAATGTCCGGATACCGCTCACGGAATCCCGCTACCAGCGGCACCACCGCATGCAGCATAAACGCCGCGGCAGCATTGACCCGTAAACGCCCGGCGGGTTTCTGCCGACGCACTTTCATCTGTTCTTCGGCACTGTCCACCGCATCGAGAATCTTGCGGGCCTGGACTAGAAAAACTGCGCCCTCTTCCGTCAACTCCAGGCGTCGAGTGGTGCGCCGCAGCAGGGTGACGGCGAGTTTCTCTTCCAGGCGGCTCAAGGCACGGCTGACACCGGACGCTGTCTGTGCCAACTGTTCGGCCGCTGCACTGATCGAACCGCTGTCAACCACGCGAACAAAAGCCAAAAGCTCATCGAGGGTCGTCTTCATTCATGCACTCTAGTCAAATATGCCGACCTGAAAACCCTACACGGCCTCACAAAACTCGGCACTTCAATTCAGGTTCAACGGGATAGGCACCTAAAAATCGACCTTACCGCGCCCGGCCTTGATCGTGCCGCGAATGCTCTTGCCTTCCAGGCGGCGCTTCTTTGAGCCCAGCGTCGGTTTGGTCGGACGGCGGGCTTTCTCGGTCTTTGCGGCACTGCGAATCAACTCGACCAGGCGTTCCAGCGCATCGCTTCGGTTCTGCTCCTGAGTGCGATACTGCTGAGCCTTGATAATGACAACGCCACCGGTGGTGATGCGACTGTCGCGCATGGCCAGCAGTCGCTCCTTGTAGAACGGCGGCAGACTCGACGCCTGACTGTCGAATCGCAGGTGTACCGCACTGGACACCTTATTGACGTTTTGCCCACCGGCTCCTTGAGCACGAATGGCGGTCAGCTCAACTTCATCGTCGGCAAGGTGAACGCTGTTGGAGATAACCAGCATAGGTGGGCTTCGGTTCAGGTTCAGGAAAGGGCAGCCAGAATATCGTGAACGCTTCGCGCTTGCCTGCCCCGCCATCTGATCCGCTTTTTATTGGAAAACCTGAGTCTGTTATCCAGACAGCTGCGCTCGCATCATGCGCCTCGCCTGATAAAGCCCGACGAGGCCCGTAATGAGCGAACGAATTCCCGCGCAGATCATCGAAACCATCGACCCGCGCCAGCCTATCCGCCTGACGCCGTCACAAGCGGGCGGACCAATCCATACCCGCAGTTTCAGCGGCCGCTTTCGCAATCTGCGCCTGTACGGCGCGGGCCTGCTGTTTCTGATCTTCTTCGGCACCGCCTGGCTGGACTGGGACGGCCGCCAGGCGGTGTTGTGGAACCTGGCCGAGCACCGCTACTACATCTTCGGCGCGACATTCTGGCCGCAGGATTTCACCCTGCTGTCGGCGCTGCTGATCATTGCCGCCTTTGGTCTGTTCACCATCACCGTGGTGGCCGGGCGCGTGTGGTGTGGCTACACCTGCCCGCAGAGTGTGTGGACCTGGGTGTTTATGTGGGCGGAAAAAGTAACCGAGGGCGAGCGTAATCAACGCATCAAGCTGGATGCTGCGCCCTGGTCGCTGAACAAGCTGGTGCGGCGCAGTGCCAAGCACACGATCTGGCTGAGCGTCAGCCTGATCACGGCGCTGACCTTTATCGGTTACTTCACCCCAATCCGCACACTTGCCAGCGACTTGCTGCGCCTGCAACTGGACGTCGGCACGCTGGTATGGGTGCTGTTTTTTATGGCCGCCACCTACCTCAACGCCGGCTGGTTGCGTGAGAAGGTCTGCGTGCACATGTGCCCCTATTCGCGCTTTCAAAGTGCGATGTTTGACGATGACACCCTGCTGGTGGCCTACGACGCCAAACGCGGTGAAGGCCGTGGGCCGCGCAAAAAGGACAGCGACCACAAGGCTGAGGGCCTGGGCGATTGCATTGACTGCACGCTGTGCGTACAGGTGTGCCCGACCGGAATCGACATCCGCGATGGTCTGCAGATCGACTGCATCAGCTGCGGGGCCTGTATCGATGCCTGCGATTCGGTCATGGACAAGATGGGCTACGCCCGAGGCCTGGTCGGCTACCACTCCGAGCGCGAACTGCAAGGCGGCAAAACCCACTGGCTGCGACCACGGCTGATCGGCTATGGCATCGCCCTGGTGTTGATGCTCGCGGCCTTTGTCTGGGCCTTGAGTGCGCGCTCGATGCTGTCCATCGACTCGGCCAAGGATCGCAGCATGTTCCGCGAGAACCCGCTGGGGCAGATCGAGAACACCTACCTGCTCAAGGTGATCAACAAGACCCAACAGCCGCAGCGTTATGGCCTGACCTTGCTCGACAGCCCCGGCCTGCGTCTGGAGGCACCGCAGCAGTTGCAGCTAAGCCCCGGGGAAATTCTCGATGTCCCGGTGACCGTGGTGCTGGAGAGCGAACAGACCGAGGCCAGCACCCTGCCCGTGCGCTTCGCAATCCATAACCTGGCCGATAGCCGCGAGCAGGCGCAAACGCAGAGTATTTTTCTTTCGCCGCGTGGACGCTGACAGTCGCATGGCCAGGCAACTCCCCGTAGAGTGCGGTCATTTACTGGCCGCCCCTACGGACCCGATGAAGCGCTACGAGAAATTCGCCGACCAGATTGCCGAACTGATCCGCAGCGGCATGCTCGCCCCTGGCGAAAAAGTGCCCTCGGTACGCCACGCCAGCCGTACCTACGGGGTGAGCCCGTCCACGGTGTTCCAGGCCTATTACCTGCTGGAGGACCGCGGCCTGATCCAGGCCCGCGCCCGCTCCGGCTACTTCGTCCGCGAGCTGGCGCGAGATTCTCTGGCCGAACCGGAAACCAGCCAGCAGCCAACGCAAACCACCGAGGTGGATGTCAGTGAGTTAGTGTTCTCGGTCCTCGCCTCACTCAAAGACCCCGGCACCGTGCCGTTCGGCTCGGCCTTCCCCAGCCCGCAGCTGTTTCCCCTGCCGCGCCTGGCGCGCTCCATGGCCCAGAGCGTGCGCGATATGCAACCGCAGGCGGTGATCGCCGATATGACCGAGGGCAACCCCAACCTGCGCCGGCAAATAGCCCTGCGCTATATGGTCAGCGGCGTGATGCTGCCGCTGGAAGAACTGGTGATCACCAGTGGTGCCATGGAAGCCCTCAACCTGTGCCTGCAAACCGTCACCCAACCCGGTGATCTGGTGGCTATCGAGGCACCGGCCTTTTACGCCACGCTGCAGGTGCTGGAGCGCTTGAAGCTCAAGGCCGTGGAAATCCCGGTCAACCCGCGTGAAGGCATCGATCTGGATGTGTTGAACGAGCGCCTGGCCAGTCTGCCGATCAAGGCCTGCTGGTTTATGAGCAGCCTGCAAAACCCCCTCGGCGCGAGCATGAGCGATGACAAAAAACGCGCGTTGTATGAACTGCTGCAGCGCCATCAGGTGCCGCTGATTGAAGATGACGTTTACGCCGAGCTGTATTTCGGCAGCCAGCCGCCTAAACCAGTGAAAAGCTTCGACCGTGACGGCCTGGTGATGCACTGCGGCTCGTTCTCCAAATGCCTGGCACCGGGTTACCGGGTCGGCTGGGTGGCCGGCGGACGCTATGCCGAGCCAATCAGTCGACTCAAGCTGATGACCACCCTCTCGCCCTCCGTACCGGCCCAGGCCGCCTTGGCCGATTACCTGCAGCACGGCGGTTATGATCGCCACCTGCGCAAGCTGCGCCATGCCCTGGAGGCGCAACAGGCGTCGATGCTCGCTTCGGCCGCGCGGCACTTCCCGGCCAGTACCAAGGTCACCCGTCCCAGCGGCGGCTACTTCCTCTGGTTCGAGTTTCCCGAACAGGTCGATGCCCTGCGCCTGTTCCAACTGGCCCTGGTCCAGGGCATCAGCCTGGCACCGGGGCCGATCTTCTCGGCCACCCGGCGCTTCGGCAACTGCGCACGGCTGAATTACGGCCATCCCTGGGATGCGCAGAGCGAAGAGGCAATGGCCGTGCTAGGCCAGATTCTCGCTGCCTTCTGATTCTTACCGTACAGGCCCTTAAACAGCTGCGGTGGCCTTACGCTTTTGCACACGACCTTTCCAGCCCGTTCATGGGATTGGAGTAGGTTGTGGTCTTTTCCATAACCTCCTCTTAAAAATTGAGCCCCTACGAAATCCTGGGCCATTCAATCGAGATCAGCGACGGCCCCAAGGAGCCGTCAGCTGGAGTGACTCGTTCCAGAATTTTCCAACACAGAGTTAAGGAGTGGCGTATTGCCTTGCCACCTCGGTACTCCCGATCACTCGGCCCCAAGCCACTTGAAAGGCTCCGCAGGCTTGAGTACTGCCGAAAGCTCACCCGCAAGGAACTGCCCACGCTCAACCCTGACGACCTTCGGAGCAGCACCTTCTGTTAAATCAATCTTGTTCATGTCGAGCCAAGACACGGCAGGAAAGACAGCAGACTCAAAGTAGTAAATCTTCGCCTTATGGTCGGCAAAGGTGCGCCATAGTGTCATCGCGAGGTTCGGGCGGTCTGGATCCGCTATGCCCAGAGGCACGCTCACAGCGCGAATTTGCGAGAACACCGATGCGAGTGCAAGGTCGTTATCTTCGTACTTAGGTGAGGCGCCAAGAGCATAAGAGGCCCGGACAAAACGGTCGGCCGCATTGATCGTACCCGGAAGGAATTTACTTCCGCCGACCTGTTCCCAATAGGCGTTAAGGGCTAGTTGCTGGTCGAACGTGGGCGAGTTGGTCATCACCTTGTACTGCGAACCGTGGTGAATGACGAGCTTGCCATCGATGTATTCAAGGATCGCAGAGTCGCCCGTGGCATCAGAAATCGAAAGATGCAAGCCTGCCGCGCTGCCGTTTGGCAGTGTCGGCGCAATGATGGCAAATGGCGGGTTGGCCATTGCGGTAACCGCCTCTTTCACTGTTGCGTAGTTATCAAGGAAATACTGCGCCCAAGCACCAGCGGTCAGGGTGGGCTTTCCCGTATTGGTTGCATCCCCCCACTCGGCTTCCTTCAGATACAACAGATTGGCAGCAAGCCCTTTCTCGTTCATGCCATCGGCCGTTCCGACATCATAAAAAGAGACAGCAATTGAGCCATACATGGCTCTCCACTTAATTGGATTTTCTCCAACCGTCCCGTCGCGCTCCATACCCTTGGGAAAGACCCAGAGCGCCGTTTTGGCGGCAGGATCCATCCAATCCATGGACCGTCCAGTGATGTAGGACTGATTGCCCGTCTCGTATACGAGGCGTGTGCACGCCTGTGCGGTGTGCAAAGGCCCGCAAACGATCGAGATGACTAAGGTGCTGAGCACAGTCTTCATCGTCGAGTAGGGTTTCATCTTCATCTCTGCTTCCTCTTTGGTTTGTGAGGTGACGCACTTGAAGGATTAAGCTAAGAGCCGAGCAAAAGCGTAGCTTCCACCTGGCCAGCAAGCGAAGTGAATGTCTTGAAAGCTTGGGCACTGTTACGGATGAAAGAAGGCACGATTAGCTGATCAGTCAGCCCCTCTGATGAATGCAACCGCTTTGAGCCAGACCGACTGCCCCCTTTGAAGTTTAAGTGACATCACTACCGCGATATCGCCACGGCATCATTGAGTATTAAGACGCTGACGCCTGCCTGCCTTGCTGATGGCCCTCGCTGCCCTGCTCTCGGCGCAGCCGCTACTGGCTGACAACGCCTTCGCCACGCCCCCCAAAGACCCGGTCATACTGAGCATTTCAGGCAATCTGGCCTGTTGTCCGCAAGGTACGGCCTACTTTGATCTGGCGCGCCTGGATGCCATGCCACAAACCGAGGTGAGCACCACCACACCGTGGACAGAAGGCAGTGCCACCTACAGCGGTGTGCGTATCAGCGCGTTACTCAATGCAATGGGGGCGAAAGGGTCGACGATTTCGGCCACCGCACTGAATGACTACAGCATTTCGTTTGGCACCGCGGCGGCCATGCAGTACCCGGTGATTTTGGCCACACGCAGCAACGACCAAGTGATGCGTGTGCGTGACAAAGGCCCGATCTGGATCATTTATCCGCTCAGCGAATACCCACAACTGCGCAAAGAAGAGTTTCACCAGACCATGGTCTGGCAGCTCAAATCCCTGACGATCAGCGACTAATCCAATGCGCCGTTTGCGCTATGTGTTTTTGCTGGTGGTGACCCTGGGCTTTGCCGTGGGCATCGTCGCATCCCTAATCAATAACCAGCGCAGCGCGGAATTGACCGCCACGCGCATTCAGTTGTCGGCTTGGTCGCTGGCGCAGCTGGAACAGGAGTTCATCAAGTTCCACACCAGCCTGCGGTTGTTTCAAGTCAATGCCGCGTCTGCCGCCCAGATGCAGTTTGATTACGAACTGTTGTGGAACCGCCTGACGGTTTTTTTGACCGGCGAGGAAAACCGCGTTATCCGCGAGCGATTTGGCGCGCAAGCGCTGGCGGACAAGCTGTTTACCCAGCTGAAAAATGATGAAGACCTGCTGCTGTCAGCCTCACTCACACCGGGCGATGCCATTGAGCAACGCATCGCAGCTTACGAGGCATTCAGGCTGCCCATTCGCCAATTGATCGTGCGTAACTTCACCGGCCCTGAGGCGGCGCGGATTGTCGATGAGGTGCATGCCCAGCGCTTTCTCACCCAAACCCTGCTGCTGGGCTTGTTGTTTTGCGGCGGCGCTTTGCTGCTGATGCTGTTTCTGGAAAGCCGGCGCAATAACTTTTTGGCCCACTACGACGCCCTGACTCGTCTGCCTAACCGGCAAACCATGCTGGCGCTGCATAACGCCAACAAAACCAGGCTGACCTACAGCGCCCTGGCGGTGATTGAGATGAACAACTTTCGCGCGGTGAATGAAACCATTAGCCATGAAGCGGGCGATCAGTTGCTCAGCCGCATTGGCAACCTGCTGAACACGCTCAAACCTGAAGGTAGTTTTATCGCCCGCGTCGGTGGCGATGAATTCCTCATCACCTTTGCCGAACACTTTCCGCCTCATCTTGTGATGGAAACCTTGAAAGCGCTGAGCGCTGCATTGTGTTTTGACTTTCAGAATGACAAACAGCTCTTTCAGGTCAATGCGCGCATTGGCGTGGTGTTTGACAGCGAACAGATCCACAGCGCCGAAAAGCTTTATTACTGCGCCACCCTGGCCGCTCGCGAACTGCGCCTTGGCCATGCGCGCGGACTCAAGGTGTTTGATGAAGAAATCAACAACCGTTACTTACGCAGCCGCCAGTTATTGAGCGACCTGCGCCGTGCACTCAAGGGCAACTTTTCAGGCCTGGCGCTGCATTACCAACCCATCATCGGTCTCAAACGCGACACCCTCGGGGTTGAGGTGTTGCTGCGCTGGAACCATCCGGCCATGGGTTTCATTTCGCCACTAGAAGTGGTTGAGCTGGCTGAAAACAACCAACTCGGCCTGCAGTTCTGGCATTGGCTGCTGCAACGCCTCAAGCAGGACATCGGCAAGCTGCCGCAGGATATGCGCACGCAGTTGTATTTTTCCGTCAACGTTGCGCCCTCGCAATTCACCCTGCGCCTGGCCGATAGCCTGCAACAATGGCTGGTGGACACCCCTATAGGCGCAAATCAATTGTTGGTGGAAATGACCGAGTCCATTTCCGTCGCCAACTTCAACGAATCGCAGAAGATTTTGCAGAGCGTCAATGCCTTGGGTATCGATATTGCCCTGGACGACTTTGGCACGGGCTATTCATCGCTGTCGTACTTGAGCAGCTTGAAAGTGCAGCGCATCAAAATCGACAAATCCTTCGTCCAAGGCATCAGCCAAGACCCGCAACTGCAGCGCGTGGCGCGCAGCATCATCGAGTTGTGCCACAGCTTTAACTTTACGGTGATTTGCGAGGGCATTGAGGAGCACACCGATGATCAACTCATCCGCGCCCTGGGCAGCGATTACGCACAAGGCTATTTTTATGGCAAGCCGATGGCGATTACCGGGCTGATGGCCTGGTACAGCCAATACGAAGCCAACGCACCCGAACCGCGCACCGCACTGCCCAGCCTGCCAACGCATCACTGAAACCTTTTCTCGAACATTTACCGCAGCAGATCCTTGAGCCTTGGGCTAAGTTAGCCGCTTGTTTCTTCCAAGGACCTGCCATGGACTCGATAACCCAAGCCGTACTCGGTGCCAGCATCCAAGGCGCGATGCTCGGCCGCTGGCAGGGGCGCAAGGCGCTGCTGTATGGCGCCATGCTCGGCACATTGCCGGACCTGGATGTGATCATCGACTATGGCGACGCCGTGGCCGACATGACCTACCACCGGGGTTTCAGCCATTCGCTGTTTGTTCTGACCGGCCTGGCGCTGTTTCTGACCTGGCTGACCCGACGATTCCGGCATAACCCCGGCTACTCCGCGCAGCGCCTGTTCCTCACCCTCTGGCTGGTGCTGATAACCCATCCACTGCTCGACAGCTTCACCAGCTACGGCACCCAGTTGCTCTGGCCACTGACGCCGATACCCACCGCCTGGTCGAGTATTTTTATAATTGACCCGCTGTATACCGTTCCGCTGTGCGTTGCCGTGGCGGTTAGTCTGCTATACGGATTACGGGACAAAGCAGGCAAAGCCCCAACCCTGGCGTTGCTACTGTCTTCGCTGTACCTGGGCTTCACCCTGGGAGGCAAATACATGGCCGAACAGCGCGTGGCTGCTGAGCTGACAAATCAGGGTATCGAAGCGCAACAGATATTCAGCACCCCAACACCGTTCAACAGCCTGCTGTGGCGGGTAATCGTGCTGGATGGTGGGGATTACCATGAGGCACTGGTCAGCTGGTTTGACGACGCCCCACCGCAATTGACGCGTATTCCCCGTGGCACCCATTTGGCCACAGCACTGGCCGACTCCCCTGCGCATAAGCGGCTGGCCTGGTTTACCAATGGTGTGCTGCGCTACGACCAACTGGGTGAGCAACTGGTAGTGACCGATATCCGCCTGGGCATGACAGGCTTCCATCCGTTCCGCTTTGTCTTCGCCACGTTACGCGATGGCCTGTGGCAGCCCATTGAACAGATTGAACGACTGCCGGTAGAACGCGGCGATTTTACTCGCCTGCAACTGCTGTGGTCCCGCATCTGGCAGCCGCACATTGACGTGCCCTTGCTGGCATGGGCCGATGAACTGCGCAAAGCGCCCGTAACCCTTGGTAGCGGGCAATAACGGTTTTTTGGCCATAGGCCACAAATGGCCGTTACATGAGCTAGGCTGAAGTCCTACTTGGTCTTGTTGGAGGTTTAGGAATGAATATCCGGCAAAAAATGATCGCCTGTGGGGTTATAAGCGTATTGGCAGCCAGTCTGTTAGGTTGTATTGGCTTCTGGGGGCAAACCCGCCTGGCCAGCGCGCTGAATGAAAACCAGTTGAGCATCAGCGCGCTACGCAATCACCTTGAAGGCGACATGATGCATGACGCCTTGCGTTCCGATGTACTGGCCGCCTTCTACATCGACCCCAACGACAGCACGGCTGCCACACAGTTGCGTAAGGATCTGCGCGAGCACAGCGAATGGTTTACCCGCACGCTCAATGACAATGCCAAACTGCCGCTCAGCGATGCTATTCGCCAGGCTGTCAGCCAGTCGCAACCGGCGCTGGCGGCGTATATCCAGCAGGCAGAAAGCATCGTCGACCTCGCACTGAAAGACCCTCAGGAAGCTCGCCGTCACATGCCGGATTTCGACACCAGCTTTGCTGAACTGGAAGAGAAAAACGAGGCACTGAGCGGCCTGATCGAAGCTCATTCGGCCAACGCCCGTAGCGACAGCCAAGCAGCCGTAAAGGATGCGGCCTGGCTGTTGGTTGGCGGAATTCTACTGGTGTGCTGCCTACTCACCCTGCTTACCGGCCAACTCATGAGGGCTGTGCTTCGCCCGCTGGAAACCGTCGTCAACGTGGCTCGCGCCATCGCCCAGGGCAATTTGCGCAATGTCATCAGCGTCGACAGTGACGACGAAGCCGGGCAATTGCAGCAGGCATTAGCCGACATGCAAAACAATTTACGCAAAATGATCGATGAAATCAGGGCCGAAGGCGAGCAATTGCAGCAAACCGCGCACAGCCTGAACGGGGCCTCGCAGAGCATTGTCTACAGTGCCAATGAGGGATCACAAAACGCCACCAGCATGGCGTGCGCCATGGAGCAGATGATTCAGAACATTGGCCAGATTGCCGGCCATGCCCGTAATGCCCAGGAAATATCCTCGCAGTCCGAACATCTCGCAAGCAGCGGTGGCCAGGTGATCATGGGGGTAGTCGACGGCATGAGCCGCATTGCCGAGGCCGTCAATGAGTCCAGCGCTACGATCACCGCGTTGGGCCAGTCATCCGAAGAAATCCACTCGATCATTCAAGTGATCAAAAGTATTGCCGAACAAACCAACCTGCTCGCCCTCAACGCCGCCATCGAAGCCGCGCGCGCAGGCGAAGCCGGGCGCGGGTTTGCGGTAGTAGCCGATGAGGTGCGCAACCTGGCTGCCCGTACGGCACAGTCAACCCAGGAAATTACGCAAATGATCGAGCGAATCCGCAGCAGCACCTCACAAGCAGTGGACAGTATGCAGACCGGGGTAACCCGGGTGAATGACGGCGTTTCACTGGCTCGCCAAGCCGGGGAATCAATCAATGAGATTCGTGGCGGTGCCCACCGCGCTGCCGAAGTGGTGGAAGAAATTTCCCAGACCATCAACGAACAGAGCAAAGCCAGCAACGAAGTGGCCTTGCGCGTGGAACACATCGCCCAGATGTCACAGCAGAACAGCCGTACGGTCAACGAGCTGGCCGCTGCCACACAAAGCCTCGACCGCGTGGCGCGCAGCATGCAGAGCGCCGTGCTGCAGTTTCAGACATAGGCGCCGCCACAGACGAAAAACCCGGCCTGAGCCGGGTTTTTTCATACTTGCACAGCCTACCGCTGAGGGTTGCTTACCTGCTTGAGGCGGTAACAAACCCAGATAAACAGTACCCAGAACGGTATGGCGTAGACCGACATCTGAATGCCCGGAATCATCAGCATCACGCAGAGGATAAACAGCACGAACGCCAGGCAGATGTAGTTGCTCAAGGGGAACCAGAACGCTTTGAAGCTCGGCTCCACGCCCTGGCCCTGCATGGCCTTGCGGAACTTGATATGGGTCAGGCTGATCATCGCCCAGTTGATTACCAGCGAGGCCACCACCAGCGACATCAGCAATTCCAGCGCCGATTTCGGGGCCAGGTAATTGACCACCACGCAGAGCAGGGTCACTGCCGCAGACACGCCGATGGCAAGCACCGGCACCCCACGGTTGTTGACCTTCATGAGCGCCTTGGGTGCATCACCCTGCTCGGCCAGGCCGTAGAGCATGCGGCTGTTGCAGTACACGCCGCTGTTGTAGACCGACAGCGCGGCTGTCAGCACCACGAAATTGAGGATATGCGCGGCGGTGTCGCTGCCGATCAGCGAGAAGATCTGCACGAACGGGCTGCTGCCGTAAGCGTCGCCGCCGGCGGTTAGGGTCTGCACCAGGCTGTCCCAGGGATACAGCGAGAGCAGCACAGTGAGCGCGCCGATATAGAAGATCAGGATGCGGTAGACCACCTGGTTGATTGCCTTGGGGATCACCGTCTTCGGCTGATCGGCCTCGGCGGCGGTGATGCCGACCAGCTCCAAGCCGCCAAAGCTGAACATGATGATCGCCATCATCATCACCAGCCCGCTGATGCCATTGGGGAAGAAGCCGCCGTGGCTCCACAGGTTAGTGACGCTCGCCTGTTCACCACCCGCGCCGCTGAATAACAGGTACAGGCCAAGCAGGATCATGCAGATGATCGCCACCACCTTGATGATAGCGAACCAGAACTCGGTTTCACCGAAGGTTTTCACATTGATCAGGTTGATCGCGTTGATCAGCACGAAAAACGCCGCCGCCGTGGCCCAGGTGGGGATATCCGGGTACCAGTACTGCACGTACTTGCCCACCGCCGTGAGCTCGGCCATGCCGACCAGCACATAGAGCACCCAGTAGTTCCAGCCGGACAAAAAGCCCGCATAGGGACCCCAGTAGCGGTGGGCGAAGTGACTGAAGGAGCCGGCCACCGGCTCCTCGACGATCATCTCGCCGAGTTGGCGCATGATCAGAAAGGCAATGAACCCGCCGATGGCATAGCCGAGAATCATCGATGGCCCGGCGCTTTGCAGCACCCCGGCCGAACCGAGGAACAGCCCGGTACCAATCGCGCCGCCAAGGGCGATCAGCTGGATGTGGCGATTTTTCAGGCCGCGCTTGAGCGGGCCGGCGTGCAGCTGTTCAGACATCAGCACACCCCCCAAGCAGGCGGAGGGAAGGACGAGTACGTGGCATGCGATCACCTGTCGGTCAGTTCCGTGACGGGAACGAACCCGCAGGACTTGTGATCCAGCGGAGTGGTCGAGGGCTATTGGCCAGGGCAAGCGTGGATGCGCGCAGGCATCGGGTCACGGAACGCCGCGCAGTATATACAGCCCAGCAATTGTGCGGCCAGCCAGGCGACAGCTGTTCAGGCCACTCACCTAGCAGCAACAAAAAGGGCGCACAGCTTTTGCCCGTGCGCCCTTCTCTCCTGCGACTCAGCTAGCGCGATTAAGCTCCGACCAGTACCGGCACGACGTTCGGCCTGAGCACTTCACCCTGTATCGCCAGCCGACCGATGGCCTCGGTAATCCAGCACCACTGGCCAATCGGGTCAAACATCAACCAGCCCAGGACGTGCAGGAACACCACCATGATCAGCACCGGGCTGACGTAGCGCACCATAAACAGCCACAGCGCATAGCCCAGCAGCAGGTCCAGGTCATCACCCATGATCTCGCTGCGCAGGACGTAACCGGCCAGCAGCAGGCTCATAAAGATCAGTCCAGTGGCATCATCCAGCGAAAGGCCTTTTCGACACCAGCCTGCACGCCCTTGCCGACAACCCACAGGGTCAGCCGCGCCACCCACACGCTCTACCACCGAGTTGCCAGGGGTTGGCGTTATGGGCCTCGAACACCCTGCCAAGTTGCTCGACCGCGGTAGCGGCCAGCGAGCCGTCAAGCATCTTCCGCTTATAGGCAAAGGCCCAGCCTGCCACCACCACGTAGAAACACAGGCTCATAAAGCCGGCCAGCATGGCCATGCCGCCGACCGCCTTGCACAGCGGGTTGCCGTTGTTTTCCTTGACCACCCGCCCGATTGCATCGATGGGGCTGCCACGGCCGCGTCGGCCAACGGCGATCTCGGTCATCATCACGGGGATACCGATGGCCAGGATACAGGCCAGGTACGTCAGTACAAACGGACCACCGCTGTATTCGCCGGTGATAGGGCGCCGGTTTCGCCGACCCTAGCGGCGGCGAAACCGGCTGGGATCACTGGGCGTCGGGTTGCACCTCCGGCACAGCCTGCTTAAAGGCCAGCAAAGGCTCACAACGCGCCGCCATGGCGAGAATGCGCGGGTACGCATCGAGGTCACAGTTAAAACGGCGCGCATTATACAGCTGTGGGATCAGGCAGGCTTCCAGATATCCGGGTCGCTCACCGAGTGACAGGCGATCATTGAATACCGCCAGCCCTGCCTCGACCGCAGCCAGTCCTTTATGAAGCCAATGCCGATACCAGGCGTCCTTGGCCCCCTCGCCCACGCCCAGCTCACCGGTCAGGTACTGCAGCACCCGCAGGTTGTTCAGCGGGTGCAGGTCGCAGGCGATATGCAGCGCCAGAGCACGTACCTGAGCACGCTGCTGCGGGTCGCTGGGCAGCAGTGCGGGCGTCGGGAACACCTCATCGAGGTATTCAAGAATCGCCAGCGATTGAGCGATGCGCACCCCGCCGTTGCCTTTGTCGACCAGCAAGGGCAGCAGCTCCTGCGGATTCAGCGCCTGATAGTCAGCCGAGTGCTGCTGACCGCCGTCCCTGACCAAGTGCACCGGCACTTGCTGGTAGGCCAGACCCTTGAGATTCAGCCCGATCCGCACCCGATAGGCGGCGCTGGAGCGCCAGTAGCCGTAGAGCGTCAACTCAGTGTTCATAGCGCTCCACCGCCTGGTCGATGGCACCGAACAGGCTATGGCCGGCGGCGTTGAACATCTCGATGCGCACGCGATCGCCGAACTTGAGGAACGGGGTTTTCGCCTCGCCGCTCTCGATGACTTCCAGCATGCGCTTCTCGGCCAGGCAGGAAGAACCCGCGCTGCGGTCGTAGTTGGACACGGTGCCGGAGCCGATGATGGTGCCGCTGCCCAACGGACGGGTCTTGGCGGCGTGAGCCACCAGGGTCGGGAAGTTAAAGGTCATGTCCACGCCGGCATCCGGTCTGCCAAACAGCGCACCGTTGATATGCGACACCAGTGGCCGGTGCACCTTGCCCTCCTTCCAGCTGTCGCCCAACTCATCCGGGGTGATGGCCACCGGCGAGAAGCTCGACGACGGTTTGCTCTGGTAAAAACCAAAGCCCTTGGCCAGCTCGCCGGGAATCAAATTACGCAGCGACACATCATTGACCAGCATCAGCAGCTGGATATGCGCGGCAGCCTCGGCAGCGGTCGCGCCCATCGGCACGTCATCGGTGATCACTGCAATCTCGGCTTCCAGATCGATGCCCCAGGCCTCATCGGCCATCAGGATCGGGCTGTGCGGCGGAATAAAGCAGTCGGCACCGCCCTGGTACATCAGCGGGTCATGCCAGAAACTTTCCGGGATTTCGGCGCCACGCGCCTTGCGCACCAGCTCCACGTGGTTGACGTAGGCGCTGCCGTCGGCCCAGTGATAGGCACGCGGCAACGGGCTGTGACAGGCGGCCTGCTCGAAGGCAAACGCGCCCTCTTCCAGACCATCGTTGAGGCGCTGGTAGACCGCTTCCAGCTTGGGCTTGTTGATCGTCCAGTTATCCAGTGCCGCTTGCAGGGTCGCGGCAATCGCCGGGACTTCGGTGGCGCGGCTGAGGTCGCGGGATACCACGACGAGTACACCGTCGCGGCCTTGATTCAGTGAGGCGAGTTTCATCAGGATTCCTTGCCCGGCGCACGCCAGGAATTCACGTATTCGGGAACATCTACACTGGCGGCGGCTTCGCCGAC
>NZ_QAIG01000001.1:31124-137693 GCF_003060885.1 Pseudomonas sp. HMWF032
ATGCCCTGCTCAATGTTGTCGCGGCTGAAGAAGTTGCCCCGGTGGTAGAACAGCACTTCATCGTAGTCGTCATTGTTGTGATAGAACGGCACCTTCAACGCGCCGGGGTCGCTTTCCACCGGACGCGGGGTGAAGGTGCAGATCACAAAACCATTGGCGACAAAGGTGGTGTGCGCTGACGGCGGCAGGTGATAGCGGTGGCTCATCAGCGGGCGGATATCGCGCCAGTTGAGGCGCACCACCGTGTTGTCGCCATGCCAGCCGACCACATCCAGCGGGTTGTAGGGGTAAGTCACGGTGCTGATCTGGCCGCGGCGCTTGATGCGAATCTGCCAGGTGTTTTCGTCCTGCTGCGCCTTGAAGGCATCATCGATGCGTGGATGATCAAGCACCGCCGGATCGAAGATCGCCTGCGGGCCGAGCAAACCCTTGTCCGGAAGCTGATAGGCGCCGTCGGTGCTTTCGATCAGCAGCATAAAGGTCGGCTCGCAGGCCTCAATACGCCAGGCGGTTCCGCGGGGGATCAGCAGGTAATCGCCGTCGCGGTAGGTCAAATGACCGAAATCGCAATAGAAGTGCCCTGCTCCCTCATGAATAAACAGCAGGTCATCGCCATCGGCGTTGCGCACCAAATGGCGCATGGCACCAACGGTTTTCCACACGCGCAGTTTTACATCGCTGTTATGCAGGGTCAGCGGCGCGGCCAGCGGGCAGTCGCGCTCGCTGGCAATGGTGTTGAAATTGAACGCGTGCGGGCGCAGTGGCCCCTGCCAGTCGATCCAACCGGTGGGCGGATGCTTGTGGTGCAGGTGCGCGGTGGGGCCGAAAAAGCCCTCGCGGCCCATCTCGCGCTCGTAGGTGCCTTCGGGAAAGTCGCAGTGCGCCTGACGCGAGCACTCGCCTTCACGCAAAGGGAAACGGATCCATTGCCGGCTCATGGCATTACTCCTCGGAGATCACGCCGCGCTTAATCTGGTCTTCTTCAATCGACTCGAACAGCGCCTTGAAGTTGCCCTCACCAAAGCCCTGGTTACCCTTGCGCTGGATGATCTCGAAGAAGATCGGGCCAATCACCGTATTGGTGAAAATCTGCAGAAGGATGCCGTCATCGCCCGGCGCACCGTCGATCAGAATGCTCAATTCACGCAGCACATCGCTCGGCTCACCATGCCCGGCCACGCGGGTGTCGACCTTGTCGTAGTAAGTGCCAGGTGTGACCATAAACTGCACGCCATTGGCCCGCAGCTGGCGTACGGTGGTGTAGATGTCTTCGGTGCTGAGGGCGATATGCTGGATGCCCTCGCCCTGGTACTCGCGGATAAATTCCTCGATCTGCGACTTGTCGTCGGCCGACTCATTGATCGGGATGCGAATCTTGCCGCACGGCGCGGTCATGGCGCGCGACAGCAGGCCGGTGAGCTTACCTTCGATGTCGAAGTAGCGGATCTCGCGGAAGTTGGCGATACGCTCGTAGAAGCCTGACCACACGTCCATCTGCCCACGCTTGACGTTGTGAGTCAGGTGATCCAGCGCTTTCAGGCCGACCGCGTTATCACTGGCGCTGCGCCCTTCGATGTACTCGAAGTCGACGTCGTAGATGGTCTTGTCGCCATAACGATCCACCAGGTACAGCAGCGAACCCCCAATGCCTTCCACACAGGGGATATTCAGCTCGCCGAAATTGGCGTGACTACCGACCAGTTTGGCACCCTGGGATTCTACATAGGCGGCCGCCTGAGCCGCGTTCTGCACACGGAAGGCCATGGCGCAGGCGCTCGGACCGTGCTTCAGACCGAATTCACGCACGTGCCCGGTGGGGCTGCCGTTGAGAACGAAGTTGATGTCGTTTTGCTGGAACAGCCAGACCTCTTTCGAACGGTGCTTGGCCGTTTCGGTAAAGCCCATGGCGGTAAACAGCTCACGCAGCTGCTGGATGCCTTCCGGGGTCGGCGCGGTGTATTCAACGAACTCGAAGCCGTCGGTGCCGATGGGGTTGTGCTGCTGGATCTTGTTCACGGCGTTCATTGCGCCTCCTCGTTGTTGTTTTGATCAACCGCTGCGCGATGCAACGGCGCGGATTGACCTCATAACAACCGAGCACAGCCCTGCTCACAAGCCGGCCCAGAGCGCCCTGCCACAAGTGTGGCCATGGCTTTCGGCAAGTTTTTAATACAGCGAGAGAAACAGCGGGAATGCTGACCGAAAGCACCCACCATGCGTAACGATAAATTTACAAAGCGGTCGATTTAACTGCCAGGCGCGGGGCAGCAGCGCGTCCTGGCAAGGTCATGACCCACGAAAAAGTGTGCAATCAGAAGAAACCGTAAGGTGGATGACGCTTGCCCAGCGCAGCTATAAGTGCTGCAGATGCCCATACAGCTTGGCGTAAAGCCCGCCCTCGGCGATAAGCTGCTGATGCCCGCCGTCTTCGGCGATGCTGCCACCGTCGAATACCAGCACCCGATCGGCCTGCTTAACCGCACTCAGGCGGTGGGCGATGATCAACGTGGTGCGGCCTTGGAGGAATTGATTGAGCGCCTGGTGCAAGGCGTATTCGGTGGCGGCATCCAGGGCCGAGGTGGCCTCATCCAGAATCACCACTTTCGGCTCGGCCAGCACCATGCGGGCAATGGCCAGACGCTGACGCTGACCACCGGACAGACGCACGCCGGAACGCCCGACGATGCTGTCCAGGCCTTGTGGCAAACCGTGAATGGTGTCAGCCAATTGAGCAATCTCCAGCGCACGCCAGCAAGCGTCATCGCCCCGCTCACGCCCCATACACAGGTTGGCGCGCACCGTGTCGTTGAACAGCGCCGGATGCTGCAGCACCACCGCCACGTGCTCTCGCACGCCTTCCAGACCGATTTCTTCCTGGCTGCTGCCGCCAAAGCGGATGGTCCCAGCCTGCGGCGTGTAAAGCCCGAGCAGCAGTTGCACCAGGGTGCTCTTGCCACCGCCACTGGCGCCGACAATGGCGACCTTCTCGCCGGGAGCAATGCTTAGGTTGAGCTGGTTCAGCACCGGTTCATCGTTGTAGGCAAAGGTTAACCCGCTGACTTCGATGCCCACCGTGTCGCGCCCCTTGAACGGATCAACGCGACCGGGGTACTGCGGCTCATCCTTGCGTGCCAGCAGTTCGTTGATCCGCGTCAGCGCACCACCGGCCGCGTAATAGGCGTATTGCAGGCTGAGCAATTGCTCGACCGGACCGATCATAAACCACAGGTAGCTGAACACCGCGAGCATCTGGCCGATCGACAGGTCAGAGAACAGCACAGTGAGCATCGCCGCCGCGCGAAACACGTCGATACCGAACTGGAACAGCAGGCCGCTGGCACGGTTCGAGGCATCGGTTTTCCACTGTGAGGCCACGGCATAGTCGCGTACTTCCTTGGCCCGACCACCCAGGCGACCGAGGAAGAAGCCCTGGCGGTTGCCGGCACGGATTTCCTGAATCGCCTCGAGGGTTTCGGTCAGCGCCTGGGTAAAGCGCGAGGTGCTGTCGTTCTCCAGCTTCTTCAGGTGTTTGACGCGCTTGCCCAGCTGCACCGTGGCGTAGATCACCAGCGGATTGAACAGCAGGATCAGCAACGCCAACTGCCAGTGCATCCAGATCAGGATCGCCGAGGTGCCGGCCAGGGTGAGCATGGCCACCAGAAAGCGACTGAGTGTTTCGCCGACAAACTTATCCAGCGTGTCCAGGTCGGTGACCAAATGCGTGGTCACGGTACCGCCGCCCAGGCTTTCATATTCGCCCAAGGAAATGCGTTTGAGCCGCTCGATCAGTCGAATACGAATGCGGTACACAATGTCCTTCGACAGACGCGCAAACAGCCGCGCCTGCACCACGTTAAAGACCAACGCGCCGCCGCGCAAAAACAGGGTCAGCACCAGCATCAGGCCGATGTAGCCGGCGGCGGTTTCCCAGTGCGCGGGCAGGAAGTTGTCCATGACCTTGAGCGCGGCGTCACCGTCGTTGAGCAGCACTTCGTCGACCAACAGCGGCAGCAACAGCGGGATCGGCACGCTGCATAGGGTCGCCAGCACGGCAACCAGGTTGGCCCAGATCAGCGCCTTCTTGTGCTGCAGGGCCAGCCGACGAACTTCCGCCCAACTCAAACGATCAGGCATGGGCAACCCGCTCCAGCCAGCGCGTCAGCAAGGGCTGCAGCACTTCAAGGGGTTGATAGCCGTTGGTCAGCAGCGCCAGTTGGCCGTTGCGTTCAGCGAGCAGCGTGGGAAAGCCGGCAATGCCCAGATCCTGGGTCCAGCTGAAGTCAGCCGCGGTGGCGGCGCGCTGTGCAGCGCTGTCAAAGGCTTCGGCAAACACGATACGTGGAATCCCGGCGCGCTCGGCCAACTCCACCAACACGCTGGCGCGGGTGACATCCACCCCTTCGGTGTAGAACGCCCGCTGAATCAACCGGGCCAATGGCCAGGTCAATTCAGGTGCCAGGCTGCGCGCAGTGACCAGGGCGCGGCAAGCCGGCTCGGTGTCGTAGACCAAACCCTCAGGCAGTCCGGCATTGAAGTTGAACAACTGCCCAGTGCTGGCATTGACCGCCTGCCAGTAGCCCAGGTAACGCACCCGCGCCGCCGCATCAATGGCCACGCCATCACGGCGCAAGCCACCTAGCACCAGTTCCAGCCCCACACCTGCGGCAGCAGCCTGCTCAGCGAGGGACTCAAGTACCGGGGCAAAACCCCAGCACCATGAACACATCGGGTCCATCACATAGAGCAGGCGTGCGTGCATGCTTAAGCCTCGCGATTTTGTCGGGGGTTGTAGCCCAGCGGGTGCGGCTGATTGCGCTCTTTAGCCAATTCAATCTGCCGTTGACGCTCGCGGGCGCCGGCGCGGGTTTTCTCCGGCAGCGAGTCCCAACAATGCGGACAGCTGACGCCAGGGGTGTAGAACTCGGACTGACGATCTGCCACCGACACCGGGGTGCGGCAGGCGTGGCACTGGTCGTAGTCACCTTCGCTGAGGTCGTGACGCACAGTAACCCGGTTATCGAAGACAAAGCAGTCGCCCTGCCATTTGGTCTCTTCCTGCGGCACTTCTTCGAGGTACTTGAGGATGCCGCCCTTGAGGTGGAATACCTCCTCAAAACCCTCACCGAGCATATAGCTGGAAGCCTTCTCGCAGCGGATGCCGCCGGTGCAGAACATCGCCACTTTCTTGTGTTTGGCCGGGTCGAAGTGCGCCTTGATGTAGTCGGGAAACTCGCGAAACGACTTGGTTTTCGGGTCGACCGCGCCTTCAAAGGTGCCAATCGACACTTCGTAATCGTTGCGCGTATCGATCAGCAGCACGTCGGGATCGCTAATCAGCGCGTTCCAGTCCTTGGGTTCGACGTAGGTACCGACCTTCTGGTTCGGATCAACGCCGGGCACGCCCAGGGTGACGATTTCCTTCTTCAGCTTGACCTTGGTGCGATAGAACGGCTGCTCGTCGCAGTAGGATTCCTTGTGGTCGATGTCGGCCAGGCGCGGGTCCAAGTCAAACCAGGCCATCAGGGCATCAATACCGGCACGCGAGCCGGAGACGGTGCCATTGATGCCCTCTTCGGCCAGCAGCAAGGTGCCCTTTACCGCGTTATCCAGCATGCATTGCAGCAGCGGCTCACGCAGGTTATGGAAGTCAGGCAGGGAAACGAATTTATACAGCGCGGCGACAACGATCTTGTCAGTCATAAGCAAATCCTTCAGTAGTCGCCCACGTAAAGGGCGGACCGGGACACAAACGTGACCAGCAGCGGCTTTGACAGGCTGCTGAGCCACAAACAAAAGCGCCGGCGCTAGGCCGGCGGGGTGCGCAGTTTACTGCCCTTGAGGGGAACCGTGTAGAGGCGAATTGCCTCAGAACCTGCTTACGATCTGCTGCGCGTCGGCCCTGCTGCGTTAAAAGCAGACTCGGATGCTCATGTACAACTCGTACACTCCGCTTCCTCGCCTGCTTTTGCCTTACGGCGCTCTAGCTCGCGAGATCGAAAGCAGGTTCTCAGTGGCCGCCCTTGCAGGTCGGCGAAGCCGGAGCCACGCCCTGCTGTGACCACTCATCGGGTGTATAGGTATGCAGTGCCAGGGCATGGATCTGCCCCATAAGCTCGCCTACGGCGGCATAGACCTTCTGATGCCGCTTGACCGCATTCAGGCCGGCGAAATGCTCGCTGACGATCACCGCCTTGTAATGGGTTTCCAGCCCCCGGCTGTGCATATGGCTTTCATCCAGCACATCGAGCTGCTGGGGCTGCAAGCTTGCCAGAGCGGCCTGCAACAAATCGATCTTCGGCATAGGGACTATCACTCAGGGCTTCTTTGGAGTCAGCTTGGTGGTCATTTCCGCCAATAGCTGATTGACCTTGGGTACGGCGGTTTCCAGCTTGCCCTGAGTCAGCTGCGCCGACTGTGCGGTCAGCGTTGGCATTTTCTCCAGGACTTTCTTGCCCAGCGGCGACTCGTAGAAACGGATCAGGTCCTTCATTTCCTGCTCGTTGAAGTTGCTGGTGTAGAGCTTGACCATATCCGGCTTGAGCTTGTCCCAACCCACGGCTTGTTCCAGAGCCGTATTGGCCTGGGCCTGGTAGGTTTCCAGCACAGCCTTCTCGCTCTGCGGCGCATTGCTCTCGGCAAAGCGCTGGGCAAACATCTGCTGCACCTGGGCAAACACCGGTACAGCGAGCTTGTCAGCACGGGCCAGTACGAGGAAACGCTCGGCATCAGCAGCGTGGCCCTTGGCATCGGCGAGCACCTGAGCACTACCGCACGTCAGTATTAGGGCAGCGCAAAAGGCAGGTAAACGTGACATGTACTACTCCTGAATGAGAGAAGAGCCGTGTTTGACTCACTTTGCGGCATTTTGTGCCCAAGGGCTTGTCCTACTCAAGCCTGCACGCCGCTTTGACCAGATCAAGCTACAACTGTGCACTGGCGCACAACCTGCTTAAAGTTCAAAATGCCAGTAATTGCTGTGTTGATGTGCACCTGTGCATGCTCACAGCATTGGCCATCTCTGTTTCAGCGCACCGCCAGACTCGTAAGGTTGCGCACACATGGACGTGTTTGATGAACAGCTTTACTCATCCCGAACCCTTCGCCGCTATTGCCCTGTGCGATAGTCATGGCCAGTTGAACCCTCAGGCGGTTGGCTGGGCACCCAGGCCAATGGTCAACTGTGCCATTCCCGGTAACCTGGGCCGCCGAAAACGCTGGAATCACTGGTGCATCACCACCCCACAGTGGATGCTTGCGTTCACCATTGCCGACCTGGATTACCTGGGCTACGCCGCGGCCTACTTTCTGGACCTACAGTCTGGACAAGGCATGGCCTACAGCCAATTCCGCCTGTTCGGCCGAGGCTGCGAGCTGCCGGATCACCCCCAGATCAGCCATGAGTTCAACCACCCTCGCCTGCAATTGCGTGTGTCGGAACATACTGGCCGTACCCGTATCACCATTAACGCACCTGACCTCGGCGGGCAGCCGTTACAGGCATCACTGGATATCCAACGCCCCGCCCACCTTGACTCAGTGAACCTGGTGGCTCCACTCAAAGGAAAGTGCTTTCACGCCACAAGCCGGCAACTGGGCCTCCCCTGCTGTGGAACAGTGCAGTTGGGTAAACGCCAATATGGTTGTCTACCTGGGCAGAGTTTTGCTTCCTTGGACTTCGGTCGCGGTGTCTGGCCGCTTAATAGCCATTGGACGCGGGCGGCCTTTGCGGCACCGGGTGGCATCGCTGGCAATTTCGGCGCTGGCTGGACAGATCATAGCGGGCTCTCCGAAAACACCTTGTGGTTTGGCGGTGAACTGCTGCACCTGGACAGCCCTATCGCCATCACCCAAGGCCCGAACACCAGCCTGGCGCCCTGGCAACTGCGCAGCCAGGATGATGCCGTACAACTGACATTTTCCCCGCGCCAGCGCCACCAGGCCTACCGCCGGCTTGGGCCGTTCTTTGCTGACACGCAGCAGTGGTTTGGGCATTTCGAGGGGGTTCTGCGCGGCCCGGAAGGTGAGCGCGTACCCGTCAACAACGCCCTTGGCTGGCTCGGTGAAACCCGCGCCCGCTGGTAGTTAACTGCGGCATTTGAACCTCTGCTGATGCACAGCGACCTAAGCTGAGATACGCCCAGGCTGGCAGTCGCTGGCCTGGCAATCCCTATGCTGCATGCGCAACCATCAGGAGAGCCACCATGAGCCGCACTGAAACCGACAGCCTGGGTTCCATCGAAGTACCCGATGAAGCCTATTGGGGCGCGCAAACCCAACGCTCGCTGATCAACTTCGCCATCGGTCAGGAGCACATGCCCTTACCGGTCGTGCATGCCCTGGCGCTGATCAAGAAAGCCGCCGCGCGGGTCAATCAGCGTATCGGTGAGTTGCCGGCCGACCTGGCCCGACTGATCGAGGAGGCCGCCAATGAAGTCTTGGCCGGCCAACATGATGAGCAATTTCCCCTGGTGGTCTGGCAGACCGGCAGCGGCACGCAAAGCAACATGAACGTCAACGAGGTGATTGCCGGGCGGGCCAACGAACTGGCGGGCAACGACCGTGGCGGTAAAACGCCGGTGCACCCCAACGACCACGTCAACCGCGCGCAAAGCTCCAACGACAGCTTTCCCACCGCCATGCATATCGCCGCCGTGCACGCCGTGCAGCAGCAATTGCTGCCCGCCTTGCGCGAACTGCGTGCTGGACTGCAGGAACAAGCTGAACGGCATGCGCGGCAGGTCAAAACCGGGCGCACACACATGATGGATGCTACACCGATGACCTTCGGCCAGGAGCTATCGGCCTTTGTCGCGCAGCTAGGTTATGCCGAACATACTATCCAGGCCGCTCTGCCGGCCGTCTGCGAACTGGCCCAAGGGGGGACAGCTGTGGGCACTGGGTTGAACTCACCACAGGGTTTTGCCGATGCTATGGCTGCCGAACTGGCCGCTTTGAGTGGCCTGCCACTGGTCAGTGCGCCGAACAAGTTTGCCGCCCTCGCCGGCCACGAACCGCTGGTGGCGCTCTCAGGTGCCTTGAAAACCCTGGCAGTGGCCCTTATGAAACTGGCTAACGATCTGCGGTTGCTGGGCTCCGGCCCTCGCGCAGGCTTGGCCGAGGTGCGTTTACCGGCCAATGAACCGGGCAGTTCAATCATGCCAGGCAAAGTCAACCCAACCCAATGCGAGGCGCTGTCGATGCTGGCATGCCAGGTATTGGGGAACGACACCACGATTGCCTTTGCCGCTAGCCAGGGCCATCTGCAACTCAACGTGTTCAAACCGGTGATCATTCACAACTTGCTGCAATCGATACGTTTATTGGCGGACGGCTGCCATAACTTCCAGCAGCACTGCGTCGCGGGCCTGCAACCGGACGCAGGGAAAATGGCCGAGCACCTGGAACACGGTCTGATGCTGGTCACCGCACTGAACCCGCATATCGGCTACGACAAGGCCGCAAAAATCGCCAAGCTGGCCTATCAGGATGGCACTACCCTGCGTGACGCAGCGCTGCAACTGGGCTACCTGAGCAATGAACAATTCGACGCCTGGGTGCGTCCCGAAAACATGCTGGAGGCGGGTCAACATGAGTGACGCAGTAAAGAGCGGCGCAACACCACTGGAAGGTGATGGTAAACGCATCCTGATGATTTTCGGCACACCCAAGGCCAACAGTTTCTGCCATGCCCTCGGTGAAGCCTATGCTCAAGGCGCACGCCGCAAGGGCCACGTGGTACGCCAGCTGAAGCTGGGTGAAATGGACTACGACCCAGTACTGCGCGACGGCTATGAGCAAAGCCAGCCACTGGAACCCGACCTACTGGAAGCACAGCGGCAGATTCATTGGGCCGAACACCTGGTATTCGTCTATCCGGTCTGGTGGGGAGGTATTCCCGCACTGCTCAAGGGCTTCTTCGACCGCACCTTTCTACCAGGCTTCGCCTTCAAGTACCGCAACCGCTCGCAACTCTGGGACAAGCTGCTGACGGGACGCACTGCCGACCTGCTGGTGACCATGGATACGCCGCCCTGGTACTTCCGCTGGATCTACGGTGCGCCTGGGCATCGGCAGATGACCCGCACCATCCTCGGTTTCAGCGGCATCAAAACCCGCCGCCTGGCCGAATTTGCGCCGGTACGCCCCTCGAGCGAAGAACAGCGCCAAAGCTGGTTGCGCCGCGCGGAAAACCTTGGCGGCAAAGCCTAGTCGCCGAGGTACTCACGGGCTTTCAAACCGACATAACGCCGACCGGGGTTATCTTCACTGGCGCTCCACTCCTCAGGGGAAAACAGCTGGAACAGGCCAATGCGGCAGAGCGTAGGAACGGCCAACGCCAACTCACGCTCGACCTCGCCGCGCTCACCCTGGTTGTACAGTTCGATATTGTGCAGCATGGTGGCGACCGTACCCGTCTGGACTCGGCTGCCATCACGCAAGGTCACCGCCGGTAAAGACGGCTCTCCGGCAGCCAGTATCTTGCCGTTGACTCGCGCCAGTTCATCGGTACTCATTTCAGGGCTCCTACAGGCATCACGCCGCTCTTGCGGGCTTTCCAGCTGGCGACCAGGGATGGGCCGAGCGCCGTCAACGCTGACCCCAGCACCACCAGTACTGCGCCACCATAGGCTAACCAGTTGATCTGCTCAGGCTGCACATGATCAGGCCACCAGCTGGCAGCCAGCGCCACCGAGGCAAACGTCACCAACGGGGTAATCGCCAATGCCGCACTGACCCGCGAAGCCTCCCAATGCGCCAACGCTTCGGCAAACGCGCCATAAGCCACCAGCGTGTTCAGGCAACAGGCAAACAGCAGCCAACCCTGCAGCGGGCTCAACTCCAACGCTTGCAGCGGATGTGCCCAAGGCGTCAGCAGCATGGCGCAGGCCAGGTAGATCACCATCATCACCTGCAGCGAGTTCCACACCGTCAGCAACTGTTTCTGCGCCAAGCCATAGAACGCCCAGACAAACGCCGCCAGCAGCACGATCAACACACCGGTGGTGTAGGCCGTCAGTGAAGTCAGCAGCTCATCCAGACGTTGATTAAAGAACAAGACAAAACCGATCAGCAGCACCAACAAGCCCAGCCCCTGGCCAAGGCTGAAACGCTCGCGGAAGACAAACAGACTGCTGATCAACAACAAAATTGGCGCAACCTGAATCACCAGCTGCGTAGTACCGGGGCTGAGCAAATTGAGGCCAACCAGATAAAGCACATAGTTGGCGGTCAACCCGGCTATCGCCAGCAGCAACAGCCATACGCCCTTCTTGCCCAACGGACGGAAGGCGGGCAAGCGTTTGCTGGCCGCCAGATAGGCGAGCAGGATAGAGCCGGAAACCAGCAAGCGAAACCAGGTCACCGTAACCGGGTCCATCACCTGCAGCACTTCCTTGAGCTTGATCGGCAGTACGCCCCATAACAACGCCGTTAACAGTGCCAGGAACAACCCATACAGCCAACGACCGGAGGAAACATGCATAAACGCCTCTAAACCCAGCGCTACAACCATCGACTGATGCAGGTTGCAGCCGCAAACCAGCATTCTAGGCCGCGCCCATGGACCGGCACAGCCACAGCTAGGCAGTGCTATTCACTGCAACTGTACTGATAGCCAGGCAACATCAAGTCACCCAATTGACGCCAAAAATACAAAATCAAGGAAAAAGATGGCGATATTCGGCGAAAACGACCATTTGTCGTTAAATTCAGCAGCCAGAAAAACGCCGTTTAGACTGATTTTCATCAGCTCATCTTGCGGGAGGTTCATCCATGTTCGGTCAACGTAATGTCGATCACAGCCCTGGCACCCACTACCGCAGTGAACGCGTTAGCGCGGTCAACGGCCAATACTTCTTCTCCACCCGCGAGGGCACCCTGGAAGGCCCCTACTTCAACCGAACGGATGCCGAGCGAGAGATTGCCTTTTATATCCGTCGAATGGCTCAGGCCAACGAGATCATCGAAAGCCGTGCATTCTGAATCACCCCAGCCAGCCCTCTCTAAGCCAGTGAGGGCCATAGAACGGGGCTTGCAACAGGCCTTTAACCTGACCTCAACAGAGCTTTTCAGAAAAAAGCGCCAATGTAGTCGCCCTCATCATGACGGTGATGGTATCGCCACACGAGATCCAGTTCAGGTAATGGCCCGCCTGTAGCGAAAGGCTTACATACCATGGCTGCAATGCCGATAGGGGTAAGCGTATATCTCATGCAGCAATGGTTTGTCGTAGAAATACATTCGGCGAATTCTGCCCACCATTTCCATGCAGATCCCCTGTTTTCTCCTACTCAAAAAACGAGCGGAGGCAGTTGAACACCCGCCTCGATAAGCTGCGCAGCATGAATACTCCTGTGCTCAGTCAAGCCTACTCCCGCCGCGAGATGGTCTACAATTTAACCTATTCCTATGCTAACGGTTCTCATTACATCGGAGGGCTGAACTATGATTGAGCTTTGTTATGTCAGTAGTGCCAATGAGAGATACAAATCAAAAGATTTGGTGCAGTTATTGACCCAGGCAAGAGCAAAAAATCAGCGTCTTGGCATTACGGGTCTATTACTCTATGACGGAACCGGCACCTTTATTCAGGCCCTTGAAGGTGATAATAAAATAATAGAGTCGTTATTTGATGTTATCAAAGCCGATAGCCGGCACAAGAGAGTCAATTTGCTCGGTATCCACGAAATCCACGAGCGTTCGTTTGGGGGCTGGAGTATGGGTTTTCGCTCATTAGATCATCCTGAAATAACCAGCCTGAATGGTTTTTCTGAGTTTTTGAATGTTTCGCCAGATACTTTTAATCAAAAAGTACAAACGAAATCAGGTTTTGCTTTAAGGATGTTGTCTTACTTTAGGCAGCAGGCATTGGCTGAGACAGAAGATAAACATGATATTTAATTGTTACTTAGGTTGAGGTTGAATATATGCTGTCGCTCTTGAAGATATCTCATAAAGTCTATTTGATGGGTGTTGTGCAGTTAGGCTTGCTGATTTTAATCGGAGGTATTTCAATAGCGCAGATGGCGAAAATAGGCACTCAAATACTTGAAGTTGCCGAAGAGGATATTCCTCTGACGCGAAAAATTACGAAAACAACTGACTACCAGTTACAACAAGCTATTGTTTTAGAAAGAGTCTTCTTTAAAGCCACCTTAGTGAAGGAAGGTTACTCAGGTGCCCAGTCTGAATTGGATAAAAATATTCAAAAGGTTTCTGAGTACCAAAAGAGCGCCCAGGCAGAATTGAATAACGCGAAGAACTTTGCACAGGACGCAATGAGCAAGTTACATACCGAAACAGCCAAGACAGAGTATCGCGCAATAGTTTCTGACCTTGCGGCAGTTTCGTCTGAATTGACCGTACTGGAGGGGCTAACGGCTAAAGTTATCAGCTCTGCCAGGGCTGGCGATATTGACAGCGTTATCGAGCAGGCCAAAGTCATTGAAGCACTGGAAGCTGAAGTCAATGCTCAACTTATCGAGTTGCTAGACACTATCCAAAATTTCACTCAGCGGTCTGTATCGCAGGCTGAGGCCGATGAGCAGTCTGCCATCGAACTCATTGCCGGCCTGTTCATCGTGTCGCTTGCTCTTTCGATTGCGCTGCCATTTCTCATAAGCCGTTCCATTGTTGTCCCTATCAACAACCTACTCACTAGGCTTAGAGAGGTTGCTGATGGCGACGGCGATTTGCGCCTGCGTCTTGATGACTCTGCAAAAGATGAAACCGGCGAGGTGGCTAAAGCCTTTAATAAATTTATGATGGTGTTGAATAAGGTTATCAAAAGTGTGTCCACTCAGGCTGATGAGCTTGGGACTTCGGCAGAAGTCAGCCTTAGGGTGATGGAGATTACCGTTAAGAACGTAGATACACAGCATCGTGAAACGGAGCAAGTGGCAGCGGCTGTTGAAGAAATGAGCGCCACCACTAATGAGATTGCCAGAACTACCAACGAAGCCAGTCAGGTAGCCGACGCAGTTCGAGATAAAGTTCGTGAAGGCCAGAATATTGCTCAGAACACACAAAAAATCATAGAACAGCTGGCCACTGAGGTAGAGCAGGCGGCCGAAGTTATTTCAGGTTTAATGGCGGAAACCAACAATATTGGCCAAGTGACGGATACCATACAGTCCATCGCCGAGCAAACTAACCTACTGGCCCTGAATGCTGCCATTGAAGCCGCTAGGGCGGGTGACAGCGGGCGCGGGTTTGCTGTAGTGGCTGACGAAGTGCGCTCTCTTGCAAAACGCACAAGAGATTCAACTGTGGATATTCAGGGGTTGGTGCAGCGACTGCAAGAGCAAGCCAATAAAGCTGTTAATAGCATGGCCAGCGGTAAAAGAAGTACTTCCCTGTGCTTTGAAAAAGTCGTTGAGACTACCAAAGCGTTTGACGATGTATCGACTGCCGTTGATGGGATTTCTGATCTAAATACGCAAGTTGCTGCGGCGTCAGAGCAGCAGGCTTTCGTGTCTCAAGAGATCAACAACACGCTGTTGAGAATAACCCATATTGCTCAGCAAACCGCCGACGGTGCCCGAGAGACTTCTGATGCCAGTGAAAAAATTGCCAAGCGTTTGATTGATTTGCATACCAATATCAACATTTTCAAAACTTCGTAAATATTGAATACAAAGACCAGCCAATAAAAAACCGCGACACGTCGCGGTTTTTTATTGGACGCAGGACGATCAGCGCACGGCTTCAAACAACCCGGTCGCGCCCATGCCGCCGCCCACACACATGGTGACGATGCCGTAACGCAGGTTACGTCGCTGCAGCTCACGCACCAGATGACCAACCTGGCGCGAGCCGGTCATACCGAACGGATGGCCGATGGAAATCGAGCCGCCATTGACGTTGTACTTGGCGTTGTCAATTTCCAGACGGTCGCGCGCGTACAGGCACTGCGAAGCAAACGCCTCGTTAAGCTCCCAGAGGTCGATATCGGCAACACTCAGACCCTTGGCCTTGAGCAGCTTAGGCACCGAGAACACCGGACCAATGCCCATCTCATCCGGCTCGCAGCCGGCGGCCACAAAGCCGCGGAAGAACGCCAGCGGCTTGAGGCCTAGTTCGATGGCTTTTTCCAGGCTCATCACCAGAGTCATCGAGGCGCCATCGGACAGCTGCGAGGCATTGCCAGCGGTGACCGACCCGTCGTCGGCAAATACCGGTTTGAGCGCGGCCAGGCTTTCCAGAGTGGTGTCGGCACGGTTGCAGTCGTCGTGAGCGACGATGCCATCGATGATGCTCTTCTCGCCGGTGGCTTTGTCTTCGACCTGATACTTGACGTGCATCGGCACGATCTCATCATCGAACAGAGCTTCAGCCTGCGCCCGCGCAGTGCGCTGCTGGCTCTGCAGGGCATAGGCATCCTGGGCTTCGCGGCTGACGTTGTAACGACGAGCGACGATCTCGGCGGTCTGACCCATGGGGTAATAGATACCCGGCAGATCTTTTTGCAGCACCGGGTTGAACAGGTTCTGCGTGTTCATGCTTTTCAGGGTCATGGTGATCGACTCGACGCCACCCGCCACGATCACATCGCTGCAACCCGACGCCACCTGATTGGCTGCAATCGCAATGGCCTGCAGGCCCGAGGAGCAGAAACGGTTGAGGGTCATGCCCGCCACATTGGTGCCCAGGCCGGACAGCACGGCCACGTTACGACCAATGTTCATGCCCTGAGCGCCTTCATTGGAGCCGGCACCAACGATGCAGTCATCCACCAGCGCCGGGTCGATACCGGTGCGCGCCAGCAGTGCATTGACGCAGTGAGCCGCCATGTCGTCTGGACGGGTCAGATTGAACTTGCCACGAAAGGACTTGGCCAAACC
This sequence comes from Pseudomonas sp. HMWF032, assembly GCF_003060885.1. Lineage (GTDB taxonomy): Bacteria > Pseudomonadota > Gammaproteobacteria > Pseudomonadales > Pseudomonadaceae > Aquipseudomonas. Next base: position 46,967 of record NZ_QAIG01000001.1, read on the forward strand.
AGTCCGTACGCTGTCAACGATCACCACTTCACGCATGTCGCACCTCATTGTAATTGGGTTGAGTTGCCAACAAGAATAAAGCTGGACAATCTCACTCAGCGACAATCATTCATCAGCCGTATGCGCGACCATCCTGTTGCCCGTGTAACTCAGTCTTTGCCGAATGCGGCCTCAAGCGCTTCATTGATAGTGCGCAGCACCTTGATCCGGGCAAAGCGCTTGTCATTGGCTTCCACTAACGTCCACGGGGCGATCTCGGTGCTGGTGCGATCGACCATATCGCCAATTGCATCGCGGTACAGCGGCCATTTCTCGCGATTGCGCCAGTCTTCTTCGGTGATTTTGAAACGCTTGAAAGGAATCTGCTCGCGCGCCTTGAAGCGTTCCAGCTGGGTTTGCTGATCGATCGACAGCCAGAACTTCACCAACACCACGCCGGCTTCGCTGAGCTGCTCTTCGAAGTCATTGATCTCGCCATAGGCGCGCAGCCAGTCGCCGGTGCTGCAAAAGCCCTCGACCCGTTCCACCAACACTCGGCCATACCAGGAGCGGTCAAACACGGTGAACTTGCCGCGCGGCGGAATGTGCCGCCAGAAACGCCACAGATAGGGCTGCGCGCGCTCTTCTTCGGTCGGCGCGGCAACCGGGACGATGCGGTACTGACGGGGATCGAGCGCACCAATCACCCGACGAATCGCCCCACCCTTGCCGGCCGCATCATTGCCTTCGAACACTGCAATCAACGAATGGCGACGCATGCGCTTATCACGCATCAGGCTGGACAAGCGAGCCTGTTCGATAACCAACTGTTCAGCGTACAACTCCTTATCCAGCGCCTGACTCATGTCCAGGCTGTCGATCAGCCCGCGCTGATCGAGACTGGAGGTCAACGGCGCAGCATGAGGATGGGGCACGGGGCGCGTCTTGGCCTTCAACGCGGCTTGCAAGCCATCGAGCAGAATGCGCCCGACCGTCAGGCTGCGGTAATACTCATCCACGCCTTCCACCACATACCAGGGCGCGTAGTCGCGACTGGTGCGGCGCAACACACGCTCGCCGACACGTACAAATTTGTCGTAGGTTTTTGATTGCTGCCAGTCCAGCGGACTGATCCGCCAGCTGTGCAGCGGGTCATCCTGCAGCGCCTTGAGGCGCGCTTTCATCTGCAGCTTGGATAGATGGAACCAGAACTTGAAGATCAGCGTACCCTCATCGCAGAGCATGCGCTCCATCCCCAGGGTGCTATCGATGGCCTGGTCAAGCACGGCATTCTTAATCCGCCCATGCACCCGCCCCTGCAGCATCTGGCTGTACCAGTTACCAAAGAAGATGCCGATACGCCCCTTGGGGGGCAGTTGCCGCCAGTAACGCCAGGCCGGCGGTCGCGCCAGCTCCTCATCGGTCTGCTGGTCGAAGGTATTGACCTGAATCAGCCGCGCATCCATCCACTCGTTAAGCAGCTTGACCGTCTCTCCCTTACCCGCACCTTCGATCCCGTTGATCAGAATAAGCACGGCAAAACGTCCTTGCTGCTGCAACTCGTACTGCGCCTCAAGCAACGCTTCGCGCAGCGCGGGAGCCTCGGCTTCAAAAGTTTCTTTATCAATACGGCGGCCGATCTCGGCGGATTCGAACATAGCCCACTCCCTGACATTATCGTTTGAGCCTAGCGGATCGGCAGTGGCTTTGGCCAAAGCTATTGCGGGATTCATTCAGCGCCGAGTGATCAGCCCCTGCTTGGCTACACGCGTCAACTGACGCACGGTTTCATCCAGCTGCGCGGCCGTTGGCGCCTGGATCACCGCCATATCGAAATGATTGCTGGCAAAGCGCGCAAGCGACTCGCCATCGTGAACGAAGTTGATCAGAAAGGTCCGCGGCCCTGCCCAGCGCTTGGGCCAGCCATCGAGATAGCGCAACAGCGTCGGCTGATGGCTACCGCCAAGGAGTATTTTCGGATTGCGCAGGGTCAGCCCAGAGGTGATCGGGGCCAGGCGAATAAGCGGTTGGGGACAGTGCATCGATATGTCTCCGCCTCATTGAGTCCGCTGGGCAGCGGTGAGAGGCGACACCGAACCAGCGCTTTAGCGGAATTTCAAAGCCTCCAAGAGAGTACTTCTCAGGGCGCTGCAATCAGCAGGTAACCCGGCGCCCCGCAAGTAGCTGTTTAAATCGGCGCTGGGTCAGCATCCTAGAGAAGCACGCGCAAAACTGTCAAGGCAGCGGCGCGCCCAACCGCCACCCAACCTTCGATTGGAAAAGCAGATAAACAGCCTGCCAATCCATCAATAAACCGGCGTGCACTAGCCTCTCGCCCCGACATCTGGGGCCTGCCAGCAAGGTTGGGCCGTTTCAGCCCGTAACAACCGCGCAGCAACCTGTTTGCGACAGGCGCGCAACAGACCAGACGCAAGGCCCGTGGCAGAGCCTTGCACGTATTTTGTGCTGGAATGGCATGCTTTCTGCCATTGCCTTGGGGCTGAAGTACGCGCCATGGGACGGGCGTTTTGGCTGCATGGACTGCCTTTAACTGCCCGATAAACCCTAGCGAGAGCACCAATGAACAACAATAAAACCCTGCTCGCCCTCTGCCTGGGCGCCGGCTTGCTGGCCTCTGGCAACACCCATGCCTTCTGGTTCGGCTCCTCTGGATACACCCAGACCAAGTATCCAGTTGTACTGGCCCACGGCATGCTCGGCTTCGACAGTATCCTGGGAGTCGACTACTGGTACGGCATTCCTGCCGCGCTGCGTCGCGACGGTGCCAGCGTGTACATCACCGAAGTCAGTCAACTGAACACCTCGGAAGCCCGCGGCGAAGAACTGCTGAACCAGGTGGAAGAGATTGTCGCCATCAGCGGCAAGCCCAAGGTCAACTTGATCGGCCATAGCCATGGCGGGCCGACCATCCGCTACGTCGCTGCCGTCAAACCAAACCTGATTGCCTCCGCCACCAGCGTCGGCGCACCGCACAAGGGCTCGGCCACCGCCGATTTTATCCGCCAGGTTCCAGCAGGCTCGGCCGGTGAAACCCTGCTAGCCGGCATCGTCAATGGCCTCGGCACGCTGATCAACTTCCTCTCAGGCAGTTCCAGTACCAGCCCGCAGAACGCCCTCGGCTCCCTGGAGTCGCTCAACAGCCAAGGCGCGGCGCGGTTCAACGCCAAGTTCCCGCAGGGTATTCCCACCACGGCTTGCGGTGAAGGGGCCTACAGCGTGAATGGGGTGCGCTACTACTCTTGGAGTGGGACCAGCCCGATGACCAATATCATCGATCCCAGCGATTTACTGCTAGGCGCTACGGCTCTGACCTTCAAGGGTGAAGCCAACGACGGTTTGGTCGGCCGCTGCAGCTCGCGTATGGGCAAGGTGATCCGCGATAACTACCGGATGAATCATCTCGACGAGGTCAACCAGACACTGGGGCTGACCAGCCTGTTCGAAACCGACCCGGTTACGGTCTACCGCCAACATGCCAACCGCCTGAAAAACGACGGCCTGTAATACAGGACCGGGGGCTGGCGACAGCCCCCGGTTTCAGTGCAACCGTTTCCACACCAGATGAAGAGTTCCCGTGAAGAAATTTCTGCTGCTATCGCCACTGGTGTTTGCCGTTTGCGTGACTCTGGCGCTGTACCTGAAACCGGTGGATATCCCTGCTCAACTCAACGGCAATCCTCTCGCAGCAGCCACGCCCCAGCCACAACGTCCCCCCCCCTTGCTGCACGCCGGAACAACTAAGGCTGCACATGCGCTGCAGAGCCTGCCAGCCTCCTTCAGCGGTACCATGGTGGACGGTACATTTCGTCTCGACGCAGCAGGTAACCTACTGATCAGCGAAGACATCCGACGGATATTCGACTACTTCCTCGCCGCCGTGGGCGAAGAACCATTGCGCACCAGCGTGGAGCGGCTGCGGGCCTATATCGCCGAGCAACTGCCGGCAAATGCTCGTGAACAGGCGCTGGCCCTGCTCGATCAATACCTCGACTACAAACGCGAGCTGGTCTTGCTGGAACGTGACCTACCACAGGTTGCCAACCTGGACGCCTTGCGGCACCGAGAAACAACCGTGCAGGCACTGCGTGCGCGAATCTTCGACACGGCAACGCAACAGGCATTCTTCGCCCGCGAAGACGCCTACAACCAATTCACCCTGCAACGCCTGGCCATCCTGCACGACAGCCAACTGGACGATGCCGGTAAGGCCACTGCCGTCGATCAACTGCGCAACAGCCTGCCTGCCGAGATGCAGGATGCTGTCCTGCCTCAGCTGCAGAATGAACTGCGCCAACAGACTGCTCAGCTACACGCCGCTGGGGCCAAACCCGAGCAAATTCGCCAACTGCGCCAACAACTGGTGGGCGCAGCAGCCACCCAACGTCTAGAAGTGCTCGACCAACAACGACAGACCTGGAAGAAGCGGATTGCTCAATACCGCATCGACAAGGCCGCAATCGAAAACAACCCTGGCCTGAGTACCAGCGATAAGCGCGCAGCGATTGCCCAACTGGCAGCAGAAAACTTCGATGAACGCGAACGATTGCGCCTGGAAGCCGCTGAACAGTTGGCGACACAGAACAAAGCACAACCCTGAAATGCAAAAAGCCCACCGAAGTGGGCTTTCCGCAGTTTACGCAGGCTTCGCTTAACCGGCGATGCGCTTGTCCAGTGACAGCTTGCCAGCCCCCTCGATCATCACCGCAATACTGATTGCCAGCAGAGCCAGGGCAAACTCGTAGCCGTTATTGCTCATAAAGAAGCCATTGGCCAAATGCACAGTAGCAATCGCCACCACCATGGTCAGCGCCAGTACCGCAGCAGCTGGGCGCGCCAGCAGGCCAATGATCAAGGCCAAGCCGCCAAAGAACTCGGCGCTACCGGCCATCAGGGCCATCAGGTAACCCGGTGCCAGACCGATACTTTCCATCCACTGAGCCACGCCTTCCAGGCCATACCCACCAAACCAGCCAAACAACTTTTGTGCACCGTGAGCGGCAAAGGTGATGCCAGCGATGATACGCAGGACAGTTAGGCCATAGCCTGCTTGAGTTGCAACAACGGTTTTGATCAGAGCGTTCATGTGCAGCAGTCCTGTAGTGAGAAGTTGATGGGGTGCAGACTAAACTAAAAATCGAATACTTAAAGCGAATAAAATTGCTATAAACAATCTAATAAATAGATTAATTATTCACTGAGCTGCATCAAGGCTCCAGTAGATAACGCTCACGGTCATACGCCAGGTAGTACTTATTCACACTATTCACATAGCTGACGACCCCCATACCCATCTGCTCCATGGCCACCCGCTCCACCTGGAAAAACCACTGATTGGGATTCAGGCCGCGTCGGCGCGCTTCAGCACGCAGCCCCTGAACCCGCTGCGGCCCCAGGTTGTAGCCGGCCAGAATAAATGCCATGCGCTCGCGCTCATTGAGTTGCGGGCTGTTGAAGTAGTTGCGGCGAATCATCGCCAGGTACTTCGCGCTGGCCTGCACGTTATTATCCAGCGCACTGATATTGCTCACCCCAACGCTGCGGGCGGCCACTGGGGTGATCTGCATCAGGCCGGTGGCACCACTTGCCCCCCGCGCGGCTGGATTGAGGGTCGACTCCTTAAAGGCCAGTGCTGCCAGGGCCAGCCAGTCAAAATCATGCTGGGAGGCGTAGCGTTGCAAGACTGGACGAACTTTCTCCAGGCGCTGGCGCTCGGTACGCCCAAGCGGGTAATGCACCTTGTACAGACGACGGTAAACGCGCTGGAACACGGCATCCAGATCCGCAGGATCTTTGTACCCCTTGAGAAAGCGATCAATGCTGGCGCCGAGCATTGGCGTATCTCGCCGCACATACCAGCGCATGTCACCGTCCTTGGATAGCTGCAGATGACGATCCAGGCGCAGCTTGGGCATCACCTTGGCCCAACGCTCGGCAATCGGCTGCTCGACCGCTGTTACCGCGAAAATTCCAGCCTGCACCATCTCCAGTACATCTTCGACGGCAAGGCTCGGGTCGACCCATTCGATGACAATGGGCGAGCGCTTCTTATCAATCAACTTCTGATTAAGCAGCCGAATCGCTTCGGCAGCCACACTACCCGCAGGTAATGCCAGGCTGCGCCCGGAGAGCTGTTCAAGATTCTGGTATCGCCGATTCCCCTGGCGAGCCACGATGATCAGCGGCACATCCTGGCGTATTGCAGCACTGGCGCTGAGCTTACTGCCACGCGGCATATTAAGCAGCTCTCCGGGGGCCACCAGATCGCCCTCACCGCGCTGCAGAGCCGCCAGCAACTGATCCTTGGCTCGCGGGACAAGCTTCAATTTGAGGCTACGGCCATCGCGCGCGTTGCGATTGAGGTACTGCTCAAAGGCTCGCAAACGGTGGTACTCAACGCCGATACTCTGGCCTTTGACTTCCCCCGAGCTGTTGCGGCTCTGATTGACCAGCACACGCAGTTCACCACTGCTACGAATGCTCGCCAGGTCTCGGGCAGCCTTGGGCTGCTCGACTTCCAGCGGCCCAGCCACACGTGCTACCGCTGTACAGGACAGCAGCAACAGGCAGCAGGTGAGCAACACTCGCAGCATCTGGGCTCCAGGGAAAAATGCTCGACAGATCAGCAACACGCCTGTCGGCTAACACATGACTGGCCGCTCGCGCGGGGCGCGGAGGTTCGCACAGCCCACCCATGGACGCCAGCCAGTTGTCACACAAAACATCACATAAACAGGATAACTATTTGTATTTATTGACCTTTTAAATAGACAAAAAAGCTCTGCTATGCTGCCCGGTCAATTCAGCAGGTAGCACCATGCAACTCATCGACATCGGCGTCAATCTGACCCACCCCAGCTTTGCCGAGCAACGCGAAGCCCTCCTCACTCGGGCCTATGCCGCAGGCGTCCAGCAAATGCTGCTGACCGGTACCCGCCTCGACGAAAGCCGCCATGCCTTGGAACTGTGCCGGCAATTGGATAGCAGCGGCACACATTTGTTCAGTACCGCCGGTGTCCATCCTCACGATGCCAGCAGCTGGAACAGTGACAGCTATGCCGAACTCAAGGCTCTGCTGGACGATGTCCGAGTTCGCGCCGTGGGCGAATGCGGCCTGGACTTCAACCGTGACTTTTCCCCCAGGCCACAGCAGGAGCAGGTGCTGGAGCAACAACTGGCCCTGGCCGTGGAGTTGCAGCTGCCCGTGTTTCTGCATGAGCGCGATGCTGACGAGCGCCTGCTGGCGATCCTGCGTCACTACCGCGATCAGCTACCGGCTGCCGTGGTGCACTGCTTTACCGGGGAGAAACGCGCGTTGTTCAACTACCTGGATATGGACCTGCATATCGGCATCACCGGCTGGATCTGTGACGAGCGCCGTGGCAGCCACCTGCACCCACTGGTCAAGGAAATACCCCGTGGCCGCCTGATGCTGGAAAGTGATGCGCCGTTCCTGCTGCCCCGCAGCCTTCGGCCGAAACCGAAGAACGGCCGCAATGAGCCGGCTTTTCTGGTAGAGGTGCTGCGTGAAGTCGCATTGCACCGCGGTGAAACCGAACAGATTTTGGCGGCCCATACCAGCGCTGCGGCGCAGGCGTTTTTCCAATTGCCTGCACCCGGCAATAGCCAGCCACACACCTGAGCCCGCGGTTGATAAGGGTCAATAGGCCTGCGCAGGTTTTACCCGATACTGGTGGCACGGTGGCAAATGCTTTTATTGCCATCGGCCTAAACCCGGCAGGGACTTCGCCGATACAGACTGTGCCGTCCATTGCATACCGAACATCCCATAACGCCCTGCGAGTAAGCAGCCAACCTCCACAAGGAAGAGATGTGCATGAGTCACTGGATTAGCGATCTTTCCCTGAAGTACAAATTCTGGGCCGTCAACGCGGTAGCCTTCTTCACTACGCTGCTGCTGGTGCTGTATGCCCTCCATCTGGAACATCAAACCCATCTGGACGCAGCCAAGCTTGCCGCCCAGCAGCAAGCCCGCCTACTGAGCCTGTGGCCGGCAGAGCAAGCCTTGCCCAGCGCTAATAACCTGCTGAAACTGACCAATGGGCAAACGCCGCGCCTACCGGACAACCAAGGCAGCGCTCTGGCCAATGCTCGCGGCTGGGTCGAGCTCAATGGCAGCGAAGGGTTGATCGGTGCCGAGGTCATCACCCGCCAGGACGGTCAGCGCCTGGCTGTCACCGCCACAGCGCCAAGCCCGACCGACATATTCCTTGACCGTGCGCCCAGCTATGCGCTGGTGGTTGCCCTACTGATGCTGCTGCTCCTGGCCGCCTCACAGTTGCTGATCCGCTTCCTGCTAAGCCACCTCAACACCCTCAAGGATGTCATGCTGCAAGTGGAGAAAAGCGGCGATCTCAGCGCCCGCGTCCCCCTCGACAGCCGCGATGAGGTGGGCCAGATGGCCAGTGCCTTCAATGCCATGCAAGCTGGCTACCAGCGAGTTGTCGGCATCGTCGCGCAATCGGCAGCGCAGCTGGATGAAGGCGCCGAGCGCATGGCCAGCAGCATGCGTGACGTACGCCAGGGCATGCTTGATCAGCAGAGTGAAACCGAACAGGCGGCCACCGCGATCAACGAGATGTCCGCCACGGTGCACCACATTGCCGAACATGCTGCCGACACCCGCGATCAGTCCCAGAATGCCGAACAACTGGCCCGCAGCGGCCAACAGGTGGTTAATCGAGTCACGCAGTCAATTTCCGGCCTGTCCAGCGGTGTGCAAGAGACCGCGCAGATGATCGAGCAACTGGCCGCCGACAGCCAGAAGATTGGTGGTGTGGTCAGCGAGATTCATGGAATTGCCGAACAGACCAACCTGCTCGCCCTCAACGCGGCCATTGAAGCCGCCCGCGCCGGTGAAATGGGCCGAGGTTTTGCCGTGGTAGCGGATGAAGTGCGCAACCTGGCCAAGCGTGTACAGGACTCCACTGACCTCATCACCCAGATGATCAATACCCTGCAAAGCGGCACACGCGATGCTGTGGACTTTATGCAGGACAGCTCGATCAAGGCCGATGAATGTGTCAAGCAGGCGGATGAAGCGGGTCAGGCGCTGGCAGCCATCACCGAATCCGTGGCGCATATGCGTGAAAGCAACACGCAGATCGCCGTGGCGGCCGAACAGCAAAGCCAAGTAGCTGAAGAGATGAACCGCGCGGTGATCCGCATCCGCGATGTCACCGAGCAAACCGTCGGACAGACCGGCGAGTCGGCGCTGACCAGCGCCAACCTGGCCAACCTGGCCGGCGAACTGAACAAGGCTATCCGCCAACTCAAGCTGTAGAGGACCAAGCAGCTATTGCCGTGCTGCACACTGCTGCAACGGCAGTAACCGGCGCTTAACCGAACACCGCCACCGTCTGCCGGCTGATGGCCAGCAACTCACCATTGGCCGTCCACATTGCTGCCGCCACGTGGCCGTACCCATCACGGGCATGCTCGATGTGCGCGCGGTAGAGGCACCAGTCCTGCGTCGTCAACGCACTCATGGGCTGCACGAACTCAATGGTCCATGTCAACGTGCTGCCAGGCGCTGGCGCACTCAGGTGCGGCAACACGGCGGGCGGCCAGGCATCGACCAGGGCGAGCAGGTGAGCCTCACTGACAGGTTCAACCGCCGCCTGATCACGCAAACGTACCCAACCGCCCATGTCCCGCGATGTATTGCCGCTGAACGGCACGCCACCGAAGGCCCAGCGCATGGCCAGGTAACGGGTGAATTCAGGGGTGACGTTGGGGATATAAGGTAACTCCTGGCAGGCCTCCACGGCCGTGGCCTGCGGTGCCGGCTCAGCTGCAACCGCGATGTGCGACTCACGCCCGGCGCCGAAACTGCCCTGCACGATGGTCACCACCTGACCATCCTGTATCGCCCGGCCGAGCACCTGACTGACGGCCTTGCCTTCGCGCAGCACGTCCACTTCAAAACGCACCGGCACATCCGGCGCCGCCGGGCCCACAAAGGTCATGGCCAGGGAGCGCAGCGGTCGCCCGCTCGACACCTGGGCGCGCATGGCTTCATACACCAGCGCAGCCACCAGGCCACCAAAGCTGGCGCGACCCTGTCCCCACTGCGCGGGAATCAACACCGCCTGCGGGTTGTCGCGCACGGCCTGAAGTAACTCGGAAAAACCCATAACCACCTCGAAATCTGAAGATGCGGATGATCTTAGGGTAAAGGCAGCGATGAATGACACGACATTTCGGCCAAACAAGCCGAATGTATAACGACTCTTCAGCCAACTCAGCTGCTGGCGTGAACAAACCCTGCGGTCAATCCTTGCAAGGCCAGACTGGCTTGCTGCTCGGCACTCTGCATAGCGTCACGCCAAGCAAGCACGCAAGGCTGCAGATCCACCTCCGCTTCGGCACGTTGTAACCACTGCCAGTGGTCGTGCCAATCACCCAGCGCTGACTGCACCTGCTTTAGCTGCAAGCGCATACGCCCAGGCATATCGGCCAACGCTGGATAGGCCTCGGCGGCATAACGCAGACGCTTGACCAACAAGCGCAGGCGATGACGGTCATGGGCGGGGTCAAGCAGAGCCTGTGCCAGGCGTTTACGATCCTTGCGCAAGCGTTCCTTGATCAGTTTATGCAGGCCGTGCAGTTGCCCATTGCTGGCAGCCTGGCGCCATTGCTCTGGCCAGTCATCCAATGCATCAAGCAAATGCGCCAACGGTGCACTGTCCAATAGCTGCAGATAGCCTTGCTGCAGCAGTGGCATCCGCGAGTACGCAGCACTCTCGTGACCTTGCTGTTGCAGATAAGCCTGCAGCACTTCAAGGTCGCGCAGTGGACCGCTCAAGCGCCCCAGCTCGGCCGCACGCTGCTGCAAGGCCTCACAGACCGCGACCGAAGATAACGGCCGCAGCAGGCTGCGTAATTGGCGCAAGGCAATACGCAGATCGTGCAAGGCCTCGTCATCGGTGCACACACGTAGCCGCTCGCGGCAGGCAAACAAACGCATTTGAATGCGTAGTACGTGTCGCGGTACTTCATCAATCATGCCTTGCATCGCCTCACTCCTGTGATATCGCACCCAGCTTATGCACTGGTTGATTAGCCACAAGTGGCCAATGGTCGCTATGAGTCCAAACGAGTAAGCCGCCAAGGCAATGCCTGCCGCAGCGCCTTTAGATGCTGACGTAACTGCACAGCAGAAGGTTCTTGCCCGGCATAGCGCTGAGCCTCGAACGCGGCTGCAAAGTTGCCAATCGCTTGCGCCTGGGCCGGCATCTGCTGGGCTGCCCGCGCGGCATAGTCGCGCGGGCCTTCACCGGGTTTGCGTGGCACACCATGACGCGCCAGCAAACCCTCGAAACGGCGGAACAAGCGCTGCTGCACATCGCGCTCGCGCTGCCAGGGCTTGAACAGCCAAAGTGAAAGCAAACCGAGCAGCAGCGCCCCGCCGCCGACCAGGCCGATCACCAGCGATTGGGCATCCACCCGACCCAACCAGCGCTGGAGAAACTCCAACTGCTGCTGACTCTGATAGCCCAATACCCAGCGTTGCCAGCCGTAGTTGATGTTGTCCCAGGCCAGACGCAATTGATTCAACCAACTGAGATTGCGGTAGCGCAGTGGGGAAAAGGGCGAGTCTTCAAGAAAACTCTGCTCGTCAGCCAAGGCTTCTTCCAGGCCCATTTCGACCCGTTCGGGGGCTACCTGGAAGGTCGGATCGACACTGACCCAGCCCTGCCCCTCTTGCCAGTATTCGACCCAGGCATGGGCATCGAACTGACGCACCTGTACGTAATTGCCCGTGGGGTTGTACTCACCGCCCTGATAACCCGCCACCACCCGCGCTGGAATGCCGGCCGCACGCAGCACATAGGTCATGGCTCCGGCGTAGTGGGCGCAGAAGCCGCTGCGGGTTTCGAACAGAAAATCATCAATATTGTTTACGCCTAACGTTGGCGGAGTCAGGGTGTAAGCAAAGGGCTCACGGTTGAAATGGCTAAGCAGCGCCTGCACCAGCTGTTCGGGCTGTGGGTGCTCACGTTTAAGTTGTTCGGCCCAGGCGCGGCTGCGCGGCTCACCTTGAGCCGGCAACTGCAACGCACGGCGCAGGGTCTCCTGGGCCGGCTGCGGCTCGCGTAGCGCCTGTGGCCAGGAGGTGGCCTGATAGATCAGCGAGCGATCCACCGGCTGACGGCGTTGCAAGCGAAAGTCGCTCATCTGCCGAGTCTGCTCCAGCGGGGTTTCCGCCACATCCAGAGCAAACAGCCAGCGCTGCGCACTGGGCTGCATGACGATGCTGTAACTCAGTGACTCGCCCTGCTTCTGCCACTGCGCACCGGGGCCAAACTCGGCGTAATCGGATTGTGACCAGCGCCGGCCATCAAAACGATCCAGGGTCAGTGCACGCCAGTACAGCTCACTGCGCGGCGGTGTTTCGCCGTTGAAGCTGGCGCGAAACGCCAGGGCCGCGGAACGGCTCAGATCGGCGATATCCGCCGGCGCCATACTGTCCGACAGACCGGTGGTGGCCTTGTCATTCGGCACCGGCAAGGACCACAGAGGCCCCATACGCGGGAAAAATACAAACAGCAGCAGCATGACCGGCAGCGCTTGCAGGAGCATCGCGCCCGCCAGCCGCGCGGTCGGCCAAGGCTGAGTGGCCAGGCGGCTCTGCTGCAGGCCAATCAAGGCCGCGAGCAAAGCGGTGACCGGTAGCAGGCTGTAGAAGGCCACCAGCATGCTGTCATCGAACAGGTAAGCGGTGACCACCACAAAGAAGCCCAGAAACACCAGTACCAAAGCATCGCGTCGTGTACGCATCTCAAGCAGTTTCAGGACAAAGGCAGCGACCAGCAACACCACCCCGGCATCCAGGCCAATCAGGCTGCCACGGGAGAGAAACACGCCAAGCGCTGCGGCCAGCATCAGAGCACCCTTGGCCCAGGCATTCGGATAACGCGCGCGCATGCGGAAAATCTGAATACGCCAGGCTGCGCTCCCCAGCCACAGGCCGATAATCCACAGCGGCAAATGCGTCAGATGCGGAAGGATCACCAGCGCCTGCGCCACCAGCAGCCAGGTCAGGCTGATGCGCGGAATCGTCGTAACCCGACTCATGGTGCACGCCCGAACAGCGCCAGGGCGCGCAGGCAGGCATCACGGTGCAATTCGCCGCTGTCGACCTCCAGCACCTGGCCAGGCAGGCTCAGGGCAAAGGGTTGCTGCCGCTCGGACAGCTGCAATACCCAATGGCAGAGCAGCGACAGGCGCGTCTCCATATCTCCGGACAAGGCGTCGAAATCCAGGTACAGGTCACGCCCGGTGATCGAGGCGAAGTCCTTGACCAGCAAACCCTGGCCACGGGAGTAGGCTTTCCAATGCAGGCGACGCTTGGAATCGCCCGGCTGATAGGTTTTCAGCCCCTGGTAGTCATCCACACCCTGACCATGGGGCCGACTACCCTCCTCGTCCGGATCTTCACTGGCACCGGCGGACAGCGGCAGATCACCGGGCAAAGGCTGTGGGTAAACCAACACACGCTGATCCAGATCGACCCAGCTCCAGGCCACCAGAATGCCCAGCGGGAAACGGCTTTCGACCCTCAGCCGACCAGGCCGCAACCAGCCGCGCTGCAGTGCCGGCAGGTTCAACTGGCATTCGCTCACGCCTTCGGCTGGCACATCCAGCGTCTGCAATTCGGCCGGTGGCCAACCCAGACTGACGGCCTGATGGGCCCGCTGGCTGCTTTCCAGGCGCAGGCGAAAACCGGCTGGCTCGCCAACAAATACTGCCGGCGCACTGCCGGCCTTGAGGATCAACCCGGCGAGGTTCCGGTAAGTGTGCAGAATGGCCACGACGAACACCGAGGCCAGCAGGAAGGTCAGGCCATAGGCCAGGCTGTTCTGGTAATTGATCGCCGCCAGTAGCATCAACAGCAGCGCCAGCATAAAGGCACCACCGACACGGCTGGGGATGATAAAGATCCGCCGCTGGTTCAGGCGTACGCTGCTGGCTGCCGGAATGCGCCGTGCTAGCCAGCGGTTCCAGCGCGGTCGGAGCTGGGCGATCAAAGCGCCGGCACCTCACGCAGCAACCACTGCACCAGGCTGCCGGCACCATGCCCAGCGGGGTCGGCGCGCTCGCGCAGGCGATGGCCGACCACTGACGGCAGCACGGCCTGTACATCTTCTGGAATCACATAATCACGCCCGGCGAGGAAGGCCCAGGCTTTCGCAGCCGCGAGCAGTGCCAGGCTGGCCCGAGGTGACAGGCCCCAGGCGAATTGCGGCTGGGTGCGGGTGGCATCGACCAGGCGCAGCACGTAGTCGATCAATGCATCACTGGCGCGCACTTTCGGCACTTCGGCCTGCACCAGCGCCAGTTCAGCGTGGTCCAGCAGCGCTGGCAAAGTGGGCAGCAGGGAGCGCCGCGAGTCGCCCAGCAGCAGGGCCTTTTCCGCGGCCTTACCGGGATAGCCGAGCGACAGACGCATCAAAAAACGGTCCAGCTGCGACTCAGGCAAGGCAAAGGTGCCGCCCTGGCTGACCGGGTTCTGCGTGGCGATTACAAAGAAGGGTTCCGGCAGTGGCCGGGTCGCGCCTTCGATGGTCACTTGGCCCTCCTCCATGGCTTCGAGCAGCGCACTCTGGCTTTTCGGCGTGGCGCGGTTGATCTCATCGGCCAGCACCAGCTCAGCGAAAATCGGCCCCGGATGGAAGATAAATTGCCCGCTGTCCTTATCGAACACCGAGGTACCGAGGATGTCACCGGGCAGCAAGTCGGAAGTGAACTGGATGCGCTGGAAGCTCAGGCCCAGCACCTTGGCCAGGGCATGGCTGAGGGTGGTTTTGCCCATACCGGGCAAGTCCTCGATCAACAGATGGCCCTGGGCCAACAAACACGTCAGCGCCAAACGCACCTGCGGCTCCTTGCCCAGAAGCACGTGATTGACCGTCTGCAGCACAGTTTCCAGTTTGGCGCGCATGTATCACTCCTTTAAAACCGATTGGTGATGCTACTGCGCCGCGTTGCCACGGCATAGCGGCTGGAAACCTTTACTGACGAACTTGTGAGCCATTCAATTGATCAAAGCTAACACCCACCTCGTTTGTGGTGTTTAGGCTAAAGACCCGAACAGCGCTGGAGCAGATCAAATGCAAGCGCCATCTGGCCATAACTGGCACGCCCTGCCAGCGCATCAAAGCCTGCAGCACCTCAACAGCAGCAGCCAAGGCCTGGACAGTGCTGACGCCGCCCAGCGGCTCAGCGAGCACGGCCTCAACCTGCTGCCGCAACAACAGGCCAACGGGCCGCTAAAGCGCTTTGCCCTGCAGTTTCACAACCTGCTGATCTACGTCCTGCTCGGCGCCTGCCTGCTCACCCTGCTACTGGGCGAATGGCTCGACAGCGCGGTGATCTTTGCCGTGGTGCTGATCAATGCGCTGGTCGGTTTTGTTCAGGAAGGCAAAGCTCAGCACGCCATGCTGGCGATTCAGCAGATGCTCAGCCTGGAAAGCCGGGTACGGCGCAACGGCCAGGTGCACAGCATTGCCGCCGAACAGCTGGTACCCGGCGACTGGGTGCTGCTGGAGGCCGGCGACCGCGTGCCCGCCGACCTGCGCCTGCTGGAGACCCGCGACCTGCGTATTGACGAGGCCGCACTGACCGGTGAATCCCTACCCGTGGATAAACACCACGATGCCGTAGCCACCTCGGCCAGCCTGGCCGACCGCCGCAGCATGGCCTATTCCGGCACCCTGGTGAATGCCGGCAGCGCTGCGGGCGTGGTAGTGGCCACGGCCAAGCAGACCGAGCTGGGCAAGATCAGTCACATGCTTGAAAGCGTGGTCAGCCTGCAAACGCCGCTGCTGGTCGACATGGCCAAATTTGCCCGCCACCTGACCCTGGGCATTCTCGTTCTGGCGCTGCTGACCTTTGCCTTTGGCATCCTGCTGCGGGGTTACAGCGCCGAGGACATGCTGCTGGCCGCAGTCAGCCTGGCGGTGGCGGCCATTCCGGAAGGCCTGCCGGCGGTGCTGACGATCATCCTCGCCCTCGGCGTGCAGCGCATGGCCAAGCGCCGGGCGATCATTCGCCACCTGCCAGCGGTGGAAAGCCTCGGCGCGGTCACAGTGATCTGCTCGGACAAGACCGGCACCCTGACGTGCAATGAAATGACCGTACAGCAGGTGTTTACCGCCGCTCACCATTACCGCGTAGACGGCGTCGGCTATGCGCCCCAGGGCAGCATTCACGGTGATGACGGCCAACTGTGCCAACTAGGCGCTGCCGATGATCTGCGTGAACTCGCGCGTGCCGGGCTGCTGGCCACTAACGCCAGCCTGCGCAGTGGCGAGAACGGCTGGTGCATCACTGGCGACCCCACCGAAGCCGCCCTGCTGACCCTGGCCGGCAAGGTCGGTCTGGAGCTGCAGCAGGAGGCGCACAACCTGCCGCAGGTCGATGTCATCCCCTTCAGTTCCGAGCAACGCTGCACCGCCAGTCTGCACCATGACCATGCTCGGCATGGTCTGATCTATATGATCGGTGCCCCGGAACGCGTGCTCGAAGCCTGCAACCGCCAATGGCGTGACGGCCATCCCGAACCGCTCGACCCACGCCACTGGCATCAGGCCCTGGACAGCGGCACCCACCAGGGCCTGCGTATGCTTGGCCTGGCCATTCGGCCGCTCGGCGAACCGCAGCAGAGCCTCGATTATCAGGACTTGGACGGCGATTACGTGCTGCTCGGCCTGGTCGGCATGCTCGACCCGCCACGCGAGGAAGCCATTGTCGCCATTGCCGACTGCCACAGCGCTGGCATCGCGGTGAAGATGATCACCGGCGACCATGCCGGCACCGCCAGCGCCATTGCCCAACGCCTTGGCCTGGGCGGTGGCAAACCGCTGACCGGGGCCGAACTCGACAGCCTCAGCGACAGCCAGCTGGATCAGCTGCTCCCCATCACCAGCGTATTCGCCCGCACCAGCCCGGCGCACAAGCTACGCCTGGTTGAACGCCTGCAAGCCTGCGGCGCGCGGGTGGCCATGACCGGCGATGGGGTCAACGATGCGCCCGCGCTGAAACGCGCCGACATCGGCGTGGCCATGGGCATCAAGGGCACGGAAGCTGCCAAGGAGGCCGCGCAGATGGTGCTGGCCGACGACAACTTCGCCACCATCACCCACGCCATCGAAGAAGGCCGGGTGGTTTACGACAACCTGGAAAAATCCATTTTGTTTATCCTCCCCACCAGTGGTGGACAGTCACTTACCCTGCTGGCGGCCATCGCCCTGGGACTGACCTTGCCGATCACCCCACTGCAGATTCTCTGGATCAATATGATCACCGCTGTGACCCTGGCGCTGGCACTGGCGTTTGAGCCGGCAGAAGCCAACCTGATGCGCCGCCCACCACGTGATCCCAAGGTCAATCTGCTCAGCCACCACCTGCTCTGGCGCGTAGTGTTTATCGCGGTGCTGATGACCCTGGCCAGCCTGGGCCTATTCCTCTACACCCAGACTCTTGGCTGGAGCCTTGAAAGCAGCCGCACCCTGGCGGTCAACGCCGTGGTTGCCTGTGAAATCGGCTACCTGTTCAGTAGCCGTCGCCTCGAAGGGCCGGCGAACTTTGGCCTACACGACAACCCGATGATCTGGTGCATGGCTGGCCTATTGCTCAGCCTGCAGCTGATACTCACCTACTGGCCGGCCATGCAGCAGGTCTTCACCACCGCCGCCCTGCCGGCATACGCCTGGGGTTGGTGCCTGCTGGCAGCGCTGGGCGTATGCGCCTGCGTGGAAGCGGAGAAGTGGCTGTTGCGGCGGCAAGGCCCTTAGGGACGCTGCAACTCAAAGCGCTGCAAGGTGCGGGTATAACCACTGCCGCCAAGACGGCCAATCAGGTCGAGCTGACTGCTGTCGATACGGCCCTGCTCATTCAGCACCGCATCGTCGATATGCGCCAGTAGCACTTCGGCGAAGATCAGATGGCAATTGGGCTTATCTGCCGGGTAGGCCTGGATCTGCGCCACCCGGCATTCAAAGGCCACCGCCGCGCCGGCCACCCGAGGCGGTGCGACTCGCTGCGAGGGCAGGCTGGCGATGCCGCACTGTTCGAACTCGCTGATGCCGTAGGGCAATAGCGCCGCACTGGCATTCATCGCCTCGGCCTGGGCAAACGACACCAGCTGAATCACCAATTCGCCACTGGCCTGCACATTCAACAGGGTGTCCTTGAGGCCACCATCGGCGCGGTGATTGACGTTAACCATCAAGGTTGGTGGATCATCGCTGATCACCTGAAAGAAGCTGAACGGCGCCAGGTTGCTAACGCCCTCAGCCGACTGACTGGACACCCAGGCAATCGGTCGCGGAGTAATGGTCGAAGCCAGCCAGCGGTAACGCTCAAGCGGTGTGAGTGAGGTAAAGTCCAGTTGCATCAGCGACCAGCCCGCGACTCGCGAATATAGAAACGGGCGCGCTCGGATTTCGCCGTGCAGCCTTCATAGCCCTCAAACTGTTGCTGGGTTTTCGCTGCTGTCAGCAGCGACAGGGCCTTGGAATAGCTCACCGTACCGGCAAAACCTTCAGCCTTGGCCAGATCCAGTTCACGCCAGGCGGCATCCAGCTGATTGGCGCAACTGTTGCGATAAGCCGTTTTCCCCGCACAACCGCTCAACACCAGCAGCATGGGCAACACAATCCACAGTTTCATCAGGTAACTCCTGCAAATAGATCCACGAAGAACTCGGTAGCAAAACGCATCATAGCGCTGCATCAATCCCTGCACTCTGACGCACATAACAGACAAAAGTGCCAGGTCGCTCAATGGCCACTGCGCTGGATACTAGCAAATCGCGCCTTGGCGACTGGGGTTGTGGCGCGTATGTTCGCGGCATCTGTTTCGGAGGGCATCGGCATGAGCAAACGCATTGCGCTGGTACTGGGTTCCGGCGGCGCGCGCGGCTACGCGCACATCGGCGTAATCGAGGAGTTGGAAGCCCGCGGCTATGAAATCGCCTGTATCGCTGGCTGTTCCATGGGAGCGGTGGTCGGCGGGATCTACGCCGCCGGCAAACTCAATGACTACCGTGAGTGGACACAGAGCCTGGATTACCTGGACGTACTGCGCCTGCTCGATGTGAGTTTTCGTCTGGGGGCGATTCGCGGTGAAAAGGTTTTCGGCAAAATTCGCGAAATAGTCGGCGAGATCAATATTGAAGAGCTGCCGATCCCCTTCACCGCCGTGGCCACCGACCTGACCAACCAGCAGGAAATCTGGTTCCAGGAAGGCTGCCTGCACCAGGCTATGCGCGCCTCAGCGGCGATTCCCAGCCTGTTCACCCCTGTGGTACAGGGCAAGCGCATGCTGGTCGATGGCGGTCTGCTCAACCCGCTGCCCATCGTGCCGGTGGTATCCAGCCACTGCGATCTGATCATTGCGGTCAACCTCAACTCGACCCAGCAGCGGCATTACGAACTGCCGGTGATCGAACGCACGCCAGCGCTCAAGGGGCGCTTCGACCTGCTGATGAGTTCCCTCGGTTCCCGCTTGCCCTCGTTCAAACGCAAACAGGGTGAGGATGACGAACTGCTTCTGCTGGAAGACCAGCGCCACGCCGTGCAACCTGAAGCGATCAACCCCTGGCAGCAGAATGCCCGTGGCAACCTGGACAAACCCGCCGCACCGAAATCCGCCAGCGGCTCGCGGGTGGCCGATCTGAGCGGCCCGGCGTCACTGCTGGAGCTGATCAACCAGAGTTTCGAAGTGATGCAGACCTCATTGGCGCAATACAAGATCGCCGGCTACCCGCCGGACATCCTGATCAACGTGCCCAAGCGGGTGTGCCGCTTCTTCGAGTTCTACAAGGCGCCGGAGCTGATCATGCTCGGCCGGCAGATCGCCCGCGATACGCTGGATAAGTACGAACGCGGGGATCACTGAGGTCCAGGGTCAGAAGCGATAGGACAGGCTCAACGAGGTGCTCTCGTTGTTCTTGTCCTTGCCGACCTGGTTGGAGTCCTTTTCCTTGTGCTCATAACTGACGGCAACCAGCAGGTCCTTGGTCAGTTTATGGCCCAATGTAAGGGCGTACTTGTCTTCATCCTCTTCTTTACCCTTGGGGTCATTGCCATAGTCGGTATGCCGACGGGTATAGGCGATGCCGGCAAAACTGTCCCAGGGCAATTTGCGTGCATACGCCACTTTCCAGCCGCCCTGATCCTTGTCTTTTTTGCGCTGATCATTGTCCTCGACCTTGGGGGAATAACTCAGGTCGAAACTGTCATGGCTTGTGGGTTTGAACTTGACGGAAAACTTCAGCGTATCGATTTCAACGTCTGGGCTGTTCTCGCTGTTGAGGTCGCGGTTTTCGTAGTTGTAGCGAACCCCTAACTCCAGCACGCGATTAAGCTTGTGGCTGACACCCAGCGACCAGATGGTGCTGGAAACGTCATAGCAGTGATCTTTGTACAGTTGCAGGTAAGTGACCGATGGATTGACCTTCAAACGCCAATCCGGCACCAGAAAAACCGGCCCCGTGGAAAGCGCAATCGTCTCTCGGTTCAGAGTGTCCTGGTCGTCCTGGCGGGCTTGACTGAAATTACCGGCGAGATTCCAGCGATCGCCGCGCTCATTCAGGCCATAGGAATAACGCAGCGCAGCAGACGCTTGACGACGATTGTCATGCACAGAACGCTTGGGCTTGGCGGGAGTAGCGGTATCCCCCGCGTCAGCATCTGCATCATCATCCGCGCCCTCTTCATCTTCCCCGCCGTCCAGGCCCTCTTCTTCGTCGAGGTCATCCTCGTCCAGGTCCACGTCTTCGAGCAGATCATCGTCAAAATCGGCATCAGCGAAGTCATCATCTTCGTCAAAATCGCCGTCTTCGTCGTCGAGGTCTTCATCGTCATCATCATTAAATGACGGTTCACTGACCGGACTGCCAGAAGAAGCATTGGCCGTATCGGTGTCATGGATCATGGCAAACTGGATTTTGCCACCGTAGCTGTGCGCTTTGGTCTTGCTCGCTGCTTTGCGCTGCAGCTTACGCGCCTGCTTGGCCTCTTCACTGTCAGGCGCGGTCGCGATCAACTGCGCCAGTTCACTGCGGGCGGCCGGGTAATCAAAGCTGTCGAGATACAGGCGCGCCAGACGCAACCGAGCGGTGTTGTGCGACGCTTCTAAATCAGGGTTGGCCAGCACTTGGCGATACGCAGCGATGGCAGCACCCAACGAGCCCCAACGCGCCTGTTGCTCGGCCTGTCGACTGATTTCGGCATACTCGGACGCTTGTCCATATAGCGGTAAGCCCAAGGTTCCCAATAATGCGGCAACAGCGACACCCTTGCGATTCATGACAGCTCCTGAGACGCGTACAGATCAGTTTTGCGGCGCAGTCTATGCAGACTCCAGAAAGCCGTCTAGCACGCCGCCAGAATGCGAATGGTCGTTCACAATTTCTCGCGCAGACGATAGCCAACACCGGCCTCGGTGACGATAAAACGTGGCGCGGTGGGGTCGTCGCCAAGTTTCTGCCGCAGGTGACCCACCACCACCCGCAGGTAGTGGCTGTCTTCGCCGTGGGTTGGGCCCCAGATGTCCTTGAGCAGTTGCTGCTGGGTCACCACCCGGCCGATATGCTTGGCCAGTTGTGCCAGTACGGCGTACTCCTTGCGGGTCAGGCTGACCTCGACGCCATCCAGGCTGACCCGACGGTAGGCGAAATCCACCTGCAGCGGGCCGCTGCAGACCGCAGAGCTGGCTTGTTCCGCGCCACCGGCAAGACGCAGCAACACGCGCACGCGGGCGAGGAATTCCTGAATGCCGAAGGGTTTGGTCACGTAGTCATTAGCCCCGCCATCCAGCGCCAGGACCTTTTCGCCCTCGCTGGCCCGCACCGACAGCACCAGTACCGGTACCTGTGACCAGGCGCGCAGCTCGCGCAGCACCTGTTGACCGTCCATATCCGGCAGGCCAAGGTCGAGCACCACCAGGTCCGGCTTGCCCAGCGCAGCTTGAGCCAGGCCTTCCTGCCCCGTAGCACCTTCCAGCACCTTATAGCCCTGGGCCGTCAGGCTGATGCGCAAAAATTTGCGAATCTGCGCTTCGTCATCAATGACCAGAATGGTCGCGGGGTTTTGGCTCATTGGCTGTCCATCACTGTTCTTCTTCCATCGGCGGCTGGGTGTGCAACGGCAGGTGCAGGGTCAGGCTTGCACCCAGGCCATCCAGCCCTTCGCCCACTGTTACCCGGCCGCCATGAGCGCCGAGCATGCCCTGGCAGATCGCCAGCCCCAGACCAGTGCCCTGCCCGCCGCGATCACCCCGGGCAGCGGTATAGAACATATCGAAAATCTTCGTGCGCTCATGCTCGGGAATACCCGGCCCCTGGTCACTGACAATAAAGCGCAGTTCTTCGGCATCCGCCTCGATGGCCACGCACAAACGCCCCTGGGGTGGGGAAAAACGCGCAGCATTCTCCAGCACATTGACCAGCGCTTGCTCAATCAACGCCGCATGCACATAGAGCAGCGGTAACTCTTGCGGTAGCTGAATTTCTAATTGCAAGGTGGACAATACCGGGCGCAAGCGCTGAGTCGCACTGGCAACGATATCCGCCGGGGCGACCCAGTCACGCGCCAATTTCAGCCCACCATGACCCAGGCGCGTCATGTCCAGCAGGTTCTGGATATAACGGTCGAGGCGCTCGGCCTCATCGCGAGTGCCTTCCAGCAGCTCGCGGCGATCCGCCAGGGGAATCTGCTCACCCAGGGCCAGCAGGCTGTCGATTGAGCCGCGCATGGCGGTCAACGGCGTGCGCAGGTCATGGGAGACCGAGGCCAGCAGCGCGCTGCGCAGCTCCTCGGTCTGCCCGTGCAGGCGTGCGGCTTCCAAATCCTCGGCCAGTTGCGCGCGCTCGAGGGCCTGCGCCAGTGGCTGGCCGAGGGCGGTAATCAAGCGGCGCTGCTCGGCAGGCAGTGCACCGCCATCCTTGGGGCTGATGCCAAGCAGCACCAACGGACCGTCCTCGCCCGACAACGGCGACCACCACCAGCGCCCACCCGGCAAGGTGCCGGTGCCCAGGCCGGCTGGCTGATCGTGCTGCCAGGACCAATCCGCCGCTGCCCGTTCCTGCTCGGTGAGCAGGCGCTGTACGCCTGCCTCGACTTTCCATACGCCGTCACTGCTGCGCGCCAGCAGGCTGACTTCAACCTCATGCCACTGGCTGAACTGCTGAATCGCTGCGGCCAGTACGGCCTGGCGGTCGGTGGCGGCTGTCAGTTTGCGCGACAGTTCAAGCAAAGCGGTGGTTTCGCCCTGGGTCTGACGTAACGCCTGCAGCTGGCGGCGCTGACGGCTGGCCAGGTTACCAGTCAGGCCAGCCATGATCAGGAAGAACAGCAGGGTCAGCACATCCTCCTGACGCTCGATGGTCAGGGTAAAGGTCGGCGGAATAAACAGAAAGTTGTAGGCCAGAAACGACAGGCCGGCGCAGGCCAGCGCGGGGCCCAGGCTGCTGCGTACCGCCACCACGAGCACGGCAATAAGGAAAATCAGCGAGATATTCGGCAACTCAAGAAACCGCGACAAGCCAAGCGCAACACCGGCCGCCACCATGGTCGCGAGCAAGGCCAGCAGGTAGTCGGCCCAGGCCAGCGGTGGCGCGCTCCGGCGTACGGCCGGAGCTTGGTCAACCTCGGTGTCCAAGACGCTGACTTCCAGCCCCTCGCCAAGACTTAACAGCCGCTCAGCGAGGCCGCGACCAAAACGCCAACGCCGACGCAGGCGCTGACGACTGCGCCCCACCAGGATCAGGCTGGCGCGACGCTCGCGGGCATGTTCGACCAGGGTGTCGGCCACCGAGTTGCCCCGCAGCAGCACCACTTCGCCACCGAGGCGTTCGGCCAGTTGCTGCGCGGCCTGCAAGTTACCCAGACGCTCTTCGTCGCGCGTGCCGCCGGTGTCTACGTGCAACACCGACCAGGGCAGATGACGCCGCTCGGCCACACGGCAGGCATGCCGTACCAATCGCTCGGCCTGGGCGTCGCCGTCGATACCAAGCAACAATCGGCCGCGTACCGTCGGGGCCTGCTGACCTTGCTGGCGGTAGCGTCGATTAAGGTCAGCATCCACCCGCGCAGCCGCTGTCTGCATCGCCAGCTCGCGCAGAGCCGTGAGGTTGGTTTGGCTAAAAAATGCATCGATGGCGGCGCGCGCCTGCTCGGGCACATACACCTTGCCCTCACGCAAACGCTCCAGCAGCTCACGCGGCGGCAGGTCGATCAGCAGAATCTCATCCGCTTCCTGCAACACCCAGTCCGGCAGGGTTTCGCGCACCTGCACCCCGGTAATGTCGCGCACCTGATCATTCAGTGCTTCGAGGTGTTGCACGTTGACCGTGGTGTACACGTCGATGCCGGCATCCAGCAGTTCCTGCACATCCTGCCAGCGCTTGCTGTGGCGGCTGCCCGGCGCATTGCTGTGGGCCAGCTCATCGACCAGCAGCAGCTTCGGTGGCTTGGCCAGAATGCCGTCAAGGTCCATCTCGCTCAGCGCCACGCCACGGTATTCCAGACGCTGCTGCGGCTGTTGCGGCAAGCCGGTGAGCATCGCCTCGGTTTCCGCACGGCCGTGAGTCTCGACCACGCCCACGCGCAGGTCGACGCCCTGGCGCAACTGCGCCTGCGCCGCCTGCAACATGGCGTAGGTTTTACCCACGCCCGGTGCCGCACCGAGAAAGACCTTTAGCCGACCGCGCCCTTCTCGCGGCATTTCATCAAGCAGGGCATCGGCCCGTACGGCATCACTCATGCAACTTACTCAGTCTTGGCGGGAGGCGAATTGTCGGCCAGCGCCAGGTTCAGCGCCAGCACATTGACCACCGCCGGCCCTACCAGCGGTTTTTCCACGTGCTGTTCGATCAGTCGCTCCAGACTGGCAGCGGGAATACCGCGTGCTGCGGCAATCCGGGCGATCTGAAACTGCGCCGCTGCCGGCGACAGGTGCGGATCAAGGCCACTGGCCGAGGTGGTCACCAGTTGCATGGGCACTGCGCCTTGGCCTTCAGCCTGCAAACGCTGGGCATCGGCGGTGATCCGCTCGGCCAACACCGGGTTGCTCGGTGCCAGGTTGCTGGCACCGCTGGCCACGGTGGCGAAGCCCGCCGCCGAGGGGCGTGGCGCAAACCATTCGGCCTCATTAAATGGCTGCGCCAGCAGGCTGCTGCCGAGCACCTCGCCTTTAGCACCCGTGATCAGGCTGCCATTAGCCTGTGCTGGGAAGGCCAGTTGCGCCACGCCGGTGACAGTCAGCGGGTAGACCACGCCGGTGACCAGGGTCATAAACGCCAGCACGCTGATGGCTGGACGAAGTTGTTTAAGCATGATGATTCTCCACTCTTCACTTGTAAGGTGGACAGCACAGGGCATGTCCACCATTGCGCGATAAGGTTCGCTAGGCGGTTAAACCAGTCCGATCGCCACCAACAGCAGATCAATCAGCTTGATCCCGATAAAAGGCGCGACCAAACCGCCTAGACCATAAATGAGCAGGTTGCGCCGTAGCAGGCTCGCCGCATCGGCGGCCTGCACACGCACCCCGCGCAGGGCCAGCGGAATCAGCGCGACGATGATCAGCGCGTTGAACACGATGGCCGAGAGAATCGCGCTCTGCGGGCTGTGCAGCTGCATCAGGTTGAGTGCGCCAAGCTGCGGGTAGATACCCGCGAACAGCGCCGGCAGGATGGCGAAGTATTTGGCCACATCGTTGGCCACCGAGAAGGTGGTCAGTGCGCCACGGGTCACCAGCAGCTCCTTGCCCACCTGCACCACGTCGAGCAGCTTGGTCGGATCGGAATCGAGGTCGACCAGGTTAGCCGCCTCACGCGCCGCCTGTGTACCGTCGTTCATCGCCAGGCCCACATCGGCCTGGGCCAGCGCCGGTGCGTCGTTGGCGCCGTCGCCGCACATGGCGACCATCTTGCCTTCGGCCTGCTCGGAGCGGATGCGTTGCAGCTTCTTCTCCGGGGTGGCTTCGGCGATCAGGTCATCGACACCCGCTTCGGCCGCAATCGCAGCAGCGGTCAGGGGGTTGTCACCGGTCACCATCACGGTGCGGATGCCCATGGCGCGCAGCTCGGCAAAGCGTTCGCGAATGCCCGGTTTGACCACGTCTTTTAGGTGAATCGCGCCGAGCAACTGGCCATCACCAGCCACCAACAAGGGGGTGCCGCCACTTTGCGCAATCTTTTCGATTTCACGGGCCAGTGTGGCCGGGACGTCGCTGCGCTGGATACCCAAATAAAGCAAGACCGCATCCACCGCGCCCTTGCGGTAGCTGTGACCGTTGTAATCAGCACCGGACAGACGCGTTTCGGCGCTGAACGCGATCGACTTGATTTCACTGCGCTCCGGCTCCTGCATGGTACTGAGCCCGCGCAGGTATTCGACAATCGACTTGCCTTCAGCAGTGTCGTCCGCCAGCGAAGCCAGCAATGCCGCATCGCTAAGCTGCTTGCCGGATACGCCCGGTGCTTTGTACAGCGCGCTGCAACGGCGGTTACCGAAGGTAATGGTGCCGGTCTTGTCGAGCAGCAGCACATGCACGTCCCCCGCTGCTTCCACCGCGCGGCCGGACTTGGCGATCACATTCAGACGCACCAGACGGTCCATGCCGGCGATGCCGATGGCCGAGAGCAGGCCGCCGATGGTGGTCGGGATCAGCGTCACCAACAGTGCAGCGAGGTACACCAAAGGCAGATCACCGCCAGAGTAACGGGCAAACGGCTGCAGGGTCGCGACCACCAGCAGGAAGATCAGGCTCAGACCAATCAGCAGAATATCCAGCGCCACTTCGTTGGGCGTCTTCTGCCGCTTGGCGCCTTCGACCAAGGCAATCATCCGGTCCAGGGTCGACTCGCCTGGGTTGGCGGTGATCTTCACCAGCAGCCAGTCGGACACCACCCGGGTGTTGCCCGTCACGGCCGAACGGTCGCCGCCGGACTCACGGATCACCGGCGCGGATTCACCCGTAATCGCCGCTTCGTTGACTGCAGCAATCCCTTCGATCACCTCGCCATCGCCAGGGATCAATTCACCGGCCTCGACCCGCACGATATCGCCACGGCGCAAGCTGCTGGCCGCCACGGTCTCGAACTGCTGACCATTCTTGCGGCGCGCATTCAGACCCTGACTGCCGGCCTTGAGGCTGTCAGCGCGGGCTTTGCCACGCCCTTCAGCCAGTGCTTCGGCGAAGTTGGCAAACAGCACGGTAAACCACAGCCACAGGGCAATCTGCACGGCCAGACCGGTAGACACCTGAGGGTTGGGGATAAAGCACAGCACAGTGGTCACCACGGCCGTCAGTTCGACCACCAGCATCACCGGTGAGCGCACCAACTGACGCGGGTCAAGCTTGACGAAGGCCTGGCGCAGCGCGGGTTTCCACAGCGCGGCGATCGAGGTTTTCGGTTGTTGCGCGGCGCTGTTCAGCACCGGTTCGGTACGGGCGTTCATCATGGTTCTCCCTTAGAAGCCCTGGAACATAGTCATGTGCTCAGCAATCGGGCCCAAGGCCAGTGCCGGCAGGAAAGTCAGGCCACCAACCAACAGAATGGTCAGGGTCAGCAAGGTGACGAACAGCGGGCCGTGGGTCGGGAAGCTGTTGCTGCCTACGGGCGCACGCTTCTTCGCCGCCAGACTGCCGGCAATGGCCAGGATCGGCAGGATGTAGCCGAAGCGACCGATCAGCATGGCCAGGCCGATCATCAGGTTGTGGTACGGCGTGTTGGAGCCGAAGCCACCGAAGGCCGAACCGTTGTTAGCCGCACCAGAGGTGTAGTTGTAGAGAATCTGGCTGAAGCCGTGGGCGCCCGGGTTGGTGACCGAAGCCGCCGGGCCCGGCAAGCTGGCCGCCAGCGCGCCGAGTACCAGCACGCCAACCGGCATCACCAGCAGGGTCGCCACCAGCAGGCGCACTTCGCGCGCTTCGAGCTTCTTGCCGAGGTATTCCGGAGTACGACCGATCATCAGGCCGGCGAGAAACACCGCGATCAGCACGAACAGCAGCATGCCGTAGAGCCCCGCACCGACGCCGCCGAAGATCACTTCGCCAAGCATCATGTTGAACATCGGGATCATCCCGCCCAGCGCGCTGAAACTGTCGTGCATGGCGTTGACCGAGCCGTTCGACGCTGCGGTAGTGGTGACCGCCCACAGCGCCGAAGCGGCGATGCCGAAGCGACTTTCCTTGCCTTCCAGCGAACCACTCTGCTCAATCGGCAGCGCAGCCAGGGCCGGGTTCGGCTGATGCTCGGCATACAGGGTCACACCCAAGCCGAGCACGAAGATGATCAACATGCAGGCCAACAGCGCACGGCTCTGGCGCAGATCCTTGACGTAATGACCGAAGGTGAACAACAAGGCCGCCGGAATCAGGATGATCGAGGCCACCTCGAACAGGTTGCTCCAGGCCGTGGGGTTCTCGAACGGGTGCGCCGAGTTGACGCCGAAGAAGCCGCCGCCGTTGGTGCCTAACTGCTTGATGGCAATCTGACTGGCTGCCGGGCCAAGCGGTACGACTTGATCGGTGCCGCCAAGAGTGTGCGCCGTAACGTATTCAAGGAAGGTTTGCGGCACGCCCTGCCACACCAGAAACAGCGCCAGCACCAGACAGAACGGCAGCAGGCCATAGAGCGTGGCACGGGTCAGGTCAACCCAGAAGTTGCCGACGCTGTTGCTCGAACGACGGGCAATGCCGCGGCAGAACACCACCAGCACGGCCAGACCGACTGCCGGGCTGACAAAGTTTTGCACACCCAGGCCAACCATCTGACTGAAGTAGCTGAGCGCGGCTTCGCCGCTATACGCCTGCCAGTTGGTGTTGGTGACGAAACTCACGGCGGTGTTGAACGCCAGCGTCCACTCCAGACCCGGCAACTGCTGGGGGTTGAGCGGCAGACTGCCTTGCAGCATCAGGATGGCGAACAGCGTCAACAGGCTGACCAGGGTGAAGGCCAGCAACGCCAGGGCGTAGGTTTTCCAGTCTTGCTCAGTCTTGCTATCGATCCCGGCAATCCGGTAGCAGAGGCGCTCGACCGGCTGCAGCACCGGGCTCAGCCAGGTTTTCTCGCCTTCCATCACCCGGTACAGGTAACGCCCGATAAAGGGCGCTGGCAGCAGGACCAGGGCGAAGAACGCCAGGATCAAGGTGAAATCGTAACTGTGCATATGCGCTCCTACGCCTGATCGGCGCGCAGCAGCGCAACCAGCAGATAAATGAATAGTCCCAAGGCCAGGCCCAGGGACACCCCGTCGAGAATGCTCATGTGTTTGCTCCTTATTGCGGTGGCTACCGCTTGGGGCAAATTGTCGGCAACCAGGGCGTAAAGGAACGAGTGCGGGGGATGCCACCCGGCATAAAGAAAGCGTAAAGATCGTGGGCCACGGACAAACAAAAACGGCCAGGCGCCCTGCTTTACAGGTCGTCTGGCCGTATGTGGCGCTCGCTACGCCCTGGGCGTAGCACTGAAGGCGTTACTGAATGGGGCTTTCAGCCTCGCTTTCGTCCAGCAGCATTTCCTCAGCCGGGGTTTCAGGGGCCATGCCCGCCAACCCACCACCGCTGCTCATGGCCAGTGCCACGAACTGTTCTACGGTCATCTGCTTGCCGTTGAAGGTCACCTGATCGTTGGCGTACTGCAGGCTGGAGCTGATGTCCTGCCCCTGCACCACCGCCAGTTCGCTGGCCACCGCCATGCCACTGGCCATTTCACCCACCATCGCCGCCTGCTGGGCAATCGCTTCCTTGTCGGTTTCCCCGGCCAGTGTGGCCTGCACGCCAATCACATCAGTAATCATCGCCTTGGACACCAGCAACTTGGCATCCAGCTGGGCGATCAACTGCTTGGCCAGTTCAGGCGCCGGCAGGTCGAAGGACGCCGGCTTGTTCAGGTCCAAGCCAAAGCTGAAGCTGCTCTCGCCGTTGGCGGTCTTGAATGCCAGCTTTTCCAGGGCCAAACCCGGTTTGCCGGCCAGCAGTTTTTCCAGATCAGTCTTGAACTGCTCGGTTTGCACGTCGGTTACTTCCGGCATACCGGTTTCACTGTCGATCTTGCCGTCCTTTAGCAGCGTGCCGTAAAGCTCGACCATGGATTTCAGTGCAGCGGCATCAAGGTTCTTTACGCTCCAGTGCATCTGCGAAGAACCGATATCCGTGCCCTGGTAGCTGATCATGCCGACGTCATAGCTGTAACGTGCCGAGAGCTGCTGGTTGGCTTCGCTGGTTTCATCGCGCTGGACAAAATCCTTGATCAGTACCGGGGCATTCTCGCCAACCTGCAACTCGATCAGTTGCAGGCGCACTTCGTTCTGCCCCAGGTAGAAATCACTGACGCCTTTACGCGTGTTGCTGTCCAGGTTCATGCCCTTGAATTCGATACGCAGGTCTTCATCGCTGTCCAGTTTGGCGCTGATCTTGAAGCTGTCCATCAAGCCCGTGGCGCTGATCTGCTCGGCGTCGGCCGTGGTATCGAAGTCAACATTCAGACCAGTGAAATCGATGCGAGTCTGCTCATCGAGGTCCAGCTGCAAGGGTTGCAGGCGCAGATTTCCTTGCATTGAACGGTCATAACCAAGGCTGACCTGGCCTTGCAGCGGTGCACCACTCTGACTGGCGGCAAACCAGGCGTCCAGCGCCGGGCTGCGTTCCAGGGCGTAATTGCTGGTGGCCATGACCGGCAGCAATTTGAATGCCTTGAGTCGCGACAACGGGAAAGGACCGTGCTCGATGTGATCGATCATGGTCCATTCGAAGTTGGCCGGGGCCTCGCCGTCCAGACTCCCCACCAGTTTGATGCGGTAGCGCGCATCGCTGCTGAACAGCTGCTGCTCCAGTGAAACCAGTTCGACCGTGGCACTGAAGCCGACAGCCGGCAGCGTCTTGGCCATGTCTTCGTTGGCGTTCTTGATCGCCGTATCCAGCACCGTAGGCAACTGCTGGCCGGTGTACCAGGCGCCTGCCGTACTCAATGCGCCAAGGGCAACAATAACGCCGATGGCGCTGCCTAGAATTTTCTTCATGAAGGGTATATCCGTTGCTTGGTTAAGAGGTCTTCCCTGTTGCCACAGGCAGCGCCAGAGACGCGACATGTGGTTTGAGGTGCAGCCGCCAATGGCTGCTGCAAAGCGCGTGCAAGGCTACCACCCGGCCCAGCGGCGACCAAGCGGGGCCGCAGAAAATCCACAGAAAATGCCAACCCGCTCGAACAAGTCGGCGGGTTTCCAGCAACGAGGCTCAACTGTGCGACGTGTCGCGGTTCTCCGGCTGCTGTGCAACCGGTTGGCCAAGCGGCGCCTCAACCCAGTCGCTCAGCAGGCTGTAGGCCACTGCCAGCAGGGTGGGCCCGAGGAACAGCCCCATAAAGCCAAATGCCAGGATGCCACCGAACACCCCCAGCAGCACCACGATCAGCGGCAGGTTGCCGCCACGGCTGATCAGGTACGGCTTGAGGATGTTGTCCACGCCGCTGATCACCAAGAACCCCCAGACCAGCATGAAAATCCCCATGCCAACTTCGCCCTGCCAAAACAGCCAGGCCACGGCGGGCCCCCAGATCAGCGGCGGTACCATGATCAGGCTGAAACCGAAGGTCAGAATGCCCAGTATCAGCGCCCCCGGTACCCCGGCGATGGTGAAGCCGATCCAGGCCAGAATGGCCTGCGCCGCAGCGGTCCCGATCACCCCATTGACCACTCGTTGCACGGTGCCGGCGACCAGCTCCAGGTAATGCTCGGCACGCTCACCGATCAGACGCTCCAGCAGGCTCTCGGCAAAGGCCGCCAGGCGTGGGCCGTCGCGGTAGAAGAAGAACACCAATACCAGGCTCAAGGCCAGCTCGACCATGCCACCGCCGATCCGCGCACTGCGCGCCAGCAACCAGTTGCCCACCTGCCCCAGGTACGGCTGCACCGTGGCGAACAATGCCGCGCCCTGCTGGTCGATGGTTTGCCAGAAACCCAGGAGGTTTTCCCCAATCAGCGGCACATCAGCCAACCAGGTCGGAGCCGGCGGCAGGCCGTCAACCTGGAAGTCCTTGAGCATGCCAGTCAGGTCCTTGATGTGGTCGGCCAGGTTCAGCCCAAGCATCACCAGCGGCACCGCCACCAACAGGGTCCACACCAGCGTCAGCACACCGGCGGCCGTTGCCTGACGGCCACCGAGCAGCCGGGTCAGCACACGCATCACCGGCCAACTGGCAAACGATAATACGGCCGCCCAGAACAGCGCTGACCAGAACGGCGCCAGCACCCACAGGCTGGCGCCCAGCAAGGCCAGTAGCAGGATCTGCACGAGCAAGCGATCGTTATTGGCCATTCAAACAGCTCCCAGCAAAAGCGCAAAAAGGCTCTGCCACAAGGGGCAGAGCCACGGCAGTAAAGTGCGGCAAGGTTACCGGCAAATAGGGGGTCAGCGCAGCACGTTGAGTTGCACGCCACTGACATCAGGCTCGCCCAGCTCCAGCCGACTGGCACGCACCCGCTGTTCAATCAGGGCTTCACGCCAGGCTTCGGCCTGAGCGCCACTGATGCTGACCCGCAGTGTGCTGTCGAGTTTAAGCGTACGCGCCAGCAGTTCGACCCAGACCGCGCTGGGCTCAACCTGCTTGCTTAACTGCAATGCACCGCTGCCCTTGAGCTGGCGCTGCAGGGTGGCCGGTGTCGGCATCACATCCGCCAATGGCGCATTCGCCGCCAGCCGTTCGGCATGCAGGTACGCACGCTTGTTGCCACGGGTGATGCTGTACAACGCCAGCAGGCTGTCCTGGTGCGGCGCGGCCAATCGCAGCAAAGCATAGCTCTGCTGCTCATCCGATCCGGTCAGGGTCGCGTTGTCAAAAACGGCGTTGGCCCACAGGCTGCTGGAGCCACATTCACGACCCACACACCAGTAGAGCAACTGCGCATCCTGCGCCTGCAGAGCTTCACGGGCGCTAGCAAAGGCTTCATTGGCCGTGTGGGTGCGTGGCAGCTCATAGGTCACGGCGGTCAGCGGGCCCTGCACCGTCACTTCACGCTCATAGCGCAAGGTGCCACTGATGCGACGAATCGCCCCCTGCGGGTAGATGCGCTCCTGTTCGGTGAGGTTTTTGAAACTGACAATCTTGCTGTTCGCGAAGCGCGGAAGGACGTCAAGGTCCTGGCTGCCTGGAACATCAGCACAGGCCACGGCACTGGTCAGCAGCAGACTCAATCCGAGGCCGTAACGATTAACGCCGCTCATTTGATCAGCATCGCTTGGGCAGCTTTGACGACTTTTTCACCGTCTGCTTCGCGCTGTGGCACCAGCAAACCACGCTGCACAGCTGGGCGCGCAGCCAGCTCACTCATCCAGCGCTGCAGGTGCTCCAGGCCATCGACGGAAACACCGGCCCAGCCATGGATACGCACCCAGGGGTAGGTGGCAATATCGGCGATGCTGTAGTCATCAGTCAGGTACTGCGACTCGCTCAGGCGGCTGTCGAGCACTTCGTAGAGGCGGCGGGTTTCGTGCTGATAACGGTCGATCGGCCCCTGCAGCTTTTCCGGGAAATAGCGAAAGAACACGTTGGCTTGCCCCTGCATCGGGCCGACGCCACCCATCTGGAACATCAGCCACTGAATCACCCGCGAGCGACCCTTGACGTCACTGGGCAGCAACTGGCCGGTTTTCTCAGCGAGATACAGCAGAATGGCACCGGATTCGAACACGGCGAAATCATCATTAGCGCGGTCGACAATTGCCGGGATACGGCCGTTGGGGTTGATCTTGAGAAAGGTGGGACTCTTCTGTTCCTGCTTGTCAAAACTCAGTGCCCGGACGTTATAGGGCAGCTGTAACTCTTCCAGTGCGATGGACACTTTATGGCCGTTGGGGGTGGCGGCGGTATACAGGTCGATCATGTGGGTCTCCATGGCTATCGACCACACCTTTCCCCAGTTGCCTTTAGCAAGTCAAGGCGAACCCAGGAATGCTTTGAAACAGTCTGCTACCAAGCCAGCACCCGCGTCGTCATCCAAGTGCAGGTGATGGCCACCAGGCAGCTGAGCCACCTCGAGGGGAAGATCGGCAACCAGCTCGCGGATGCTTGGCTGCACCAGCAACATGCCCTGCTGCGCCATCACCAGCTTGGTCGGGCATTGCAGGCTGCGCACAAATGCCAGCGCATGGGCGTGTGTCAGGCGCAGTGGCGACGGCAGGGTCAAGCGGCTGTCAGTGCGCCAGGTATAACCACCAGGCACCGGCATCAGGCCACGCTGAGCAAGTAACTCTGCGGCTTCACGACTGACCGCACCTACCCCACGCATGCGCGCTTGCACAGCTCGGTCGAACTCGTCATACACCGGTTTGCTCTTGCCAGCCAGGGCCAGCTGCGCCGTGAGCGCTTCACCCAGCTTCTGCGGCGCCGTGTCCGGCTCACCGGTGTAGGGAATCAGTCCATCAATCAGCGCCAGACGTTCGATTCGCTCCGGCATCGCACCGGCCAGCAACACCGAAACAATCGCGCCCATGGAATGCCCGAGCAACGAAAAGCGCTGCCAGCCGAACTGCTCGGCAACCTGCAGCACATCGTGGGCATAGTCCCAGATGGCGTAACTGCCACCGGGCGGGCGGTGATCGGAATGGCCGTGGCCGGCAAAGTCCAGAGCCACGATGCGCAGCCCCGGCAACAGCGGCGCCAGACGGGCGAAGCTGGCGGCATTGTCCAGCCAACCGTGCAGGGCAATCACCGGCAGACCGTCTTCCGGGCCATACAGATGGGCTGCAAGCTCGATATGTGGCAGGCGCAGACGCACTTCTTCGAAATTCAGGCTCATGCACTTTGCTCGCTTACAGGGTGTCCAGCCCAGCGCTGGAACAGCTTTTTCAGCAACTCCGCGGTGTCTTGTGGGCGTTCCAGGGGAAACATATGCCCGCCAGGCAACGTCAGGTACTCGCCCTTCGGCACGCGGCGCACCAGATGGGCGTGATGCGGCATAACCACTCGGCTGTGCCGGCCGCGAACCATCGCAAGCGGAACCTTCAGCTGCTGCGGACGACCAGGGCTGGTGTGCGGCACGCTGCGGTAGATACTGATTTCCGTAGCCGGATCAAAGCGCAGGCGCAGGTTATTGCCCGTTGCTTGCAGGCCGTGTTGCACATAGGCATCCAGGCAGTCCGGATCAAAGCGACGGAACAGCCCCTTGCCGGCGAAATAACCCCGCGCCTCGGCCAGGTCAACAAACTCTTCCCGCCGCCCCAGGGTACGCCCGGCCGGGGTAATACGGTCGATAAAGCCAAAACGCTTGGCGGCGCGAATCACCATTTTGTCTGCCAGGGTAAGCACCGGCGAATCAAGCATTACCACCCCACGGTACAGCTCGGGGCGCAGCAAAGCGGCGTGATAATGCAGTACGCCACCGAGGGAATGGCCAACACCCCAGACTGGCTGCTGGCTGGCTTCAAGATGGTGGATCAGCTCATCGACCAGGTTGCTCCAGTTGTCGTTCACCGGGAAACGCGGGTCATGGCCATGCTGTTCCAGGTGCTGCACCGAGTAGTCAGGCGCCAGCGCGGCAAACAGCTTGCCGTAGGTGGCCGACGGAAAGCCGTTGGCATGGGCAAAAAAAACGGGCTGGTTCATGGCGGCGGCTTGTCAGGGAAGTTACGGATGATTGTCCGGCAGCCTTGCCGATGCGGCAATGACAAAACGGCCAGTGAATGACGGCACTATAGCCAAAGCTGATGGGAGGCCCGCCAGTTGACTCGACGCTGACGGGTCGCGTTAGCCGCAAGCGGCTTGCCGAGCTTGCTTGTAATGCAGCAGGACCGACAAGCAGCAAACTTTGCGCAGGTTCTAGCGTTGCGCCGGGCCGTTCTCACCCAACGGCACAATGGCCATAGTCAGCCGGGAAATGCAGCTGGCCTTACCATCCTCGCCACTCAGGCGGATATCCCAGACATGGGTGGTACGCCCCAGGTGCACAGGCCGCGCCACGGCCGTAACCCGTCCACTGCGCAGACCGCGCAGATGGTTGGCGTTCACTTCCAGGCCGACGCAGTAGAACTTGCTGCTGTCGATGCACAGATGGCTGGCGGTGGAACCGAGGGTTTCCGCTAGCACCACCGAGGCACCGCCATGCAGCAGGCCGTAGGGTTGGTGGGTCCGCGCATCGACCACCATGCTGGCGGTCAGCGACTCGTCATCGAAGGCGTCAAAACGAATATCCAGTTGTTCGCCAATGGTGTTCTTCAGAAAGCCATTGAGCTGAGCCAGGTTCGGGGTTTGCTGCCAGAGGGCCATGGTTTGTCCTTTAAGGTCGATTCAGCCAGAACGCGGCCAGCACACAGCTGCCGGCCACATGCCAGATCACTCGTGCCAGAGCACCGTTTCACTGCGTTCGGTCCATTCGCCGAAGCGTTCGCTGTAGGTGCCTTCCACCACCGCGCGCTTGATCTTCAGGGTCGGGGTGAGGAAGCCGTTATCCACCGCCCAGACTTCTTTGACCAACACCAAGCGTTGCAGACGCTCATGCTTGTCGAGGCTCTGATTGACCTCTTCCAGCAGTTTTTTCAGGCTGTTCTCCAACTCGCCACGGCCACTGGCGGCCTCGCTGCGGCCGACATCGGAGAGCACACAGAGCGCCATCGGCTGTGGCATACCATCGCCGACCACACAGACCTGCTCAATGCGCGAGTGCTCACCAAGCAGGTTCTCGATCGGTGCCGGGGCGACGTATTTGCCCTTGCTGGTTTTGAAGATTTCCTTGATTCGCCCGGTCAGGCGCAGGTTGCCTTCACCGTCCTGCTCACCCTTGTCACCGGTACGCAGGAAGCCGTCGTGGGTGATGGTTTCTGCGGTTTTCTCCGGGTCCTTGTAGTAGCCCTGCATGGTCGCGCCGCTGCGCACCTGCACCTCACCATCCTCGGCGATGCGCACCTCAACGCCAGGGCTGTTCTGACCGATCCAGCCTTGTTTGAATTTGCCCGGCCGGCAGACATGGGAGTAACCACAGTTCTCGGTCATGCCGTAGACCTCAAGCACATCCAGGCCCAGGCGTTTGTACCAGTTGAGCAGCGCCTCAGGCACCGGCGCGGCGCCAGACAGAGCGTAGCGCACGGCGTCCAGGCCGAGGCCGACCAGCACCTTCTTGCCGACGATGCGACCGATGATCGGCAGTTTGAGCAGGAAATCCAGTTTCTCCGCCGGCATCTTGCTGTAGACGCCCATCTGGAACTTGGTCCAGATACGCGGCACGCCGAACATCACGGTTGGCCGCGCGCGTTTGAGGTCTTCGAGGAAGGTGTCCAGACTTTCGGCGAAGAAGATCGTCTGCCCGGCGTAGATCGAAGCCAACTCGACAAACATGCGCTCGGCCACGTGGCACAACGGCAGGTAGGACAGCACCCGGTCATTTTCGCCGACGCCAAACAACTCGGTGGCGCGGCTGGCGGCAAAGCCAAAGTTGCTGAAGTGATGCATCACGCCTTTCGGCGTGCCGGTGGTGCCGGAGGTGTAGATAATGGTGGCCAGCTGATCGGCGGCCGGTTTGGGGTTGTCCTGAATCGGCGTACAGGCCTGCAAATCATCCCAGGTAAAGCTGAACTCACCCTGCGGACGCAGCGGCAGGCCAATGGTCGGCACGCCCTCAGGCACACCCGCCAACATGGCTGGCCAATCGTCCAACTTGCCAACGAACACCAATGCTGCCTCGGAATGGCGCAGCACCTGACCGACCGAATCGGCCGTGAGGTTAGGGTACAGCGGCACGGAGACGTGTCCGGCCATCCAGATCGCCAGATCGGTGACGATCCAGTGCGCGCAGTTCTTGGAAATGATCGCAATGCGGCTGCCCTGCGGCAATTCGCGGCTGCGCAGCCAGTTGGCCGCACGGCGCGCCTGCTCGCCGACGTCGGCCCAGCTCAGTTCCTGCAGCTGGCCGCCCGGCAGCGGCTGCACCATGTAGCGTTTATTCGGGTGCCGAGCCTCACGCTCATAAAACACCTCAAGCGGCAAACGGATAGCATCAGCCACAGGGCTTCCTCCTTTGTTGTTTTTGTGGAGCCAACCAAGCAATTGCTTGGTCGGACTATTCCACGCACAAAGGCGGCCCGCAAGAGGAGAAATGTTTCGGTGTGTAGTGCGCTGTCAGCGATATGCCGGGTGCTTGTGGAGCGACAATTTCATTAATCCGGCCAGCAGTTCATCGCCTTCCAGCAACGCCAGGCTGGCGGTGTTCATTGGCAACGGTTGCTGGCGGTGGCCGTGGATCAACAGCCCTGCCAGGCTCCCCACCAGCGGTTGATGGGTCACCAGCAGCAGCTCATCGAGGACAACGCCACCCAACTCACGCAGAGCTTGGCGCAGATCGCTTTCCGGCGTCAGCCAGGGCACGGTTGCCCGTAGTCCGCTGAAACCCAGCGCCTCACAAAACAAATCGGCGGTCTGCTGGGCTCGTACATAGGGGCTCACCAATACCGCCTGCAGCGGCTGTCCCAGCATGTAATTGGCAGCCTCACGCACCTGCTGCCGACCATAGGCCGTCAAATTGCGTTCGGCATCGCTGCGGGCCTGCGGCTCAGCCTCACCATGCCGTAACAACCAAAGCTTCACCGCACGCGCCTCCCTGCACAACAGCTCATAGTTTCGGTTCTTCGTCACGTGCCGGATGGGGCGCGGGGGCAATGCTGTGCGGGATTTCACCCCGTGGTGCTTGCGCGGTTGGCCAATCAGCGAACGGCCAGGGTTTATCGTCCGTATTGAAGGTGCCGAAGCGGCCAATCTGCGCCAGGTACTGGCTCAGGCTGTCACCAAAGCCCAGCAGGCCGGCATTCGGTGCACCGTAGAACAGGCGATATCCCAGTTGCAGCAGCACCACGGCCCCCAGGAGGATTTCCGCCAGTTGCCAAACGATGACGAAAATCACCATCCAGAGAATGCGCAACAGTATCGATTCACGCTCAATATCCTGATTACTTTCACTCATGCTCATCTCCTTAAGGGTCGTAACGTTAAAACTCAAAAACCGCTGATGGGGATAAAGTCGACGTCGGTCTTCGGCTCACCGCGCATCAGAGCGCCGATCACCTGATCCAACGTGCGCCCCTCGAACAGAATGGCATGAAGGCCAGCCACTAACGGCATGTACACCTGCAACTCCTCGGCTTTGGACTTCAGCACCTTGATGGTGTTCACCCCTTCCGCCACTTCACCCAGACGCGCTACGGCCTCCTCCAGACTCAATCCCTCCCCCAGGGCAAAACCAACCTGGTAGTTGCGGCTTTTGGCCGACGAGCAGGTGACGATCAAGTCCCCAACCCCCGCAAGCCCGAGGAAGGTCATGGGGTTGGCGCCCAGCTTGACCGCAAAACGGGTCATTTCCGCAAGTGCGCGGGTAATCAGCATGCTCTTGGTGTTTTCGCCCATGCCCATGGCCGCCGCCATACCGGCGATGATCGCGTAGACGTTCTTCAGCGCCCCGCCCAGTTCGACGCCAAAGCGGTCGCCACTGGCATATACGCGAAACGTGCGACCGTGTAACGCGGCCTGCACCTGCCGACAGAGGTCTTCGTCCTCACTGGCAATCACCGAGGCCGTCAAGGCATGCTCAGCCACCTCGCGCGCCAGATTCGGCCCAGACAGCACGCCAATGCGCGCCTGCGGAGCAATGTCCTCGAGAATCTGGCTCATCAGCAGAAAGCTCTGCGCCTCGATGCCCTTGGTGGTGCTCACCAGCAACTTGCCGCTAAGCAGCTCGGCCGCTGGCTGCAAGGCCTGGCGCAAGGCACTGGAGGGCAAGGCCACGAAAATAAGCTGACAGGCATTCAAGGTCGCGCTCAAGTCAGTTACCGGCTCAACACTCGGGTGAATCTTGATGCCTTTCAGGTAACGGGGGTTCTCCCGGGTCAGCCGAATCGCCTGAGCCTGTTGCGGGTCACGCATCCAGTGCAGAACCTGTTGACCATTCTCGGCCAGCAAATTGGCAATCGCTGTGCCGAAGCTACCGCCGCCAAGCACAGCAATGGGGTGCTGATCAGTCATAACGCATCCGTGGTAAACCATTAAAAGTGGCGAATTTCTCGCATTATACGGCGACACCTGTATGCAGCCAGCTTTTAGCAGTTTGCCTGGTACTGGCAAAGCCAGGCCGCTCGGTTAACATGCAACCTTTAAAACGCAAACAAGGTTGTGGCGTGATCTATTGCACCCAAGCCCGGCTTCTCCCCGAGACCTCACACAATCGGCCGGTTCGCCAGTTTTCGCAACGCCTGCGTAATAGCGGAGGAGCCCGATGATTCTGCGCCGCGGCTGGAATATCCATACCCGCACGCAGCTGATAAGTGTCGGGCCCGCCTTGCTGCTGACCCTTCTGCTGACCGGCTTTTTTACCTTCGCCCGCTTGCAGGACCTGCGTCAGGAACTTAACCACTACGGCCAGTTAATTGCCAACCAACTAGCTCCGGCAAGTACCTACGGGGTGATTTCCGGCAACTTCGGCGTGCTCGATGCCTTGTTACAGGCGACGCTGGAAACTCCACATGTGCGCTTTCTCGAAGTACGCGACCGCACGGGCAAGATTCTCGTGTATGTCGAGCAGACGCCCGGCAGTGGCCATGCCAGTAGCCAGGTTGAAATTTTCCAGGCGCCGATACAGCGTCCCAGTCTTGCCATAGGTAACCCTGCCGCAGCAGCTAGTGCGGATGCCTACCTGGGCTATGTTGTCGTCGGCATGTCCAATGACGCGTTCAACACCCGCCAACAGGAAATCCTGTTCAAGGCCACCCTGCTCGCTCTGTTCGCCCTGGCCCTGACCTTTATTCTCGCCCGCCGCCTGGCTCGCCACCTGTCGCAGCCGCTTAGCGCCATGGGTGAAGCCGTCAGTGCGATTCAGGCCGGTAACTACCAGACCACCCTGCCCGAAGTCGGTGAAGGGGAATTGCAGGCGCTCGCGCGGCATATCAACAACCTCGCACACGGCCTGGCCAGCGCCAGTGAAGAACAACAACGGGCCATGGCCCTGCTGATTCAGGCGCGCGAACAGTCGGAGCTG
This sequence comes from Pseudomonas sp. HMWF032, assembly GCF_003060885.1. GTDB lineage: Bacteria > Pseudomonadota > Gammaproteobacteria > Pseudomonadales > Pseudomonadaceae > Aquipseudomonas. The sequence goes on from NZ_QAIG01000001.1 coordinate 88,015, forward strand.
GCCAACCGCGCCAAATCTGACTTCCTGGCGATGATGAGCCACGAGTTGCGCACGCCGATGAATGGCGTACTGGGCATGCTGCAATTGCTGGAAACCACCGAGATGACCCAGGAGCAGGCGGAATACGCCGCCCTGGCTACCGAGTCCACCGAGCACCTGCTGAAAGTCATCAACGATATTCTCGACTTCTCGCGCATCGAACGCGGCGCGCTGGAACTGGAGCGCATCCCATTCAGCCTGCTGGATCTTTTGCATAATTCGATCCAGGTGTTCCAGCACAGCGCTCAGCAGCGCGGCCTGCAACTGCAACTGGAACTGCAGAGCGGTGTGGAACACCTCCAGGTGCAGGGCGACCCAACGCGGATTCGGCAGATTCTGGTCAACCTGATCGGTAATGCCCTGAAATTCACCGAAAGCGGCAGCATTCGCGTGCATGCCAGCTGGCAGGCGCTGGATAACCAGGTGCTGTGGTTCAGCTGCGCCGTGCACGACAGCGGCATTGGCATCTCACCTAAGCGCCTGGAGCACATGTTCGATGCTTTCCAGCAGGCCGACACTTCTATTTCAAGACGTTACGGCGGCACCGGGCTGGGTTTGCCCATCGCTCGCACGCTGGCTGAGCGTATGGGCGGCACTTTGCGCGCGGTCAGCGAAGAAGGTCAGGGTTCGGTATTCACCCTGGAAATCCCCCTGCCGTTTTCCCAGCAGGCCGCCGAGGTGGCCCATGACCACCGGCCTCCAGGCCAGAGTGGCCAGGGTCAGCCGGTACTGCTGGTTGAAGACAACCCGGTCAACCAGACCGTGATCGAGGCCATGCTACGCAGCCTGGGCTACCAAGTCAGCCTGGTCGGCGATGGCGCTCAGGCTGTGCACCAGGTCACCCAGCAGAATTACGCGGCGATTCTAATGGACTGCCGCCTGCCGATCATGGATGGCTACGAAGCCACCCGGCAGATCCGCCGCCTGGCAGATTGCGCTGAACTGCCGATCATCGCCCTCACCGCCAATGCCCTGCAGGGCGACCGCGAGGCCTGCCTGCAGGCGGGGATGAACGATTACCTGGCAAAGCCGTTCAAACGTGCCGATTTGCAGCAAATACTGCAGCGTTGGCTACCCCCTCGACCTTCGACGGGTAGTCAAGAAGGCCCAACTGCTGCAGGCTAGAGCCAGGCATTCAGAACAGCCGCGTAAAAGCGGAGTACAACTGTACTCACAAGGCTGTGACTTTCACCACAACGCAACAGTCTATGACTAGGCTGTTGGCAGGCGCAGAGGCTGCGTCGCCAGCCAGGACGATTCGCCCAGCCTTGGCGCATGGGACATATTGAGGAGCTCGCATGACCAAACAAAACGCCTTCACCCGGGAAGAACTGCTCGCCTGCGGTCGCGGCGAACTATTCGGCCCAGGTAATGCGCAACTGCCCGCGCCGAACATGCTGATGATCGATCGCATCACCCACATCAGCGACACCGGCGGCAAGTACGGCAAGGGCGAAATAGTCGCCGAGCTCGATATCACTCCTGACCTGTGGTTCTTCGCCTGCCATTTCGAAGGCGATCCGGTGATGCCAGGCTGCCTGGGCCTGGATGCCATGTGGCAGCTGGTCGGTTTCCACCTCGGCTGGCAGGGCAACCCCGGCCGTGGCCGCGCCCTCGGTTCGGGCGAAGTGAAGTTCTTCGGCCAGGTCCTGCCGACTGCCAAGAAAGTCACTTACAACATCCAGATCAAGCGCACCATCGCCCGTTCCCTGGTACTGGCCATTGCCGATGGCACCGTCAGTGTCGATGGCCGCGAAATTTACAGTGCCGAAGGCCTGCGTGTTGGCCTGTTCACCTCTACCGACAGTTTCTAAAGGATTCTCTACATGCGTCGCGTCGTGATTACCGGCCTGGGTATCGTTTCCTGCCTGGGCAATGACAAAGAAACCGTCTCAGCCAACCTGCGCGCTGGCCGTCCGGGTATCCGTTTCAACCCGCAATATGCTGAGATGGGCCTGCGCAGCCAGGTATCCGGCTCAATCGACCTGAATCTGGAAGAGCTGATCGACCGCAAGGTCTATCGCTTTATGGGTGATGCTGCGGCATTTGCCTACCTGTCGATGGAACAGGCGATTAAGGATGCGGGGCTCAGCGCGGAAGAGATCTCCAGCCCGCGCATCGGCCTGATTGCAGGCAGCGGCGGTGCTTCCACCTTCAACCAGATGGAAGCAATGGACATCCTGCGCGAGAAAGGCGTCAAGCGCGTAGGCCCGTACCGCGTGCCGCGTACCATGGGCAGCACTGTATCCGCCTGCCTGGCCACGCCGTTTAAGATCAAAGGCGTTAACTATTCAATCTCTTCGGCCTGCGCCACCAGTGCACATTGCATCGGTAATGCCGTCGAGCAGATTCAACTCGGCAAGCAAGACATCGTCTTTGCCGGAGGCGGTGAGGAAGAACATTGGAGCCAGAGCTTCCTGTTCGACGCCATGGGTGCCCTCTCCACCCAGTACAACGAAACCCCGGAGAAAGCCTCGCGTGCCTACGACGCCAAACGTGACGGCTTCGTGATCGCCGGCGGCGGTGGCATGGTGGTGGTTGAAGAACTCGAGCACGCCCTCAAGCGTGGCGCGAAAATCTACGCCGAAATTGTCGGCTATGGTGCCACCTCCGACGGCTACGACATGGTCGCACCGAGCGGTGAAGGTGCGGTGCGCTGCATGCAGCAGGCCTTGGCCACCGTCGATACACCTATCGACTACCTCAACACCCACGGCACCTCGACACCCGTCGGCGACGTGGCCGAAAGCCGCGCAGTACGTGAAGTGTTCGGTGACAAGGCACCGGCGATCAGCTCGACCAAGAGCCTGTCTGGCCACTCGCTGGGTGCTGCAGGCGTACAGGAAGCCATCTACTGCATGCTGATGATGGAAGGCAACTTCATTGCCGGATCAGTCAACATTGATGAAATAGACCCAGAAATTGCCGATCTGCCGATTCAACGTACAACCGTTGAGAACGCCAAGATCGACACCGTGATGAGCAACAGCTTCGGCTTCGGTGGCACCAACGCCACCCTGGTGCTCAAGCGCTGGGCAGGCAAGTAACCCCCTGTTCTTGCTGCACAAGAAAGGCCACCGTGACGGTGGCCTTTCTTATTGCGGAGAGTTTATTGCCAGTCTTTCAGCGCCTGCTTGGCCGCCGGATTCATCGGTTCAGCCAGCAGGCCGGCAGGCGTCAGGTTGATACTGAAAACGGCTTCGTCGGCCAGAGGCAGATAGTTCACCCGACGCGCCTGTGGGTCGAAAATGAACAGATCATGCGAACCCAGCCGCAACCAGCGCCACAGGTCAATACCATAGGGGCTGCGCGCCAGTTCGACACGGGTATGCTGTGCCAGGCTCTGCTGCTCAATGGAAAGAAAACGCCCGGAGAGCTTTTCCAGCCGAAAGCCCGGCTGTAGACCAATCAACGCAGCCAACCCCTTCCACTGGAGAAGGCGTGCATCCAGCTGCCAAAGATCGCCCTCCATCGTCAGCGTACGCTCCTGGGCGCCCTCCAGCACACTCACACGGTACAGCGGGCCATCGGCCTTGAAGCTCAGGGTCGCCAGTGGCTTGCCTGCGGCAACCGGTGCGTAGCTGTACAAGTCATAGGCAAGCACAGCAATCAACGCCGTCAGCGCGACAAAGGCCAGGCCGCAAGTACCGCGCAACCAACCCAAAAACCACTGCCGACTGAACAAAATGCGTGCGGCCACAAATGCCGCCAGTAGCGCCAACAATGCCATTGCCCAAGCCAGTCCGCCGTATTGCATCGCCTTGCATTCCTTATGCGGTGAATTGACGGCATTATGCGCAGCTACCTGACTGGCGAACAGACGAAGTCACGCACAATTAGACACAGCGCGTATTTTGCCGGCTTATCTGGCAAGCTGCCGGTGATAAGCCGACGCTACACGCGATCAAACCTCTTCCGGTAATTGCTCATGGCTTTCCCGTTTGATTTCGGCATGGAATTGTCGACCCTGGCGATTCTGGCTCTGGTGGCCTTTACGGCTGGTTTTATCGATGCAATCGCCGGAGGGGGCGGCCTGTTGACCATTCCCGCCCTGCTCACCGCTGGTCTGCCGCCCCACCTGGCCTTGGGCACCAACAAACTCTGCGCCACCTTTGGCTCTGCGATGGCCAGCTACACCTTTTACCGACGCAAACTGTTCAACCCTAGCCAATGGCGTAACGCTCTGACCGCCACAGCCATGGGCGCCCTGATGGGCGCGATACTGGCGCACTGGCTGCCATCGGACTGGCTCAACCAGTTCTTGCCCGTGGTGGTGTTCGCCTGCGGTCTGTACCTGCTGTTTAGCAAACCGCCCACCGCACCGCTGACAACCGATGCCGCGATTGCCAAGGGGCGTCAGTGGCCGCAGGGTCTGACGCTGGGTTTCTATGATGGTGTAGTTGGCCCCGGCACCGGCGCGTTCTGGACAGTCAGCAGCCTGCTGCTGTATCCGCTCGATCTGGTGAGGGCCAGTGGCGTGGCACGTAGCATGAACTTCATCAGTAACGCCTGCGCCCTGAGCATCTTCATCATCAGCGGCAAGGTCGCCTGGCTGCTGGGCATCAGCATGGGCCTGGCATTGATGGCCGGGGCGTTTCTTGGCGCACGGACAGCGATCAAAGGCGGCTCAAAGTTTATCCGCCCGGTATTCATCATGATGGTGCTGGCGTTGACGGCTCGCTTAGCCTGGCAGCACTGGTTCGGGCAGGCCTAGACGACGCGCGACATAGACGTCGATCAGGTAGCGGGCAATTGAGCGCGGAGCTGGCAGAGGCGGCAGGTCATGGACACTGAACCAGCGCGCATCCTCGATTTCATCCACCTGCATGACAATCTCGCCCGACGCGTATTCGGCATGAAACCCCAGCATCAGTGAATGCGGAAACGGCCAGCCTTGGCTACCCAGGTACTGCAGGTTGCAGATCTCCACACCGACCTCTTCGCGCACCTCGCGCGCCACGCAGTGCTCCACCGATTCGCTCGGCTCAACAAAACCCGCAAGCGTGCTGTACACCCCGGCCACGAAACGTGGCGAACGAGCCAGAAGAATTTCATCGCCGCGGGTAACCAAGACGATCATGCTCGGCGACAGGCGCGGATAATGTTGCTGTTCGCAACCCGCACAGCGCATGGCCCGCTCACCAGGCACCTGTTGCATCGCGGCACCGCAATGCCCACAGAAGCGGTGCTGCGCAGCCCAGGTGGAGGTTTGCGCGGCGTAACTGAGCAAACGGAAGGTGTCGCTATCATCGCCCTGCAGCATGAATTGGCGCAGGCCTTGCCAGAGGAAACCCGGCATGTCATGTAACTGCTGCAGTTCAAGCAGATAGACAGCATCGCCCTTGAAATAACCCAGGCCATGCTCGGCGACCACCGATAAGTCCTGTTTTTTCAACCACTCGCGCGGAAACAATACGCCATTGCTGTCTGCCAGAAAGTGCTGCTGACAATGTACCAGCGCCCAGCCGCCCGGCTGCTGACAATCAAGCACCTTGGGTTGCCAAGGGAGCATGTTCAAACCTCCAACGACATGCCCAGCGCGCGCACGCTCTCGGCTGCAAGATCAAGCACGCTCGGCTGAGTTTCCGGCCTCAGCACAGCGCCGCCCTCGAGGTAGTACTCAAGGCTGCTCAGGGCATCGGCCAGGGTTTCCAACATCTGTTCGGCCGGCATTTGCTGGGCATCGAACATCTGCGTCTGGATGTAATCTGCACAGGCACCCACCAACCCTGCCGCACGCTCCTGCCCAAGGAACCATAAGCCGCCACGCACAGCTTGAAGACTGAACGGTACATTGGACAGGTGCATGCGTTCGCCGCCTGACTCCAAGTATGCCGTGATTGCCCGCTTAGCCAAAGCTAGGCCTGCCTGAGCTTCATCCACCACAACAATCCGCGCCTCGGTGAGTTGGTGCAGGGCAAAGGACTCTGCCTCATCACCTGGTTGCACCTGTGCAGGACGCGCATCACGATGCTCACCACGCTCCAGGCTGGCGACCATACCTTCGACATACAGCACGGCATCCGCCAGTCTGTGCAGCTCCTGGGCGTGCGGCGGGGACGCCTCACTCCAGCTGGCCACAGTTTGCAACTGCGCACCGAGCGCATTGCCCGCTGAGCTGAGCCCCACCATACCGAGGGTTTTGCTTAATTTGCCGAGCAGCGCATGCAAGCTAACAAGGCTTTCGCCTTGCAACGTGCCGCGCTCGATCAGGTCAAGCATATCCTTGACACTATTGAGCTCTTCGCGGATAGCCGAACTCAGCGAGCGCATAACCGCCTGCCCCGGGCCGGCGAGACGCTGGTATTCCTCTTCCAACATGTGGTCGGTAAATGGCAGCGGCATCAACCCGAATACGTCACTCAAGGTTGTCGCCAATGGACCGCGGGTATCAGCCAATGCCACCAGATACAGCAACTCTTTAAGCAGGTTACGCGGCGCTTCGTATTGGCCATTGATCAACAACTGCTTAAGTTCGCGATCAATCCGCGAGAACAGCTGCTTGCGCGACTTGCGTGGCAGCAGTTGTCCATCAACCTGCGCTTCAACTGCTGCGCAACCCACCCAACACAAACGACCGCGCGGCTCATTGGCGAACAGGCTGTCGAGGCGAGTCAATGCACGCCCCATCAGTTTGAGACTGGCCTGAGGATTCTGCTCACGAAGGAAACCGAGCAGACCAACCTGATACATGTGACGCAGACGACGGCCTTCCCCTTCGCGCGCTGCGCCATCAATCGAGGCAGGCGCCGTGCGTGGCCGGGCATGGTCGAGACGCACGCTGAAAAAGAAGCTTTCCGGCAAGGCAGGCTGACCGCCCGCTTGACGTAGATCATTGATGGCCGGCAGCAGCAGTTCCGGCATTTCCTGACGATGTGCCTCGACGTTTTCCAGGTAGCGGCGCAACACGTGCAGCGCATTGCTCAGGGCAGACAACTGGACGTCGCGTTCCTCACCGGCACCGGCTGGGATATCGGTGGCTTGATCGAGTACTTCCTGCGCCAGCAGTTCGGCACCGGCCAGCTCGATCAGGTTCAGCGTGCCGCGCACTTGATGCAGGCTTTCCACCGCCTGCTGCAGCAGGCTGCCGTTGTTGCGATCGGCAATGAATTGCTCAAGGCTCGACTCGGCCTCTTCCATGGTGGTGAACAGTTCATCGCGCACCAGATTAAGCGACGTGGCTCCGGAAACCATGGGCAATTACGCCTCCCGCGCCTGAATGAAAAATAACTGTAAGGGCCGCATCAATCAGCGAACTCCGGTTTCTGCTTGCTCATGTGCGCCGTCATGGCCACACGCAGGTCGGCCGACTGCAGCATGGCCGCGTTCCAAGTGGCGATGTATTCGAGGCCATCGTCGACACGGTGGTCGCGCATGTAGCGAATCATTTCCTTGGTACCACGGATGGCCACTGGCGACTTGCTGGCGATCTCGCGGGCAATGCCCATCACACCATCAAGCAAAGCATCAGCGTCAGCATAAGTACGGTTGACCAGGCCGATGCTGCGCGCCTCCTCACCGTTGATGGTGCGCCCGGTAAAGGCCAGTTCGCGCATCATGCCGTCGCCGATGATGCGTGGCAGGCGCTGTAACGTACCAACGTCGGCGGCCATACCGATGTCGATTTCCTTGATCGAAAACTGCGCATCAACCGTCGAATAGCGCATGTCGCAGGCCGATACCAGGTCAATGGCGCCGCCCAGGCAGTAACCCTGAATAGCCGCCAGGACTGGTTTGCGGCAGTTGTCCACGGCATTGAATGAGGCCTGCAGTTCGAGAATCTTGCGCCGCAGTTTTTCGGCATTACGGCCGACATCCGAGCCCAACTGACTACCGACCGAGGCCAGCATCATCAGGTCGATGCCTGAGGAGAAGTGTTTACCGGCACCGGAGATCACCACCGCACGCACTTCATCGGTGTCATCGATCCAGCGGAAAATCTCGATGATCTCGCGCCAGAAGTCCGCGTTCATCGCATTGACCTTTTCCGGGCGATTGATCACCACATGGGCGACCTTATCTGCCAACACGACATTAAAGGCTTTGTAGTCGGACACGGCAGTCATCCTCAGCAGGGGCGCAAGCGCAAGATGGAAATTTTCTTATGGTAAAAATCGAGCAACTATAACAACCAACCGACAAATGTCGATGCTGGCCACTGTGACGCAGGGCACGTCATTAAAGTTAAGCTCAATTTTTACCTATCGGCGATAAGCGCTTGATCTACAGAGGTAAGCCGCACAGCACAACCAGCCTGCCGCTTAACGCGGCAGGCTGGTCAAGTGTCAGGCCTTAATGCAGTCGACGGTATAAGCCCCATCCTCACGCTGCAGACCGTGCACATCGGCATCGAAACCGGGGAAGCTGCGGTCGAACGTACGGGCAAACGCCAGGTAATCGATGATCGAACGGGTCTGCGCGGTAAACCGCTCACCGGGCATGATGAGCGGGATTCCTGGCGGATAAGGCACCAGCATCACCGCAGCAATGCGCCCCTCCAACTGCTCGATTGGCACCGCCTCGACTTCACCACGCACCAGTTGGTTATAAGCATCGGCGGGCTTGATCGCCACCTCTGGCAGCACCGTGTACATGCGTTTGAGGGCCTTGGCAGTGGCGTTTTCGCGGTAGCAGGCATGCAGTGCATCGCACAGATCACGCAGGCCCATGTCCTGATAGAAGGTCTTGCCGGCCTGAGCAATCGACGGCAGCACATCACTCAACGGCAAGTTGGCGTCATAGCTGCGTTTGAACTCCAGCAATTCGGTCAGCAGCGTGCTCCACTTGCCCTTGGTAATACCCATAGAGAACAGCACCAGGAAGGAGTACAGCCCGGTCTTCTCTACCACCAGGCCGCGCTCCCAGAGGAACTTGCTGACCACCGCCGCCGGTATGCCACGCGCATCCAGCTTGCCGTCTGCAGTTAAGCCCGGCGTCACCAGGGTCACCTTGATCGGGTCGAGCAGCACATAGTCTTCGGCCACCTCACCAAAACCGTGCCAGTCGGCTTGCGGTTGCAGCAGCCAATCCTGGGTGGCCACATCATCGGTGCCTTCGGCCTTGGCCGGCTGCCAGATGCTGAACCACCAGTCATCGGCACTGAGGTTTTGCCGCAGATTGGCCAGGGCACGGCGGAAACTCAGGGCTTCATCAAAGGTTTCCTGGATCAGTGAGCGCCCGGCCGGGCCTTCCATCATCGCCGAGGCCACATCCAGTGAAGCGATGATGCCGTACTGCGGTGAGGTGGAGATGTGCATCATGAAGGCTTCGTTAAAGCGATCCCGATCCAGCTGACGCTTGCCACCGTCCTGCACATGGATCATCGAAGCCTGACTGAACGCGGCCAACAGCTTGTGAGTGGAATGGGTGGTGAACACCAGTGGCGTGTCTTCGCTGCGCGCGGTGCCCATGCCGTAACGCCCGCAGTAAAACTCATGAAATGCCGCATAGGCGTACCAGGCCTCATCGAAATGCAGCACCTCGACGCTGTTGCCCAGGGTCTGTTTGATCAGCTCGGCGTTGTAACAGAGGCCGTCGTAGGTCGAATTGGTCACCACCACCAGCTTGACCATCGCGCCACTGCTACTTGGCACACGGCCGCGCGCCAGCGGGCTGGCATCGATCTTCGCCTGAATCGACTCACGACTGAATTCGCTCAGCGGAATCGGACCAATGATGCCCAGCTCGTTACGCTCCGGGCACAGATAGAGCGGAATCGCCCCAGTCATGATGATCGAATGCAGGATCGACTTGTGGCAGTTGCGATCCACCAGCACCAGGTCGTCGCGGCCGACCATGGAGTGCCAGACAATCTTGTTCGCCGTCGAGGTGCCGTTGATCACGAAGTAGGTGTGATCGGCACCGAAATTGCGCGCCGCGCGAGCTTCGGCCTCAGCAAGCGGGCCCGTGTGATCAAGCAGCGAACCCAGCTCCGGCACCGATACCGAGAGATCAGAACGCAGGGTGTTCTCGCCGAAAAACTGGTGAAACGCCTGCCCCACCGGGCTTTTGCGATAAGCCACACCGCCACCATGGCCGGGCGTGTGCCAGGAATAGTTGGACTGCGCAGTGTGCTGCACCAGCGCCTTGAAGAACGGCGGCAACAGGCAATCCAGGTAATTGCGCGCGGCGCGAGCCACTTGGCGGGCCAGAAATGGCACGGTGTCTTCGAACAGATAGAGAATGCCGCGCAGCTGATTGAGATCGACCATGGCCTCGGCCGGCGCGTTTTCGATGGTTACCTGCTCGCCCAAGGCAAAAATCGGCAGTTGTGGCGCACGGCGGCGAGCGATGCGAATCAGCTCGACCATGTCCTGCAACAGGGTCTTGTTCTCCCCTGCACCTTCGGCGGCGACCAGAATGCAGGCCAAACCATGGTGCGTGGAGGCCACGATGCGCCCCTCGGCGGAGCTGGCGGTAGAAAGGATACTGAAACCGTCCTGCTCCAGTTCTTGGGCGATGGCGCGTACCCGGTCACCGGCCACGGTATCGGCCTTGATGTCGCGGTGCACGATCAGGACGGGGAACTTGAGGTCTTTATACATTGTGGCGTCCCTGAGTGTGACAGGCTGAGCCTGCCTATCTCATCAGGGTAGAGGCTGGCTCCGCCAGGCGGAACCCCCTCTGCGTGACGCTGTACGAAAAGGTCGCGAGTGGATAACTCAACACTCGCTAGAGCCGTTCACCTACAGGCTAACGGCAACCGCCTGGCGGCCGATCAGGCCTCCACCTTGGGCTGCTCAAGCTGAACCCAGAGTGGCGGAGCACCGGCCGACTTCTCGATGATTGCCAAACGCGCCAAATGGGCATTCAACTCGTCGTCACTGGCGCGGATCACCCGTGTGCGAGGCCGCTCAGCCGACAACCGACGAATTGCACTGGGCTGCTGACGGCCATTGCTGTCACCTTCCGAGCCGTCACCAGCGAGGGACAAGTTGGTCTGTCCGCCGGTCATGGTCAGGTAGACGTCAGCGAGAATCTCGGCGTCGAGCAAGGCCCCGTGCAGATCACGACCAGAGTTGTCGACACCATAGCGTTTGCACAGGGCGTCGAGGTTGTTGCGCTGCCCCGGATGGCGCTCGCGGGCCATCATCAGGGTGTCGAGGATCGAGCAGTGCTCACTGATATCAGCGCGGTCGTCCTGCTTGACCAGGGCAAATTCGTTGTTGATAAAGCCAACGTCGAACGCCGCGTTGTGGATGATCAGCTGCGCGCCCTTGATGAACTCGAAGAACTCATCGGCGACGTCCTTGAAGCGCGGCTTGTCTTTGACAAAGTCGTTGGTGATGCCGTGCACCGCAATCGCGCCTTCGTCGATTTCGCGATCAGGCTGTAGGTAAACGTGAAAGTGCCGCCCGGTCAGACGCCGGCCGATCAGTTCAACACAGCCGATTTCGATAATCCGATGGCCATCAGCCACCGGCATACCCGTGGTTTCTGTATCGAGCACCACACTACGCATGCTTCAACCCTCTTACTTCATCAACACCGCGGTTGGCCAACTGGTCAGCGCGCTCGTTACCTGGATGGCCGGTATGGCCGCGTACCCACTGCCACGTCACTTGATGACGATTGACCTGCTCATCCAGCGCCTGCCAAAGATCGGCATTCTTTACCGGCTCCTTGGCGGCGGTCTTCCAGCCGCGTTTCTTCCAGTTCGGCATCCACTCCTGAATGCCCTTCATCACATACTGTGAGTCGGTAACCAGGCGCACCGAACAGGGCCGCGTCAGTGCGATCAAGGCGCAGATTGCCGCCATGAGCTCCATGCGGTTATTGGTGGTATTGGGCTCACCGCCCCACAGTTCCTTCTCCACACCCTTGCAAATCAGTAACGCTCCCCAGCCACCCACGCCAGGATTACCTTTGCAGGCGCCGTCGGTGTAGATCTCGACCTGTTCACTCATCTATCTGCAATCTCTCGCTCAATTAGTCCGGCCGGTTCTACTGCCTATGCCAGCTACTTCTGCGGTGTTTCACGCCGGCTGACCTTGGCCACCGGCATCGGCAACAGCTTGCCCACCGATTGCCGGCTGGGTTGGCGCAACGGTCGCAGCCCCACCACCAGCTTGCGGGCCACCAGCACGTAAAAACCGCCACCAGGTGGCTGCCAGGCCGCCCCAATGCGCTCCAGCGCAACCAGGCGTGCTTGCCAGGCCGGCGCAGAAAGCGGCGGACGATAGCACCCGAAGCGGCGTTTCTCCAGCGCGAAGCCCAGCAGGTGCAACCAGTCGCTGACCCGACTAGGCGCAATACATCGGGCCAGACGGAACGCGTCGCGAGAAAAAAGATGGCGTACACCCCAGCTACTCATCGGGTTTATCCCGACGATCAGCAGATGACCGCCTGGCCGCACGCTACGCGCTGCCTCACGAAGCAGGCCATGGGGCGACAGGCTGAAATCCAGACCATGCTGCACCACCACCACATCCGCAGCATGCTCGGTGAGCGGCCAGGATTGTTCCTCACAGACAATCTCCACCCCCTTGAATGGCGCGCCCAGGCGCACGCTGCGCTGAATTTGCCGAGCATTCGGCGGCGTGTCTGCAGCAGGGCCGTAATGCACCAGGTACCCGCCAAAAAAACGCGCCAGCTCTTCCTCCAGCAACTGCCGCTCCTGCTCTAACAACAACTGCCCGAGCGGGCCGCTCAGCCAGGTGCGCGCGGAACCAATCAGGTCGAGCCATTCACGGTCTGCATGGGCAAAAGGGTGATCGGACATAAGGGGCTACTCCCGTAATATTCACGACCGAGCGGGGACTTAGAACCTACTCACGATCTCGCGAGCTAGAGCCATGCAAGGCATAAAGAGGCGAGGAAGCGGAGTGTACTTTTGTACATGAGCATTCCGAGCCTGTTTTTAACGCAGCAGGGCCGACGCGCAGCAGATCGTGCGGCGTAGCCAGCACCGCCATTGCGCCCTAAGATGCACCTTTGTGTTCTGCTTAGCGACCCGCTGATGATAAAAATCGACGCCCTGCCTGCATTCTCCGACAACTATATATGGCTGCTGCAAGACCAGGAGCAGCGTCGCTGCGCGGTGGTTGACCCGGGTGACGCTGCGCCAGTCGAAGCCTGGCTGGCGGCCAATCCCGGCTGGCAGTTGAGCGACATTCTGATCACCCACCATCATTTCGACCACGTCGGCGGTATTGAACGGCTAAAGGCGGCAACCGGTGCCCGGGTATTGTGTCCGGCCAATGAAAAGATTCCAGGACGTGACCTGGGGTTGTACGACAGCGACCAGGTTGACGTGCTGGGCCAGCGATTCGATATATATGAAGTGCCGGGGCACACACTCGGACATATCGCCTATATCCAGCCCGAGCAGCACTGGCTGTTCTGTGGCGACACGCTGTTTGCTGGCGGCTGTGGTCGCCTGTTCGAAGGCAGCCCCGAGCAGATGCACACCTCGCTCAGCCGCCTGGCCGCCCTCCCCGGACAGACACAGGTGTATTGCACCCATGAATACACCCTGAGCAACCTGCGCTTTGCAGCGGCTGTTGAACCGGATAATCCGCAAGTCCAGCAGCGTCTGGCGCAAGTCGGCCAATGGCGCGAGGACGGACAAATCAGCCTGCCATCATCCATTGCACTCGAACGTGCGACCAATCCATTTTTGCGCTGCCACGAACCGGCTGTCATCACCATAGCGGCCCAACGAGAAGCTGCGGCAAACCTGACGCCGACACAGGTGTTCGCCGCCTTAAGGGCCTGGAAGGATCATTTCTAAACCTCGACAGCCCCACAAAAGACTGGTTAAAACTTGACCAAGCGCAGGCTGCTTCCTAGAATCCCCCGAACTTTTTGCCGGGATATACACCGCCGCCAATGCCTCTATCACCACGCAAGACCTTGAATTTAAAGGCATTGATACAATGCGCTCAGACGCTTGTGGTGATCATGTGCATGGTCTTGGCCGGCTGCCAAACCACTAGCAACTATCGCCACGACAGCGGTCGCGATACCGATCGCGCAGTAGGTCTGGAGCAGGAACCCGAGTGGCTCAGCAGCCAGGCCTCAGAGGTCCCCGATGAACCCAAAGACATCTGGGAGCGCGTACGCAGCGGTTATCAACTGCAAGACAGCATAACCCTCAACCCACGTATTGAGCAGCAACGCCTGTGGTTTGTCAGTAATCCATCGTTTGTCGAAAAAGCCGGCGAACGCAGCAGCCCTTATATCCATTTCATTGTCGAGCGCCTGGAAGCGCGCAACATGCCCATGGAACTGGCCCTGCTGCCGATTATTGAAAGCTCATATGACCCCATGGCCTACTCGCCAGCCGACGCGGTCGGGCTATGGCAGTTCATCCCCTCCACTGGGCGCAACTTCAACCTGCGCCAGACCAGCTGGTATGACGGCCGCCGCGATGTGATGGCCTCTACCGACGCGGCCATTAATTACCTGACACGCCTCAAGGAAATGTTCAACGGTGACTGGCTACTGGCGCTGGCCGCCTATAACGCCGGGGAAGGCCGTGTCAGCCGGGCGATTGAGCGCAACCAGAAACTTGGGCTGCCGACCGACTACTGGAATCTCTCGCTACCAAGCGAAACACAGAACTACGTGCCCAAACTGCTGGCCCTGTCTCAGGTGATCATGACGCCGCAGGCCTATGGGGTCAGCCTAAACCCCATCGCCAATGAACCCTATTTCGAGAAGGTCGAGTTCAAGCAGCGCATGGACCTGGCCCGCGTCGCCGCCATGGCCGATCTGGATGAAGATGAGCTTTACCTGCTCAACCCCGCATTCAAAAAAGGGATTACCCTCGATGGCCCACAGCATCTGCTGGTACCCACCGACAAGGCTGATCTGCTCACCGCCAACCTGTCACTGATGAAGCCTCAGGAACGAGTCGACTGGCAGCAATACCGCGTGCGCTCGGGCGACAGCCTGCACAGCATCGCCAATCGGCATCAATTAACGGTCAATACCCTCCGGGACATCAACAAACTGTCCAGCAACAACCTGCGCCTCGGCCAGGTTCTGAGCATTCCCACTCAGCCCGGAGTAACGCCACATGAACCACTGTTTCAGCGCCCAGTGGCACAGAGTCAGCCGGTACGCACCTACCGAGTAAAAAATGGTGACAATCTCTGGCTAATTGCCAAGCACCACAATGTGTCAGTCAAGGACGTGCAGCGCTGGAACAAGCTGTCCGGCAACAGCCTGCGCGTCGGCCAGGTACTGACCATGCAAGCCGGCCAGGCAGCTTCCGGGGGAAGCGGCGGCGCGCCCCGCAAAGGAGCCACCTACTACACAGTACGCCAGGGTGATTCCCTGTATCTGATCGCCAAGCGCTTCAAGGTACCGATGAAAAGCCTGCAGAACTGGAACCCCAGAGCCGGCAAGGCACTCAAGCCTGGGCAGACCCTGACTCTGTACAGCGTAAACTGATCAGGCCTTCTTGCTCATTGCGTCCAGGCAGCGCCCGGTCAACTGGGTAAAGCGCTGAAAAGCGACAAATTGCTCATGCTTCAGCGCCCGCCCTGATACCCGGCTATCGGCATACAGCAAGCCAATTTCGCGCGTTCCTGCCAACAGCGGCGCAATAAAGAACATGCCCTGTCCCAGACGCTGACGGATTGGCTGAGTGACCAATTCATTGAGGTTGTAACTGGCCGGCACCCCCATCCATAGCGCCTCTTTGTTACGCAGGGCATAGCTGAAAATATGCGGTTGCTCGGCTTGCTCAACCGGCAGGATAAAGTCATGCGCCCAACCGCCTGTGCCCTCACCGATCACCCGCTTGCAGCGAAAGCAACTCTGCCCGTCCGCCAGTACCACCAACATGATGCGCTCCAGCCCAGCGCCCTGATGCAGGCCCTTGAACAGGGTATCGAGCACCAATCCCAAATCGGCACGCCGCGAAACCAACAGCCCAAGGTCCTGGAGGGCTTGCTGCAAGATCAGCAGATCAGGTTGCAACAGCCGCGCCTTGCGCTGTTCCTGCTGCAGGCGAATCTGCTCCGGATCGGTATTGGGAATCAGCTTGCCTAGCTGGCCCACGCCAAAGGTGGCAGCCATCGCTACAGTTTCTTCAGCGCTGGCCAGCACCTGTTGCATAGCCTCCTGCGGGCTCACGCCGATAAAACCGGCCAGTTGCCCGACCAAAGCGTCCATGGCCGGTGAATCCCAGCCTTCAAGCGCCACCTGACTGATCTTCGCGCCAAGAGCCACGGCTTTGCCGGCAGGGTCATGCTGACTGCTCGACTGCAGCGCCAGACTCAGGGTATCGCCGAGGTTCCAGCTTTTCACCAAAGCCAAACTCATTTGCCGAAAACTGCTGCCCAGCACGCTCATCACCACTTCATCGGCATTTACACCCGGCTGCGCCAGGGCACTGGCCAATTCATCAGCCACTTCACCGGCGCAGCCCCAGAATGCCAGTTCACCCACGTTATGCAGCAAGGCGGCGATAAACACCTCCTCGTCACTTCGGGTAAGCACGTAGCCGGCAATATTGCGCGCCTGCACAGCGGCATGAAACGACTGCGCGAGCAATTCGGCGAGCTGCTCGCGAGAGCTGCGCGCCAACAGGCCATCAATCAGGCTGATCGACAGACCAATCTGGCGCACGTTATCAAAGCCAATCAGCACAATGGCCCGGGAGATGGTCCGAATGGGCTCTTGAGAGGGGTTGTAGAACACGCTGTTGCCGACGCGTAAGACCTTCGTGGTCAAAGCCGCATCCCGTAATAAGACATCGGCCAGTTGCTGCACCGAGGACGTGTGCCCCTGAGTCAAACGATGCAAGTCATGCACCACTGTGGCCAGAGCAGGTAATTCGGCTTGGTTGAAGCGATCAATCCATGACTGCAAACCATGGCAGGCTGTCAGCAAAATGATGCCCTCGCAGTGGATAGTCTGAGTGTAGTCAAAGTGCTCTCGTCACCGGCTCTCGATACGACCCTTTTTCCTGCTGATACAAGCTGTTAATGTGCCTGACCAGCAGCCCACAAGACGCCACGGATCGGATATTTCACTTGATACGTCCCCTCCTCTCGCTGTTTCTCTGCCTGGCCATCAGCTCATCTGCCTGGGCGACCCTGTATAAAAGTCACGGCTACGCTCAGTTTGGTGAGCTGAAATACCCTGCCAGTTTTACCCATTTCGCCTGGGTCAACCCGGAAGCGCCCAAGGGCGGCACGCTACGGATGATGGCCAACGGCACCTTCGACACGCTCAACCCTTATACCTTCAAGGGCAGCAGCCCGATCAGTACCGCCAACTTCCTGCAGTACGGCGTCAATGAGCTGAATGCGCCGCTGATGGTCGGCACCGGTGCCTATGACCCTTCAGGTGACGAGCCTGCTTCCAGCTATGGCTTGATCGCCGAGTCGGTGGAATACAGCGATGACCGCAGTTGGGTGGTATACAACCTGCGCCCCGAAGCACGCTTTCACGATGGCAAACCGATAACCGCCTATGATGTGGCCTTCTCCTACCGCCTGCTGCTCAAGGAAGGTCACCCGCAGTACCGCACCAACCTGCAGGAAGTCAAACGGGTCGATATCCTCAACCGCCACAGCATCCGTTTTGTACTCAAGCGCGCCGGCAACTCCCTACTGATTCTGCGCCTGGGCGAATTACCGGTGCTGCCGCAACATTACTGGAAAGATCGCGACTTCAAAGCCACCACCTATGAACCGCCGTTGGGCAGTGGCCCCTACCGTATTACCCAGGTCAGCCCCGGACGCAGTCTGCGCTTTGAGCGGGTCAAGGACTGGTGGGGCGCCAAGCTGCCGGTCAACCGTGGCAAATACAATTTCGACCGGGTCGACGTGGAGTTTTACCGCGACAGCCATGTGGCCTTCGAGGCCTTCAAGGCCGGTGAGTTCGACATTTATATCGAACAGCAGGCGAAGAACTGGGCCAACGGCTATCGCTTTCCGGCACTCAGCCGTGGTGAGGTAATCCGCGCCGAAATCCCGCACAAGATTCCTACCCAGTCCCAAGCGCTGTTTATGAACACCCGCCGCGAGGTGTTTGCCGAGCGCAAGGTGCGCGAAGCATTGGGCCTGATGTTCGACTTCGAATGGGCCAATCGCGCGCTGTTCAACAGCTCTTACACCCGCGCCCAGAGCTATTACCCCAACAGTGAATTCGCCGCCAGCGGTAAACCGGAAGGCGCCGAGTGGCTGTTGCTCTCGCCTTACCGCAAGCAACTTCAGTCACGCCTGTTCAGCGAACCGTTCAGCGTGCCGCAAACCGATGGCCGCGGCATCCCACGGGAAACCTTGCGCCGCGCCCTCGGTCTATTGGCCGATGCAGGCTGGAAGCCCTCCGGCCAGCGTCTGCTCAACAGTCAGGGGCAGCCCCTGCGCTTTGAAATATTGCTGGTTAACCCGAACCTTGAACGCATTCTCCAGCCCTTTACCGAAAACTTGGCCAGCATCGGTATCCAGGCCAGGCTGCGCACCGTTGACCGCGCGCAATACAAACAGCGCCTCGATCAATACGATTTCGACATGATTCTGGTCACCCTGCCACAAACCCTGAGCCCCGGCCTGGAACAGTCGCTGTATTTCCATTCGTCGCAAGCCAAGGTCAAGGGCGGCAGGAACTACGCCGGCGTTACCCACCCGGTGGTCGACGCCATGATCGAAAAACTGCTCTCGGCGCAGAACCGTGACGAACAAATTGCCGCTACACGCGCCCTTGACCGGATACTGTTGTGGCAGCACTACAGCATTCCGAACTGGTATATCGATTACCACCGCCTGGCTTACCGCAACCGATTTGCCTTCGTCACCACGCCACCCTACACCTTGGGCCTGCGTACCTGGTGGCTGAAATCCATGGAGAACGCTGAATGACCCATGCCGTGCGCGCCCTGATTATCCGCTTCAGCAGCCTTGCCCTACTTGGCGTTGCCGGCCTGGTCCTGGCCGGCCCCAAGCACGCACAGACCTTGTATGACGAACCGCCGAAATACCCTGCCGGCTTCCAGCACTTCGAGTACGTAAACCCGGATGCCCCCAAAGGCGGCACCCTGCGCCAAGCCGGGTTCGGCAGCTTCGACAGCCTCAACCCGTTCATTTCCAAGGGCGTTGCTGAAGAAAACATAGGCATTATCTACGACAGCCTGACACGCCCCAGTCTGGATGAACCCTTTACTGTTTACGGCCTGCTCGCGGAAAAAATCGAAAAAGCGCCGGACAACGCCTGGGTACGGTTCTACCTGCACCCCAAGGCCCGCTTTCATGACGGCCAACCGGTAACCGCCGAGGACGTCAAATTCACCTTCGACACCCTGATGAGCAAAGGCGCACCGATGTACCGCGGCTACTATGCCGATGTCGATCGGGTTGAAGTCGAAAGCCCACAGCGCGTGCGCTTTATTTTCAAACATGCCGGTAACCGCGAACTGCCGCTGATTGTCGGCCAGTTGCCAGTATTGCCCAAGCACTGGTGGGCTGAACGCGACTTCAGCAAAAGCGATCTCGACATCCCCGTTGGCAGCGGCCCTTACAAGGTGGCTGATGTTCAGGCGGGTCGTTCAATTCGTTATGAGCGAGTCAAGGAATGGTGGGGCCAGGACCTGCCGGTCAACCGTGGCTTCTACAATTTCGACACCTTGCAGTTTGACTACTACCGCGACAATACCGTCGCCTTGGAAGCACTCAAAGCCGGGCAGTTTGATTACTGGCTGGAAACCAGCGCGAAGAACTGGGCCACGGCCTATAACACTGCCGCGGTGGCCAATGGTCAGCTGATCAAGGAAGAGATCGCCAATCGCAACCCCACCGGCATGCAGGGTTTTATCTTCAATACCCGCCGCCCACAGTTCAGCGACCGCCGTGTGCGGGAAGCCCTGGGGCTGCTGTTTGACTATGAATGGACCAATCGTCAACTGTTCAACGGTGCCTACACCCGCACGCGCAGTTATTTCGACAACTCGGAACTGGCCTCCGTCGACCTACCCTCAGCGGATGAGTTGAAGCTGCTGGAGCCATTGCGCACGCAGATTCCATCCCAGGTATTTACCGACGAGTATCAGCCCTCGGTCACCGATGGCAGCGGCATCATTCGTGAGCAGCAGCGCCGCGCCTATCAACTGCTGCAGGAAGCCGGCTGGCGTGTCGATGGCGACAGGATGCTCGACAATACCGGCAAACCGGTGAGCATCGAATTCCTGCTGGCACAAACCGAATTCGAACGTATCCTGCTGCCGTTCAAACGCAACCTGGCCGACCTGGGCATTGAACTGGTGATCCGCCGCGTCGATGTATCTCAGTACGTCAACCGCTTGCGCTCACGTGACTTCGACTTGATCGTCGGCGGCTTCGCTCAATCCAATTCACCCGGCAACGAGCAACGCGAATACTGGCACTCCAGCAGCGCTGACAACCCCGGCAGCCGTAACTTTATCGGCCTCAAAGATCCAGCCGTGGACAGCCTGGTCGACGGGTTGATCAATGCCGATTCGCGGCAAAGCCTGATCGCCCACACCCGTGCCCTTGATCGTGTGCTGCTGTGGAGTCATTACGTGGTGCCCAACTGGCATATCAAGACCTGGCGCGTGGCTTACTGGAACCGTTTTGAGCACCCCAAGATCAGCCCGAAATACGACGTAGGCCTCTACACCTGGTGGGCCCGCGAGAAATCCCCTGAAGCGGCGGCCGACGAAGCTGCCACAAAAAACACTGTCGACGTGGAGCAATAAGATGCTGGCGTATATCGTTCGTCGGCTGCTGCTGATCATCCCCACGCTGTTCGGCATTCTGCTGATCAACTTCATCATCATCCAGGCCGCCCCCGGTGGCCCAGTTGAGCAGATGATCGCCAAACTGGAAGGCTTTGACGGCGCCACCAGCCGGATCGCCGGCGGCGGTGCCGAAGTCTCGGTGGCCGGTTCCAACTACCGCGGCGCCCAGGGCCTGGACCCCGAGCTGGTGGCGGAAATTGAGCGCATGTACGGCTTCGACAAATCCGCCCCGGAACGCTTCTGGCTGATGCTCAAGAGCTACGCGCAGCTGGACTTTGGCTCGAGCTTCTTTCGCGATGCCGAGGTCATCGACCTGATCATCGAGAAGATGCCGGTGTCGATCTCCCTGGGGCTGTGGAGCACGCTGATCATGTACCTGGTGTCGATCCCGCTGGGCATCGCCAAGGCCACTCGCCACGGCAGCGCCTTCGACGTGTGGACCAGCTCGGCGATCATCGTCGGTTACGCCATCCCCGCCTTCCTCTTCGCCATCCTGCTGATCGTGCTGTTTGCCGGCGGCAGCTACTGGGACTGGTTCCCGCTGCGCGGGCTGACGTCAAACAATTTCGACGAGCTGAGCTTTACCGGCAAGCTGCTCGACTATTTCTGGCACCTGGCGCTGCCCGTCACCGCCCTGGTGATAGGCAACTTCGCCACCCTGACGCTGCTGACCAAGAACAGTTTTCTCGATGAGATCAACAAACAGTATGTGGTCACGGCCCGAGCCAAGGGCCTGAGCAACAACCGCGTGCTCTATGGGCATGTGTTTCGCAACGCCATGCTGATCATCATCGCCGGCTTCCCGGCAGCTTTTATCGGTATTTTCTTTACCGGCTCCTTGCTGATCGAAGTGATCTTCTCCCTCGACGGCCTGGGCCTGATGAGCTTCGAGGCCGCGATCAACCGTGATTACCCGGTGGTCTTCGGCACCCTGTTTATCTTCACGTTGCTGGGCCTGGTGGTGAAATTGATCGGCGACATTACCTACACCCTGGTCGATCCGCGTATCGACTTCGAAAGCCGGGAGGGTTGAGATGAAACTGTCACCAATCAATCAACGCCGCTTCCAGCTGTTCAAGGCGCACAAACGCGGCTGGTGGTCGTTGTGGGTGTTCCTCGCACTGTTTTTCGTCACCCTCGGCGCCGAACTGATCGCCAACGATAAACCGCTGGTGGTGGGCTACGACAACGAGCTGTATTTCCCGGTATTCAAGCGCTACCCGGAAACCACCTTTGGCGGTGAATTCCCGCTGCAGGCCAACTACAAAAGCCCTTACATCCAAGAGCTGATCAAGGAAAAGGACGGCTGGATGATCTGGCCGCCGATCCGCTACAGCTACTCCAGCATCAACTACGACTTACAAGTGCCCGCCCCCGCGCCGCCCTCGGCGGAAAACTGGCTGGGTACGGATGATCAGGGCCGCGATGTACTGGCACGGGTGATCTACGGCTTCCGCATTTCGGTGTTGTTTGCTCTGACCCTGACCCTGGCCAGCTCGGTGATCGGCGTGTTTGCCGGCGCCTTGCAGGGCTTCTATGGCGGCTGGGTCGACCTGGCTGGGCAACGCTTTCTGGAAATCTGGTCAGGCCTGCCGGTGCTCTACCTGCTGATCATTCTCGCCAGCTTCGTACAACCGAACTTCTGGTGGCTGCTGGGCATCATGCTGCTGTTCTCCTGGATGAGCCTGGTGGATGTGGTGCGTGCCGAGTTCCTCCGTGGGCGCAACCTGGAATACGTGCGTGCAGCCCGTGCACTGGGCATGCAGAACGGCTCGATCATGTTCCGCCATATCCTGCCCAACGCGATGATTTCCACCATGACCTTTATGCCGTTTATCCTCACCGGCGCGATCGGCACCCTCACCGCACTGGATTTCCTCGGCTTCGGCCTGCCGCCTGGCGCGCCGTCACTCGGCGAGTTGGTGGCCCAGGGCAAATCCAACCTGCAAGCGCCCTGGCTCGGGATCAGCGCTTTTGCCGTACTGGCCTTGATGCTCAGCCTGCTGGTGTTTATCGGCGAAGCGGCGCGCGATGCCTTCGATCCGAGGAAATGACATGACCGACTCCAACACCCTCATCGAGGTCCGCGACCTGGCGGTCGAATTCGTCACCGGCAGCCTGAAACAGCGCGTGCTCGAAGGCGTCAACTTCGACATCAAGCGCGGCGAAACTCTAGCTTTGGTTGGCGAAAGCGGCTCGGGCAAATCGGTCACCGCGCACTCCATCCTGCGCCTGCTGCCCTACCCCCTGGCCCAACACCCCAGCGGCAGCATTCACTACGCCGGGCAAGACCTGCTCAAACTGAACGAGAACAAGCTGCGCGGTATTCGCGGTAACCGCATCGCCATGGTCTTCCAAGAGCCCATGACCTCGCTCAACCCGCTGCACAGCATCGAAAAACAGATCAATGAGGTGCTGGGCCTGCATAAAGGCCTGCGCGGCAAGGCGGCTACAGCGCGCACCCTGGAGCTGCTTGATCTGGTCGGCATTCCCGAACCGCACAAGCGCCTCAAGGCCTACCCACATGAGCTCTCTGGCGGCCAACGCCAGCGCGTAGTGATCGCCATGGCCCTGGCCAACGAGCCGGAACTGCTGATCGCCGACGAACCCACCACCGCCCTTGACGTCACCGTGCAGCTGAAGATCCTTGAGCTGCTCAAGGACCTACAGGCACGCCTGGGCATGGCCATCCTGTTGATCAGCCACGACCTCAACCTGGTGCGACGGATTGCTCATCGAGTCTGCGTGATGCAACGCGGACATATCGTCGAACAGGCGACCTGCGAAACACTGTTTAAAGATCCGCAGCACCCCTACACCCGTGAGCTGCTGGGCGCCGAACCCACGGGAGGCCCGGTCGATCAGCCACCGGGTAAAACCATGCTGGAAATCGACAACCTGCGCGTCTGGTTCCCGATCAAAAAAGGCCTGCTGCGCCGCACCGTCGATCACGTCAAAGCGGTAGACGGTATTCATTTCAACCTGCCGCAGGGGCATACCCTGGGCATCGTTGGCGAAAGCGGCTCAGGTAAATCCACTTTGGGTCTGGCGATCCTGCGCTTGCTCGGCAGCCAAGGCGGCATCCGCTTCCAGGGCCAGGCGATCGATAGCCTGTCGCAAGATGATGTACGCCCGCTGCGCCGGCAGATGCAGGTGGTGTTTCAGGACCCCTTCGGCAGCCTTAGCCCGCGTATGTCGGTGGGTCAAATTGTCGGCGAAGGCCTGCAAATCCACCGCATGGGCAGCGCAGCCGAACAGGAACAGGCGATTATCGACGCGTTGGTGGAGGTAGGTCTGGATCCGGAAACCCGCCACCGCTACCCCCACGAGTTTTCCGGTGGTCAGCGCCAACGCATCGCCATCGCCCGCGCCCTGGTACTTAAACCGGCGTTGATCCTGCTGGATGAGCCGACTTCGGCCCTCGACCGCACCGTGCAGCGCCAGGTAGTCGAGCTGTTACGCTCGCTGCAGGCCAAATACAACCTCACCTACCTGTTTATCAGCCACGACCTGGCGGTAGTCAGGGCCCTGAGCCATCAGGTGATGGTGGTCAAGCAGGGCAAAGTAGTCGAGCAAGGTCCAGCAGCACGTGTCTTTGCTGCGCCACAGAACATCTATACACAGCAGTTGCTGGAAGCAGCCTTTATGGCCCCAGCGAATTAACCGGCTATTGAAAAGCGCTGGCGATGCCGCCAGCGCAAGGTAAATACAGTGATGGCCACGCAGGTAGCTCTTCAACTGCCTGCCAATCCTTGTAGACAGGAAGAGGAACAACACACATGGGTTTTCTAAGCGGCAAGCGCGTACTGATCGTTGGCGTCGCCAGCAAACTGTCCATCGCCTCCGGCATCGCGGCAGCCATGCACCGTGAAGGCGCCGAACTGGCCTTCACCTATCAGAACGAAAAGCTCAAGGGCCGCGTCGAAGAGTTCGCCGCTGGCTGGGGCTCGAACGCAGATCTGTGCTTCCCTTGCGATGTAGCCAACGATGAGGAAATCGCCTCGGTATTCGAAGCCCTGAGCAAGAAATGGGACGGCCTGGATTGTATCGTTCACTCCGTGGGCTTCGCCCCGGGCGATCAGTTGGATGGCGACTTTACCAACGTCACTACCCGTGAAGGCTTCCGCATCGCCCACGACATCAGCGCCTACAGCTTCGTCGCCCTGGCCAAAGCTGGCCGCGAGATGATGAAAGGCCGCAATGGCAGCCTGCTGACCCTGTCCTACCTGGGCGCCGAGCGCACCATGCCCAACTACAACGTCATGGGGATGGCCAAAGCCAGCCTGGAAGCCGGTGTACGCTACTTGGCCGGCAGCCTCGGTCCAGAAGGCACTCGCGTCAATGCCATCTCCGCGGGCCCGATCCGTACCCTGGCGGCTTCCGGGATCAAGAGCTTCCGCAAGATGCTCGCTGCCAATGAAAAGCAGACCCCACTGCGGCGCAACGTGACCATCGAAGAAGTCGGTAACGCCGGTGCCTTCCTCTGCTCTGACCTGGCCTCGGGCGTCAGCGGCGAGATCATGTACGTCGACGGCGGTTTCAACACCACCGCCATGGGCGCCATGGAAGAGTAAGTGTGGCTGTGCAGGGAGACCAGCTCTTCCTGCGCCATCAGCACCGTTGCTGCCACGGATGGCAAGCATAAAAAAGGCCGCTTGAGTAAGCGGCCTTTTTACATTCAGCAGACTCGATCAGAAGCGCTCGATATCCGCTGTTTCTTCCAGCTGCTTGCGGAACGCAGCAAAGTCCTGCTGACCGACGCGTGAGGCGAGGAAGCGGCTGTACATGGCCTTATCCTCATCCGACAGCGCTTGCTCCGGCTGGCTCACACCATTCAGACGGATGATCATGAAATCGCCGTTGCTCAGGCTGATACCGGCGAAAGTTGGCTTGTCAGCAGCCTCAGGCTTGGGCATGCGGAACAACGCCTGCAGCACTGCCGGCTCAACGCCTTCCTGGCTACGCGTCGCGGCTTCGACCACGTTCCAGCCCTGCTTGGCATCGGCCTGAGTAACCGGCGTCTGACCTGCGCGCAGAGCAGTCAGCTGCTCTTCACCCCTGGCTTTAACGGCTTCGCTTGCACGAACCTTGGTCAGCTGAGCACGGATACTATCGGCAACCTGCTCAAGCGGCAGTTGCTCAGGTTTGTTGTGCTCTTTAACGCGCACCACCACCACGGTGTTCGGATCAAGCTCGATCACACTGCTGTTGCTACCGTCTTCCAGCACTTCATCACTGAACGCTGCCTGCACGACCTGGCGGTTAGCAGACACACCCTCAGCGCCGCCTTGACGGCCAAACGGTTCAGTGGTCTTAACCTGCAGACCAAGTTCCTGCGCCGGTTGACTTAGATCCGAGGCTTCAAATGCAGCGTCTTCAAGCTGTTTGGAAACCTCAACAAAACGCTGTTCAACCTGACGCGCCTTGAGATCTCGCTGCAGTTTATCTTCCAGACTGGCGAAGCTCGGCAATTCCGGCGCCTGGACGCCCAGGAGCTTAATCAGGTGCCAGCCGAACTCGCTGCGCACGGGTGCCGACACAGCATTCTCGCTAAGCGCATAGAGTGCTTCTTCGAAGGCCGGGTCATATACACCAGGACCGGCAAAGCCCAGATCACCACCGTCAACAGCTGAACCCGAGTCATCAGAAAACTCTTTGGCCAGCGCGGCGAAATCTTCCCCCTGTTCCAAGCGCTTCTGCACCTCGACCAGCTTAGCTTTGGCCTGATCGTCATTCAGCGTGTCGCTCACTTCAACCAGAATGTGAGCCGCACGACGCTGTTCGGCAAGGTTGGCAATTTCACTCTGATAAGCACTTTGCAAGGCTTCGTCAGTGACTTCTACCTGATCGAAGAAGGCATCTTTCTTCAGCTCGACATAGTCCAGCACAACCTGCTCAGGACTCATGAACTCTGCAGCTTGAGCATCGTAGTAAGCCTTGATGTCATCATCGCTAAGTGTCACCGCAGCCAGGTCTGCTTTCAGGGTCAGCGTGGCAAAGTCACGGGTCTGTTTCTCTAATGCCGCAAACGCTTGCACCTGAGCATCAGTGACGAAACTACTGTTGGCCAGACCTGCACGCAATTGGCCAATGAGCATTTCCTGCTCAAGCATCTGGCGGAATTGCAGGCGGCTGTAGCCCAGCTGACGAATCACCTGATCAAAGCGCTCCGCATTGAACTGGCCATCCACAAGAAACTCTGGCGTCTGCAGAACTACCTGGTCCAACGCCTGCTGCGAAAAGGCGAACTTGGCATCTTTGGCGCTCTCGAGCAGCAGTGTGCGCTCAACCAGGCCATTGAGGGCGGCCTCACGCAGCAGCTTCTCGTCCAGCAGGGAGGCGTCGAAATCGCGCCCCAACTGTTGCAGCAGCTGACGACGCTGCATCTCGACAGCCTGACTAAGCTCAACTGAGGTGATCTTTTCGCCATTCACCTCAGCGGCATTCTGACTGTTACTGGTGCTGGTAAAAATGGCATCGACACCGGTCAGAGCCATGAGCGCGACGATGATGGCGATAATGGTTTTGGCAATCCAACCTTGTGAATTGTCCCTGATGTTCTGCAGCATGCATCCCCCAGAACGGCTGTACAAAAAAGCAGCCGCGCAGTGTGGGTAAATTCCGGATAGAAGAAAGGCGCATCAGGGATGCGCCTTCTCGTAACTGGCAAAGCGGAGCGAACGCAAGCAACTGATTCGTCGTATTCAGTCAAATGTGATTGGCTGAACATCCCGCCTGCCTCAGATTAGCCATTCAGCCAACCTGCTAGGCAAAACAGAAAGAGGCTTAGTTAACAGCGTCTTTCAGAGCTTTGCCGGCTTTAAAGCCTGGAATCTTGGCAGCAGCGATGCTGATCGGGTTACCAGTCTGTGGGTTACGGCCAGTACGAGCAGCACGCTCTTTGACTGCGAAAGTACCGAAGCCTACCAGTACGACAGAATCACCAGCCTTCAGAGCGCCAGTAACGGATTCAATAACTGCGTCCAGCGCACGGCCGGCAACAGCTTTCGGGATATCAGCAGATGCGGCGATGGCATCAATCAGTTCCGACTTGTTCACTCTTAAGTCCCCTTAATTTCTGTTGAGTTTATTTCTTGCTTTTAAATGTAAGCGAAGCTGATGCTGAAGAGCCTGCTGACACGATATGAGCCGCTTTATAACAAGGGCTCTAAAAATGTGTCAAGGAAGCTCTCCTGCTAATGCGTGCTGATTCGCTCCATGGAATCAGTCTCGCGCTTTTCATCCTTTGCAACTATGGGAGCCGCATCAGGCAAGGGCTCCGGAGCGTATTGCAGCGCAATTTGCAGGACCTCGTCAATCCATTTAACCGGTTTAATCTGTAGGTCCTGCTTAATATTGTCCGGAATCTCCTTCAGGTCGCGCACATTCTCTTCTGGAATGATCACGGTCTTGATTCCGCCACGGTGTGCGGCCAGCAGTTTTTCTTTCAGACCACCGATAGCCAAAACCTGGCCGCGCAAGGTTATTTCACCGGTCATGGCGACATCCGCGCGCACAGGAATCTGCGTCAGTGCCGAAACCAGCGCTGTGCACATACCAATACCGGCGCTGGGCCCATCTTTAGGCGTAGCACCTTCTGGCATGTGGATGTGGATATCCTGCTTCTCATAGAAGTCCACAGGCACACCTAGACTCTTGGCCCGACTGCGCACAACAGTCTGCGCTGCGGTGATCGACTCCAGCATCACATCGCCCAATGAGCCGGTTTTGATCAGCTGACCTTTACCAGGCACAACTACGGCCTCGATTGTCAGTAACTCACCACCGACCTGGGTCCAGGCCAAGCCCGTCACCTGCCCAATCTGGTCCTGTTGCTCGGCCAGGCCATAGCGGTGCTTACGCACACCCAGAAAGTGTTCAAGTGAATCCGCAGTGACAGTCACCTGGAAGCGCTTCTCGGCCGCGTGCTCCTTGACCGCTTTGCGGCATACCTTGGCAATCTGCCGTTCAAGACCACGCACCCCGGCTTCGCGGGTGTAGTAACGAATGATGTCGCGAATCGCCAACTCTTCAAAAACCAGTTCGGCCTTCTTCAAACCATTGGCCTGAACCTGTTTGGGCACCAGGTATTTGATGGCGATGTTGATCTTTTCAGCTTCGGTATAGCCCGGAAGACGAATCACTTCCATACGGTCCAGCAACGGACCCGGAATGTTCATCGAGTTCGCGGTACACAGAAACATCACATCGGACAGGTCGTAGTCGACCTCTAGATAATGGTCATTGAAATTGTGGTTTTGCTCCGGATCCAGCACCTCAAGCAGCGCTGACGCTGGATCACCGCGCATGTCCTGCCCCATCTTGTCGATCTCATCGAGCAGGAACAGAGGGTTACGCACGCCGACCTTGGTCATCTTCTGAATCAGACGACCCGGCATGGAGCCAATGTAGGTGCGTCGGTGACCGCGAATCTCAGCCTCATCACGCACACCACCAAGGGCCATACGCACGAATTTGCGGTTAGTGGCGCTGGCAATCGACTCGGCCAGTGAGGTTTTACCCACACCAGGCGGCCCAACCAGGCAAAGCACAGGTCCTTTGAGTTTCTTCACCCGTTTCTGCACAGCAAGGTATTCAAGGATGCGTTCTTTGACTTCCTCCAGACCGTAGTGATCTGCATCCAGAATACTTTCCGCCCTTGCTAAATCGAGACGCACTTTGCTCTGCGCCTTCCACGGCACATTAACCAACCAATCGATGTAAGAGCGCACCACCGTGGCTTCAGCCGACATCGGCGACATCTGCTTAAGCTTGTTCAACTCGGCATTGGCCTTGGTATGGGCCTCAGCCGTCAGGCCGGCGTTCTCAATGCGCTTTTTCAGTTCATCGAGCTCGTTATGGCCATCCTCGCTGTCGCCAAGCTCTTTTTGGATGGCCTTCATCTGCTCATTCAGATAGTACTCACGCTGACTGCGCTCCATCTGCTTCTTGACCCGGCCACGAATACGCTTTTCGACCTGTAACAAATCGATCTCAGCATCCAACAAGGCCAGGACATGCTCAATTCGCGCAGCCAGGTCAGTAATTTCCAGAATTTCCTGTTTCTGCTCGATTCTCAGCACCATATGCGCGGCCATGGTATCAACCAGACGACCTGGCTCATCGATACCATTCAGTGAAGCCAGCACCTCGGCGGGAACCTTCTTGCCCAGCTGTACATACTGCTCGAATTGACTCAGCAGACTGCGAGTAAAGACCTCAGATTCGCGCTCAGCAGCATCCACTTCATCGATCAGCTGTACTTCAGCCCTGCAATAACCGCTGACCTCAATAAAGCGTTCAATCTCTCCGCGCTGCTCTCCTTCGACCAGTACCTTGACCGTACCATCCGGCAGTTTCAGTAACTGCAACACAGTGGCCACGGTGCCCACTCGATAAAGACCATCCTCATCCGGATCATCATCAGCAGGGTTCTTTTGGGCCAGCAACAGAATCTGCTTCTCGCCCGTCATTGCAGCCTCAAGGGCCTCAATAGATTTTTCACGCCCGACGAACAACGGGATGACCATATGCGGATAGACCACAACATCGCGCAACGGCAGGAGAGGCAATTCGATGGTTGTCTTCATGATTTCGGCTCTACGGCGGCCTTACGGCCGTAAACAGATGGGATAACCCTTAACGCTAAGATGGGGGCACCCCCAACAAAAAACAAGCACAACAACAGGAAAACAAAAGGGGCCCGCAGGCCCCTTGCTTTCAACATGTTACAGCGCAATCAAGCGTCCGGAGCGGCCTTTGCAGGCAACTCGTTATTCTCATAGATAAGCAAGGGCTTTGATGCACCATCGATGACACTTTCATCAATGACCACCTTACTGACATCCGATTGCGACGGAATCTCATACATGGTGTCGAGCAGAATGCCTTCCAGAATAGAACGCAAGCCGCGAGCACCTGTTTTACGCTCCAGGGCCTTGCGAGCAACGGACTTCAGTGCATCTGGACGGAACTCCAGCTCAACACCTTCCATCTCGAACAGTTTACCGTACTGCTTAGTC
Organism: Pseudomonas sp. HMWF032; assembly: GCF_003060885.1. Taxonomy (GTDB): domain Bacteria; phylum Pseudomonadota; class Gammaproteobacteria; order Pseudomonadales; family Pseudomonadaceae; genus Aquipseudomonas. Next base: position 118,789 of record NZ_QAIG01000001.1, read on the forward strand.
AGTGCATTCTTCGGCTCAGTCAGGATCTGCACCAGCGCGGCTTCATCCAACTCATCCAACGTGGCAATAACCGGCAAGCGGCCCACGAACTCAGGAATCAGACCAAACTTGACCAGGTCATCTGGCTCAACGGCACGCAGCGACTCGCCGACTTTCTTGCCCTCTTCCTTGCTACGAACCTCGGCACTGAAACCGATCCCACCTTTGGTCGAACGCCCCTGGATGACTTTCTCCAAGCCTGCAAAAGCGCCACCACAGATGAAGAGAATATTACGCGTATCGACCTGCAGGAATTCCTGCTGAGGATGCTTGCGCCCACCCTGCGGCGGCACCGAAGCAACAGTACCTTCAATCAGCTTCAGCAGAGCCTGCTGCACGCCCTCACCCGACACGTCGCGGGTTATCGACGGGTTATCTGACTTACGTGAAATCTTATCGATTTCGTCGATATAGACGATGCCCATCTGGGCTTTTTCCACATCGTAATCACACTTCTGCAGCAGTTTTTGAATGATGTTCTCAACGTCCTCACCCACATAACCGGCTTCGGTCAGGGTGGTCGCGTCAGCGATGGTAAACGGCACATTAAGCAGGCGCGCCAGCGTTTCAGCCAGCAAGGTCTTACCCGAGCCTGTTGGACCGATCAGCAAAATATTACTCTTGCCGAGTTCGACGTCATCTTTCTTGTCACGCTGATTCAGACGCTTGTAGTGGTTGTACACTGCTACCGCCAGTACCTTCTTCGCGCGCTCCTGACCGATCACATACTGATCGAGAATCGTGCTGATTTCCTTGGGGGCAGGCAATTTATGTGCGCTGCTCTCGGCCTGGGCTTCTTGCACCTCCTCACGGATGATGTCGTTACACAGGTCAACGCACTCGTCGCAGATAAAGACCGAGGGGCCGGCAATTAATTTGCGTACTTCATGCTGGCTTTTGCCGCAGAAGGAGCAATAAAGCAACTTGCCGTTGTCCTCGCCGTTGCGGGTGTCAGTCATTCGTTCGATCCAAATCCGATATGCTTGCAACACAAGATGAAGGCTTAAGCGGGCTTTTTCAAGCCCACTGGAGCCGGACATGCCGACCTTTTAGCTGCTTATATTAAGCGGGGCGTTTTTCAAGCACTTCATCGATCAAACCGTACTCACGAGCGGCTTGTGCGCTCATGAAGTTATCACGATTGGTGTCGCGTTCAATTTCTGCCAGGGTGCGTCCGCTGTGCTTGGCCATCAATGTGTTGAGACGCTCGCGGATAAAGAGAATTTCCTTGGCGTGGATTTCAATGTCCGACGCCTGCCCCTGGAAACCGCCCAACGGCTGATGAATCATCACACGTGAGTTCGGCAGACAGTAACGCTTACCCTCAGCACCTGCGGTCAGCAGGAATGCACCCATACTGCATGCCTGCCCAATACAGGTCGTGGACACATTCGGCTTAATGAACTGCATGGTGTCATAGATCGACATACCTGCCGTTACCGAACCACCTGGAGAGTTAATGTAAAGGTGGATGTCCTTGTCTGGATTCTCCGCCTCAAGGAACAGCAATTGCGCACAGATCAGGTTGGCCATGTAGTCCTCTACAGGACCGACAAGAAAGATAACTCGCTCCTTGAGCAGGCGCGAATAAATGTCGTAGGCGCGTTCACCACGAGCCGACTGCTCAACAACCATAGGTACCAGGCCACCAGCGGCTTGGATATCGGGCATTTGCTGCATAAAAGGATTGCGGGACATGCTGCACTCGCTCCCTAAATAGTCATGTCACAAATACGCATAAGCCAGCGCGGAGGCTGGCTTATGGCGTGTTCGAACGAGGTAAAGAAATCAGGCGGCTTGTGGTGCTTCTACCGGCTTGACAGCTTCTTCGTACGAGACCGCTTTGTCGGTCACGTTGGCCTTCTGCAAAACAGTATCTACAACTTGCTCTTCCAGTACAACAGAACGCACTTCGTTCATTTGCTGGTCATTTTTGTAGTACCAGGCAACAACCTGCTCAGGCTCCTGATATGCAGAAGCCATTTCCTGAATCATTTCGCGAACGCGAGCATCATCCGGCTTCAGTTCGCACTGCTTGACCACTTCAGCCACAACCAGACCCAGCACAACGCGGCGTTTGGCTTGCTCTTCGAACAGCTCAGCGGGTAGCTGCTCAGGCTTGAGGTTGCCACCGAACTGCTGAACAGCCTGCACGCGCAGACGGTTCACTTCATTGCTGATCAATGCTTTCGGCACTTCGATCGGATTTGCAGCCAAGAGACCATCCATCACCTGGTTTTTAACCTTAGATTTGATGGCCTGGCGCAGCTCGCGCTCCATGTTCTTGCGCACTTCAGCGCGGAAGCCTTCCAGGCCGCCTTCTTTTACGCCGAACAAGGCGAAGAAGTCGTCATTCAGCTCAGGCAGCTGAGGCGCGGCGATGCCGTTAACAGTAACGGTGAACTCAGCAGTTTTGCCAGCCAGATCGAGATTCTGATAATCGGCCGGGAAAGTCGGGTTGATTACGCGCTCTTCACCGGCCTTGGCGCCAACCAGTGCATCTTCAAAGCCAGGAATCATGCGGCCGGAGCCGAGAACCAGCTGAGTGCCCTTGGCCGAGCCACCAGCGAATGCCTCGCCGTCGATTTTGCCAACGAAATCGATGTTCAGCTGATCGCCATTCTCGGCAGCACGCTCGGCGGCTTCGAAACGGGTGTTCTGCTTTCGCAGGATTTCCAGCATGTTGTCGACGTCAGCATCAGCCACATCAGCCTGCAGACGCTCAACAGCGATGGAGTCGAAGCCAGCAACGGTGAACTCAGGGAATACTTCGAAGGTCGCAACGTACTCCAGATCCTTGCCTTTCTCGAACGACTTCGGCTCAACAGCCGGAGCGCCAGCTGGATTGAGCTTCTGCTCAACAACAGCTTCGTAGAAAGTAGATTGAATCAGATCACCCAGGGCTTCCTGGCGCGCAGCATCTTCATAACGCTGACGAATCACGCTCATTGGCACTTTGCCAGGACGGAAACCAGGAACCTTGGCACGACGGGCAGTCTGCTGCAGACGCTTGTTGACTTCAGTCTCGATGCGCTCAACAGAGACGCCTACGGTCATACGGCGCTCGAGCGCAGAAGTACTTTCAACAGAAACTTGCATGGATAATCCTCGTTGCACAGACATAAGCCGGCCGTTTACCGGCCCCGAATCAAGGGCATGCATTCTAGAGGGTCAATTTGCAGAAGTCACCCTAGATGCAGGCGGCAAACGGGAGGGAGTTCTAAAAGATGGTGCGGACGGAGAGACTCGAACTCTCACGCCTTGCGGCGCTGGAACCTAAATCCAGTGTGTCTACCAATTCCACCACGTCCGCGTGGTAAAGCCTTATACAAAAACGCCAGGCGTTAACCTGGCGTTTTGGAATATGGGGTGGACGATGGGGATCGAACCCACGACAACAGGAGTCACAATCCTGTGCTCTACCAACTGAGCTACGCCCACCATATTGCATTTGCTTGAGCCAAGACCGCCAAATGGCACGCCCGGCAGGACTCGAACCTGCGACCATCCGCTTAGAAGGCGGATGCTCTATCCAGCTGAGCTACGGGCGCCTATCCATCTGCATATGCAGACTTAAAGCTTTCGGCTTCGGAAAAAACTTTGCAGCTTCGACCTTGCCGTCTTACCCAGCGACTGGCTGTGCTCGACAAGCGGGGCGAATGTTATAGATGCCATTTCAGGTCGTCAACAGAAAAAGTTAAAAAAATTCAGCCATTTAAAGGAGTTACGCGAAAACCGTGGCACGCGCCTTTGCCCCGCAGCACGGCCATGCGAGAATGCGCGCTCTTTTTCCATCCTTTCTTTATGGTTAACCAAGCGCAATGACCGCACAACTGATCGATGGCAAAGCAATTGCCGCCAGCCTGCGCCAGCAGATAGCCCAACGTGTCGCCGAACGACGTCAGCAAGGCCTGCGCGCACCCGGGCTGGCCGTGATTCTCGTCGGTAGCGACCCTGCGTCCCAGGTCTATGTTTCGCACAAACGCAAGGATTGCGAAGAAGTCGGTTTCATCTCGCAGGCCTACGACCTGCCAGCCACCACCGGCCAGAACGAGCTGATGGCATTGATCGACCGTCTAAATGACGAACCATGCATTGACGGCATCCTGGTGCAGTTGCCATTGCCGGAACATCTAGACGCATCTTTATTACTAGAGCGCATTCGCCCGGATAAAGACGTTGACGGCTTCCATCCTTATAACATTGGCCGCCTGGCCCAGCGCATGCCATTACTGCGCCCCTGCACCCCGAAAGGCATCATGACCTTGCTGCAAAGCACAGGCGCCGACCTGTATGGAATGCACGCCGTAGTGGTTGGCGCATCGAATATTGTTGGCCGGCCGATGGCGATGGAACTGCTGCTGGCTGGCTGCACGGTGACCGTGACCCACCGTTTTACCAAAGACCTACCGATGCATGTCGGTCAGGCCGATATCGTCGTAGTTGCTGCCGGCAAACCGGGCCTGGTGCATGGCGAGTGGATCAAGCCTGGCGCCATCGTGATTGATGTGGGCATCAACCGTCAGACCGACGGCAAGCTGATTGGCGATGTGGTCTATGAAACCGCCCTGTCCCGCGCCGGCTGGATCACCCCAGTGCCAGGTGGCGTTGGCCCGATGACCCGTGCCTGCCTGCTGGAAAACACGCTACATGCCGCCGAGCATCTGCACAACTGAGTGCACGGCCAACAGAAATAAAAAACGGCACCTCAGGTGCCGTTTTTATGTGCAACTAAACACAACACCTACTTAGCCAACGCTACAAATCATCGACAGGCAATTTAAGCTGTCCAAGCCCCTGCAATACGCTGGCTCCGGTAAACAGCATAACAATCTGCTCTTCGGCCAACGCACGAATCGCCGCTTGCCACTCAGGCTGACCGATATAGTCCAGCGACAGCTGGAACAGGTTGCGACTGATCAGGTTCGACACCTGCCGCACCACCGCCGGATTGACCATGTCCGGCAGCAGCTTGAAAGCAATGATGTCCTCGGCCATGTCCGCGCCAAACTCATCCATCACCTCCTGCAGCGCCGCCCGCAGCACGGCCGAGGCGCCATGCAGTTCACGCACACCGATGATGAAGGCCTCGGGGTTCTGCGCAACAAAATCGAAGAACAGTTGCACGGTTTCATGGCACACCCGCCGACCGCGATCCAGGTCGATACCAAACAGTAAAGCCACGCTTTTACTAGGCGATTGCACCGCTCGTTCGGCGGCTTCACGGCGCAGGTCGCGCAGCGGCTGACGCAACTGGGTAGAGATCTGCCGGATCACCGTCAGCCCTAGGTCATCGACATCCTTGAAGTGCCTATAGAAGGTATTGGGATTGAGCCCCGCCTCACGCGCCAACTCGCGCAAGCCCAGGTTGCTGAGGCTGCGACTGGTTGAGGTGAGACGTAACGCGGCCTCCAGTAACAGGGTCTTGCCGGGGGCCTCAGTGGCTTTTTCTGCGGCTGGCTGCTGCTCGCTGGCGTCTGCCTGCATGACGAACCCTACCTAAAAGTTGGCTTGTGAGAATGCTGCTTGCTGGCGAGTATACATTTGTCTACCTTGGTATACAGCTGTATACGCCAGCAATAAACATAACAGGAGCTTGGCCATGAATGCACCCGTCTCACCCCCAACTGCCACCCGCCACTGCAAGGTGGCCATTATCGGCACGGGCTTCTCCGGCCTGGGCATGGCCATCCGCCTGAAACAGGCCGGTGAACATGACTTTCTGCTGTTCGAGAAAGAAGCCGGCGTCGGCGGCACCTGGCGGGTGAACAACTACCCGGGCTGCGGCTGTGACGTGCAATCACACCTGTATTCGTTCTCCTTCGAGCAGAACCCTAACTGGACGCGCATGTTCGCCAAACAGCCGGAAATCCAGGGTTATCTGGAAGGCTGCTGGAGCAAGTACCGCCTGCAGAACCACACCCAACTGAATACAGAGATCACCCGCCTGACTTGGGATGAGCAGCAAGAGCTGTGGCAGATCAGTGACAGCGCTGGTAACAGCTACACCGCACAGTTCGTAGTCTCCGGCATGGGTGCGCTGTCCACGCCATCGACTCCGGCGCTCAAGGGCCTGGGCGATTTCACCGGCAAAATCTTCCACTCACAACAGTGGGATCACAGCTATGACCTTACCGGTAAACGCGTTGCAGTCATCGGCACCGGCGCCTCGTCGATCCAGTTCGTTCCGCAGATCCAGAAACAGGTCAGCCAGCTCGATCTGTACCAGCGTACCGCGCCGTGGATCATGCCCAAGCCGGACCGCGCCATCAGCGAGCGTGAGCGCAACAGCTTCAAGCGCTTCCCGCTGCTGCAGAAACTCTGGCGCGGCGCTATCTATGCTCTGCTGGAAAGTCGGGTAATCGGCTTTGCCATGTTACCCAAGGTGATGACCGTCGCGCAGAAAGTCGGCAAGTGGTACATCAACAAGCAGATCAAGGATCCGGTACTGCGCGCCAAGGTCACCCCGGATTACCTGATGGGCTGCAAGCGCGTGCTGATCTCCAACGATTACTTCCCGGCGCTGACCCAGCCCAACGTCGACCTGATCACCGACGGCATCGAGGAAATCCGCAGCGGCAGCATCCGCACCGTGGATGGCAAGGAGCGCGAAATTGACGCGATCATCTTCGGCACCGGCTTCACCCCAAGCGACCCGCTGCCGCGCGGCGTGGTGTTTGGTCGCGGCGGCGTCGACCTGCTCGACACCTGGCCGGAAGGCCCGCAGGCCTACAAAGGCACCCTCACTGCCGGCTTCCCCAACCTGTTCTTCCTGATGGGGCCGAACACCGGCCTAGGGCACAACTCGATGGTCTACATGATCGAGTCGCAGATCCATTACGTGCTCGGTGCGCTTAAGCTGATTAGTGAGCAAGAGCTGCAGAGCCTTGAGGTCAAGCAAGCGGTGCAGGACAAGTTCAACGGCACGCTGCAGGGCAGTCTGGGCAACACCGTGTGGAATGCCGGCGGCTGCAAGAGCTGGTACCTGCATCCGGTCAGTGGCCGCAACTGCACGGTGTGGCCCGGCTTTACCTGGCGCTTCCGCTTGCTGACGCGCAACTTTGACCCAGCGGCCTATCATTTCAGCCGTAAACACGCGGCCCACCCGGCGCAGAACAGCGCTATCCAGTTGACTGCCCAGGAGGCCAGCGCATGAAGTCGTTTGAAAACAAGGTAGCCGCCATCACCGGCGCCGGTTCCGGCATCGGCCGCGCCCTGGCTTTCGGCCTGGCTCGCCAGGGTTGCCAACTGGCGCTCTCCGATGTGAATGCCGAAGGGCTGGCGGAAACCGCCGCCCAGGCGCGCAAGCTCGGTGTGCAAGTCAGTGAAACCCTGGTCAACGTCGCCGACCGTGAAGCCGTGCATGCCTGGGCCGATCAAGTAGTGAGCGAGTTCGGCCGGGTCAATGCAATCTTCAACAACGCCGGCGTGGCCCAGGGCGGCACCGTGGAAGGCAACGACTACGCCGACTACGAGTGGATCATGAACATCAACTTCTGGGGCGTGGTCAACGGCACCAAGGCCTTCCTGCCGCATATCAAAGCCAGCGGTCAGGGTCATATCGTAAACGTCTCCAGCGTCTTCGGCCTGTTCGCCCAGCCGGGCATGAGCGCCTATAACGCCAGCAAGTTTGCCGTGCGCGGCTTTACCGAGTCGCTGCGCCAGGAGCTGGACATGGCCGATTGCGGTGTATCGGCCAGCTGCGTGCACCCGGGCGGGATCAAGACCAACATCGCCAAAACAGCGCGGATGAACACCAGCCTGAGCAGCGTCACCGGTCAGGATGCCGACCAGGCGCGCCAGCAGTTCAACGATCAGTTGCTACGCACCACGCCGGAGAAAGCGGCCCAGGTGATCATCAACGGCGCTCTGGCGAACAAGCGACGCATCCTGATCGGCCCGGACGCCTACGCTCTGGATGGCATGCAACGCCTATGGCCAGCGCTCTATCAACGCCTGGTGACCGCCTCTATGCGTCTGGCCGCACGTTTTGCGCCGAAAGGCTCAAGCAAGAAAGCCCAGGCTGCCGTGGAGTAATCGGCTAACGCCCAAGCCCAAGCCCCAGCGCCACAGGTGCCTGGGGCTTTTTTACGTCCAACGTTTGCCTGCGCAGGATAAACACGCGTGCATTCAATTGGCATAACAGTAGTTAGCACGATAAATTGTCGCCAACTGTCCTGTACCGCCGGAGAACGCTATGAACACGCAAGACCCTTGCGCCGAACTGCTGCTCGATAACCAGCTGTGCTTTGCCCTGTATTCGACCTCACTACTGCTGACCAAGGTCTACAAGCCACTGCTGCAGGGGCTGGGCCTGACGTACCCGCAGTACCTGGCGATGATGGTGCTCTGGGAAGGCGATGGCATCACCGTGGGCGACATCAGCAGCCGCCTGCTCACCGACCCTGGCTCCGTCACCCCACTGCTCAAACGCCTGGAAGCCGAAGGTCTGCTCAAGCGCACCCGCAGCAGTGTCGACGAGCGTGTAGTTGAGTTGTTCCTCACCGAGAAAGGCCGCGCCCTGCGCGAACAGGCCAAAAGCATCCCCAGCTGCATCCTCACCGCCACCCAGCAATCCACCGCGGAACTCGGCGCTCTGAGGGCTGAGTTGGTCGCCCTGCGCAGCAGCCTGCAACAGGCCGTGTAAGTACCTGGGCGACAGGCTGCCGCCCGCCTCGTCGTCCACATCGCGCCACTCTTACCCGTCATCCCCCTGCTCCAGTCGACAATTTCGTCCTGCCGCAGCTCTCGAAAAATCGCGCAACAGCCCGCCATTCCTCGCTTATGCCTGAACACAGCAGTGCTTATCGCAAAATCTTCAAAAAAATATATTGCGCGCCAAATTAATGAACACTAGAGTTCGCTTCATCGAACTACTTGGCGCGCAAAATTTTAGCGCTAATAAACCAGCGACTAACCAACCAAACAACCCAGCAGCTGAGGAGAACCGTTATGCAAACCCTGATCACATTCACCATCGCCATCACGCTCTCCGCTGCCGTACTGGCGGACCACAGCCAGAAGCAGCAACAGGATGGCAAAGGCCTGTACCCAGAATGGCTGATCAACCACGGCGGCTGATCAACCACAGATACCGCAACACCTGCAACGCGTACCAACCCAAACTGACTTTAGAGGACTACCACCATGTCGATTCAAACCATTGCTTACCGTGCCTATGCAGAAGCCACCGGCGGCCGTGACGGCCGTGCCATTTCCTCCGACGGCATACTCGACGTCGCCCTGACCACCCCGAAAGAACTCGGCGGTGCTGGCGGCGCGGGCACTAACCCTGAGCAGCTGTTCGCTGCGGGCTACTCGGCTTGCTTTATCGGCGCGATGAAGTTCGTCGCGGGCCGCGACAAGCTGGCGATGCCAGCAGACGCCTCGATTGAAGGTGTCGTGGGCATCGGCGCGATTCCCAACGGTTTCGGCATCGAAGTCGAACTGCGCATCAGCCTGCCGGGCATGAACCGTGAGCAAGCGCAGACCCTGATCGAGCGTGCACACATCGTTTGCCCTTACTCCAATGCCACCCGCGGCAATATCGACGTCACCCTGACGCTGATCGACTAACTCACTACTCATCCGGCCGCTGCCAGTCAGCGGCTCGCCCCAGGAGGCTGAACATGAACATCAAACACCGTTTGTCGATCGCCGTACTCGCCCTTGCCGTCAACAGCGCGTTTGCCGCTGGTAGCCCAGGGGTGGAGCGTAATACTCAAGGTTTTCTCAATGCCCTCGCCGCTGGCGGTGGCAAGCCCCTCGAACAGCTGAGCCCGAAAGAGGCGCGCGCCGTATTGGTCGGCGCGCAGGCCGGGGTCAAGGTCGATGTATCGGGCATCAAGGTGGTCGACAAGACCATCGAGGTCGATGGCCAGTCGATCCAGCTGAAAGTCGTGCGCCCGGTCGATGCCCAGGGCACGCTGCCGGTCTTCATGTTCTTCCACGGTGGCGGCTGGATACTGGGCGACTACCCGACCCACGAACGTCTGATCCATGACTTGGTAGTGGGCTCTGGCGCGGCGGCGGTGTATGTCAATTACACCCCGTCACCCGAAGCCAAGTACCCGACCGCGATCAACCAGGCCTACGCCGCGACCCAGTGGGTGGCGCAGAACGGCGCGCAGATTGGTGTCGATGGCAAGCGTCTGGCAGTGGCCGGCAATAGTGTGGGCGGCAATATGGCTGCAGTCGTCAGCCTGATGGCCAAAGAAAAAGGCACCCCAGCGATCAAATTCCAGCTGCTGATGTGGCCGGTAACTGACGCCAACTTCAACAACGCCTCCTATAACCAGTTCGCCGACGGTCACTTCCTCAGCAAGAGCCTGATGCAGTGGTTCTGGGATAACTACACCACCGACCCAAAACAGCGCGCCGAAATCTACGCCTCGCCGCTGCAGGCATCGGTGGAACAACTGAAAGGCTTACCGTCAGCCCTGGTGCAAACCGCCGAGTTCGACGTACTGCGTGACGAAGGCGAAGCCTATGCGCGCAAGCTAGATGCGGCGGGGGTCAACGTGACCTCCGTGCGCTACAACGGCATGATTCACGATTTCGGTTTGCTCAACGTGATCAGCCAGATCCCCGGCACGCAAAGCGCCATGCAGCAAGCTGCAGCCGCGCTGAAAGCTAGCCTCAAGTAACCCGCGTCACAACAGAACACTCCGATACGCTAGCGTACCGGGGCGTTCTGCTGTTCAAACGGCCTGGCACTACAGGCTACGCAGCAGGCCTTGCTGCAAAGCCTGGTCGAGCACCTGCTGCAACAGCGGCACAGCGAAGAATGCCAGCGGCGTTGCAACAGCCACTGCGCCGTATCATCCGGCAGCTGCTGCAACTCAACACCCAGGCACCCAGGCACCCAGGCACCCAGGCACCCAGAAATGGTCTGTATGAATTCAGCCAAGTCGTCCAGACACAATCCCTACTGTTCGGTGCGTCCCACCCTGGCATGCAGGCAGAGCTGCCGCGACAACAACAGATGCAGCGAGATGACGCATTCAGAGTTAGGCGATTTCTGGCGAATTAATGCCTGATCCTGCTATGTAGTACGCGCACGGCAGACGTGCCTGAAAAACCGGAATAGGCTGCTGGCAATCACAGAAGCTTTGCCCGATGCCATATCCTCTCGACGACAACCTGGCCCCGCGCCAGACAGAACTGGCGGCCTTGATCCAGCGGCAGTGCCCTGGTGATGGCCTGCATGGCACCACAATAGCGGACCTCGATGCAGCGTTCAGATACAAGAGGCCATGCAGCCCAGGAAAATAGCGACCTACCAGGGTTCGTCCCAATAAAAACATGAATAATTAACGTTAAGCCCAACACTCATGGTGAAAACGGCCTATGATGGTCGAGCTGAACTGTAGTAATCAGCAAAACCGCATAGGTGCTATGAGCACTCTGGCACCGCAATTCGTATCGATTTAAGAGACACACCATGGCAAATCGCGAAACTGGCACCGTCAAATGGTTCAACGATGAAAAAGGCTTCGGCTTCATTACCCCGACTAACGGTGGCGATGACCTGTTCGTGCACTTCAAAGCTATCCAAAGCGACGGTTTCAAAAGCCTGAAAGAAGGCCAGACTGTTACCTACGTGGCCGCCCGCGGTCAGAAAGGTATGCAAGCTGAAGAGGTACAGGTGGCCTAAGCCCCTGTCCGCTTGAAAACAAACCCCGCGCTCGCGGGGTTTGTTTTATCTGCAATCTGTCATTTGGGCTACAGGCCCATCTGCTTGCTGATGATCTCGTTCATGATCTCTCGTGAGCCACCGCCAATCGAGAGAATGCGATTGTCGCGGTACAGACGCTCCACCAGGCTTTCACGCATATAGCCCATGCCACCCATGATTTGCACAGCGTCGTAGGTCAGTCGGTCGGCAATGTCAGTGGCGAAGTTCTTAGCCATGGAGATTTCCTTGATCACGCTTTTACCTGCCGCCATTTTCGCTGCCTGCCGGTAAGTGAACTCCCGGGACACCTCCAACTGGGTCGCCATCTCAGCTAAACGGTGCTTGAGCACCTGAAACTTGCCGATGGGCTTACCGAACGCCTCACGCGACTTGGCCCAGCGCATCGACTCTTCCAGCGCCAATTGCGCCGTCATATTGGCCATGATCGCCAACGACAGGCGTTCACTCTGGAAATTGGCCATGATGCAAGCAAAGCCCATGTTCTCCGCACCGATCAGGTTATCCACCGGCACCTTGCAATCTTCGAAGAACAGCTCGGCCGTGTCGGATGCCCACCAGCCCATTTTCTTCAGCTTGCGGCCGACCGTGAAACCCGGCGTCCCCTTTTCAACCAGTAGCAGGCTGACCCCCGCAAAACCATCCCTCCCAGTTCGCACGGCAACGGTGTAGTAGTCCGCACGCACCCCACTGGTGATAAAGGTCTTGCTGCCGCTCACTCGGTAATAATCGCCATCACGTACCGCGCGGGTTTTCAAATTAGCCACATCAGAGCCGCCGGAAGGTTCGGTCACTGCAAGGGCCATGATTTTCTCACCTGCCAACACCTGCGGCACGATGCGCTCTCGCAGCGCCGGCTTGGCCCACTTGACCACTGGCGGCAGACCGATATCCAGAGAACCAAGCCCCGCAACCAGGCCGCCAGAGCCTGAACGCATCAACTCCTCGCTGGCAGCCACTTTGGCAAAAACATCGCCCTCATGACTGCCGCCAAAGGCTTCTGGATAGCCGATACCGAGAATCCCGGCGGCCCCGGCCTTGAGATAAAGCTCGCGAGGAAACTCCTCGGCCTCTTCCCAATCGTTGATATACGGCAGGATTTCCCGCTCGACAAAACGCCTGACAGAATCACGCACCAATTGGTGGGACTCATCAAAAAATTCCTGAGAAGCAGACATGAGGGTATTTCCACTGAGGTTTCAGGGAAATTACCAAGCGCTTGCTTGGTTTACAAGAAGAGGATCACGCCATGTACAAGGGCAATCAAGCCGTAAGCGATTGCGTCAAAGCAGAATCGGCCGGCGCCCCGCAATCGAGTGCGCCAGGGTTCCGCCATCCACCAACTCAAGTTCGCCACCCAGAGGCATGCCGTGAGCAATGCGCGATGCGATAAGCCCCTTGCCGGCCAGTAGCTGTGCAATGTAGTGAGCTGTTGCCTCCCCCTCCACAGTCGGGTTGGTCGCCAAAATCACCTCACTGAAGGAGCCGGCTTCAATACGCGCAAGCAACTCGGGAATACCGATGGCTTCCGGCCCCAGGCCATCAAGCGGAGAAAGATGCCCCTTGAGCACGAAGTAGCGCCCGCGAAAGCCCGTGTGCTCCACTGCATAGACATCCATAGGCCCTTCAACCACGCACAGCAAGCTGTCGTCACGCCGCGGGTCGAGGCACAGCTGGCAGACCTCATCTTCACTCAGGCTGCGGCACTGCTTGCAGTGACCGACCCCTTCCATTGCCTGGGTCAGCGCCTGTGCCAAGCGTAACGCGCCATGCCGATCACGCTCAAGCAGCTGCAAAGCCATTCGCTGAGCCGTCTTTTGCCCAACCCCAGGCAGGGTGCGCAATGAGTCGATCAGATGGCGAATCAGCGGGCTAAAACTCATAGCAGGACAACTCAAGGGCAACAGCGATTGGGAGGAACCGACAGCGGCTGGCATGGGCAGTGCAGCCCATGCCAGCCGTAAAGCTTTTAGAACGGCATTTTGAAGCCAGGCGGCAGTTGCATGCCGGCGGTCATCCCGGCCATTTTGTCCTGGCTGTTCTGCTCAACCTTGCGCACCGCATCGTTCACGGCGGCGGCGATCAGGTCTTCCAGCACTTCTTTGTCTTCTTGCATCAAGCTGTCGTCCAGAGTGATGCGTTTGACGTCATGGCGGCCAGTCATCACCACGCTGACCAGACCGGCACCGGATTGCCCGGTGACCTCAGCATTGGCCAACTCTTCCTGCATCTTTTGCATCTTTTCCTGCATCTGCTGTGCCTGCTTCATCAGGCCGGCCATGCCACCTTTCATCATGGTGCAAATCCTCGGTAATCAGGGGTTAACGGAAATATCCAGGGGTTCAATGCTGTCCGCCCGGACAACCGCGGCGAACTGCTGAATCATTTGTTGGATCACAGGATCCTGGTGAATCGATGCTTCGGCTTCACGCTGGCGATTGGCCCGCTTGCGCGCGGCCGCTTGCGCCGGGGTTTCCTGTTCAGGCTTGCGCAACTCGATCTGTACCTTAAGTTCGCGACCATGAAACTGGTTGAGCGCATCATTCAAGCGACGCTGCTGAGTGGGGTTGAACAGCGCCGAATGGGCGGGATCCAAGTGCAAAAGCCAGTGATCACCATCTACAGACGTCAGCGTGCAGTTGGCACCAATGCTTCCGGTCATCCCCGACAAGCCAAGCTTGGGGAACAGCTCCAGCCAGTCGGCAGCCAAACCAGTGGCCGGCTGCGCGGCAGGCAGCACTTCAGGCTCGACCGACGCATCGCGCTTGACGGCATCAAAGTCATAATCGAATGAATCGGCATCCATTTCGACATAGTCGTAGTCGCCCAAGGGCGGCTCATCATCGTCAACATCGACTACAGGCGCGGCAGCAGCCTGCTCAGGCTCAGGCGATACAACTGGCGCTGGCGCAGCCAGCGCAACCTCTGTAACAGGCTGGACAACCATAGCCGGGACCCGCTGCGGTTCTTCCCAAGGCAAATCGACGACGACCGCAACCTCAGGTTCAACAGCCGGTATCGCAGCAGCCTCGGCACGTTGCTCAGGCGCTGGCTGAACAGCCATATAGGCCGGTTCAGGTGCAGGAGAATCCAGCGCCTCCGGCACTTGTGCAACCCCTACAGCGGCAGGCGACTGGGGTGTGACAACAGGTAGAACAGCGGCGACTGGTGCAACAGCAACACTGGCCGGTACTGGTATAGCAGCACCGGCCACTGGGTTGATCGCGGGATCAGCAGTGGCCTGACTAATCCCCAGCGGCTTTAGCGCCACCCTAGGTGCAGCGCTGGTGTCCGCGGGGCGGAACGCCAACATACGCAGCAGCACCATCTCGAAGCCGCTGCGTGGATCGGGTGACAGTGGCAGGTCTCGGCGACCGATCAAGCCCATCTGATAGTAGAACTGGACATCTTCAGCGGGCAGGACCCGCGCCAGTTCAAGCACGCGGTCACGATCACCCTGACCATTGTCTACGGCTTCAGGCAATGCCTGAGCGATAGCCACACGGTGCAGCACATTCAGTATCTCGGCCAACACGCCATTCCAGTCCGGACCTTGTTCGGCAAGATGACGTACGGCCTCGATCAAGCTGCGAGCATCGCCCTCCAGCAAAGCGTGCAGCACGCCATAAACCTGACCATGGTCTAAGGTCCCCAGCATTGCACGCACATCAGCAGCGAGCACCCGGCCCTCGCCAAAGGCAATTGCCTGATCGGTGAGGCTCATGGCGTCACGCATGGAACCGTCGGCGGCACGCCCGAGCAGCCACAACGCATCGTTCTCGAACGGAATCTGCTCTGCCGTCAGTACATGGGTCAAGTGATCAACCACGCGCTCTGGTGGCATGTTCTTCAGTGAGAACTGCAAGCAACGCGACAGTACGGTGACCGGAAGTTTCTGCGGATCAGTAGTGGCCAGGAGGAACTTGACGTGAGGTGGCGGCTCTTCCAGGGTCTTCAGCAACGCGTTGAATGAGCTGGTCGAGAGCATGTGCACTTCGTCGATCAAGTAGACCTTGAAACGTCCACGACTAGGCGAGTACTGCACGTTATCCAGCAACTCACGTGTATCTTCAACCTTAGTACGGCTGGCGGCGTCGACTTCAATCAAATCGACAAAGCGCCCTTCGTCGATTTCCCGACAGATCGAGCACACACCGCAGGGAGTCGAGCTGATCCCCGTTTCACAATTCAGGCACTTGGCGATAATTCGCGCAATAGTGGTCTTGCCTACACCGCGAGTCCCCGTGAACAAATAGGCATGATGCAAACGCTGGCTATCAAGCGCATTGATCAGCGCCTTAAGCACATGGGTTTGACCAACCATTTCGTTGAACGAGCGCGGACGCCACTTGCGTGCAAGAACCTGATAACTCATCGAAACCCGTCACGAGAGGAAAGCAAAAGTGGGCTAATCCTAACGGAGCATGGGGCAAATTGCATCCGATGCGCAGCCCGCATGAAGCAGGAGCAAAACCAGGCAGCAGATTATCCTGGCGAAAAAACGATCAATCGATTATCATCCCCACCGTTCGTACCACGCTGTAAGTCAATTAGGCCTCTGGCCCACCTTGCTGGTTTCCAGGCAAAGAGCGCATTGCCCCATCAATGCCGCACAGCTCTCGCCCATGACCCCAACCTGCTGACTGATCTGGCCATCACGCGCAAGCGCTGATTCAAGCCCGCCTCCGAAGTACCGACCCGCACAGCCCTAAAGGGAACTTGTGCGCGTAGTCCAGCTCCAACACAGACATGCAATCGACTCAACAAGTCGACAGCCTGGAGCTTTATTCAGCGCAATGACGCGCACGTTGTTTTAGGAAGTACCAAAAGAATGAATACACAACACCAAATTCAGGATGCTATTCGCACCCTATCCAGTGCATTTGCACCCTTTGATTGCCGCATTCTGGCTGCCCGCAAAGGCTGTTTCAGCTTCACCATCGTCAACCATGCCGGCATCGCCCAGCATAGCCAGCGCCTGTACCCTGGCCAGTACAGCGGTGCACACCTGCAGCAAGTAATTGAACGCGCACGCCAATCCTTGACGGTCTGAGCACAAACAGACGAACTATCGTGCCATCCTGAGGTCTGAATCGATCACCCTCAGGATGGAGCATCGTCATGGATAGCCTTAACCGCGAACTTGTTGAACAACTGTTCGCGCCACTGCGCGCCACCTTCAGCCCACCACGCCCAGACGGTGGCGTGATCCTTTCACTGCTGGATGCCAGTGACACGACCGCCTACAGCCGCGTACTCAGCGCCGCCCAGCGTGCAGACCCACAAGCCTTTGCACAAAGTCTGGAAGACATCCGCCTTGAGCTCGCCATGCGCTCCGGCAGCATTCCCGCCGATATGCGCAAGGCGCTCAAAGAACAGGACAGCGTACTCAGCTATCACGCCAACTGAATCAGGCAGAGGCCCCGCGCTACGCCGGGTCTCGCCTACCCATCAAGCACCGCTTAGCACAGCCGCATACGTGAAAAGAGCTACGGAAGAAAACGCGCAGAATATTTGCGTACAGCAGCAGGCGACTGGCCGAAAGCCATGCCAAGAATATAGAAGCTAAAAAGAGGAATACCGATACTGGCGTATGCTGACAGGCTAGACCCGTATATTTCTTAGCCAGTAGGTGGAGGCAACCCCACCAGCCACACCTCGGCACACAATGTCACCGCTGCGGCTGCTCCCTTCCAGGCCTGACCGGGTTCACGGCTGATCGTTGCGAGGGGACCGGCAGGGCCACCATAACGCAGCTCACGAGAAGCGAGCTGCGCCATTGTACCGGCTTGAATTGAAGTTACAACCGTTTCAATCACTTAGCCAACTGAATCGGCCATCAGACGCGGAACCGACCAACCAATTTGGTCAACCCTTGTGACAGCTCCGAAGACGCTGACTCGCCTGCGCGCTCTGCTCAGAAGTCTACGCAGACTCATTGGAAAAATCGCGAATATCACTGATGTGGCGAGCAATCTCTTCGGTCACGCTGCTCTGTTCTTCACAAGCAGTGGCAATCTGTGCCGTCGTTTCATCGACATCCCACCCGATTTGAGTAGCGCTCAGCTTTAGAGTCCAATCCCAGTAACCAGGAGATTGGACATGAAGAAGCGTTTCACTGAAGAGCAAATCATTGGTTTCCTACGAGAAACCGAGGCTGGGCTGCCGATCAAGGAACTGTGTCGTCGGCACGGCTTTTGAGAGGCCAGTTACTACGTCTGGCGCAGCAAGTTCGGCGGAACGAGCGATTGGCGGGCTTGCGTTGACGCGCATTTTTGGATCGTCTGGCCATGTCACGCGGGTTGCCCAAAGCCATCCGGCACGGACAATGGCAAGGGGCTCTTTGGTCGCGCCATGCTGACATGGGCTCATCAGCGAGGTGTGCAGTTGTTTCTGATTCAGCCCGGCAACCCCAATCAGAATGCCTACATCGAATCGTTTAACAGGCGCTTTCGTGATGAATGCCTGAACGAACACTGGTTTACCAGTCTGCAGCACGCCAAGGTGGTGATTGAGTCCTGGCGGAGGGAATATAACGAAGAGAGACCGAAGAAAGGGCTTGGTGGGCTAACCCCATCGGCCTATGCCGAGCAACTGGCCTCGAAAGCCGTTACATTGACCCAGGACTCTAAAGCCAGCTGCTACTGAAGATGGGGAGTCGCCCCCTATCCATATGACCATTAGAATCCACATCCCATGATTAAGTGCGCTCGGCAGCACCGAATGCACCAATCCTTCACTCAAAGGAGTTACACGTGGCCATCACTAAAGACCAATTGATCAGCGATATTGCTGAGGCTATCGATACACCGAAAAGCACAGTGCGTGCAGCCCTTGAGCAGCTCGGCGAAATAGTCTCAGACGCTCTGGAAAATGGTGATGAAATCACCCTGCCCGGCATAGGTAAACTCAAGGTCACTGAACGGCCAGCACGCACAGGGCGTAACCCACAAACAGGCAAGACGCTGCAAATTGCAGCAAAGAAAGTTGTCAAATACGTTCCAGCAAAAGCACTTAGCGACGCCATTAACTAAGCACTGGCGCGCCCTACGGGCGCGCTGATTCTGATCAAAAAAGCCGCGACAGTGGCTGGTTTGTTTTTGCGGGTAAAAGTAAAACCCCCGATCGTTTTCACGATCGGGGGTTTTGGTATAGGTGCTTGACGATGACC
>NZ_QAIG01000012.1:0-107137 GCF_003060885.1 Pseudomonas sp. HMWF032
GTTAGTGCCTATGGGGGTGTTGTTTAGGGGGGGGGTGGAAGGTGAGATAAGAAGGAAGATAGTGCAGGATGGAGTGCTTCAAGGGGTAATTGTGCTTCCGCCTGGAGCTATAATGGGTACTGCGATTTCAGTTGCAATACTGATTTTCAGTAAGCGGGTTCGAAGCGGTAAGGTTTTATTTATAGACGCAGCTGCTGTGTATGAATCCCTTAAGAAGAGTAGTGTCGACATAAGTGGTTATCCAGCTGCTGCTCTATATGTATTTGATAAGGCGTTAGAGATTTCAGGTGGGGCTCGGGTTGTAGCTCTCTCTGAAATTGAGTCGAACGATTTCAATTTGAGTTTTACTAGGTATGTTTCAGCTGAAGCGAAAGGGAGGGCATCCCTTGTTGAGTTGCTTGCGTGTCAGCAGAGGCTCGAGGCGGAGTTGAAGGAGTTGCAGGAGGAGTTTTATAGTTTGATTTCAGATTGATTTTTTAACTCCCCCGCGTTGGCGGGGGAGAGTGGTTTTCTACCTATAATCCTAAGTGTTAGTTATAGGTAAAGCGCTCTTAACTCTTCAGTGAGTGGCTGGGCATCAATCCCAGCTCAACGCCCCACCAGTCTGATACTCAATAACCCGCGTCTCGAAGAAGTTCTTCTCCTTCTTAAGGTCCATGATTTCCGACATCCATGGGAACGGGTTAGTGGTACCCGGGTACTCTTCCTTCAAACCAATCTGAGTCAGACGACGGTTGGCGATAAATTTGAGGTAGTCCTCCATCATCGCGGCGTTCATGCCCAGTACGCCGCGCGGCATGGTGTCGCGTGCGTATTCGATTTCCAGTTGGGTGCCCTGGAGAATCATCTGGGTGGCTTCGTCTTTGAGCTGGGCATCCCACAGGTGCGGGTTTTCGATCTTGATCTGGTTGATCACGTCGATGCCGAAGTTCAGGTGCATGGACTCGTCACGCAGGATGTACTGGAACTGCTCAGCCACACCGGTCATTTTGTTGCGGCGACCCATGGAGAGGATCTGGGTGAAGCCGCAGTAGAAGAAGATGCCTTCCAGTACGCAGTAGTAGGCGATCAGGTTGCGCAGCAGTTCTTTGTCGGTTTCAACCGTGCCGGTGTTGAACTGCGGGTCGGAGATGGCGCGGGTGTACTTGAGGCCCCAGCTGGCTTTTTTCGCGACGCTTGG
Organism: Pseudomonas sp. HMWF032; assembly: GCF_003060885.1. Lineage (GTDB taxonomy): Bacteria > Pseudomonadota > Gammaproteobacteria > Pseudomonadales > Pseudomonadaceae > Aquipseudomonas. The sequence goes on from NZ_QAIG01000012.1 coordinate 1,181, forward strand.
GATCTCGTGGTACATGTTGAAGATCTCGCCTTCATCCATGCCCAGCGATTCGATGCAGTACTGGTAGGCGTGGGTGTGGATCGCCTCTTCGAAGGCCTGGCGCAGGATGTACTGGCGGCACTCGGGGTTGGTGATCAGGCGGTAAACGGCCAGGGCCAGGTTGTTGGCGACCAGGCTGTCGGCGGTGGAGAAGAAGCCGAGGTTACGCATGACGATGCGGCGCTCGTCGTCGGTCAGGCCGTCGGTGCTTTTCCACAACGCGATGTCCGCGTTCATGTTCACTTCTTGCGGCATCCAGTGGTTGGCGCAGCCGTCCAGGTACTTCTGCCAGGCCCAGTCGTACTTGAAAGGTACGAGCTGGTTGAGGTCGGCACGGGCGTTGATCATCTGCTTGTCGCCGACTTGTACGCGGGCCGCCGAACCTTCCAGTTCGTCCAGGCCTTCCTGGATGTCGAGCTGGTCGAGGGCGGCTTTGGCGCGGGCCACGGCATCGCTGTCGCTGGCCACCACGGCGCGGGCTTCGACGGCGGCGGCACCGCCGGCCTGGTCGAGTTTGTCGATGTTCATGTCTGCCAGTTGGGCAGTGGCTTTGCTTGCTACGACGGCGTCTGCACCGTCTTCCTTGTCGAATTCATCCCAGCTCAGCATGGCTTGGCTCCTGCTTGCGGGCCGGTGAAATAACCGGCCTGTATGGATATACAGATAGTTCTGATTATGTTCCGTTGCGTACTGCGCGCAAGGGTAAAACGGGTGCCGCTGGTCGGGGTGGCTCTAGTGGCTGGCCGTTGCCCCTCAGAACCGACTTACGAGCTGCTGCATGTTGGCTAAACAGCGTTGAAAGCAGCCGTTTATCTCCAGCTCGCGAGCTCGTAAGCAGGCTCTTGGCCGTCCTTCTTCACGAGAAGCACGGCAGGTAATAAGTGGGGAGGGCGGTGTTGCTTAGCCCTCTCCCGAGTGTTGCTTTAGCGCTTTTGCTTTTGCCCGACGTTCGAGCGTGTAGCTGAGCGAGTAGTCGCTAGGCACCTGCTGGAGTGGAGCCCCTGAGCGTACGCCTGTACGTGATGGGGGCCGCTCCGGCAGGTAACGCCGCGAATGCCGCTCAGATCCGCGCGCTGCCGAACACTTACTGGCAAGCCTCGCAGTCTGGTTCGTCGATGGCACAGGCCTTTGGAACTGGCGCCGGGCCTGCACTCATTTCCACTTGCGCAGCCTTGGCCGGTGCGGCGCTCAGGCCATCGTCGCCACCACTGGACACGGCATTCAGCTTGCCGGTGTTGATGGTGGACTTCTCGGTGCTGGTCGCGGCCAGGGCACGGAGGTAGTAGGTGGTTTTCAGGCCACGGTACCAAGCCATGCGGTAGGTCACGTCGAGCTTCTTGCCCGAAGCGCCGGCAATGTAGAGGTTCAGCGACTGCGCCTGGTCGATCCACTTCTGGCGACGGCTGGCGGCGTCCACGATCCACTTGGTGTCGACTTCAAACGCGGTGGCGTAGAGGTCTTTCAGTTCTTGCGGGATGCGCTCGATCTGCTGCACGGAGCCGTCGTAGTACTTCAGGTCGTTGATCATCACCGAGTCCCACAGGCCGCGGGCTTTGAGGTCGCGCACCAGGTACGGGTTGATCACGGTGAATTCGCCCGACAGGTTCGATTTCACGTAGAGGTTCTGGTAGGTCGGTTCGATCGACTGCGACACGCCGGTGATGTTGGCGATGGTGGCGGTCGGTGCGATGGCCATGATGTTCGAGTTACGGATGCCTTTCTGCACGCGGGCACGGATCGGCGCCCAGTCCAGCGACTCGGTCAGGTCGACGTCGATGTACTTCTGGCCGCGCTGGTCAATGAGGATCTGCTGCGAATCCAGCGGCAGAATGCCTTTGCTCCACAGCGAGCCGTCGAAGGTGGAGTACGCGCCGCGCTCGTCGGCCAGGTCACAGGAGGCCTGGATGGCGTAGTAGCTGACCGCTTCCATGGACTTGTCGGCGAACTCGATGGCAGCGTCCGAACCGTATGGGATGTGCTGCAGGTACAGCGCGTCCTGGAAGCCCATGATGCCCAGGCCCACCGGGCGGTGCTTGAAGTTGGAGTTACGCGCTTGCGGCACCGAGTAGTAGTTGATGTCGATGACGTTATCGAGCATGCGCACGGCGACCTTGATGGTCTTTTCCAGCTTGGCGGTGTCCAGCTTGCCGTTGACGATGTGGTTCGGCAGGTTCACGGAACCCAGGTTACACACGGCGATTTCGTCGGCGTTGGTGTTCAGGGTGATCTCGGTGCACAGGTTGGAGCTGTGCACCACGCCCACGTGCTGCTGCGGGCTGCGCAGGTTGCACGGGTCTTTGAAGGTCAGCCAGGGGTGGCCGGTTTCAAACAGCATGGAGAGCATTTTGCGCCACAGGTCTTTGGCCTGAATGGTCTTGTACAGCTTGATCTTGCCGTACTCGATCAGGGCTTCGTAGTACTCGTAGCGCTCTTCGAAGGCTTTGCCGGTCAGGTCGTGCAGGTCTGGCACTTCGGACGGGCTGAACAGGGTCCACTTGCCGTCGTCGAAGACGCGCTTCATGAACAGGTCCGGGATCCAGTTGGCGGTGTTCATGTCGTGCGTGCGGCGGCGGTCGTCACCGGTGTTCTTACGCAGCTCGATGAACTCTTCGATGTCCATGTGCCAGGTTTCCAGGTAGGCACACACCGCGCCTTTGCGCTTGCCGCCCTGGTTAACTGCTACTGCGGTGTCGTTGACCACTTTGAGGAACGGCACCACGCCTTGCGATTTGCCGTTGGTGCCTTTGATGTAGGCACCCAGGGCGCGCACAGGGGTCCAGTCGTTACCCAGGCCGCCGGCAAACTTGGACAGCAGGGCGTTGTCGCGGATGGCGTCGTAGATGCCGCCCAGGTCGTCCGGCACGGTGGTCAGGTAGCACGACGACAGCTGCGGGCGCAGGGTGCCGGCGTTGAACAGGGTCGGCGTCGAGGCCATGTAGTCGAAGGACGACAACAGGTTGTAGAACTCGATGGCGCGCTCTTCTTTCTGTTTCTCTTCAATCGCCAGGCCCATGGCCACGCGCATGAAGAACACTTGCGGCAGTTCGAAACGGATGCCGTCCTTGTGGATGAAGTAGCGGTCGTAGAGGGTTTGCAGGCCCAGGTAGGTGAACTGCTGGTCGCGCTCGTGGTTGATGGCTTTGCCGAGTTTTTCCAGGTCGAAGCTGGCCAGCACCGGGTTGAGCAGTTCGAACTCAATACCTTTGGCGATGTAAGCCGGCAGAGCCTTGGCGTACAGCTCGCTCATCTCGTGGTGGGTGGCGCTGGTGGCGACACCAAGGAAGCCCAGGCCTTCGGCGCGGATGTTGTCCATCAGCAGGCGTGCGGTGACGTAGCTGTAGTTCGGCTCGCGCTCAACCAGAGTGCGCGCGGTCATCACCAGAGCGGTGCTGACATCGCTTTGTGCCACGCCGTCGTAAAGGTTTTTCAGGGTTTCTTTCTGGATCAGCTCGCCGTCCACTTCCGCCAGGCCTTCACAGGCTTCACGGATGATGGTGTCGAGGCGGCCCATGTCCAGCGGCGCTACGCTGCCGTCGGCGTGGGTGACGCGGATGCTCGGGTGCGGCTGGGCAACTTCACCGGCGCTGGCGTTCTTGCGCTTGGTGGCCTGGGCTTCGCGGTAGATCACGTAGTCGCGGGCGACTTTCTGCTCGCCGGCGCGCATCAGGGCCAGTTCAACCTGGTCCTGAATTTCTTCGATGTGGATGGTGCCGCCGGACGGCATGCGGCGCTTGAAGGTGGCGGTGACCTGCTCGGTCAGGCGCGCGACGGTGTCATGGATGCGCGACGAGGCAGCAGCGGTGCCGCCCTCTACCGCGAGAAAGGCTTTGGTAATGGCAACGGTGATCTTGTCATCGGTGTACGGCACCACGGTGCCGTTACGCTTGATCACCCGCAGTTGACCGGGCGCGGTGGCGCTCAGGCTCTGGTTGTCATCGGTAGCCTGCGGCGCATTGGCCTGCGGGTTCTCGCGATAGGTGTCGGTATGCATGAAGGTCTCCATGTTCTGTATTTATTAGTTAGACGCTTGGTCGTCGATCACTGCGGCTACTGCATTCATTCCATTTCAACAATACCGTGGGCACAGCCAAGAGCTGGGTACACGGGGACTTGCAAATTGGGCAGGTAAGGAACGACTAAAGCGCCTTCCTGGCTCAAGAGTCACGCGTCAAGGCATTTTTACGCCTCAACTACTACATCTAGTGGTGCAACCGCGTATGCGGTTGACCGTTTATTCGTGCTCAGGCGCGCACTGCGCGACGCTGGAGCTAAACCTGCCGAGGTAGCGCAGGTGTACTGCATAAAGCGTTTCAGGCCACCGGTGACGGTCTGGGACCAGGCCGTGTGCGAGTCATTCTTCTTGTGTCCGGTTGCCAGGCTAAACCCAACATGTGGTGGGTGTCGCGCGATTGGCATACAAGATAATGCGCTGTGTGGGGTATTGCAAGGCAATCGATGGCTAACATCCTGTGGATAAGTTGTGGGTGGTTTGTGGGTTAAACTGGCCAAATGACGGCAAGCCCGCGTATTGGCTGGGGTGTACCGTTCGTCGGTGTTGAGCGGGGTTTTTCCACGGGTTGTACACGCGTGGCGTGGCTCACAGACGGATACTACATCTAGTGTTTTTGCAAGTTTTTGGCATGCGCTATGCACTGTCCGGGGCATTGATACAATGCCGAGCGTTTTTGGTCTTGTCGGGGAGTCGGTAGTGGAGCAGCAGTCGTGGCACATTCTTATTGTCGAGGACGACCAGCGTCTGGCCGAGCTGACCCGTGACTACCTGCAGGGTAATGGCCTGAATGTGTCCATCGAAATGGACGGTGGGTTGGCCGCCGCGCGGATTCTGCAGGAACAGCCGGACCTGGTGATCCTCGACCTGATGCTGCCCGGCGAAGACGGTCTGTCGATCTGCCGCAAGGTTCGTGGTCAGTACGACGGACCGATTCTGATGCTCACCGCGCGTACGGATGACATGGACCAGGTGCTGGGTCTGGAGATGGGCGCCGATGACTACGTGTGCAAGCCGGTGCGTCCGCGTGTGCTGCTGGCGCGCATCCGGGCGCTGCTGCGTCGCCATGAAGGCAGTGAAACACAGGCACCAGGCGAGCGGCGCCGGCTGCAATTCGGCCAGCTGGTGATCGACAGTGCCATGCGCGAAGCCTGGCTGGGCGAGCAGAGCATTGAGCTGACCAGCGCCGAGTTCGATTTGCTGTGGCTACTGACGTCCAATGCCGGGCGGATTCTTTCGCGTGAAGAGATCTTCAACGCCCTGCGTGGTATCGAGTACGACGGTCAGGACCGCTCAATCGACGTGCGCATTTCGCGCATCCGCCCGAAGATCGGTGACGACCCAATGCACCCACGGCTGATCAAGACCGTGCGCAGCAAGGGCTACCTGTTTGTCGCCGAAGCGGCCGAGGCCATGGCATGAACTGCGTTGTAGTCGGCCGATGAATTCGATCTTTCTGCGCATCTATGGCGGCATGTTGGCTGTGTTGGTGCTGGTGGCGCTGCTCGGTGTCGGCGCCTTGCAGCTGCTCAACGAAGTGCGCGTGGACCAGTACCGCGAGCGCCTGGCGCAGGGCACGTTCCGCCTGATGGCCGATAACCTCGCGCCGATGTCGGCGATTGAGCGGCGGCGTGCCGTCACAGTATGGGGGCGCTTGCTCGGTATTCCATTGCGCATCGAGGTGCTGGATGAAGCCCGTCTCGACAGTGGTGTGCGCAACAGCCTGCGGCGTGGTTTGGTGTCGGTGCAGCAGACCGGGCCGCATGAAGCGCGCATTTATAGTCAGTTGGCGCAGCAGCCGCTGGTGTTGGTGGCGGATGTGCAGCAGGTCAGTGAGCAACTGGCGCGTGCCACCAGCTTTCTGTTGATCGATGAACTGGTGCGCTATCCCTGGGATGAACAGCCACGCCGGTTGGCGGCGTTGAAGCAGGACAAGCAGTTTGGTTTCGACCTGCGCCTGGGGCGTCTTGATCAGGCCGACCTTGACCCGGATCAGCGTCGCCGGGTGGATGAGGGTGACACGGTGATGGCCCTGGGGCGGGGCGGCGACAGCATCCACGTGTTCTCCGGTATCGTCGATACGCCCTGGGTGCTGGAAATCGGTCCGTTGTATCAGATGAATCCGTATCCGGTGCAGTGGCTGGTACTGATCGGCGCGCTTAGCCTGAGCCTGATCGGTCTGATGGTGTATCTGCTGGTCAGGCCGTTGGAGCAGCGCCTGAGTGACCTGGAGGGGGCGGCCACACGCATTGCCAGTGGTCGGTTGGATGCCCGCGTGCCAACCCGTGGCAGTGATTCGGTGGGGCGTCTGGCGGCAGCTTTCAATGCCATGGCCGAGCACCTGCAGCGCTCCCTGAGTATTCAGCGTGAAATGGTCCGCGCGGTGTCTCATGAATTGCGCACGCCAGTGGCGCGTTTGCGTTTCGGTCTGGAAATGATCGGCGATGCGCAAACCGAAGCGGCGCGGCGCAAATACATGGACGGCATGGACAGTGATATTCAGGACCTCGACAAGCTGGTCGACGAGATGCTGACTTACGCCCGTCTGGAACAGGGCGCGCCGGCGCTGAACTTCCAGCAAGTCGATCTGGATGAGTTGATCGATCAGGTGATTACTGAACTGGCCCCGCTGCGCGCGAGCGTACGGGTCGAACATGGTCCCTCGCGTGATGCGCTAGACGGCAGCGGCGCGTGGGTGGAAGCCGAGTTGCGTTACCTGCACCGCGCCCTGCAAAACCTGGTGAGTAACGCCATGCGCCATGCCGAATCTCGGGTGCGCGTCAGCTATCAGGTCGGCCAGCAGCGTTGCCGGCTGGATGTCGAAGACGACGGCCCCGGCGTACCGGAAGAGGCTTGGGAGCATATTTTTACCCCCTTTCTGCGCCTGGACGACAGCCGCACCCGCGCCTCGGGCGGACACGGCTTGGGCTTGTCCATCGTGCGCCGCATTACCTACTGGCACGGCGGACGCGCACAAATCAGCCGCAGCGAAGCGCTGGGCGGTGCCTGCTTTAGCCTGATCTGGCCGCGTAAGCAGGGTTAAACGTTCTTCTCAATATGAGGCCTGCTTAGATGCTTTTTCGATCTTGCGAGCCAGAGCCATGCAAGGCGCTACGAAGTAACAGCCTCCGGCTGGTCAAAGCGGCGAGGAAGCGGAGTGTACTTTTGTAGATGAGCCTTCCGAGCCTGTTTTTAACGCAGCAGGGCTGACGCGCAGCAGATCGTAAGCAGACTCTTAGAACGGTGCCGGGCACTCGAAGCGCATGCGCTCGCCCGTTTGCGGGTGGCTCAGGCTGAGCATGCTGGCGTGCAGGCACAGGCGCGGGTAGGCGTTGAGGGCTTGTTCGTGGGCATACAGGCCGTCGCCGAGCAGTGGGTGGCCGATGGACAGCATGTGCACGCGCAGTTGGTGTGAGCGGCCGGTGATGGGCGTGAGTTCGACGCGGCAATGTTCAGTGTGGCGTTCCAGCACCTTCCAGTAGGTCAGGGCGTGTTTGCCCAGTTCGTGGTCAACCACGTGGCGCGGTTTGGTCGGCGGGTCGTAGCGCAGCGGCAGGTCGATGCTGCCGCTGTCCAGTTCCGGCTGGCCCCAACACAGGGCGGTGTAGGCTTTTTCGGTTTCGCGGTCATGAAACTGCCGCGACAGTTCGCGGTGACTGTCGGCATCGCGGGCCAGCACGATGATTCCCGAGGTTTCCCAGTCCAGGCGATGGACGATGCGCGCTTCCGGGTAGCCGTTTTCCTGCAGGCGCGTGACCAGGCAATCGCGGTTGTCTTCGGCGCGGCCGGGCACCGAGAGCAGCAGGGTGGGTTTGTTGATCACCAGCAGGGCGGCGTCCTGATGGAGAATTTTGATTTGGCTGAGCGGCATGGGAATTCTTGAGTAAGGCTAGTGGTGGGAGGCTCGGGCGGCGTTCCGCTTTAGCTGTGAAGGCTCTTGAGTCAACCTGTCGCGGCTAAAGCCCCTCCCACAAAGCGTGCTGGCTTGTGCAATAAAATGGCGGCCATTTAGGCCGCCATTTGTACAGGCTGAAGTGCGGCAACCGCGATTAGCGATCCGGCAGCGTGATGTTGAGTTCCAGAATGGAACAGCTGCCCTGGTTTTCCAGTGCAACCTGTACTTGATCCGAGTCGATATTGACGTACTTGCGGATCACCTCGACCAGCTCTTGCTGCAGGGCCGGCAGGTAGTCCGGCTGGCTGCGCTGGCCGCGCTCGTGGGCGACGATGATCTGCAGACGCTCTTTCGCAATGGACGCGGTGGTTTCTTTCTTGCGCTCACGAAAGAAGTCAAAAATGTTCATTCACGACCTCCAAACAGGCGTTGCATGAATCCCTTCTTCTGCACATCGAGGAATCGGTGTGCCACTTCCTTGCCCAGCAGGCGGTCAACCGCGTCGCTGTAGGCCTGGCCTGCATCGCTCTGGTCATCGAGGATCACCGGCACGCCCTGGTTGGACGCCTTGAGTACGGCTTGCGACTCCGGGATCACGCCGAGCAGGCGAATGGCGAGGATTTCTTCGACGTCTTCCACGCCAAGCATTTCGCCTTTGACCACGCGCTCAGGGTTGTAGCGGGTCAGCAGCAGGTGTTCCTTGATTGGCTCTTCGCCTTTCTCGGCGCGGCGCGATTTGCTCGCCAGCAGGCCGAGCATGCGGTCGGAGTCGCGCACCGAGGAGACTTCCGGGTTGGTCACAACAATCGCTTCATCGGCGAAGTACATGGCCAGGTGCGCGCCTTTTTCGATACCGGCCGGCGAGTCGCAGACCACGTATTCGAAGTTTTCACGCAGCTCGTTGATGATTTTCTCAACGCCTTCCTGAGTCAGGGCGTCCTTGTCACGGGTCTGGCTGGCGGCCAGCACGTAGAGATTTTCCAGGCGCTTGTCTTTGATCAAAGCTTGGGTGAGGGTCGCTTCGCCGTTGACCACGTTGACGAAGTCGTACACCACGCGGCGCTCGCAGCCCATGATCAGATCAAGGTTACGCAGGCCGACGTCGAAGTCGACGATGACTGTCTTGTGCCCGCGCAGGGCAAGGCCGGTACCGATGGCAGCGCTGGTGGTGGTTTTACCGACGCCACCTTTGCCGGACGTAACAACGAGGATCTTGGCCAAGGTGATTCACCCCAAAATGTAGAGAAAACGCAGGTTCCGTGGCCTATTCAGGCGTCCGGCTGCCCTGTTTGAAAAGTGGCGGCAGTATCCGTTAAAGGCGGGTGATGTTCAACACGTCACCCGACAGGCTGACATGCACCGCTTCGCCCCAGAGTGGGTCGCGGCGCAAGTCTTCGGCCACCTTGTACTGGCCGGCGATGGAGAGCAGTTCCGCGCCCATCTGCTGGCAGAAAATTCGCGCCTTGAGATTGCCCTTGATGCCGGCCAGTGCCCGGCCGCGCATGGGCGCGTACACATGGATGTTGCCGTCAGCGAGAAGTTCCGCGCCGGCGCTGACGGGGGCCATGACGATCAGGTCGCCGCCCTGGGCATACACCTGTTGGCCGCCGCGTACTGGGCTGGTGATGATCTTGCTTGGCTTGAGCTCGGGTTCGGCGGGCTTTTCCGGTTTTGGCGGAGTCAGGTCGATGGGGCGCTCGCGGGCGCCGGATGGCGGCAGCACGGGCAGATCCAGGGCTTCGGCGGCGGCGATATCGGCTTCGCGGTTGGCGCGGATTGCCAGGGTGCGCAGGCCATGCTTGCGGCAAACCGTCATCAGCTCGGCCAGGTCGAGCACGCCTTCGCCTTCCGGCAGCTTGTCCAGGGCCAGCACCAGCGGGGTGTTGCTGAAGAAGGCCGGGGCCTGGGCGACTTTTTCGCTGAGCTGCTGGTCGAGGCGGGCGAGGTCGTTGTGCGCCAGCTCCATCACGGTGATGGCCAGCATGCTGCCTTTAAGCTGGAATACGGGGTCTTGCTCGAGGAGATCAGCTTGGCTCATGGTCTGCCTGATACGGCCCTTGTTTTAGAAACTGGGGGAAAGTAAGTCGGACTTATAGCGAGAACGCCGCGCGCTCGCAAGTTGCGCGCCGCGAAACCAGGCTGCGGACAAACTCCTGATAGAATGCCGCGCTTTATTGCGTGCCTCGGACCTGTGTTATGGATCGCCCAGTATTTCGCGCTTATTTCCTGCATCCCCGCTTCTGGCTGTTGTGGCTGGGCCTGGGCCTGCTGTGGCTGATCGCCCTGCTGCCTTATAAGGTGCTACTGAGGCTGGGCCGCTGTCTGGGCCGCGTGATGTATCGCCTGGCCAGTTCGCGGCGCAAGATCGCCGCGCGCAATCTGCAACTGTGTTTCCCGCAGATGCCCGCTGTCGAGCGCGAGGCGCTGTTAAAGGAAAACTTCGCATCCACCGGCATTACCTTTTTTGAAATGGCCATGGCCTGGTGGTGGCCGGCTGAGCGGTTGCGCCGCCTGGGTAGCATCGAAGGCCTGGAGCATCTGCGTCAGGCCGAGGCCGACGGCCAGGGTGTGATCCTCATGGCGCTGCATTTCACCACCCTGGAAATGGGCGGTGGCCTGCTTGGCATGGCTCAGAACATGTACGGCATGTACCGTCCGCACAAGAATCCGCTGTTTGACTACGTGCAGCGTCGCGGCCGCGAGCAGCGCCTGCTCGGGGTGATTGGTCGTGACGATGTGCGCGGCATGCTCAAGTTGCTGCGTGCTGGCGGGGTGGTCTGGTACGCGCCGGATCAGGATTACGGTGCCCAGCGCAGTGTGTTTGTGCCGCTGTTCGGTGTGCCGGCGGCCACCGTCACTGCCACCAGCAAGTTCGCCCGTATGGGGCGCGCTCAGGTGATTCCTTTTACCCAGCAGCGTTTGCCCGATGGCCAAGGCTATCGCCTGGTGATTCATCCGCCGTTGGCGGATTTCCCCACCGACAGCGAAGAGGCCGACTGCCTGCGCGTCAATCAGTGGATCGAGCAGGCGATCAGCGTGTGCCCCGAGCAATACCTGTGGGCACACCGGCGCTTCAAGACGCGGCCTGAGGGTGAGCCGAAGCTGTATAAAATGAAGCGCTAAGAACCTGTTTCAGATCTGCAGTGCGTCGACGATATGGCGTTGAAAATGGCCTCGGTCAGCCGCTTGCGGCTAACGCGCTTGAGCGCGACCTGAAGGGCGAGTGGGACGAGTAATGCTTATTTACGGCCGTAAACTCCGCTTCCTCGGCCATTTTGACCAGCCGAAGGCTGTTACTGACGTAGCGCCTTGTTTCGTTCTAGCTCGCGAGACACGAAAGCAGGTTCGAGTTTCTGGCTTGGCCCGCCATCCAATTGGCGGGTTGTTGGGTTGCGGTTGGTTTTCTTGGCACCTGATGGTTCCGTGTGCGCCTGACGGGCTCCTATACTGGTTAAAAAACAGTGGAAGTAGTCTATGCCACACACCGCTTCAACCAGTCAGCCGGTTACCGGGCTGATTCTCTCCGGCGGTGGCGCGCGGGCGGCCTATCAGGTTGGCGTGTTGTCGGCGATTGCCGACTTGCTGCCCAACGCCGCGCACAATCCCTTTCCGGTGATCGTTGGCACTTCTGCCGGGGCGATCAATGCCGTGGGCCTGGCCTGTGGGGCGCTGCATTTCACCGAAGCGGTACGCCGGCTGACCGGTGTCTGGCAGGGCTTTCATACCCATCAGGTGTACCGCAGTGACTGGTCGGGGGTGCTGCGCCAGGCCAGCCGCTTTATCGGTCACAGCCTGCTGGGGGTGGGTGGCCAGGTGCCAGTGGCGCTGCTTGACAGCTCGCCGCTGGCTGATTTGCTTGGCCGTGAGCTGGATTTCAGCGGGATTGCCGCTGCCGTACGCCACCGTCAGCTGCGCGCCGTGGCGGTGACGGCTTTCGGTTACGAAACTGGCCAGGCGGTGACCTTCTATCAAGGGCGCGCTGCCATCGACCCCTGGTTCCGTCATCGCCGTGTCGGTGTACCGACTCGTCTGGCGCTTGAGCACTTGCTGGCCAGTGCCTCGATTCCGCTGATATTTCCGCCGGTGAAAATCAATCGCGAATACTTCGGCGACGGTGCGGTGCGTCAGTCCGCGCCGATCAGCCCGGCCTTGCACCTGGGGGCGACGCGGGTGTTGGTGGTCGGTGTCAGCGGCAACCCGGCTGCCGGGCCGCAGGCTCAGGTGCCGGTGGTGCGGCCGCAGCAGAGTCGGCCGCCGAGCCTGGCGCAGATCAGTGGTCACATGCTCAACAGCACCTTTATCGACAGCCTGGAAAGCGACATCGAGCTGCTTGAGCGGCTTAACCAGATGGGCCGGCTGATTCCTGCTGAGCGCCACCCGCGGGGCCTGGGCCTCAAGCCGGTGGATGTGCTGGTGATTTCACCGAGTCAGCCGTTGGACCTGATCGCCGCGCGTCATCGTCACGAGCTGCCCAAAGCCCTGCGCCTATTCCTGCGCGGCCCTGGGGCGACCAGAGCCAGCGGGGCCGGGGTGCTGAGTTATCTGCTGTTCGAGCCGGGTTATTGCAACGAGTTGATTGAGCTGGGGTATCAGGATGCTATGGCGCAGAAAGCCCGCCTGATTGAATTTCTCAGCCTGGACAGCCCGCCAGTGCCGGCGGTGATTCCGGTCACCGTCTAACAGGTCGTTGGAAAACTACCTGCGTTGGTAATACGGCGTTAAAAGCAGGCTCTGAATGCATGTTCACAGCAGTAAACTCCGCTTTCTCGCCGTTTTGACCAGCCAGAGGCTGTTACTAACGTAGTGCCTTGTCTTGCCTGCCCCGGCTACATTTTTCAACGGCCTGTTTAGCCACGCCCTAGTGTCCGGTTTGATCTTGGTCGTTGTGGCGGCCAAATTCCTTTTCTGCGTGGCCGATAAAACCGCGCCAAGGCGGCTAGCTGCATTTAAACTGCGCCTTCCCGATGCTTTCTGTCGCATTTGCGAAAGCAGCGAATTTCCTCGGGTTGGCGCTATAAGAAGTTGTCGCATGGCGGCAATGCCGGCCCCGGATCAGTCCCTACAATCCTTCACATCGCCTGCTATTGAATGCAGGTGTTCCTCGTCAGGAGAGCTCAGATGTCCGTTCAGCACGACCCGGTGAATCGTCACCCGGTACAACGCGCCGATTTCGACCAGGTGATGGTGCCCAACTACGCACCCGCTGCCTTTATTCCAGTACGTGGCGCCGGTTCGCGCGTATGGGATCAAAGCGGTCGCGAGCTGATCGACTTTGCCGGCGGTATTGCCGTCAACGTACTGGGTCACGCTCATCCGGCGCTGGTCAAGGCGCTCACCGAGCAGGCGGGCAACCTCTGGCATGTATCCAACGTGTTCACCAACGAGCCGGCCCTGCGCCTGGCCAAGAAGCTAATCGACGCCACCTTCGCCGAGCGCGTGTTCTTCTGTAACTCCGGCGCCGAAGCCAACGAGGCCGCGTTCAAGCTGGCCCGTCGCGTGGCGTTCGATAAGTTCGGCGAAGACAAGTGCGAAATCATCGCCGCGACCAACAGCTTCCACGGGCGCACCCTGTTTACCGTGAGCGTCGGCGGTCAGCCGAAGTATTCCGATGGTTTCGGCCCGAAGATTCAGGGCATCAGCCACATTCCGTATAACGATATCGACGCGCTGAAAGCGGCTGTATCGGACAAAACCTGCGCCGTGGTGCTGGAGCCGATTCAGGGTGAAGGCGGTGTGCTGCCGGCGGATCTGGCTTACCTGCAAGCGGCTCGCGAGTTGTGCGATCAGCACAATGCGCTACTGGTGTTTGACGAAGTGCAGAGCGGCATGGGTCGCAGTGGTGCGTTGTTCGCCTATCAGCATTACGGCGTGACCCCGGACATCCTTTCCAGCGCCAAGAGCCTGGGCGGTGGTTTCCCGATTGGCGCGATGCTGACCACCGAAGCATTGGCCAAACACTTGGCCGTTGGCACTCACGGCACCACCTACGGCGGTAATCCGCTGGCCTGTGCGGTCGGCGAGGCGGTGATCGACACCATCAACACTCCGCAGGTACTCAACGGGGTGAAGGCCAAGCACCTGCGTTTCAAAACCAAGCTGGAGCAGATTGGCCAGCAGTATGGCGTGTTCAGCGACGTACGCGGTCTCGGTCTGCTGATCGGTGCGGTGCTCTCCGATGCCTGGAAAGGCAAGGCCAAGGTAATTCTCGACGCGGCGGCCGTGGAAGGTGTGATGGTGCTGCAGGCCAGCCCGGACGTGGTGCGTTTCGCTCCGAGCCTGGTGGTGGAAGATGCCGATATCGATGAGGGCCTGGCGCGTTTTGAGCGTGCTGTCGCCAAGCTGGTCCAAGCCTGATTGCCGGCCTGGCCTGCCGTTTACGGCGGTTCAGGCCGCGCCTGCTCGACCCACGGACGGGTTGAGCTAACAGTAAGGAAGCCTGTCTCTGTGTGTGCCGCGGCGTTTGTTGCGGTTTTCTCTAGGCCGCCCTGCTTGGGCTGCTTGGAGCTTTTATCAAAAGGAGTGGCACCATGCTGGTGATGCGCCCCGCGCAAATGGCCGACCTCACTGAAGTGCAGCGTCTCGCCGCGGACAGCCCGGTTGGTGTGACTTCACTGCCGGACGACGCTGATCGTCTGCGTGAAAAAATTGCTGCCTCGGAGGCTTCGTTTGCCGCCGAAGTCAGCTTCAACGGTGAAGAAAGCTACTTCTTCGTTCTTGAGGACACTGAGAGCGGTCGCCTGGTAGGTTGCTCCGGCATCGTCGCCTCGGCCGGCTACTCCGAGCCGTTCTACAGCTTCCGTAACGAAACCTTTGTGCACAACTCCCGCGAGCTGAAGATCCATAACAAGATCCACGTGCTCTCGCTGTGCCACGACCTGACCGGCAACAGCCTGTTGACCAGTTTCTACGTCGAGCGGCCCTTGGTGAACACCGCCTGGTCGGAACTCAATTCCCGTGGCCGTTTGTTGTTTCTCGCCAATCACCCAGAGCGCTTTGCCGATGCGCTGGTGGTGGAGATCGTGGGTTACAGCGACGAGGCCGGCGATTCGCCGTTCTGGGATGCGGTGGGGCGCAACTTCTTCGACATGAACTACACCGAGGCCGAACGGCTGTGTGGGTTGAAGAGCCGCACCTTCCTGGCCGAGTTGATGCCGCATTATCCGATCTACGTGCCGCTGCTGCCGGATGAGGCGCAGGAAGCCATGGGTCAGGTGCATCCGCGGGCGCAGATCAGCTTCGACATCCTCATGCGCGAAGGCTTTGAAACTGACCACTACATCGATATTTTCGACGGCGGCCCGACCCTGCACGCGCGCACCTCGGGTATTCGCTCGATTGCTCAAAGCCGTGTGGTGCCTGTGCGTTTGTCGGCCGACAAAGACGAGCCCATCAAAGGCGGGCGGCCGTACCTGGTCTGTAATGGCCAGTTGCAGGACTTTCGCGCGGTGGTGGTGGAGCTGGATTGGGTGCCGGGTAAGCCAGTGGCCCTCAGTGTGGCGGTTGCCGAAGCCCTGGGTGTCGGCGATGGCGTCAGCGTACGCCTGGTTGCGGTTTAAGGAGTTAGCGCATGATCGTTCGTCCCGTCCGCAGCACTGATCTGCCGGCCCTGTTGCAACTGGCGCGCAGTACTGGCGCAGGCCTGACCACCTTACCGGCCAACGAGGAACGCCTGGCGCACCGCGTGGGCTGGGCCGAGAAAACCTTCCGTGGCGAAGCCGCGCGGGCCGATGCCGATTACCTGTTCGTGCTCGAAGACGATAACGGCGAAGTGGTGGGTATCTCGGCCGTCGCGGGTGCCGTG
The DNA here is from genome assembly GCF_003060885.1 of Pseudomonas sp. HMWF032. Taxonomy (GTDB): domain Bacteria; phylum Pseudomonadota; class Gammaproteobacteria; order Pseudomonadales; family Pseudomonadaceae; genus Aquipseudomonas. The sequence goes on from NZ_QAIG01000012.1 coordinate 16,925, forward strand.
GGCCTGCGTGAGCCCTGGTACAACTACCGGGTTGGCCTGACCGTCAGCGCTTCGCAGGAGCTGAATATCCATCGGCAGATCCCCACTCTGTTCCTGGCCAACGACCTGACCGGCAACTCCGAGCTGTGCTCGCTGTTTCTGCGCAGCGACCAGCGCAGCGGCCTGAATGGTCGCTTGCTGTCCAAGGCGCGCTTTCTGTTTATCGCCGAATTCCGTGAACTGTTCGGCGACAAGGTGATTGCCGAGATGCGCGGCATGTCCGATGAGCAGGGCCGTTCACCGTTCTGGGAAAGCCTGGGGCGACACTTCTTCAAGATGGAATTCAGCCAGGCTGACTACCTCACTGGGGTCGGTAACAAGGCCTTCATCGCCGAGCTGATGCCCAAGTTTCCGCTCTACACCTGCTTCCTCTCGGAGGATGCGCGCAACATCATCGGCCGTGTGCACCCGGATACCGAGCCGGCGCTGGCGATGCTCAAGGGCGAAGGTTTCAGCTACCAGGGCTATGTCGATATCTTCGATGCCGGCCCGGCCATCGAAGCCGAAACCGCGAAGATTCGCGCGGTGCAGGACAGCCAGGTGCTGGTCCTGGCGATTGGCACCCCGGGCGACGATGCCCCGCAATTCCTGATCCACAACCGCAAGCGCGACGACTGCCGGATTACCGCAGCGTCAGCGCGTTTGGCCGCCGGCACCCTGGTGGTCGATGCCCCGACTGCCAAGCGCTTGCAGCTGTCGGCGGGCGATCAGGTACGTGCGGTTGCGGTTACCGCTCGCGGTTAGACCTGGGCGCCGCTGTCTCTATTTGCTGATCCGGTGCAGGCCGGGTCTACACCTTGCTGGGAGTGATAAAACAAGATGAGCACTCATTACATCGCCGGTGGTTGGATCGCGGGTCAGGGTGAAGCCCTGGAATCACTCAATCCGGTCAGCCAGGAAGTCATCTGGCATGGACGCGCTGCCACGTCAGAACAGGTGGATGCAGCCGTGCAGGCTGCCCGCGCGGCCTTCCCGGTCTGGGCTACGCGCTCGCTGGATGAGCGTATCGTTGTGCTCGAACAGTTTGCTGCCACCCTCAAACAGCATGCTGAGGCGCTTGGCCACTGCATTGGCGAGGAAACCGGCAAACCGCTGTGGGAAACCGCCACCGAAGTCACCAGCATGGTCAACAAGGTTGCCATCTCGATTCAGAGCTACCGCGAACGTACCGGTGAGAAGAGCGGCCCGCTGGCTGATGCCACTGCTGTGCTACGGCACAAGCCGCATGGCGTGGTCGCAGTCTTCGGCCCTTACAACTTCCCGGGTCACCTGCCTAACGGGCATATCGTGCCGGCGCTGCTGGCAGGTAATTGCGTGGTGTTCAAACCCAGCGAGCTGACGCCGAAAGTCGCCGAGCTGACCGTCAAGTGCTGGATCGAAGCCGGTCTGCCGGCGGGCGTGCTCAACCTGGTGCAGGGTGCGCGCGAAACTGGCGTGGCGCTGGCCGCGCATGACGGTATCGACGGCTTGTTCTTCACCGGCTCCAGCCGCACCGGCAACCTGCTGCACAACCAGTTCGCCGGTCGCCCGGACAAGATCCTCGCCCTGGAAATGGGCGGCAATAACCCGCTGCTGGTGGATCAGGTTGCTGACCTCAATGCGGCGGTGTACACCATTATCCAATCGGCGTTTATTTCCGCCGGCCAGCGCTGCACCTGCGCACGCCGCCTGCTGGTGCCGCAAGGCGCGTGGGGCGATAGCCTGCTGGAGCGCCTGGTGGAGGTTGCCGCCAGTATCAAGGTCGGTAGCTTCGATGCTCAGCCTGCGCCCTTTATGGGCTCGGTGATTTCCCTGACCGCCGCACAGCACCTGCTCAAGGCGCAGCAGCACTTGCTGGCTCAGGGCGCCAATCCACTGTTGGAAATGACTCAGCCGTTGGCCGGTGCCGCCCTGCTCACGCCTGGGATTATCGATGTGACCGAGGTCGCCAATCGTCCGGATGAAGAGTTCTTTGGCCCGTTGTTGCAGGTGATTCGCTACGCCGATTTCGATGCGGCCATCGTTGAGGCCAACAACACCCAGTACGGTCTGGCCGCTGGCCTGTTGTCCGACTCCAAGGCGCGCTACGAAGAGTTCTGGCTGCACAGTCGCGCCGGTATCGTCAACTGGAATAAGCAGCTGACCGGTGCCGCCAGCACCGCGCCCTTCGGCGGTGTGGGGGCTTCTGGCAACCACCGCGCCAGTGCCTATTACGCAGCCGACTATTGTGCCTACCCGGTGGCCTCGCTGGAATCCGACAGCCTGAGCCTGCCCGCCACCCTGACACCCGGAGTAAGTCTGTGAGCAACTCATATGAAGTGAATTTCGACGGACTGGTCGGGCCGACTCACAACTACGGCGGGCTGTCCTACGGCAACGTCGCTTCGCAGAGCAACAGCCAGGCCGCGTCCAATCCGAAAGAAGCCGCCAAGCAGGGCCTGGCCAAGATGAAGGCCCTGATGGACATGGGCTTCAAGCAGGGTGTACTGGCCCCGCAGGAGCGTCCGAATATCGCCGTGCTGCGCAGCCTGGGTTTTACCGGCACCGACGCGCAGGTGATCCAGAACGCCGCGAAAGACGCCATGCCACTGCTGGTGGCCAGCTGCTCGGCGTCGAGCATGTGGACGGCCAACGCCTGCACTGTCAGCCCGAGTGCGGATACGGCCGATGGTCGCGTGCATTTCACCGCCGCCAACCTCAATTGCAAATTCCATCGCTCGATCGAGCACCCGACCACCAGTCGGGTGCTCAGCGCGATGTTCGCCAATGAGCAGCACTTTGCTCACCACGCCGCATTGCCGGCTGTCGCTCAGTTCGGCGATGAAGGCGCGGCCAACCACACACGCTTCTGCAAAGGCTACGGCGATGCCGGTGTGGAGTTCTTCGTCTTTGGCCGCAGTGCCTTCGACAGTCGCTTCCCGGCACCGCAGCGTTACCCGGCGCGGCAGACCCTGGAAGCCTCGCAGGCGGTGGCCCGTCTGCATGGCCTGAACGATGACGGTGTGGTCTACGCCCAGCAAACGCCAGCGGTGATTGATCAGGGCGTGTTCCACAACGACGTGATCGCCGTGGGCAATGGCGAGGTGCTGTTCTATCACCAGGACGCCTTCCTCGACACCGACAAGGTGCTGGCTGAGCTGAGCGATAAGCTCGCCCGCCGTGGCGGCAACTTCCAGGCGGTGTGCGTGCCGCGTGATGCGGTGACAGTGGAGGATGCGGTCAAGTCCTACCTGTTCAACAGCCAGCTGCTCAACCGCGCCGAGGGCGGCATGCTGCTGATCGTGCCGGAAGAGTGCCGCAACAACGGCAACGTTTGGCGCTACCTGGAGCAACTGACCAGCGGTAATGGGCCGATTCGCGAGGTCAAGGTCTTCGACCTCAAGCAGAGCATGCAGAACGGCGGTGGCCCGGCTTGCCTGCGCCTGCGCGTGGCGCTCAAGGAGCACGAACTGGCGGCGGTCAATCAGGGTGTGATCATGACCCCGACGCTGCACGACAGCCTCAACGTCTGGGTCGACAAGCACTACCGTGATCGCTTGAGCGAAAACGATCTGGCTGACCCACAATTGCTTAACGAATGCCGCGCGGCCTTGGACGAACTGACGCAGATCCTTAAACTGGGCGCGGTTTATCCATTCCAATTAGCTTGAGTAGGGTGGGTCACGTCTTATCGATCCACCGGTGGATGTAAAAGCGACATCCACCCTACGTAAAACATTGTGGAGATTTTATGAGCGACGCCCTGCAACTGATACTCGAGGACACTGACGGCACCCAGCTGGAAACTTCCTGCACACGGTTTGCCGTGGTCTGGCAGGGTAAGGAAATCTGGATTCAGCAGGTCGGTAATGGCCAACTGATGATTGGTGTGGACGTGGAGGAGGGCGACACCGAGTACGCCAACCTGCTGCTGCGTCCGTTGGCCACCAATCTGGTCAGCCTGGAGCTGGAAATGGAAGCGGCTGATCTGACTGACGAAGACGGCCACGTGCATGGCCCAGACTGCAACCACTGAGAACCTGTTTACGGTCTGCTGCGCGTCAGCCCTGCTGCGTTAAAAGCAGGCTCGGAATGCTCATTTACAGCTCGTAAACTTCGCTTCTTCGCCTGATCTTGCCTTGTATGGCTCTAGCTCGCGAGGTCGTAAACACGTTCAGAGGAAACGCCCATGCTTGCCCTCGGTAAACTGCTTGAACTGACCCTGGCTGGCCACGAACCGGCAGCGAAGATTCAGCTGACCCCCGAGGGCACGCGTTTGCGTTGGCTGGCCGAAGGCGCGTTGGAAATAACGCCGCCGGTGGCCAGCGACAATGGCCTGGATCTGCTGCTGTCTGCCGGTCTCCATGGCAATGAAACCGCGCCGATTGAATTGCTTGACCGCCTGCTGCAAGGCATTGCCCGCAGCCAGTTGAAGCCTCGCGCGCGGATTCTCTTTCTGTTCGGTAACCCCGCCGCCATGCGCAGCGGTGAGCGCTATATCGAGCAGGACATCAACCGCCTGTTCAACGGCCGCCACGATCAGCACACCGGTGCTGAAGCGTTGCGTGCTTGCGATTTGGAACATATGGCTGCAGCCTTCTTCAGCAAGCCGGAGCGCACCCGTCTGCATTACGACCTGCACACGGCGATTCGCGGGTCAAAAATCGAGCAGTTCGCCCTCTACCCGTTTCAGGAAGGCCGCCCACGCAGTCAGCGCGAACTGGCGCGCCTGAGCGCTGCCGGGATTGAGGCGGTGCTGTTGCACAATAAAAGCTCGATTACCTTCAGCGCCTACACCTATACCCAGCTTGGGGCGGAAGCCTTCACCCTGGAACTGGGTAAGGCGCGGCCGTTTGGGCAGAACGAGTTGGTTAACCTCGATCTGCTTGAACAGCATCTGCGGGCCCTGATCGAAGGCCGCGAGCCCGAAGGTGTCACTGATGATCTGGGCGAGCTGAAGTTATTTGCCGTAGCGCGCGAAGTGATCAAGCACAGCGACGCCTTCAAACTGCACTTGCCGGCCGACATCGAGAACTTCAGCGAACTGCCGCAGGGCTACTTGCTGGCCGAGGATCTGGCCGATACCCGCTGGGTGGTAGATGAGCCGGGTGCACGCATCATCTTCCCCAACCCCAAGGTCAAGAACGGACTGCGCGCCGGCATCCTGATCGTTCCCGCCGAAGACGTGCAGTTGGCCTGAGTTAACTCGGCTGGCTCGTAATCTGTCCTGCGGTTTATCGCCTGATCTGTACCTTGTTTGCCTTGTGGGCGCGCTTTAGCATCGGGCTTTAGCCTCATTTAAGGACTGCCCGCCATGCCCGTTATCGACCTGCGCAGCGACACCGTCACCCAGCCGACTCCAGGTATGCGCGAGGCCATGCAAGCCGCCGCGCTGGGCGATGACGTGTATGGCGAAGACCCTACGGTCAATCACCTGGAGCAGTATCTGGCGGCTGAGCTGGGCTTCGAGGCGGCGCTGTTCGTGCCCACTGGCACCATGAGTAATTTGCTCGGATTGATGGCCCATTGCGCGCGCGGTGACGAATACATCGTCGGCCAGCAGGCGCATACCTATAAGTACGAAGGTGGCGGCGCGGCGGTGCTCGGTTCGATCCAGCCGCAGCCGATTGACGGCGAAGCGGATGGCTCGTTGGATTTGGCCAAGGTCGAAGCCGCCATCAAGCAGGATGACTTCCACTTCGCCCGTACCCGCTTGCTGGCACTGGAAAACACCATGCAGGGCAAGGTGCTGCCGCAGGCCTATCTGCAGGCGGCGCGCGAGCTGACCAAACGGCGCGGGCTGGCCCTGCACCTGGATGGCGCGCGGTTGTACAACGCGGCGGTCAAGTTGGGCGTGCCAGCGCGTGACATCACGCAGTACTTCGATTCAGTGTCGGTGTGCTTGTCCAAAGGTCTCGGCGCGCCGATTGGCTCTGTGCTGTGCGGCTCAGCCGAGCTGATCGGCAAGGCGCGACGGCTGCGCAAGATGGTCGGCGGTGGTATGCGTCAGGCCGGTATGCTCGCAGCCGCCGGTTTGTATGCCTTGCAACATCAGGTGGCGCGCCTGGCCGAGGATCACGCCAACGCCGAGCGATTGGCTGCCGGCTTGCGCGAGCTGGGTTATGCAGTGGAGCCGGTGCAGACCAATATGGTCTACGCCCAGGTCGGCGAGCAGGCTGGCGCGCTGAAGGCCTTCTGCGCCGCGCGCGGGATCAAACTCACCGCCGCACCACGGCTGCGCATGGTCACTCACCTGGATATTGCTGCGGCGGATATCGATCAGGTGGTCGCAGCCTTCGCCGAATTTCGCCGGAATTGATTGTCTTGGGGCGATGAATAGTCGCCCTCTATCAATAAAGGCACTAGCCCCCTAGCGCAGGCCCGATATAATGCGGCCCTTTGCCGGCTTTGTCGTGGCCGCTGGTTTTTGGAAGATTCCTATGAAAAGCGCAGAAATCCGTGAAGCCTTCCTCAGCTTCTTCGAACAGAAGGGACACACCCGTGTCGCCTCCAGCTCCCTGATTCCGGGCAATGACCCGACCCTGCTGTTCACCAACGCAGGGATGAACCAGTTCAAGGATTGCTTCCTCGGCCTGGAAAAGCGCGCCTACACCCGCGCCGCCACCAGCCAGAAGTGCGTGCGTGCCGGCGGCAAGCACAACGACCTGGAAAACGTCGGTTACACCGCACGTCACCACACCTTCTTCGAAATGCTCGGCAACTTCAGCTTTGGCGACTATTTCAAGCGCGACGCCATTCACTTCGCCTGGGAGTTCCTCACTGGCGAAAACTGGCTGAACCTGCCCAAGGAAAAACTCTGGGTCACCGTCTACGCCACCGACGATGAAGCCTTTGATATCTGGAACAAGGAAATCGGCGTTCCGGTCGAGCGCATGATCCGCATCGGCGACAACAAAGGTGCGCCGTACGCGTCCGACAACTTCTGGACCATGGGCGACACAGGCCCGTGCGGCCCGTGCACCGAGATTTTCTTCGATCACGGCGATCACATCTGGGGCGGTCCACCCGGCAGCCCGGAAGAGGACGGTGATCGCTACATCGAAATCTGGAACAACGTGTTCATGCAGTTCAACCGTACTGCCGATGGCGTGCTGCACCCGCTGCCGGCACCGAGCGTGGACACCGGCATGGGCCTGGAGCGCATCAGCGCCGTGCTGCAACACGTCAATTCGAACTACGAGATTGACCTGTTCCAGAGCCTGCTGAACGCGGCGGCCAAGGCCATCGGTTGCGCCAACGAAGGCCAGGCGTCGCTGAAAGTGGTCGCTGACCATATCCGCTCGTGCGGCTTCCTGATCGCGGATGGCGTGACGCCGTCCAATGAGGGGCGTGGCTACGTGCTGCGCCGTATTATCCGTCGCGCCTGCCGTCACGGTAACAAACTGGGCGCCAAGGGCAGCTTCTTCTATCAGATCGTTGCCGCGCTGGTGGCCGAGATGGGCGATGCCTTCCCTGAGCTGAAACAGCAGCAGGCGCATATCGAGCGCGTGCTGAAAACCGAAGAAGAGCAGTTCGCCAAGACCCTGGAGCAGGGCTTGAAGATTCTTGAACAAGACTTGGCCGAGTTGAAAGGCACGGTGATTCCGGGTGAAGTGATCTTCAAGTTGTACGACACCTTCGGCTTCCCGATGGACCTCACCGGCGACATCGCCCGTGAGCGTGAGTTGACCCTGGATGAAGAAGGCTTCGAGCGCGAAATGGAAGAGCAGCGCAAGCGCGCCCGCTCTGCCAGCGCCTTCGGCATGGACTACAACAGCCTGGTCAAGGTTGATAGCGACACCGCGTTCCTTGGTTACCAGGGCACCAGTGGCAGCGGCAAGATCATTGCGCTGTTCAAGGCCGGTCAGGCCGTCGACAGTCTGAGTGAGGGCGAGGAGGGCGTTGTGGTCCTCGATCAGACGCCGTTCTATGCCGAATCCGGTGGTCAGGTCGGTGACTGCGGCTTTCTTGAAGGTGCAGGCGTGCGTTTCGATGTGCGCGATACCACCAAGGCTGGCGGCGCGTTCCTGCACCACGGGGTTGCGCTCAAAGGCGGCTTGAGTGTCGGCACCTCGGTCAAGGCCGAAGTCGACGCCAGCGTGCGTCAGGCCACTGCGCTCAATCACTCTGCGACTCACTTGCTGCACGCGGCCCTGCGTCAGGTGCTCGGTGAGCACGTGACCCAGAAGGGCTCGCTGGTCGACAGTCAGCGTCTGCGTTTTGATTTCAGCCACTTTGAGGCGATCACTCCAGCGCAGCTGAAAGAACTGGAGAGCATCGTCAACCGTGAAGTGCGCGGCAACAGCGAAGTTGAAACCCTGGAGACCGACATCGAAACGGCCAAGGCCAAAGGGGCCATGGCGCTGTTCGGTGAGAAGTACGGTGATCAGGTGCGCGTGCTGAGCATGGGCGGCGACTTCTCCGTTGAACTCTGCGGCGGTACCCACGCCAAGCGCACAGGCGATATCGGCGTGTTCAAAATCATCAGCGAAAGCGGTGTGGCGGCTGGCGTGCGCCGAATTGAAGCGGTCACCGGCGCAGCCGCTTTTGCCTACCTCAATGGTGCGGAAGAACAGCTGAAAGAAGCGGCGGCGCTGGTCAAGGGCAGCCGTGACAACCTGCTGGACAAGCTCGCCGGTGTGCTGGAGCGCAACCGTCAGCTGGAGAAAGAACTGGAGCAGCTCAAGGCCAAGGCCGCCAGCGCGGCGGGTAATGACCTGGCGGGTTCGGCTGTCGACGTCAAAGGCATCAAGGTGCTGACTGCGCGTCTCGACGGCCTGGATGGCAAGGCGCTGCTGGCGATGGTCGATCAGCTGAAGAACAAGCTCGGCAGCGCGGTGATCCTGCTCGGCGGCGTGCAGGAGGACAAGGTCGTGCTGGTGGCTGGTGTAACGCAGGATCTGACCGCCAAGCTGAAGGCCGGCGAGCTGATGAAGCAGGCTGCTGCTGCTGTCGGCGGCAAGGGCGGCGGTCGTCCGGACATGGCTCAAGGCGGTGGTGTCGATGCGGCTGCACTGGATGGTGCGTTGGCGCTGGCTGTTACTTTTGCTGAGCAAGGTCTGTAAGTAGCGGATTGCTTGAGTGTACAGAGCAAGGTCCGGCATACGCCCGGCGGGCCTTGGCAGGGTTTTGAGTTATCTGTTTAATGGGCGCCCTTCACGGGCTGAGGCGGCTTTGAAATGGCTTTGATCGTACAGAAATTTGGCGGCACCTCCGTCGGCACTGTTGAGCGTATTCAGCAGGTGGCCGCGAAGGTGAAGAAATTCCGCGAAAACGGCGATGATATTGTGGTTGTGGTTTCCGCCATGAGCGGTGAAACCAATCGCCTGATCGATCTGGCCAAACAGGTCAGTGATGGTCAGCCGGTACCGCGTGAACTTGACGTGATGGTCTCTACCGGCGAGCAGGTGACGATTGCCCTGCTGGCCATGGCGCTGATCAAGATTGGCGTGCCGGCGGTGTCCTATACCGGCAACCAGGTGCGCATCCTGACCGATAGTGCGCACAACAAGGCGCGCATCCTGCAGATCGATGACCAGAAACTGCGTGCCGACCTCAAGGCCGGTCGTGTGGTGGTGGTCGCCGGTTTCCAGGGTGTCGACGAGCACGGCAATATCACCACGCTGGGTCGTGGTGGTTCAGACACCACCGGTGTGGCGCTGGCTGCTGCGCTGAAGGCCGATGAGTGTCAGATCTACACCGACGTTGATGGTGTGTACACCACCGACCCGCGTGTAGTGCCGCAGGCTCAGCGCCTGGAAAAAATCACCTTCGAAGAGATGCTGGAAATGGCCAGCCTCGGCTCCAAGGTACTGCAGATTCGTTCGGTGGAATTCGCCGGCAAGTACAACGTCCCGCTGCGCGTGCTGCACAGCTTCCAAGAGGGGCCGGGCACCCTCATTACCCTTGATGAAGAGGCATCCATGGAACAGCCGATTATCTCCGGCATCGCTTTTAACCGCGACGAAGCCAAGCTGACTGTCCGTGGCGTACCGGACATCCCGGGCGTGGCGTTCAAGATCCTCGGCCCGATCAGTGCCGCGAACATCGAAGTCGACATGATCGTGCAGAACGTTTCGCACGATAACACCACCGATTTCACCTTCACCGTACACCGCAATGACTACACCGCGGCGTTCGAAGTGTTGGAAAACACCGCTCGCGAACTGGGTGCGCGCGAAGTGATTGGCGACACCAAGATCGCCAAGGTGTCCATTGTGGGTGTCGGCATGCGTTCCCACGCCGGCGTCGCCAGCCGCATGTTCGAAGCGCTGGCCAAGGAAAATATCAATATCCAGATGATCTCGACCTCGGAAATCAAAGTCTCCGTGGTAATCGAGGAGAAATATCTGGAGTTGGCGGTGCGCGCCCTGCACACTGCTTTTGAACTGGATGCCCCGGCCCGTCAGGGCGACTGAGGCATTATCCGAAAGGCGCGGTTTATCCCGCGCCTTTTGTCTTTTTGGTTGGCATGAGCAGGAACTTTCTTTCTGCTCACACTGGTCAATACTTGGGTGAAGGCTCTGCTTGAGATATTCGGGGCTGCCACCATTTTCTTTTTTGCAGACTGCTGCTGTATTGAACTGATATCCGTAAGGAGAAAGGAATGCTGATTCTGACTCGCCGGGTCGGAGAGACCCTGATGGTGGGTGACGAAGTCACTGTCACCGTGTTGGGCGTTAAAGGTAATCAGGTGCGCATAGGCGTTAACGCGCCTAAAGAAGTCGCTGTGCACCGTGAGGAAATTTACCAGCGCATCCAGAAAGAGAAGGGTGAGGAACCAAGCCACTAATTTTATTGAAATTTTGGCTTTGCAAACGGGGAAAACATGGTTATCATGCGCCCCGTGTTGCGGAGAGGTGGCCGAGTGGCCGAAGGCGCTCCCCTGCTAAGGGAGTACACCTCAAAAGGGTGTCGGGGGTTCGAATCCCCCCTTCTCCGCCATATTTAGTGTTGTAGGTAGTGTTGCGTTAAAGCGATAAGTTATTGAAACTATTCGATTTAATGCTTGATTATGAAAATCGACTCCTTATAATGCGCACGCTATACGGACTCATAGCTCAGCTGGATAGAGTACTCGGCTACGAACCGAGCGGTCGGAGGTTCGAATCCTCCTGAGTCCGCCATATACGAAACATCTGCACTGCGGATGATTCGGGCAACCAGTGGTGATCTGGTATAAAAAACGCCAAATGGACTCATAGCTCAGCTGGATAGAGTACTCGGCTACGAACCGAGCGGTCGGAGGTTCGAATCCTCCTGAGTCCGCCACACAAGAAGGGCCTGCAGTGATGCAGGCCCTTTTTTATTGCCCAGGTTTTTACCGGGCTATTTGTCAGGTTGTGTGACGCGGTGATGAGTGTGTTTTCCGGCCATGTGCTCTGCAGGCTTCAGCGTTTGGTTTTGCCTTTGACGCAGCCGGCTTCATCGAAACTGACATTGCGCTTGTTCCCTTTCTTGCCCTGATAGACATAACGCGTCTGACCGTTGTGTTCGCTGACCTTGTCGGGTCTGCCCAGGCTGCTTTCCACATCGGCGCGACTCATGCCCGTGCGGATCTGCTGTTTGATGATCGCGGCGCGGCGCTCACTGCTGCTTAGTTGGTTGCCGCAAGCGTCCTCCTTGACGCCGACCACCGCCAGCTCCTGCTTATCGGTCTTCTTGCTGTTGTGGTTGCTTTTTTGTGGTTTGGCCAGTGGCACCGGTTTGCCGCTGCCGGGTGTGGGGTTATAAGCCTGCTGCAGGCTTTGCTGGTGGCTAGCAGGGCAACCCTGGCGGGTGAAAGTGATATGCCCCTTGGCATCTTCGCAGCGGTATACAGTTGAGCCGAGCGTGCTCAATGGGCAAAGCAGAATGGCGCAGCAAGCTGCGTAATGCAGTCCTCGCATCGTACGTCCTCCATGACGGTTCAGTTCAGAAGGGTAGCCGATACCTTTGTGATCGCCAGGCGTGCCTTGTGCAATGTGCGGCTCGTCGCAGCTACAGATATGTACACGCGTACTCAAGTTTGTCTTGCAAGCGCTTGTTCTAGGATTGTTTTTGTCACATGCAAAGCGCTTTGGCGGTGGTATCATTTGCGTGTCAGCCCCGCCGGGGCTTGTGGAAAACCACCATGGACTTACCCAGTAGTTACTCTGAATCTCGATTGTGCAATCACGTGTTGACTGATTGACCCTCTGTGGCGTGCGCTGCCGCTGGGGGTGGAGCATGCCATGACTGAAGTAGAAGCAAAAAAACCGCAAGAAAGTCTGCAGGTCCGCCTGGCTCAGGTGGTCGAACTGTTGCATCGCCACAAAGTGGTGGAAGACCTGACTCATCGTCAGGAAGGCTTACACCACGACCGGGTGGAAAACCTGGTGCACCGGCAAAATCTCGCCGAATTGCAGCGCAAGCTTGATGAGCTGCACTCCGCTGACGTTGCTCATATTCTCGAAGCCTTGCCCTTGGGCGATCGCCTGACTGTCTGGCAGTTGGTCAAGGTTGAGCGCGACGGCGACATTCTTCTTGAAGTGTCCGATGCGGTGCGCGAAACCCTGCTCGCCGACATGGATGACCATGAAATTCTCGCGGCGGCCAAGGAAATGGACGCCGACGAGCTGGCTGACCTGGCCTCCGAGCTGCCGCGTGATGTTGTCCATGAGCTGATGGAAACCCTCGACGCCCAGCAGCGTGAGCGTGTGCGTTCGGCGCTGTCCTACGATGACGATCAGGTCGGCGCACTAATGGACTTCGAGATGGTCACCATCCGGGAGGATGTCAGCCTGGAAGTGGTGCTGCGCTACCTGCGTCGTCTCAAGGAGCTGCCGGGGCATACCGACAAGCTGTTCGTAGTTGATTACGACGGGGTGCTCAAGGGTGTGCTGCCGGTCAAGCGGCTGCTGGTCAATGATCCGGACAAGCTGGTCAGTGAAGTCATGGCCACTGATCCGGTGAGTTTCCATCCAGACGAAGACGCCTATGATGCGGCGCAGGCATTCGAACGCTATGACCTGATTTCCTCTCCCGTGGTGGACAAGAACGGCAAGTTGATCGGCCGTCTGACCATTGACGAGATGGTCGACCTGATTCGTGAGGAAAGCGAAAGCGAAGTCCTCAATATGGCCGGTCTGCGCGAGGAGGAAGACATTTTCGCCTCGGTGTGGAAATCCCTACGCAACCGCTGGGCCTGGCTGGCCATCAACCTGGTTACAGCCTTTATGGCGTCGCGGGTGATTGGTCTGTTTGAAGGCTCTATTGAGAAGCTGGTGGCGCTGGCGGCGCTGATGCCGATTGTTGCGGGCATTGGCGGTAACTCCGGTAACCAGACCATCACCATGATCGTTCGCGCCATGGCGCTGGATCAGGTCAGTACTGGCAATACCGGACGTCTGATTCGCAAGGAGCTGGGTGTGGGGCTGATCAACGGCTTGATCTGGGGTGGGGTGATCGGTGTTGTGGCATTTCTGTTGTATGACAGCTGGTCGCTGGGGGTGGTGATGACTGCTGCGATGACCCTCAACCTGTTGTTGGCGGCGTTGATGGGGGTGCTGATTCCCATGACGCTGGTGCGTATGGGGCGGGATCCGGCCATGGGTGCCAGTGTGATGATCACGGCGGTCACCGACAGCGGCGGCTTCTTTATCTTCCTGGGGCTGGCCAGTTTGTTTCTGCTCTGATTCGATCACTGGCTGGAGTGGTGCATTCTTGATAGCAATGTTCCATCCAGCCAGGCAGGTTTGCTTCACGCGCCCATATCAGGCTAAGGCTCGTCACCTTTGTTCGACTATGGTTTCCAGAGCGCCCCTTTTCTAATAATTAAATCAGCATCATCCGATGCTGATAATGGAGCCCATATCACTCTCAGTGAACTCCTGTTCGGGGGTGTCGAGTTCATGCTGTTCGGTATGGGTTTTGTGTTTCTCTTCTTAGTGCTGCTGGTCTTGATGACCCGCGTGATGTCGTGGGTTATTGCGCAGTTTGCTGTGCCGACGCCAGTTGTGCAGTCTTCGTCACCGTTGGCCAGGCTGTTCGATGGCGCTGAAGCTGTTACCAGCCTATATGCTTGATACCGGAATGGAAAAGCTGGCTGCTGAGCTCGAAGGTATTGCCAAAGAGAGGGGCATCAAGCTCGCTGCCGATGAAATCGACGATGTTCTTACCTACGCCCTGTTCCCGCAGATCGGCCTGGAATTTCTGTAAAACCGTGGTAATCCGGCGGTGCTCGAGCCGGTGCCGGCAGGCAAGGAAGTGCCCGCTCGTGAGGCCAGCAAGCCTGAGGTCTACACCGTTGAAGTGGTTGGCAGGTCCTATGTGGTGCAAGTCAACGACGACATCGAAGGGTTCAAGGCTGTTGGTGGCGGTACCAATAGGCTGCTGCGGTGGCCGCAGGGGTATTACTCAGCTTTGTCGGTTGATAGGAATAGCCAATAAAAAACCGCCCTAGAGGCGGTTTTTTATTGGCTTGCCGTTCTGGGTGTGACCTCTCTGAGGTGTACCACAGCCGGAATAGGGCGAATGCCGTTTTAGTTGCAGTAAAAAACCGGCCTAAGCCGGTTTTTTACTGTACAGCGCATCAGGCGTCTTCTTCGTTGGCCATCTCTGCGTCGTGAGCAATCAATGCCACCAGGGCATTTTGCTGGCGCCGCGACAGCTGGCGGAAACGTTGCAGCAACTCGCGTTCATGCAGCGACAGCTCGGGGCTGTCCAGGCGCATGTTGAGTTCGTCACCCAGTGTGCTTTCCTGGAGCATGCTCTGCTCAAGGCGAGCAATGATCTCCGAATTCATGCTGCGGTGATGGTTACGTGCGACATCCGCAATACGTTCGCGCATGCCATCAGGCAGACGAACTACGAACTTGTCAGCGGTACGGCTGGAATAGAGTGCTGGTTTCATAGGGCGCGTACATTAAACCGGTTAGTTCAGGAAAGCGATACTGGCAATGGGCTATAGGATTGTCACCGGTTTGACCATCTTTAGCACTAACCGTTCAGCCAGAAAGCCATTTGAATCGCGAAGTGACTTGTCAGTCTATGAGTCGTTATTTTGGCGTCAATAACGTGCCGTAATTTTGCGTCGAGTAAAGGCGTTTTGCCAGCACCGGCTATCAGAAATGCGCTGCACCCTGCAAAAAACACACGCTAATTTTTTTGCAGGAAAAGCTTCAAGCAATGGTCACTCAAGTGTCACGGCTCATTAATCGCTCTGACACAGGATTTGCCTACCTTGGTCTACACCAGAAAGCGGCTTACGGTCGCGGTGTAAACGCTAATAAAAAGGAGGCATTCGATGAGCGCGGTGATCCGGGTTGAAAACCTGAATAAGACGTTCGGTCGCAAGCAGGCGCTGTTCGATCTGGCGCTGTCCGTCGAGCCCGGTGAAATGGTGGCGCTGATCGGAGCCTCGGGTTCTGGTAAGTCGACCTTACTGCGTCATGTTGCCGGCCTGGCCTGTTGCGACCGTGCAGGTGGCGGCAGCATCCAAGTGTTGGGGCGTGAGGTACAGGCCGCCGGCCGGCTGAATGGCGAAGTCCGTCGTTTGCGCGCCGATATTGGCTACATCTTCCAGCAGTTCAATCTGGTCGGCCGCCTCAGCGTGCTGCAGAACGTGCTGCTCGGCTGTTTAGGGCGTATGCCGCGCTGGCGCGGCAGTTTCGGTTTGTTCAATGCCGAAGAGAAACAGCGTGCGCTGCAGGCGCTGGCCCGCGTTGGGCTGGCTGACCTGGCGCAGCAGCGCGCCTCAACCTTGTCCGGTGGTCAGCAGCAGCGTGTAGCGATTGCCCGCGCTCTGTGTCAGCGCGCCAAGGTAATTCTGGCCGATGAGCCGATTGCCTCGCTGGACCCTGAGTCCGCGCGCAAGGTCATGCAGATTCTGGCCGACATCAACCGTGAAGACGGCACTACGGTGGTGGTCACCCTGCATCAGGTTGATTACGCCATGCGCTACTGCCAGCGCGCCGTGGCGTTGAAGGCGGGGCGTATTCATTACGACGGTGCCGCCGGCGAGTTGCATGCCAACTTCCTTAACGATCTGTACGGGGCAGAGTTGATCGCCGAGTCGCAAGTCGCTGAAAAGTCGAAGCGTTCGCGCAAGGCCAAAGCCCCACTGACTCTGGCTAAAGCCTGAGTGCTTCCTGTTTCTCCAACCCCTGTATGTCCATCTGCACTAGGAGTGCTTTGCATGTTCAAACGTATCAGTCGCGTTCTCGCCGCGTCCACGCTGCTGGCTGGTTCGGTTCTGGGCGCCGCCCAGGCCGCTGAGCAGGAAATCAATTTCGGCATCATCTCTACCGAGTCTTCGCAGAACCTGAAAAGCATGTGGGACCCCTTCCTGGCCGACATGGGCAAGCAAACCGGGTTGAAGATCAATGCTTTCTTCGCGCCTGACTACGCGGGGATCATTCAGGGTATGCGCTTCGACAAGGTTGATGTGGCCTGGTATGGCAACAAGGCCGCAATGGAAGCGGTTGACCGCGCCGGTGGGCAGATCTTCGCCCAGACCGTTGCTGCCAATGGTACCCAGGGCTATTACAGCCTGATGGTGGCGCACAAGGACAGCGCGATCAACTCGATCGAAGACATGCTGAAAAACGCCAAGACCCTGACTTTCGCCAACGGCGACCCGAACTCCACCTCGGGTTACCTGGTACCGGGCTACTACGTGTTCGCGCAGAACAATGCCGACGCCAACAAGATCTTCAAGCGTGCTCTCAACGGCAGCCATGAAGTCAACGCCCTGTCGGTAGCCAACAAGCAGGTCGATGTCGGCACCTTCAACAGCGAAGGCATGGAGCGTCTGCAAGTGACTGCCCCTGACAAAGCTGCCCAGCTGAAAGTGATCTGGACCTCGCCGCTGATCCCGTCCGACCCAATGGTATGGCGCAAGAACCTGGATGACGCGAGTAAGAACAAGCTGCGTGAATTCTTCATGACCTACGGTGATGAGCCGGCCGAGCAGAAAGTCCTGGTCGGTCTGCAGTGGGCCAAGTTCAAGGCGTCTGATGACGATCAACTGCTGCCGATTCGTCAGCTGGAACTGTTCAAAAAGCGCACCGAAGTGGCTAACAACGACAAGCTCAAGGAAGCCGACAAGCAGGCTCAACTCAAGGAGTTGGATGCCGAGTTGGCCAAGCTGGAAAAACGCATGGCTGAAATCGCCAAGCAAAGCCCTGCCAGCGCTGGTTAATCGCAGTGCTCGACCCGCCGTCTACGGCGGGTCGTTTTCTTCTGCCGCCTGATTCGAGATGTTGTTATGACCACTTTGACCACCGCTCCCGCGCCTGACCTGATTGCCAAGCGTTCCTGGCTGCAACTGATCGGCTGGGGGTTGTTCTTTGTTGTGTTGGCCTGGTCCTGGCAGGGCGCGGAGATGAATCCGCTGGCGCTGATCCGCGACTCCAGCAACATGGCGACTTTTGCTGCGGACTTTTTTCCGCCTGATTTCAGCAACTGGGAGCTGTACCTCAAGGAGATGATTGTCACCGTGCAGATCGCCCTGTGGGGCACGGTGTTGGCGATTGTCTGCGCGATCCCGCTGGGCATTCTCTGCTCGGAAAACATTGTCCCGTGGTGGGTCTACCAGCCGATTCGCCGGGTGATGGACGCCTGCCGTTCGATCAATGAAATGGTCTTCGCCATGCTCTTCGTGGTGGCGGTTGGCCTGGGGCCATTCGCCGGTGTATTGGCGCTGTTTATCGGCACCACCGGGGTGTTGGCCAAACTGTTTGCCGAGGCCGTTGAGGCCATCGATCCGGGCCCGGTTGAAGGCGTGCGCGCCACCGGCGCCAGCGCGTTGCAGGAAGTTATCTACGGGGTGATTCCGCAAGTGCTGCCGCTGTGGATTTCCTATTCGCTGTACCGCTTCGAATCCAACGTGCGCTCGGCCACGGTGGTCGGCATGGTCGGTGCCGGCGGCATCGGGGTGATGCTTTGGGAAGCGATTCGCGGCTTCCAGTTCGGTCAGACCTGCGCCCTGCTGATCGTGATCATCGTGGTGGTCAGCCTGCTGGACATCATTTCGCAGCGCCTGCGCAAACAATTCATCTGACGGAGAGCGGGCATCTGCGGATGCCCTTTATTAGCCATGCACTTGTCTAGACAACCTGAGCCGCTGTACCGCGAACTGGCTGCCGTGCTGCGCGATGAACTGCAGCGCATGAGCCCTGGCGATTACCTGCCGGCCGAGGTGCAGCTGGCCGCGCGTTTTGCCGTCAACCGCCATACCCTGCGCCGGGCGGTGGATGAGCTGGTGCTCGAAGGCCGCCTGCTGCGCCAGCAGGGCAAGGGCACGCGGGTGTTGGCTAAACCCATGGTCTATCCGATGCAGGCCGGCAGTGCCTACAGCGCTTCGCTCTCGGCGCTTGGCCACAAGGTCGAGGCGCAATTGCTGGAAAGCCGCCTGCGCCCGGCCAGCTGCGAGGAGCGCGAGTACCTGCAACTGCCCAGTGCTGCGCAACTGCTGGAGCTGAGCACTTTGCGCCTGATTGAAGGCCAGCCCGTCAGCCTGATTCGGCATGCCTTCAGCACCGAATACGCCGAGTTGCTGGCCGACTACCAGGGTGGCTCGCTGCGCCAGTACCTCAGCCAGCGCGGGCTGCCACTGACCCGCACCTTCAGCCTGATCGGCGCGCGCCTGCCCAGCCGCGACGAGGCCGCGCGGTTGTTGATGCCCAAGCATGCACCGCTGTTGAGTGTGCAAACCCTTTCCCGCGATCTGGCCGGACGGCCGGTGGAGCTGTCGTTATCGACCAGCCGCGCCGACCGTTTCCAGTACCAGCTCGCCCTTTGATGGAGGCTTGTTGATGAACCGCAACCTGTTGCACAACGACCCGCAGATCGCCACCCGTCAGCACTGGATGGGCGTGCTGGCCCGGGCTGGCACGCGCTTGGCGGCTTATGAAGTGATGCTCAAAGAAGTCGATTACCGCCTGATCCGCGCTCCAGAAATCGGCATGACGCTGGTGCGTGGACGCATGGGGGGCACGGGCAGCCCGTTCAACCTGGGCGAGATGAGCGTCACCCGCTGCGTGGTGCGACTGGCCGATGGCCGCACCGGTTACAGCTATGTGGCGGGGCGTGACAAGCAGCATGCCGAATTGGCGGCTCTGGCCGATGCCCACCTGCAAGGCCAAGAGCAGGCGCACTGGCACGCCCGCCTGATCGAACCCCTGGCCGCAGCCCAGCATGCCCAACAGGCGGCCAAAGCCGCTGAAACTGCCACCACGCAGGTGGAGTTTTTCACCCTGGTCAGAGGAGAAGACTGATGAACGCGGCGAATAGCTCGCAATGGCTGCAACCGGCCTTCAATGACCCGGTGCTGGACGCGCAAACCAGCTTTCGCAGTGCCCTCAAGGCGCTGGCCGAGCCGGGTTTGCAGCAACCCTTGAACCGCGCACTGGCCCTGGAGAGCCTTCAGCCGGCCACGTATGCCCTGTGCCTGGCGTTTCTCGATGCGGATACGCCGTTGTGGCTGGCGCCGTGCTTCGACACCCCGGCGATCCGCGCCAACCTGGCCTTTCACTGCGGCTGTCCGATTGTCGCCGAGCGCGAGCTGGCGCTGTTTGCCCTGCTTGATGAGCGCGAACTGAGCGACCTGTCGGCGTTCGACAACGGCAGCGAACGCTACCCCGATCAGTCTTGCACCTTGCTGATTCAACTGGATGCGCTAAGCGGCGGTGCCGCATTGCGTTGGCGTGGGCCGGGCATCAAGGACGTGCGCAACGTTGAGTTGCCGCTGCCAGCGGTGTTTTGGCAGCAGCGTCAGGCGCGCAGCGCGTTTCCCCGTGGCCTGGATGCCTTCTTCGCCGCTGGCGAGCAGGTCATCGGTCTGCCGCGCAGCACCCGTGTGCTGCTCAATGCCGAGGAGGCTGCCTGATGTACGTAGCTGTTAAAGGTGGCGAACGCGCCATCGACAATGCCCACTTGCTGCTGGCAAAAAAGCGCCGTGGTGATACCGCCATCCCTGAGCTGAGCGTTGCGCAAGTGCGCGAGCAAATGCCACTGGCGGTGGCGCGGGTGATGAGCGAAGGCTCGCTGTACGACCCGCAGCTGGCCGCACTGGCGATCAAACAAGCCGCCGGTGACCTGATGGAAGCCATCTTCCTGCTGCGCGCCTACCGCACCACGCTGCCGCGCTTCGGTGCCAGCGCCGCGCTGGAGACCACGCAGATGCAGCTGAGCCGGCGCATCTCAGCGACCTTCAAAGACCTACCCGGCGGCCAGTTGCTCGGCCCGACCTTCGACTACAGCCACCGCCTGCTGGATTTCGCCCTGCTGGCCGAGGGCGAACAACCGGGGCCGCAGGTTGATCCACAAGCTGAACTGTCGCCGTGCCCACGGGTGCTGGATTTTCTTGCCGACGAAGGCTTGATGGCCCGTGAGTCGGATGACGGCGCCGCTGTGCCGGATATCACCCGCGAACCGTTGGACTTTCCCGCCAGCCGTGCTCAGCGCTTGCAAGCCTTGGCCCGAGGCGATGAAGGTTTCCTGCTGGCGCTGGGTTATTCCACCCAGCGCGGTTATGGGCGCAATCACCCCTTTGCCGGGGAGATTCGCATCGGCGAGGTCGAGGTCTGGCTGGAGCCGGAAGAGCTCGGCTTTGCCGTGCCGCTGGGCGATATCGAAGTCACCGAGTGCGAGATGGTCAACCAGTTCGTCGGTGAGAGCGCCGAGCAGGCGCAGTTCACCCGTGGTTACGGCCTGGCCTTCGGCTATGCCGAGCGCAAGGCCATGGGCATGGCCCTGGTCGACCGTTCGCTGCGTGCGGCGGAGTACAGCGAGGAGGTTGAAGGCCCGGCGCAGCAGGAAGAATTCGTGCTGATGCACTGCGACAACGTCGAGGCCGCCGGCTTCGTCTCGCACCTGAAATTGCCGCATTACGTCGACTTCCAATCCGAGCTGGAGCTGATCCGCAAGCTGCGCAAGCAGGCCGGCGAGCAGCCCGCTGTCGAGGAGCAACGCGCATGAATACGAATGAAATCTACACGCGTAGCGAGCCTGCTTCAGTCGTGGGCGGCCGGAGCGCAGGCACCGGAATGTACGACGTTGTACATGAGGATGCCGAGCACCGCCCGCACGCGAATCAAGCTGGCGCAGTAGCGTGTGAGGTGGGGTACAACTTTGCTTATCTGGACGAACAGACGAAACGTATGATCCGCCGTGGCCTGCTCAAGGCTGTTGCGGTTCCCGGTTATCAGGTGCCGTTCGGTGGCCGCGAGATGCCGCTGCCCTATGGCTGGGGCACTGGTGGCATGCAGCTGACGGCGGCGATTCTCGGTGCCGATGATGTGCTCAAAGTGATCGATCAGGGCGCGGATGACACCACCAACGCGGTGTCGATCCGCCGCTTCTTCGCCCGCACTGCCGGGGTTAAAACCACCACGCGCACGCCGGAGGCGACGGTGATTCAGACCCGTCACCGCATTCCGGAAACCGCGTTGAGCGGCGATCAGATCATGGTCTACCAGGTGCCGATTCCCGAGCCGCTGCGCTTTATCGAGCCCTCGGAAACCGAGACCCGCACCATGCATGCGCTGGAAGATTACGGCGTGATGCATGTGAAGCTGTACGAGGACATCGCCACCTTCGGCCATATCGCCACCAGCTACGCCTACCCGGTGACGGTCGATGAGCGCTACGTGATGGACCCGTCACCGATCCCCAAATTCGACAACCCCAAGCTGCACATGAGCCCGGCGCTGATGCTGTTCGGCGCGGGCCGCGAAAAACGCCTGTATGCCGTGCCGCCGTTCACCCGCGTGGTCAGCCTGGACTTCGAAGATCACCCCTTCGAAATCCAGCGTTGGGACGAATGCTGCGCCTTCTGTGGCAGCCACGATTCCTACCTCGACGAGCTGATTGTCGACGATGCCGGGACCAAACGCTTTGTCTGCTCCGACACCGATTACTGCATGCAACGCCGAGACCTTGAAGAGGAGGGCGCGCAATGAGTGCTGCCGAGAAATTGCAGCTGCACAGCGAAACGGCAAAGCCGCTGTTCAGCGTGCGCGACCTGACCCGCCTGTACGGCCCGGAAAAGGGCTGCCAGGGCGTGTCGTTCGACCTGTACCCGGGCGAAGTGCTCGGTATCGTCGGCGAGTCCGGTTCGGGCAAGTCGACCTTGCTCAGCCTGCTCTCCGGGCGCTGCCCGCCGGATCGCGGCACGGTCAGTTATCGCGACATAACCGGCAACTGGGTTGATCTGTACAGCGCCAGCGAAGCACAGCGGCGCACGCTGCTGCGCACCGAGTGGGGCTTTGTCGAGCAAAACCCGCGTGACGGCCTGCGCATGGGCGTGTCGGCCGGGGCCAATATCGGCGAGCGGCTGATGGCTCAGGGCGTGCGCCATTACGGCGAACTGCGCGCGGCCGGCATCGACTGGCTGCAACAGGTGGAGATCGACCCGCTGCGTATCGACGACCTGCCACGCACCTTCTCTGGCGGCATGCAGCAGCGTTTGCAGATCGCCCGCAACTTGGTGTCCAGCCCCCGGCTGATCTTTATGGACGAACCCACCGGCGGCCTCGATGTATCGGTGCAGGCGCGCCTGCTCGACCTGTTGCGCGGCCTGGTGCGCGAACTGGACCTGGCGGTGGTGATTGTCACCCACGACCTGGCGGTGGCGCGCTTGCTGGCGGACCGGCTGATGGTGATGCGCCGCTCCCATGTGGTCGAGGCCGGACTCACCGATCAGATTCTCGATGACCCGCAGCATCCCTATTCGCAGTTGCTGGTGTCGTCTGTCCTGCAGCCTTAACGAGACCTTTTGTAGGAGCGGCCTTGGTCGCGATCAGCTTTTCGCGGCCAAGGCCGCTTCTACAGGGATAAAAGAGGTAAGTCATGAATACGCTTATCGAGGTCTCTGGCCTCAGCAAGACCTTTACCCTGCATCAACAGCACGGCGTGGTGCTGAATGTGTTGAGCGGGCTGCATTTCAGCGTGCGCGCCGGCGAATGCCTGGTGCTGCACGGGCAGTCTGGCGCCGGCAAATCGACCTTGCTGCGCACCCTGTACGGCAACTACCTGGCCGCGGGCGGCAGCATTCGCGTGCTGCACAACGGCGCCTGGGTTGAGCTGGTTGGCGCAGAACCGCGCCAGGTGCTGGCGGTGCGGCGGCAGACCCTGGGTTATGTCAGCCAGTTTCTGCGGGTGATTCCCCGGGTCGCCACTCTGGATGTGGTGATGGAACCGGCCCTGGCCCGTGGCTGGAGCAAGGCGGACGCCGAGGCACGGGCCAAGAGCCTGCTCAGCCGCCTGAATATCCCGCAAGCCTTGTGGCAACTGGCCCCCGGCACCTTCTCCGGCGGCGAGCAGCAGCGGGTGAATATCGCCCGTGGTTTTATGGTCGCCTGGCCACTGATGCTGCTGGATGAACCCACCGCGTCCCTGGACGACGCCAACCGCCAGGTGGTGCTGGAACTGATCGATGAAGCCAAGGCCGCCGGTAGCGCGCTGATTGGCATCTTCCACGACCGTGCCGCCCGTGAAGCGGTGGCCGATCGTTACCTTGATATGAGCGCTGCGGCGCAGCAGGAGTATGTGTATGCCGGTTGAGCAGATTCTTACCAACGCGCGGGTCATCACCGCCGAGCAGGAGTTTGTCGGCACCCTGGTGCTGCGTAACGGCCTGATTGCCCAGGTAGAAGAGGGCGTCAGCGGTTTGCCTCAGGCGCAGAATTTGAACGGTGATTACCTGCTGCCTGGCCTGGTCGAGCTGCACACCGACAACCTGGAAAAATACATGAGCCCACGGCCTGGGGTGGATTGGCCCTCGGCCTCGGCGGTGCAAACCCACGATGCGCAGATTGTCTCAGCTGGCATTACCACGGTGTTTGACGCCCTGGCGATTGGCGATGTGAACCCGCGTGGCAAGCGCATGCAGCAGTTGCCGGCCATGCTCGAAGCCATTGCCGCCGCCGCCGAAGCGGGCCACATGCGCGCTGACCACCGCCTGCACCTGCGCTGCGAGGTCTGCCATCCGGAGACCCTGGAGGTGTTTCGCGATCTGGTCGAGCACCCGCTGGTACAACTGGTCTCGGTGATGGACCATGCGCCGGGCCAGCGCCAGTTCGCCAAGGAAGACAAATACCGCGAGTACTACATGGGCAAGTACCACCTCAGCGAAGCGGAGATGGACGCCTTTATCGTCGAGCAGGTGGGTAACTCGCGGCAGTACAGCGACCGTCAGCGCCGCAGCATTGTTGCCGATTGCCAGGCCCGTGGTATTTCCGTGGCCAGCCACGATGACGCGACCCTGGGCCATGTGCAGGAGTCGGCGGGTTTCGGCATGTCCATCGCCGAATTTCCCACCACCCTGGAAGCCGCCAAGGCCAGCCACGAGCTGGGCCTGAAGGTGCTGATGGGGGCGCCGAATATCGTGCGCGGTGGTTCGCACTCGGGCAATATCGCCGCCGCGGAACTGGCTCAGCAGGGTGTGCTGGATATCCTCTCCAGCGATTACTACCCGGCCAGCCTGCTGCAGGCTGCTTTGCTGCTGGCTGGGCAGGACAACGGCTATGATCTGCCGCGCGCGATTGCCACCGTCAGCCGCGTGCCGGCACAGGCGGCGGGGCTGCATGATCGTGGCGAAATCCGCGTCGGCCTGCGTGCCGACCTGGTGCAGGCGCAGGTGCATGCGGGCCAGGCGGTGATCCAGCAAGTCTGGCGACAAGCGAAAAGGGTGTTCTGATGAGTGGCCGGTTGATCTACCTGATGGGGCCTTCGGGCTCGGGCAAGGACAGCCTGCTGAATGCCGCACGCGAGCGTCTGGCCGCGCGTGGCTGTGTGATTGCCCGGCGGGTCATCACCCGTTCAGCCGAAGCCGTGGGCGAGGAGGCGGTGGGCGTGTCGCCGGCCGAATTCGACCAGCAGGAAGCCGCTGGCGCTTTTGCCCTGAGCTGGCGCGCCAACGGCCTGGCCTATGGCATTCCCCGGCAGATCGATGACTGGCTGACGGCGGGGCAGGACGTGCTGGTCAACGGGTCACGGGCTTATTTATCACACGCTTTGCAGCGCTATCCCGATCTGATCGGCGTGTTGCTCTCGGTCGAACCGGCGGTGTTGCGTGAACGCTTGCTCAGGCGCGGCCGTGAAAGCATTGAGCAGATTGAGCAGCGCCTGGCGCGTAATGCTCAGTTTGATGCCGCCAGCGCCGAGCGTGATGGCCTGCACCTGCTGGATAACTCCGCGTCGATTGAGCGTGCAGGGGACAACCTGCTGGCACTGATCGGGGCCAGCCGCGCATGCGCCTGACCCTGCTCGGCACCGGCGATGCGCGTCAGGTGCCGGTGTACAACTGCAGCTGCGCGGCTTGCGCCAGTGCACGACTAACCCCGGCGCTGCGTCGTGGCCCCTGTTGCGCCTTGATCGAATGCGGCGCGCAGCGCTGGCTGATCGACTCGGGTCTGACCGATCTGTGCGAGCGCTTCCCGCCCCATAGCCTGAGCGGCATTCTGCAAACCCATTACCACGCCGACCATGCTCAGGGTTTGCTGCATTTGCGCTGGGGCCAGGGGCTGATTATTCCGGTGCACGGCCCGGATGACCCGGAAGGCCTCGCCGACCTGTACAAACACCCCGGTATTCTCGATTTCAGCCAGCCGTTTGTGGCCTTCGAGCAGCGGCAGTTGGGTGAGTTAAGCGTCACGGCGCTGCCGCTGAATCACTCAAAAGTCACCTTCGGCTACTTGCTGGAGGGCGACGGCCGGTGTATCGCCTATCTGACCGACACCCTCGGCGTGCCCGACGCCAGCGCCGAGGTACTGCGCCAACAGCCGCTGGATTTGCTGGTGCTGGATTGCTCCACCGCGCCGCAACCCATCGCCCCACGCAACCACAACGACCTGACCCGCGCACTGGAGGTGGTTGATCAACTGCAGCCAAAGCAAAGCGTGCTGACCCATATCGGCCACAGCTTCGACACCTGGCTGCTAGCGAATCCCGACGCCTTGCCGGCGGGCGTGAGCCTGGCCTTTGATGGTCGAGTGCTATGACCAATGCCCCGTTCGTAGGGTGGGTTAGCCGCCCTACGCGGGTGCCGGGCTTTACCCGATATGGGGTGCGGCGTAACCCATCATCAGCGCAACGCGCTCTATCGCTTGGTGGGTTACGCGCCGCGTTGCTATCTACGTTGGATTATCGAGCGGTATTCGGCGTCGCTAACCCACCCTACGAGTTATCTGCCAATACCTATGGGAGGGGCTTTAGCCGCGACAAGTCATCCGGGCTGAACACTGCTCTTAATCCAGCGGCAACTCAGTGGTGCGTTTCACCTCGCTCATGGCGATGTGCGAGTGCGCTTCGTGCACATGCGGGCGTTGCAGCAGGTGGTCGCGCAGAAAGCGTTCGTAGCTGGCGATGTCTTTGGCCACCACTTTGAGCAGGTAGTCCGAGCCGCCGGCCATGGTGTAGCACTCCAGTACTTCGGGGTAACCCACCACGGCTTTTTCAAACTCTTCCAGGTTGCTGCGTCCGTGTGCCGAGAGCTTGATATCAACAAATACGGTGATGCTGAAGCCCAGCTGCTTGTGGCTGAGCAGGGCCACCTTGCGCTCGATAATGCCGTCTTCCTGCATGCGGTGAATCCGCCGCCAGCAGGGCGATTGTGACAATTCCACCTTTTCGGCGATCTCGGCGGCGGAGAGGTCGGCGTTGTGCTGCAGCAGGCGGAGAATTTTCCGATCAATGGGGCTGAGCAAGTCCTGCATGATTGTTCCTGAATTCTTGTATTTATTGGAAAGGTCATGCGCAGTATTGGCTTTTCATCCCGAAAATAGAAAGAAAATCTCCGTACTGCTCAGTCATATTCTTGGCCATGCGCCTTGTGTGGCGATCCCGCACTAGGCTTAACAAGGGGGGCACCCACCGTTGCCGCCCAGCTCGCCAAAATAATAAAAGGAGCGCCCCAATGTCTCTGGCCGAGATCCGCCTGGATGACAAGTACCGCCTTGCGACCGGTCACCTCTACCTGACCGGCACCCAGGCACTGACCCGCCTGCCCATGCTGCAAAAGCAGCGTGACGCCGCCCATGGCCTGAATACTGCGTGCTTTATTTCCGGCTACCGGGGCTCGCCGCTGGGCAACCTCGACAAAAGCCTGTGGGACGCCAAGCAGTACCTCAAGGACAACCACATCCACTTCCAGCCGGGGGTCAACGAAGAGTTGGCCGCCACAGCTGTGTGGGGCAGCCAGCAGACCAGCCTGTTCCCCGGAGCACGCTACGACGGCGTGTTTGCCATGTGGTACGGCAAGGGCCCGGGGGTGGACCGCTGTGGCGATGTGTTCAAGCATGGCAACTCGGCGGGTGTTTCCGAGCATGGTGGCGTACTGCTGCTGGCCGGCGACGACCATGGCTGCAAATCCTCCAGCATCGCCAACCAGAGCGAGCATGCGTTTATCGCCGCCTCGATCCCGGTGCTCAACCCGGCCAACGTTCAGGAAATTCTCGATTACGGCATCATCGGCTGGGAGCTGTCGCGCTACAGCGGGTGCTGGGTGGCGCTGAAAACCATCGCGGAAAACGTCGATTCTTCCGCCGTGGTAGATGTCGATCCGCTGCGCATGCAGGTGAAGATTCCCGAGGACTTCCAGCTGCCGGAAGACGGCGTGTACATCCGCTGGCCGGACCCACCCCTGGCCCAGGAAGCGCGCCTCAATACCTACAAAATCTACGCCGCCCGCGCCTTTGCGCTGGCCAACAACCTCAACCAGATCAAGCTCGATTCGCCCAACCCGCGCTTAGGCATTATCACCACCGGCAAATCCTACCTGGATGTGCGTCAGGCTCTGGATGACCTCGGCCTGGATGAAGCGCTGTGCGCCCAGGTCGGCCTGCGCGTGCTCAAGGTCGGCATGAGCTGGCCGCTGGAACCGGTATCAGTGCATGAATTCGCCGAGGGTCTGGACGAGATTCTGGTGGTCGAGGAAAAACGCAGCATCATCGAAGACCAGCTCACCGGTCAGCTCTACAACTGGCCCGTGGGCAAGCGCCCAGTCGTGGTCGGCGAGTTCGACGAAACCGGCCATTCGCTGCTGCCGAATCTGTCCGAACTGACCCCGGCGATGATCGCCCGCGCCATCGCCAAACGCCTCGCACCGATCTACAGCAGCGCGAAGATCGACGAGCGCCTGGCCTTTCTCGCGGCCAAGGAAGCCTCGTTGGCCGCGCCCAAACACCACACCACGCGCACCCCGCATTTCTGCTCTGGCTGCCCGCACAACACCTCGACCAAACTGCCGGAAGGCAGCCGCGCCCAGGGCGGTATCGGTTGCCACTACATGACCCAGTGGATGGACCGCAACACCGACACCTTTACCCAGATGGGCGGCGAGGGCGCGACCTGGATCGGCCAGGCGCCGTTTACTGACACCCCGCATATCTTCCAGAACCTCGGTGACGGCACCTACTTCCACTCCGGCCAACTGGCCCTGCGCGCATCCGTGGCTGCCGGGGTCAATATCACCTACAAGATTCTCTACAACGATGCCGTGGCCATGACCGGCGGCCAGCCGATTGACGGCGAGTTGCGTGTCGATCAACTGAGCCAGCAGGTGTACGCCGAAGGGGTCAAACGCATCGCCCTGGTTACCGACGAGCCAGAAAAGTACCCGACCCGCGCCACCTTCGCGCCTATTGTGACGTTCCACCATCGCCGTGATCTGGACGCTGTGCAGCGCGAGCTGCGCGAGTTTCAGGGCTGTTCGGTGATCATCTACGACCAGACCTGCGCCACCGAGAAACGCCGTCGGCGCAAGCGCGGCAAGCTGGTTGATCCGCAGAAACGCGCGTTTATCAACCCGGCCGTGTGCGAGGGCTGCGGCGATTGCAGCGTGAAGTCCAACTGCCTCTCCGTGCTGCCGCTGGAAACCGAACTGGGGCGCAAACGCGAGATCGACCAGAACGCCTGCAACAAGGATTTCAGCTGCGTTGAAGGCTTCTGCCCCAGCTTTGTCACCGTGCACGGCGGCAGTTTGCGCAAACCTGAAGCGGTGGGGCTGGGCGCGCTGTTCATTGCGTTACCTGAGCCGCGCCTGCCGACCTTGCAGCGACCTTGGAATATCCTCCTGCCCGGTGTGGGCGGCAGCGGTGTGACCACGGTTGGCGCGTTGCTCGGCATGGCTGCGCATATCGAAGGCAAGGGCTGCAGCGTGCTCGACCAGGCTGGCCTGGCGCAGAAGTTCGGCCCTGTAATCACCCATATCCGCGTCGCCGCCAAGCAGGACGACATCTTTGCCGTGCGTATTGCCGCCGGTGAAACCGACCTGCTGCTGGGCTGCGATCTGGTGGTGTCGGCCAGTGAAGAGGCCTTGGCCAAGCTGAATGACAAGATCGCCCATGCGGTGGTCAACAGCCATGAAGCGGCCACCGCCGAATTTACCCGCAACCCCGATGCTCAGGTGCCTGGCGCGGCCATGCGCGAGGCGCTGATTGAGGCGGTGGGTGCGAGCAAAACCCACTTTGTCGATGCCAGCCGTTTGGCCACGCGCCTGCTCGGCGACAGCATCGCCACTAACCTGTTTATGCTCGGTTTTGCGTATCAGAAGGGCCTGGTGCCGGTGTCTGCCGAAGCCATCAACAAGGCCATCGAGCTTAACGGCGTGGCCGTGCAGCTCAATCAGCAGGCCTTCCTGTGGGGCCGTCGCGCCGCCCATGATGCGGTTGCCGTGGAACGTCTGGCCAAGCCGGAAGTGATCGAAGCGCCGCATTGCCAGAGCCTGGAAGACATCATCGCCGATCGCGTGGTGCGTCTGACTGCCTACCAGAACGCCGCCTACGCCGAACGCTACCGCGAGCAGGTGGCGCGGGTGCAGCAGGTCGACACGAGGGCAGACCAAGCGCTGAGCAAGGCCGTGGCGCGTTACTACTTCAAGTTGCTGGCCTACAAGGACGAGTACGAAGTGGCGCGGCTGTACAGCGACGGCAGTTTCATCCGCCAGCTGGAAGCGCAGTTCAGTGGCGATTACCGTCTGGAGTTCCACCTGGCACCTAGCTGGCTGAGCAAGCCGGATGCCAGCACCGGCGAGCCGCGCAAGCGTCAGTTCGGGCCCTGGATGCTCAAGGCCTTCAGCGTACTGGCCGCGTTCAAGTTCCTGCGTGGCACGCCGCTGGATGTGTTCGGCTACAGCGCCGAACGCAAGCTGGAGCTGCAGCTGATCGACGACTACGAGCAAGACCTCGACTACCTGCTCAAGGAACTCAACGCCGACAACTACCGCACCGCGCTGGCCCTGGCCGAGCTGCCGGAGCAGATTCGCGGTTACGGTCATGTCAAAGAAACTGCTGTGGCGAAAGCACGCGAAAGCAGTCAGCAACTCAGGGCGCGGATGCTCGTCAGTGAGATTCAGGCCGTGCGCTTGTTTGAGCCCGCAGCCTGAGGGCGATCAGCAAGGAGTTGCCGGCGGTGAGGGCGCCGGCCTACTCCAGTTGCAGCGCCAGGCTGATGCCGTGGGGTTTGAAGCCCAGGTTGGCGTAAAACGCATGGGCTATTTCACGGCTCTGGCTGCTGGACAGCGCCACCTTGTAACAGCCCCAGGCGCGGGCGCGCTCGATGGCTTTGCCCATCAACGCCTGGCCAACGCCTAAGCCACGCGCGTCCTCATCCACCACCACATCTTCCACAATCGCCGAACGGGCGAAGTTATGCGCCAGGTGCTCGATCAGGTGCAGGGCGCAGGTGCCGAGCAGTTTGCCTTCGCGCTCAGCCACCAACACCACGCGGCTTACCGGCAGTTCACTCAAACGTAAGGCCAGTAACTTGGTATCGCAGCGCGGCTCATCGGGTGCCAGCTGTTGCAGCAAAGCCGCCAGCGCGGGTGCATCGGTTACGCTGGCAGCACGCAGGTGGAAATCGGCAAAGGGCGAATCCGGCAGGTTCAGCGAAGCAGCAGGGCGCATGGCATTCTCCTTGAGCGATGAGTACACAGTATCGCGCCCGCTTAATGGCAGCGGCATGACAAAACGCCTCGGCCTCGCTAAGATGCCGCCCGCAAGTCATCCTGCCTATCCCGTTGCGTTCCCATAGTTCAATGGATAGAACAAGCCCCTCCTAAGGGCTAGATACTGGTTCGAATCCAGTTGGGAACGCCATCTAACGAATCGCCCCTTTTGACGATCAAAGCCGTGGCCGCTTTTATGTGTGCTAGGCAGGTTTAGTGGCGCGCAGAAAACAAAAAGCCCCGAAATATCTAGAGAAATCAGGGTTTTAGATACTGCAATTTGGAGCGG
The DNA here is from genome assembly GCF_003060885.1 of Pseudomonas sp. HMWF032. Classification (GTDB taxonomy): domain Bacteria; phylum Pseudomonadota; class Gammaproteobacteria; order Pseudomonadales; family Pseudomonadaceae; genus Aquipseudomonas. The sequence goes on from NZ_QAIG01000012.1 coordinate 48,118, forward strand.
GTGATGGGGGTCGAACCCCCTGTTTCTGTCTGCGTTATCCCGCTAAGCCTTGTTATTCCTGGACTCTAGATAACTCAAACTCGCATAAATCCGCTTTTCTTCGCTGTGATTTCGACACGTCAGCTAGACAGCCTTGAGGCCGATCAGTAGCGTCTAGCTATTACGGTGCCTTGGCTGGTTTGGTACCTGTGGCCTTTCATGTCGCTTTTTCACCTGGGCTAGTCGCGTTTGCCATTTTCGCGCCTATGTAAATCAAGGGTTTACTGCATGACAACGGACGTTATCAGACATCTCAAACTGTGTTATGCGACAGCAATGTCGCCTAATTAATAGTTATACGTAGGCCGTTTATGTACGAAGTATTCATAATTTTAAGCCAAGCCAATAACACTTCGATAGAAAGATATGCACAAGAAATTCAATCATTCTATGAAAATTCCACTGGCGAGAAACCCATGCTGAAAGTAAACAGTCAGACCATTGTAGTTGTATTCGAAGGAATTCAGTTTTCAATCAATAGAAACTGTCAACCACAGGTGGCACTTGAGTCTAAAGAGCTTTCTAGGTTTGCAATGTCAGACTGCGAAGAAATCGCAAAATCTACGTGTCGCCTTGAAATCTCAGGCGCAAAAGATCCACAAATGAATTACTTCAACGACTTTCTCTTTATAATTCAGTGTGCCGAGCAACTTGGTAAGGTTTGGACTTTTAATACGCGCCAAGGCGAGTTCATGTGAAACGTATAAAAATAGGTTGAAATCGCTCACTGGTACGTGCTAAAGCCCGCCCCTTAACCAAATGTGAGGGCCCATACCGATGTCCGCCAGAGCCTCTGCCTTCGACAACGCTCTTCGAGAGATTGCCGTTCCGGCACTCGCATCGCATGGCTTCAAATTTGATGGTAGTCGCACGTTCCGACGCTTCTCAGAAGGCCGCCGTACGTGCCTGATCATCAATTTCCAGCTCGGACAACGCTCGATGGCCGGCAAATTCACCATCAATCTTGGCGTCTTTGTCGAAGGAGACAATCCCGGCATAAGCACCAGCCGAGCCAACGCGTATGACTGCCGCTTCGAGCGACGGACGCGTATCGGAGCACTTATTCCCCTTCAGTTCCCCAAGCTTGCCAGCCTTCCGTGGATTGGCTTCCTTTTTGGCGGCCCAGACAAATGGTGGGTTTTCTCAGATGACTCCTCCGACACCGATGCAGTGCTGTCAGATGCTGTAGATAAGATCACTGCACATGGGCTTAGCTGGCTCAATACTATTGGGCTATAACAAGAGATTAACGCCGTTCGCTGCGCTCACTTGGGACGGGCTAAAACCTGCCCCTTAACCAAACTTTGGGTTCGTAATGAAAACTCCAACAGGGCGTGAGATAGCATGGGAAGTCTTTGCACAGACCTGGGCAGATACTTCATACGACGAAGTGGAGAAAGTTGCTTTTGCAAAAAGGCTGGCTGAGACCGGGTTGTCCCGCCGTGAACTGACTCGCATTGCCTACTGGGAGGTGTGTGGTGCATTCGCCACGTTCTCTACCACCGTATTTGCCACAGCTGGAATGGCCTTGCCGGACTACTGTTTTCCTGAGGACTTGGCTCGAAAGACAGTCTCCGATTGGATCTCCAGATCGCTAGTATTTTCGCTTATCAATCCACTCTGGTTGCTGGGTTATTTATTATCACTTTACCTTATGCGTGCAACTATGGGGTCAATATTGTCGGCAACCGCGCGGAGAACCTAACAACGGTTTCAAACCGTTCGCTTCGCTCACTCGGGACGTGCTAAAGCCGGCTTAACCAAGCGTTAGGCCTGCAATGAAGAACACGATAATTGAGTTTAGACAGCAAAACTCGTCGTAATTACTGGGTTTGATGGCGTTTTCACCGGAGCCAGTGTACGGACTCGTCACAATATTATTAATAACAAGGTCCGTTACATGGTTGACTCGAATGGAGCTCTTTGGTTGTTCACTTTTGTGCGCACTAATTATTTCGGTATAAGAAAGTTTTTTAGCGCAGTCGTCTGGAACATTTCGTACGACTACTACACCTATACAAAAGAACCGGGCATATCGGTAGAAAGATTTCGGGAAATCATTGAGCCTCACCAAAGAGATTTGGATTCGGATCACAGCGAAAGGGCAGTGTGCCTCCTTGATTCCCTTGCCACTTGCGACCCTTCGGACCCGCTACGCAGCCATGTCCATCTACTCAACCTTTTAGAGCGCTCGTATGGTTTATCTGCCACTGGCAGCATAGCTAACAATTCATTCAAGCCGGAGCCACTTCGCGGCTCTGCTTATTTCAGGCATTAGGAGTCGCGAATGCGCGTACCGAGTCCCATCATGAGCGCTGTGTCTGAATTGCAGTTCCCTGTTTTGCTCTGGCGAAAAGGTTACTCGTTTGTTGCTTCGTCGCCTCTTGAGCTCTGTACGCACCCGAGAAGCCTGGTCGTTGAAACACAGAAGTTGGCTGCGGCCGGGGAGTTCACCGTCGCCGATTCAGCTGGTCGCATTTACAAGGTCAAAGAGTATGAGCAAGTCCCGCCATTCGGAGGCCTCATGCGCCTGCCTCACCTGGTACTGCGGTCAGTCTATGCAGCTCCAGTTCTCGGCGAGGTTACCCAACCGTCGCTCGCCGAATTCATCAACACGCTATCCAACGTGCTTGGAGCCCGCTTCGGAAAGTCATTCAAGAAAACCTTGCTTCAAGCACGGAGTTCTGGCGAGGCCATGGCGCTGGTTGCCAAGCGCGAGAGCAAGGCTGGCTAGCGGTGCAAAAGGCGCCGCCTCTCATCTCAACCGTTAGGCATGAAAACAAAGGCATGTACGCGCATGGAAGTCCGCAGAAATCAGATTCCAAAACAACATGCGCTTCATCCAATATTTATGGCGGTTCAAATCGCTCGCTTCGCTTAGTCAGGACCGGCTAAAGCGGGCCCCATAACCTATGGTTGGGCATTATGAATTCATCGAGTAATTTCCAATTTCCGATTGTCGGAGTTATCGAACGAGGCTCAAGCGTGAGCGCCTACGCGGCATGGAGTGAACGAGATCTGGAAACCTGCCCCTTTCATGAGTACTTGAGAACAAGGAACGCAAAGCACTCTTTGATCTGCGCGGACGGCTCTGCAAGAGCAGTGGAGAAGGTTACGCTGGCAGGGGTTGATTGGCAGCGCGTCATGGAGATTGGTCTCTTCATCCAGGTTGTTTCAGCGCTCCTGTCTTTTGGCAACATTCCAGCGCGTATCAGGCTGACGCACACTCAAATCCAACCTATCGCCCTTGACGAGACCCGCAATATTCTCCTCAAAGCATTGGCACAGCGACCGCATTTGTATACGCAACGAAGATCGCAAGGTGCTGTGCAATCATCATTGAAGCGTGCACGCTCGGTAGCGGATTTAGCAGCCTCTATTGCAAGTGAGCCTAAGCCGTGATGCCCAACCCACCAGTCAAGTTGGAGGCCTGTCAAGCTTCGGCTCTCCGATCATGCCGTCTCGTGCGGCGTCTCTTACATCCACGCTAGGACAGCAATAGTGCGTCCATACCCTTCAAGAAGTTATCAGGCGATTTTTTGGCTTGTATTCGGTGGCGCACTCGCTTATTGCGTATACGGCTTGATCGTCGGTGATCTTTATTTTGTAGGTAAAAGTGGCCGTGGCGCTCACTTGCACGGAGTGCCAGCTTGGTGCTTTACCGCTTTTGTAACCTTCTTGGGAGCAGGGGTCTGGATGCGAGAGTTCTCAACCATTTCCTCTCGCTATCGAACAAGATTTGAAATCCTTTTTCTTGTCTCCGGCTTTTCTCTACTTGTTCTTGGCTGGAACTATTCACCTTAAAGCCTTAGCCCTGCCATCTAGAGGGTATTTCCGGCTAATCGCACCTGGCTCCATGTGCTCGGGCATACCAGCGTCTAGTTGCTACCTTGGTGATCGCTATCCCGCGTTGGGTTGGTTCAAGTTTCGATTGGCTTCGTCGTAGTCCGGGCTGGTTTGGCCCGACTCTGGGGCGATCTGACCGCTTGCCAGCCATAGGACGTACTGCGGATAGATTTTCACCAGCACATCGATCTCTTCAATACCAAGTCTCAGCGGACTCGTACTATCCCGATCCAACCAGACCTTGAAAGGGCGTTGCTTGACTACTTCAAGGCCCATGGCCCGTTTCCGAACTGTATTCGGCATTTCAGCCGCGTCCAGGAATCGACATTGATCAAGTTACCTGCAGGTCAGGCAACCCATGTGCTTTGACACACATTCGCCAGTCATTTCGTCATTACGGGCGGCAACATCCTCACCCTGCACAAGGTGCTTGGTCACTCCTCTGTCACCATGACCATGCGCTATGCACACCTGGCCCCGGATCACCTGCAGGACGCTTTGCGCCGTAATCCCATCTTCGACACTTTTCGACACCGACCTAAGCCAGAAAGCAAAAAGCCCCGAAATCTTTTAGAAATCAGGGCTTTTAAAGTTTAGCTGATGTTGTTTTCAGTAATTAGGCAGTCTCACTTTCCAACGCCTCAACTATTTTTTCTAACTGAGCTACAGGTAGGTCATGTGGTGCCTCAATACGATCTTTCAACTTCTCTGAGAACTCAACAGCAGACTCTTGATCTCTAAACATGAGCTGAATGGTTCCAGCATTTACAGACCATTGCTCTCCGTCTTTTGTCATCACCTTCGAAATCGAAATATTCATGCCAGCTCCTTCAGCGAATTGAATCGAACAGCGATTTTTAAGCAAAAAAAAGACCAACAGCGTTGGCCTTAACTTAAGGTACGAGCAGCACCTGATGACAATCAGATGAGCCTATGCTGATCCAGAATTGTTGCATATAAATGACTGTTTACAAGTCCAGCTATCCGTTTGTCTGGTCGCTGCTAACTGAAACTTTTTCGAAATATTTTTCCAATAGCTTGCCGTCTTCACTTTGAGGGCAAGATTTTGAATCGCAACACACGCAAGACACTCACCGCCATTGCTGACCACAACGAAGATGCTGCTATTGCGCTGATGCGCGCTGCAGAGCGTACAGGCGATGAAGTCCTTAGGCATCAAATGCTTCGTGTCATCCACCGCCTTAACCAAGATGCAATCGACTTGCGCTCCCTTCGCGATGATGCTCAGTCATCCGTACGCAAGCTTGCTTGACCGTCTTGCCGCATTGGCCAGACTCTTTCCAGGTCTGTAATCAACCTTCGACACTTCTTCGACACTGCCTGACGCCGAAAAGCAAAAAGCCCCGAAATCTGTAGAGAATTCAGGGCTTTAGAAACTGCTATTTGGAGCGGGTGATGGGAATCGAACCCACGGCTCTAGCTTGGGAAGCTAGGGTATTACCATTATACGACACCCGCAGCGGGTGCCTTTATACCGGAAGTCTTGGCCGAAATGAAGCCTGCAGCGCGGCTATCTGTGGCTGGGCGCTGCAGGCTTGGGGCGTAGCGGTGGTTCATACGGCTATCGCGTGGTGCAAGCCGTGCTGTGGACGGTAGCTGGAGTTGGTGCGTGCCGGGGCCTGCAGGAACTTGAGCATGACGGACTGACTCTGCAGCCAGGCCTTCTTGTGCTCCATGTCGAGAAAGTGCCCGGTGTTGTCGATAGTGGCGAACTGGCAGTCACTCAGGTACTCAGCAAACAGGCGCACGTCATCCGGAGCGGTGTATTCGTCGTGCTCGCCGTTGATAAATAGCAGCGGGATGTCGATGGCCGACAGGCATTCCATCTGGCAGTGGTTGTCCATGTGCACCACCTGGTTGATATGCGCATGCATTTGCAGGTACTCGTGGCTTTCCAGGCTGCTGATATGACGCTGGTTGTAGCGTTTGAATAGAGAGGGCAAGTATTTGCCGATGGTGCTGTTTACCAACCGCCCGACATTCTCGCCGTCGATGGCCTGCAGGTAGGTCATGCCTTTTTCCAGGTAGTCGAGCATTGGTGCGTTGAGCAGTGGCGAAAAGGAGGTGATGACCGCCTTTTCGATGCGTTCGGGGCGTTGCGCCAGGGCCAGCATGGCGGCTACGCCACCCCATGAGAACGACAACAGGTAGTCAACCTGAAACTGCTCAATCAGCTCCAGCAGAATGCTGGCTTCATCTTCCTTGCTGATCGGTCGGATATGGCTGTTGTGTGGCTTGGACTGGCCGGCGTAGGGCTGATCGTAAAGCACCACATTGAACTGTGGTTGCAGGTATTTGAGGGTTTGCGCAAAGGCGGCGGTGGTGGCCAGCGAGCCGTTGATCAGGATGATGGTCTTGCGCGCGCTGGGGCTGGCATAGAACTCCGTGTGTACCTTGAACGTCCTGTGTATATCGACGACAGCGGTGGCTGGCTTCATGTCGTTTCCTCCTGGCGCAAAAATGGGCATGGCAAAACGGCGGTGCCGTTGAACCGGGCTAAGCAGGACAGTCAGGAAAGCGCCTGGACGTGACAGCAGGATGTCAGGCTGGAGGATTTTATAAGTTTTTTATTTTCAATTAGTTAGGGCTGAAATAGAGCATCCGTCCACACCCTTTAGCAGGTGTGGAGTGGCGTCTTTGACCAGGCAGGAACCCATTTCGCGCAGTGCGCAAGTAACCGATGAAACGTTTAGATGGCTTATGTGACTATTAAGTCACTATAAGACTTTATGGTTCAATTTAAGCAGCCGCGTTCGGGCTGGCGCAAGTGAATATTGGAATATCGAACAACCGTCTGTCGGTTAGCTAGCTAAGTATGTGACTTGAGTGCGGACAGTCTTAGAAGCAGGCGATTTCCGCTGCTGTCAAGGCGCGGTACTGGCCGGGGGCTAACTGCGGGTCAAGTTGGATGGCGCCCATGCTCAGGCGATGCAGGCCGATGACCTTGTTCTGGAAGTGGCCAAACATGCGCTTGACCTGGTGGTAACGGCCTTCGTGCAGGGTCAGCAGGGCGCTGTGGCTATCCAGAATGACCAGCTCGGCGGGCAGGGTGGTGAGGTCTTCATAGGCGAAGTACAGGCCGCGGGCGAACACCGCAATGTACTCAGGAGTGATCGGCTGTTCGGTCTCAACCCGATAGACCTTGCCCAGGCGGCTGCGCGGCTCGGTCAGGCGGCGCGACCATTGGCCGTCGTTGGTGATCAGCAGCAGGCCGCTGGTATTCAGGTCCAGGCGGCCTGCCAGGTGCAGGTCGTTTTTGTCGGGCTCATCGAGCAAATCCAGCACCGTGCGGTGCTGTTCATGTTCGGTGGCGCTGACCACGCCGATGGGTTTGTGCAGCATGAAATAGCGTGCGGCTTTGCCGGCCTGCATCAGCTCGGTTTCAACCTCGATACGGCTGAACTGGCTGACTTCGCACAGGCCATCGCAAACCACCGCGCCGTCCACTCGTACGCAGCCGTTGGCCAGCAGTTGGCGGGCCGCTTGGCGATTGAGTTGGGGCTGGTTGCTAAGAAAACGGTCGAGGCGCATGGCTAGTCAGCCGAGGGCTCGGGCAAGCCCTGAGCGCAGCGTGGGCACAGGCAGCTGCGGTTGCGCTGCTCGGGCGGCAGCTTGGCCAGCTGCGCGGCATCGACCGGCACGTTAAAACACCAGCACTCGCTCACCGGTGCGTCTGCGCCAGCCTGGGCGCATTGGTTGAACTGCCCGCAGCAGGGGCAGCGGTGGGTGTCATCACTCACGCGATTTCTTCACACAGGCGATTGCGGCCGCCCTGTTTGGCCCGGTACAGGGCGCGGTCGGCGCGGGTGATCAGCTGCTCCAGGGATTCATCGGCATGCAATTGCGCCAGGCCGATGCTGGTGGTGATGCGCAGCTGCGCGCCGTTGAAGCTGATGCTGCTTTGCTCGGTTTGCTGGCGGATTTTCTCGCCCAGCTCGCGTGCCTGCTCGGGTGTGGTGTCCTTGAGTAGCAGGATAAATTCCTCGCCACCCCAGCGGCAGATGATGTCGGACTGGCGCAGGGTGCTGCGCAGGTCGCTGGCAAAGCGGCGCAGCACTTCATCACCGGCCATATGGCCCTGGCTGTCGTTGAGTTGCTTGAAGTTGTCCAGGTCAAGCATCAGCGCGCACAGCGGGTTGGGATTGCGTCGGGCTTCCTGTAGCGCCTGGTTGGCCAGCAGATCAAAGCCGCGGCGGTTGGGCAGCTCAGTCAACTGATCGGTGGTGGCCAGCGCGCTGATGCGGCGTTGATAACGGCCCATTGCCAGGCTGACCAGGGTGATGACGATGCTGGTGATCACTAAACAGATCAGCAGGTTCAGGTACAGCGACTTGCGGATACCGGCGATTGCACCGTCTTCATGCTTGTCGACAAACAGATACCAGTTCAGCTCAGGAATAAAGCGCACATTGAGGAAGTGGTCGCGACCATGCTCCTGGTACTCGAAATCCCCACTTTGCGGGTGTGGCAGTTTTTCCAGAAGCGCCTCAAGGCCGGGAATTTCTTTGAGTGACAGGCCAACTCGGGCACCCATCGGCCCACCGTTGGCACCGGTCAGTACCAACCGACCACTGGTGTCGACAAAGAACACGCTGCGTTCATAGCGCTGCTGGTAGGTGTCGATCAGCTTGACCACCGCATCCACCGTCAGGCCGACACCGGTGGCGCCGATAAAGCGCTGGTTGTAGTCGAATACCTTGTAGTTGATAAACACAGTCAGGCGGTCGTCGTTGGCCATGTCGACGTCGACATTGATCTCGTAGGGCGCTTGCATGTCACGCACGCGGAAATACCAGTCGTCGCGCGGTTCGGTTTTCTTGACCTGCTTGAGAACCCCCTTGGCCTGGTAGTAGGTGTGGGTTTTGTCGGAAACGAAAAAGCTGGTGACCGTGGCGTAGTGCTCTTGCACCTCGCGCAGGTAACGGGTGATCTGCTCGGAATCCTGTTCGCCGCTCAGCACCCAGTCGCGCACATAGGTGTCGCGGGACATCATCGAGGAAATCAGGATGGGTCGAACCAAGTCCTTCTGGATTTCCGAGTAAACGTTGTCCGAGGTCAGCGGCAGTTCAGTATTGATGATCCCGGCACGGATCGAGTTGAGGGCGGTGTAATAACTGGCCAGCGACGTGGCGAGGAAGCCGCAACCGAGCAGAACCAGCAGAAGCACGATCAAGGAGCGTTGATGCTTCAGGGGAGCGGGCTGTGACATGCAAAACTCTGCTGGTTAATTTATCGCCGCATTGTAGCCTCCGGCACGCCGCTGCGCTGCTGAAACATAAGGGGCTTCTTTGTTGGCCAGCATGCTACTTGCTGCCACAGGCCCAGGCGGACTAAGGTGGGGCTCCATGAGAGTCTCCTTGGTGACCCGTTCTGTGTTGTTTGCATTGCGCCTTGCTGAGCTGCCCCTGTTTGCAGCCCCTCCAGCAATCGAGCCGCCATGCCCCGCCAGCCTGTACCCTACCGCATTCGCTATTTCACCCTGAGCATCGGTGTGGAGGATTTCCACTTGTGCTCTCTACGCGATAAACAGCAATTTGCCGATGACGATGGCCTCGCCGAACAGGCCGGTATCTCCTCGGCCACCTGGCCGTTGTTTGGCCAATTGTGGCCGGCCGGCGAGGTGCTGGCGCAAACCCTGAGCGGTATGGCGGTTGAGGGGCTGCGCATCCTGGAACTGGGCTGCGGCCTGGGGCTGACCAGTCTGGTGTTGCAGCGCCTGGGGGCGGATATCACCGCCAGTGATTACCACCCGCTGGCGGGGGAGTTTCTACTGCGCAATGCCGCGCTTAATCAACTGGAGCCGGTGCCTTATCAGCGCTGCGACTGGGCCGAGGACTATCAGCAACTGGGTCTGTTCGATCTGGTGATCGGCAGCGATCTGCTCTACGAGCGCGACCACCCCAGGCTGCTGGCCGGGTTTATCGCCCGCCATTGCAATCACCATGCAGCGGTGCTGATTGTCGACCCTGGGCGTGGCAATAGCGCGCGGTTTTCCCGGCATATGCTGGAGCACGGCTATCTGCAGTTGGCTGATGGCCTGAACCTGCTGGATAACACGGATGCGCCGTTTAAAGGGCGCATCCTCAGTTATCGGCGTTAGCGCGTTGGGTGGATCGGGGCGCGTAGCTGACGCTTTTTCCATCCGCGGTGAGACCGCAGTTGGTGGATGGGCGAGGCGTCTCCATCTTACCGCTACTGAACCTCTTGCAGCACCACCACACGCTGGCCCGCCCGCACTGGCGAGCCGGGTTGCACACGCACCTCGCGCACCACGCCGTCACGCGGGGCGAGGAGGGGTATTTCCATCTTCATCGACTCCAGTATCACCAGCACATCGCCAGTTTTAACCAGATCGCCTTCACTCACCTGAACTTGCCAGAGGTTGCCGGCGATAGGGCTGTCGATGCTGTGCAGGCCCGCGCCGAGTGGGGCGTCTTCGTCGAGGTCGGCGGCCACTTCCTCGCTCTCGTAGTGCGCTTGACCGGAGGCGATCCAGCGCTGGCGTTCGGCGTCGAAGGCGGCACGCTGCTGGGTACGGAAGGCGTCGATGCCCTCAGTCTCGCGGTCGAGAAAGGTCTGGTAATCGGCCAGGGCCAGTTCGCTGTGCTCGGTGCGCACGTCATAGCGGCCCAAAGGGAAGTCACGGCGGATACGCAGCAGCTCGTCGGCCGAAACCGGGTAGAAGCGAATCTGGTCAAAGAAGCGCAGCAACCAAGGCTTGCCGTCGAAGGCGGCGACTTCGCGGTAGCGGTTCCACATTTGCAGGGTGCGGCCAACAAACTGGTAACCGCCGGGGCCTTCCATGCCGTACACGCACATATAGGCGCCGCCGATGCCCACCGAGTTTTCCGCCGTCCAGGTGCGTGCCGGGTTGTACTTGGTGGTGACCAGGCGGTGGCGCGGGTCGAGCGGCGTGGCCACCGGCGCGCCGAGGTAGACGTCGCCTAGGCCCATCACCAAGTAGCGGGCTTCAAAGACCGTTTTGTACACCTCATCGAGGTTGGGCAGGTCGTTGATGCGGCGGATAAATTCTAGGTTGCTCGGGCACCAGGGCGCGTCCTTGCGCACCGTGGTCATGTATTTGTCGATCGCCAACTGGCAGGCCGGGTCATCCCAGGACAGCGGCAGGTGAACGATGCGTGACGGTACTTTGAGGTCTTGTGCGGCGCACACCGCGTCCCACTCGCCGGCGACGATGCCGAGTAAATCGTTAAGGGCTAAGGTTTCCGGCTGGTAATGCACCTGCAGTGAGCGGATGCCGGGCGTGAGGTCGATCACGCCATTCAGTTGCTTGGCTTCCAGCGCCTGCATCAGGGCATGGCCACGGAAACGCAGCACCAGATCCAACTCAGGCGCGCCGATTTCCAGCAGCAGGTGAGTGTCACCAGACAGGCGTGCGACCAGGCGTTTATCGGCTTCGCCGATGTCGAGGACGATGGGGGAGGTGAGGGTATGGGCTGTTGTAGGCGCGAGGGGGGCGCCATAGCCCTTGCTCGCGATCAGCGATACCGAAGGATCGCCAGCAAGCTGGCTCCTACAGAGATCTGTGCACTCGAGGTTGTTGGTTTTTGCCAAATGCCGTGCAGTAGCGATATCCACCGGCAGAAAACGCACCTTGTCACCGGCCTTGAGCTGGCCCAGTTGCCACAGATCGGCCTCGATGATGGTTACTGGGCAGACGAAACCCCCGAGGCTTGGGCCGTCCGGACCGAGGATCACCGGCATATCGCCGGTAAAGTCCACCGCGCCGATGGCGTAGGGGTTGTCGTGGATGTTGGAGGGGTGCAAACCCGCTTCGCCGCCGCTGTCGCGCACCCACTCCGGTTTTGGGCCGATCAGGCGCACGCCGGTGCGGCTGGAGTTGAAGTGCACTTCCCAGTCGGTGGCAAAAAACGTCTCGATATAGGCCGGGGTGAAGTATTCCGGTGCGCCGTGCGGGCCATAGATCACGCGGATTTCGCGCACGGCGGGCAGCGCGCTGCACAGTTCAAGCGGCAGTTGCGCACCGGCTTCGCCGTGGTTCAGGACGGGGATATGCAACACATCGCCGGCTCGCAGTGCGCGGCCCGCGTGGCCGCCGAACTGGCCGAGGGTAAAGGTGCTTTTACTGCCTAAATAGTCGGGCACCTGAATGCCGCCCTGCAGGCACAGGTAGCTGCGTGCGCCGGCCCCCTGAATAGTGCCCAGGCTCAGGGTGCTGCCGGCTTTGATCAGCAGCGTGGTATTGAGCGGCTGTTCGATGCCATCCACCTGCAAGGGAATGACCGCACCGGTGACTGCCACTTGCGCATCGGTGTTAAAGCGCAGGGTCGGGCCGCTCATGGTGATTTCCAAACCGGCCGCGTCTTCGGCGTTGCCCAGCAGGCGATTGCCCAAGCGCAGGGCGCGGCTGTCCATCGGCCCCGAAGGCGGCACGCCAACGGCCCAGTAGCCGAGGCGGCCTGGATAATCCTGCACGGTGGTTTGCGTGCCAGCGCTTAGCACCTCGAAGGTCGTGGCGCTGTAGGTCAGGCCTTCCAGGCAGCGCGTCCACGGCTCGCCACTGGCGAACGGTGCGTCGACCAGAATCTGCCGCAGGTAATCGCGGTTGGACTCCACGCCATACAGCACGGTGTCAGCCAGTGCTTGGCTGAGGGCGGCGCTGGCCGCATCGCGGCTATCGGCCCAGGTAATGACCTTGGCGATCATCGGATCGAAGTAGGGCGGGATCTCGCAGCCGGCTTCGACCCAGGTGTCGATGCGCAGCGCTTTACCGTCAGCCTTGGGGAAGTCCACCGCGGTGAGCAGGCCGGGGCTGGGTTGAAAGTCGCGGCCCGGGTCTTCGGCGTACAGGCGCGCTTGAATGGCGTGGCCGCTGGGTTTCAAGGTGGTTGCCAATTCGCTGAGCGGGGGCAGATCGCCTGCTGCCAGCTCGATCATCCAGCGCACCAGGTCAACGCCCCATACCTGTTCAGTGACGCCATGCTCGACTTGCAGGCGGGTGTTCACTTCCAGGAAATAGAAGCGCCCGGCTTCGCTGTCGTAGACGAACTCCACGGTGCCGGCGCTGCGGTAATTGACTGCCTTGGCCAGCTTGATCGCCGCCGCGCACAGTTCATCAGCCATGCCTGCCGGCAGGTTGGGTGCCGGGGTTTCTTCCAGCACTTTTTGGTTACGCCGCTGCACCGAGCAGTCGCGCACGCCAAGGGCGAGTACTTCGCCGCGACCGTCGCCAAACACCTGCACTTCCAGATGGCGGGCGCGCTGGATGTATTTTTCGATAAACACGCCGCTGTCGCTGAAGTTGTTTTGCCCCAGGCGTTTGACGGCTTCGAAGGCGTCGGCGAGTTCCGCCGCGCTGTGGCACACGCGCATGCCGATGCCGCCGCCGCCAGCAGTGCTTTTCAGCATCACCGGATAGCCGACTTCATCGCCTGCGACCAGCGCGGCGTCGAGGTTTTCCAGCAACTCGGTGCCTTCCAGCATCGGCACGCCATGTTGTTTGGCCAGGGCGCGGGCGGTGTGCTTGAGGCCGAAGACGCGCAGTTGCTCGGGCGTGGGGCCGACAAAGGCGATACCAGCGGCTTCGCAGGTTTCGGCAAAGGCGGCGTTCTCCGAGAGGAAGCCATAGCCGGGGTGGATCGCGCGGGCTCCGGTTTGCTTGGCGATGGCGAGGATTTTCTCGACCACCAGGTAGGTGTTGGCCGCCGGGCCTTCGCCCAGGCTATGCGCCTCATCGGCTTGCTGCAGGTGCAGGCTGGCGACGTCAGCCTCGGAGTAGACGGCCACGCCTTTCACGTCGAGTTGACGCAGGGTGCGCAGGATGCGGCAGGCAATGGCGCCACGGTTGGCGATCAGCAGTTTGTCGAACATTCGAGGTGTCCTCGAAAGGGGCGGGCCGTCCCGCGGTATTCGGTCTGCACCCCGGTCGTCCGGGGTGGGCATTCAGTTCGTAGGGTGTAAAACCGCGAAGCGTTTTCCACGGGGTGGCCATCCTCCACGGGGCAGCTGCTAAGCGTCGGTGGATGTGAAAAGCGACATCCACCCTACGGTGCTCTTACTTGCAGCTTGTCGCTGCTTTTCAATCCCACACCAGCACTTCAGCCGGTGTTGGGTTGTAGCCGTTGCATGGGTTGTTCAGTTGCGGGCAGTTGGAGATCAGCACGATCACGTCCATGTGTGCGATCAGTTCAACGTATTTGCCGGCGGCGGAGATGCCGTCTTCAAAGGTCAGGCCGCCTTCGGGCGTCACGGGTACGTTCATAAAGAAATTGATGTTGGCGCTGATGTCGGCTTTGTTCAGGCGACCGTCGTGCAGGCTGGCGCGTAAAAAGTTGTCGCGGCAGCTGTGCATGTAGCGCTTGTCCAGGGCGTAGCGCACGGTGTTGCTTTCCTGGGCGCAGGCACCGCCGAGGGTGTCGTGGCGTCCGCAGGTGTCGGCGCTGATGGTCAGCATCGGTTTACCCAGGTTGGAATACAGCACGCTGCCGGTGGTCAGGTAGACGCGGTTCTGTTTGCGCAGGGTGCGTTGCACGTCATAGCGCTCGCGCGGGTTGGCGGCGCTGTAGAACAGCGTATCGACCGCTTGATTGCCTTCCAGATCAAGCAGGCGCAGGGTTTGCCCGGCTTTGACTTCACAGAGAAAGGGTTCGCCCGCACCGATGGTGGCGCGGTACACGGCGGCTTCGGGGTGCTTGTTGCTTGCGGTAAGGGTCATGTGCGCCGGCCTCAGATATACAGACGTTCGGTGTTATGGAAGCCCCGCGCGTTTTCCGGGCGTGAGGTGCGGCACAGCACGCTGATGCCGTCGCTTTCCACCTTGTGCCAGCTCAGTTGCAGCGGCTTGGGCGCGTACTCGGGGTTGGGGTCCATGGGGTGCTGCAGGGCGGTGAGCACCACCAGCGTGTCCATCGGCGCGTACAGCTCGATGTAGTCGCCAGCCTTGGCGTTGTTGGCGGCGAAGTGGAAGCAGCCGTCGCTGTCGACCGTGACCTTGCTGAACAGGTTGAGGCACATCAGCAGGTCTTGCAGATTGAGGTTCCACTTGCCCATTTCCACCAGCAGGTTGTCCACGCCGTTGCGGAAGAAACCGTTGCGCAGTTGTTGATAGTTGCCGCTGCCGTACTTCTCCTGCACCTCTTCGGCATTCAACACGCCGCCGAAGCTGTCATGCCAGCCGCAGGTGTCGGCGGTGATGGCGGCCAGCACGCGGCCCATGTCCGAATACAGGCAGTGGCCGGCGGTGAGCTTGGCGGTGTGCTGGCATTTGAGGCTGTCGGGCAGGTTCAGCCGTTCGCTTTTCTCGGCTGCGTTGAGCAGCAGCAGGCTGGCATTGGCTCCGCCTTGCAGGTCGGTGATGCGCAGCAGTTGGCCACGTTTGAGGACAAAGGAGGTGTGGCCGCCGCCAGGGACGAGTTCCTCATAGAGGGTGGGGCGCAGGCTTAATGAGGCAGTCATCGGGTGCTCCTACAGGGCCGGTTGCAGGTTGCCGCTGATGTGCGCGGGCAACGCTTCGACGGCGGCGCGGGTGGCGCGGCGGTCACTGTTGAGGGGGATGTCGTAGGTGATGCGCGCGCCGAAGGCATTCGGTGCGTGTGGGTCAATGCGGGTTTTGTCGAATACCAGCAGGCGGGTGCCGAGGCTGAAGCCTTCGCTCAGGTCATGGGTGACCATGAATACCGTGAGCTGGGTTTCGTGCCACAACTCCAGCAGCAGGCTGTGCATGTCTTTGCGGATGCCGGGGTCGAGCGCGCCAAACGGTTCATCGAGCAGCAGCACGCGCGGTTGCATGATCAGCGCCTGGGCAATCGCCAAACGCTGCTGCATACCGCCGGACAAGGCGCTGGGGTACTTGTCCAGCGCATGGCCGAGGCCGACTTTTTTCAGCATCACGGCCGCCTGTTCGCGGGCGTCGCGTTTGGCGCTGCCGAACAGCCGGCCGAGTAGTTTTGAACGCGGTAACTCCAGGCCGATGGCGACGTTATCCAGCACGCTCAGGTGCGGGAATACGGAATAGCGCTGGAACACCACGCCCCGGCTGGCGTCGGGCTCTGCGGCCAAGGGCTGGCCGCCGAGCAAAATCTCGCCCCGGCTGGCGCGCTCCTGACCGAGCAATAGGCGCAGGAAGGTCGACTTGCCGCAGCCGGATGCGCCAACCAAGGTGCAGAACTCGCCTTCGTTGATGCTCAGGTTCAGGCGCTCCAAGACAACCTGATCCCCATACGCCTGCCAGACATTCTTCACTTCGATAAAGGCACCTACTGCGCGAGCCGCTGGCTGCGTCGCGCGGTGCTCGCAATCCTCATGGACGAGATGTCCACTCCGGTTGCTGCGCTCCGGGCTTCTTGCCAGCGACTCGCTCGCTACGGTGCCGCTCTTTATGGTTTTCATGACTTAGCCCCCTCAAACCAGGGGAAACACACACGGGCCAACTGGCGCAGGCCCAGGTCCATCAGCCAGGCGAGCAGGGTGATCCACACCACGTAGGGCAGGATCACGTCCATGGCCATGTAGCGGCGTACCAGAAAGATGCGGTAGCCCAGACCGTCGGTTGAGGCGATGGCTTCGGCGGCAATCAGAAATAACCAGGCCGAGCCGAGCACCAGGCGCAGAGCGATCAACAGGCGCGGCAGCAGTTGCGGCAGCACCACGCGCAGGATCAGGGTCCAGGTGCTGGCCCCGAGGGTTTGCGCCTTGATCAGAATTTCTTGAGGAATTTCCCGGGCGCGTTGCTCCAGATCGCGGGCCAGGATCGGCGTAATGCCGATGACGATGAGCATGACCTTGGACAACTCGCCCAGGCCAAAGACGATAAACAGGATCGGCAAAATGGCCAGCGGCGGCACCATCGACAGCACCGTCAGCAGGGGCGACAGCGGCGCACCGAACAGCGGGATAATCCCGGCGGCGATGCCCAGGCATAGCCCGACCAATGCGGCGATGGCCACGCCCATGGCCAGCCGTTTAAGGCTGGCGGCGGTGTCTTGCCAGAACAGGTAATGGCCGCTGCGTTTGTCTTCGGTAAAGGCCAGCCGGTCCACCGCCGCGATCATCTGTGTGGCGCTGGGCAGCAGCTTGTCGTTGGGGTTGTCGGCCAGCCGCTGCGCCGAGCCTGCAAAGTAGGCGAACAGCAGCAGGGCGAAGGGCAGCAGGATCAGCAGCAGGCGACCGCTGCGATCCGGGTGGCGGTTGATCAGGCGCATGGCAAGCTCTCGAAGCAAGTGGGCGTAGGTAGGGTTGAGCCTGCGAAGCCCAACGAATGGCGGTGTTG
Organism: Pseudomonas sp. HMWF032; assembly: GCF_003060885.1. Taxonomy (GTDB): domain Bacteria; phylum Pseudomonadota; class Gammaproteobacteria; order Pseudomonadales; family Pseudomonadaceae; genus Aquipseudomonas. The sequence continues at coordinate 65,273 of NZ_QAIG01000012.1, forward strand.
GGCTTCGCAGGCTCAACCCTACCTACGTCATGGCGTTACAGCGTGCCGTCAGCCGCCATCTGCATATAGCTCGGATCGAAGCGCAGTTTCAGGTTGCCCTGGTCGCCGGTGGTGATGCCTTTGGCGAAGCCCATGCCGATGGCGTCGCTACTTTTCGCGCCTTCACCGAGCAGGCCATGACTGAAGGAGAACTCGGCCACCTTGTTCATGGTCGCTGGCAATTTCGTGCTGTTGGCGAAGTCCACGGCGTCTTTGGCGGAATAGAACATCTTGGTCGCAGCCAACTGCGCTTCGTAACCGGCGAGGTCCGTGCCGGACGCTTTGGCCATGTGCTCGCGGGCCGCGGTGCCGGCTGGGGTGTCGGCACTCATGGTGGCCATGATTTCGTACCAGGCGCCGGTCAGCGCTTTGCCAAAGGCCGGGTTGTCTTTGAGGGTGTCGCTGTTGACCACCATCAGGTCGATGATCTCACCGGGGATCTGGCTGGAGTCGAACACCTTGGTCACACCCGGCGTGGCTTCAATTTCGGCCAGCAGCGGGTTCCAGGTGGTTACGGCGGTGACATCGCTGGTGGCAAAGGCGGCGACCAGGTCGGCGTCGGAGGTGTTGACCACGTTCAGGTCTTTCTCGCTGAGGCCGGCTTTTTCCAGGCCACGTGCCAGCAGGTAGTGGGAAACGGACAGCTCGACCAGGTTGACGTTCTGGCCCTTGAGGTCGCCCAGGGTCTTCTTCTCGCCCTTGAGCACCACGCCATCGTTGCCGTTGGAGAAGTCACCGATGATCAGCGCAGTGCTGTCCACGCCGCCCGCTGCCGGAATGGTCAGGGCGTCCATGTTGGTCATGGTGCAGCCATCGAACTGGCTGGCGCTGTACTGGTTGATCGACTCGACGTAATCGTTGATCTGCACCACATCGATGTTGATGCCGTACTTTTTCGCCCACTTGTCGACGATGCCGGAGGCCGCGCCGTATTCCCAGGGCATCCAGCCGGCGTAGATGGTCCAGCAAACGCTGAAATCGGTTTTCGGCGCGGCGTGGCTATTGACGCTGATGGCCGCGGCGAGGCCAGCGGCGAGTACTGAACACAGACGGGTCTTACGCATGGTGAAGCCTCCAGTTCGAGAAATACGGGCAGGAGTTCGCGGCGGATCCCACGGTGGGGCGCGTTCTCCCGGGCTTTTATCCCGCCGTGTAACCTCGAAGGAGGTCGCCAACTCTCGGACCAGTCATCCACAGATCTGTTGATCGCGGATCGGAACCCTAGTCGGCTATTGCAAATTGTGGTGCCGCGATCCCGCCGCAGCGGGTTGTTCCTGCACAAGGTAGGTATTGCGAACATCGTGCCAGCTCAACCTGCCCCCGCTGGCACTTGATCTCTGCTGACGCCAGGCCAGGGTCGTGCGTCCTGGCGGTGCGCAATGCAGCGGTTGTGCTGCATTGCGGGGCGCTGCGCGTTACAGGTTTTTCTCAGCGGCCATTTGCATATAGCTGCCATCGAAACGCAGCAGGATGTTGTCTGCATTGCCTAGGCTGCGCTCACCGCTGAAGGCGATGCCGAGTCTGTCCAGGCCTTTGCCGTCGTGGCCGAGCAGCTTCTGCTGGTCGGCGAACTGAGCAACCCGCTGCATCAGCTCGGGCATCTTGTTGGCGCGGGCAAAGGCCAGGGCGTAACGCGGCGAGTAGAACGAGCGCAGGGTGTCCAGTTGCTGGCTGAAATCCTCTGGGCTGGTGCCGGCGGCGCTGGCCATCTTGGCCCGTGCTGCGCGCCCGGCATCGGTGGGCATGCCCATCAGCCGCTGGGTTTCGAACCAGGCACCGGTCAGCGCCTTGCCCAGCTCCGGGTGAGCCGCGAGGACCTTGCTGTTGACCACTGTAAGGTCGACGATCTCGCCGGGAATCAGGTTGGAGCTGAACACCTGACTGACCTGGGTCTGCTGTTTGATCTTGGCCAGGATCGGGTTCCAGGTGATCACCGCGTCGCCTTGGCCGGAGAGAAACGCCTCGGCAATCTGCGTGTCTGACACGTGCTGGATGGTCACATCCTCAGGCTTGAGCAGCGCCCATTCCAGGGCGCGACTGAGCAGGTAGTGCGACACCGAGTTTTCCACCAGCAGCACGGTCTTGCCCCTGAGGTCCTTGAGGGTCAGGCCCGGACCACGCAGCAGAATGGCATCCGCACCGTTGGAGAAGTCGCCGATGATCAGCGCGGTGGAGTCCACGCCCGCCGCAGCCGGGATGGTCAAGGCATCCATATTGGTCATCGAACAGGCATCGAACTCGCCCGCGCTGTAGCGTTCAATCGAGCCGACATAGTCCGGCACCTCGCTGATGTCCACGCGGATACCGTACTGGTCAGCCCATTTCTGCATGATCCCTTCGCTGGCGGCATAGCCCCAGGGCATCCAGCCGGCAAAGATCGACCAGCACAGCTTGAAGGTTTTCGGTTCAGTGGCGGCATGTGCCGGTTGCAGCAGCAGGCAGGTCAGCAGGCAGCTGCAGGTGAGGCGGGCGAGCAGGGTACGTAGGGGCATGGGTAACCTCGGGTCAGTCAGCTGGAACAGGAAAGCGGACAGCGGTGCTGTGCGTTCTCCCGGGCTTTTATCCCGCCGTGTAACCCCATGGCCGTGGCCATTGCGTGAGGTCGTCGACTCTCGGACCGGACACTCTCCGCAGTACGCTGCGGCGAATCGGAACCCTAGTCGACCATTGCTGATTGTCTGGCTGCAAGCTGCTTGCCGCCGTACGCATTTCCTTTATACGCAGAACGCAAAGCGAGGACTGTGCCAAATGGTGAAAACATGCGTATTCAATAGTTTTGAGTGTGGTTCAGGCCTGGCTAAACAGCTGATCTTCGTTCAGGATCGCTTCGCGCATAGCTTCGGCTGCCGGTGACAGGCTGTGACCGGCGCGGCTGATCAGGGCGTAAGCCGACTGTTCAGTGAGCGTATCAGCCTGCAGTGGCAATTGCGCCAGTCGCCCTGCCTGAATGTCGTCGGCCACCACATCCCAAGGCGCGACGCTCAGCACATCGCTGTCGGCCACCAGCGCTTTAAGCACCATAAAGTTGTCGCACTGAATGCTCAGTGGTTGTTCGCGGCTGCTGAGCGCGCGCAGGTTTTGCTCCACGGCCTGCGGCAGTTGCGTACCTGCCAGCGGGTAGTCGAGCAGGTCGTGCAGGCGCAACCCGTTGTGTTGCAAGAGGGGGTGGTCGGGGCGGCAGAACAGCACACCGGCATGACGCTGCAAAGGCTCGATGCACAGTTGCGGGTCGTCCAGCAGCTCGCGGCTGTCAGCCACAAACACCTCCAGGTCGTCCGCCAGCAGGCGTTCGCGTAATTCCAGCCAGTTGCCAATGTGCAGGTGGATACGCACCCGTGGGTAACGCTGCGTCATACGGCCAACCGCCCGCGGCACCAAGCGCGCGGCGGGGTAAGGACCCGCGCCCAGGCGCAAATCACCGGTTTGCAAATTGCCCAACTGGCTCACCGCATTTTTCAACGCACGGCTGCCCGCCAGCAGGCGTTGGGCATGCTCGAGCACCAGTTGACCGTGGGTGGTCAGGCTGATGCCGCGGCTGTGGCGGTCAATCAGTTGGCACTCGAGGCTGGCTTCAAGCGCTTGAATGCTGCGGCTCAGCGCCGGTTGACTGAGGTGAATGGCCTCGGCCGCGCGGGCGAAGTGCCCATGCTCGGCCAGGGCGACGAAGTGACGGAGTTGGCGGAGATCATTCATGCGTGGTGTGCATCGCTATTGGTTTTAGATTGCATTGGAACTATTGCGCTGACCTTGCCAGTCTGCCCAGGCCCCTCACAAGCATTTTGTGATGCCAGCCTGGCATTGTTTCGACAGTCCGCTGCTGGCCGTCACGCTGCCGTTCGGGCTGCTTGGCCCCCACTGTTTGAGCGTGTCCGGGAGATACTTATGAAGCGTCGCGATTTAATCAAACTGGCAGGGACGGTCAGTGTCGCTGGTTTGGCCGCTCCGTTGCTCGGGGCACCCGCTGTGCAGCGTCCGGCCGGACGTAAGCCGAATATCCTGCTGATTGTCACTGATCAGCAGCGCGCCCATCGCGATTTGCCCAGCGCCGTGCCGCTGCCCGGGCATGAGCGCTTGCTCAAACGAGGCGTGAGTGTGGGCAATTTTCACGTCAATACCACGCCCTGTTCACCGTCACGTTCGGTGTTGTTCACCGGGCAGCACACCCAGCACACCCACATCACCGCCAACCTGGGTCTGCCGCCTTTTCGAGAGCTGGAGCCGAGCATTCCCACGCTGGGGCATATGCTGCGTGAGCAAGGCTATCTGACGGCGTATAAGGGCAAGTGGCACCTGTCGCATATCGAGCAGTCGAGCAACCTCACCTATGGCGTGGTCGAGCCGACCACCGAGGCGTTACAGCCCTATGGTTTCTCCGACTTCAACCTGAATGGTGACCCACATGGCTCGCTGATGACCGGCTTTATCTACGACAAGGTGACGGCCAGCGACACGGTCGATTGGCTGCAGCGCCACCGCGACGATGCGCAGCCCTGGTTTCTCGCCGTCAATTTCGTCAACCCGCACGACATCATGTTCTACAGCTCCGGCATCCATCAGGAACAGTCGCGCCTGCGCCGCAATTTTCTCGGCCCCCTCTCGCCGGGGCCGCGCATTGGAGTGTACGAGCAGCACTGGGACCTGCCGTTGCCGAAAAGCTTCTACGCCGAGGATCTGTCTCGCAAACCTTGGGCGCAGCGCGCCGATGTCGAGTTATGCAACCACATCTATGGCCATCTCGACCCGGGTGACGAGGCTGCCTGGCAGGGCTTGCAGAGTTACTACCTGAACTGCGTGCGCGACGTTGACCAAAGCATCGAGCAGGTGTTGCTGGGGCTTGAAGCCAGCGGCCTGGCCGATCACACCATCGTCATGCTGACCGCTGACCACGGTGAGATGGCCGGCGCGCATCAATTACGGCAGAAAGGCCCGCATATGTATAAGGAGAACACGCGGGTTAACTTCATCGTCCGTCACCCGGATATTGCTCAGGGCTTCAGCAGTGAGGCGCTGGGTTCGACCGTTGACATCGTGCCGACGATTCTCGAACTGGCAGGTCTGGAACCTGCCGCCCAGGCTATACGCCATCCGCAACTGGCTGGGGTGAGCCTGGCCGAAAGCCTGGGTGGTGCCTCGCGGCGTTCGAAGCGTGATGAGCGCGGTCACCTGTTTGACTATGGCGTGACGATGTACCTCGACCCTGAGTTCAATGAGGCCCTGATGCGCGATCACGATCAGGTTACGCCTTGGACCATCATCAAGGAATCTTTGCAGCGTCTGCAGCCTGGGCCGTCTCTGGACAACCGCGCACTGCTGCGTGGCATCCATGACGGGCGCTATAAGTTCGCCCGCTATTTTGCTGCTTCCGATCATCATCAGCCCGAGGATTTCGCCACCCTGTTGGCACGTAATGATCTGGAGTTGTACGACACCCAGAGTGACCCGGACGAATTGCACAACCTGGCCAATGAGCCCACGGCACACCGTGCGCTAATCGAGCGCTTGAATACCCGACTCAATACGCTGATTGAGCGTGAGGTGGGTGTTGACGATGGTCGTGAGCATCCGGGGCCCAGCTTTTTATACAGCTAGGGGCTGCTCGTTGATTATTGCCAAGTCTGTTCGGGCGGTTGTCGGGCTGAAGTCTTTGCGCGTCATGCTCTTGAGTGTGTGAGTGACAATGTTCTGTCCGGCTAGGGGGCCGAAGTGAAGGCGTTGGCGGCGGTCTTTCATGCGCTGATTGCATCATTTGTTGATTTGGAATGCATTGGAATTATTGCTGTTGCTTAGCCACTCTTCCAACACAGCCAATAACAATGAGCGACTCGCATGTTTTTACTGAATCGAACTGCTGCCGTCCTGCTGAGCCTGGCATTGCCCTTGGCCAGCCAGGCCGCGCTGCCCGAAGAACAGATCCGTCCGTCAATCAACCCTGAGCTGGCCGAGCACACCAAGCACTTCGCGCAGAAGGTCTACCAGGTAGCCGGCAACGTGTATTCCGCCGTCGGCTGGCAGTTGGGCAACGTGGCAATGATTGAGGCACCGGAAGGGCTGATCATCATCGACACCGGTGAGTCGGTCAGCGAGTCGCGCAAGATCATGGCCGAGTTCCGCAAGATCACCGATAAGCCGGTCAAGGCGGTGGTCTACACCCACTTTCACCCGGATCACATCAACGGCGTAAAAGCCTTTGTCACGGAAGAACAGGTGCGCAGCGGCGAGGTGCAGATCATTGCCCACGACACCCTGCTGGCCAATGTGGTGGCGCAGGGGGCATTGGTTGGGCCGATTCTCTCGGTACGTTCCGGCTATAGCTTCGGTGCGGCACTGCCGGCCAGTGACCATGAACAGATGAACGCCGGGATCGGCCCACTGGCCAAGGCCGAAGCCTCGACCTTTATCGCGCCGACCCTGACCTTCAAGGACAAGCTCGACACGCGCATCGCCGGCTTGGACCTGCAGTTTTTGCACGTGCCCAGCGAAGCACCGGACGAAATCATCGTCTACCTGCCGGATAACCGCGTGCTGATCAGCGCCGAGGTGGAGCAGGGGCCCACGCTGCCGAATATCCACACCCTGCGCGGCACCAAGTTCCGCGACCCGGTGGTGTGGGTCGAGAGCCTGGATAAGTTGCGCGCCTACCAGGCCGAGCATATGGTGCCGCTGCATGGTCGGCCGGTCAGTGGCCAGGATCAGGTCGAGGAAGTGCTGCGCATGACCCGCGACGGTATCGCCTATATCCATGATCAGACCGTGCGCTGGATGAACAAGGGCCTGACCCCGGATGAGCTGGTCGAGAAGGTCAAACTGCCGCCGCACCTGGCCGGTTACACCCCTTACCTGCGTGAGTACTACGGCACGGTCAAACACAGCGTGCGGCAGATCTACAACGGTTACCTGGGCTGGTTCCAGGGTGACCCGGTGGCGCTCGATCCGTTGCCACCAAAAGACAAGGCGGAGCGCCTGATTGCCTTGATGGGTGGTCGGGAAAAACTGTTGCTGGCCGCCGGCGAGGCCTACCTCAAGGGTGATTACCAGTGGGCCGCCGAGCTTTCCAGCTACGCCATTCAGGTGGACAACGAGGACACGCTGGCCCGCGATATCAAGGCTCGCAGTTTCCGCAAACTGGGCTATGCCAGCATGAACATCAACTGGCGTAACTGGTACCTGATGAGTGCCATGGAACTGGAAGGCAAGCTGGCCGGCGAGCAGGTGCAGCAGATGGCCCAGAGCATGCGCAGTGCGTTTCTCTCCGCTGACATGCTGAAAACCTTTCCGGCGCGGATCTTCCTGCAAAACTGGATTACCCGGGTCGATCCGGACAAGGCCAATGATGTCGAGTTGACCCTGGGTTTCAGCTTTCCGGATATCGGCGAGCAGTGGGCGCTGGAAGTCCGCCGCGGTGTAGTGCAGTTGCACCAGGGCATTCCCGAGGGTACCACGCTCAAACTGACCCTCGACAAGGCGTATCTGGACACCGTGATGAGCGGCGAGAATGGTTTGCTCAAGGGCGCCTTGCTGGGCGATGTAAAGGTTGATGGCAGCCTGCTGGAGATCAAGACCTTCCTTGGCTGTTTTGACTTCAGCGATACGCCGATTGCCCTGACCCTGCGTTGAGTGTGGCGGCGCTGTGCGACCCGACCAAAGTGCGGACGTACTCGGGGCTTTATCAGGGCAGACTGCTCTGGTTTTTCATCTGATTAAGGAGTGCTTCATGCCTGTTCTGATATTCGCCAAAGGTGCGCTGGCCATGTTCTGGTTGCTGGCGCTGCTCAATCTGCTCTATCCCATGGGCGAGGGCTGGTACCTCACGATCAACCTGATTGCTGGTGGCATGCTGCTGGCGCATCTCGGCGAGATGCTGCTGTTCAAGGCCCGTCTGGTCGGCCAGCCGCAACTCTGGTTGCAGCGTCTGCAGGTGCTGCTGTTCGGCTTTATTCACCTGCGCAGTCTGCCTCGCGCTTAGGGGGCTAAAGGCGGCTGGCTGTTAATCGCAGGTTGTTGAAATCGAGCGGGGTGCAATCACGGTAATGGCTGCATCCCTTTAAGTCATCTCACGCGTGCCGCCAGTTCTGGTGGCTCCGCTGCAGGCACTCGTTCATGTGCCCTGTCTTTCTTTCTGGTGATCAACGCGCCCAGTTGTGCTGCCGTTTTCTGTGTGCAGAAGGCGGCTTGCTCTGGTGGGTTTAAACGTTGTCATCGCATGCGAGCGTGCCGAGTGTCCGTCTATCGGTCTACAGCGCAAGGATGTCATCAGTTTGTGCGATTCTTGCTTGCAAGTGGCTGCTTTTAACGAGGCCTCGGTGTGTGGTTTTTGCGCCCTTATCGCTAGTTAATAGGCGCTTGTTTAATATTTAGCTAAATCTTTTATTTCAATTTCATCTATCACCAGTGTGAAAATGATCTCGGTCTGTCGGGGAGAATTCTGAAATGAATTTGGTGGCATATTGCTATTAAATTCCATGATTGGTATAAATTTGACGGTATTAGAACAATAAGAAGTTAAGTGTCTTTTTATTGACGGCGTAAAATTGGCGCCTCTCTATTTTACTGCTACAACCTATTCGGAAATGATCACTCCATGAGTACTTCCAGCGACATTTCAAGTTTGTTCAAGCTGTTTGGTGGGCGCTCGGCCCACTATCAGGAAATCTCTCAGGAAGACGAGAAGCAATCCTCCAAGGAACGGTGGCCAGGTGTGGCCAAGGTCGAGCTTTCTAGCGTACCCGCTGCCGAACCTGCTGCTTCACCTCAGGTGGCTGCAGTGGTGCGTCCGGCACTCTTTGCCGGAGCAATTGTTCAACCACCTCCCGTGCTGGCGCCAGAGCCTGCCCCTGAGCCGTCGATGCCTGTTGCCGGTGCTGCCGCTGGGCCGGACTGGGCTGCAGAAAGCCTGCAGAGCCTGCTGGGTAAGTTGGCACAGGAAGATCGCCGGGAGGTTGTCAGCACGCCGGTCCGTGCGGCACGTCCACGCCCGCATCTGGACAATATCAAGGTTGTAGCCGTGATTTCCGCCAAGGGCGGGGTCGGCAAGAGCACACTGGCTGCTGGTTTGTCCTCCGTCATGCAGCGCCAAGGACGTGCGGTGTTGGCTATTGATCTCGATCCCCAGAGCGCACTGAGTAACCACCTGGGCGTTGCCATCGATCCGATGCAGGTTGCGGCCGAAGGTTTGGCTCATTGTGTCGCCGATGTGCAGATGCGGGATTTTTGTCAGCCCACCCCCAGTGGGGTCTTTGTGCTGCCGTATGGCATTGTCGATGAAGATCAGCGTCGAGCCTTTGAGCGTCAGCTGGAGGACGAACCTGACTGGCTCGCGCAGCAGCTCTCTGAATTGCAGTTGGCAGATGGCTCGGTGGTGGTGCTTGATACGCCGCCAGGCCCCTCTGTCTATCTGCAACAGGCCTTGTCGGTTGCCAATGTGGCTGTGGTGGTGAGTCTCGCTGATGCGGCCTCCTATGCGACGCTGCCAATGATTGATCGCCTGCTTGCCACTTATACGGCTGAGCGTGAAGATTTTTATGGCGCTACGTATGTCATCAATCAGGTCGATCAATCGCGCAAACTGAGCAAAGACATCACCCAGATCATGCGCGGTATCTTGGGCAGTCGTGTGGCGGGCATCATTCATCGTGATCAGTCCATTGCCGAAGCGCTCGCCTACAGCCAGAGCGTGCTGGATTACGACCCGAGTGGCCAAGGCTGCCACGATCTGCAAGCCATCGCCCTGAACGTTCTTGCCAAGCTCTTTGCGACTCAGCGGAGTGAGCAGTTGGCATGAATTTAACCGGCATGTTTCGTGCCCGACGTGCTGCTCAGGGAAGTGCTTCGCCATATGTGATGGACCGGCCGACCTCTGCCGCTTTGCTGTTGGTGGTCGGCGCTTTACTGGCGTTGATGGTCATCGTACCGATGGACGTAGAGCAGCAAATGCTGTTCTCTGCGGCGTGCATGATCGCTGCGCTGGTGCTGCGCAGAACCGCTAATCGCGTGGCTATTCTGGCCATGATCGTGCTCTCAGTTGTGGCCTCGTTGCGCTACATGTATTGGCGTCTGACCTCGTCTCTGGGGTTCGATAACTGGCTCAACATGCTGTTTGGTTATGGGTTGGTACTGGCCGAGCTCTATGCCCTGCTGGTACTGCTGTTTGGTTATTTGCAGACGGCCTGGCCGCTGCAGCGCAAGCCATACCCGCTCCCGGCTGACAGCAGCGTCTGGCCTACAGTCGATGTATTCATTCCGACTTATAACGAGCCGCTGGATATCATTAAACTGACCGCTTTTGCGGCGCAGGCGATCGATTGGCCCAAAGACAAGCTGCGTGTGTATGTGCTTGATGACGGTCGCCGCGACGAGTTCCGGGAATTTTGTGAGTCGGTGGGGATCGGCTACATCATTCGGCCGGATAACAACCATGCCAAAGCCGGCAATCTCAACTTTGCCCTGACCCAGACTTCAGGCGAGTACATTGCCATCTTCGATGCGGATCACGTGCCGACGCGCTCCTTTTTGCAAGTGGGTATGGGCTGGTTTCTCAAAGACCCGAAGCTGGCGATGCTGCAAACGCCGCACTTCTTTTTCTCCCCTGATCCGTTTGAAAAGAACCTCGACACGTTCCGCTCTGTGCCCAACGAAGGCGAGTTGTTTTATGGGCTGGTTCAGGACGGCAATGACCTGTGGAACGCCACGTTTTTCTGCGGCTCGTGCGCCATTATCAAGCGTGGCCCGCTGGAAGAGGTGGGTGGAATCGCCGTTGAAACGGTGACCGAAGATGCGCACACCGCCCTGAAACTCAATCGGCTGGGTTACAACACGGCGTACCTGGCAATACCTCAGGCAGCCGGTTTGGCCACGGAGAGTCTGTCTGGTCATATCGGGCAGCGCATTCGCTGGGCGCGTGGGATGGCGCAAATCTTCCGCACCGACAACCCGCTGCTTGGCAAAGGCCTCAGCCTCGGGCAGCGGTTCTGCTACCTGAATGCCATGCTGCACTTCTTCTATGGCTTGCCGCGTTTGGTATTTCTCACCGCGCCGCTGGCCTACCTGATCTTCGAGGCGCAGATTTTCCAGGCACCGGCCCTGCTGATTGTGGCCTATGCGTTGCCGCATATCCTGCTGGCCAGCGTCACCAACTCCACCATTCAGGGACGCTTTCGTCACTCGTTCTGGAACGAGGTGTATGAGTCGGTGTTGGCCTGGTACATCATGCGCCCGGTATTGCTGGCCATGATCAACCCCAAACTTGGCAAGTTCAACGTGACGGCCAAGGGCGGGGTGATTGATGAAAGCTATTTCGATTGGAAAATGGCTAGACCCTACATCGTTGTCCTGGCGCTGAATCTTATCGGCATGTTGGTGGGTGTGGCCAAACTCGGATTTGATCCGGATGCCAGCGCCGTGACCTTGCTGATCAACCTGGTCTGGACGCTCTACAACATCATTATCAGTGCCGCCGCCGTTGCTGTAGCCAGTGAGGCGCGGCAGATCCGCGCCGAGCCGCGTGTGTTCGCCACCTTGCCGGCCATGCTGGGGCTGGCCAATGGCAAGACAATTGCCTGCCAAACCAACGATTTTTCGCAGCGCGGCGTCGGCATTCATTTGCCCGAAGGTGTTCAGGTTGCCTGTGGTGAACAGGTGCATGTCTCCCTGTTTCGCGATGGCGAAGAGGGCGTTTTTCCGGCCAGTGTAGTGTTTAGTCATGGCCAGACCCTGGGCCTGAATTTCGCCAATCTGAGCTTGCAACAACAAAGTGAACTGGCCCGCCTGACGTTCTCGCGCGCTGATACCTGGGCCAAGAGCTGGGGCACGGGTGTGGTGGATACCCCGCTCGGTGCGCTTGCTGAAGTAACCGGGATTGGTTGGCGCGGGATATGTCTGCTCTCGCGTGCCACGTTTGATGAGTCCGTACGTCATTTACGCGCCCTGTCTTTTACCCCTAGATCCACTCCGAGGAATCCATGAGTCAGAAACGCAAAGGCATGCTATCCCTCTGGTTCGCCTTGTCGATTCCATTGCTCGCTTCGAGCCTGCCGACGGCCTGGGCTGAAGAAGTTGTTGAAACCCAGGAGCCTGCCGCTGAAGACGGTGCGTTGGTCGAAGAGGTGGTTGTGCCGGAGTTTGTGCCGACCTACAGCGCCACGCTCAAGCAATTGGGGGCCAATTACCCCATGCACTTGCGCGGTATCGAAGGCAGTGACAGCGTCAGCTTCGATGTGCGATCCGATCAAGTGGTGACCAAAGCCCGGGTCAATCTTGAATACAGTTATTCGCCGTCACTGCTCAGTGATCTCTCGCAGATCAACGTGATGGTCAACGATCAGGTGGCCGCTAGCCTGCCGGTTCCCAAGGAGACCGCAGGTACCTTGCAACAGCAGGTGGTGGACATCCCGGCACACCTGGTTACCGAGTTCAACCGCCTGACGCTGCAGCTGATCGGTCACTACACCATGATGTGTGAGGATCCGCTGCATTCAAGCCTGTGGGCCAAAGTCAGCAACACCAGTCAGCTCGAACTGGAGACCACGCAGATTGCCTTGCCGGACGATTTGGCCCGGTTGCCTTTGCCATTCTTTGACGGACGTGATTCACGTGCGCTGGAATTGCCTTTTGTATTTGCCAGCAGCCCTGACAATCGCACCCTGGAAGCCGCTGGTGCGGTAGCATCCTGGTTTGGTGCGTTGGCCAGTTATCGTGGTGCGCGGTTTCCGGTCAGCCTGGGCCAGTTGCCTGAGAAGGGGCACGCGATTGTTTTGATGGTGGGCAGTGCCACCATGGCCGGCATTGAGCTGCCGCCGAGCGGCCTGCCAACGCTGAGCATGCTTGCTAACCCCAATGATCCGTTCGGTAAGCTGCTGGTAATTGCGGCGCGTGATGCTGATCAACTCAAGCAGGCCGCTTTGTCCCTGGTGAGTGGCAGCAAGGTGCTGGCAGGCTCCAGCGCGCAGGTTGAGCGGTTTGAAAACCTGCAGCCGCGTACACCCTATGATGCGCCAAACTGGCTGCCCAGCGACCGTTCGGTACAGCTGGGCGAGCTCAGTGACGCCAAGCGTTTGAGCGTTTCCGGTTACGACCCAGGCACCATCAACCTGCCCATGCGTTTGCCTCCGGACCTATTCAACTGGCGCGAGAAAGGGGTGCCGCTGCACCTTAAATACCGTTACACGCCGCAGCCGGTCTCCACCAACTCTTCGTTGCTGATCAGTGTCAGCGGCAAGTTCATCAAGTCACTGCCGCTGCCTTCGCAAGAGAGCCTGAAAGACGACGAGTCGCTGCTGGCCAAGCTGCAGCAGGATGAAAGCCTGTTGCAAGAGAGCAAACTGCTTTTGCCGCTCGACAGCCTGCCGCTGCAGTCTGCGTTGCAACTGCGCTTTATGTACGACTACATCAAGCAGGGTGAGTGCCGCGACATCATCATCGACAATATGCGTGGCACCATCGAGGCAGACTCCACCCTCGACCTCAGTGGTTACGAGCATTTCATTGCCATGCCCAACCTGGGTGTGTTCCAGAGCAGTGGCTTTCCGTTTACGCGTATGGCCGACCTTTCCGAAACCGCTGTGGTGATGCCTGCCGGTGCCGGGGTCGAAGAGATTTCCCTGTACCTGGATGTCATGGGTCGCTTCGGTGATTCGACCGGGCTGCCGGCCAGTGCCGTCAGCGTTGTCCAGGGTGATCAGGATGAGCCGCTGGAAGGTAAGGATTTACTGGTGCTGGCAGCCGGGAGCAATCAGCCGCTGCTGCAACGCTGGGCGGATCACTTACCGGCCAGTCTGACAGGTCAGTCGAGCTTTGAAATGTCTGACCTGGTGCACCGCATGCGCACCTGGGTGGGCTCCGATACCCGTGCCAATCAGCGTCAGGCGCGCAGCAGTCTGGCCCTCGCCACAGGGGGCGCCGGTGCCTTCCTGACTGGCTTTGAGTCGCCGCTCGACAGCGGACGCAGTGTGGTGGTGATTGCTGCGTCCAGTCCGGACAAGCTGGTCGATATCAGCTCGGCCCTGCGAGGCGGTGAGGATTACGAAGAGTCGATCCAGGGCAGTCTGGCGGTGATCAATGGCAAACGCATCAGTTCGCTGGTCGCCGAAGATCAGTATTACGTGGGGGAACTGGGCTGGTTGCGTTACCTGCAATGGCTGCTGGCACACAATCTCTTCTTGATGCTGTTGTTGACCGCTGTGGCGGTAAGCCTGGCCAGCCTGTTGCTGTTCTTCACCCTGCGTGCTCGTGCCCGTGCACGTTTGAGCGATTGAGGTCGATCATGAAACGGCCTGTTCTAAGCCTGTGCGCAGGCCTGCTTTTACTGGTTGGCGGTACAACGGCCAATGCGGCCTGCTCCATAGAGTGGCCGCACTGGCAGCGATTTGCCGAGCACTGGATTCAGCCCGATGGCCGTGTGCTGGAGTCGAGCCTGGAAAAGAACCACAGCACTTCCGAGGGGCAGTCCTATGCGCTGTTCTTTGCGCTGGTTGCCAATGATCAAGCGCGGTTCGAGACCATCTGGCGCTGGAGTCGCGAAAACCTGATGGGTAATGCCCCACAAACGACCTTGCCGGCCTGGCTCTGGGGGCAAGGTAAGGACGGGGAGTGGAAGGTTCAGGATGCCAACTCGGCCTCCGATGCTGACCTGTGGTTTGTCTACGCGCTGCTCGAGGGTGCGCGTCTGTGGCAAAAGCCGCAGTACCGAGACGATGCTCTGAGCCTGTTGGCGCAGATTAAGAAGCAGGAAATCACGGAGCTGCCAGGTCTTGGGGCCGTGCTATTACCGGGACCGATAGGCTTCTCGCATATAGGTCACTTGTGGCGCATCAACCCCAGTTATCAACCTCTGCCGCTGATGCGCCGGCTTGCCGCTGTCGACCCCAAAGGACCGTGGAATGCCATTGCCGCGCACACCGCTACCTTGCAGAACGAGGCGGGCGAGCATGGTTTTGCGGCTGACTGGATTGGTTACCGCGCGGTGTCGGACACCGCCGGATTGTTTGCCAGCGACCCAATGAAAGGCGACAGCGGCAGTTATGATGCCATTCGCGTCTATCTGTGGGCTGGCATGACGCATCCCAAAGACCCACTGGCCAAGCCGCTGCTGGCCAGTCTGCATGGCATGGCCCGCGCCACTGCATCCAGTGGTTTACCGCCGGAGAAGGTCAATGTGCGCCATGGCAGCACCGAAGGACAGAGCCCGAGTGGTTTTTCCGGTGCCCTGGTGCCTTATTTCCGCGCCAAGGGTCAGCCCTGGTTGGAAGAGTTACAGGACCAGCGCGCCCGTGCAGCAATTGATCAGTGGATTGCCGGCACGGGCCCGGCGCCCTTCTATTACGACTACATGCTCAGCCTGTTTGGTCTTGGCTGGGCCGATCAGTATTACCAGTTTGCGGCTGATGGCCGTCTGCAACCGCGTTGGGAGAATTCATGTTCCGCTACCGCCCGCTAACTCTGGCGCTGTTGGCTGCGATCGCCCACGGCAGTCTCCAGGCTGAGACTGAGGGCACGCACACCCTGCTGATTGAGCAAGGGCATTTCTGGCAAAACCAGGAGAAGCCCAAGCGTGCTTCGGAAGTGTGGAACAAGCTCTTGCTGCTCGACGCCAATCAACCGGATGCGCTCTATGGCTTGGGCCTGATTGCGGTTCAGGCGGCCAAACCGGTCGAAGCCAATCACTATCTGCAACGCCTGCAGGCGATACAACCGCTGCCGCGTCAGGCGCTTTTGCTGGAACAGGATATCCGCTTGCTGGACCCCGTAAACCAGAAACTGTTGGATGAGGCTCGCTTGCTGGTGGAGTCCGATGAGCGCGCCAAGGCGGTGGATGTCTACCGCCGCGCGTTGGGGGGGAAACCGGGGCAGGGGCAAGTCGGCCTGGAGTTCTATAACAACCTGGGTTACGTCGATCAGCACTGGACCGAGGCGCGGCGTGGCATGGAGCGTCTGCAGCGTGAGTTCCCCAATGATCCCTACATCGCGCTGTTCCTGGCCAAACACCTGGCGCGTAATCAGGGCGCACGCGAGGAGGGCATTCGTGCCCTGGCCAAGTTGGCCGAGCGTGAGGATATTGGCGGTGATGCGGATGAAAGCTGGCGCCTGGCCCTGACCTGGATGGGCCCACCCAAGCCGGCGCAGCAGCCACTTTTTGAGCAGTTTCTGCGTACTCACCCGGATGATGAAGAAATCCGGGCCTTGCTGATCAAAGGACGAACCCAGCCCAGCGCCGGAAGCGGGGCTGTGGCCTGGCGTCGTGATCCCGTGCTGGACAGTGGATTGAAAGCGCTGGAGCAGGACAACCTGGTCATGGCTGAGCGCGACCTGACGGCCTACCTGAAGTCACATCCCAATGACGCCGACGCGTTGGGTGGCCTGGGTATTCTGCGTCAGCGTCAAGAGCGCTTTGAAGATGCCGAAGTGCTGTTGACCAAAGCAGTCAGGCAGGGCGGTCGTTCCTGGCAGCGTGCGCTGGATGACGTGCGCTACTGGTCACTGTTGCAACGTGCGCGAGACAACCTGGCACGTGACAAGGTTGCCGATGCACGGCAGCAGCTGGAGCAGGCGCGGCGCCTGAAGCCCAATGACAGTGAAGCACTCCTGGCCCTTGCCGAGTTGCAGGCCCAGCAGGGTGATTTAGCCGCCGCTGAAGCCGGATACCGACAGGCATTGGCATCGCGCAGCCAGGAAGCCCGTGCATTGCGTGGGCTGGCCCAGGTTCTGGGTGAGCAGGGCAAGCCCGATGAAGCATTGCGCTTGTTGGAGCGTCTGCCCAAAACTGAGCGCGAGAAGCTGGGTGGGCTTGGGCAATTGCGTGCCGAGCAGGCGTTGCAGCGTGCGCGGGCCGCAGAAAAGCGGGGTGATACCCAAGGCATGCGTCAGGAGCTTGAAACCGCCCTGCGCGATGATCCGAATAATGCCTGGGCACGTTTTGCTTTAGCCCGTCTTTATGTTGATCTGGGTGCCATCAGCGAAGCGCGCAGCCTGATGGACGGGCTGTTGGCCAATAAACCGAACGACCGCGACGCGCTGTACACCAGTGCTCTGCTCTCGATTCAGTTGAATGAATGGCAGCAAGCGCAATCCACCCTTGCCCGTATACCGCGCAATGCACGCAATGCCGATATCAACCGGCTGGTGGCGGAAGTGGAGTTCAACCTGCAGCTGCAGCGTATCAATGAGCTCAGCCGCAGTGGCCGCAAGGCCGAAGCGCGTGCGTTCTTGCAGCGTATCGAGCCGCAGGCGGATGCCAAACCGGCGCGACTGGCCGCTTTTGCTGCGGCCTATGCCGATGCCAATGATCCGCAGCGGGCGATTGCCATCATGCGCGACCTGTTGGCCCGCAGTCCGCGGGCAGATCTGTCACTGACGTTGAGTTATGCCAGTGTGCTGCTGGAAGCCGAGCAGGATACTGAGGTCGCCGGCATTCTGCGTGATTTGCAGGGGCGCAGCATGACCGTCGAGCAGCGTCAGCAGTATGACGATCTGCTCTTTTATTACCGGGTTCGCCAGGCTGAGCAATTGCGTCAGCGCGGCGAACTGGCGGCCGCTTATGACACCTTGGCACCTGCCTTGGCGCAGCGTCCGCAGGATCGCCTGGCGGTATCGGCCCTGGCGCGCATGTATGGCGCCAATGGTGATACGGGCAAGGCGCTGGAATTGTTCAAGCCGCTGGTCAAGCGCCACCCGGATGATGCCAACCTGCTGGTGGGTGCCGCTGACATGGCGGCCCAGGAAGCTGAGAACGCTTACGCTGAAGATGCTCTGGAGCGTGCGTTGAAGCTGGCGCCCAATGAGGTCGATGTCCTTACCACGGCCGCCCGTGTTTATCGTTACTTGGGACGCACCGGAACGGCTGCCGAGTTGCTCGGTAAAGTGGTTGCCCAGGAAAAACTGGAGCAGAACCCGACCTACGCGACCAATACCCGGCCGGCCGCGGCGCCCGCCAATCCCTTTGCCGGTATTGGCGCTACAACCGCTGTACCGGATGCGATTCCGGCGCCGGTGGAAAGCCTGGCCATGGCGCCGCGCACCAGCGCGGCACGTCCTGTGGAACTGATCCCCGCCCCGGTGGAGCGGCAGACGGCGCGCACAGCCCCCGTTTTTTTGGCGGAGCCGCTTACGACCAACCCGCCGCCATTAAGGGCCAGGGCGGATGCACAACCGGCCAGTAACCCCTTTGTGCTGGTCGACGACCCGGCAGAGATTGATCCGCGTGCGGGCATGAGCGAGGCCGCACGGGCGCTGGACGACATCATGCAACAGCGCAGTCCCTATCTGGTTCAAGGCCTGACGGCGCGCACCAATGACAGTGAGTCGGGGCTGAGCAAGATCACTGACATTCAGGCTCCTTTTGAAGCCAGTATGCCGCTGGGTGATAACCGTCTGGCTGTGCGCGTCACCCCGGTTTCGCTGAATGCCGGCAGTGTTGGTGAGGGCGCTCGTGATCGCTTTGGCGGTGGCCCTGTGGCAACGCTGGCCAATCCCGGTGTTTCACCGGGTTCGCAGAAAGATTCTGGTGTTGGTCTGGCAGTGGCGTTCGAGAACCCCGGCGAAGGTTTTAAAGCTGATCTGGGCACTACGCCACAGGGCTTTCTTTACAGCACGGCGGTCGGTGGCGTGAGCCTGGAACGCAGTGTTGCCGGCAGTCCGGATCTGCATTGGAGTGGCAAGCTGTCGCGTCGCGCCGTGACGGACAGCCTGTTGTCTTTTGCCGGTGCCGAAGATGAGCGCACCGGGCAGAAGTGGGGCGGGGTAACCGCCAACGGCGGACGCGCTCAGCTGAGCTTTGATGACCGTGAAGTCGGTGCCTATGCCTACGTCGGTATGCACCGCTTGATGGGTAACAATGTTGAGGACAATGACCGGTTTGAACTGGGCTCCGGCGTCTACTGGTACCTGCAGAATGACGAACAGAGTCAGTCGACTATTGGTCTGAACCTCCTGGGCATCGGTTATCAGGAGAATCAGGGGCACTTCACCTTCGGTCATGGTGGTTATTTCAGTCCGCAGACCTTCTTTGCCATCGGCGTCCCGGTTACCTGGGCGCGGCGTTATGACCGCCTGACCTTTCAGCTGAAAGGCTCGGTCGGCGTGCAAACCATTCAGCAGGATGATGCCGATTACCACCCAGGCGAGGCTGCCCTGCAAGCGGCGGCCAGCCGCGCCCTGGGGCGTGAAGCAGTTTATGAAGGCTCAAGCGACACCGGTATCGGCTACAACCTGAGCGGTGCTGCCGAGTACCGCCTGGGCAGTAATTTCTTCGTCGGTGGCCAGGTGGGCGTCGACAATGCGCAGGATTATCGCCAGTGGAATGGTGGTCTCTACCTGCGCTACATGTTTGAAGACATGACCGGCCCGATGGCGCTGCCGGTTTCTCCCTATCAATCCCCTTACGCTAACTAAAGGTTTTTCGATGGCTTCTTCATTGCTCGCCGGCCTGTCCATTCTGATCATTGGCGACAGCCACATGGCGACCCCCAACTACCTGATCGGTGGCCTGCACGACGACCTCACCCGCAAGGGCGCCAACGTGCACTCCATTGGCATCTGCGGTGCCAACGCCGGTGATTGGCTCAAAGCCACCCCTGGTGGGGCATGTGGTGCGGCCGAGCGGCGTGGTAAAGAGCCCGCGGTGGTGCTGCGTGGCAAAGCCACTACCACGCCGATCCAGCAATTGATTGCCAAGGACAAGCCCGACCTGGTGTTGATCGTGATCGGTGACACCATGGCTGGGTATGACAAGCCGTCATTTCCTAAAGCCTGGATCTGGCAGCAAACCTCCAGCCTGACCAAAGCCATCGCGGCAACCGGTACTCAATGTGCCTGGATCGGGCCGAACTGGGGCACCGAGGGTGGCAAGTACGGCAAGACTTACGCCAAGGTCAAGCAGATGTCGGCCTTCCTCTCGACCAATGTCGCACCGTGCAGCTATGTCGATTCGCTGAAGTTCTCCAAGCCCGGTCAGTGGGCTACCACCGACGGCCAGCATCTGAATGCCCAGGGCTACCAGAAGTGGGGCACCGCCATCAGTGGCGCGTTGGAAGACGTGCGCAAGAACGCCGCAAAGTAATTCAAGCCTTAGTCCCTTTTTCGTAATGATTTAGTCGAGGTGCCCTTCGATGTCTTCTTCCGTACTTGCTGGCCTGACCCTGATGGTTCTGGGCGAAAGCCATATGAGCCTGCAGAACCACCTGACCGAGCCGCTCAATGCGGCGCTGGTCGCCAAAGGCGCCAAGGTGCACTCCATCGGTGCCTGCGGTGCCAGCGCGGCCGACTGGCTGATCACCAAGAAGGTCGAC
Source organism: Pseudomonas sp. HMWF032 (assembly GCF_003060885.1). Taxonomy (GTDB): domain Bacteria; phylum Pseudomonadota; class Gammaproteobacteria; order Pseudomonadales; family Pseudomonadaceae; genus Aquipseudomonas. Next base: position 85,585 of record NZ_QAIG01000012.1, read on the forward strand.
TGTGGCGCCATACAGGACAACACCGGCAAGCTGGTCCTCAAGGGCAGTGGTGCGACCACCACGCCGATCAAGCAACTGATTGCGCAGAAAAAGCCGGATGTGGTGGTGCTGGTCATCGGCGACACCATGGCCTCTTATGACAAGCCGGCTTTCCCCAAGGCCTGGGCCTGGCAAAGCGTGACCAACCTGACCAAGGCGATTGCCGAAACCGGTACCAAGTGCGTATGGGTCGGTCCGGCCTGGGGCAAGGTTGGCGGCATGTACAAGAAGAACGATCAGCGCACCCAACTGATGTCGCAGTTTCTCGCCGCTAACGTGGCGCCGTGCAGCTACGTCGATTCGCTGAAGATGTCCAAGCCGGGTCAGTGGATCACCACCGACGGCCAGCACTTCACCGTGGCCGGCTACAAGGCCTGGGGCAATGCGATTGCCGAAGCGATGGCCAAGCTGCCAGCCGCCAGCCTCAAGGGAGGCAAGTGATGCGCGCACTGCTTAGCCTGTTTGCCCTGCTGCCGGTAAGCCTGCTGCAGGCTGCCGAGATCCCCCTGTACCCTACAGGCCCGAGTGAAGACTCTGCCTTCCTGCGCTTCTTCAATGCCGGTGACACCGCGCTGGAGCTGAGTGCGGAGAATGGTGCCAGCCTGCGCCTTGAAGGCGATGTGCGCGCGTCCGACTTCCTCACCGTGCCGGCTGGCAAGCCAATCAAGGGCAGCCTCAAGCAGGGCGAGGCGCAGCAGGCGCTGGACATCAGCGTGGCGCCGGGTGAGTTTGCCAGCGTGGTTGGCATTGCCACGGAGCAGGGCCTGAACCTGGTTACCGTGCGTGAGATGCCGGATGATTTCAATGCACTCAAGGCGTCGCTGGCCTTCTACAGCCTCGATGCGTCCTGTGCCAATGCCGGCCTACAAGCGGCCGGGCGCAATGTCGACATCTTCAAGGATGTTGCGCATGGAGCCTTGCAGCGTCGCTCGATCAACCCGTTGAACCTCTCGGTGCAGCTGCGTTGCGGTGGTGCTTCGGTGGGCGAGCCGCTGGCACTTGGCGAGTTGGCAGCCGGCCAGCGCTACACCCTGTTCCTGGTGCCCTCGGCTGAAGGTCCGCGCCTGTTCCAAGCCCAAGACAACCTAGCTAACTGAAACAGGAACAGACCCTGATATGGTTTTCGCCTCGCTCGAGTTTCTTATCCTGTTCCTGCCAGCTTTCATGCTGGTGTATTCGCTGGTCAGGCCGGGTGGGCGCAACCATGTCCTGCTGTTTGGCAGTTGGCTGTTCTACGGCTGGCTGAGTCCGACCTTCCTGCTGCTGCACGTGGTGCTGACGGTGGTCGGCTGGCTCGGTGGTCTGCTGGTGGAACACACCCGCGAACAGTCGCGCCAGCGAATTCGCCTGCTGGCCGGGCTGATCGTGCTCAACGTGTTGGTGCTGTGCTGGTACAAGTACGCCAACATCCTGGCTGCGACCTTCAACGAGCTGCTGACCAGCTACGGCGCGATGCCGTTCGAATGGCAGAAAGTGGCGTTGCCGGCGGGCCTGTCGTTCATTGTGCTGCAGGTGATTTCCTACCTGGTCGACGTGCACCGCAAAGTGGTGCCGGTGGAGCGCAGCTTTGCCAACTTCGCCACCTATCTGGCGATGTTCGGCCACTCGATTGCCGGGCCGATCATTCGCTACGACTGGGTGCGCCAGGAGCTGCAGCAGCGCTACTTCAACCCGTTGAACTTTGCCCTGGGTTCGCGTCGCTTCATGATAGGCCTGAGCATGAAAGTGCTGGTGGCCGACAGCCTGTCGCCGCTGGTGGCGGTGGCCTTTGCCCTGGAAAATCCGTCCTTTGTCGATGCCTGGATCGGTTGCCTGGCCTATTCGCTGCAGCTGTTCTTCGACTTCGCCGGTTACAGTGCCATGGCCATCGGCCTGGGCCTGATGCTCGGTTTCCATTTCCCGGAGAACTTCAACCGGCCGTACTGGGCGCGCAACATCCAGGACTTCTGGCGGCGCTGGCACATCTCGCTGTCCAGTTGGCTGCGCGACTACCTGTATATCGGCCTGGGAGGCAATCGTTTCGGTACCTGGAAGACCTACCGCAACTTGTTCCTGATCATGGCTATCGGCGGTCTATGGCACGGTGGTGACAGCTGGAACTACGTGCTGTGGGGCGCGGCGCACGGTATTGCGCTGTGTATCGACCGTGCCTGGAGTCGCGCCGGCTGGCCTGATCTGCCGGCCTGGCTGGCGCATACCGTGACTCTGCTGTTCGTTTTCTTGGCCTGGACACTGTTCCGCGCACCGACTTTCGACGCTGCATTGAACATGTACGCCGGACAGTTTGGCCTGCATGGCTTCGCCCTGGGCGATGCCCTGGCCGCCACCTTGCGCCCGGCGCATGGGATTGCCACGGCACTCGGCATCGTTTGCCTGCTGCTGCCCTTGTATCAGGCGCGTGCCGAAGCTCGCTTCGGTGAAATATGGGCGTTTCGCGCGGTCGGCGCACTGTGGCCGATATTGGGCTTCCTGCTGTCGTTCGCTCTGATCGCCAGCCGGGAAACCGTGCCCTTCCTGTACTTCCAGTTTTAAGGGCTGCGACCATGTCGAAGAAAGATAACTCCCTCGCGCCCGTGCTGCCGAGCCCCATGATGATCCGCCTGAGTCCGTTGGCCGGGCTGGTCATGTTCGCCTTCCTGCTGACCGGCCTGGCCTTTTGCCTGTGGGCCATGTTCGTCAGTGGCAAGGTCGATCTGCTACCGAACAAGGTGAGCTGGGATGAGATCCGCAATGGCGAGATCACCCATCGCATCAACAAGGAACTGGCCAATGTGCCGTTTGCCAAGCGCGCCGCCGATCTTGAACGGGCTGCCAGTTGGTTGGCGATTGGTGATACCGGCACTCGCGTGCGTCAAGGCTGTGCCAATTGGCTGTTTCTGACGGATGAGCTGAAGATTCATCCACACGCCGCCGCACATGCTGACGCGCGTGCGCAGAAAGTCACGGCCCTGCATGAGCAGCTCAGCAAGCGCGGGATTCACTTGCTGGTGGTACTGGTGCCGGATAAGAGTCGCATCGCCGCGCAGCAGCTTTGTGCCATCGAGCGCTCGCCGCTGTTGGCCAGTCGCGCGCAGGATTGGCAGCATGTCCTGCAGGGGCAGGGCGTTGATGTGTTGGATCTGGCTCCGACGCTGCAGCCACTCGGCAGTGAGGCCTTCCTGCGTACCGATACGCACTGGAGTGAAGCCGGCGCTGAGCGTGCGGCGGCAGCGGTGGCCGCGCGGATAGCGGCACTGGGCGTCAGCCCAACGCCGGCCAAACAGTTTGTAGCCAGTGTGGCAGCGCCACAGCCGCGTCCCGGCGATCTGGTGCGCTTGGCTGGGCTCGACTGGTTACCCGAGCGCCTGCAGCCGGCTGTGGAGCAGGTGGCCGTTACTCAGATCGAGGAAGTACAGGGTGGCGCTGATGACGCCGCATTGGGCGAGGATGATCTGTTCGGCGACAGCCAATTGCCGAACCTTGCCGTGATTGGCACGTCCTTTTCACGTAACTCCAACTTCATCCCTTTCCTGGAGCGCGCAGTAAGTGCGCGTGTGGGTAACTTTGCCAAGGATGGGGGGGAGTTCTCTGGCGCGGCCAAAGACTATTTCAGCAGCCCGGCGTTCAAGCAGACGCCGCCTCAAGTGTTGATCTGGGAAATTCCCGAGCGTGATTTGCAGCCGCCTTATCGCGACGACATCCTACTCAATGGCCCGTCCGGTTGATGACCTAGCTAGCAAACAAAAAGGCCATGCTGCAGCATGGCCTTTTTATTTTGCGGGTGTGAGAGGCGCCTCAGATGATGCCGCGCTCCTCGTCATTGATCAGGCGATGCAAGCCGCTGAGTGATTCCCTCGCCTGAGAGCGGGTCAGCAGCTTGGTCTGAGCGGCCGGCGGTAGATCGGTGATGCGGATGAGGCCTTTACTGATCAGCAAGTGCACCAAGTCGTCTACCACGCGAATCATGTCCAGGTCGCTCTGCTTGAGCTGCAGCAGGCTCGATTCGACGTTCTGATTGGCAAACCAGGCGCGAATTTCCTCAGAGTCCGCAGTCAATGTATCTGACATGCCTTCAAATGGCACCACTTCGACTCGTCGTAGCTGGCTGTGTGCATCCCGCTGAACATAGAACATCGGCCTATCCTTCTGCATGAGCTGCCTGCGGCAGATACCGTTACTCAGCTTAGCTTGAACCCTGTGCCGGGCCAGCCGCGGGTAATGGGGTGCGCTGGGCTGGCCTACTCGACAAACAGCTGCTGCACCACCGAGAAGTCCTGCTTACCCTTGCCTTGCTTGAGCAACAGGCGATACAGCTGCAACGCCAGCGCGCCCATGGGCGTGCTGCTGCCGCTGGCCTGGGCGGCTTCCTGGGCCAGGCCGAGGTCCTTGGCCATCAGTTCGGCCATAAATCCGCCGCTGTAGCCTTTGGAGGCCGGGGCGTTTTCCATCACGCCGGGCCAGGGGTTGTACTTCTCCAGCGTCCAGTTGCCGCCCGAACTCTGGCGCATGATTTCGGCCAGTACTGCAGGTTCCAGGCCATTGGCCACGCCCATGGCCATGGCTTCGGCGGTGGCAATCATCTGCACGGCCAGCACCTGGTTGTTGCACACTTTGGCCACCTGGCCAGCGCCATCGGGGCCGGCGTGGAAGATGTTTTTGCCCATGGCCTCGAAGATTGTCCGGGCTTTTTCCAGCGTGGCCGCGGCGCCGCCGATCATAAAGGTCAGGGTGCCCGCGGCTGCGCCCGCTGTACCGCCGGACACCGGTGCATCCAGCAGTTCAAGACCGCGCGCGGTGGCCGCCTGATGCACCTTGCGGGCGACTTCCGGGGCGATGGTTGAGCATTCCAGCACCAGGCTGCCCGGCTTGAGCGCGGCCAGCAGGCCGTTTTCACCCAGGTACAGGCCTTCTACATGCCGGCTGGCCGGCAGCATGCTGACCACCACGTCGGCGCCCTGTACCGCGTCCAGAGCGCTGCTGGCAGCCTGGGCGCCGTCTTTGGCCAGGCCTTCTACGGCCGCTTGCAGCAGGTCGAAGGCTCTCAGGTTGAAGCCGGCCCTGAGCAGGTTGCGGGCCATGGGCAGGCCCATGTGGCCGAGGCCGATAAAAGCGATTGTTGTCATTGTTAGGCTTCCTTGGCGCTAAAGGTGTGGCCCGGATGCGGTCCGGGCAGGCTGTCAAATCAACCCCTGCCGGATTGCATCCGGGAGGTGTGTGTCGCGGTGTAGGGTGGATGATGTTTCACCCATCCACCGGCTCCGGTTTTATCGGTGGATGGAAAAGACGTCATCCACCCTACAGATTCGTCAGTGGGTGTTCTCCGTCCCAGGCGGGGGCGAAGTGCGCGTCGATTACCTGCTGCGGAATACTCGCCACATCCGGCCAATGCCAGCGTGGCGCATGGTCTTTGTCGATTAGCCGTGCGCGGACCCCCTCGGGAAATTCCGGGTAACGGCAGCAGTTCAGGCTCATGGCGTATTCCATGCGGAAGACATCGGCTAGGGAACGCTTCTGGGCCCGCTTGATCTGTTCCCACACCAGGTGCCCGGTCAGCGGGCAGCCGCCGGCCAGGGTCTTGGCGGCGCGGGCCAGCAGCGCATCACTGTCCGCGTGCAACGCGCTGATCGCCTGCCAGGCGTGGGGCAGGTCGGCACTGTCGAGCAATTCGTTGATGCGCGTGCGGCGCGGCAACCATTGGGCTTCTGGTAGTTCAGGCAGCGCCTGGTTTTCCAGGGCTTTGAGCAGGCTGTGCAGTTGTTGCACGCTTTGCTTCTGCCAGTTGAGCTGGGTCAGGCCGTTAAGTAAATCGTCCTGCTGGCTGTCGAGCAGTACGCGGTCCGCCAGGTCCAGATCCAGCGCATCCCTTGCGTTGATGCTGCTGGCGGTCAGGCCGAGAAACAGACCGAGTTTGCCCGGCAGACGCGCGAGGAACCAGCTGCCGCCGACATCCGGGTACAGGCCGATATTCACTTCCGGCATGCCCAGGCGGCTCCCAGGGGTGACGATACGGATGCCAGCGCCCTGCATCAGGCCCATGCCGCCGCCCAGCACATGGCCGTGGGCCCAGCAGATAAAGGGTTTCGGGTAGGTGTGGATGCGGTAGTCGAGGCGGTATTCGTCAGCAAAAAAGCGTCGCGCCAGAGGCGGGATTTCGCCAGGGTGTTCGCGGCACTGCTGCACCAGTTGCACCACGTCGCCGCCGGCGCAGAACGCCTTGGGGCCGTTGCCGCGCAGTAGCACGCAGGCGATGTTCGGGTCGTCCGCCCAGGCCTTGAGCTGGGCATCCAGCGCTTCGATCATCGGCAGCGACAGGGCGTTGAGGCTTTTCTCCGCGTCCAGGCTGGCGATGCCGATGCGATAGCCATGTAGGGCGGGGCGTTCTTCAAATTGCACGTTCATGGGCAGTTCCAGAGTAGGGTGGATCGGGGTGCGTAGCCGGCGTTTTATCCATCCACTGCATGCGGTTCTGGTGGATGACGCTTCACCCATCCACCGATCGATGCTGTGGTGGAAAACGCCATTCGGCGTCCATCCTGCGAGTTACTTGTTACGCCACTGTGGGTCGCGCTTTTCCAAGAAGGCGTTGACCCCTTCGCGGGTGTCGTCGGCATCGAACAGGTCGACAAAGCGCTCGCGCTCTTCACTCAGCCAGGTATTCGGGTTGCGTTCGCGGGCGCCCTGGATCAGCGGTTTGATGGTGCGCACCGCCACTGGGCTTTGCCGCGCGACCTTGGCCGCCAGCAGCAGGGCATGGCCACGGGCTTCTCCGGTATCGACCACTTGTTCGACCAGGCCGATGCGCTGCGCGGTTTCTGCATCCACCCGCTCGCCGCAGAGAATCATGCGCTTGGCCCAGCCTTCGCCGACCAGCCAGCTCAAATGCTGGGTGCCGCCGGCGCAGGGCAGCAGACCGACCGTGGCTTCTGGCAGGGCCAGTTGCGCCTGGCGCTCGGCGATACGGATGTCGCAGGCCAGGGCGCACTCCAGGCCGCCGCCCATGGCGTAGCCGTTGATCGCGGCAATCGATACGCCGCGGAAATCGCGCAGCGCCTCGAAGGCCTCGCCGAAGCGCCGGGCCATTTCGCGAGCGCGGGCCTTGTCGCCGTCGGCGAACAGCTTGAGGTCGGCGCCGGCGCTGAAGAACTTGCCACCCTGGCCTGTAATCACCAGGGCGTAGATGTCATCGTCGCGGTTGAGGTGTTCAACCAGCAGCTTGAGGCCAATCAGCGAGTCGCGGTCCCAGGTATTGGCCGGTGGCTGGTTGATGGTGATCAGCGCGGTATGGCCGTGCTTTTCCACGGTGAGCTTGTGGGTCAGGTCAAACACGCCGGGGTTGTAGGCTTCGATGGCGTTGCTCATAGGGTTCCTCGCTTCTGCAATGACTTAGGACCTGTTTAGGATTTAGTCATGTAGGGCGGGTGTAACCCGCCAGGCCAATGGCGGGTTACACCCGCCCTACGCAAAGGTTTACAGCAAGCGATCAAGCATGCCGCCTTGATCGAGCAGGCGGCGGGCGATGATTACCCGCATGATTTCGTTGGTGCCTTCGAGTATCTGGTGCACGCGGCTGTCGCGCACCCAGCGCTCCAGCGGGTAGTCGTTGAGGTAACCGTAGCCGCCATGCAGTTGCAGGGCTTCGTTGCACAGCGTGAAACAGTGGTCGGTGGCAAAGCGCTTGGCCATGGCGCAATACAGGCTGGCTTCACTGTGGCCGTGGTCCAGCTTGTGTGCGGCCAGGCGCACCATCTGCCGGCTGGCAGTCAGGTCCGTAAGCATATCGGCGAGTTTGAATTGCAGGGCTTGGAAGTCGCTCAGCGGCTTGCCGAACTGTTTGCGTTCTTCCACATAACGCAGCGATTGCTCCAGCGCCGCTTGTGCCGCGCCCAGCGAGCAGCTGGCGATATTGATGCGCCCGCCATCCAGACCCTTCATCGCGTAGACAAAACCCTGGCCTTCTGGGCCGATGCGATTACCCGCGGGAATGCGCACGCCTTCGAAGGTGATCGTGCGAGTAGGCTGGGCGCGCCAGCCCATCTTCAATTCATTGCGCCCGTACTTAACGCCGGGTGCGTCGGCTGGCACCAGGAAGCAGGACACGCCCTTGGCGCCGCTGTCCTCGCCGGTGCGCGCCATCACGATCAGTACATCGGTGCTGCCCGCGCCGGAGATAAAGCACTTGCTGCCATCCAGCACATAGTCGTCTCCGTCACGCTTGGCGCGCGTACGCAGGTGGGCGGCGTCGGAGCCGGCGTCCGGCTCGGTGAGGCAGTAAGAGGCCAGCAGTTCACCGCTGACCAGGCGCGGCAGCCAGGCATCTTTCAGCGCCTGGTCGGCGAAGGAGGCGAGCATCCACGAGGCCATGTTGTGGATGGTCAGAAACGCCGTGGTGGCGATGCAGCCGGCCGACAGCTGCTCGAAGATCAGCGAGCTGGTCAGGCGCGACAGGCCCAGGCCGCCATCGTCCTCCTTGATATACAACGCCAGGTAACCCTGCTCGGCAGCACGCTTGATCACTTCCACCGGGAAGTGGTGGTCGCGGTCCCAGTCGGCGGCATGCGGGGCCAGCTCTTTGGCGGCAAAGGCGCGGGCGCTGTCGACCAGCAGGCGTTGTTCTTCAGTCAGTTCGAAATCCATCAGTGATCCTTAGCGGGGCAGGTAAACCCCGGCAGTTAAGGCCGGGCCAACTCGTGATCAGTCCGGCAAGTCATTATTTAAGCTGGATGGTCATGTTGGCGGACGCGCTGACAGCATCTTCATCAAACCAGCGGCTGGTCACCGTTTTGGTTTCGGTGAAGAAGCGCACACCCTGTTTGCCGTAGGCGTGCAGGTCACCGTAGAACGAACCCTTCCAACCGGTAAAGGAGAAAAACGGCAGTGGCACCGGCACCGGTACGTTGATGCCGACCTGGCCCACTTCCACTGCATGCTGATAATGCCGCGCCGCGCCACCGGAGCGGGTGAAGATCGAAGTGCCGTTGCCGTAGGGGCTGGCGTTGACCAGTTCAATCGCCTCGTCCAGGGTGTCGACCTCCATGCACACCAGCACCGGGCCGAAGATTTCCTCGCGGTACAGGCTCATCTTGGGGGTCACGCCGCGAAACAGGGTAGGGCCGACCCAGTTGCCGTTGGGGTAACCCTCGATTGCGCAGTGCGAGCCGTCCAGCAGGCATTCGGCCCCTTCCGCTTTACCTTCGGCGATCAGGCGCAGCACACGCTGTTTCGCCTGCTGGCTGATCAGCGGGCCAAAGGCGGCGTGGCCATCGGTCCAGTAGCCGGGTTGCAGGTCGGCCATCTGCGCCTGCAGCTCGTCGATCCAGTGCTTCGATTCACCGACAAACACCGCCACGCTGATCGCCATGCAGCGCTGCCCGGCGGCACCGCAGCTGGCGCCGACCAGGTTGCTCAGCACCTGGCCCTTGTGCGCGTCGGGCATGATCACCATATGGTTCTTCGCCCCGGCAAACGCCTGCACGCGCTTCAAATGCGCGGTGCCGGTGCGGTAGATGTGCTGGCCGACTGGCACCGAACCGACGAAGGAAATGGCACGGATATCCGGGTGAGTCAGCAGGCTGTCGACCACTTCGCGCGCCCCGTGTAGCACCTGCAACACGCCCTTGGGCGCGCCGGCTTCGATAAACAGCTCGGCCAGGCGGTTAGGCGTCAACGGGTCCTGTTCGGACGGCTTGAGAATAAAGGTGTTGCCGGCGGCGATGGCCAGGGGAAACATCCACAGCGGAATCATCGCCGGGAAGTTGAACGGGGTGATGCCCACGCACACACCCAGCGGTTGAATCCAACTGGCGGTGTCGATGTCGCGGGCGACGTTCTCCATGGTTTCGCCCATGGTCAGGCTGGCGATGTTGCAGGCCTGTTCCACCACCTCGATACCGCGCCAGACATCGCCCTTGGCATCGGCCAGGGTTTTGCCGGTTTCCCCGGCGAGGATTTCCGCCAGCTCATCGTGATGTTCTTTGAGCAGGTGCTGATAGCGCAGCATCACCCGTGCGCGGTCGGAGACGGGCACTTCACGCCAGGTGATGAACGCGGTTTTGGCGCTGGCAATCGCGGCTTCGATTTCCTCGGCGGTGGCCTTGGGGGCCAGCGCCAGTACTTCCTGGGTCGCCGGGTCGGTGACTTCGATAAATTCACGTGCGCGGCTTTCGCGCCATTCACCGTCGATCAACTGTGGGATTGCCTTGGCCATGCTTGTCTCCGGCACGATTGTTGTTGTGTCCCTGTTATAGCCGCCTTACTCGGCTTTGTGGATTGACGATCTTGGTCTGCGGATGGACTATCTTGGGATTGAATCAGTAGCCCGGATGCCTATGAGCGCGCAGGTCGATACCTCCAACTGGCCACTGCCGGCCAACGGTGTACGCTTTATCACGCCGCCTCGGCTGCGCCGCCTGCTCGCCCGCAGTCCGCTTGCGCAGGGCTGCTATCCGCTGGCTCTGGGTTTCTACCCGCAGGCGCAGGGGCACCGCATGCACCGTCCGCAGCCGGAGGATCATCTGTTGATCTACTGCCGTGCCGGGCAGGGCTGGTTGGAGACAGCGGATGGACGATTAGCTGTCAGTGGTGGCGATTTGCTGCTGTTGCCGAAAGGCGTGATGCATGCCTATGGCGCAGACGTGGACAAGCCCTGGACGCTGTACTGGGTGCACTTCGATGGCGAGCTGGTAGCGGAGTTTCTCAAGCCCTTGGGCAAGGGACCGCTGTGGCGTATCGGCGTGCAGCCGCGTTTGTTGGCCGAGTTCGATGCGTTGCTTAACCTGCGCAAGCAGGGTTTGAACCTGGCGCATTTCATACACGCCGCACACCAGTTGCAGGTGCTGCTGACCTCCCTGGCCGTGCTGCCGGCGCGCACCACCCTGAAATCCGGGCGAGTGCTGGATGTGGACGCGGTGCAGGCGGTGATGCGTGCCCATCTGCATGACGCGCTGAACCTCGATGAGTTGGCTGCGCAGTTCAAACTGTCGCGCTTTCACTTCGCCAAAACCTACCGCGCCCTGACCGGCCATGCGCCGATTCAGGATTTTATCCAACTGAAAATGGCCCACGCCTGCCGCCTGCTCGATGAAGGCGAGCAGGGCATTCGCCAGGTGGCCGAACAGCTGGGCTATGACGATGTGTATTACTTCTCGCGGCTGTTTCGCAAAGTGGTTGGCATGGCGCCCAGTCATTACCGGGCGCTGCATCAGGGATAAGTCAGAAGTTTTAGGGGGCAGGCGGCTGCTTTCCGGCCAAGGTGCTGGGTCTGAAATATCAACGCTAAGTGCTAACCGATAGATTGTCGGTTAGTGGCAAGTCGCTAACGTGCAGTCGGATGGTTCACGCCTAACCCAGCTGATACAGCCGCGGTGGCTTCTGTGGGCAGCTTTAGGGTCAAGATAATGAGTACTGCGCCCACTCCGGCAATGGTTGCGTACACCCCAGCAAAGCTGCCGCTGTAATTGGCCAGTAGCCCTGCGCCGTAATTGCCGAGCATGCCGCCAGAGCCTTGCATCACGTTGGCAACGCCAAATATGGATACCGCCATGGCGCTGGACGATGCCAGTTTGGAAACGTAAGCGGGGATAAGGCCGAAAATGGGATAGAAGGCCGTAGAGAACAGCGCCGCTGAGACTAAGGGCCAATGCCCTGAGGGACTTACAACGAATATCAGTGCCGCCGTTACCACACAGCCGTAGACCAGCAACATGGTGGCGCGCAGCCCCGTGCGGTCGGAGAGCCAACCGACTGCCAGTCCTGCAAACATACCAACGAAGCCGATCACGGCCCAGACCTGTGCGCTGTATTGCACGTCAAAACCCAGTTCCGTGCGCAGGTAGGACGAGAGGTAGGTTTGGAACGGAAAGGTGGCAAACCCGATCAAGAAATTCATCGACCAGATCAGCAGCACCCAGGGTTGTATCAGCGCTGAGCGCTTGCTGGGCACTGTCAATTCAAGGGCTGTGGGCGCTACAACCGGCTGCGAGGTTGTGCTGAGCAAACCGCCTTTTTTGAAAACCACCAGCACCAGCAGTGCCATGGCCACGGTCAGCAACCCTACCCACCACCACACGCTGCGCCATTCACCTGGCGCGGCATACAGCGGCACCAGCAGGCTGTTGATCGCCACCCCATAACTGGTTCCGCTGGATACCAGGCCCATGGCCAACCCCCGGTAGCGGTAGGCCGTGACCCTAGAGATGACATCGACCATCGGCACAAACACCATCGCCGCCGTACCCGCCAACAAGGTCAGTAATGCGCCGATAACAAGGATGTTGTTTGACAGCGGAATCAGCAGTAACGCCAGTGCACACACCGCCCCGGAGGCCACGATCATCCAGCCGCCACCAATCTTCGGTGTCAGCCAGACAGCCAGCAGGGCACAGAGTAGAAAGCCCAGCTGCGCCGAGGCGGTGATACTGCCTACGTAGGAGAAATCGAAGCCCAGGGAGGCCTGCATGTCCGGTACGAGCTGGGCAAATAGGTAAATCCCGAAACCATAGGTCGCGGCGACCAGGCTGGTTAACAACACGACAATCGCAGCATTCAAACGCATGGTCTGCACCCTGTGGACGGTTGGGATTGATAGCACTCAGGCGCGGGTTGCAACACGGCGTGATTGAGGCACACCTATCCACGGATGCACTGCACTTGTCTGTGAGTCCATCTTTAAGTCAGCGTGAGGGGGCTATTGATCACGCAGCGCCAGCGGTACTGATTTTTCAGTACGCTGCTGCAGGTGACTCTACTGAGCGGGCAGTTCGGACGACTGATAAAAGCGTCCTGTATCTGCTCTAAAACGCCATGTCGTTGGCTTAATTTGCAGATCAGGTACGTGCTGAACGCTATTCAATCGGCGCTTGCACTTTTAGGTGGGGATGTCATGAGATCAGCTTGGTCGAGCCAGAACACGGCCTGACTAGGGGATAGTACGCTCGGGTAATGTGACCACTAATCCGTTGGAAATCACGCTGCCAAGGTCCAAGTGGCCTCTGCTTTAGCCCGAAGCGGAAACCCGCGTGTTCTGCTTCTCCGTTCACGCGCGGTTTACAGCTTGAAGAGGGCCGCCGTTTTCCGTAATTGCCCTGCGAGGCCAGTCAGTGCTTGACTGGTCGACGCCACCGCCTGATTGGCCGCGCTGACGGATTGACCATTTCGTTCAAAGGCCGAGATTTCATGTTTCAGTTCACCGGCTTTCTGTTGAGACTGATTGGCCAAGTCCGCCGCCTCCTGGCTTACATCCGCCAGTTTAAGAATGACCTGGCGACCTTCTTCCAAGGTTTGCACCAACTGTCCGGCTAACTCGACTGAGTGCTGCGCGGTTTCCCGGTTTGACGCCATATTGTTCACGGCGTCTTGAATCGAACCGACGATTTTTGCCAGCAAGTTGTTGATTTCGCCTGTTGATTGTTGCGTGCGCACGGCCAAGGTGCGGACTTCATCGGCGACGACGGCAAAACCACGCCCGGACTCGCCAGCACGTGCCGCCTCAATGGCGGCATTGAGCGCCAGCAGATTGGTTTGCGAGGCGATCTCGGCAATCGTTTTCACCACCCCGGCCACCTCGGTACCTGTCACCTGCAACGCTAACAGCATCTGCCCCGTGGTTTCGATATCTCCTGATAACTGACTGATGCTGTTTGCAGTCTGTTTCACTTCGACCTGACTTTGCGACATCGAGGCGGCACCTGCATGCGCCGAGTGCGCAGCGTGCACAGACCGACCGACGCTGTCTTCCATGTGCTGTTCCAGCTGCGCCATGCTGTTTACCAATACCGATAAGGTATTTTCCAGCTGCTGCACGGCGTTAGAGGATTGTTCAGAGCTGCCAGCCAGCGCATCAACAGCTTGGTTAATCCCAGAAATCGCCTGGTATATATCCGCAATACCACTTTTAAAGACTCGTAAGAGTTGGTTGATGCTAGCCGCTACGCTGTTGACCTCTGCCACGGTATCGGTCTTCAGCGAGCGGGTTAAATCGCGGCTATCAGCAATTTGCTGCAACTCACTGGATAAACGAATGATTGGGTTGGCGATTTGCTTTTTCGCGAGTAGAAAAAAGAAGATAGCGACTGCGGCAATCAGCAGCAGTAACGCGATGACAGTGCTGCTGTTTTGCGACAGAGCTCCACTGATGTTCTCTGTATTGTCCTTGGCTTCGTTGGTGATTTGCGCTGCCAGTGCCTCCAGTTGTTGATTGACCCCGTTAGCGGCTAGATCAATGTCGCTCAGCTGAGCACGTGCCTGGTCCCAATTGATTGGCTTTGCTTGCATTGTTTGTAAAAGGTTTTGCAGCGCCAGCTGGAGTTTTTGTTGGTTTGCTTGCAGTGTTTGGCCGCCGCTTTTATCCAGCACGCTCAGGCTGCGTTGTTGCGTTTGCTCCAGGCTTTTTTGTTTTTCAGTGAATGCTTCGCTTTTGATGATGGTGCCGTACAGCTCATACCCCGCCAGCACTTGATGGCTAGTGGTTATTTGTAATGTGGCAACGGCTTGTAGTGCGGGAACGGAACGGCTGACAAATCCGCCAACTTCCTGCATGAGCTGACGGTTGCTTTGAATCAACAGCACGGCTGCAACCAGCGTGACGAAGAAAATAGCGGCGTAACCAATAAAAATACGACTCTTCACCGACCCTGAAGTAGCCAAAGAATACCTTCCTGCTTCTGCTGTAGCGTGAATGAATAATCCATGGGTTCATGCAAGCTCGGCTCAGTGATAACGCGCTCTTAGCCACGTTTCTCGCCGAGCAGTCTGCCATTAGAGGTTAGAGTATGGATCGGCGGTTGTAACTGTTGGCCCAGGTGTAAGCGACTAATTCAATGTGCGCCCAAGCGGCGCTGTGTGCAGCCGTTCACCTTGACTTGTCAGGACAGCTTCCCTAGCGTGCCGTCTTCGTTGGATTAAGCAGGAACCAGGCATGAGCGCCGCCGATAACGTCAAACTCGAAGCCGGCTGGAAGGCCGCGCTGCATGCAGAGTTCGAGAAGCCCTATATGCGTGAGCTGGGGGATTTCCTGCGCAGCGAGAAAGCTGCCGGCAAGCAGATTTATCCGCCTGGCTCGCTGATTTTCAATGCACTCAATTCCACCCCGTTGGCGCAGAGCAAAGTGGTGATCATCGGCCAGGACCCGTATCACGGGCCAGGCCAGGCCCATGGTCTGTGCTTCTCGGTGCAGCCTGGGGTAAAGACGCCGCCATCGCTGGTGAATATCTATAAAGAGCTCAAGCGCGACCTAAATATTGACATTCCCGACCACGGCAACCTGCAGCATTGGGCGGAGCAGGGTGTGCTGCTGCTCAACACCTCATTGACGGTTGAGCACGGCATCGCCGGTTCCCACGCCAAGATCGGCTGGCAGACCTTTACCGACAAGGTGATCGAGGTGGTCAGCCAGCAGCAGGAGCGTCTGGTGTTTCTGCTCTGGGGTGCCCATGCGCAGAGCAAGGAAAAGCTGATCGATGTCAGCAAGCACCTGGTGCTGAAATCCGTGCACCCTTCGCCGCTGTCGGCGCACCGTGGCTTTATCGGTAACGGCCATTTCAGCCGCACCAACAAGTTCCTCCAGCAACATGAGCTGAGCCCGATCGATTGGCGCTTACCTGCTGCTTAATAGCCGGTTAAGCAGCGTCGCACTGCTGCTCGGCCAGATCGCGGCGCAGGTCGCGCAAGCGGTGACTCAGGCGCTCGCGCTGCGCTTCATCGCTGTTGCTCAACAGATGGCTGAACAGCGTGGCCAGCGCCTGGCGTGAGCGGCCATAACTGGCGCGGTACTCGTCGCTGTAGAAACGCTCGCGTTGTTGCAACAGCGGCGTCAGCCGCTCGGCGAAGTCTACGCTATCGCGTTCGGCGACCACCTTGCGCAGCTCGGCCTGCCAGAGTTGCCGATTTTCCAGCCACAGGCGGTTCTGCTCACCGAGGCTGTTGGCCCAGGTGGCGATATGCTCAGTTTGTGCACTGTTCAGGCGGCCGAGCCAGGGCCGTAGACGTTCCTGCATGCGCGTCTGGCGTTCGCTGATCTGGGTGGCCAACGGCGGGTCGAGGAAGTCCTGACGGTCTTCCAGGTTGTCTTCATCCATCGCGCTGTAGAGCTCGTTGACCTGCTGCTCGCTCAAGCCTTGCAGCAGCTCGATAGCGGTGGGGGTGATCTCGACGCCGATGCGTTTGAGCGCGGCATCGAACTGGGCAAATTGCTCAAGCAGCTGAGCGCTGTCGGGTTGCGGCTGGGCGAGGATGCTTTCGGTGGTTTGCAGCCAGTCGATATAGCGCGGCAACTCGGCGCTGCAATGCCATTGCAGGTGCGTTTGCAAGCGGGGCTTGAGCCAGGCCTGCTGCTGACTGTCGAGGTTCAGGTAATCGTTCAGCCGCCAGGGCACTAGCCAATCCAGGTTGCGGTACGCCAGGCCGGCACGGCTGCAGGCGCTAATCAGCAGGCTCAGGCAGAGCAACAGCAGCAGGGGTTTCACGGCGGGCCAACGCAGTACGCTCATAAAGGATGCCTCGATGGTGAGGGCCTGAGAGTACCGCCGTCGCCTGCGGCTGGGTGGCTGCGGACATATCTGTTAAACAAAACTGCCGCTTTGCAGGCAAAAAAGAACCCGCACAAGGCGGGTTAAACGTGGTCGCTAAAGTGATTTCAGCTGCGTTGCCAAAGCCTGAATAAAGGTTCGGCGAGAAACATCACCAGAAACAGGCGCAGCACCTGCAAGGCCGTGACCAATGCCACCGAGAGGTGCAGGGCTTCTGCGGTCAGGCACAGTTCGGTGATGCCGCCGGGCATCATGCCGAGCATCAGTGCATTCTGGTTTTCCCCGGCCAGCCAGCCCAGGCCATGGCCCAGCGCGGCGGCGGCGAGCATGGCGAGCAGGCAGAACAGCAAGATGCGTGCGAGAAAGCCTGGCGCACTGCGAAAGAAGTGTCGGTCGAAGTGACAACCCAGGGCGCAGCCGATCAGCCATTGGCCGGCTTGGCCCAACCCTTCAGGCAAACCCAGGTGCAGGTCGAAGCTGACGCTGGCTACGGCGCAGACGGTCAGCGGGCCGAGCATCCAGGGGTTGGGCTGGCCCAAACGTCCCCATAACCAGGCCAACAGGGCGCCGCCGGGTAACAGCATGGCCAGCCAGAACCAATCCACCGGCGCCGGTACAGGCGGCGCTATCGGCGGCAGGCTCCAGGTAAAGATTGCCGGAATCAGCAGCACCACCAGCAGCAAGCGCAGGCTATGGGCGGCGGCCACCTTGGCGGTTTCGGCGTTATGCCGTTGTGCCAGGTTGACCATCTCGCTGGCACCACCCGGCATGCTGGCGAAGAATGCAGTGGCGCGATCCAGGCCGGCGCGGCGTAGCACGACAATACCGATCAGGCTGAGCAGCAAGGTGAGCAGGGCGCCGAGCAGAATCACGCCGAAGTGGCTGAGCAGTTGGCCGAATACTTCACTGGTGAAATGCAGGCCGATGGCGCTGGACACCAGCCACTGGCCGGTCTTGCGCCCGCCCGGCAGCTCGGTGATCAGCCAGCCGCTGCAGCGGGCGGCGATCACTGCCAGCAGCGAGCCGATGATCCACGGCAAGGGCCAGCCGATCAGGCTGGCCAGATAGCCACCTAACAGCCCGACCAGCGGGGTGGCCCACCCGCTTTGCCAGCCGGTGAGCGCATGGCGCTTAGGCATTGGCCAGCTGCGCTGAACGGCGTGCACGCCACCAGCGGATACCTGGCAGTGCCAGCATCAGCGCGGTGAGTGCCCACAGGCCCAGGCTGATCGGGCTGTTCCAGAGGATGCTCAGCTCGCCGGCGGAGATCGACAGGGCACGGCGCAGGTTGCTTTCCATCATCTCACCGAGGACGAAGCCGAGGATCAGTGCCGACAGCGGGAAGTCCATCTTGCGCAGCAGGTAGCCGAACACGCCGAGGCCGATCATCAGCACCAGGTCGAAGGTGGTGCTGTGCACCGCATACACGCCGACCATGCTGACCACGGTGATCGCCGGTACCAGGATCCAGGTCGGTACGCTGAGCATGCGGGCGAACAGGCCAACCAACGGGATGTTCATCACCAGCAGAATGACGTTGCCGATAAACAGCGAGGCGATCAGCCCCCAGACCACGTCCGGTTGCTGTTCGAACAGCAGCGGGCCGGGGGTGATGTTGTACAGCGTCAGCGCGCCGATCATCACCGCGGTGGTGCCAGAACCCGGTACGCCGAGGGTCAGCATGGGAATCAGCGAGCCGCAGGCCGAGGCGTTGTTGGCTGCTTCCGGAGCGGCTACGCCACGCAGGTCACCTTCGCCGAAACGCCCTCCGCTTCCGGCAATACGCTTTTCGCTCATATAGGTAATGGCGCTGGCGATGGTTGCCCCGGCGCCCGGCAGCACGCCGATGACAAATCCGGCCAGGGAGCTGCGGATGCTGCTCCACCAGGTAAAACTGAACTCCTTGAAGTTGAACAGCATGCGTCCGCTGGCCTTGACTGCCTGCTGGCCGCTGGTGGTGTGTTCGAGCATCAGCAGCACTTCGCTGACGCTGAACAGGCCGATCACCACGATGACGAACTGGATGCCATCGGACAGGCCGACGCTGTCGAAGGTGAAGCGGTACACGCCGGTGGTGGCGTCTACCCCGACCGTGGCCAGGGCCAGGCCGATCAGCGCGGCGAGCAGGGTTTTCACCGGTTTGTCGCCAACCATGCCGCCCAGACAGGCGATGGCAAACACCATCAGCACGAAGTATTCGGCGGGGCCGAAAGCGATTGCCCAGTTGGCCAGGATTGGTGCAAACAGCACCACGCCGATGGTGGCGATGGTGCTGCCGATAAACGAACTCATCGCCGACAACGACAGGGCGATACCGGCCTTGCCCTGACGCGCCAGCGGGTAGCCGTCGAGGGTGGTCATGATCGCGGCGGCGTCGCCCGGTACGTTGAGCAGGATCGCCGAAATGCGCCCACCGTATTCGCAGCCCAGGTACACGGCGGCCAGCAGAATCAATGCGGTTTCCGGCGGCAGGCCGAGGGCGAAGGCCAGCGGCAGCAGGATTGCCACGCCATTGATCGGGCCCAGCCCCGGCAGCAGGCCGACGATGGTGCCGACAAAGGCGCCGAACAGTGCCACCAGCAGGTTGATCGGGCGGGTGGCGACATCAAAGCCCTGCATCAAGAAATTCAGCGTTTCCATTTCAGTTCTCCACAAAGACTGCGAGCACGCCGAGGGGCAGCGGTACGTCCAGCAGGAAATCGAACAGGCCGTGCAGCAGTACACCCATCAGCACGCCGCTGATGGCCGAAGGCAGCGGCTTGCCGGTGAACAACAGGCCCAGGGTGAAGCCGGCCAGGGCGGTGCTGAGGATGAAGCCCAGCGGCTCGAACAGCAGGGCATAGGCCAGCAGCGCGGCAACACACAGCGCGACCTTGCGTGCCAGTACCCAGGAGATGGGTGTGTCGGCTTGCTTGCTGGGTTTGCCCACCAGCCATAAAGCGGCCAGGGCCATCAACACCAGCAGTAACAGTGGATAAGCGCGCGGGCCGACCGGGTCATAGCTGAAGGGGGCCTGAAAACCCCAGGCCACCGAGGCGAGAAAGGCGCAGACGAGCAGCCAGATCGCGGCAAAAAGGCGAACGTACATGGCGGATTACCTAGTCTTGAAAACTCAAGGAGCGGAAGCGTTACGCGGCCGTAGGATGGGTGGTACGCAGCGATACCCATGCTGCGCGAGCATGGGGTGCTTGGCCGTCACCGCATGGGTTACGCCGGTGCGCGGCTAACCCATTCTACGAATTGCGCTCGGCCTGCTTATTGGATGAGGCCGAACTCGCCGGCCAGCGCCTTGTATTCCTCAACTTGCTTGAAGACCAAGGCTTGCAGCGCGTCGCCGGTGACCGACAGCGGCAGCAGGTCGCGTTGCTCACGCAGTTTGGCGAAGTCCTCGCTGGCGAGCAGGGTGTCGAACTGCTGCTTCCACCAGTTGAACTGCTCGTCGCTGACTTCCGGGCCCATGTAGAAACCACGGATCACTGGCCAGACGATGTCGTAGCCCTGTTCCTTGGCGGTGGGGATATCGGCCAGTTTGCCCGGAAGACGTTCATCGGACAGCACGGCGAGGATGCGCACTTTCTTCGCCGCCAGTTGCGGGGTGACTTCGCCCAGGCCGCTGCTGGTCACCTGAACATGCCCGCCGAGCATGGCGGTAAGGGTTTCGCCGCCGCCTTCAAAGGCTACGTAGCGCAGGTTCTTCGGGTCGATGCCGGCCAGGCGGGCGATCAGCGCCGTCTGCATCCAGTCCTGGCCGCCGATGGTGGCACCAGCGCCGAAGACGATGCTGGTCGGGTCTTTCTTCAAGGCTTGGACCAGATCATCCAGGCTCTGGTACGGCGAGTCGGCACGTACGGTGATGGCGCCGTAGTCGGTGCCTACCGCAGCCAGCCAGCGCACGCCGGTTTCGTCATAGCGGCCGAACTTGCCTTGCGCCAGGTTGAGCAAGGACCCGCTGGAGAACGCGGTGATGGTACCCGCGTCATCAGCACGCTGGGCGATCACGGCGTTGTAAGCCACCGCGCCGACACCACCGGGCATGTAGGTGACGCGCATCGGCGCTTTCAGCAGGCCTGCGTCTTTCAGGCCGCTCTGCGCCAGTTTGCACGTCAGGTCGAAGCCGCCGCCAGGCTTGGCCGGGGCGATGCATTCCGGGCGCTTGGGTTCGGTGGCCAGCAACTGGCCGGCAAAGGCCATACAGGCGGTGGCCAGGGCGATGCGGGTGAAAGCAGTTTTCATGGGGTATTCCTCTGAACTCTTATTGTGGATTACCAGATCGGCAGCGTGTAGCCGACGATGACGCGGTTTTCGTCCGCATCACGGGCGAAGTCGGATTTGAAGCTGGCATTACGCAGGCGCACGTAGACATCTTTCAGCGGCCCGCTCTGCACCACGTACTTGACCTCGATGTCGCGCTCCCACTCGCCGCCGGTGTCATCAGTGCCAGCGATGTGCGCGTCGCTGCCTTTGATGTAACGAGTCATAAAACTCAGGCCGGGGACGCCGAGCTTGCCGAAGTCGTAGTCGTAACGAGCCTGCCAGGAGCGCTCGTCGGCGTTGGCGAAGTCGTTGATCTGCACGAAGTTGACCAGGAACGGGTCGCTGCCATCGATGTAGGCGTAACCGGTGTCGCCGCTCATGTCCTGAAAACCCAGGCCGAGTTTGTGGCCGTTGATGGCGTAGGTGAGCATGGCGTTGAAGGCGCGGTTGTCGATCTTGCCGGCATTGGATGCGCCGCTGTCCTTGCTCAGCATCATCCGTACATCGGCGCTGAGGGTGCCGCTGCCCAGCGGTTGGCTGGCGAGCAGGCCGAAGAAGTGCTGGCGGTAGATATCATCGAGGTCAGCGAAGTAATAGCGCCCGCTCAGGCCCTTGGCGAACTCATAATCGAAGCCCATCAGGTCCAGATGATCCGCCGTGATACCGGCAGCAAAACGGCGGTTCTTGCTATTGAGGATCAGCTCCTCGGAGTTGCTCGAGGCGCGGTCGATGACTTTGTCCAGGCGCCCGCCGGTAAAGGT
>NZ_QAIG01000012.1:107156-183832 GCF_003060885.1 Pseudomonas sp. HMWF032
AGTCAGCAGGCCGCCTTCGAACACCTGCGGCAGCAGGCGGCTGTCGCTGGCCTTGACCACGGGCAGCTCTGGCACGTGCGAGCCATAGCGCAGTTCGGTATTAGAAATCTTGGTTTTGGCCGTCAGCCCGATACGACCGAACTGGTCCGGAGTGCCGCCATCGTCTTGTACCGGGAGCAGGTCAGTGCCGGTGCGGCCGCCGCCGGAATCCAGTTTGACCCCAACCAGACCCAGGGCATCAAGGCCAAAGCCCACCGTGCCTTCGGTGTAGCCGGACTGGACGTCGAGCCAGAAACCTTGGCCCCACTCTTCACGCGTGTTCTGCTGGCTGCTGGTGCCTTCGCGGAAATCACGGTTGAGGTAGATATTGGTGGCGGTCAGGCTGGCTTTGCTGTCTGCCACAAACTCGGCGTGGGCAGCGGGAGCAAACAGCGCGGCGGCGATGGCCAGGCTAAGCAGGTGAGCAGGCGCGAGCACCCGATGAGATGCAGTCGGCATCTTGTGGTCTCCATTGTTATTTTTGTTACGGCTGGGCACCACTGCGTCAGTCGTTTTGGTCGGTGGATCGAGCCACCTTCGCCCGATGCTAGGGCGGCAAGCTTTCACCAGGCTTTCAACTTGAAAGAAAGTCGCCGGGACGTTCGTTGCGGCCTTGGCCCCGTTACACTGGGCACATAACAACAAGTTCGTGGAGTGCCATTACCGTGCGAGTCCTACTGGTCGAGGACCATCTGCCCCTGGCTGAAAGCGTGGCCCAAG
Organism: Pseudomonas sp. HMWF032; assembly: GCF_003060885.1. Taxonomy (GTDB): domain Bacteria; phylum Pseudomonadota; class Gammaproteobacteria; order Pseudomonadales; family Pseudomonadaceae; genus Aquipseudomonas. The sequence continues at coordinate 107,916 of NZ_QAIG01000012.1, forward strand.
CCCTGCGTGGCATCGGGCTTAATGTGGACATGCTGCATGACGGCGTGGCGGCCGATCTGGCCCTTGGTAGCGAGGATTACGCCCTGGCGATTCTCGATATCGGCCTGCCGCGCCTGGACGGGTTTCAAGTGCTGGCGCGTTTGCGCGAGCGCGGCAATACCCTGCCGGTACTGATGCTCACTGCCCGTGGTGAGGTGAAGGATCGCGTGCATGGTCTCAACCTCGGTGCCGATGATTACCTGGCCAAACCCTTTGAAGTGAGTGAGCTGGAAGCACGGGTCAAGGCGCTGCTACGCCGCACCGTGCTCGGTGGTGAACGTCAGCAGCGCTGTGGCAATCTGCTGTATGACCTGGATACCCGGCGCTTCACCCTCGCTGATAGCCTGCTGACTTTGACCTCCCGCGAACAGGCCGTGCTGGAAGCGATGATCGCCCGGCCCGGGCGGGTAATGAGCAAGGAACAGTTGGCTGCCCTGGTGTTTGGTCTGGATGAGGAAGCCAGCAGCGACGCCATCGAAATCTATGTGCATCGCCTGCGCAAGAAGCTTGAAGGCGGTGGGGTGCGCATCGTCACCTTCCGTGGCCTGGGCTATTTGTTGGAGGCAGTAGGTGACTGAGCGCAGCAAGCTTGCGCAGGTCGATCCAGGCAGCTTGCGCGGTCGGCTGATCCGCCGCTTGGCGCTGCTGTTGACGCTGATTCTGTTGGTCAGCGGCTTGAGTGCTTATTGGAGCGCGCGCCACGCCGCTGATACTGCCTATGACCGAACCTTGCTGGCCTCGGCGCGGGCAATTGCCGACGGTCTGTACACCAGCGCCGAGCGTCTGAATGCCAACGTGCCGTATGTAGCGCTGGATACCTTTGCCTATGACAGTGCCGGGCGCATCTACTACCAGGTGCTGGATGTGCAGGGCACTCTGGTGTCGGGCTATGAAGACTTGCCTGCGCCGCCGGCCCATATCAAGCGCACTGAGGATTATCCGGCGTTGGCGCGTTTCTACGATGCCGAGTTTCGTGAGCAGGGCGTGCGGGTGGTCAGCCTGCTGCAACCGGTCAGTGAGCCGGGCCTTAACGGTGTGGCGGAAATCCGCGTGGCGGAAACCCAGGGCGCGCGTGAGCGCATGGCTCGCGAGCTGTTGCTCGGCACCTTGCTGCGCATGGGCGTGTTGTCGCTGAGTGCATTGCTGTTGGTGTGGCTGGCGGTGAGCGCTGCGCTGCGTCCACTGGAGGCCTTGCGCCGCAGCGTGGCGGCACGTACCAGTGAGGACTTGCAGCCGCTGTCGGATCTTGGCATGCCACGCGAACTGCGCCCACTGATTGATGCGCTGAATCAGTTCAATGACCGGCTGCGCAGCCTGTTCGAGCGCCAGTCGCAATTTATCGCCGATGCCTCCCACGAACTGCGCACGCCCTTGGCAGCGCTCAAGGCGCGGGTCGAGTTGGGTTTGCGTGTGCAGGAGCCGTCGATCTGGCGCAGCACGCTGGAAGAGGCCGCGCTGAACACTGACAAACTGACCCATCTGGCCAACCAGCTGCTTTCGCTGGCGCGTATCGAAAGTGGTGCTCGGGCGATTGCCGAAGGCGGCGCGCAGCGTCTGGATCTCAGCCAGCTGGCGCGTGAACTGGGCATGGCGCTGGCGCCATTGGCCCATGCGCGGGGTATTGCGCTGGCGTTGGAGGCTGAGCAGGCGGTGTGGGTCAGTGGTGAACCGATGCTGCTCAACGAGCTGCTATGCAACCTGCTGGATAACGCCTTGGCGCACACCGCTGCCGGCGGCAATGTGATCCTGCGGGTATTGCCGGCTGGGGTGCTGGAGGTTGAAGACGACGGCCCGGGGATTCCGCCAGAAGAGCATGAACGGGTGTTTGCGCGTTTCTATCGGCGCAACAACAAGGGCTCTGGGGCGGGCTTGGGTTTGGCGATTGTCGGTGAGATCTGCCGGGCGCATCAGGCCGAGATCAGCCTGCATCAGGCCCAGCCGCACGGCTTGTTGGTTCGCGTTGAGTTTGCCAGTGCAGAAGTCTGAGTCAGGGGGCTAGGCTCAGTGGCTGCTGGATCTCCATAAGGTACTGGGTGATCTTGCCGCTTTCGCGCAGTTGCGCCAGGCCCTTGTTGAAGCGGGTGATTAGCTCAGCATTGCCGGGCACTTGCCGTGAGAGCAGCAGGTGCAGGCTGTCGCTGCGCAATGGCTTGGGGTGAAAACTCAGTTGCGCGCGCTCGGCGGCGCTGAAGTGCTGATGCAGCATATCGAAGCCGACCACCTTGTCCATCGGGAATAGGTCGACACGTCCGGCGATCAACTGGCGAAACGCGGTTTCATCACTGGTGACCCGGTTTAGCCGCAGTTGCCCGCTGGCTTCAGCCTGCTGAAAGGCTTCACCGTAGTCGTAGCCGCGGGTGCCGATCAGGCGCCGGCCTTGCAGGTCGCTCACCTGCTCCCAGTCAAAGCTGTAGCTCTTGCGGTGGAAGAGGTAGTAACCGCTTTCTACTACCGGGTCGCTGATAAAGAACTTTTCCTCACGCTCGTTGCTGTGCAGCCATACTGCGCTGCCGTCGCGTTTGCCGCGCTCGGCCAGTTGCAGTGAGCGTGCCCAAGGGTGGAACTCCCACACCACTTCAATCCCCTGCAGGGCAAAGGACTCGGCGACGATGCGCGAGGCGACGCCTTTGTGCGGCAGCTGTTCACCCAGATAAGGCGGCCATTCACCGTTGGTCAGCCGTACTTCTGGCGCAGCCGCCAAACTGGTGCAAAACAGGCTGAACAGGGCAGATAACAGCAGAACGCGCATGAACCGTATGCCGATTGCGGGAACAGCATTCAGTATAGTTACATTCGGCTGCATGCGCGTGAGGGGCTTTACTGGAGCATGCTCATTGCAGCTTCCATGGCGACGGAAAGGTCTTCGTCATCGTTGAGGTTCTGATTAGGGTCCAGGCCTAGTTTGCGGAAGGCTGGTATCTGGCTCCAGTCCAGTTGTGTGTAGGGGTGTTCACTGCCTAGATAGCTTTGCAGGGTGGCAACCTGAACGATGTCAACGTAATCAACCTTGGCGCTGTCGCGGGTGAAATCCAAGTATTGGTTAGGCACCATGGCAATCAGCTCCGGGAACTCCCAGGTGCGCAGGATTTTGTCACCGATAATCGGATGGATTTGCTCAATCACGTGGTTGAGGCTGATCGAGTCAGCCAGTAGTTCACTGTGATCTTCGGCGTAAGTGAGGATTGGTAGCACACCAATCTGGTGCACCAGGCCGGCCAGGGTTGCCTGGTCCGGTAGCAGGCGCGTGTAGTGTTTGCACAGCACGTGGCAGATACCGGCAATTTCGGTGCTTTTGTTCCACACTTCGCGCATTTTGCGGTCAACCACATCGCTGGTGGCCTGGAACATCTGCTCCATCGCCAAGCCTGTAGCCAGGTTGCAGGTGTAATTGATGCCGAGGCGACCGACGGCCATTTGCAGGTCGGTGATTTCCTTGTTGGTGCGCAACAGGGGGCTGTTCACCACTTTGATGATGCGCGCGGTGAGAGCGGCGTCGTTGCCGATTACCTTGCTCAGTTGGGGGATGCCGATGTCTGGATCTTCTGCCGCTTCGCGGACTTTCAAGGCGACTTCCGGGAGAGTCGGCAATACCAGTTCATCATTGTCGATGGCCTGGATCAGTTCCTTTTGCACTTTTTCGGCAAGCTTACTCATGGGCAATTCTCTGTGGACGTTCGGCTTAATGAGTGTAGTCAGTGGTGCGCGCTCATCAGCGCTGTATTTCGCGGTTGGAGTCCAGTGTATACGGCAAGTCGAGCACGTTGAGTGTGCTGCCATCGGCAGAACCCAAGTGGAGGCGGCCATCCTGTGCGGCATCGTCCTGCAATACTGCAAGCAGCTCTAGCGCATCTGCGCTACGTGCCGCCAGCACGACTTCGCCGACGCTGGAGTTGTGTACCGGAGAAAACAGTGGTGTGGCCGGTTCGGGGATCTGCGTGCCTGAGAGCGTCAGTCGGTAGAGGCGGCGTTTGAGCTTGCCCAGGTACTGCATGCGCGCAACGATTTCCTGGCCGGTGTAGCAGCCTTTCTTGAAGCTGACGCCGCCCAGGGCCTGCAGGTTGATCATCTGTGGAATAAACAGCTCGCGGGTGCTGCCCATGACCTGGCCAACGCCAGCTCGCACTTGCGCCAGCAACCAGTCATTGAGTGGTGCTTCACGCAGCTGCGCGGCCAGTTGAGCTTTTACGCTACTGGCCTGATGGCTGGGGATCCAGAGTTCGGCACGGCCATCGTTCAGGCGCAGAGCCAATAGTTCATCCTCGCGTGCGACACTGTCGGCGGTCTCTGCGAGCACCAGGCCGAGGTTACGCAACGCGTCATCGCCACCGCTCAGGCCGATTCTCAGCCAATCCTGACTTTCGTCGGTGAGCTTGGATTTGCTGAACACGGCGTATTTTTTCAGGTCAGCCAGTTGTGCTTCCAGGAGTTCGCTGGCCATGGCCAACAAATAACCGTCTGCAATACTGACGATGCGAAAGCTCGACTGCATGCGCCCCTTGGGTGTGCAGCGTGCGCCCAGGCTAGAGTGGCTGTCGCTGAGATAGTTGAGGTTGCAGGTGACTTGACCCTGCAGGAACTTGTTGGCATCTGGGCCGCGTACGGCGAGGATGCCTTCGTGGCTGAGGGTGCAATAGAACGCGGTATCGGCCATGGTGGATTGGGTATCGCTGGATAAAAGTTAGGGGGCTCATCATAGAGTGCGCCTCGCACCTTGTCAGCGCCTGCGCTTGACTCGTTGCAGGTGAATAACCCCATGGTTGACGAGTGCGGTCAACAGTTGGGCTTTTCCTCGTATACTGCGCGCCTTATTTATGGCCTGTCATCCAGCGCGGCCATCCCTCTGGCCGCCGCTGCGCGACGTTAAAAAATGGCGTTATGCCATTTTTCAAGGAGCTGATCCGTGGTTGATGAAGTAGAACTCAATCGTCTTTTCTGGCACAGCCGTCGTGGCATGCTGGAGCTGGATGTGCTGCTGGTGCCCTTTGTCCGTGAGGTCTATCCGCACCTCGATGAGGCGGATCGCGAGCGCTATCGCAAGCTGCTCGAGTGTGAGGATCAGGACATGTTTGGCTGGTTTATGCAGCGCGATGAGCCAGACGATGCCGACCTCAAACGCATGGTTCGGATGATTCTGGATCGTGTCCAGCCCAAGTGAGGCATTCGACTGTCAGTGGCAGCCGTCGCGCTGGTTGCTGGTCGCGTATGCCCTGATCCAGGGGTTAGCGCTGCTCAGTCTGGGGTTGGTGGATATGTCCATTTGGGCGCGGCTCCTCGGAATGGGCTTCTGTCTCGCCCATGCTGCTTGGGTGCTGCCACGACATTTGCTGCTCAGTGCGCCGCAGGCTTACCGGGCAATGCGTTGCACGGCCGATGGTTGGCAGGTGCACAGCGCGGCGCAGGGCTGGCAGGCTATCGAGCTGCACCCTGATAGTTTGGCTTTGCCGTTGGTGGTGCTGCTGCGCTTTCGCCTGGTCGGGCAGCGCCGCGTGCGTTCAGTGTGTATCGCTCGTGACAGTCTGAGCCGCGATCAGCACCGGCGTCTGCGGGTGCGTCTGAAATTCAGTCGCCATAGGTGGGCGGCAGCAGGATAGTGTCTTGGGCTTCGGCCAGTTGCTGTGGATAGTCCAGGGTGTAGTGCAGGCCGCGACTTTCGTGGCGTTGCATGGCTGAGCGAATCATCAATTCGGCGACCTGAGCCAGGTTGCGCAGCTCGATCAGGTCACGGCTGACCTTGTAGTTGCTGTAAAACTCGTCGATTTCATCGAGCAGCAGGCGTACGCGGTGCTCCGCCCGTTGCAGGCGTTTGTTGGTACGCACGATGCCGACGTAGTCCCACATAAAACGCCGCAGCTCATCCCAGTTGTGCGCAATGATCACATCCTCGTCCGAATCGGTCACCTGACTGGCGTCCCAGTCGGGAAGTGGCGCCGGGGCTTTCACTTGCTCGAGTTGGGCGACGATGTCGGAGGCTGCCGAGCGGGCATAGACGAAGCATTCGAGCAGCGAGTTGCTGGCCATGCGGTTGGCGCCATGCAGACCTGTGAAACTGGTTTCGCCGATGGCATACAGGCCTGGCACATCAGTCTGGCCGTTCTGGCCGACCAGCACGCCACCGCAGGTGTAATGCGCAGCAGGCACCACCGGGATCGGCTCTTGGGTGATGTCGATGCCGAAGTCGAGGCAGCGCTCGTACACGGTTGGGAAGTGCGACTTCACAAAGTCAGCCGGTTTGTGGCTGATATCCAGAAATACGCAGTCGATCCCCAGGCGTTTCATCTCATGGTCGATGGCGCGAGCAACAATATCGCGTGGGGCCAGTTCGGCCCGTTCGTCGAAGCGCGGCATAAAGCGTTCGCCATTGGGCAGCTTGAGCAGTGCGCCTTCACCGCGCAGCGCCTCGGTGATCAGAAAGCTTTTCGCTTGTGGATGGTACAGGCACGTGGGGTGGAACTGGTTGAACTCCAGGTTGCCGACCCGGCAGCCGGCGCGCCAGGCCATGGCGATACCGTCACCGCAGGCACCATCGGGATTGCTGGTGTAGAGATAAACCTTGGCGGCGCCACCGGTAGCAAGAATCACGAAACGCGCACTATAGGTGTCGACTTCGCCGCTGGCGCGGTTGAGCACGTAAGCGCCTAGGCAGCGCTGGCCGTCCAGGCCGAGCTTGCGTTCGGTGATCAGATCAACGGCGACGCGTTGCTCCAGCAATTCAATATTGCTGCGTTGCTTGGTCTGTTCCAGCAGGGTGTTGAATATCGCTGCGCCCGTTGCGTCGGCGGCATGGATGATGCGCCGGTGACTATGGCCACCTTCGCGGGTCAAGTGGAATTCGAAGCCGCCGTCTTCGCGGGCGTGTTCATTGTCGCGGGTAAAGGGCACGCCCTGATCGATCAGCCACTGGATGGCTTCGCGGCTGTGCTCCACGGTAAAGCGTACGGCGTCTTCACGGCACAGGCCGCCGCCAGCATTGAGCGTGTCGGCTACATGTGACTCGACGGTGTCGGTATCGTCAAGCACGGCCGCCACGCCGCCTTGCGCCCAGTAGGTCGAACCATTGGACAGGTTGCCTTTGCTCAATACGGCGATGCGCAAATGTCCTGGCAGTGTGAGTGCCAGTGTCAGGCCTGCAGCGCCGCTACCGATAACCAGAACGTCGTGTTGGTAATGTTGGCTCATGTCCGAATTCCGCGAAAAGCGGCCGCTAGTATATAGAGGGGGGGGGCGGCACAATAGCCGGCTTATGACCAAGTAGGTTGCTCGGGAACTTTTTTAGCATTCCGGGTTCCATAGGCGGTTGTTTTGACGGAATTTGCCGGTTAAGTGTTTTTCACGTAGGCCTGCGGTTTTGTTACCTGAAGGCGGGTCATTCAGACTATCAACGCAGTAAGGGAGCGCCTTTGCTGTGCTGTTCCGTGCGGGACTGAGCGTGTTCTGCAGGAAGCTTGTTTGAGGGAGAGAACTTTTGCGCAATGCCCAAGTCTACTTTGGCAGACCGATTCAGGGGTCGGCGTTGCGCTCCTTCGAACCTATTGAGGAGTTTTCATGCTAACCCAGGAAGAAGATCAGCAGCTGGTCGAGCGCGTGCAGCGTGGCGACAAGCGGGCGTTCGATCTGTTGGTGCTGAAGTACCAGCACAAGATTCTCGGGTTGATCGTGCGTTTTGTGCATGACACCCATGAGGCGCAGGATGTGGCGCAGGAAGCCTTCGTCAAGGCGTATCGAGCCTTGGGTAATTTTCGTGGCGACAGCGCGTTCTATACCTGGTTGTACCGGATCGCCATCAACACGGCGAAGAATCACCTGGTGTCGCGTGGTCGGCGCCCGCCAGACAGTGATGTAAGTGCTGAGGATGCCGAGTTCTATGATGGTGATCATGCCCTCAAGGATCTCGAGTCACCGGAGCGAGCGTTGTTGCGCGATGAGATCGAGGCCACCGTGCACCGCAGCATCGAGCAGTTGCCGGAAGATTTACGCACAGCCCTAACCTTGCGTGAATTTGATGGTCTGAGTTACGAAGACATTGCCAGCGTTATGCAGTGTCCGGTTGGTACCGTGCGTTCGCGGATTTTCCGGGCGCGTGAGGCCATTGATAAATCCCTGCAACCCTTGTTGCAGTAGCCTGAAGACAGCGGCGTCAGCCAAGAGAGGAACCGCCATGAGTCGTGAAACCCTGCAGGAATCGCTGTCCGCGGTAATGGATAACCAAGCGGATGAACTGGAGTTAAGGCGAGTGCTGGCGGCCAGTGATGACCCTGAGTTGCGTGCCACCTGGTCGCGTTACCAGCTTGCACGCGCCGTGATGCACAAAGAATTGCTTGAACCGCGTCTGGATATTGCTGCTGCTGTCTCGGCTGCTCTGGCTGACGAGCCATTACCTGCTGCAAGCCAGCCGCAGCGAGGTACCTGGCGTGCTGTCGGGCGTTTGGCGGTCGCGGCGTCGGTGACTGTTGCCGTGCTGGCCGGTGTGCGTTTGTACAATCAGGATGAACTCGGTGGCGCGCAATTGGCTCAGCAAGCTGCTCAGCCAGTGCTGAGTATTCCACAAGTGAATGGCCCGGCCATGCTGGCAGGGTTCAATACATCTGAAGAGTCGGCTGTCCCGGCTGACCGTGCAGTTGGCGAAGGTGAGCCAGGCTGGCATCAGGAGCGTCTGCCAGCCTACCTGCGTCAGCATGCGCAGCAGGCGGCAATGGGCGCTAACGAAGGTGCGCTGCCTTACGCACGTGCGGCTAGCCTAGAAAATCGTTAACTGCTTATGGCTTAGGGAGTCGCATGCGCTTTATTCCTTTAAGCGTTTTGCTGTTCGGCAGCTGTCTGATGTTGCCAGCATTTGCTGATGATGGTGCCGCTTTGCTGCGGCGTCTGGTGGATGCTGAGCGCATGCAAAGCTTCAGCGGCACGTTCGTTTATGAGCGTAACGGCAGTTTTTCGACGCACAGCATCTGGCATCAGGCGGGTGCTGATGGTGACCTGCGTGAACGTTTATTGCAGTTGGATGGTTCAGCTCAGGAAGTGGTGCGCATCGACGGTCGCGTGCAGTGTGCCAGTGGGGCGCTGGCTGACCAGATGATTGACAGTCAGTTGTGGCCAACGCGTGAGCTGGATGCGCTCCAGCTGAGCAAGTATTACGAATTACGTGTTTTGGGCAATTCGCGCGTAGCAGGTCGTACTGCCCGCGTGCTGGCTTTGTTGCCTCGTGACCAGCATCGGTATGGCATTGAGCTGCACCTTGATGAGCAAACCGGTCTGTCGCTCAAGTCTCTGCTGGTCAATGACAAGGGGCAGTTGCTGGAGCGCTTTCAGTTCACCCACCTGCAAACAGCGTCGCCCACGGATCAGGACTTACAGCCAGGCAGCGGGTGCCGGCCGGTGCGCGTATTGCCTGTTCAGGCGGCGGTGGCCAGTGTCTGGCGTTCTGACTGGTTGCCGCCTGGCTTCAGTCTGAGTTCGGTGGTGCAGCGCCTTAGTCCTGCTTCGGATGAGCCGGTTGCTTGTCAGGTGTATGGTGATGGTTTGGCGCGATTTTCCGTATTCATGGAGCCTTTACGCGGAGCCGCCGTGGAGGATGTCCGTACCCAGTTGGGGCCTACTGTAGCGGTCTCGCGCCGATTGAAAACCGATGACGGCGACGTCATGGTCACCGTAGTCGGTGAAATTCCTATGGGAACTGCTGAGCGGATCGCGCTGTCCATGCGTTCGGCTACCGAGGTGGCCCAGTGATCGAGGAGCAGGGCCGGGTTGTGGCCGTTGAATCGGGTGCCGTTTGGGTCGAGACCCTGCGTAAGAGCACTTGCTCCAGTTGCTCCGTCAAGGCCGGTTGCGGCCAGGGTTTGCTTGATCAGCTGGGGGCGAGCAGTCGCCGTGGTTATGTTCGTGCACTGTCAGATCTGCAGTTGAATATTGGTGATGCGGTGATTATCGGCGTGCGCGAAGATCTGTTGGTGCGCGGTTCTTTTCTTGTATATCTGCTGCCGTTATTGGGCTTGTTTGCTGCGGCTGTTCTGGCTGAACGGGTTGGTTTGAGTGAGCCCTGGGTCGTACTCAGTGCTTTATCTGGCTTTTTGTTTGCCTGCTGTGCTGTGCGCTGGCGCAGTCGTTTCACGGCCGGTGACCCGGCGTTGCAACCGGTGGTGTTGCGTGCATTGCTTGGCGGTGCAGCGGCAGCGTTTTGAGACTTTTGCTGGTCTGATGGGGAGATGTATGTCGAAGCTTGGTCTGAAATCTTCATTTACCGCGTTATTTGCTGTGCTGCTGATGGTGCAGTCACTGTTGGCTGAGGCGAGCCTGCCGGATTTTACTGAGCTGGTTGAGCAGGCGTCGCCTGCGGTCGTCAACATCAGTACCCGGCAGAAAATGCCTGATCGTGCAGTGGCTGGCAGTGGTCAGCTCAATGGGCCCGACCTGGAAGGTCTGCCGCCGATGTTTCGTGAGTTCTTCGAGCGCAATATTCCGCAAATGCCGCGCGAGCCAGGTGGTAATCGTCAGCGTGAAGCTCAGTCGCTAGGCTCCGGCTTTATCATTTCTGCTGATGGCTATGTGCTGACCAATAATCATGTGATCGCTGATGCTGATGAAATCATCGTGCGTCTGTCAGATCGCAGTGAGCTGGAGGCCACGCTGGTGGGCACTGATCCGCGCAGTGATGTGGCGTTGCTTAAGGTTGAAGGGCAGGGCTTGCCAACCGTTAAGCTGGGTAAGTCGGAAAGCCTCAAGGTGGGTGAATGGGTATTGGCCATCGGTTCGCCGTTTGGCTTCGATCATTCGGTGACCGCCGGTATTGTCAGTGCCAAGGGCCGCAGTTTGCCGAACGAGAGTTACGTGCCGTTTATCCAGACGGACGTGGCGATCAATCCGGGTAACTCCGGCGGTCCACTCTTCAACCTGGCGGGTGAAGTGGTTGGTATCAATTCGCAGATTTTCACCCGTTCTGGCGGTTTCATGGGGCTGTCTTTTGCCATTCCCATGAGCGTGGCTATGGATGTGGCCGATCAGCTCAAGGCTGAGGGTAAGGTCAGCCGTGGCTGGCTGGGTGTGGTGATTCAGGAAGTTAACAAGGACCTGGCTGAGTCGTTCGGGCTGGACAAGCCAGCCGGTGCGCTGGTTGCGCAGGTACTGGACGGTGGGCCCGCCGCTAAGGGTGGTCTGCAGGTGGGTGACGTCATCCTCAGTCTGGATGGCAAGCCGATCATCATGTCTGCTGACCTGCCGCATTTGGTTGGTGCACTGAAACCGGGTGCTACCGCTGAGATGGACGTGGTGCGTGATGGTTCACGCAAGAAACTGAAATTGAGTATTGGTGCACTGCCGGAAGAAGGTGATGCATTGGCAGGCGCTGCAAGCTCTGGAGTTGAACGCAGTAGCAATCGTCTGGGGGTCAAGGTGGTTGAGTTGACCGCTGAGCAGAAGAAAGCGCTGGACCTGAAAGGTGGTGTGGCGATTTCCGAGGTGCAGGAAGGGCCTGCGGCTTTGATGGGCCTGCGTCCCGGTGATGTGATCACTCATTTGAACAATCAGGCGATCAATTCGGCCAAGACCTTTACTGAGGTGGCGCAGGCGCTGCCGAAGAATCGCTCAGTGTCGATGCGGGTATTGCGTCAGGGTCGAGCCAGTTTCATCACCTTCAAACTGGCTGAATGACGCGAACAGTGACAAATAAGGGCGACTTCGGTCGCCCTTTTACATGGTGCCTGGCCGTGCTCTGGGTGACGTGTCCGTTGGCTTTCGGGTACACTTCGCGGCTATTTTCGGCGGGCAATCGCCTGCGCCCTTTTTGAGTGTTGATCCGTGAGTGATTTGAGTCATATCCGCAATTTCTCCATCATCGCCCACATTGACCATGGCAAGTCGACCTTGGCCGACCGGTTTATTCAAATGTGTGGCGGCTTGGCCGACCGTGAAATGGAGGCCCAGGTGCTGGACTCCATGGATCTGGAGCGCGAACGCGGAATCACCATCAAGGCGCATAGCGTTACTCTGTATTACAAAGCCCGTGATGGTATTACTTACCAGCTGAATTTCATCGATACCCCAGGTCACGTTGACTTCACTTATGAGGTCAGCCGTTCGCTGGCGGCCTGTGAAGGGGCGTTGCTGGTGGTCGATGCGGGGCAGGGCGTGGAAGCGCAGTCTGTTGCCAACTGCTACACCGCCATTGAGCAAGGCCTTGAAGTGATGCCGGTGTTGAACAAGATCGATCTGCCCCAGGCAGAGCCTGATCGCGTCAAGGAAGAGATCGAAAAAATCATCGGTATCGATGCCACGGATGCGGTGACGTGCAGCGCCAAGACGGGGCTGGGAGTCGACGAGGTGCTTGAGCGGCTGGTAAAGACCATTCCTGCGCCGACTGGTGAGATCGAAGCGCCGTTGCAAGCGCTGATTATTGATTCCTGGTTCGATAACTATTTGGGCGTCGTGTCGCTTGTGCGTGTGCGTCAAGGTCGTATCAAGAAAGGCGACAAGGTGCTGGTGAAATCCACCGGCAAGACGCATCTGGTGGACAGCGTAGGGGTTTTCAATCCCAAACACACCGCCACTGCTGATCTGAAAGCCGGCGAAGTAGGTTTTATCATTGCCAGCATCAAGGATATTCACGGTGCGCCTGTGGGCGACACCCTGACCCTGGCAGCCACCCCAGATGTGGAAGTGCTGCCGGGTTTCAAACGCATCCAGCCGCAGGTTTATGCCGGTCTTTTCCCGGTCAGCTCAGATGATTTCGAGGATTTTCGTGATGCGTTGCAAAAGCTCACGCTAAACGATTCATCGCTGCAATATTCACCAGAAAGCTCGGATGCGCTCGGTTTCGGCTTCCGCTGCGGCTTCCTGGGCATGTTGCACATGGAAATTATCCAGGAGCGTCTGGAGCGCGAATACAACCTGGATCTGATCACCACGGCGCCAAGCGTTATCTTCGAAGTTGCACTGAAAAACGGCGAGACAATCTACGTCGATAACCCGTCCAAACTTCCGGATGTTTCGTCCGTCGAGGATTTCCGCGAGCCGATCGTCCAGGCCACCATCCTGGTGCCGCAGGAACACCTGGGTAACGTGATTACCTTGTGTATCGAGAAGCGTGGTGTACAGCGCGATATGCAGTTCCTCGGCTCTCAGGTTCAGGTTCGCTATGATCTGCCGATGAACGAAGTGGTGCTCGACTTCTTCGACCGTCTGAAGTCCACCAGCCGTGGCTATGCCTCGCTGGATTACCATTTTGATCGCTACCAGTCGGCCAATCTGGTCAAGCTGGATGTGTTGATCAACGGTGACAAGGTCGATGCCCTGGCGTTGATCGTGCACAAGGACAACGCCCATTACAAAGGGCGGCAGTTGACCGAGAAGATGAAAGAACTGATCCCCCGGCAGATGTTCGATGTGGCCATTCAGGCCGCTATCGGTGGGCAAATTGTGGCGCGTACGACTGTCAAAGCGCTGCGTAAAAACGTATTGGCCAAGTGCTACGGCGGTGACGTCAGCCGTAAACGCAAACTGTTGGAAAAGCAGAAGGCCGGTAAAAAACGGATGAAGCAGGTGGGTAACGTGGAAATTCCACAGGAAGCCTTCCTTGCTGTACTGAGGCTGGATAGCTAAGGCTTATGTCGATCAATTTCCCGCTGTTGCTGGTTATCGCCGTCGCCGTATGTGGTGTGCTGGCTTTATTTGACCTGATCTTCCTGGCACCGCGCCGGCGGGCAGCTGTTGCCACCTATCACGAGCAGGTGGATGAGCCTGATGAGAAAGTGCTCGAACAGCTGAACAAAGAACCCTTGCTGGTGGAATACGGCAAGTCATTCTTCCCCGTGTTGGCCATCGTGTTGGTGCTGCGTTCGTTTCTGGTTGAGCCGTTTCAGATTCCATCGGGGTCAATGAAACCGACCCTGGAAGTGGGTGATTTCATTCTGGTCAACAAGTTTGCCTATGGTATTCGCCTGCCGGTGCTGGACACCAAGGTGATTGAAGTGGGTGATCCGCAGCGTGGCGATGTGATGGTGTTTCGCTACCCCAGCGACCCAAACATCAACTACATCAAGCGTGTGGTTGGCTTGGCGGGTGACCGGATTGCCTACAGCAGTGACAAAAGACTGACCATCAACGGTGAGCTTGTGGCCCAGCAACTGATTGGCGATGAGCCCGGCAGCTTGGGCAGTGCAGTGCTGTACCACGAGAAGCTTGGCGAAACCGAGCACCAGATCCGTAAAGAAATGCAGCGTTACCGGGTTGAACCGGGGCGTGAGTGGGTGGTGCCGCAAGGTTACTACTTCATGATGGGCGACAATCGCGATAACTCCAACGACAGCCGTTACTGGAATGATCCGTCGATTCCCAAGCCATTGCTGGGCATGGTTCCAGACCAGAACATTGTCGGTAAGGCATTCGCCATCTGGATGAGCTGGCCGGATCCCAAATCACGTAACCTGCCAAACTTCTCCCGCGTGGGTCTGATTCACTGACCTGCTGACGAATGTGCGACGCTGTTCAATACAGCGTCGCAGGCTATATATAGTCTTGCCTTCTGCCTCAATGGCTTCTTGATAACTCAAATTTGGGGACAAATATGAAATCTGCGCATTCGCAAAAAGGGATGTCGATTTTAAGTTGGTTGATGGTGCTGGCGCTGATTGCTTTTTTTGCCAGTGCGGCATTTAAGGTATTGCCGCATTACTTTGACTATATGTCACTGGAGAAACTCATCACTTCCGTTGAAACCGACAAAGCCGCCAATATCCGCAGCATCAATGAATTCTATAGCCATGTGGGCAAGGGTATGCAGGTCAACAATATTCGTGACCTGAACCTTCAAGAGGCATTGAAAGTGAAGCTGGAAAACAATGAGTTTCGCGCTCATCTGAAATATGAAAAGCGCGAGCCGCTGATTGAAAATATTGATCTTGTCGTACGCTTCGACAAAGAATTTCGTGTGCGCATGCCGTGAGCGCCTCGTTAGCCCGTCTTGAGCGTCAGCTCGGTTATACCTTCAAGGATCAGGAGCTGATGATCCTGGCGCTGACGCATCGTAGCTTTGCCGGACGCAACAATGAGCGTCTGGAGTTTCTCGGTGATGCCATCCTCAACTTCGTCGCCGGCGAAGCGCTGTTCGAGCGCTTCCCCCAAGCACGTGAAGGTCAGTTGTCACGTTTGCGTGCACGTCTGGTAAAAGGGGAAACCCTGGCCGTGCTGGCCCGTGGCTTTGACCTGGGCGAGTACTTACGCCTGGGTTCGGGTGAGCTGAAAAGCGGCGGTTTCCGCCGTGAGTCGATCCTGGCCGATGCGCTGGAAGCGCTGATTGGCGCGATCTATCTCGATGCTGGTATGGAGGCTGCCCGCGAGCGCGTGTTGGCCTGGCTGACCACCGAGCTGGACAGCCTGACCTTGGTCGACACCAATAAAGACCCGAAAACCCGCCTGCAGGAGTTTCTGCAATCGCGTGGCTGCGAACTGCCACGTTATGAAGTGGTGGATATCCAGGGTGAGCCGCACTGCCGCACCTTTGTGGTGGAGTGCCACGTCACCTTACTGAATGAAAAAACCTTGGGCCAAGGTGCCAGCCGGCGTATTGCCGAGCAGGTCGCCGCGGCGGCTGCGCTGATCGCCCTGGGTGTGGAGAATGGCAATGACTGATTCACCTGTTACACGCTGTGGCTATGTCGCCATCGTTGGCCGGCCTAACGTGGGCAAGTCGACGCTGCTTAACCACATTCTCGGCCAGAAGCTGGCGATTACTTCGCGTAAGCCGCAAACCACGCGACACAATATGCTTGGCATCAAAACCGAAGGTGAGGTCCAGGCGATCTATGTTGACACCCCCGGTCTGCACAAGAACAACGAGAAAGCACTCAACCGCTACATGAACAAGAACGCCTCGTCGGCGCTGAAAGATGTCGACGTGGTGATCTTCGTGGTCGATCGCACCCGCTGGACTGATGAAGACCAGATGGTGCTTGAGCGCATTCAATATGTTGAAGGCCCGGTGATTCTGGCGATTAACAAGACGGATCGTCTGGAGGACAAGGCCGAGCTGATGCCGCATCTGGAGTGGCTGGCCCAGCAACTGCCGAAGGCCGAGATCGTGCCAGTTTCCGCCCAGCAGGGGCATAACCTCGATACCCTTGAAAAGCTGGTAGGCGAACGCTTGCCTGAAGGTGTGCACTTCTTTCCGGAAGATCAGGTCACCGACCGCTCCAGCCGTTTCTTCGCCGCTGAACTGGTGCGCGAGAAGATCATGCGTCAGCTCGGTGCCGAGTTGCCGTACCAGATCACTGTGGAAATCGAAGAGTTCAAGCGCGACGGGCGTATCCTGCATATCCACGCGTTGATTCTGGTCGAGCGTGACGGGCAGAAGAAGATCATCATTGGCGACAAGGGCGAACGGATCAAACGTATCGGCCAGGAAGCACGCAAGGACATGGAGGTGATGTTCGACTCCAAGGTCATGCTCAACCTCTGGGTCAAGGTCAAAGGTGGCTGGTCCGATGATGAGCGCGCCCTGCGTTCATTGGGCTACGACGATATCTGATCCGTCTGCGGGCGCGCCTTGCGCCCGCCATTTCGAGTAAGCCTTCATGCTTGCCCTCAGCCAGCCCGCGTATGTTCTGCACAGCCGTGCCTACCGTGAAAGCAGCGCGTTGGTGGACTTTCTCACGCCTCAAGGCCGGCTGCGTGCGGTATTGCGTGGAGCGCGGGGTAAAGCGGGTAGTCTGGCGCGGCCGTTTATTCCATTGGAAGGCGAGTTTCGTGGGCGTGGCGAGTTGAAAAATGTCAGCCGCCTTGAGCCGGCCGGCATTCCCAATTTGTTGATGGGTGAGGCGCTGTTCAGCGGTTTGTACCTCAACGAGTTGTTGATTCGCCTGCTTCCTGCCGAAGATCCTCATCCAGCGATTTTTCAGCACTACGCCATGACCGTCCTGGCGCTAGCCGAAGGGCGCGCGCTGGAACCCTTGCTGCGCTCATTTGAATGGCGTCTGCTGGACGAGCTGGGCTATGGTTTCGCCTTGGACCTGGACAGCGAAGATCAGCCCATCGCTGCGACCGGCCTGTATCGTTTGCATACCGAGACCGGTTTGGTGCCGGTCGGGCACGTGCAGCCCGGCGTGTTTCAGGGCGCGGAATTACTCGCCATGGCCGAGGCCGACTGGACCGCGCCGGGCGCCCTGGCTGCCGCCAAGCGTCTGATGCGTCAGGCCTTGGCACCTCATTTAGGCGGCCGACCGCTGGTCAGCCGCGAACTGTTTATGACGCTCAAGGAGCCAAGCCGTGACTGATGCCAATCGTATTCTGCTGGGTGTGAACATCGACCATGTTGCCACCCTGCGCCAGGCCCGTGGCACGCGTTACCCGGACCCGGTAAAAGCCGCGCTGGATGCAGAAGAGGCCGGTGCCGATGGCATTACCGTGCACTTGCGTGAAGACCGCCGACACATTCAGGAGCGTGATGTGCGTTTGCTGAAAGAGGTCATGCAAACGCGTATGAATTTCGAGATGGGTGTGACCGAGGAGATGCTCGCTTTTGCCGAAAGCATTCGCCCGGAGCATGTCTGCCTGGTGCCGGAAACCCGTCAGGAACTGACCACCGAAGGCGGTCTGGATGTGGCCGGGCAGGAGGCCCGCATTCGTGCGGCAGTTGAACGCCTGAGCAAGATTGGCTGTGAAGTCTCGCTGTTTATTGATCCGGACCCGCAGCAGATCGAGGCATCCAAGCGCGTCGGCGCCCCGGCGATTGAACTGCACACAGGTCGCTATGCTGATGCGCATACCCCGGAAGAAGCCGTACGCGAACTGGCGCGGATTCGTGACGGTGTAGCCTGTGGCCTGCAGTACGGCCTAATTGTTAATGCTGGCCACGGCCTGCACTATCACAACGTTGAACCGGTGGCGGCCATTGCTGGGATCAACGAGCTGAACATCGGTCACGCCCTGGTGGCCCACGCGCTGTTTGTTGGCTTTAAGCAGGCGGTAGTGGAGATGAAACAGTTGATCGTCGCGGCGGCTAATCGCGGTTGAGGATAGGGTGGACATGCCGCAGGCTTGTCCGCCATCTGCGCTGGACAAGCTGGCGTCTGTCGACCCTGCGTGAGCGTTGATCAGTCCGGGTTATGGTTTGCGTGCGATCAGTACCGCGCGGCTCGGCGCCGGCAGCCCTTCGACGGTGCGGCTATGGTCGGCCGGGTCGAGAAATTCCGGCAGCGACTGGAAGCGCATCCACTCGGTCGAGCGCTGCTCTTCCACGCTGGTGGTGCTGACATCTACGCAGCGCACATCGACGAAGCCGGCGCGGCGCAGCCACAGCTCCAAGGCGGGCACCGAAGGCAGGAACCAGACATTGCGCATCTGCGCGTAGCGGTCCTCGGGCACCAGCACTTGCTGCGCATCGCCTTCTACCACCAGGGTTTCCAGCACCAGTTCGCCGTCTTTAACCAGGCAGTCCTTGAGGTCGATCAAGTGATCGATGGGTGAGCGGCGGTGGTACAGCACACCCATGGAAAACACCGTGTCGAAGCCTTGTAGTTTGCTCGGTAGTTCCTCGAACGCTAGCGGCAGGTGCCAGGCGGGCAGGTCGGGCAGGTAGTTCTTCATTGCCAGGAATTGGCAGAGGAACAGCCAGTTGGGGTCGATGCCAATCACGCTCTCCGCGCCCGCGCCGAGCATGCGCCACATGTAGTAGCCGTTGCCGCAGCCGACATCCAGTACGCGCTTGCCCTTGAGGTCGAGGTAGGGCGCGACCCGTTGCCATTTCCAGTCGGAGCGCCATTCGGTGTCGACATGCACACCAAACAGGTGAAACGGCCCTTTGCGCCAGGGGATCAGGCCCTGAAGAGCCGTGGTTAATGCTGCGCGTGTAGCGTCGTCACAGGTTCCGTTGAAACGGAAGCTGTTTAGCAGTTCCAGTTGTTCGACATTCAGAGCCGGCAAGCTCTGCACCGCGCCGTACCAGCGCGGCAGGTCGCCATGGCCGACGGCCAGTTTGGCGTCGATCTGTCCGGGTAGGTCGGCTGACCAGTCTTGCAGTGGGGTGCCGGCAAGGGTGGCTTGCAGGGCGTCGAGGTCGAGACGGCTGATCATGGCAGGGCAATCATCGAGGCGAAATTAAGGCACTGGAACCACGGCACCACCTGGCTAAAACCGGCGGCGAGCAAGCGTTCGCGGTGCTGTTCCAGGCTGTCGGGGAGCATGACTTTCTCGATGGCGCTGCGTTTTTGAGCGATTTCCAGCTCGCTGTAGCCGTTGGCCCGCTTGAAGGCGATATGCAGATCGCCCAGCAGCGCGTGCTGCTCGGCATCTTCGAATTGCAGTTTTTCCGAGAGGATCAGGGCGCCGTCCGGCAGCAGGGCCTGGCGAATCCGCGTGAGCAATTCGAGGCGTTGCTCAGGCTGGATAAATTGCAGGGTGAAGTTCAGTGCCACCAGCGAAGTGGGCTGAAAGTTGAGGCTGAGAATGTCGGCCCCAATCACCTCGACGGGCAGCAGCTCCTGAAACATCGAGTCCTGGGCGTGCAGGTATTCGCGGCAGCGCTCGACCATGGCGCTGGAGTTGTCCACGGCGATCACCCGGCAATCGGCAATTTGCACATGTCGGCGCAGCGCCTGTGTCACCGCGCCCAGCGAGCTGCCGAGGTCATACAGCACGCTGTGCGGCTGGGCGAACTGGCCAGCGAGCACGCCGATATTCTCGACAATGGTCGGGTAACCCGGCACCGAGCGTTTGATCATGTCGGGGAAGACCCGCACCACATCCTCGTTGAACACGAAGTCCGGCACCTGGGCCAGGGGTTGGGCGAAAAGACGGTCGGGCTGTTTGCTCACGATGGCTGCGCACTGGTCAATAAAGCCGGGCATTTTAGCCAAGTGTGCGGCATAGCCAAACCTTGATTGCCGTTATTGGTCGCAAATCTGTGTGGCGAAGGCTCAGCGGGCCTGTTTGAAGGCTGACGCCGCGATAGCCCATTGCCCCCCAGCCAGTAGCTGAGCATGATCGCCAGTGGCGCAGCCTCGAAGGGGGCGACAAAGCGGTTGATGCCGATCAGGCTGTCGGACAGCACGAACAGTGCGGCACCGGCGGCGGCCAGACGCGTGGAGTCTGTGTTCAGGTCGGGCTGACCAAGGCGGGCGAGGGCGCGCCAGAGCATGGCACTGATGGCCAGGGCGTAACAGGCTACGGGGATCAGCAGCGGGCCCAGGTTGGCACTGGCGAGGATGGCAAACATCGCCCCGCCCGTGCTCAGGGCCAGCAGCAGGGCCAACCAGGCCGGTTGCGTGCAGTCGCTCAGGTAGGCGCGTAGGTAGGCCAGGTGCGCCAGCAGGAAGGCGCCTAGGCCGAAGACGAACAGATCCACCGGCCAGTCGAGCAGTATGTCGCCTGCCAGTGAGGCGAGCAGGCCGAGGCTGATCCAGCGTCGATACAGGCTGCTCGGTGCCGTTCTCAGCCACAGCAGCAGGGCGATGACCGGGATGCCCTTGCTGAGCAGGCCCAGCTCACTCAGGCCGTCGAGCCGTGCATAGAGAAACACGGCAGCGCCCAGCAAACCCGGCAGCAGATAACGCATGAGCTTTTCCTGGAGGTTCGTAAGGTCAGCACTATGGCGTGTTGCCAATAAACTGACCACGCCGTGGGTGCCAGTTAGAGCAGCATTTCGCGCCAGCGGCAGGCTGGTGAAAAACCACCTACGTTGCCATTACCGTGTTGAAAACAGACTCGCGCGTGAGTTCGATCAAAATGCTCATTTACAGCTCGTAAATTCGCGTGCGAGCGCAATCTATTTTCCGCCTGTTTCGCCTTGCGCAGGCGGCCTCGCCTAGGTTTCAACGGCCTGCTAGCGCGCCTTGATCGTGCAGTTGAAGCGCTGTGCGGGCACAACGCCGACTTCCCAGGGGCGCTCGTAGGTCAGGACCAATTGGCCTTCGCCAGCCTGCGCGACCTCGAAGCGCCAGGTGGAAATACCGGCGCTGCCGACCAGGCCGGCATCTTCCGGATTGCTGTAGACCTCAGGGCCGAGGCTTTTCAACACCTGTGGCGCGGAGTCGCGCAGCAGCCAGCGGAAACCGGTGGTGGGGTTGCTCGGCAGGCGCAAGTTAAATTGCTGGCCGACATGCAACGACAGTGGGCATTTACTTTGCTGCTTCTGCTCCAAGGTGACGCTACTGGGCGTTTGTGCACAGGCAGCGAGCAATGCAAGGCTGAGTAGCAGTGCCGTGCGGATGACAGGCATGGCGAACTCCTGAAGCAGATTGGTGGATCGCCAGCATAGCGGTTCCGCCCGTGATGAGTAAATTTGGTGCAGGGTGGTGCGAGGTTTCACCTTGTTCCATTTGTCGTTCAGGATGCAGTTTTACTTATCAAAAGAGTAAAGTTGCAC
Source organism: Pseudomonas sp. HMWF032 (assembly GCF_003060885.1). Lineage (GTDB taxonomy): Bacteria > Pseudomonadota > Gammaproteobacteria > Pseudomonadales > Pseudomonadaceae > Aquipseudomonas. Next base: position 129,295 of record NZ_QAIG01000012.1, read on the forward strand.
CTCTGTACATAAAGGTTGCACTTCCAATGCTCAACGCGCGCTTGATGCGCCTCGATGATCAAGCCCATGAACATACCCACGATCATCATCAGTTGGTGCTGTCACTGGCTGGGCGTGCTGAATTCGAAGTGAACGGGCGCGGTGGTGAAGTTTGTCGCATGCGCGCCTGCCTGGTGCCGGGCGACGCCGACCATCAGTTTGCCGGGATCGGTGATAACCGGATGTTGATCATCGATCTGGATGAGCAGGGTACGTCCAGCGAAGACTTGCAGCTGTTGAATGGCCTGTTCGAGACACCGCGTTATCCGCAGTTGGATGCTGATTTTCAGAACCTGTTGAGCTATGCCGGCGCCGAACTTGAGCGCTACGGCTCAGACCCGCTGTTGGCGCGGGCACTCGGTGGCGTGCTGTTGCGTGCCTTGCATCTGCGATTGTTTGGCGAGCCTCATTCACGTGCGTTGGGGGCGCTCAATCTGGAGCGGCTCGACAATTACATTGTCGATAATCTGGCGCGGCGTATCAGTGTTGCCGAATTGGCCCAGGTTGCCTGCCTGAGCCCCAGCCACTTCCATGCGCAATTCAAAGACAGCGTCGGCCTGACGCCTCACCAATATCTGCTGAAAACCCGACTTGATCGTGCGGCTCGCCTGCTGCGTGAGAGTGGTTTGCCGCTGATCCGGATTGCCGAAGAATGTGGTTTTTCCAGCCAGAGCGCGTTGACTACGGCAATGCGGCGCTACCTTGGCTTGACGCCCAAACGTCTGCGCGGCGCTGACTGAGCCTGTCCTGGGCGGCCGCCTTTGCCGCCTTTCGGCCGTGCTCGCCTCGCTGCTGGCGGCTACGCTAGTTGGCACACTGAAAGAACTGTGCGCGGGTCAGGGTGTCGTTTCATTTTCTCCTGTCGTTGTGTGCGAGTAGTCCGGATGAGTTCGGCCTCAAGGTGCGTCTGTTTGGCGACCTGATCTATGACCAGCTGCCACAGGTTTCATGGGGCATTCAGCACAAACGGCAGAAGGATTTTCTGATTCCCGGTTTGGTAGGTGCGCAACATAGCGAAGATACCGAAGGGTATCTCACTGCCAGCCGGCTGATCCTTGGCGGCGCTTTTGGCTACAACCTGCTGCTGAACGCTGGTATTCGTTACAGCCGGGCCAACGAGTTGGGCCTGCTGGGTTTTGGTGGTGATCGCCGTGATCGTCACTCGGTACTCAAGGAAGGCGCTGTCGCCGTACTGCTCAACCCGCGCTGGGTGCTGGGGGTGGAGTACCGCGAGAAGCCAGACAACTTAAGCTTTGCCGGCGAAAGTGACTGGGCTGATCTGTTTATCGGTTACTTCCCCAACAAGAGCCTGGCCGTGGTGCTGGCCTATGCGCGCCTGGGGGAGATCGCCACGCTGGATAATCAGGACGGGGTTTATCTGTCCGTTCAGGGGAGTTTCTAAGCATGCGCAGTCTGCTGCTGGTTGTTGTTCTGAGCCTGGCGGCCTGTGCCCAGCAGGCGCCTAAAGACGACAGCCTGTACCGTGACCTGGGTGAGCAGGCCGGAATTACCCGTATCGTCGAAGGCATGCTGCTGAATATTGCCGCTGACCCGCGCATCGTCCGGCATTTCGAGAATATCGACATCGTGCGCCTGCGCGACAAGCTGGTGGAACAGATCTGCGTCGAAGCCGGCGGCCCGTGCACCTACACCGGCGACAGCATGGAAGAAAGCCACAAGGGCCAGAACCTCACCCCCAGCGACTTCAACGCCCTGGTGGAAAACCTGCAGGATGCAATGAGCGCCCAGGACGTGCCCATGCCTGCGCAGAACCGCTTACTGGCCCGGCTTGCGCCCATGCGGGCGCAGGTGATTGATCGTTAGGGGGCTAGCGCAGGGTCTGGGCAATCGCCAGGATTTCGTCTTGGTGCGTGATCACCAGGCTCAGCTCGCCGTTTTCGCCAATATGGTCCTGGGGCGGCAGTAACTTTTGATAGGCCGCCAGTTGCGTCAGCGGCGGCAGTTCTGCGCTGGGGTTGTGTTGCTTGGTCGCGTGATACCGCGCCAGGTTAACCAGATCCAGCAACTGCAAACTTTTTCCTGAACTGTGTTGCCAGTCTCCGGCATGGCGAATCACTTCAATATAGTGCTCATCCACTGACCATTTTTTCAGCACGATCACCCCAAGCGATGTGCCGTATTCGCGGCATAGCTTGTCGTACAGCTGGCTGGAAGGAACCTGCTGGTTGTTCTTGAAGGCTGACAGAATGAGCAGATTGCCCACTTCACTGAGCAGGCTGGCCAGTAATGCATGTTCAGCCGTGACGTGGCCGAGCAGGCGGGCGAGCATGGCGCAAATGCTGGCTTTGCTCACCAGGCGCTCCCAGGTTTCAACGAACAGCCGTTTATGTGCGGCGCTGTGCAGAGTAAACAGGCTCTTAATGCTGTGCACCATGGTGATCCGGTCCACTTCTGCCAAGCCGAGCAAGGTGATCACGTCACGCAGGTTTTTGGGCGCGATGGCCTGTCGGAATAGCGCGCTGCTGGCGTGCTTCATCAGCAGCGCGCTGAGTGCCGGATCGCGGCCGATCAGGGCAGCCAGTTGGTTGATTGTAAGTTTGGGGTTGCTCAGGGCACGGCGGATATCCAGGGTAATAGTTGGCAGGCTGGGTAATTGCTCTTCACCCAGCATCAACTGTGAAACGGCACGTCGATAGATTGAATAATCAGATGCATCGCTCAGCAAAACACACCTCCAGGCTGGCATGCACATAGTCTAGGGCGGCCTGTTGCGACCGTCATGCCGAATGATGGAAGGCGCATTATCTGGCCGTGAGGATGAAAGAGGCGTTCAGGGGAAGTTCCCTCGGCTGGAGGATTGTGCAAAAACTCCAGAGTTTTTTGTAAGAAGCTGTCATGCCTCTGCCACTAAATTCCCTGCGCGACACAACTGTTGTGCAGGATTCTGCCAGCGGGCCGTTTCAGCGCACTGGTGCGATTGGGCTAGATCTGCCCCTGTTGCGTGTAAGCCTGCGTGTATCAGCCCTGTGGGCGTGTCTGTAAGTGGTCCGGCTGCGTCTGTTTTAAACAGCTGCCTGATCAGTGCTGAAAAGGATTTTACGGGCGACTGTCATATGGCATGCGCCCGTTGTTGTATTGGGGCTTTAGTGGCCTCGACAGAGGCAGATAGTTGCACTGCGGTGAGCACTGCATGGGATTTGCAGCTGCCTGTTACCCGTTAATGCAGCGGTTTGTCACTACAGATACCCGTTAGTGCGGGTGTGGATTGCCACGTGGGCAACGGGACTAACCTGTTGCCGAAATAACAACAATCAAGAGGGGAGCTCCCCAATGACTGCAAATACTCCGATGCTCGTCACCTTTGTGGTGTACATCGCACTCATGGTGCTGATTGGCCTGTTCGCGTACATGCGCACCAAGAACCTTTCCGATTACATCCTGGGCGGTCGCAGCCTGGGCAGTTTCGTCACCGCCCTGTCGGCGGGTGCATCGGACATGAGCGGCTGGTTGCTGATGGGCTTGCCGGGCGCGGTATACCTGTCCGGTCTATCCGAAGGCTGGATCGCCATCGGCCTGATTGTCGGTGCTTACCTGAACTGGTTGTTCGTGGCTGGCCGTCTGCGTGTGCAGACCGAGCACAACGGCAATGCCCTGACCCTGCCGGATTACTTCACCCACCGCTTCGAAGACAGCAGCCGCGTGCTGCGCATCTTCTCCGCCCTGGTGATTTTGGTGTTCTTCACCATCTACTGCGCCTCGGGCGTTGTGGCCGGTGCCCGTCTGTTTGAAAGCACCTTCGGCATGTCCTACGAGACGGCGCTGTGGGCCGGTGCGGCCGCAACCATCGCCTACACCTTTATTGGTGGCTTCCTGGCGGTGAGCTGGACTGACACCGTGCAGGCCACGCTGATGATCTTCGCCCTGATCCTCACCCCGGTTGTTGTGATGATTGCCACTGGCGGTGTCGATCCAACCTTCGCCGCGATCGAGCTGAACGATGCCACCAACTTCGACATGCTCAAAGGTGCAACCTTTGTTGGCGTGATCTCGCTGCTGGCCTGGGGCCTGGGCTACTTCGGTCAGCCGCACATCCTGGCGCGCTTCATGGCGGCCGATTCGGTGAAATCGATCCCGGCAGCCCGTCGCATCTCCATGACCTGGATGATCCTGTGCCTGGGCGGTGCAGTGGCCGTGGGTTTCTTTGGTATCGCGTACTTCTCCGCCAACCCGGACCTCGCTGGCCCGGTAACCGAGAACCCGGAGCGCGTATTTATCGAGCTGGCCAAACTGCTGTTCAACCCGTGGATTGCCGGCATCCTGCTGTCTGCCATTCTGGCTGCCGTGATGAGCACCCTGAGTTGCCAGTTGCTGGTGTGCTCCAGCGCCCTGACAGAAGACTTCTACAAGGCCTTCCTGCGTAAAGATGCTTCGCAGACCGAACTGGTCTGGGTCGGCCGCGCCATGGTGCTGCTGATCGCGGTTATCGCCATCATGCTGGCCGCCAATCCGGAAAATCGCGTACTGGGCCTGGTGTCCTACGCCTGGGCCGGCTTTGGCGCTGCCTTCGGTCCGGTGGTGATCCTGTCCCTGGTTTGGAAACAGATGACGCGCAACGGCGCGCTGGCCGGCATGCTGGTCGGTGCCCTGACGGTGATTTTGTGGAAAAACTTCCTCGGCCATCTGGGCCTGTACGAAATCATCCCAGGCTTTATCTTTGCCACCGTGGCCATTCTGGTGTTCAGCAAGGTCGGCAACGGTCCGTCCGCCAGCATGATCAAGCGGTTTGACGAAGCCGAGAAGGAATACCAGTCGGCCTGAGTGCCACTGATAAACGGCAATTGACTGGTCGCTCAGTTGCCGCGCGGAGCTTTCCGCGGTTGTGTGCGTGTGACCCGATAGTGCTTCGCCGGCCCACGCCTTTGGTGTGGGCCGGCTTTTTTATGGCGACTTATCCTGAGGCTCTGCCTGGCTGACGTTACGGCGCAGGGGCATAGCGGCCTCTAGGTAATTTTTATGCTGATGCCCAATCACGCTGGAGGCTTTCGGTTGTTCACCAGCTTGGCTATGGTGGCAGGGTTTGTCTTAATCGAGCTGTACGTACAGGTTTTGCATGACTCAATCACCTAAAAATCCGCTACACGGCGTCACCCTTGAAGCCATCCTCACCGCATTAGTGGCTCAGTATGGCTGGGATGGTCTGGCTGAACGGATTGATATCCGTTGTTTCAAGAGTGACCCCAGCATCAAGTCCAGCCTGACTTTTTTACGCAAGACGCCGTGGGCGCGGGAGAAGGTCGAGGCGCTGTATGTCCGTTCGCAAACACGTAAATAGACGCTAAGCCCCAGTTCGAAATTTGGCACCCTTGTTGCAATGCCTCTGCAAACGCCGCGAAGCGTCAAAAAACCGCGGCCAGTGGAGGTCGAGATGAGCCAGGGTGTTGAATTCAATCGCTTGATGCTGGAGATGCGCTCCCTGCAGGCCGACGCCATGGCGCGTCAGAAGCCTGTCGCCAGCACGCCAGAACCCGGTGCGCCAAGCTTTTCCGAGATGCTCGGTCAGGCGGTGGGCAAGGTCAACGAAACCCAGCAGGCCTCCAACAAGCTGGCAACCGCCTTTGAAATGGGCACCAGCGGCGTGGATTTGACGGACGTGATGATCGCCTCGCAGAAGGCCAGCGTTTCCTTTCAGGCTATGACCCAGGTGCGCAACAAGCTGGTTCAGGCGTATCAAGACATTATGCAGATGCCGGTTTAAGGGTAGGGCTGACTCATGGCTGAAGCCGTCGCTGCAAACGTACCTGCCACCACGGGTGGTGATGAGCCGAAGAAACCGCTGTTCGGCCTGGCCTTTCTGGAAAACCTCGCCGATATGTCGATGTTGCGGCAGATCGGTTTGATGGTTGGCCTGGCGGCCAGTGTGGCCATCGGGTTTGCGGTTGTGCTGTGGTCGCAGCAACCGGACTACCAACCGCTGTATGGCAGTCTTGATGGCATGGACGCTTCTCAAGTGATGGAGGCGTTGTCCGCGGCTGATATCAAATACACCGTTGAGCCTAATTCCGGTGCATTGCTGGTCAAGTCTGGCGACTTGGCCCGTGCCCGCATGCGCCTGGCCGCGGCTGGCGTTGCACCCAAGGACAACAGCGTTGGCTTTGAAATTCTTGACCAAGAGCAGGGGCTGGGCACCAGCCAGTTTATGGAAGCCACCCGATACCGCAGGGGGCTGGAAGGTGAGTTGGCGCGTACCATCTCAAGCTTGAACAACGTCAAAGCCGCTCGTGTTCACTTGGCCATTCCGAAGAGTTCGGTATTTGTACGCGATGAACGCAAGCCCAGTGCTTCAGTGTTGGTCGAGTTGTATTCCGGTCGTGGTCTGGAGCCCAGTCAGGTGATGGCCATCGTCAACCTGGTCGCCAGCAGCGTGCCGGAGATGGACAAGGCACAAGTCACCGTAGTCGATCAGAAAGGTAATTTGCTTTCGGATATTCAAGAAATGTCCGAACTGACCATGGCCGGCAAGCAGTTCGATTACAGCCGCCGTATGGAAAGCCTGTTTACCCAGCGCGTGCACAATATCCTGCAGCCGGTGCTGGGGTCAGGCCGCTACAAGGCCGAAGTGTCTGCGGATGTGGACTTCAGCGCTGTGGAATCCACTTCGGAAATGTTCAACCCCGATCAGCCGGCGCTGCGCAGCGAGCAGTCGGTCAACGAGCAACGCTCCAGTGGCCAGCCGCCTCAAGGTGTGCCGGGCGCCCTGAGTAATCAGCCGCCGGCCGCCGGCGCTGCCCCCCAGCAGGCGGGAGCCGCCGCAGCTGCAGTACCCGGCCCGATTGCCGCCGGACAACCGCTGCTCGATGCCAACGGTGAGCAGATTATCGATCCCGCCACCGGTCTGCCGATGCTGGCGCCCTATCCAGCTGACAAGCGCGAGCAATCCACCCGTAATTTCGAACTGGACCGTTCAATCAGCTACACCAAGCAGCAGCAAGGACGCCTGCGTCGTTTGTCGGTGGCGGTTGTGGTGGACGATCAGGTCAAGGTCGATGCCGCTACCGGGGAAACCACTCAGGTGCCATGGAGCAGCGACGATCTGGCAAGGTTTACGCGTTTGGTACAGGACTCGGTAGGCTTCGATGCCAGCCGGGGTGATAGCGTCAGTGTGATCAACACGCCGTTCAGTGATGCCCAGGGCGAAGAGCTGATCGATATTCCGTTCTACACCCAGCCCTGGTTCTGGGACATCATCAAGCAGGTGCTGGGCGTACTGTTCATCCTGATTTTGGTGTTCGGCGTACTGCGCCCGGTACTCAACAACATCACCAATGCGGGCAAGGCTCATGGCGAAGGTCGTGACGGCGACGTCGAGCTGGGTGAGATGGGCGCGCTGGGCGGTGAGTTGTCCGAAGATCGGGTCAGCCTCGGCGGCCCACAAAGCATCCTCCTGCCAAGTCCGAGTGAGGGGTATGATGCACAACTGAACGCCATCAAGAGCCTGGTTGCCGAAGACCCGGGCCGCGTTGCCCAGGTTGTGAAAGAGTGGATTAACGCCGATGAGTGACAATCGAACCCCAGGCAAACTGAGCAAGGTCGATAAGGCCGCCATTCTGCTGTTGTCGCTGGGTGAGACCGATGCTGCGCAGGTGTTGCGTCATCTGGGCCCAAAGGAAGTGCAGCGCGTGGGCGTGGCCATGGCCGGTATGCGTAATATTCAGCGCGAGCAGGTCGAGCAGGTGATGGGCGAGTTTGTCGATATTGTCGGCGACCAGACCAGCCTCGGTGTGGGGGCTGATGGCTATATTCGTAAGATGCTCACGCAAGCGCTGGGAGAAGACAAAGCCGGCAACCTGATCGACCGAATCCTGCTCGGAGGCAGTACCAGCGGTCTGGATAGTTTGAAATGGATGGAACCGCGCGCAGTGGCGGATGTGATCCGCTACGAACACCCGCAGATACAGGCCATTGTTGTGGCCTATCTGGATCCCGATCAGGCGGGTGAAGTGCTCGGGCATTTCGATCACAAGGTGCGCTTGGATATCGTTCTGCGCGTGTCCTCATTGGAAACCGTGCAGCCTGCGGCACTGAAAGAACTCAACGACATTCTTGAACGGCAGTTTTCTGGCAGTGCCAGTGCAACTCGTGCCGCGTTGGGGGGCGTGAAGCGTGCGGCGGACATCATGAACTTCCTCGACAGCTCGGTTGAAGGCCAGCTGATGGATTCGATTCGTGAAGTTGATGAAGACCTGTCCAGCCAGATCGAGGACCTGATGTTTGTCTTCGACAACTTGGCCGATGTCGACGATCGGGGTATTCAGGCGCTTATGCGTGAAGTGTCGTCCGATGTGTTGGTGCTGGCGCTCAAAGGGGCTGACGAGGCGATCAAAGAGAAAGTCTTCAAAAACATGTCCAAGCGTGCCGCTGAGTTGCTTCGCGATGATCTTGAAGCCAAGGGCCCGGTGCGCGTCAGTGACGTGGAAACCGCTCAGAAGGAAATTCTCACCATTGCACGCCGCATGGCCGAGGCCGGGGAAATTGTCCTGGGCGGCAAAGGTGGCGAGGAAATGGTGTAAGGCATGTCCAGCAAAGAACCGCCCAGTGAGCTGATTCGCGCCAAGGATCTGAAGGCGTTTGATCTCTGGACGTTGCCCAGTTTCGACCCAGAAGTTGAAGCGCCCGAGCCTGTCGAGGCTCCGCCCGGCGACGACACTGCCGTTCAAGGTGTAGATCCGGCGGCGGTTGAAAGCGAAGACGTTGCGCTGGAAGATGTCAAACCCTTGACACTGGATGAGCTTGAGGCCATTCGCCAGGATGCCTACAACGAAGGTTTCGCCACCGGTGAGAAAGATGGATTTCATGCTGGCCAACTCAAGGCCAAGCAGGAAGCTGATATGGCCTTGGCGGTGAAAATCGCCGGTCTTGAGCAATTGATGACTCAGCTGTTCGAACCCATTGCCGCCCAGGATCAACAGCTGGAAGAAGCCATGGTGACATTGCTTGGGCAGATGGTGCGCCAGGTGATTCAGCGTGAGTTGGTCAGCGATTCCAGTCAGATTCGCCAGGTTTTGAGCGAAGCGCTCAAGCTGCTCCCCATGGGCACCAGTAACATCCGTATTCACGTCAACCCGCAAGACTTTGAGCTAATCAAAGTCTTGCGCGAGCGCCATGAAGAGAACTGGCGGATCCTTGAAGATGCTTCTCTGCTACCCGGTGGCTGCCGGGTAGAAAGCGAGCTCAGTCGCATTGATGCCACTGTGGAAACCCGTTTGAATCAGGCACTCAAACAACTCTTTGCGCAACAGCGTGAGCACGCTGCGCACCCGCTGGAGGCTGATCTGCTTATGGACTTGGAGGCTTCTCCGGCCATTGATCAGGCGAGTCAGGATGCGTCTTGAACGGGTAAGTTTCGCCAAGCGGCTGGCCGGCTATGCCGATGCCGTGCAGTTACCGACCCAGCCGCAGGTGGAGGGGCGTCTGTTGCGCATGGTGGGGCTTACGCTTGAAGCCGAGGGCTTGCGCGCAGCATTGGGCAGTCGCTGTTTGGTGATTAACGACGACAGCTATCACCCAGTCCAGGTTGAGGCTGAAGTGATGGGTTTTGCCAATGGCAAGATCTTTCTGATGCCGGTTGGCAGTCTGGCGGGCATTGCCCCCGGTGCCCACGTGGTGCCGTTGCCGGATACCGGGCGTCTGCCGATGGGCATGTCGATGCTGGGCAGGGTGCTCGATGGCACTGGTCGTGCCCTTGATGGTAAAGGTGGCATGAAAGCCGAAGACTGGGTGCCAATGGACGGCCCGACCATCAATCCGCTAAATCGGCACCCGATCAGCGAGCCATTGGATGTTGGCATCCGTTCCATTAACGGCCTGCTAACCGTTGGCCGTGGCCAGCGTCTCGGCCTATTTGCCGGTACTGGTGTTGGTAAATCGGTGTTGCTGGGCATGATGACGCGCTTTACCGAGGCCGACATCATCGTGGTCGGGCTGATTGGTGAGCGGGGTCGTGAGGTAAAAGAATTCATTGATGAGATCCTCGGGCACGAGGGCCTCAAGCGTTCAGTGGTAGTGGCTTCGCCGGCGGATGATGCGCCCTTGATGCGTCTGCGCGCGGCGATGTATTGCACGCGCATTGCCGAGTATTTTCGCGACAAGGGCAAGAACGTGCTGCTGCTGATGGATTCGCTGACCCGCTTTGCCCAGGCCCAGCGGGAAATCGCTTTGGCCATTGGTGAACCACCGGCGACCAAAGGTTATCCGCCGTCGGTATTTGCCCGTCTACCCAAGTTGGTGGAGCGCGCAGGTAATGCAGAGGCAGGAGGTGGTTCGATTACTGCGTTCTACACCGTACTGAGCGAGGGCGATGACCAGCAGGATCCGATCGCCGATGCGGCGCGTGGTGTACTCGACGGGCATATCGTGCTCTCTCGCCGCTTGGCCGAGGAGGGCCATTACCCGGCCATTGATATCGAGGCCTCGATTAGCCGGGTGATGCCGCAGGTGGTCAGTGAAGAGCACCTGCGCCTGTCGCAGCGCTTCAAACAGTTGTGGTCGCGTTATCAGCAGAGTCGCGATCTGATCAGCGTCGGCGCCTATGTGCCCGGTGGTGATGCTGACACCGATTTGGCCATTGCCCGCCAGCCGGCCATGGTTAAGTACCTGCGCCAGAGCCTGCAAGATAACGAAAGTCTGGAAAACAGCCGCACCCAGCTGGCGGCCACCTTCAATCCCGTTGTTGCTGGGACCTAAACCATGGCACAAAGCCGCGCCGCCCGGCTGGCACCGGTGGTGGACATGGCCGAGCGTGCCGAGCGCGAGGCAGCCTTGCAGTTGGGACATTGCCAAGGCTTACTGCGCCAGGCCGAGGTCCAGTTGGGGGATCTGGAACGTTATCGCGGCGATTATCAGCAGCAATGGATCACTGAGGGGCAGCGCGGGGTCTCCGGGCAGTGGCTGATGAACTACCAGCGCTTCCTTTCGCAGCTGGAAACCGCTATTGGCCAGCAACGCACCAGTGTGGACTGGCACCGTTCCAATATGGAAAAGGTCCGTGAGCTCTGGCAGCAGCGTTATGCCCGTTTGGAAGGCCTGCGCAAATTGGTCAGGCGCTACCAGGACGAAGCGCGGCTGGCAGAAGACAAGCGCGAGCAAAAGTTGCTCGATGAGCTGTCTCAGCGCCTGGCGTCGCGCGATGGTGTCTATTAGGTCGGTTTGCGCATATCAGTGCCTGAGCCATGACGAGATCATGCGTGCTAAACATTTGCCGCCGGGGCGTTGCGATGCTACATCTTGATCATGCATAACCTGCTGCCCGACCCAGCTGATCTTTGGCTTGGTTTTTTCGTTGATAGGAGTAATTCATGGCCATCACCTCGCTGCCCTCATCTGACGGGCAAGAGCTGACCATCCTGATTCAAGGACGCTTCGATTTCGGCGCTCATCAGGAGTTTCGTAATGCTTATGAGCGCGTCAACAGTACCCCGCAACGCTATGTAGTAGACCTCCAAGACACAACCTACCTGGATAGCTCGGCACTCGGCATGCTTCTGCTGCTGCGTGACCATGCCGGCGGTGACAGTGCACAAATCCGCTTGCTCAACTGCAATCCGGATGTGCGTAAGATCCTTGCTATCTCGAACTTCGAGCAGCTGTTCAAGATCGCCTGACTCGGGGGGCGTGTCATGGCCGAGCGCTTGTCCATCCTGATTGCTGAGGACAACGCGGCTGATCGCATGTTGCTGTCGACTATCGTCAGCCGCCAGGGGCATCGAGTGCTGACCGCCAGCAATGGGTTGGAGGCTGTGGCCTTATTCGAGCAGGAGCGCCCACAGTTGGTGCTGATGGATGCCTTGATGCCAGTAATGGATGGCTTCGAGGCGGCGCGGCGAATCAAGCATGCGGCTGGCGAAGAGCTGGTGCCGATCATTTTTCTCACCTCTCTGACCGAAGGCGAAGCACTGGTGCGTTGCCTTGAGGCTGGAGGGGACGATTTCCTCGCCAAGCCCTACAACCGGGTCATTCTCGAAGCCAAGATCAAGGCCATGGATCGCCTGCGCCGCCTGCAGGAAACCGTGCTGCAGCAGCGCGATCTGATCTCACGGCACAACGAGCACCTGCTCAATGAGCAGCGTGTGGCTAAGGCCGTGTTCGATAAAGTGGCGCACTCGGGCTGTCTGGATGCGCCGAATATCCGTTATTTGCAATCGCCTTACGCGGTGTTCAACGGTGACCTGCTGCTGGCAGCTTTCAAGCCATCAGGCAGCATGCATGTGCTGCTGGGCGATTTCACCGGGCATGGTTTACCCGCGGCCATTGGTGCGATGCCGCTCGCTGAAGTTTTTCATGGCATGACTGCCAAGGGTTATTCCCTGGCTGAAGTACTGCGCGAGATCAATGCCAAGCTCAAGCGTATTCTTCCGCGTGGCGTGTTCTGTTGCGCCGCTGTATTGAATATCAGTTTTCAGCGCCAGGTGGTTGAGGTGTGGAATGGCGGCCTGCCCGATGGTTACCTGCTCCAGGCCACCGGTCAGCGTATACCCCTGGTGTCGCGGCATTTACCGCTGGGGGTGCTGGAGCCAGGGGCGTTCAACGATAAGCTTGAGGTCTATCCACTGGCTTATGGGGATCGGGTTTTCCTGCTCTCTGATGGTGTGCTGGAGGCCTGTAACAAACAGGGAGAACTGTTTGGCGAGGAACGGTTGCTCGATGTGTTTGCTGCCAACCGGCACCCGCAAACACTGTTTGCGGAGATTCAGCAGGCACTGCTTCTATTCAGTGGGGCGCAACAGGACGATGTCAGCCTGCTGGAAGTCAGCCTGATTGACGATGGCCAATTGAGTCGGCCGCCACTGGCTTTTGCTGACAGTGGCCAGATCCATCCGCTGGACTGGTCTGCCAGTTTTGAGTTTCGTGGGGAAACCCTGCGCCACTTCAACCCGCTGCCGTTTCTTTTGCAGCTGCTTCTCGATGTCCAGGGACTGCGTCCACAAGGCGGTGCATTGTTCAGTGTGCTGGCAGAGCTTTACTCGAATGCGCTGGAGCATGGCGTATTAGGCCTGGATTCCGCCCTCAAGGCTGATGCCGCAGGGTTTGCTGAGTATTACCGTCTGCGCAGCGTGCGCTTGGCGGCATTAGCTGATGGCTTCGTACGCTTTCATTTGCAGTTACTGCCTGAAGCTGGTGGAGGGCGGCTGATTGTTTGTGTCCAAGACAGCGGGCCAGGGTTTGATGCGCATAGCCTGCGTAAAACCACAGCGGATGCCCGTCGTCTGAGTGGCCGTGGTCTGGCTCTGGTGGAGCAGTTGAGCGAGCGGTGCCGGTGGGGCGGTGGTGAGTCAGGTGTGTGCGTGGAGTTTTCCTGGCAGGCTGGGGCATAATCCAGCGCCTAACGCGGGGAGAGCGAGCCGTTGTCCGATATTCACCTTGATAGTGCCGTATTGGCTGCGTTGCAGGATGTCATGGAGGACGAGTATCCGGTGCTGCTGGATACCTTTTTGTCCGATTCTGAAGAGCGTTTGCTGCTGTTGCGTCAGGCTGAGCGTGATGAAGATGCGCAGAGCTTGCGCTTGGCGGCGCACAGCTTCAAAGGTAGCTGCAGCAATATGGGGGCTCTGATGTTGGCGAACTTGTGCAGGCAGCTCGAGGAGGCCGGGCGGCGTGAGCAGCTTGAACTTGCGCCCGAGTTGCTGGAGCAGATTGAGCGCGAGTTCGCTATTGTGCGCATTCTGCTCAAATCCGAGCGTCAGCGTTACCGGCATTAGTTTTGTCGTGTGATGTTTGCGCCTGCATCGTTCTGTAGCGGGCCTGTTGACCCGTAAGTTGGCCCGTCCCTTGCAAAACTCTCCGCACATCTAACCCCGAGCGGAGAGTATCCATGTCCGTTGCCCCTGATCTGTTGCTCAAGTCGGCGCCTGAAGTAAAGCCTCGTGCGACTGCAGCCAAAACGCCTGACAAGCCCGCCCAGCCCAGCAGTAATGAGCCTTCAAGCTTTTCTCAGGAGTACGCACGGGCGCGTCAGGCGAAAGCGTCAGAACGCAATGATAGCGTTGCAAAACCTGTGCGCGAGCGCAAAGCCGAACAAGACCCGAGTGCTGAACCGCAGCCTGCTGTTGCCGCCCCTGGGCAAAGTGCGGTTGCCGAGAGCGGCAAGTCTTTGCCGGAAGAGCCGGCTGTTGAGGGGGCTGTGCTCGACCCGTTATTGATGTTGGGGATTACCGGTGAGTTGCCGCCTGTAGCGCTGACGGAAGAGCTGCCAATAGAGACGGATTCCTTGCCGGTTGTTTCGGGTAGCTTGCTCAGTTCTGGTCCTGCCAGCATGACTGAGGCCAGTTTCGACGCCGAACTGGACGCGCTCAATCAGCTTCCTGCTGTGCGCCTGGCATTGGAAATGGGCGCCAAAGAGAATGCGGCGGCTGCTCAGGTGCAAGCACCTTTAGCGCAGGTTGATAAAGCCACGCAGAACGCAAGCCAGAGTCTTCTGGCCAGTCAGGTGGTTCAGGACGAGGTGCCCGTGGAGGAAGTGGGGCTCGAGTTGCCAGAGCTTCAGCTGGAAGCGCTCACCGGCAAGACTCTCGAAGCCTTGAAAGAGGGAACGGCGAACAACAGTTCGGATCATTTTGTCAGCAAACTTAATGCGCTGAGTCAGGCTATCGGGCAGCAGAGCCCGTTGGCGACACGGGCACCTGTAGTTGGCCAACCCGTTTCTCTGCAGCAGAGTGGATGGAGTGAAGCGGTGGTGGACCGAGTCATGGTGATGTCCAGCCAGAACCTCAAATCAGCCGAAATTCAGCTTGACCCTGCCGAGTTAGGTCGCCTGGAGGTGCGCATCAGTGTTAACCAGGAGCAAAGTCAGGTGACGTTTGCCAGTCCGCACGCGGGGGTCCGTGAAGCGCTGGATTCGCAGATGCATCGTTTGCGCGAAATGTTTGCCCAGCAAGGGATGAACCAGCTGGATGTAAACGTCTCTGATCAGTCACTCAATCGCGGTTGGCAGGGGCAGGACAGTGACAGCGGAAAAGGTCGTGGTAACGCTAATACAGGTATGCAGGAGGCTGATGATGCGGTCCAGTCGAGCGCTCTGGAGGTGGCCCGAGGCTCGTCAGTTACTGCCCGAGGCCTGGTGGATTACTACGCCTGATAATCTGGCCCGGACTAAGCAGCATGCACTGTAGCGTTGTGATTTGGCGCGTCGGTGGCCACTTAGCCTTCAGTCGATCATCCTTGCTGCTGTAGTTGCTGAGCGCACTGTTCTAAACTGCATTTCGCCCGACGGCCATAATAGGCGTCGGGCGATTTTGTTTTGGGTGCTGATTGACCTGATGCCCTGGCCGCACGCTGTACTCGGCGAGGCTCCCCAGATTGAGCAAGTTTGCTGACAGACTGGCATAACACTTGCTCTTAACCCTTTGAAATCGGATAAAACTCCGAACTGCGACGGATTATTGGCATGGCTAAGAAAGAAGCAGCGCAAGCTCCGGCCGATGGTGAGGCGAAACCAGCGGGCAAGATGAAGTTGATCATTATCATCGCTATTGCCGTGCTCTTGGCTGTAGGGCTTTCAGCCGGAGGAACCTGGTTTTTCCTGAGCAAGAAAGATGATGGTGCGGCCGATAAAGCCAAGGAAGAGGTGGCTGCGGAGCCGGCTGCGCCTGTTAAGCAGGCAGCCATTTATGAAGAGTTGGCACCGGCCTTTGTGGTGAATTTCAACCACCAGGGGCGGGCGCGCTACATGCAGGTCAGTGTCGCTCTGATGACCCGCGACCAAGTGGCGTTGGATGCCCTCAAAGTACACATGCCAGTCCTGCGCAATCGTTTGGTGATGCTGTTCTCCAGTCAGGATTTTGCTTCGCTGATCAGCCCGGTTGGCAAGGAAATGCTGCGTCAGCAGGCCACTGCCAGCGTACAGGAGCTGGCCGAAAAAGAGGTCGGTAAGGTAACGGTGGAGCAAGTGCTGTTCACCAACCTCGTATTGCAGTAATCAGGAGCCGTATATGGCAGTGCAAGACCTACTTTCCCAGGATGAGATTGATGCCCTGCTGCACGGCGTCGATGATGGCCTGGTAGAGACCGAGGACGAGGCCGAGCCGGGGAGTGTCAAGCAGTATGACTTGACCAGCCAGGACCGGATTGTCCGTGGGCGCATGCCGACGCTGGAAATGATTAACGAGCGTTTTGCCCGTTACACCCGTATCAGTATGTTTAACTTGCTGCGCCGCTCCGCAGACGTGGCGGTGGGCGGTGTACAGGTGATGAAGTTCGGTGAATACGTCCATTCGCTGTACGTGCCGACCAGCCTCAACCTGGTGAAGATGAAGCCGTTGCGTGGCACCGGGCTGTTCATCCTGGATGCCAAACTGGTGTTCAAGTTGGTGGACAACTTCTTTGGCGGTGATGGCCGTCACGCCAAGATCGAAGGGCGTGAGTTCACTCCAACCGAACTGCGCGTGGTGCGCATGGTGCTGGATCAGGCGTTTATCGATCTCAAGGAAGCCTGGCATGCGGTGATGGATATCAACTTCGAGTACGTCAACTCAGAAGTGAACCCAGCCCTGGCCAACATCGTCAGCCCCAGTGAAGTGATTGTGGTGTCGACTTTCCACATCGAACTGGATGGTGGTGGCGGCGACCTGCACATCACCATGCCGTATTCGATGATCGAGCCGATCCGCGAGATGCTCGACGCCGGCTTCCAGTCCGATGTCGACGACCAGGATGAGCGCTGGATCAAAGCGCTGCGTGAAGACATTCTGGGCGTCAGCGTGCCTCTGGGGGCAACTGTCGCCCGTCGCCAGCTCAAACTGCGTGACATCCTGCATATGCAGCCAGGTGACGTGATTCCGGTCGAACTGCCGGAAAACGTGGTGTTGTGTGCCAATGGCGTGCCGGCGTTCAAGGTCAAGCTGGGTGCGCACAAAGGCAATCTGGCGTTGCAGGTGCTTGAACCGATTGAGCGCCAGCGCTAACCGTTAAACCCCATTCAACGCCAGCCGAGGAAAAACGATGGCAGACGAAAACGAAAACGAAAACGAAGCCACTTCCCCCGAGGAACAGGCGCTTGCCGATGAGTGGGCGGCGGCATTGTCCGAGGCAGGCGACGCCGGCCAGGATGATATCGATGCCATGCTTGCCGCCAGTGATCCGGTGCCAGCGGCCCCACGTGCGCCGATGGAGGAGTTCAACAGCGCGCCCAAGGTGAACCTGCCGGTGAACATGGACGGCCCGAACCTGGATGTGATCCTGGATATTCCGGTGTCGATTTCCATGGAAGTGGGTAATACCGATATCACCATCCGCAACCTGCTGCAGCTTAACCAGGGGTCGGTGATCGAACTGGATCGTCTGGCAGGTGAACCGCTGGATGTTCTGGTCAATGGCACCCTGATCGCCCATGGCGAGGTGGTGGTGGTGAACGAGAAGTTTGGTATCCGCCTGACTGATGTGATCAGTCCCAGCGAACGCATCAAGAAGCTGCGTTGATCATGCGTAAAGCTCTCTTCCTCTGCTTGCTTGCACCATCAGTGGTGTTTGCAGCCGAACCCGTGACTCAAACCACCGCACCGCTCGTTGGTAGCAGTATGGGCGGGCAGGTGGTGCAGCTGCTGCTGGGGCTGTTACTGGTCATCGGACTGATTTTTCTGCTGGCCTGGGTCATGCGTCGGGTTCAGCAGATCGTGCCACGTGGCGGGCAAGTGATCAGCGTGCTGGCTACTCAGCCGCTTGGGCCGCGTGATCGCTTGGTGCTGGTGCAGGTGGGAGGCGAGCAGGTGCTGCTGGGGCTGACGCCAGGCACCATCACGGCCTTGCATGTGTTGAAAGAGCCTGTGCATTTGCCTGATGCGCAGCCGGCCTCGACCGAATTTGCCCAGCGCCTGATGGAGCTGTTGGGCAAGGATCAGAAGGACAAGTCTTGATGCTGCGTTTGTTGCTGGTGTTGCTGTTCAGCCTGGGGGCATCGTTGGCGTTCGCAGCTGATCCGCCGGCTGTCAGCACGTTGATTCAATCGGGCAGTAATCCGCTGTCGATTCCGGCCATTACCCTGAGCACTGATACTGAGGGGCAACAGGAGTACTCCGTCAGCCTGCAGATCCTGCTGATCATGACGGCGCTGAGTTTCATTCCTGCGTTCCTCATGCTGATGACCAGCTTTACCCGAATCATCATCGTCTTCTCAATTCTGCGCCAGGCTCTGGGTCTGCAGCAGACCCCGTCGAATCAGATTCTGGTGGGGTTGGCGCTGTTTTTGACCATGTTCATCATGGCGCCGGTGTTTGATCAGATTAACCGCGATGCTTTGCAACCCTACCTGAACGAGCAACTACCCGCACAAGAAGCGATCCTCAAGGCGGAAGTGCCGATCAAGAATTTCATGCTGGCGCAGACCCGCGAGAGCGACCTGGAGCTGTTCGTGCGGCTGTCCAAACGTACCGATATCGCCAGCCCGGAAGCGACACCGTTGACCATTCTGATTCCGGCGTTTGTGACTTCGGAGCTGAAAACTGCTTTCCAGATCGGTTTCATGATTTTTATCCCATTCCTGATCATCGACATGGTGGTGGCCAGTATTCTGATGGCAATGGGCATGATGATGCTGTCGCCGCTGATCATTTCGTTGCCCTTCAAGATCATGCTGTTTGTGCTGATTGATGGCTGGGCGTTGATCATGGGCACCCTGGCCGCCAGCTTCGGAGGGACATAGCCATGACCCCTGAAGTGGCTGTTGATCTGGTGCGTGATGCTTTATGGCTGACAGCCATGATTGTCGGCATTCTGGTGGTACCCAGTCTGATTGTTGGTTTGCTGGTGGCGATGTTTCAGGCGGCCACTCAAATCAACGAACAGACCTTGAGTTTTCTGCCGAGGCTGTTGGTCATTCTGTTGGTGCTGATTTTTGCCGGTCCCTGGCTGGTGCGTGAGCTGATGGAGTACACCGAGAATCTGATCATGAACATCCCGATGTTGATCGGCTGACATGCTCGAATTAAGCAACGAGCAGATCGGGGCATGGGTCGGTAGCTTCTTGCTGCCACTGTTTCGTATCGCGGCGCTGCTGATGTTTATGCCAATTATCGGTACTCAGTTGGTTACTGCCAGGGTTCGTCTCTACCTGGCCTTGGCCATCTGTCTGGTGATCATGCCGACACTGCCGCCGATGCCGGTAGTGGATGCGATCAATCTGCAAGCCTTTATCTGGATTGCCCAGGAAATTCTGATTGGCATGATGCTGGGCTTTGTCCTGCAGTTGTTCTTTCAGGTATTCGTGATTGCCGGGCAGATTGTGGCGATCCAGATGGGGCTTGGTTTTGCCTCGATGATTGATCCTGCCAACGGGATTTCGGTGCCGGTGATCGGCCAGGTGTTCATGATTCTGGTGACCCTGTTGTTTCTTGCCATGAATGGTCATCTGGTGGTCTTCGAGGTGCTCACCGAGAGTTTCTTCACCTTGCCTGTCGGGGGTGGTTTTCTGGTGGAAAACTATTGGGAGATTGCCCACAAGCTGAGCTGGGTACTGGGCGCTGCGCTGCTGCTTGTGCTCCCTGCAATTACCGCGCTGCTGGTGGTCAATCTGGCGTTCGGGGTCATGACCCGCGCGGCACCGCAGCTGAATATCTTCTCCATCGGTTTTCCGCTCACGTTGGTACTCGGCATGGTAATCGTCTGGATTGGCATGGCCGATATCCTTGCGCAGTACCAGGTATTTGCCACTGAAGCCTTACAGTTTCTCCGGGAAATGGCGGGGGCGCGTTAAGTGGCGGAGTCCGAGAGTGGTGCTGACAAAAGTGAGGAACCCACGGAGAAACGCCTGCGCGAATCCCGTGAAAAAGGTCAGATTGCCCGCTCCAGAGAACTCAATACCTTGGCTGTGACACTGGCGGGCTTCGGCGGCCTGCTGGCATTCGGCGCCAGCATGGGCAACGCGATGCTGGACATCATGCGCGGCAATTTCTCGTTGTCACGGGATGTCGTCATGGACGAGCGCAGTATGGCGCTATGGTTGGCTGCGTCTGGTCAGCTAGCCCTGGAAGCCTTGTTTCCGCTGTTTATGTTGCTGTTGATCGTGTCAATTGTGGGCCCCATCTCACTGGGTGGTTGGCTGTTTTCCGCGGAGGCGATGGCCCCCAAACTTAGTCGCATGAACCCCTTGTCGGGGCTCAAGCGTATGTTCTCCACTGATGCGCTGGTGGAATTGCTCAAGGCCTTGGCCAAGTTCACGCTCATCCTGCTGGTGGGTATTGCGGTGTTGGCTGCTTGGCAGGACGACCTGTTGGCGATTGTTCATGAACCGATTGAGGCGGCCATTTTACACTCGGCCACGGTGGTGGGCTGGAGTGCTTTGTGGATGTCCTGTGGGTTGATTCTGATTGCTGCGGTGGATGTGCCGTTTCAGCTCTGGAGTAACAAGCAGAAGCTGATGATGACCAAGCAGGAGGTCATTGATGAGTACAAAGACAGCGAGGGCAAGCCCGAGGTCAAACAGCGGATTCGGCAGTTGCAGCGTGAGATGGCTGAGCGGCGCATGATGCAGGCGGTACCCGACGCTGATGTGGTGATTACCAACCCGACGCACTTTGCCGTGGCCCTGAAGTACGATCCGGCCAAAGGCAGTGCGCCGGTTCTGCTGGCCAAGGGCGGTGATTTTACGGCGTTGAAAATTCGCGAAATTGCCAATGAGCACAAGGTCATGGTGCTGGAGTCGCCTGCGTTGGCGCGCGCCGTGTTCTATTCCACCGAGCTGGATCAGGAAATTCCGGCAGGCCTGTACCTGGCCATTGCCCAGGTGCTCGCCTACGTCTATCAGCTGCGTCAGCACCAGGCAGGCAAGGGCAAACGCCCGGCGCCGTTGCCGGAGCTACCGATCCCTCCGGATTTACGCCGCGACGAGTAATAGCGTCTGCTGTTGCTGCGAGTCCGTGCCTGTTTTGCTGCGGTACGGGGAAGTTGGACAGCTTCTTGCAAAACCCTCCTCAAAGGCGCGCATAGCGTCAAAAGATTGAATGGTCTTGGGGTAGTGGTGTGGCAATAGATCGCTCGCAAATGATCGGTGATGTTCGCAGCAACCTGGCAGGGTTGAAACAGGGCAACCTGGGTATTCCTCTGCTGTTGCTGGTCATGCTCAGCATGGTCATGTTGCCGATTCCGCCGTTTCTCCTCGATGTGCTGTTCACCTTCAGCATTGCGCTGTCGATTGTGGTGTTGTTGGTCAGTATTTATGCTTTGCGTCCTCTGGACTTCGCCGTGTTTCCCACGGTGTTGCTGGCGGCCACGCTGTTGCGTTTGGCACTCAACGTCGCGTCTACACGGGTGGTGTTGATGCATGGTCACGAGGGCCATGCTGCTGCCGGGCAGGTGATCCAGGCCTTTGGTGAGGTGCTGATCGGTGGCAACTATGTGGTCGGTATTGTGCTGTTTGCCATTCTGATGATCATCAACTTCGTCGTGGTCACCAAAGGTGCCGGACGGATCTCGGAAGTCAGCGCCCGTTTTACCCTCGATGCCATGCCAGGCAAGCAGATGGCGATTGATGCCGACCTCAACGCTGGCTTGATTGATCAGGCTGAGGCCAAGAAGCGCCGCTCGGAAGTGTCTCAAGAAGCCGACTTCTACGGTTCGATGGACGGTGCCAGCAAATTTGTCCGCGGCGATGCCATCGCCGGCCTGTTGATTCTGTTCATCAACCTCATCGGTGGTATTGCCATCGGTGTTTTGCAACATGGTCTGCCGTTCGCTGAGGCCGGCAAAATCTACACCTTGTTGACCATTGGTGATGGTCTGGTGGCGCAGATCCCTTCGCTGTTGTTATCAACGGCCGCTGCCATCATGGTCACGCGTGTGTCCAGTTCTGAGGACATGGGGGCGCAGGTCAACCGGCAGATGTTCGCCTCGCCACGGGCACTGGCCGTGACTGCCATCATTATGATCATCATGGGCATGGTGCCCGGCATGCCGCACTTCTTCTTCATCGGCCTTGGCTTGATTGCAGCAGGGGCTGCCTACTGGATTGCCAACAAGCAGCGTGTGGTCAAAGAAGAAGAGGTGAAGGAAGTGCAGCGTCAGCAGGAGTTGCTGCCGACGCAGAAAGCTCAGGAAGTCAAAGAGCTGGGCTGGGATGATGTAACGCCGGTCGACATGGTGGGGCTGGAAGTGGGTTATCGGCTGATTCCGCTGGTTGACCGTAACCAGGGTGGCCAGCTGCTGGCGCGGATCAAGGGCGTGCGCAAGAAGCTCTCCCAGGAAATGGGTTTTCTCATGCCCTCGGTGCACATTCGCGACAACCTGGATTTGCAGCCCAACGCCTACCGGTTGACGCTCATGGGCGTGAGTGTGGCCGAGGCCGAGGTGTATCCGGACCGTGAGCTGGCAATCAACCCCGGTCAGGTATTCGGCCCACTCAATGGTATCGCCGCCAAGGACCCGGCATTTGGCCTGGAAGCGGTGTGGATCGACCCCAGCCAACGAGATCAGGCGCAGTCTCTCGGCTACACCGTGGTGGACGCCAGCACAGTTGTTGCCACTCACCTCAATCAAATGCTGCACAAGCACGCTCACGAACTGCTCGGGCACGAGGAAGTGCAGCAACTGATGCAGTTGCTGGCCAAGACCTCGCCTAAATTGGCTGAGGAACTGGTGCCGGGAATGATTTCCCTGTCGACCTTACTCAAGGTGCTGCAGGTTCTGTTGCAGGAACAGGTACCGGTACGTGATATCCGGACCATTGCTGAGGCCATCGCCAACGTGGCCGTGAAGAGTCAAGATCCCGCCGCGATGGTGGCTGCCGTGCGTGTGTCACTGTCTCGCGCAATTGTGCAAAGCATTGTGGGACTAGAGCTGGAACTGCCTGTCATCACCTTGGAACCCAGGTTGGAACAGATATTGCTCAATAGTATTCAGAAAGCCGGTCAAGGCTCTGAGGATGGCATTCTTCTAGAGCCAGGCATGGCCGAGAAGCTGCAACGTTCCCTAGTGGAAGCAGCGCAGCGCCAGGAAATGCTTGGCAAACCAGTGATTCTGCTGGTTGCCGGCCCGGTCCGGGCGATGCTCTCGCGATTCGCGCGGCTGGCGGTTCCGAGTATCCATGTACTGGCATACCAGGAAATTCCGGACAACAAGCAGGTCACCATCGTTGCGACGGTGGGGCAGAACTAACCGAGGTCACAGGCCATGCAGGTCAAACGCTTTTTCGCCGCCGATATGCGCACTGCCATGAAATTGGTGCGTGATGAGCTGGGTGCCGATGCCTCGATCATTGGCAATCGCCGCGTAGCTGGCGGTGTCGAACTGACTGCGGCGCTGGACTATCAGGTGCCGGCAGCGCCAGCGCGTCAGCCTAATCCAGCCCTGGAGGCTGAATTGCGCAAGACTCAGGCGAAAATCGCCACTGCGCAGGCCGAACTGACTACCCGTGCCAAGGTAGATGCCGGTAAGGATCGCCAGTTGTTTGGCGCAGAGCTGGAGTTGCCTGCCGATAGTCTCGCAGCCGTTATGCGCAAATCCCGCACGCCTATACCGCCCGCCGCGGGGACTGATCAGCATGCACTGGATGCCATGCGCTTTGAGTTGCACGGGCTGCGTGAGTTGATAGAAGTTCAGTTGGGTTCGATTGCCTGGGGCCAGTTGCAAAGTCGTCGCCCGCAACAGGCTAATCTGTGGCGTCGCCTGCAGCGTATGGGGCTGTCAGCCGAACTGTCCAAAGTCCTGCTGGAGCGCGTTGCCAACGTGGCCGAGCCGCGCCAGGCCTGGCGCATGCTGCTGGCGCACCTGGCCCATGCGATCAAAACGCCGAAGCAGGAACCGATGGATGAGGGTGGCGTTATCGCTTTGGTGGGGCCGGCCGGGATGGGCAAGACCACGACTCTGGCTAAATTGGCCGCGCGTTATGTCCTCAAGCACGGCGCGCAGCATATTGCGTTGGTCAGCCTGGACAGCTACCGCATCGGGGCGCAGGAACAACTCAAGACCCTGGGGCGCATTCTTAATGTTTCGGTGACCCTGGTGGATCCTGGCCAGTCACTGACCCAGGCTCTGGCGCCTTTGGCACGCAAGCGCGTGGTGCTGATTGATACGGCTGGCCTTCCAGCCAACGATCCCGCTTTGCGCATGCAACTGGAAACACTGGCCAGCCGCGGCGTCAACGCAAAAAATTATCTGATAATGGCGGCCACTAGCCAGGGCCAAGTGCTGAAAGCCGCCTACCATAGTTATAAGCGCTGTGGGTTGGCAGGCTGTATTGTCACTAAGGCGGACGAGGCAACCAGCCTGGGCGAGGTATTAGGGCTGGCTATTACGCAGCGTCTACCGGTAGCCTATCTCGCTGATGGGCCACGAATTCCTGATGATTTACAGGTGCCTCGCAGTCATCAGCTGGTCAGTCGTGCCGTAGGGCTGCAGGCAACCCAGGATCCTAGCGAAGATACAATGGCAGAGATGTTTGCCGGTCTTTACCAGCAGTCCGCGCGACGTGTCAGTTAAAAGGTTCCTTTCGGTTTGTGGTAGGCCTGACCGGCTAAAGTGGCTCCAGTCGAAGTTAGACAAGGTGTGTAGATAATATGGGTATGCATCCCGTTCAGGTGATTGCAGTAACCGGCGGCAAAGGTGGCGTCGGCAAGACCAATGTCTCGGTGAACCTGGCATTGGCTCTGGCTGACCTTGGGCGCAGGGTAATGTTGATGGACGCTGACCTGGGCCTGGCTAACGTCGATGTGTTGCTGGGCTTGAGTGCCAAGCGCACCCTGGAAGACGTTATCAGTGGTGAGTGTGAACTGCGTGATGTGCTGTTGCAGGGGCCGGGTGGCATTCGAATCGTACCGGCAGCATCCGGTATTCAGAGCATGGTGCAGCTGTCGCCCATGCAGCATGCTGGGCTGATTCAAGCCTTCAGTGACATCAGTGATAACCTTGATGTGCTGATTATTGATACTGCTGCCGGTATCGGTGATGGCGTAGTCAGTTTTGTTCGTGCGGCCCAGGAAGTGCTGGTGGTCGTGTGTGATGAGCCTACGTCGATTACTGATGCCTACGCGTTGATCAAGTTGCTCAACCGTGACCACGGTATGAATCGTTTCCGTGTACTGGCCAATATGGCGCACAGCCCACAGGAAGGTCGTAACCTGTTTGCTAAGCTGACCAAGGTGACTGATCGCTTTCTTGATGTGGCTCTGCAGTATGTTGGTGCCGTTCCCTATGATGAGTCAGTCCGTAAGGCCGTACAGAAACAGCGTGCGGTATATGAAGCCTTCCCGCGTTCGAAGTGTGCGTTGGCGTTCAAAGCAATAGCTCAGAAAGTTGACGCCTGGCCTTTACCAGCCAACCCGCGTGGCCATTTAGAGTTTTTTGTTGAACGCCTGGTGCACCAACCGATCGCGGACACGGCCACATGACAGCAGCCTCTGGACTTCGTATGTATAGCAAGGCGCAGGCGCAGGACTCCCAGCACCAGTTGATCGAGCGTTATGCGCCTTTGGTCAAGCGTATTGCCTACCATCTGCTGGCACGCTTACCGGCCAATGTGCAAGTTGATGATCTGATCCAGGCCGGGATGATCGGACTGCTTGAAGCGTCAAAAAAATACGATTCCAGCAAAGGTGCCAGTTTCGAAACATTTGCTGGCATCCGCATCCGCGGATCTATGCTTGATGAAGTACGTAAAGGTGACTGGGCACCGCGCTCGGTGCATCGCAACAGTCGTATGGTTAGCGATGCGATTCGCGTGATTGAGTCCAGAACGGGTCGTGACGCTAAAGATCAAGAGGTTGCAGCCGAACTCCAATTGAGTCTCGAAGATTACTACGGCATCCTTGGCGACACGCTGGGTAGTCGCTTGTTCAGTTTTGATGACCTGTTGCTGGATGGTGAACACAGTGGAGTAGGTGAAGACGCGAGCATTAACTGTCTTGAGCCTTCTCGTGATCTGGAAGATCAACGCTTTCAAGCAGCTTTGGCTGATGCTATTGCCAATCTGCCGGAGCGCGAACGCCTGGTGTTAGCGCTATATTACGATGAAGAATTAAATCTTAAGGAAATCGGCGAAGTACTGGGGGTTAGCGAATCTCGTGTAAGCCAACTACACAGTCAGTGTGCTGCTCGTTTGCGTGCTCGACTGGCTGATTGGCGCGCACATTGAGTTGAATTTGCTAACGCTGGGCCGGTTTCACGATTAAAGACGCGCACAGAGTGCTGGGTGCGTTTGGGACTGTACGGAGGTCGACTTGGACAAGAACATGAAAATCCTCATCGTTGATGACTTTTCAACGATGCGACGGATCATCAAGAACCTCCTGCGCGATTTGGGGTTCACCAATACCGCAGAGGCTGACGATGGCACTACTGCTCTGCCGATGTTGCAGAGCGGCAGCTTCGACTTTTTGGTGACTGACTGGAACATGCCCGGCATGACGGGAATTGATCTACTGCGCGCCGTACGTGCGGATGATCGCCTGAAAACACTACCCGTGTTGATGGTGACTGCTGAAGCTAAGCGCGATCAGATCATTGAGGCAGCTCAGGCTGGAGTAAATGGCTATGTGGTTAAGCCGTTTACTGCGCAGGTTCTGAAAGAAAAGATCGAAAAGATTTTTGAGCGAGTCAACGGCTGATGTCTGCCACGAGGGTGCTATGGAACATAAAGATTCCGTTCACGGTGACCTTGAGTCAACCCTGAAATACAACGCTCGCCAATTGGTAGACAGCCTGGAACAGGGCAATTTTGGTGAAGCGGTACAGCTGATACATGAGCTCAACAAAGCACGTGACCGCGGCTTGTATCACGAAGTCGGCAAACTGACCCGTGAGCTACACAATGCCATTGTGAATTTTCAGCTTGACCCACGCGTACCTCATGCAACCGAAATCTCTCAAATTACTGATGCAACTGAGCGTCTTAACTATGTTGTGACGATGACCGAAAAAGCGGCCAATCGCACCATGGATTTGGTCGAGCAGAGCGCTCCGCTGGTGAATGATCTGGCTGATGAGGCGCACAATTTGAGCACCGACTGGGGGCGTTTCATGCGCCGCGAAATGAGTGCTGATGGTTTTCGAGAGTTGGCCAAGCGAGTTGAGTTGTTTCTTGCGCGTAGCGAGCGAGACGGGGCCAAGCTGTCTTCGCATTTGAACGACATTCTTCTGGCGCAAGACTTCCAAGACCTGACAGGTCAGGTAATCAAGCGGGTTACCCAGTTGGTGACCGAGGTTGAAAGTAATCTGTTGAAACTGGTGATTATGGCCAGTTCAGTCGATCAGATTGCCGGTATTGAGCATAACCACGAATTGCTCCGTGCCGAGCGAGAAGAACAAAAAGAGCCTTCTCGTGGTGAAGGTCCGCAGATTCATGCCGATAAGCGTGAAGACGTCGCATCGAATCAGGATGATGTTGACGATCTGCTTTCCAGCCTGGGATTTTAGGAGCACGTCTATATGAGCTTCGGCGCCGATGAAGAAATCCTCCAGGACTTCCTGGTAGAGGCCGGCGAGATTCTTGAATTACTGTCCGAACAGCTCGTAGAGCTGGAAAGTCGCCCGGACGACATGAATCTGCTCAACGCTATTTTTCGCGGGTTTCATACCGTCAAAGGTGGTGCCGGTTTTCTCCAGCTCAACGAGCTGGTTGAATGTTGCCATATTGCAGAAAACGTTTTCGACATCCTTCGTAAGGGTGAGCGGCGTGTTGATTCGGCATTGATGGACGTAGTGCTGGAAGCTCTTGATGCGGTCAACGGCATGTTCACTGAAGTGCGTGAGCGGACGGAGCTGACACCCGCATCTCCTGAGTTACTCGCAGCGTTGTCTCGTCTAGCGGAGCCGGCAGGTTCCGAAGAGGTTGCCGGCGAGGAACCTTTAGTCGAACCGGCCGCAGAAGCAATTGAGGTCGTTGAGGAAGTAGCGGTTGCAGAGGTCGCAAGTGCAGGTTCTGATATCACTGACAGTGAGTTCGAGCAGCTGTTGGGCGCTCTTGATGGCGGCAGCGTCGACACCGTTACGCCCGAAACAGCCAGCAGTGACGAAATCACCGATGATGAGTTCGAATCACTGCTCGATCAACTGCATGGCAAGGGTCAATTCGTCGCTGAAGCAAATGTTCCAGCCGCCGTGCCGGCCTCTGCAGCGCCGGCAGCAGCCACCAGTAGTGATGAAATTACCGATGATGAGTTTGAGTCGCTGCTCGATCAATTACACGGTAAGGGTCAGTTTGTCCCACCTGCTCCGGTCGAAGATACACCGGCCCCAAAGGTTGCCCAGGTGTCCGAGGTTCCTGGCGAAGACATTACTGACGATGAATTTGAGGCACTGTTGGATCAGCTTCACGGTAAGGGCAAGTTTGTCGAGCCTGAAGCGATTAAACCTGTAGCCGCTGCGCCGGAGCCTAAAGCTGCAGAGCCCGTGAAGCCTGCAGTTGTGGCTGCCAAGCCCGCAGCTAAGCCTGCCCCCAAGGTTGAAACAGCCAAAGCTTCTGCGCCCGCTGCACCCGTGGCAGATAAAGCTGCGCCCCCGAGCGAAGCTGAAACCACGGTGCGCGTTGACACTGCGCGGCTGGACGAAATCATGAATATGGTGGGTGAGCTGGTGCTGGTGCGTAACCGTTTGGTTCGTTTGGGCTCCAGTAGTGGCGATGAAGCGATGTCGAAGGCTGTATCAAACCTCGATGTCGTAACGGCAGATTTGCAAACTGCTGTTATGAAAACCCGCATGCAGCCAATCAAGAAAGTTTTCGGTCGCTTCCCGCGCCTGGTTCGTGATTTGGCCAGAAGCCTGAAGAAAGAGATCAATCTTGAATTGGTCGGGGAGGAGACGGATCTCGACAAGAACCTCGTTGAAGCACTGGCTGATCCGCTTGTGCACTTGGTGCGCAATGCGGTCGATCATGGCATTGAAACTCCAGAAGAGCGCGAGGCGTCGGGTAAGGCACGTGGTGGCAAGGTCGTGTTGTCTGCTGAGCAGGAGGGTGATCATATCCTGCTGTCGATTTCTGATGACGGCAAAGGTATGGATGCTGACGTGTTGCGTGCCAAGGCTGTAGAAAAGGGATTGTTGGATAAGGACGCAGCTGATCGCTTAAATGAGTTTGAATGCTACAACTTGATTTTCGCCCCGGGCTTTTCGACCAAGACAGAAATATCCGATGTGTCGGGCCGCGGCGTGGGCATGGACGTGGTGAAGACCAAAATTTCCCAGCTCAATGGCACCGTAAATGTGTTCTCGGTGAAGGGGCAGGGCTCGAAGATTGTTATCAAGGTGCCATTAACACTAGCAATCATGCCTACGTTAATGGTGATGTTGGCTAATCAGGCATTTGCTTTCCCATTGGTGAATGTTAACGAAATCTTTCACCTTGATTTATCGCGTACCAACGTTGTTGATGGTCAGGAAGTGGTGATTGTTCGCGATAAGGCCTTGCCTTTGTTTTACCTCAAACGCTGGTTAATTGGCAGTGCTGCACATGTCGAGCAGGGTGAAGGTCATGTGGTTATTCTGTCTGTTGGCAGTCAGCGAATAGGCTTTGTTGTCGATCAGCTGGTTGGGCAGGAGGAAGTGGTTATCAAGCCTCTTGGCAAGATGCTGCAGGGCACTCCGGGTATGTCGGGTGCAACAATTACAGGCGATGGTCGCATCGCTCTTATTCTTGATGTACCGAGCATGCTCAAACGTTACGCACGACGTATGTGATTGTTCGTGATGCAGCTGTCTGTCGTACCGTTTAGGAGTGGTTATGGCTGTTAAGGTGTTGGTGGTGGACGACTCCGGATTTTTCCGCCGGCGTGTATCTGAAATTCTTTCGGCTGATCCAAACATTCAGGTCATTGGTACTGCTACCAATGGCCGTGAAGCCATCGAGCAGGCGCAGACACTCAAGCCTGATGTCATCACCATGGACTATGAAATGCCCATGATGGATGGCATTACGGCTGTTCGTAACATCATGCAGCGTTGCCCAACACCGGTCTTGATGTTTTCTTCACTGACGCATGAAGGCGCTCGGGTTACCTTGGATGCGCTTGAAGCGGGAGCGGTTGATTTTCTTCCCAAGAATTTTGAAGACATTTCGCGCAATCCAGAGCGCGTTAAACAGTTGCTATGCGAGAAAATTCATACAATTGCGCGCAGTAATCGCCGGAATTTCAGCACGCCCGCGCCCTCAATTGTGGCGCCTGCGCCGAATCCGGTAAAACCCGCTTCTCGTCCTTTAACAACTGCCTCGCCCGGTAGGCCGGTCTCTGCTGCAACACCCGTGCAGGCTGCAGTCGCGGCGGCTCCAAAACGGAAACCCTATAAGTTGGTGGCCATCGGCACGTCAACTGGTGGGCCTGTTGCATTGCAACGCGTGTTGACTCAGTTGCCCGCTAATTTTCCAGCCCCAATCGTTTTAATTCAGCATATGCCTGCTGCATTTACGAAAGCGTTTGCTGAACGCCTTGATAAGCTTTGTCGGATTAGTGTCAAAGAGGCCGAAGACGGTGATACGTTGCGTCCCGGATTGGCTTTGCTTGCTCCCGGTGGTAAACAGATGATGGTTGATGCCAGGGGGGTAGTAAAGATTCTGCCTGGTGATGAACGGCTCAATTACAAGCCCTGTGTTGATATCACTTTTGGATCTGTGGCGAAGTCGTATGCCGATAAGGTATTGGCTGTAGTTTTGACTGGGATGGGTGCCGACGGTCGCGAGGGCGCTCGTCTGCTTAAACAAGTCGGAAGCCAGGTCTGGGCACAGGACGAGGCAAGCTGTGTGATCTACGGTATGCCGATGGCTATCGTTAAGGCCAACTTGGCAGATGCTGTTTACTCGCTTGATGATATCGGCAGGCATCTGGTTGAGGCCTGTGGTTAATGGATGTATTGAGCCTAATTGGGGTCATTCTGGCTTTTGTGGCCATCTTAGGCGGCAATTATCTGGAAGGTGGTCATGCGGCTGCCCTTCTGAACGGGCCGGCTGCGTTGATAGTGGTCGGCGGTACACTGGGGGCTGCGTTCCTGCAGGCTCCGGTTAACGTCTTCAAGCGTGCTCTGGCAATCATAAGCTGGATTTTCTTTCCGCCACGCGTTGATTTGCAAGGTGGCATCAACCGTGTAGTCGGTTGGAGTATGACGGCTCGCAAGGAAGGTTTATTGGGGTTGGAGGCCGTGGCGGATGCTGAGCCTGACCCTTATGCCCGCAAAGGTCTTCAGTTGCTGGTCGATGGTGTAGAGCCGGAGGCAATACGCAGTATCCTTGAGGTTGATCTTTACACTCAGGAAGGGCGTGATATCCAGGCAGCTAAAGTTTTTGAAAGTATGGGGGGGTACGCTCCCACCATAGGAATTATCGGTGCTGTTATGGGGTTGATCCATGTAATGGGTAACCTGGCTGACCCGAGTATGTTGGGCAGCGGCATAGCAGTGGCATTTGTTGCCACTATTTACGGTGTCGGTTTCGCCAACCTGTTGTTATTGCCTATCGGTAACAAACTCAAGGCCATCGCTCAGCGCCAGTCGCGGTATCGTGAGATGTTGCTGGAAGGTCTCCTGTCGATTGCCGAGGGCGAGAACCCTCGCTCCATCGAATTAAAGCTGCAAGGCTTTATGGATTGATGGAGGCACTATATGGCCCGCAGGCGTCACCAAGAAGAACATGAAAACCATGAGCGTTGGCTTGTTTCCTATGCCGACTTCATCACCCTGCTATTCGCATTTTTTGTGGTGATGTATTCAATCTCCTCGATCAACGAGGGCAAGTACAAAATTCTCTCGGACAGTCTGACCGGTGTGTTCAATCAGCCAGATCGTGCTATCAAGCCTATTCCCGTTGGGGATGAGCGGCCGCGTACAACCGAGCCCGACCGCTCTCTGGTTGATGAAGATAGCACCTTGTCAGCCGCCGATTCATTGGAAAGCATTGCCAATAGTGTGCGCGAGGCTTTTGGTGATCTGATTCAGTCCGAGCAGCTCAAGGTCAGTGGTAACGAGTTGTGGATCGAGATCGAGCTCAGCTCCAGTTTGTTGTTTACCAGTGGTGATGCGATCCCTAACAATGCTGCTTTCGACATCATTGAGAAGGTCGCCAAAATACTGGCGCCTTATGAAAATCCGATTCATGTTGAAGGCTTTACCGATAATCTGCCGATTCAGACCGCGCAGTTCCCGAGTAACTGGGAGTTGTCAGCAGCGCGAGCGGCGAGCATCGTGCGTATGCTGAGCATGGACGGTGTGAATCCTGGACGTCTGGCCGCGGTTGGTTATGGCGAGTTTCAGCCAGTGGCCGATAACACTACTGCTGAAGGCCGTGGTCGTAATCGTCGGGTGGTTCTGGTGATATCGCGCAATCTTGATGTGCGCCGAAGTGTCAGTGGAGTGGGCAGCGCCAATGCAAAGCCTGATCAGGCTCTGCAAAGAGCTGGCACGCAACCTGCTAATGCTCCGATAGCGCCGGCTCCGCAAGCGGGAGCCGTCAATCCCCCGTCGCCGGCCCCATAGGGTGGCCCCGTTCTCGGTTTGGCTGCAGCTGTACCGGGAGGATGATAACGATGAGAGTCTGGGCAGTAGCCAATCAAAAAGGTGGTGTCGGTAAAACCACCACATCAATCGCACTGGCAGGTCTGTTGGCCGATGCTGGCAAGCGCGTAGCTGTGGTTGATCTCGACCCGCATGGTTCTATGACCAGCTATTTCGGGCATGATCCGGATAGCCTCGAGCACAGCTGTTTTGATCTATTTCAGCATCAAGGTTCAGTGCCCCGTGGCTTGCCTGAGCAGTTGCTGCGTACGACCAGTCATGAGCGTATTTCTCTGCTGCCGTCGAGTACTGCGCTGGCCACCCTTGAGCGTCAGTCTCCCGGGCAGAGCGGTCTTGGGCTGGTTATTTCCAAAAGTCTGGCACAGCTTTGGCAGGACTTTGATCATGCTGTCATTGATAGTCCGCCTTTGCTGGGCGTGCTAATGGTCAATGCACTGGCCGCCAGCCAGCAGTTGGTTATTCCGGTGCAGACTGAGTTTCTTGCGGTTAAAGGCCTGGAGCGCATGGTCAATACGTTGGCGATGATCAACCGATCGCGCCAACAAGCTCTGCCTTACACCATTGTGCCGACACTGTTCGATCGGCGCACACAGGCCTCTATGGGAACTTTGCGGGTGCTGCGCAACAGCTATCCAGATCATCTGTGGCCAGCCTATATCCCAGTTGATACACGTCTGCGTGATGCCAGCAGGGCAGGGCTTACGCCTTCACAGTTTGATAACAATAGCCGTGGCGTGATTGCCTACCGTGCGCTGCTTAAACACCTGCTATCGCAGCAGATCGCAGCGCAGGTCGCTTAAGGTGCAGGGCTATGCTGAATGCCTGGGCTCAAGTCTGTCGCAAGAGCGGCCGATAGTCTCTACAGATTGTTATTGTGGGTTGTGTTCATGAGTCGTCCCTTTGCCACTGCTACACGTCCGCAACTGGCTTTACAGTCCTACCTGGATGGCTTGTTGCGCGATGCTGTAAGCGAGTTAGAGCTGGCTGAAAGCACTACTCTGGATGAGTTTGAAGCGGCGGTACTGGAAGAGCAGGTGCGTGACGCGCGCCTTGTTCGTCAGGCTGAAATTGCCAAGCCTCTGGTTGAGCTTGCACCGCGATCCTTGGTTTTGCCGACGTTCGACATGCCCATGCCAGAAGTGGCGGTAGAGTATGCCGCGCCTTCTATTGATAGTGCGCAACCCATCGTTGTTGAGTCTGATGCTGTTCATGCTTTGTTGGCCATTCCAGAGTCCGGTCGTCAGGGGCGTCCCGAATGGGCGCAAGAGTCCTTTGAGTGCCTGCTGTTTGATGTGGCGGGTCTAACGCTGGCAGTACCTTTGGTTTGCCTGGGGTCGATTTATCCTCTGGCCGGTCAGGAGCTCACGCCTCTTTTTGGGCAGCCAGAATGGTTCCTCGGCATATTGCCAAGCCAGGCAGGCAACTTGAAGGTTCTGGATACCGCCCGCTGGGTTATGCCTGACCGCTATCGCGACGATTTTCGTGAGGGTTTGCAGTATGTGATTTCTGTTCAAGGGTATGAGTGGGGCTTGGCGGTGCATCAGGTGAGTCGCTCGATTCGCCTTGATCCTAATGAGGTTAAATGGCGCAGCCAGCGAACGCAGCGTCCATGGCTAGCCGGCACTGTCATCGAGCATATGTGTGCGTTGCTGGATATTGCATCCCTGGCCGAGCTGATTGCCAGTGGCGCCGCCAAGCGCATGGCATCCAGTCGAGCACATTGAATAACACTGAGCTGTGCGATGACTGCAGCTTTGCAACTATAGTAATGACAGCGGGGCATTAACCCGTGATCGCCGCCGCGAGCGGTTCATGACGAGGCTAGGAACATGAAGAAAAGTTCTGCACAAGGTTCTGAAGATCCGATCCTGCAGTGGGTGACATTCCGCCTGGACAACGAAACCTACGGCATCAATGTGATGCAGGTTCAAGAGGTGTTGCGTTACACCGAGATTGCTCCTGTGCCAGGTGCTCCGAGTTATGTACTGGGCATCATCAACCTGCGCGGCAATGTGGTTACCGTGATCGACACCCGCCAGCGTTTCGGTCTCGATTCCAGTGAGGTCACGGATAACACTCGCATCGTGATCATTGAAGCCGACAAGCAGGTGATCGGCATCCTCGTCGACAGCGTGGCCGAAGTGGTTTATCTGCGTCAATCCGAGGTAGAAACTGCGCCAAACGTGGGTAATGACGAGTCCGCCAAGTTTATCCAGGGCGTGTGCAACAAGAACGGTGAGTTGCTGATTCTGGTTGAGTTGGACAAGATGATGAGCGAAGAAGAGTGGTCTGAGCTGGAGAGCATCTAAGTCATGCTTGATGCGCTGCTGGTCACGGTGGCCCTGGTTTGTCTGGGGCTGGTCGCTGCATGCATCTGGTTGACCCGGCAGCTGCGTGAGGCTATCAAGCTGCAAGGCGAGCGTGATGCGCTACGTGATCGGCGGCTCAAGGAGCTAAGTCGGCGACTGGATGCTTATCTCACTGGCAGCGTGCAGATGGGTGAAGAGTTGCATGAGTTGCGCAGAGTTGTTGCGCCTCTGCCGGACAAGCTCAATCAGATTGAGCAGCGTGACCCCAGCAGTCTGTCATTTACCCAGGCTGCGCGACTGGCTGGCATGGGCGCCAGTGTGGATGACCTGACCCAGTCCTGCGGCCTGAGCAAGGCTGAGGCGGAATTGGTCAGCAAGATGCATCAGGCCAAACTGCAGCGTTCCTGATTTTCCCAATCCTCAAGTAACTCTCAATGTGCCGGCCCTTCCAATAGGCGCAGGGGCGGCGTGATATCCGTGTCATGTTCGTTGCTGGTCGGCGCTTTCCCCTTCAGGTACCAGGCAAAGGCGATTATTTCCGCGATGCAGCGATACAGCTGTTCGGGAATTGCTTCGCCCAGTTCCAGGCGCGCCAACAGGCGCACCAGTTCGGCGTTTTCGTAGATCGGTACTTCATATTCGCGGGCGATCGCCAAAATGGCTTCGGCCAGCTCGTCATCGCCTTTGGCGCTGAGCACCGGTGCATTCTGGCCGTCATAGGTGAGGGCGATGGCCTGGCGTGGCGTGGTCTTTTTCATGCGGTTTCATCTACCCAACGTTGTTCCAGGGTCGTGCG
Organism: Pseudomonas sp. HMWF032; assembly: GCF_003060885.1. Taxonomy (GTDB): domain Bacteria; phylum Pseudomonadota; class Gammaproteobacteria; order Pseudomonadales; family Pseudomonadaceae; genus Aquipseudomonas. Next base: position 164,863 of record NZ_QAIG01000012.1, read on the forward strand.
GGGGCCGCGCGGAGGAATACCCAGTGAACATGCCAGTTCGCCGACTTGCACGCCGGCGCTATTCAGGCGTTGGCGCAGATTGTCCAGTTCTGCATCGATCAAGTTGACGGTGCTGTTTCGTTCTGCCCAAAGCTGGCTGGATAGACGGCCCTGCGCCAGTTGTGCTTGAACTTGCAGGGGGCCTAGAGGGTCCAGGTCAAAGGCCAGTTCGACCTTCCACAGAATTTCCTTTTTTTCAGGTTTGTTGGTTGGCTTGCTTTCATCACGCTGGATTTTGATTTGCAAAGGCACCAGCTCTTGCTGGTTGCGCATGGGCAATTCAAGTTGCCAGGTGGTGAGCAGGTTGCCGTCTGGGCCGACCTGGCTTTGTGCCAGGCTGGAAAGCTGATGGGTTTGCAGGCGCGAGATGGCGGCCGCGGCGAGCTTCAGTAGGGCCTCCAGGTCACTGTCGTCTTCCATGCCCTGCAGGATTCGTGAGGGCAATGGAAAACTCAGCGCCTGTTGGCGACTGCTGGACTTTCCGAGGCTGCTGAGCAGGTCGCGTGCCAGGGTTGGCATGGCTTGCGCCAGCGCTGAGCCGGCATTGGTTGCGCTAAGCAATGCGCCGGCGGGCATATTGGGTAATAGTTGTGTGATCAGGCGCAGCAAGTTGGCCTTGAGGTCGGTCGGCATCGACTGGCCCTGACCTCCAAGGAGTTTACTCTCCAACAGAATGCCACTGTTTTCCAAGGCCGCCGCCAGGCCTTTTGCAGTGCTCAGTTGAGTCGTGTCGGGTAATGCGCCGAAGAGTTTGTCGATACTGGTACGCAGACCTTCACTCATCTCGGCGTTGCCGCGCAGTCCTTGCAGGGCGCCAAACAGCCCTTCAAGGGCGCCCTGGCGATTGCTTTGGCTGCTCAGCTGCTGGCTCAGGGCAAGTTTGTCAAGGCGGCCACTCAGGGGTAGGAAATTCAGCGCCTGGCTGCCCTGCACCTGAGCGCTGAGCAGGCTACCCAAAGGCAGTGCCAGTGGGGTTTCCAGCGACAGCTTGCTGCCAGCCAGCGGAGTATTGAGCAAGCTGACCAGCACCTTGTAGATCACCTGTTGCGAGCGGCCCTGCAGCAATTGTTCGCGGGCCACTACCTTGCCCTGCAGCAGGGTGCCAACGGGCAATTGGTCGAGGTCCAGGCTGGTCAGAGGCTTGTCACCACCCAGCAGTACGGACAGTGCCAGGCGGGTTTCCGATAGGGCGGTTACGGTTACAGATGTGCCCTGAGCCAGCGGGCGCGGGCTAGCGGCTTCCAGGGTGGTCTGGCTGCCGTTGCTCAGGGTCAGCTTGAGCAGCATTTGAAAACTTTGCGCCACTTCCTTGAGGGCGATAACTTCGGCCTTGGCGGTTTCGCCACTGGCCAGCAAGCCTTGCATGGGCTGTAACAGTTTCACTGCCAGATCCGCCGCGACAGCGCTGGGGCGGCTGCTGGGGGGCGTTGGCGCAATAGGCCGCGGGCTGCTGATTTCGCTCATTGGCGGGTTACACCCTGTCGAAAATGCCCGCTGCGGCAGGCGCAGTTGGGCATGTATAATCGCGCCCCGTCCGGTTCGGCTGCGCATTCCTTGTGCGTCAGTATAGCGGCCAAGACGCTGCCGACTTGAACAGCTTTTGCCATCCATCTTAGGTGCCGATGCCTTGACCAGTCCTCTTCTCGAAGCCGTTGCGCTCGCCTGTGAGCGAGATTGGCGCATGCTCTTCGAGCGTCTGGAGCTGCGTCTGGTTCCCGGTGAAATGCTTCAGGTGGCAGGCCCCAATGGCAGTGGTAAAACCAGCCTGCTGCGATTGCTGGCTGGGTTGATGCAGCCCACTGCCGGTGAGATTCGCCTCAATGGCCGCCCGTTAGCCGCCCAGCGCGCCGAGCTTGCACGCAACCTGCTGTGGATTGGACATGCCGCCGGCATCAAGGGTTTGCTCACTGCCGAGGAAAATCTCACCTGGCTCTGTGCACTGCATCAGCCGGCCGAGCGCGAGGCCATCTGGCAGGCGCTGGCGGCAGTGGGGCTGCGCGGTTTTGAAGATGTGCCCTGTCACACCCTATCCGCCGGGCAGCAACGGCGTGTGGCGCTGGCCCGCCTGTATTTGCCGGGTCCGCCACTCTGGGTGCTGGATGAGCCGTTTACTGCGCTGGACAAGGCAGCGGTGGCCCAGTTGGAGAACCATCTGGCCGCACATTGTCAGCAGGGCGGTCTGGTCGTGCTGACCACGCACCATGAATTGACGGTCAAGCCGGCCGGTTATCGCGAGCTTGATCTGGGGCAACGCACGTCATGAGCAATGTTTTTACCCTGCTGCTGGCCCGTGAAGCGCGCCTGTTGTTCCGTCGTCCGGCCGAGCTGGCGAACCCGCTGGTGTTCTTTGCCATTGTGATTGCATTGTTCCCGTTGGCGGTGGGGCCGCAGACTCAGTTGTTACAAAGCCTTTCGCCAGGGCTGGTGTGGGTAGCGGCGTTATTGGCCGTGCTGCTCTCGCTGGACGGGCTGTTTCGCAGTGATTTCGAGGACGGCTCGCTGGAGCAGTGGGTCCTTTCGCCGCACCCCCTGGCTCTTCTGGTTCTGGCCAAGGTGCTGGCACACTGGCTGTTCTCTGGCCTGGCGCTGGTGCTGTTGGCGCCACTGCTGGCGTTGATGTTGGGTTTGCCGGGGCGTTGCCTGCCGGTGCTGCTGATCTCGCTGCTGCTCGGTACGCCGGTGCTGAGCTTACTGGGCGCAGTCGGTGCGGCGCTGACGGTAGGCCTCAAGCGTGGTGGTCTGCTGCTCGCGTTGCTGATTTTGCCGTTGTACATCCCGGTGCTGATTCTCGGCAGCGGTGCGCTACAAGCCAGCCTGCAAGGATTGCCGGCGGTTGGTCACTTGTTGTGGCTGGCCAGCCTCACCGCATTGGCGGTGACCTTGACACCTTTTGCCATCGCCGCTGGTCTGACGATCAGTGTCGCTGAGTAGACAATAAGCCTGAATGGCCGGTTGATCGCGGTGCCTGCCTGCACCCTGATCAGCCCTAGCACTGATGAGTAACCTGATGAACTGGACGTGGTTTCACAAGCTCGGCTCGCCTAAATGGTTTTATGAAATCAGCAGCCGCTGGCTCCCCTGGTTGGCCCTGGCCGCCGCTGTGCTGTTGGCGGTCGGCTTGGTTTGGGGCCTGGCCTTTGCGCCGCCGGATTATCAGCAGGGCAACAGCTTTCGCATCATTTACATCCATGTGCCAGCGGCATTTCTCGCTCAGTCGATCTACGTGATGCTGGCGGTGGCCGGCGTTGTTGGGCTGGTGTGGAAAATGAAACTGGCCGATGTCGCCTTGCAGCAGGCCGCACCCATCGGCGCCTGGATGACGGCGATCGCTCTGGTGACCGGTGCGGTGTGGGGCAAGCCGACCTGGGGCACGTACTGGGTGTGGGATGCCCGCCTGACCTCGATGCTGATTCTGCTGTTCCTGTATTTCGGTGTGATCGCGCTCGGCAATGCCATCACCAACCGTGACAGCGCGGCCAAGGCCTGTGCGGTGCTGGCCATTGTTGGTGTAGTGAACATCCCGATCATCAAATACTCGGTGGAGTGGTGGAACACCCTGCACCAGCCGGCAACCTTCAGTGTGGTGGCCAAGCCGGCCATGCCGTTTGAGATGTGGATGCCGCTGCTGATCATGGTGCTGGGCTTCTACTGCTTCTTTGGGGCCGTGCTGCTGATGCGCATGCGCCTGGAAGTGCTTAAGCGCGAGGCCCGCAGCAGTTGGGCCAAAACTGAGATCAAGGCGCAGGTGGAGAAGGGGCTATGAGTTTTGCCAGCTTCAGCGAGTTTCTCGCCATGGGCACCCACGGGCCTTATGTCTGGTCCTGTTATGCCATCAGCCTGGCTGTGCTGGGGCTGAATGTGGCGCTGCCAATCCTGGCGCGTCGCCGTTATCTGCAAGACGAGGCGCGTCGTTTGCGCCGGGAGGAGTCGAAGTGAACCCCGTGCGTAAAAAACGCCTGTATATCGTCCTGGCAATCATCGCCGGTGTCGGCATCGCTGTGGCGCTGGCCCTGAGCGCGTTGCAGCAGAACATCAACCTGTTCTATACCCCGACCCAGATCGCCAACGGCGAAGCCCCGCAGGACACCCGCATCCGTGCTGGCGGCCTGGTTGAGGAGGGCTCGGTGAAGCGCTCCAGCGACTCACTGGACACCGATTTTGTCGTCACTGACGGCGCCAAGAGCGTGACCATCCGCTACAGCGGCATCCTCCCGGACCTGTTTCGCGAAGGGCAGGGCATCGTCGCCATGGGCAAGCTCGACGCCAGCGGCGTGCTGATTGCCGATGAAGTACTGGCCAAACACGACGAAAACTACATGCCGCCGGAAGTCATGCAGGCCTTGGAGCAGAGCGGCATGAAACAGCAGCACGACGCGGCCAAAGCGGCCAAGCAAGCGTCCCCAGCGGAGTACGCGCAATGATCCCCGAACTTGGCCATCTGGCGATGATCCTGGCGCTGTGCATGGCGCTGGTGCAGGCAACATTGCCGTTGATCGGAGCCTGGCGGGGTGACCGGCAATGGATGAGCCTGGCGCAGCCGGCTGCCTGGGGGCAGTTTGCCTTTATGCTGTTTGCGTTCGTCTGCCTGACCTACGCCTTTATGATCGACGACTTCACCGTCGCCTATGTGGCCAACAACTCCAACAGTGCACTGCCGTGGTATTACAAATTCAGCGCCGTGTGGGGCGCCCATGAAGGGTCGCTGCTGCTGTGGGGGCTGATCCTTGCCGGTTGGACCTTTGCTGTGTCGATCTTCTCGCGGCAGTTGCCGGAAGAGATGCTCGCCCGTGTACTGGCCGTGATGGGCATCATCAGCATCGGCTTTTTGTTGTTTTTGATCATCACCTCCAATCCGTTCGAGCGGCTGCTGTTTGACACCCCGGCTGATGGCCGCGACCTCAACCCGCTGTTGCAAGACTTCGGTCTGATCATCCACCCGCCGATGCTCTACATGGGCTATGTAGGCTTCTCCGTGGCCTTCGCCTTCGCCATTGCGGCGTTGCTGGGCGGCAAGCTGGACGCGGCTTGGGCGCGCTGGTCGCGGCCGTGGACCATTGTCGCCTGGGCCTTCCTTGGCATCGGTATCGCGCTGGGCTCGTGGTGGGCCTACTACGAACTTGGCTGGGGTGGTTGGTGGTTCTGGGATCCGGTGGAAAACGCCTCCTTTATGCCTTGGTTGGTCGGCACCGCGTTGATCCACTCCCTGGCTGTGACGGAAAAACGCGGCGTGTTCAAAAGCTGGACCGTGCTGCTGGCAATTGCCGCGTTCTCCCTCAGCCTGCTGGGTACCTTCCTGGTCCGTTCTGGGGTGCTGACCTCGGTGCATGCCTTCGCCAGCGACCCTGAGCGCGGCGTATTTATTCTGGTGTTCCTGCTGATCGTGGTGGGCAGCTCGTTGGCGCTATTTGCCATCCGTGCACCGGTGGTGAAAAGCCAGGTCGGTTTTGCCCTGTGGTCGCGGGAAACCTTATTGCTGGTCAATAACCTGATTCTGGTGGTGTCCGCTGCGATGATCCTGCTGGGCACCCTCTACCCGCTGGTGCTGGATGCCACCACGGGCGCCAAGTTGTCGGTGGGTCCGCCGTACTTCAATGCCCTGTTCGTACCGCTGATGGGCCTGCTGATGGCCATGATTGCGGTTGGGGTGATTGTGCGCTGGAAGGACACGCCGCTGCAGTGGCTGCTCGGTATGCTGGCCCCCGTGTTGATCGGCAGCGTGGTGCTGGCGGTAATTGCCACCTACCTGGTCGGTGATTTCAACTGGGCGGTGCTCGCTGTTTGCCTGTTATCCGCTTGGGTGGTGCTGGCGGGTGTGCGCGACATCCTTGAGAAAACCCGTCACAAAGGCCTACTCAAAGGGTTGCCGAGTCTGACCCGTAGCTACTGGGGCATGCAAACTGCGCACCTGGGCATGGCGGTGTGTGCCCTCGGTGTGGTGTTGACCAGCGTGGGCAGCTTTGAGCGTGACATGCGCATGGCGCCGGGCGAGTCGGTCGACATCGGCGGTTACCAGTTTATCTTCGAAGGGGCTGAGCACTTTGAAGGGCCGAACTTCACGTCGGATAAAGGCACGGTGCGCATCCTTGAAGCGGGCAAACAAATTGCCGTGCTGCACCCGGAGAAACGCCTGTATACCGTGCAACAGTCGGTGATGACCGAGGCGGGCATCGACGCCGGAATCACCCGCGATCTGTTCGTTGCTTTGGGTGAACCGCTGGAAAACGGTGCCTGGGCGGTACGCGTGCATATCAAACCGTTCGTCCGTTGGATCTGGTTCGGTGCGCTGTTGATGGGCTTTGGTGGCTTCCTCGCCGCAGCTGACAAGCGCTACCGGATGAAGGTACGCACCCGCGTGCGTGATGCCCTGGGCATGGCGGGGGCGCAGGCATGAAGCGTTTACTGCTGCTGTTACCGCTGTTTATCTTTCTTGGCGTGGCGGTGTTTCTCTATCGCGGGTTGTTTCTCGACCCTTCCGAACTGCCCTCGGCGCTGATTGGCAAACCCTTGCCGGCGTTCTCGCTGCCGGCGGTGCAGGATGGTAAGCCGCTCACCGAGGCTGATCTCAAGGGCAAACCGGCGCTGGTCAACGTTTGGGCCACCTGGTGTGTGGCCTGCCGCGTGGAACACCCGGTGTTGAACAAACTGGCCAAGCTCGGCGTGACCATCTACGGGGTCAATTACAAGGACGACAATGCCGCCGCGCAGAAGTGGCTGGTAGAGTTCCACGACCCCTATCAGCTGAACATCAACGATGCGCGCGGCACCCTGGGCCTGGACCTGGGCGTGTACGGCGCCCCCGAGACTTTCCTGATCGACAAGGACGGCATCATCCGCCACAAGTTTGTCGGGGTAATCGATGAGCGTGTCTGGCGTGAACAGCTGGCCCCGCTGTATCAGGCTCTCGTCGATGAGGCTCAGCCATGAAGCGTCTACTGAGTGCTGCGGTACTGGGGCTGGCCTTGCTGGGCACCGCCCAGGCCGCCATCGACACCTACGAATTTGCCACTGAGGCCGAGCGCGAGCGTTACCGCAACCTGGTCGAAGAACTGCGTTGCCCCAAGTGCCAGAACCAGAACATTGCCGACTCCGATGCGCCGATAGCCATGGACCTGCGTGCGCAGATCTTCCGCATGTTGGAAGAGGGGCAGAGCAACGAGCAGATCATTGACTTCCTGGTCAGCCGCTATGGCGATTTCGTGCTCTACAAACCGCCAGTCACCGCGCGCACGTTGCTGCTGTGGTATGGCCCGGCTGGTTTGCTGGCCGGTGGTTTCGTCCTGCTTGGGGTTATCCTGTTGCGCCGTCGTAGCAAGCCAGGCGTTGTCGCCAGCGGCCTGTCTGCCGATGAACAGCAGCGTCTGACCGCTCTGCTTAATCAAACGCCTGTGGATAAGAAAGACTGATGATTGAATTCTGGTTGTGCGCCGGTCTGCTGTTGCTGACGGCCCTGGCGTTTCTGCTGATCCCGGTGCTGCGTGCACGCAAGGTTCAGGCTGAGGAAGACCGTACGGCACTTAACGTGACTCTTTATCAGGAGCGCTTACTGGATCTGCAAAGCCAGCACGCTGCCGGGGCGCTGAATGCTGAGCAGTTGGCCAGTGGCCGTGACGAGGCTGCTCGCGAGCTGCTCGCGGATACTGAGGGTGCGCTGGCACAGCCGACCCAGCGCAAGCTGGGCAGCACGGTCCCGTTGATTGCCGCGCTGCTGATGCCGCTGCTGGGTTATGGCCTTTATCAGCACTGGGGCGCTATTGGGGATGTTGAGCGCGCACAGGTTTTTGCAGCGCAGCCGAAGACCATCGAGGAAATGACCGCACGCTTGGAGGCCGCAGTAAAGAGCAACCCTGAGTCGGCGGAAAGCTGGTACTTCCTGGGGCGTACCTATATGGCGCAGGAACGTGCCGCCGACGCCGTCGTGGCGTTTGAGCGCGCTGTCGGAGTGGCCGGGCGTGAGCCGGAGTTGCTCGGGCAGTGGGCACAGGCGCTGTATTTCGCCGGTGACAAGCAGTGGACCGCGCAATTGCAGGCGTTGACAGATGAAGCACTGAAAGCCGATCCGGCGGAGGTCACCAGCCTGGGGCTGTTAGGGATTGCGGCCTATGAAAGCGGCCAGTTCCAGAAAGCCATCGGTCATTGGCAGCAGCTGGTAGCGGTGTTGCCGGCGGAAGACCCGTCTCGCCAGGCTATTCAGGGTGGGATTGAGCGTGCTCAGGAGCAATTGGGCGAGCCCGCCACTCAGTCAACACAAGCTACCTCTCCAGGCCTGACGGTACGGGTCGAGCTGGCCCCGGCGCTGCAGGCCAAGGTGCAGCCGGGTGATGCAGTGTTTGTCTTCGCTCGTGCCGTTTCCGGGCCGCCGATGCCATTGGCGGTCAAGCGCCTGAGCGTGGCTGACCTGCCGGCTGAAGTCAGCCTGTCAGACAGCGATGCGATGATGCCGCAGCTGAAAATCTCCGGGTTCGAGCAAGTGCAGCTGGTCGCGCGTATCTCGCGCAGTGGCAACGCCACGGTCGGTGAATGGATCGGCAGCAGCCAGGCGCTGGCGAGCAAGACCACCGAGTTGCAGCAGCTTGTGATCGACAGCGCCGACAGCCAAACACCGTGAGGTTGTTACTGCGTGGCGTGGTGCTGATTGGCCTGTTCGGACTCGGTGCTTGCGTGCAGACACCGACAGCTACTGCGCCGGTTACCAGCCCAAGTGGCAGCAGCAATCACCCACGGTTCGCCCCGCCACCTGGGGTGGACAGCCAGTGGAATGCGCAATTGGGGGTGTACGTGGTGGGTGGCGCTTCTCATCTGTACTACCGCGAGCGCACTTATTACCGCTGGAACTCTGGTTGGAGTTGGGCGAGTAACCCGCAGGGGCCCTGGTTGCCCACCGACAGCAGTGGGGTCCCGCCTGGGTTGCACCGTCGTTACGCGCAGTAGTCACGCACCCTGCTGGAAACTCCCAAGGCCGCCGCAGTTCGCACTGTCGGCGGCCTTTCTACGACTAGCGTTACTCGGCGATCTGCAGCTTGCGTGACTCGTGGTAGAAGAAGCGGATTTTCTCGTATTCGAAGGGCGAGTTGAGCTGGCCGTAGCGGAAATTTACCGTGGAGCGCTGGTCTACGACTTCCAGCAGGGTGATTTCCGGGTGGCTGACACTGGCCTCGGCAACGTTCAGCCAGTTGACCTGGTTTTTCACTGTAAAGTCCGCCACCAGTCCGCCGGTGTCGCGCAGGTTCGAGGGGCCGAGCAATGGCAGCACCAGGTATGGCCCAGCCGGTGTGCCGTAAAAGCCGAGGGTCTGGCCGAAGTCTTCCTTCTGTTTGGGCAGGCCCATGCGCGTGGCAGGGTCCCACAGACCGGCCACGCCAATCGTGGTATTGAGCAGCAGCCGTGCGGTGGTCTGCATGGTGCGCTTGCCCTTGAGCTGCAAGGCGCTGTTGAGCAGGCTGGGCACATCGCCCAGGTTGCTGAAGAAGTTGCTGACACCGCTTTGCACCAGGGTTGGGGTGATATAGCGGTAGCCATCGACAATCGGCAGGAACACCCACTCATCGAAGCGATAGTTGAAGTGGTACACGCGCCGGTTCCATGACTCCAGAGGGTCATAGACGTTCAAGGCGGTGAGGGTCGAACGCTCGAATTCGCGTTCATCCAGCCCTGGGTTGAACTGCAAGTGCTGCAGTGGACGCTTGAAACCATCGGCGTCGACGCTGTGCTCGGCATTGGCCAGGTGGCTGCCCAGCAGCAGGCCCACGAACAGGGCAAGGGAAAGAGGCTTAGCCACGGAAGAACTCCAGCATGGCGTCGCTGTTGACGCGGTAGTTGAGGTTGCCGCAATGGCCACCCAGCGGGTACACCGTCAGCCGCTCACCAAAGGTGCTGCGCAGGTAGCCAAGGTCGCCGGGGCCGAGGATCACATCATCAGCGTTGTGCATCACGGCAATTTTGCGGCTGTTTTTCAGGTAGCCGGTCAGGGCATACAGGCTGACCTGATCAATCAGTTGCGCCAGGCTGCCGCCGTCATAACGGGCTCGCCACATGGGAATGACCTGTTCGGTCAGGTAGCAGTCAAAGTCGCATTGCAGGGCACGCTTGAAGAAGGGCGTCAGGCTGGTGCCTTCCTTGATTGGATAGCTGATCGGGGTAATCAGCCCGCGACGGTTGATCAGGTCGGAGGTGAAGGCGATATCGGCCGAGGAAAAGCGAAAGGCGGCACCAATGAGCATGGCCATCTGCTCATCGCTGAGTTTTTCCTTGGAGTTCTGAAAGTCATAAAGCAGGGCGTCGTTGATATCGACATAACCCTTGTCCTGGAAATAGCGAGTTAGTTTTCCCAGCACCAATTCGTAGAACGTGGTGCTGTTATCAATGCCCTTGACCCGTGTCTGCACCAGGCGATCCAGGTTACTGATCGAGGTGTAGAGGTTGACCGGTGGGTTGAGCAGCAACACGCGTTTAAAGTTGAAGCTGCCCCGAGTTTCGTCCAGCTCACTGACAAAGGCGGCATGCAGCGCGCCCAGGCTGTAACCGGTGAGGTGAAATTCACTGACTTTCAGGCGTGGATGCTGCGCCCGCACAGCTTGCATCGCGCGGTACAGGTCGTCGGCGTCATCGCGGCTGATACCGGGTGTGGCAAACCGCGACGCGGCCGTCATGAAGTCATAGCTGGTGGGGGATGACAGCTGTACCACGTGATAACCCGCACCGTAGAACAGTTTCTTCAGGTATTCCGGGGTGCTGCTGGCGTAATGCGCACCCGTACCGGCAATGATAAAGATCAATGGCGCCTCGCCTGATTGCTTGGCCAGGCGATAGCGCATCTTGGTGACCGGCCAGAAATTCTCCGGGACCTCGAACTCACGCTCCGGTCGCAGTTTGGCTTGGTAATCCGCCTGGTCGATGTCCGCATCGGTGGGCAGTGCAGGTCTCAGTTCGGGCGGGGTGGTCGCCAGTGTGGCTTCGAGCGCATTATGCAGGGGGTAGCCATAGCTACTGGCGTCGATATCAGCCGCGCTGACTGAGGCAGTCAGGGCCAGGCAACTGAGCAGGGCAAGCAGACGAGGGACAGGCAACATGGCGAAATCTCTTGAGCGCTAGGGCTGGTTCTGAGGCGGCGATCGACGCGGATCGATTTGACCACATAAGCGTGGCTAAGTGCCGCTTAGTTATAGGCAACCAAGTTTTCAGGCTGAAGTGCATATTGGTGTCACAACGGATCGGGCAGCAGTTGCAGTTGCTCGACCCAGATCAGCTCGCAGGCGCCATCTCCGGTGTCTTCACGGCTGAGTGAGCTGACCCAGCGATAGCCATCGTCGCCGTCGACCCGGACCAGCTGCCCGGTCAGCCGAATCTGCTGGCCCGCTTTGAGTTTGCTCAGGGTGCTGGCCACTGCCGGGGTAGCCGGTATCAGATGCATGTTGGCGCTGTTGATTTCGATCTGCCGCCGCTCGATCGGCAGTTGCTCGGCGCGCCAGAAGTACCAGCGGTTGCGCTGGCTGATGCTGATATGGCGCAGCACCTCGGGGTCAGCCATGGGGCCCCAGCCGAGCGCCAGGTCGGTGGGCGAGAGCTTGGCGCCGCGATCGACGTAATAGTCTTCACGGCCGAGAACCCGTGCTTCCAACTGGAAATCTTGCAGGCGGCTGAGGGTATGCTCGGCCACGCGCCAGCTGCCGCTTTCGTGCGGCGTGCTGGGTGGCCGGTTGCCAGGGCTGGGTAGTAGGACCACCCAGAGCAGCCACAGGGCAAGCAGGCCGGCAGTGATCAGAATCAGGCGACGGATAGGCATGAGGAGAGTCTAGGGCCTGTTGGTATTTCATTCACAGCCCTTTGCGTGCGGCTGACTTGTGCTGCAAGACGGCTGCGTTGACATGACAAGCGCTTTTGCCTGTCGTGCGGGGGGGTGTCATCCGCTGCGCGTCGGCTTATCCTACGCAGCCATTTCCTTGTCCCGAGCTTTTATATGCCGCGTTACCTGCCCCTGGCCCTTGTATTGATCGCTGCTGCCCTGAGTCTGGCCGCCAGTCTGCTGCTGCGTTACCAGTTGATGGAGAATGAGTTGTGGGTGGGGGTGTGCGTGGCCGAGCCGGAACGCCTGAGCTGTGAAGTGCGCGCCCTGTTCGGTTGGCTGATCCACTTCCGTGTGCTGTCGCTGGGTGCATTGGGCTGCGCGCTGCTGGCCTTTGTCCTGCCCGGGCTGTGGGGGCAGCGTCTGGCGGTGCCGGCTTTGCTGCTGGGCCTGCCGGCATTGGTGCTGTACAGCGCCAGCCTCGCGGTTTTTGCCGTGGTGCTGGCGCTGTTGCGTTTGGTGCGTGCGCCTAAAACTGTCTGATCAGGCGGTTTGTGGCTTGGCTCGCAGGCTGCGCCATAGTGCACTGACCAGCAGGGCGCTGGTCAGTGCCCAGCCTAGGGCCTGCAGGTTGCTGAAGGTTTCCTGATACAGCTGCGGGGCGATACCCGCACCAATCAGCAGGGCCAACAGCGCCACTTCGCGGCGGTAGCCGCTGACGGGCTGGCACAGGTAAACCACTGCCGGCAGCAGCAGCGCGGCGCTGGGGAAGCTGCGGTAGCGCGCGTCCATCACCAGCGCCAGCATCATCACCGCTCCGGCAAAACCGCTCAGCACCAGCCACAGCGCTGCCTTGCTGCTTAACCATTGGCGAAGCTGCAAGCGCCAGCCGCTGGCCTGGCTGAGTTGCAGGGCCGCATGGGCCAGTACCAGCAGGTTGAGCGTTATCAGCGCTGCACTCCACAACCATTCGCCCAGGTAGCGGCTGGTCACCAGCGTCAGCTCTGCAAACAGGCCGATGCAGGCAGCGGCCAGCGCGGCCAGCAGGGGCAGCAGCAGGGCAGCGCGGCTCGATTGTGGGCGGCCGGCAAACAGCAGCGTGGCCATAAACAGAATCAGGCTGGTGGCCAACCAGACCGGCCAATGCGGTAGGTTGGAAACCGGCCCGGCGAGGATTGACTTGTCCTGGCGGTCAGCGTCATACAGCCCCCAATAACCGCCTACCGCGCCTTCGCTGACGCGCTTCCAGGGCTGGTCGAAGGCCTCGATCAGGTTGTAGCGCCAGCCATTCTGTTCGGCCATGGCGACAAAACCACGGATGAATTTGGCCTGGTTGATCAGGCTGGGTACGGCTGTTTCGCGCTGACGGCCTTCGCTGGGCCAGCCGGTTTCGCCGATCAGGATGTCCTTGGGGGCATAGGCGTTACCGAAGGTCTGTCGCACTTCTGCCACTTCATGCAATGCTGTTTCGATGCCGGCCGGGTTATCTTCCCAGTAAGGCAGCAGGTGGATGGTGATGAAGTCCACCGCAGGAGCAACTTCGGGGTGTTTGAGCCAGAACTCCCAGACATCGGCATAGGTTACCGGCTGCTGGATCTGTGCCTTGACCTGCTCAATCAGCGCCACCAGTTGCTCGGCTGTGACCTCCTTGCGCAGCAGGGCCTCGTTGCCGACGATGACCGACTGGATCACATCGGGATGGGCGTTGGCCATTTTCACCAAGCCAGCAATCTCTACGGCGGTGTCGGCCGGGTTGCGGCTGACCCAGGCGCCAGCAATCAGCTTCAAGCCGTGCTTGCGGGCCATGTTCGGCAGCTCTTCCAGGCCGGTCACCGAGTAGGTGCGCAGGCACTCGAAGCGTTCGGCCAGCAGGGCCAGGTCCGCTTCCATTCGCTCTGGACGCAGTTGCATGGGCTTATCGAAGGGCGACTGATCTTTGTCGAACGGCGTATAGGAGGCGCATTGCAGTTTGTGCGTTGGCGTGGCGGCATCGGCCAGTTCAACGGGTTGGCCAATACCAAACCAGAGCCCTGAAAGGGCGAGCAAACCGAACAGGAAGGCCAAGGCGTAGGGTGCAGCAGGGAAACGGGAAGTGGCTGGCATGATACGTGCGCGTATGGTGGTTGAGGCGCGCATAGTAGCGGATTGCTCGACGTCTCGGCTGGCTGTTTTTATCGCTCAGATAGCGCTCATTGTGGCGATCTGCGACGGTTATGCCTGGTGATGCAACCAGGCATGTTTGGGCTGCGTGGCCGTTTGTGAGGTACGCCCCTCGAAACGCTGCCAGACCTTCTCGTGGAAGTAGAAACCCACCGAGTTGCACAGCGGTTCGATGGCGGCCACCAACCCACTGGCGGCAACGCTGCCGGTCAGTGCGTAGGTAACACCGAAGGCAATGCAGAAATGCATCAGGGTAAATGTCAGTGTCTTGAGCATGGCCCACCTCGAGTGAGAATTATTCTTCATTGAGGTGCAGCCTAGTTGCTTACCTTCTATTGGGAAAATATTTCATTTGAATTGTTGTGATAGTTTTTCTTGATTTAATTGTCGCGGGTAATGAAAGGCCAGCGCTTGGGCTGGGTTTTAAAGCTAACGCACCTTCGCGCGGCTCCGCAGGGTGGCGGAGCGAATAACCGGGACGCAGCCCCTGGTGTGGGGGCGGCGGATACAAAAAGCCCCGGCATTAGCCGAGGCTTTTGAATGTGGCTCTGCGACCTGGACTCGACAGCGAAGTTGAATGCGCTTTAGCGCGGCCCCGTAGGGGGGAGCGTAGCGAATAACCTGGGGCGTAGTCCCTGGTGAGGGTCCGGCGGATACAAAAAAGCCCCGGCATTAGCCGAGGCTTTTGAATGTGGCTCCGCGACCTGGACTCGACAGCGAAGTTGAACGCGCTTTAGCGCGGCCCCGTAGGGGTGAGCGTAGCGAATAACCTGGGACGTAGTCCCTGGTGAGGGTCCGGCGGATACAAAAAAGCCCCGGCATTAGCCGAGGCTTTTGAATGTGGCTCCGCGACCTGGACTCGAACCAGGGACCCAATGATTAACAGTCATTTGCTCTACCGACTGAGCTATCGCGGAACAACGGCGCGTATCCTACTGATTCACAACGGGAAGTCAAGTATCCATGACCTCCCGTTGTGAACGATCAGAGTACCTGGGCGATGGCCTGGGTAACTGCTGGCAGGTTGCGCTGATTCAGCGCTGCCACGCAGATGCGCCCGGTACTGACGGCGTAGATGCCGAACTCGGTTTTCAGCCGTTCAACTTGCTCGGCGGTGAGGCCTGAGTAGGAGAACATGCCGCGTTGCTGAGCGACAAAGCCGAAATCGCGTTTGCAGTTCAGGGCTGCCAGTTGCTCGACCATGGCCAGGCGCATGCCGCGAATACGCTCGCGCATGCCGGCCAGCTCTTCTTCCCATAGGGCGCGCAGTTCAGGGCTGTTGAGCACGCTGGCGACCACGGTGGCACCGTGGGTCGGTGGGTTGGAGTAGTTGGTGCGGATCACGCGCTTGGCTTGCGACAGCACGCGGCCGGCTTCTTCCTGGCTGCCGGTGACGATGGACAGCGCGCCGACGCGCTCGCCGTACAGCGAGAAGGATTTCGAGAACGAGCTGGAGACGAAGAACGGGATACCCGCTTGAGCAAACAGACGCACGGCAAAGGCGTCCTGCTCGATACCGTCGCCAAAGCCCTGGTAGGCGATGTCGAGGAATGGCACATGCTCGCGCTCGCGCAGTACGTCCAGCACGGCTTTCCAGTCGTCCAGCGACAAGTCGACGCCGGTCGGGTTATGGCAGCAGGCATGCAGCACAACAACCGAGCGGACGGGCAGGTTCTTCAGGTCTTCGAGCATGCCGGCGCGGTTGATGCCGTGGCTGGCGGCGTCGTAGTAGCGGTAGTTCTGTACCGGGAAACCCGCCGACTCGAACAGCGCGCGGTGGTTTTCCCAGCTTGGGTCGCTGATCGCCACCACAGTGTTGGGCAGCAGGCGCTTGAGGAAATCCGCGCCGGTTTTCAATGCGCCAGTGCCGCCGACAGCCTGGGTGGTGATTACCCGGCCAGCGGCAATCAATTCGGAGTCGGCACCCAGCAACAGTTTCTGCACGGCGCTGTCATAAGCAGCAATGCCTTCGATCGGCAGGTAGCCGCGCGGGGCGTGGGCTTCAATGCGGGCTTTCTCGGCTTCGGCGACGGCACGCAGCAAGGGAATGCGGCCTTCCTCGTTGTAGTAAACGCCCACGCCCAGGTTGACTTTGGTCGCACGGGTATCGGCGTTGAATGCTTCGTTGAGGCCCAGGATGGGGTCGCGCGGAGCCATTTCGACGGCAGAGAACAGACTCATGGATGCGGCAGCTCTGAAGGGAGAGGTGAGTATCAGGCAACACCCTGCTAGGGGTTGCGTAAGTGGGCCGGTAGTATACCGGCGCATAACCTGTGCTGCGACAGCAGGCACACGCTTTTCACCGGTTTTGACGTAGGCTTTCAGGCCGCGTCACAGCCGCTTGTCGAGGTTTGTCATGTCCGAGTTTCAATTGGTCACCCGTTTCCAGCCGGCAGGCGATCAACCCGAGGCCATACGGCAGATGGTCGAAGGCCTGGAGGCGGGCCTTGCGCACCAGACGTTGCTCGGCGTAACGGGTTCGGGCAAGACCTTTTCCATCGCCAATGTGATTGCTCAGGTGCAGCGCCCGACGCTGGTGCTGGCGCCGAACAAGACCCTCGCCGCGCAGCTGTATGGCGAATTCAAGAGCTTCTTTCCGAACAACGCGGTGGAGTATTTCGTTTCCTACTACGACTACTACCAGCCGGAAGCCTATGTACCGTCCTCCGATACCTTTATCGAGAAGGACGCCTCGATCAACGACCATATCGAGCAGATGCGTTTGTCCGCGACTAAAGCGCTGTTGGAGCGGTCGGACGCGATCATCGTCACCACGGTGTCGTGCATCTACGGCCTGGGCAGCCCCGAGTCGTACCTGAAAATGGTGCTGCACGTCGATCGCGGCGACAAAATGGATCAGCGCGCCTTGCTGCGCCGCCTGGCCGACCTGCAATACACCCGCAATGACATGGACTTCGCCCGTGCCACCTTTCGTGTGCGCGGCGATGTGATCGACATTTTCCCGGCGGAGTCGGACCTGGAAGCCATTCGCATTGAGCTGTTTGATGATGAGGTGGAAGGCATATCGGCCTTCGACCCGCTGACGGGCGAGGTGATCCGCAAGTTGCCGCGTTTTACCTTCTATCCCAAGAGCCACTACGTCACCCCCCGTGAAGTGCTGCTGGAGGCTATCGAGAAGATCAAGATCGAGCTGGCTGAACGCCTGGAGTACCTGCGCAGCAACAACAAGCTGGTGGAGGCGCAGCGCCTGGAACAGCGCACCCGGTTTGACCTGGAGATGATCCTTGAGCTGGGTTACTGCAACGGCATCGAAAACTACTCGCGTTACCTCTCCGGGCGTGGCCCTGGCGAGCCGCCACCGACGCTGTATGACTACCTGCCGGATCAGGCGTTGCTGGTGATCGATGAGTCCCACGTCTCGGTGCCACAGGTCGGTGCGATGTATAAGGGCGACCGTTCACGCAAGGAAACCCTGGTCGAGTACGGCTTCCGCCTGCCGTCGGCGCTGGACAACCGGCCGATGCGCTTTGAAGAATGGGAGGCCGCCAGCCCGCAGACCATCTTCGTTTCCGCCACGCCTGGGCCTTACGAGGCCGAGCATGCCGGGCGGGTGATCGAGCAGGTGGTGCGGCCGACCGGTCTGGTTGACCCGCAGATCGAGGTGCGCCCGGCGCTGACCCAGGTTGATGATCTGCTCTCGGAAATCCACAAGCGTGTGGCCATTGAAGAGCGCGTACTGGTCACCACGCTGACCAAGCGTATGGCTGAGGACCTGACTGATTATCTGGGCGATCACGGCGTCAAGGTGCGCTACCTGCACTCGGACATCGACACCGTGGAGCGGGTCGAGATCATTCGCGACCTGCGCATCGGTGCGTTCGATGTGTTGGTGGGCATCAACCTGCTGCGCGAAGGCCTGGATATGCCGGAAGTGTCGCTGGTGGCGATTCTCGATGCGGATAAGGAAGGCTTCCTGCGCAGCGAGCGTTCGCTGATCCAGACCATTGGCCGCGCCGCCCGTAACCTCAACGGGCGGGCAATTCTGTATGCCGACCGCATGACCGGTTCGATGGAGCGCGCCATCGGCGAAACCGAGCGGCGGCGCAACAAGCAGATCGCTTTCAACGAAGCCAATGGCATCACACCCAAGGGCGTGTTCAAGGACGTTAAGGACATCCTGGAAGGGGCCGTGGTGCCAGGCGCGCGCAGCAAGAAGCGCAAGGGCATGGCCCAAGCCGCCGAGGAAAGCGCGCGCTACGAGAACGAACTGCGCTCGCCGAGCGAGATCACCAAGCGCATTCGTCAGTTGGAAGAAAAGATGTACGCCCTGGCCCGCGACCTGGAGTTCGAAGCCGCGGCGCAGCTGCGTGATGAAATCCAGAAGCTGCGTGATCGACTGCTACAGGTCTGATTGGCTGGGTGTGGAAGGGGCTTTCGCCGCGACAGGATGACCGTTTGTCCGCGGCTAAAGCCCCTTTCTCAGGTGTGCGATTAACGTCGGCCGAAGATAATCAGCACCACACCGCCGAGGGTGATGCCACAGGCCAGCATCGCCAGCAGGCTCAGGCGCTCGCCCAGCAGCAGGTAGCCCAGCAACAACGCGACTACCGGGTTGACGAAGGCGAAGGTCGACACCAGGCTCGGCCGCACCTCGCGCAGCAGCCAGAAATACGCCGGATACACGCCGAGGCTGACAGGTAGCACCAGATACGCCAGCCACAACCAGGCATTGCTGCTTATGGCGCGCAGGTCCAGCGCTTGCCAGTCGCCGTGCCACAGGCCGAACAGGGCCAGCAGCAGTGCGCCGATCAGCATCTGCAGGCTCAGGCCGAGCCAACTGGAGCGAAACGCTGGGCGCTGACGCATCAGCCAGGCCCCGCCGGCCCAGAGCAGCGTTGCAAACACCACCAGCAGGCCGGCGAACCACTGTTCGATGGAGGCGCTGTGATCCAGGCCGTTGTTCATCAGTAGCACAATCCCGCCGCAGGCCAGCGCCAGGCCGCACATCACCCACAGCGGCGGGTGCTCCCC
>NZ_QAIG01000012.1:183884-375148 GCF_003060885.1 Pseudomonas sp. HMWF032
TAGAGCATCGCCAGCATGCCGGTCGGCAAATACTGGTTGGCGTAGATCAGCGCCCCCTGGCCGACCGCAATCAAGGCCAGGCTGCCAATCAGTACGCCGCCCCAGTCACTGCGCTGCATGTGCAGTTGACCGCTGAGCAGTACCCAGGCCAGCGCGAGCAGGCCGGCAATCGAGAAGCGCAGGCTGCCGATGACGAACGGCGGCACTTCCAGTAGGAGAAAGTGGTTGGCCAGGTAGGTGGTGCCCCAGCCGATATAGAGCGTGGCAAAGGCGACAATCAGCAGCAGGCTGCGGGTGCGTGATGGTGTGGACATGGTGATCTGAGTTGGCAAGTCGGCAGGGCAGGTGGCGGGAAAAGCTGCGGGGCCCGCAGTAGAGGGCGCCAGTCTAAGCGCGCTGACGTTGTTGTCCAGCCTGCTGCGCACTACAGGATAAAGCGTTAGCCCTCGGCGGGCGCGGGCGCAGCTGAAATAGCCGTGCTGGCTGGAGCCGGCGGCTACCAGCCTGTTAATATCGTGGCCTTGAAAGATTGCCCGTTGCACATTCTCTGAGAGCCGCCATGACCACCGTTCGTACCCGTATCGCGCCGTCGCCCACTGGTGATCCGCACGTAGGCACCGCCTATATCGCCCTGTTCAACCTGTGCTTTGCCCGTCAGCACGGTGGCGAATTTATCCTGCGTATCGAAGATACCGACCAGGTGCGCTCGACCCGAGAATCGGAACAACAGATTTACGACGCCCTGCGCTGGCTGGGCATCGAGTGGAGTGAAGGCCCTGACGTCGGCGGCCCGCACGGCCCGTATCGGCAGAGCGAGCGTGGACATATCTACCAGAAATACAGCGCCGAGCTGGTGGAGAAGGGCCATGCCTTCCACTGCTTCTGCAGCGCCGAACGCCTGGACAAGGTGCGTGCCGAGCAGATGGAAGCCAAGCAGACGCCACGTTACGACGGCCATTGCATGCACCTGCCTGCTGACGAAGTGCAACAGCGCTTGGCCGCTGACGAGCCGAATGTGGTGCGCATGAAAGTGCCGACCGAGGGCGTGTGCGTGGTGCCGGACATGCTGCGTGGCGAGGTCGAGATCCCGTGGGATCGCATGGACATGCAGGTGCTGATGAAGACCGATGGCCTGCCGACCTACTTCCTGGCCAACGTGGTTGACGATCACCTGATGGGTATCACTCACGTGCTGCGTGGTGAAGAATGGCTGCCGTCGGCGCCCAAACTCATCCTGCTTTATGAATACTTCGGTTGGGACAAGCCGCAGCTGTGCTACATGCCACTGCTGCGTAACCCGGACAAGAGCAAGCTGTCCAAGCGTAAGAACCCGACCTCGATCACCTTCTACGAGCGTATGGGCTTTCTGCCGCAGGCCATGCTCAACTACCTCGGCCGCATGGGCTGGTCGATGCCGGACGAGCGCGAGAAGTTCAGCCTCGACGAGATGGTCGAGCATTTCGACATCAATCGTGTGTCCCTCGGTGGGCCGATCTTCGACCTGGAGAAGCTGTCCTGGCTTAACGGTCAGTGGATGCGTGAATTGAGCGTCGAAGAGTTCGCCGCTGGCGCGCAGAAGTGGGCGTTCAACAGCAAGTACCTGATGCAGATCGCCCCGCATGTGCAGGGTCGGGTGGAAACCTTTAGCCAGATCGCACCATTGGCCAGCTTCTTTTTCGCCGGCGGGGTGGCACCGGATGCCGCGCTGTTCGAGCACAAAAAGCTCTCTGTCGAGCAGGTGCGTCAGCTGATGCAGTTGATCCTGTGGAAGCTTGAAGCGCTGCGTCAGTGGGAAAAAGACAAGATCACCGGCTGCATCCAGGCGGTGGTTGAGCACCTGGAACTGAAGCTGCGCGACGCCATGCCGCTGATGTTTGCCGCTGTAACCGGCCAAGCCAGTTCGGTGTCGGTGCTTGATGCCATGGAGATTCTCGGTCCGGACCTGACGCGCTTCCGCCTGCGTCAGGCCATCGAGCTGCTCGGTGGCGTATCGAAGAAAGAGAACAAAGAGTGGGAGAAGCTGCTGGCAGCTATTGCCTAAGCAGCTGAATACCCCGTCCGGCCGTCGTTTTGGCGCGCCGGGATGGGGTAAGTGGTTGTTCTGTCAGCATAAAGAATGCTGATGCGGTAAAAATTTTGTTGACAGGTGTGGGGCGTACTCTTAACATGCGCCCCGTCCTTGAGATGGGGCTATAGCTCAGCTGGGAGAGCGCTTGCATGGCATGCAAGAGGTCAACGGTTCGATCCCGTTTAGCTCCACCATCTTCAAAGCCGCAAGGCTTGCCACAATCAGCTCTTGAAGCTGGTTGTTTGTAGAAGGGTTACGTCCCCTTCGTCTAGTGGCCTAGGACACCGCCCTTTCACGGCGGTAACAGGGGTTCGAGTCCCCTAGGGGACGCCAGTTTCAAAAAGCAGCGCCGGTTTGGGCTGTGAGCCGAGAGGCGATAAATCTGGGGGTATAGCTCAGCTGGGAGAGCGCTTGCATGGCATGCAAGAGGTCAACGGTTCGATCCCGTTTATCTCCACCAATTTTGCAGTAGTTACAACTGCCACGGGGCCAGCGTAAAGCTGGCCTTGTTCTTCGAAGGTTTCGTCCCCTTCGTCTAGTGGCCTAGGACACCGCCCTTTCACGGCGGTAACAGGGGTTCGAGTCCCCTAGGGGACGCCATTTTTACCCGCTCTGCGGGACTTTAAGGGTCATTCATTACTGAATGGCCCTTTTGTTTTTCAGCCGCTGAAAATTATCTGCGCAGTGGGCGCGGGATTGATGCCCGCAACTTTTGCGGTTCTTTCTGTGGTGGGTCAACCCTCTTCCGGTTTTTCCGGCTGGTAGCTTTCCACGCGGTTGCGGCCATTTGCCTTGGCGCGATAGAGCGCCTTGTCGGCGTTTCTAAGCAATTGTTCGCGGTCGCAATCAGCCTCGGGCGTGAGCGCATACACGCCAATGCTCAAGCTGAGTTCAACGTTAAGGTCCTGATGGACACAGGGGTGGCTGGCCACGTCTTCACGTAGTTCCTCGGCAAGATCAATGGCTCCGTCAGTCGTCGTATCACAGAGCACTGCAGCAAATTCTTCTCCACCAAAACGGACCAGCAGGTCATTACGGCGCATGCGCTGCAGCATGCGTTGCGCGGCATGTTGCAGGCAGGCATCACCGACCAGATGGCCGTAGGCGTCATTGACCCTCTTGAAGTGGTCCAGATCCATCATCAGCACTGCTAGCGGCTGCTGGCTGCGTTTGGCCTGTGCCAGCATGCGTTCAAGTTCTTCATTCAACACCTGTCGATTGAAAAGGCCGGTCAGGTTGTCATGCCGGCTCAGTTCAGCCAGTTGTTGGTTGGCCATGGAGAGTTCCTGCAGGGCTTGTTGCAGCGATGCAGTGCGTTCCTTTACACGTGCCTCCAGCCCTCCGTTGATCTGTTGTTGCAGCTCAAGGCTCTTGGCTTGTTCCTGGCGTAGTTGATGTGCGTTGGCCAGCAGTTTGGCTTGGGCGACTTTCTCGGCACGTTGGATCAGTCGTATGCGTAAGCCGAGGGCGATTGAGAAAATCACCAGTTCAAGCAGGCTGCCGATCTGCTGGGCATGCAGGGTGAGCAGGGAGTTGGCGATAAGGCCGGTACCGCTGATGACGCTGAACAGGCTGGCGATGATCAGCATCGACCAGCCCAGTGCAAAGAGCTTGGCGGGTGGGTAACCGTCACGCCAGCGCAGTGTCGTGAAAATCCCGCCGAATACGGCGCAAGCGAGCAGCAGCGCAAAACTGCCGATGAGGGCCACGCTATAGGGGCCCGAGAGTGCCAGCAGCATGACCAGCAGGCTGGCGCCGAGCAGTAGGCGGCAGATCCAGGTATAGGCGTGATGCCTACTCTTCAGGTCAAGTACACCATGGGTGAACAGAATGCCGAAGAAGGTGGCCAGTGCCGAACTGAATGGAAAACTGCGCTGATGCCAGGCCAGCGACTCTGGCCATAGCCATTGCAGGGCAAAGCCCAGCTGGATGAACTGATACAGACTGAAGCTGGCGACAAACAGGCTGTACCACAGGTAGTTGCGGTCATGGGTGATGATGAAGATCGACAGGTTATAGATGATCATCACCAGCAGAGCGCCGAAGAACAGCCCTTGCAGCAGCAACATGCGCTGCTCGTGATGGTTGAATGCTTCAGCACTCATCAAACTGGCGCTGAGGTTGGCTGAACCATCGGTTTGCATGCGCAGAAACAGTTGCCGTTCCTCACCGGCGTTCAGGCTAAAGGGCAACGCCAGCTGCCGGTGATTAATCCAGCGTTGATGAAAAGGCCGTTGGTCTCCAGCTTCGTACACCCGTTCACCATCCAGCCCATAAGCGTCCAGGGTATCGAGTAGTGGATTGCCGATTAGCAAGATCCAGTTGATTGGCGTGTCGGATGGATTGTGCAGGTTCAGGCGCAGCCAGTAAGCATGCTTGCTGTAGCCAAAGCTGGCGTCGCGGCGAGCCACTGGTTGCCAGGCGGTCGCCGGTAGCTGGCGCACGCTGTGGATGTCTGCCTGGCCCAGGGGGTCAGCCCAGACGTGCATGGCCGGGCCAGGCAGGATCGGCGTTTCGCTGGCCTGCAATGGCAAGGTGGCGGCGTGTCCCAATGTGGGCAGTAACAGCAGTAGTAGGCGCAGTAACGCAGTCAAAACAGGCTTTCCGTGGCAAGGTGTTAGCAGGTTCAGCAACGCTGCATTATTGCTCGGCCTTATGACATACCGATAGCTTAGCCGGGGTTGCTTATGAGCCAAAATTTGCTGTATTGCCACGCTCAGCGCGATGCTTGCCTGCATGCGCTGGCCGCTGATCTGTTGGCGCAGATTCAGGCCACGCTAGCGCAGCAGCCCCGTGTTGGGATGATCCTGCCCGGCGGCAGTAGCCCGCAGGCTCTGTTGCCCTTGCTGGCGCAGCAGCTGGGCAGTCAGTGCATTCACCTTAGCCCCAGTGATGAGCGCTGGGTGCCGGCGCAGGCGGCCGAGAGTAACTGGCAGTTGTTACGGCAAGGGTTACCGCAGGCCAATTGTCTGGATCCGCGCCAGGGCGCGACACTGGAGCTATCCGCATTGAGCTGGGGCGAACAGTTGGCGCAGTGGCTGCCGTTTGGCGCAGTGCTGCTGGGTATGGGGGAAGACGGCCATATCGCCTCGCTGTTTCCCGGCATGCCTGGCCTGGCTGGCGCGCTCGATCCGCAAGCCGAGCCTGCAGCTTTGCCGGCCCTGGCGCCGCAAGAGCCGCGTGAGCGGTTGTCGCTGAACCTGGCGATGCTGCAGCGTGGCCAGTGGCTCGGTTTGCTAGCGTTCGGCGAGCGCAAGCGCGAGCTGATTGATGCCGTGCTGGCCGATCAATCTTCGGCTCGAGAGTTGCCACTGTATGCCTGGCTGCAGCGCAGTCCGTTGCCAGTACATATCTACTGGGCACCCTGAGAGCATGTTGAGGTCTGCTGCATATAGGCCGGCTGCGTTAAAACAGGCGCTAAGCCGTTACACTGCAGGCCTGTACCTCGCCGAGAAAGGGAGTAGCCATGTTGCATCCGGTTGTTGAGCAGGTGACCGCAGCACTGGAAAAGCGTTCTGCCAAACGCCGGGAGCGCTATTTACAGCGCTTGACCCAGGCGGCCGCGCGGGCCGCACATCAGACCCTGGGTTGCTCCAACCTGGCCCATGCCCTGGCTGCCCAGCCTGATGACGTGCGCCTGATCATGAAGCAGGGTGGTTCACCGCATGTGGCGATCATTTCCAGCTACAACGACCTGCTTTCGGCCCATGCGCCGCTCAGGGACTATCCCGAACGTCTGAAAGTGGCGCTGGCCAAGGCCGGTGCAACCTCGCAGTTCGCGGCTGGGGTGCCGGCCATGTGCGATGGCATTACCCAGGGCGAAGGCGGCATGCAGCTGTCACTGTTCTCCCGCGACCTGATTGCTCAGGCTGCTGCCATCGGCTTGACCCACGGTATTTTCGATGGCGCGCTGTATTTGGGGGTGTGCGACAAGATCGTCCCCGGCCTGCTGATCGGCGCGCTGCATTTCGGTCATCTGCCGGCCGTATTCGTGCCGGCCGGGCCCATGCAGTCGGGGCTGCCGAACAAGGAAAAAGCCGCCGTCCGCCAGCGCTACGCCCGTGGCGAGGCCAGTCGTGATGAGCTGCTGGCCGCCGAGCTGGCTGCCTACCACCAGGCGGGCACTTGCACCTTCTACGGCACGGCCAATACCAATCAACTGCTGATGGAAGCCATGGGCCTGCACGTGCCGGGCAGCGCCTTTGTCCATCCCTACACGCCGCTGCGCGATGCCATGACTGATGAGGCTGCGCGTCTTGTCGCACACAACAGCCGCCAGGGCGAGCGCTATCTGCCGGTCGGCCAGCAGATTGATGCGCGGGTGCTGATCAACGCGGTAGTGGCCTTGCTCGCCAGCGGCGGCTCGACGAACCATACCCTGCACCTGCCGGCCATTGCCCGAGCGGCGGGTTTTGAACTGAGCTGGGATGATTTCGCCGCGTTGTCCAAGGTGGTGCCGCTGTTGGCGCGGGTGTATCCGAATGGCGCGGCGGACGTGAATCAGTTTCAGGCCGCCGGTGGGCCGGCCTGGTTGCTGCGTGAGCTCCTCGGTGCTGGCTTGTTGCATGACGATGTTGCCACCGCTGCCGGGCATGGCTTGCGTGCCTATACCCGCGAGCCCTGGCTGGAGGGTGATCGTCTGGTCTGGCGCGAGCTGCCGGCGCAAAGCCCGGCTCCGGATATTGTCCGGCACGTGGCCGAGCCGTTTGCCGAGGAGGGCGGGCTGGTATTGCTGGCGGGTAACCTGGGACGCGCCATTCTAAAAACCTCGGCGGTGAATCCGGCGTTCTGGCACATTCGCGCCCAGGCGCGCATCTTCGATTCGGAAGCGGCTGTGCAGGCGGCCTACAGTGCCGGCGAGCTGCAAGGTGACCTGGTGCTGGTGGTGCGCTTCCAAGGCCCACAAGCCAATGGTATGCCCGAACTGCACAAGTTGATGCCGCTGCTGGCCAATCTGCAGCAAGCCGGCCAGCGCGTCGCGCTGATTACCGATGGGCGGATGTCCGGGGCTTCGGGGCAGGTTTCCACCGCCTTGCATGTAACCCCGGAAGCCGCTGCCGGCGGCCCCTTGGCGCGGTTGCAGGACGGTGACTGGCTGGTGCTGGATGCGCAAAACGGATTGCTACAGGTCGAACTGAGCGAGCAACAACTGGCCGCACGGCCATTGGCGTCTGCCAGTGCCGAGCTTGAACTGGGGTATGGTCTGGAAATGTTCGCCGCGCAGCGCCGCCTGGTCGGCTCGGCTGAGCAGGGCGCCAGCAGCCTGTTTGAAGACTGAACGCGACGATTGAATTTGAGAGCGGGGAGCAAGGCATGAGCCTGACGATGGATGTGGTGCTGCAACAGGCCCGCCCGGTATTGCCGGTGTTGGTGATCGACGATATCAGCCTGGCGCTGGACCTGGCCCGCGCGCTGCACACCGGCGGCATTCGTGTGCTGGAAGTGACCCTGCGCACCCCCGGCGCGCTGGATGCGCTGGCGGCGATGCGCAAGGAGTTGCCGGATCTGCTGGTGGGCGCCGGCACCCTGATTCATGCCGAACAGTTTAGCGAGGCCCGCGACGCCGGCGCGCAATTCGCCGTCAGCCCGGGTTGCACCGAGCGCCTGGCCGCTGCGGCGGAAGACTCCGGCCTACCTTATTTGCCGGGGGTGATGACGCCGTCCGAGGTGCTGCTGGCACTGGAATACGGCTACCGCTCGCTCAAGCTGTTTCCGGCCGATGGCGCCACCAGCATCAAGATGCTCAAGAGCTTCAAAGGCCCGTTTACCGGTATTCGCTTCTGCCCAACCGGCGGGGTAACCCCGGATAACCTGTTGGGCTTCCTGCGCTTGCCCAACGTGGCCTGTGTCGGCGGCACCTGGATCGCGCCAAGTAACCTGGTGCGCGCACGTGCCTGGGATCAGATCACCCAGTTGGCCGCCGAGGCGCGCGCCTTGGCCGGTAGCTTGGAGCAGTCGACATGAGTTGGGAACTGAGCAATCCCTTTGTCATTGATATTCAGGTGACGGCCGAGGACATCGACGGCCTTGGCCATGCCAATAATGCGGTCTATGTCAGCTGGTTGGAGCGCTGCGCCTGGCGCCATTCGCAGTTTCTGGGGCTGGACCTGGCTGAGTATCGCCGCCTCGACCGCGCCATGGCGGTGCTGCGCCATGAGATCGACTACCTGGCCAGCGCCTACGAAGACCAGCAGCTGCAGATGGCCACCTGGATTGTCGAGTCCGACCAGCGCTTGAAGATGGACCGGCGCTTCCAGTTGATTCGTCCGGAAGACGGCGTGACCCTGTTGCGGGCGAAAACCACTTTTGTCTGCATCGAACTGTCCAGCGGTAAGCCCAAGCGCATGCCGCCAGAGTTTGTTGAGGGTTATGGCGCGGCCTTGCAGCCACCTTTTCCCATGGAGCTGTGATGCACCGTTGGGCTAATGCCTGAGCGTTTCACCACCCCGCCGCGTACACTACGCGGCGTTTTTCTTCCTGCGGCCTTTAGCTTACGCGCGGCACAGCATCTTCAAGAGACTGCCTATGCAAATCGCCCTGGCCCCGATGGAAGGGTTGGTCGACGAAATCCTTCGCGATGTGCTCACTCAGGTGGGTGGCATCGATTGGTGCGTGACGGAATTTATCCGGGTGACCGAGCGGGTCTTGCCCGTCAGCACCTATGAGAAGCTCGCGCCTGAATTGTTCAGCGGCGCGCAAACGGCCGCCGGCACGCCGCTGCGCGTGCAGTTCCTCGGCTCCGATCCAGCCTGCCTGGCAGATAACGCGGCGTTTGCCTGCACCCTTGGCGCGCCGGTGATCGACCTCAACTTCGGCTGCCCGGCCAAGACGGTGAACAAGTCCCGTGGTGGTGCGGTATTGCTCAAGGAACCCGAGCTGCTCCACGCCATCGTCCGCGAAGTGCGTCGCGCGGTACCGGCCGCGATTCCGGTCACGGCGAAAATGCGCCTGGGTTTCGATCACAAGGACTATGCCCTTGAGTGCGCCGAGGCATTGGCCGAGGGCGGCGCGGCGCAGATCGTGGTGCACGCGCGGACCAAGGTTGAAGGCTACAAGCCGCCGGCACATTGGGAGTGGGTGGCGCGGGTGCAGGACGCGGTGAAAGTACCGGTATTTGCCAATGGCGAGATCTGGACCCTGGATGACTGGCGGCGTTGCCGTGAGGTCAGTGGGGTGGAGGACATCATGCTTGGCCGTGGCCTGGTGGCGCGTCCGGATCTGGCCCGGCAGATTGCCGCTGCCAGGGCCGGGCAGGACGTGGTTGCCATGAGTTGGGCGGAGCTGCAGCCGCTGCTGGCGGATTTCTGGCTGCAGGCGCGGCGCAAAATGTCACCACGCTACGCACCGGGTCGGCTCAAACAGTGGTTGGCCATGCTGACCCGTAGCTACCCCGAAGCCACCGCGCTGTTCAATCTGCTGCGCCGCGAAAACGATTGCCTGCGTATTGATGGCGTGTTCGGTATCCCGTGTGCCGAGGTAGAGCCTGTCGAGCAGGCCAGTGCTTGACGATCTGCCAGCCCGTGTCCGTACTGCCGCTCTGGCGCTGTGCAAAACATGCAGCACTTGAAATTTTTCTGAGTCACCACATGTTCAGTGATGTGGGATGCCGAAGTCGGGTCCTGCGCTTACTCACTCGCTGAATCTCAGGAGATTTTTTATGAGCACTGCATTTTCCATGACTCCGCTGTTCCGTCAGTCCGTTGGCTTCGACCGGTTTAATGATCTGTTCGAGTCGGCCATGCGCAACGACGCGGGTAGCAGCTATCCACCCTACAACGTCGAGAAATATGCCGACGACCAGTACCGCATCGTGGTTGCGGCCGCGGGTTTTCAGGAGGCTGACCTTGAGCTGCAGGTCGAGCGCGGTGTGTTAACCGTCAGCGGTGGCAAGCGCGACGCCAGTGCTGAAAATGTCACCTATCTGTACCAGGGCATCGCCCAGCGCGCCTTCAAGTTGTCGTTCCGCCTGGCCGATCATATCGAAGTTAAGGCCGCCAGCCTGGTGAATGGTTTACTGAATATCGACCTGGTGCGCATCGTGCCTGAAGAGGCCAAGGCCAAGCGGATTCCGATTGGTAACGGTGCTGTACTGCAGCGTTAATCGGTTCGCGATGGTAAGCAAGGGCACCGCTGAGGTGCCCTTGTTGTTTACAGGGTCACGGGCAGGCGGTTGTCGTGCAGCAGTTGATGGAACTGCTCAAGCGGTACCGGTTTACTGAACAGGTAGCCCTGGTAGTGGTGGCACCCCTGCTGCTGGAGAAAGTCCAGTTGCTCGATCTGTTCGACCCCCTCGGCAATCATGTCCAGTTTCAGGCTGCGGGCCATGGCGACAATGGCGCGGATGATTTCTGCGTCGTTGGCGTCCAGGGTGGCGTCACGGACAAAGGATTGGTCAATTTTCAGGACATCCACCGGCAAGCGCTTGAGGTAGGTCAGTGAGCTGTAGCCTGTACCGAAATCGTCCATGGCGAAGGTTACGCCCAGGCGCTTGAGACGGTTCATTTTGGCGATGGTGTCGTCGATGTTCTGGATCACGATACCTTCGGTGATCTCCAGTTTGAGCATATTGGGCGGCAGCTGGCTGCTGGTCAGGCTGCTTTCTACCAGCTCAACAAAATTATGTTGGCGGAATTGGCGTGGGCTGATGTTCACGCACAGGCTGAATTGTCGAGTATTGAGCTTGTTCTGCGCCAACAGCTGGGCGCAGGCGTGGCAGGCTTCGGCGAGTACCCAGCCGCCGACTTCAAGGATCATCCCGCTTTCTTCAAGGATGTGGATGAACATCGCGGGTGATTGCGCCCCCAGCGTCGGGTGAATCCAGCGCAACAGGGCCTCAGCGCCAATGATCTGGTTGTTGCGTGCGTCTACCTGGGGCTGGAAGTACAGTTCGAATTCGCCTCGGGCCTGGGCCAGGCGCAGGTCGTTCTCCAGGCGCAAGCGTTCACTGGCGGCCTTCTGCATGGTGTTGCGAAACAGCTGAATGCAGTTGCGTCCAGAGTCTTTAGCCCGGTATAGGGCTATGTCGGCGCGCTTGAGCAGGTCTGATGGGGTTTCGCCATGGTCGGGGATCAGCGCGATACCGATGCTCGGGGTGACCTGCAGCTGATGGCCATCGAGCAGCATGGGTTCGGCCAGTAAGCGACGTAGTTTTTCCGCCATGCTCCGTACTTGGGCGACCACCGCTGAGCGATTTCCCTCCAGGCCGGAAATCAGCACAACAAACTCATCGCCCCCTAAGCGGGCCACCGTATCTTCCTGGCGCACGCTGGACTGCAGGCGTGTAGTGACCAGTTTGAGTACGGCATCGCCCACGGGATGACCGAGCGAGTCATTGATGTGTTTGAAGTGATCCAGATCGAGAAACAGCAAGGTGCCGCGCAGTTGATGGCGTTTGAGCAGGGCGATCTGCTGGGTCAGTCGATCCATCAGCAGGGCGCGGTTGGGTAGATTGGTCAGCGAGTCATGGTAAGCCAGGTGCTGTACCTGGGCCTGGGCATCCTTCAGCTCGCTGATGTCGCGTGCAGTCAGCAGCAGGCAGGGTGTGTTGTTGAGTTCGATGGGTTCGACTGATACTTCAACCAGCTTGGTTCGTCCGTCCCGATGACGACCGCGCATCTCCATGTGGTAGACGTGACCATCGTGCTTGAGTCGGTCCACCATCCGATCGCGTTCGGCCAGATCGGCCCATACCTGGAGGTTGATGGCGCTTTGACCGATCACTTCTTCGGGTTTATAGCCTGTCAGGCGGGTGAAGCCTTCGTTGACCTCTATGTAACGTCCACTGTCGCGCTCGGAAATCGTGATGGCGTCCGGGCTTGAGTGAAATGCCAGGGCGAACTTTTCCTGGCTGGCTTGCAGTTGCGCCTGGGCTTTCTGGCGTTCGCTGATGTCGCGAAAGGTAGTGAGGATACAGCTTTGCTCATTAAGCATGATCGGCCGTGAGGACACCACGCAGGTAATCAGCTGGCCGTGTTTGTCGAGGAAATCCGCCACCTCATTGTCCAGGCTTTGGTCGCGCTGCAACTTGTTATAAAGGTGGGTGCGCTGGCTCAGGTCAGCCCATAGATTGAGCTCGGTCATCTTGCGCCCGACCACTTCGTCAGGTTGCCAGCCGAAGGTCTGACTGAAGCTGGAGTTGATCTCCATGGCAAAGCCATCCGGCAGCGTTGTGAGTGCGACAGGATCAGGGCTGGCCTGAAACAGGCTGGCAAACTTGGTTTCTGAGGCCGCGAGGCTTTGTTCGCGGCGCACCCGCTCACTGATATCGATAAGGATTCCAGCCATGCGCTCAGGCTGACCTTGAGCGTCACGGTAAAGCTTGGCGGTGCTTTCCAGGTAGTGCACTTCCTGGTTGGCATAGATCGCCCGGTAGGTGACCTGATAAGCCTCACTGCTACCTTCAGCCAGTGCCTGGTAGTGCTTGCGCATGGCATGGCGATCCGCCAGGGGAATGCAACTGAAGAACTTGCGGAAGTCGTCGTGAAACGGCTCTTCTTTCAGACCGTGTAGTTTGGAAGCACGGGCCGAGCCAAACAGCATGTTGCTGGGGATGTGCCAGTCCCAGGTGCCCAATGCAGCCGAGTCCAGCGCCAGGTCAAGACGTTCCTGGCTGTCCTTCAGAGCCTGTTCCTGCTGACGTTGCAGAGTGATATCACGCAGTGAGAGCACCAGGCATGGCACCCCGGCCAGGTTGATTTCACCGCCAAATAACAGGTTTCTGCGAATACTGCCGTCACGATGATAAAGCGGGACTTCCAAGCCATTCAGCGTGTTGTTGTGCACGGCACTCATCATCCGTTGACGGTCCTTGAGGCAGGCCCAAATCCCCATCTCCAGAGAGGTTCGGCCCAAGGTCTGGGCGCTGGTCCAGCCGAATTGATGCTCGAAGCCGGCATTGATTTCGATAAAGCGTCCGCTGGACTTTTCGGTGATGACAACTGCGTCAGGGCTATAGTTGAAGGCCTGGGTGAATTTCTCCTCGCTGCTACGCAAGGCTTGCTCGCTGGCTTGTTGTTGGGT
This sequence comes from Pseudomonas sp. HMWF032, assembly GCF_003060885.1. Taxonomy (GTDB): domain Bacteria; phylum Pseudomonadota; class Gammaproteobacteria; order Pseudomonadales; family Pseudomonadaceae; genus Aquipseudomonas. The sequence continues at coordinate 196,972 of NZ_QAIG01000012.1, forward strand.
GATATCACGGATCACGCCGATGATCCGCTGTTTGCCATCGGCACCCTGCTGCAGGCTGCCGCTGATCTCCAGCCAATGCAGGCTGCCATCAGGCCAGCGAATACGATGGCGAAAGGCACGTGTGCTGGGGGCGCCGGTGAACAGTTGCTCGAAGCGTTGGAGAGTTGCCGGGCGGTCTTCTTCAGGGATCAGTTCGATGTAGTCGATCTGTTTTTGCAGTGGCTGTTTGGGGTCGAGGCCGAACAGGGCCTGGGCTCCCCGTGACCAACTGACTCGGCCGCTTTCGATGTCCCAGAGCCAAGCACCCAGTTTGGCGTCATTGAGCGCTCGCAATAGATGTGGCGCATCGTTCCAGGTGCTTTCGAATTCGGCAGGATCCAGTGCCGGGATAAACGGCAGTGGCGGACGGCGATCACTGGATTTAGCCACGACAAACGCTTCCTTTGCATGCGTGGGTTTCCTGGTCGCTGGCTGAGCAACGGGGCAGAGTCATGCAGAAACCTTTCTTATCGTTATAAGCCCACGTTAGCCCTTAGTCGCTGGCCATTGCAAGGCCATCACGGTGAGCATCCAGCAGGTTCATAAAGGCTCGTGCAGCGTTGGAAAGGGTACGCTCGGTATGGCTGATATAGCCCAACTGACGGGTCAGCTGGATGCCCGGTAATGGCAGGCGCGCGACTTGGTCATCGAGCATGGTACGTGGCAATACACTCCAGGCCAGTCCGATGGACACCATCATCTTGATGGTTTCCAGGTAGTTGGTGCTCATGGCGATATTCGGCGTCAGCCCCTGGGCTTCGAACAGACGCCGCACAATGTGGTGGGTAAAGGTGTTGCCGCCGGGAAATACCGCCGGGTGATGCGCCACATCGGCCAGGCTGATCGCCTGGCTGCGTGCCAGCGGATGCTCGGGGGCGGCGACGAAATCCAGTGGATCGTCCCACACCGCCACGGCATGCACCGGTTCGCGGGTTTCCGGGGCGAGGGTGATCACCGCCAGTTCAGCGCGGCCATGCAGCACTTCCTCATAGGCCACCTCGGAGTCGAGAAACTGGATATCCAGGGCCACCTGCGGGTGCGCGCGGGTAAAGGCGCGCAGCAGCGGTGGCAGGCGGTGTAGGCCAATGTGGTGGCTGGTGGCCAGGGTCAGGCGACCGCTGATCTCGCCATTCAGGTTGGTCAGCGCGCGGCGCGTATCATCGAGTACGTTGAGTATTTGGTAGGCCCGCGGCAGTAGGGCGCGGCCGGCTTCAGTCAGGCTGACCTCGCGGCCCAGGCGATCGAACAGGCGCACACTCAGCTGCTGCTCCAGACTGGCGATGCGTTTGCTCACGGCCGGCTGGGTCAAAAACAGACGCTCTGCCGCTTCCGAGAAGCTACCGAGTTCGGCAATGGCGATAAAGGCATTGAGTGTGGCGAGATCCATGTGGCAAGTCCTGGCGGGCGAGTATGTGGATTGGCGTCAGCATGCCGTAGTCGCATTCCTATTTGGAATCCTTTGAATAAAAAATATGAATTTGAGTAATTTCACTCAAGCTCATAGGATTGCCGCATAAGCCAAAGGGCTATTCGCCCATGCATAGAAAGACGCTGATGAGGGAAAGCTGATGGCCGGCAAAACGCTGTACGACAAGCTCTGGGAGATGCACGAAGTGAAGCGTCGCGACGATGGCTCGTCGCTGATCTACATCGACCGGCATATCCTCCATGAAGTGACCTCGCCGCAGGCCTTTGAAGGGCTGCGCCTGGCGGGGCGCAAGCCGTGGCGCATCGATGCCAACATTGCCACCCCGGATCACAACGTGCCCACCACCAAGGCTGAGCGCCAAGGCGGTTTGGAGGCCATTGCCGATGAAGTGTCGCGTATCCAGGTACAGACCTTGGACGAGAACTGCGATGACTTCGGCATTCTCGAATTCAAGATGAACGACGTGCGTCAGGGCATTGTCCACGTGGTCGGCCCGGAGCAGGGCGCCACCCTGCCGGGTATGACCGTGGTTTGCGGTGACTCGCACACCTCCACCCATGGCGCCTTCGGTGCGCTGGCCCACGGCATCGGCACCTCCGAGGTCGAGCACGTGCTCGCCACCCAATGTCTGGTGGCCAAGAAAATGAAGAACATGCAGGTGCGCGTCGAAGGCAAGCTGCCGTTTGGTGTCACCGCCAAGGACATCGTGCTCGCCGTAATCGGCAAGATCGGTACCGCCGGCGGTAACGGCCATGCGTTGGAGTTCGCTGGCAGCGCAATCCGCGATCTGTCGCTGGAAGGGCGCATGACCATCTGCAACATGTCCATCGAAGCCGGTGCCCGTGTCGGCCTGGTGGCAGTGGATGAGAAGACCATCGCCTACGTCGAAGGCCGTCCATTCGCGCCCAAAGGCGCGGACTGGGACAAGGCTGTGGCGCAGTGGCAGGGCCTGGTTTCCGATGCGGATGCAGTATTCGACAGCGTGGTCGAACTGAGCGCTGAAGACATCAGGCCACAGGTCAGCTGGGGCACTTCGCCGGAAATGGTCCTGGCGGTGGATCAGAACGTGCCGGACCCGGCTGCTGAGAGCGATCCGGTGAAGAAGGACTCGATCATCCGCGCGCTGAAATACATGGGCTTGCAAGCCAATCAGGCGATCACTGATATCCAGCTGGATCGCGTATTTATCGGTTCCTGCACCAACTCGCGTATTGAAGACCTGCGCGCTGCCGCTGAAGTGGCCAAGGGCCGTAAGGTTGCCAGCAGCATCAAGCAAGCGCTGGTGGTGCCTGGCTCCGGTCTGGTCAAGGCGCAGGCGGAGCAAGAAGGACTGGACAAAATCTTTATCGAGGCCGGTTTTGAATGGCGTGAGCCGGGCTGCTCCATGTGCCTGGCGATGAATCCGGACAAGCTCGGCAGTGGCGAGCATTGCGCCTCCACCTCCAACCGCAACTTCGAGGGCCGTCAGGGCGCGGGTGGGCGTACGCACCTGGTCAGCCCGGCTATGGCGGCGGCGGCGGCGGTGACCGGCCGCTTTATCGATGTGCGCGAATTGATCCAGGCCTGAGGACTACACAGATGAAAGCCTTTACCCAACACACCGGCCTGGTTGCACCGCTCGATCGCGCCAACGTCGATACTGACCAGATCATCCCCAAGCAGTTCTTGAAGTCGATCAAGCGCACTGGCTTCGGCCCGAACCTGTTCGATGAGTGGCGCTACCACGATGTTGGTCAGCCCAATCAGGACAACTCCAAGCGCCCGGTGAATGAGGAGTTCGTGCTGAACTTCGCGCGTTATCAAGGTGCCAGCGTGCTGTTGGCGCGGGAGAATTTCGGTTGCGGGTCGAGCCGCGAGCATGCGCCTTGGGCATTGGAAGAGTACGGTTTCCGCACCATCATCGCGCCAAGCTTTGCCGATATCTTCTTCAACAACAGCTTCAAGAACGGCTTGCTGCCGATCATCCTCACGGAAGACGAGGTCGATGCGCTGTTTCAGCAGGCCGAAGCCACCGTCGGCTATCAACTGACCGTCGACCTGGCCGCGCAAACCGTGACCCGTCCGGATGGCGTGCAGTACAACTTTGAGGTCGATGCCTTCCGCAAACACTGCCTGCTCAATGGTCTGGACGATATCGGCCTGACCCTGCAGGACAGTGACGCGATCAAGACCTTTGAAACCACCTATCAGCAGCGCAGCCCCTGGCTGTTCGGTGCCATCAAGTAATCAGCGGGCGAGTGCATTCGTCACTCGCCGATTAATGAGTTGAGAAAAAGCATGTCCAAGCAGATTCTGATTCTCCCCGGTGACGGTATCGGCCCGGAAATCATGGCCGAAGCGGTCAAGGTGCTGAACCTGGCCAACGACAAGTACAACCTGGGTTTCGAGCTGAGTTTCGATGATCTCGGTGGCGCGGCTATCGACCGTTACGGCGTGCCGCTGGCTGACGAAACCCTGGAGCGCGCTAAAGCTGCGGATGCCATTTTGCTCGGCGCGGTGGGCGGCCCGAAATGGGACACCATCGACCCGGCGATTCGCCCAGAGCGTGGCCTGCTGAAAATTCGCTCGAAGCTGGGGCTGTTCGGCAATCTGCGTCCGGCGATTCTCTACCCACAGCTGGCCGATGCTTCCAGCCTCAAGCGCGAAATCGTTGCCGGTCTGGATATCCTCATCGTCCGTGAGTTGACCGGCGGTATCTACTTCGGCCAGCCGCGCGAGAGCAAGGTGCTGGAAAACGGCGAGCGCATGGCCTACGACACCCTGCCGTACAGCGAAAGCGAAATCCGCCGTATCGCCCGCGTCGGTTTCGACATGGCCCGTGTACGAGGCAAGAAGCTCTGCTCGGTGGACAAGGCCAACGTGCTGGCCTCCAGCCAACTCTGGCGCGCCGTGGTTATTGAAGTGGCCAAGGATTATCCCGACGTCGAGCTCAGTCATATGTACGTCGACAACGCGGCGATGCAGCTGGTGCGTGCGCCGAAGCAGTTCGACGTGATGGTCACCGACAACATGTTTGGCGACATTCTTTCCGATGAAGCCTCCATGCTCACTGGCTCCATCGGCATGCTGCCGTCGGCGTCTCTGGACGCCAACAACAAGGGCATGTACGAACCGTGCCATGGCAGCGCGCCAGATATCGCGGGCCAAGGCATTGCTAACCCGTTGGCGACCATCCTGTCCGTGTCCATGATGCTGCGTTACAGCTTTGGTCAAGTGGCCGCCGCAGATGCCATCGAGTTAGCCGTCAGCAAGGTGCTCGATCAAGGCTTGCGTACTGGTGACATCTACAGCGCGGGTACGACCAAGGTCGGCACGGCGGCAATGGGTGATGCGGTAGTCGAAGCGCTGCGCAGTCTGTAATCTTCCTGGCCCGCCGGAGGTCTCCGGTGGTCAGCTTATATAGGTGTAGTGGTTATGAAACGTGTAGGTCTGATCGGTTGGCGCGGCATGGTCGGTTCCGTGCTGATGCAACGCATGCTGGAAGAACAGGATTTCGACTTGATCGAGCCAGTGTTCTTCACCACCTCCAATGTCGGCGGCCAAGGTCCGGCGATTGGCAAGGAAACGGCGCCTTTGAAGGACGCCTACAGCATCGATGAGCTGAAAAGCCTGGACGTGATTCTCACCTGCCAAGGTGGCGACTACACCAGCGAAGTGTTCCCCAAGCTGCGCGAAGCCGGCTGGCAGGGCTACTGGATCGATGCCGCCTCGTCGCTGCGCATGGACGACAGCTCGGTTATCGTGCTGGACCCGGTCAACCGCAAAGTCATCGACCAACAACTGGATGCCGGCACCAAGAACTATATCGGTGGCAACTGCACTGTCAGCCTGATGCTGATGGCGCTGGGTGGTCTTTACGAGGCTGGCCTGGTCGAGTGGATGAGCGCCATGACCTATCAGGCCGCCTCCGGCGCCGGCGCGCAGAATATGCGTGAGCTGATCAAGCAAATGGGCGCTATCAACGCCTCGGTAGCCGATGAGCTGGCCGACCCAGCCAGCGCCATTCTGGATATTGACCGCAAAGTGGCCGAAGCCATGCGCGGCGAGTCCTTCCCGGTGGATAACTTTGGTGTGCCGCTGGCGGGTAGCCTGATTCCCTACATCGACAAGGAGCTGCCGAACGGCCAGAGCCGTGAAGAGTGGAAAGGGCAGGCGGAAACCAACAAGATCCTTGGTCGCTTCAAGAACCCGATCCCGGTCGATGGCCTGTGCGTGCGCATCGGTGCCATGCGTTGCCACAGCCAGGCTCTGACCATCAAGCTGAACAAGGATGTGCCGCTGTCGGACATCGAAGGCCTGATCAGTCAGCACAACCCTTGGGTCAAACTGGTGCCTAACCAGCGTGAAGCAAGCATCCGCGAGTTGGGCCCTACTGCCGTGACGGGCACCCTGAGTGTACCGGTTGGTCGTCTGCGCAAACTCAACATGGGCTCGCAGTACCTTGGCGCGTTCACCGTCGGCGACCAACTGCTGTGGGGCGCTGCGGAGCCGCTGCGGCGTATGCTGCGTATCCTGCTGGAGCGTTGATCGCGCGGCGCTGATACATAAACGGGCTGTCTGAAAGGGGCGGGCTGTTGGGTGTTCGAGTCAAATCGAGCACCCATCAGCCTGCTTCTTTGCATTTTGCGGGCCTGGCTATACAGTGCCGGGCTTATTTCGCTTGAAGTGTTGCCATGACCCGAACCTTTGATATTGCCGTGATTGGTGCCACCGGTAGCGTTGGCGAAGCCTTGGTGCAATTGCTGGAAGAGCGCGAGTTTCCGGTGGCCAATCTGCACCTGCTGGCCAGTGGAGAGTCGGCAGGGCGCTCGCTGGCTTTCAAAGGCAAAAGCTTGCGCGTTCGCGATCTGCAGGGTTTTGATTTTGCCAGTGTGCGCCTGGCGTTCTTTGCCGCAAGCAGTAAGGTTACCCAGATGTATGCGGCGCAGGCTGCTGCGGCCGGCTGTGCAGTGGTTGACCTGGCCAGTGGTCTGCCCGCCGAGCAGGCGCCGCGGCTGGTGCCTGAGGTCAATCCGCAGGTGCTCGCTGCGCTGAATGCGCCATACTTGCTGACCAGTCCGAGCGCGCCGGCGATCGCCCTGGCTGCGGTGCTGGCCGCGCTGACTGAATCCCTTGTTATCCAGCGACTGACCGTGACCGCTTGCCTGGCTGTTTCCAGTCGTGGCCGTGAAGCTGTATCCGAACTGGCGCGCCAGACGGCCGAATTGCTTAACGGTCGGGCCCTTGAACCGCGCCTGTTTGACCGGCAGATGGCGTTTAATCTGTTGGCGCAGGTCGAACAGGCCGATAGCGACGGGCATGCTGCGTTGGAGCGGCAGATCGCCGGTGAACTCAGGCAATTGCTTGGCGTGCCGCAACTGCCGGTTGCTATTACCTGTATCCAGGCGCCGGTGTTTTTTGGCGACAGTTTGACCGTTTCTCTGCAGGCTGAGTCGGCTATCGACTTGCAGCAGGTCTGTGCTGCACTAGACAGCGCACCTGCGCTGGAACTGGTTGAGCGGGATGATTACCCGACTGCGGTAGGCGATGCCGTCGGCCAGGATGTGGTCTATGTGGGCCGGGTGCGTGCTGGTTTGGATGATCCAGCCCAACTCAATTTGTGGATTACGTCTGATAATGTGAGAAAAGGCGCGGCGCTGAATGCTGTGCAAATAGCCGAGTTGTTGATAAAACACTATCTGTAAAAGATACTTACCTAGAAATTTGAAGAATCTTTCGAGCTTGGCAATACTGGCTGAGTTGATTGCTGAATGGGGTTACACCTTCGGGTGGGGCAGGCAGCAATTTTCAATATCCTCTCGCTGGCCGAGAAAAAAGATAAAACAAGGGATAACGCTATGGTTCGGGTTCGCAAACTGGTGCTGGCAATAGCAGCTGCTTCGGCGCTGTCATCCGGTATGGCGCACGCGCTGGGGTTGGGTGAGGTGACCCTGCAATCGGCGCTCAATCAGCCGCTGGTCGCAGAGATCGAGTTGCTGGAAGTGCGCGACCTGGCCTCAAGTGAAGTTATTCCGACTCTGGCGTCACCTGAAGCATTTACCAAAGCTGGTGTAGATCGTCAGTACTTCCTGACGGATCTCAAATTTACACCGGTGCTCAAACCCAATGGCAAAAGTGTCATTCGGGTAACGTCCAATAAGCCCATGCGCGAACCCTACCTGAACTTCTTGGTTGAAGTGCTGTGGCCCAATGGTCGTTTGCTGCGTGAATACACCTTGCTGCTGGATCCGCCACTCTACAGTCCACAGAGCGTAATCCCGGCTGCTGCACAGCTGCCTGTTGCCGCACCAGCACCACGTGTGCAGGCACCTGCCACAGCCACTCGTCCAGCCGTTGCAGTCGCCCCGGTTGCTCGTCCTGTTGCCCCAGCTGCCCCTGTCGCCCCTGCAGCCAAACCGCTGGACGGCAATGAATACAAAACTACGGCTAATGACACACTCTGGGAGATTGCCCAGCGTGCACGTGCGGGCGGAAGTGTGCACCAAGCCATGCTGGCTATTCAGGACTTGAACCCGGATGCCTTTGTCGGCGGCAATATCAACCGTCTGAAAAATGGCCAGGTACTGCGCTTGCCTGATGAGCAACAGGTCAAGAGCCGTTCCCAAGGTGAGGCTATTGCTCAGGTTGCCGAGCAGAATGCCGCCTGGCGCGAAGGTCGTAGTGTAGCCGCCAGCGCCCGTCAACTGGATGCCACCAAACGCACCAACGCCGCTGCCGCACCGGCCAAGGTTGAAACAGGCGATAGCCTGAAGCTGGTTGCCGCTGATAGTGGTAAAGCCACCGCCGGCAGCGACAAGGGCGCAGCCGACAGCAAAGCGTTGACCGACAAATTGGCCGTGACTCAGGAAAGCCTGGACTCCAGTCGCCGTGAAAATGACGAGCTGAAAGGTCGTATGACCGATCTGCAGAGCCAGCTCGACAAGCTGCAGCGTCTGATCCAGCTGAAAGACGATCAGATGGCCAAGCTGCAGGCCGACCTGGCAGCACAAAACAAAACGCCGGTTCCAGCGGCTGCACCGGCGGCAGCAGTTGAAACGCCGGTAGCTGCGGAGGTCCCAGTGACCCCGGCGCCAGCCGCTGCAATACAAAAACCTGCTGCCACGCCCGATTCGGTTACGCCGGTTGCGACCGGTGAGACTGATTTCAACTACAGCGAAGAGCCTGCTGCGCAGCCTGAAGCGGCCGCTCCCGTTGCACAGGTGCCTGCTCCGGTTGTGGCACCTGAGCCAGCCCCGGTAGCACCGCCTGCTCCTGTAGTTGAAACGCCGGTGGTTGCAGAGCCGCAGGCCGAGAGCAGCGCTTTTAATGATTTATTGGCTAACCCGATGCTGCTGGGCGTTGCCGGCGGTGGTGCGTTGTTGGTGCTCCTCGTCGCATTGATGATGCTTTCCCGTCGCAATGCCATGAAAGAAGCGGAATTGCAGGAAAGTCTGGCCTCTGATGAAAATGCCGCCGACCTGGGTGCAGGCCTGGATCTGCCTGATGACAGTTTTGCCGGACTGAGCGATGACCTCGCTGGCCAACAAGCCGATGTACCGAGCGATGAGCGGGTTACCGCGCAGACTGGTGATGCTTTGGGTGAGGCCGATATCTACATCGCCTATGGCCGTTTCCCGCAGGCTGCCGAGCTGCTGCAGACCGCAATCAATGACGAGCCACAGCGCAGTGATCTGCGTCTGAAGCTGATGGAAGTCTATGCCGAGATGGGGGACCGTAATGGCTTTGCCCGTCAGGACAACGAACTGCGTGAAATCGGTGGCAGCGCTGCCGAAGTCGATCAAATCAAGGCCAAGTACCCTGCGATGGCAGCGGTAGCTGCCGGAGCCGGTTTTGCAGCGGCTGCGACTGCCGAAGATCTCGACAGCTTCAGCCTGGATGATCTGACCCTGGATGACCCGGCTCCGAAAGCACCGGCTGGTGATCAGGATGATGCATTTGACCTGAGCCTGGATGACCTTGAGTCTGAACTGGACCGTGACCTGCAAGCAGCTGGTGATAATGCCTCGCTGAATGATCTGGACAGTCTGTCACTGGACAACGACCTGGACTTTAGCTCGCCGCTTGAGCAGGCCGATAATAAGGAGGATGACCTGGGCTTTGACCTGAGTCTGGCGGACAGCAGTAGTGATAGCTTGGACTTGGGGGGTGATCTGGCGGACTTCAGTCTCGATCTGGATGCGCCAGCCAAACCTGCGGCAGATGCTGAGGATGATTTCCTGCTGAGCCTGGATGATGAGCCCAGTGCGACGCCTGCTGCTGCAGAGTCAAGCTTCGAGCTGCCAGCAGAAGAAACGGCTGGTGACTTTGACCTGTCAGCTGACTTCGACCTGTCGCTGAGTGATGAAGCACCTGCTCAGCCATCGAGCGACAGCTTTGCTGCGCAACTGGACGAAGTCAGTGCCGAGTTGGATCTGCTCTCCGATGACCTGGATCAGCCTGCTGATCTGGATCTGTCGACAAGTGCTGTGCCTGCCAGCGCGGCGCTGGACAATGACGATGACTTCGATTTCCTCTCCGGCACTGACGAGACGGCCACCAAGCTTGATCTGGCTCGCGCCTACATCGACATGGGTGATACCGAAGGTGCTCGCGACATCCTTGATGAAGTCATCACCGAAGGTAACGAAGGTCAGCAACAGGAAGCGCGTGAGCTGATCGCTAAACTGGTTTGATACATGTCTGATGGTCTTACTACAACGGCAGCCGATTCGGCTGCCGTTGGCGTTTTCAAGATAGCCCTTGGTGTCGAGTACAAAGGTTCACGTTATCGTGGTTTTCAGCGTCAGCGTGCCGGTGTGCCGTCTATTCAGGAGTCGCTGGAAAAAGCCCTGGCGAAAGTCGCGGGTGGTGTGCCCGTTACCCTGAGCTGCGCAGGACGTACGGATGCGCTGGTGCATGCCAGTGCGCAGGTGGTGCATTTCGATACACCGGTAGAGCGCTCCATGCATGCCTGGGTGATGGGCGCGAATATGAACCTGCCTGGCGACATCAGCGTGACCTGGGCCAAGTCGATGCCGGCGCACTTTGATGCGCGTTTCTGTGCCATGGCGCGTCGCTACCGTTATGTGATCTATAACGATCAGATTCGTCCGGCGCATATGGCCGAAGAGGTCACCTGGAATCACCGGCCGCTGGATATCGAACGCATGCGCCAGGCGGCGCGGTGTTTCATTGGTACCCACGATTTCAGTGCGTTCCGCGCGCGCCAATGCCAGGCCAAGTCGCCAATCAAGACGGTGCACCACCTGGAATTGCTGCAGTACGGCCGGTTTATCGTGCTGGATATCCGCGCCAATGCCTTTTTACATCATATGGTGCGCAATATCGCCGGTGTGCTGATGACCATTGGTGCTGGCGAACGGCCGGTTGAATGGGCGCAGGAGGTGCTGGAAACCCGCGTACGGCGTACTGGTGGGGTGACTGCTCATCCCTATGGGCTGTACCTGGTGCAGGTCGACTACCCCGAGGAATTCGACTTGCCCAAGCGTTACCTGGGGCCGCATTTTCTCTCCGGTTTGCCGGACGTCGCCGTCGAGATCTGAACGCGCATCAACAGCGGGGGGGCTGCGTTTTTGTTAGTGCGCGGCTTGCGCAGAGCCGCCAACAGACCCTAGCATCCGGCTTTTCCTGAATTAATTGAGGTCATCCTGTTGTCAGCCGTTCGCAGCAAGATTTGTGGCATTACCCGTGTAGAGGATGCACTGGCTGCAGTCGAGGCAGGGGCCGATGCCATTGGCCTGGTCTTTTATGCCAAGAGTCCGCGGGCGGTCAGCGTGCCGCAGGCGCGGGCCATCATTAATGCCTTGCCGCCTTTTGTGACCACGGTTGGCCTGTTCGTTGATGCCAGCCGCTGTGAGTTGGGGGAGATTCTTGATGCAGTGCCGCTCGATTTGCTGCAATTTCACGGCGACGAGACCCCGGCTGACTGTGATGGTTATCACCGTCCTTATATCAAGGCGCTGCGCGTTAAGCCGGCGGATGATATTGCTGCGCAGGTAGCGCTGTACAAGAATGCCAGCGGCGTACTGTTGGACACCTATGTGCCGGGTGTCCCGGGTGGTACGGGCGAGGCTTTCGACTGGTCGCTGGTGCCGGCGCAATTGGGCAAGCCGGTCATTCTGGCGGGTGGCCTGACGGCCGAAAATGTGGCCCAGGCCATTACTCAGGTGCGTCCTTACGCCGTCGATGTCAGTGGCGGTGTCGAGTCGGCCAAAGGCATTAAGGATGCGGCGAAGATCAAGGCGTTCATGCAGGCGGTCAAGCGTGGGTGAGTGGTGCCGGGGTATGTGACGACGCTGCTGGCTTGGCCGTCCATAACCCTGTTGCAGGTTGTATGAATACTGCAGGCGGTTGATTCAAGGTGGCTGGTGCCGGCACCGGTCCCTGAAATGGCTGTACTCATGAATTTTCCCTGGCAGGCCCGGTCGCATATAGCGCAGCCCGCCCGGTTAACAGCTTTGGAGAGTCAAGAGCATGAGCAACTGGTTGGTAGATAAACTGATCCCATCGATCATGCGTTCCGAGGTCAAAAAGAGTTCGGTGCCCGAAGGGCTGTGGCACAAATGCCCGTCTTGCGATGCGGTGTTGTACAAGCCTGAGCTGGAAAAGACCCTGGATGTTTGTCCCAAGTGCAATCATCACATGCGCATCGATGCCCGTGCGCGGCTGGATATCTTCCTTGATGCCGATGGCCGTGAAGAACTGGGTGCCGAACTTGAGCCGGTTGATCGCCTGAAGTTTCGCGACAGCAAGAAGTACAAGGATCGCCTTGCTGGCGCGCAGAAGCAGACGGGTGAGAAGGATGCCCTGATTGCCATCCGTGGCACCCTGGAAGGCATGCCAGTGGTCACCTGTGCATTCGAATTCTCCTTTATGGGGGGGTCGATGGGCGCCATCGTTGGTGAGCGCTTTGTCCGCGCCGCTAATGCCGCTCTGGAGCAACGTTGCCCGTTGGTATGTTTCTCCGCGTCCGGTGGTGCGCGTATGCAGGAGGCGCTGATCTCGCTGATGCAGATGGCTAAGACCTCGGCTGTACTGGCACGTCTGCGTGAAGAAGGTATTCCGTTTATTTCCGTGCTGACTGACCCGGTGTACGGCGGCGTGTCTGCCAGTCTGGCCATGCTCGGTGATGTGATTGTTGCCGAGCCCCGTGCACTGATCGGCTTCGCGGGCCCGCGGGTCATCGAGCAGACCGTGCGCGAGAAGCTGCCTGAAGGTTTCCAGCGCAGTGAGTTCCTGCTAGAGCACGGCGCCATCGACATGATCATTCACCGTGCCGAGTTGCGTCCGCGCCTGGCGCGTCTGTTGGCCCAGCTGATGGGGTTGCCATCGCCTGTTGCACTGTCGGCGACTGCATGACTGAACGTTCCCTTGCCGATTGGCTGAGTTATCTGGAGCAACTGCACCCTAGCGCCATTGATATGGGGCTGGAGCGTTCCCGGATCGTCCTGCAGCGTCTGGGGTTAGCCAGGATTGCACCTCGGGTGATCACCGTCACCGGCACCAATGGCAAGGGATCTACCTGTGCCTTTATCGCCTCGCTGCTGCAAGGGCAGGGGCTCAAGGTTGGTGTCTACAGCTCACCCCATCTGCTGCGTTACAACGAGCGTGTGCAGATTGTCGGTGTTGAAGCCAGTGATGCCCAGCTCTGTGAAGCCTTTGCCGTGGTTGAGGCAGCGCGCGGCGACACTTCGCTGACCTATTTTGAAATGGGCACCCTGGCAGCTTTCTGGCTATTCCAGCAAGCTGGGCTGGATGCTCTGGTTCTGGAAGTGGGGCTGGGCGGTCGTCTGGATGCGGTGAACCTGCTGGATGCCGATATTGCCGTGGTGACCAGCATTGGTATCGATCATGCCGACTGGCTCGGCGATAGCCGCGAATCAGTCGCCTTCGAGAAGGCTGGTATTCTGCGCGCCGCGAAACCTGCCTTGTGCGGTGATATTGATCCGCCGCAACCGCTGCTCGATCAGGTGGCATTGCTGGACACGCCATTTTTCCTGCGTGGCCGCGATTATGACCTGAGCATGAATGAGCATGACTGGACTTGGCATGGCCTCAATGCGCAGGGCCAAGTGCTGCATCTTGATCAGTTGCCGTTGCTTGATCTGCCTATGGAAAACGCAGCCCTGGCCTTACAGGCTTATGCGGTGATGCAGCTGCCCTGGCAGCCTGAGGCGATCCGCAAAGCGTTGCTGCAGACCCGAGTCACCGGGCGATTGGATCGCAGAATGCTCAATTGGCAGGGCAAGTCACTCACGCTGCTGCTCGATGTTGGGCATAATCCCCATGCGGCTGACTATCTGGCTCAGCGTCTGGCTTCGCGAGTCCTGCCTGGCAAGCGTTTGGCGGTATTTGGTCTGCTCGCTGACAAGGACTTGAACGGTGTGATTGCCCCCTTGCTGGCTGACGTGGACAGCTGGGCGGTGGCGCCATTGCCGACCAGTCGTAGCCGTGAAGCTGCCGAGTTGCAGGCGCATCTGCAGGACTGTGGTGCGCAAGTGGCTGCTTATGCCAGTGTGCAGGCCGCACTGGAGGCTCAGTGCGAGCGGGCCGCTGATGGCGATGAAGTGCTGCTGTTTGGATCTTTCTACTGCGTGGCCGAGGCCCTGGATTGGCTGGCCCGCCAAGCCAATGGGGGCGTGCAGGATGGCTTTGCTGGATAAAGGATTGAAGCAGCGCATGGTCGGTGCGCTGGTGTTGCTGGCGCTGGCAGTGATCTTCCTGCCGATGTTGTTATCGCGTGAAGACGAGTCGCGTCGGGTGCAGGTCGATGCCCCTGAAATGCCGGCTGCGCCTGAAATGCCCAGTCTCGAGGTGCAAGCCGTGGCGGTACCTGTGCCGCAGTTGTTGCCGGATGAACCGGTTGGTTCCGGCGCCATGCAAAGTCCGGAGCCGGTCGAGGCGCCGTCGCTTGAGCAGCCGGCCGTGGCCGCAGTGCCTGCCCCTGCTGCTGCACTAGTGGCCGCGCCACCTGCTGCGCCCAGTAAGCTGGATGCCAATAGCCTGCCGATTAGCTGGTCGGTGCAGCTGGCGAGCCTGTCCAGCAGCGATGGCGCGCAGAAGCTGCAGAAAACCCTGCGTACTCAAGGCTACAACGCCTACATCCGCAGCGTTGATGGCATGAACCGGGTATTTGTCGGGCCACTGATCGAGCGCGCCGAGGCGGATCGTCTACGTGATCAGCTCAACCGTCAGCACAAACTCAATGGTTTTGTGGTGCGCTTCCAGCCTGAAGCGGGCTGAACAACCGGCCTGATCTGCCCGTCAGTCTAGGCAAGTCGCCAGGTTCGCCGGGCATTTCAGCGGTTGGTGAATCCTTTGCTTACTCCCTTTGTAGGTGCTCTGCTAAAATGCAGCGCCTTTCCAGTCGGTAACCTGCATCGTGGCATTCACCTGGGTCGATTGGGCGATTATCGCCGTTATCGCCATTTCAAGTCTGATCAGTCTGAGCCGAGGCTTCGTCAAGGAAGCCCTGTCGCTGCTTACCTGGATCATTGCTGGCGTGGTCGCCTGGATGTTCGGCGGCGCGCTGTCGCAGCACCTGGTGGACTACATCGATACCCCTTCGGCGCGCGTGATTGCAGGTTGCGCCATGCTGTTTGTGGTCACCCTGTTGGTGGGGGCCCTGGTCAACTACCTGATCGGTGAGCTGATCCGGGTGACCGGCCTGTCGGGTACTGATCGTTTTCTCGGTATGGTCTTCGGCGCAGCGCGCGGTGGACTGCTGGTCGTGGTGTTGGTCGGCTTGATCAGCCTGGCACCTGTGCAGCAAGACCGCTGGTGGCAGGAATCAGCGCTGATGCCACATTTTCTGATGGTTGCAGACTGGTCGAAAAACCTGATCCTTGGGGTGTCCAGTCAGTGGCTTGCCAGCGGCGTGACAGCGCCGGTGGAGTTACCGTTCAAAGAGGCGCTGCTGCAGCCCAAGCTGCCGTAAGTGCATTGCGAATCATCGTGTTCCATTGAGTAGGGGTTGCGTCACATGTGCGGCATTGTCGGTATCGTCGGTAAATCGAACGTCAATCAGGCGCTGTATGACGGGCTGACCGTCCTCCAGCACCGCGGCCAGGATGCTGCCGGTATTGTCACCAGCCATGATGGCCGCCTGTTCCTGCGTAAGGACAACGGCCTGGTGCGTGATGTCTTCCAACAACGCCACATGCAGCGTCTGGTCGGCCATATGGGTATCGGCCACGTGCGCTACCCGACGGCGGGCAGTTCCAGCTCCGCCGAAGCGCAACCGTTCTACGTCAACTCGCCGTACGGCATCACCTTGGCGCACAACGGCAACCTGACCAACGTCGAGCAGCTGGCCAAGGAGATTTACGAATCTGACCTGCGCCACGTCAACACCAACTCCGATTCGGAAGTGCTGCTTAACGTGTTTGCTCACGAGTTGGCGCAGCGCGGCAAGCTGCAGCCGACCGAAGAAGACGTGTTCGCCGCGGTGACGGAGGTGCACGAGCGCTGCTTGGGCGGTTATGCAGTGGTGGCGATGATCACTGGCTACGGCATTGTCGGTTTCCGCGACCCTAACGGCATTCGTCCGATTGTGTTTGGCCAGCGTCACACCGATGAAGGTGTGGAATACATGATTGCCTCCGAAAGCGTGTCGCTCGACGTGCTCGGCTTTACCTTGATCCGTGACCTGGCACCGGGCGAAGCGGTGTATATCACCGAGGAAGGCAAGCTGTTCACCCGTCAGTGCGCGGCCAATCCAACATATGCACCGTGCATCTTTGAGCACGTTTACCTGGCGCGTCCGGATTCGATCATGGACGGCATCTCGGTGTACAAGGCGCGCCTGCGCATGGGCGAGAAGCTGGCCGACAAGATCCTCCGTGAACGTCCGCAGCATGACATCGACGTGGTCATCCCGATTCCGGACACCAGTCGCACCGCTGCACTGGAGTTGGCCAACCACTTGGGTGTGAAATTCCGCGAAGGCTTCGTCAAGAACCGTTACATCGGCCGCACCTTCATCATGCCCGGTCAGGCCGCGCGCAAAAAATCCGTGCGCCAGAAGCTCAATGCAATCGAGCTGGAGTTTCGTGGCAAGAACGTCATGCTGGTCGATGACTCCATCGTGCGCGGCACCACCTGTAAGCAGATCATCCAGATGGCCCGCGAAGCCGGGGCGAAGAACGTGTACTTCTGCTCGGCTGCACCGGCAGTGCGTTATCCCAACGTTTATGGCATCGACATGCCCAGCGCCCACGAGTTGATTGCGCACGGCCGCACCACCGAAGAGGTGTGTGAGCTGATCGGTGCCGACTGGCTGGTGTATCAGGATCTGCCGGATCTGATCGAAGCGGTCAGCGGCAGCAAGAAGATCAAGATCGACAATTTTGACTGCGCGGTGTTTGACGGCAAGTACGTCACCGGTGACGTTGATGAGGCTTACCTGAACAAGATCGAGCAGGCACGCAACGATGCCTCCAAGGTCAAGTCGCAGGCGGTCAGTGCGATTATCGATTTGTACAACAACTAAACCATCAGCCCTTGGCGTTCGGCCCGGGATGTATCCGGGCCCATTTGGAATTTTTAGCCCGGAGCCTATCCGGGCTTTTGCTGTGAAGAGGTAGGTATGAGTCAGGAATGGCAAGCGGGACGTCTGGACAGCGATCTTGAAGGCGTCGGCTTCGACACCTTGGCGGTGCGCGCCGGTCAGCATCGCTCCCCCGAGGGCGAGCACAGCGAGGCGATTTACCCGACGTCCAGTTACGTGTTCCGTTCGGCGGCCGATGCGGCGGCGCGCTTTGCTGGCGAAGTGCCGGGCAATGTCTATTCGCGCTACACCAACCCGACTGTGCGTGCCTTTGAAGAGCGCATTGCCGCGCTGGAAGGGGCCGAGCAGGCTGTGGCGACCTCGTCCGGCATGTCGGCGATTCTGGCCATTGTCATGAGCCTGTGCAGCGCAGGCGACCACGTGCTGGTGTCGCGCAGTGTGTTCGGCTCAACCATCAGCCTGTTCGAAAAGTACCTCAAGCGCTTTGGTGTGCAGGTTGATTATGTGCCCTTGGCGGATCTCGACGGCTGGGCGGCGGCGTTTAAGACCAACACCAAGTTGCTGTTTGTCGAGTCGCCGTCCAACCCGCTGGCCGAGTTGGTGGACATTGCCGCGCTGGCCGACATTGCCCATCGCAACGGCGCATTGCTGGCGGTGGACAACTGCTTTTGCACGCCGGCCTTGCAGCAGCCGATCAAGCTCGGTGCGGATGTGGTGATGCATTCGGCCACCAAGTACATCGACGGCCAAGGCCGCAGCATGGGTGGGGTGGTGGCGGGCTCGGCCAAGTTGATGGCCGATGTGGTGGGTTTTCTGCGCACCGCCGGGCCGACGCTGAGCCCATTCAATGCCTGGATCTTCCTCAAAGGCCTGGAAACCCTGCGCATCCGCATGCAGGCCCATTGCGCCAGTGCGCTGCATTTGGCGCAATGGCTGGAGCAGCAGGACGGCATTGAACACGTGTACTACGCCGGCTTACCCAGCCACCCGCAGCATGAACTGGCCAAGCGCCAACAGAGTGCCTTCGGTGCGGTGGTCAGCTTTGAGGTGAAGGGGGGCAAGGAAGCGGCGTGGCGTTTTATCGATGCCACACGGGTGATTTCCATCACCACCAACCTGGGTGATACGAAAACCACCATCGCGCATCCGGCGACCACTTCGCACGGTCGTTTGACCCCGGCCGAGCGCGCCAATGCCGGTATTCGCGACAACCTGATCCGCGTTGCCGTGGGTCTGGAAGACCTGGCCGACCTCAAGGCCGATCTGGCTCGCGGTCTGGCGGCACTCTAAACCGCTCCCAGCACCTGGCGGTTGCTCGCCAGGTGCATCATTTCTCCACAGCGGCTGTTTATTGCTGGGTTTGTCCACTGATGCGTTCGGCTGCAGGCCAACCTTTGGCTAGCCGTGGGCGAACTTTGACGCACTTCAAATTCTCTTCAGGCGCAGGCGCTAGCATTCATCGCAGGCGCGGCGTCTGATCGCGCACAAATAATAAGAACAGGGTCTGACTCATGGACCGAATTCAGCCGTGTATTTCGTCTGCCAATGGTGTGCTCCGCCAGAGCCTGCTGGACCTGCTGGGGCGCAGTGACGATTTTGCCCTGACGTTGCTGCTGGCCCCGGCTGGCTCCGGCAAGTCCACCTTGCTGCAGCACTGGCGCGCTGGCTGTGCGGCGACGCTCGTGCATTACCCGCTGCAGGCACGCGACAACGACCCGCTGTGCTTTTTCCGTCACCTGGCCGAGGGCATTCGCGCCCAGGTCATTGACTTCGACACGTCCTGGTTCAACCCGCTGGCGCTGGCGTCCAGTCTGTCGCCACGGCTGCTGGGCGAGCTGTTCGGCGATGCGCTGGAGCGAGTCGAAGGGCCGCTGTTTATCGCGTTCGATGATTTTCAGTGGATTGAGTCGCGCAGTATTCTGGAGGTGATGGCGGTGCTGCTGGAGCAGCTGCCGAGCCATGTTCACCTGATCATCGCCAGCCGCAATCATCCAGGCTTTGCCCTGAGCCAGCTGAAGCTGGAAAACCGCCTGCTGTGTATCGATCAGCACGACTTGCGCTTGTCCGCCGAGCAGGTGCAGCAGCTCAACCGCCACCTGGGCGGGCAGGCGCTGAACCCGGATTACCTCGACAGCCTGCTGGGTATGACGGAAGGCTGGGTGGCAGGGGTGAAGATCGCCTTGTTGGCCTATGCGCGCTTCGGCACCCAGGCGTTGCAACGTTTCAACGGCAGCCAGCCGGAAATCGTCGATTACTTTGGCCATGTGGTGCTGCGCCAGTTGCCACCGCACCTGCGCGAGTTTCTTCTGTGCTGCGGGCTGTTCGAGCGTTTTGATGGTGCGCTCTGTGACCATGTGCTGCAGCGCACGGGCTCAGCGCTGTTATTGGAGGAGTTGGCTGAGCGGCAGTTGTTCCTGCTGCCGGTGGAAAACCAGCCTGGCAGCTTTCGCTTCCATGCGTTGCTGCAGGACTTTCTCTGCCGGCGCCTGCTGATCGAGGAATACGCCCGCCTGGATCAGCTGCACAGTCGCGCAGCGGATTACTTCATGCAACTGGGCGAGCATGAGCAGGCTTTACAGCATGCCCAGCACTGTGCGGGTCAGCAGCTGTTTCTCGGGCTGTTGGAGCACAGCTGCGCGGCCTGGGTTCGCAGCGGCCAGTTCGGTGACATCCTGCGCTGGCTGGAGCCGTTGCCGGAATCGCTGCTGCTGGCCCAACCCAAACTATTGGGCTGGCTGATTGCCGCGCTGTCGCTGTCACGGCGCTTCCATCAGGCGCATTACCACCTGGAATTACTCGATGGCCTGCAGGTGCGTGCACCTGGCGCGAACCTGGAGCCGGCGACGCGGCAGTTTCTCGCTTTGCTGCTTGGCTTGTTCGAGCAGGACAAGGACTTTGAGCCGCCGCCGGCCTGGCGTGACCTGTTGGGCGCGGGGCAGGACCTGGAAATCCGTGCCTGCACCCTGGCGGTGATTGCCTATCAGCACCTGCTGGGGGCACGCTTGCAGGAGGCCATTCGCTTTGCCAGCGAGTCCAAGCAACTGTTGGCGCAATGCGGGCACAGTTTCCTGGAGAGCTACACCGACCTGATCATTGCCCTGTGCCATCGCAACGCCGGGCGTGCAACACACGCACGCAAGCAGGTATGCCTGGATTATCAGGGCACCAATCCGACGTCTCCGGCCTGGGTCAACCGTGCCACGGCCATGGTGGTGGTGCTGTACGAGCAGAATCAGCTGAACGAGGCACAACAGCTGTGCGACGAGCTGATGGCGATGGTCAACTCGTCTTCGGCCACCGAGGCGATTGCCACGGTTTACATTACCCTGTCACGGCTGTTGCACCGGCGTCAGCAGCAGGCCCGGGCCTGCCGTCTGCTGGATCAGCTGTCGTGCATCCTGCAGCTGGGTAACTACGCGCGATTTGTCAGCCAGGTGGCTCAGGAAAGCATGCGCCAGGCTTGGCTTGGCGGTAAGGCGGCTACCATGGACGCGGTGGCTCAGCGCTATGATCTGCCGGCACGTTTGCAAGCCGGGGAGTGGGAGACGGTGCGGCCTTATGACGAGAGTTGGGAGCGTTTGGGCCTGGCCTGCGTCTACTGGTTGCAGGCGCGCGGTGCGCAGGTACAGGCGGCGCGGATTCTCAAGGTGCTTGGTGCGGCGCTGCAGCGCAGCGAAATGCGCGCGCGACGGCTGATCGTTGAAGCCAATCAACTGGTCTTGGCCGCCACCACACAGAGCAAAGCGCAACAACTCGAGGCCCTCAGCCGTCTGGTGGAGGCCCATGGCATCGTCAATATCAACCGTTCGGTGTTCGACGAGGCGCCGGGTTTTGCCGCGGGTGTGCTGAGCCTGGTGCAGGCCGGTCTGCTCGCAGTGCCGGACAAGTACCGCGAGCACTATGCCGAATTCCTGCAGGGTGAGCAGAGCGCACCGCCATTTGATCCACTGGCCAGTGGCCTGCTCACCGGGCGGGAAGTGGAAGTGTTCGAGTGCCTGCTCAGCGGACTGTCGAATACGCAGATCAGCGACAAGACCGGTATTGCTCTGTCCACCACCAAATGGCACCTGAAGAACATCTACTCCAAGCTCAATGTCTCCAGCCGCACCGAAGCGATTCTCGTCGTACGCCCGCGGGCCTCACTCAGCTAGCCCAGCCCTCACCGACTGATTGGCCGCCACCCCTCCGCGGGAGGGGGGCGTTGTACCTGGCCGGCCAATAGGCTTGATCCTGCGCTGCTATGTCGGTAGCCGCATTGTCCGTACAACAATAAAAACGGGAGCATTAGCCATGTCGGTATGGGTCACTTGGCCAGCTTTGACCAAGCTGGGAACGCTGGGCGTCGTCTCGGGGCTGCTGGTGCTGGCGGTCGAACGCCAGGCCTTGTTCGAGAACAACCTCTTCGATGTCGAAAATTACGCGGGCTACAACGCCAACATCACCTGCGATGCGCGTAGCCTGGCGGCGCGCACCGAGGATGGCACCTGTAACATTCTCAGCAACCCGGCCGAGGGTTCGGTGTACCGGCGCTTTGGTCGCAACGTCAACCCGGCGGTCACCCATGGCGAAACCAGCACACTGCTCAGCCCCAACCCGCGTGAGGTGAGTAACCTGCTGATGGCGCGCGAGGAGTTCAAGCCGGCCCCGAGTCTTAACTTTATTGCTGCGGCCTGGATTCAATTTATGGTGCACGACTGGTTCGATCACGGCCCGAATGCCGATGCCGACCCGATCCAGTTCCCGTTGCCGCCGGGCGATGTACTGGGCAGTGGCAGCATGTCCGTCAAGCGCACCCAGCCGGACCCGAGCCGCAGCAGCGCCGATGCTGGCAAGCCGCAGACCTACCGCAACCACAACACCCACTGGTGGGACGGCTCGCAGCTGTACGGCAGCAACAAGGCTACCAACGACAAGGTGCGCGCGTTTGTCGACGGTAAGCTCAAGGTCAATGCCAACGGCACTCTGCCCAGCGAGCTGCTCAGCGGCAAGCCGGTAACCGGGTTCAACGAGAACTGGTGGGTGGGGCTGAGCATGCTGCATCAGCTGTTCACCCTTGAACACAACGCCATCGCCAGCAAACTCAAGCAGAAGTACCCGACGCAGAGCGATCAGTGGCTGTATGACCGCGCGCGGCTGATCAACTCGGCACTGATGGCCAAGATCCATACTGTGGAGTGGACCCCGGCGGTGATTGCCAACCCGATCACCGAGCGCGCCATGTACTCCAACTGGTGGGGTCTGCTCGGCCAGGGCGGCCCGCGTGACGACTTCCAGGCCGAAGTGCGCATGCTGCAAGCGGACTTGGCCAAGTCCGATTCTTTCGTCAAACGCATCCTCGGTTTCGACCCGAACGTAGCGCCAGGCGTGGGTAACAGCGCCATCGACCACGCCCTGACCGGCATCGTCGGCTCTACCGCACCAAACAACTACGGCGTACCGTTCACTCTCACCGAAGAGTTCGTCGCGGTGTACCGCATGCACCCGCTGATGCGTGACAACGTGCAGGTGTATGACATCGGCTCCAACCAGGTGGCGCGCACCATCGCCCTGCAGAACACTCGCGATCGTGATGCCGAAAACCTGCTTAACGATGAGCGTCCGGAGCGCCTGTGGTACTCCTTCGGCATCACCAACCCAGGTTCGCTGACGCTGAACAACTACCCGAACTTCCTGCGTAACCTGTCGATGCCGCTGGTGGGTGATATCGACCTGGCCACCATCGACGTGCTGCGTGACCGTGAGCGCGGCGTGCCGCGTTATAACGAATTCCGCCGGCAGATCGGCCTTAAGCCGATCACCAAGTTCGAGGACCTGACCAAAGACGCCGCGACCCTGGCTGAACTCAAACGCATCTATGGCAACAACATCGAGCGCATCGACACCCTGGTGGGCATGCTGGCCGAAACCGTGCGGCCGGAAGGTTTTGCCTTCGGCGAAACGGCGTTCCAGATCTTCATCATGAACGCCTCGCGCCGCCTGATGACTGACCGCTTCTACACCAAGGACTATCGCCCTGAGGTGTACACCCCGGAAGGGATCGATTGGGTCGAACACACCACCATGGTCGATGTGTTGCGCCGTCACAATCCGCAGCTGCAGGCCAGCCTGGTTGGGGTGGAGAACGCCTTCAAACCCTGGGGCCTGAATATCCCCGCGGATTATGAAAGCTGGCCAGGGGCCAACAAGCAGGAAAACCTCTGGGTCAACGGTGCGCTGCGCACGCAATATGCGCCGGACAAACTGCCAGCGTTGCAGCCAGTGAATGTGGGCGGGCTGATTGGCTCGATCCTCTGGAACAAGGTCAAGGTCCGCAGTGACGTAGCCCCAGCGGGTTATGAAAAGCCAATTCATCCCCATGGCGTGATGGCCAAGGTGAAGTTCGTCGCAGTGCCGAACAACCCCTACAGTGGGCTGTTCCAGGGCTCTGACAACGGCCTGCTGCGCTTGTCGGTTACCGGTGATCCCGCCGATCGCGGCTTCGCCCCGGGCCTGGCATGGAAGGCCTTTGTCGATGGTAAACCGTCAGAGAACGTGTCCGCCCTCTACACCCTGAGCGGGCAGGGCGGTAACCATAACTTCTTCGCCAACGAGCTGTCGCAGTACGTGGTGCCGGAAGCCAACGACACCCTGGGCACGACCATTCTGTTCTCGGCGGTGAGCCTCAAGCCGACACTGCTGCTGCTCAACGACATGGCAGAAGTCACCCAGGCCGGCGCCACCGTGGCCAAACCCAAGGCACCGACGCAGATTTACTTTGTGCCGCGCACCGAGCTGCGCAATCGTTTCGCCAGCACCGCACATGACTTCCGTGCGGACCTGCTGACCCTCAATGCCGGTACCAAGGTCTATGACGTGTACGCCACGTCGATGGAGATCAAGACCTCGATCATTCCGTCGATCAGCCGCAATTACGCCGCTCAACGGCGCAACAGTGCGGTGAAGATTGGCGAAATGGAGCTGACTTCGGCCTTTGTCGCGTCGGCGTTCGGCGATAACGGGGTGTTCTTCAAGCACCAGCGTAACGAAGACAAATAAGCGTTAGTCGCGCTAAAGCAAAAGGCCTCGGTGGATACCGAGGCCTTTTTTATTGCGGTGCTGCTCTGTGCGTGCGGCCGAGAGGTTACTCGCGCAGGTCGATAGCGCCGGGCTCGGCCTTGTCGAACAGGTGATCCGGATTGCTCGGCAGGATGCCGGGGCGGTAATCCTCGCGCACATCACCGAGTACCCGGATATCGCTGTATTTCTTCCCGGAGAGCGCGGCCAGGCCGGCGCCATCGCGCACCACGGTCGGGCGCAGAAAGACCATCAGGTTGCGCTTGATGCGGGTTTCCTTGGTCGAACGAAACAGTGCTCCCACCAATGGAATGTCACCCAGCAACGGCACTTTGGAGTCGGCCTGGGTGACGTCATCCTGAATCAGCCCGCCGAGCACAATGACTTGGCCGTTTTCGGCGAGGATGGTGCTCTTGATCGAGCGTTTGTTGGTGATCAGGTCAACCGCATTGACGCCCTGGCTGGTGGGGGCAATGGAGGAGATTTCCTGCTCGATCTCCAGGCGTAAGCTTGCCCCTTCGTTAATGTGCGGGGTGACCTTGAGGGTAACGCCGATGTCCTGGCGCTCAATGGTAGTGAAAGGGTTGTCCGCGCCCGAACCGCTGGTGGTGAAGGAACCGGTCTGGAAGGGCACGTTCTGCCCGACCAGAATTTCCGCTTTCTGGTGATCCAACGTCAGCAAGCTGGGCGTGGACAGTAGATTGCTTTTGCTATTTGCCGACAGCGCAGTAATCAGTACCCCGAAACTGTCTGTGCCCAGGCCGATGATGGCGCCATCCGGCAGGTTGGCCAGGGTGTTGTTATCAGTGTCGCTGCCGCTGTCCTGAATGGCTTGTAATACACGGCCCACAGACAATCCTGTGCCGCTGAAGTTGGTTCCGCCCAGGCCACCGGTACTGCCGCGGCCATCCACGGCCCACTGCACACCGAGGGCGTCGGTGATATCGCCGGAGACTTCGACAATCGCTGCCTCTACCATAACCTGCGCGCGCGGTACATCCAGCTGGCGCACGATGTCTTCCAGGGTCGCCACCACATCGGGTTCAGCCAGCAGCACCAGGGCGTTGAGGCTTTCGTCGGCGCGGATCAGGATGGTCTGCGGTTTGCCGGTGGTTTCGCCACCGGCTTCTGGTTTGAGCTTCTCGGAAATCTCGCCGAGGGTTTCCGCCAGGCTCTTGGCATCGCCATGGCGCAGCCGAATCACCCGGGTATTGGCCGAGCGGCTGGTGGGCGTATCCAGTGATTGGGCCATGGCCACCAGCTTGGCCCGTGCTGCCGGTGGGCCGAGCAGAATCAGGCGGTTGGTGCGGCCGTCGGCAATCACCTGAGTGCCGGACGCGCCCTTGGCCTGGCCACGATCCACGGCATTGCGCAGCACTTCGGCGGTGTCCATGACCCAGGCATGCTGCAGGTTGAGCACGCTGTAATCATGCTGGCCTTTCTGATCGAGCTGGCGCAGCAGGTCTTCGATGCGTTCAATGTTGGCGGTACGGTCGCTGATGATGATCGCGTTGGCTGTGGTGATGGCGGCCAAATGACCGTATTGCGGCACCAGTGGGCGGATCAGCGGAATCAGTTCGGTGGCCGAGCCATGCTGTACCTGAATCAGTCGGGTTTCCAGGCGGTCTGGTGCGTTGCGCCCGGCGTCCGCATCGGCCTTGGCCTCGGCGTTGGGCACGATGCGCGCTTGGTCGCCCTGGGTGATTACGCTGAAGCCGTGGGTGGCCATCACCGAGAGAAACAGCTGATACACCTCGGTCAGCGTCAGCGGGCTGTTTGACACCACACTGACCTGGCCCTTGACCCGCGGATCGACGACAAAGGTCTGTCCACTGATCTGCGCCACCTGGTCGATAAACTCGCGGATATCGGCACCCTTGAGGTTGATGGTCCAGCTTTCCTCCTGCTGGCTGGCGCTGGGCGCCACAGCAGTCACGGCAGCAATCAGCGGCAGTGGGCTGCAAGCCAGGCCCGCAGCCAACAGAGCGAAGGTAAGGCGCGAAAGAGTCGGGGTCATCGTGTCAGTTGGTTTCCGTTGGCAAATCGGTGGGTTCTGGGGTGTCCGGCACACTGTCGGAGGCCTGCATCTGCTGGCGCAGGGCATCCATGCGTTCGCGCAGCTGAATCAGGTCATCGGATTGCAGCTCGCTGAGCTGTTCCAGTGGGTCTGTTGAGGTCTCGCTTACACTGCTTGGCAAGCTGCTCGTCGCCAGAGCGCTGAGGGGGAAGCTGAGGCTTTCACGGCGGCCATTGCGCAATAACTCGACGCGGTCGGCGGCTACCGCATGCAGGCGAACGCCGCTGCTGATTTCACTGTTGATGGTGTAACGCTGAGCGCTGCTGCCTTCGCTGCGAATAATCGCGCTGGAACGCTGCGGGTCGGCATGCACGAAGCTGCCCAGCAGCGTCAGGCGCAGGTCGGTATTGGGGGCGGGGCTGTCGCTGGTCACGCTGCTGGTGCCGAACAGCTGGCCGATTTCAGTGGGTTGTGCGGCGGTTTGCGCGGTGTGCGCCGAGGTTTCAGCTGTCTTTGCCGGGGTGCGCAGCAGGCGTAGCCACTCGGCACTTTGCCAGGCCAGGCTGAAGCTCATGACGGTCACCAGCGCAAGTCCCACCAGGGTGGTGGCATGGCGCTGCAGCCAGCGTTGGGAAGCCAAAAGGGGCAAGGGGCGTCACTCCAGAACTTATTATTATGTGGCGTGGATCGCGCCCTGATCATAGACACTTGCCAGGAGTTTGACAGCCCCCCGTTGGGGTAGTGTGTCGTTCTGATCAATGTGCTAAAGATAGCGCGCGGTTTTCCTGCTAAATCCTGCTACTTACAACTATTAATTCACAGAGCCCTGGCTTGCTGTTGTGCATTTGGCGTCCTGCGGCGCTGCTTCGGTTACTGTGACAAAGGCATGTTACGAATGAATGCGTTGCTAACCGAAGCTCCTGTTCGGCGTTTGCCGTTTAGTTTTGCCAAGCGCCATGGGGTGGTGCTGTTGAGCGCCAACGGGCTGCCGAGCCTGGCCTATCGCCCGGGTGTGGAACTGGTGGCGTTGGCCGAAGCACAGCGGTTTGTTGGCGTGCGCCTGCCGCTGCACGCCATGACCCTTGAGGCCTTTGAGCAGGCGCTGGGGCAGGCGTATCAACATGACTCGGCGTCCATGCAATTGGCCGAAGACATCGGTGGCAGCCTGGACCTGGCAGCATTGGCCGAGCAGGTGCCGGAAACCGAAGACCTGCTTGAGCAGGAAGACGACGCACCGATCATCCGCTTGATCAACGCCATCCTCGGTGAGGCGATCAAGGAAAACGCGTCTGACATTCACCTGGAAACCTTTGAAAAACGCCTGGTGGTGCGCTTTCGCGTCGATGGCGTACTGCGTGAAGTGCTCGAACCCAAGCGCGAGCTGGCAGCTCTGCTGGTCTCGCGGATCAAGGTCATGGCGCGGCTGGATATTGCTGAGAAACGCATCCCGCAGGACGGCCGTATTTCCCTGAAAGTCGGTGGCCGTGAAGTCGATGTGCGGGTTTCGACTCTGCCCTCGGCCAATGGCGAGCGGGTGGTGCTGCGTTTGCTGGATAAACAAGCCGGCCGCCTCAACCTGCAACACCTGGGCATGAGCGCGCGTGACCGTGATCTGATGGAAGCCACCGTACGCAAACCCCACGGTATTCTGCTGGTCACCGGGCCGACCGGTTCGGGTAAGACCACCACCCTTTACGCCAGCCTGGTCAGCCTGAATGACCGCACGCGCAATATCCTCACCGTTGAAGACCCGATCGAATATCACCTCGAAGGTATCGGCCAGACCCAGGTCAACACCAAGGTCGACATGACCTTTGCCCGTGGCCTGCGGGCGATTTTGCGCCAAGACCCGGACGTGGTGATGGTCGGCGAGATCCGCGACAAGGAAACCGCTGAAATCGCCGTGCAAGCCTCGCTGACCGGCCACCTGGTGCTCTCGACCCTGCACACCAACAGCGCCATCGGTGCGATTACCCGTCTGGTGGACATGGGCATCGAGCCGTTTCTGCTGTCGTCGTCCTTGCTCGGCGTGCTGGCCCAGCGTCTGGTGCGGGTGCTGTGCCCGCATTGCAAAGAGGCGTATCAAGCCGATGAAGCCGAGTGCACCTTGCTCGGCGTACCGTTCGCACATCCGCCGACCTTGTTTCACGCCCGTGGCTGCGCCGAGTGCCATCAGCAGGGTTACCGTGGCCGCACCGGCATCTACGAGTTGGTGGTGTTCGATGACCACCTGCGCACGCTGATTCACAATGCCGCCTCCGAGCAGGACATGACCCGTCACGCCCGTACCCTCGGCCCGAGCATCCGTGAAGATGGCCGGCGCAAGGTGCTGGAAGGGGCGACCACGGTCGAGGAAGTGTTGCGCGTGACGCGAGAGGAATAGCGCGTGGCCGCCTTCGAATACCTTGCCCTCGATGGCAAAGGCCGCCAGCAGAAAGGCGTGCTGGAAGCCGACAGCGCACGCCAGGTGCGGCAGATACTGCGTGAGCGGCAGCTGGCCCCGCTGGACGTCAAAGCCACGCGCACACGGGAAAATGCCGGGGCGGGCTCGCACTTCAGTTTTAACCGGGGCATTTCGGCGCGCGATCTGGCGCTGATCACCCGCCAGTTGGCCACCTTGGTGCAGGCCGCTTTGCCGATTGAGGAAGCCCTGCGTGCGGCCGCCGCGCAAGCCACTGCGCCACGTATTCAAAGCATGCTGCTGGCCGTGCGTGCCCGCGTGCTGGAAGGCCATGACCTGGCCAGCAGCCTGAAAGAGTTCCCCTCGGCCTTTCCCGAGCTGTACCGCGCCACCGTGGCGGCAGGTGAGCATGCCGGTCATCTCGGTCCGGTGTTGGAGCAACTGGCCGACTACACCGAACAACGCCAGCAGTCACGGCAGAAAATCCAGTTGGCGCTGCTCTATCCGCTGATTCTGATGTGCGCCTCGTTGCTGATCGTCGGCTTCCTGCTCGGCTATGTGGTGCCGGACGTGGTGCGGGTGTTTGTCGATTCCGGGCAAACCCTGCCGGCGCTGACGCGCGGCCTGATCACTCTGAGCGATTGGGTCAAAGCTTGGGGTTGGCTGGCGGTGTTGCTCAGTGTGCTGGGTGTCTTCGCCCTGCGCTGGGCGTTGCGTGACGATGCACTCAAGGCGCGCTGGCATGGCCTGCTGCTGCGTATTCCGTTAGCGGGCCGCTTGATTCGCGCCACCGACTGCGCACGCTTCGCCTCAACCTTGGCGATTCTGACCCGCAGCGGTGTGCCGCTGGTGGAAGCGCTGGGCATCGGCGCGCAGGTGATCGCCAACCGGGTGATTCGCGCTGAGGTGGTGATTGCCGCACAAAAGGTGCGCGAGGGCGGCAGCCTGACCCGCGCCCTGGAGGCCAGCGGCCAGTTTCCGCCGATGATGCTGCACATGATTGCCAGCGGCGAACGCTCGGGTGAACTCGACCAGATGCTGGCACGCACGGCGCGCAATCAGGAAAACGATCTGGGTGCCCAAGTGGCGCTGCTGGTGGGGCTGTTCGAGCCCTTTATGCTGGTCTTTATGGGGGCGGTGGTGCTGGTGATCGTACTGGCCATTCTGCTGCCGATTCTGTCTCTCAATCAGTTGGTGGGGTAAGCAGTGAACAAGCGTCAATCCGGTTTTACGCTGATCGAAATCATGGTGGTGGTAGTCATTCTCGGCATCCTCGCCGCGTTGGTGGTGCCACAGGTAATGAGCCGGCCCGATCAAGCCAAGGTCACCGTGGCCAAAGGCGATATCAAAGCCGTGGCCGCCGCGCTGGATATGTACAAGCTCGACAACCACAGCTACCCCAGCACCCAGCAGGGATTGGAAGCGCTGGTGAAGAAACCTTCTGGCAACCCGCAGCCGAAGAACTGGAACCGCGACGGCTACCTCAAGCGCCTGCCGGTCGATCCGTGGGGCAACGTCTATCAATACCTGGCGCCGGGCACCAAGGGGGCTTTCGACCTGTATTCGCTGGGCGCCGACGGCAAGGAAGGCGGCAGCGATCAGGATACCGATATCGGTAACTGGGACCTCTGATCTTCATGCGCCAGCAACCGAGCCAGGCTGGGGGCTTTACCCTGATCGAACTGCTGGTGGTGCTGGTGATTCTCGGCAGCCTGATCGGTATTGCCGTGCTCAGTGTGGGTATCGCCGGCCCTGGACGCGAGTTGCATAACGAAGCTGAACGGTTGGCCGGATTGATTGGTGTGCTGGCCGAGGAAGCGGTGCTGGACAACCAGGAATACGGCCTGCTGCTCAGTCGCGAGGCCTATCAAGTGCTGCGTTATGACTCAGCGAAACAGAGTTGGCAGGCCTTGTCGGCCAAGTCCCATAAGCTGCCGGGCTGGGCCGAGCTGAGTGTCGAGCTGGAAGGCGCGGCGCTGGAGTTGCCGCTGCCAGAGGGTGAAGAACCCAGCAAAGGCGCACTGACGCCGCAGTTGTTGTTGCTGTCGAGCGGGGAAATCAGCCCGTTTCGTTTGCGCCTGGCCGAGCGCCGCGCCGATGGGCTGCGCCTGCAATTGGTTAGCGATGGTTTCCAATTGCCCAAGGTTGAGAGCGAGCAGCCGGCAGGGCGCAAACGATGAGGCGCGTGGGCGGCTTTACCCTGCTGGAGGTGCTGGTTGCTTTGGCAATTTTCGCCTTGGTCGCCGCCAGCGTATTGACCGCTAGCGCGCGCAGCCTGCAAACCGCCTCGCGGTTGGAAGAAAAGACCCTGGCCATGTGGATCGCCGACAACCAGCTGGCAGAGTTGCAGTTGTCGAAGACCCCGGTTGCTGATGGCCGCGACCAGGGTGAGGTGGACTTCGCCGGGCGGCGCTGGCAGTGGCAAAGCGAGGTGCAGGCCACCAGCGAGGCGGATATGCGCCGCGTCACCCTGTGGGTTGCGCCCGCCGAACAGGGGCGTTCGGGCGGCGATGTGCGCGAGCGTTCGGTGGTCAGCCTGAATGGTTTTCTCGGGGTGATGCAATGAGGGCCGCACGCGGTTTTACCCTGCTCGAATTGCTGATCGCCATCGCCATCTTTGCGTTGTTGGGGTTGGGCACCTACCGCATGCTCGACAGCGTATTGCAAACCGACAAGGTCACCCGCGCCCATGAACTGCAATTGCGCGAGCTGGTGCGCGCCATGGCCGCATTCGAGCGTGATGTGCTGCAGGTGCAGGCCAGGCCCTCGCGTGATCCCTTTGGTGATCCACGCGCCGCCTTGCTCGGTGAAGACCTCGATAACCCAGCCCTGGAGCTGACCCGTAGTGGCTGGCGCAATCCCTTGGGGCAGTCGCGCTCCGGTCTGCAGCGGGTGCGCTGGCAACTCAGTGGCGAGCAGTGGCAGCGTCAGTACTGGACGGTGCTGGATCAAGCGCAGGACAGCCAGCCGCAGGTGCAGCAGGCGCTGGATGGGGTGACCCGGGTGCAATTGCGCTATCTGGATCAGGAGGGCACCTGGCAGACCCGTTGGCCGCCGTTGGAAAAGAACCCCGACGAAGCGCTCAAAGTTCTGCCTCAAGCCATTGAGCTGGTGTTGCAGCATCGCCGTTATGGCGATCTGCGCCGTATGCTGCGCCTGCCTGAAGGTTTGCCAGAGCGTCTGCAGCAAGCACCCGAGCCGAACCCTGACGAGCCCGCCGAACCCGGTGGCGATATTCCCGAGGAGCCGCGCTCATGAGTCGGCAGCGCGGCATGGCGCTGATCACCGTCTTGCTGGTGGTGGCGGTGGTCACAGTGGTCAGCGCCGGGATTATCGCCCGCCAGCAATTGTCGATCCGCAGCAGCGCTAACCAGCTGCACGTCCGCCAGGCCTGGCATTACGCCCTGGGCGGCGAAACCCTGGCCAAAGCTATCCTGCAGCGTGACCTGCGTCAGGGCGATCCACGTGCCCCGATTGATCATCTTGCCGAGATCTGGGCCAAGCCGCAGGCACCGTTCAGCCTGGATGAGGGGGGCACACTGCAGGTGCAGATCAATGACCCAACGGGGCGTTTCAACCTCAACAGCCTGCTGCGCCAGGGGCAGCCTAACGAGGCTGCACTCGGGCAACTGCGCCGCCTGCTACTCGGATTGCAGATCGACACGCCTTACGCCGAACGCCTGCTCGACTGGCTGGATGCCGATGACCAGCCCCGCGGTGGTTACGGTGCCGAAGATAACCAGTATCTGCTGGCGCTGCCGCCTTATCGCGCGGCTAACCGCGAGCTGGCCGATGTGTCCGAGCTGCGCCTGCTGCTGGACATGAACGAGGCGGATTACCAACGCCTGTTGCCTTATGTCAGCGCTTTACCGGCGGATGCCACCCTCAACGTCAACACCGCCAGCGCACGAGTGCTGGCCAGCCTGGCTGAAGGTCTGCCGCTGAGCACGGCGCAAGGGTTGGTCGCCGCGCGAGGCCGTGAGGGTTATCGTGATGTACCGAGCTTTACCGCTCAGCTCGGCGGCCTGCAGGTGCAAAGCCAGGGTCTGGCAGTGGGTAGTCAATATTTTCAGGTGGTGAGTGAGGTCACGGTCGGCGAGCGCCGGCAGACTCTGCGCAGCACCGTGCAGCGCGCCAATGATGGTCGTGTTTATGTTCTAGCCCGTGATTTGGGGCAGGGTGCAATGGCGCCAGTGCTTGTCGAGGAAGTGCAACCATGAGTCAGACCTATGTATTTCTGCCGCCCGCCGCCTGTGCTGGCGCGCAGGCTGATCTACCCGTGCAGTGGGTGGCCGACGGGCTCAGCGAAACCCTGGCGTTTGGTGATGCGCAGACGCAGCTTGGCGCCAGCTGGACCTTGGTGCTGCCCGTTGAGGCGGTAACGGCCTGCGCAGTCACTCTGCCGACGCGCAAAGCCCGTTGGTTACGCCAGGCGCTGCCGTTTGCGGTGGAGGAGCTGCTCGCCGAAGAAGTCGAGCTGATGCACCTGGCGTTGGGTGAGCAACTGGCTGATGGTCGCCATCGCGTATTTGCCGTACGCCGCAGCTGGCTGGCCGGTTGGTTGGCATTGTGCCCCACAGCGCCGCAGGCGATTGCCGTGGATGCCGATCTGTTGCCAGGGCCGGGTTCTGCGCTCTTGTCGCAGCATGGTCGCTGGTTGCTGGGCGGTGAGAATGTTACGCGGATGGCGCTGCAGGCGCAGGACTGGCCGCAGCTGAGCCCCCTGTGTGTGCAACCGCAGGTGGCCTGGTGTGATGCGCAGCATTCGGTGCCGCAGCCGGTGGATGAGCGGATGTCGGTTGCCGATCCCTTTGTCTGGCTGGCTCAGCAGCCGCTGCGCAACAACCTGGCGCAGGGCGAGTTCGCCGTGCAAAGCAGCAACGGCCAGTGGCAACGCTGGCGGCCACTGTTGGGGTTGGTGGGTATGTGGTTGGTGCTGCAGTGGGGCCTCAATCTGGCGCAGGGCTGGCACCTGCAGCGGCAGGCCGATGAATACGCCGCCGCCAGCGCCGCGTTGTACAAGGAGCTGTTCCCGCAGGACAGCAAGCTGGTCAATCTGCGTGCGCAGTTTGATCAGCATCTGCAGGTCGGTGCGGGCAGTGGACAAACCCGCTTGCTCGGCTTGCTGGCTCAGGTCAGCGGCGCGCTGGCTGCCGATGGCGGGCAGGTGCAGATCAGTCAGGTGGATTTCAGCGAGGTGCGCGGCGATTTGGCCATGCAGGTGCAGGCCGCCGGCTTTGCCGAACTGGAACGTCTGCGTGAACGTTTGCAGGAAAGTGGTCTGGCGGTGCAACTGGGTTCCGCCAACCGTGAAGGTGCAGGCGTCAGCGCACGCGTGGTGATCGGAGGATGAGTATGGTTTCGCAAGGTAAAGGCTTTACCGCGCAGCTGGATAATTCGCTGTTGCTGCAACGCTGGCGGGCATTGGCGCCACGTGAGCAGTTCGCGCTTGGCAGCTTGGGCGCGTTTCTGCTGCTGTTGCTGCTTTATCTAACGCTCTGGCAACCGGCTCAGGAGCGCCTGGTCGCAGCGCGCAGTGCGTTTGAAACACAGCGTGAATTGAATGCCTACCTGCATAGTCAGGCACCAGCGGCGCGCAATCTGGTCAGCACTCCGCAACAGGCGATTGATCCGGAGCGGCTGCAAGGCTTGGTCACGGCCACGGCTGCGACCCAGGGTCTGACCATCGAACGCCTGGACAACTCTGGCGACGGCGCCGTGCAGCTCAACCTGCAACCCGCGCCTTTTGCCCAGTTGCTGCGTTGGTTCACGGTGCTGCAGGAGCAGGGTGTGCAAATCGCCGAAGCCGGGCTGGATCGCGCCGAAGACAATAAGGTGGCTGCTCGGCTCAGTCTGCGGGTGGCGCAATAAGGGTGCGCCGTGCCCTGTGATAGCACCTGGCAAGGGCAGCGTTTTTTGTACTTTTTTAGAAAAACTTGAAGCAGGGTGTTGACTTAGGTGCGGCCCTTGCGTAAATTTCGCGCCTCGCAAGCAGCGGGTGATTAGCTCAGCTGGGAGAGCATCTGCCTTACAAGCAGAGGGTCGGCGGTTCGATCCCGTCATCACCCACCACTCTTGTGAAACCGGACGAAAGTCCACCGACGCGCAGCGGTAGTTCAGTCGGTTAGAATACCGGCCTGTCACGCCGGGGGTCGCGGGTTCGAGTCCCGTCCGCTGCGCCATATTTTCCAGCCTGTGTTAGCTCAGGTTGAGATGAAGAAGCCGTAATGGCTGATGCATCAGACGAAGCAAGAGTTATACGGACGAAAGTCCACCGACATGCAGCGGTAGTTCAGTCGGTTAGAATACCGGCCTGTCACGCCGGGGGTCGCGGGTTCGAGTCCCGTCCGCTGCGCCATATAGAAAGCCCGCTGATAGCGATATCAGCGGGTTTTTTATTGCCTAAAAATATTGTATGTTTTTGAGTTGCTTGGGAGGGCCTGCTTCCAAAATTCCCTTGGTTGTCTTGTAGGCCAACTTTAGGTTGGTTTTTGGGTGTGTGTGCGCTTATCTCCCTGCAAATGCTGATGGCCTGTTGAAGTGGGGATTTTTGCTCTGCTATACAGCGCAACTGGTTTGAAACGGAAAATGATTTTCCTTTGACTCAGTCGCCGGTTAGCGAGGGATCGCATGAGGCCTCAGTATTTTTCTTCATGGCTTATCTGTTCTTGTAACTGCAAATTAATTTTGGTTACGGGCATATCTATCGGTTTATCCACGATATCCCTTCCCTCTCATTTAGTGTGCTGCTGATTGGGCGGCTTGTCTGTGGGCGGCAAAAAGCATTCTGCATATCTAAAGGTGCGCAAGCCGCGTAACTATAAAATCAATAAATTTTGGATTTTCCTGCCTACGAGGCAGGGCATGTTCTGAGGGTGTCATGAAGCTAACGAATGGATTCGGTTGTGTTCGCTTTTTCTTGGCCTGTGTATTGAGCTATTTATTGGTCTCTCATGCGTTGGCAGTTGAGTGGTCCACCGATAGCCATAAGGTACTAAAAGGGGACTATAACGGCGATGGTGTCGGGGACTTTTACCTAGCGGCGCGACCTTTGCCCATAGTGTTGCCGCTCAACGGTATTACCTCTCTGATTGTTCCACGATCTCATCATGACGTCGTGTTGCTCAGTGGCTCACATGGAAGCTATACGGTTGTGGCCCCGCCGGATGCCGCTACCTTGAAGCGTGTAGCCTGGATCGAGGCAGGTTTCTCGATGCTGGCTGGGGACTTCAATGGTGATGGCATTGATGATCTATTGCTGCGCCCGGACGCACTGGGGCAGGATGGTTTGCTGCTTACTCGCAATAGCACCGGAGTTCCTTCTGTAGCGCAGGTGCTGAATTCGTTGCAGCTCGGCATAGAGCTATCTAAGGCCGGTAACCATCAGTTGCGGTGGGTGGATGTAAATGGTGATGGCAAGGCCGACTTGCTGATGACTAAGGCTGGCGTTAGCAATCAGGTGCTGCTCGCCGGTGTTTCGGGGTTTTCCACCGCTCAAGCGCAGGATTCTGAGGCTGTCGTCTCGGATCAACCGCTTACGGCCAGTGCCGGAGGGCTTGCCGAAGGTTCTGTCGATGTCTCTCTCGATGGCACTTTGACCTACAGCTACCCGCTCACGCTCCCGGCTGGCGTCAACGGGCTCAAGCCGAACCTTTCGATCCAGTACGCGAATAATCAGGCCGACGGCTACCTTGGTACGAGTTGGAGTCTGGCGGGAATCAGTGCTGTTTCCCGTTGTGCCGCCAGCGTCGCGCAAGATGGCTTCAGCGGCGCTCCGGACGGCAGCAGTGCTGATAAGTTGTGCCTAGACGGACAGCGCCTGCAGTTGGTCAGCGGTACTCAGCTGCAGCCAGGCAGTGTCTATCACACCGAGCAGCAGAGCTTTGTCCGTGTCACGGTCAAGGGTAGTGGTAGCGATATTTATTTCGAGGCGCAACTGAAGGACGGCACCACCCAGGTGCTGGGAGAAACGCTGGCTAGCCGTGTCGTGCCAATTGGTAGCGACAAGGTGCAGGCTTGGCAGTTGAGCAGTATGCGTGATGCCTTTAACAACAAGGTGGAGTTCACCTACAAGGGGCAAGCGGGCACCCTACTGCCTGAACGTATCAGCTATGCCGGTGCGCAGATCGACTTCGTTTATCGCGACCGCTCCCAAACCAAGTCTGGCTATGCCTTTGGTGGTGAGCTGCGGCTGGAGCAGTTGCTACAAAAGATCACCACCAGTGCTCCGGGCGGCGGAGCGCAGCGGGAGTATGTGCTGGGTTACGAAATATCCAATACTACTGCGCCGCGTATCAGTTTTTTACAGCATTGTGCAACGGCCACTAGCGGTCAGGCGAAGCAGTGCCTTGAGGCTAATAAATTTACGTATGGTGTTGAAAATATTGGGTTGGATGATAAAGGTAAAAACCTAACGGCGATAAAGTCGTTTAATAGTGTTTGGCTTGGTGATGATTTGTTGCTTGATTGGAATGGAGATGGCATTAACGATTTGCTCAGTGCTGATTGGGAGGCGTTAAATGTAACCTTTGGTAGTAAGGACGGTTTAGGACAAAGCACTCGAGTGCTTACTGGTGGGAAAGGTACTGGTGGTAATTGGGCGGGTCGATATTTTCTTTCAGTTAATGTATTGGATTCTAATTCAGACGGAAAGTCTGAGATATTGGTTTTGCAGGCCGATGGCTTAGCACAAAATCGCATTAAATTCAGTTGGAGGCTTTTGGGCAGCGATGGTGGAAACTCTGAGGTGGTTTCTTGGGAAGGGGCGGAGCTATTTAGTTTTGATACATCTTTTTCTGGTCTTGTTAATCTTTCTGGATCGCGATTGTCGGTAACAAAACCAGCAGTGTTGGATTTTACCCATGATGGTCGTGCGGACTTGCTATTACCTGTTAATGGCCAGTGGCGAATGTTTGCTGGGCGTCCTGATCTGTCAGTGAAATTTCAGGATACATTACGCATGAGCGGTGTCTCTGTAAGTAATACAGATATTCCGTGGCTTTCTGGATTCAATCTGTTGGCTGATGGTACTTGGCAGTTGCTGACGGCACATGTTAAAAATAATAACTCTTATTACTCGATTGTTAATATTCCGCGCACGGGAAATATTAACTCTGCAGTAAAGCAAGACTTGGATGTTCCTGTGTCGCGCTCAGTTGTTCTTGATATGAATGGTGATGGCAATTCTGATTTTGTTGTTCCTGTGGGTGGTGGTGTTTATGCCTACTTGAATAAAGGTGGTTTGGTAAGTAAGGATAACTTTTCTCGTGTTGCTTTAGACGTTTCGGCTGATGTATTTGCGGATGATGTGTTTCGCACCAGTAATGAAGATCATATCCCGCGCCCCATGGACTACGATGGTGATGGGTATCAGGATTTATTATTAATAGAAAAGACGACGAATAAATATATAGTCTTGCGTTCTCTTGGGAAGTCATTCGAAAAAATAGATCTGGATTTAGCAGCAGTCGTTGCGTCGGAGTACTTGGGTGTCTCCGGTGTGTCATCGCAGGCAATTAATTGTACAGATTGGAAGGCGTCGATTAGAGCGGGAACGCTTGCTATGCTCAATGCGCCTGAGTACGCACAGTATAAAAATAATATTAATGCTATGGTGCGGTTGATTGATGCTGAGTGTCGTTATATCCCTTCTGGTTCTCTAAACCGCCCAGAGCATAGTTTGATTGGCGATTTTAATGGCGACGGTCAAGATGATCTGTTGCTGGTTGACCAATATAACGGAAACTATGTTTGGCATGCCTATACGCAGTTGCGTAAACGCCCGGAGTGGTTGAGAAGCATTACAGATAGTTTGGGCAATCAAACGCAAGTAAACTATGGTTCTATCAACGATCCAGTACTGTATCAGGTTGGCGCTACTACAGCGTTTCCGGAGATGAACTGGCGCGGCTCGCGCGATATGGTCAGTAGCCTGAAACGCAGTAATGGCTTGGGTGGCTTTACTGAAACTCTCTATGAGTACCGTGATGCAAAAGTTAACTTGCTCGGGCGTGGTTTCTTAGGCTTTGCCACTCAGATAATAAAAGAGCCTGCGCGGCAACGTGTGTTGACGCGTACCTTCAAACAACAGTTTCCCCTGATTGGTGCTCTATATGAGGAGCGTCTCGACGTCAAAGGTAAGTTGTTATCGCGGCGAGATTTTGATTACCAGAGTGTGGCGCAGAATGATGGCAAGGTGCAGTTTGTAGCGCCCCAGAGCATCATTAGCGAGCAATTTGAACTCGATGGTAGTGCGGTAAAAACAGTAGTCGAACAATTTAATTACGATGCAACTACCGGTAGTATGCTCTCGCAAACTACCGAAACTCGACCGAGTATTGGCGGCGCTTGGGTTGAACGCAGTCAGGTGGTGCGCCAGTACCAGCATCAGATGGATAGCTGGCTGCTGGGCTTCATCACCAGCGAGACTCGCACATTGGAGGCTGCTGGGGCGCCGGCGCAAACTGTAATCACCCAGCGCACGCCGCAGGCCGGTACCTTGGCTGTGGCTAGTGAAGTGCGCTTCGCTGGCAATCCTGGACTGCAGCAGAGCATCAGCTACAGCTACGATGCCCAAGGTAACCCTACTAGCGTAACCACCACTACCGGAAATACCGGTAGCCAAACGCAACAACTGTCTAATTATCAGTATCAGCGTTTCCCTGGAACGCTGACCAACGCTCTGGGTCATGTCACCCAACGCAGTTATGATGCCGGAAATGGTCAGGTGTTGAGCAGCACTGACCCCAATGGATTGACCACAAGCACCAGCTATGACGGTTTTGGCAGGCTACTTACACAGAGCAATCCGGACGGTAGTAAGC
Organism: Pseudomonas sp. HMWF032; assembly: GCF_003060885.1. Lineage (GTDB taxonomy): Bacteria > Pseudomonadota > Gammaproteobacteria > Pseudomonadales > Pseudomonadaceae > Aquipseudomonas. The sequence continues at coordinate 236,242 of NZ_QAIG01000012.1, forward strand.
AAGTTACCGAGTATCAAAGTTGTAGCGCCATCTGCCTATCCAACGAGCGTTTTCGTGTCAGCATCCAAACACAAGGCGCCCCTTGGCAGCGTGTGCACTACGACAGTCTCGGTCGCAAGCTGCGTGAGGCCAAACATGGTTTTGCGGGTAATGATGTGTATGTTGACCGGCAATATGATGCTTTTGGTCGCCTGACTCGCGAGACTCTGCCCTATGCGGCGGGCTCTGCTCCTTTGGCCAGTCTATTTAGCTACGACGATCTGGATCGCGTCATTGAGGTGCAAGCACCCAGTGGTGCTGTGGTTACAAATACCTATGTTACCCGCAGTGGTGGCGGTAATCGGCTGAGTAAAGCGCGTCAGTTCAGCCGTGAAGGGCAGATCGAGAACCAGCTTGAGGTGCGCGACTATGATGCCGCTGGGCGCCTGGTGCTCAGCACTAATGCGGCCAATAGTGCGCAGGCGGTCAGTATTGCTTACCAGTACGACGGTGCTGGTAACCTGTTACGCACCCAGATCAACAGCGACCCGCGCACTGCCGTCGTCATGACCTATGATTTGGCAGGCAACCGTATTACTCAACACGACCCCAACTCGGGGCTGATGAGCTACCGCTACGATGCTCTGGGGCGTGTGCGTGAGGTGCTGGCACCGGGTGTAGGTACCACACAGAGCTATGATGCCCTGGGGCGTTTGATTGCCCGCCAGGACTATCAGGGTGAGCAGCAGGTCGATGCCTCTACTTGGGCCTATGACTCTGGGAACAAGGCTATTGGCAAGCTGACAGGGTTGTTCAAAGCCGACGGCAGCTTTGTGCAGGGTTATGTCTATGACAGTCTGGGCCGCTTGCAAGCGCGTGGCACCGACATCACGGTTGGCGGAGAGAGTAAAAACTACACCACCAGCTATGGCTACGATGCTTTCAGTCGTCCGCTTACCACCACCTGGGCGTCCGGTTTCGGCCTGCGACTGCGCTACAACGCTCAAGGTTATTTGGAAGGTGAAAGCAGCCTGGATGGCAGCCAGATTTACCGCAGCATCGAGGCGCAAAACCCGCGTGGACAGAATACGCGTGTCAGCTACGGCAATGGTGTGGTTAGCGACTACCGCTACGACGATGCTAATGGTGGGCTCAAAGAGCTCGACAGCAGTGGCAGTGCAGGCGTGTTGCAGCAACTGCGCTATAGCTACGATCCAATCGGTTTGCTGACCAGTCGTGAAGACCTGCGCGGCGGCTATCGCGAGCATTTCGACTATGACGCCCTGCAGCGCCTGAGCGCCAGTCAGCGCCAGCTGGGCAGCACCACTCAGGTCGACAGCTATGCGTACGACGTCCTCGGTAACCTGCTTAGCACCCCAGATATTGGCGCGGTCAATTACGCCCAGTACGACGCCAGCGCCCAAGCCAGTTGCACCGCACTTGGCGCTGTGGCTCAGCCAGGCCCGCATGCGGCCTTGCAAAGCAGTCAGGGTGCCTATTGCTACGACGCTCGTGGCAACCAGATCGCCGGGCCAAACCGCAGTATCAGCTACAGCGTCGACAACAAACCGCTGGTGATCACGCACAACGGCCAGACCAGTGAGTTCCGCTACGACCCCGACCGCAAGCGCTTCTACCAGAGCACTTCGGCGCGCACTACCTACTACCTCGATGAAGGGCAGTTTGAGGAGGTACATGCCAACGGCCAGGTGCTGCAGAACACCTACGCCAGCGGCTACCTGCAACACCAGAAGACCCTGAGCAACGACACCAGCAGCCTCAAGTACAAGCTCAATGACCAGCTGGGTTCGGTAGACGTTGTGCTCGACGCACAGGGGCAGGTGCTGGAGCGTCTGGCCTATGCGCCCTTCGGTGGTCGCCGTGGCGCCGACTGGTCGAATAACGCCGCCCCCATGCAGGAAAGCCGCCGCGGCTTTACTGGTCATGAGCACCTGGAAGAAAGCAGCCTGATCCATATGAACGGCCGGATCTATGACCCCGCGCTGGGACGCTTCCTTAGCGCCGATATCGTCTATCAGGACGCTACGAATGCGCAGATGTTCAACCGCTATGCCTATGGCTTTAACTCGCCGTTTAGCGGGACTGATCCAAGCGGGTATGTGTGGTGGAACCCCTTGGACTGGGGGGTAACCAATTCAATAAAGAGCGCATTCTCATCCGTATCGGGCAAGGTTTCGAACTTCAGTCTTGGTAGCCAGCTTGTCAGTCAGAGAACCATTAACTCATTTAATGGGTACGTAAACAGTTCTATTGCCAGCTTTAAATCTGCAAGCCTAAAAGACGATACCATGAAGGCGCTAAGTACGTTGCCTGCTTCGAATCGGGCTGTAACCGTCGCCGGCTTCACTTCAACGTCATTACTTAAGTTGGGAGCAGTGATTGCTCCTGCCAAGTCACTTGCAGGGGAGGCAAGCACATTAGTGAAAGTAGCTCAAAACCCTATGCGCTTAACTGATGTTCCTGCTATTCCACTAACAGCAGTTCCAGATGGACGAGCTTATAGCATAGCCTTTGAAACTATCTTGAGTCCTGCATCCTACCCCGGAGTAACTCGATATTTACACTTCAAAGAAGCAAATTTTGCTCTTGATGCTGCAATTCAAGCTGATATAGGATTAGCTGCGCATATGGAAAAGTTAGGTGTTAGTATTCCAAGATCATCTGCTGGGTCAATTATAGGAAAGTCACCGGCAGGATGGGTTTGGCATCATGAACTATCTGAGGGTGTTATGCGTCTCGTTCCAAAAACTCAGCACCCTGACATTCCGGGAGGGATATTCTGGGATGCTTTACATCCTAAAGGGGTGGGTGGATGGTCAATTTGGGGGAAAAAAACTCAGCCATGAAACTAGTAGAATTGGTTGCTTATTTTCGAAAAGGCGGAAGCTTTCGTGAATTTTGCAGGGAGCAAGGAATTAGAGATGAATCAGAAGTGGTAGAAATATATGCTGAGGAGCCTGTAAATATTAACTCAGTCCTGAATTTCTTTCCTATAGAGGAAACAGGAGGGTGCGTAAGTTTTGAATTTAATGGTCGAAAGTATGAGAATTTATTTGATTTTTTTTACTTTCTAGATGTCATGGAGGGTGCGAAGAGCCAAATTGAGCTTTCTGATCTTGAGCTCGCTGATAAAATCTTTGCTTATGCTGTCAAGGACGCCTGATCCCGCCTTAAGGTCAATAGAGGTGGGCGCGACTACGTACAAGAAAATTGTGGCCTATTCCTATGGTTAGTCGGTGGCCATTAAATTCAGGTTTATTAATTAAGCTGCGGTGTGAAAAATATCTCCCTGTATCTCAGGGGTAGGGTTCTGATGATTTATTTAGTAAGTGTTGCTGGATGTATTTAATTTGGAGGCGAAGAGATATGCCATTGATGGCGGTGGGCATGGTTTTTAATTGAGTCGGTGTCTTCTGCTGGTGAGTATGGAGGCTGTAAAGATTCTTACGCTGCAATCTAAGTAACTGCTTTGCTTTTTAGTGGGTTTGGTGATTTTTAATATATAGCAAGGGGTGGTGTCCGGTGAGTTACAGTTTTAGTTAAGTTTCTCTGGGTCTGAATTATTGATTAATTTAGATTTTATGTCGATAGTTTTACTATGTGGGAGTGCTAAATGAAGAACTCATGGCTGGGAAGCGGGTTGGCTGGCGTTGCATTGTTTGGTTGTGTTGTAGTAGGTTCTGCCTATGCTGCAGATGAGATGAGTCAGTATCGCGAAGTGGAACGTATTCAGTATTCTGCCAAGTCAAAAACAGTCTATTTTACTGCCAAGCCGGCAGGCTGGGGGGCCGTCTCTTGTCCAAATGCCACATACGCCTATGCGGTTGAGTCAGAGACGCCTGGGTTGAATACACTTATCTCGCTTGTAATGCAGGCGAAAGCAACTGGCAGCACCGTGGCTTTTACAGGCGAATGTACGGGTGGTGATTACTACAAAGTGCATTACGTATTTGCCAAGTAACTGGTAAGGCGTGCTTAGGTGCATTTAAGGTTTCTGTAGCGCGACAACTTGTCATCTTGCGTTCATCTGCCTGCTCTAGCCTGATCGGCATGCTCTTTGTTTATGTAATGAGCGGTTGCTGACATATCGAGTGGGAGGAACAGGCAATGGATGATTATCAAGAAGAGCTGCTGGAAGCGCGCGCCACCGAGCTGGATGTGCCGGAGCGTGACGAAGACGCCACCGAACTCTGATCCTTTTAGTGCTGTTAGAGCGCTCGGCGCTGCTCGCGGCGATATTCGCCTGGGGTTTGCTGATTCCAGCGTTTGAACGCACGTTGGAAGGCTTCGGCGGAGGCAAAACCAAGCAGGTAGGCGATTTCGCCGAAGGCCAGTTCGGTGTCACGGATATAGGCCATGGCCAGGTCGCGGCGGGTGTCGTTGAGGATGCTGCGAAACTGCGTGCCTTCCTCGGCCAGCTTGCGCCGCAGGGTCCAGGTCGGTAGCTGTAAGCGCGCCGCTACTTCGGCGAGGTCCGGTTCGCGGCCGTGCAGCAGCGGGCCGAGCAACTGAGTAATGCGCTCGCGCAAGTTGCGGGTGCGGGTCAACTGCGTCAGTTCCCGTTCACAGATTTCTAGCAAGTGCCGCCAGGTGCTCGGACAGTGTTCGGGGTTCCGTAAGTTCAGGCTCTGCTGGCTCAGGCGCAGCTGGTTGTGCTCACTGGCAAACTCTATTGGGCAGGCAAACAATTCGCTGTACTGCGCAGCATAAACGGGCGCGGGAAATTCAATCTGCACTTTCTCCACGGGCAGCGTCTGCTGCGCCAGCTTGCTGAGCTGTTGCGTCCAGCTGGCCAGCACCGAGTCGACCACGAAGCGGTTGTAGGCGTTGTACGGGCTGATCGAATAGAAGCGCAGCCAGGCGCCCTGAGCGTCTTCATGCAGACTGGATTGGCCACGGTAGTTGCTGGCATACAGCGGCTCAAAGCGAATCAGCGCGCGCGCCGCTTCCCGCACGGTCGGTGCCTGCATCGCCGTCACGCCAGCCAGGCCCAGTTGGCTCAGGCGGCTGGTTTGCCCCATCAGCAGGCCAAGGCCGGGTTCGCCGCATTGCTGGATGGCGCTATGGCCCAGGCGCATATAACGCGGGATCGACAGCCGCGCGCGCGGTTCGGCCAGGCGCGCGGCATCCAGGCCATAACTGTCGAGCAGCGGTTGTGGATCCTGGGCGCAATGGCGCATGGCATCGGCCAGGCTATCGACAAAGCCGACGGAAAGATCGCCCAGTTTGACCCGTGTGCTTTTCATTGCCCGGTTCTGCCTTGTTTTGCTCAGGTGGTGCAATGGCGTCAGGGTAGGTAAGTGCCAGGGCTTTGCCAAGCTGCACTGCTATTTATGATCAATAAGTTGTTATTTTTAGTCATTGAGACGTCCGGCCCGGCTGATTATCGTCTAGACCCTATCGACCGCACCCAGCAAGAGGCTGCGGCATTTCCGTGAACAGCCAACACCCGATGTGGAGATTTTCATGACTGCTCAGTACCCCCACCTGCTGGCCCCGCTCGATCTGGGCTTTACCACGCTGAAGAACCGTACCCTGATGGGTTCGATGCACACCGGGCTGGAAGAAAAGCCGAATGGTTTTGAGCGCATGGCGGCCTACTTCGCCGAGCGCGCCCGTGGCGGTGTTGGCCTGATGGTGACGGGTGGTATCGGCCCGAATGATGAGGGCGGCGTGTATTCCGGCGCAGCTAAACTGACCACTCCGGAAGAGGCGGAAAAGCACAAGATCGTGACCCGCGCCGTGCACGAAGCCGATGGCAAGATCTGCATGCAGATTCTCCACGCTGGCCGTTATGCCTACAGCCCGAAATCGGTCGCGCCGAGCGCGATTCAGGCGCCGATCAACCCGTTTAAGCCCAAAGAGCTGGACGAGGAGGGCATCGAGAAGCAGATTCTGGATTTCATCAACTGCTCCGTGTTGGCCCAGCAGGCCGAGTACGACGGTGTGGAGATCATGGGTTCGGAAGGTTATTTCATTAACCAGTTCCTCGCTGCTCATACCAACCACCGTACCGACCGTTGGGGTGGTAGCTACGAAAACCGCATGCGCTTGCCGGTGGAGATCGTCCGCCGCGTGCGTGAGGCCGTTGGCCCTAACTTCATCATCATCTATCGCCTGTCGATGCTGGATCTGGTTGAAGGCGGCAGCACCTGGGACGAGATCGTCCTGTTGGCCAAAGCCATCGAAAAAGCCGGCGCGACCCTGATCAACACCGGTATTGGCTGGCACGAAGCGCGTATCCCGACCATCGCCACCAAGGTACCGCGTGCGGCCTTCACCAAGGTTACCGCCAAGCTGCGCGGCGAGGTCGGCATTCCGCTGATCACCACCAACCGCATCAACACCCCGGAAGTGGCTGAGCAGGTGCTGGCTGAAGGCGACGCAGACATGGTCTCAATGGCGCGCCCATTCCTCGCCGACCCGGACTTTGTCAACAAGGCCGCTGCCGGTCGCAGTGATGAGATCAACACCTGCATCGGCTGTAACCAGGCCTGTCTGGACCACACCTTCGGCGGCAAGCTGACCAGCTGCCTGGTCAACCCGCGCGCCTGCCATGAGACCGAGCTGAACTACATCCCGACCACCACGGTGAAAAAAATCGCCGTGGTCGGCGCTGGCCCTGCCGGGTTGTCCGCGGCCACGGTTGCTGCCGAGCGTGGCCACAGCGTGACCCTGTTCGATTCGGCCAGCGAGATTGGCGGCCAGTTCAACGTGGCCAAGCGTGTGCCGGGCAAGGAAGAGTTCTTTGAAACCTTGCGCTACTTCAAGCGCAAGCTGGAAACCACGGGTGTCGATCTGCGCCTGAACACCCGCGTATCGGCCGATGACCTGGCCAAGGGTGGCTACGACGAAATCATTCTGGCCACCGGTATTGCGCCGCGCACCCCAGCCATTCCGGGCATCGAGCACGCCAAGGTGATCAGCTACCTGGACGCCATTCTGCAGCGCAAGCCAGTCGGCCAGAAAGTGGCGGTGATTGGTGCGGGCGGCATTGGCTTCGACGTTTCCGAGTTCATCACTCATCAAGGCGAAGCGACCAGCCTCAACCGCGACGAGTTCTGGAAGGAGTGGGGCATCGACACCGCCCTGGAAGCCCGCGGTGGTGTTGCGGGCGTGCAGGCCCATCCGCATCCGGCGGCGCGTGAGGTGTTCCTGCTGCAGCGCAAAAAATCCAAGGTCGGCGACGGCTTGGGCAAAACCACTGGCTGGATTCACCGCACCGGCCTGAAGAACAAGAACGTGCAGATGCTCAACGCGGTCGAGTACCTCAAGGTCGACGACGCCGGCCTGCATATCAGCATCGCCGGTGGCGAGCCGCAGGTATTGCCGGTGGATACGGTGATCGTCTGCGCCGGTCAGGACCCGCTGCGTGAACTGCAGGAAGGCCTGGAAAACGCCGGCCAGGTCGTGCACCTGATTGGCGGTGCCGATGTCGCCAGCGAGCTGGATGCCAAGCGCGCAATCAACCAGGGCTCGCGCCTCGCTGCCGAACTCTGATAACAGACGCCCCGCCTTGTGCGGGGCTTTTTGCATGTGGCTCACAACAATAAGGAGAAGCCCGTGACTGAGAATGCTCAACTGCAACCGGCCGCCGCTGCCACCCTGGCGCGCTGGCACACCCTGATGCAGAACAATGACTTGAGTCCGTTGCCTGAACTCTTGCACCCGCAGGCGGTGTTCCGCTCGCCCATGGCGTACAAGCCTTATGCCGGCGCACCCGTGGTGTCGCTGATTTTGAATACGGTGAGCAAGGTGTTTGTCGACTTTGCTTACCACCGCGAGCTGGCCAGTGCTGATGGCCTCAACGTGGTGCTGGAGTTCAGCGCCAAGGTGGGGGAGCGCGAGCTCAAAGGCATCGACATGATTCGCTTTGATGAAAGCGGCAAGATTGTCGATTTCGAAGTAATGGTTCGCCCCATGAGCGGCCTGCAGGCCTTGGGTGATGAAATGGGCCGACGCCTGGCCCCTTTTCTGGCGGCGGCCAAAGCCTGACGCGTTGCACCAAATCCATCACAGTTTCGCCCTGTCGGTCGGTTTTTAGCGGCTGGCTGTCAGGGTGACTGCCAACCCAGTCACATTGCTGGCCTTGGTTTATCCCCTAGACTTGCCTGAGCTAAGGGTGCAGCGTCTGCTCCGCAGGTCTTGCTTGGCCCGTCAGAATGTTGTCAGTCTTGCTATGCGCGCCAATTTTTGCGCAGCATGTGCACGATGCGTCACAGCTGAGCGGATCGTGCCGTTTCGGCCTAGAGGAAAACCAATGAGCATGCAGAGCAAGCCGCAGATGGTCGAGGCCGTACTGTTCTTCAGTGAGCGCGGCGGCATCTGCAAGCAAATGTTTTTCCCCGAGTTCGAAGCGCTGCTCGACGGTGTGGTGAACATGCCGGAGTTTGCTGACCAGCAGATGCGTGTGGCTTATGCGCTGATCAACCCGCGTTTGCTGATCAAGTCACTGGTGTTCTTCTACCTGGATTTCGATGACAAGGGTGCGCCGGATTCTGGCTGGAACATCCCTCTGCAGCACCTGGCTGAGCGCGCAGGACGCGGGCCGGACCTGGGGGCTGGGCCGATTCGTCTGGCGTGCCGCAGTCAGTGTCCGGTGTCCTGGCATCAGATGCACCTCTGGGACCCGAGCCTGGTACCCGGCAACAATGATCTGGCGTTGCTGCGTGATGTGGTCAAGCGCAACAGCCTGGGTCTGCTGGTGGAAGATGAACTGCCTGCGGCCGTTGCGCCCGAGCGCTTGCAGATGGCCTCCGAGGACAAATGGTATGCGCCCGATCTGGCGCAGGAAGATGCGCTCAGGGCGAGTGACAAGCTTGACCAGGAGCACCGCCTGAAAACGGCGCAGTTGATCAAGCAGCAACGCCTGCGCATCAGCAGCCTGACCCAGCAGCATGAAGAAGAATTGGCCAAGTTCAAGTTGGCCAGTGACGAGCAGAGCAAGAACCTGCAGGCGCAGATTCAGGGTTTGCATCAGGCCTTGCGCCAGCAGGAAGAGCACAATGCGGCACTGAAAGCCCAATTGGCCGCACAGGCTGTGAGTTTCCAGCGGTCCCGCGAGGAAATGACCGCACAACTGCGTGAGCTGGAACGTGATGGGCGCAGTGAAACCGACAGCCTGCGTGCCCAGTTCGAGAGCGAGATGCAGGCCAAGATTGCCGCTGCCGTGATCGAGTACAAAGAGCAGATTGCCATTCGTGATGTTGAGCTGGCCTACCGTAGCGAGCAGGACACCCAGGCGTTACAAGAGATCAACCGGCTCAAGAGCGCTTACACGGAACTGGCCAGCCAGGGTGGCGAGCAGATTCTTGAGCGTTTGGCCAAGCTCGGCGTGGTGTTTGTGGTCTATCACCCGGGGGCCGGGCACCTGACCATCCCACTGCAGGATATTGCCACCTATCAGGACAATCCGTTGGCCTATGCCGCGGTCAAGTGTTTTGTCAGTGAAGAGCAATACCGGCATTGGCTGGCACACTATCAGCAACCCAGTTGTGAGTCATTGCTGCCCAGTGGCGAACGCTGTGCCATCCCGATTGACCGTATCGATACGCCCAGCCGGTTTGTCCAGGGTGAATCCAGCTGCTGTGCACGGCACAAGGCCAGTAGCCGTTTGCGTACTGTCAGTTAGCCTTGTCTGTCCTTCTGCCAGACTGGGCGCCCTGGGCGCCCTTGCAGCCGTTGCCGCTGGATTGGGCCCAGGCGGCCGGGATTGAGTTGGCGGTGTTGCGTCTGGACCTGCTGGACCCGCTGATCAGCGGTAACAAGTGGTTCAAGCTCTCCCAGCACTTGGCCGCCGCCCAGAATGGCAGGGCTGCGGGTGTCATCAGCCTGGGTGGTGCCCATTCCAATCATCTTCATGCATTGGCTGCCGCCGGTAAGCGCTTTGCCTTTCAGACGGTCGGGCTGCTGCGCGGCCATCCGCAGCAAACGCCAACGGTCAGTGATCTACAGGCATTTGGTATGCAGTTGCATTGGTTGGGCTATGCCGGTTATCGAGCTCGGCATGCCGCCGATTTCTGGTTGCCCTGGCAGGCGCACTATCCACATTTCTACGCGCTGCCGGAGGGTGGTGGTGGTCTGCCGGGCGCTTTGGGCTGCATGAGCCTGGTGCAGCAAGTGCGCGAGCAGTTGTCCGTATTGGGGTGGGCGGACTATGACGCCTGGTGGTTGGCGGCCGGAACCGGCACCACCCTGGCTGGCTTGCTGCTGGGTGAATCGACCGAGCGTCCTGTGCATGGCGCTCTGGCTGTGCCGGCCGATCACGGCGTCGAGCAGCAAGTACAGGCGATTCTGCAGGCGGCTGAGCGACCGGTAGGGCGCTATCACCTGCATGAGGCTTGTCGGGGTGGCTTTGCGCAGGTGGATGACGCGTTGCTGGATTTCATGCAGGCGACTGAAACCGCCAGCCGTATTCCGCTGGAGCCGCTGTATACCGCTAAGGCGTTAATGGCATTGCGCCAGCAGGTCGAGGCCGGTTACTTTGCTCGCGGCAGTCGCCTGGTGTTCGTCCATACCGGAGGCTTGCAAGGCCGTTTGGCAGCGTTGGCGAAGCACACAGGCGTAACGCGGCTAAACTGAATTCCACCAGCGGAGCCTGGATATTCCATGAGCGAACCCCTCAATCCCGAACAGTTGCGTAGCCTGACGCCACTCAACGTGCTGTCCGAGCAGCAATGGCGCGAGCTGCGTTCACAGCTGGTGCCGCAGCCATTGCTGGCGGGGCAGTTGCTGTTTCGCTCGGGGGATCAGGCGCGCTTGACCTACTACCTGCTGGCGGGCGAGTTGCTGCTGCAGTCGGTTGATGGTCAGGAGCAGCGATTACAGGCTGGCAGTGAAGCCAGTTGCCACCCGTTGTCGCCAAGTTTGCCGCGTTTGCACGAGGCGCGTGCGATAACGGATGTCAGTGTGCTGGCATTGGATACTGCAACCCTCAACCGCCTGCTGACTTGGCGTCTGGCCTATCACGACCTGTTACTGGAGCTGGGGCAGAACCATGAAGAGGTCGAGTGGCTGGAGCGGATGCTGGAAAATCCATTGTTTGCCAAGGTGCCGCCCTCAAATGTGCGTGCGATGCTGGAGCGCCTGCAGCGCATCGAGTTACCGGTCGGCAGTACCGTGCTGCAAGAGGGGGATGTGGGCGATAGCTGTTACTTCCTGAAAAATGGCCGTGCTGAGGTGATTCGCGGCGCAGGCAGCGCTCAGCAGGTGTTGGCTGAGCTGGAGATTGGTGCCTGCTTTGGTGAGGAGGCCTTGTTGGCCGACAGCCCGCGCAATGCCACGGTCACCATGCTGGACGATGGCGTGGTGCTGCGCCTGGATCGTCAGGACTTCTTCGCCCTACTCAAGGCGCCGGTGGTCGATGAGGTGTCGTTGGGGGAGGCTTCGCGTTTGCTGGCGGCGGGGGCGCAATGGCTGGATGTGCGTCTGCAGGACGAATATGAGCGCGCCCATGCGCTGCAATCGTTGAACATGCCACTGCAGTTGCTGCGCCTGAAAGCCCGTTTGCTCGATAAGCGGCGCACCTACCTGTGCTACTGCGACAGCGGTAAGCGCAGTAGCAGTGCCGTGTTTCTCCTTTCGCAACTGGGGTACAGCGCCTATGCCCTGCGCGATGGAGTGGATGCCCTGCCGGCGGTGCAGCGTGATGCCTTGCTGTGCGAGAGCGGCTCGGGTTATCTGGCGCGCTCGGGCGGGCGTACCGAACGCAGTCTCTGAACTAGCTGGCCGGCTGCGTCGGCCAGTGATCGTTGACCAAAAATACCCGCTCAGCTTCCTGCCAGCTGTGCTCTGAGCCCTCGACCAAACGTACAAGCAGCTGCGCATTGGCGTCTGCGGGCAGCGCCGTCAACCATTGCTTGAATTGCTCGCGCGACCACCGCTGTCCTTCTTCGATCTGTGCCGGTGCCAGCCAGGCGTGCCGTGCCAGCGGCTGCCAGTGGCCGTCGTGCTGTGCGGCAAAACGCGCCCAGTCGGCGCGATGCAACCAGCGTCCACGTAGATGCGCGGGGTTGCCGGTCAGGGGGGCAGCGTACGACTGCTGCCAGGGGGCGAACAGGTAACCGCCTAACCACAATGCGGCCTTGGGCGAGCGAATATTCAGTTCCGCCAGCCGCTGCTGGGCTTCGGGGCGGGCTGAAAGGGGCAACTGGTGCTGGCCCAAATGTGTCAGCTTGAGATCCAGGCGGTCGTGGCTGCCAGGGCCGAGCCAGTCGGCCAGGTTGCTGCCGCTGGCCTGTTGCTGGCCTAGGTACAGTTTGATCGCCAGCTCGAGGTGATGCACACCTTCCTCGTCACGCAGCAGCATATCCAACTCACCTAGGGTGTGACCCTGCTGGCGGATGGGCAGGTTGGCGGCCAGCACTTCGATACCCGGTGCAGCATGCAGGGCAAACTGCCAGAGGCGCTCGTAGTAAAGCCCCAGGCGACGTACCGAGCTTTGGCTCAGCCATTGCTGCAGGGGCTGGCTGTCGGCATCCAGGCTTATTAACCAGTCAGCCAGCGCCTCCGGTTGCTGGCTCCAGGCGCTGGCCTTGAGAGGATAACGCTGTGGCCAGGCGCTCTGCTCCAGCAGGGGCGGTGAAAGCAACGCCCAGGCCAGGTCACGCACGGCGGGCTGGCGCAATTGCGAGGGCAGGTCGGTGAGTGAGGGAAAGGGCGTCATGTGGCGAGCATAGCGCAGAGCCGGACGGCGGTTTGCTGCTGCCATGGGCTTTCGCCCATAATCTGGCCCTCTAGATCCAGAGCCTGGCGGGAGCACCATGGAGCAATTTCGTAATATCGGCATCATCGGTCGGCTGGGCAGCACCCAGGTTCTCGACACCATCCGCCGGCTGAAGAAATTTCTGCTCGCTCGTCATCTGCACGTGATCCTTGAAGACACCATCGCTGAAGTGCTGCCGGGGCATGGTCTGCAGACGTCCTCGCGGAAGATTCTCGGGGAGGTCTGTGACCTGGTGATCGTCGTTGGCGGCGACGGCAGCATGCTGGGTGCTGCCCGCGCTCTGGCGCGACATAAGGTGCCGGTGTTGGGCATCAACCGAGGCAGCCTGGGCTTTCTTACCGATATTCGCCCCGATGAGTTGGAGGTGAAGGTTGCTCAGGTGCTGGAAGGGCATTACCTGACCGAAAACCGCTTTCTGCTGGAAGCCGAGGTGCGGCGCAGCGGCGAAGCCATCGGCCAGGGCGACGCCCTGAATGATGTGGTGCTGCACCCCGGCAAATCCACCAAGATGATCGAGTTCGAGCTGTATATCGACGGTCAGTTCGTCTGCAGCCAGAAGGCTGATGGCCTGATTATCGCCACGCCGACCGGGTCAACTGCCTATGCGCTATCGGCCGGTGGCCCGATCATGCACCCCAAACTGGACGCCATCGTCATCGTGCCGATGTACCCGCACACCCTGTCCAGCCGACCGATTGTGGTGGATGCCAACAGCGAGCTGAAAATCGTCGTCTCCAAGGACCTGCAAATTTATCCGCTGGTTTCCTGTGACGGGCAGAACCACTTCACCTGTGCGCCGGGAGACACCATCACGGTGGCCAAACGGCCGCAGAAACTGCGCCTGATTCACCCGCTGGACCACAACTACTATGAGGTCTGCCGCAACAAACTCGGTTGGGGCAGCCGGCTTGGAGGAGGGGATTGATGCACCTCGATCCTGCTCGTGGTTATGACCTGATCGGTGATATTCACGGCTGCGCGAAAACTCTGGAACGCCTGCTGAGTACCTTGGGTTACCGGTTACAGGCCGGTGTTTGGCGGCATCCGCAGCGCATGGTGATCTTCCTCGGTGATCTGGTTGACCGTGGTCCGCGGATCCGCGAAACCCTGCATCTGGTGCGTGACATGGTCAGCGCCGGGCAGGCCCTGTGCATCATGGGTAACCACGAATTCAATGCCTTGGCTTGGAGCACGCCGGCGGCGCCGGGCAGTGGACGGCAGTTCGTTCGCGAACACAACCCGCGGCATGCGCGGTTGATCAAGGAAACCCTGGAGCAGTTCGACGCCTACCCGGCTGAGTGGCAGGCGTTTCTCGACTGGTTCTACGCGTTGCCGCTGTTTATTGATGCCGGACGGTTCCGGGTGGTCCACGCCTGTTGGGACGACAGCCTGATCGAGCCGCTGCGGGCGCAGTTTGCCGATGGCTGTATTGATGAAGAGTTCCTGCAGCAGGCGGCTGTATACGGCAGCTTTGCCAACACCGCGCTGGATCGCCTGCTGCGCGGCACCGACATGCGCCTGCCACACGGCATGACCCTGACCAGCGACGACGGTTTTACCCGCGCGCATTTCCGTACCAAATTCTGGGAAGAAGACCCGCAGACCTACGGCGATATCGTCTTTCAGCCCGATGCCTTGCCGGAACTGGCGGCGCAGATGCCGCTCAGTGAGATGCAGAAAACCGAACTGCTTAAATACGGTGCCGATCAGCCACTGTTGTTTGTTGGCCACTACTGGCGCAGCGGCAAGCCTGCACCGATTCGCAGCAACCTGGCCTGCCTGGATTACAGCGCCGTCTTGAACGGCAAACTGGTGGCCTATCGGCTTGACCAGGAAGAGCGCCTGGAGGCCAGCAAGTTTGTCTGGGTCGATGTCGACAGTCCGGAGGCGCGGCCATGAGTGCTGTTGCGGCAATGCGTTTGCCTGAGGATGTCGATCTGACAGGTTTTATTACCTTGTTGCAACGCTTGCAGGTGCCGCACCGGGTTGCGGAAGAGGCAGGCGAGCAGGTGCTCTGGGTGCAGGGAGAGCCGTTGGCCGAGCAGGTGCGTGAGCTTTATGGGCGCTACCCACAGGGTGATGCCGAGGTATTGCTTGAGCCATCACCGGCTTCTGTGCAGGCCGCTCCGGGCTTTGTCCAACAGCTGAAAAGCAGTCCGTTGACTGCCATGATGCTGGCACTGACCTTCTTAGTCTTTGCTGTCACTGGTACAGGTGAGAATTACACGACAATTCGCTGGTTTAGCTTTGTCGATTTTCGCATTCAGGATGACCACATCTATCTTGCTTACCTGAATGAAACCCTGGCTAGCAGCCAATGGTGGCGCTTACTGACACCGATGCTGATTCATTTCGGTATTCTTCATCTGGCCATGAACAGCCTCTGGTACTGGGAGCTGGGTCGGCGGATCGAGGCGCGTCAGGGTGCCATGATGCTTCTGGGGTTGACGCTGCTGTTTAGCCTTGCGGCCAATTTTGCCCAATACCTGCACGCTGGCCCCTCACTGTTTGGTGGTCTGTCCGGGGTGCTGTACGGCTTGCTTGGGCATTGCTGGATTTTCCAGCGCTTGGCGCCCACGCCGGCCTATCGGTTGCCGCCGGGCGTATTGGTGATGATGCTGGCCTGGCTGCTGATTTGCATGACCGGCATCTTCGAGTTGCTGCAATTCGGTGCAATTGCCAACGCGGCGCACGTCGGCGGTTTGCTGAGCGGGTGTCTGACCGGGCTGCTGGGAGGTCTTTGGGCGCGTCGGCGATACGCGTAGTAGCGTGACAGGCTGGTAAACTGCCACTTTGCATTTGGAGGCGCGTATGTCGTCCTTTCTCGAAGCGATTGAAAACATCACCCCTGAGATTTATCAGAACCTCAAACTGGCTGTGGAAATCGGTAAATGGCCGGATGGCCGCAAGCTGACCCAAGAACAGAAGGAACTGACCTTGCAGGCCTTGATCGCCTGGGAAATCCACAACCTACCGGAAGAAGAGCGCATTGGTTACATGGGCCCGCAGGAATGCAGTTCCAAGTCCGAGCCGATTCCCAATCTGTTGTTCAAGTCCTCGGATACCCTGCACTGATGAGCGAGTTGGCCCGTGGTGCCCTGAGCAAAATGGCGGCGCAGCTGGATGCGCCGGTGCAATACAGCTTTCGTCTGGGTGATGACCTGCTGCCGGTAAACCCGCTGATCGGCAAGACCCTGCGCCTGGAATATTTGGGCGCAATCCATTGCACGCATTGTGGACGCAAGACCAAGAGCAGCTTCAGTCAGGGCTATTGCTACCCCTGTATGCAGAAGCTGGCGCAGTGCGACGTCTGCATCATGAGTCCGGAGCGTTGCCACTATGAGGCGGGCACCTGCCGCGAGCCGAGTTGGGGCGAGCAGTTCTGCATGACCGATCATGTGGTCTACCTGGCCAACTCCAGCGGCGTCAAAGTCGGCATCACCCGCGCCACGCAGATTCCCACGCGCTGGATCGACCAGGGCGCAATGCAAGCGCTGCCGATTTTGCGCGTCGCCACCCGTCAGCAGTCCGGCTTTGTTGAAGACTTGCTGCGCAGCCAGGTGGCGGACAAAACCAACTGGCGCGCGTTGCTCAAAGGCGATGCCGAACCGGTGGATTTGTACGCTGTGCGCGAGCAATTGTTTGCCACCTGCGCCAGTGGTCTCACCGAGCTGCAACAACGCTTTGGTCTTCAAGCCATTCAGCCGCTCAGTGATCAGCCGGTGGTGCAGATCAGTTATCCGATTGAGGCCTATCCGACCAAGATCACCAGCTTCAATCTGGACAAGAATCCGCTGGCCGAAGGTACCTTACTGGGCATCAAGGGCCAGTACCTGATGTTCGACACCGGCGTGATTAATATCCGCAAATACACCGCTTACCAGCTGGCCGTCCACGAAC
The DNA here is from genome assembly GCF_003060885.1 of Pseudomonas sp. HMWF032. Taxonomy (GTDB): domain Bacteria; phylum Pseudomonadota; class Gammaproteobacteria; order Pseudomonadales; family Pseudomonadaceae; genus Aquipseudomonas. The sequence goes on from NZ_QAIG01000012.1 coordinate 252,866, forward strand.
TGGCCGCCTGAGTTACTTATTCGCGAACCCGGCGCCCGCGCGCCGCAGACAAAGGGCCACAAGCCATGCGCACCGAACAGCCGAAGATGATCTACCTCAAGGACTACCAGGCCCCGGATTATCTGATTGATGAAACGCACCTGACCTTCGAGTTGTTCGAGGATCACACCCTGGTGCATGCGCAACTGGTGATGCGCCGCAACCCGGCGGCCGGCAACGGTCTGTCGGACGCCCGCATGCCGCCGTTGGTGCTGGACGGTCAGCAGCTTGAGCTGCTCAGTCTGGCGCTCGACGACCGCGAGCTGAGTGCTGGTGATTACCAGTTGAGCGACAGTCATCTGACGTTGCAGCCAACAGCGACCAGCTTTGTGATTGACAGCAGCGTGCGCATCCACCCGGAAAGCAACACCGCGCTGGAAGGGTTGTACAAGTCCAGCGGCATGTTCTGCACCCAGTGCGAGGCCGAGGGCTTTCGCAAGATCACTTATTACCTCGACCGCCCGGATGTGATGAGCAAGTTCACCACCACCCTGAGCGCGGCGCAGCATGACTACCCGGTGCTGCTGTCCAACGGCAACCCGATTGCCAGCGGCAGTGAAGAAGGCGGTCGGCATTGGGCGACCTGGGAAGACCCCTTCATGAAACCGGCCTACCTGTTTGCCCTGGTTGCCGGCGATCTCTGGTGTGTGGAAGACAGCTTTACCACCATGAGCAAGCGCGATGTGGCGCTGCGCATCTATGTCGAGCCGGAAAACATCGACAAGTGCCAGCACGCCATGGACAGCCTGAAGAAATCCATGAAGTGGGATGAAGAGGTGTATGGCCGTGAGTACGACCTGGACATCTTCATGATCGTTGCAGTCAACGACTTCAACATGGGCGCCATGGAAAACAAGGGCCTGAATATCTTCAACTCCAGCTGTGTGCTGGCCAAGGCTGAAACGGCTACAGACGCCGCCCACCAGCGCGTTGAAGCGGTTGTGGCCCACGAGTATTTCCACAACTGGTCGGGCAACCGTGTGACCTGCCGCGACTGGTTCCAGTTGTCGCTCAAAGAAGGTTTTACCGTGTTCCGCGATGCCGAGTTCAGCGCCGATATGCACTCGCGCACGGTCAAACGCATTGAAGACGTGGCTTATCTGCGTACGCACCAGTTCGCCGAAGATGCTGGCCCCATGGCCCATCCCGTGCGCCCGGATGCCTTTATGGAAATTTCCAACTTCTACACCCTGACGGTGTACGAGAAGGGCTCGGAAGTGGTGCGCATGATCCGCACCCTGGTCGGTGCCGAGGGCTTCCGCAAAGGCAGCGACCTGTACTTCGCACGCCACGACGGTCAGGCTGTGACGTGCGACGATTTTATCCGCGCGATGGAAGAGGCCAATGGCATCGACCTGAGTCAGTTCAAGCGCTGGTACAGCCAGGCCGGTACGCCGCGCCTTGAGGTCAGTGAAAGCTACGACGCTGCTGCCAACAGCTATCGCCTGCACTTTCGCCAAAGCTGCCCGGCCACGCCAGGGCAGGCAGATAAGCAGCCGTTTGTCATCCCGGTCGAACTGGCCTTGCTCAATGCTCAGGGGCGTGAGCTGCCGCTGCAATTGGTCAGTGAAGACGCCGCAGTTGGCACTTCCCGTGTGCTGCAGATAACCGAGACGGAGCAGGCATTCACCTTCGTCAATCTGGCGGAAAAGCCGCTGCCGTCCTTGCTGCGCGGGTTCTCGGCACCGATCAAACTGAGCTTCCCCTACAGCCGTGATCAGTTGATGTTCTTGATGCAGCACGACAGCGACGGCTTCAACCGCTGGGAAGCGGGGCAACAACTGTCGGTGCAGGTGCTGCAGGCGTTGATTGGTCAGCATCAGCGTGGTGAACCGCTTGTGCTCGATCAGCGTCTGGTTGAGGCCTACCGCACGTTGTTGGCTGATGACTCGCTGGATCAGGCCATGGTCGCCGAGATGCTTTCGCTGCCCGGTGAAGCCTACCTGACAGAAATCAGTGCTGTGGCCGATGTTGAAGCGATCCACGCGGCCCGTGAGTTTGCCCGCAAGCAACTGTCGGACGCGCTGTTCGATTTGCTGTGGCAGCGCTATCAACGTAACCGCGAGGTGTCCCGCGCCAGTGTCTATGTGGCAGAGGCCGAGCATTTTGCCCGGCGCAGCCTGCAGAACATTGCCTTGTCCTACTTGATGCTTAGCAACAAAGCCGAAGTGCTGGCGGCCTGCCTGGAGCAGTTCGAGAATGCCGACAATATGACCGAACGTTTGACTGCGTTGGCGGTGCTGGTCAATTCGCCGTTCGAGGCCGAAAAGACCACTGCCCTGGCCAGCTTTGCCGATTTCTTCAAGGACAACCCGCTGGTTATGGATCAGTGGTTCAGTGTGCAAGCCGCCTGCGCCTTGCCGGGTGCGCTGCAGCGTGTTGAACAACTGATGCAGCATCCGGCGTTTACCTTGAAGAATCCGAATAAGGTTCGTTCACTGATCGGTGCGTTTGCCGGGCAGAACCTGCTGGGTTTCCACCAGGCTGATGGCAGTGGCTACCGCTTCCTGGCCGAACAGGTGATTACCTTGAATGCCCTCAACCCGCAGATTGCGTCACGCTTGCTGGCGCCGCTGACTCGCTGGGCCAAATACGGCAGTGCCCGTCAGGCTCAAATGAAAGCTGAGCTGCAGCGCATTCTTGATTCGGGGGAGCTGTCCAGTGATGTATATGAAGTGGTCAGTAAGAGTCTGGCGGGCTGATGGTTGTGCAGTAACAGTATGGATGCGTAGTTAGCAGCCTTGGTATTGACGCTGTTGGTTTTCTGAACAGTTTCGCTAGCACTAAAGACCGATACTGCGAAACGCTATGCAGTGCGAAGGACTACAGGTTCTTGATTGGGCTCTTTTCTTCGTTGAAAAGTGTTACCTGCATTTGTTGGGTAACACTTTTGGTGTTACCTGGCTAAGTGTAAGTAAAGTTTGCGCAATTTAGAGTGGCCTGCTTGGCTTGACCTCAGCCGATTTGTTTGAAACTCATGCTTGTACAAAAAGGCACTGGGGCGACTGATCGCGCCAGATGGTAGGACAAAAAAGGAAAAATTTGCCAAGGCAGCGGCTATCTGGTTACTGAATGATCAGTCACAAGATGGATGTCTGGTTGGTCTTCAGGTAAGCAGCACTTTTTTATACGTTCGTTTGAATTGGCACTATGGTTGCAGGTGTTAATCTGATTTTGACCTTGCTTTGGTGTTATGCCAATCGTGAGGAGCGTTTCAACGCGTTGGGGGATTGCCTTCCAATCAACATTTAAGGCCGTCATCAGTATGGCCATAGCGTGCCCCAGTGTTTGGGGTACAAAAAAGATGATCTGTCCACGGAGTAACGTTTCGATGGAAATTAAGTCCCGTAAGCCCGTATTGCGTTTCGCACCTGCCAAGGCAGGTTTTGCTTTTGTCGGCCTTCTGCCCCTGCTGGTTGCGGCGCATGCCCAAGCTGTGGAATTCAGTTTTGCCGACGATGAAATCAGCGGCTCCATCGACACCACCGTGTCCTACGGCCAACTTTGGCGCGTACAGGGTCAGGACAAGACCAACAACGATATCAACACCAACGACGGTAACCGTAACTTCAACACCGGCCTGGTTTCTGAAGTATTCAAGGTGACTTCTGATCTGGAAGTGACTTATCAGAACTACGGCGCTTTTGTGCGCGGTACTGCGTTCTATGACACCCAGATCATGGATAAGCGCAACGACTACTACGACACCAGTCTGGCCTATCAGCCAAGCCAGAACGTGCCGAAAGATGACAGCTTCACCCGTGGCACGCGCCACTCGGCCGGTCGTAACGCTGAAATCCTTGACGCCTATGTTTACGGTAACTGGGATATCGCCGACATGCCGGTCGGTGTGCGCTTTGGTAAGCAGGTATTCAACTGGGGTGAAGGCCTGTTCTACCGCGGTGGTGTAAATACCACCAACCCGGTTGATGCCGGCAAGTTCCGTCTGCCTGGCGCAGAAGTTAAAGAAGTGCTGGTGCCGGTTGAAGCGCTGAGCTTTAGCGTCGGCCTGACTGACAATATTTCCATGGATGCGTTCTACCAGTTCAACTGGAAAGAGTCGGCGATTGATCCGGTTGGTACTTATTTCTCTGAGACTGACTTGTTTGGTGAGGGTGGTAATACTGCCTATAACAATTTCGCGGGCACAGCTCTGGCGGGTGTTATTCCGATATATAACGGTGTAGCCAACCCTCTGAACCCCGGCTTGCCGCTGCTTCGCGGGACTGGTCTGTTCCAAGATGGTGTCAATACATCATTTGGTAATATCTTGAAGGTTGCTGATGTTACGAATGATTTAAATGCGAAGAATGACGGTCAGTACGGATTGTCATTCAAATATATTGCGGAAGAGCTGAACTCCACTGAATTTGGCGCTTATTTAGTTAACTACCATGCCAAAGAGCCGACTATCTATGCCGATCTGAATGGATATAAGGGTGTGGACCTTGCCCAGTTGGCTGGGAGTCCTGCTCTGACTGGTATCGATCTGGTTCCTCAAATTCCAGGTGTTCAAGGTTGTAACTTAGGTATTCCAGGTGTGCCGTCATGCCAAACCTTGGCCGGTGGCTTGGCTACTGTTGATATGCTTGGCTCCACCCAGGCTAAGCGTGAGTATGCCGAAGATATCCGGATGTACGGCTTCAGTTTCAATACCACGCTGAATGAAACTTCAGTATTCGGTGAGCTTGCATATCGTCCGAACCTGCCTGTGGGTATCTCTGCCACGAATGACCTGTTGGGTGATATCGTTCTGCAGGGCGGTTCTCTGGCTAATAATAGCGGTGGCAGTCTCGGTAGTGGGCTGATTGCGGGTCAACAAGTTAATCGCAATTCGCAGGTCAGTAACTCTCGCCGAGTTGAAGCGTTTAATGCGTCCCTTGGTGCTATCCACAACTTTGGCACTGTGTTGAGCTTTGATTCGCTGTTCGGTGTTGCCGAACTCGCCTCGGAGCACCTGCGTGGTGATAGCCTGAAATACAGGTCTGTCAATGGCGAGCGTTGCATCGCAGGCCGCGCCAACACCTCCTACGCTACAGATGCCGCGATGGCCAAGCAGGACTGCGCATCGAGTGACGCCTATGGTTACACCTTGGTGCTGTCGGGTACCTGGAACGATGTATACGCAGGCGTCAACCTGTCGCCATTCGGTGTCTTCAAACATGACTTCCAGGGCAATGGCCATCAGACCGGCAACTTCATCGAAGATCGTAAGGCATACACTGTTGGCCTGCGCGCCAGCTACCTGAACAGCCTGGAAGCTGAAATTCAATACACCGAGTTTATGGGTGCAGGCCAGAGCAACTCGGGCCGTGACCGTGACAACGTCGGCTTGAACGTCAAGTATTCCTTCTAAACATAACTAGAAAATACCGAGCGCTCGCGGGCGCTCGGTTGATGTCTTATCACGGAGAATCAAGATGCTGAAAAAGCACACGCTGATTGGTGCCGCCATTGCGCTGGCGCTGTCCGCTGGCAGCGCGCTGGCTGCAGTTTCGCCCACAGAAGCCGCCAAGTTGGGCGCAAGCCTCACCCCATTCGGTGCCGAGAAAGCCGGTAACGCTGCAGGCACCATCCCGGAGTGGACCGGTGGCATCACCAAGGCGCCGGCGGCTTACAAGACGCCAGGCCAGCACCACGTCGATCCGTTTGCTGATGACAAGCCGCTGTTCACCATCACCAAAGCCAACCTGGATCAGTACAAGGCCAACCTGACCCCGGGTCAGATTGCCATGTTCAACACCTACCCGAACAGCTACCAGATGCCGGTCTATCAGACCCGTCGTTCCGGTTCTGCGCCGCAGTGGGTGTATGACAACACCGTCAAGAATGCCACCACGGCCAAGTTGCTGGACGGCGGTAACGGTTTTGCTGATGCCTATGGCGGCATTCCGTTCCCGATTCCGCAAAATGGTGTAGAAGCGCTGTGGAACCACATCGCACGCTACCGCGGTACCTACATTGTGCGTCGCGCTTCGGAAGTGGCCGTGCAACGTAACGGCAGCTACTCCCTGGTGACCTCGCAGCAGGAAGCCATGTTCAAGTTCTACAACCCGAAAGGGACTGCAGCCGACCTGAACAACATCATGTTCTACTACCTGTCCTTCACCAAGAGCCCTGCTCGTCTGGCTGGTGGTGCGGTACTGGTGCACGAGACGCTGGATCAGGTGAAAGAGCCGCGTCAGGCTTGGGGTTATAACGCCGGTCAGCGTCGTGTACGCCGCGCGCCGAACCTGGCCTATGACACCCCGATTGCTGCCGCTGACGGTCTGCGCACTGCAGACGACACCGACATGATCAACGGCTCGCCTGATCGTTATGACTGGAAGCTGATCGGTAAGAAGGAAATCTATATTCCTTACAACAGCTACAAAGTCACCAGCCCGGACGTCAAGTACAAGGACCTGCTGCAGGTCGGTCACTTGAACCCGGCTGTGACCCGCAACGAACTGCACCGCGTATGGGTCGTTGAGGGCACGCTGAAATCCGGCGCTCGCCACATCTACTCCAAGCGTACCCTGTTCCTCGACGAGGACAGCTGGCAAGCAGCAGTGGTTGATCAGTACGACGGTCGCGGCGAGCTGTGGCGCGTATCGATTGCCTACCTGAAAAACTACTACGACCTGCCGACCACCTGGTCTGCGCTGGATACCTTCCACGATCTGCAGGCCCGTCGTTACCACGTACAGAACCTGGACAACGAAGAGCCGAGCACGATCGACTTCAGTCAGCCGGTTCCGGACGATGGTTACTTCAAACCAGCTGCTCTGCGCCGTCGCGGCACGCGCTAATTCGCGTGTAGGTTGAACAAGGGGCCGCTACTGTTGTAGCGGCCCTTTGCTATTTGTGGGTCGGACAGGGCAGGGTAGACGGTCTGGTTTAACAAAACATAACGTCGCACCGATTGTCAGGCCTTTTGAAAGCTCAGTAGGATAGGTGGACTGCTATTAGGGTAGTGCTACCTATAAGAATAAGGGGGAAGGTATATGAGTGAGCCCATTATGCGGCGCACCCAGGCCGGTCATGTTGTGGGGTCGTCCTGCACGCCGGCGTTCCGCGTTCACTCGCCACTGACTAAAGCGCTTTCGCTGTGCAGTGTGCTGTCCATACTGATGCTCGCCAGTGCGCCTGTGCACGTGCAAGCCGAAACTGCCAAAACCGAAGTTCAGTCGGTAGTCTCCGCCAAGGCGCAGCACAGCTTGCTGCTTGATGTTGCCAGTGTCGGTAAGCGCCTGGTTGCCGTAGGCGACCGTGGCCATATCCTGTACTCCGATGACAATGGCGATAGCTGGACTCAGGCCAGCGTGCCATCCAAGCAGATGTTGACGGCCGTTTTCTTTATCGACGATAGCCACGGTTGGGCTGTCGGTCATGACGCCCAGATTCTTGCCAGCAGTGATGGTGGCAGCACCTGGGTGAAGCAGTTCGAAGACCTCGAACGCGAAGCACCATTGCTGGATGTCTGGTTCAAGGACCGCAATAACGGTTTTGCGGTGGGGGCCTATGGCGCCTTGCTGGCAACCACCGATGGTGGTGCGACCTGGGACGATGTCAGCGATCGCATGGACAACGAGGACGCCTATCACCTCAATGCCATTGTCGAAGTGAAGGATTCCGGTCTGATCATCGTCGGTGAGCAGGGCGTGATGTTCCGTTCGCCGGATTGGGGGCAAACCTGGGAACAGCTGGAAAGCCCTTATGAGGGTTCGCTGTTCGGCGCCTTGGGTGTCGGCGAACCAAACGCGCTGATGGTGTATGGCTTGCGTGGTCACCTGTTTCGCTCGGCTGACTTCGGCAACACCTGGGAGCGTATTTCGCTCAAGGGCGCGAACAAGGGAGAGCTGGAGTTTGGCCTGGCCAATGGCAGCGTCTTCAAAGATGGCAGCATCATGATTGTCGGCCACGGCGGCAGTGTGCTGCGCAGCATCGACAAGGGGCGCAGTTTCAGCGTGCTGAATCGCCCGGATCGTTTGTCTTTGGCTGGCGTGGCCATGGATAACAATGGCCGTCTGATCCTCGTCGGGCAGGGTGGCGTACATGTTTCCGCGTCGACTGATGCCAGTCTTGGCCAACAATAATAAGCTGGGGTAGCGTTTGATGAGTAACCATCACCAGGACAAGGCGAGCTTTCTTGAACGCCTGATTTTCAATAACCGGCCGGCAGTGATTTTGATCTGCTTGCTGGTAAGCATTTTCCTGTTCTACCAGGCGACGCAAATCCGTCCTTCGACCAGCTTCGAAAAAATGATCCCGCTGAGCCATCCGTTCATTCAGAACATGATGGAACACCGTAATGACCTGGCCAACCTGGGCAACACGGTGCGTATTTCGGTGGAAGCCAAAGATGGCGACATCTTCACCAAGGAATACATGGAGACCCTGCGTCAGATCAACGACGAGGCGTTCTATATTCCAGGTGTCGATCGTTCTGGCCTGAAGTCCCTGTGGACGCCGAGCGTGCGCTGGACCGAAGTAACCGAGGAAGGTTTTGCCGGCGGCGAAGTGATTCCGCAAACCTATGATGGCAGCCCGGAAAGCCTTGAAGAGTTGCGCAGCAACGTACTCAAGTCCGGTCAGGTTGGCCGTCTGGTGGCGAACAACTTCAAGTCCAGCATCGTCGATGTGCCGCTGCTGGAGTCCTACCCGGACCCGAACGACCAAGGCAAGCTGATCAAGCTGGACTACCAGAAATTCTCCCACCAGCTGGAAGAGAAGATTCGCGAGAAGTACCAGGCGCAGAACCCCAATGTGCAGATCCATATCATCGGCTTTGCCAAGAAGGTGGGGGATCTGATTGATGGTCTGGTGATGGTCGTGGGCTTCTTTGCCATCGCGCTGCTGATCACCTTTGTCCTGCTGTACTGGTTCAGCTGGTGTATCCGCAGTACCGTCGGCGTGTTGGTTACCACGCTGGTGGCTGTGGGCTGGCAGCTGGGGCTGATGAACCTGGTTGGCTTCGGCCTCGACCCTTACTCGATGCTGGTGCCGTTCCTGATTTTCGCCATTGGTATTTCCCATGGCGTGCAGAAGATCAACGGTATTGCCCTGCAATCCAGCGGTGCTGAAAACTCCCTGATGGCAGCACGGCGTACTTTCCGGCAGCTGTTCCTGCCGGGGATGATCGCAATTCTGGCTGACGCCGTGGGCTTTATCACCCTGTTGATCATCGACATTGGTGTGATCCACGAGTTGGCTATCGGTGCGTCGATCGGTGTGGCGGTTATCGTTTTCACCAACCTGATTCTGCTGCCGGTGGCAATTTCCTACCTGGGCATCAGCAAAAAGGCCATCGAACGCAGCAGGAAAGATGAATCGGCCGAGAAGCCAATGTGGCGTCTGCTGTCCAACGTTGCTCACCCCAATGTTGCGCCGTTCATGGTTGTGTTGGCGCTGGTGGGTGGCGTCAGCTGCTTCTTCTACCAGAAGGCCAACCTGCAGGTCGGTGACTTGGATCAGGGTGCGCCTGAACTGCGTCCGGACTCGCGCTACAACCAGGACAATGACTTCATCATCAAGAACTATTCGACCAGTTCGGATGTACTGGTTGTCATGGTCAAGGCGGCACCTGAAGGCTGTTCGGCCTTCAAGACGCTGTCGGCCATGGATGAGCTGATGTGGAAGATGGAAAACACCAAAGGCGTGCAGTCAGCGGTTTCCATGGTCACGGTGTCGCGCCAGATGATCAAGGGGATGAACGAAGGCAACCTGAAGTGGGAAACCCTGTCGCGCAACCAGGACGTGTTGAACAACTCGATTGCCCGTGCTGACGGCCTGTACAACGCAGATTGCTCGGTCGCGCCGGTGCTGGTGTTCCTCGAGGACCACAAGGCCGAGACGCTCAAGCGTGCGGTGGGTGCGGTGCAGGAGTTCGCCAAGGTGAATAACCAGGATGATCTGGAGTTCCGCCTGGCCGCTGGTAACGCAGGTATCGAGGCGGCTACCAACGAAGTGATTTCCACCTCTGAGCTGACCATTCTGGTGCTGGTGTATATCTGGGTGGCGGTGATGTGCATGATCACTTTCCGCTCTGTACCGGCAACCATCTGCATTGTGTTGCCGCTGATCCTGACCTCGATTCTGGGTAACGCGCTGATGGCGTTCCTGGGCATCGGCATGAAGGTTGCCACGTTGCCGGTTATCGCGCTCGGTGTCGGTATCGGTGTGGATTACGGCATCTACATCTACAGCCGCCTGGAAAGCTTCCTGCGCGCTGGTCTGCCGTTGCAAGAGGCCTACTATCAGACGCTCAAGTCCACCGGTAAGGCGGTACTGTTCACCGGTCTGTGCCTGGCGATTGGCGTAGCGACCTGGATCTTCTCGGCCATCAAGTTCCAGGCCGACATGGGCCTGATGCTGACCTTCATGTTTATCGTCAACATGTTCGGTGCTTTGCTGCTACTGCCGGCACTGGCACGTTTCCTGATCAAACCAGAGAAACTGGTTGGCAAGACAGGCGGTTCGCTGCTGGCGCACTAAGTGCAGGCGATGCTCCGGGTGCCCTAGGCACTTGGGCCATGACTCAACAGAAGCCCTCGGTGAAGCGATTCCCGAGGGTTTTCTGTTTTCGCCAATGGGCTGTTGCCTGGGGTTGAGGGAGAACAGCGCTGCTGATTAAGTAGGTGTGCGGATGTGATTGGCTCTGCCGTGTCGCCTGCTGGCGGCGGCCTGGCCAAGGAGCCGTCCGCTATTGCCTGGAGTCGATAGGCCGCATGGGCTGTATGTAGGCTGCACAGCCGCGTCGCACGAGCGCCCTAAGTACCTTTAGGATTGGGTGCTGTTTTTAGCGTGGATACAGTGGCGGCAGGGCACTGGTATCCGGGTTGGTGCTGCTTTCGAGGTCTTCTATGGCAGGCAGGCTGCGAATCGCCAGCCACAGATTACGGCCCTGCCAGTGTTGGCCACTCTCGCTGTACAGCGCGCCATTCAGGCCATCGAGGGCGTCGGACAGCGGAGTAAAGCGCGCGGCCATATCCGCGAGGGTTTCCGGCTGCTGGCGGGCCCAGGCGTCGAGTGCGTGCCGAGTAGCTTGCGAGTCGTTGGCCATACAGCTGCGTTTGAGGTCATCAAGCAGGTTGCGTTGGCTGGGGCCAGTTTGCTGGCTAGGTAAAACCGGGGGCTGACGTCGCGCGCGCCACCAAAGGGTAAAACCGAGCAGGGTGGTAAGGCTCAGTAGCGCAGTGCTGAATTGCCAAGGCCAGAGGTGTACGTTGTCCACCTCGTTGACTGTGGAGCGCGCTGCCTCAATCGGCAGGGTTTCCAGATTCGGGTTGGCAGCCACTTGCAGCTTGCGTGCGGGCAGGCTGCTGCGTTCGAGTTGATCGGTCGTGGTGTTCCACCACAGCACTTCGATTACCGGCAGGGTGATTTCGCCTTCACGGTTGGTCACCAGTGCTTCGCGCTCTTCACGGCTGGCCACCAGGCCGTTTTCGCTGACCTGGTTGGTTAATTGGGGTTGATCGGGGTAGCGGCGCAGGCCGGCAACCTGGGTGGCTGGCAAGGGCGGTAATTGCGCGCTGGCCAGGCCTTCGACCTTGAGCAGCAGGCTGCGCGTCAGCGAATCGCCGACGCGTGCAGTTTCCGGCTGTGGGCTCCAGACTTCACTCAGACTAAGTGCGCGTGCTGGCAGCCAGGGCGCGTCGGCCGGGTAGCTGGCCGGCTTGGCTTTTACCGTCAGCGGGATTTCCGGCGAGCGGACTCGCACCACCTTGCCCGGGCGCGGGCCGAACGGGTTGTAGGCATTGCTGGCGGAGCGATCAACCGCAGTGGCGGTAAAGGCTTGCGAGGGGATCAGCAGGTCGCCACTTTCCTGGGGGAAGATCGCGTAACGCAGTTCGATCACGCCATGGCGCACACCGTTGATGTCTTTCTCATAGGTGCGTGGTTCACCAAGGGCTTCAACGCGTGCCAGGGGCATGTTCAGTTGGGTCAAGCTGCTGTCGTCGTAAAGCGAGACAGAATGGTAGATGCGCAGTGTCAGCACGGTTTGCGCCTGCACGTAGACGCTTTCCTGATCCAGGCTGGCGTCGATAAATACCGGCGCCAGGCGGCTGTCATCGGCATTGGTGGCTTGTTGTACATGCAGCGTGATGGGGGCGCTTTGCAGCTGGCCAAGGCTCAGCGGCGGTATCACCACGTAACCGCTGTGTTTGGGTTGCAGGGTGACGATCCAGCGCGTGCTGGCCTGGGCGCCATTGCTGCCGCTGGTCAGGCGATTGACCTGGCGCGTGCCGAGCACGTCAAACAGTTCATTGAGCGGCTGCAGATCAGGTTTGCCGAACAGCGTGGCGTCATCCGATTCCAGGGTCAGCTCAACGCTTTCGCCGGCATTCAGGCGGGTGCGGTCGACACTGGCGGTGAGGCTTTGCGCGCTGACATTCAGGGCCAGCAGGCCAAGCAGAAGGGTACAGAGCAGTCGGCTCATTGCAGTTGTTCCTGGCGCTGTTGTTGTTCCAGCCTGAATTTACGCCGCAGCAGCTCGCCCGGATCATCGGGGATCTGCCGCAGCCATTGTTCCAATGCCTGACGCCGCTCGCCGTCGAGGCTCGGTTCGGCACTGGCGATCTGTTCTTCACTGGTGTTGTCGTCTTCTGGTTGCGACGGCGGTGTCTCCGTGTCTTCGTCGGTGCCGGGTTGTGCGGGTTTTTCGCCCTTATCCTCTGGCTCTGACGGCTTGCCCGGCGATTGTTCGGCCTGCTGCTGGGCGTCTGGATCGGACTGGCCTGCCTGCGGCTGGCTGCTGGGCTGATGCTGCTGCTCGTCGGGTTCTTGTGCGTTGTCGCTTTGATTCTGCTGTTGCTGCTGCTGGTTCTGGCGCAGCAGTTCTTCGACCAGGGCTTTGTTCTTTTGCGCCTGAGCCAAGTCGGGTTGCAGTTCCAGCGCCTGGGTATAGGCGTCTAGGGCGGCTTCCAGTTCATTGCTGCGCGCCAGGGCGTTGCCACGGTTGTAGTGGTCGCTGGCGCTTTCGCCATTGGCAAAGCGTTCGGCGGCTGCGGCGTAATCCCCGGCCTGGTAGAGCGCCTGGCCTTGCCAGCGCGGATCATTGAAACGCTGCGCGGCAGCCGCCGGTTGCTGCGCCTCCAGCAGGCGCTGGCCTTGCTGATCGGCACGTAGCCAGAGGTCGTCGAAGCTGAAGGCGTAGCTGTTCTGCGGCAGGCTCAGCAGCAACAGCGGCATGCACAGCAGCCAGCCGCGGCGTGCGGCGCAGGCGGCCAGTAACAACAGCGGCAAGAGCAACCAGTGGCTCTGGTCAGCCCAGGCTTGCAGCTGGGTCAGCTCGCCGTCGCGGCGCAGCTGTTGTGGGGCATCCAGTAGGCCCAGGTTGCGCAGATCGCGTTCATCCAGCGTCACAGCCTGATACAGGCCGCCCAGCTCACTGGCAAAACGCTTGAGGCCGTTGCTGTCCAGGCGCGGTAGCAGGATGGTGCCCTGGGCATCCTTGAGAAACGAGCCGTCCTCCCGAATGATCGGTGCGCCCTGGGTGCTGCCAATGCCGAGAATGTGCAGGCGCTCGCCGCGGCGGCCGAGGGCCTGGCTGATCGCCTGGCGCTGGGTTTCATCGAGGCTACTGGTCAGCAGCAGCAGGCGGCCATTGCCCTGGGCGCCCTGTTCGAGCAGTTGCAGGGCTTTGGCCACCGCCAGGTCGGCACGCTTGCCAGGCTCCGGCATGATCTCTGGACTCAGCACATCGAGCAGATTGCGGCTGGTGGCCAGGTCGTCGGACAGCGGCACCAGGGTATGCGCGCTGCCGGCATACACGACGATGGCGGTTTGCGCATCCTGGCGTGCCTCCAGCAAATCGAGCAGTTTGCGCTTGGCCTGGGCCAGGCGATTGGGCGAGGCATCGCTGGCGAGCATCTCGGGTGTCAGTTCGAGCATTACCACCAGCGGGTCGGCTGGCTTGGGGTTCTGCTGCTCGATGCGTTGCCAGCTGGGGCCAAGTAGCGCCAACAGTGCCAGCAGCCACGCCAGACCGAGGGCCAACCAGGGCAGACGACTGTTGCGCCCACCGGTGGCCGTCAGCAGTGCGGCCTGGAAGGCGGTCGGCAGCAGGGCTTGCCAGCGGCCGCTGCGCTTTTCCCGGTGCCAGAGCTGCCAGAGCAGAAAGCCCAGCAGCGGCATCAGCAGCAGCCAGAAGGGGCGCTGCCAGTGCGGCCAGAGGCTGATCAGTTCGCTCATGACTGTGTCCTCCGCAGCCGTGTCAGCTGAGTGCGCCAGCGTAGCGGCAGGCTCGGCCAGAGTGTCTTACCGACCAGCAGCAGGCTGAACAGTAAGGCCAGACCCAGCGGCCAGGGATAGAGCGGCAAGGTGGGCCGTGCCAGGGTCGGCTTCTGCGCCACCGGTTCGAGACGGTCGAGGGTGGTTTCGATGGCTTGCAGCTCTTCGCTGTCGCGGGCGCGGAAGTATTCGCCGCCTGTGGCCTCGGCAATCGCCCGCAGGCTCGGTTCGTCCAGATCGATGCCGGGATTAAAGCCAAGCATGCCGAGCACGCCACCTTGCTCAGGATCGGCACCGATGCCGATCGGGTAAATGGTGATGCCTTCCTCAGCGGCCAGGCGGGCGGCGGTCAAGGGATCGATTTCGCCACCATTGTTGGCACCATCGGTGACCAGTACCAGCACGCGGCTCTGCGCCGGGCGTTCACGCAGGCGTTTGACTGCCAGACCAATGGCGTCACCGATGGCGGTCTGTGGTCCGGCGATGTTTTTTTGCGCCTCATCCAGCCAGGTGTGCACGGTCTGTCGGTCGAAGGTCAGTGGCGACTGCAGGTAGGCGCGGCTGCCGAACAGGATCAGGCCGACCCGGTCACCCTGGCGGCCGTCGATAAAGTCGCCGAGCAGGTGCTTGACCAAGGTCAGGCGGCTGACTTCCTGCTCTTCCCAGAGCATATCGGCGTAATCCATGGAGCCGGATACATCCACCGCCAGCAGCAGGTCGCGGCCGCTGGCGGGCAACGGCAGCGGCTCACCCAGCCATTGCGGACGCGCACTGGCGAGCAGCAGTAACAGCCAGATCAGCGCAAACGGCGCCTGTTGTTGCAAGGCTGGCAGTCGCACGCGGGCGCGGCGACCGCTCAAGCCTTCGAGTTCTGCCAGAAAGCTGATTTTCAGCGCCGCTTCGCCGCTGTCCGCAGGCGGCAGCCAGCGGCGCAGCAGCCAGGGCAGGGGGGCGATCAGGAAGACCCAGGGCCAGGCAAACTCAAACATGTTTGCGAATCCAGATTGACACCGCCTGGTTGAGGCCGGTGATAGCCTTGTCATCCAGGCTGCAGCGCGGGCGATAGGCGCCCTCCACCAGGATCATCCAGCGGGTCAGGCCGGCGGCAGGGCAACGGCTGTCGAGAAAGGCCAGCCAGGCGCGGCTGCTCAGGGTGTGGCTGTTGCTTTGTGGGTAGCGCTCGCGGCACAGACGTTTGAGGATGGCATTGAGTTGCTGCAGCCAGGGGCCGGCGTCGATGCCGTCATAGGGTTTGCTGAGGCGTTCGAGTTCGTTCAACGCAGCCTGGCGCAACGGGTCAAGCGGCGCTTCGCTCGACCGCTCGGCAGCTTTGCGTGGCAGGCGTTTAAGCAGTTTGAAGGCGGCCCATAACAGCAGCGGCACTAGAACCGCGAGCAGCCACCAGCCCGGCGCCGGTGGCCACCAGCTGATCGGCGCAGGGGTGATCAGCGGTTCGAGTTGGTCCAGCGGGTTCACAGGGCCTTCCTCGGCCGTTGGGCATTCAGGTGCTCGCGCAGCTGCTCGATCATCTCGCTCTGGGTATTCAGCGCCAGCAGCGGCACGCCAAGCTTTTGCGCCAGGCGCTGCCAGCGTGCCTGGCGGGCATCGGCCAGGCTACGGTAGGCCTGGCGCAGTTCGGCGTCCTGGGTATCCAGCTCCAGCTGCGCGCCGTGTTCGGTAAAACGCAGCAGGCCGGCATTCGGCAGGGCATGGTCGAGCGGGTCTGACAGGGGTAGCAACAGCAGGTCAGTGTGCCGCGCCAGCAGCAGCAACTGTTGTTCGCTGCTGTCGCTCAAGGTGCGTTCATCACACAGAATCACCACCAGGCTGCCGGGGCGCAGTACCTCGCGGGCGCGACGCAAGGCCAGGCCAAAGCTGTCGCGGCCGCCCTGGCTGTCGCTGCTCAGGGCCTGATTGGCTTTGGTCAGGCGGCTGAGCAGTTGCAGCAGGCTCTGCTTGCTGCGCCGTGGTTTGATTTCGTGGTGTTCCAGATCGCCAAATACCAGGCCACCGATGCGGTCGTTATGGCCCAGGGCGGCCCAGCCGATCAGGCTGGCAGCATGGGCCGCGAGCACCGACTTGAACATCAGTCCGGAGCCAAAAAATAGCTGCTTGCTCTGCTCGACCATGATGTAGATCGGCCGCTCGCGTTCTTCATGGAACAACTTGGTGTGTGGCTCCTGGGTGCGCGCGGTCACCCGCCAATCGATGGTGCGCACATCATCGCCGGCCTGATAGACACGCACCTGATCGAAGTCCACGCCGCGTCCGCGCAGTTTGGAGTGGTGCAGGCCAATCAGCGGGCTGCGCCGCGCCGGGGTGGAAAACAGCTGCACCTCATGCACACGGTGGCGCATCTCGATCAGTTCACCGAGGCTGACGCGAATGCCGGGCTGCGTGGGTTGGTCGTGCATGGTGCTCAGGCGACCGCCACAACATCGAGAATACGCTGTATGACGCGGTCCTGATCGATGCCGGCGGCTTCGGCTTCAAACGACAAGATGATCCGGTGGCGCAGCACGTCGAACAGCACGGCCTGGATATCTTCCGGGCTGACGAAGTCGCGTCCGGCCAGCCAGGCGTGTGCCCGTGCACAGCGGTCCAGGGCAATCGAGCCGCGTGGACTGGCGCCGTAGGCTATCCACTCGGCCAGCTCAGGGTCGAACTTGGCCGGGGTGCGCGAGGCCATTACCAGTTGCACCAGGTATTCCTCCACTGCGTCGGCCATGTACAGGCCGAGAATCTCCTGGCGTGCGGCGAAGATTGCCTGCTGGCTGACCAGTTGCTCGGGCTTGGTTTCGCCATTCAGCGCTTCGCCACGGGCCTGCGCGAGGATCTTGCGTTCGACACCGGCATCAGGAAAACCGATTTTCACATGCATCAGAAAACGATCAAGCTGAGCTTCGGGCAGCGGGTAGGTGCCTTCCTGCTCGATCGGGTTCTGCGTGGCCATGACCAGAAACAGCGGCGACAGCTCATAAGTGCTACGGCCGACACTGACCTGGCGCTCAGCCATGGCTTCAAGCAGCGCCGATTGCACCTTGGCCGGCGCGCGGTTGATTTCATCGGCGAGCACCAGGTTGTGGAATATCGGCCCTTGCTGGAACACGAAGCTACCCGTTTCCGGGCGATAGATTTCGGTGCCGGTGATATCTGCCGGGAGCAGGTCGGGGGTGAACTGAATGCGGTGAAACTCGGCTTCGATACCCTCGGCCAGCTCCTTGATCGCCTTGGTCTTGGCCAGACCCGGTGCGCCTTCGACCAGCATGTGGCCATCGGCAAGCAAGGCAATCAGCAGCCTTTCGATGAGTTTTTCCTGGCCGAGGATCTGGCTTGAAAGAAAATGTCGCAGCGCGACAAGCGCTTCACGGTGTTCCATCGTTAAGCTCATCCGGCAAATGTGACCAGCGAGTCTCGAACCTCGCCAGAGTTAAGTGGCAGCCACTTTAATGCAATCGCTGCCTCCTAGACTAACGTTGAACAACAAGGTTGTGGCGAAGGTCCTTCTTGCGACTGCCCCGATCACGTCACCAGTCGAACAACAAGCCAAATGGAGCACACCATGGCGTTCTTTACGGCGGCCAGCAAAGCCGATTTTCAGCACCATCTGCAAACGGCCCTGGCGCAGCACGTCAGCGAACAGGTTCTGCCACAAGTAGCCCTGTTCGCCGAGCAATTTTTCGGCATTATCGCGCTTGAAGAGCTGACCCAGCGGCGCCTCTCTGATCTGGTCGGCTGCACATTGTCGTCCTGGCGCCTGCTGGAGCGTTTTGTCCCGGCCAAGCCCGAAGTGCGGGTGTTCAACCCGGATTATGAAAAGCACGGCTGGCAGTCCACCCACACGGCCGTGGAAATTCTGCACAGCGACATTCCCTTCCTGGTCGACTCGGTGCGTATGGAGCTGAACCGCCACGGTTACAGCATTCATACCCTGCAAAACAGCGTATTCAGCGTGCGCCGCAACAAAGCCGGTGAGCTGCTGGAAATTCTGCCCAAGGGGGCTCAGGGCAAGGATGTGCAGCATGAAGCGCTGATGTTCCTGGAAATCGACCGCTGCGCCAATGCCGGCGAGCTGAAGACCCTGGAAAAAGCTCTGCAGGACGTGTTCAGCGATGTGCGCTTGAGCGTGGCTGACTTCCAGCCCATGAAAGCCAAGGCCAAGGAACTGCTGGCTTGGCTGGACAAGGCCAAGCTCAAGGTCGAAGGCGCTGAGCTGGAAGAAATCAAAGTATTCATGAGCTGGTTGCTCGACGACCACTTCACTTTCCTTGGCTATGAAGAGTTCACCGTTGCAGACAGTTCCAGCGGTGGCAGCCTGGTCTACGACGAGAAATCCTTGCTCGGCCTGTCCAAGCGTTTGCGCGCAGGGCTCAAGGCCGATGAGCTGCATATCGAGCCGGAAGCTGTGGCCTACCTGCGTGAGCCGCAGCTGCTGTCCTTTGCCAAGGCCGCTGTACCGAGCCGGGTGCACCGTCCGGCGTATCCGGACCTGGTATCGATCCGCGAGCTGGACGCCAAGGGCAAGGTGGTCAAGGAATGCCGCTTCATGGGCCTGTACACCTCGGCGGTGTATGCCGAGAGCGTGTGGAATATTCCGTTTATCCGCCGCAAGGTGGCGGTGATCAAGCAGCGCTCCGGTTTCGACAGCAGCGCACACCTGGGCAAAGAGCTGGCTCAGGTATTGGAAGTGCTGCCGCGTGACGACCTGTTCCAAACCCCGGTGGATGAGCTGTTCAGCACCACTATCGCCATTGTGCAGATTCAGGAGCGCAACAAGATTCGCGTGTTCCTGCGCCGCGATCCGTACGGCCGCTTCTGCTACTGCCTGGCCTATGTGCCACGCGATGTGTACTCCACCGAAACCCGCATGAAGATCCAGCAGGTGCTGATGGAGCGCCTGCAGGCCACCGATTGCGAATTCTGGACCTTCTTCTCCGAGTCAGTGCTGGCGCGGGTGCAGTTCATCCTCAAAGTCGATCCGGCCAAGCGTGTGCAGATTGACCCGCTGCGTCTGGAGAAAGAAGTCATCCAGGCTTGCCGTTCGTGGAAGGACGATTACACCAGCCTGATTGTCGAGAGCCTCGGCGAAGCTCAGGGCACCGAAGTGCTCAGCGAATTCCCGGGTGGTTTCCCTGCCGGTTACCGCGAGCGTTTTGCTCCGCACTCGGCCGTGGTAGACATGCAGCACCTGCTCAGCCTGGACAGTCAGCGGCAGTTGGTGATGAGCTTCTACCAACCGCTGAGCCAGAGTGATCAGCAGTTGCATTGCAAGCTGTATCACGCCGATACACCGTTGCCACTGTCAGATGTGTTGCCGATTCTGGAAAACCTTGGCCTGCGCGTACTCGGTGAGTTCCCCTATAAGTTGCGGCATTCGGATGGGCGGGAATTCTGGATTCATGATTTTGCTTTTACCTATGCCGAGGGGTTGGATGTTGATATCCAACAACTCAATGACACCTTGCAGGACGCTTTCGTCAACATCGTCGGCGGCGCGGCGGAGAACGACGGCTTCAACCGTCTGGTGCTGATGGCCGCCATGCCCTGGCGTGATGTGGCGCTGCTGCGCGCCTATGCCCGCTACCTCAAGCAGATTCGCCTGGGCTTTGACCTCAGTTACATCGCCAGCACCCTGGCCAATCACGCCGATATTGCCAAGGAACTGGTGCGCCTGTTCAAAACGCGTTTCTACCTGGCGCGCAAGCTCACCGCCGATGATCTGGAAGACAAGCAGCAGAAGCTTGAGCAGGCGATTCTCGCCGCGCTGGACAACGTTGCGGTGCTCAACGAAGACCGCATCCTGCGTCGTTATCTGGACCTGATCAAAGCCACCCTGCGCACTAACTTCTACCAGACCGACGCGTCTGGACAGAACAAGTCCTACTTCAGCTTCAAGCTCAACCCGCGGGCGATTCCGGATATTCCGCGGCCCACGCCAAAGTTCGAAATCTTCGTCTATTCGCCGCGTGTTGAAGGCGTGCACCTGCGCTTTGGTGACGTCGCCCGTGGTGGCCTGCGTTGGTCGGATCGTGAGGAAGACTTCCGCACCGAGGTACTGGGCCTGGTCAAGGCGCAGCAGGTGAAGAACGCGGTCATCGTGCCGATGGGTGCCAAGGGCGGTTTTATCCCACGGCGCCTGCCGCTGGGGGGCTCGCGTGATGATGTGCTGGCTGAAGGCATTGCCTGCTACCGCATTTTTATCAGCGGCCTGCTGGACAT
The DNA here is from genome assembly GCF_003060885.1 of Pseudomonas sp. HMWF032. Lineage (GTDB taxonomy): Bacteria > Pseudomonadota > Gammaproteobacteria > Pseudomonadales > Pseudomonadaceae > Aquipseudomonas. The sequence continues at coordinate 273,338 of NZ_QAIG01000012.1, forward strand.
CACCGACAACCTCAAAGACGGTGCCGTGGTGCCGCCGCAGAACGTGGTGCGTCACGATGGCGACGATCCCTACCTGGTGGTGGCGGCCGACAAAGGTACAGCGACCTTCTCTGACATCGCCAACGGCATTGCCCAGGACTATGGCTTCTGGCTGGACGATGCTTTCGCTTCGGGCGGTTCAGCCGGTTACGACCACAAAGGCATGGGTATCACCGCCAAGGGTGGCTGGGTCTCGGTGCAGCGTCACTTCCGTGAGCGCGGTATCGACGTGCAGAAGGACAACGTTACGGTGATCGGTATCGGTGACATGGCCGGTGACGTGTTCGGCAACGGTTTGCTGCTCTCGGAAAGCCTGCAGCTGGTCGCTGCCTTCAACCATATGCATATCTTTATCGACCCCAACCCGGATGCGGCGAAGAGTTTTATCGAGCGCAAACGGCTGTTTGATCTGCCGCGCTCCAGCTGGGCCGATTACGACGCCAAGCTGATCTCGGCGGGCGGTGGGATCTTCCTGCGCAGCGCCAAGAGCATCGCCATCAGTCCGCAGATGAAAGAACGCTTTGATATCAGCGCCGACAAGCTGGCCCCGACCGAGCTGCTCAACGCGCTGCTCAAGGCGCCGGTGGACCTGCTGTGGAACGGCGGCATCGGCACCTACGTGAAATCCAGCAAGGAAAGCCACGCCGATGTCGGCGACAAGGCCAACGACCTGCTACGTGTGGATGGCCGCGAACTGCGTGCCAAGGTGGTGGGTGAGGGCGGCAACCTGGGTATGACCCAACTGGGTCGCGTCGAGTACGGCCTCAATGGCGGCAAGAGCAACACCGACTTTATCGACAACGCGGGGGGGGTGGACTGCTCCGACCACGAGGTAAACATCAAGATCCTGCTCGGCGAAATCGTTGGTGCGGGTGACATGACCGGCAAGCAACGCAACAAGCTGCTGGTGGAAATGACCGATGCAGTCGGCGGCCTGGTGTTGGGCAACAACTACAAGCAGACCCAGGCGTTGTCGCTGGCCGAGCGCCGTGCGCGTGAGCGGGTTGGCGAGTACAAGCGCTTGATGACGGATCTGGAAGCGGCGGGCAAACTGGACCGCGCGCTGGAGTTCCTGCCCACCGACGATGAACTCAACGAACGCGCCGCCAATGGCTTGGGCTTGACCCGGCCGGAGCTGTCGGTGCTGATCTCTTATAGCAAGATCGACCTCAAGGAAGCCCTGTTGAAATCCCTGGTACCGGATGACGAGTACCTGGCCCGTGAGATGGAAACCGCCTTCCCGCCCTTGCTGGCGAAGAAGTTTGGTGAGCCGATGCGTCGTCATCGTCTCAAGCGCGAAATTGTCAGCACACAGATTGCCAACGATCTGGTCAACCACATGGGTATCACCTTTGTGCAGCGCCTGAAGGAATCCACCGGCATGAGCGCAGCGAATGTCGCCGGCGCCTATGTGATCGTGCGTGATCTGTTCCGTCTGCCGCACTGGTGGCAGCAGATCGAGGCGCTGGACTACCAGGTGCCTGCCGAGCTGCAACTGCAGTTGATGGACGAGCTGATGCGCCTGGGGCGCCGTGCGACCCGCTGGTTCCTGCGCAGCCGTCGCAACGAGCTGGATGCGGCCCGCGATGTGGCGCATTTCGCGCCGCGCATCGAAGCATTGGTTGGTCGACTCGACGAACTGCTCGAAGGTCCGGCCCGTGAACAGTGGCTGGCACGCTTCCAGGGGTATGTCGAAGCCGGTGTGCCGGAAGAACTGGCGCGTGTGGTCGCCGGCACCAGCCACTTGTACACCCTGTTGCCGATCATTGAGGCGGCGGATGTAACAGGCAAGGATGCTGGAGAGGTGGCCACCGCCTACTTCGCCACCGGTGGAGCGCTGGAGTTGTCCTGGTATCTGCAGCAGATCACCAGCCTGCCGGTGGAAAACAACTGGCAAGCCCTGGCCCGTGAAGCCTTCCGCGATGACCTGGACTGGCAGCAACGCGCCATCACCGTCTCGGTACTGCAAATGGCCGAAGGCCCGGCGGATATCGAAGAGCGGGTCGGCGTGTGGCTGGACCAACACCGCCGTCTGGTTGATCGCTGGAAGGTCATGCTCGGCGAGCTACGTGCGGCCACCAACACCGATTACGCCATGTACGCTGTGGCTAACCGCGAGTTGATGGACCTGGCACAGAGCGCTTGATAAAGGCAGCGCAGGCTTGTCCTGCGCTGCCTGCAGTATTAAAAAGCCCCGCGATTGCGGGGCTTTTTTATGCGCGATGGATATGCGGCGACTATGGTTGTCAGTCGTCGAAATCCATCCAGCCGCCCATCTCTTTCCAGCGGTTGACGATGCCGCAGAACAGTTCGGCGGTTTTCTCTGTGTCGTAACGGGCCGAGTGTGCTTCCTTGCCATCGAAATCGATGCCAGCGGCCTGGCAGGCCTTGGCCAGTACGGTCTGGCCGTAAGCCAGGCCAGCCAGGGTGGCGGTATCGAAGCTGGAGAACGGGTGGAACGGGTTGCGTTTGATGCCGCAGCGCGCCACGGCCGCATTGAGGAAACCCAGGTCGAAGCTGCTGTTGTGCCCGACCAGAATCGCCCGTTTGCAGCTGTTGGCCTTCAACGACTTGCGCAGCCCTTTGAAGATCTCGCCAAGGGCATGCTCTTCACTCACCGCCATGCGCAACGGGTGATCGAGCTTGATACCGGTGAAGTCCAGTGCCGCTTGTTCGATATTCGCGCCTGCGAACGGCTCGATACGAAAGAAGTGGGTGTGTTCCGGATAAAGAAAACCGCCTTCATCCATGCCGATGGTGGTAGCGGCAATCTCCAGCAGGGCATCGGTGGCGCAGTTGAAACCACCGGTTTCCACGTCCACGACTACCGGCAAGTAGCCACGAAAGCGTGTCGCCATCGGGTGGCGTGGGCCGGAGTGCGGGCTGCTCTCGAGCTCGTCGTCGTACAGGTCTTCACTCACGCTTGGCGCTCCAGCAGACGCCAGCGCAGGGTTTCACCAGCGCGCAGCGGGATAACGGTTTGCTCGCCCAGTGGCAGGCTGGCAGGTGCAGTCCAGTCTTCACGTACCAGGGTGATGCTGTCGCTGTTGCGCGGCAGGCCATAGAAATCCGGGCCGTTGAGGCTGGCGAAGGCTTCCAGTTTGTCCAGCGCATTGCGCTGCTCAAAAGCCTCGGCATACAGCTCGATGGCCGCATAGGCGGTGTAGCAACCGGCGCAGCCGCAGGCTGCTTCTTTGGCGTGCTTGGCGTGCGGCGCCGAGTCGGTGCCGAGGAAGAACTTGGCGTTGCCACTGGTGGCCGCATCCAGCAGGGCATCCTGGTGGGTGTTGCGCTTGAGGATCGGCAGGCAATAGAAGTGTGGGCGGATGCCGCCAACCAGCATGTGGTTGCGGTTGTACAGCAGGTGATGGGCGGTGATGGTGGCACCTACGTTGGCCGAGGCGCCTTGTACGAACTCCACCGCATCGCGCGTGGTGATGTGCTCGAACACCACTTTCAGGGTCGGGAAGCGCTCGACCACACGGCTCAGGTGTTCGCCGATAAAGATCTTCTCGCGGTCGAATACATCGATCTCGCTGCGCGTCACTTCGCCGTGTACCAGCAGCGGTAGGCCGACTTCAGCCATGGTTTCGAGCACCGGGAAAATCTTGTCGATGCTGGTCACGCCAGAATCGGAGTTGGTGGTCGCGCCGGCCGGGTAGAGCTTGGCCGCATGCACAAAGCCCGAGGCTTTGGCTGTGCGAATGTCTTCAGGCTGGGTCAGGTCGGTGAGGTACAGCACCATCAGCGGCTCGAAACGGCTGCCCGCAGGGCGGGCGCTGAGAATGCGTTGGCGATAGGCATCGGCTTCGCTGGCGTTGCGTACCGGCGGCACCAGGTTGGGCATGATGATGGCGCGTCCGAAGGTGCGGGCTACATCGGCGACGGTGTGGGGCAGGACGCCACCGTCGCGCAGGTGGATGTGCCAGTCGTCGGGACGCAGCAGGGTAAGGCGGTCAGTCATGGAAGCTTCCAGGCGGGCAAAACGTGGCGAGAATGCTACCGGAAAAGCCCCGTGGCAGCACGTTGAAAGCAGGCGTGTTGGACAAACTCGGATGGATGTCGATGGCTACCGCCTGGCCGCTTCCTGGGATGGCGGCACCTGAGCGTGGCTGCGTGCTCAAGTTTTCTGGCGCGGCACCGATAGACAGAAGGTAAGCCGTATTCCCTGGAGTCTGTCGTGCGACCCTACCCACTCGCAGTGCTTTGCCTGCTGGCAAGCCAGTCGGCCCTTGCTATCAGCTTCCAGACTCGTCTGGAGAAGATCGAGTGGCAGGTTGAAGGTGATCAGTTCGAGTGCCGCCTGTCGCAACCTATCACCGATTTCGGCTCCGGGGTGTTTGTGCGGCGAGCTGGGGAGCAGGTGATATTCAGTCTCAAGGCCCGCGAGCGCTGGATGAGCAAAGGCAACGCGACGCTGTTGGCTGCTGCTGCACCGTGGCAGCCAGGGCGAGGGGACATCAATCTCGGCTCGGTCAATGTGCTGTCGGCCGAAGTGCTGTTCAACAGTTCTCAAGAGCAGGGTGTGCGGTTATTGACTGGATTGCTTGAGGGGCGCAGCCCTGTGGTACGACACCGTACAGCCATGGGCGGTGACAGTATTGAAGTGCGTCTACTACCGGCCAAATTCGATAAGGCGTATGACGAGTACCTCGCGTGCACCGCAAAGTTGCTGCCGGTGAATTTTGATCAGGTACGCAAGAGCTTGGTGGGTTTTCCGGGGGGGGGCATCGTCCTGGAACCGCTCGCACAAGCCAAGCTTGATATCATTTTGAGCTACCTCAAGGCTGATCCCAGTGTTAATCGAATTCAGCTTGACGGCCATGCGGACAACAGCGGCAATCGCCTGACGAACCGCGATATGTCACGGCGCCGGGCACTGGCGGTGATGGAGTACCTCAAGGCTAATGGTATTCCGGCTGAGCAGATCACCATGCGTTTCCATGGCGAGCGTTATCCCCTTGCACCCAATACCAACGAAGCCAACCGGGCGAAGAACCGCCGGGTGACCATTCTGCTTGATCGTGTGCCTGAGGCGGCAGTGCCGCCCGAAGCAACGCCTGCACCCACTGCTGAGGAGCCTGCAGCCACCTCCTGATGCATGCTGTTCATCCGTTGTCCAACAATTAACCGTCGCTTGGTCATCACAAGCTGTCGCGCCTCTATAAATCAGACGGCATGGGCAGTAGAATCGTCGGTTTTCCCGCACAACCCCGTGGAGTTGATGGCATGGCCGACGTAAACAAGGTAGTCCTGGCATATTCCGGTGGCCTGGACACTTCCGTGATCCTCAAGTGGCTGCAAGATACCTATAACTGCGAAGTGGTGACCTTCACCGCAGATCTCGGCCAGGGTGAGGAAGTCGAGCCGGCACGTGCCAAGGCTCAGGCCATGGGCGTCAAGGAAATCTACATCGACGACCTGCGCGAAGAATTTGTGCGTGACTTCGTTTACCCGATGTTCCGTGCCAACACCGTTTACGAAGGTGAGTACCTGCTGGGCACGTCCATTGCCCGTCCACTGATCGCCAAGCGCCTGATCGAAATCGCCAACGAGACTGGTGCAGACGCCATCTCCCACGGTGCCACCGGTAAAGGCAACGACCAGGTGCGTTTCGAGCTGGGCGCCTATGCGCTCAAGCCCGGCGTTAAAGTTATCGCTCCATGGCGCGAGTGGGACTTGCTGTCGCGCGAGAAGCTGATGGACTACGCCGAGAAGCACGCCATCCCAATCGAGCGTCACGGCAAGAAGAAGTCGCCGTATTCCATGGATGCCAACCTGCTGCACATCTCCTATGAAGGTGGCGTGCTGGAAGACACCTGGACCGAGCACGAAGAAGACATGTGGCGCTGGACTAAATCGCCAGAAGCCGCACCGGACACCCCGACCTACATCGAGCTGACTTACCGCAAGGGCGATATCGTTGCCATCGACGGCAAGGAAATGAGCCCGGCGACCGTATTGGCTGAGCTGAACCGCATTGGTGGTGAGAACGGTATCGGTCGTCTGGATATCGTCGAGAACCGTTTTGTCGGGATGAAGTCCCGTGGCTGCTACGAGACCCCGGGCGGCACCATCATGCTCAAGGGCCACCGTGCCATTGAGTCGATCACCCTGGATCGCGAAGTGGCTCACCTGAAAGACGAGCTGATGCCGAAGTACGCCAGCCTGATCTATAACGGTTTCTGGTGGAGCCCTGAGCGTCTGATGCTGCAACAGATGATCGACGCCTCGCAGGCCAACGTGAACGGCGTGGTGCGCATGAAGCTGTACAAAGGCAACGTGATCATCACCGGCCGTAAGTCCGACGATTCGCTGTTTGACGCCAATATCGCCACCTTCGAAGAAGACGGCGGCGCTTACAACCAGGCCGACGCTGGCGGCTTTATCAAACTCAATGCACTGCGCATGCGCATCGCGGCGGGTAAAGGGCGCAAGATGCTCTGATAGACTCAGCGCCTGAGCCTACCAAGCCCCGGCCATAAGCCGGGGTTTGCATTTATAGGTCCGTGTAGTCGGGCCAGTGATGAGGAGAGAACAGATGAGACTGCTGCACACCATGCTGCGCGTGGGCGATATGGATAAATCCATCGCGTTCTACACCGAAGTGCTGGGCATGACCCTGCTACGTCGTAAGGACTATCCCGAAGGGCAGTTCACTCTGGCATTCGTCGGTTACGGTGACGAGGCGCACAACAGCGTGATCGAACTGACCCATAACTGGGGCGTGGACAGTTACGAGTTGGGCACCGGCTATGGCCATATTGCTTTGGAAGTGGCCGATGTGTACAAGGCTTGCGAAGACATTCGCACCCGCGGCGGCAAGATCACCCGTGAGCCGGGCCCCATGAAGCACGGCACCAGCATTCTGGCGTTTGTTGAAGACCCGGATGGCTACAAAATCGAGCTGTTGTCGCCTTCGCGCGCGGACTGATAGCCGCTGATGGCTAAAGGTCAGCCCCGTGTCGCGTCATAAAAAAGCCCCGCAGATGCGGGGCTTTTCGTTGCTGGCGGGTTTAGAGGTCGAAGTCGTATTCGGCCAATTGCTTGTGCAAGCGTCGCTCTTCGAGGAAGTTGTCGATGATGCGGCGCTTGGTCAGATTGGTTTTGGCTACTTCTACCGGCGCTTCTGTTTCATCCGCTTCTTCGGCAACAAAATCTTCGTCGAGCTCAAGATCTTCTTTATCAGTGCTCATGTGTTTCACTCCAGGCTACAAGGGCCATTTGCGCACCTTATAACGGCAAAACCTGGTCGGGTAAAAAAGATTTTTTCAATCAACTTATTGAGCAGATGAATAGCGGCTCAATCGTCGGAGGTTTTCTGTTTGTATTCGCATAGGTCTTCGATACGGCAGCTGCCGCAACGTGGCTTGCGCGCCTGGCACACATAGCGGCCATGCAGGATCAGCCAGTGGTGCGAGTCGAGCAGAAATTCCTTGGGCACAAACTTCATCAGCTTCTTTTCCACCTCCAGCACGTTCTTGCCGGGGGCGATGCCGGTGCGGTTGCTGACACGGAAGATGTGCGTGTCCACCGCCATCGCCAGCTGGCGAAACGCCGTGTTGAGTACCACGTTGGCGGTCTTGCGGCCGACGCCGGGCAGGGCTTCGAGGTCTTCGCGGTTGTCCGGCACCTGGCTGCCATGTTTCTCGATCAGGATGCGGCAGGCCTCGATGACGTTCTTCGCCTTGCTGTTATACAAGCCGATGGTCTTGATGTATTCGCTCAGCCCCTCGACGCCGAGTGCGTAAATCGCCTCGGGCGTATTGGCCACCGGGAACAGCTTGGCGGTGGCCTTGTTCACGCTGACGTCGGTGGCCTGGGCAGACAGCGTCACCGCGACCAGCAGTTCAAACGGCGTGCTGTAGGCCAGTTCGGTCTTGGGTTCGGGGTTGTCTTCGTGCAGGCGGCGGAAGATTTCATAGCGCTTGGCTGCGTTCACTCGATCACTCCAGTGACGCGTACGCGACGGCTTTGCACGGGGGCTTCCGGTTCCTGCGCCTTGGCTTTGGCCGCGAGGTGTTCATCGATGCGGTTTTTGCCTGCCACCAGCAGGCCCAGCACCAGAAACGCCCCCGGCGGCAGGATCGCCAGGAGGAAGCCCTTATAGTCACTGAACAGTGTCAGCTGCCAATTTGCGGCAATCGGGCCGAACAGCAGCTGCATATTGGCAAACAGTGCGCCGGTGCCGAGCAGTTCACGCACAGCCCCGATCACCACCATCACCAGGCCGAAACCAATGCCCATCATCAGCCCATCAAAGGCGGCATGGCTGACCTTGTTCTTGGCGGCAAATGCTTCGGCGCGGCCGAGGATGATGCAGTTGGTGGTGATCAGCGGAATGAAGATGCCGAGGATCTGGTACAGCTCGTAGGTGAACGCCTGCATCAGCAACTCGGTGCAGGTGGTCAGCGCAGCGATGATCATGACAAATACGGGCAAGCGTACGGCATCGGTTACCGCATTGCGGATCAGCGACACGGCGGCATTCGAACAGGCCAGCACCAGGGCGGTGGCCAGACCCATGCCCAGGGCGTTGACCACCGAGTTGCTGACGCCCAGTAGGGGGCACAAGCCAAGCAGCTGGACCAGGCCAGGATTATTCTTCCACAGGCTATTGACGACGATTTCGCGGTAACTAGTCATTGTCAGTCTCCTGGAACGTGAGCAGTTCTACCCGGTGCGCATCGAAATACTGCAGCGCCTTGTGCACCGCTTTGACCACGGCGCGCGGGGTGATGGTGGCCCCGGCGAATTGATCAAACTGGCCGCCGTCCTTCTTAACCGCCCAGCCGGAGTCATCCGGGCTCTGCAGCGAGGTGCCCACGAAACTGTTGATCCAGTTGTTCTTGGCCAACTCGATCTTGTCGCCCAGGCCCGGTGTCTCCTTGTGGCTGATCACCCGCACGCCGGCCAGGCGGCCATCGGCCAGGATGCCGATCAACAGGCTGATGCTACCGCTGTAACCGTCCGGTGCTGTGGCCTGCAGGATCACCGCACTGGGTTCGCCATTGCGGGTGGCCAGGTAGGCCGGAGTAGGGCCTTTGTTGCCCAGCAATGGGTCATGAACGTTGCGGACGTTGTCCAGCAGGTGGTTGTCATAGCTGCCGGCGGGCAGAATCTGCGCCAGGGCCTGGACCTTGGCTTCACGCTGAGCGGCCTCAATACGTTTGGCCGTACCCAGTTGCGTCGTGGCGACGATGCCCACGGTCAGAATGGCGAAAGCCCCCAGTACCAAGGCATTTTTCAGCATGGAACGGCTGATTTCAGGCAGGGCCACGGTCACTCTCCCAACTTGAAGCCGCGTGTCGGCTTGCGATGACCGTAGGTGCGCGGCCGTGTGTAGTAGTCGATGGTCGGCGCGGCCAGGTTCATCAACAACACGGCGAACGCGACGCCGTCCGGGTAGCCGCCCCAGGCGCGAATCACATACACCAGCACGCCGACGCCAACGCCGAATATCAACCGACCGAGGTTGCTGGTGGCGCCGCTGACCGGGTCCGTGACGATAAAGAATGCACCGAGCATGGTCGCGCCGGTGAGCAGGTGAAACAGCGGCGAACCATTGGAGTCCGAGCCCGAACCGTTCCAGAACAACAGGCTCATCACCGCCAGGCCCGCGAGCATGCCCACCGGCGCATGCCAGGTGAACAGGCGTTTGTGCAGCAGGTACAAACCGCCGGCGAGGAAGGCCAGGTTGACCGCCTCCGTGGCGGCGCCCCCCAGGTAGCCGAACGCTGGATTTTGCGCCCAGAGCTCTTCCATGGTCAGGCTTTTATTCAACTTGAGGGCGTCCAGTGCGGTTGCCTGTGCCCAGCCATCGGGCAGATTGGCGATGCCGAAAATCTGCTGCAGGCCTTCGAGCAGGCCAACGCTATGCGGCGCTGGCCAACTGGTCATTTCCATCGGAAAGGAGATCAGCGCCACCACGTAGCCGAGCATGGCCGGGTTGAACGGGTTCTGCCCCAGACCGCCGTAGAGCTGTTTGCCGAACACCACGGCAAAGCCGGTCGCCACCAGGGTTAGCCACCATGGCGAGTAGGGCGGCAGCGCCAAGGCCAGCAACACGGCGGTGACGAGAGCGCTGTAGTCTTTAAGGAAGAACAGCACGGGGCGTTTGCGCAGCGCCAGGATGGCCGCTTCAAAAGCCAGCGCGCAGGCACTGGCCCACAGCAGGTTGATCAGCGTGCCCGCGCCGAATAGCCAAGTCAGGGCCAGGATGCCCGGCACGGTGGCCAGCAGCACCTGCAGCATCACTTGCTGGGTACGGTTGCTGCCCTTGGCGTGGGGCGATGTGATACGTGGCAGGGCCATTGGCGCTCCGGTTGTTACTGGGGTTGGTGACGCAGGGCTGTTCTCAGTGGCCTGCGTGTTCCTCGAGTTGGCGTTCGGCGTCTGCCAGGCGTTGACGCGCACTTGCCAGCGCGTCGGCTGCACTGCTGTCATCACGCTCAAGCTTGCGCAGGTCGGCGCGCGCAAAGGCCACTTCAGTCTTTAGCGCACGGGTGGTTTCGTCGATTGGCTTCTTGTCGGTGCGCACCAGCTCAGGTACCGGCTTGCCGGACGCGTCCTCAGCCTGGTGCAGCGCCTGTTCGGCGGCGGTCAATGCCGTGCGCAGGCTGTCGAGTGTGGCTTCATCGCTGCCGGTTTTCTCGGCCTTTTTCAGCTCGGCGCGTTTCATCGCCAGTTCGATCTTGGCTTTTTTCAGCGGATCAGGGGCTTCTGCATCGAGCGCTTTTACGGGGGCGGCCGCTGCCTGGGCTTCCAGGCTGGCCAGCAGTTTTTCAGCGTTTTCCAGTTGGCTGCGCACTTGCTGCAGTTCGCCTTGCTGCTCGGCGCTGGGCGTTTCGAGTTTTTCCAACTTGCGCACCTGGGCGCGAAGCATGGCGGCGTCGATCTTGGCTTTTTTCAGCGCGCCATCATCGGCAGCCACTGCTGGAGCAGGCGGATTAGCCGCTGTGGCAGTGTCGAGTGCTTGTTGTGCTGCCGCCGCGGTGAGGCGCAATGCGTCGACCTGGGCCTGCAGCTCCGCAGTGGCGTGAGCCGCCAGTTGTTTCTCAGCTTTTTTCAGCGCGACTTGCGCCATGCTGGCTTCGATTTTGAGTTTCTTCAGTTCATCACTTAACCCGGCTGGTTTGGCGGCTACGCTTTCGCTGCTCTCTGGGCCGGCTGCTGCTTGAGCCTGAGCGGCTTTGGCTTGCGCCGCTTTGGCGGTGCGGGCCTGGCGTTCGGCTTCTTTCTGCTCGTCGGCGCGGCGCAGGCGCTCCTGGCGCAGCTCGAAGCGCAGTTTGGAGTGTTCGGCCTTGAGCTGCTTTTGTTCCAGGTCGCGAATTTCCGCTTTGGCGGCGCGGTAGTACTGCACCAACGGAATGCTCGACGGGCAGACATAGGCGCAGGCACCGCATTCGATGCAGTCGAACAGGTTGTGCGCCTTGAGTTGCTCGTGTTCCTGGCCCATGGCGAAGAAGTGCAGTTGCTGCGGCAGCAGGCTGGCTGGGCAAGCTTCGGCGCATTCGCCACAGCGGATGCAGGGCAGGGCCGGTGGCGGCGGTGGTAGCTCGGCGGTGGTGGAGGCCAGCAGGCAGTTGGTGGTCTTGATCACGGGCACGGCAAAGTCAGGCAGGGTGAAGCCCATCATCGGGCCGCCCATGATCAGCCGGTTCAGCTTGCTGCGGTCGAGGCCGGCAAATGCCAGCAGTTCACCCACCGGGGTGCCGAGCAGCACCTCAACGTTCATTGGTTTGGCCAGGGCTTCGCCGGTGAGCGTGGTGATGCGTGAAATCAGTGGTTTGCCATGGATGATGGCGTCATGAATGGCCACGCAGGTGCCGACGTTCTGGCAGAGCATGCCGATGTCCGCCGGCAGGCCACCGCTGGGGACTTCCACGCCGGTGAGAATCTGGACCAGCTGCTTCTCGCCGCCGGACGGGTACTTGGTGGGGAAAACCTTGAGTTCATAACTGCGCTCGCTCAGCGCAAGGCTCACCGCGGCGATGGCTTCGGGCTTGTTGTCTTCGATGCCGATCAACACCTGATCCGGCTGGATCAGGTGCACCAGAATGTCGATGCCGCTGATCAGCTCCGCGGCGCGCTCGCGCATCAACAGGTCGTCGGCAGTGATGTACGGCTCGCACTCGGTGCCGTTGATGATCAGGGTGTGGATTTTTTGCGTCGGCCGCGCGTTGAGTTTCACCGCAGTCGGAAAGCCCGCTCCGCCCAGGCCGCTGATGCCAGCCTGGCGGATCCGCTCAATCAATTCGCCATGATCAAGGTGGCGATAGTCAGGACAGGGCTCAAGCGGGCACCACTGCTCAAGGCCGTCCGTTTCAATGACGATGGCCGGCGCGAGCATCCCGGATACATGCGGGTAAGGCTGCGGGCCGATAAAGCTCACGGTGCCGGAGGTTGGCGCGTGCACTGGTACACTGACAAAGCCGGTGGCGGCGGCGATCAGCTGGCCTTTCAGCACGCGCTCACCCACGGCGACCATAGGTTCTGCGGGCGCGCCGATATGCTGGTTGAGCGGCAACGTCAGGCGCTTGGGCAGCGGTGCCGGCTGGATCGGCGTGCGGTTGGACAGCTCCTTGCGCTCGGCCGGATGAATGCCGCCGGGGATATCCCAGATACGTTCCTGCGCACTCATGCCGCGTGCTCCCGATCAGTGGCAATCAACTGCCCAGCCGGCAGGGGTTTCTCCCATTTCCAGCTCTGCAGGTTGCTGCCGACCTCGACCATGTCGATGCAGTCCACCGGGCAGGGCTCTACGCACAAATCGCAGCCGGTGCATTCGCTGACGATCACGGTGTGCATCTGTTTGGCTGCACCGACGATGGCGTCCACTGGGCAGGCCTGAATGCATTTGGTGCAGCCGATGCACTCGGCCTCGCGAATGTAGGCGACCATCTGCGGCTTTTCGCCTTCGACGGCGTCCAGCGGTTCAGGCTCGACATCCAGCAGATCCGCCAGCGCCTGAATGGTCGCTTCGCCGCCGGGTGGGCATTTGTTGATTTTGTCGCCGCCGGCAATCGCCTCGGCGTAAGGCTTGCAGCCCGGATAGCCGCACTGACCGCATTGAGTTTGTGGCAGCAGGGCGTTGATTTGCTCGGCAATCGGGTTGCCTTCGACTTTGAAGCGAACCGCGGCAAACCCGAGAATGGCCCCGGCCACCAAGCACAGGGCGAGCAGGGCGAGCACCGCAATCAGCACCAGACTCATAGCTTGATCAGCCCGGTAAAGCCCATAAACGCCAGGGACATCAGCCCAGCGGTGATCATGCCAATGGCTGCGCCTTGGAAGGATTTGGGCACGTCGGCAATGGCAATGCGTTCACGCATGGCCGCAAACAGCACCAACACCAGAGAAAAGCCAAGGCCAGCAGCAAAGCCGTTGGCGGTGGCGGTGATAAAGGTGAATTCAGCCTTGTTGGCATTCAGCAGCGCCACGCCCAGCACGATGCAGTTGGTGGTGATCAGCGGCAGGAAGATGCCGAGCACGCGGTACAGCAGCGGGCTGGTCTTGTTCACCACCATTTCGGTGAACTGCACGACTACTGCAATCACCAGAATAAAGCTGATGGTGCGCAGGTATTCGATATCCAGCGGCTTCAACACGTACTGCTGCACCAGGTAGCTGCACATGGCGGCCAGGGTCAGGACGAAGGTGGTGGCCAACGACAGGCCGATGGCGGTTTCGATTTTCTTCGAAACGCCCATGAAGGGGCACAAGCCAAGGAACTGGACCAACACGAAGTTGTTAACCAGGATGGCGCTGACCATGATCAAGGCGAGTTCGGTCATCGATAACACCGTGTGCGCTGGCCGGGGCCGGGGAAATTGGGGGCGCTTATTATCGTGAAGGCGCCCATGCCGGACAAGTTGCTCGGCGGGTTATCTAAGCCTAGTGCAGTGGGCCACTATGGTGTTCGGTGGTGCAGTGCTGCTCGTTTGAATCAATACACCATGCAGGCTGCGTTGAGCAGACCAACGACCAGGGCTAGGCCGCCGAGGAATACACCGTGTGCCAGTTGGCCATTAGCGATGCCGTGTTTCAATTCCGGTAGCAGACGCGCTGCGGCCAGGTACACCAGTGCCTGCACCAGCAAGGCGATTACGCCCCAGATAACCATGTCCTGCAGGCTGACGCTATGGGCGATGCAACTGGCCAGCGGCAGGGCGAAGCCGAGCATTGCACCTAGCAGGGCCACGGCGGCGGCCAGGTTGCCCTGGCGGATCAGTTTGAGTTCGGCATAGGGCGTCAAGCGTAGATAGATGATGGCAAACAGGCCGAACAGCGCCAACGCGACGGCGAAATAAAGGAGGAAGTTACCCAGGTTCTGCAGTATGGCCATGACGATCACTCGATGAAGTAATGGGGGAGGAAGCGACTGCTGTCGCGGGTGATGGGTGTGGCGTCCTCGCGGATGCCGAGGCCTGCAGGCTGCTCGCCGACCATCCAGCAGCCCAGCACGGTGTAGCTGTCGCCGTAGCGCGGCAGCGGCGCGTAAGCCTGGTAGATGCAGGCGTCGGCGGCGTGTGGCCCGTCGCTCTCCAGCGTCAGCCCGGCACCGACTATCTGGATGTTCTGCCCCTCCCTTGCATACAGCGGTTTGCGTACATAGGGTTCGGGCAGGTCGGCGGTGAAGCTGGCTGGCAGTAGGTTGGGGTGGCCGGGATTGCGCTGCCAGAGGATCGGCAGCATGGCCTTGCTTGACAGCAAGAGTTTCCACGCCGGCTCCTGGAAGCGGATACCGCTTGCGCCGACATGAGCGCCAAACGCGTCCTGCAGTAGCCACTCCCAAGGGTAGAGTTTGAAGCAATGTTCGATGGGCTGTTCGTGCTGGTCGACGAAGCCACGACGCTGCTGGTCATAGCCGATCGCTTCGATCGGTACATACTGGGTCGACAGCCCAGCCTGGTGGGCAACATCTAGCATATAGAGGACGTTGCCGGTGTCTTCCTCATGGCCCTCGATGGCGGTGAAATGCACGCGGCCGCGGCCGATCTGACGCCAGCGCTCAATCAGTTTCTCGTGCAGCGAGTTGAACTGGTCGGCCTCAGGCCGCATGTCGCGCAGCCAGTACCACTGCACCACGCTGGCCTCTAGCAGGCCGGTGGGCGTGTCGGCGTTGTACTCGAGCAATTTAGGTGCGCCCTGGCCGTTCCAGGAAAAGTCGAAGCGACCATAGAGCGCCGGCTCATGACGCTGCCAGGAGTCGATGATCAGTTGCTGCGCGCCAGGTGGCAGAGCGAAGGGGGCGAAGTGGCGTTGCTCGATCACCCACTGCGTGGCCTCCAAGTAGAGACGATGCAGCTCTTCGGCGGCATCCTCCAACATCTCGACCTGGGCCAGGCTCAGCTCGTAGGCGGCCGACTCGTCCCAGTAGGTACCGTCGATGCTGTGGAAGGTGAAACCTAGTTCTTCGCATTGCTTGCGCCAGTGCGGGCGTGGAACGAAGTCGACCCGTCGCATCAACCGCCCGCCGAATAGCGTGCGCCGCTGAAGCCGAAACCGCTGCGTTTGATCGTCTCCCGGCTCGCAACGTTGTAAGGCTGCCTGGTTACAGGGCGGGCACTGTGCTCGTAGCTGGGGCCATAGTAGTAGCGTCCGCTGTAGCTAGCCGAAGAGCCTTCCTGGCAGTAGCCTGCGTAGCTGCCCCAGTCGGCTTCGCATTCGGCCTTGGTCCGGTACTGATCGCGGTAGACATCGCCGTGATGGAGAGCTGCAAGCAGAACTCCGCCGGAGAGCACGAAGGTGGTGACAAGTTCGGACTTCTTCATCGAATGTCTCGTGCGCAGTTACCGGTGATGCACCGCCACAGCCAGCTCAGCAGCCGGGTTGCCGTCCTTTTTTTCATTTTCAGCATCCTTGCTTTGGTGGGGCTTACTTGACCCGCTGTCCTGGCTTGGCACCGCTGTCCGGGCTGAGCAGGTAGATCTCCTCGCCGCCAGGGCCGGCCGCCAGAACCATGCCTTCGCTGATGCCGAACTTCATCTTGCGCGCGGCCAGGTTGGCCACGTACAGGGTCAGGCGGCCTTCCAGCTTGCTTGGGTCTGGGTAGGCGCTCTTGATGCCGCTGAACACGTTGCGCTTGGCGTCACCGATATCCAGGGTTAG
The DNA here is from genome assembly GCF_003060885.1 of Pseudomonas sp. HMWF032. GTDB lineage: Bacteria > Pseudomonadota > Gammaproteobacteria > Pseudomonadales > Pseudomonadaceae > Aquipseudomonas. The sequence goes on from NZ_QAIG01000012.1 coordinate 289,490, forward strand.
ACGCAGCAGCTTGTCGGCGCCTTCAACGAATTCGCACTTCTCGATCAGTGCAATGCGCAGATCGACTGCGGCGAACGCATCGAAGGCGATTTCGGCGGCCAGTGGGTCTTTCGTCAGCTCGCCGTTACCAGCGGCTGCTGGAGCGGCTTCACTGGCGGCCAGGTCTTCTTTGGAGGCTTCGATCATGGCGTCGATTTTCGCGGGTTCGATACGGGTCAGCAGAGCGCTGAACGGGTTCAGTTGGTGGTCGGCCAGCAGCGTCTGGTGATCGTCCCAGGTCAACGGAGCGACATTGAGGAAGGTCTCGGCGTCGCTGGCCAGCTGCGGCAGCACTGGTTTCAGGAAGATCACCAACTGGCGGAACAGGTTAACGCCCAGGGCGCAGATGGCCTGCACCTCATCCTGCTTGCCGTCCTGTTTGGCCAGGGACCAGGGCGCTTTGTCAGCGATCCAGGCGTTGGCGCGATCGGCCAGGGCCATGATCTCGCGCATGGCGCGGGCAAAGTCGCGGGCCTCGTAGGCTTCAGCGATGCTCGGTGCGGCGGCCTGGAAGGCGTCGGTGAGTTCCGGCGCGGCATTTCCGGCCACCAGCAGGCCATTGTTGCCTTTGTGGATAAACCCGGCGCAGCGGCTGGCGATGTTGACCACCTTGCCGACCAGATCCGAGTTGACCTTCTGCACGAAGTCTTCCAGGTTCAGGTCCAGATCATCCACGCCACGGCCCAGCTTGGCGGCGTAGTAGTAGCGCAGGTACTCGGGGTTCAGATGATCCAGGTAGGTGCGCGCCTTGATAAAGGTGCCGCGTGACTTGGACATCTTCTGGCCGTTGACGGTCAGGTAGCCGTGTACGTTGACCCCGGTCGGTTTGCGGTACCCGGCACCTTCGAGCATGGCCGGCCAGAACAGGGCGTGGAAATTGACGATGTCCTTGCCGATGAAGTGGTACAGCTCAGCAGTCGAATCCTTACCCCAGAACGCATCGAAGTCCAACTCCGGCGTACGTGCGCAGAGGTTCTTGAAGCTGGCCATGTAGCCGATCGGCGCATCCAGCCAGACGTAGAAGTACTTGCCCGGCTCGTCGGGGATTTCAAAGCCGAAGTAGGGCGCATCACGGCTGATGTCCCACTCCTGCAGGCCGGAATCGAGCCATTCGGCGATCTTGTTGGCTACTGCATCCTGCAGAGCGCCGCTGCGGGTCCAGCTTTTCAGCATGGTCTCGAAGTCCGGCAGCTTGAAGAAGAAGTGCTTGGAATCGCGCAGTACCGGTACGGCACCGGAGATGGCCGAGCGTGGGTTCTTCAGCTCGGTCGGCTCGTAGGTGGCGCCGCATTTCTCGCAGTTGTCGCCATACTGATCTTCCGCCGCGCACTTGGGGCAGGTGCCTTTGATAAAACGATCAGCGAGGAACATGCCCTTTTCGGGATCGAAGTACTGGGTCACCGAGCGGGTGGCGATATGCCCAGCATCACGCAGTTTCAGGTAGATGGCCGCCGACAGTTCGCGATTTTCGTCCGAGTGGGTGGAGTGGTAATTGTCGAAATTGACCCCGAAATCGGCAAAGTCGGCGGTGTGTTCGGCCTGCACGTTGGCGATCAATTGTTCCGGGGTAATACCTTCCTTCTCGGCGCGCAACATGATCGCCGAGCCATGGGCGTCATCGGCGCAGACGTAGATAGCCTGGTTACCGCGCAGCTTCTGGAAACGCACCCACATGTCGGTCTGGATGTACTCGAGCATATGGCCAAGGTGGATCGAACCGTTGGCGTAGGGCAGGGCGCTGGTGACGAGAATCTTGCGGGCTTGGCTCATGGGATCGGCTGCATTGGTAACTCAGAGGAGCCGGCAACTATATAGGGGCGGCGGATTTTTTTCATCCTTGCGCGGGCAATGCCTGCCGATGCGTACCTATGGGGTTGGCCTGGGGTAATATGCCCGCCTGCTTTACTCAGTCTTTCGGAGCCTTCCATGAGTGTTGTTACCCGTGCAGCGGTCGAAGCCGCCTTGTCCCACTACACCGATCCGCACCTGAATCAGGACCCGGTCAGCGCCGGTTGCCTGCGCGAGGTGGATATTCAGGGTGCTCAGGTCAAGGTGCATCTGGTGCTTGGGTATGCCGCGGGGTTGTTCAAGAGTGGCTGGGCGCAGATGCTGCAGATGGCCCTGGAAAACCTGGATGGCGTTGAGCGGGCTCAGGTGCAGATCGACTGTGTGATCGAAGCGCACAAGGCGCAGGATCAGGTGCCTGCGCTGGCTAATGTGAAGAACGTGATCGCTGTGGCCTCTGGCAAGGGAGGGGTGGGTAAATCCACCACCGCAGCCAATCTGGCGCTGGCGTTGGCCCGTGAAGGCGCCAAGGTCGGCATTCTCGATGCGGATATCTATGGGCCAAGTCAGGGCATCATGTTCGGTATCCCTGAAGGCACGCGGCCGCAGGTGAAGGATCAGAAGTGGTTTGTGCCGCTCAAGGCCCATGGTGTGGAGGTCATGTCGATGGCTTTTCTCACCGACGAGAACACTCCGGTGGTGTGGCGCGGGCCGATGGTGTCTGGCGCGTTGCTACAGTTGATCACCCAGACCGCCTGGGATGATCTGGATTACCTGGTGGTCGATATGCCGCCAGGTACCGGTGATATCCAGCTGACCCTGGCGCAGAAAGTACCGGTGGCTGGCGCTGTGATCGTCACTACGCCACAGGATCTGGCACTGCTCGATGCCAAGAAGGGCGTGGAGATGTTCCGTAAGGTGAATATTCCGGTGCTTGGTGTGGTGGAAAACATGGCCGTGCATATCTGCTCAAACTGCGGGCATGCCGAGCATCTGTTCGGCGAGGGTGGCGGCGAGAAGCTGGCGGCGCAGTTTGGTGTCGATCTGCTGGCGTCGCTGCCGCTGTCGATGGCCATTCGCATGCAGTCCGATGGCGGTAAGCCGACCACGGTGGCTGACCCAGAAAGCCAGATTGCGATGATCTATCAGGAAACGGCGCGCAACGTCGGTGCGCGGATTGCTCAAGGTGGTGTGCAGCAGGCCATGCCGACCATCGTGATCAGCGAAGACTGATTCTGTTGTGGCGCACGCCAGTGCGCCCTATCCCTTGCGCAGATAAACCAGCGTCCATAAAAAAGCCCCGCACTAGGCGGGGCTTTTATCAAGCTAGGTTAGTGCAGGTTATACAACCTGAACTTCCTCAGCTTGCATGCCTTTCTGACCACGGGTGGCCACGAAAGTCACTTGTTGGCCTTCTTTCAGGCTCTTGAAGCCATCGCTCTGGATAGCTTTGAAGTGTACGAACAGATCGTCACCGGATTGTGGGGTGATGAAGCCGTAGCCTTTCTCATCGTTGAACCACTTAACGGTGCCAGTTTGACGATTGGACATGTGAATGTCTCCTAACAAAAGTAATAACAGCCCTGGAAAAGCCCAGGCCGGGACTGAGTGCAACGAGTACTAGGAGTCGGACGATGTTTGATCGAAATCTAGGCATCAGGTAGCGATTCGCGGTGACACATGCAGCACAGTGAGCTCACCATACCCGCTTTTAGCGCTAAGCGCGAATGCTCTGTGCATCTTTCTGTTATTTACCGATCAATAGGTGGTTTTTCCGCTGCGCACGCGGGCAGGCGCAACAGCCTTTGAACCCTGCCGTCAGCCCCGGTAAGATGCGCTCACTTTTTCATCATCTCGCCTATAGCAGGACAACCGCCATGAGCATCAAATCGGATAAGTGGATTCGCCGCATGGCTCAAGAGCACGGCATGATCGAGCCTTTCGTTGAGCGCCAGGTGCGCAACGAGGGGGCTGAGCGGCTGATCTCCTACGGGGTTTCCAGTTATGGCTATGACGTGCGCTGCGCCGATGAATTCAAGGTGTTCACCAACATCAACTCGGCGACTGTTGACCCGAAGAACTTCGATGAGAAGAGCTTTGTCGATGTGAAAAGTGATGTGTGCATCATTCCACCGAACTCCTTCGCCCTGGCTCGCACCGTGGAGTTCTTCCGCATTCCGCGCGACGTGCTGACCATTTGCCTGGGCAAGAGCACGTACGCCCGTTGCGGCATCATCGTCAACGTCACGCCGCTGGAGCCGGAGTGGGAAGGCCATGTGACTCTGGAGTTCTCCAATACCACCACCTTGCCGGCGAAGATCTATGCCAACGAGGGTGTAGCGCAGATGCTGTTCCTGCAGTCCGATGAAGCATGCGAAGTGTCTTACAAGGATCGTGGTGGTAAGTACCAGGGCCAGCTGGGTGTGACCCTGCCCAGGGCTTGATCGGTCGCGGTAACGAAAAAGGCCGGGCAATGCCCGGCTTTTTCATGGGTTTCAGAAACTCAGGGAACCAGCGGTAGTTCGCGCTTATGGCGAGTGGCGTCATAGGTGCGCACGATGATGGCGTAGGCTTCCTCGCGCACGGGCTGGCCGTGCAGGAAGGCATCGATTTCCGCGTAGCTGACGCCGTGAGCTTCTTCGTCCGGCTTACCGGGGCGCAGTTCTTCCAGATCGGCCGTAGGCACTTTAAACACCAAGTTTGCCGGTGCGCCCAGGTGTTGGGCGATGGCGCGCACCTGGCCTTTGACCAGGCCTGATAGCGGGGCGAGGTCGCAGGCACCGTCGCCGAACTTGGTGAAAAAGCCCATGACCGCCTCGGCCGCGTGGTCAGTGCCGATCACCAGGCCGTTGTTGGCGTTGGCGATGGCGAACTGGGCCACCATGCGGATACGTGCCTTGATATTGCCGGTGACGAAGTCGCGGCGGGCATCGCTGAGCTTCTTCAGGTGTGTCACCTGCTCGCCGAGGCCCACTACGCTGTCTGCGATATTCACCGTCTCCTCTTCATCGGCGCGTATGAATTTCAGCGAATCCTGAGCGTCCTGCTCATCATGCTGTGTGCCATGGGGCAGGCGCACGGCGATAAAACGATAGGTCTGATCACCGGTTTCCGTCCGCAATTCTTCTACGCACAACTGAGCCAGGCGCCCGGCAGTCAGTGAGTCGACGCCGCCGCTGATACCCAGTACCAACACCTTGAGGCCGGCGTTCTGCAGGCACTGTTTGATAAAGGTCTTGCGCTTGTCGATCTGCGCCACCAGCGCAGCGGTATCGGCGAAAGGCGCGACTACATCGAGGGCGGCGGCGATTTCGGCTTGGCGATTGCTCATTTCAAAGTCCTCACTGGGCGTCGCTGACGCGAAAAACATGTTTTAGATAGCTGACAAAGTTGTCGTCGCGGCATTGGGTCTTACCCGGCGCATCGGAAATCTTGGCGACTGGCTGGCCATTGCAGCCGGTCATCTTGATCACGATGTTCATTGGTTCGACCCCGGGAATGTCGCAGGTCAGCTTGGTGCCGATGCCAAAGCTTACGTTGATCCGTCCGTAAAGTGCACGGTAGAGCTGTAGCGATTTATCTAGAGTGAGTCCATCGGAAAACACCAGCGTCTTGCTCTTAGGGTCGATACCCAGTTTTTCGTAGTGGGCGATGGCCTTTTCTGCCCAGCGCAGTGGATCACCGGAGTCGTGACGCAGGCCGTCGAACAGTTTGGCGAAGTACAGGTCGAAGTCGGCCAGGAAGGCATCCATAGTGATGCAATCGGTCAGGGCGATGCCAAGCAGGCCGCGGTATTCGCGTACCCAGCAGTCGAGCGCGGCGCTTTGGCTGTCGATCAGCCGCGGGCCTAGCTGCTGGTGCGCCATCAGCCATTCGTGGGCCATGGTGCCGATTGGCTTGAGGTCGAACTCGCGGGCCAGGTGCACGTTGCTGGTGCCGACGAAACGTCCAGGGAAGTCGTGCTTGAGAATGTGCACCATCTGTTCCTGTACCCGGTAGGAAAAACGCCGGCGGGTACCAAAATCGGCGATCTGGAAACCTTCCAGCTCGGCGGCCGAAGCCTCGCCCTTGAGCCAGTCGAGCTTCTGGTAAAGACGCTCGCTGGCTTGCTCCAGCAGCACTTCGCGGTAGCGATAGCGATTACGCACCTCGCTGACGATGGCCAGCAGTGGGATTTCGTAGAGGATCACATGCAGCCAGGGTCCGCGCAGGCGGATGCATAGCTGGCCGTCTTCGATGCTGGTGTGCACGTAGCGCAGGTTGAAGCGAAACAGGCTGAGAAAACGGGTGAAGTCTGGCTTGATGAACGGAATGCGTTCGAGGAAGGCCAGCTGGTCAGCACTCATGCTCAGCTCGCTCAGGCGCTCGATCTGATAGCGGATCTCGGCCAGGTAGGGCGTCAGGTCCTCGGCGTTGCGGCAGCGGAACTCCCATTCCACCTCGGCGTTGGGGTAGTTGTGCAGCACCGCCTGCATCATGGTCAGTTTGTAGAAGTCGGTATCCAGCAGGTTCTGCACGATCCGCTCGGCAAATACGCTTTCACCCATGATCAGATCCTCTTATCCGTGTTGAGGGCCGCGTCCAGCTCGTTCAGGCTGGCGTACAGCTCGATGCCTGCTGCGCACATCTCGCTGCAGGCGTTTTGCGCGGTTGCTTCGGCAATGGCGCGGCAGGCCGGCAGATAGACGCCGACCTCGAAACCGGCACGGCGCAGTTGCAGGGCGGTGGTCTTCACGCAGTAGTCGAGGGCCAGACCGCCCACCAGTACGCGCTGCACGCCATTGTGCAGGAGAAACTCGATGGCGCCCGTGCTGCGCTTCTCGGCCAGGTCGTGGTAACAGGCGCCGTAGGGATGCAGGTCCGGCTCGACGCCTTTCCACACGAAGTAGTCGTAGTCCAGCGGCAGTGGCAGTTCATCCAGCAGCTCGAATCCAGGCGTGCCCGGTACGCAGTGGCTGACCCAGCTGAGATCGGCGTTGACCAGCGGCAGCGGCTTGAGCATCTCGGCATGGCTCGGTGCGATCCAGGCGGCTTGCGGGCTGTGCGCGTCCTTGCTGCCCAGGCGCAGGTGAGCGCGGCTGGCCAGCTCATTCAGGGCGGGGGCGATCTGTTCGCCACCGGCCACCGGCAGCTCATCTGGACACAGCGGGGTAAAGCCTTTCTGTGCATCGACGTCGAAGCTGGCGATTTTCATGGGTAGCGCTCCTTGTTGCGCGTTTGCATGGCCACATATTCCATCTGATGTAATATGTGGTCAAGCGCTTTTCTGCGAAATACGTGAATTTCGTCGGGTTATTGGTCAAGATGAAATAAGTCGAAGGAATTGGAGGGATGATGGGATCTGCAAAAGTGCTGGCCAGCGTGGATATCGTTGCGCTGCGTCTGAGCGGGGCGGGCGAGTTGGAACTGTTACTGATTCGTCGTGCCCAGGCACCGTTCGCCGGGCAGTGGGCGTTGCCCGGTGTGCTGGTCAACGGTCGCTGCGCCGACCTCAGTCTGGATGTCGCTGCGACGCGTGCATTGCAGGAAAAGGCGCGGGTGCAGCCGCAGCACCTGGAGCAGGTGGCGACAGTGGGCAACGCGGTGCGTGACCCGCGTGGCTGGTCGTTGAGCACCTTCTACCTGGCCCTGTTGCCCGCCGATACCGCGTTGCTGGGCGAGGACCTGTGTTTTGTCAGCCTGGCGCAGGTGCTCGACGAGCGCTTCGCGCTGCCATTCGACCATGTGCATTTGGTGGCGCAAGCGCTGGAGCGGCTGGCCAGCAAGTCGGTGTACACCTCGCTGCCGCTCTATTTGCTGCCCCCGCGCTTTACCGTGACCGAGGCGTTGCTGGCGTTTCAGGCCTGCCTGGGGCAGGCAGTACAGCACACCACCCTGCGTGGTCGCCTGGAAAAAATGAAGCAGCAGGGCTGGATCAGTGATACCGGCGAGAAGAACTACCCGAAGATGGGCCGGCCTCAATCGCTCATCGCACATGAACCTCAGGCATCTGGAGTTTTTACCTTTGATCGCAGTTTGCTGAGCTAAATTGCGGGCAAAAGAAAGGGCGCCAGAGGCGCCCTAAAACGATGATGTGTGGAGTAAGTCCGCTTTATCTGAGCAGCAACCGCTGAATTGGTTCAGCGGTTGCCGACGAATGGTCATTTGGCAGTTGCTCAGCTCAATTGTCCGGCATCAGCAGCAGGCGCTTGCTGCCGTAGACCTTGTCGAGGTTTTGTGACTGGAATGGGAAGCTCATGTAGCTGCCTTTCAGCCAAGCGTCGATACCGTCAGCGTAATGCTTACTGGCTGGGTTACTGGATTGCCCGGAGCTATTGAGGCCGATCAGCGGCTCTTCGCGGCCGAAGTCGACCACGATGCGCATGGCTGGGATCAGCCAGGTATCGAAATTTTCCCCCCATTTGTAGGCTGCAACGTTCAGCGTGCCGTGATCACCGCCGGCTGGGTAGGGACCACGGTCGAGATAGCCCTTGATGGCGTTGATGCTGGTGCGTTGGCTGGCGCTCATGTACTGCGCCAGCTGGGTAGTTTCGGTGGTCCAGTTGTAGGTGTGTAGCTTGCCCCACTGCCAGGCACTGCGTTCACTGCCCAGTTTGCTTTCCAGCAGGGTTATGGCACCGGCCAGGCTGCGCGCGAGGATGGCGGGTTTGTCTTCGCGTTGCGCAGTTCGGGTGTCGTTCCAGAATGGGCTGTCCTCGCGGCCCAGCAGATGGTCCGCCTGGGCTGAATAGGAGTTGTTGGCGGTATCGACCAGGGCCTTCCAGGCCGGACTACTTTCTGGGCCCAGTTCATCGAGGAAGGTGTCCCGCGCGCTTTGGTAGAGGAAGGTGCTATACAAGGCAGCATCTGCCGAGCTGGCTGCCATCTTTCCGTCGAATTTCATCAGGCGACCGTAGGCCTCGCGGGCTTTGCTGCGTTCGGCCGCTGGTAGGGCCTCAATGGCGGCCTGCAGGCCTTCGGTCATGCCGGGGGCGCTGAACATGTTCTGCAGCTTGGCCACGAAAGGTGACGTCTGGTCGTACTGCATGGCAATCATGCTTTGCGTGTCATGTCGGCCGGTGGCGGCAAGTTCGGCAATGCGTTCGGCGCGCTCAGGATAGAACCAGGAATTGGACAGCTGCATGCCGTAACCGCGTGGGACTGTGCGGTGGTTGGCGGTGCCCAGCCAGCCTTGCGGCGGGTCCTGATCGTACGGATGCAGCATCGGGTCTGCGAAACCGTCCCAGGCATACTGGCTGTCCCAACCCGGCGAGGGCATTAGGCCCAGGCCGGCACGGCGGTTGGGGAAGCGCCCGGTAACTTGCCAGCCGATATGCTGCGCATCGGCGAAGACAATGTTCAACGGCATGGCGCGGACTTCGCGGGTGGCCTCGAAGGCCTGTTCAACCGATTGCGCCCGCGATAGGTCGAAGAAGGCATCGAGAGTCTTATCGGCTTCGAACTGGGTGGTTTTCAAGGCCAAACCGTAGCGACTGGTCAGCTGCATGGGCTGCAGCATGTGTTTGCGCTCGCCCAGTACCGAGTTCAGCAGGGGGCCGTGGCGGGTTTCGAAAATGGTTTCGCGGATCGGTCGCTGACCTTTGATAAAGAAGGTTTCCTGGCGTTCCTGCGCGGGCAGCCATTTGCCGTCGGCCAGGTAGTGCAGGCGGCCGCCTTGCTGCTTGACCTGCTCAAGGAACAGATCCTGGTTGTCGCCCATGACCATGGTCATGCCCCAGCCCAGTTTTCCGTTAAAACCAGCAACCACGGCCGGTACGCCGGCAATCGATACGCCAGCGGCTTGGTATTTCGGCGAGCGGATCTGCACGAAATTCCACACCGATGGCATCGACAGCGGCAGGTGGGTATCGTTGGCCAACAGGCTTTTGCCACTGCGGGTACGCTGCGGGGCGAATGCCCAGTTGTTGGAGGCCGCTACGCCGAGCATGTGGGTGTCGGCGAATTGACTGACGGCTGAGCTAACGGCGTTCAGGCCGGCCAGTTGACCCTTGAGATCGAGGCCTTTGAGTTTGTCGGCCTCGTCAAACGGCAATGGCTCGTCGGGGTAGGTTGGCAGCAGCCATGCTAGTTGCTCACTACCGACTTTTTGCGCAAGCACCAGCGAGGCGATTTCTTCTTGCAGGTTGACCGCCAGGCCGAAGTTCAGCAGGCAGAACACCAGCACTGAGTCTTCGGCTTTCCAGTAGTCCGGACGATAACCGGACTCGGCCAGGTCCATCGGTAGTTTGTCGCGGTAGCGGAACAGGTAAGCGTTGACCCCACGGGCATAGACTTCGAAGAATTTCTTGATGCGCGGCGAGGCATTGCTATAGAGGACCTCAGCGCTTTTCTTCAGGTTGACCGCGCGCATGAAGCGGTCCATTTCCAGCACGCCTGGGCCGGCCATTTCAGCCAGTCTGCCTTCTGCCATCAAGCGCAAGCCAATCATCTGGCTGAGGCGGTCGCTGGCGTGTACATAGCCTAGGGCGAACAGCGCGTCGTGGAAGGTGGTGGTTTCAATCAGCGGCATGCCCAACGAATTGCGGCGAATCACCACGCTTTGCGCCAGGCCCTTGACCCGCATGATGCCCTGGTCCGGGTGCACGCTGTCACCGTACCGGCTGTTCAGCAATGATTGGCAGCCACTGAGTGCGACCATGGCCGTAAGTATGGCGGAGAGGCTTAAAAGGCTCACGGGGCGTAACGCGCGCGCTAGCATGCTGCAGGCTCCTTGCGGGTAGAAAGGCTCAACGGGATGTTTGCGCTTATCGACATGCGCGTAGACAAGGCGGAGGCATTACGTTAGCCAGCGGCTATGTGCCTGACAAGCCGCTATTGCGGTAAGTCAGGCGCTTTGCCGCAAGGGTGGCAATGCCTCATCGAGTAACCAGCGAGCGGTGGCGCGAGCAGCGGCCTTATGCTGCAACTCCAGTTCACTGAAGCGCTGTTCATGCTGGCGTCGTATGTTTTTATCAAGAGCCTTCCAGGCCGCATGTGTGGGCACTTCTGCGGTAGCAGCAAACAGGTCATGAAAAACGGCGCAGCGAGGGTTGCGGCTCAAGGCAGTATCGCAGTTGTCCAGCAGCACCTTGATGCGAATAGCCCCTTCAATTAAGGGTAACTGGCCATCAAGCAGGCTGCTGGCAAGGATCTGCAAGTCATCCGCAATGCGGGTACGTTGAGCGCTGAACGCGGCGTTACGGGCTTTCTCCTGGTGCCAGACTCTCAGCCACAGGTGCAGGGCGTATCCGCTCAGTACGAGGACCAACGCACCACCAGCTAACAGTAAGAGCAGGCCAGGATTACTCATCGGCCGTTCAGGCGCCGTGGCATTTTTTGAATTTCTTTTGGCTGCCACATGGGCAGGGATCATTGCGGCCGACGTCCTTCAAGGCATTGCGCACAGGCTCTTGGTGGCCATGATTGCAGTGCGGTCCGTGCACGTGGTCGTGATCATGGCCGTGATTGCAATCAGGACCATGGACGTGTTCTTGCTGTGTCATGCGTTCTACTCCGGGATGTAATCGCCGGGAATTATCTCGCCATTGCGCGACATGTGCACGCTCTGTCCAAACATCCAGCCGGTTTTTACAGCGCCTTGCAGGCGATAGGGGATGGGCTGGTCGGGTTGATCCAAGGCTTTGACAATCTGGCGCAGATGGCGCCAAAGGTTGGTTCGTACAGGAATAGAGAAACTATGATGGCCATGTGCGGGTACGTTGAAGGAGATGTCAGATTCTCCTTCTGCCAGCTTCACCTGGTTAAGGTGCACGACATAGTCCATGCCACGCACTGGCAGGCTGAAATTATTGGGATTGTCGATGCGAAAGCGCAGCGTGAAATGCTGCTCCAGCAGTTTGGCTTTTACGACGTCGACTTTAACGAGGCGTACTTCGGGCGACTTGAGATCGCCAGGAGAGGAGCAACCGCTAAGGCCTAACAGGAAGCCAAAAAATATCAGTAGGCTGAGAGTTCTTATCGTTTGCGCCTGATAAAACATTGCATACTCCGAATGACGCATCAGTGTAACAAGCAAGTGCTTGGCTGCAACCTGTTGTGACGGTAAAAAAACCTGCGCCATACTGAGCAACGATTAGTACAGGAGTATGACCATGGCTCGCTACGAAGTGGCCTTCAGTGCGCAGTTGGTTCCGGGGGCTCAGTTGGAGTTGGTAAAAGCCAATGTGGCCAAGCTGTTCCAAGCAGATGAGCAGCGGCTCGCCCTGCTGTTTTCCGGTCGGCGTATCGTGATCAAAAGCAATCTGGACGAGGCCGGAGCCGAGAAATATCGCTCGACTCTGGAGCGTGCCGGGGCGGTGGTCGAAGTAGCCGACATGGACAAGGTAATTGAAGAGATTGAACTGGCACCGCCGCCAGCTGTTTTTCCTGCTCCTGCTCCTGCACCCGTCGTGGCAGCACAGCCACAGGCGGTCAGTAGCCCGGCAGGGCGCCTGCAGGTGGCCCCGCGTGATGAGTACATGGCCGCATTTGCCGAGGTAGATGCCCCGGATTTCGGTATTGCCCCGCTGGGTGATGACCTGCAGGACAGCAAGCCGGCGGCACCCGTACTGTCCCTGGATTTGTCGCAGTTCAGCCTGGCCCCCGCGGGTAGCGACATGGGTGAGCTGAAAAAAGCCCCAGCAGGGCCGCCACCGGATATCTCACACCTGAAACTGCAAGACTAGTTCGCAGGCTGTAGGGCGCTACCGCACAGTGTTCTGCTGCCATTGCACTAGAAGTAGGCCGAGCAACACTTCTTGAATTTCAGTCCGCTGGCGCAGGGGCAGGCGTCATTGCGGCCGGTCTTAAGTTCGACTGTCGGGTCGATGAAGTACCAGTTGCCAGCATGAGTAACAAAGGCCGAGCGTTCGCGGTGGCTATGCTCGCCGCTGCTGTCTCGCCAGTGGGCGGTGAACGTGACGAAGGCGTGCGCGGGATCACCCGCGACATCTTCTGCTTTTTCTAGCTCAAGTCGCAGCCAGGTACTGTCCTGGCTCCAGCTATGGATGGCCTGTCGGTCAAGGCCATTCTGCTGTGCAGGTAATGTGCTGCACACCAGGTAGTCGATCAGCCCCAAGGCATAGGCGCTGTAGCGCGAACGCATCAAGGCCTCGGCACTGGGTGCGGGCGTGCCGGTATGATAAAGGCCGCAGCATTGCGCCAGTGACTGCTCACTGCCGCATGGGCAAGGTGGGCTGCTCATGGGCTACCACCAGTACTTGCCGAAGTTTTCCGGGTTGGCCCAGAACTTCGCATTCAGCCAGTCCGGCACCTGCTTGTAATCGAGCAGGTCGTAGGTAAACAGGTTGAGGGTTTGCCCATCCCGTTGGAAACGCTCGCTGGCCTGCAAGGCCAGGGCGAAAAAGTCGGTTTCCTGCCACTCGCAGGCGTCCAGATCGACCAGTACGGCGATGCGACTAGCGTTCAGGTTGCGAACCCCGCCCAGCAGCTGCAGAGCAATACGTTTCTCAATATGTTCAAGGCAATCGACCACCAGGGCCAGGTCAAAGCGTTGAGCCGCCAGTTGCGCCGGCAGTGCCGCAGCCGGGGCGTGGGCGATCTGGCAGTTCGGGTGGGCGGTGAGAAAGGCGTCGATCGCCGGGAGTTCGCGGCTGCCAATTATCAACAGGCGTTGCGGTGTATAGCGGGCCAGCAGGGCCGCAAGTGCTTGCTGGGGCGTAAGGGGTGACAGGGGTGCAGGCATGAGATGTCCTCGCTCAGATACGCAAAGACTATCGTGCATGTGTGATGTGGCCTAGTGCGGATCGCGCTAACAATGTCTTTGTACATTCTCTGGCATATTTTGTTACGGGCGTCTTTACTCCCTCAGTATCGGTTTTTACCGATTTACCAATAGGAGATGGATAAATGAGCATCACCAGAAAAGCATTACCCCTGATTGTCGCAAGTAGCTTTTTGACCGGTTGTGCCGGGTTGCAGAAAACGGATTGGCCAACCTGCGCAGCGGTTGGCGGTGTTGGCGGTGCTGCTTTGGGTGCGATTGAAAGCTCCAGCTGGGCAGGCGGCGGTGCCGTAGTCGGTGCGGGTATGGCGGCAGCCTATTGCTGGGTGCATGGTGCCAGCGAAGAGCAAGTTGTGGTGGTAGAGGAGGCGGTAGTCGAAGAGGTTGTTGTGGCCGAGCCTGCTGAAGCTGTTCGAGTGGAACTGGATGTCAAGTTCGACTTCGATAAAGCCCAGGTTAAGCCCGAGAGCTATGGTGACATCAAGAACCTGGCCGACTTCCTCACCCAGTACCCGCAAACTACCACGGTGGTTGAAGGTCACACTGACTCCGTGGGCAGTGATGCCTATAACCAAAAACTCTCCGAACGTCGTGCCAGTGCCGTGCGTGACGTGCTGGTCAATCAGTATGGCGTAGGCGCTGATCGCGTAAACGCTGTGGGTTATGGTGAAACTCGTCCGGTTGCGGACAACGCCTCTGCTGATGGCCGCGCCGTCAATCGTCGCGTAGAAGCGGAAGTAGAAGCACGTCCTTGATTGCCTGAATCCAGGCTTTATGAAGAAAACAGGCCGGCCCCGCGAGGGTCAGGCTTGTACAGCTCAAAGGGTGAGTCTTTACTCCTGTAGTACCGGCAATAGTCGGTATTACAGGAGATTCCTACCATGAGAGTTAGATCCATTCTGGGGGTAGCCCCCGTTCTCTTGGTCAGCAGTGTTCTTTCCGGTTGCGTCACAACTTCCAGTACGGGAGATGCGCCGCTCAACCAAGGGAACTGGCCCCTGTGCAGTGCAATTGGCGGTCTGACCGGTGCAGGTCTGGGCGCAATCGAAAGTTCAACATGGGCAGCAGGTGGAGCCGTGGCCGGAGCGGTCATTGGTACGCTGGTATGTTATGCCCAGGACGGTGATGAAGATGATGATGGTGTGTTTGACCGTCGTGACCGTTGCCCTGATACCCCTCCCAATACGTTTGTGCACCACAACGGCTGCCCTCTCAAGGAGTATGCAGGCGCGCCGGCTGAGCCTGCCGCAGACCCCATAGAGGTTGTCGACTCTGTTCGTGTGGAGCTGGATGTTAAATTCGACTTCAACAAATCCGATGTCAAACAAGACAGTCAGGCCGATATCAAGAGCCTGGCTGACTTCATGAAGCAATACCCGCAAACCACCACGACCGTTGAAGGCCATACCGATGCTGTGGGCAGTGATGCCTATAACCAGGCATTGTCCGAGCGTCGTGCCAATGCTGTGCGCGATGTGCTGGTCAATCAGCACGGTATTGACAGTAGCAGGGTGTCTTCCGTTGGTTATGGTGAGTCGCGGCCGGTTGCTGACAATGACAGTGAGTCCGGGCGAGCTATCAATCGCCGCGTTGAGGCTGAGGTCGAGGCGCAACCTTAAAGTTGCTGCGGCATTGGCAAGTCGTTGATGATGTTATGACCAGCGCGTTCGCGCTTCTCAACGGCCTGCCAGTGGCAAGGCTTTCATCGACCAGTAAAAGCTGTGTGGTGTTTGCTCCTCATGGTTTTTACTGGCCTTCTAGCAGCACTCTCCCAAAGCAGTTAAGGTGCAGCAAAATAAAAACTGCTTGGGGCGGGTATGAAGACCTTTTTACTGCTGGGAAAAGTGCTTACGGCATTGTTCTGGGGTGTCGTACTGGCAAATCTGCTGCAACCTTTCGTACAACCGTTTGCTTTGCTGCTGCATGGGGCTGGTGCATTTATTCTGTTCGTGCATGGGCTTGAGCTGTGGCTTTTTGATAAGCGCATTGCGGCCAGTGCAAAGCCTGCCCAGGAGCGGGTGCAGGTCATGCTGTTCGGGATTTTCCAGTTGCTGGGGCTGCCAGCCGAGCCGGCTGTGCCGCAGCCCGCCGTGGAGCACCCTCAGGAAAAACTGCAGCTGGAGGCGGAAAATGCGTAACTGGCTTGTGCTTGCTGCGCTGGTCAGCCCGTTGGTCATGGCTGAAGCAGTTATCGAAGTTGAACCCAATTCCTTCATGCGTCTGCCCAGCAATACCAGCGTGCTGTTGCTGGATCGTCTGGACATTGCCGATCACGGCACTCTGCTGATACCGGCTGGGGTGACTGAGCTGCGTGTGGCGCAGTTACGTCTGGGGCGTGACGCGCGCCTGTCGGTGGCGCCCAGCGGGCGTGAGTTGCGCCTGGAAGCCGCTACGGCAGAGATTGCCAGCGGTGCGCAGATCAGCGCGCGTGGCGCTCAGGGCAGCAACGAGCAGCCGGCGCTACCTGGGCGCAATCTGAGCCTGCGACTGCAGGTCGTCACCGTCGAAAGCCTGTTGGTTGATGCGCGTGGCGGCAATGGTGCTCCCGGATATGCCGGTCTGGCCGGTGCAGACGGTAAGCCCGGTGGCTGCACTTGGGGCGAGGCTAGCCGTGGTCACGATGGCTTGGACGGTGGTGATGGCCAGCCTGGCGCGGCGGGGGCGCAGGTACGCCTGGAGGTGCCGCAGGATTTCCCGGTTGAGTCGTTACAGGTGCGAGTCGAGGGGGGAGCAGGTGGCCTGCCGGGTACCGCCGGTGCAGGCGGCCAAGGCGGCGCTAGCCAAGGTTGCTGGCTCTACAGCACTGCAGGTGCCCGCGATGGCAAACCGGGGCAGGCTGGGCGCGCTGGTGACGTGGGGGCAGCTGGTACGCTGAATGTGGTGCGTTTCTAGGCAGGCTTGATCAGCAACCGCTGTCGTCAGGGCAGCGGTTGCTGCAGTTCAGAAGGTCGGGCGGGCAGCAGCGATGCTGACCACGAGCAGACCGAGCAGCAGGTTGACCCCCACCAGTCGCCGAATGCGACCCAGCACGGCGCCGCCATTTGGCCAGTCTTGCGCTTCCACGGCGCGGCGCAGCTCCGGCAGTTGTAAGGCCTGGATGCGCAGAAATAACGCCAGCATGGCGATATACAGCCCCATCATGATGTGTACATAGCGCGGCGCGGTATCGAAGCCGCTAAAGCGCAGATGCAACATGCCAACGCCCGTGACCGGTAATACCAGCACCGCTGCCCAGACCCAATAGAAGAACCGCGGAAACACCTCCAGCCAGAGTTTCAGACGGGCTGGCGCCTCCAGTGCGGCGACTGCGGCCGGACGCAGGATCATCCAGGCGAAGAACATCCCGCCCACCCAGACCAGGGCGGCAAGCAGATGCAGGCTGTAGACAAAGGCATAGGGGGTCATGCGGGTACTCCTATCAGAGCGCTGGATCAATTAGCGCGCTATGATAGCCGCCGATTGCAAACACTGAAAATTTATCCAGCCTTTCTCGTCAAGACTCCATGCTCAGTACTGAACTCAAGACCCAGATCCAGGGCGCCTATTCGCGTTTTCTCGAAGCCAAGTCGCTCAAGCCGCGCTATGGCCAGCGCCTGATGATTGCCGAAATTGCCAAGGTGCTGGGCGCGATCACCACGGACGATGAAGGCCGCCGCCTTGGCGAACCGGCGGTGGTGGCGGTCGAAGCCGGTACCGGTACGGGCAAGACCGTGGCTTACAGCCTGGCGGCTATTCCCACTGCCAAGGCAGCAGGTAAGCGCCTGGTGATCGCCACGGCCACTGTTGCCCTGCAGGAGCAGATTGTGCACAAGGACCTGCCAGACCTGATGCGCAACAGTGGGCTGAATTTCAGCTTTGCCCTGGCCAAGGGCCGAGGTCGTTATCTGTGCTTGTCCAAGCTGGATATTCTGTTGCAGGAAGGTCAGGCGCAGAGTGCCACCGCGCAGTTGTTCGAGGAAGAAGGCTTCAAGATCGATGTCGATGAGCAGAGTCAGAAGCTGTTCACCGCGATGATCGAAAAACTCGCCGGTAATAAATGGGACGGCGACCGCGACAGCTGGCCGGAAGAGCTGGAAGATGCACGTTGGTCGCAGCTGACCACCGATCACAGCCAATGCACCAACCGGCATTGCCCGAACTTTCAGCAGTGCGCTTTCTACAAAGCCCGCGAGGGCATGGGCAAGGTCGATGTGATCGTCACCAACCACGATATGGTGCTGGCTGACCTGGCGTTGGGTGGTGGTGCGGTACTGCCGGACCCGCGCGACACCCTCTATGTGTTCGACGAAGGTCATCATCTGCCGGACAAAGCCATCGGTCATTTCGCCCATTTCACTCGGCTGCGCTCGACGGCTGACTGGCTGGAGCAGACCGCCAAGAACCTTACCAAACTGTTGGCGCAGCACCCCCTGCCCGGTGATCTGGGTCGTCTAATCGAGCAGGTGCCGGAACTGGCACGTGAGATCAAAACCCAGCAGCAGTTCATGTTCGCCGCCTGCGAGCAGGTGGCCGAGTTCAAACCGGGTGAAGATATGGAAGGCCGCGAGCGGCCACGCCATCGCTTTGTTGGCGGCCTGGTACCGCCTTACCTGATCGAGCTGGGCGCCGAGTTGAAAAAGGGCTTTTCCAAACTTACCGACCTGTTCACCGGGGTGACCGAGCAGCTTAAAGAAGCCATGGATGGCGAGGCTACGGTCGGTATCGCCAGCCACCAGGCCGAGGAGTGGTACCCGCTGTTCGGCAGTTTGCTGGCGCGTGCTCAGGGTAACTGGGAGCTGTGGCTGGCCTTTACCACCGAAGACCCCGAGGAAAGCCCGCCGATGGCGCGTTGGCTGACGCTGGCGGAAAGCGGCGCGCTGTTCGATATCGAAGTCAACGCCAGCCCGATCCTCGCCGCGGAAACCCTGCGGCGTAACTTGTGGAACGTCGCCTACGGCGCGCTGGTGACCTCCGCGACCTTGACTGCGTTGGGTACCTTTGACCGTTATCGTATGCGCGCCGGGTTACCCAAGGCTGCGGTTACGGCAGTGGTACCAAGCCCGTTCCACCACGCCGATGCCGGTGTGCTGCGGGTGCCCAACCTGAACGCCGATCCACGCGATGCGGTGGCCCATACGGCGGCGATCATTCGCGAACTGCCGGGACTGGTGGAAGGCTCGCGCGGCACCCTGGTGCTGTTCTCCTCGCGCAAGCAGATGCAGGACGTGTTCGATGGGCTGGAGCGCGACTGGCGCAAGCGCGTTTTTATTCAGGGCAACCTGTCCAAGCAGGAGACCCTGAACAAGCACAGGGCGCGGGTGGACTCCGGCGAAGAAAGTGTGTTGTTCGGCCTGGCCAGCTTTGCCGAGGGGGTCGATCTGCCAGGGGCCTACTGCGAACACGTGGTGATTGCCAAAATCCCCTTTGCCGTACCGGATGATCCGGTCGAGGCCGCGCTGGCCGAATGGATCGAAGCCCGTGGCGGCAATCCGTTCATGGAAATTGCCGTGCCGGATGCCTCCCTGCGCCTGGTGCAGGCCTGCGGGCGCTTGCTGCGTACCGAAGCGGATCGCGGCATCATTACGCTGTTAGACCGGCGAGTGGTGACTCAGCGCTACGGTAAGTCGATTCTCAATGCCTTGCCGCCCTTTCGCCGGGAAATCAGCTGAGAGATGAACCTGTCGTGCTGGATAACGTCTTAACGCCACACCACAATAGCCGTGCGGTACAACCAAGCCAGATTGCTGCGGCGGGCGCTCTACCCGTCGTGGCCGTGATCAAGCTGTAAGTCGAGGAGTGAGGTTCGTGAAGGTTAAGTGCAGGCTGCAGGCGGGCGTACTGTTAACAGTCTTATTGGGTTATGGCAGCACAGTCCTGGCTACGGAGCGGCAAGAGTTATTCAACTTTGTCCGGCCTCTGGATGTGGTACAGGTCACCACCAAGGATGCTGATCTGCCCAACCGCATCGGTGAGCCGACTGCACAGGGTGAAGTGCTACGACGTGTTGCTTTCCATCCGGCGCAGCAACCGAGCTTGCGTCTATCGCCGCAAAGCGGCAGTTGGGATTGGTCGCAACAAACCGTGATCAGTCTGCGTGTGCAGAACGCCATGGATTGGGCGCTCACCCTCGATGTACAGATCGACAGTCTGGATGGGCAGCGTTTGCAGACCCGCATTGCCCTACCAGCAGGGCCGGTGCAAACCTTGCTGATTCCGCTCAAGGCCACAACGCCACGTGATCAAGGCATGCGCGCTGGGTTGCCGATGCCATGGACGCACAAAGGTCAGCGATGGCTGCTTGCCGATACGGTCAGCGGTGCGCTGGACCTGAGCCAGGTCAGCGCTGTCACAGTGTCCATCCCGCAACCGAAAGCGAAGCAGCAAATCCTGATCAGCCAGTTCGCCGTGAGCAGCGAGCCGCTTTCGCAGGCGGCCTATGCCGGTATTGTTGACCGCTATGGTCAGTTCACCCGTGCCGATTGGCCCGAAAAGGTGAAAAGCGATCCGCAACTGCAAGACGCCATCGCTCAAGAGCAAAAACAACTGCAAGATTGGCTGGCCGAGCGGCCCGCCCAGGACAAATTTGCCGGTTGGCTGGGCGGGCAACCATTTGAAGCCAGCGGTTTTTTTCGTACCGAAAAACGTGATGGCCGCTGGTACTTGATAACCCCAGAGGGTCATCCGTTCTATTCGCTGGGCGTCAATGCGGTCACCGCGCAGCAGAGTGCAACTTATATTGAGGGCCGTGAAGGCATGTTCAGTGAGTTGCCTCCAGCGGGTGATGCCTTGGCCATTTATTTCGGCAGCTCTGACAGCCGCAGTGATACTGGTGCGAATAAAGGTCGGGCCTACGCCTCGGGCCGTTGGTTTGACTTCTACAAGGCCAATGTGCAGCGCAGTTATGGTCAATTCGAGCCGGCTGCCTGGGGCTCGCGCAGTCAGGATCGCCTGCTGGCCTGGGGGTTCAACACGTTGGGCAACTGGAGTGAGCCGGCCCTGGCAGACGACAAACGGATGCCTTTTAGCATTCCGTTGTCGATTCATGGTGATTACGCCACCATCAGCACGGGTGTTGATTGGTGGGGTGCCATGCCGGATCCATTCGATCCGCGTTTTGCCATGGCCACCGAGCGAGCCGTGGCAATTGCCTCGCGCGATCATCGGGATAATCCCTGGTTGCTGGGCTATTTCGCGGACAACGAGCTGGCTTGGGCCGGCCCGGCGGATGATCCCCATGGCCGTTACGCGCTGGCGTATGCCACGCTGCGACTGACCACCGATATTCCGGCCAAGCGGGCTTTCCTCAAGCAGCTGCGCGACAAGTACCGTAACCAAAATGGCCTGTCCCATGCCTGGGGGATCGAGCTGGAAGCCTGGGAGCTAATGGAAGACCCAGGGTTCCAGGCACCGTTGCCGAGTGCTGAGTTCCCGGCCATCGAGCAGGACATGCAGGCATTCCTGCGTCTGTACGCTGAAACCTACTTCAAGACCATCGCTGACTCGCTTGACTGGCATGCGCCCAACCACCTGCTACTGGGCGGTCGCTTTGCCAGCAGCATCCCTGAGGCGGTGAATGCCTGCGCGCGCTTCTGTGATGTGTTGAGCTTCAACTTCTATACCCGCGAACCGCAGCACGGCTATGACTTTGCAGCACTTCGCCAGCTGGACAAGCCGTTGATGGTCACCGAGTTCCACTTCGGCTCGCGTGACCGTGGGCCGTTCTGGGGCGGCGTTGCCGAGGTTTACAAGGAAGAAGAGCGCGGCACGGCCTATGCGCACTTCCTGGCCAAGGCCCTGGAAGAGCCGCAGATCGTCGGCTTGCACTGGTTCCAGTACCTCGATCAGCCGGTCACCGGGCGTCTGCTGGACGGTGAAAATGGTCATTTGGGACTGGTCGCCATCACCGATCGGCCTTGGGACGGTTTTGTCAAAGCCGTACGCAAAGCCAACCTGGATGTGCCGAAAACGCTGCTCAAGCCTGTAGCCGCGCCAGACTCTGCCGCGCCGTAAAGGGCTATTCGCCGGGCTGATGGTAGGATTATCAGCCTTGTGCTGGGTTCACCGCAGGCGTCAGAGCTGAAACAATCTGCCAAGCATTTGGCCGAGTAAGAGAAGGGGCAGAGTGGTGCAGATACAGGGTTATTTCGACCTCAAGTTCGAGGTGTTGAGAGACGCCTTTGCGGCGTTGTTCGAGGAGCCGCAGGAGCGCGGCATGGCGCTCTGCGTGCAAATCGGCGGCGAAACCGTAGTGGATCTGTGGGCCGGGGTTGCCGACAAGGAGGGTCAGCAGGCCTGGCATAGTGACACCATCCTCAATCTGTTTTCCTGTACCAAGACCTTTACAGCTGTGACTGCGCTGCAACTGGTGGGCGAGGGCAAGCTGGAACTGGATGCGCCCGTCGCACGCTACTGGCCCGAGTTTGCCGCAGCCGGCAAGGACAAGATCACCCTGCGTCACTTGCTCAGCCATCAGGCCGGGCTGCCTGCTTTGCGCGAGATGTTGCCGGCCGAAGCCTTGTACGACTGGCAGGCGATGACCACGGCTCTGGCCGCCGAACAGCCTTGGTGGCCATTGGGTGAGGGCCATGGTTATGCTCCGATCACCTATGGCTGGCTGGTGGGTGAGGTGTTGCGCCGGGTCGAAGGGCGCGGGCCTGGCGAGTCCATCGTCGCGCGCACGGTCAAACCACTGGGGCTGGATTTCCATGTCGGCCTGGCGGATGAAGAGTTCGACCGGGTGGCGATTATCTCCCGTGGCAAGGGCAACTTTGGCGACGCCGCCGCTCAGCGTCTGCTCAAAACCATGATGAGCGAACCCGCGGCCATGAGCACGCGGGCCTTTACCAACCCGCCATCGATCATGACCAGTACCAATAAGCCTGAGTGGCGGCGCATGCAGCAGCCGGCGGCGAATGGCCATGGCAATGCCCGTAGTCTGGCCGGTTTCTACAGCGGTCTGCTGGATGGCCAGTTGCTTGAAAGCGAGTTGCTGGCCGAGCTGACCCGTGAACACGCGGTAGGTGAAGACAAGACCCTGCTGACCCGCACACGCTTCGGTCTGGGCTGCATGCTGGATCAGCCCGAGGTTGCCAACGCCACCTATGGCATGGGCCCGCGCGCCTTTGGTCACCCCGGAGCTGGCGGCTCCATTGGCTTTGCCGACCCTGAGCGGGATGTGGCCTTTGGTTTTGTCACCAACAACCTGGGACCGTTCGTCTTGATGGACCCCCGCGCGCAGAAACTTGCGCGTCTTCTGGCTGATTGTTTGTAGCGGGCTCGGCTAAACTGCGCGCAACCTGGTATGGCCTGAATGGATCAGGCCGTACCCCGTTTTTTTGCCCATCACGATGTGGATTTCCGATGCCTGCCAACAAAATTCTCGCTATTGCCTTGTCTGTGCTAATTACCGGCTGCAGTGCCTTTGATAAAGCCGACAAGCCTGAACCGAAGAAGGCAGTGCCGATGCCGCCCCCGGCAGTGACTCAGGCGTGGCTGGACGTGTATGAACCGAAGGTGCGTGAAGCCATCAAAGGGACTCATTTCGAGTTTGAACGCCGGGAGAATCTGCTGGTGGTTACCGCGCCCGTACAGGGTTCGTTCAATCCGGACCGGCCGCATATGATGCTGCCGACAACCCTGGGGCCGTTGAGCCGCATGGCCAAGTTGCTGGAAAGTGATGAAACCATTGGTGTGCTGATTCTTGGCCACGCCGATAGCAGCGGTGAAGTAAAAGCCAATCGTGAACTGAGTCATCAGCGTGCCCGTGCTTTTACTTCGATCTTTCGTCTCAGTGGTCTCAAGCAAAACCGCTTGATGGTCAAAGGCTTGGGCTCCGACATGCCGCGTGCGGCCAATGACAGTCAGCAAGGGCGTTCACTCAATCGTCGGGTGGAGATTTTGCTGACATCCAAAGACACGCTGAATGCCCTGATTGCCAAGTACAGCCAGCCGGCTCAGGCCACTACCGTGGCGGCAGCCAAGCCGGCCACTGACAAGACCGCCAAAGCAGTGGCTAAAGCTGATAAGCCGGCGACCCAGCAGTAGACACTGGCGCAGTGGCGTGTTGCTGTAGATCAAGCCAAACAGAGCGCTCGCAGTTAAGCTAGGCAAACCTTCATCAGAGGATTTGCCGATGACTCAAACCCTGGCTGACATGCGCCGTGATTACACCCGTGACGGCTTGAGCGAAGCGCAGGCCCCGCTGGAGCCCTTTGCGCTGTTCGAGCAATGGTTTGCCGATGCGGTTAAAACCGAGCAATTGCCGGTTGAACCCAATGCCATGACCCTGGCGACTGTCGATGCCCAAGGGCGTCCGCATTGTCGAGTGCTGTTACTCAAAGGTCTGGATGCGCGTGGTTTTACCTTCTTCAGTAACTACGACAGCGCCAAGGGGCAGCACCTGGCGGCCAATCCCTTTGCGGCCATGACTTTCTTCTGGCCCAGCCTGGAGCGTCAGGTTCGTATTGAAGGGCAAGTAGAGAGGGTGACCGCGGCAGAATGCGATGCCTACTTCCAGGTGCGACCCTTGGGGAGTCGTCTAGGTGCCTGGGCATCACCGCAGAGTCAGGTCATTGCTGACCGTGCTGAACTGCAAGGGCTGCTGGCGCAGACTGAACAGCGTTTTCTCGATCGCGCGCCGCATTGTCCGCCGCACTGGGGGGGCTATCGCCTGCTGCCGGAACGCATCGAGTTTTGGCAAGGCCGTTCCAGTCGTCTGCATGACCGCCTCAATTTCCGTCTGCAGGGTGCGAACTGGCTACGTGAGCGCCTGGCGCCCTGATTGCGCTTCAGTCGCCGGTGTATTGCCTGGCGACTTGCTCCAGCCAGGCAGGCAAGGCATTGCGCTTGACCCCAGCGGCCTGGGCCTCGCTCAGGCAGGCAAGCATGTACTCGCGTTTGGCGGGCGAATCGCCTGCCAGCGACAAAGCCAGATCACGGTCGATCCAGCGTTTTATCCGGACGTACAGCCACCAGTGGAAGTACAGCCCGGCAGCGCTGGTAATGACGACAATAAAGTAATCCATACCGCTCCTCATTCAGGCCGTAGCATAGCCAAGTCAATCACTGCACTGTACGTGGCGCAATGTCACGGCATCGCTCTGTAGCGCTGTGTAGCTATAGTCGCAGGACACACAACAAGTGACATATGCGCCCCGCTGGCGTTCTAATGAGAACCTGCCCAATTGGAGAACTGATCATGCGTAAACACCTGCTGCTGGTTGCCTCATTTGCCACTATGGCCACGCTCGCTGGTTGTGCCTCCAGCCTGACCGGAGACACATACTCGCGAGATGAGGCGCGTGCTGTGCAGACTGTGCGTATGGGTACTATCGAGGCATTGCGACCGGTGAAAATTGAAGGCACCAAAACCCCCATCGGTGCTGGTGCAGGTGCCGTGATTGGGGGCGTTGCCGGCAGTGGCGTAGGTGGCGGTCGCGGCAGTGCGGTGGCAGCGGTCGTGGGTGCAGTAGCCGGTGGTTTGCTGGGTGCCATGACCGAAGAGGGGCTGACCCGAACTCAGGGTGTGGAAATCACGATCCGTGAAGATGATGGCAGCATGCGCGCATACGTTCAGGCTGTTGAGGAGAATCAGGTATTTCGTGTTGGGGACCGTGTGCGCATCCTCACTGTGAACGGTACCAGCCGCGTAACGCACTAAGTCGCCCGAAAACCGGATCAGTCGCGAGGCTGATCCGGTTTTTTTATGGCTGTTATTGAGCCTGTCTAGTGGCTTGCCGGGTTCCTGCGAAGTCCGTGCGGATTTTTAGTAATAATTCTATCCATGACGGTTAGGCGATAGTTATGGATAATCGCTACCGCGTTGCATCGCTGCGCATCCGCTATTGGGCAATACTTCTGTGCCGGCTGCGCTGCAGGTAGGTCCTGTGATGGGCAGCCTCTAAGCAGGTTTGGCAGTCAGCAAGCCGGGTGCGTGCACCTGGTTCGTACTAAGGGGTTTTTCTATGACGCTTGCGCTGATCATCGCCTTGCCGTTTCTCGGCATCCTTCTGCCTTTGCTGGCTGAGCGTCTCGGGCGTTCTGCCTGTGCCGTGGCGACTGCAGTCGCGCCCCTGATTGCGCTGATTCTGCTGCTCTCCCAGCAGGCGGCGGTATTTACGGGCGAGCCCCTGGTGGCACGGCTCGACTGGCTGCCGGAGCTGGGCCTGAACCTCAGCCTGCGTCTGGATGGCCTGGGTTTTCTGTTTGCCCTGCTGATTCTCGGTATCGGCCTGCTGGTGATTCTCTACGCACGTTACTACCTGGCCGACAAGGAGCCGATGGGGCGTTTCTTTGCCTTCCTGCTGCTTTTTATGGGCGCGATGCTCGGCGTGGTGCTCTCGGAAAACCTGTTGTTAATGTTGATGTTCTGGGAACTGACCAGCCTCGCATCGTTCCTGCTGATCGGTTTCTGGGGTGGCCGCTCGGATGCCCGCCAGGGCGCACGCATGGCCTTGGCGGTGACCGGTGGCGGGGGATTGGCCCTGCTCGCCGGGATTCTGCTGCTCGGGCATATCGTGGGCAGCTTCGAGTTGTCCGCGGTGCTGGCCGCCGGTGATCTGATTCGCGCGCATGCCTTGTACCCGTTGACCCTGATCCTGGTGCTGCTCGGCGTGTTCACCAAATCGGCGCAGTTTCCTTTCCATTTCTGGCTACCGCATGCGATGGCTGCGCCGACGCCGGTGTCGGCCTATCTGCACTCGGCGACCATGGTCAAGGCCGGGGTGTTCCTGCTGGCGCGGCTGTACCCGGCGCTGGCCGACTCCGACTGGTGGTTCTACCTGGTCAGCATGACCGGCTTGCTGACGTTGCTGTTCGGCGCCGGCATGGCCTTGTTCCAGCATGACCTGAAGGGCTTGCTGGCCTACTCGACGATCAGTCACCTGGGCCTGATCACCTTGTTGTTCGGCCTGGATACCAGCCTGTCGACCGTGGCGGCGGTGTTTCACATCATCAACCACGCCACCTTCAAGGCTTCGCTGTTTATGGCCGCGGGGATCATTGATCACGAGACTGGCAGCCGCGACATGCGCCGCGTCAATGGCATGTGGCAGTACATGCCACACACCGCGTTACTGGCGATGGTGGCGGCCTCGGCCATGGCTGGGGTGCCGCTGCTCAATGGCTTCCTGAGCAAGGAGATGTTTTTCAGTGAAACCCTCAATCAGGGCCTGTTTGGCAGCTTCAACTGGGTAATTCCCGCACTCGCGACCTTGGCCGGGGTGTTCTCCGTGGCCTATTCGCTGCGCTTTATCCATGACGTGTTCTTTAACGGCAAGCCGATCGACCTGCCGAAGTTTCCGCCTCACGAGCCGCCGCGTTATATGAAGGTGCCGGTGGAGATTCTGGTGTTTCTCTGCCTGCTGGTCGGCATTGTGCCGGCTTATACCGTCGCTCCGTTGCTCGCGGTCAGCGCTTCGGCCGCCTTGGGTGGCGATCTGCCGAGCTACAGCCTGGCGATCTGGCATGGCTTCAACCTGCCGTTGTTGATGAGCTTTATTGCCCTGCTGGGCGGGATTGCGGTCTACACCTGCCGCCAGCCGCTGTTTCGCTGGTACGACCGCTTGCCGAGTCTCGATGCCTTGCAGTTATTCGAGCGGGCGATGCGGGCGCTGCAAGGGTTGGCACGCAGCGTGACCCGGCGTTTGGAAAACGGCTCGCAGCAGCGCTACCTGGCCTGGATGCTGGGCAGTGCCCTGGTCTTGACGGTACTGGCTTTGAGCCCGCTGCAGCACGTGCAGGGGCCGCTAGCCCTGACGCCGATTGATGCTGTGACAGCGCTAGGGATGGCCATTCTGTGCCTGACAGCGCTGCTCACTGTGGTGTTCCATCGCCAGCGTCTGATTGCCTTGATGATCCTCGGCGCGGCCGGCCTGATGGTCGCCCTGGGCTTTGCGCGGTTTTCCGCGCCGGATCTGGCCCTGACGCAGATATCCGTCGAGGTGGTGACCCTGATCCTGCTGATGTTGGCGCTGTATTTCATGCCGGATCGCACCCCTGTCGAGTCCAGCCGTCTGCGCATACTGCGCGATGTTGGTCTGGCCGGCGGGGTGGGCGTGCTGATCGCGCTGCTTGCCTATGCGGTGATGACGCGGCCGTATCAGAGCATTGCTGCGTTCTTCCTGGAGAACAGCGTGCCGGGTGGCGGCGGTACTAACGTGGTCAACGTCATCCTGGTCGACTTCCGTGGCTTCGATACCCTGGGCGAAATCGGCGTGCTGGCGATTGCTGCCGTCGGCATCTATGCGCTGCTGCATGGGCTGCACCTGCCGCATCCTGAGCGCGATGTGCATGGCCGCCTGTGGTCCACCGACAGCCACCCGATGATCCTCGACAAGCTCTCGCGGGTTCTCCTGCCGCTGGCGCTGCTGATCTCGGCGTTTATCTTCTTGCGCGGCCACAACTTGCCGGGCGGCGGCTTTATCGCCGGGCTGATCACCGCCGTGGCGCTGATTCTGCAATACATCTCCCACGGCGTGACCTGGACGCAAACCCGCCAGCCGCTGAGTTATCACGTGGTGGCCGGTAGCGGCGTGCTGTTGGCCGGGTTGACCGGGCTGGGCAGCTGGTTGTTCGGCTATCCGTTCCTGACCACCACCTTCGGACATTTCCATATCCCGCTGATTGGCGAAATCGAATTGGCCAGCGCCATGCTGTTTGACCTGGGGGTGTACCTGACCGTGGTCGGGGCGACCTTGTTGATCCTTTCCAATCTCGGCCACGTCAGTCAGGACGAATCCAGCCAGGAGGTGCTCTGATGGAGGCGCTATTTGCAATCACCCTCGGCGTTTTGGCCGCCAGCGGCACCTACCTGTTGCTGCGCGCGCGCGTCTATCCGGTGGTGCTGGGGCTGACGCTGCTGTCCTATGCGGTGAACCTGTTTCTGTTGGCCATGGGCCGCCTGGTGACCGGCGGCGCAGCCGTGATCGGCTCAGGCAGCAGCCAGTATGCCGACCCTGTGCCGCAGGCATTGGTGCTTACCGCGATCGTGATCGGTTTTGCCATGACTGCGTTTGTCGTGGTGTTGTCGCTGCGCGGGCTGGGCGAACTGAAAACCGATCATGTTGACGGCGAGGAGCCGCGCCGATGAATCATCTGTTGATCCTGCCGATTCTGTTGCCGATGTTTATCGGGGCCGTGCTGCTGATTGCCCACCGCATGGGTAAGCCGGGCAAGCGTTTGCTGTCACTGCTGGCCACCTGGGCGCTGGTGCCTGTCGCGGTCTGGCTGTTGCTGCTGGCGGGCGATGGTCAGTTGCGGGTGTACGCGCTGGGTAATTGGCAGCCGCCGTTCGGCATCATCCTGCTGCTGGATCGCCTGAGTGCGCTGTTGCTGCTGTTGACGGCGCTGCTGGGCGGCTTTGCGTTGCTCTACGCCAGTCGTGGTGATGATGAGCGTGGCCCCAACTTCCACGCCCTGTTCCAGTTTCAGCTGCTCGGTATCAACGGCGCGTTTCTCACCGGCGATCTGTTCAACCTGTTCGTGTTCTTCGAGATTCTGCTGATCTCCTCCTATGCCTTGCTGGTGCATGGCAACGGTGCGGCGCGGGTCAAGGCGGGCATGCATTACGTGGTGCTGAACCTGCTCGGTTCCTCGTTCTTCCTGATCGGCGTGGGCATGCTCTATGGCCTGACCGGCACCCTGAACATGGCCGACCTGGCCGCCAAGGTCGCCGCTGCCGACCCTGAGCAGGCCCCGTTGCTGGCCGCCGCCGGTTATCTGCTGTTGGTGGTCTTCGCGCTCAAGGCGGCCATCCTACCGCTGTATTTCTGGTTGCCGCGTGCCTATGCCGCCGCCAGTGCGCCAGTTGCCGCGCTGTTTGCGATAATGACCAAGGTCGGCCTGTACGCGATCCTGCGGGTGTTCACCCTGATTTTTGGCAGCGCGGCCGGTGCCTTGGCCAACCTGGCGCATGAGCTGCTCTGGTGGCTGGCGGCCCTGACCATTGTCGCTGGGGTGCTGGGCGCGCTGGCGGCGCGGCAGCTGCAGGTGTTGCTGGCGTACCTGGTGGTGGTGTCGGTCGGCACCTTGCTCGCGGGTATTGCTCTGGGCAGCGCTGAAGGCTTGAGCGCGGCGCTGTATTACCTGCTGCACAGCACGCTGGTGGCCGGTGGCCTGTTCCTCCTGGCGGACCTGATCGTGCGTCAGCGCGGCGAGGCGGGCGGTGAGCTGTTGCAACAGCGCGCGCTGCGCCAGCCTCTGCTGTTGGGCAGTCTGTTCTTTGCCGCGGCTATTTCAGTGGCGGGCTTGCCGCCGTTCTCCGGTTTTCTCGGCAAGGTGATGCTGCTGCGTGCGGTGCCGCTGGACGGCCATGCCCTGCTGCTCTGGCCGCTGCTGCTGGTCGGCGGCTTGGGTCTGCTGATTGCCCTGAGCCGGGCGGGCAGTGCGCTGTTTTGGGCAGGCCAGCAACAGCCAGCGGCAAGCGCCGAGAAGGCTGATCCGCGGCGCCTGTTGGCGGCCTGCGGTCTGCTGCTCGGCAGTTTGCTGCTGGTGGGCGCGGCGCAGCCGATTACCGCGTACCTGCAGGCAACCGCCAATCAGTTGCTGGACCTGCAACCCTACCTGGCGATTATTCGTGGAGGTGAAGCATGAAGCGCTGGCTGCCCCATCCGGGCCTGACCCTGCTGCTGACGTTGATCTGGCTGCTGCTGGTCAACAGTTTCAGCCTAGGCCAGTTGCTACTGGGGGCTTTCCTGGGCTGGGGAATAACTCTGCTGACCCGGCATTTCCTCCTCGACGTGCCCCGCGTGCGCAAGCCGCTAAAGCTGTGTCTGTTTATGCTCAAGGTGTTCTACGACATCGTCGTGGCCAACCTGCATGTCGCCAAATTGGTGTTGGGGCCGCGCAATCAGCTGAGCCCGGCGTTCGTCGAGGTGCCCATGGCGATCGACAACAACTTCGTCCTCGCCGTGCTGGCCAGCGTCGTCACTCTGACTCCGGGCACGGTGTCCGCTGGCCTTAGCGCCGATCACAAGACCCTGTTGCTGCATGGCCTCGATGTGCCGGACGAGCAGGCCCTGATCGACGAAGTGAAGAGCCGTTACGAAGCGCCGCTGCTGGAGATATTCGAATGCTTGCCTACGTAATTCCCCTGTGTTTTTTCCTCCTCGGCAGCGCGGCGCTGCTTAACGTGCTGCGCCTGATTCAGGGGCCGAGCATGCCGGACCGCGTGCTGGCGCTGGACACCCTGTACATCAGCGGCCTGGCCCTGATTGTGCTGTTCGGCATCTGGCTGAACTCGGATGTGTTCTTCGAAACGGCGCTGTTGATTGCCGTTATGGGCTTTGTCAGCACTGTGGCAGTGGGCAAGCATTTGCTGCACGGCGACATCATTGATTGAAGGAATCACCATGCCTTTATGGATCGAAGTACTGGTTTCGCTGTTTCTGGTTGTGGGCAGTCTGTTCACCCTGATCGGGGCTATTGGCCTGTATCGCCTGCCAGATTTTTTCACCCGCCTGCACGGCCCAACCAAGGGCACCACTCTGGGCGTGGGCGGGGTGATTATCGCCTCGATGATTTTCTTCAGCAGCCAGGTACCGGGCCTGAGCCTGCACGAGCTGCTGATTACCCTGTTTCTGTTTATCACTGCGCCGGTCAGCGCGCATATGCTGTCCAAGGCAGCGATGCAGAAGAAGGTCAAGCTCTACGAGCGTACCCGCGGCAAACCCTGGGAGTCCTGAGAACCTATTTACGATCTGCTGCGCGTCGGCCCTGCTGCGTTAAAAACAGACTTGGAATGCTCATGTACAAAAGTACACTCCGCTTCCTCACCTTTTTTTGCCTTGCATGTTCCTGGCTCGCGAGCTCGTAAACAGGTTCTGCTACTTGTTGAGGTACAGCTTTACTCTGCCACTGTGTCTGTTGCCCCAGATGCTGCCTGGTTAGACTGGCGTTTTAAGCGCAGCGGCGGTTGGTATGCAAAGGCAAGGGCAAGGCGTAGCTATCGGTTGCCTGATCGTGGCCATGGCGCTGTGGGGCAGTTCCTTTATTGCGCTGAAACTGGCCTTTGCCGAATTGCCGCCGCTGTGGGTGATCTTCGGCCGTATGGCTTTGGGCAGCCTGGTGTTTCTGCTGGCCTGGCGCTGGCGCGGGCAGATGCACTACCGCACCGGTGATTGGAAGTACCTGCTCGGCCTGGCCGCCTGTGAACCCTGTCTGTATTTCCTCTTTGAAGCCCTGGCGCTGCAGCACACCAGTGCAGCGCAAGCGGGTATGGTCACGGCCTTGCTGCCGCTGTTGGTGGCGGTGGGGGCCTTTGTCTTCCTGCGCGAACGGATCAGCCGCACGATGCTGGCGGGGTTTCTGCTCGCGGTGGTGGGTGCGGTGTGGCTGAGCCTGGCCGGTAGCGCCGACGAGCATGCCAGTAACCCGATTCTTGGCAACTTCTACGAGCTGCTCGCGATGCTTTGCGCCATGGGTTACACCCTGCTGCTCAAGCATCTGTCATCGCGCTACTCGCCCTTTCTGCTGACCGCCATGGTGGCCTTTGTCGGCACTCTGTTTTTTCTGCCACTGGCGCTCGTCACTGAGCCACTGCCCACAAACATCAGCCCGATGGGCCTGGGCGCGGTGGCGTACCTGGGGATTCTGGTCACGGTGGGCGCTTACGGGTTGTACAACTTTGGCGTCAGCCGCTTGCCGGCCAGCCAGGCCTCGGGCTTTACCAACCTGATCCCGGTATTCACCCTGCTGTTCGCCATACTGTTATTGGGCGAAAGCCTGAATGGCATGCAGGTGCTGTCTGCAGTCTTGGTATTTGCTGGCGTGTTGTTGAGTCAATGGCGTGGGGCACGTGTGTTACCAGCCGGTGTTCTGGATTAGGGGGTAAGGTATGAGCGATTCAAGAAGCTGGGCGCGCGAAGCCATTCGCATCATTGCGGCGGATTTTCAGCGCAGCGCCGACACCCACCTGATTCCCTTGGCGTTGCCGGGTTTGCCGGGCGTTGAGCTGTATTTCAAGGACGAATCCAGCCACCCCACCGGCAGCCTCAAACACCGCCTGGCGCGCTCGCTGTTTCTTTATGCGTTGTGTAACGGCTGGCTCAAGCCCGGTGCTCCGGTGATCGAGGCGTCCAGCGGTTCCACGGCGATTTCCGAGGCCTATTTCGCCCGCTTGCTGGGGCTGCGGTTTATCGCGGTGATGCCGGCCAGTACCTCAAAGGAGAAGATCGCGCAGATCGCCTTCTACGGCGGCCAGAGCCATCTGGTGGACGACCCGACGCTGATTTACGCCGAGTCCGAGCGCCTGGCCCGTGAAACGGGTGGGCATTTTATGGACCAATTCACTTACGCCGAGCGCGCCACCGACTGGCGGGCCAACAACAACATCGCCGAGTCGATCTTCCAGCAGCTGCGCAGCGAGCGCTTTTCCGAGCCGAGCTGGCTGGTTTCCAGCCCTGGCACCGGCGGTACGTTGGCGACCCTGGGACGCTATGTGCGCTATCGCTGCCACAGCACCCAAGTGCTGTGCGCCGATGCCGAGCGCTCGGTGTTCTTCGATTATTACCGCACGGGTGATGCCAGCCTGTGTTTGAACCATGGCTCGCGCATTGAAGGCATCGGTCGTCCACGGGTCGAAGCGTCGTTTCTGCCGTCTGTGATTGATGCCATGTGCAAGGTGCCCGATGCCCTGTCATTGGCTGCCATGCACTACCTGGCGCAGCGTTTGGGGCGCAAAGTGGGCGGCTCCAGCGGCACCAACCTGATTGGCGCACTGCTGGTGGCGCAACGCATGGTCGCGGCGGGGGAGTCCGGTTCGGTGGTGGCGATTCTCTGCGACGGCGGCGAACGCTATGCCGACACCTACTACAACCCAACCTGGCTCAGCGCTCAAGGTTTCGAGCTGACTGAGCTAATCGAAGCCGTGGCCGACTGCACCGAGCGTGGCACTCCATTGCCCATCGATCTGCCCAGCGCAGGGCTCTAACGCAAAAAGGTGCGCCGCTCTGTGGGAGGCGCTTTAGCGGCGAGCAGTTGCCAGCCCATTCGCGGCTAAAGCCCCTCCTACAAAGCTGGAGTGACTGAACCGCCGTAACCCGGATGCAATCTGGGCTACGGACTGCGCCGTTTTGTGAGCGGCGCTTCAGCGGCGACCAAGTTTGGCATCAGCCGTGGGTCAAGCTTCTGCAATCCCCAGCATGTCGCGAATCACCGCCTCGGCCACGCGAATGCCATCCACCCCGGCGGAGAGAATGCCGCCGGCGTAACCCGCGCCTTCGCCAGCCGGATACAAACCGCGCACGTTAAGGCTCTGCATATCCGCGCCACGGGTGATGCGCAGCGGCGAGGAGGTGCGGGTTTCGATGCCAGTCAGCACCGCGTCATGCAGGTCAAAGCCTTTGATCTGCTTGCCGAAGGCCGGTAGCGCTTCGCGGATTGCCTCGATGGCAAAGTCCGGCAGCGCCAGAGCCAGGTCACCGAGCTTGATTCCGGGTTTGTACGAAGGCTCTACGCTGCCCAGTTCGGTAGAGGGCTTGCCGGCAATAAAGTCGCCAACCAGCTGTCCCGGTGCTTCGTAGCTGCTGCCGCCGAGCAGATAGGCCTGCGACTCCAAACGCTCCTGCAATTCAACACCGGCCAGTGGGCCGCCTGGGTAATCCTGCTCTGGAGTAATGCCGACGACGATGCCGGCGTTGGCGTTGCGTTCGTTTCGTGAGTACTGGCTCATGCCGTTGGTCACCACGCGGTTCGGCTCCGAGGTGGCCGCAACCACGGTGCCGCCAGGGCACATGCAGAAGCTGTAGACCGAGCGGCCGTTCTTGGCGTGGTGCACCAGTTTGTAGTCGGCTGCGCCCAATTTCGGGTGGCCGGCGTATTTGCCCAGGCGGGCGCGGTCGATCAGGCCTTGCGGGTGCTCGATACGGAAGCCCACCGAGAACGGTTTGGCTTCCATAAAGACCTCGCGCTTGTGCAGCATGCGGAAGGTGTCACGCGAGCTGTGGCCCAGGGCCAGGATCACCTGGCGGCTGAGAATCTGCTCGCCGCTGTCGAGCACCACGCCCTTGAACTGACCGTCTTCAATCAGTACATCACTGACGCGTTGCTGGAAGCGCACTTCGCCGCCCAGCGCTTTGATCTCTTCGCGCATGGTGGCGACCACGCCGGTGAGGCGGAAGGTGCCGATATGTGGCTTGCTGACGTAGAGAATTTCCTCTGGCGCGCCGGCTTTGACGAACTCCTGCAGTACCTTGCGCCCGTAATGTTTGGGGTCTTTGATCTGGCTGTACAGCTTGCCGTCGGAGAAGGTGCCGGCACCGCCTTCGCCGAATTGCACGTTGGACTCGGGGTTAAGCACGTTCTTGCGCCACAGGCCCCAGGTGTCCTTGGTGCGCTGGCGCACTTCGGTGCCGCGTTCCAGCACGATGGGCTTGAGTCCGGCCTGGGCGAGAATCAGCGCGGCGAAAATCCCGCACGGGCCGAAACCGACTACCAGTGGACGCTCTGCGAGGTTCTCGGGCGCCATGCCAACTGGCTTGTAAGCGGTATCCGGGGTGACGCTGATATGCCGGTCATCGCTGAACGTGGCCAGCAGCGCCGCTTCATCGCGCAGCTCGCAGTCGAGGGTGTAGATAAAGTGCATTTCAGTGGATTTCTTGCGCGCATCGTAGCTGCGCTTGAACAAGGTGAAGTCGAGCAGCTCGCTGTCGGCAATCCCCAGGCGCTGGACGATAGCCGGGCGCAGGGCCTCGTCGGGATGATCGAGGGGCAGCTTGAGTTCGGTGATACGAAGCATGAGGGACGATCCACTTTCAGGGCCGGAGGCAACCCGGCAGCTTTTAAAAGGCGGCGATTATACGCCTGATCGGTGGTTAAAGGCCGCCACCGATCTCGGGCAGCGGCTTGGCATGCTGAGGGTTAGCGTGCTTCAGGTTTAACCCAGGCCAGCATCACATCGAGCATGCGGTTGGCGAAGGCCCATTCGTTGTCATACCAGGCCAAGACCTTGACCAGATCGCCCTGTACGCGGGTGTGGCTGAGGTCGACCACGCAGGACACCGGGTAACCATTGAAGTCGCTGGACACCAGTGCCAGCTCGTTGCACTCCATGACTCCAGGCGGTAACTGCAAGGCACCGGCTTGTAGCGCGACGTTGATCGCTTCACGGCTGGTCGGGCGTTCGCTGGTAAACGTCAGGTCGACCAGCGAGACGTTGGGGGTCGGTACGCGTATCGACAGGCCATCCAGGCGGCCAGCCAGCTCCGGCATGACCAGGCCGATGGCCTTGGCCGCGCCGGTGCTGGTGGGGATCATCGACAGGGCGGCGGCGCGGGCGCGATAGAGGTCGCTGTGGGTCTTGTCCAGCAGGTTCTGGTCATTGGTGTAGGAATGGATGGTGTTCACCAGCCCCTGACGAATGCCCACGGCCTCGTGCAGCACCTTGGCCATCGGCGCCAGGCAGTTGGTGGTGCAGGAGGCGTTGGACACGATCTGCTGATCCCCCAGCAGTTGGTGATTAACGCCGTAGACCACAGTCAGGTCAGCGCTGTCCAGCGGGTGTGAAAGCAGCACACGTGGGCTACCGGCGCTGATGTGCTGTTCGACCTGTTCGCGCTTCTTCAACTTGCCAGTGCATTCGAGCACCAGATCCACTGCTTGCTCACGCCAGGGTAAGTGTGTCACTTCGCGCTCGCGCAGCAGCTGGATCGGATGACCGTCTACCCGCAAGGTGTCGCCGTCCAGGCTGATCTGCCCAGGAAAGCGGCCGAACGTGGAGTCGAAGCGGGTGAGGTGGGCGAGGGTGCTTTGCTCACCCAGGTCATTGATGGCGGTGAGGTGGATCTGCTGCTGCAGTTTGCGCTCGAACAACGCGCGCACCAGGCAACGACCGATACGTCCATATCCATTGATGGCAATGCGCAGCATAGTGATCTTCCTTTGGCTGACTTCCCTCTCAGCTTAGGTCAATTGCCTGTCAGGTAACTGATCTATCTCAGCTCACTGCGCATTGATGTGGTGTGGTTAGTCGTTACGTGCGCCGCCTAGGTAGCCGCAGCCGCGCAGGATTTGACCGTTGAGGCGCAACTCGGCACTCAGGTGCTGGATGGCGCCACTCATGCTGTCGACACAGCGTTGTTTGGCTACCCAGAGTTCAAGGCGCTGGCCATTGGCCTCGCTGCTCAGGTTCAGCCGGCCTTCCGGCAGTTGTTCTTCCAGATAGGGCAGCGCCTGAGGCTCTTGTCCCGGGCGGTGCAGGACCAGTCCCTGGTTACTCACCGCAATGCTCCAGTCCGGTTCATGGCCGCTGGCACGCAGCAGGGTGCGGGCAAAGTTAATGTCCTTACAGCCATGCCCTTCGGCCTGCAAGCGATACACCTGGCTGGGGAGAAATTTGCCGTCGACATCTTTCTGGGAGCTGGCCTGCAACAGCCCACGCATATCGACATACAAGCTGCTAGGGCCGTTAGCCAGAAGGCCGACCGCATCGCGGCTCAATCCATTTGCTCCGGCATCCTCAACCACAAACTGGCGCTGCTCCTGGCAGGGGCGAAAGCGC
The DNA here is from genome assembly GCF_003060885.1 of Pseudomonas sp. HMWF032. Classification (GTDB taxonomy): domain Bacteria; phylum Pseudomonadota; class Gammaproteobacteria; order Pseudomonadales; family Pseudomonadaceae; genus Aquipseudomonas. The sequence continues at coordinate 326,509 of NZ_QAIG01000012.1, forward strand.
AGTTGTCCGGCGTTCAGGCTCAGCTCACCCTGCAGACGGCTCTGTGTGGGCGCGGTTTCAGTGGGTTTGTCGGTAAACACCTGGCAACTGGCGAGCAGTGGCAGCAAGACAAGGCAGAACGGACGGCTGAAACGCATCGTGACACTCCTGAAAAGTGCGCTCACGTTACCTAGGCACCTGAATGATCACAAGGGGAATGGAGGAGCAATTGAGCGGATTATGGTTGAGAAAAATCAGTGGTATAACCAGTCAGTAATTAGCCGTTCATGGTTTAAATAATAACGAAAACTGAATGCTGGGTTGCACCGAAATAGTTGCTGGCAAACTTTAAGAGGTTGCCGGCCTGGTATTAACATGCAGGCAAAGCGCTGTGGCCGATGAAGAATTGCGAGTATCGACCCAGAAGAGAACGGATGTCAGTCATATAACGAGCCGAAACCAAATGAACTCAGATAATTTGTAAAAGCAAAGGGCTGACTTGGATGTTGCGATTTTGTGTCCTGCACATATTTTTATGCTTCCTTGCATCTTAAGTCCGCTGATTTTATAGCCGCTTCTAACGTTTGGCTAAGGGGGCACGTTCAGTGAGCACAGCGAACAGTTCGAACCAGTTGTTACGTGCTTGCGGGCTCATTAAATAGCACTTTATTTGAAAACGGGTCCGTAACGGTAAAACAACGATCACCCCATGGGGCCTGCTCAATTTCTGGCTTATTGTACTTATACGGCCGGGAGGTTACCTCATGATAAAGAGTTTCAATGTCACTTACGTTGACAAAAACCTTACTGCCTGGCGTGCAATCACCTGAGTGCTCGCTGAGATGGAAAACAAGATTTCCTTTTGACACCTGCATGTATATCGGAAAATTTTCCTCAAAGCGATGCTCCCAATCGAGGCTCATACCCAAAAAGTCGAGGTAGAACTCTTTCGCTTTACCTTCATCGAAAATCCGCAAAATGGGTATTGTTTGAAATTCCATGATTGATCCTTGATTGTACATAGGGCCGAATTCAGCGGTGGTTTTTAAATTGTGGTTTATGGGATGCATTTGCGCAGCAAAAACATAAAGCTGAGAACTAAAAGCTGTCCAGTCACGAAGTCGCGATACTGGAGCGACTTGTTATGTGGTTTTTAGAAGAAACTTAACTAATTTTTATAAATAAACGGTTGATGAGTCTGGTTATTCAGCTATCTGTTTTTTTGTAAAAAATATAACAAGTGGAGTGGCAATAACCAAAAACAATATTTGATAGAGAGGTATAAATATGAAGGCGAGGCCGCCTTGTGCGTCTGGGTGATAATATGATATGTCAACCATGCAAGCTATACCTATCCCGCCAGCCACTAGCTCTAACAGAGTAATGGTTTTTAAAAAGGTGACGTTTTTATTTACAAATGCAAGAAATAAAATATAAAGCCAAGGGGAAATTCCCCACAGGCTAAAATATACCGCCTCCAAAGAAAAGAGTTTATTTATCATGCTAAGAATTAAAAATAGAACAACGCTAATAATTAGCGCAGACAGCAAATAACATAATTTTCTCATTCTGGCCCCACATAATGCTTGATTAAGGAGTGGGCTTAGCCCGTCCCAGTGAGTGCTGTAATGGACTCTCCCCGCGCCACAGTTCTATACCCAGAGCCGTGGTGACTGAACAAAGGGCGAGGCGCGATGAAGCGAATTGCAGTTGATCTGGCCAAGTCCATTTACCACGTTGCCGAGAGTGTCCGTTCCGGCCAGGTGGTGCAGCGCAAGCGGCTGAACCGAGAGGCATTATAGGCGATAGATACAGGAGCAGGCCGAACCGGTCGAGTGGGTGATGGAGGCCTGTGGTACAGCCCACTACTGGGGGCGCGTAGCGCAGTCCTTGGGGCATCGGGTGAAGTTGATCCGTGCGCGCTATGTGCAGCCCTATCGCCGGCGCAACAAGACCGACCGTACGACTGCGACGCAATACTGGAAGCGGCGCGCTGCAAGGATATCTATCCCGTCCCGGTGAACCCCACGAGCATCAACTGCTGCAGCAACTGCACGGGCTGCGCGAGACCTGGAAGAAAAGCCGCACCCAGCGTATCAACTTGTTGCGCGGCATCCTGCGCGAGGCGGGTATCGAAGCCCCAGCATCGACAGCGGTTTCTATCCGTGCCGCCCACGCGTTGGTTGACCGCCCAGAATTGGCCCCCTTGCGGCATCAACTGCATATCGATCTGGCGGAAATCAACCTGTAAGAACCATGCATGGTCGAGTGCGAGCAGCAGCTCAAACGTTGGCACGCTGACGATGAAATAGTGTGCAAGCTGGATGAAGTCAGCGGTATTGGCCTGCTGACGGCCAGCGCCCTGACAGCGGCTGTCGGCAAGCCGGAGCGCTTTGCCAGTGGCCGCCAGCTGAGCGCCTGGCTGGGCATGACACCGCGTGAGTTCAGCAGCGGCGACCGCCGCAAGCTCAGTCATATCAGCCGACAGGGCAACGTCTATGTACGCACCCTGTTGATCCATGGTTCCCGAGCGGCCTTGCTGGCGGCGCAGCGCTGCCAGGCAAGCCCGCCGGAGAAACTGACCGAGTTACAACGCTGGGCAGTCGAAACGGCAGCCCGTATTGGCCACAACAAAGCGACTGTGGCGCTGGCCAACAAATTGGTCAGGATCTGCTGGGCGGTGTGGTGCCATGAGCGGCGTTTCAATGGCACTTGGCAGAGCACAAAGTCCGTCTGACGCCGGGGGTAATCAGAAGGGAGTGATGTTTTCTTGTGGTTGCGGTGAGCAGCACTGTCGGAACAGGCGAGTCCTGCAGCGGAATAAGGCCGATAACAATCATGATCCGCATGATCGATTGAACGCTTGGCCCCCGCTGCGCGAACTACAGAATGGCCAGGGCGGAACAGCCCAAAACAGGCCGCATATACGAATGCAACCGCGCTGACGAAAAGTGCAAAAGAAAAGCTTTGCTCACTACTTGAGGGGAGATTCCATATACGCATTGTTATGTTGCATTGCGCTGTTGGCTTTTTCTGTGAGCTAGGCAACCGCCTATATAGGCTAAAATCATAGCTAAGCCAACACTTGACCAGAGTCTGATTTTTGCCGCTACCTCTACTTTTGCGTAAGCCTCTGGAGGTACTTTTTTGAGCAGGGTGAGAAGTTTTGTATCTAGTTCTTCTCTGCTGGTTAGGTTGCTGCGAATAGCTTCATATTCGGATGAAAGATCACCGGAAAAGAAAACGTGATCCATATACTTTTGATAAGCCATTTTCATTAGCCCGTCAGCGCAAAAGAAAGCAAAACTGAGAGTGATGAAAATTATTGCTGTAGTTATTTTTTGCTTTGATGGCTTAAGTAGATTCATTGATTATGCTACATAACGTTTGGTTAAGGGGCGGGCTTTAGCCCGTCCCAGCGAGCAGAGCGAGCGATTTGAACCAGTTGTTAGGCGCATTACTGCTGCTCTTTATTGCGGATTAAAGTGACCAGTTCCTCAAGACTTTTCGCGATGCGTTCGTTTGATTCAACAATGCGCTCATTAACTGCATTCGTCTTTTTGGCGCCTAAGCGTATTGCAGCCCACAATACGAAAAAAATCAGAAGAACAGGAGCGGTTGCAACTATGAGATTTTCGAATGCTGATTTTGATACAGATTCTGCCGCATAAGCAGAAAGCGGAAGTATAAATGCAGAGGCGAGGGCGGTAATTTTTTCCATGTTTGATTACACCTTATTTCCTTATGCGCCTAACGATTAAGCTAAGGGGCCGGCTTCGCCGGTCCCAGCGAACGGAGTGAGCGCTTTGAGCGCATTGTTAGGAGCCGTTGGCGCTGAATAGCTATTTGCCACGATATTCAAGCCCGAATCCCTTACATGCGTGGCAATGTGAGTTTTCGATGCTACCGCTGCCGGCACAAGCTGAACATTGAACAAGCTCTCCTTCAAGAATGCCGTGCAGCGAAGATTTGCATCTTGAGCCATCACCTAGGTCGGCCAAGCAAGGATCATTTGAGTATCTCATGCTTAGATTGCGGCAACTTCTGCAAACTGAGTTTGGTGTGCGCATTCTTATTGAAGGCTCCTAACTATAAATAGACACCAATTGGTGTCATAACGTTTATGGGGTGTGGTGGATAACATTCCTTGTCATGCGATAAGCTTTTGAATTCCTTGCATTTCCCAAAAGAAAATACGACACAGCAAAAATGAAAAGCGGCATGGTGCTGAAGACAAGCTGGACTCATACTTTAATGGTGATAGAGGCTACTGGTCGGTGTTGTGGCTGTCTAGCCAGCGTGTCGATAAGTGTCGAAATCACTAGCCAGAGAAGGCCGGCATTGGACAGAATGGTGGTGTTTAGCTGTGCTGGCTTGCTGGTTTTATCCAACAAAGGTCAGCTACGGAGGGGTGTCGAAACGGGTTCGAATCCCACCTTCACCGCCAGATTGATTAACGAAAAGCCCGACCCTGTGTCGGGCTTTTTCGTTTCTGCATTCAGCGGTCGGCTTGGCTACTTCTATGGTGTGTTTTCTGGAGTGGAGCATGCGTGCAACCTGGGACATTTTCTGCCGTGTGGTCGACAACTACGGTGATGTTGGCATTACCTGGCGACTGGCGCGGCAGTTGGTGGCTGAGCATGGGGCTGCTGTACGTTTATGGGTCGATGACCTCGAGGCTTTTGCCTGCTTGTGTCCGCAGGCCGATGTGCAGGCGTTATGTCAGGCACGACATGGTATTGAGATACGGCTATGGAACGCTGATTGGCAGGTGGTTGAGCCGGCCGATGTGGTGATTGAAGCATTCGCTTGTGAGTTGCCCGCATCTTACATCGAAGCAATGGCCGGGCGCGGGCGCAAGGTTTTGTGGCTCAATCTTGAGTACCTCAGTGCCGAGGCTTGGGTTGAGGGTTGCCATGGTTTGCCCTCGTTGCAGTCGAATGGGTTGTCGAAGTTTTTCTTTTTCCCAGGATTTACGGCCGGCAGTGGCGGTTTGCTACGTGAGCGCGAGCTGTTGGCGCAGCGGCGAGCTTTTCAGGCCGATGAGGCTGCGCGTCGGATATTTTTACGCAGCTTGGGGGTTGAGTTTGTGGCGGGAGCCCGACTTATTTCTCTGTTTGCTTATGAAAATAACTCGCTGGACGGTTGGCTTGAGGTGTTGGCGAGGGGAGGGCAGCCAACTCAGTTGTTGGTGCCTGAGGGGCGCATCCTCGGTAGTTTACAAGCATGGCTGGGCGGTTCTGCATTAAATGTTGGCGATCGCATTCAGCGCGGTCAGTTGCATGTCCAGGTGCTGCCATTTATGCAGCAGGATCAATACGACCGTTTGTTGTGGTGCTGCGATTTTAATGCGGTGCGTGGCGAAGACTCCTTTGTGCGTGCGCAGTGGGCGGGCCGGCCGCTGCTTTGGCATATTTATCAGCAGGCTGATGATGTGCATCTGGAGAAGCTCGATGCATTTCTGGCTCTTTATAAAGAGGGCCTTTCGGCGGATGCGCAGGTGGCCTTGACCGGGCTGTGGCATGCCTGGAATGGCGGCGGTGCGATGGCGCAAAGCTGGAATCAGTTGCTGCAGAGCTGGCCAGAGCAGCAGGCGCATGCTGAAAAGTGGTGCCTAGAGCGGGGCTCTCAGGCTGATCTTGCTACGGCGCTGGTGCAGTTTTATCTAAATTGGCTATGATATGCGGCCAAGAATTCTGTCACTCCATCCAAATCCGGATATTCGTATGAAAACCGCACAAGAAATGAAGCCTAACAGCGTGGCGCTGATCGATGGGCACCCATGGCTGATTCAAAAGGCCGAATTCACCAAGTCCGGCCGTAACAGCGCCATCGTAAAGATGAAGCTGAAGAACCTGATCAACGGTTCCAAGACTGAAACCGTCTACAAAGCTGACGACAAGATGGAACCGGTTATCCTTGAGCGCAAGGAAGTGAACCTGTCCTACATCAGCGGTGAGGACTACGTGTTCATGGATCCGGAGTACAACTCCTATGAACTGCGTGCTGAAGATCTGGAAAGCGTTCTGCCCTTTATTGAAGAAGGCATGACTGACGTCTGCGAAGCGGTGTTCTTCGAAGGTAAAGTGATTTCCGTTGATCTGCCGACCACTATCGTGCGCCAGCTGACTTACACTGAAGCTTCCGCTCGTGGCGACACCAGCGGCAAAGTGATGAAGCCGGCCAAGCTGAGCAACGGCACCGAAGTGAAAGTGGCTGATTTCTGTGAAATCGGTGACTGGATTGAAATCGACACTCGTACCGGTGAGTACAAGTCGCGCGCCAAAGCTCCGGCCTAAGCCTGCGTCGACGGCGAATAATTAGTACGCCAGACCGTTCCGTAGTGCTGCAGATTTTTGGCTCAGCAGTACTACGGGCGGTTAATTTAAAAGCTGCATGTTTTGCCCTCTCTTGCTGGCTTCAGCCAGATCAGTTTGCCGTTCTCTACCTTTATCGAAGCCGTTCTTCTTGCCTGCGACTGCGCAGGCGTGTTCATGGCTGTGCCTGATCAAAAAAACGTGAGCATAAAAAAGCGAAGCCTGATGGCTTCGCTTGGGGGCTATGGTCACGGTTTGCGTGGTACGGGCTTGAGTAGCTCGTCTGGTGGCATTTCGCAGGCGATCTTGCGGCCCAGTAGGGCTTCGATGGCAGGCAAGGCGTAGGCGTCGTCTTCCCCGGCAAAGCTGATCGAGGTGCCGTTGGTGCCAGCGCGCCCCGTGCGGCCAATGCGGTGCACATAATCGTCCGGGGTTTCCGGCAGGGTGAAGTTGATTACGTGGCTGATGGCGTCGACGTGGATGCCACGGCCGGCCACATCGGTGGCAACCATCACGCGGATCTTGCCTTCACGGAAGCCTTCCAGGGCGCGGATACGCTTGTGTTGCGGCACATCGCCGGACATTTGTACGGCGCTGATGCCGTCGCGGGTCAGGCGTTCTTCAATGCGCCGCACTTCATCCTTGCGGTTGGCGAAGACCATCACGCGAATCCAGTCGTTCTGGGTGATCAGGTTGTACAGCAGCTTGTACTTGTCGCTGCCGGCTACGGCGTAGACATGCTGCTCGACGGTGTCGCTGGCAACGTTTTCTGGTTCGATCTCAACGATGGCCGGGTCGGTGGTCCACTGCTTGGCCAGGTTCATCACATCGTCGGTGAAGGTGGCGGAGAACAGCAGCGTCTGGCGTTCGCCCTTCATCGGGGTCTGGCGGATGATCTGGCGGACCTGCGGGATAAAGCCCATGTCGAGCATGCGGTCGGCTTCGTCGAGCACCATCACCTCGACCATGTCCAGGTGCACTTCGCCGCGCTGGTTGAAGTCCAGCAGTCGGCCGGGCGTGGCTACCAGGATGTCGCAGAAACGCGATTCCAGCAGTTTGAGCTGTTTGTCGAAGTCCATGCCGCCGACGAAGCTCATCACATTGAGGCCGGTGTATTTTGTCAGGGCGGCGGCGTCTTTGGCGATCTGCACCACCAGCTCGCGGGTGGGCGCAATGATCAGGGCGCGGGGTTCGCCCATATAGCGTTCTTTCGGTGCCGACGTCTGTTGCAGTTGGGTGATGATCGAGATCAGGAAGGCTGCCGTTTTGCCTGTACCGGTCTGGGCTCGGCCAATCGCATCGCGACCGCTGAGGGTGTAACCCAGCACCTGAGCCTGGATCGGTGTGCAATAGGGGAAGCCGAGATCATGGATCGCGTGCATCAGCTCGGGGGAGAGCTTGAAGTCGTGGAAGCGGGTCTTGCCTTCAGCCGGCTCGACGGCAAAGTCTTCCAGCTTCCAGGTATCGACAGGCTTGGCTGGGCGTTCGCGACGCGATTTTGCCGGTTTTCCCTGGCGCGGCGACGGTGTTTCAGTCGTTTCTGTTGCATGCGGTTTGCTGTTGCGACTGTCGTTGTCCGCGTGTGCATCCTGCTTGGCGCGCGGTGCGCTGGGCGTTTCGTGCGGGCTTGCTAGGCTGGGCTGCTCGCCCTCGGCTTTGCCGAATATTTTCTTGAGTGCTTTGAGCACGGTCATCTCATCAATTGGTTAAGGAGTGAACGGACGCCAGTGTAAAGCAAGAAGCCTGCGCGGCGAAGTGCCATGCCGGATTGCGCTCGGTGGCGAGGTTTCAGTTTGTAGGCAGGTTACTCAACAGCAGGCGCTGCACATTACCTCCCATGATGGCTGTAATGTCCGCCCGACTGAACCCAGCCTTGAGCAGGCCTTCGGTTAGTTGCGGCAGGCCGGTAACATCAAATGGTGCATGAATGGTGCCGTTGAAGTCTGAACCCAGCGCTACGTGCTCCACACCGATCAAGCTGGCGGTATAGCGAATGGCGTTGACGATGGCCTCGACCGAGGTGGCGCATACCGCAGCATCCCAGTAACCGATCCCGATGACGCCGCCAGTGGCCGCGATGGCTCTCAGATGCTTGTCGCTGAGGTTGCGCGGGCCTTTGCAGGTACCTTCGACACCGGTGTGGGAAACCAGAACCGGGCGTGTGGTGATGGCCAGTACATCATCGATCAGCGGGCGCGAGGCGTGAGCCAGATCGATCAGCATGGCTTTTTCTTCCAGGCGCTTGATCACGTGTCTACCTAGCGGAGTCAGGCCGCCTTTCTCAAGGCCGTGTGCTGAGCCACCGATTTCGTTATCGAAGAAGTGGGTCAGGCCCGTGATGCGAAAGCCTGCCTCATAGAGCGCGTCGACGTTTTCCAGTTTGCCTTCGATCGGTTGCAGGCCTTCGGTGGCGAGAACTGCCGCGACACGCTGCGGGTCTTTCTGCCAGGCGCTGACAAAGCTGGCGAGGTCGCTTTGGGTTTTGATCAGTACCAGGCGGCCGTTACTGTTGATGCTGGCGTCATTGAGCTTGTGCGCCTGATAGAGCGCACGCTGTAGCAGACTGCTCCAGGTTTCTTTGGGCCAGCGCTGGGCCATCGCCAACATCGTGATGTTGTCGGTGTCGCCGCTGTTACGTTCGTAGTTGATGCCACGCGGCGTTTTGGTCACGGTGGAGAACACCTGCAGGCCGACGCGACCTTCGAGCATGCGTGGCAGGTCGGAGTGGCCAAAATCGTAGCGCTTGAGCACGTCGCGCTCCCACAGCAGCACGTCGTCATGCAGGTCGGCGATAAACAGCTGTTGATGCAACTGGTTGGCCGACTCGCTGGCGGGATAGGGCGCGGGGGATTCGACGCTGTTCATCTTGCGGTCAAGCAAGGAGGGGAGGGCGAACACGCTGCCTGCAGCGATCAACAGGATTATCAGTAAGGTGATCAGCATTTTGCGCATAGAAGGTGATCCGGGCGTTGTTGTTATGCGCAGCACTTTAGGGGGTGGTTCTGCGTCGTCGCAAGCCGTGATTCGGCGGCGCGTGCTGTTGGGTGGAGCGCGTACCAGCTAATAGCACAGGCAATTGCGCCCTTGTTGCTTGGCTCGATACAAGGCGCAATCGGCGCGGGCGATCAGGCCTTGCAGGCTGTCTTTGGGCTGCATCTGGGCCAGTCCGATTGACATGGTTACACCAGGCAGGACGCCAATGGGGGAGTGGAAGGAGTTGACATGGCGCAGCCCTTGGCACAGACGCTCACCGATTGTGCGGGCTTCGTCGATGGCAATTTCCGGGAGCAGAATGACAAATTCTTCACCGCCATAACGGGTCAGGCTGTCTTTGGGGCGCAGCTGGCTGCGTAATGTATGAGCCACCAGGCACAGTGCGTAGTCGCCAGCAAGATGGCCGTGTTGATCGTTGTAGGCTTTGAAGTGGTCGACGTCGAGCATCAGCATGCACAACGGTTTTTCATTGAAAGCGCTGCGGGTACTTTCGCGTTCGAAGATATGCTCCAGCCAGCGCCGGTTATAGGCGCCGGTCAGCGCATCGATGTTGGCGGTCTGTTCGCTGTCGAGGATGAGCCGGTTGCCCTTGCGTACGCGGTCGCAGAGCAGTTCAAGCAAGTTTTGCATCAGCTCAGGCGATTGCCGGAATAGGTTGAACAAGGATTCACGGTGCAGGCGGAGCACACAGGAGGATTCAGTGGCAACGACATAGGCGGATGGATGTTCATTGTCGATGAAGCTGATTTCGCCAGCACAGTCGCCGACTTTCAGGGTGCTGACAGCTTGGCTGTCGAGGGAGCCAAGGTAGACCTTGAGTTGCCCTTTGAGCAGAACATAGAGGTACTGATTGCGGTTAAACGGTGAGAGGAGGATTTCACCGGCATCCAGATCGCAGGCGCGAAATGCCTTAAGCAGCTGGTTGATACTGCTGGCGGCGACATTATTGAACAGTCGCATATGACGAAGTTGCTGCAGGTCAGCCTGCCACTTGGCATTTTTCATTGCGCGTGCAGCTGTGGCCGAATTGTCGAACCGATGGGCATCGCTAATGCTCCCTACAAGAAGGGCGAACACCAGCTCTGACCATATTCCGCTGTTTGAGGGCTGACAATCCTTACAGTGGGTGGCGCGACCAATGGTCTACAAAATGAATGGTTGTTCACAAAACTGGCGCGTTCCTTGCGCCATTCGCTGCTAGCGGGTGTGGTGCAGTTCGATGGCGACGGAAAAGCCAGCCAGGCGTTGGGTAACGGCCTCGGCCAGCGCAGCCTGATCTGTGGGCAGGTAGATGTGGGCGACCTGGCCGCGCTTGTCGTCGCTCAGCACCTCCACGCGCAGGTGTGCATCCAGCTCTGTCAGTGCAGCTTGATAGACGCGCGTAATAGCATCAAAGCGCAGCGCCGGTTTGAAGGTTTTACCCACGGCGGTCAGCGGGATGGCGTCGATGACCCAGGCATCCTTGGGTATCGCTGCGCGCTCGGGTATGTGCTCGGCCGCATGGGTCAGCAGTTCGGCTTCGCTGACCTGTATGCCGGGCTTGAGTTGCACGTATACCACTGGCAGCTCGCCGGCTTTCTCATCGGGTTTGCCGACCGCAGCGGCGAGCGCCACGGCGGGGTGCTTGTGCAGCGCGTCCTCGATCATCTGTGGGTCGATATTGTGGCCACCACGGATGATCAGGTCCTTACTGCGCCCGGTCAGCCAGATATAGCCGTCGGCATCCACGCGGCCGAGGTCGCCGGTGTTGAACCAGTCGCCATCGACCCAGATGCCGGCATTCTTGCTGGCCTGCAGGTAGCCCTTGAATACCGTGGCACCGCGGATGCACAGGTTGCCGATTTCATTGTTTGCCGCATCCCTTAAGTAGTTGCCCTGTTCGTCGAGCACCTTAATGCTCACCTCACAATAGGGCATTGGCAGGCCGATGGAGCCAGGGCGGCGTTCGCCAGCGGGTGGGTTGGCGCAGCTGCCGCAGGTGCCTTCCGTGAGGCCGTAGCCTTCGATCAGGGTCAGTCCGGTTTTACTTTCGAACTGGCGGATCAGCTCCACTGGCATCGGTGCCGCGCCGCACAGGGCGTATTTCAGCGAGCTGAGGTCATGGCCTTCGCTCGGCACCTGCAGCAGGCCGGCGTAGATGGTCGGCACGCCGCTGAAGAAGCTGACCTTGTAGCGCTCGATGATTTTCCAGAAGTTGCTGATCAGTGCTGTGTTGCGGTAACCCTGCGGGGTGGCCAGGAGGATTTCGGCACCGCCGATAAAAGCGGTGAGGCCGGTCACGATCACGCCGTTGACGTGGAACAGGGGCAGGCCGCAGAGGGTGACATCGCCGGGCTCGAAGCGGGTGACCAGGTTCATGCTGTAGGCCATCGCCACTTCGTTGCCATGGCTGTGCGGCGCGAGTTTCGGCGTGCCGGTGGTGCCGCCGGTGTGGAAGTAGCTGGCAATGTCGTCGGGTGCGATGACGCGGCCGCTTTCCAGGTGATCATCCGGGCAGCTGGCGATCAGCGCATCGAAATCCAGTACGCCGGCAGGCAAGGCTCCGCGCTGGGCCTTGAGGCCACTGCGCTGCGGTTCTGGCAGCAGATTGGCCATGTCGACGCAGATAATCGCCTTGAGGTTTGGCAGCTGATCGCGCAGGCCTTCGACCTTGGCCCACAGGTCGGTGCCGGGGAAGGGCGCGAGGGTGACCAGCAGTTCGGAGTCGGATGCCTGAATAAGCTCGGCGATATGTTCTGGGTCGAGCAGTGGGTTGATTGCGTTGACGATCCCGGCGGCTTCGCCACCCCAGATGGTGAAGTGGGTGTGCGGCAGGTTGGGCAGCAGGAACGACACCGCCTTACCTGGACGCAGGCCCAGGCGGTAAAAGGCGTTGGCGGTCTGGGTGATCTTGCCCAGCAGTTGGCGGTAGCTCAGGCGATATGCCGGCTCGTCCACGTTGCCCTGCAGGATGAAGGACAATGCCGGCGCGTCACCCAGTTGCGCTGCACTGCGACGGATCAGCTCATAGGTACTGGTAGGCAGGTCGCGCTCTGCCAGCGGAGTTTGCTCGATCAGTTGGATATCGTGCTGGGTCTTGATTTCAGGGGTGACAGGCATATTTTCACTCGCAGGCAGTCAGCTGGTGAGCTGTTGCTCCAGCCAGTCGGCGATGTCGCGGATTTCCTCATTTACCACTTCGTGGCCCATCGGGTAATCACGCCATTGCACGCTGACGCCAGAGGCACTCAGGTAGTCATGGGCTGCGCGGCCCATGGCCGGCAACACGATGTCATCGAATGTGCCATGCAAACACAGGACTGGCAGTTGTTTTTTTGTATCTGCCAGGCGGATTTCGTCACTGAAGGTCGGCGCATAGGTCGATAGGGCCATGACCCCACCGAGGTCAAATTGCCAGCGCAGGAAGGCGGTGTGCAGTACCACCGCGCCACCCTGGGAGAAGCCCGCGAGGACGATACGCGCTGGGTCAATACCGCTGTCGCGCTGCGCTTCGATCAGTGCGATCACTTGTTGCGCCGAGGCTTCCAGCTGTTCACGGTTGATCGCTCGGGCCGGGCTCATGGCCAGAATGTCGTACCAACTGGGCATGGCATAACCGCCGTTGATGGTCACCGCCTGGGTCGGCGCTTGCGGCAGAACGAAGCGGGTACTGTGCAAACGCTTCTGCAGAGCCTCGGCAACCGGCATAAAGTCGTAACGGTCTGCCCCTAGGCCGTGCAACCAAATGACGCACGAATCAGCTGCAAGTGTGGGTTGAAGAATCAAGGGTTCGCTCATCTGAAGCTCCGTTGTGGTGCGCTTGCGCCGATTTGGTGCGTGACTACATTTTAGGGGTGGTGATTCTAGAAAGAAGTTGTCGCCAGGGTGCAAGATTTGCTCTTGACCTCTCCGTATGGTGCTCCTGGCGTGGTGCTGGTACGGGCCTTGCTATGCACCTCAGGGGCTGATGACGTTGTCCGCCGGTGGTAACACTGCCACCTGATCGGACGCGCAGCAGACTGAAACGCCTTGTACCAGGCTTTTCAACCGGTTCGCCAGGTGCTGCATGCTGTGCGACAAGTCACTTGCTATCTGTCTCTGGCCCATTCAAATAATGGGCGGGTACGAGTTTATGGCCGCTGGAGCAATCGGCAACTAGACTCGACCAAGGTCTGAATCCCGGCTGATTGTGTTGCTGCCGACACAGTCAACGCGCCCCATAAGGGTACGGTGCTAGGGCCGAGACTCCAAACACAACAAAAGCAACTGGAGGTTTTAATGAAGATGGTGAAATCCACACTGGCAGTACTGACCACCGCCGCTGTTCTCGGTGTCAGCAGTTTTGCTCAAGCAGGCGCTACGCTGGACGCAATCCAGAAGAAAGGTTTTGTTCAGTGCGGTATCAGCGATGGTCTGCCTGGCTTCTCCTATGCCGATGAGAAGGGTAACTACCTGGGTCTCGACGTTGATGTATGCCGTGCCGTTGCTGCTGCAGTATTCGGTGACGCGACCAAGGTCAAATACAGCCCGCTGACCGCCAAGGAGCGCTTCACTGCGCTGCAATCCGGTGAAGTCGACATCCTCTCGCGTAATACCACCTGGACCAGCTCGCGTGATTCGGGCCTGGGTCTGAACTTTGCCGGCGTCAACTACTACGACGGTCAAGGCTTCCTGGTTAACAAGAAGCTCGGCGTTTCCAGTGCTAAAGAACTCGATGGCGCAACTGTCTGCATCCAGGCAGGTACTACCACCGAGCTGAACCTCTCCGACTACTTCCGCGCCAACGGCCTGAAGTACACCCCGATCACCTACGATACCTCCGATGAGAGCGCCAAGTCGGTTGAAGCAGGCCGTTGCGACGTGCTGACGTCCGACCAGTCGCAGCTGTATGCACAGCGTATCAAGCTGGCTGATCCGGACTCCTACGTGGTACTGCCGGAAGTGATCTCGAAAGAGCCGCTGGGTCCGGTCGTACGCCAGGGTGACGAAGAGTGGTTCGACATCGTGCGCTGGTCGCTCTACGCCATGATTAACGCTGAAGAGCTGGGTGTGACTTCGGCCAATGTTGAAGAACAAGCCAAATCCACCAAGAACCCCGACGTAGCACGTCTGCTCGGCGCTGAAGGTGAATTCGGCAAAGATCTGAAACTGCCGAAAGACTGGGCCGTAAAGATCGTCAAGCAAGTGGGTAACTACGGCGAAAGCTTCGAGCGCAACGTCGGTACCGGCAGCGAGCTGAAGATCGAACGTGGCCTCAACGCCCTGTGGAACAAGGGTGGTCTGCAGTACGCACCGCCGGTGCGCTGACCGTCCGCTGCCAGCCACTCGTCCTGTGTGGCTGGCATTGTTCTGATTGATGTGAACCTCATGCCCGCTAATGCGGGCATGAGGGTTCTAAGAGGGCTCCTATGCAAACCACTGCAAATGTCCCGCGCCCAGGTGGATCGGTTTGGACCGACCCCAAGGCGCGTGCCTGGCTATTTCAAATTCTTGCCGTTATCGCCGTTGTGGCGCTCGGCTGGTTCCTGTTTGACAACACCCAGACCAACCTGGAAAAACGCGGCATCACGTCCGGCTTTTCCTTTCTCAACAACAGCGCCGGTTTCGGCATTGCCCAGCACCTGATCGACTACAACGAAAGCAACTCTTACGGGCGTGTTTTCGTGGTGGGTTTGCTCAACACCCTGCTGGTGTCGGTGATTGGTATTGTCCTGGCGACGCTGTTGGGGTTTCTGCTCGGAGTGGCGCGTCTGTCGCCCAATTGGCTGGTCAGCAAGCTGGCCACCGTGTACATCGAAACCTTCCGTAATATCCCGCCACTGCTGCAAATCTTCTTCTGGTACTTCGCGGTGATGCTCGCCTTGCCGGGACCACGGCAGAGCCTGGGCGTGGGTGAAACGTTCTTCCTCAACAGCCGTGGCCTGTATATGCCGGCCCCTAGCCCGACCGACAGCTTTGCGCTGTTTGCTGGCGCGGTGATCGTGGCGATCATCGGCGTGGTGCTGTTGTCGCGCTGGTCGAAAGCGCGCTTCGAGGCCACCGGCCAGTTGTTCCCGGTATCGCTGGGGGCGATTCCGCTGCTGATCGGCCTGCCAGGTCTGGCGATTTTGCTGGGCGGCAACCCGCTGCAATGGAGTGTGCCGGAATTGACCGGTTTCAACTTCAAAGGCGGCTGGGTGCTGATCCCTGAGCTGATGGCATTGACCCTGGCGTTGACCATTTACACTGCCGCCTTTATCGCCGAGAACGTACGCTCCGGGATCATGGCCGTCAGTCACGGGCAGACCGAGGCGGCGCGCTCTCTGGGCCTGCCTGCCGGCAAGACGCTGCGTCTGGTGATCATTCCGCAGGCGCTGCGGGTCATCATTCCGCCGCTGACCAGCCAATACCTCAATCTGGCAAAAAACTCTTCGCTGGCGGCCGGTATCGGTTATCCGGACATGGTGTCGCTGTTTGCCGGCACGGTGCTCAATCAGACCGGTCAGGCCATTGAGGTGATTGCCATCACCATGAGTGTGTACCTGGCGATCAGTATCAGCATTTCCATGCTGATGAACTGGTACAACAAGCGCATTGCGCTGATCGAGCGGTAAGGGGCAGCCATGCAAACTCATACATTCAAACCTGATCTCCCGCCACCCGCGCTCAGCGTCGGGGTGGTCGGCTGGCTGCGTGCCAACCTGTTCTCCAGCTGGTTCAACACGCTGCTGACGTTGTTCGCGGTCTATCTGGTCTGGCTGATGCTGCCGCCGCTGATTCAGTGGGCGTTTATCAACGCTGACTGGACGGGCACTACCCGTGCCGATTGCACCAGCGGTGGGGCCTGTTGGGTCTTTGTGCAGCAACGCTTTGGCCAGTTCATGTACGGTTTCTACCCCAGCGAGCTGCGCTGGCGAGTAGACACCACGCTGTGGCTGGCGATCATCGGTGCTGCACCGCTGTTCGTGCCGCTTATGCCACGTAAGGCGCTGTACGGCCTGGGCTTCCTGGTGGTTTATCCGCTGTTGGCCTTCTGGTTGCTGCACGGTGGTTTCTTCGGTATGTCGACCGTGTCGACCAGCCAGTGGGGCGGCCTGATGCTGACCCTGGTGATCGCTGCTGTGGGTATTGCCGGGGCTTTGCCGCTGGGCATTCTGCTGGCGCTGGGGCGGCGTTCGGACATGCCGGCAATCCGCGTGATCTGCGTGACCTTCATCGAGTTCTGGCGTGGCGTGCCGTTGATCACCGTGCTGTTCATGTCCTCGGTGATGCTGCCGCTGTTCCTGCCGGAGGGCCTGTCCTTTGACAAGCTGATGCGTGCGCTGATCGGGGTGATCCTGTTCCAGTCGGCCTATATCGCCGAAGTGGTACGCGGTGGCCTGCAGGCCATTCCCAAGGGCCAGTATGAAGCCGCTGCGGCCATGGGCCTGGGCTACTGGCGGATGATGGGCCTGGTGATTCTGCCGCAAGCCCTGAAACTGGTGATCCCTGGCATCGTCAACACCTTTATTGCGCTGTTCAAGGACACCAGCCTGGTGATCATCATCGGCCTGTTCGACCTGCTTAACAGCATCAAGCAAGCCACCACCGATCCGGCTTGGCTGGGCATGGCCACTGAAGGCTATGTGTTTGCCGCGCTGATTTTCTGGATTTTCTGTTTTGGTATGTCCCGCTACTCCCAGCATCTGGAGCGCAAGCTGGACACCGGCCACAAGCGTTAGGAGTGAGTTATGAGTGAAGCCAACAAGCAACCCAGCGCCGAGCCGATGATCTTGCTGCAGGGCGTGAACAAGTGGTACGGGCAGTTCCATGTGCTCAAGGACATCAACCTGAGCGTGCAGCCGGGTGAGCGGATCGTGTTGTGCGGGCCATCAGGCTCGGGCAAATCGACCACCATCCGTTGCATCAATCGTCTGGAAGAACATCAGCAGGGGCGCATCGTGGTCGATGGCACTGAGCTGACCCAAGACCTCAAGCACATTGAAGCGGTGCGCCGCGAGGTTGGCATGGTGTTCCAACACTTCAACCTGTTTCCACATCTGACTGTGCTGCAGAACTGCACCCTGGCGCCCATGTGGGTGCGCAAGATGCCTAAGCGTCAGGCAGAAGAGATTGCCATGCACTTTCTTGAGCGAGTGCGCATTCCGGAGCAGGCCCATAAGTACCCAGGGCAACTCTCTGGCGGTCAGCAGCAGCGTGTGGCGATTGCCCGTGCGCTGTGCATGAAACCCAAAATCATGCTGTTTGACGAGCCGACCTCGGCCCTCGATCCGGAAATGGTCAAGGAAGTGCTGGATACCATGATCGGCCTGGCCGAAGACGGTATGACCATGCTCTGCGTAACCCACGAAATGGGCTTCGCCCGGACGGTGGCGAACCGGGTGATCTTTATGGACAAGGGTGAGATCGTGGAGCAGAACGAGCCCAACGCCTTCTTCACCAATCCGCAGAACGAGCGCACCAAGCTGTTCCTCAGCCAGATCATTCACTGAGTTTCAGCCGCAATACAAAGGGAGCCTTAGGGCTCCCTTTTTCTTTGCGTAAAGTTTGTGCGCTTAGAGTCTGTTTCAGCGCTTGCGAGCTGGAACCAAACACGGCGCTACGTAGGTAAAAGTCTTTAGCTGTTACTGCGTTGCAAGGCCGTTTGGCCAGCGCGCAGCAGATCCAAGACGGGCTCTTATTTGCTTTGCGGCCATAGGCGTAATGGCTTGCCTTCGGCGGGCCACAGCTGCAGTTGCTCGGTGGCGGAGAAGTCCCAGCGCTCTACCTTGCTCAGGCTGTCGAGAAAGCGCGCTTCCTGCTCCATCAGCGCCGGTGCGCACAGCTTGCGGGTGCTGCCGGCGGCGCTGAAGCTGAGCTTGTCGCCCTCCAGGGTGTAGCCGGCAAACCAGTGGTTGCAGCCGGCGTTGCCATAGGCGCGGCCGTCGTCACCAAGGGTGATAGTCAGATGACTGCGGTCGATCAGTGGACGTTCGCCGATCCATTCCACCTGGTAGCTGTGCTCGGTTTCCAGCTGCGGTGCGGATGTGGCGCAGCCCACGAGACCGGCAGCCAGCAGGCTGATAGTCAGTACGCGTTTCATATAGCCTCCTTGTTGATGCATTTCGGGCACAGGTGCTTGGCGTTTTTCGATTGCCAGCCCAGTTCCTTGATTCGCGCTTCGGCGGCTGGTGCCTGGGCCTTTTTGCCAAGAGCGGCGTCGACGGCGAACTCGAAGTCCAGCTGCGTATTGCAGCTGTCGCAGTTGGCCTGCCAATTGAAGATCGCCAGTTCCTTGAAGGCCGGGCCGGTGGCCACGGCGACCCACTGGCCACGCGGGTTGATCAGGTGACGAACCTTGTCGGCCAGCAGGCGCATGGACAGCTCACGGCTACCCTTGAGAGTGACCAGCAGGGTGTCACCGCTCTGGATTGAGCCGCCATTGCCGGTCACTTGATAACGGCCCGGTGCCAGCGCGCGGCATTCGATCAGGGTGTGCTCGGGGTTGAGCAGGTTGTAGCGAAAATCGTGTTCAGCCATGGGTCCTCCAAATGGACGCAAATGCTATCACGCAGTGGCGTGCACCAGATTGATTGGTGCATTGGCCAGCCAGGCGGCGATATTGTCGCGGGTGGTGCTGGCGATCGCGGCCAATGCTTCGTGGGTGAGAAAACCCTGGTGCGCAGTAATCAGCACATTGGGGAAGCTCAGCAGGCGCGCCAGCACATCATCCTGCAGGGGCTGTTCGGAGCGATCCTCGAAGAACAGCTCGGCTTCCTCCTCATAGACATCCAGGCCCAGATAGCCCAGTTGCCCGCTTTTCAGCGCGCCGATCAGCGCCGGGGTATCGATCAGGGCACCGCGCCCGGTATTGATCAGCATCGCGCCGCGCTGCATCTGCTGCAATCGCGCGGCGTTGATCAGGTGGTGGGTAGCGGGGGTGAGCGGGCAGTGCAGGCTGATGATGTCGCTGCCTTCCAGCAGCTGATCCAGCCCGACCTGCTGCGCGCCGGCAGGTAGCTCGGCGATAGGCGTTGGATCATGGATCAGCAACTGGCAGCCGAAGCCGGCCATGATCCGCGCAAAGGTCAGTCCGATCTGTCCGGCACCGATAATGCCGACCTGTTTGCCGTGCAGATCGAAGCCAATCAGCCCGTGCAGGGAGAAGTCGCCCTCGCGGGTGCGGTTGAAGGCGCGGTGAGTACGCCGGTTAAGGGTCATGATCAGCGCCAGGGCATGTTCGGCGATGGCGTGTGGTGAATAAGCCGCTACTCGTACCACAGTGAGCCCGAGCGCGCGCGCGGCGTGCAGGTCGACATGGTTGTAGCCGGCCGAGCGCAAAGCAATCAGCCGTGTACCGCCAGCGGCCAGTTGCTGCAGTACGGCGGCGCTGAGGTCGTCATTGATAAAGGCGCAAACCACTTCGTAACCGGCGGCCAGGCCGGCGCTGTCCTGGCGCAGGCGTGCTTCCTGAAAACTCAGCTGCCAGTCGCACGGGAAACCCGCTGCACTAAAGCTCTGTTGGTCGTAAGGCTTGCTGCTGAACAGGAGGATGCGCATGGGGCTCCTTGACGTCTGGTTTCGCAGCGCCTGAATCAGGCGCTGACCTGGGCGTGCCGCGCCAATCGTTCAATGGCGGCATCCAGCTCATCCAGGGCGTGCTGGGCGGCGGGCGCGTTCTGTTTTAGCAGGGTTTCGCTACGCTGGCAGGCAGCGCGCAGCTGCGGCACGCCGCAGTAACGGGTCGCGCCGTGCAGGCGGTGTACGCGCTCGATCAGGCTGTTGCGCTCGCCACTGTCGCGCGCCTGGCGAATGGCCTGACGGTCGCCGGGCAGGCCGGCGAGCAGCATGCTCAGCATGTCGGCGGCCAGATCCGCCTTGCCGGCAGCCAGGCGCAAACCTTCGTCGGCATCCAGCACGCTGAGGGTGTTAGGCGTGGCGCTGATGCCTGTGTGTTCATCGCTTTGGTTGCGCAGGGCCAGGCCGGTCCATTTGAGTACCACCTGGGCCAGTTGACGCTCGCTGATTGGCTTGGTCAGGTAATCGTCCAGACCGCTTTGCAGCAAGGCGCGTTTCTCGTTGGCGAGCGCGTGGGCCGTCAGCGCAACAATCGGTACCGGGCCCTTGCCGCGTTCGTTCTCCAGTTGGCGAATGGCTTCGGTGGCCTGGCGGCCGTCCATGCCGGGCATCTGCACGTCCATAAAGATCAGGTCGAAGGTCTGCTCGGCGGCTTTTTCCACGGCCTCATAGCCGCTGTTGGCGATGCTCACCTGTGCGCCCATGTCGTCCAGCAGGGTTTGCACCAGCAGCAGGTTGGCCGGGTTGTCATCGACGCAGAGAATGAGTGGCGGGCGGCTAGGGGCGCTTTGCATGTTTTCTGTGCGGTTCTGCCGTGGACTGACCAGCTCGGCCAAGCCACGCTGCAGCTTGCGCGTGCAGGCCGGCTTGGCCTGCAGCTGACTGTACGCATCCGGCAACAGGCTGTGGTACAGCGATTGTTCGGTGGTGGGGCACAGCAGCAGGGTTTTGCAGGCCAGGCGTTCGAGCTCCCAGATGCGTTGATCGAGGCGCTCCGGCGGCAAGGTCTGGGTGCTTACGCCGAGTACCGCCAGTTCGATTGGCTGGGCGCTATGTCGTGCTTCGGCCACGGCGTTGAGCAGGCTGTCGAGGTTATCGAAGCCGCTGACTTGCAGGCCGCAGTCTTCCAGTTGATGTTGCAGAGCCTGACGCGCCAGGTCGTGGTGTTCCAGGGCGGCCGCGTGGCGGCCCAGCAGCGGTGGCCGCGGCAGGTCTTCGGCATCGTCGCGGGCCTTGGGCAGGCTCAGGGTGATCCAGAATTCCGAGCCTTCCTCGGGCGTGCTGTCGACGCCGATTTCGCCACCCATCTGTTCGATCAGGCGCTTGGAAATCACCAGGCCCAGGCCGGTGCCGCCGGCCTGGCGGCTGAGCGAGTTATCGGCCTGGCTGAAAGCCTGGAACAGCTCGCGCAGGTCGTCATCGGAGAGGCCGATGCCAGTGTCCTGCACGCTGATGCGCAGCTGTGCGCGGTCGGCGCTTTCGTCTTCAAGCATGGCGCGAATCACGATGGTGCCAGCGCGGGTGAACTTGATCGCGTTGCTTACCAGGTTGGTCAGCACCTGCTTGAGCCGCAACGGGTCGCCAATCAGTGACAGCGGCGTGTCGCGGTAGACCAGGCTGAGCAGCTCCAGCTGCTTGGCGTGAGCGGCGGGGGCGAGGATGGTCAGGGTGTCCTGCAACAGATCGCGCAGGTTGAACGGGATGTTTTCCAGTACCAGTTTGCCGGCTTCGATCTTCGAGAAATCGAGAATCTCGTTGATGATCGCCAGCAGGCTGTCGGCGGATTTTTCGATGGTGCCCAGGTAATCCTGCTGGCGCGGCGTCAGTTCACTTTTCTGCAGCAGGTTGGTGAAGCCGAGGATGCCGTTGAGCGGGGTGCGGATCTCGTGGCTCATGTTGGCGAGGAACTCGGATTTGATCCGGCTGGCCTCCAGGGCTTCTTTACGCGCCAGATCGAGCTCGATGTTCTGGATTTCGATGGTTTCCAGGTTCTGCCGTACGTCTTCGGTGGCCTGATCGACGCTGTGTTGCAGTTCTTCCTGGGCGTTCTGCAGCGACTCGGCCATGCGGTTGATGCCCGAGGCCAGTTCGTCCAGTTCATGACTGCCGAGTGGCGGCAGGCGGGTTTCCAGGTGGCCGTCTTTAAGTTGGGCGACGCTCTGTTTGATCTGCCGCAGCGGGTCGTTGATGGTGCGGCTCATACGCACGGCGAGCAGGGCGGTGACCATTAGTCCGGTGGCAATCAGCAGCAGGCTGGCCAGCAGGCTGCGGTAGCCGCTGAGCAGGGTGCTGTGATGCGACAACTCCAGTTCGACCCAGCCGAGTAACTGGGTGCCGGGTTCGTTGAATGTACTGCCAGTCAGACTCAGGTGTTGCTGATACACGGGCATGAGAAAGCGTGTGGCGTCCTGGCTGCTGCTCTGTACTGGCTGTAATTCTGCGGTCATGGGCAATGGGGTGAGCATACGTGGTCCGGCATGGGCCACGGGGCCGCGCTCGGCGCTGAGAAAACTCACTGCGCGTACGTCAGGTTGCTCTAGAGCCTGGGTGGCGATGCGTTGCAGCAGGGGGGCATCGCCCGCCAGCAAGGCCGGGGCAGCCAGGGGCGCGAGCTGTTCGCTGATCATCTGGCCGCGCTGCAGCAGTTGCCCTTGCAGGCCCGAGAGCTGCACCCAGGTAAAATACCCGCCCAGCACTAATGCCAGCAGGCTGGTGGGCAGCAGGGTGAGCATGAGCACACGGCCTTTGATGCCTAGATCCTTTAACACGCGACGCCTCCTGGGGTGTGATGTCGGCAGTGTAGCGATTCGGCGAGTGAGAATCTGTAGGTGAGTGTGGGGGGAGTAGCATGTAGAATAATTCTCATTTGCTATGGTGTCGGTCTCGTGTTGAGCTGTGAAATTTCCATCGCACGCATTCTTCTGGTTGAAGACGATCCTTTGCTGGCCAGCCACATGCAGCGCCGCCTGGAAGACTGCGGCTACAGCGTCTGCCATAGCCGCGATGGCGGTGAAGGGTTGCGGCTGGCGGCGGATGAGCATTTTGATCTGGTTCTTCTGGACATTCTGCTTCCGGGGCTGAACGGTTTGCAGGCACTACAGCGGTTGCGCCAATACCGCAGCGTGCCGGTGATTCTGATTTCCGCCTTGGGCGGCGAGCAGGATCGGATTGCCGGTTTCAGTCAGGGCGCGGATGACTACTTGCCCAAGCCTTTCAGCATGGATGAGTTGAGTGTCCGGGTTGCGGCTGTGCTGCGGCGCGTGGCTTATGAGCGGCGTGAATGGCTGCCTGCTGGGGTGGATCCCCATTTGCAGTTTGATGAGGTCCGTATGGATATCTCGCTGCAAGGGCGCTGGGCTGAGCTGACCCATACCGAGTTTCGCCTGCTGGAGCTGTTTGTCCGCCACCCCGAAGAGTTGTTGAGCAAAGCCTTTCTTTATCAGCAGGTGCTGCGCCGAGCTTTCTCGCGCCACGACCGTAGCCTGGACATGCACATCAGCCATGTGCGCCGCAAACTGCTGGCGCTGGGGTACACCGCTGCGCGTCTGGAAACGATCTGGGGCAAAGGTTATCTGTTTACCCGCGAGGGCGTTTGAGCCATGCCGGGACGTCACTCGTTGTTCTGGCGGCTGGCTTTACTGGTCATGGCTTTCTGCCTGCTGATCATCTGGGTTAGCTGGTCCTGGGGCGGGCGTATCGAGTTTCGCGGTTATCTGCTCAGTGAAGCGGCGCAGCAGCAACTGCTTGGTTATGCCGCTGAGGCAGAGCAGGTCTGGCGCAGTGCCGGTGCCGAAGGCGTCGAGCGCTGGCAGGCGCAGATGCAGCAGCGCGAATCTGTCTGGTTGAAAGTGATTGGCCGTGATTTGCGTGCGCTGGGTACACAGGCCTTGAGCCTTGAAGAAAGCGAGCGTTTGACGGCCATGCGCCGTATCGATTGGCCGATGAGCAAGCGCGCCAGTGGCCTGCCGGTCATTGCCTTGCCGTTTCTGCAGCAGCCACAGGATGGCCAACTGGTGATCGAGTTGCCGGAGCGTTTTCTGCCGCAGGGTTTTACCTGGCATGCCCAGTTGTTGGTGCACGGCCTGTTGCCTTGTGGGCTGGCGCTTTTGCTCTGTGCCTTGTTGTATCGCCTGCTGATTACCCCGTTGCAGCACCTGCGTGAGCAGGCCAACGCCCTGCGTGATGAGCAACTGAGTGTGCGCATGGCCAGTCAGATCAGTTCGCGCCGGGATGAACTGGGCGAGCTGGGCCGCGCCTTCGACCATATGGCCGAGCGCCTGCAGGGCATGCTCAGCCTGCAGCGTCAGTTGCTGCGCGATCTGTCCCATGAACTGCGCACGCCTCTGAGCCGATTGCGGGTGGCCTGTGAGAGTGGCCTGGATGCTGAGCTGTTGCGCCAACGCCTGGAGCGCGAGGTCAACGGCATGCAGTGCCTGGTGGATGACACCCTGGAGTTGATCTGGCTGGGGACGGAGCGTCCGCAGCCTGAGTTAGAGCCGATCAGCCTGCCATCACTATGGGCCGTGTTGGTCGAAGATGCCTGCTTTGAAAGCGGCTGGCCGCAGGCGCAGGTGCGCTGCCTGTTGCCTGACGACTGCTGCGTGCTCGGACACCTCAATGGTTTGGCGCAGGCGCTGGAAAACGGTTTGCGCAATGCCATTCGGCATTCACCCTCTGGCGCAATGATCAGCCTGGGTGGGCGCTTGGAACAGGGCGATTGGCTGTTCTGGCTGGAGGATCAGGGTGGCGGCGTTGCGGCCACGCAGCTTGAACAGATGTTCTTGCCGTTTATTCGATTGTCTGCGGATCGGCCAGGCGGTGATGGCTTTGGCCTGGGGTTGGCGATTGCCCGTAGTGCCATGCAGATGCAGGGCGGAGAACTGTGGGCCGAGAATAGCGGGGCTGGACTGCGCCTGAGTTTTCGGTTGAAAAGTGTATAGATTGTAAATGAACTTTACTGCCAAATAAGAATAAGTATCATCTGCGCCGTTCCCGCGTACGGGGTGGGTTGGCGCAGTGCTTTGCTGTCAGCGCCTGCGCCTGGATGCGGACTAATCGCCACAGGAGAGGGTGTTCATGCAGTCGCGATTCAAGCTCAGTCATCTGTCATTGGCCATTGTTGCGGCCGGTCTTTCCCCCTGCACGCTGTTTGCCGCTGATGCGGTCGATGCTGAGGTGGATGCCCTGAGCGCAACCGCCGAGCCCGCCGATGCGATCACGCTCAAGGACGCCGTGGTCACCGCTAAGCAGGAACTCAAGCAGGCGCCGGGCGTATCGATCATCACCGCCGAGGACATCAAGAAGCGTCCGCCGGCCAATGATCTCTCCGATGTGATCCGCCGCGAGCCCGGGGTCAATCTGACGGGTAACAGCACCAGTGGCAGCCGGGGCAACAACCGCCAGATCGACCTGCGCGGCATGGGCCCGGAAAACACCCTGATTCTTATCGATGGCCGTCCTTCCAGCTCGCGCAACGCCGTGCGTTACGGTTGGACCGGTGACCGTGACACCCGTGGCGAAACCAACTGGGTGCCGGCTGAAGAAGTCGAGCGTATCGAAATCCTCCGCGGCCCGGCCGCCGCCCGCTATGGCTCTGGGGCCATGGGTGGGGTGGTGAATATCATCACCAAGCGGCCTACCGAGGAGTTGCGTGGCTCGGTCACCCTGTACGCGATCCAGCCGGAAGACGATGCCGAAGGGGCCGGCCAGCGTGCCAACTTCAACCTCAGCGGTGCGCTGAACGACAGCCTGGCCTTCCGCCTCTATGGCGGTGCCAACAAGACCAATGCCGATGATGCCGACATCAACGGTGAGCATCAGGTGGGGGCCGATACGTTGGTTGCAGGTCGTGAAGGCGTGCGCAACAAGGACATCAGCGGCCTGCTCAGCTGGCAGTTGAACCCCGACCACAGCCTGGACCTGGAAGCCACCTACAGCCGTCAAAGCAACATCTATGCCGGCGACACCATGCTCAATGGCGGTGGCGCATTCGTGAACCAGCTGTATGGCAAGGAAACCAATATCATCCAGCGCAGCAGCTACGCGCTGACCCATAACGGCAGTTACGACTGGGGCAGCTCCACCGCCTCGCTGGCCTACGACTACACCCGCAACGAGCGCCTCAATGAGGGCCTGGCCGGTGGCGGTGAGGGCGCGCCGGCGGAAGGGGCCGGGGTGTTCATGTCGCGCCTGCGTAACACCCGCGCCAATGCCGAAGTCAACCTGCCGCTGGAGGTGGGCGCGCCGCAAGTGCTGACCCTGGGCGGCGAATATCTTTATGAAAGCCTGAATGACCCAGGCTCCATGCGCACGCAGACCTGGGACCCGGGTGTCGGCGGTGTGCCAGCGATTCCCGGTTTTGACCGCAGCCAAACCAAGACCACCGCGCACAGCTTTGCCCTGTTTGCCGAAGACAATATCGAGGCGGGTGAGCGCACCATCGTTACCCCGGGGCTGCGCTATGACGATCATGAGGAATTTGGCGGCAACTGGAGCCCGAGCCTCAATGCCTCCCATGAACTGACCGATGAGCTGACCCTCAAAGGCGGTATCGCCCGGGCCTACAAGACCCCCAACCTGTATCAGTCCAACCCCAACTACCTGCTCTATAGCATGGGTTTTGGCTGCAACGCGGCAGAAGCCAATGCTGGCGGCTGCTACCTGATCGGTAACCCGGACCTGAAGCCGGAAACCAGTATCAACAAGGAAATCGGTCTGGCCCTGGACAAGGGCACCTGGCGTACCAGCGCGACTTACTTTCGCAACGACTACAAGAACAAGATCGTTTCCAGCAACACGGCGGACTTCCGCCTGGCGAACGGTCGTCGTGTACAGAACTGGGAAAACTCTGGCAAGGCGGTGGTCGAGGGGGTTGAAGGCAACCTGTTCGTCACCCTCAGCCCGACGCTGGAATGGAACACCAACTTCACCTACATGATCGAGTCCAAGGACAAGGACAGCGGCGAGCCGCTGAGCATCATCCCCGAGTACACCCTCAACACCAGTCTGGACTGGGCTGCCACCGAGAAGCTGTCGCTGCAGGTCAGTGGCACCTACTACGGTACCCAGGAGTCCCCCAGCTACAACGCTCGGCGCAACGTGGCGATCGACAGCCAGGCACAGAAGGACATCGATCCTTACGGCCTGATGGGCGTCAGCGCCGGCTATGCCTTCAATGAGCAGTACAGCGTGCGCATGGGGATCAACAACCTGTTCGACAAACGCCTCTACCGCGAAGGCAACGCCACCGAAGCCGGGGCCAACACCTACAACGAAGCCGGACGTGCCTACTTCGCCTCGGTCACCGCATCCTTCTAGGTCATCGTGCTCCTTACCCGTTGCTACGGCGGGTTTCGGCTCCGTCAGGCGTGTCCTGGCGGAGCCTTTTCAGTGCAGGAAAACGCTTAATGCAAGTGTGGAATCAGGGGTATCTGGCCGAGTTGCCCTATCCCCATCATGTGCAGCCGCAGTTGGCACCCAGCTGGTTGGTGGCGCTGCAGACGGCCCTCGGGCAACGCGCAAGCAGCCTGTTGTCGGGGTTTCGCTATTGCGAACTGGGTTGTGGGCAAGGCCTGAACAGCCTGTTGCTGGCCGCCAGCAATCCCGAAGGGCAGTTCGTGGCGGTGGATTTCAACCCCCAACATATCGCCCATGGCCGTCGACTGGCCGCCGCTGCGCAGTTGAGCAACATCGAGTTTGTGCAAGCCGATTTCACCGAGCTGCTCGCGCAACCGGGTGAGGGTTACGACTTTATCGTGGCCCATGGGGTGTACAGCTGGGTAGCGCCCGCACAGCGTGAGGCTATCCGTGGCTTTGTCGAGCAGCGCCTCAACGCCAATGGGCTGCTGTGCCTGGGTTATATGTGTCAGCCCGGCATGGCGCCGTTGGCAGCGGCTCAGCGTTTTATCTGGCAACACGCACAACACAGCGAAGGTTCACCGCCGCAGCGTGTGCAGGCGGCGCTGGAGGCATTGCAGGCCTTGCAACAAGGCGGCGCCGGCTATTTTATTGAGCAGCCTGAGATGGCCCGGCTGCTGGCGCGCAGTGCCGAGCAGGGGTTGGATTATCTGGCCCATGAGCTGTTGTGTGAGCATTGGCAGCCGTTGCCGGTGGCCGACGTCATGGCGGAATTTGCCCGCCTTGGCTGTCAACTGATCGGCAGCGCCATTCCACTGGAAAACATCGATGCAGTGTCGTTGCCCGGTAACTGCCTGGTCGCGATTCAGCGCCTGACTGACCCGCTGCTACGGGAAACCGCCAAGGACCTGGCACGTAACCAGGCCCAGCGCAGTGACCTGTACCAACGCGGCGATCAGGCCCTGTCGGCCACAGCGCATCGGCACGCCTTGCTGGACAGCTGTTGGGCATTGTTGCCCGCAGCGCCAGCACCGGGGGCGATTGAGTTCGCCACGCGCATCGGTTCGTTGCAGGGAGCTGCCGAGTTGTATCAGCCGCTGCTGCAGGCCCTTGGCGAGGGGCCGCAGAGCTTTGCCGAGCTGGCGCGGCGCCCCGCCCTGGCGGCGCAGGTTGGCCAGCTCAGCGGTGCCTTGCAGCTGTTGATGTGGGCGGGCTATGCCCATCCGTTGCTGCACGCGCCGGTGGATGTCACGCGCTGTCAGGCACTCAACCGTCTGTTGGCCGAAGGGGCCTTGCAAGGTGAGGGCTACGCGCACCTGGCGGCACCGAGCCTGGGCGCGAGCGTGCCTGCAGATAAGCTTGAAATGGCTGCCACTCGTGTGTTGCTGGAGCATCCGCAGTTACGCGGCGTTTTACTGAGTGAAACCACTCAGGCCCTGCTACGCCGCCACGGCGTAACGGTGGAACAGGCCGCCGAGCGCGTGCAGCGCTTCGAGCAATACACCTTGCCCCGTTGGCAAGTACTGGGGGTAGTGCCATGAAGCGCTACTGGTTGTGGTTGTTCTGTCTGTCCTGGCTGAACGTAGTGAACGCTGCGGATTATCCCGGTTACCAACGGCTTGAGCCGTTTCATGTGCAGTCGGCAGATGCCGAGCGCAGCTATCAAGTGCAGCTGCTGGTACCGGTGCGTGCAGCGCCGGCCAGCGGTTTCCCAGTGCTTTATCTGCTTGATGGCCATGCCGCGCTGGCGGCGCTGAAGGCGCAATGGCTGGCCGAACTGGAGGCGGGGACGCCGCCGCTGCTGGTGTTTATCGGGCATGCCGGTGAGCGGCCCTTCAATGTGCCGGCACGCACCCTCGATTACACCCCGGCACGTCGCGATGGTCAGCCGATGCAGGCCTTCAATGGCGTGCAGGGTGGCGGTGCCGCGGCCTTTCTGGCGTTGCTAGAGCAGCGCATCAAGCCGCAGGTGGCCGCGCAGCAACCGATTGATCCGGCGCAACAGGCGCTCTGGGGGCATTCGTTCGGCGGGCTATTCGTGCTCAACACCCTGCTCACTCAGCCCGCGAGCTTTAGCCGCTACATCGCCGCCAGCCCGTCGCTGTGGTGGCAATCCGGGCTGGTGCTGGAGACCGAACGCGGTTTTGCCGGGGCCACTGCCCAGCTGTTGATCCTACGCGGCAGTGACGAAGGTTTGCCCGGTAACGCTCGACCCGGTGTCGACCCGGCGCAGCTGGAGCAGCGGCGCAAGGCCATGGCCGCGGTTCCGGCCGATGCCGCGCGGCAGATGGCCGAACGCCTGGCGCGCTGGCCGGGCATGCAGGTGACCTATCAGGAATTTGCCGGCTTGGGCCATGGGCCGATGTTGGCCGCGTCCCTGCGGCCGGCACTGCGGATGGCGGCTGGTTTGGCGCAGGAGGGAAGCGATGAGTAAGGCCGCAGAAACAACCCAGGCGTGGCCGATCTGTTCACGGGTGTTGGCCGGGCTGCTGGGCGGCTATGTGTTCACCTACGCATTGACCGCCGCCCTGGCGCAGCTGTTGCCGCTGGACCGGGTGGATGCGCTGCTGATTGCCAGCTTGCTGTCATTCACCGTCTACACCCTGGCGATTCTCTGGGCGTTTGCCGCGCGCAGCGTCTGGCGCGCCTGGGCGGTGGTGCCGGCCGCTGCGCCGCTGGCGCTGATTGGCTTCTGGCCACACCTACTGGAGCGCCTGGCATGAAACAGACCCTGACTCAATCCATGGCCTGGCTGCACACCTGGGGTGGCCTGCTGTTCGGCTGGCTGTTGTTCGCCATTTTCCTCACCGGCAGCCTGGCGGTGTTCGATCAGGAGATTGATCACTGGATGCAGCCGGAGATCCAACAGACGTCGGTCAGCAATGCTCAGGCTGTTGAGCACGCCGTGGCTTATCTGCAACGCCAGCATGCCGATGCCAGCGCCTGGAACATCAGCCTGCCCAGCGAGCGCATGCCTGCCTTGCAGGTGACGGCTGGCGATCGGCGTTCGGGTATCAACACCTACCTGGACCCGCAAACGGGCGAGCCGCTGGCGGTGCGCGAGAGTGCCGGTGGCAGCTTCTTCTTTCATTTCCATTACACCCTGAGTCTGTCGCGCAATCCGGGCATCTGGATTGTCGGCCTGGCCGCCATGGCCATGCTGGTGGCGCTGGTTAGCGGCATCATCATTCACAAGAAATTCTTCAAGGAGTTCTTCACCTTTCGGCCCAACAAGGGGCAGCGCTCCTGGTTGGATGCGCACAACGCCGGGGCGGTTTTGCTGTTGCCGTTTCACCTGATGATCACCTACACAGGCCTGTCGATCTTTGCCCTGATCTACATGCCGGCGGCGCTGGACAGCCTTTACAAAGGTGATTTTGCGGCGTTCTATCGCGAGCACATCGAGGTCATGGAGGCGCCGCGTCAGGCGCCGACTCACCCGGCGCCGCTGACGGCGCTGGCCCCGCTATTGGCTCAGGCCGAAGCACGCATGGGACCGCTGAGCGGTGTGGTGATCGAGCACCCCGGCCGCAGTGATGCGCATATCGAAATGCGCCGGGTGCTGGGTAACCGCATTGCCCTGACCAAAGGCCACAACATGGTGTTTGACGGTGTCACCGGTGAGCTGCTGGCCGGACCGCCTGAGCTGCGCCCCAGTGTGCTGGCGCAACGGGTGATGTTTGGCCTGCACTTTGCGCAGTTCGGCGGCTACCCGATGCGCTGGTTGTACTTTGTCTGCGGCGTGCTCAGCAGCGCCATGATCGCCACCGGGCTGGTGCTGTTTACCGTCAAGCGGCGGCGTAAATACGCCAGTGAAAGCCCCCTGGGGCAACAGCTCTATCGCCTGGTGGAAAGCCTCAATGTGGCGGTGATCAGCGGTCTGGCCGTCGCCTGTATCGGCCTGCTGTGGCTCAACCGCCTGTTGCCACAGGAGCTGGCTCAGCGTGCCGTTTGGGAAGTGCGTGGTTTCTTTGCGCTGTGGCTGCTGAGCCTGCTGCACGCCTGGCTGCGCCCGCGCCTGCAGGCCTGGCGCGAGCAGCTGAGCCTGGCGGCGTTGCTGTGCCTGGGCTTACCGCTGCTCAGTGCAGTCAGTGACGGCCAGGCCTGGGGTGACAGCATGCGCCTGTGGCTGGAGGTGACGGTGATAGCACTGGGCCTGCTGCTGGCCTGGAGTGTCTGGCGTTTGCGTCAGCCGCAGGTGCAACACAGCGAGCGGCGGGTGCGGCATGCACAGGCGCAGGTGAATTGAGATGATGACGGCATTCTTGGGCAGTTTGTTGCTGGCCTACAGCAGCATGCTGGCGCTGTGTCAGGGCCTGGAGCGGCACTACAAGCAGGTCTGGGGCAAGGCGCCGACGCGGCTGCAACGTCGCATTCTGCGTGGCAGTGGCTGGTTGCTGCTGGTGGCCAGCCTGTGGGGTTGCGCGCAAGCCTGGGGCTGGGCGATGGGCCCGGTGGGCTGGTTCGGCATGCTGTCGCTGAGCGGCTTTGCCCTGGCGCTGCTGTTGCCTTATGCACCGCGCCTGGCGGTGTACGCACCGGTGCTGGGGCTGCCGTGCTGGCTGTTGCTGTATGCCCTGGCGGGTTAATTTTGCTGCGTTGTAGTGGTGTTCGCTGATATGGCCGAGCGCAGTTTGCCGTTATCATGGCGCTCTTCTTTGCTTCTGGATCATTTCGTTCGCCATGAGCCTGCATTACCCAACCATCGCCGATTGCGTCGGCAACACCCCGCTGGTGCGCCTGCAGCGCTTACCGGGTAACACCAGCAACACCCTGCTGTTGAAGCTGGAAGGCAACAATCCGGCCGGTTCGGTAAAGGACCGGCCGGCGTTGTCGATGATCACCCGCGCCGAGCAGCGCGGTGACATTCAGCCCGGTGATGTGTTGATCGAAGCCACCAGCGGCAATACCGGTATTGCCTTGGCCATGGCGGCGGCGATCAAGGGGTATCGCATGGTGCTGATCATGCCCGACAACTCCACTGCGGAGCGTAAGGCGGCAATGACCGCCTACGGTGCGCAGCTGATTCTGGTGGGCGGCATGGAAGAGGCGCGCGACCTGGCCTTGCAGATGCAGGCGGATGGCAAGGGCAAGGTGCTCGATCAGTTTGCCAACGGCGATAACCCCATTGCCCACTACACCAGCACCGCCCCGGAAATCTGGCAGCAGACGGGCGGGCAGATCACCCATTTCATCAGCTCCATGGGCACCACCGGGACCATCATGGGCGTGTCGCGCTTCCTGAAAGAGCAGAAGCCCGAGGTGCAGATTGTCGGTTTGCAGCCCATGGAAGGCTCGGCCATTCCCGGTATCCGGCGTTGGCCGCAGGAGTACCTGCCGAAGATCTATCAGGCCGAGCGGGTGGACCGCATCATCGACATGAGCCAGCAGGAGGCTGAAGACGTGATGCGTCGTCTGGCGCGTGAGGAAGGCATCTTCTGCGGGGTGTCTTCCGGCGGTTCGGTGGCGGCGATGCTGCGTCTGTCCCAGGAAGTGGAGAACGCGGTGATGGTGGCGATCATCTGCGACCGGGGCGACCGTTACTTGTCCAGTGGCGTTTACGACGCCCCGAGCAACTGATGGCCAAGAAAGACGGCGGTCTGCGCTTTCAACCCAGCGGTGGTTCCCGGGCGCCCCAGGTGCCAGTGGGCAAGAAGCAGAAACTGGCTATTGAGCGTTTGGCCAACGATGGCCGTGGCATCGCTTTCAGCGAAGGGCGTACCTGGTTTATCAGCGGCGCACTGGCTGGCGAGCAGATCGAAGCGCGGGTGCTGAGTGCCCATGGCAAGGTGGTCGAGGCGCGGGTCGAGCGCATTCTCACCGCCAGCGCTGAGCGGCGTGACGAGGCCTGCACACATGCCAAAGTCTGTGGCGGTTGCAGCTTGCAACATATGCCCCATGCCGATCAGCTTGCCCTGAAACAGCGCATGCTCGCCGAGCAGCTCAGCCGCTTGGCCAATCTTGAACCGCAAGAGTGGGCGGCGCCACTGGTCGGCCCTGAGCTGGGCTATCGCCGCCGCGCACGGATTGCCGTGCGCTGGGACAACAAGGCCAAGCGCCTGGATGTGGGTTTTCGTGCAGCGGCGAGCCAGGACATTATTGCCATCAGCGATTGCCCGGTGCTGGTACAACCCTTGCAGCCGATCCTGCGTGCATTACCCCAGGTGCTGCGTGAGTTGGATAAACCTCAGGCCATTGGTCATGTTGAGTTGTTCAGCGGCAGCTCCAGTGCTGTGCTGATAAGGCATACCGCCGCATTGAGCGAGACAGATCTGGCCCGGTTGCAGGCGTTCTGCACTGAGCAGGCTGCGCAGCTCTGGTTGCATGGCACGGCGGAGCCGCAGCCGTTTGATCCTGCGCAGCAACTGAGTTATCGCCTGGATGCGTTTGCTCTCGACTTGGCATATCGACCTGGTGATTTTGTGCAGGTCAACCAGCCGGTGAATGACGCCATGGTCGCGCAGGCGCTGGATTGGCTGGCGCCGCAGGCCGATGAGCGGGTGCTGGATCTATTCTGCGGCCTGGGCAACTTCGCCTTGCCGCTGGCCCAGCGGGTGCGTGAATTGATTGCCGTGGAGGGCGTGCAGGCCATGGTGGAGCGTGCCGCGCTGAACGCCAGGATAAATGGTTTGGGCAATGCGCACTTTTTCCAGGCCGACCTGTCCAAGCCGCTGGTCGAAGCGAGCTGGGCGCAGGGCGGTTTTGCCGCGGTGCTGTTGGACCCGCCGCGGGATGGCGCGTTGCAGGCGGTCAAGCAAATGACGGCGTTGGGCGTCAAACGGGTGCTGTATGTGTCGTGCAACCCAACGACCCTGGCCCGTGACAGCGCCGAGTTGCTGGCGCAAGGCTATCGGCTGGAACGTGCCGGTATCCTCGATATGTTTCCGCAAACCGCGCACGTCGAAGCGATGGCGCTGTTTGTCAGGCAGTAGATAGAAGCGCCGTATCCCGGTGCTGCAGGGGCGTGCAGGGATTGCGCCTTAAGTGGTTAAACCGACCGGCTCAGAGAAGGCGGCGACTGTTCGGTGTGCTTGGCGCGCACCGTAGGGAAGGTAAACAAGATGGTTCAGGTCAGAGCGCATCAGCCGATCAATGACGACGGCAGCATCAACCTTGAAGCCTGGCTCGAGCATGTGCTGAGTGTTGATCCGGCGTTGGATCGTGACGCACTGCGCGAGGCCTGCGAGTTCGCCCGCGAGGCCGAACAGCAGGCCAATGCCGCCAAGAATCTGTGGACCGAGGGCGCCTCGAGTTTCCGCTCCGGTCTGGAAATCGCCGAAATTCTCGCCGACCTCAAGCTCGATCAGGACTCCCTGGTCGCAGCCGTAATCTACCGCTGCGTGCGCGAAGGCAAGGTGCCGTTGGCGCGGGTGCATCAGCGTTTCGGCCCGGTGGTGGCCAAACTGGTGGAAGGCGTGCTGCGCATGGCCGCGATCAGCGCCTCCTTGAACCCGCGTGATTCCCTGGTGCTCGGCTCTCAGGCGCAGGTGGAAAACCTGCGCAAGATGCTTGTGGCAATGGTTGATGACGTGCGCGTGGCGCTGATCAAACTGGCCGAACGCACCTGCGCGATTCGGGCGGTAAAAGAGGCCGATGACGAAAAGCGCCAGCGTGTGGCCCGCGAAGTGTTCGATATCTATGCGCCGCTGGCTCACCGTTTGGGCATCGGCCACATCAAGTGGGAGCTGGAGGATCTGTCGTTCCGCTACCTGGAGCCGGAGCAGTACAAGCAGATCGCCAAGCTGCTGCATGAACGCCGACTGGACCGCGAGCATTACATCAATGAAGTGATGGGTCAGCTGCGCGAGGAATTAGAGGCCACCGGGATCAAGGCCGACATCAGTGGCCGGGCCAAACACATCTATTCGATCTGGCGCAAAATGCAGCGCAAGGGGCTGCAGTTCAGCCAGATCTACGATGTGCGCGCGGTGCGCGTGCTGGTGCCACAGGTGCGTGATTGCTACACCGCCCTCGGTATCGTCCACACCCTGTGGCGGCATATTCCCAAGGAGTTCGACGACTACATCGCCAACCCCAAGGAAAACGGCTACCGCTCGCTGCACACCGCTGTGCTGGGCCCGGAAGGCAAGGTGCTGGAGGTGCAAATCCGCACCCAATCGATGCACGAAGAGGCCGAGCTGGGTGTGTGCGCACACTGGCGCTACAAGGGCACCGACGTTAAAGCCAGCTCCAACCATTACGAAGAGAAGATTTCCTGGCTGCGCCAGGTGCTCGAATGGCATGAGGAGCTGGGCGATATCGGCGGCCTGGCCGAACAGCTGCGGGTGGATATCGAGCCCGACCGGGTCTATGTCTTCACTCCGGACGGTCACGCCATCGACCTGCCCAAGGGCGCAACGCCGCTGGATTTCGCCTACCGTGTGCACACCGAGATTGGCCACAACTGCCGTGGCGCCAAGATCAACGGGCGCATCGTGCCGCTCAACTACAGCCTGCAGACCGGCGAGCAGGTGGAAATCATCACCAGCAAGCACGGCACGCCAAGCCGCGACTGGCTCAACTCCAACCTCGGTTACGTCACCACCAGTCGAGCGCGGGCGAAGATCGTCCACTGGTTCAAGCTGCAGGACCGCGACCAGAACGTTGCCGCTGGCAAGCAGCAGCTTGAGCGCGAACTGCTGCGTTTGGGCTTGCCGCATGTGGACTTCGACAAGCTGGCTGAGAAGGCCAACCTGAAAACCAGCGAGGACCTGTTTGCCTCGCTCGGCGCGGGTGATTTGCGCCTGGTGCAACTGGTCAACCTGGCGCAGCAACTGGTCGAGCCGGATCGGGTCAACGAACAGCTGGAGCTGATCCCGCGCAAGGCGCTGGGCTTCAAGCCGGGCAAGCGTGGCGATATCCAGATTCAGGGCGTCGGCAACCTGCTGACGCAGATGGCCGGCTGCTGCCAACCGCTGCCGGGCGACCCGATCGTCGGCTATATCACTCAGGGTCGTGGTGTGAGTATTCACCGCCAGGACTGCGCCTCGGTGCTGCAACTGGCCGGGCGTGAGCCAGAGCGGATTATCCAGGTCAACTGGGGCCCGGTGCCGGTGCAGACCTACCCGGTGGAAATAGTCATCAAGGCCTACGACCGTTCCGGCCTGCTGCGTGATGTGACCCAGGTGCTGCTCAACGAAAAACTCAATGTGCTGGCGGTGAACACCCGTTCGAACAAGGACGACAACACCGCGTCCATGTCGATCACCGTGGAAATTCCTGGGCTGGATGCGCTTGGGCGCTTGTTGGGGCGTATTTCGCAGTTGCCGAATATCATCGAAGCCCGTCGCCATCGGGTTTCCTGAGGCGATTACGACCTAACGGGATTTGCCATGTACCAACTCGACGACCTGCTGCACCTGATGGCCCGGCTGCGCGACCCGCAGCACGGTTGCCCATGGGACCTCAAACAGAGCTACGCGACCATCGTGCCGCACACCATTGAAGAGGCGTACGAGGTGGCCGATGCCATCGAGCGCGGTGACTTCGATCATCTGCCGGGTGAGCTGGGCGACCTGCTGTTTCAGGTGGTGTATTACAGCCAGCTGGGGCGTGAAGAAGGGCGCTTCGAGTTTGCCCAGGTGGTCGATGCCATCACCACCAAGCTGATTCGCCGTCATCCCCATGTGTTCCCCGATGGCGATCTGTATGGCGCAGTGGACGTGGCCAAGCTGGAAGAGGCCGCGGTCAAACAACGCTGGGAAGAGATCAAGGCCGGAGAGCGTGCCGAGAAGGCTGTGGCCCCAGAGCAACTCTCGCTGCTCGATGATGTGCCTACGGCGTTGCCGTCGCTGAGCCGGGCGATCAAGTTGCAGAAGCGTGCCGCGCAGGTTGGTTTCGACTGGCCCGAGGCTTTGCCTGTGGTGGACAAAGTGCGCGAAGAGTTGGATGAAGTGCTCGAGGCCATGAGTGAAAACGACCCCGAGGCGATTGGCGAAGAAATCGGCGACCTGCTATTTGTGGTCAGCAACCTGGCACGGCATCTCAAGGTTGATCCAGAAACCGCTCTGCGTGCGGCTAACGCCAAGTTCGAGCGACGTTTTCGTTTTATCGAGCAGGCATTGCGCGAAGCGGGGCGCAGCATGGAAGATTGCGCCCTGGATGAGTTGGACGCGCTCTGGGGTGAAGCCAAAAAACTGGAAAAGCAGACCCCGAGTTGCTGAGCCCTTAGGGTGGATGACGTTATTCTCATCCACCGTCGGCAGGCACACGCAGGATGGTGAAGCGTCATCCTCTGTGCGAATAATGCGTCACGATTGCGCTGGGTACGCCCAGTTAATATTGAAGGTTGGAAAGGTAGGTTATGGCTCTCTCACTACGCGATCAGCTGCTCAAAGCCGGGCTGGTCAACGAAAAGCAGGCCAAGCAGGCCGGCAAGCAGCAGCAGAAACAGCAGCGCCTGGTGCATAAAGGTCAGGCCGAGAAGGACGAATCGCAAAAGCTTGCCGCCCAGCAGGCCATGGCTGAAAAGGCCGCGCGTGACCAGGAGCTGAACCGTCAGCAGCAGGAAAAGATCGAGCAGAAGGCCCGTGCCGCGCAGATCAAGCAGCTGATTGAAGTCTCGCGCTTGCCCAAGCTGACCACCGAGGATTACTACAACTTCGTTGACGACAAGAAGGTCAAGCGTCTGTCGGTCAACACCCTGATGCGCAATAAGCTCAGCAGTGGCTCGCTCGCCATCGTCCGCCACGGCGGCGGCTATGAAGTGATTCCGCGTGAAGCGGCGTTGAAGATTCAGGAGCGCGACGCCCAGCGTGTGGTGCTGCTCAATACCCCGACTGAAGCGCCGGATGCCGATGATCCCTATGCGGCCTATCAGGTGCCGGACGATCTGATGTGGTAATGGCGCCGAGCCGAACCTACGGACATCAGCCCAATAAAAAGCCGAGCACGTAGCTCGGCTTTTTCATGGTGTTAACTCAGTCCTGGCGGCCTACAACGGCTTTACCGTCGACGGTGCCGTCCTTGAGCATGATCTGGTATTCCTTGCCGTCTTTCTCGACCTGATGCAAGCGCACCAGCAGGAAGTCCCAGTCCTTGGCAAACCAGAGGATGGTCTTGCGGCTGCTTTGCGTCGGGTCGCGCACGCGTTCGACTTTGATTGCGTCGATAAGACCGGCCTTGGTGCGCACGGCTTCCTCGCCGAGCACGCGGAAATCGTAGGTTTCCACTTCATCACCATCGACCACTTGATAGCTCATGGTCTTGGTGCCGGCGGCCACGTCGTATTGCAGGGCCAGTTGGTAGGTTGACTTGTCCAGCAGGCCACGGTTCAGCGGCAGGCGCACCGGGGTGTCGCGATCACTGCCAATGACCTGTTTGGCACTCCAGTCGAAGTCGTGCTCGATCTTCTTGCCCTTGCCCAGGCCGTTGCGCTCATACAGGTAGGTCTGCGGCAGGAAGACTTCTTTGTCCACGCGCAAGGTGCTTTGTTCGGTCAGGCTGGCGACCAGCATGGAGGCTTCGAAGTTCAGCTTCCATACGCCGTTATCCAGGGCTTCAAGGCTGCGTTCGGCGCTGCCGCTGACGGGCAGTTGCTTCCAGTCGGCGGTGTAGCTGGCGGAGAAGGGTTTCAGCTCGACGGCCAGTGCCGGCAGGCTCAAAAGTGTCAGTGCGAACAATAAGGCGCGACCCATGGTGTCTCCTTGATTACGTTCGAATTAGCTGTCCAGTGCTCGGTAACAGTTGCTCATCCAACATCGCCCCCTGCGCGGCCAGCTGCAAACGGCCTTCGGCAAACCAGCGCACGGCCAGCGGGTAAATCACATGTTCCTGCTCGTGTACACGTTGCGCCAGGCTGGTGGGCGAGTCATCCGACTGTACCGGTACCACTGCCTGTACGACCAGTGGTCCACCATCGAGTTCCTCGCTGACGAAGTGCACGCTGCAGCCGTGTTCGCTGTCACCCGCTTCCAGCGCCCGCTGGTGGGTGTGCAGGCCTTTGTATTTCGGCAGCAAGGAGGGGTGGATATTCAGCAGACGGCCGGTGTAGTGGCTGACGAAGGCGGGGGTGAGAATGCGCATAAACCCCGCCAGCACCACCAACTGCGGATCAAACGCATCAATGGCCTCGACCAGCGCGGCATCGAAGGCTTCGCGGCCGTCGAATTGCTTGTGATCGAGCACGGCGGTGGCGATGCCAGCCTGTGTGGCGCGCTCCAGGCCATAGGCATCGGCGCGGTTGGAAATCACCGCGGCGATGCGTGCCGGATTGCCGTCATGGGCGATGCTGTCGATCAGCGCCTGCAGGTTACTGCCGGAGCCGGAGATCAGCACCACCACATTGCACTGTGCCGACATTAGTGCTGTTTCAGGTTGTTCAGCACGACCTGGGCGGCCCCTTCGGCAGCTGTGCCGATTTGCCCGATCACCCATGGTTGCTCGCCAGCGGCGGTCAGGGTCTGCAGGGTGACGTCGACTTGATCCTGCGCCACGCAGATCACCATGCCGACGCCGCAGTTGAGCACGCGGTGCATCTCGTGCTCATCCACATTGCCTTTTTCCTGCAGCCAGTCGAATACCGCCGGGCGCGTCCAGCTGGCCACGTCGACCACGGCCTGGGCGCCTTTGGGCAGCACGCGCGGGATGTTGTCGAGCAAACCGCCACCGGTGATGTGGGCCATGGCTTTAACTGCACCCGTTTCTTTGATCAGCTTGAGCAGCGGTTTGACGTAGATGCGCGTCGGTGCCATCAGCAGGTCGGTCAGCGGCTTGCCATCGACCTGGGTGGTCTCGATATCCGCCCCGGAGACTTCGATGATCTTGCGGATCAGCGAGTAGCCGTTGGAGTGCGGGCCGGAGGACGGCAGGGCGATCAGCGCGTCACCGGTGGCGACTTTCGAGCCGTCAATGATTTCGGCTTTTTCTACTACACCGACGCAGAAACCGGCCAGGTCGTAGTCTTCGCCTTCGTACATGCCGGGCATCTCAGCGGTTTCACCGCCAACCAGGGAGCAGCCTGCCAGTTCGCAGCCGGCGCCGATGCCGGTGACCACGGTGGCGGCGACGTCGACATTGAGCTTGCCGGTGGCGTAGTAATCGAGGAAGAACAGCGGCTCGGCACCACAGACGACCAGGTCGTTGACACACATGGCAACCAGGTCCTGGCCAATGCTGTCATGCTTGTTCAGGTTCAGCGCCAGGCGCAGCTTGGTGCCCACGCCATCGGTGCCGGAGACCAGCACCGGTTGTGTGTAGCCAGCCGGGATCTCGCACAGCGCGCCGAAGCCGCCCAGCCCACCCATGACTTCCGGACGCGCGGTGCGCTTGGCCACGCCTTTGATGCGTTCGACCAGGGCTTCGCCCGCGTCGATATCTACACCTGCGTCCTTGTAGCTGATGGAGGGTTGCTTGCTCATAGATCCAGGCCTTTAGGGGGAAATTCGGATTGGCACCACCGCTTATGGCGGCGGTCTGCGAAGGCGCGCGATTTTATCAGGCTTGCCCGGCAGCGGCCACCCGCGAAGGTTGCCGGTGTAGGGGCGGCTGTTTAAGCTCGAAATGGGGTTGTTCTTGGCTACCTGCGACTGAAAAGGGCTTTGGAATGCGCCTTAACAGCACCTAAACTCGCACTCTTGAGCCAGCGACTCCTGCTTTATGTGGTGTGGGTTGGCCGTAACTGTTGTTAAACCTGGCCTGCGCGCCACTTTCCGTCCGTCGAGAATTCATCCATGCGTTTGACCGCTCGCCTGCTTCTAGTCTGTTTGTCGCTGTCTGGCCTGCCGGCGTTTGCTGCGCCAGTGAGTGATCTGTACCAAGTCCGCGAAGCGGTCAGCAGCCAGCAACCGGAAGAGCGCGCTGCGGCTCTGAGCCGCGCGCTGGATACCCTGGTGCTGCGCCTGACCGGCAAGGCCGATGCGGCACAGAACCCGGCACTGGCGGCGCTGCGCAAGGACCCGCAACAGATCATCAGCCAATATGGCTATGAGGGCGAGCAGCTGCTGGTCGACTTTGACCCACTGAGCACCGATCGCAGCCTGCGTCAGGCGGGCCTGGCGTTGTGGGGCGCCAATCGCCCGAGCATTTTGCTGTGGTGGCTGAGTGATGCCAGCGACGGCAGCCGTCTGCTCGGCGATGGCCAAGCTGCTGCCGCACCTCTCAACCAGGCCGCGCATCACCGCGGTCTGCCACTGCGCTTGCCGTTGGCCGACCTGGCCGAGCAACTGGTGGCGGTGCCAGAGAACCTCATGGCCAATGATCCGGCTGCCTTGCGTGAAGCCTCCGAACGCTACGCCGCCGATGCCTTGCTGGCAGTTGTGGCGCGCGAAGCAAGCGGTCAATGGCAGGCCGAGTGGCGCTTGTGGCTGGGTGATGAGCGTGAGCAGGGCACTGTGCAGGGTGCCGATCAAGCCGTGTTGGCCGATGCTATTCTGTTGGACGTTAACCAGCGTCTGGCCCCCCGCTTTATTGTCGCAATCGGTGCCGCCAGTGCTCTTAATGTGGAAGTGCAGGGCGTTGACCTGGCGCGTTACGCCGAATTGCAGCGCATTCTCGAACCCTTCGCGGCGCAACTGCGTAAGGTTCAGGGTGATACGCTGACCTTTGTGGTCAATGCCAATGCAGAGCAGTTGCGTGCGCAACTGGGGCTGGCGCGCCTGCAGGAAGTGCCGGCAGAAGCACCAGTGGTTGACGCCAGCCAGTTGGTTACGCCGCCGGCTACTGCGGCTGAGCCCGTTTCCGCAGTGGTAGCGCCTGAGAATGTGCTGAGGTTTCGCTGGTGACTGCGACAATTACCCCGGTCCCTGATTTGAAAACCGCAGCTATCGAGCTGCGGTTTTCTTATGTAACGGGCCTCGCGGTTTGAGTATTTCTGGATAAAACGTTGGCATATGGAGCGCTGGGCATGATCGATTCGCACCGTTGGATATGGATAGTCGCGGCACTGCTGCTGTGCGGCCTGGTGTACCTGCTGGCGCCGATTCTCTCGCCGTTTCTGATCGGCGTGCTGCTGGCCTATATGGGCGACCCGCTGGTCGACCGTCTGGAGCGCTGGAAGCTGTCGCGGACCTGGGGGGTGGTGGTGGTTTTTGCCCTGATCACCCTGATCATGGCCATTCTGCTGTTGGTATTGGTGCCCATGTTGGGCAAACAGCTGGTGCGTTTGTATGAACTGGCACCGCAGATGCTCGATTGGGCACAACACCAGGCATTGCCGTGGGTTCAGCTCAAGCTGGGTCTGAGTGATGGTTTCTGGCGCTTTGATCAATTGAAGGCGGCTTTCTCCGGGCAACTGGGTAAAACCACCGATATCGTTAGCACGCTGCTGTCCACGGCCACGGCCTCGGGTATGGCGCTACTGGCCTGGCTGGCTAACCTGGTGCTGATTCCGGTGGTCAGCTTCTACCTGATGCGCGATTGGGATCTGATGGTCGCCAAACTGCGCAGCCTGCTGCCGCGCGGCCGTGAAGGCCTGGTTGTGCAGCTGTTCGGCGAGTGTCACGAAGTGCTCGGGGCTTTCCTGCGTGGTCAGCTGCTGGTGATGTTGGCTCTAGGTGTGCTGTATGCCACCGGTCTGATGGTGATTGGCCTGGAACTCGGGCTGCTGATTGGCGTGCTGGCCGGTTTGGCCAGCATCGTGCCTTACCTGGGTGTGGTGGTCGGCATCGGTGCCGCGCTGACGGCGGGACTGTTCCAGTTCGGTCTGGATTTCTACCCGCTGATGGGCATTGCTGCAGTCTTTATCGTCGGGCAAATGCTCGAGGGCATGCTGTTGACGCCGATGCTGGTGGGTGACCGCATCGGCCTACATCCGGTCGCCGTGATCTTCGCCATCATGGCGGGCGGCCAACTGTTCGGCTTTACCGGCATCCTTCTGGCTCTGCCCGTGGCGGCGGTGATCATGGTGTTAGTGCGTCATCTGCATGATTTCTATAAACAATCGGACACTTATGGCGCTACGCCTGAAAACGATTGATTTATAAGAAATTTATTTCGCGCTGTTTTTCGTGTGTCGAAGAAGTGTCGAAACCATCCAGCGGGTTGAGACGCAGCGCACCACGCAGATGGGAAGGGGACAAGTGGGCATAGCGCATGGTCATGGTCAGCGACGAATGCCCCAGCACCTCCTTTAAGGTCAGGAAATGTCCGCCGTTCATAATGAAGTGGCTGGCAAAGGTATGACGTAGCATGCGCAGCAGCTGCATAACCTGCGCGAGATGTGGAAGAAGTCCCGTACTCAGTAGATCAACCAGCTGCGCGGGATCTTCCGTGAGATGGGCACCGAAGCGCCGGCCAGCACAGCCGCTTTCTTGCGGGCAGCTGGTGAGTTCCTGGAGCGCCCGGAAGTCTGTGTCTTGCGTGGGGCGCTGCAGGTCGATCAACCTGTACGAGCAGTCGATGCACGAGTGCGAAGCGCAGCTGGCATGCCTACGACTAGATCGTACGCAAACTCGACGAAGTCAGCGGCGTCGGCCTGCTGACAGCGAGTGCGCTGAAAACCGCAGTAGGCCGCCCGGAACGCTTTACCAATGGCCGCCAGCTCAGCGCCTGGCTGGGCATGAGCCCGAGAGAACACCGCAGCGGCGAGCGCCGCAAACTGGTGCATATCAGCCGGCAGGGCAACACCTACGTGCGCACGTTGCTGATCCGCGTGATCGATTGAACGCTTGGCCCCCGCTGCGCGAACTACAGAATGGCCAGGGCAGAACAGCCCAAAACAGGCCGGATATACGAATGCAATCGCGCTGACGACAAGTGCAAAAGAAAAGCTTTGCTCACTACTTGCGGAGGAGAGTCCATATACCAGTTGTTAGGAGTTTGATCCCTCTGTTACATATAGCTCGAAACTGTATGGCTCAGCCAGCATTAAGTACTTGTCGCACTTGGGGAAAGATGCCGCAAACCAATCACCTGAATATGTTCGAAACTCTAAATCAACTTTTGCGCCAAGTATTTCGTAACTTACCACAACGAAATCAGCAGCAGAATAAAACTTGTATGAGATAGAATTTCCGTTTGATTCTAGGGGCGGTGGGTAATTGGAAATCCCTAGTGAGTGCGGTAGTTTTTCTAGAAATTTATAAGGGGCATCATCTAAAATTTTGGGCTCGGATAAATTGCCGAATACTAT
The DNA here is from genome assembly GCF_003060885.1 of Pseudomonas sp. HMWF032. Lineage (GTDB taxonomy): Bacteria > Pseudomonadota > Gammaproteobacteria > Pseudomonadales > Pseudomonadaceae > Aquipseudomonas. The sequence goes on from NZ_QAIG01000012.1 coordinate 370,738, forward strand.
TTTAAACACTTCATCATGATCACATACGTATATCACGCCATCTTTTGGCAGAGTCAAACCTCGAATTCTTTCCGATATTCTTGGCAATCCTAATTTTTTATTGATTGTGCCTAACGTTTGGTTAAGAGCGTGCTTTAGCCCATCCCAGTGAGCGAAGCGAACGGTTTGAACCACTTGTTAGGTGAGGCCTCATAGTACATCTAGGCAGTCTTCTTCTGCTGGAACTTCTAGTGAGTGGTAGAGATCCTGGAAAGTAACTGCTGCGATGATTCCATCGATTGCGGCATCTAAACCTCTTGATTGTGGTAAAAAAGGGTCGGCACTACAATAATCATTTCTTAGGTATTCAATGATTTCCGACTTTAACGTAGCAATATCTATATCATGTTTATCAAGATGAATTTCAATACGGTTTGTGGTGTTAAGTATGCTAAATATTTTTTGCCAAACAGTATCACCATAAAAACCAAGAACTGATATTTTCGAAATGCGCTTTACCTCGCCTGATGGGTAAAGGATCAAAGAGCCAACATTTTCATTATTTAATTTCTTTTGAGACTTGAACTGTGACAGCTCAAACACGCCTGAATTAATTGGTATTAATGCTTTTTTGTTGCGATCAAGAAGTATCATTTGAGGTCTCTAACTGTCTATTCACCTAACGTTTGGTTAAGGGGCTGGCTTTAGCCAGTCCCAGTGAGCGAAGCGAACGATTTGAACCAGTTGTTAGGCTTCATGCAATGCGTCCCTTCAGCGTCAGTAGACGTATGCATTCTTCTGCTCGCTCAACCCCGCCCCATTCAATGGGCTCTGCAACAAGAGGCATAAGCAAACGCGCTATTGCCTCCGCCTCCGTCCAGTCAAGTGAACACACAGCCTTTGATTCGTAAGATTTGACGGATGGTGAGCTATATCCAATGCGGCACTCGCTTTCGATTAATACGGGTAGCTCAAGCTCATATTGCTTGTTGTGAGAGTCTTGGAATACAAGCACATAGGTTCCACCATCACGGCAAACGTCGGCTGCGTATATGGAAGTAGGAACTGGGAGGTTCATGGTTGAGGCCTAACGTTTGGTTAAGGGGCGGGCTTTAGCCCGTCCCAGCGAGCACAGCGAGCGATTTGAACCAATTGTTAGACGCTCGGATGTACGCATAATTTGAAGCACTGTATTCCTGCTTGTAATGCGTTACGCGATAAACCTGGCGAAACGCGATAAATCCTATGTTTCGATGTTGCTGGAAAACCGCAATTTCAACGTGCCCCGATGGCGGCGGCGATGGCTCAGTAAACACAAATTTTGAAACTGTGTGAAGCCTAAAGCAATGGAGCGGGGCAGCGGTTTGACGCGGTGCAAAAACAAACTTTAAAAGTGAATTGTCTAACGTTTGGTTAAGGGGCGGGCTTTAGCCCGTCCCAGTGAGCGAAGCGAGCGATTTGAACCAATTGTTAGACGCTCGGATGTACGCATAATTTTAAGCACCGTATTCCTGCTTGTAACGCGTTACGCGATAAACCTGGCGAAACGCAATAAATTCAATGTTTCGATGCAACTGAAAAACTGCGATTTCAACGTGCCCCGATGGTGGCGGCGCTGGTTCAGTAAACACAAATTATGAAACTGTGTGAAGCCCAAAGCAGTGGAGCGATATTGCTGATGTACGCGATTAGAAACCAAATAAGCTGAAAGCGATTGGCTAACGTTTGGTTAAGGGGCGGGCTTTAGCCCGTCCCAGCGAGCACAGCGAGCGATTTGAACCAATTGTTAGACGCTCGGATGTACACATAATTTGAAGCACCGCATTCTTGCTTGTAACGCGTTACGCGATAAACCTGGCGAAACGCGATAAATCCAATTTTTCGATGTTGCTGGCGAACTGCAATTTCAACGTGCCCCGATGGTGGCGGCGATGGTTCAGTAAACACAATTTTTGAAACTGTGTGAAGCCTAAAGCAGTGGAGCGATATTGCTGATGTACGCGCTTAAAAACCAAACAAGCTGAAAGCGATTGGCTAACGAATAAGCTAAGGGGCCGGCTTCGCCGGTCCCAGCGAGCGGAGTGAGCGCTTTGAGCGAATTGTTATACGCTAGTTGCACGAACCTTTTTCGAAGAAGAAATAGGTTCCATACTTTAGCGTCATATCGTTCTCTTTGAGTGAAACTATATTGTAATTACCCATTGCGGTGGTTTGGATCTCACTGCCACTAATTGAGTAGTCACCAGATTGCTCAAAGACGCCCATCTTGTAATTGAGTCTTCCTTCTTTTGTAAACTCATACGAAGAGTTGTCTGGGGTTCTTTTTCCATCAAGTGAGGCGGCTAAAGATTTTAGACACCATGTACCATATAGGTCGTCAATTTTGTACTCGCTAGCTTGAGCTGATGTAGCGAATACGGAGAGTAAAAGCGCTGCTTTTATGGATTTCATGAAGTTCCCTCTAGTGTATAACGTTTGGTTAAGGGGCGGGCTTTAGCCCGTCCCAGCGAGCACAGCGAGCGATTTGAACCAATTGTTAGACGCTCGGATGTACGCATAAATTGAAGCACCGCATTCCTGCTTGTAACGCGTTACGCGATAAACCTGGCGAAACGCGATAAATCCTATGTTTCGATGTTGCTGGCGAACCGCAATTTAGACGTGCCACCGATGGTGGCGGCGATGGTTCAGTAAACACAATTTTCGAAATTGTGTGAAGCCTAAAGCAGTGGAGCGATATTGCGGATGTACGCGATTAAAAACCAAACAAGCTGAAAGCGATTGGCTAACGTATGGTTAAGGGGCGGGCTTTAGCCCGTCCCAGTGAGCGCAGCGAACGGTTTGAACCAGTTGTTAGGCTTTTCACACGGACTTGAAAATAACCCTTCATTCAGTTGCTCTTTTCCTAGCTTGGGACTTAACAACCTCAAGCCAAGTTTCTTCGTCAGGTTCTAGCTCAGGAAAAGCAGCTACTGCTTTATTGACTGTTTCATCCAGAACTGCCGCCATGGCACGACCGATAGAGAGTTTTGCCTCTTTATGGAGGTCGGCTGGAAGTTCAGTAAGGGCATCGATAAGTGCGGAATTTAGCGCAGCGCAAGCATCTATGCCTCCATTCCTTAGCATGCGAGCTGCGTTTAGCGTCAGTGCCATGATTTAGTCCTTTATGTTTAGAGCCTAACGTTTGGTTAAGGGGCCGGCTTCGCCGGTCCCAGCGAGCGGAGCGAGCGATTTGAACCAATTGTTATAACTTACTGCGCGGGTGTGAGATGCCTTAATGCTTTTTGCATATTTTCCACAAGAATAGCTGAGGTTTTCTCATTTACCTCTGGTGCTTTAGCTATAAATGATTTCCCAATGGGGGAGGAAAAGAATTTATTAATGGCCTTGAGCTCGTCCACAGTGTAAGACTCTTCATATACTTTTGTAGTAGGTCCAATTAGCGTATCCCACGCCATGGCTTCTCTGAAATATTTCTCAAATTCCGGTGTTGCTGTTGCTGGGTTTTCGGCGAACTGCTTTATGTAAGCATCAATCATTAATTCGTGATTTTGTTTGGCGTTTGTGATCTCTAACATTTCTAAGATGAGGTCGTTTTTCTCTCCACCATAAGCAGAGGTCGCAAATATTAGGCAAAAACAGAGGGCAAACTTCATGTTTTTCATGTGTATCTCCATGGGTTATAACGTTTGGTTAAGGGGCCGGCTTTAGCCGGTCCCGAGTGAGCGAAGCGAACGGCTTGAACCATTTGTTAGGCTTCGGGCTTCGCATGCTTTGCGGTCTATGGATTGTAGATAGGAGTTGGGTTTTGCTTTGTTGCCAACTCGATGCCTTTACGTTCGATCAAAAATACTACGCCAGGCCAATTTTTGCCTCTTGGTAACGCATGGGCTGTGGCTAGCTCGCTTATTTTTACACCCAAGCCACTCAGATGGTTGGTCACTACTAGGCGGCGCCAGCGGCATCGTTGATAGAATTGTTTTGTGAATTCTTTTTTGCGCCTCTGCCTTGGATGGCAATGATATTCAGCAATAAGTAGCTTCCCTAAATAAGCTTTCATCTCTTCCAATGGCATATTCCGCCATTTTTCTCGAAGAATGGCTTCTGTTCTAGTGGCTTGCGACTGCTTTTTAAACCGCAGAGGCGACGTTCTCATTGATCTGTAGTACATGGTGCCTAACGTTTGGTTAAGGGGCGGGCTTTAGCCCGTCCCAGCGAGCACAGCGAGCGATTTGAACCAATTGTTAGACGCTCGGATGTACGCATAAATTGAAGCACCGCATTCCTGCTTGTAACGCGTTACGCGAAATACCTGGCGAAACGCGATAAATCCAATGTTTCGATGTTGCTGGCGAACCGCAATTTAGACGTGCCACCGATGGTGGCGGCGATGGTTCAGTAAACACAATTTTCGAAATTGTGTGAAGCCTAA
>NZ_QAIG01000013.1:0-110978 GCF_003060885.1 Pseudomonas sp. HMWF032
TTACCGCCGGCACCGAGCCGAATGCCTCGCACACGTTGATGCTCGATGCGCGCAGCGGCGGGGCGGTTGAAATGCCAGCGACCAACGGCCCTGGTACATGGATGCGCTGTCGATGTCGCAGCCGCTGCATTTGGGCGACTACGGCGACATGCCAATGGGAATTCTCAGGGCGGGGCTGGATATGCTGACCATCATCGGGCTCGGCAGCGGCCTGTAACGCTGCTGGGTTCGCCGGCGAACTCCGACCACACAACCTGAGCGCTCGGAGGCCACAGCGTGCACTGGCGTCAGTCGACCTTGGCCCTGCCACTGCTGATTGTCCTGCTTGGCGCCATCGGCCTGATCAGTGCGCGGCTGGGTGATAGCGGCTGGGATGCTGCGGCCTGGCGGGGCCTCGGCTTGCCCGCCGTATGAGGGGGTGGGCCACGGCTGCGACGCTGAGGCCCATGTTCTGTGGGCTACGACCTTGGTCTAGAACACTGAAAGCTACGACTAAGGTCGTCTGTCACTCCGCCGGCGTGAGCCTAGAGTAGGCTCATCACCCCAACGTCGGAGGACAACAATAATGCACGACGACAGCTACGCGCGGATTCAATCAAATCCGCGCTTCCAGGAACTGGTCGCCAAGCGCGAACGCTTTGCCTGGACACTCTCAGCCATCATGCTCGGCCTGTACGTGGCCTTTATCCTGCTGATCGCCTTCGAGCCGCAATTGCTCGGCACGCGTATCAGTGCCGACTCACCGATTACCTGGGGTATTCCCATGGGCGTCGGTTTGATCCTCTCGGCCTTCGTGCTGACCGGTATCTACGTGCAACGCGCCAATGGTGAATTCGACACCCTCAACCAGGCCGTACTCGACGAGGTGCAGAAATGATCGCACGCATTCTCACGGCCATCGGTCTGATGGCGCTGGCCCCTGCTCTGTGGGCCGCTGGGGCGCTGGAAGGCGATGTCCAGCGCCAGCCACTGAACACCTCGGCCATTGTGATGTTCCTCGCCTTTGTTGGCGCAACGCTGTACATCACCTACTGGGCGTCCAAGCGCAACACCTCGACTTCCGACTTCTATACTGCGGGCGGCAGCATTACCGGCTTCCAGAACGGCCTGGCGATCGCCGGCGACTACATGTCGGCGGCCTCGTTCCTGGGTATTTCCGCGCTGGTATTCACCTCTGGCTATGACGGCCTGATCTACTCGATCGGCTTCCTGGTCGGCTGGCCGGTGATCCTGTTCCTGATCGCCGAACGCCTGCGCAACCTTGGCAAGTACACCTTTGCCGACGTCGCCTCCTACCGCCTCGGGCAAACGCAGATTCGTACCCTGTCCGCCAGCGGTTCGCTGGTAGTCGTCGCGTTCTACCTGATCGCACAGATGGTCGGTGCCGGCAAGCTGATCGAACTGTTGTTCGGCCTGGAATACCACGTGGCGGTGATCCTGGTCGGCATCCTGATGGTGCTGTACGTGCTGTTCGGCGGCATGTTGGCGACCACCTGGGTACAGATCATCAAGGCCGTACTGCTGCTTTCCGGTGCCTCGTTCATGGCCCTGATGGTGATGAAACACGTCGACTTCGACTTCGCCCGGCTGTTCAGCGAAGCCATTGCCGTGCACCCCAAAGGCGAGGCGATCATGAGCCCCGGCGGCCTGGTGAAAGACCCGATTTCGGCAATCTCCCTCGGCTTGGCGCTGATGTTCGGTACCGCTGGCCTGCCGCACATCCTCATGCGCTTCTTCACCGTGAGCGATGCCAAGGAAGCGCGTAAGTCGGTGTTCTACGCCACGGGCTTTATCGGCTACTTCTACATCCTGACCTTCATCATCGGCTTCGGCGCGATCCTGCTGGTCAGCACCAACCCGGACTTCAAGGACGCCACCGGCGCTCTGCTCGGCGGTAACAACATGGCGGCGGTGCACCTGGCCAACGCCGTGGGCGGCAGCTGGTTCCTCGGCTTTATCTCGGCCGTGGCCTTCGCCACCATCCTCGCGGTGGTAGCCGGTCTGACCCTGGCCGGTGCCTCGGCGGTGTCCCACGACCTGTACGCCAGCGTGCTGAAGAAAGGCAAAGCCAACGAGAAGGATGAGCTGCGCGTATCGAAGATCACCACTGTGGCCCTCGGCGTCCTGGCCATCGGCCTGGGCATCGCCTTCGAGAAGCAGAACATTGCCTTCATGGTCGGTCTGGCCTTCTCCATCGCGGCCAGTTGCAACTTCCCGGTGCTGATTCTCTCCATGTACTGGAAGAACCTGACGACCCGTGGTGCCATGATCGGCGGCTGGATGGGCCTGGTCACCGCAGTGACCCTGATGATCCTCGGCCCAACCGTCTGGGTGCAGGTGCTGGGTAATGCTCAGGCGATCTTCCCTTACGAGTACCCAGCGCTGTTCTCGATGGCCATCGCCTTCATCGGTATCTGGTTCTTCTCGGTGACGGATAAATCTGTGGCGGCCGGCGATGCCCGTGCCCGCTTTATCCCACAGTTCGTACGCTCGCAAACGGGCCTGGGTGCCAGCGGTGCCAGCGCCCACTAAACAGGGGTGATGCAGTACAAAAAGGGCAGCCTCAGGGCTGCCCTTTTTATTGCGCGCCGTACGTGGTTCACTCCAGGCTACAACTTCTACGATCATTACCATGCGCAGCCACCCCACACTTCAGGAACCCACAATGTCCAACCCGAGCATGACCCTGTTCTACACCGCCACCTCGCCCTTTGTGCGCAAAGTCATGGTGCTGCTGCACGAGACTGGCCAGCTGGGCCGCGTGCAACTAGAAGAAGTGCAACTCAGCCCAACCAGCCCCAGCAGTGTGGTTAATGCCGGCAACCCGGCCGGCAAGATTCCCGCCCTGCGTCTGGCTGACGGCTCGGTGCTGCACGACAGCCGGGTGATACTCGACTACCTCGACCGCCAGCATGTCGGCGAACCCCTGATCCCGCACGATGGCCCGGCCCGCTGGCGGCGCCTGACCCTGGCCTCACTGGCCGATGCAGTCCTTGATGCCGCCGTGCTGATCCGCTACGAAACCTTTCTGCGCCCCGAAGAAAAACGCTGGGATCAATGGCAGGCCGCGCAGCAGGAGAAAATCGAACGCGCCCTGCAGCAGTTTGAAAGCGAGGCGGTTGCCGAGCTGGCCAGCCACTTCGATATCGCCGCCATCACCCTGGCCTGCGTCTTCGGCTACCTCGACCTGCGCCAGCCCGAGCTGAACTGGCGTGAACGCTACCCACAACTGGCCGGCTGGTATGCCGACGTCAGTCAGTTGCCGTCGATGCAGGCGACCGTCCCTCAGCAATGAGCCACGTCGGCTCAACCGTAGTAGCCAAAAACGATCAGGCCCTGGGCCGGAATCAACAGCAGGATGCCCTCGGGCTTGATGCTGTAGAAACTGCCTGGGCTCTGCATCGCCACATTGATCAGCTGCTCCAGGCGCTCACTGGGTGAGGCGCAGGCCAAGGACAGCCAGCCGCCATCAGCATTTAGCTCGTCCGGCACCGGGCTCGGCTGCCAGGGCTCGAAGCGGTAATAAGGCTCGCTATAGCCACGGGCCTGCCGGGCCTGAGCGAGAAACCCCAGCGCGTCCTGGTGCAAGGCCCAACGGGTGTGCGCCGACATGCGCCACACTGCGACCCCACAACCTTCGCGCACGCCGCTTTCACCATCGATCAATAACACCGAAGTCGGCTCCAGCGATGCCGGCAGTACATCGACCATGTGCTGTCGCTCAAACAGCTTATAGGCCAGGTACAGCCCCAGCATTAGCCAGATCAACAGCTGCAAGCCATACACCGTGCCGCGATACAGGGCCTTCAACCCACGTTTGCTCGACTCCATGGATAACCGATGCGTCGTCACCTCACCAGGCTCCCGCATAGAAATAGAACAGCCACAGGCCAGCCATGCTTAGCCCACCCAGGCCCGCGGCGCCGACGTAAGCCTCACGATCAGCCGTAGCCAGCCAGCGGTAAGACAACCGCTGCAACCACAAGCCAAGCAGCGCCAGCGGGGTGAACAGCGTATTGAACGGCCAGGACGGCAGCAGAGCCCCGAGCAACAGCGCCAACAGATAACCCGCCTGCTGCCCCATCAGCAGCCCTTGCAGAACGCCCCAGCACCGGCTCATCGCGGCGAACCTGCAGGCAACACTGGCAGACGCACGCATGAACGTCGTGTCGACACCGCCGGGGCAAACAAGCGGGCAATCCGCCGCGCCAGCAGGTGCCCGGCGCGCGACTCTTCGCGCAAACCGATATGCCCGCTCATCGTACGTACCACAGGCGAAAAAAAACGGCGGCCAGCAGCAGGCCGATTTGCCCGAGCCCTGCACACAGGCTGAGAAAGGATTGCAGCGTAGCGTTCTGCGCCGCGTCGCTCAGGCCGGTCAGTTCGAACCAGAAGCCTTGCGGCAGTTGCAGGCTGAGCAGCGCCAGCGGCTTGCCGCTGAGTATCAGCGTATCGATCACGCCAAATTGACCACAGAACATCAAACCCAACAGCACCAGTAACGCGACCGCCAGGCCGAGGGTGCTGCATGCGGCAAACTGCACCAGTAAACGCATCATGATTGGCTCTCCAAGATGGGCGCAGCCTGGACTGCGCCCGGGTTGATCAAAGGCTGCTAGCCGGGCTGGCTTTGCCTACGCCGTACCAGTCGAGTTTGCGGGTCAGCACCATCACGCCGGTCAGCACGCCGAACACCAGGATCGAGCCCATCAGCAGCGCGTAGTCCTCGGCACTCAACAGGGCGAACAGCAAGCCGTACAACGCCGCCAGCAACAGGCCGAAGGCACCGCCACGCACAGCGCTGTGCAACACATGGCTGACGTAGAAACCGATCAGCGCCACACAGGCCAGCGCCGAAATACCGTAGGCAGTGGCGAAACTCAGGTGCTCGGACAACGACAACAGCAGCAGGTAGAACAACGCCAACGACATGCCGACCAGGGCGTATTGCACCGGGTGCACCGCCATACGTTTGAGCACTTCAAAGAGGAAGAACACGGCGAAGGTCAGGCCGATAAACAGCAGCGCGTATTTGATCGCCCGCTCGGTTTTCAGGTACTGGTCCACCGGGTCGACAAAGCTCACGCCGAAGTGGCGTGCGGTCAGGGCATTGCAGCTGTCACCGCGAACACAGTCGGCCAGTGCTTCCTCCAGGTTGGTGGCGAAGAAACTGGTCTGCCAGTGCGCCTTGAAGCCCTTGTCTGTCACTTCACGGCTGCTCGGCAGGTATTCGCCGACAAAGCTCGGGTGAGGCCAGCCGGAGGTCAGCTCGACTCGGCTATCGCGACCCACCGGGGTGATGCTCAACTGCTCAGTGCCCTGCAATTTCAGGTCGAAGGCGAACTCCAGGGTTTGCCCGCCCTGGGTATCCAGCGGCGGCAGCGGCGCATGCACACCGGCACCGAAACGCTCCTCGGCGCTGCCGGGGGCGAAGCTCAGGGTCATGCCGTTGAAGCGCAGCTGCAGGTCATTGCTGATCCCGCGGATATCGCTGATGCCGACCGAGAGAAACGGCTGATCGAACTGATACAGACCCAGCTCATCGCCCAGCCCCAGACGCGCCGGCAACTTGAAGGCGCCATTGATCTGGTTGTCGCTGCGGTACAACAGCGCCTTGTAGATACCGCGCGCACGCTCCTCGGTGCTGACCTGACCATTGAGCACAAAACGCTCCGGCAGGAAGTACAGGCGCCCCCGGCTCTTCTGCTCTTCCAGGTAACGCTCGCCGGTCTTGGCGTGGGTCTTCCACTGGTTCCATACCTTGGTGTAAGGCATCACCAGAATCGGCCCGGTGAGCTGCTGGCGGTAGCTGGAACTGCGCGCGATGTCCTGCAGCACCTCGGCGCGTTGGTACTGCCGCTCGCTCACCAGCCCGCCGATCATCGACAACGGCACCAGCAACAACAAAATCAGCAGGGCAATGGCGCCCAGCTTGAAACCCAGGATACGGCTCATGGTGCAACTCTCCGCGACGGTTAAGGTAGGCAGAGTCTGGGCGGCGCAAATGGTGGCTTTATGGAGAGCAGATGGAGAGTGTGTGGAGATACCGCACAGCTGCAAAGCAGGCCAATAGACAGCCGTCAGGGAAATGCGTAGCGTGCCGCTGATCGCCAAGTAAGGATGAACGGCCATGACCCAGCACAACCCCTACGCCAGCCCGCAAGCCAGCGTCGTCGACGCAGAATCACGGGTATCCGACGAGCAGATCGCCGCACTCCCCATCTCGGATAAATGGAAACAGCGCTTTAGCGCGATCCACCATGCCGGTGGCATCAAGATGCCCAAGTTCAAGCAGCTGCCCGCCGAGGAGCGGCGCATGGCCTTCAGCTTCAACTTTCTGGCGTTCTTCTTTGGGCCGATCTACTACGCCATCAAGGGCATGTGGAAAAAGGGCCTGGCACTGTTCCTGGTCTGCGCAGTGGTGGTTATCACCCTCGGCATCGGCCTGGACTACCTCGGTTACAGCAAGATCGCCAACGCGCTGGGCTATGGCATTGGTGCGGTATTCGCCGTACGCGCCAATATCGATTACTACAAGAAGATGCTGCTAAACGATAACGGCTGGTGGTAGAGGTCCGCGCATGATCCCCAGGGTATATGGCAGTCCTCATGGGCGACCACTGTTCTATTTTCATGGTGTGCCAGGCGCAGCGGTCGAAGCGGCGATGCTGCATCAAGCCGCCTTGACGCAGGGCATCAAGCTGCTGGTGGTGGCGCGCAACCTGCCGGGCGAACTCGACCGCGAGGACTACCTGCAACAGCTGGCGCAACAGGTCATGCAGCACGCGGCAGGCCAGCCGATTCACCTGCTCGGCTTCTCCATCGGCGCCTGCCTGGCGTTGCGTGTCGCTGCACGCCTGGGCGAGCAGGTGGCCGCCGTTCACCTGCTCTCCGCCGCCGCCCCCTGGGAAGTGGCCAGCAACCGCGTCGGCATGGGCGCCGGGCGTTACACCTTTGGCTGGGCGCAGCATTCCCCACGACTCTTTCGCGCCTTTGCCAGCTACCAGGCACTGCTGGCGAATGTCAGCCCGCGCTTGTTGCTCAATCTGCTGTTCGCCGGTGCCGGCGGCAAGGACCGCGAGCTGCTGCGCCAGAGCGCTACAGTGGACTGGCTGAAAACAATCCAGCGCGACTGCTTCCGACACGGCATCCACTCTTACGCACGGGACATCCACCTGTATGTCGAGCCCTGGGCCGCCGAGTTGCGTAACGTCACGGCCGCGGTCAACCTGTGGCATGGCGAAGCTGACAACTGGGCACCGATTGCCATGTCCATTTACCTGCAGCAGCAGTTGCCTGTGGTCACAGCCTTTACCCGCTGCGACGGCCAAGCTCATTACACGTGCCTGTTGGAAAACGCCGCAGCCGCGATGGCCTGCGTGCAAGGCCGAGCAGACCAACCTCTACCCCGCTGAACACCCGCCAAGGATGGAGCATGAGCACACTCGCACTGCCGCTGATCAACCTGCTGACACTCAGCGCCGACACCGTTCAGGGGGTGATCGATCTGTATATCCTTGCGGCGCTGGCCGGTGTGTGGATCTACCGCGACGGTCGCGCGCGGGGCAAATCGTTGGCCTACCTGGCGCCATTCTTCACCCTGACGGCAGTTTTTGTGTCAGTCGGTCTCTTACTTTACTTGGTGCTCCGCGCCTGGCCGCACACGGATACAGCAAACGGAGAATGCCAGTGAGTAGCCACGCACTGCTCAGCTCCTTGCTGCGCTACAAGGCCTGGGCCAACCAGGAACTCTTTGCGGAACTACAACGCCTTGACCCCATTACCCAGCACAGCGAACTGCACGCGGCCCTGCGCATTCTCAACCACATCCATGTGGTCGAACGGATCTTTGTCGCCAATCTGCAGGGCATCGAGCACCGCTACAGCGCTACCAACACCCACGAAACGCCCACGCTGTCAGCACTGCAACAGGCGGTGGAGGAAACTGATCGCTGGTATCTGGACTATGCCGCAGGACTAAGCGCCGAACAGTTGGCCGAACGCCTGAGCTTCACGTTTGTTGATGGCGATGCCGGCTGCATGAGCCGCGAGGAAATGCTCGCGCATATCGTCACCCATGGCGGCTACCACCGTGGCGCGGTCGGCCGGATCATGGCGCAGCTGCAACTGGCGCCGCCGCGCGATATCTACACGCGCTTTCTGCATGAGGACCAGCCGCAGCGGCGGAAACAGCAATGAGACGGGAGAATCAACCGCCGCGAATGTACTGCTCCAGCTGCTGAATCAGGCTGGCCTGGTCAGCAATGGTGTGTTTGACCAAGTCACCAATCGACAACAGACCAATCAGCTCGCCGTCAGCCAGTACAGGCAGATGCCGCAGGTGGCGGTCGGTCATCAGTTGCATGCAGTAACTTGATGTGTCACGCGGGGTGACGGTCAGCACATCGGCGGTCATGATTTCGCTGATCGCCACATCAAACGAAGAACGCTCCAGCAACGCGACTTTGCGCGCATAGTCGCGCTCACTGACGATACCGGCCAAACGGCCTTTCTCATCCAGCACCACCAAAGCACCAATGCCCTTCTCGGCCATCAGCTTAACCGCGTCCAAAACCGAGGTACTGGGGGTCACGCTGTAGACGGCAGCCTGGGGTTTGTTACGAAGAATCTCGGCAACTGTTCTCATGCGGCGGCTCCTGCTCTGTTTCTTATTGAGACTCTGAGGATAGTGCGCGGGGCGAGTGTTGCCTGGCAACCCGACAGCCCGATCAGAGCATCTGTGTGCGCTCAGCGCAACCATTACAAACGAGCAAAGTCAGTGCCAAGCTGTACGTCAGTTGCCCGATGATGCCGGCAGTCGCAGACGTGCTTCAACCCCTCCCGCGACATTGCCAATGTGCAGCGTGCCGCCATGCAGCTGCATAACTTCCTCAACAAAGTTCAGCCCCAAACCGGTGCTCTTGCGACCGTTGCCGGGGCGCGGCAGCGAGTAGAACCGCTCGCTCAGGCGCGCCAGGGCGTAATCGGGAATCGCCTCGCCCTGGTTGAACAGGCATAACTCGACCTGCCCGCCAAGGGCTTGAGCGCTAAAGCGAATCAGCCCGCCCGACGGGGTGAAATCCAGCGCGTTATCCAGCAGATTGGCCAGTGCCTGGCGCAGCAAAAAGGCCTCGCCGCAGGCGCTTAATTGAGCGCCGATGGTGTTTTCAATCTGCAGACCGGCGGCTGCGATGCGCGCCATTTGTGCCTGCAACAGCGACTCGACCAGCGCGCGCAAAGGCACTGCCACTTGCTCTTCGAGGCCCTGGCGTTGTTCGACTTGAGCCAGGTGCAGCAGGCGCTCGATCAGTTGCTGCATACGCGCGCTTTCCTGCTCGATATTGGCCACGAAACGCTGCCGTTGCGCCGTCGGCATCTCGCTGTCGAGCAACTCGGCTGCGCCACGAATCGCAGCCAGCGGGCTTTTCAGCTCGTGGGTCAGGGTGTGCACGTAACGTTCGACGTAGGCTTTGCCTTCCAACTCGGTGCGCATGCGTTCAATGGCTTCGGCCAGTTGCGCCAGCTCGCCACCGCGCACGCTGGGCAGTTCGGCACGTTGCCCGGCGCTGACCGCCTGGGCGTAGCGAGTCAGCTTGCGCAATGCACCACTGAGCCACCAGGACAGCAGTGCACCGACCAGCAGACCGAGCACAATCAGGCCGCCGCCGAGCCAGGCCAGGCGCTGTTCGGAGCGTTCGATATAGGGCTGCAGGGTGCGGTTGGGCTTGGCCACCGAGACCACGCCGATGATGCGCTCGCCATCCTTGATCGGCGCGGCGACGTACATCACCGAGGAGTCGGGGTCGTTCGGGTCTTCCTTGGTCGAGCGTGCGCCGTATTCACCGCGCAGGGTCAGCAACACATCGTTCCAGCGTGAATAGTCCTGCCCCACGGCTGCGCCGGTCGAGTCGAGCAGCACCATGCCCTTGGCATCGGTGACATAGATGCGGTGGTTGACCTGGGTTTTCTCCACACCCCAGATCTGCGCCTTGGGCTGACGCTGACCGTAGGCTTGCAGCAGCGCGGGCAGGCGGCTCTGTTGCAGGCTGCCTGCCTTAACCTCATCACGCAGAATCTCCGCCAACAGGTTGGCGGTATCGACCAGGGTTTCTTCGGTGCTTTGCCTTACGCCGGGGCGGATTTCGTCCATCACCGTGCTCAGCACAAACCAACCGGCCAGGCCAACAAAGAGGAAGTACACGAGAAAGATGCGAATCCCCAAGGGCATCAGGCGTGCCTCGGCGAATAGCTGTAACCCAGGCCACGATGAGTTTGGATCGGCTCTGCCGCAGCGGCCACCTGACGCAATTTGGCGCGCAGACTCTTGATGTGGCTGTCGATGGTGCGCTCGTAGCCAACATCGGCGGCCACGCCCAGGCCATCAAGCAATTGCTCGCGGGAGAACACCCGTTCAGGCTGCGCCAGCAGGCTTTGTAGCAGGCGAAACTCATGGCGCGTCAGGCTCAGTAACTGGCCATGGTAATGAATCTGTACCCGTTCGCTGTCCACCTGAAACGGCCCACTGATCACGTTCACAACCGGGCTGACGGCCGGCGCTTCACGCGGGGCCATGCGTTTGAGGATGGCCTTAACCCTTGCGGCCACCTCGCGCGGGCTGAAGGGTTTGACCACGTAATCGTCGGCACCGATTTCCAAACCGACCACACGATCAATCTCTTCACTGCGCGCAGTGAGAAACATCACCGGCACCTCGGAGAACCGGCGCAGGCGCTTGCAAGCCTCAAAACCGCTGATATCCGGCAGGCCGACATCGAGAATCAGCAAATCCGCAGGGTTGCGTTGTTGCTCGGCCAGCGCCAGCTCGGCGAGGCTCAGCCAGGTGGTGGTGAAGCCTTCGCTTTGCAGGGCAAAGATCAGGGTGTCGGCGATCGCGGCTTCGTCTTCGACAATCAGAATATGCGGCATGGCGTCCTGCTCGTAACAACTCGGCGGGGAGCCTGCGGCAGGCTGTGCAAAGCGTCAAGGGCAGCCTAGGCTGGGCGCGCTGCAGGCCCATACGCGCGCCTAAATAGACAAGTGCAGCGCGAACATGGGCCGATCTGCTTTAGTCCAGCTTGAAGCGTGCCGTGTTCTGTGCCAACACCCGGCTACCCTGCCCCAACTGCTCGGCCGCCGTGCTGACAGCCTGGGCCCCCTCAAGCAACACGTTGGCGGCCTGATCGACCTGCTGAATGCTGTCGTTGACTTCATCGGCCGTGGCCGCTTGTTGTTCCGCCGCCGTAGCAATCTGGGCCAGGCGATCGGTCACCAGCTGCACCGATTCAACAATCGCGCTGAGATCCTCGCCCATGGCCAGCACGCTGCCGACATCGCCTTCAGCCTGACGCACGGCATCTTCCATCTGGGTGACCGACTGCCCCACCACACGGTGCAGATTAGCAACGGTATCGGCAATTTCGGCGGTGGAGTTCTGCGTGCGCTGCGACAGTGAGCGCACTTCATCGGCGACCACGGCAAAACCACGCCCTTGATCACCGGCACGAGCAGCCTCGATCGCCGCATTGAGCGCCAGCAGGTTGGTTTGCTCGGCAATCCCCTTGATCACATCCACCACCCGGGTGATCTGCTCGGTCTGGCTACGCAACTGTTGCAGCGTGGTGGCGCTGTCGCCCAGACGAATGCTGAGCTGGCGCATGCTCTGGCTGGTACGGGCGCTGCGTTGGTTGCTCTGGCTGGCGATTTCGCGGGTCTGGCTGGCCTCAACCGCCGCCTGCTCACAGCTCTGCGCCACACTTTGCGCGGTAGCCGCCATCTGCGTGGCGGCGGCGGCAATCTGGCTCATTTGCGAACGCTGCTGCTCAACCGACTGCAAAGCGTTGCGCGCCTCACCATTAAGCACCTGCACGGTGCTTCCCAGCTGCTGGCTCTGTTGATTGACCCCGAGCATGGATCCACGCAACTGGCCAACCGCGGTATTCAGGGCCTGGGCAATGTTGGCCAGGTCGTCTAAACCATACACCTGCATGCGTACACGCAGATCACCATCACGCAAGCCTTCAGCCGCCTCGATAATGCCGGCGGTGCCGCGCCGAATCGAAGCGTTGAGACAGAACAGCACATAGAGCGCCAGCAGGGTCAGCAGGCTGAACACAATGATCACTTCAATCATGCCGACCAACGCTTTGTGCCGGTACTCGCCCAGGCTCAGCGCGAACTGCGTATAAAGCGCACGTTGCAGATCACGCAGCTGCGTTTCGAGTTCACTGACGCGTTGCACAAACTGCTCTGGGGTCAGCGCCATCGGGCTGGACTCGAACATGTCACGGTCAATGCCTGCCAGGAAGGCTTCGTAGCCTTGCAGCGCTTCGTCATAAGGAGCTTTCATCTGGCGCATCGCCTGGGGCGCTTCAATACCCAGGGTCGACTGGGCCTTGCGCAACTGGCTGCGTGACTCATCCAGATTGCGACGCAAATCGCGAATCAATACCCGACTCTGCAGCGTGAAATGCTTTGACACCACCGCACCATAGCCTTGGCTGGCAAAGCTGCCCAATTGCTCAAGCAGGCGCGGCAAGGTGTAGGTGAGTTGCTCCATCATCAGGTACGTGTCGATATGCGGATCGAGAATCAGGCCGCTGTCAGTGGCCACCTGTTCACGCAGGGCCAACAGATTTAGCAACCCCTTCTGATAACTCTCCAGCGCATCGGGTAATGCCAATTTGCCCAACACATCCACGGACAGCCCGGCCTTTTCGTTATTAAGACTCTGCAAGTGCTGGCGGGCATGATCCCCGTATAAGGCAGACTTGAGCGGCTCATCGAGCTTCAACAAGGCATTGTCCAGTTCATCGGTGCGAGCACGCAACAGGGCTTCGGCCGGTTTATCGGTGCCCTTCCAGCGTGACAGCAAGGTGCGCTGATCAATCAACTCCTGCTGCACACCGGCCATCAGCTGCAACGCACTGATCCCTTCCAGCTCACTGTCAATAAACGTGAGCCGATACTTGAAGTTGCTGCTGATCACCCAAAGGGAGAACATCAGTGGCAAGGCAAACAAGACAAACACCAACTGAAATTTGCGGGCGAAGCTGAACCGTTCCAGCAAACGCATACCGGGTTTGAGTACTCCAGTCATACACACCTCAGCCTGTAGAGCACGCCAGCGTCAATAGCGTGGCAATTGCATACACAAGGCAAAAAACACGCCTGATTACCTGGCAATAAAATCTCATGCTGCGGTGAGCATAGTTGAGTGACCGGGGGCTCACAGCCGATGACAACATGCCTGGCACCCCGAGGTATCAGCCCGTGATGCCGCTCCACAATTCATCGACGTTGCGGAACCCCCAGTTCTCGGCTGACTCACGCCCGACAATTTTGTCGCGGCCCACCAGCTTGTTGAGGTCGAGCACTTCCTGGGGGATCGGGGTTTTCGATTTGGCAGAAAAGAACACCTTGACCTTGGGCGCCAGCAAGGACTTGGCCTGCTGCTCCAGGACCACACCAATGCGTCCGCTCTCCAGACGCACCAGCGAACCGACCGGGTAAATGCCCACGGTTTTAACAAAGGCCTGAAACACTACAGGGTCGAAATGGCCCTTCCACTCGGCCATCTTGCGGATCGACTCGGCCGGGTCCCAACCGCGCTTGTAGGGCCGGTCAGAGGTAATGGCGTCATACACATCACAGACCGCCCCCATGCGCGCATACAGGCTGATCTGCTCACCCTCCAGACGATGAGGGTAGCCCGTACCGTCGATCTTTTCGTGGTGGTGCAAACACACATCGAGCACCAGGGCACTGACCTGTTTGCTTTCCAGCAACATGCGTGAGCCTGCCTCAGGGTGGTTACGCACCGTGGCAAATTCACTGTCGGTCAGCTTGCCGGGCTTGTTCAGCACTTCGTTGGGGATGGCCATCTTGCCGATGTCATGCAGCAAGCCCGCCAATCCGGCTTCACGGACCTGGCCCTCGCTCAATCCCAACTGACGCGCCAGCGCAATCATCAGGGCGCACACCGCAACGGAGTGCATGTAGGTGTACTCGTCTGCATTTTTCAGGCGTGCCAGGCTGATCAGGGCATTCGGATGACGCATGACCGAGTCGGAAATTTCCTCGACCAGTTCGCCCGCCTGCTCAAACTGCAGCGCCTGCCCCATGCGCGCATCACTGAACATGCTGATCACCGCGGCCTTGGCATTGGCACACAGCTTGGCCGCACGGCGAACCTCGTCATCCATCGAGACGGCCAGGCTGACCGGCGTGCTCTGCACCGCAGCCAGCAGGTTGGCCTCGGCTTCGGCGGCAACCTCTTCAGGGCTTACGCTGGCGGTGCCGTCTTCAACATCCAGGCCTTTGCTGACATCAATCCATAACTCGCTGATGCTGCTGCTCTTGATGCGTTGCAGGTCTTTTTCAGAGTTGAGGAGAAACTTAGACTTCCAGAAGGGGTGGTCCATCCATGCGCCACAAAACTCGTGGATATACATACCGACTCGCACGTCGGCCACCGCAATGCACTTCAACATGGACTGCACTCAAATGAGGTCAAAACTAAGGCTTAGCAGTCAGTTTAGCTGACCAGTCAGAATGCATTGTTATGGCCACGCCAGTTAATGGCAATAGGCTGCAGGCCGCCTGGGACGGGCTTGGAAGCTATGACACGAGTGCTTATCATTGCCGCTCTCGCGCACACAAGGAGTTGCCATGCGCCCCCTGATCACAGGGCTAAGTGTCCTCATTCTGCTGCTGCTCAATACGCTGGCCCTGATCGTCCCGCTGCTGCTGATCGCCCTAGGCAAGTTCGTCCTGCCAGGCAAGGCCCTGAAAACGGCCAGTTCGCGCGGCGTAATGTGGGTGGCGGAAACCTGGGCGGAGATCAACAAGCTGATCTTTGCCGCCCTACTGCCCGTGCGCTGGGATATTCGCGGCAGCGCTGACCTGCGCCCAAGCACCTCCTACCTGGTTATCAGCAACCATCAGTCCTGGGTGGATATTCCAGCGCTGGTGCAGGCATTCAACCGCAAAACACCGTATTTCAAGTTCTTCCTCAAGCAGGAGCTGATTTGGGTGCCCTTCCTTGGGCTGGCCTTCTGGGCGCTGGATTACCCCTTTATGAAGCGTTACTCCAAAGCGTTTCTGGCCAAGCACCCGCACATGCTGGGCAAGGACCTGGAAATCACCAAGCAGGCCTGTGAGAAGTTCAAGGACCTGCCGGTGACCGTGGTCAACTACCTCGAAGGCACCCGCTTTACCCCGGCCAAGCAGGCGCAACAGGGCTCACCCTTCCAATACCTGCTCAAGCCCAAGGCCGGCGGCGTGGCCTTTGTGCTGGCGGCATTGGGTGAGCAGCTGGATAAAGTGCTGGACGTGACCCTGGTGTACCCCGGCACCCGCACTCCCGGTTTCTGGGCGCTGATCAGCGGACAGGTGGACAAGGTGATCGTCGATATCCAGACCCGCGAGCTGGACCCGGCACTGTGGCAGGGCGATTACGAAAACGACCCAATCTTCCGCCAGTATGTGCAGAACTGGGTGAACACACTCTGGGAAGACAAGGATGCGCGGATTGCGCAGATTCGCGCGGAGCTGTGAGGTTTTTGGCGCGGCAAAAGCCCCTCCCACAAGAGCACTGCAAATCTGTGGGAGGGGCTGGGCAGCACACCGTTTTAGCCAAAGATAAAGCCCTGTGGGAAGGGCTGGGCGGCATCCGCTTTAGCCGCGACGGTTTAATGACCGCTGATCAAGCCGCGCTGAACAGCTTGTGCGGATCAATCACGAATTTCTTCGGCACGCCGGCATCGAACTCGCCGTAACCACGCGGCGCGTCGTCCAGGCTGATGACCTGCACGCCCACCACTTCGGCGATATTGATACGGTCCCACATGATCGCCTGCATCAACTGGCGGTTGTACTTCATCACCGGGGTCTGGCCGGTGTGGAAGCTGTGGGATTTGGCCCAGCCGAGGCCAAAGCGGATGCTCAGGCTGCCGATTTTGGCAGCGGCGTCCACCGCGCCCGGATCTTCGGTGACATACAGACCGGGAATGCCGATCTTGCCGGCCACGCGCACCACACCCATCAACGAGTTGAGCACCGTGGCCGGCGCTTCGTGTTGCACGCCTGCATGGCCGTGGCCACGGGCCTCGAAGCCCACCGCATCCACCGCACAATCGACTTCCGGCTCGCCCAGCAGCGCGGCGATCTGTTCGTGCAGCGGGGTGTCTTGCGACAGGTCGGCAATCTCGAAGCCCACTGCCTTGGCGTGGGCCAGGCGCACCGGGTTGACGTCACCGACAATCACCACGGCCGCACCGAGCAAGCGTGCCGAGGCAGCCGCAGCCAGACCGACCGGGCCCGCACCGGCGATATACACCGTGCTGCCAGGGCCAACGCCCGCCGTCACCGCACCGTGGTAGCCGGTGGGCAGGATGTCGGACAGGCAGGTGAGGTCGCGGATCTTCTCCATGGCCTTGTCGCGATCCGGCAGTTTCAGCAGGTTGAAGTCGGCGTACGGCACCATGGCGTATTCGGCCTGACCACCGGTCCAGTCGCCCATGTCGACATAGCCATAAGCACCGCCAGCACGTGCCGGGTTGACCGACAGGCACACGCCCGTGTGTTGCTCTTTGCACGAACGGCAGCGACCGCAGGCGACGTTGAACGGCACCGAGACCAGATCACCAATTTTCAGGTTTTCCACGTCGCGGCCCTTCTCGATCACCTCGCCGGTGATTTCGTGGCCCAGCACCAGGCCGGTTTGCGCCGTGGTGCGGCCGCGGACCATGTGCTGGTCGGAGCCGCAGATATTGGTGGAGACCACACGCAGGATGACCCCGTGCTCGATCTTGCGACCGCGCGGGTCCTGCATTTTTGGATAGTCGATTTTCTGCACTTCGACCTTGCCAGCGCCGAGATAGACGACGCCACGATTACCAGACATACGTATTTCTCCTTTCTTGTTGTGAATACAAAGGCGCAGCCAACGGTCGCGCAGCCTTGTACTGGAGTTTGTGTCTGTTGCCGAGTGGGCCGAGAACTTGGCAGTCGGCATCACCCGTAGCCCGGATGCAATCCGGGGAGAATCTGTGTGGCACTCGCCACTCCCGGATTACATCCGGGCTACACCCCTGCGATATCCATCACTCGATCGTAGGAGCGGGCCATGCCCGCGATAGGCCATAAACATCGCGGGCATGGGCCGTTTCTACAGCCTTGAGCCCAGGGTTAGGCGTGGAGCACCACCGTGCGGCCATCGTTAAGGAACACGCGGCGTTCAAGGTGATAGCCGATGGCTTTGGCCAGGGTTTGGCACTCGATGTCGCGGCCCTTGGCGATCAGGTCTTCGGGGTAATGAGCGTGATCCACCAGCTCCACGCCTTGGCTGATGATCGGCCCCTCATCGAGGTCGTTATTGATGTAATGGGCAGTGGCGCCGACCAGCTTGACGCCCTTCTCATAGGCCTGGTGATAGGGCTTGGCGCCTTTGAAACCGGGCAGCAGCGAGTGGTGAATATTGATCGCCCAGCCATCCAGCTGGCGGCACAGTTCGGGCGACAGCACCTGCATATAACGGGCAAGCACCACCAGCTCGGCGCCCGTGTCTTCGATCACCTGCAGCACTTTGCGCTCTTGCGCGGGCTTGTCTGCCGGGTCGAGCGGGAAGTGGTAATAGGGGATGTCGTGCCAGCGTGCCAGCGGCTCCAGATCCGGGTGGTTGGACACCACCGCCACCACGTCCATGGCCAGATGGCCGATACGCTGGCGGTAGAGCAGGTCATTCAGGCAATGGTCGGCCTTGCTGACCATCAGCACCACTTTCGCGCGATAGCCCGGCGGGGTCAGTTCGACCTGCATGCCGAAAGCGCTCAGGCGATCATTTAGCCCGGCGCGAAAGGCCTGCTCATCGAAGTCATCCGGCTGGCGGAATTCCACACGGATAAAAAAGCGCGACGACAGGCGATCATCGAAGGAGTGGTGCTCGGTGACATAGCAGCGCTGCTCGAACAGAAAGCGTGTCACCGCATCCACCGTGCCGAGCACGCTCGGGCAGTGGGCGGTGAGAATCCAGGTGTCGGGGGTGCGGCTCATGGTCAGTCCCTCGGTAGAACTCGTGGGAGATGCTGGGCGGCATTCCGCTTTAGCCGCGAAAAGCAGTCGCGGCTAAAGCCCCTCCCACAGGATGTCTGTTGCTGTCAGGCTTTGATCGCCAAGCCGTATTCGGCGCTGGCGTCCTGCAGCCACAGCCAGAAGTAGTCGGAGAAGCTGCGGCGGATCAGCAGTTCCCAGGTGTCTTCGCCGGTGTGGCGGATCACCAGTTGCGACTTGGCGAAGTGGGTGCCCACCGCCTTGCCGACCGGGAAGTTGCTCGGGTGCACGTCATAGCTGGTGGACTTCATCAGCACTTCACGCACCTTCGGCCCGCTCAGTTCCAGCAGGGTCTGCCCGCCGCTGACATTGACGATCGAGATGTGCTGGCCCTCCAGCGCCTCGCGCAGCTTCTGCTCGACCGCGAACTCGCTACCGCTCGGCACAATCAGCAGCCACTCATCCGGCGCCAACCATTGCAGTGAGGTGTCGCCGGCGCTTACCACTGTCAGCGCCGACGGCAGCTCCAGCCCCAGCGCCTTGTGCACACCACCGGCAAAGGCTGAGTCCTTGGCGTCTCCGCGCAGGGTCAGGTGACCGAGCAATTTCTTCTCGCGCACCGTCACCCCGGCGCTGGTAGAGCCTTTACCCGCCAGCTGTGCAAGGCCGGCGTGGAACAGAGGCGATTCGGCATGCGCCGCAGCCGGGCGTTGCTGATAGACGTTGATCAAATTAGACATTCTGGCGATCCCCTTTCGGGTCATAGAACACGGAGCTGACGATTTCGGCTTCGATCAGGCTGCCATCGGCCAGCGGTGCAAACACCCGCTCGCCAGTGCGTTTGAGGCCGCCCTTGACCACACCCATGGCGAAGGAATAACCCAACGCCGCGCTCATGTAGCTGGAGGTGACGTGGCCGACCATCTGCATCGGGATGGTCTGTTTCGGGTCGAACACCAGTTGCGTGCCTTCCGGCAGCACCTTGTTGGGGTCGACGGGTTTGAGCCCGACCAGCTGCTTGCGGTCTTCGCGCAGGCTGTCTTCGCGGTTCATGCCGCGCCAGCCGATCCACGAGAACGGCTTGGTGCGACCGACACACCAGCCCATGTTGAGGTCGTCCGGGGTGACCGAACCGTCGGTGTCCTGACCGACGATGATGAAGCCCTTCTCAGCTCGCAGCACGTGCATGGTTTCGGTGCCGTAAGGCGTCAGGCCATGCTTCTGGCCGGCTTCGATGATTTTTTCCCACACGCCCAGGGCGTAGTCGGCCTGCACGTTGACTTCGTAGCTCAGCTCACCGGTGAAGGAGATGCGGAACACCCGCGCTGGCACGCCGCCGACCTGGCCTTCCTTCCAACTCATAAAGGGGAAGGCGTCTTTGTCCAGATCAATGTCGGTGACCTCGGCCAGCAGCTTGCGGCTGTTGGGGCCGGACAGGGTCATGGTCGCCCAGTGGTCGGTGACCGAGGTGAAGTACACCTTCAGCTCCGGCCACTCGGTCTGGTGGTAAATCTCCAGCCATTCCATCACCCGTGCGGCACCGCCGGTGGTGGTGGTCATCAGGAAGTGGTTGTCGGCCAGGCAGGCGGTCACACCGTCGTCGAAGACCATGCCGTCTTCCTTGCACATCAGGCCGTAACGGGCCTTGCCCACATCCAGTTTGGTCCAGGCGTTGGTGTACACGCGGTTGAGAAACTCGCGGGCATCCGGGCCTTGAATGTCGATCTTGCCCAGCGTCGAGGCATCGAGAATGCCGACCGCGTTACGCACCGCCAGGCACTCGCGGGCCACGGCGGCGTGCAGGTCTTCACCGGTTTTAGGGAAGTACCAGGGGCGTTTCCACTGGCCCACGTCTTCGAACTCGGCACCGTTTTGCAGATGCCAGCTTTGCATCGCGGTGTAACGTTTGGGCTCGAACAGCGCGCCACAGTGACGACCGGCCACCGCGCCGAAGGTCACCGGCGTGTAGTTCGGGCGGAACATGGTGGTGCCCATCTGCGGGATGCTGATGCCCAGCGAACGGGCGGCAATTGCCAGACCGTTGATATTGCCCAGCTTGCCCTGATCGGTGCCGAAGCCCAGCGCGGTGTAGCGTTTGACGTGCTCGACCGACTCGAAGCCTTCACGCGTCGCCAGTTCGATACCGGCAGCGGTGACGTCGTTCTGCAGGTCGACAAACTGCTTGGGCGCACGCGCCGTCGGCTTGTCGTGGGGCACTTGGAACAGCGCCAGGGACGGCTCTTCCATGCGCACGGCCACCTGCGGCAGGCTGGCGGCAACGGCTTTAAAACCGGCTTCGGCGGCGGCTGAAACACCGGCCTCGAAACCATCGGCCAGGGCATCACCCAGGCTGAACACACCATTTACAGCACCGGCGCACAGGCGCTTCTGAAAGCCGCCCTCGCCCGGCACAAAGGCCAGAATATCTTCACGCCAGGTCGGCCGGCCGCCCAGGTGCGAGGCCAGGTGCACCACCGGGCTGTAACCGCCGGAGCTGACGATCAAATCGCAGTCGAGCACCTCACCCGGGCTGCTGACCTTATGGCTCTGCACATCGATGGCGCAGATGCGCGCAGCGGTCACGCGCTTGCTGCCGGCGGCTTCGACCACGGCGCTGCCGGTGAGGATACGCACACCCCGTGCGCGCGCCTCTTCCACCCAGCTGCCGCGTGGGTTGCTGCGCGCATCGGCCACCGCCACCACCGGCAAGCCGGCATCCAGCCAGTCGAGCACCACGCGGTAGGCGTAATCGTTGTTGGTCGACAGCACCAGCTGCTTGCCCGGTGCCACGCCATAACGGCGCACGTAGGTGGACACCGCATCGGCGAGCATATTGCCCGGCACGTCGTTGTTGGCGTACACCAGCGGCCGTTCGTGGGCACCGGTGGCCAGCACCACACGTGTGGCTCGCACGCGGTGCATGCGCTGACGAACCATACCGAGTGGCGCGATTTCACCAAGGTGATCGGTCAGGCGCTGGTGAATGGTGAGGAAGTTGTGGTCGTGGTAACCGTTGACCGTCGAGCGCGGCAACAGGGTCACGCCAGACATGCCGGACAATTCGGCAATCACCTGCGCGGCCCAGTCGGCGGCCGGTTTGCCGTCGAGGGTTTCGCGGGTGCTGAGCAGGCTGCCGCCGAACTCTTCCTGCTCATCGGCCAGGATTACCCGTGCACCGCTGCGCGCAGCCGCCAGCGCGGCGGCCAGGCCCGCCGGGCCAGCGCCGACCACCAGCACGTCACAGTGCTGGTTCATGTAGTCGTAGCTGTCCGGGTCCACGGCGGTCGGCGCGCGGCCAAGACCGGCGGCCTTGCGAATGTATTTCTCGTAGGTCAGCCAGAGGTTCTGCGGGTACATAAAGGTTTTGTAGTAGAACCCCGGCGGCATCATCTTGCCGCCGACCTTGCCGAGAATGCCCATCAGGTCGGTGTTCACGCTCGGCCAGCCGTTGGTGCTGCTGGCGACCAAACCGGCATACAGCGCCTGCTGGGTGGCGCGCACGTTGGGGATCTGCGCCGCTTCGGTGCTGCCAATCTGCAGCACGGCGTTCGGCTCTTCCGCGCCGGCGGCAACGATGCCGCGCGGCCGCGAATACTTGAAGCTGCGCCCGACGATATCCACGCCATTGGCCAGCAACGCGGCGGCCAGGGTGTCACCGGCAAAGCCTTGATAGCTCTGCCCGTTGAAGCTGAATGTCAAAGGCTGGCTGCGATCAACGCGGCCGCCGCTGGCAAGACGATTGACCTGGCTCATGCCGTTACTCCTTGGTCGCTGGCCTTTTTCTCAGCAGTGCCAGCAGCGGTGACGCTGGGCTTCTCGCCGATCTTGTAGGTTTCGAGAATTTCGTAGGTCACCGTGTGACGGGTGGCGTTGAAGTACTTGCGGCAGCCGGCGGCATGCACCCACAGCTCGTGGTGGATGCCGCGCGGGTTATCGCGGAAGAACAGGTACTCGCCCCACTCGGCATCGGTGCAGGCAGCCGGGTCCAGCGGGCGCGGAATGTGCGCCTGGCCCTTGGCGTGGAATTCCTCTTCGGAGCGCAGTTCGCCGCAGTGAGGGCAAAAGATATGCAACATGGGGAAGCCCTCTTAGTGAGCCACGGCAGCAGCGCCGTGCTCGTCGATCAATGCGCCGGTGTGGAAACGGTCCATGGAGAACGGCTTGGCCAGCGGGTGCATTTCGCCCTTGGCCAGGCTGGCGGCGAAAACGTGGCCCGAACCCGGCGTGGCCTTGAAGCCGCCGGTGCCCCAGCCGCAGTTGAAGAAAAGATTGGGCACCGGGGTCTTGGAAATGATCGGGCAGGCGTCCGGCGAGGTGTCGACGATGCCGCCCCACTGGCGGTTCATGCGCACCCGCGAGAGCACCGGGAACATCTCGACGATGGCCTGCAGGGTGTGCTCGATGGTCGGGTAGGAGCCGCGCTGGCCGTAGCCGTTGTAGCCGTCAATGCCGGCACCGATGACCAGGTCGCCCTTGTCGGACTGACTGATGTAACCGTGCACGGCGTTGGACATGATCACGCTGTCGATAATCGGTTTGATCGGCTCGGACACCAGCGCCTGCAGCGGATGGGATTCCAGCGGCAGGCGGAAACCGGCCAAGCCGGCCATGTGCCCGGAGTTACCGGCCGTAACCACGCCCACGCGTTTGCCGCCGATAAAGCCCTTGTTGGTTTCCACGCCGATGCACACGCCGTTTTCCTTGCGGAAACCGATCACCTCGGTCTGCTGGATCAAGTCCACGCCCAGTGCATCGGCGGCGCGGGCATAGCCCCAGGCTACGGCATCGTGACGGGCTACGCCGCCACGGCGCTGCACGGTAGAACCCAGCACCGGGTAACGGGTGTTCTTGCTGCAATCCAGGTACGGAATCTCGGCGGCCACCTGCTTGGCATCCAGCAGTTCGCCATCCACGCCATTGAGGCGGTTGGCGCTGACGCGGCGCTCGGAGTCGCGCATGTCCTGCAGCGTATGACAGAGGTTGTAGACGCCGCGCTGGCTGAACATGACGTTGTAGTTGAGGTCCTGGGACAGGCCTTCCCACAGCTTCATCGCATGCTCATACAGGTGCGCCGACTCATCCCACAGGTAGTTGGAACGCACGATGGTGGTGTTGCGCGCCGTGTTGCCGCCGCCCAGCCAGCCCTTCTCGATCACCGCGACGTTCTTCACGCCGAACTCTTTGGCCAAGTAATAGGCCGTGGCCAGACCATGGCCGCCACCGCCGACGATGATCACGTCGTACACCGGCTTGGGCGTTGGGTTGCGCCACATGCGCTGCCAATTTTCGTGGTGGCTGAACGCGTGCTTGAACAGGCCGAAGCCGGAATAACGTTGCATGGGATGCTCCTGAAATCGGGGTACTGCAATCTCTGTCGCCCGTGAAATGGATCTGCCTTTATCCATCCCCTCGGCCGCAACGGTGGATGTAAAAGGCGACATCCACCCTACAAATCAATCAGGCCGTAGGGTGGATCACGCTTTACCGATCCACCAAAACCGCCACACGCGTCAGCGATAAACCGGGTAATCGGCGCACAGCCCTGCCGCCAAGGTCGCCACCTGCGCCTCAACATCGGCATCGCCGAGGTGGTCAAGGATGTTGCAGATCCAACCGGCCAGCTCGATGCTCTGCGCTTCCTTGAAACCGCGTGTGGTAATCGCCGGGGTGCCGATACGCAGGCCCGAGGTGACAAACGGCGACTGCGGATCATTCGGCACGGCGTTCTTGTTGACCGTGATGCCGGCACGGCCCAGGGCGGCATCGGCGTCTTTGCCGGTCAGACCCTGACGGATCAGGCTGACCAGGAACAGGTGGTTGTCGGTGCCGCCGGAAACCACGTCGTAGCCGCGCTGGATAAACACCTTGGCCATGGCCTGCGCGTTTTTGATCACCTGTTCTTGGTAGTCCTTGAAACCCGGCTCCATGGCTTCCTTGAAGCACACCGCCTTGGCCGCGATCACATGCATCAGCGGGCCACCTTGGGCACCGGGGAAGACCGCCGCGTTAAGCTTTTTCTCGATCTCCGCATTGGCGCGAGCCAGGATCAAGCCACCACGCGGGCCGCGCAGGGTTTTGTGGGTGGTGGTGGTGACCACGTCGGCATACGGCAGCGGATTAGGGTACAGACCGGCGGCCACCAGACCGGCGACGTGGGCCATGTCGACAAACAGCAGCGCGCCGACCTTGTCGGCGATGGCACGGAAACGCGGGAAATCCAGGGTTTTCGAGTAGGCCGAGAAGCCGGCAACGATCATCTTCGGCTGGAACTCCACAGCCAGGCGCTCGACTTCGTCGTAATCGATCAGGCCGGTGGCGGTGTCGATGCCGTACTGCACGGCGTTGTACAGCTTGCCCGAGGACGACACCTTGGCACCGTGGGTCAGGTGGCCGCCGTGGGCCAGGCTCATGCCGAGGATGGTGTCGCCGGCATTGATCAGCGCCAGGTACACCGCGCTATTGGCCGATGAGCCCGAGTGCGGCTGGACGTTGGCGTAGTCGGCACCGAACAGCGCCTTGGCGCGGTCAATCGCCAACTGCTCGACCACATCGACATGCTCGCAACCGCCGTAGTAACGCTTGCCCGGATAGCCTTCGGCGTACTTGTTGGTCAGCCCGCTGCCTTGGGCCTGCATCACGCGCTTGCTGGTGTAATTCTCCGAGGCGATCAGCTCGATGTGGTGTTCCTGACGCGCCTCTTCGGCGCCCATGGCGCGGAGCAATTCATCGTCGTAGCCTTGAATCTGGTCGTGCTTGCTGAACATCGCGAATCTCCTGCGGCAGCCACTGCGGCGCATCTGGTCGATCGGGGAACGAACCCCAGTTGCCACCGATGGTATGACTCACCCCGCAGCGCCAGATGCCTAGGCGCGCCACGGGGGATTGCGTTTGCGACATGCACGCGTCGCAATTGCGTAGGCGAGCAGAAGACAGCACGTTGCGGCTTCGCTTGCATGGCCGAGGATGTCGCCCCCGTATCTGCACGCAGGCGTGACCGCGGATACAGTAGACGCATCCCAAACGGCTTAGCGTTAGCGCCCACAAGGAAGCTCCCATGCCCGATCTCTCGCAACAATTCGCCAGCGACAACTACTCCGGTATCTGCCCGGAAGCCTGGGCCGCCATGGCTGAAGCCAATCAGGGCCACCAGCGTGCGTACGGCGATGACGAGTGGACGGCGCGTGCCGCCGACCACTTCCGCCGCCTGTTTGAAACCGACTGCGAAGTGTTTTTCGCCTTTAACGGTACGGCGGCCAACTCCCTGGCCCTGGCGTCGTTGTGCCAGAGCTACCACAGCGTGATCTGCTCGGAGACCGCCCACGTCGAAACCGACGAATGCGGCGCGCCGGAGTTCTTCTCCAATGGCTCCAAACTGCTGCTGGCCAAGACCGAAAACGGCAAGCTGACCCCTGCAGCCATCCGCGACATTGCCCGCAAACGCCTGGACATCCACTACCCCAAGCCACGGGTGGTGACCCTGACTCAGGCCACGGAAGTCGGCACGGTCTACAGCCCCGATGAAGTGCGGGCGATCAGCGCGGTGTGCCGCGAACTGGGCCTGCACCTGCACATGGACGGCGCGCGCTTCTCCAATGCCTGCGCCTTTCTCGGCTGCAGCCCCGCCGAGCTGACCTGGAAAGCCGGTGTGGACGTGCTGTGTTTTGGTGGCACCAAGAACGGCATGGCGGTGGGTGAGGCGATTCTGTTCTTCAACAAGGACCTGGCGGTCGACTTCGACTACCGCTGCAAGCAGGCCGGTCAGCTGGCCTCGAAGATGCGCTACCTGTCCGCGCCCTGGGTCGGCATCCTGCAGAACGATGCCTGGCTGAAATACGCCCAGCACGCCAACCGCTGCGCGCAACTGCTCGCCGGACTGGTCAGTGATATTCCGGGGGTCAGCCTGATGTTCCCGGTGCAGGCCAACGGCGTGTTTTTGCAGATGTCGGAAGCCGCGCTGGAAACCTTGCGCGGCCAGGGCTGGCGCTTCTACACCTTTATCGGGGCCGGCGGCGCACGCTTTATGTGCTCCTGGGACACCGACGAAGCACGGGTGCGCCAGTTGGCGGGGGATATTCGTCAGGCGATGACGGCCAGCTAAGCAAGACGCTCACAGACGGCCGCTGACGCCTGCATCAGACCCTCAGGAAGGACGGGGAACCAGCGCGGGCAGCAAGGTGCGCGAGATCGCCTCACGCACATTCGGCAACAGCGTGGCGCTGCCACCCAGCAACTCCTCCACCAGCCTGCGCAGGGCCAGCGCGCGCTCCGGGCTGAGCCCGCTGACGGCATGCTCGCACGCCTGCTCGGCGGTGACGCCAGGTGGAATCGACAACCCCAGCGCCACCAGACGTTCGCGTAGGTCCTCCTGATCGATCAGGTCGGCGTGCATCATGATCCATTCCTCCAATGGTGGCGTGCTAGCGCAGCACGCCTTCTTCCAACAGCAACTTGAAGATAGCCTCGGCACCAGCCTGTGGCGAGACATCCTTGAGCACCTGCCCGCCGCCGCCCGACGCTTTGGCCGTAGCGGCTTTCATGCGTTCGGCGCCGGTCTTGGCCTTGATCACCTTAAGGCGTTTGGGCCGCGGTTTCGCCGGTTGTAATTGCGCGTTGGCAAACAGCGGGTCGGCCACCAGCGCCACCTCTTCAGCGGTCAACAGGCCCCGCCGCGCCGGGCCGAAGGCGCTTTGCCGGGCGATGGGCGCAGCGTTATCCACGCTGGCGACAAACGGCAACCGCACCTGCAAGCGCCGGCGCTGACCGCGCGGTAAGGCTTGCAGCACCTGCGCCACGCCATTGCTGACCTGCTCCACCGCCGCCAGCCCAACCACCAGCGGCCAGCCGAGGCGTTCCGCCAACAGGTAAGGCAACATGCCGGAACCTTCGCCGGTTTCCGCCTGGCTGCCGGTCAGCACCAACTGCGCGCTGGAGTCAGCCAGGTAGTCGGCGAGCACCGGCAGCGCATCGCTGTGCGCTGGCTGTTCAAAAATTTTGATCTGATTGAGGCCCATGCCCAGGTAAGCACGCAGTGCTTCCTGCTGGGGATCGCCGGCATGCAGCACCTGCAACCGCTCACCGGCCAGACGCAGCCCCAGCTCGACCGCGCGGGCATCCTGCTCGGCGCGGCGTGGCCGGCCTGAGGTGGGATGCGCTCCGACAGAAACCAGCGTAACGACCTGCAAATCAGTCATGGCGCAGCTCCGTAGGGTGGAAGACGCTGTTTTCTTTCACCATCGCGGTGTGGGCAAGGGTGGATGGGTGAAGCGTCATCCACCCTACTGTTTGGTTACGCCACATTGCGTTCTGCCCCCTGCCGGTAGGCTGCAACCAACTCAATCAATGCCTGCAAAATCGCGGCGGATTCGCCGATCACCGACAGATCAGCGCGTTTGATCATGTCGCAGGTTGGGTCGAGGTTGATCGCCACCACCTTGTCGCAGGCACCGATGCCTTGCAGGTGCTGGATCGCCCCGGAAATCCCCACCGCCACATACACCCGCGCGGTGACCCAGATGCCGGACGCGCCGACCTGGCGTTCACGGCCCATAAAGCCATCGTCCACCGCCACCCGTGAGGCGCCTTCGGTCGCGCCCAGCGCCGCAGCGGCCTGATGGAACAGCGCCCAGTCCTTCACGCCATTGCCGCCGGAGAGAATAAATTCGGCCTCGGCCATGGGGATCTGCGCGGGATCAACCGCCACCGCGCCCAAATCCTGAATCCGTGGCAAGTGGCTGACCAGCGCTTCACTGAGCGCCAGCGGCCGCACTTCATGGCGGGTTTCGCTGACCGGCTCGGCGCATTCCACCGCTGCCAGAATCAAGCGTGGCGCTTGTTGCACCAAATCTTCCCGTCCGGCCCCCGCACGCCCGCTGGCCATGCCCTCGGCCACCTGCCAAACCCGCGTGGCCGGGCGTTCGCCGAGCTTGGCAGCCAAGCGCCGACCCAGCTCACCACCACCGCTGCGACTGTCGGGCAGCAACCAGTGCCGCGGCGACAATTGCCGCTCCAGCGCACCGAGGGCCAGCACCCGCGCTTCCGGGGCGTAGCCGTCGAACGCGTCATCGGCGAACTGCAGCAGACGATCCACACCGTTGCTGTCGAAGGCGCTTTCCTTGTGTTCACCAAAGATCACCGCCACCACCGCGCCATCGCGACCGGCGAGCTTGTGCGCCAGGCCGAGCAGGTCCTTGTCATGGCTGCTCAGGCGGCCGCCGACCATGTCCGGCACCACGGCGATATAGAACGCCGGTTGCTCGATCACATGCAGCGGCAATTGCACCACGGCACTGGCCGTGCTGCGTTTCTGGCTACCGCCCTGTTGAGTGCCCGAGCGGTCGATGCGCTTAAGGCCATTGGGGCCGATAAAGCCGACGCCATGCGGGTTCTTACGGATGACACCATTTGGCCCCATCCAGCTGGATTCGACCTTCTGCAACGCAGCGTGCAGTGGGTGCAAGCGATTACGGGCAATCCACTCTGCGCGTGGATCACGGCGGATCAGGTCGCTCATGCACAGGACTCCGCGAGGTGTTGACGAAACCTAGGTTGGGTTGAGGCGCGCAGCGGCGAAGCCCAACACGCGTGCGCGAGAGAGAACATCGAGCCGCGCGCTACGTGCGCCCTGTTGGGCTTCGCTGCGCTCAACGCCAACCTACAACCGGCGTGTACCTTCATCACTGCACCTCCGCCCGCTCGGGTTTTACCTGCACAGGCTGCTTCGCCTCGACCACACCCTCGATCAATACATCGGCCACCAGCTCGGCAATGTCCTTGACCTCGGGGCGCGGGCCGACCACGCCTTCGAGCATCGCGGTGCACTGCGGGCAGCCCACGGCGACCAGCTCAGCGGCGGTCTCTTTGATATCGACCATGCGCATATCGGGAATCCGCTGCTTGCCGGGGATATCGGTGATTGGCGCACCGCCGCCACCGCCGCAGCAACGGGAACGGAAGCCCGAGCGCTGCATTTCCTTAACTTCGATGCCGATGGCATTCAGCACATTACGCGGCGCTTCGTACTCACCGTTGTAGCGGCCCAGGTAGCACGGGTCGTGGTAGGTGACCGAGCCGCCTTTGTGTTGGCCGAGGTTGAGTTTCTGGGCGCTGATCAGTTCATCCATATAGGTGCTGTGGTGCAGCACCGAATAGCGACCGCCCAGCTCGCCATATTCGTTTTTCAGCACATGGAAACTGTGCGGGTCGCAGGTGACGATGCGCGTGAACTGGTACTTGGCCAGGGTGGCGATATTGCGTTTGGCCAGCTGCTGGAAGGTCGCTTCATCACCCAGACGGCGCGCCACGTCGCCGCTGTCGCGTTCTTCCAGACCGAGCACAGCGAAGTCGACCTTGGCGGCTTTCAGCACTTTGACAAAGGCGCGCAGGGTGCGCTGGTTGCGCATGTCGAAGGCACCGTCGCCGACCCAGAACAGCACATCGACCTTCTGTTTGTCGCTCATCAGCGGCAGGTTCAAATCCGCTGCCCAGTTCAGCCGACCACCGGGGTTGAAGCCGCCGGGGTTGTCGGTGGCGATCAGGTTGTCCAACACCTCGGCGCCCTTGTTGGGCGTCGCGCCTTTTTCCAAGGTCAGATGGCGGCGCATGTCGACGATGGCATCGACGTGCTCGATCATCATCGGGCATTCCTCGACGCAGGCGCGGCAGGTGGTGCAGGACCACAGCGTCTCGGCATCGACCAGGGCCTTACCATGCAGATTGACGATGGGCAGATGGGGGCCGCCGCTGTGCTCGCCAATCGGCTTACCCGGATAAGGCGAACCGGCAAACTTGGCGTCGGTGCCACCGGCCAGGCCGACCACCATGTCTTGAATCAGCTTCTTCGGGTTCAGCGGCTGGCCGGCAGCAAAGGCCGGACAGGCCGCCTCGCACTTGCCGCACTGCACGCAGGCGTCGAAGCCGAGCAGCTGGTTCCAGGTGAAATCCGTAGGCTTTTCCACACCCAGCGGGGCTTTAGGATCGTCCAGATAGAGTGCCTTCAAGCCGGTCGAGCGACCACCGCCAAAGCGCTCTGAGCGGCGGTGCCAGGCCAGGTGCAGGGCACCGGCGAAGGCGTGTTTCATCGGCCCGCCCCAGGTCATGCCGAAGAACAGTTCGGACACACCCCAGGCCACGCCGACGGTCAGCAGCAGCGCCAGTACCCAGCCGCCAAAGCCATCCGGCAGGATGCCGGCAACAGGAAGCGTGGCGATAAAGAAGCTGCCGGCAAACATCAGCAGGCTTTTCGGCAAACGCATCCACGGGCCTTTCGACAGCCGTGACGGCGGGTCAAGACGACGCTTGGCGACAAACAGCGCGCCGCCGAACATCAGCGCGGTGGCCGCCAACAGCGCAAAGCCGAGGATGCGACTCTGCAGGCCAAACCCGTGCACCAGAATCGCCAGCACCGCCGCCAGGACAAAGCCGCCTGCCGTGGCCACGTGGGTGTTGGCAATGTATTTATCGCGTGCCACCACATGATGCAGATCAACCATATAGCGGCGTGGCATGGCCAGCAGGCCACCGAGCCAGTCGACCTGGGCCGGGCGACCGCGACGCCACATCAGAAAGCGTTTAATAGCCCCCATCACCGCCAACGCCAGCGCGGCGCACAACAGAATGGGCAGGATGGTGTTCAGCATGGCCGCACCCTTCAGATGATCCGTAGGGTGGATGGACGAAGCCATCCACCGTATTCAATGGCGCGCGACCTGCGGTGGATAAGCAGAGCGTTATCCACCCTACACAGGACACAGCGCTTCAGCCGTTAAGTGGCACCGAGGGATGAGCGAAGCGATCCCCCGAACCCTGATTTAGAAATCCTTACACAAGCGCAGCGCGTCATAGATCGCCGCGTGGGTGTTGCGCTGGGCCACGCAGTCGCCGATGCGGAACAGCAGGTAGCCGTCGCCCTTCTCAGCCAAACAAGGTTGCGGCTTGATCGCGAACAGCGCTTCCACATCGATCTGGCCCTTGTTGCGCGAGCCGTCCTTGAGGGCGTAGTAGAGGCGCTCATCCGGACGCACGCCGTTTTCCACCACCACCTGATCGACCACCCGCTCTTCTTTCGCGCCGGTGTATTCGTTCTCCAGCACCGCCACCAGCTTGTCGCCTTCGCGGTAGACCTTCTCCAGCATCAGGTCGCCGGTCATGATCACTTCTTTCGGGTACAGGCTGCGGTAATAGGTCGGGAAGCTGGTGCCGCCGATGGCCACGCCCGGTTTGATGTCGTCGGTGACGATCTCCACTTTCGCGCCCTTCTCGGCGATAAAGTCGGCCACCGACATGCCGGTGAACTCGCAGATGGTGTCGTAGACCAGCACGTTATGGCCGGGGGCTACCGTGCCATCGAGGATGTCCCAGCTGCTCACCACCAGGCCTTCCGCCGCGCCCCAGTGCTCGTTCTGCTCCAGAAACGGATGGCCGCCGTTGGCCAGCACGACGATATCCGGGCGCAGGTCGAGGATGCTCGCCTCGTCGGCACCGGTGCCCAGACGCAGGTCGATGTTCAGGCGCGCCAGCTCCAGCTGGAACCAGCGGGTGATGCCGGCCATCTGATCACGCTGCGGCGCTTTGGCGGCCAGGCTGATCTGCCCGCCGAGGCTGTCTTTCTTCTCAAACAAGGTCACGTCGTGGCCGCGCTCGGCAGCAACACGCGCCGCTTCCATCCCGGCCGGGCCGCCACCAACGATCACCACCTTGCGCTTGGGCCCCGTGGTTTTCTCGATGATATGCGGCAGGCCCATGTACTCGCGGCTGGTCGCGGCGTTCTGGATGCACAGCACGTCCAGGCCTTGATACTGGCGGTCGATGCAGTAGTTGGCACCGACGCACTGCTTGATCTGGTCGACCTGGCCCATCTTGATCTTGGCGATCAGGTGCGGGTCGGCGATATGCGCGCGGGTCATGCCGACCATGTCCACGTAGCCGCCTTCAAGAATGCGCGTGGCCTGATTCGGGTCTTTGATGTTCTGTGCATGCAGCACCGGCACCTTGACCACTTCCTTGATCCCGGCGGCCAGATGCAGGAAGGGCTCCGGCGGGTAGCTCATGTTCGGGATGACGTTGGCCAGGGTGTTGTGGGTGTCGCAGCCCGAGCCGACGACGCCGATAAAGTCGATCATGCCGGTGGCGTCGTAATAGGCCGCAATCTGCTTCATGTCCTCATGGGACAAGCCGTCGGGGTGGAATTCGTCGCCGCAGATGCGCATACCGACGCAGAAGTCGTCACCGACTTCCTTGCGCACGGCTTTGAGCACTTCCAGGCCGAACTTCATGCGGCCCTCAAAGGTGCCGCCCCATTCGTCAGTACGCTTGTTGACGCGCGGCGACCAGAACTGGTCGATCATGTGCTGGTGCACGGCGGACAGCTCAACGCCGTCCAGACCGCCTTCTTTGGCGCGGCGTGCAGCTTGTGCGTAGTTGCCGATCACCCGCCAGATTTCTTCGACCTCGATGGTCTTGCAGGTGGCGCGGTGCACCGGCTCGCGGATACCCGATGGCGACATCAGGGTCGGCCAGTGAAAGCCATCCCAACGCGAGCGACGGCCCATGTGGGTAATCTGGATCATGATCTTGGCGCCGTGCTTGTGCATGGCGTCGGCGAGATTCTGGAAGTGCGGAATGATCCGGTCGGTGGACAGGTTGACCGAACTCCACCACTGCTGCGGGCTATCGATGGCCACCACCGAGGAGCCACCGCAGATCGCCAGGCCGATGCCGCCCTTGGCCTTCTCTTCGTAGTACTGCACATACCGTTCAGTGGTCATGCCGCCGTCGGTGGCATACACCTCGGCGTGCGCAGTGCTGAGCACGCGGTTGCGGATGGTCAGCTTGCCGATTTGAATCGGCTGGAACATTGCCTCGAAAGCCATGGTGAGTGCTCCGCCTTACAGAGGTTTGACAGTGAACAGGCCATCGTCGTGGCCCTCTTCAGAACCGCCATAGACCTGCTCGGCCACGGTGCGCAGCGCGCTGCCCTGGGCCTGGAGAATCTGGTCCATGGCGCCGGCAAACCAGCCGGTGAACATGTAATCGACCTTGCGCCCGCACTTGCCGTAGACGTACACAAAGGCCGAGTGTTTGAGCTTCACCGAGGCGGTACCGGCGACCAGGTCGATGGCTTCGATCTCGAACAGCCCCCAGCCGCGTTGCGACAGGCGCTTCATGTAGTGCTTGAACACCGCCACGCCGGACAATCCGTGGCATTCGGCCTCTTTCTCACACCAGTGCCAGGCGGACTTGTAGCCAGCCTTGTAGAGGATCTCGGCATAGGCCTCAGCGCCCAATACCTCTTCGATACCGATGTGGTTGTTGACGAAGAAATGCCGCGGCACATACAGCATCGGCAGCGCGTCAGTGGTCCAGACGCCGGTTTCGTCGTCGACCTGGATAGGCATTTCGGGTGCGTGGGTGGCCATGTGTTCAGTGCTCCAGAATTCGTTTTCTTGCGTATTTGAAAGGTGCCGATGAATGCCTGTGGAGCCGTAGCGAGCACACCGAGAGCAAGGAGACCCGCAGCGACAAGCGAGAGCAGTACGCATGTACGGCGAGCTTGTCGCGAGGACGCAGCTAGCGGTGGGCGCAGTAGGCTCCGGAGGTATTCATCACTCGCCCCAGACGTCTGCCAGTACGCGCACCCAGTTCTCGCCCATGATCTTGCGCACCACGCGCTCGGAATGGCCGCGTTTGAGCAGGGTTTCGGTGAGGTTGGGGAATTCGCCGACGGTGCGGATGCCCAGCGGGTTGATGA
Organism: Pseudomonas sp. HMWF032; assembly: GCF_003060885.1. Taxonomy (GTDB): domain Bacteria; phylum Pseudomonadota; class Gammaproteobacteria; order Pseudomonadales; family Pseudomonadaceae; genus Aquipseudomonas. The sequence goes on from NZ_QAIG01000013.1 coordinate 33,794, forward strand.
TCTTGCCGAAGCTGGTCAGGCGGCGGGCGTAGCCCTTGTCGTGGGTCAGGTACTCGAAGAAGTCCTGGCCGTGACCTTGGGTGAAATCGGTGCCGATGCCGATGGCGTCTTCGCCGACGATATTCATCACGTACTCGATGGCTTCGGCGTAGTCGTCGATGGTCGAGTCGATGCCTTTGGCCAGGAACGGCGCAAACATGGTCACGCCGACGAAGCCGCCGTGGTCGGCGATAAATTTCAGCTCGGCATCGGACTTATTGCGCGGGTGCTCTTTCAAGCCCGACGGCAGGCAGTGGGAATAGGTGACCGGCTTTTTCGATTCAAGGATGACTTCCTCGCTGGTCTTGCTGCCTACATGGGACAGGTCGCACATGATGCCGACGCGGTTCATCTCGGCAACGATCTCGCGGCCAAAGCCGGACAGCCCGCCGTCACGCTCGTAGCAACCGGTGCCAACCAGGTTCTGGGTGTTGTAGCAGAGCTGCACAATGCCCACGCCGAGCTGCTTGAACACCTCGACATAGCCAATCTGGTCCTCGAACGCATGGGCGTTCTGGAAGCCGAAGAGGATGCCGGTCTTGCCCTGCGCCTTGGCCGCACGAATGTCGGCAGTGCTGCGCACCGGCATCACCAGGTCGCTGTTTTCGCGGATCAACTTCTGGCTGGCGGCAATATTGTTCACCGTCGCCTGGAAGCCTTCCCACACCGACACGGTGCAGTTGGCGGCGGTCAGGCCGCCTTTGCGCATGTCCTCGAACAGGTCGCGGTTCCACTTGGCGATGATCAGCCCGTCAATAACGATGCTGTCGGCGTGTAATTCGGCTGGGCTCATCAGGCAGTCCCCTTTTTTAGCGGTGTCGCCAAACCCGTTGTTGGCGCTTTGGACTGAGCATATCCCTGGGGGCTCGGGCGACCCGGTGCAAAAGCGACCGGGGTATTGCCGAAAGCGTCAAAGCGGGGTCGCCTACGAGTAAGCCACCGAGCGAGCGCCCAACCGACTGCACGGCCTGGCGTGCGGAAAGGTCGCGAGAGGAAGGAAAACGAAACCGCAGAAAGCACAAAGGGGAGCCTAGGCTCCCCTCTAATTGGGTGTGTGCTTTATTTTTATTATTGGGCGACTGTTATTGTTGTTTTATCGCTGTTTGTTGCGTCATCGCTTTCGGTGATTCCAAGTGGAACCAAGGGCAAACGTATTTTTTTGGGTACTGATACAGCAATCGCCATTGCCAAAACCCCTGCAATGATCCAACCGGCACACCGAGCTACCTCAAGGTAGTTTTATTCTTTTCGGCCTGGTTGCGGGAAAACCCGAATCACATACCCTTTCCAAAAAAATCTGTTTGCGACTCGTGGGTACTCTTGTTTTTGTTGTGCCTTGAGTCGGTACGATAGTTCTGCTGATGTTTGTTATTGTTTTTGTGCAGGAAACAAAGCATTCAGCGTGCCAACTTTAAAAATAACTTATAAATCAATGCGATATGGAAATGCCAGGCAGCAAAACTGACACAAGCAGTCACCATTCTGGGGTGCTGCTACTCGTTTGTGTTCCCGTTGCTGGCTGAGCGGTAACACTTGTGCGCAGGTAATGGCGCACATTGGCGGGGCTAAAAAAATGCCCGCAGCAGACTGCGGGCAACAAAGTGGCCATGAAGGCCTCAGTGTGGAGCCGTTCCGGCGGGCGACCAACCCGCCAGCTCCGTTACTCGGCGGCAACCCCTTTCAGGTAAGGCGCTGGCGCCGCGCCAAGGTTGTTGAGCACGCGCTCGCTGTACCAGTCGATAAAGTTGACCACGCCAAACTCGTAGGTCTTCGAGTACGGGCCGGGCTGGTAGGCGGTGGAGTTGATGCCACGCTGGTTTTCTTCGGCCAGGCGACGGTCCTGGTCGTTGGTCGCGTCCCACACCTGGCGCAGGCGGGCCACGTCGTAATCGACACCTTCCACGGCATCCTTGTGCACCAGCCATTTGGTGGTGACCATGGTTTCCTGGGCGCTGATCGGCCAGACGGTGAAGACAATCATGTGATCGCCCATGCAGTGGTTCCACGAGTGCGGCAGGTGCAGGATGCGCATCGAGCCGAGGTCCGGGTCGGTGATGCGGCCCATCAGTTTCTTGCAGCCTTGCTTGCCGTCCATGGTCATCGACACAGTGCCCTTGAGCAACGGCATGCGCACGATGCGGTTGCGCAGACCGAAGCTGGAATGGGCGTAGGGAATGTTGTCTTTGTCCCAGCGCCCCGTGCATTCGGCCACCTGATCCTTGAACGCCTGAGTGGCGCGCGGGTCGGTGACGTCATCCCACTCCAACAAGGTATTGAGCAGTTCCGGGTGCGAACCGTTGCAGTGGTAGCACTCGCGGTTGTTCTCCATCACCAGCTTCCAGTTGGCTTTTTCCATCAAGGTGGTTTGCACCGCCACCTTGGTGTTTTCCATGTCGTAGGGCTCCATATAGTGAGCCAGGGTGCTGAGGAATTCGTCGATGGCCGGCGGGTTCTCCGCCAGGGAGATAAAGATATAGCCGCCTGCCACCTTGCAGTTGACCGGTTTCAGGCTGTAGTCCTTGAGGTCGAAATCCGCGCCCATTTCGGTGCCGGCGAACAGCAGGCGACCGTCAAGTTCGTAGGTCCACTGGTGATAAGGACAGACCAGCTTGGCCACCTTGCCTTTGTCACTGGTGCACAGACGCGAACCCCGGTGACGACACACGTTATGGAACGCATGCACCACGCCATCGGCACCGCGAATCACCATGATCGGGTTGTCGCCAATCTGCAGGGTGAGGAAGTTGCCCTTGGCCGGGATCTCGCAGGTCATGCCGGCGATCAGCCATTCCTTGTGGAAGATCTCCTGCATGTCGATCTTGAACAGGCGCTCATCGCTGTAGAAGGGTTGCGGCAGCGAGAAGGTGCGCTCGCGGCTTTGCAGCATTTCGGCGGTGGCCTTGCGTGCGGGCTCCAGCGGGTCGCCCAGGCTCAGGGGGGAAGTGACGTCCATCGGTTACTCCTCAATGGCCGTCGCCTGCGACGACGGCCGTAAAAGTGGCTAATTCAGCAGGGGTCTGCTGACCCTCACGCAAGGTGGCGGCATGGCCCCGCTCGGCGCCTGCCGAGGGCGCGTGCGTGATCGGGGCATTCGCTCTTAACCTTATAATTCGGCTGGTTTTCAGTGTGGCGCTGAGGCAGGGCCAAACCTTATCCATGGACGACATGGTCACATCCGTTTCCGACGCGACACACCCCGCACCATGGGCCAGGTCGCGATAAGCATGTAAATGTCGCTGACAGATAAATGAGCGCGTCGGTCGATGCGCACAATCGATTTCAACAGGCCTGCCAACGGGCCGCTGTGCGCGAGAAAAGCCATGTCCAACGACTTCCTCAACCCCGTCACCACACAGACTTGGAGCAATGGCCGCCATTTGGTGCGCTGCGTCAAAGTCATCCAGGAAACCTGGGACGTGCGCACCTTCTGCTTTATGGCCGACCAGCCGGTGTTGTTCTTCTTCAAGCCGGGGCAGTTCGTCACCCTGGAACTGGAAATCGAAGGCCAGCCGGTGATGCGCTCCTACACCATCTCCAGCTCGCCGTCGGTGCCCTACAGTTTCTCCATCACCATCAAGCGCGTGCCCGGCGGCAAGGTTTCCAACTGGCTGCATGACAATCTGCAGGAAGGTCAGGAACTGCCGGTACACGGCCCGGTCGGGCTGTTCAATGCCATCGATTTCCCCGCCGAGAAGGTGCTTTACCTTAGCGGCGGCGTCGGCATCACGCCGGTGATGTCGATGGCGCGCTGGTTCTACGACACCAACGCCAATGTCGACATGGTGTTCGTGCACAGCGCACGCTCGCCGAAGGACATCATCTACCACCGCGAGCTGGAACACATGGCCGCGCGGATCAGCAACTTCAGCCTGCACCTGATCTGTGAAAAGCACGGCCTGGGCGAGGCCTGGGCCGGTTATCGCGGCTACCTCAACCAGAAGATGCTCGAGCTGATTGCCCCGGATTATCTCGAGCGGGAAATCTTCTGCTGCGGCCCGACGCCCTACATGAGCGCGGTCAAGCGCCTGCTTGAAGCCAACCAGTTCGACATGGCGCATTACCACGAAGAGGCCTTCGGCCCGACACCGCCCGAGGTGCGTGCCGAGGTCAAGGAACTGGCTGCAGAAGCTGCCGTAGCGCCCCCCGTACCCGCCGCCGAACAGCATCAGGTGGCGTTCACCAGCACCGGCAAGAGCATCCGCGTCGACCCGGGCGAAACCGTCCACGCCGCCGCCGCCAAACTTGGCCTGCACATCCCCAAAGCCTGCGGCATGGGCATCTGCGGCACCTGCAAAGTGCTGAAAACCGCCGGCGAAGTGAGCATGGAACACAACGGCGGCATTACCGACGACGACGTCGCTGAGGGTTACATCCTCTCCTGCTGCAGCGTGCCGCAGGGCGATGTGGCGATCGAGTACTGAGCAACGCGTATCGACCACCACGCATGCAGCAAAACGCCGCACTCGCCTTCAAGGCCAGTGCGGCGTTTTTGTTTTGTGGGAGGGGCTGGGCGGCACTCCGCTTTAGCCGCGACGAGCGATTAAAAGCTCGCCGCTAAAGCGCCTCCCACCCTACGCTCTCGACTCAGAACCTCAAGTTCTCGCGAGCTAGAGCCATACAAGGCGCTACGTTAGTAACAGCCTCCGGCGGGTCAAAACAGGCGAGGAGCGGAGTGTACTTTTGTACATGAGCATTACTCGTTTCACTCGCCCTTCGGATCGCGCTAAAGCGCGTTAGCCACAAGCGGCTTTCCGAGTCTGTTTTTAACGCCGTAGGGCCGACGCGCAGCAGATCGTAAACAGACTCTTAAAGCCTGACGCTGGCAAACGTCGACTCCCCCTGCGCACGCGTCAACGCGGCCATGGCCGAGGACGTTGAAGGGCGCATCAGGTCTTCCGGCATCGGCAGCAGTGCCACCACATTACTGCCCTGCTGACCGGCGCGCTCGTCGCGGGGCGGGATGCCGAAGTATTCGCGGTAGCACTTGGAGAAATGCGGGGTGGAGACAAAGCCGCACACCGAGGCCACTTCGATGATCGACATGCTGGTCTGCTTGAGCAGCTGCCGCGCACGGATCAGCCGCAGCTTGAGGTAGTAGCGCGACGGCGAGCAGTGCAGGTATTTCTGGAACAGGCGCTCCAGCTGGCGGCGCGACACATCGACATACAGCGCCAGCTGATCGAGGTCGATCGGCTCCTCCAGGTTGGCTTCCATCAGCGCAACGATTTCCTGCAGCTTCGGCTGGTTGGTGCCGAGCATGTGCTTGAGCGGCACGCGCTGGTGATCCTGCTCGTTGCGGATGCGTTCGTAGATAAACATCTCGGAGATCGCCGCTGCCAGTTCGCGGCCATGCTCGCGGCCGATCACGTGCAGCATCATGTCCATCGGTGCGGTGCCGCCGGAGCTGGTGTGGCGGTTGCGGTCAATCGAGAACAGGCGGGTACTGACGCCGGCGCGGGGGAAGGCTTCCTGCATCGAGGCCAAACACTCCCAGTGCACGCTGCAATCGAAACCGTCGAGCAGCCCGGCCTTGGCCAGCGCCCAGCTGCCGGTGCACACCGCGCCCAGTTGTGCACCATGACGCGCCTGGCTCTGCAACCACTGCACATGCTCGCGGGTGACGCTGTGCTGGATGTCCACGCCACCGCAGACGATCACTGCATCCAGGCGCGGCGCGTTGCTCAGGCCTGCGTCCGGGGTAATCTGCAGACCATCACTGGCGCAGACGGGTTGACCGCTCTGGCTGAGGGTGTGCCAACGGTAAAGCTCCTTGCCGGACAGCTGGTTGGCCATGCGCAGCGGCTCGACGGCCGACGCCAGGGAAATCAGGGTGAAGTTGTCGAGCAGGAGAAAGCCGATGGATTGCGGAGCACGGCTCTGGGGTTGTGCCCCTTGAGTGAACTGTGACATCAGGTAAACCCTCACGCGAAGCAAAGCACGGTAGTGAGCCCCTCTGTAGGGTGGCTCTTCTTATGATTCTGGGACTGCATGGCACCAGACTGACAGGCTGCATAACGCAAAGGCCGTGCCTAAATTGATTGGGCGTTCAATTAAAAATATCAGCCGTTACCCAAGGCTAGTGCCACTAGGCGTTGGCAGGAGCGACAGAAGCATTCTGATTACGACCGTAAACGCCCGGTCGGCGGGCGCTTGAGCATTTCGGTAGCACTGCCGAGCAGGTGCTTTGTCACCCCGCTACGCAGAGTAAAAACAGTGCGGTAACGGACCAACGGTCAGGCCGTATTCAGCAGCGCTGCATTGCCCTTTTCCGCCGCGCCGAACAGCCACGCACCATAATTGAGCGCGACACGCTGTACGCACTCAATTGGACACGCCGCCCTCGCCGCGAGGGCGGCCGCAGAATCACCGCCTCAGCATTCCACCGCGCTCACTGCCAGCCCGCCGCGCGAGGTTTCCTTGTACTTGTCATGCATGTCGGCGCCGGTGTCGCGCATGGTACGGATCACCCGATCCAGCGAGATAAAGTGCTCACCGTCGCCGCGCAGGGCCATCTGCGCGGCGTTGATTGCCTTCACTGCAGCAATCGCGTTGCGCTCGATGCATGGCACCTGCACCAGACCACCGACCGGGTCGCAGGTCAGGCCAAGGTTGTGCTCCAGGCCGATCTCGGCGGCGTTCTCCACCTGACCCGGCGTCGCACCGAGAATTTCCGCCAACCCGGCCGCCGCCATGGCGCAGGCTGAACCAACCTCACCCTGACAACCGACTTCTGCGCCGGAGATGGATGCGTTTTTCTTGCACAGAATGCCGATGGCCGCTGCTGCCAGCAGGTAGTCGACCACATGGGCCTCACTGACCGCCGGACTGAAGCGCACGTAATAATGCAGCACGGCCGGAATGATCCCGGCCGCACCATTGGTCGGCGCGGTGACCATGCGCCCGCCGGCGGCGTTTTCCTCATTCACCGCCAGGGCAAACAGGTTGACCCACTCCATGCCGCTGAGCGTGGAGCCGATCACGTTGGGTTTACTCATTTCCTGCAAGCTGCGGTGCAGCTTGGCAGCGCGGCGTTTGACGTTGAGTCCGCCGGGCAAGATGCCCTCATGCTTCAGGCCCTGCTCGACGCAGTCACGCATCGCCTGCCACAGGCGCATCAGCCCGCTGCGGATCTCCGCCTCACTGCGCCAGGCTTTTTCATTGGCCATCATCAGTTCGGAGACGCGCAGACCGTGCTGCTGGCAGAGCTGTAACAGTTGCTCAGCGCTATCGAAGTCGTACGGCAACGCGGTGTGATCCTGATCCAGTTGGCCGCTGGCGGCCTGCTCGGCGTCCACCACAAAACCGCCGCCCACCGAGTAATAGGTGTTTTCGTGCAGCAGGTTGCCATCGGCGGCAAAGGCACTGAGGGTCATGGCGTTGGGGTGATAGGGCAGGTTTTCGTCGAGCAGCAGCATGTCACGCGCCCAGTCGAAGGCGATGCTGACGCGCCCGCCAAGTAACAATTGGCCGCTGGCCAACAGGTCCGCAATACGTGGTTCGATCGTGCTCGGATCGACCAGATCTGGCCACTCGCCCATCAGCCCCATGATCACCGCGCGGTCGCTGCCATGGCCAACACCGGTGGCCGACAGCGAACCATACAGGCGTACCTGCAAGCGTGCCGTGCGCTCCAGCAGGCGCCGCTCGCCCAGTGCAGCGCTGAACAGCGCCGCCGCCCGCATCGGCCCGACGGTATGCGAACTGGACGGCCCGATGCCGATCTTGAACAAGTCAAACACGCTGATAGCCACGACACTCTCCTGCACTGATGCTACGTACAGGCCATGATCAGGATTTCGCTAGCAGGCCGTCACCTCACACCGACCCGCCCATGCCTAAATCCGTCAGCGCACCTGCCACATGGCGAGCGGTCGCAGCGCCGCTAACAGCTTCCCACCTTCAACCGCCGCCGCAGCCAATCACGACAGCAGCGTTCTAGTTGCGACTTCACGCATAGGCAGCGGAGGAAATCTGTCGGCATGATCGCCGCGCCCATGGACCGGCAAGCCGCTGCTCGCCCTGCCCACCCCGTGGCCGACTGCATGCCTTCACAGGCGCGCCCTGCCACCGTAATCGGGAGAGGCTTGATGACACTGAATATGCGCGGCTGCCTGCTGGCGGCTGCTCTGAGCACACCACTCATGGCCCAGGCCGTGGAACCGGCGCAATGCGACGTGATCCGCTTCGCCGATGTCGGCTGGACCGACATCACCGTGACCACCGCCGTCACCCGCCAGGTACTCAGCGACCTTGGCTACCGCACCCAGGTTAAACGCCTGTCCGTGCCGGACACCTACCAGGCCATGCAGGATGGCAAGATCGATGTATTCCTCGGCAACTGGATGCCGAGCATGGAAAACGACATCAAGCCCTACGCCGCCAACGGCTCGGTAAAGACACTCGGCGCCAACCTTATCGGTGCCAAATACACCCTGGCGGTGAATCAGGCGGCCTATGACGGCGGCGTAAAAAACTTCGCCGATCTTGCGCGCTTCAGTAAAGAATTGGGCAACAAGGTGTACGGTATCGAACCGGGCAACGACGGCAACAAGCTGATCCAGCAGATGATCGACAAGAACGCGTTCGGCCTGCAAGGCTTCAGCCTGGTGGAATCCAGCGAGAACGGCATGCTGGCCCAGGTCAAACGCGCTGAGCACCTCAAACAGTGGGTGGTGTTTCTCGGCTGGGCGCCGCACCCGATGAACAACCAGTTGCAACTGTATTACCTGGATGGTGGCGATGAGTTCTTCGGCCCCAATTATGGCGGCGCCACGGTCTACACCAATGTGCGTGCCGGCCTTGGCGAGCAGTGCCCGAACGTAATCCGACTGCTGCAGAACCTGCGTTTCAGCCTGGAGATGGAAAGCCACCTGATGGGCGCGATCCTGAATAAGAACACCAACCCGCGGCGCGAGGCCAAAGCCTGGCTGAAGGCCAATCCGCAGGTGCTGGCCAGCTGGCTGCAGGGCGTCAAACAACGCGACGGACAACTGCCCAAAGCGCCGCCGAGCCTTGCCGCAAATGACTGATTTACAGTTTTCTCGATCACGCCACAGCCCACGGGTCATCCTGGTTGTGGCCGACTCAACGATGGCAAACCAGACCCGGCGCGGCTTGCAGCCTTGGCCAGGGGGCAAAAAAGTCTGTTATGGTTTTTAAAGCGTCTGTCGCCGCGCAACACGTCAGGGTCGCAAACCGACAATTGCGACAGGCCGAAGACTATATCGTTGAGTCAGCCGATTTCGTCGCTGTCAGATTCCGGCAGGTTGTTGAAACGTAGCGAGCGAAGGTTAGGCAAGGCGGAATCAGCCGAGAAAGTGGAGTGTACGAGTTGTACATGAACATTTTGAGGCTGAATCCAACGCCCTATAACCGAGCGCAGTAGTTTCAGTAGCTTGCCGCAGAGTCGACAGACCGGGCGCCCACAGCCCCGGACCGAAGAATATATAAGTGCTGGCTTGTCCCAAACGGGCGCCAGCCCAACAAGAAATTTCGGATGTACGCGCACCTCGGGTCGAGGTGTGTAAAACCCAAGGATGGGGCTTCGTAACACTGCCAGAGGGTTTGGAACGCGGTTTGCAGCACGACACAGCAAGGTTGACTCGACAGTACGCCCTCTTAGCGTCCATTGCCCGCAAGGCAACTGGAGCGCTGCAGCGGTTGTGCCTGAGCGCCCCGAATGTGTTGCGCGGCAAGGCACGGCCCCAACCCCGGAACCCAGTAAACCCACACAGGCAAGAACAGTCGGCATCACCGTACGTACGCCAGCTGGCGTAGGCGCGGTTCCGCAGCACTGATCTGGATGTCTACTGAAGGGGAATCATCCCATGCAGTCTGGAAAAATCGTCGTCGAAAACCTCTACAAGGTGTTCGGCGCAGAGCCACAAGAAGCCATCGAACTGCTCAAGCAGGGCTGGAGCAAGGAGCGGATTCTTGCGGAAAAAGGCGCGGTTATCGGCGTCAGCGACGTGTCCTTCAGCGTCGAGGAAGGTGAAATTTTCGTGCTGATGGGCCTCTCCGGCTCTGGCAAATCCACCCTGATCCGCCTGATCAACCGCCTGGTTGAACCCAGCGGCGGCAATGTCTACATCGACGGGCAGAACGTCGCCAAACTGCCCAAGGCGCAACTGATTGACCTGCGCCGCCGCGACATGAGCATGGTTTTCCAGTCCTTCGCCCTGATGCCCTCGCGCACCGTACTGGACAACGCCGCCTTCGGTCTGGAAGTGGCCGGCAAAGGTAAAAAAGAACGCGAAGAGCGCGCCATGCAAGTGCTCAAACAAGTCGGCCTCGACACCTTTGCCCACAAGCTGCCGAGCGAGCTGTCCGGCGGCATGCAGCAACGCGTTGGCCTAGCACGCGCCTTGGCGGTTGACCCGTCAATGATCATCATGGACGAAGCCTTCTCCGCCCTTGACCCGCTCAAGCGCCGCGAGATGCAGGACGTGCTGCTGGAACTGCAAAAGACCGATCGCCGCACCATCATCTTCGTCTCGCACGACATCGAGGAGGCCATGCGCATTGGCACCCGCATCGGCATCATGGAAGGCGGCAAACTGATTCAAGTCGGCACCCCGCAAGAGCTGATCGACAACCCCGCCAACGATTACGTGCGCAACTTCTTCAACACCGTCGACACCAACCGCTACCTCACCGCCGGCCAGCTCATGGCTGACAGCGTGCCCATCTACGTGCACAACGGCAAAGCACCGGATGCACAAAAGGTCTGCCAGGAACTGCAAGCGCTGGATAAGCACTACGCCTTTGTGGTGGATGAACAGCACACCTTTCAGGGCTCCATCAGCCTGGAAAAAATCGCCCTGCTGGTGGATGGCGGCAGCACCTGCAGCCTTGACAGCAGCGTGCTCAAACAGATCCTGCCTGTGCCTGAAGACCTGCCACTGGACCAGGTTATTGGTCGCCTGGTGGACAACGAAGGGCCGATCCCCGTGGTCGACAGCAATGGCCGCTACAGCGGAGCCATCAGCAAGGGCCGGCTGCTGACCCGCCTGCAGGGAGAGTTCCATGAGTGAGAAACAGCTCGACCTGGGTAGCTGGGTCAATGACGTGGTCCAACACCTGCTGGACAACTACAGCGATGGCTTCGACAGCATCGGCTCAGTGGTCAACGGCTTCTCAGAAGGCATCGAATGGCTGCTGATGCTGCCACCGGCCTGGTTGCTGATTGCCATCTTCGTCGGTCTGGGCCTGTGGCGTATCGGCTACAAATTCGCCATCTTCACAGCTGTCGCCTTTGTCCTGATTGTACTCACCGGCTTCTGGGAACAGACGGTGGTCACCCTCGGCCTGACCTTCTCCGCCACCCTGATCAGCCTGCTACTGGGCATTCCCCTGGGCATCTGGGCGGCGCGCAGCGAGCGCGTGGCGACCATCATCCGGCCGATTCTCGACTTTATGCAGACCATGCCGGCGTTCGTTTACCTGATTCCTGCCGCCATGCTGTTCGGCCTCGGCCGCGTGCCGGGGATCATCGCCACGGTGATTTTCGCCATGCCGCCCGCGGTGCGCCTGACCAACCTGGGTATCCGCCAGGTCAACAAGGAAATCATCGAAGCCGGTCAGTCCTTCGGCTGCACGCCGCGTCAGCTACTCTTCAAAGTCCAGCTGCCTAACGCGATGCCATCGATCATGGCCGGGGTCAACCAAACCATCATGATGGCCCTGTCCATGGTGATCATTGCCTCGATGGTGGGTGCGGGCGGCCTGGGCAACGACGTACTGGCGAGTATTCAGCGCCTGGACATCGGCCTCGGTTTCGAAAGCGGCATGGCCGTGGTGCTGCTGGCGATCATTCTCGACCGCATCACGGAGAGTTTCGGGACCCCGCAAACCGCCAAACGCCGCAGCGTGTTCGGCTGGTTCAGCGGCAAACTTCAACGTCAGTAAGCCTTAGCTTTTGCCATCACAGGGAGTCGAAGATGAAAACGATTAAACAGCTCGCAGGTGTCGGCCTGCTCTCCGTGGCCATGTTGCAAAGCGCCTGGGCGCAGGAGCCGGAAAGTTGCAAGATGGTGCGCTTCGCCGAAATCGGCTGGGCCGACATCGCCGCCACCACCGGTGTCGCCATGACCCTGAGCGAAGGCCTGGGTTACCAGACCCGCAAGATCATGGCCTCCGTGCCTATCGCCTTCACCGGGGTAAAAAGCGGTCAGATCGACGCCTTCCTCGGCTACTGGGCGCCCTCGATGGACGCCGTGATCGAGCCCTTCACCAAGGATGGCGGCGTCAAAGTACTGCCTAAGGCCAACCTTGAAGGCGCCAAGTACACACTCGCCGTCCCGACCTACGCCGCAGAAGCCGGACTGAAAAGCTTTGCCGACATCGCCAAGTTCAAAGACCAACTGGGCGGCAAGATTTTCGGCATCGAGCCTGGCAACGACGGTAACCTGCTGATCGACGGCATGATCAAAAGCAACCAGTTCGGCCTCGGCGAATTCAAGATGGTCGAGTCCAGCGAAGCCGGCATGCTTGTCCAGTTGCAGCGCGCAGTGAAAAAGAAAGAACCCGCCGTATTCCTCGGCTGGGCACCACACCCGATGAACACCCAGTTCGACATCACCTACCTGGAAGGCGGCGATGACGTGTTCGGCCCTGACTTCGGCGCTGCCAAGGTCTTCACCGTGGTACCGCCAGATTACGAAGCGCGCTGCGCCAACGTCGGCAAACTGCTGAACAACCTGCAGTTCACCGTGGAAATCGAAAGCCAGTTGATGGAAAAGGTTCTGGAAAAACAGAACCCCACCGAAGTGGCGAAAAACTGGCTCAAAGCCAACCCGGCAATCCTCGACCAGTGGCTGGCCGGTGTTACCACCTATGACGGCCAAGACGGCCTGGCTGCCGTGAAGAAACACCTCGGCCTGTAAGCCAAGCACCGCGCCGCCGCACAACGGCGGGCGGCGCGGTTAGCTGACTCACCTTTTTAACAACGCAACCCGCGAGGCCACACGGCCATCGCCGGGTTTGCTGCACCCGCGATTTACCTCGCAGCACACAACCAGCCAGGACGACCGACACGCAATACCCGCATGTTTACCCAGCTAGGCCCGCAAGAAGAACGCGCCAGTAACTCACTGAACTGCCACTCTCACTGACGGAGCACACCCTATGCGAAACCTGAAGAACCTCTGCCTGCAAAACCTCGGCGTCGCCGCCCTGGTACTCGGCATGAGCAGCGCCATGGCAGCTGACAAAGCCACCCTGAACATCGGCTACGTCAACGGCTGGGACGACAGCGTCGCCGCCACTCATGTCGCCGGGGAAATCCTGCACAGCAAGCTGGGCTACAGCGTTGAGCTGAAAGCCGTCGAGCCGGCCATCATGTGGCAGGGCGTAGCCCGCGGCGACCTCGACGCCACACTCTCCGCCTGGCTGCCCGCCACCCACGGCGAATACTTTGAAAAACTCAAAGACAAAGTCGAAGTGCTCGGCACCAACTACGCCGGGGCGAAAATCGGCCTGATCGTGCCGGACTACGTACCCGCCAAAACCATCGCCGACCTGCAAACCTACGCCAAGGACTTCGACGGCAAAATCACCGGCATCGACGCCGGCGCCGGCGTGATGCGCCGCACCGAAGAAGCGATCAAGGAATACGCCCTCAGCGACATCAAACTGATGCCAAGCTCCGGCCCCGCCATGGCCACCGCCCTGACCCGCGCCGAGAAGAACAAGGAAGCCATTGTCGTCACCGGCTGGATCCCGCACTGGATGTTCGCCAAATGGAACTTGCGCTTCCTCGAAGACCCGAAAAAAGTCTTCGGTGATGACGAACACGTCGACACCGTCGCCAACCCCAGCATCAACAGCAAAGCCCCGGAAGCTGCTGCCTTTCTGAAGAAATTCTCCTGGAGCGGTGAAGAAGTCGGCGCCGTCATGCTCGCCATCCGCGAAGGCGCCAAACCGGAAGACGCGGCCAAAGCCTGGATCAGCAAAAACCCAGAGCGCGTCGCCGAGTGGCTTAAATAAGCCCAAGCTGCACGGCTATAAAGAAGCGGGCTACGGCCCGCTTTTTTGTGGGCGCATTAGGGCTGCAGGAAAAGGTGCTGTGGCCTGCACCATTGCATGGACTGAGTACCTATTTGCATTCGACCTGAGTCGCACACGTATTAGTTGACGAGCGGCAGAACTGGAGGCGCTTGAGCTTTCCCCTAGGGCAAGCAATACGCTAGGTTTTTACCAGTAGAAACAGGAGGCTCCATGCTTACCATCGGACAAATGGCACGTTGTCACGGGCTTACGACCAAGACACTTCGCCACTATGACAGCATTGGTTTGTTCACCCCGGCCCTTACCGGACGCGACAATGGCTATCGGTATTACCAGCCCGAACAAATCATTACCCTGGGTCGCATTGTTTGGCTCAAACAAATTGGTATGCCGCTGGAGGATATTCGCATACTGGCGAATAGTGGCCGACTGGACTGTGTCGTAAGCCTCCGTGAGGCCCTGGAGGCACATGCCCGCAAACTCAAAGGTGCAATCGCCCGCGACCAGCAGGTACTTGACCAGCTCACTCGCTACCTGGCTCAGCCAGAGCGTTGCATACCCGGGATGCAAACGCCTGAGCGAGTCGTTTATCCGGCATTGCGAATCATGGGCATGAGCTGGCAACAGCACAACGAGGGCACTATCGGCCAAATGTGGGAGCGCTTCGTACCGAGAGAGCCAGAGATCGATCGCCTACAAGATCCGGTCGGGACTTTTGGAGTCTGCCAGCCCCTGGATGACGGCGAATGGCGTTATATCGCGGGTTTGCCGGTGGGTGCCGACGCACCGCTAGTGGCCGGCATGGTGGAAGTGCAGATACCCTCTCGTCACTACGCGAGGATCGAGCATCACGGCATAGTCGCTACGCTGCCAGAAACCTTCCGTGCTGCTTACAGTGAATGGCTGCCATCTGCCGGAATGCAGCCAGACGAGGGCGTGGAGTTCGAATACAGTGGTGAGCGCTTCCTAGGCCCCATGGATCCGAACAGTGTGACCGAGATCTATATCCCACTCAAAAACTGACGGCCCACACAGAGACAGGCTCGAGCTGTCGCTATGACGCCGCGAACGGTGAACACTGAACCGGCAACAGTTGTGTCGATGGGATGTGATTTGTAAATGGGCGGCGGGATAAGATTGGACCGCGGTGTATCACACCCTCCGGTACGGGCCGCAAGATAGACGCACATCAAGGGGATGTTGTTTAGCATAAAGCCATAAACATCTACAAAATGCGTTAAGCAGTCATATGTATAAACCACTTGCACGTTAACCAACAGGGAATTTGTTGAATGCGCTTACTCAAAGGGATGCTCTGCTCAGCTGCACTTTTAACGACCTTCATCCTGCCTACGCTCGTCGAAGCGGCTGCCGCTCAACCCACTGCACGTGGGAACTATGCATTGATCTATAACGGCGCAGGTGCAGACCCCGACAGCACAGAGGCGATTGCCGACATTGCAAGTAAGAGCGGCCTGAAGATCCAGTACGTGAGCAACCTGAACGCATTGCCAACGCTGCTGGATAATGCCCGTGTTTTTATCCTGGGCGGGACGGATGATGATGTGCAGCCATTGCTTGAAGCTTTTACACCCACTACGCGCCAAGCTTTAAAGACATACCTGCAAAACGGCGGAAGGTACTTGGGCGTCTGTGGCGGGGCGTTTTTAGCATCTGCCGGCTGGCATGATGAAGGTGACTTTTTCCCAGCCTTGGGTCTTACCCCTGCAGAATCTGATGCGCATGACGAAGACTTTGCGCCCAAGATTTACCCCATCACCTGGCTGGGCGAAACGCGCCGTATGTACTATCAGGCAGGGCCCGAATTTACGCTGCAACCAGACGCTGAGTTCACCCAGATTATCGCTCGCTATCAAAACGGCCAGCCAGCAGCGCTCGTGAACGCCTACGGTCACGGCAAAGTGGCCGTTTCAGGCCCGCACCCCGAAGCGCCCAGCAGTTGGAAAAGCGAGGCGTTTAACGGCCACACGATGCAAGACAACACCCATTTGGCTGAAGCGTTACTGAAAGCACTGCTTTCAGATCAGCCCGTATCAATCGATCAGCGTTAGCCGGCTAGGGTGAACAGCCGTATTGCAACGCGTCAGCATGCAAAATGGCTGAACACCAGAACGTGGGTTCCTGCGGCATCAGTAGCCGTGGGCTCAACACCTAAACGCCGCACGCTTAACCCTCTAAACGGCCTACCCCATGAACCGTCGCAAGAAAATCAAACAACTGCTGGAAGCCCATGCAAAAAAGGCCAACGCGAAAAAAGCTCCGAAGAAAAAAACCACCTACATCAGCAAAGCCGACCGCTTAAAACTGGCTGAGGAAGCCAAGCCTGACTCAATCATTACGCCCGAGCCAGCGGTGTCGGATTTAACCGCTCCAAGCGAAGACGCGCCACAGCCATAAACTCAATACGCCGTGATGAACCACAAGGAAGAATGCTCATATGCCAGGCCAATACCCAAAAATAGTCAAACAACTGCTCTTATTCGACGGCCGCTTTGACGCCTGTAAGCTTGAGGCAAATGGCAGCACCGTTGTATGTACCTCCCCCCGCCGGAACATTCATCCCACCGCATACCCACACCAATAACCATGGCGTGATTACGCACGGCGAATTGATTTTGGGTATGAATAAGCAAACGATCCGGATTACGTCGGTGACGGGGCATCACGTACCTGCAAACGTTGAGCACTCGGCCTTATTTGAAGTCGAGACCGATGAGATTGAGTTCTGCTTTGTCTAGCGTTCTAGCATCATGCCAACCACCCCTCAAACGCCAAATACCGAAAGAAGGAAAATAGCCTGTAAGGCTCCCGTCTCAACGCAGACATAGATAAATACGCACCTAATTTTATTTTTTACTGGCCAATGCCCTGTGTGACGCATCTGTTTTAGTGTGCCATTGTTGTACATATTAATTACTAATGCATAAGCACAGAACATGTTTAAGCATAAATACAAACTTGCAGGGTAACTCGAATTGGAACAATCAAACCGCCTTCTTAATATCGACGCGTTGCGGGGATTCGCCCTACTCGGAATTCTTGCGGTGAACATATGGGCTTTCGCCGACCCCTACTACACCACAACACAGTCCAATCCCGTTTATGTATCAGGGGTTGATCAAGCGGTTCGTTTTTCCATCTCGCTGTTTTTTGAAACCAAATTCTACTTATTATTTTCCTTTCTATTTGGCTACAGCTTTACCCTACAAATGGCATCAGCCGAACGGGCTGAACGCGCATTCTTCCCACGAATGCTGCGGCGCCAGAGCGGACTGCTCGCAATCGGTCTAGTGCACGGAGCCTGCCTCTACTACGGCGAGATACTCTCTATCTACGCACTATTAGGGTTGATACTTTTAGCCTGTCGGGGTTTCCCACCTGGTCGTGCGGCGAAGATCGGCGTCGTGTTAGTCGTGACCATGGGCGTGCTATGGATACTGCTCGGGATCGCTGCAATGACTCAGGCCGCAGTGATGGACGCAGACCTCACCAGTGCCAACGCGAAACGGGCTGCATTCACTGGTGACGCGATGGCGACGCTTAACTACCACGCAACTCACTTGCTGGAGACGATTGCGACCCTGTTTATGCTGCAGGGTCCAAGTGCAATGGCCATGTTTTTCTTTGGCCTCGCGGCAGGCCGTATCCGTTTTTTCGAGAATCCTGCTCTATACAACATGCACACACAGCGGATCTTTCTGGTTGCTTTGCCAATTGGAATCGTCGGAGCACTCACTTACGCGCTGGCAACAACCTACGCTCCCGGCGGTGCCTATGAAATCATCGCCTTCGGGCTCGGTCAGTTGACGGCACCTTTACTCACAGCGTCCTACGTAGTGGCAGCAGTCATGCTGTTCCGGACAAAGCCAGGGCAGCGTATTGAGCAAGCACTTGCCCCCATGGGGAAAATGGCGCTAACGAACTATCTTGGGCAATCCCTACTCCTTGGCATCCTGTTTACCGGATACGGGTTTGGATTGATTGATCGACTCTCGCCGTTAATCGTTCTTGTGATTGTGCCTTTTGTTTTCGCCATTCAGTTGCTATTCAGCCGCTGGTGGTTGAAACATCATTTATATGGGCCAGGAGAATGGGTGCTGCGCGCAATAACCATTGCGGCGATTCCTGCTTGGCGACGCAATTGAAATACCGCCGAATACTCGGTTAAAGCGGTGGAGGCGACACGCCGCCGATGAACCGGATCAATATTGTCCGTTCAGACCAAGTCGTTTCTGCGGCAAGGCCACTTCAACCATGATCCCTAATAAGTTGCCGGGAACACGCATATCCGAACATGGCCACAACGCGCACACCCGATAAGCCCAAGCCAAACCGCAGCGCCTTCAGGGCCAGACGCGTTAATACGCTGGCGCTGCTTTGCCTGCTCGGCCTGCTACTGCCGTGGCTCTCGAATCTTCTCGCGGGGTCCGCAGGTGCGCTGGCCTGGTTGATCGACCTGGTCAGCCATTGGCAGTGGCTGTTCTTGCTCGGGTTAGTGGTGTTTGCCGGACTGGCCTGTTGCCGTGATAAGCGCTGGGCCGTGTTGTTGTTGGCGCTGCCGCTGCCCTGGCTGACGGCATCCGCACCAGCACCGGCTGGCGATCCGCAGGCCCAGGTATTTGCCGTGGCCAGTGCCAATGTTCATCTAGATAGCCGCAACACTCAGGCATTGGCCGCCTGGCTGGCCCAGGAAGAGCCGGATGTGGTGGTGGTGTTGGAGGTTTCCCCGGCCTATGCGCAAGGCTTGCACGCCCTCGGCGATTACCCCTATCAACACATCGTTGCCCAGGACAACCCCTTTGGTATCGCCGTACTGTCGCGCCATCCGCTGCAGCAGGTAGAGGTGATCGAAGATGCGCAGGGCATTGCCCATATCGAGGCGCAGCTGCAGTGGCACGGCCAGCCGATCGGGATTATCGCTCTGCACCCCATGCCGCCGCTTTCGCCGCAGTATCACAGCGTGCGTAACACCAAGTTGGCAGCCCTGGCCAAGCAAGCTGCAGCCCGCGCCGTACCGACGGTATTAGCTGGCGACCTGAATGCCACGCCTTGGTCGTCGGCCTTCAGCGGGCTGGCGCAATTGGGTTTGCGCCGCGCCAGCGGTTTGGCCGCGACCTGGCCGGCCGTTCTGCAGGGCGTGGTCGGGTTGCCTATCGACCAGGTGCTGGTCACGCAACATTGGGCGGTCGTGTCGCGCCAAGTAGGCCCACAGTTGGGCTCGGATCATTTGCCGGTGCTGGTTCGCCTGGTGCCGACGCTAGAGAAATAAAGGCGACAGGTTTACCTTGCCTAATCGCCTGCAGCCACACAGCAATCCAATCCAATCATTGAGGGACCAGCATGATCACCTGTCATATCCGCTATGTGCTCGACCCGCGCAAACTTGAGGAATTCGAGCACTACGGCAAGCTGTGGATTGCCCTGGTGGCGAAGTTTGGCGGTACGCATCACGGCTACTTTCTGCCCTCGGAAGGGGCCAACAATATTGGCCTGGCGATGTTCAGCTTCCCCAGCCTGGCGGAGTACGAGCAATACCGGCTCAAGTCCTTTGCCGACGCCGAGTGCCTGGCGGCCTTTAACTATGCGGAAGAGACCCAGTGCATCATCAGCAACGAGCGCACCTTTTTCCGCCCGGTATTTGATGCCTGACTGAACCTTAATTGCCGAGTTAAGCGCCATGTCTCAACTAGCCCATTTCCAGTTACTGGCCCGCTATAACGCATGGATGAATGACAAGCTCTACGCCGCAGCCGGCAAGCTGTCGCCGCAGGCGCTGAGTGAGGATCGCGGGGCGTTTTTCCCGTCCATCCTCGGCACGCTGAACCATATTGCGGTGGGCGATATCATCTGGCTCAAGCGCTTTGCCGAGCACCCGGCGTGTGCTGAGTTGCGCAAGGCAATGGACGATCTGAAACAGCCCGTCGCGCTAGATCAGCTGTTGTTCGACACGCTCGCCTCGTTGCAGACATTGCGCAGCCGACTGGATGGGCATATCAGCGACTGGGTAGCGGCGCTGACCGAGCCGGACCTGGAGCATGGGCTGGCCTACGGCAATATGAAGGGCGTGCCCGCGCATCGCCCTTACGCCAGCCTGATGCTGCACTTCTTCAATCACCAGACTCATCATCGCGGCCAGGCCAGCACCTTGCTGTTCCAGGCCGGGCAGGATATCGGCATGACCGATTTACTGGCGCTGATTGCCGACGTGGCGCCGCGCTAATGCGCTCAACAAATCGCCAGAGCCAAGACAACCGATGAAGCCACTCGCCCTGCTGCTCCCGCGCATCGTCTTTCACCGGGCGGCGCAGACGCAGCCAGGTGCTTGTTTGCCTGCGGCCACGGCGTCAGCGGTGTGGGCCAGAACCCTGGAAATACAGGGAGAAATGCAACGCTCGCGGGCAGGCCATTCGCCTGGAGTGAATCTGCTGCTGCGTTATATGCAGTGGGATTGCGCGCTGTACCGCGCCCTGCAGGAGCAAGGCATTGGCCAGCAGCAGGCCGGCGAGTGGATTGAGCAGATCAACTGGCAGATCTTCACCCCGGCCAGCGCCCTGGCGCTCAAGGTGTCGCGCCTGCGCAGCCGCCGCTTGCCGGCACGCATCAAGTGGCTGCTCGATGCGCTATTCAGCCTGGTGTTTACCCGCCCTTTCCGCCGCACAAACCTGCCCGCCGCCGCTGGCGTGGCCTTTGATGTGCAGGTGTGTCCGCTGGCCAGTTACCTGCGTGAGCAGGGTGCGCCGCAGTTGACCCACTTTGCCGCGTGCAGTCTGGATTACCGCATGGCCAAGGATTGGGGCGTAAGCCTGCAACGCACGCAGACCCTCGCCGGCGGTGCCGCACACTGCGATTTCCGTTTTAGCGTGCCACGTGAGTAATTGCACAGACTTACCCACCCACTTGCATTCGACCTGACCAGTCATTTGCATTGGATTTGACCGGCAGCTGGCAGAGAACAACCACTGCTGCCGGTCGCGACAGGCAACAACCGGCCGATTCTGTTGAAAAAGTCCCGTCTCGATTTTTGCCCATGAAAGAGTGTGGGCGACGTTGAAATCTGGTTCGCTCAGAAGGCAGCTGTATTGATTTTTACGTAGCAACGCCGAAATCGAGCGTTTTTGAGCTGCCGAAAAGTAGCTCTCTCAGAAACCGACTTTTTCAACAGAATCGGCCAATAGCGGTCAATCGCTCAGCACCCTCTTTCCGGATGTCACACAGGTTGGCGTTTGCAGTGCCCATCCCCCTTAAGAGTGGTGAATTGACTGAGCGGCTAAAACCACCAAAAAGGCACGAGTGCCAGGTGTTTTCAGGTTCTCGTGTAGCCAAACATCATCCACCCTGCATACGCGCAGTAGGGCCGCCATTGCAGCCTCAACCACTTCCAGGTTTTCCTCGGTCAGCAATAACTCAAACAGAGGTAACGATGCAGTGTGATCGGCGATCTGCGCCAGCGCAGTCGCCGCACCTTTCCGGCGCAGGCTGTTGCCACTGGTCAGTTGTTCGATCAACGCGGGCACTGCTTCAGCGTTAGCCAGACGTCCCAAGGCATCGAAAATTTCCTCGGCGTTTGCATCATGTTCCAGCCCAAGCAATAGGTCCGGTATGGCTTCTGCGGTGGCGACCTGGGCCAGAACCTTGGTGATAAAGCGAGCATCGGCTGCCGTATCAGCTTGCTTGAGGGCAGCGCTTAATGCCGCCGTGGTTTGTGCGCTGGGTGTTTGAGAGAGAGCCAACCAAGCGGCATCCCGCAACGGGTTGTGACGCATCAACAGGGGGGTGAGCAGTTCGGCCACCTCGGGGGCTCGAAATGTTGAAATCGCCATCTCATACCGGTAACGAACATCGGTCTTGGCGGCTTGCGCAGCGCTGATAAGCGCTGGTAAAACCTCGGCTCCCTGGGTGGCTAGGGCAGAGCACAGCGTTTGCACATACTCGTTGCGAATGCTCGGCAGCAGACTTAACAGCAGCACCCGCACCTGCGGCCCTATAAGGCGCTCGCAGGCATAGACGACTGCGTTGGCATTCCAGTGATGGGGGTCGTCATCGAGCGCCCGACCCAGGCCCTGAAAGCCTTCCGCTCGGCCTAGTTCAGCTAGCGCTGCAGCGACTGCAATAGAATCGCTCGGCGCCAGTTGCGCAAGTATCTCCAGCAGATGGATGGCGGCATCATCGGGGGCTGTGCGGTAAAACTCCAAAGCAGCTGCTCGACGGACCCTCAGTGACTCAGCGCGCAGGCCCATACGCGGCCATTGCTGGTCGCCGGGGCCAGCCAGTTGTGTCAGCACCTCGGCCAAGTCACTTGCATCGCTTGGCACTTTGGCTAGCTCTAAGGCCGCCACCAGTTCGGGAACCGCCTCGTATGCCTGCAACTGACCCAATGCTTGTGCCGAAAACACTGTATTGATTTGCAGCAGCGGCGCCACCGCACGCAGGTCGCCCAACTGCCCCAGAGAACGAACTATGGCGTATTGCAGATCATGTGCTGTGGGATCCCCTGATCGGTAGCGTACGCCCCTTTGCGGTAGTTCAAGCAATTCCAGCAGCGGTTGTACTGCGGAGTTATCACCTACACGCCCAAGGGCCTCGATACAGGCTTCCCTCAAGGTGCCGTTGCTGTCCTGCAACCCGCTAAGCAGCAGGTCAAGGTTGGCGGAGCTAGCTTTGGCGATAATGATTTTGCATAGCGTACGGGTGACTTCTGAGAGATCTTTCTTCTTTTCCTGCTCTTCACGTTTCTGGTCGCGGATGGCCTCTAGCAACTCTGCTATCCAACTCTCGTCGGCATGTTGGCCAATGGCCTCGGCGGCGTATTGGCGGGCATTGACGCTACGGTGGGTAAGCGCTTTAAACAGCGGCGCGCGAACCTCGGGCGAGGGAATTCTGCCCAGCATCATCAGTGCGGTGCAGACTTCGTCGACGTTTTTTGACTTGCCCAGGCGCAGGAAAAACGGCAAAGCTTCATGGGAGGGACGCGATAAAAGCGCTTTCTTCGCGGCATCTGCCACGGGCGCATGTTCGTCCGACGTGGCAGCTACCAGAAGAGCCGGCCCACGTTCGGCCAATAAAACAAGCGCGTTGCTGGCCAATCTCGCATGCCGGTCGCTGGCCGTTTTGATGAATTCAAAAATCGCTGCGCTTGCAACCTCAGGCTTGGTCCGCGCTAGCGCTTCGAGGGTAAGAAATACATCAACATCGTGTTTGGCAGCCGGCAGGTATTCTGCAAGCGCCCTGCTCAGGTCATCCATGTAGCCAGCATCCATTGAGTAAAGTCGGTCGGATTACATCACAGCGCATTTGTCAGGCAAAGAGGACCGAAAAGGGGATGGTTTTATTTTCCTTACTCTAAACGTCTGCTTTTAGCCGATTCTGTTGAAAAAGTAGCTTCAGCGGCATCAACCTATCGGCCACTCAAATCGCACCATGGTCCTTGCAGCATCAGGCGAACAGGAGAACGTAACGCTACCGCGCATTCGTTTTGCAACACGCTGCACAACTGCCAACCCCAGGCCCAAACCCGGGTGCCGGCGGGCCATATCGCCACGTGCAAAGGCTTGCAGCATCGCCTTCTGATCTTCCGGTGCGATACCCGACCCACAGTCCTCGACCTCAATCAAAGCCCTGAGACCCGCCGTACTCACGGTCAATCGCACCGGTGGCTGACCGTGGGTAAAAGCATTGTCGAGTAGGTTGCCAATCACGCGTTCAAGCAGCACGCCACTGGCGTGAGGCACGATGAGCGACGGCGGTACTTCAACCAGCAACTCCGTATCGGCGCGCTGCTGCTGCGCCACTACGCTGTTTGCCACTAAGGCCACATCCACCGTCTCGTCCAGACACAGCTCACCACTGCGCACATAGTCGAGAAAGCTTCCTACGAGCCGATCTGCTTGCAGCGCATTACGCACGATGACTTCGCGCTTCGGGGCAATGCCATCGCCCTCAGGCAAAAGCTCGGCCGCCATGCGAATCCGGCCGAGCGGGCTTCGAAGATCATGCGACACGCCCGCCAATAGCAATGCACGCTCGCGCTCTTGCTGATCAAGGGACTGCCGCAGCGTACGCCAGGCTTCGTCGATCGCTTGGACTTCCGCGCTAGCGTGTGGCAACGGGTCGCTGGATACATCGTCGGCCGCAATACGCGCGCGCAGGGCTTCGAGTGGCTGTGCCAGACGATGTGCGATCAACGCACTAGCAGCTATAGCCAGTCCGACCAGCAGTAGCGTTGCGATCAACACCCGCTCGCCCAGCGCTTCTTCGACAATGGCACTTTCAAAACCCACCCAGCGCACGCTGCCGTCTGTGCCGCGTAGCGCCAACCAAAGCGTCGGCCCTACCGACGTGACGTCCCGTTTACGACCGAAGACCAGGTCTGCCACCGGCAATCCTGCCTCAATCAATGCCTGGCTGACAATTGATCGGCGCGGCGTCAGTGATGCGATCCCGAACACCTCACCAGGTCGCTGATCCGAGGCCTGCAAGGGGCCGGGCGCAATTTGCCGTGCCTTCTCCATCGGAGCCCCTTGTGCCACGAGCATCAAGGCGGGTGCCCAGCGTGATACAACAAGCTGCGCCACCGTGCGGTGGCGCTCCGCGTAGAAGATCATCGCCAGCATCACGGTGAGCACGATGGCCACCGCCACTTGCGCCGCGAGCAGGCGCGCAAACAAACTGCCGTAGCGGCTCATCGGGCTAACTCGCTAAGACGCACGGGCACCGGTTCCACGTGGTATGAAGGCATACCCCTCACCGCGCACGGTGTCGATCCACTGGGTGCCCATGCTCGCGTCGCGCAGCTTGCGCCGCAACCGCGCAATCTGCACGTCGACAGTACGCTCCTGCGGTTGGTAGCTGCCTACTTGCACCGCCTCGGAAAGCGCCTCGCGTGTCAGCGGGGTGCCAGGCTGCTTGGCCAGCGCAACGAGCAACTTGAATTCAATACTGGTGAGCGTCACGACACCGCCGTCGGCGATGACTTCACGCTTGAGGAAATCAATCGACAGTCCTGCAAAACGCAGCACAGCGGTGTTTGCACGCTCCGGTTTCGCGCGGCGCAGCAGCGCACGAACACGTGCCACCAGCTCACGGGGCTCGAAAGGTTTGGCCAGGTAATCGTCGGCACCAATCTCCAGTCCGAGCACGCGGTCCATTGGATCACCACGAGCAGTGAGCATCACAAGGCCGAGGGCCGAGTACGCCGCACGCCAGCGGCGCGCAAGTTCGAAACCATTACCGTCAGGCAGCATTACATCAAGCAGAACGACGTCCGGCTGGCCTGCCGCTAGTGCTCGCTCGCCATCGCCCGCGCTCAATGCCGTTTGCGTGGACCAGCCCTCGCGTGCCAGCAACTCCACCAGCATGGCGGACAGTTCGGCATCGTCATCGACGATAAGGATCTGCGGTTGCATTCGCGGCATGGCCCTTTATTTGGCTATACGACAGCGCTGTCGCAATTCGTCGTTTTTCGTAGACGCGCACAGCACCGGGCGGCACTTAATATTTGCACATGCTCAGTGCGATGCATCTGTCTTTCACACTCCCATAAGAGTCCGCCATGCACAAGGTTCACTCACGGCCCTTTGCCTCAGCCATGGATGCCGTCGTCACACCAGCATCCGCGCGTCATGACCAAGACCATCACAGCCACCAAAACACCAAGACGTATGTAATGCACACTCGACGATTTGCCGACCTCCCCCGAACCCTCGCCCTAGGTGGACTATGTGCCGCGATGCTATGGGCCAGCGCCCCTGTAACGGCGAGCGAACGCACCCTGGCACAGGCCTGCCGCAGCGATGCCCGAAAATTTTGCACCGGCCAGCGACCTGGCGAGGGGCGCATCGTCACCTGCCTGCGCGAGAACACCCGTCAGTTGTCTGCGGCATGCCAATTCCAGCTCAATAAGATCGACACCTGTGCAGCCGAAATGCAGCAGTTGTGCGCAGACATACCGGATGAGGGGGATAAGAAACAGTGCCTGAAGGATAGGCGCACCAAGTTAAGTGCGGGTTGCCAAACCGCGGCTGGAGACTGACCATCATGGATCACATCGCCTTGAATGACCTCGCGACTGCCGATCTGCGGCCTTGGCTCAGCGTCTTGATTGTCGTCTTGCTGGGTATTGCTGCCATTGAAGGCATCGTCCTCTCGCGCCGTACCCCGAGTGGCTATGATTGGCGAGCCTTTGCCGCGTCAATCGCTGATGCAATCGGGCGCGGCATCACCGATGCAGTGTCCACCGGGCTCGGCTTGGTGCTTGCGATTTTGCTGCTCGGCTGGGTCTACGAGCACCGC
Organism: Pseudomonas sp. HMWF032; assembly: GCF_003060885.1. Taxonomy (GTDB): domain Bacteria; phylum Pseudomonadota; class Gammaproteobacteria; order Pseudomonadales; family Pseudomonadaceae; genus Aquipseudomonas. Next base: position 60,149 of record NZ_QAIG01000013.1, read on the forward strand.
CTGTTCACCATCACGATGGACACCTGGTGGGCCTTCGCCCTGTTGTTCGTAGGCGAGGAGCTTTGCTACTACTGGTACCACCGAAGTGCCCACCGCGTGCGCTGGTTCTGGGCGACGCATGCTGTGCATCATTCACCCAATCAGCTGACGCTGGCCACCGCCCTGCGGCTGGGCTGGACGGGCAAGCTCACCGGTACGGCAGTGTTCTTCGCGCCTTTGGTATGGCTCGGTTTTTCACCGTTGGCGGTGATGCTCGCGATGTCGGCCAACCTGCTCTATCAGTTTTGGCTACACACCACCTGGATACCGAAGCTGGGAAGCGTGTTTGAGCGATGGTTCAATTCCCCCTCCAACCACCGCGTACATCACGGCAGCAACCCGGAATATCTGGACTGCAACTATGGCGGCGTGCTGATGGTCTTCGACCGCCTGTTTGGTACCTATGTGGAAGAACGCGCCGATGTGCCACCGCGCTATGGCCTGACCACTCCATTGCTGACATACAACCCATTGCGCATCGCCTTCCATGAGTGGATTAACCTGGTGCGTGATGTGGTTAGCGCACGCAACCTAGGCGATGTCTGGCACGCATTGTTCGCACCGCCTGGCGCACGCAAAAAAAGCGACGACTAACAAAGGATCAAACAGAGAGCCACTTGGCTCCAACGACTAGTGAGTCGCACCAGCTTTTGCTGACACTCTATGACCGCTTTGGGGCCGGTTTCTGCCGGTCGTCACGACGGCGTGCGCTGGTCAAGTCGAGTGCAAACGCTTGGTCAGCTGGAATGCCATTGACTGGTCAGTGGTTGTGCAAATTGGTGGTCAAATCACTGCAATTTCGCACCACTCACCAAGCTGATTGCCCGTGAAGGCTTGAACGACGCTAACACCCTCTGAACTCAAGTGCCGCAGCCACACACCTCTGTCCACAGCACCGTGAACAAAGGCGAGTCCATGCATTTATGCTTTATCCGTTCAGCCGCTACTAATGCGCATGAGGGTTAAAAAAGTGGTAGCGGTTTTTCCCGGTTTTCTTGGCCTGGTACATCGCATGGTCGGCGCAGCGCAGCAGCAAATCGGCGTCAGCACCGTCTTGCGGGTAAAGCGCCACACCGATGCTGGCGGACACCTGATGCGTTTGCGTAGCCAATTGCACCGGTTCGGCAGCGGCCTGCAGCAGACGATGCAGAACGGTTTCACAGGCTTCGACGGATTCGAGATCAACCAGAATGGCAACAAACTCATCACCGCCAATCCGGGCCACGGTGTCGCCGTCGCGCAGGGCATGTTTCATCCTGCCAGCCAGTTCAACCAGCAGTTGATCACCCGCAACGTGCCCGCCGGTGTCATTAACGGCTTTGAAACCATCCAGATCGAGGTAGACAACGGCTACCAGATTGTCCCGTCGCATAGCCTGTAGCAGCCCTAACTTGAGGCGTTCACCAAACAGCACGCGGTTTGGCAGACGGGTCAGTGGGTCATAGTGGGCGATTTTTTCGAGCTGTTTTTGATGGTCTTTCAGTGGCGTAATATCGGTAAACACACCCACCAGACCATTCACCCGCCCGGAAATGCCCGGCACACGGCTGACGGTGAGGTGCGTGACGTAAAGCTCTCCGTTTTTGCGCAGGTTCCAGGTTTCGCCTGTCCAATAACCTGATTGCTCGAGTGCAGCTTTGATGCTCTGGCAGATTTCTGCGTCATTGCACTCGGCATTGATCAGCGGCGGACAGTGGCCCAGCGCCTCTTCGCGGGAATACCCGGTGACACGACTAAAGGCCTGATTAACGTCAGCCAGGGAGCCGTCGTTTTCAAAAATCATCACACCCTCGTGGGAATGATGAAACACGCTGGCGGCTTGTAATAATTTTTGTTCTACATATTTTCGCGCAGTAATGTCACGCGCCGAACAAAACAGCAGTGGCACACTATCAATGTCTACACCGACACTGGTTATTTCAACATCAATGATTTGCCCACTTTTACGCCGATGTTGTGTTTCAAAGGTACTTTCTATACCTCGCAACATGGGGATATTGGCGATCAAGTCTTCTTGGTCGAATCGTGCATCCCACTGCAGGACATTTAACTGCATGACCTCATACTGTTCGTAGCCGAGCATACGGGCAAACGCCTCATTGGCCAGAATGACATCACCTTTGAGATTAAGCACATGAATGCCATCTACAGCAGCCCGTAACAACGCCTGATTATTACTCAGTTGCGTACTTAACTCAGCAAAGACACGATCTGCCTTGCGCGCCACACTGTGAAGTTGGCGACGGGTATGCACGGCATAGCCCAAGCTCATCAACAACAGCACAAACAAAAACGTCAACACCTGCGCATTAGGTGATTCGATATCACTCATAGCAAACCCTCGCCAAATACGTTAGCTCTCTGAAACTCCATCCATCGCACATACAGAAGCTTTAATGGGTCGCCAGGGTCGTCCTCGTTATAATTATTAATTGCGATTCACAGCCTGCTTTTAATTGCGAATAGTTTTATTTAGCCTCCTTAGGGGAAACCCCTTACGCCATTAAACCAACGTCAAATTACCGTCTAGCGCAGAAACTCGTTTCAAGAAATGCCACATCTTTATAAAGCCATACCATTAAATGCTCTGTATCTTTTTGTACTCGGCACGCACCAGTGTGACAATTTAATTACAGTACGCAGCCGTATAGTAAAACGCGTTTCTATAAATTAAAGTTCATCCAACCCACATACACTTATGAATGTTTAAGCATTCGAGCGCCCATTAAGTCAGTGATATAAACCCTCGACACTTAATGACCCGATAGTCAGCATTAAATCCCTGACAGATTGATCAGGCCGCAACAACCGGCCTAGACTGCGCGCATTACGGGAAGCCCCATCGACGGAGAAACAGATGCCCAAGGTCGGAATGCAACCGATCCGCCGCTCACAATTGATTGCGGCCACCCTTGAAGCCGTCGATCAAGTCGGCATGAGCGAAGCCAGCATTGCCTACATCGCGCGGATTGCCGGCGTATCCAATGGCATCATCAGCCACTATTTCCGCGACAAGAACGGCTTGCTCGACGCCACCATGCGCCACCTGATGCAGGCGCTGAGCGAAGCCGTTCGCGAACGCCGCGCCCGCCTGCCGGCGGATCAACCGCGCGCCCATTTGCGGGCGATTATTGAAGGCAACTTCGATGACAGTCAGGTCAACGGCCCGGCGATGAAAACCTGGCTGGCATTCTGGGCCACCAGCATGCACCAGCCGGCGCTGCGGCGTTTGCAGCGGGTCAACGATCACCGCCTGTATTCCAACCTGTGCGGGCAGTTCAGCCGGGTGTTGCCGCAGGCGCAGGCGCGCAGCGCAGCCCGTGGCCTGGCGGCATTGATCGATGGCCTGTGGCTGCGCGGGGCGCTGTCCGGTGAAGGTTTCGACACCCGCCAGGCGATGCAGATCGCCTATGACTACCTGGACATGCAGCTGGAAAAAGCGGGTTAAGCAACTCGGGTGGCGCACAGGGCACCACCCGAGTCCGCTTCAGCCTTGCGTCGGCAGGGCGGACACTGCCGCTGGCTGCTCACTGGCGGCCAGATCGGCCTTCATCGCCTTGAGCAGGGCGAACATGTACAACAGCAACACCACCGAGAAGGGCAATCCCGCCAGCACCACCACGGTTTGCATGGCGGTGAAATTACCGGCGAACAACAGCCCAATGGTCACCAGCGTGATGACCACACTCCAGAAGATGCGCAGCCAATGCGGAGCGTCTTCGTCCAGCTCGCTGCCCTGACGCGACAGGTTGGCCAGCATCACCGAGCCAGAGTCAGCCGGGGTGAGGAACAGCACAAAGCCCACGCAAATCGATACACCGATCACCACCTTGGACCAGGGGTAATGCTCCAGCAGCAGGTAGATGGACATGGCAGGTTGTTCCAGCGCAGCTTTGCCCAGATCGGTGGCGTTTTGATTCATCACCAGATCCAACGCGCTGTTACCGAAGATCGACAGCCAGGCCAGGGTGAACCCCAGCGGAATCAGCAACACGCCACTGACTAACTCGCGAACGGTACGACCACGGGAAATCCGCGCGATAAACATGCCGACAAACGGTGCCCAGGAAATCCACCAGGCCCAGTAGAACAGGGTCCACAAGCCCATCCACGCTTCACTCTTGCCGGACTGCCCGGTGTACACATAGAGGTCAAAGGTCTTCAGCACCAAACCGTTGAGGTAGTCACCGAGGTTTTGCACCAGGCTATTGAGCAAATGCAGGGTGTCGCCGGCCAGCAAGACGAACACCAGCAAGCCACTGAACAGGATGATATTGAGGTTGGACAGGCGACGAATGCCCTTCTCCACCCCGGAAACGGCTGCCAGCGTGGCCACAGCGCTCATCACCAGAATCACCGTGAGCAGCGCGCCCTGGCTGTTGGGCATGCCGAACAGGTACTCCAGGCCGGATGCCACTTGCAGCGAGCCAATGCCGAGGTTGGTCACCAAGCCCAGCAACGTGACGAAGATACCAAAGCAGTCCACCGCATTGCCGACCCAGCCACGGGTCAGGCGCTGACCGAATAACGGGTACAACGCCGAGCGCAAGGCCAGAGGCTGTTGATGGCGGTAGGCAAAATACCCCACGGCCAGACCGACCAGCGCGTAGATCGCCCAGCCGTGCACACCCCAGTGCAGGAAGGTCAGCTGCAGCGCCTGGCGGGCTGCCGAGGCCGTGCCCGGCTCGCCTTCAGGCGGGTTGTACAAGTGATCAATCGGCTCCGAAGCGGCGAAATACAACAGCGAAATGCCAATCCCCGAAGAGAACAGCATGCCGGCCCACGCCCCATAGCTGAACTCCGGGCGCTCGTGGTCAGCCCCCAGGCGCAGATTGCCGTAGCGCGAGCACGCCACGTACAGCACAAAGAACAGATAAGCCCCAATGGCCAGCATGTAATACCAACCAAAACTGCGCGACAGCCACACCTGGGCTTTGCTCAGCCAGGCACCGGCCGCATCGGGGAAGACGATTAATGCAAGGGTCAGCAGCAGAATCAACGCTGTCGATCCGTAAAACACAACCGGATTCAAGCGCACCTTCTCAGGGTTTGTTGTTATCAGAGAAGCAGTACTCATGGTGGAGATGAGCTCCAAGGCAATGGAAACGAACGCACCGCTGGTTCTGAGACGGCACGCCGGATTGACCCTAACCCGCTGCCGGCACGCTTCTATGGCGGGCCTTACAGCCGGCTTACCCACTGCGGCGATGTGCCGCAGAAGGGGTCAGTGCGGCGAGCTTATTCTTTGTTGTTTGAACGTTCAATAAAAATAAAGTAGGCTCGTTTTCACCTTGCCGCACCGGCTTGCAGCGCATGGCCGGCCGCCTGAAACCGAATACACCTATAAGAGAGGACTCACCCATGCCCCGTTTTGACGAACAGCAGCTCTATATCGGAGGCCGTTATGTGGCGGCCAGCAGCGGTGAGACCTTCGACAGCATCAACCCGGCCAACGGTGAAATGCTGGCCAAGGTGCAGCGTGCCAGCCAGGCGGACGTGGAACTGGCCGTGGCCAGCGCCACCGAAGGCCAGAAAGTGTGGGCCGCGATGACCGCCATGCAGCGCTCGCGCATCCTGCGCAAGGCCGTGGACATTCTGCGCGAGCGCAACGATGAGCTGGCCGAACTGGAAACCCTCGACACCGGCAAGCCACTCTCGGAAACGCGCTATGTCGACATCGTCACCGGCGCTGACGTGCTGGAGTACTACGCCGGGTTGATCCCGGCCATCGAAGGCGAGCAAATCCCGCTGCGCGACACCAGTTTCGTCTACACCCGCCGCGAGCCGCTGGGCGTGGTGGCCGGTATTGGGGCGTGGAACTACCCAATCCAGATTGCCCTGTGGAAATCCGCCCCGGCCTTGGCCGCCGGCAACGCCATGATCTTCAAACCGAGCGAAGTGACCTCACTCAGCACACTCAAACTGGCGGAAATTTACACCGCTGCAGGCCTGCCGGATGGCGTGTTCAACGTGCTCACCGGCAGCGGCCGCGAAGTCGGCCAGTGGCTGACTGAGCACCCAGGCATCGAGAAAATCTCCTTCACCGGCGGTACCGTGACCGGCAAAAAGGTCATGGCCAGCGCCTCCAGCTCATCACTCAAGGAAGTGACCATGGAGCTGGGTGGCAAGTCGCCCCTGATCATCTTCGAAGACGCCGACCTGGACCGCGCCGCCGACATCGCGGTGATGGCCAATTTCTACAGCTCCGGGCAGGTCTGCACCAACGGCACGCGCGTGTTTGTGCCGCGCATGTTGCAGGCACGCTTCGAGGCCAAGGTGCTGGAGCGGGTCAAACGCATTCGCCTGGGCAACCCGCAGGACGACGCCACCAACTTCGGCCCGCTGGTGAGCTTTGCGCACATGGACAGCGTGCTCGGCTATATCGAAAAAGGCCGCAGTGAAGGTGCTCGCCTGCTGATCGGTGGCCAGCGCGTGACCGAGGGCGAATACGCCAACGGTGCCTACGTCGCCCCTACGGTTTTCACCGACTGCACCGACGACATGACCATCGTGCGTGAAGAAATCTTCGGCCCGGTGATGAGCATTCTGGTGTACGACACGGAAGAAGAGGTGATCCGCCGCGCCAACGCCACCGAGTACGGCTTGGCCGCTGGCGTGGTCACCCGCGACCTGAACCGCGCACACCGGGTGATCCACAAGCTGGAAGCCGGTATTTGCTGGATCAACACCTGGGGCGAATCACCGGCGGAAATGCCGGTGGGCGGTTACAAGCAATCCGGCGTTGGCCGCGAAAACGGTTTGACCACACTGGCGCACTACACGCGGATCAAATCGGTGCAGCTGGAAATGGGCGGCTACACCTCGGTGTTCTGAGCACTGTGTTGTGGGAGGGGCTTTAGCCGCGAAAGGTGTCGCGGATAAAGCGGAACGCCGCTCGGCCGCTCCCACAGACCGACGGCTATCCATACGGCAGCCCGATCACCCGGTCTTCACCGCCCCGTAGCCCGGATGCAATCCGGGAACAGTTATCGCGTTTTCTCCGGAGAGATCCGGCCACAGGAGCGTTTATGCCCCAAGAATTCGATTACATCATCATCGGCGCCGGCTCGGCCGGTAACGTATTGGCCACCCGCCTGACCGAAGACGCTGACGTCAGCGTACTGCTGCTCGAAGCCGGCGGCCCCGACTATCGCCTGGACTTCCGCACGCAGATGCCCGCTGCCCTGGCCTATCCCCTGCAAGGCCGGCGCTACAACTGGGCCTACCTGACCGACCCCGAGCCGCACATGAACAACCGCCGCATGGAATGCGGTCGCGGCAAAGGCCTGGGCGGCTCATCGCTGATCAACGGCATGTGTTACATCCGTGGCAATGCCATGGACTACGACGGCTGGGCCAAGGAGAAAGGCCTGGAAGACTGGAGTTATCTGGATTGCCTGCCGTATTTCCGCAAGGCCGAAACCCGTGACATCGGCGCCAATGATTACCACGGCGGCGAAGGCCCAGTGTCGGTCACCACCCCTAAAAACGGCAATAACCCGCTGTTCCACGCCATGGTCGAAGCCGGCGTGCAGGCCGGTTACCCGCGTACCGACGACCTCAACGGCTACCAGCAGGAAGGCTTCGGCCCGATGGACCGCACCGTTACGCCCCAGGGCCGGCGTTCCAGCACTGCGCGTGGTTACCTCGACCAAGCCCGCCAGCGGTCGAACCTGACCATCGTCACCCATGCCCTGACCGATCGCATTCTGTTCAACGGCAAGCGGGCCATTGGCGCGACCTACCTGGTGGGTGACAGCAACACCCCGCACATTGCCAAGGCCCGTCGCGAAGTGTTGCTGTGCAGCGGCGCAATTGCCTCGCCGCAAATTCTTCAGCGCTCCGGCGTCGGCCCAGCCGCCCTCCTGAATGAACTGGGAATCCCCGTGGTCCATGACCTACCGGGCGTTGGCCAGAACCTGCAGGACCACCTCGAGTTGTACCTGCAATACGCCTGCAAAGAACCGGTGTCGCTGTACCCGGCGCTGCAATGGTGGAACCAGCCCACCATCGGCGCGCAGTGGCTGTTCCAAGGCAAGGGCATTGGTGCCAGCAACCAGTTCGAGGCCGGCGGCTTTATCCGCTCCAGCGCCGAATTCGAGTGGCCAAATATCCAATATCACTTCCTGCCCGTGGCGATTAACTACAACGGCAGCAACGCGGTTAAAGAACACGGTTTCCAGGCGCACATGGGTTCCATGCGCTCGCCGAGCCGTGGGCGCATTCAGGTCAAATCCAAAGACCCGCGCCAGCACCCAAGCATTCTGTTCAACTACATGGCCAGCGAACAGGACTGGCGCGAGTTCCGTGATGGCATCCGCATCACCCGCGAAATCATGGCGCAGGCGGCGCTGGACCCGTACCGCGGTCGCGAAATCAGCCCCGGCAAGGATGTGCAGAGCGACGCCGAACTGGATGCCTTTATTCGCGAACACGCGGAAACGGCCTACCACCCGTCGTGTTCCTGCAAAATGGGCGAAGACGACATGGCCGTGGTCGACAGTCAGGGCCGGGTGCACGGCCTCGACGGCCTGCGTGTGGTGGATGCCTCGATCATGCCGCTGATCGTCACTGGTAACCTCAACGCGCCGACCATCATGATGGCCGAGAAAATCGCCGACAAAATCCGTGGCCGCGCCCCGCTGCCACGCAGCACCGCGCCCTATTTCGTCGCGGGTAATGCCGCCGTGCGTGGCACCGCGCAACGCTCCGCCTAAAGCGGCGCACGCGCCTCAACGCCGCAGGGGCTCCGCCGCTGCGGCGCTGTCATATAAAGGCACGGCACGGCGCGATCGGCCGCCCATTGCGCCAGCCTTTAGCGAAGTGAAACCACAGGCGGCTTGATGCTGCAGGCGAAGGGCGTCGATAATGCGCAGTTTTCAACCAGCGCCATTGTGCGCCGCCGCCACCGGCCGACCGAGCAGACCATGAAAGACAGCATTCGCCACCTGATCCAGCACGCCCTGACCCGCCTCACTGCCGACGGCGTGCTGCCGGAGGGCCTGACTCCGGCCATTCAGGTGGAGAACACCAAGGACAAGGCCAACGGTGATTTCGCCAGCAACATCGCCATGATGCTGGCCAAGCCGGCGGGCATGAAGCCGCGCGACCTGGCCGAAAAGCTGATCGCTGCACTGCCGGCCGACGATGGCATCAGCAAGGTCGAAATTGCCGGGCCGGGCTTTCTCAACTTCTTCCAAAACACCCAGGCACTGGCCGCGCGCCTGGATGCGCTGCTCACCGATGCCAAGCTGGGTGTACGCAAGGCCGGTTCGGCGCAGCGTGTGGTGGTCGACTTGTCCGCCCCCAACCTGGCCAAAGAGATGCACGTCGGCCATCTGCGCTCGACCATCATCGGTGATGGTGTGGCACGGGTGCTGGAGTTTCTCGGCGACGAGGTGATCCGCCAGAACCACGTCGGCGACTGGGGCACTCAGTTCGGCATGTTGCTGGCCTATATGCAGGAAAACCCGGCAGCCGCCGAAAGCGAGCTGGCCGACCTGGAAGGCTTCTACCGCGCGGCGAAAAAACGCTTCGATGATTCCCCGGAGTTCGCCGAACGCGCCCGTGAGCTGGTGGTGCAGCTGCAAGCCGGCGACGCTGAGTGCCTGCGCCTGTGGCACCGTTTCAACGACATTTCCCTGAGCCACTGCCAGGCGCTGTATGACCGCCTGGGCGTGAAACTGAGCATGACCGACGTCAAGGGTGAGAGCGCTTACAACGACGATTTGGCCAACGTGGTCGCCGACCTCAAGGCCAAGGGCCTGTTGACCGAAGACAACGGCGCGCAGTGCGTGTTTATGGACGCGTTCACAAACGCCGAAGGCAATCCGCTGCCGCTGATCGTGCAGAAGGCTGGCGGCGGCTACCTGTACGCCACCACCGACCTGGCCGCCACGCGCTACCGCGCCAATGTGCTGAAGGCCGACCGCGTGCTGTATTTCGTCGACCAACGCCAGGCGCTGCACTTCCAAATGGTCTTCGCCGCTGCGCGCCTGGCCGGTTTCGTCCCCGCCGCAATGCAGATGGAACACATGGGCTTCGGCACCATGAACGGCGCCGACGGCCGCCCATTCAAAACCCGCGACGGCGGCACCGTAAAGCTGGTCGACCTGCTCGATGAAGCCGAAGAGCGCGCCTACGCGCTGGTCAAAGGCAAGAACCCTGAACTGGACGACGCCGAGCTGCGCCAGATCGCCCGCGCTGTGGGTATTGGCGCAGTGAAATACGCTGACCTGTCCAAGCACCGCACCAGTGACTACCGCTTCAATTTCGAGCTGATGCTGAGCTTCGAGGGCAACACCGCGCCTTACCTGCTCTACGCCTACACCCGTGTGGCCAGCGTGCTGCGCAAAGTAGGCAAGGGCTTTGATGAGCTGGACGGCCAGCTGGACCTGCAGGCCGCCCAGGAAATCGACCTGGCCGGCAAACTCGCACAATTCGCGGAAGTGCTCGGCGGCGTTGCCGACAAGGGCGAGCCGCACCTGCTGTGCGCCTACCTGTATGACCTGGCCGGGCTGTTCTCCAGCTTCTACGAGAATTGCCCGATCCTCGCCGCCGAGGACGATGGCGTGCGCAACAGCCGCCTGCGCCTGGCCGCCCTCACAGGTCGCACCCTGCAGCAGGGTCTGCAGCTGCTCGGTCTGGAAACCCTGGAGCGCATGTAAGTGGCGGCCAAGAAGAAGCCCGCCGCCAAACGCGGCGCCAGCCGCTACCAGGCACCGGCGAAAAAGCCGGTGCCTGGCTGGTTCTGGCTGGTCAGTGGTTTGGTGATCGGCGGCTTCATGGTGTTTCTGTTCAGCCTGGAGCCGGGCCGCGATGAAATCAAACGCGACAAGCCCGAACAGGCCAAGCAGCAAGCCAAGCCCACCGCGCAGCCGGCCGACGACAAGGAACCGGCCAAACCCAAATACGACTTCTACACCCTGCTGCCAGAATCAGAAGTGATCCTGCCGCCACAAGCCATCGAACAGCCCGCCGCCGTGCCTGAGCCCAAACCGGTCAGCCCGGAAGAAGCCGCAAAAATCGACGCCGCCCGCGCCGAAGCAGCGCTCAATGGCGAGGTGCCGCCACCGCCGCCGGTGGTGGCCAAGGGACCGGTCAGCTCGCAGTTCTTCCTCCAGGCCGGCTCGTTCCGCCGCAAGGAGGACGCCGACGCCCTGCGCGCGCAGATCATCCTGCTCGGCCAGAACGTGCAGGTGGAATCCGGCAAGGTACGCGAGGAAACCTGGCACCGCGTGCTGGTCGGGCCTTTTGCCACCCGCGAACAGCTTGGCCAGGCGCAGAAATCGCTGGCGGGCAGTGGCTTCAGCAATCTGTTGTTACAGCAGCGCCAGGTGCAGTAGACCCGCGCCAGACAAGCCCTGCGACCCTATCAGCTGACTATTTGTCGGCGCCGGCTGCACACAGGGCTTGAAGCCGGCGCGCTCAGCCCCCACTTCACTCGGCATTGGGCACTTTCGCCCCGCTGCGTGGAGACTCTCCCCTTGACCACCATCGTTTCAGTGCGCCGCAACGGCAAAGTCGTCATGGGCGGCGACGGCCAGGTGTCCCTCGGCAATACCGTGATGAAAGGCAACGCGAAAAAAGTGCGCCGCCTGTACCACGGCCAGGTGCTGGCCGGCTTCGCCGGTGCCACCGCCGATGCCTTTACCCTGTTTGAACGCTTTGAAGGCCAGCTTGAAAAGCATCAAGGTCATCTGGTGCGCGCTGCCGTCGAGTTGGCCAAAGACTGGCGCACCGATCGCTCGCTGAGCCGCCTGGAAGCCATGCTGGCTGTAGCAAACAAGGACGCCTCGCTGATCATCACCGGCAACGGTGACGTGGTGGAGCCCGAGCATGGCCTGATCGCCATGGGCTCCGGCGGTGGCTTCGCCCAAGCGGCGGCCATGGCCCTGCTGCAAAAAACCGACCTGAGCGCCCGTGAAATCACCGAAACCGCGCTGAACATTGCCGGCTCCATTTGTGTCTTCACTAACCAAACCCTGACTATCGAAGAAGAAGACTGCGCCGAGTAAGCGCGCCTTCTTCTGGAGTAAACCCGCATGTCCATGACGCCCCGCGAGATCGTTCACGAACTCAACCGCCACATCATCGGTCAGGACGACGCCAAGCGCGCCGTGGCCATCGCCCTGCGCAACCGCTGGCGGCGCATGCAGCTGCCGCTTGAGCTGCGCACTGAAGTGACGCCAAAGAACATCCTGATGATCGGCCCCACCGGCGTCGGCAAAACCGAGATCGCCCGCCGCCTGGCCAAGCTGGCCAATGCTCCGTTTATCAAGGTGGAAGCGACCAAGTTCACCGAGGTTGGCTATGTCGGCCGTGATGTCGAGTCGATCATCCGTGACCTCGCCGATGCCGCGATCAAGATGCTGCGCGAGCAGGAGATGATCAAGGTCCGCCACCGCGCCGAAGACGCCGCCGAAGAGCGCATCCTCGACGCCCTGCTGCCACCCGCCCGCACCGGCTTCAATGAAGAGGCCGCGCCAGCCAGCGACTCCAACACCCGTCAGCTGTTCCGCAAGCGCCTGCGCGAGGGCCAGCTGGATGACAAGGACATCGAAATCGAAGTGGCCGACGCTCCGGCCGGCATCGAAATCATGACCCCACCGGGCATGGAAGAGATGACCAACCAGCTGCAAAGCCTGTTTTCCAACATGGGCAAAGGCAAACGCAAGAGCCGCAAGCTCAAGGTCAACGAAGCCCTGAAGATGGTGCGCGACGAAGAGGCCGCGCGCCTGGTCAACGAAGACGAACTCAAGGCGCAGGCGCTGGAAGCTGTCGAACAAAACGGCATCGTGTTTATCGACGAAATCGACAAAGTGGCCAAGCGCGGCAACGTCGGTGGCGCGGATGTGTCCCGCGAAGGCGTACAACGCGACCTGCTGCCGCTGATCGAAGGCTGCACGGTGAACACCAAGCTGGGCATGGTGAAAACCGACCACATTCTGTTTATCGCCTCCGGCGCGTTCCACCTGAGCAAGCCAAGCGACCTGGTGCCCGAACTGCAAGGCCGCCTGCCGATTCGCGTCGAGCTGAAAGCCCTGACCCCACAAGATTTCGAGCGCATCCTCACCGAGCCACACGCCTCGCTCACCGAGCAATATGCCGCGCTGCTGAACACCGAAGGCCTGGGCATCCAGTTCGTCGCCGAAGGCATCAAGCGCATCGCCGAGATTGCCTATCAGGTCAACGAGAAAACCGAGAACATCGGCGCGCGCCGCCTGCACACCCTGCTCGAACGCCTGCTGGAAGAAGTCTCCTTCAGCGCCGGCGACCTGGCCGGCCAGCAGAATGGCGCACCGATCGTGATCGACGCGGCCTACGTCAACAGCCACCTCGGTGAACTGGCGCAGGACGAAGACCTCTCGCGCTATATTCTGTAGCGCGCCCCACCCCTGGCCCGGATGCGCTCCAGGCCAGGGAACCATTGAGGAAGCGAGCATGCGCATCCCCACCGCAATAAAACTGCACAAAGCCTCGAAAACCCTGGAGCTGCACTACGGCGCGGACGAGCACTACACCCTGCCTGCCGAGTTTCTGCGCGTGCATTCGCCATCTGCAGAAGTACAGGGCCACGGCAAGCCCATTCTGCAGACCGGCAAGCTCGGCGTCGGCCTGAGCAAGGTCGAGCCGGCCGGTAATTACGCCCTCAAACTGACCTTCGATGACGGCCACGACAGCGGCCTGTTCACTTGGGATTACTTGGAACAGCTGTCCCTGCGCCAGGCCGAGCTGTGGAGCGACTATCTGGCCGCACTGAGGGCCGCCGGGCAATCGCGTGACCCGAACGAGAGTGTGGTCAGACTGATGCTCTGAAACGCTGCACACGGCTTGCCGGAGCGCTCGCTGAGGCCACATCAGGGCATCAGCCATTTCCGGCCCCCACCGCCTACTGGCAGCCTGACAGCACGCGCTCTAACCCGCCACGCTTACCCGGTTAGAGCGCATTTTCTAATCCTTCTCGGCATACTCATCGCGCATTCGGCCAAGATCGTGGTCAGCTTGCACAAATTCACAAACTCGGGTAACCAAGTAGTTGGAAGTTTTCTTGCATCTGGCCAAACCAGCGGCAGGAAATATTGCGGAGTGATCCGCCCTTGGTAATCCGGGCAATACCTGGTTCATGGAACCCGTTCAAAGTCTCACGAGCTAAAGCCATGCAAGGCAAGAACAGGCGAAGACGCGCAGTGTACGAGCTGTCGCTCCCGAGTCTGTTCCTGCGCAGCAGCGCCGATATGCAGCAGACTGGGTGCAGGTTCTAGCCCTGTGTCGCCGTGCACAGCAAGTTGCCGGTATTTCGTCTCAGGACAATGGAGCGTTGTAGATGACAGATAAGAATAATGATGACCTGAAACACCAGGCCTCCGAGAACACCCTGGGCCTTAACCCGGTAATCGGCATCCGGGGTAAAGACCTGCTCAGCTCTGCGCGTATCGTACTCAAGCAAGCCCTCAAGCAACCCCTGCACAGTGCCAAACACCTGGCCCACTTCAGTATCGAACTGAAAAACGTGATGCTCGGCCAATCCGAACTCACCCCCACCGAAGGCGATCGGCGCTTTGCTGATCCGGCCTGGAGCCAGAACCCGCTGTACCGTCGTTACCTGCAGACCTACTTGGCCTGGCGCAAGGAGCTGCACGACTGGGTCGAGCACAGCAACCTGTCCGAACAGGACGCCAGCCGCGGCCACTTCGTGATCAATCTGATGACCGAAGCCATGGCCCCGAGCAACAGCATGGCTAACCCGGCGGCCGTCAAACGCTTCTTCGAGACTGGCGGCAAGAGTCTGCTCGATGGCCTGTCGCATCTGGCCAAAGACATCGTCAACAACGGCGGCATGCCCAGCCAGGTCAATATGAACGCCTTCGAGGTTGGCAAGAACCTCGCCACCAGCGACGGCGCGGTGATCTTCCGTAACGACCTGCTGGAACTGATTCAGTACAAGCCAATCACCGAGCAAGTGCACGAACGCCCGCTGCTGGTGGTGCCGCCACAGATCAACAAGTTCTACGTCTTCGACCTGTCACCGGAAAAGAGCGTGGCGCGCTTTCTGCTGCGCAACGGCGTGCAGACCTTCGTGGTGAGCTGGCGCAACCCGACCAAGGCCCACCGCGAGTGGGGCCTGTCGACCTATATCGAAGCGCTGAAAGAAGCCATCGACGTGGTCACCGCCATCACCGGCAGCAACGACATCAACATGCTCGGTGCCTGCTCCGGCGGCCTCACCACCACCTCGCTGCTGGGCCATTACGCCGCGCTGGGAGATAAGAAGGTAAACGCCCTGACCCTGCTGGTCAGCGTGCTGGACAATCGCCTGGAAACCGACGTTGCCCTGTTTGCCGATGAGAAAAGCCTGGAGCTGGCCAAACGCCGTTCCTACCAGGCCGGTGTACTGGAAGGCAGCGACATGGCCAAAGTCTTTGCCTGGATGCGTCCCAATGACCTGATCTGGAACTACTGGGTCAACAACTACCTGCTGGGCAACGAGCCACCGGTATTCGACATTCTCTACTGGAACAACGACACCACCCGCCTGCCGGCCGCCCTGCATGGCGAGTTTATTGACATGTTCCAGTCCAACCCGCTGATTCGGGCCAACGCCTTGGAAGTCTGCGGCACGCCGATTGACCTCAAGCAGGTCACCAGCGATCTGTACTGTGTAGCCGGCACCACCGACCACATCACACCGTGGGAGTCCTGCTACAAGTCAGCCAAGCTGTTTGGCGGCAACGTCGAATTCGTGCTGTCCAACAGCGGGCACATTCAGAGCATTCTCAACCCGCCGGGTAACCCCAAGGCGCGTTACATGACCAACACGGAACTGCACGCTGATCCGAAAACCTGGCAAGCCACTTCTACCAAGCATGCCGACTCCTGGTGGCTGCATTGGCAGACTTGGCTGGCACAGCGCTCCGGTGAAATGAAAAAGGCGCCGACCCAGCTTGGCAATAAAAAGCACCCCGCCGGCGAAGCAGCGCCTGGCACTTACGTTCACGAACGTTGATACCTGCGCACTGCGCAGCACTGCCCGCGGCACTGGAGGTGCCGCTCGCCCACCCAGGCAATGGTCTGAGTGCGGCGAACCAGGCTTTGCCCTGGCGTTTCTGGAAATGACCCGGAGGGTCTGACCCAGCGTTTTCACTGATAGGGCTTCTGCGCATGTCGCTACCTTTCGTATTCCGCACCATCGAACTGGACGGCCAGACCATCCGTACCGCCGTTCGCCCCGGCAACGGCAAGATGACCCCGCTGCTGATCTTCAACGGCATCGGGGCCAACCTGGAACTGGTCATGCCCTTCGTGCGCGCCCTCGACCCCGACCTGGAAGTCATCGCCTTCGACGTGCCTGGCGTAGGCGGTTCATCCACCCCCAGCACACCGTACCGTTTTCCTGGCCTGGCCAAGCTGGCAGCACGCATGCTCGACTACCTCGACTACGGTCAGGTCAATGCCATTGGCGTGTCCTGGGGTGGCGCACTGGCACAGCAGTTTGCTCACGACTACCCGGAGCGCTGCAAGAAACTGATCCTCGCCGCCACCTCGGCCGGCGCGGTGATGGTGCCAGGCAAACCCAAGGTGCTCTGGTGCATGGCCAGCCCCCGACGTTATGTGCAGCCCTCCTATGGCGTGCAGATTGCCCCGGACATCTACGGTGGCGCCTTTCGCCGTGACCCCAAGCTGGCGCTGGCACACGCCAGTAAAGTCCGCTCGGGCGGCAAGATGGGCTATTACTGGCAGCTGTTCGCCGGCCTCGGCTGGACCAGCATCCACTGGCTGCACAAAATCCGCCAACCAACGCTGGTCATGGCCGGTGATGACGACCCTCTGATCCCATTGGTGAATATGCGCCTGCTGGCCTGGCGCATCCCCAACTCAGAATTGCACGTCATCGACGACGGCCACCTGTTTCTGGTGACCCGCGCCGAAGCCGTGGCGCCGATCATCATGAAGTTCCTTGAGGAAGAGCGTCAGCGCGCCATCATGCACCCACAGCCGGCAGCCGCACGCACCCTGAGCTGACCGCACCTTGGTTGGGCAGGCGCCCCCTGACAACGCACCGAGGCTGTGCCGGCCGCTCAGTGCTTGACCCGTTTCCGGGCACGTTGTATTACCTGAAGCTTGTCGCGCGGTAGTCTGGAATGCACCTAGCGCGCGCGTTGGTATAAGCCTTGCTGCTTATCTATCGACCTTGAAGTCTCACGGTTTGACGACGGAGTGTTGCCCAATGCGAGACCAGCCTGCCAAAAACGCCCTGCCCGCCCGCAGCAGTGTGATGAATGCCCAGAACGCGGTGGTCGGCCTGCGCGGCCGCGACTTGCTTTCCACACTGCGCAGCCTGGCCCTGCAAGGGGTCCGACACCCCATCCACAGCGCACGGCATGCCGTAGCCCTCGGCGGCCAGCTGGGGCGGGTGCTGCTGGGTGACAAACCGTTCAAGGTCAACCCACAAGATCCGCGCTTCGCCGACCCAACCTGGCGTGAAAACCCGCTTTACAGCCGCAGCCTGCAAGCCTACCTGGCTTGCCAGAAGCAGCTGAACAGCTGGATCGACGAGAGCAACCTGGACGCCGATGACCGTGCCCGCGCACGTTTTGTCGCTACCCTGCTCGGCGATGCCCTCGCCCCCAGCAACACCCTACTCAATCCACAGGTGATCAAAGAACTGTTCAACAGCGGCGGCAGCAGCCTGCTCAAGGGCGTGACCCATCTGTTCGATGACCTGGTGAACAACGACGGCATGCCTAGCCAGGTCAGCAAACACGCTTTCGAAGTCGGCCGTAACCTGGCCACCACGAGCGGCGCAGTGGTGTTTCGCAACGAGTTGCTGGAGCTGATCCAGTACAAACCGATGAGCGAAAAACAGTACGCCAAACCGCTGCTGATCGTGCCGCCGCAAATCAACAAGTTCTATATCTTCGACCTCTCCAGCGAAAAAAGCTTCGTCCAGTACGCACTGAAGAATGGCTTGCAAACCTTCGTCATCAGCTGGCGCAACCCGGACCCGCGGCATCGCGAATGGGGCCTGTCGAGCTACGTAGAAGCACTGGAAAAAGCCATCGACGTCTGCCGTGAAATCACCGGCAGCAAGGACGTTAACCTCCTCGGTGCCTGCGCCGGCGGCCTGACCATTGCGGCGCTGCAAGGTCATTTACAAGCCAAGCGTCAGTTGCGCAAAGTGGCCAGCGCCACCTACATGGTCAGCCTGCTCGACAGCCAGATCGACAGCCCAGCCATGCTTTTTGCTGACGAGCTGACCCTCGAAGCCGCCAAACGCCGCTCCTACCAGCAAGGCGTTCTGGATGGCCGTGACATGGCGCGGGTGTTCGCCTGGATGCGCCCAAACGACCTGATCTGGAATTACTGGGTCAACAACTACCTGCTCGGCAAGCAGCCGCCGGCCTTCGACATTCTCTACTGGAACAACGACAACACCCGCCTACCCGCAGCTCTACACGGCGACCTGATCGACTTCTTCAAGCACAACCCGCTGACCCGCCCAAGCGGCCTGGAAGTCTGTGGTACGCCAGTGGACCTGCAGAAGGTCACGGTCGACAGCTTCAGCGTCGCCGGAATCAACGACCACATCACCCCCTGGGACGCGGTCTACCGCTCGACCTTGCTGCTGGGCGGCAACCGGCGCTTTATCCTGTCCAACAGCGGACACATCCAAAGCATTCTCAACCCGCCGGGCAACCCCAAATCCAATTACCTGGAAAACCCCAAGCTCACCGGCGACCCACGCGCCTGGTACCACGATGCCGAGCACGTACAAGGCAGCTGGTGGCCGGTGTGGCTGAAGTGGATGCAGGAACGCTCGGGCGAACAGCGGGACACCCTGATGGCCCTGGGCAACCAGAACCACCCTGCCATGGAAGCGGCTCCCGGCACCTACGTGCACGTGCGCTGAACAACCGCCACTGGCCGCAGCCTGCTGCGGCCAGGTATCGTCAAACGCCCCGCGGCCAGCATAAGAAGACCGGATGAAAACCCGCGACAGAATCCTTGAATGTGCCCTGCTGTTGTTCAACCAGAAGGGCGAACCGAATGTCTCCACCCTGGAAATCGCCAACGAACTGGGCATCAGCCCGGGCAACCTGTACTACCACTTCCACGGCAAGGAGCCGCTGATCCTCGGCCTGTTCGAGCGCTTTCAGGCCGAGTTGGCGCCGCTGCTCTCGCCGCCCGAAGACGTGCAGCTGGATGTCGAAGACTACTGGCTGTTTCTGCACCTGATTGTCGAACGCCTGGCACACTACCGTTTTTTGTTTCAGGACCTCTCCAACCTCACCAGCCGCTTGCCGAAACTCGAACGCGGCATGCGCCACTGGCTCAACAGCCTGAAACGCGCGTTGGCTGAACTGCTCGCGCAACTGCAGCTAGACGGCCAGTTGCACAGCGACACCGCATCACTCGGCCAACTGGTCGAGCAGATCACCCTGACCCTGCTGTTCTCCCTCGACTACCAGCGCATCATTGGCCGCGAAGGTGAAAGCCGTCTGGTGGTGTACCAGGTGATGATGCTGGTGGCCCCACACCTCGCGGGCACTTCACGCCTGGCAGCCGAGCACTTGGCCAGTCGCTACCTGGAAGCGTGATACGCAGCGCCTGAGCCCATTTACTCAGGCGCTGCGTGCGGCATTCCCACACTCAGGCAAAAGCCCCTAAACCGCAAAGGGATGATCTAAGCGCCTTTCAGGCACGACGCCCCCGATTTGAGTGCGCCACCAAAGACAGCCGCACGGCCTGGCTGCGCGCAACCGATAACCCGCGGTATAACGCGCAGGGCAAGGTGGTTGGCGTGATCAAGTTCGCCAGTGACATCACGGCCCAAATCGAACATTGCGAGACCGACACCAGTGCCGTGGAAGGGGCAAAAGGGTTCAGGATACGACAGATGTGGTGCGCTCGATTGCCGGCGAACTGGGCACCGTATCCACCAACATCCATGCACTGAGCCACCAGTCGGAACGCATCAGCAGCATTGTCCAGGTCATCCGCAGCATTGCCGAACAGACCAGCTTGCTGGCCCTCAACGCCACGATTGAGGCGCCCGCGTCGGCGATCAAGACCGCGGCTTCGCAGTGGTTGCCGATGAGGTGCGCAGCCTGACAGCAAGAACCAGCCAGACCGGTGGAAATCAACGATGTGATGCAACAGAACCAGAACCTGGCACAGCAGGCAGTCGCTGGCATGACCGGCAGCCTGGGCAGTGCCGAACGCGTGGGGGGAACTGGCCAACCGCGCGGGTGAGCTGATGCTGCAAATTCGCAGCGAAGCACAGCGGGTCGTGGATGCCATCGCACAATTCACCCACGCCATTCAGGACTGACAAGCCTGACCGATGCGGCCCAGACGCAGCCCCCACCTAAACGCAAACGCCCGGCACGAAGCCGGGCGTTTGCGTTGACTGCTGCGCGTCTTACGACTGGGCGGCAGGTGTTACTGGTGCAGCAGGTGCAGCGGCCGGCGCAGGCACCGCAGCGGCTACCGGGGCAGCAGCGGGTTTGGCAACTGCAGGCTTGGCGGCGGGTTTAGCAGCAGCCTTGGCGGCCGGCTTGGCAGCCGGTTTCGCCGCGGGTTTAGCAGCCGGCTTGGCGGCAGCTTTGGCAGCGGGTTTAGCCGCTGGCTTGGCCGCAGCCTTGACCGCCGGTTTGGCAGCAGCTTTAGCAACAGGCTTGGCGGCGGCTTTGGCAGCCGGTTTGGCCGCTGGCTTGGCCACAACTTTCTTCACGGCAGGCTTGACCGACTTGACCGAAACGCCGGTCAATTGCTCGATCTGCTTAGTCAGGCTTTCGACTTTGGCGTTGAGTGCTTTCACTTCATTGCGGCTCGGTACACCAAGACGCGAAATGGCATTGTTCAAGCGCTTGTCGAACGCCTCTTCCAGCTCGCCCCACTTGCCAATGGCCTTGTCTTTGACTTCGTCAACTTTCGACTTGGCGCTGTCCACTTTCGAACCCACAGTGGACTTCACCGCGCCAACTTGCTTGTCGACTTCAGTCTTGGCCAGTTTTTCAGCTTTCTCGCCGTCCTTGACCAGCGTATCGAACAGCTTGTTGCCGTCCTTGCTGACCTTGGAGTAGGCACCCAAACCGGCCAGCCAGATTTGACGCGAGTATTTCTCTACTTCGCCGATCCAGGAAGTGGTTTGCTTTTCGGTTTTCTTCTTAACAGCCATCCTGCTCTCCTTACTTGGTACGCGCGACGTGCTCGAGCAACGCGCTCAGCTCATCCAGCTTAGCAGACAGTGCTTCCACGTCTTGTTTGGACGGAATGCCCAGACGATTCAGGGCGCTGGCAACACGGTTGTCGAAGGCTTTCTCGATCTTGTCGAGCTGCACTTCGACCTTGCCTTTGACGCTGCTGACGTTACTGGTGACGGTGCTCTTGACGCTGTCGATCTGGCTGTTGGCGGCGTCAACTTGTTCGTTGACCAGCTTCTTGCCTTGTTTCTCAACGCCTTCACCGCTCTTCACCAGTTCTTTGAAGTACTCGGCGCCTTCCTGACCCGCCTTGGCGTATGCGCCCAGACCTGCCAGCCAGATTTTGCGGGCGTAGACTTTGGCGTCGCTCAGCACGCTGGTGCTTTCTTCAACGACGGCAGTTTTCTTTTTAACGGCAACTTTCGACATGGTGCACCTCACTCTTTATGTTTCGAGGAAACGCCCACGTAATGCAGGCTTAGGTGCACGGTATCGATGAAAATTAGAAACCGCATACTAAGCGTGAGAAAAAATGCCGGGGCCGTCTTGAGCCGAGCGCAGCAACGGCCCGGAGGGTGGCTGCCTGGGGTGTCTCATGAAAACGGCCAAGGTGTCTTCAGACGACACCTCACGCCCGCAGATTCTTGTCCAGCACGTCTTCGATTTCGCGTTTGATGGTGCCGCTCATGGCCGACAGCAACAATCCCAGGCTGAGTTGCACGCGCACGCTGTCGTCATGCACATCAATGCGGCCATCAGCACCGCTGCGTTTGAACTCCAGGCTGTCGCCGTTCCAGCGGTAACGCACGTCGTATTCTCGCGCCAGGCGCTCGGCCAGTTGTTCGGCTTTTTCGCGGGCAACCTCGCGCCCCAGGGAATGGGGTCGTTCAATGGTGATCTTGGCCATGGCATTTCTCCTCGCCCGTTAACTGCGACCTTAAGTCGCTGCGACTATAGCAAGGCTGCAAGGCGCAAGCTGCACGCAACGTCAGTGTTCCACCCACGGCACAACTTTGTGGTTTGCCGCCGCACGGCCCAAACCCAGCGGGGCTTTTTGGGTTTAGAATGAGCGCCACTTTGGATGCAGCCTCTCTGTTTTAGGAAAGGGCAAGATGAACGACCCGCGCAACAGCAGCGACAGCGAACCCACCACACACTTTGGTTTCCAGAGCGTGCCGGAAAGCCAGAAGGCGGAGAAAGTCGCCGAGGTGTTCCATTCGGTGGCCGCCAAATACGACTTGATGAACGACGTGCTGTCCGGCGGCATGCACCGCCTGTGGAAGCGTTTCACCATCGAACTGTCGGGTGTGCGCAGCGGTAACCGGGTACTGGATATTGCCGGCGGTACGGGTGATCTGACCCGCAAGTTCTCCAGCCTGGTCGGTCCAACTGGCGAAGTGGTGCTGGCCGACATCAACGAATCCATGCTCAAGGTGGGCCGCGACCGCCTGCTCGACAAGGGCGTGGCCGGCAACGTCAACTTCGTTCAGGCTGATGCAGAAAAGCTGCCGTTCCCGGATAACCACTTCGACGTGGTGACCATCGCCTTCGGCCTGCGCAACGTGACGCACAAGGAAGATGCCATCCGCTCAATGCTGCGCGTGCTCAAGCCCGGCGGCCGCTTGCTGATTCTGGAGTTTTCCAAACCGTCCAGCCCGCTGCTGTCGAAGTTCTACGACGCCTACTCGTTCAAGTTCATGCCGCTGGCCGGCAAGCTGATCACCAACGATGCCGACAGCTACCGCTACCTGGCCGAGTCGATCCGCATGCACCCGGATCAGAACACCCTCAAGGCGATGATGGTCGAAGCCGGCTTCGAGCGCGTCACCTACCACAACATGACCGGCGGCATCGTCGCCCTGCACCGCGGCATCAAGCCCTGATGCTGCTCACCGGGCTGCTGGCTGGGGTTGAACTCGGCCTCAATCGTGTACTGGCCATGGACAGCACCGCGCTGCCACGGCTGGCCCGCTTGAGCGGTCGGGTGATTGCCGTGGAATGCGCCGCACCAGCGCTGCAACTGTTTATTCTGCCTAGCGCCAGCGGTCTTCAACTGGCCGCACAATGGGGCGGTGAGGCCGATTGCCAGTTGCGCGCATCCGCCGCCAGCCTGCTGCGCCTGGCCACCAGCAAGGACAAAACCAGCATCCTGCACAGCCCTGACGTCACGCTGGACGGCGACAGCGCTGCCCTGCTGGAGTTGGCAGGCATCCTTCAGGACCTGGAGTTGGACTGGGAATACGAGCTGTCACGCTGGCTCGGCCCGGTCGGCAGCCAGCTGCTCGGCGGCCACCTGCGCAGCCGATTCAACTGGACCAGCCAGGCCCTCGACAGCCTGCGCCTGAACCTGGCCGACTACCTCAGCGAAGAATCCCGCAGCCTGGTTGGCCAGCGCGAAGCCGATGCGCGCTTCGCCGAACTGGATCAGCTCAAGCTGTCCCTTGATCGACTCGACGCGCGCATCGAGCGCCTCGCCCAACGCCATAAGCCCATCGCATGAAGCTGCTAGCCCTGCGTCGCCTGCTGCGTATCCAGCGCGTGATTGTTCGTTATCAACTGGATGATCTGCTGTTCGACCTGCCGCTGCCCTTCTGGGCGCGTCTGTTGCGCTACGCACTGCCCTGGCGCTGGCTGCCACGGCGCCCAATGGTGCTGTCGCGCGGCGCACGCCTGCGTTTGGCACTGGAAGAGCTGGGGCCCATTTTCATCAAATTCGGCCAGGTCCTCTCCACCCGCCGCGACCTGCTGCCGCTGGACATCGCTGACGAACTGGCCAAGCTGCAGGATCAGGTGCCACCCTTTGACCCGGCCAAGGCGCAAGCGCTGATCGAAGCGCAACTGGGGGCCAAGGTCAGCGACGTGTTCGCCCGCTTTGATGCCCTGCCATTGGCGTCAGCCTCAGTGGCTCAGGTGCATGCCGCGCAGCTGAAAAGTGGCGAAGAAGTGGTGGTCAAGGTGATCCGCCCCGGCCTGAAGCCGGTGATCGAGCAAGACATCGCCTGGCTGTTCCTGCTGGCCAAATTGGCCGAACGCGCCTCCGCCGATGCCCGCCGTCTGCGCCCGGTGGAAGTGGTCAGCGACTACCAGAAAACCATCATCGATGAACTCGATCTGCTGCGTGAAGCGGCCAACGCCAGCCAGTTGCGGCGCAACTTCGAAGGCTCGCCGCTGCTCTACGTGCCGCAGGTGTATTGGGACTATTGCCGGCCCAAAGTGCTGGTCATGGAGCGCATTTACGGTATTCAGGTCACCGATCTGGACACCTTGGCCGACCAACGCACCGACATGAAAAAACTGGCCGAACGCGGCGTAGAAATCTTCTTCACCCAGGTGTTCCGCGACAGCTTCTTCCACGCCGACATGCACCCCGGCAACATCTTCGTCAGCACGCGCACGCCGTGGAACCCGCAGTACATCGCCATCGACTGCGGCATCATCGGCAGCCTCACCGCCGAAGATCAGGACTACCTGGCGCGTAACCTGATCGCCTTCTTCAAGCGTGACTACCGCCGCGTGGCGCAGCTGCATATTGATTCCGGCTGGGTGCCGGCAGAAACCCAAATCAATGATTTCGAGGCCGCGATCCGCACCGTGTGCGAGCCGATCTTTGAAAAGCCGCTCAAAGACATCTCCTTCGGCCAGGTGCTGCTACGCCTGTTCCAGACCGCACGGCGCTTCAATATGGAAGTGCAGCCGCAGCTGGTGCTGCTGCAAAAGACCCTGCTGAATATCGAAGGCCTGGGCCGACAGCTGTACCCGGATCTGGACCTGTGGAGCACCGCGCAGCCATTCCTGGAGCGTTGGATGCGTGAACGCATCAGCCCGCTGCATCTGCTGCGCAACCTGCAATTGCAGGCCGAGCAGGTACCGCACCTGTCGCAGATTGCCCGCGATGCGCTGGAGCGCCTCAACCAGCCCGCAGCCAGTCGCCAGTCACAGCCTACGAGCGGGCGCCAATGGCCCGCCCGCTTGCTCGGCGCGGCGCTGATCGCAGGGGCGGCCACCCAGGGCCTGGTGCTGAGCCTGAGCGTCTGGCCCAGCTGGCTGATGCTGGCGGGCGGTCTCTATCTGATACTGCGCCGATAGCCACACCGGGCGTGCACTGGCACACTAGCTTTCTGAATCAGACAGCCCGAGATGGGCGGAACTTGTAATGACTGACTGGCTCGACGAAATCAACTGGAACAGCGACGGCCTGGTGCCGGCCATCGCTCAGGACCACAAGACCGGCCGTGTGCTGATGATGGCCTGGATGAACCGTGAAGCCCTGAGCCTGACGGCCAGCGAGCAGCGTGCCATCTACTGGTCACGCTCGCGCGGCAAACTCTGGCGCAAGGGTGAAGAATCCGGTCATGTGCAGAAACTGCATGAGATACGCCTGGACTGCGACGCTGACGTGATCATTCTGATGGTTGAGCAGCTGGGCGGTATTGCCTGCCACACCGGCCGCGAGAGCTGCTTTTACCGGGTGTTCGAGAATGGCACCTGGAAAACGGTCGAAGCAGTACTGAAAGACCCGCACGCCATCTACAGCGCAGGACATACCCATGAGTGATTCGGCCATGACTGATACCCTGAGCCGCCTGGCCGAGGTGCTGGAGTCGCGCAAAGGCGCGGCCGCCGACAGCTCCTATGTCGCCAGCCTATACCACAAGGGCTTGAACAAGATTCTGGAAAAGGTCGGCGAGGAGTCGGTGGAAACCATCCTTGCCGCCAAAGACGCAGCCGTCAGCGGCGACTGCAGCAATGTGATCTATGAAACCGCCGACCTGTGGTTCCATAGCCTGGTCATGCTGGCCGCCCTCGGCCAGCATCCGCAGGCGGTACTGGATGAACTGGACCGGCGTTTCGGTCTGTCCGGGCACGCGGAAAAAGCCGCGCGCGACACCAACTAATCAATCTTAGAGGAGCGCCGTTCATGGGTATTTTCGATTGGAAACACTGGGTAGTCATTCTTATCGTGGTGATCCTGGTGTTCGGCACCAAAAAACTGAAGAACCTTGGCTCTGACCTGGGCGAAACCATCAAAGGTTTCCGTAAGGCGATGAACACCGATGAAGACGCGGAAAAGGCCGAACCACAGCCAGCCCCAGCGCCGCACCCAGCGCCGCAGGCACACACCGCTCCTCTGCATCAGCCGCAGACCATCGACGGGCACGCGCAAAAAGTCGAAGAACCTGCCCGTAAAGACTGAGTCCACGCCATGTTCGATATCGGTTTTTCCGAATTAGTGCTCGTAGGCGTAGTCGCCCTGGTGGTGCTTGGCCCGGACCGCCTGCCCGGCGCCGTGCGCACTGCGGGCCTATGGATCGGCCGCCTGAAACGCAGTTTCCTGTCGATCAAGCAGGAAGTGGAGCGCGAGATCGGTGCCGACGAAATCCGTCGGCAACTGCATAACGAACAGATTCTCGACCTGGAGCGGGAAATGCAGGCGATGAAGCAGAGCCTTATCGCCCCCGCCACGCCCGTCGAAAGCAGTGTAACTGCAACTGAAACCAGCCTGACGACGCCCACCGCCGCCAGCCAGGACAAGACCCCACAACCATGAGTCGACTACCGGAAAGCGACCAGGAAATGCCCCTGGTGTCGCACCTGACCGAACTGCGCTCGCGCCTGCTGCGCTGCGTAGTGGCGGTCTTGTTGCTATTCGCAGGGCTGTTCTACTTCGCCCAGGACATCTACACCATTGTTTCCGCGCCGCTGCGCGCCTACCTGCCGGAAGGCGCGACGATGATCGCCACCGGGGTCGCCTCGCCATTTCTCACCCCGTTCAAACTCACCGCCTGGATCGCACTGTTTCTCAGCGTGCCGGTGATCCTGCATCAGATCTGGGGCTTTATCGCACCCGGTCTGTACAAGCATGAAAAGCGCATCGCCGTGCCGCTGCTGGTTTCCAGCATCATCCTGTTTTACAGCGGCATGGCTTTCGCCTATTTCCTGGTATTCCCGATCATTTTCCATTTCTTCGCCAGCGTGACCCCCGAAGGCGTGGCGATGATGACCGACATCAACGAATACCTGGACTTTGTCCTCACCCTGTTCTTCGCCTTTGGTGTGGCATTCGAGATCCCTGTCGCGACCTTCCTGCTGATCTGGGTCGGCATCGTCGACGTCGATACCCTGCGCAAGAGCCGGCCGTATGTGATCGTCGGCTGCTTTGTAGTCGGTATGGTGCTAACGCCGCCAGATATCTTCTCGCAGACCCTGCTGGCCGTGCCCATGTGGCTGCTGTTCGAGGCCGGCGTGTTGTGCGGCAGCATGATCAAGCGGCGCGATGAGCATGAGCTGGACGAAACCACGCGAGAGACCGAAGACCAGCCGCCAGCCCCACTGCCGTGAACCTGCTGCTGCTGGAAGACGGCGACTTTATCGCCGAGGACTGCGTACGGCTAAGCGGCCGCCGCCTCAAGCACCTGCAGGAAGTGCACCGCGCCGAAGCGGGCGACAGCCTGCGCGTCGGCCGCCTGAATGGCCTGATGGGCAGCGGCCAATTGCTGCGCCTGGATGCAGAAGAAGCCGAGCTGTCTGTGCAACTCAACCAGCCACCGCCAGTGAAACTACCCCTGACCCTGCTGCTCGCCCTGCCTCGGCCGAAGATGCTGCGCCGCGTGCTGCAAACCGTCAGCAGCATGGGCGTGTCACGGCTGGTGCTGCTGAACAGCTACCGGGTGGAAAAAAGCTTCTGGCAAACACCTTTCCTCGAGCCCGCTGCCATTCGCGAACAGCTGATCCTCGGCCTGGAGCAAGCCCGCGATACGGTGCTGCCCGAGGTCACCCTCGAGAAACGCTTCAAGCCCTTTGTCGAAGACCAGCTGCCGGGTATTGCCGCCGGCACCCTAGGCCTGGTCGGCCATCCTGGCGACTACCCGGCCTGCCCGCGAGCCGTCGAACAGGCCGTCACATTGGCCATCGGCCCGGAAGGCGGCTGGATTCCCTACGAAGTGGAAAAGCTCCAGCACGCCGGCCTGCAACCGGTTCAACTAGGCGCGCGGATTCTGCGGGTGGAAACAGCGGTTACTGCCTTGCTCGCGCGACTTTTTTAACCACACATCCATGAGCCGTAGGATGGAAAGCCTTTACTCCATTCACCCCCCACAGCGGCCGATGGATAAACAGCGCATCATCCACCCTACTCGTTGCAACCGGCTCACCACAGTCAACTGAAAGGCTCAAAGAACACCCGAAGAGCAGCAGCGAAGAAGACACCAAACGCAACGGGGGCGGCAGCGAAATGCAACTCCGGCCAGAATCAGCAGGGCTTTCTGGTCGCAGCCCTGCGCCGCTGAAATGCCTTAGAGCAGGCTGACGAACAGTCGTGTCACCTGCTCGGTCAATTCATCTGTTCCCAGGGCCTCGCTCAGTTGCTGCTCCTGCAGCAGATGAGCAAGACCATGCACCAGGCTCCATGCCGCCAGGGTCGCGACCGGCTGAGCGCGCTGTGGCGCGGCCACCTGCACGGCCGCGGCCAAACGCGCGTGCAAGGCCGCCGAGGCCTGCTGCAACTCGGGATAACGGCGCTTGTCCAGGGTGGCACCGAACATCAACCCAAAATGCCCCGGCTGCGCCAGGGCGAAACGCACATAGCACTGTCCCAGCTCGGCCAGCCCGCCAGACTGCCGGCCCATCTCTTGTCCCAACTGAACGAACCCCTGGATTGCCAGAGACGCCAGCAGGCTGTCGCGGTCGGCAAAATGGCGGTAGGGCGCGTTATGCGAGACACCCGCTCGACGTGCGACTTCGCGCAGGCTAATGGATGCCAGCCCTCCTTCAGCCAACAGTTCGGTCGCGGCGAGCAGCAGCGCACCGCGCAACTCTCCATGGTGATAGGGCTGTTCCTGCTTGCGTGTTGACACTGACAACATCTCCTTATATGTTGACGACGCCCACATTATGCCGCGAGCTCGGTTAGCCTTACCAGTCGGCACATTAGGAGGACTCATGCTATTCATTGCCTTGTTGCTCAGCCTGACTCTACTGGCCGCATTGGCTCACCGTTGCGGCGTCCCTGGCGTGGCTGACTGGCCCCAGCGCATGCGCCTGGCCATGGTCGTGGCGCTGCTGATGGCGGGCACCGACCACCTGCTGACGCCCGAGCGTTACCTGGCCATGATGCCGGGCTACCTGCCCTATCCTTTGCAACTGGTGCTCTTCACTGGCCTGTGCGAACTGGCAGGTGCGATCGGCCTGCTGCTGCCACGCTTCAGGCGCTATGCCGCCATTGCCCTGGCGATTTATTTCGTCTGCGTGTTCCCGGCCAATATCAAGAACGCCGTAGATGGATTGCAGGTTGAAGGCCTGCCTGCGGCGACCTGGTACTACTGGCTGCGCCTGCCCTTTCAGCCGCTGATCATTCTCTGGGCGCTGTACGCCGGTGAGTTGATTGGCCAAGCCAAAACCGATGCTGCGACGCACGGCCCGCAACCCGCCAAGAGGCCAGAAGCTCAAGCTCACGCCGCACAGGCAGATCGACGTCGGCTCAGCTCTCCAGCAGAAACGTCACCGGCCCGTCATTGATCAGGTGCACCTGCATGTCGGCCCCGAATTGCCCGGTGGCGACCTGAGGGTGCCGGGCGCGGGCCTGCGCCACCAGCAAGTCGAATAATTCAGCGCCAAGTGCCGGCGGCGCGGCGCGAGTGAAACTGGGGCGCAGGCCACTCTTGGTATCGGCGGCCAGGGTGAATTGCGAAACCAGCAACAGCCCGCCGCCGACATCACTCAGCGACAGGTTCATCTTGCCGGCCGCATCGCTGAATACGCGGTAGTTGAGCAGCTTGTGCAGGATTTTATCGACGCTGGCCGGAGTGTCATGCGGCTCAACGCCGACCAGCGCCAGCAGGCCCTGATCAATCGCGCCAACCACTTCACCCGCCACGTCTACCCGGGCGCCACGCACCCGTTGAATCAGTGCTTTCATGCTTCGTCCGGCGCCAGGTTGAGCAGGCGTCGCGCCAGTTCGTCCGCTGCACGCACCAGGGCATCGGTAATACCGCTTTCAGCGGCCGAATGGCCGGCATCGCGGATGATCTGCAGCTCGCTGTTCGGCCAGGCCTGGTGCAACGCCCAGGCGTTATCCAGCGGGCAGATCACGTCATAACGGCCATGCACAATCACCCCAGGCAGGTGGGCGATTTTCGGCATGTCGCGCAGCAGCTGATTGGGCTCAAGGAAGGCGTTATTGACGAAGTAATGGCATTCGATGCGAGCGATCGATAGCGCGCGGTGCGCCTCGCTAAAGCGGTCGACCACCTGCGGGTTCGGGCGCAGGGTGGCGGTGCGGCCCTCCCAGGTCGACCAGGCTTTGGCCGCGTGCATCTGGGCAATCTGATCCGGACCAGTCAAGCGTTTGTAGAAGGCCTGCACCAGATCAGCGCGCTCATCCGCCGGGATCGGCGCGAGGTAATCCTCCCAGTAATCGGGAAACAGGCGGCTTGCACCTTCCTGATAGAACCACTGAATTTCCTGCGGGCGGCATAAGAAGATGCCGCGCAGAATCAGCCCGTGCACGCGCTGCGGATGGGCCTGGGCGTAAGCCAGCGCCAGGGTCGAGCCCCAGGAGCCGCCGAACAGCACCCACTGGTCGATGCCAAGGTGCTCGCGGATCTGCTCCATGTCGGCGATCAATGCCTGGGTGGTGTTGTTTTCCAGGCTGGCGTGCGGGGTGGAGCGACCGCAGCCACGCTGATCGAAGGTGACAATACGGTACAGATTGGGGTCGAAATAGCGTCGACTCGCAGCATCGCAGCCGGCACCTGGCCCGCCGTGAATAAACACCACAGGCAAACCATCCGGTGAACCGCTTTCGTCCACATACAGCACGTGCGGCGCCTGCACCGCCAGCTCATGACGGGCGTAGGGTTTAATCTCCGGATACAAGGTCTGCATGGCATGCTCCTGACTTGACCTGAATAATGCGCGGCGTAACGTTGACGGCCTTGCGCCGAACAACCACGGACGCAACCGCTTTAAGCTCTGCCGGGCATCATAACCATGAAACAGGAGTTGAGCATGCCAACACGGATAATTGCCTTAGTTTTCCTGATGTTTTGCACTTTGCTCGCTGGCTGCGGCAGCAAGGATGACCCGCAGGCCGCCCTGGCAGCAGCGCTGCAGCAGCTGCAGGACAATCTGGAAGCAAAGAGCACCAGCGCGGTGCTCGACCAACTGCACCCGCAGTTCTCGGCCCAGGGCGAATTCGACCGCGAGTGGGCGCAGCGCACCATGTTGCTGCTGTTTATGCGCCACAAGAACATCAAAGTCTTGGCCCTGAGCAAGGACAGTCACCTCGATACGACCTACCGTGAGAAAGGCCACACCGAGGCGCAGGTTGCCCTTTCGGGTGCCGAGGGGCTGATACCTGACAGCGCACGCCATTACAGCGTGAAACTGGAATGGTGGCTGGATGGCGATGACTGGAAGCTGGCGCGCCTGAGCTGGAAGTAACGCCGGCAACAGCCCTCAGCGCGGCAAGGCCATCTCGGCCTCAGTACGCCGCCAGATCAGCTCGCGGGTGTCATAGCCGCGCTTGCGCGCCTCTTCCAGTAGGGTCGCACGGTGTTGCGGGCTGATGTCCTGATCACGCGCCAACAGCCAGAGGTATTTACGGTTGGGATGCCCGACCAGCGCGGTCTGGTAGTTCTCATCCAGGTAGAGCACCCAGTAGTCGCCCTTGGTCAGCCCTGGCAGCAGAGTGCTGGCCCAATTGTCGAAACGCACCCAGAGCTTGCTGGTTTGCCCCGGCACCTGTGGCACGGCCTGCCCCTTGACCTCCTGCAACTCGCCATTGAAGGTCCGACAACGGTTTACTACCCCAATAGCCCCGTCGTCCTGCAACCGGTAGTGCGCCTCGGATTGCGCACAGTTGCGCTGGAAGAACATCGGCAGGCGGGCTACTTCGTACCAGGTACCCTGATAGCGCTGCAGGTCGACCTTGTCCACAGTCTGCGGCGGCACCACACCGGTACCTGAATTAACGCAACCGACCAGCGCCAGCACAGCGCTCAACACGGCGAACAGACGCATCACTTCAGCCCCTTGCCGGAAAACAGCATGACCTTGTCGCCCGCGTACTGCACGCTGATAAACCGCTGCTCGTCACCCCAGGTGCAGCTGGACATACCCAGAGCACCGGCACACTCATCCGGGCCGCCGAGCAGGCGTTCGACGTCATCCTTGCTCATGCCGGGCTTGAGCTGGGCGTAGCTGTCCTGGTTGACCTTGTTGCAGGCAACCAGCAGCAGGCAACCGGCGAGTAGTGCGACGACACGCAGAGGCATGGGATTACTCCTGAGAAAATGGGCCAAACCAGCTTGGCATAGCCATACCGAGCTTGCTTGCTTCGACGCTAGAAGCGTGAGCCTGGTTCCAGCAGAAAGGCAGATTCCTCGGCACTGCTGCAGCGGCCAAGAATCTGATTGCGGTGGGGGAATCGACCAAAACGGGCGATTACCCGCTGGTGGCGCTCGGCATAATCCAGATAGCCGGCAAACAGCTCGCGCTCGGTGTCTGCGACCTGCGTATGCAACACCTCAAAGCGCTGCACGGCCTGATCTTGCAGCTGCAGATCTTCGGCATGCTCCAGCACCAGATAGGCAAACACCCGCTGGATCGGCGGCAATGCCTGATCCCAGCCTTGCGCCAGCCCGTGCTGAACCAGAGCACGCGCCAACGGATCACCGGCAAAGGCTTTTGATGTATCGCGAAAGATCATCCGTGGCAGCTGATCGAGCAACAACAGTGTCGCCAGCCAGCCTTCAGGCTGGCCCTGCCAGTTTTGCAGCTGGTTGCCCAGCGCCTGCTCGACCAGCGCAGCAAACTGCTCGCGCGCCTGGTCATCCTGGTAGTCCTGTTTGCCGAACCACAGCGCAGTACGACTGGCAGCCACCTCGGCCGCCGTCACACCGGGGCCGCAGCCGGCCGCACCGAACCACCAGTCGAGCAACGGCTGCCAGGGCACGTTCACCGCTTACTCGCGGTGATAGGCGCTGATGCGCAGCACTTCTTCCTTGGAACCCAGGAAGACGGCGACGCGCTGGTGCAGGGACGTCGGCTGGATATCGAGAATGCGCTGGGTGCCATTGGTGGCCACACCGCCAGCCTGCTCGATGATCATCGACATCGGATTGGCTTCGTACATCAGGCGCAGCTTGCCCGGTTTCTCCGGCTCACGACTGTCGCGTGGGTACATAAATACACCGCCACGGGTGAGGATGCGGTGCACGTCGGCCACCATCGAGGCGATCCAGCGCATGTTGTAGTTCTTGCCCAGCGGGCCTTCTTCACCCGCCAGCAATTCGCTGACATAGCGCTGCACCGGCGCCTCCCAGTGGCGCTGGTTGGACATGTTGATGGCGAATTCCTTGGTCGACTCCGGCACCTTGATGTTGTCGTGGGTGAGCACAAAGCTGCCCAGTTCGCGATCCAGGGTAAAGCCCTTGACGCCTTCACCGAGGGTCAGCAGGAGCATGGTCTGCGGGCCGTAGATGGCATAACCGGCAGC
Organism: Pseudomonas sp. HMWF032; assembly: GCF_003060885.1. Classification (GTDB taxonomy): domain Bacteria; phylum Pseudomonadota; class Gammaproteobacteria; order Pseudomonadales; family Pseudomonadaceae; genus Aquipseudomonas. The sequence continues at coordinate 93,890 of NZ_QAIG01000013.1, forward strand.
CACTTGCTGAGTACCCGGCTGGAGGAAGGCCTCTTCGCCCAGATCACCCTCTTCGCCATTGCGGTCTGGGCAGCGCAGTACCGAGAAAATGGTGCCGACCGAAACGTTGACGTCGATGTTGCTGGAGCCATCCAGCGGGTCGAATACCAGCAGGTAGGCACCCTTCGGGTACTTGCCGGGAATCTGGTAGGCATTGTCCATTTCTTCCGACGCCATGCCGGCCAGGTGACCGCCCCATTCGTTGGCTTCCAGCAGAATCTCGTTAGAAATCACGTCGAGTTTCTTCTGCACTTCGCCCTGCACGTTCTCGGTGCCCATGCTACCCAGCACACCGCCCAATGCACCTTTGGACACCTGATGGCTGATTTCCTTGCAGGCGCGCGCGACCACTTCGATAAGGAAACGCAGATCGGCCGGGGTGTTGTGGCTGCGGGTCTGCTCGATCAGATAGCGGCTGAGGGTAACGCGGGACATGGACGGCTCCGGGAAGGAAGAAAAATCGCGCGCAGTTTACCCCTTTAGCGGGAAAAGCGCCTCTGCGCTGGATGGAAGGGAAGGCACGGCCTGACAACACCTGACTCAGGCCAGGCTGCAGACCCGGTTACGGCCTTCATGCTTGGCCTGATAGAGCGCCGCATCCGCCACCTGGAGCAGCTCGTCCAGCACATGCCCCTGCGCAGGCCAAAGCGCCAGACCAGCCGACAGGGTGACATAGCGCGCACCTCCACGAGTGGACAGCGGATGAGCCGCCAGATCGCGACAGATCCCCTCCAGGCGCGCACGCGCCTCCGCGGCATCGGCTCTTGGCAAGATCAGCAGGAACTCTTCACCACCGATACGAAACACGGCATCAGAGCTACGCAGGTTCTCCAGCAAGTGCTGGGCTACGCCCTTGAGCACATCGTCACCTTCGAGATGGCCATGCTCATCGTTCAGTTGCTTGAAGTGATCAAGATCGATAAGAGCCAGGGCAATGGGCGAACATTCGCGCTGCGCCAAGGTCAGTTCACGGGCAAAGAACTCATCCAAATAGCGCCGGTTATACAAACCGGTCAGCGGATCGCACAGCGCCTGCTGCTGCAACTGCTCATGCAGGCTGCTGATGGTTCGCAGGCGCTCCTCACTCAAGGCGAGCGCTTCGGCCAGTTTCAACTCACTAAGGTGGCGTTGGGTCACATCGCGCAGATAGAGCATCTGCCCGAGCACCTGAGCGCCTTGGCGCGTGACGCGTTCGATCGCCCGGATACGCACCTCGAAGTAGCGTGCGGAGTTGGCCAATGTCAGGAGACAATCCTGCTCACCAGGCGGGTGCTGACCCAGCAATTGCTGCAGATCAGCACCGAGAATCGGCCAGTCCAGCAGTGGGCGGCCCTGCCAACCACTGCGCAAACTGGCGAGTTTCAACGCCGCCGGATTGGCTTCAATCACTCGCAACTGAGCATCCACCACCAGAACCGGATCAAGCAGCGCTTCCAGCAACAAGTGCCGGGCCACGGGCAGCAGATCAAAAAGACGTACCCCGACGATCAGCCAGGCAAAGGCCACCAGGGTAAAGGCAAAGCTGAACGGCGTCGGGTCGAAGCCGAACAGCATCCAGCCAAATACCACGTAACTGATGTTGGCGACCCAGGGCACGGCCGTGACGAAGACAAACGCCAGGTAGTGACGCCGATGCACGCCGTAACTGACGATAGCCGCGCGCAGCACTACGCCCATGCAAAACGTCATGAACAGATAAACGTATGCCGCTGCCGCATAGAACAACGGCCCGTGCTCATAACGGATTGGCGCGCCCGGCTCATCACTGAGCGGCGCGGTACCTGCGCCATAGAACAAACCATGCCAGGGGTTGCTCAGGGCCATCAGCCAAATCAGCACCGGCACCACGGCCAACCCTAGCACGCTGCGCAGCGGCAACGGTTGCCGCACGCTGTTGACGTATTGCCAGAGGAAGATCGCCCAGAAGGTGGGCGCGACAAGAATTCCCGGCCAGGCCATGCTCGCCCAGAACACCTTGCACTGTGCGCCCTGCGCGGCCATCTCCAGGCTTGCGGCCACCATCCACCAGAGGCTGGCCAGGTGCAGCACGATAAAACTCTCGCGCCCGGGGAAATAGCGCTGCCGAGTCACCCAACGGGTCAACAGCAGCACCCCGATACAGACCAGGCAGGTGAGTATCAATGGCCCACTCAACGCCCAGGAGGAATTTCCGCAGGCATTCATCGGCTGGGTTCTACCAAAGCTATTGGCCTGGCAATTCGGTCAAAAACACCGCAAAACCACTCAGGCGCTACCCAAACACGGGTCAAAATAGAAATACGCAAGGGCCTTCCTGACCTCAAACGCCAATCAATTGAAGGTGCCAACCATACTGCAAATTTCGTTAGGTAGCTGGGCTTTATTTCTGTTAGAGGACTCTACTCAGCCTTCGGGCTACGCAACAGACTGACCGCCATCAGCGCCAGCAGTCCAACCCCAAGCAACAACACCAGCCACAAGCCCCAACGCTTCCAGCCGCTATCGCTCACCGCTGCCCGCTCTTGCTGTGCCAGGTTAGCGGCCTGCAACGCTGCTTCGGCTGTGCCCAGTTGCTGCAGGCGCTGCGGCTGATAGCCAGGAATCAGGGTCGTCAGCGGCAAGGCCGCCGACGCTGCCCCGCTGCGCCCCAACGCCAACCGATAGGGCGGGCTGCCACGCTGCAGAAACACCAGCTGGGTGGCGCGCACCGCTACCTTGATCTGCGGTGGCTCGCCGCCCAGGCCGCCGCCTCGCTCATCCACCTGCAGACGCAGCTGCTGCACCGCCCAACCGGGCAGTGCCAGCTCGTCCTGACGGATTTCCACGCCATTTTCCGGCAGCCGATAGAGCAGCCCCTGTGTCAGTGATTGCCAAGCACCCTTGGCTTCATTGCGTCCGCTAACGCGGATCGGCGCCAGGCTATTGGCCTGCGTAAGCTCAACCTTTAACCGTTCCAGCGGCAAGGCCAGGGGCAGCTGCCACTGATATTCACCATCCGGGCTGCGCGTAGCCGCCAGCGGCTGCGACCACACCAGCGGTGCCGACACGCTATCACTGCGCTGGCTACGCAAACTGGCTGCCGTCAGCTGTGGCGCTTGTTGCGGGCTTTGCCAGAGCAGGCGCAGATAACGCGCCTTGCGCCCCGGTAGCTCGATCTGGCGCTGCTCAATACGCTCACCGTCGAAAGACAAGCGCGCCAGCTGACCACTGCCCCAGGGCTGCCAGCCTTGCAGGTCATCACTGGCCTCGATGCTGAAGCGCTGAAAACCGTCCTGGCCGCCGCTCCAATCCAGCTGCAAGCGCACCAGCGGCTCGTCCAATGCGCTGGCATCCAGTAGCCAGCCACGCAGCAAGGCGGGGGTGGCTGAGGAGTTCGCCTCATCAAGCAACTCGATCAGCGTGCCGCTGGTGCTGCGCTGCACCCGCAGGCTCGGCGTGGCGCTGCTGTCGCCCTGCTCGGCATACAGCGGAAACCACTTGACCGCCTGCTCCTGCTGGCTGTCGCGCGACTCACCCTGCCCCGCCACCAGGGCGTAAGCCAGGGCCTGACCTTCCGCGTTAAACACCCGCAGGTCGCGCAGATCGCCATAACGCGCAGCGAAATGCAGCGCCATCGGCACATCCAAACGATACCAGGGGCCTTCGCCACTGAGACTCAGCGGTAATTGCACGGCATAGTCGCCAGGCTGCTCCTGCGCCAGGACTGGCGCGCCGCACAGCAAGCCAAGCAAGGCAGCGCTGCCCACGCGGTAAATTAAACGACTGATCATGCTTGCTCCTGCGGCTGATCCACATCCGCCTTGCGTGCCGGCAGGGGCGCGAAATAGCCCACGACCAGCAGCAATACACCCACCCCAATAAACGACACGATGCGCTCCAGGCCACCGCGGTTACCCAATTCGACGAAGAACAGCTTGGCCACTACGAGAGCGATCAACGCCGCGCCGATCAGCCACAGCTCGCGCCGGCCACGGCGGTTACCGAGCACCATCAGCGGTAGCGCGATCAGCGTCCAGACAATCGACAAGCCAGCCTGCACCAGCATCGAATCGAGTAATGCATCCAGCTGATAAGGCACGCCGCCCCAGTGATGGGCCGTGCGCATCACCATCGCGGTCAGCAGGGCGAACAGCGAAGCCCCCGCCACAGCCTGAGTCAGCCACTGACTGTGCACACCGTCCACGCCCAGCTCGGCCAGGCCCAGGCGCGCCCAGGCGAACACCGCACCCAGGGCAAACAGCAGGCCCAGCTCCAGTGGGTTGAGCAACGGCAGGTAGGCCAAAGGCTCAGCATCCCCGGCACTGACCACGTTGGCCAGCCAGAACCAGCCCAGCATCAGTAACGCCAGCGGGGCCGCCGCCAGCAAGCGGTATTCCCGCGAATAGGCCACGACAGGCCATGGCCAGCGCCGTGGCAGCGCCATCAGCCAGAGGTAGACACTCGGCAGCAGCGCCCAACCCAGCCAGCGCCAGGCGTTGTAATGCTCCGACAGAGCCAACAGCAGGTAGCGCAATTCCAGCGCCAGCACGCCCAGCAGCAACCAGCAACCGAGCACATGGGCGGCGCTCAGCGCGCCAGCCGGCAACTGCACCGCCAACCGTCGCAACGCCCAGAAGTGCACGGCAAACAGCAGCGCCCAGGCCAGCCAGCCAAACTGTGCGGCCGGGTGATAGTGCTGATGCCAGGCGTACAGCAACACCACACCGGCCAGCGGTGTCAGCAGGCAACACAGCAGCGCCAGTTCGGCCCAGCGGGTGCGCGGGGCCAAAAACGCGGCCAAGGCCACACTGGCCGCCAGCAACGCGAGCAAGGCACTTGCCTGCCATTCAGCGGCGACAAAGCGCAGCACTTCACTGCTCAGCGCCAGCGCCCACCAGGCGGCCCCCCAGACCAACAGTAACTGCGCCAGGCCAAGCAAACTGAAATGACCCAGGGCGCTGGGCGCCTCGCGGCGCGCCAATTGCTGCAAGCGCCAGGCACCGATCAAGGCGGCGACACCGAGCACCAGCGGCGTCCAGAAATCCATATGAGCCAGCGGCCGAAGCCCCTCGACCGACAACTGACCGAACAGCAGCGGACTGACTGCGAGAAACACCAGCCCCGCCAGCACCTGCAACAACAGACCGAAGACAAAACTGGCGCGCTGCTGCAGATGCAAACTGAGCCAGATGATCAGCAACCCGCTGCCGCCCCATACCGCACTGGCCGTCGCCCAGGGCAGCACAAACAGCACTGCCAGATTGAGAAACACCAGCCCAACCAGCAGCACAACCGACAGCCCGCGCAGCAGGCGGCGGTCGTTACCCACCTGCGGATCACGGGCGGCCAGCAGCATGCCGGCGATCAGGCCAAAACCAATCAAGGACGAAGTCAGCAAGCCCTGCCAGCCGGCAGAGAAGCCGCCCATGCCGGTGGCCGCATTGCCGGCCATCTCCAGCATAAACACCACACCACCAAGCAATTGCACGGTAAAGGCACTGAACAGGAAGCTGCGCGCCTGCAGGCGCAAACCCAGCCATAACGTCAGCAGACCGGCCAACGCCCAGCTGATCGCCGTGCCCTGGGCAGCAAACAGCAACGGCGCAAGCAGATAGAGAAACGCCAGGCCGGCGCAGGCCAGCACCGGCAGACCACGCACTTCCCAACTGCTGGCGTGTTGCGTGTTCTGCCGCAACTGCCAGTAGCTGAACAGCAAGGCCACGCCAAGCATCAACGCGCCCAGCGGCACACCGTCCAACAGGGTCAGCTCGCCGCCGCGCAAGCCCATAACAAATGCCAGCGCCGCCCCCACCTGCAGCAGCAGAGCAAACGCCCGCGCCAAGCTGCGCTGCTGACGTAAACCGAGCCAGTAGATACCCGCACCTTCCACCGCCCAGGCGGCTGAAGTCCAGCGCGCATCCAGACCCAAGGGAATCGCCAGGCTGCCGAACACCACACCCAGTGCCAGGCAGGTTTCTACCAGCAATCCGGCACGATCACCGGTGCGGCCGACCAGCAGCCGCGCCAGCAGCAGATAGAACAGTCCGAGCGCCAGCGCACTGAACGCCGCAGCAAATTCGAGGTGTTGCACCAGCGCAAACTGCAAGCCAAAACCCACCAGCGGCGGACCGAACAGCACAGTGGCGTCGATATAGTCGCCCTTGCGCGCCGCCCAGCGCAGCAGTGCGTCGCGGTCCTCGGGCGCGTCCAGAGCCTCATGCAGCTTGCGCCGGGCAAACAGCAGACCAATGGCCACATACATCAGGAAAAACAGAATCAAGAACGGCTCGGTGCTCCACAGCAGTTCCGGCTTATAGGAGCGGATGCCCCAGGCGAAGCCGATGCCAAAGGTGCCGACAAAACCGATCAGATTGAGCAGGCGCCAGGCCTTGAACCAGGCGATGGCAAAGATTCCGGCATTGAGCAGGGCGAAATAGCTGAACAGTGCCACATGGTTGCCGCTGCCGGTACTGGTCAGGATCGGCGCGGCGAAACCACCCAATGCCGCTGCAGCCGCCAGGCCCAGGGCATTCTGTTGCACCGCCAGGATCGCCGAGAACACCGTCACCAGCACCAGCAGCCCCAGCGCTATACCAGGGGCGAGCAGCGGGTGCAGGCGCATCGCAGCGAACACCGTCAGGTACAACACTGCGATCCCGGTGCCTTGCAGCATCAAGGCATAGTTCGGGTTACGCAGACGCAGCCACCAGCCCAAACCCAGCAACGCCACGGCACTGGCGGCGACACTGGCATAGCGCAACTCCACCGGCACCACCACGCCTTCGGTGGCGTAACGCAGCAAGAAGGCCAGGCCGAGAAACAGCAGTACGACACCGACACGCAGCACCGTATTACCGCCCAGCAGCCAGTCCTTCGCCGCCGCAAAGCCCCGCTCAAGCAAGGTTGGCTGACGCGGTTCAGCAGGCCTCCTGGGTGTAGCGGGCAGCGTTTCGATCGACGCGACAGCGGGCTCAGGCACGGACTGCATGACAGTGACAGGCTCGGAAGCTGGTTCTGGCAGGACAAAATCCAGGGTCCAGTCCAGTTCAGGCTGGGCCGCTTGAGCACTCACGATAGGTTCAGGTGCAGGCTCGACAACGGAGCTGATCGGTTCCGACACAGGCGGCACCTCGGCAGCTGGCATGGCGGCCTGCTCCAACTTGAGCAAGCGCTCATACAGCGCCGCAGTGCCTTGCTCGAAGCGCTGCGTAAACGCCTTGAGCTGCGCCGTCAGCGCAGCATTCTCGCGCGCCAACCCCTGCAGTTTGAGCGCCTGGCCAAGGCCCAAGCCTATCAGAGCGCCCAGCAGTGACGCCGTCAGCGTCTCATCTGCCAACGCCCCGAGCACCAACCCCACCAGCATGAAGATCCATTGCATGCAGCGCGTTCCTATTCAGCTAAACCCGAACATCCCGTTGCCCGGCACCCGGCGCAAACTGCGCAGCAGTATAGGAGCACGACCGGTGCATACCCAGAGAGACGAATGCCGCACGCATCACAGCACAACAAGAAATTCGCCCGTCCGCAAACAGCACAAAAGATGACCAGTTGGCAGATAGTCATCCACAAGCGCCGTCAGGCCGCTATCATCGCGCGCCGTACAACTGATGCCTGCCTGCGCTGATGAAAAACAACCTGATTGCTGCCGCCGAACTCGACCGCCTGGAAACCTGGGCCAAATACACTGCCGACATGTGCCACAGCTGCATGTCCAGCTGCTGCACGCTGCCGGTCGAGGCACGTCTGAATGACCTGATCCGCATCGGCGTGGTCGATGAGTTCGAACGCAGCGAACCGCTGAAGAACATCGCCAAGCGCCTGCAGAAGGACGGCATCGTCGAACGTTTCCATCAGAAGTCGGGCATCTTCACCCTCACCCGCATGAGCAACAACGACTGCTACTACCTCGATCGCAAAACCCGCCTGTGCACCATCTACGACAAACGCCCGGACACCTGCCGCAACCACCCACGAATCGGCCCGCGCCCAGGTTATTGCGCCTATAAACCCAAGAGCTAAGTTCCGGCTGCGCTGTACTGGTTTACGCTAAAGGCCATTACCCGCAATAGGCCTACCCAGATGCAGCAATGGCATACCCTCAGCCTGTGGATGGACCAACTGGGCAAAACGCTCACCCCGCGCCCAGCCCTGTGCGAAGACCTGCAGGTCGACGTGGCGATCATTGGTGCCGGCTACACCGGCCTATGGACCGCCTACTACCTGAAACGCCAGGCGCCACAACTGCGCATCGTCATTCTCGAAAGCGAGATCGCCGGCTTCGGTGCATCCGGGCGCAACGGCGGCTGGCTGATGGGCAACCTGCTCGGCCAGGAACGCATGCTGGCCGGCCTGTCCAATGCCTCACGGCACAGCGCCCACGCATTGCTGCACGGCATCCCGGATGAAGTCGCCAGCGTCCTCGAGCGCGAACAGATTGCCTGCGACTACCGCAAAGGCGGCGTGCTGTACTGCGCCGCACGCTATCCCGAGCAGCGCAGCAGCCTGCAACAGCAGCTGGCTGATTTGCGCGCCCAGGGCCTGGATGAAACGGATTACCGCTGGCTGACGCCCTTTGACCTGGGTAAGCAACTGCAACTGGCCAAGGCCTACGGTGCACTCTACAGCCCTCACTGCGCCACCATCCAACCGGCCAAGCTGGTACGCGGCTTGGCCCGCTGCGTGTTGGCCATGGGCGTTGAACTGTACGAGCAAAGCCGCGTACTCGACTGGCAAAACGGCCTGCTGCGCACGGCCACCGGCAGCGTACGTGCTGACTGGATTGTCCCGGCGGTTGAAGGCTACGCAGCAGGCCTCCCACCGCTGGGCAAGCATCAGCTACCCGTGCAAAGCCTGCTGGTAGCTACCGAGCCACTGCCCAAGGAAGTGTGGGCTGACATCGGCCTGGAACGGGGCCAGGCCTTCAGTGAAAACAGCCGCCAGGTCACGTACGGCCAACGCAGCGCTGACAACCGACTGGTATTCGGCGCACGCGGCGGCTATCGCTTCGGCGGGCGTTTGCGCAGCGACTTCAACCTGCATGAACATGAGCGCGAATTGCGCCGCTACCTCTTCGCGGAACTGTTCCCCCAACTCAGGCACGTGCGCATCACCCATGCCTGGGGCGGCAACCTGGGCATGGCACGGCGTTTTCGACCGCACATGCTGGTCGACCGGCGCAGCGGCATTGCCCTGGCAGGCGGTTATGGCGGCGAAGGCGTCGGCGCCAGCAACCTCGGTGGGCGCACATTGGCTGACCTGATCCTCGGACAACACAGCGAGCTAACCCGCCAACCCTGGGTACTGGGCGACCAGCCACTGAACCGACTCCCGCGCTGGGAGCCGGAACCCCTGCGCTGGCTCGGCTACAACGCCATCATCCAGAGTTTTGCCCTCGAAGACCGCGTACTGGCCAACCCAAACAGCGCCCCCTGGCGGCGTAAAATGGCCCGCACTGTGGCCGCCCGTCTGGAAAAATTAATGCGCTAAGACCCATCCAGCACCTGGGCCAGGCACTTGCTGCCCCCGTCAACGCGCCGCGATTGGCGTCGCAATCCACTGATCTGAATTTGCACAATGCAACCTTTCTGCGCAGCACAAACCATGCGGAGCATCTATCGTTTGCCTGACCAATGGTAAAAGGAGAATAACCATGTACCTTGTGCGGCTGCTTTATGTAAGTAAGGTGGTAAACGGATTAGGCGCTCATGAAATTGACGCCCTGTTACAGGTCGCTCGCCAACACAATGCGAAGGTTGGCATCACCGGCATGCTGGCCTTTAACGGCGAATTCTTCCTGCAGGTATTGGAAGGCGGACGCACTGCCGTCAACCAACTCTATCAACACATCGCCCTGGACTCGCGGCATGAGCAACTCCTGCTGCTGCAGGTCAGCGAGATTGACGAACGCCAGTTCCCTGAATGGAGCATGGCGTATGTTCCCATCACCAAACTGACACGCGACCTGCTGCTGCGCTTTGGTGTCGATGATGACTTCCGGCCGTATCAAATGAACGGCTCCAATTGCCTCGGTCTGCTCATGGGGCTGCGTGAACGCTTTCAGATCGCCAAAACCTGATAACCGATGCAAACGCTAAATGATGACCTGGCAGAACCGTCGCCGCCCCCGGCGAACAGTGCCAACAAAAAGCCTCCGCAGGCTCATGCCTGCGGAGGCTTTTTAGTCAGCTAGGAAAAGCAACAGGGGGACAGCTTTACTGATTGGCGCCCTCACCAACCGGGAAATTAAATCGCCTCCTTTCCCACGATCTGGGCGGCCAATTCACGCCTGCTCCGGCCCGGTTCCGTGAGCCCACGGCACCGTGGCAAAGTAATCGCCCAGGTAATCGATCAGCGTTTGTACTCGCGCGGGACGCCGCCTTCCGGGCGGGGTGACCAGATGCAAGGCAATAGGTTCGACCTCCCAGTCGTCAATGGCGGTTTCCAGCCGTCCTGATTGAATCTCCTGCCAGGCAAGAAACTCAGGCTGTAATGCCAGCCCAAGCCCAGCATGGAGTGCTGGCACCAAGGCTTCCGCGTTGTTCACTCGCAACGGCGCATGCATCGTTTGCGTGAATTCACCATGCTGCGGATGCTGGAACCGCCAGCTCTCACCCTTAGGGGAATAGGCATATTGAAGCGCCCGGTGCCCGGCGAGATCGCGAGGATGCCTAGGCCGGCCATGCTGCTCGAAATAGGCGGGCGAACCGACCAGAAGAATGCGTACCGTGCACAAGCGCCGCGCCAGCAAGCTCGAATCAGAGAGTTTGGCAATCCGGATAGCCAGATCGAATCGCTGTTCGATCAGGTCGACCAACGCGTCACTGAAATCGATATCGAGCGCAATATCAGGATATTGCGCCATAAACCCCGGCAGCGCAGGCGCGACATACGAAAGCCCGAAAGACATCGGCGCTGTCACACGCACTTGCCCGTGCAGATTGACCGCCTGTTCCGTCAGTTCGGCTTCGACCGCCAACCCCTCCTCAAGAATCTTGTTGGCAAACTCCAAGGCGATCACACCGCTGTCGGTCAGCGTCATGCTGCGCGAGGTGCGGTGAAAAAGCATGCTCCTGACCCGCGCCTCCAGCCGGGTAATCGCTTTTGAGACCGTCCCCTGCGACAGCGACAACTCCGTTGCGGCCTGCACGAATGAACCGGTTTGGGCAACCTTGGCGAAGATCGCCCATGCCTCTAGATCAGGAAGTTTGTTCAAGCGCACACTCCAGTCATCACCTTCCCGGCCCGCCAACGGATTGTCTGACTGGCCCAGTCATCTAAGCAAAAATGGAAATGGTGCTATTCCATTGTTGCTATTTTTAAGGAAAACATTAACGCTTATTATCCTTATTTAAACCATCTTAAAGCAGTACCCTACCATGATCGAACGTCGCCCCTTATCAAGCCTCGGCCATGCCGACCATGGCTGGCTACAGGCCCGTCATCATTTCTCATTCGCGAGCTACGCGGATCCTGACAGGAACAACTGGGGCGCCTTGCGTGCCTGGAACGACGACACGATTCAACCGGGCAGCGGCTTTTCGCCGCATCCGCATGCCGACATGGAAATCATCACGTATGTGCGCGAGGGGGCCATCACTCATCAGGACAACCTCGGCAATAAGGGCAAAACCCTTGCAGGTGATGTGCAGGTGATGAGCGCCGGAACCGGCATCAGGCACTCCGAATTCAACCTCGAACAGGGCATCACCCGCATCTTTCAGCTCTGGATCATTCCCGACCAGCCTGGCGGTCCGCCCTCGTGGGGAACCAAGCCCTTCCCAAAAGGCGACATTTGCGGGCGATTTGTCACCTTGGCGAGTGGCCTGGCAGATGACACAGAGGCATTGCCGATACGCGCCAACGCGCGGGTTTTGGGTGCAGCGCTGAGCCCCGGGGAAACCCTGGAATACCGCTTTGCAGATGCGAGTCGTCGGGGATACCTGGTCGCCGCACGCGGCAGCGTGACCGTCAATGGCATCGCGCTGCAGGCCCAGGATGGTGCGGCGATTTCCGGTGAGCAGTCGATCCGCGTGACCGCAGAGGAAGCCGCCGAAATCGTACTGGTCGACGTCGCAGCCTAACGTTAAGGGACAGCTGCCACAAAGAAGTACTTGGCGATCTTACTGTCAGGATCATCATGCAGGTTCCAGATGAGCCAAGTTCGTTGAGCAAAAAATAACTTCATAAAGAAAAACCGAAAAAGTGAAGTGCATTCATACGACTCGTGTCCTGAGCAATCAAACTGAACAAGCGAGCCGGTAATAAAACGGTTATCTGGGTGGGCGTATTATTTTTGCACTGCGAACTTAGTTCCTGACACAAATTGGGAACGCCCCTAGTCTCTTTCCGTTATCAATACACACCTCACCTGATTTATCTGCCTAACGCTGATTAAAAACCTGCGGGGATTCGTGCGGCATCCCCGACCACAGGCAAACAACACTCGCCGCACATACCAAAAAAACCAAGGAGAACCCTTTGAGCAAGCCTTACGTCAAGCTCGACAAAAACAATGCCGCTGTCCTGCTGGTGGATCATCAGGTCGGCCTGCTGTCACTGGTTCGTGATATCGAGCCAGATCGCTTCAAAAACAACGTTATGGCGCTTGCCGATGCTGCCAAGTTTTTCGGTCTGCCGACCATACTGACTACAAGTTTCGAACAAGGCCCCAACGGCCCCCTGATGCCCGAGCTCAAGGCGCTCTTCCCGGATGCGCCTTATATTGCTCGCCCGGGCCAAATCAACGCCTGGGATAACGAGGACTTCGTCAAGGCAGTCAAAGCCACCGGCAAAAAGCAACTCATCATCGCGGGCGTAGTTACTGAAGTGTGCGTAGCCTTCCCCGCACTGGACGCCATTGCAGAAGACTTCGAAGTGTTCGTGATTACCGACGCTTCTGGCACGTTCAATGAGCTGACACGCGACTCCGCCTGGAACCGCATGTCGACAGCAGGCGCGCAACTCATGACCTGGTTTGGCATGGCCTGCGAACTGCATCGTGACTGGCGCAATGATGTCGAAGGTCTGGGAACGCTCTGCGCAAACCATATTCCCGACTACAAAAACCTGATGACCAGCTACAACGCTAAGTAAATCCCGGAGCGCATCTGCAAAAATGCGGGTGCGCTTTCTTGCCCGACATAGGCCTGCCATGACCGCCACAAACCATGCAATTGACTCCAGCAGCCCAGATACAACCGTCACGGCCATCATCGTGCACCAACCCCGCCGCAATGGCTGGCCCGAATACGAACGGTGGCTGGAGGATGTAGGAGAGGCTTGTAGAGAGATTCCAGGCTATTTGTCCACCGACGTGATCCGCCCGGTTGGCAATCTCACTACCTTCACCGTGATCATTCGTTTTTCAGGCATAGAGGCCCTGCAACGCTGGATGCAGTCTGACGTGCGACGCGAGTTTCTGCAGCGTATTGAACACCTACTTGAGAAAGGTGACCGTTACGTGGTGCAGACCGGACTGGATTTCTGGTTTACGCCGCCGACGGTCAAGCCGCCGGTTTCCTGGAAGCAGTTCCTGCTCACCCTGTCTGCCATTTTTCCACTAACGGTGATCGTACCGGCACTGCTTGCCCCCCTGCTGGGTGCTGGGCAAGGGCTGCCCGCGATGCTCTTTGGCAAACTGCTGGTAGCAACATGCATTGTGGGACTGATGGTGTATGTAATCATGCCTCGCTATACGCGCATGGTCGCCAAATGGCTTTACCGTTGAACCCAGTCTTCAGCCAACGACAGTAAACCACTCGCTCTTTTTTGAATTATTTCAAGGTAACCGTAGTGAATTCAGCACGATTACAAGCGTTCAGCGATGGAGTACTGGCAATCACCATTACCATTCTGGTATTCAACCTCAAACCCCCAGAGTTCACCAACTGGGAATCTCTAGTCCCCCTGATTCCTGAATTCACTGCCCACATTTTGACGTTTATCTACGTGGGTATTTATTGGAACAACCATCATCACCTTTGGTTTTCCGCAACCAAGGTGACCGGGAAGATTCTCTGGGCCAATTCACATTTACTTTTCTGGCTATCCATTCTTCCCATGGCCAGTGGCTGGGTGGGAAAGCACTTTATTAGCTCATACCCGCTGGCGTTTTATGGAGGGATTTTATTTTTGTCCAGTTTCGCCTGGTCTCTGCTGACACAGTTTGTCGCCAAAGAAGAAGCGGACAACCCGGAAGTACAGAGGCTGTGTGCCATGACGGGCAAGACCAAGTTGTCGATGCTGGCCTACCTGACCGGCATAGTTTGCGCGTTTTTTGCACCTGTGCTCAGTTTAATAATTTACTTTCTGGTGGCATGTGCCTGGCTGATGCCAGACAAGCATATTGAAAAAAGTTGCACACAAAGAACAAACCCATAACAAACCGTTAACAGGTACCCGCCATCCACACAAAGGGATAACAGCGGATAGATCACGGTTTCAGTCGGCCTCAGCAGCTTACTTCGATCGCACCAGCTCTATGGCCTGGTGGAAACCACCAAGGCCAACGGCCAGTAATCTTGCGCTTACCTGCGCCACACGCTCGAACGCCTGCAGCTGATCAACACCCTCGATGGCCACGCAGCGCTGCTGCCTCAGAGCGGCTCGCCAGCTCCGGCCGCCTGAAAAAGGTCTTGTCATGGGGCGCGGCTAATGGGGCGCTTACGCCTGCCCCACGTCTAATAATTGTATTTTTGGGGGAGCAGACCTAGGGTTAGAGAGCGGTCAATCACCTTAGATCATTGGTTATCCGGAGGCTCTAATGGCCAGCAAACGAACGGCTTCTGCTTCATTGAGTATGTTTTTGGCGCTCAGTGGCTATTGCTTGCCAGCACTGAGCGAGGATGCCATCAGTGTTTGTACTGATAAAGCCTACTGGTACCCCTTCACTTTTGTACAAATCAATAAGGCTGAAGGACTCTATGTCGACATGCTCAACGAAGCCGGCAAAATTAGCGGTGACCGTTTTCGCATTAGACCTATGGATTGGGTTGCTTGCCTTGAACAGGCGCGTAAAGGCGAAGTACAGATGGTGCTGAGGGCTTCGTATGTGGAAGCACGCACCGAGTTTCTAAGCTATCCGGCAGATGCGAGCAGCACCAATGCGTCTGCATTTCGATTAACTCAAGCTGAATATGTTGTGGTTAACCGCAAGGATAACCCCTATGAGTTTGAAGGCAACATACTTGACTTACCCAAACCGGTGATGGTGCCGCAAGGTTATTCGGTTGGCGCTGACCTTAAAGCGGGTGGCCTCAACGACGTGGACAGCACGTCAAAAGGGGACCTCGCAACGTTGCTGCGCTTAGTGACTCAAGACAACGGTAGCGTGGTCACGCTTCGCAATATGGCAGAGCTGTTTGCTGAACATCCGTCCTTCAAAGATAAATTAAAGATACAAACGGTGCCTTTCAACTCAAAATCTTATTTTGCCGCTTTTTCTATCAGCAGCAACTTCCCCGCAGAAAGGCAGCAGGCAATCTGGGAGGCAATAGCTCAAGTTCGCGAAAACAAAACCTTGATGAATCAGTTGTTATCTCAATACAAAGGAAATGATCTTTGATTTCGCGCGACATCAGTTTTTAAAGCTAATGGGGTCGGAGTGAATTATCTAGCAGTTGACCATTCCTAATTGATCAAAAATAAATCACTCCGACCCCATTAGCTCCAGCAAAAGATGAACATGATTGGTCATCAGGCAGTAGGCGTAGACCTTTACCCCAAATACATCTTTAAGCTCGCGAAGATCCGTGAGATAGCGCTGATAATCTTCGGCAGCAGCAAACACCACCTGGCGGTCATGGGAAAAGGGGACGGGAAAAGGGAAAAGGGAAAAGGGAAAAGGGGACAGGGGACAGGGGACAGGGAAAAGGGGACAGATTTATTTATTAACCCGCCCCTCAGCTAGAAAAATAAATCTGTCCCCTTTTTTCTATATGTAGAACTTATCATCCAGGAATTACACATATAGCTGTAATAAGCTGGTTCGGTTCCTCCTTCAGAGGCACCCCCCACCCCGTAACTTCAAGGACACCATAATCGCGACCGGTATAAAACCACTCTTCGGCCTCATCAAACTCTAAGCCAGTAAATGGCAAAATGTCCGACACAAGACTTCCCAAACCTATGCTTCCTGACAAAAGCCCTTTATAGACAAACCTATGCGCAGGCTCGTCTGGAAAGCTAAAGTCATAAACTTTAACCGCACACACCCTCCCACCACTAATAAGCACAGATAATGCAGGAACTCCCTTTTTGAATTCGCTGACAATCTCATCATCAAAAAGCGAAAAAGAATAACCGCCGCTTCCGCATTCCTCCAGACCATACCAACTTAAACGAAGGTCTGGCGCCCCTTCAAACCTATACCGCAAAGAATTCTTATCCACCAAATATCTGGAAAGCACAGCCTCTAGATCAGCAGCACTAGCATGCAATGGTATACCTGCAAGTGATACACCAGGAATAATTTGAGCATCCCAAGTTACAGAAAAACTTTCTAGCGGCATCATTCAGAAACCCATGTATTGGTGGCAGGATTGAACTTCACCTTCTGCCCTTGCGGATTCAAATATGTCGTATTTGCGTCATAAATTGGCTTAGAAGGCCCCTGGAATTTCGGCCTATAAGTCGAAGGATCAATAACCTTAGCCTTACTACCATCAACATATGTAATTTTATAGTACTCACCCACATGCACTGATTTGATCGGCGCATTAACAGTAGATGGACTATATTGAACCGTCTTAATCCCAGTTGTACCACCTTCAACTTTGTACACCTGCGCGTTACCAGATGTTCCAGGTCTTGGTGGCACATATGTGAGCTTGGCACCATCCATCTTGAACGACTGTTGAATATCATCGATGGATTTCCCCCAAACATTCGCCGGGGCTTCCACCATATTTCGAGGGATTCCGGCTTGCGCTGCGAGGTCTTCCCGCAGCCCTACCCGTGTAGTTGCAGAGGTAGCTGGGACTTCAGCCGCGGCAGTTCCTTTTGGACCAACAGTATCACCCGACGCGACTTTCCCTGTCGATGCGGCTGCAACCAAGACGCGGTGCGGCTTTCAGGGCACCGCACAGACGCGACT
>NZ_QAIG01000013.1:110988-298701 GCF_003060885.1 Pseudomonas sp. HMWF032
AGTATCACCCGACGCGACTTTCCCTGTCGATGCGGCTGCAACCAAGACGCGGTGCGGCTTTCAGGGCACCGCACAGACGCGACTCTGCCCCCCGCCTGAAAAATCGCCCCGACATGCTCTTCAGCCCTGACAGCCAACCACCGACCCAGCCGACTGGATTATTCGTCTTGCCCCGCCTGTATTTTATAGACTACAGTTAACCAATGAAGAAAATCGAATCCAGCAAGTTCCGAACCTGGCTGAAGAAGCTCAAGGACGATACCGGCAGGGCCCGTATCGTGGCGCGGATCAACCGGCTGATGGAGGGTTTGCCTGGCGATGTCGCTCCGGTCGGCCACGGCGTCAGCGAGCTACGGATTCACTACGGCCCCGGCTACAGGGTGTATTTTCACCAGCAAGGCGACACCCTGGTGATTCTGCTCTGCGGTGGCGACAAGGGCAGCCAGAGCCGTGATATCGAGGCCGCCCACCAGATTCTGCAGGCGTGGAGAGCGCAACATGACTGAGACCTTTACCGATTTCGACCCCGCCGAGTACCTCACCAGTCCCGAGGCCATTGCGGAGTTTATGAGCGATGCCCTGGAAACCGGCGATGCCGGCTATATCGCCAAGGCCATGGGGGTGGTGGCACGTGCCAGAGGCATGACCGAGCTGGCCAGGGAAACCGGCCTGTCCCGCGAGCAGCTGTACCGCTCCTTCAGCGAGCATGGCAATCCCACGCTGAAAACCATGCTCGCGGTCATGAAGGCGCTGGGCGTCGATATGGCTGCTCGCCCGCATACCGCACACTGAATGCGTAGCCCCTAGCGGTGCGGTGGCTTGCCGCCGTGCCGCCAGGGGCCAACAAGCGTAGCGCGTTAGCCTTCCTCGTCGGCCTCGACGTCCAGTGTCGCCAGCAGCAGCTCGACCGGGTCTTCCTCGGGTATTTCTGCACCGCCTTCGACCCGGTTCTGCCGCTGCAAACGTGCCGGATGGGTCGCGGTATGAATTTCCTTCAACGCCCGAATACTGACCTGGGTGTAAATCTGCGTGGTGTTCAGGCTGACATGCCCGAGCATGGCCTGGATGAAACGAATATCGGCGCCGTTCTCCAGCATCAACGTGGCCATGGTGTGGCGGAACAAATGGCAACTGCCACGCTTGCCGATGTTGGCTTTTTCGATGTGCTCGCGCACCAGTTGCGTCAGGCGGTTGGGGCTGAAGGCTTCGCCCTGCTGGGTCAAAAACAAGGTGCCATCGTCTAGGCCCAGAACAAAATGAGGCCGGACATCGTCGCGGTATTTGGTGATCCACGCCAAGGCCCGTTCGCCGATGGGAATCATGCGATCTTTTTTGCCCTTGCCCTGACGAATCATCACCGTGCCGCGCTCGTAGTCGATGGCGCTCCAGCTCAGGCCGATCAATTCCATGCGGCGCATGCCGGTGCTGTAGAGAGTTTCCAGCAGGGCGCGGTCGCGGATACCGGTGGGTGTCTGAGTGTCCGGCACGTTGAGGATGCGTTCGGCCTCGTCGCTGCTGAGGATGTGTTTCGGCAAGCGCTGCTCCATCCTCGGTAGATCGAGGTCAGAAGCAGGGTTGTACAAGATGCGATTGGTTTTGGTCAGCCACTTGAACCACACCCGAATCGGCGTGATGCGCACCGTCTGACTGCGGGCCGACAGCGCTTCGCCATCGGCCTTGCGGTAGAGGAATAGGTGACGCTGGTAGCGCTCCAGAATCGGCCGGGTGATCTCCTGCGGGCGGCTCAGGCCACGTTCGTCACACCAGCGGATAAAGGCAATCAGCAGGCTTTCGCGGTTGCCCACGGTGCGCTCGGAGTAGCCGCGCTCGCGCTGGTGTTGCAGGAAGGCTTTCATCTGGAAATACAGGCTGCCAGGATCGCCCAGCGGGCCGATCACCTGGTCAGCGATTTTCTGTTTCTGGCGGGAACCATTCTTCGGCATGGCTGGACTTACCCGGCGCTGGACAACGCCGCACTGGCGCTGTGAGTGTGTCGGATAGATGCCTGGCCGTTCAGTCCGACCGGATCAGCGTCAGGCTCACGCTGGGCCTGGCTTGGCGCGGTGTTTTCAGTCCCCGGCCGGGTGCCGGCCAGCACCCGACCAAGGGCCGACCGTTCTTCTGGAAACCCCGACCGAGCGGCTTTGTTGGTGAGCAGGTCGGCATCAAGCAAGCCCATCAGGTGCGCCTGATCGCGGCCATCGCCGTCGTAATTGAGGCTGTACTCGTGGGCCAAGCCACGCCGGTAGAGTTGCAGGTATTCCAGTTCGCTCAGGCGGCCGAGGTGGATTTTCAGCTGGGTGTCGCCCCAGCCGGTGGCGGCACGCACCTCCTTGCGGCTGAAGCGCAGCTCATGGGCCTTGAGGCCCTGGGCCTGGCTGTGGCTCTTGACCCAGCTTTGCAGCAGGCCGAGCAGACGACGAGTTTGCGGCGGCAACTCGTCCAGGGTGCGACCAAGGATGTCGTGGGCCAAGCGGTTAGCCAGGGCGATGTCTGCGGTCGTAACTTCCAAATACGCCAAGCGCTGGCCACGGTGCTCGATGTGCTTGATAGGCCGCTGATACTGATGCAGCAAGGCGATGGCGCGGATCAGCGTCAGGTACTTCATGTGGTCGCGCCGGGTGCGGGTCTTGTCCGAAAGGAAGGTCAGCTGGTCGGCGAACGGATTGACCACCGCCAGCGGTTTGAGCAGACGCTGGGCGTTCTGGTGCAGGCGGGTGATGGCCTGTTTCTCGGCGTCGGCCAGCAGGCCGTCGAGGGTTTGTTTCTTACGCTGGGCGGCGTGGATTGCCTCGGTCTGCTCGCGGCTCTCGTTGATGGTCAGCACCAAGCAACGGTTGAGCAGTTCTTCGTCGATGTCGATCGCCGTGGTGGTGAGCATCAGCATCACCGGGCCTTGCACACGGTATTGCTTGGTCACCAGGTTGCCGGTGGCTTCGTCCTTGCCGGTACTGGCAATGGTCAGCTCGCCGTCCGATTGCAGCAGTTTCAGGGCATAAGCGGCCTGGCGTACGCCCTCTTCCTCGGCGATGGCCAGGATGCGGTGCTGCAAGTCGGTTTCACCGAGATAAAAAAGACTCTGCCCGGTCATGGCGCTGTACTGGATGCGCTCTTCCTCGGGCATCAGGTTGAGCACGGCATCCATCAGCGAGCTTTTGCCCGCCGCGCTGCTCGACTGGATCAGTACCGCCAGCGGCTGGTCAAGTTTGCGCGACACAGCAGCCAGGTAGCCGGCCTGCAGGTTGCTGGACTCGCCCACCACGCCGCAGCGTGCCAGGTCGGCCTCGATGCGCTCGATCAGGTTGGGCGCACGCAGCAAGTCTAGGGCGGTTTTCTCGTCCTCGGCGCTGAGCGTCGGGGTGGGATTTTTCGGGGCCAACGCGGCCTGAATCGCCGCCTCCTGCAAGCCCTCCAGCTTGAGCAGCAGTTGGCCCAGGTCGCGCTTGAGCAGTTCTTCGGCCACGCCCAGCTCACTGCTGGCCTGTTTCAAATAGCTGTAACGGGCCTTGGCCGCATACAGATCGAAGCTGTCCACGTAATACGCCGCCTCGGCTCGCTCGCTGGCCTCGCGGCGCACCTGCACGTTGACCCGCATTTGCTCCGGGCCGAGGTTTTTCTTCCAGCCGCGCACCCGCCAGAGGCGGTCGGCCACCGTGAGCAAAAGATCGCCCTGGGCGTTTTCCGAAAACTGCTCGGCCGGTGGATTTGATTCGCAAGCGGGTACGCCTGGCACCGGGGCCAGGGGCGTTTCCGATTCGGAAACTTCAGGCACGCAAACAGCGGCTGCCTGCGGCGCGGCGGCTAAAGGAAAGGACGTGTCAACAGCAGGGGACATTTTCGCGTCCGCGAAAATGAGTTCATCCGCAGAGTCGGCGGCGATTTTCGCGGGCGCGAAAATAACCTCGTCACTCGCCACGCCCTTGCCCTGCCACACCGCCCGCTGCAATAACTCGCCCAGCGCCTGCGCCGGACTCTCCACCTGCAGGGCAAAACCGTTGGCGTCCAGGCCCTGCGGGAACAGCAGGCGAAACACTTCGATGCCCGCGCCGCGCAGTTCCTCGCCCAGCTTTGCCGCTGCCGCATCACCCGCCTCGTCGCGGTCGAAGGCGATAATCACCCGCTGGGTGCCGTGGTGTTTCAATGCCTGCCAATGATCTTGGCTAAAGCCGTTCACCCCATAGGCCGCAATCACGTTGCGATAGCCCGCGCACCAGAAGGTCATGGCGTCGATCAGCGATTCGCACAGGATCACCTCGCCACCCGCCAGCAGCGCCGCCTCGTTCCACACCCCCCGCAACGGCGCGGCCAGGTACATATGCCGCGACTGGTTGGCCGGGATTTTATGGTTGGGCTGTAAACGCCGGCCGTACAACTGCACCACACGGTTGCCCTGCTCCGGGCTGGCCCCGCCTTCCAGGCCGATCACCGGCACCACCAGGCAGCCATTGAGGTGTTCGTGGCCGGTCGGGCGCAGCACGCCGACGGCCTGTAACTGCTGACGCACCTGTTTACCGGCCAGGGTATGCACCGCCGGCAGGCGGTAAGTCAGGGTCTTGTTGGCATAGCCCAGCTGGAAGTGCTCGATCAACTCCGGATGATTCAGGCCCCGGGCTTCCAGGTAGGCCAGCGCCTCGGGCGATTGCTTGAGGTTGCCGTGATAGAACTCGGCCACCGACTGCAGCAGCGCGGCGGCTTCCAGCTCGGAAGAGCCAGCGGCTAAAGGAGGAAGGTGGCGGGCATGGCTGCGCGTGACACCGACCTTCTCGCTGCTGTCCAGCGGCGCATCGTTGCGCAGCAACTGCACCGCGTGCGGCAAGCTCACGCCCTGAGTTTTCATCACCCAGTCGATCACCGAACCCGCCGCGCCGCAGCCAAAGCAGTGATACAGGTTCTTCTCTGGCGAGATCGACAGGCTGGCCGTGCTCTCCTCGTGGAACACGCAGCGCATGACGAAATCCTTGCCGCGCTTCTCCAACGCATGACCCTGCGACTGAACCAGACGAACCAGCGACACCTCGCGCTTGAGGCGAGCCAGTTCGGCTTCGGGGATGCGGGCCATTCGGGCTTCTCCTGAAAATACGTCAACAATCACATTGGATATATTTAATTAATCCTACTATGCTACCTTGCGTCAAGCAGCAAAAACACGAGGCATAGACTCATGGTCCACCTATCAACGCTGGTTCTCCCCATGAGTTTTCCTCAACGCTTGGCCGCCCTGCGCAAGGAGCGCGGCCTGACGCAGCAGCAAATGGCCGACACCATCGGCGTGCATATTTCGCAACTACGGCGCTATGAAGCAGGCACGACCCAGCCCACCATCGAGGTGTTCCGGCGGATCGTTCTGGCACTTAGTGTCAGCGCCGATATGCTGCTGTTCGATGAAGGAGAGCGCGGCCCGGATGATCGCCTCAAACTCCAATTCGAAGCCGTCTCCAAGCTCGATGACAAGGAGCGCGAGGCCGTGGAAACAGTCATCGCCAGCGTGCTGCACATGCACGATGCCAAGCGCTGGACTCAGGTTGCAGCTAAAAGGGAAACACCACAGAGCAGCGGCTAAAGAAAAGCGCCCATCACAAGCGGGCAGCTAAGAAAAAGCTATGTACTACGCCTGTACTACGACTTGCTCAGTAAATCCGCAGCCTGCAGGGCAGCCTGTAGTCTTATGCGACTACAGACGGGTTCCGAGTAAACCGCTGCAACCCAGTAAATCCGGGGCTTTGGCAGCACCGGTAAGGTGCGTATGGTGTATAGCCCGATCAACAGCAGTTAAGGACGATACAAAGCCTTGAATACACACCAGATTTAAGGGCCAAAGCGGACAGAGGGTCGGTTATCGACAATCGGCTTGCCCGATTGAGGCGGTGGCTTTATCACTGCAGACAAACTACAGACAATCTGCAGACTGTCTGCAGACAAATTACAGACACTCTGCAGACAGATTACAGACAGCCTCGGCAGTTATTGCTTGGTGCTGACCGCAGATAAAACAACACCGGCGCGAGGGCCGGTGTTGGGAGACATTTCAAATAAGATTGAGGACTCTCAGATCACTTGCAAACTCTTCAGCCTCTTCCTGCGGTAGTTCTTTTAATTGATCATTTAAGTTCATAGCCGACAAAATTCGAGCAATTTCCTCTTTGTGATATCCAGCCTGACCAGAATACCAGCCTCCAGCCAACACAAAACTAGCAACCTCTAACATCAAATTTTCAATGGGGAGGTCATAACTACCTTCAAACTCTCCATAAGCCCATGCGCAGACCTGCTCAGGAAGCCAGCCCGCAAAACCATAATCCCTGCACCCTCTCCAATAGTAAGAGAGCAGCAGCTCCTTTATTACTGAGTAACTAGCTCTTTCCATAAATTCAAGGACTCACAGGCCGGGGACGCAGTAGAACCCCGTTGTTATCAAGGACATTCACCTGAATGCCTGGATATTTAGCTTTGAATTGCTCAACAACGCCCAAGCAACTAGCACAAGCAGCACGCTCGGTAAAAATAGTTATGGTGCCAGCTGCCTTTGTATTGCTTCCAAGCTGCTGAGCAAGGCTGCCCAAAATCTTAGCCTCAGAATCGCCAGCCCTGGGCACTAGCTGCCCACTTTTATTCGGTACAGAAAACGTCTCGAACACACCACCACTATCGCCAACAATACCCTTAGCTTGCTGAGCGGGCGTTGGTGTTTTAATACCACTATGAGCAGCAACCGTAGATGGCAAGCCTTCTACTTTGACCTCAGCAACAGCCATATTTCCACCGCGCTTCAAATCAGATGGCAATGCAGCCCGGATATCCGTAATCCGCTGAGCCATCGGGGCCGTATCAATTACTCCGGCTGTCCCTTTTGGACCAACTCAACTTTTCCCTTTGATGTGATTTCGCCACGGCACAAGCAAACCGTCCAGCAGAACTCGATCAATAACACCATCATCAATAGCGCCAACAAAAGTAGTATCTAACTGAAATTCAAATGAAAGATTTTCTTTTTCAGATAATTTTTTTACGGCACCTACCAGCGCCTCTACGTCATCTAGGTTTTTTGAGTCCATCTCAATAGGGAGTACATTTGGCTGCAAAGCCGAATAAATCTCCAACATCCCACCTACTACTTCCGCGCCAGTTTCGTCGATCTCGTCAATAAAGCTTGGCGGAGTAACGCTCCATATTCTTGACGCAGCAACCTCATTCACAAGCTGCTGTACATTAGATCTAATAGACTGGTCCAAATCCTGGGCCACATAAAAAATGAACTTTTGCTTCGCACGCTCTAGCGGTATGGAATCCATTACTCAGCTCCTTTTTTCGGAGGGTATGCCGGGAGAGCTGACCCTGGACCGCCCGGATTGTATCTAAATCCGCCCGGCATATGCGCATCCAAATGCCGCGTATCAGGCAGTGGCACAGTAAGTGGCGAACCCTGGACATGGTGCATAGGAATTCTCTCGCCCTTTAGCCCTGCATCCTCAGGAAAAACCTTAACCCATGCATCGTCGACTTTCGGAGTCTTCCCTTTAGCAATCGCAGCCCGATTTTCAGTACTTAATATTTGACTATATCCAAGGTCATCCCAGTTATCACGCAGTGCCCTCCAGTCTGCGGCATTTGTACGAACAACACCTGTCCGAGTCGTACCAGAAGTAACAACAGGCGCGGGAGGCACGACTTCGCCTATCGCTTTTGGACCACCATCTGCTACTGATGATGCCTTTGATGCAGTCCCTGCATTAATCACCCCCCCCGCCTTAGCCGCCGCTCCCAAACCCAGCGCTAACTCGGCATACATGGCTGCCTCTGGGCTGAGACCCAGGCTTTGCAAGGCTTCGTTCAGATAGGTGCTTTCAGGATTGCCACTGAGCGCTTGCTTAGTTCCCGCTAGGGCCGCATCCACACTCAGCGTGCCCACAGCGGCACTCGCCACACAACCCAACCCGGTTGCACAGCTCGCCGGTGCTGTTATCACCGTACCGGCTACGCCCACTCCGCCCAGTACCGCCTGACCAGCACCAACAGTTCGAGTGGTTACCTGGTGGGTATTGTTGAATTGCTTAGCTGCATCAATATTTTTATCACTCAGCACCCCTTGGGTACTGTAGTTGAACAATCCTTGCTGGGCTTGCAATTGCTGGCGTTCGACTGTCATAGCATCGCTGCTGCCCAAATCCGCCATAGCTTTTAGGCTGTTGTATGCAGCACTGTCTTTAGGGTATTCGGCATAGCACTTGACTAGCGCACAAGCAGCCGCAGTAAGTCGCGCCTCTTTCTGCGAGTCTCCCTGTGCCAGCTCTTTAATTCGTAGCTTTTCATCCGCATGCAACTGCCTGTTATACGCCGTCGCATTCTTCGCCAACTCCGCCGCTTTGGCCGGATCACCACCAGTCGCCGTAGCAGCCGCCACACCGATGATTTGCGAAACCACCAGCTCCAGGCCTTTGTCGCCCTTGATCACGCCTGACAGGCGTTCAATCAACAGCTCGTTGGCACCGCCCGCCAGTGCGCCGGTCTTGAAGTCTCCGCCTGTCGCTTCACTGAGCAAACCACCGACCACGGCATGCAGGGCAATCTTTTCCGGACTGCCGTCAGCCCACTTGGCGTCTCTTGCAAAGTCGCCCACACCATTGAATACCCCAGCCTGTAACAGGTGCTGTACCTGACTGGTCAACGCTGTTTGCAGATTGCCACCCAGGCTGCCGCCTTGAACGGCGGTCTGGGTCACCGCATGAACCGCGCCCTGCGCACCAAGGTAGGTACCAAATTTGGCCAGTTCACTGGGTTTGCTCAGATCGAAGCCCTTGGTGACCTTGTTGACGTTGTCGCCGGTTACGCCAAAGGCACTGTCCAGCACGCCAGCGGTAACGCCTGCGGTTATGGCCGAAGTGGCATAGCCTTTGAGGTTATCGCTGGAGGTAACGTCCTTAACCACCGCCCCAAGGTTACCCCGGTTGTTAATGGTGCTGATGGCCGCATTGCTAGCCGCAGAAGTGGCAACGGCGGTCAATGCGACGTTAGCCCAGCCGGCGCTGGCGGTACCTACGGCAGTACCCGCGCTGACCATAGCCGAAGAACCTGCGGCAGCCATGGCCGAGCCACTACCTGCCCCTGCACCCGCCATAGAGCCTATTGCGCCACTTGCCGCCCCCGCCGTCAGGTACGTCACGATGATCGCAATAACGATCATCGCCGGCCCACCCAACCCCGAATGACTGTACTTGAAGGAGTCATGCACCTCCTTCACCTGCCGCCAGTCCACGTCGCCGCGCTGCTCAGCTTCCTTCAGCCAGGCGAGCTCGGGATCAGCGGCAACCATCGCGTTAATCGTCTGGCTTACGCTCTGTTGGTTGACCTGTTTGATGTCGATCTTCAGGCCTTCGACGGCCTTGATGACGATCTCGCCTTGGGCAATCAGTTGGCTTTGTTGCAGGGTCTCATCGGTATTACCTTTGCCCTTGGCAGACGTCCATGCCCAGCTATTGCTGCTCTTCTCATGACTCTCCTGATCCAGATCCTTCACCGCCTCAAAGGTGATGCTGCCACCACTGTCCAGCGTCAGGTCAGCCCCACTTTCAAGACGAGCTTTCTGGTACAGCTGGTCACCCTCACTGACCAGAGTCAAATCACCACCCGTAGTAATGCTGGTGCCGATATTGCGCACCGTGGTGACTTCGTCGCGCTGAGTCTTCTTGCTACCCCAGCTGCCTTTCTTCTTCATGTCGTACAGTGAGTAATCACTGTTTTGCGCGGCTATAAGGGCAAGCTGTTTGCCGGCATAGAGATAGGCTTCATCACCGGCTTTGAGCTTGCTCGCGCTAAGCAGCAGGTTCTCTCCCGCAATTACACTGAGGTCGCCACCGGCTTCAATTTCCGACGCCTGCTGGCGCACGGTGCTGTCTTCTTTATTGATCGTCTTGCCGTTGCCTTTGTAGCGGTACTCGCTGCTGGACTCGTTGGCGGCAGAGGCAATGGTCGCGTCGCCACCCGCCAACACGTCGATATCCCCACCGGCCTTAACCTTGCTGGCGATCACCGTCAGGTCTTGTCCAGCCTCGGCTGTCAGATCGCCGCCAATATTCACCTCGCTGCCATGTTGGGTGATGGTCTGGCTGGAGGTGCGGGCTTTCTTGTATTGCGCCTGAGTAGTGTCCACTTCAGTGGCGGCGGTAATCAGCAGGTCACGACCGGCCCGAAGTTGAGCATCGCCGCCAGCCTGGAGCACGCCACCGATATTGCGCAGGTCGCGACCGGCGGAGAGGGTCAGGTTATTGCCGGCTTCGATACGGGCAGCGTTGTCCGCCACGCTCTGGCTCCAACTGAAACCACCGTCACGGCCCGCACTGGTGCCAATGCTGCGTTCGTTGCGGATGTCGCCCTGTTCGGTAACCAGGGTGACGTTCTTGCCATTGATGATGCCGCCCTGTGCATTGCGGATGCTGTCGGTGGCCAGCAGGGAAAGACGTTCGCCCGCTTGCATCAGACCGCTGTTGCTGATGTTGTTAGCCGTCGCGCTGAGGTTCTTACTGGCGCGCAGAGTGCCGCTGTTGTTCAGGTTGCCGCCGCTGATCAAGGCGACATCTTGCCCTTGAATCAGGGCGCCCGTGGGAGCCAGACGGTCATTGGCCTGAGCCAGATAGAGCACTGGTACCAGAACTTTCTGGCCATTCACGACCTGCTCTTGCATCCAGACGATGTCATGGGTCAGGGCCGCCACCTGTTCGGCCGTCAGGGCGATACCGGGGGCCAGGTTCAGCGCTTGTTTGCTGGCGATGGCGTTGTCCATCAGGTACTTGAACTGCGCTTCGTTCGAGTTCAAACCCGCGAGGAAGCGCTTGCCGGTACGCGCGACGATGGCTTGCTGGATCAGGCGCTGCTCATACAAACCATCGCCCAGGCGGCGTTGGGTTTGATCCGGGTTGTAACCAACGGCGTTGAGCAGGTAGCCCGAGTTGAGAAAGCTACTCAGGCTGGCAAAGGCCGGGTTGGTTTCAATGAGATAGGGATGCTCAGGATTCTGGCTGAGGCTGAACAGGCCATTGTTCCCCTGCGGCAGGCTAAATCCAGGCAAAGCCAGAGGGTCGACGGTTTGCTGGGCCAGCTCCGGCGGTAACTGTTGATTCAGCGTGGGGGGCGGGGTAGTCCCGAGCTGGGTGTCTGCAACACGACTCACGCCTGGCTGGGTGGCTTCACCCGCACGGACAAGCGCATTCTCGATAGTCTGCAGGCCAACAATATTGACATTACCACCGGCCTGAACAACCGCAGGCGCCACGACGCCGCCACTCGTTGCCGTCACACTGCCGCCGGTTTGCGCCCCTAAGGCGATCCCGGAAAATGACAGGTAACCGGGGTTGTAAGAAGCCGAGGTGGGGTCGTTATAGGCGTTGTAGGCCCCCATGTTGTTGATGAAGGTCCAGTAGGCGCTGTCACTCTTGGTGTAGACGTGATAGCTGGCATAGCGCAGCTCACCGCCACCGACCCCGGTATTGGAGAAGCGCTCGGTATTGATGACGATATCGTTGCCGGCTGACACGCTGCTGTAGCGGTTGTCGAAGGTGCCACCCGTAAACCGCAGAGCGCCACCGGCCGTCAGGCTGGCGCTGGCCGAGTCCTCGGTAATATGCGGACCGAAGGTCTCGTTTACATAATAAGAGGCTTCACAGTGTTTGCCTTTGCAGTTGTCGGTGGAAGTCAGGGTAATTTGCCCTGAAACCAATCGCTGCTGGAAAACCAGTTTGTCTTTACGGTTGACCAGGCTGTCTACCGCCAAACGCATGTCAGCGGCGCTTTCAATCGTGCCGGAGATGTTCTCCAGCAGTTCGGCGCGGCGGTGCTGGTCGTCCAGGGCGAAGTCCAGCGAGCCAAGGCTGTAGATGTCGCCAAAGCGGTTGGTCAACGCCTTGCTACGCAGTTGCATGTCCGCGCCGCTGAATAGCAAGCCGTTCTCGTTCGCCAAGGCCTGGGTATCGACACGTACTGCCCCAGCGGAGCCTAGTGTGCCAAGGTTATGCACCTTACTTGCCGCAAGTGTCAGGCCCTGGGTGGCCGTGATGATGCCACGGCTGCGCAACTCGCCAGAAAGTTGCAGGTGTGCCTGGCCACGGGTACGCAACTGCGCGCCATTTCCCAGCTCCAAACTATCAGTCGTAATGAATAGATCCTGCTCGCTGAGCAGGCTGCCATTCCCACGGTAGCTTCCCGTCAGCTCCAGGCGTGCAGCCTGAGTATTAACCTCACCCTCGTTACGCCAATCAGCACCCTTGGCCTCCAGCGAGCCGAGTGCCAACAAGCGACCAGCACTGCTCTGCTCGAAGCGGGCAGCATGCAGTCGTAAGGCGGAATTGCCGATTTCGACTTTGCCCGTGTGGTTATCGAACAGAGTGCCGATAGCAAAAACGCTTGAGCCACTATTGCCCAATGCACGCAGCCCACCATTGCTATTGCTCAGGCTGTCGGCACTGACAACGAGGGTGCTACCGGCCTCAACCAGGCCATTTGTGTTATCCAGTGCCCCGGTCAATTCGACCGTGATCGCGCCGTTGGCAGAGACGGTGCCGTTTTGGTTAGCCAAGTTGGCCGCCGTGACGGTGATCGCCTGCTTAGCCAGAACTTCACCGCTCTGGTTGTTCAGCTGGTGACCGCTCAGCTCGAGGTTTTTCTGCGCAACGATCCGCCCGGCGCTGTTTTCCAGCGTTTGCGCCTTGAGCGTTGCATCACCGGCGCTGAGCAGCTTGCCGGCGCGGTTATCCAAAGTTTGCACATCGGCATTCAAGCTGCCGTGGGAGGTAATGGTGCCGGGGTTCTTCACCGTGTTGGTTTGCAGGCTCAGGGTGGCCGTGTTGTTCAGGCTGCCATCGGCACGCACCCCCGCCTCGACCACGCCCTGGTTGAGCAGCTCGCCACCTTTAACGGAGAGTTGCTGGGAAGCTGCCAGGCTTTCCTTGACCCGCGTCTGCGCACTGGCGTCGACCACGGCATTGCGCCCGGCGAAGGTGTCGGCATTTAGTTCGATATTCTCGGCCTTGAGCTGCAGGTCGCGGCTGGCGGCGGTGCGCGCCATGCTCAGTTGGCCATTGGCATCAATCTGAATATCCCCGGCACTGGCGGCCATATCACCGGCCAGTTTTACGCCCACACCGGCTTCGGTACCGACCAGGCGAATCGCCCCGGCGTACATGCCTCCCAGCGCTGAGCTGTCGATGGCCAGTTGCGGTTTGGCGCTGCCATCTTCGGCTTTGGCGGTGGCCGTGAGGTTGGCGGCGTCAACGTCGTTACGCCCGGTAATCACATTCAGCTGGTTGGCATGCAGCTCGGCGTTGATCTGCGCACTGCGGGTGATCAGGTCGAACTGACTGACATTGCGCGCATTGAGGCCGTCGCCTTCGATGCGGATCTGCCCGCCCTCGACATCAAAACGGTCGAGCTTGCCGTTCTCAACAATCGGCTTGCCGGTGCTGAGGGTGACGCGCGGGGTATTGATAAAGCCGCAGCCGTCGCAACTGATGCCGTGCGGGTTGGCAACGATGACCGCAGCGGACTTGCCGGCCACTTCGGTGTAGCCCTTGAGCTGACTGGGGCTGCCGCCGTTGACCTCATTGAGGATGACATTCGCCGCGCCACCCGTGAGATTTGGGCCGCCCAGGTTTGGGTTGCCCATCACGTAGCCGCCCAGCTGGGTTTGTACCAGCGCCTGAGCACTGTTGTTGAGGATCAGCCCCTGCTGACTGACGTTGAAGTCAGTGAATTTGTTGTGCGAAAGGCCGCTGCCATTGGGCGTGGCGATATTGACCATGGGCACGCCATTGGCGGCCTGGGTCACCGCAGCATTGCTGCCGGCCTGGGCATCCAGTGCCAGTTCAGCTGCCGTGGTCACGATCGGATTGAGGAACAGAACCCCGATCAAGACACAGGCAATGTTCTGGAAAAAAGGCGTGCGAACGTCCATGTAATAACTCCAACCCGTAGGGCGATAAATCAGCAATCAGGAAAATCAGAAGAACAGGTCGACCCGGAAGTACACCGGATGCTCTTGACGCTCGATGGCGTCCGGGCGCTCCAGTGAACGGGCGAAGGTCACCGAGGCGGCCAGGTGCTGGCCACGGGCACTCAGCTCGATGGCATTGCCGGAGAGGCGACCGTGCTGGTCCGGGTTGTAACGCCCGCCGCTGATCACGCCCATGTCGTAGGCGAAAGCCACGCCGTACTCACTGACAAAGGGCTGCAGCGGTTGCCAACTGACTGCCTTGCGCCAGCGCACTTGGTTGCGCCAATAGGCGCCGCTGTCGCCGGACAGCGATTGCTCCTTGAAACCGCGCACCGAGCTGAGACCGCCAACGCTGATGCGTTGCGGGCTGAACAGCACGTCTTCACTGCGCTGGCCGTTGGCCAGGCTGTCGAAGCTGAACGACTCGCCCCACAGCTGGAACGGCTGCAGGTAACTCAAGGTCAGGCTGTATTTGTTGTACCGCGCCACCGGCTGGCCGCCTTGCGGGCTGCCACTGCGCTGCGCATCGAATGCGCCGGTACCGTGTTGCCAGCCGAGGTCGGCGTTGATGAAGGCACTGCCGATACGGCGACCATGGTTAAAGCCCAACTGCGCTTCCGACAGACGCTGACTGGACACGTCGATCAGGTTGCCGAGGATAAAGTTGTTGCTGCGCAGGTGGCTGACGCCCAGGCTGGCGGCGGTTTTGCTCAGGCTGTCGCGGTGCAGCACACGTTCGCCGCGCAAGGCGTGGGTTTTGCTCTCGCCATCGGTGTCGAAGGCAAAGCCGTTGGACTCATTCAGGGTGCGGTAGTAGCTCTGGCTGTAGCTGTAATTGAAGGTCCACCAGCCGTACGGCAGGCTGTAGTTGAGGCTCTGGTTGTGCGAATGGCGGTAACTGTCGCTGACTGCATCGCGGCCGGCACGCAGGCTCAACTGATCGGCCAGGCCCAGTGGGCTGTCCCAATCCAGGCCCAGGCCCCACTGCTGCTCACCGGTACTCAACTGGCCATCGTTATGCCGCGCCAGGCTAACTCGCCATGGCTTGCTGCGTTGGCCTTGAAGTTGAACGCGGCTGCCACCGACCTGCTCACCGGGTACCAGCTCCAATTGCGCCTGACGCGACGGCAAACGATTTAGCTGCTCGACCAGTTGCTCCAGCTCGCGCAGGTTCAGCGTACGCTCGGTCGTACCGGGAAAGCTCATGGCCAACTCTCGATCCGAGGCCAGCTCCGAACTATTCAACCCCTCAAGCTGGCCCTCGACCACGGTGACCTGCAGCGTGCCGCTGGCCAGGTCCTGCTGCGGCAGGTAGGCGCGCGTGGTGACATAACCACGACCGAGATAGTGATTGGTGATGTCCTTAAGCAGCTGATTGAGCTGACCAACGCCCAGGCATTGCCCGCTATAGGGCTTGAGAATACTGGCTTGATCCGCCGCACTCAGCAGGGTAGCGCCGACCAGATTGATCTGTTCAATGGCAAAACAGCGCTCATCGTCTGTTGCTGGTTGCGCGGGGAGCTGATCAACCTTCCCTGGCAACTGACGCAACTCATCCAGACGCCGCTGCTGCTCTTGCAGCAGACGCTCCTGACGTTCGCGGATAAGGTCCCGATCACCTGGCGTTTGCGCCAGCGATACCGCGGGAATAAGGGAAC
Source organism: Pseudomonas sp. HMWF032 (assembly GCF_003060885.1). Taxonomy (GTDB): domain Bacteria; phylum Pseudomonadota; class Gammaproteobacteria; order Pseudomonadales; family Pseudomonadaceae; genus Aquipseudomonas. The sequence goes on from NZ_QAIG01000013.1 coordinate 126,622, forward strand.
ACATCAGCCAGACGGCCAAAAAATGGCCGGGAACCATTTTTAACGTCGCGCAGCGACGGCACGCAGGGTGGCCGCCAAGAATGGCAGGCCATAAAGGGTTACTACGAAGGGACATGCCTTCAATCCTTTGAATAGCGGATTAACAGAGAAAAATGCGGCGCGCATTAAAACACATGGCGACTTGCCATCACCCAGAAAACGCGTGACCTAACTCACAGAACCGGCCGTTCATCCTGAACTACTGACCACCGGTTACTGTCGCGCAACGTACAGAAAACACCCCAAGCCGACAATGCTGCTGCCAGGCAACCCCGCATAAAAAAGCCCCCGCAGGCTCGTGCCGGCGGGGGCTTTTCAGATAGCTAGAACTGTTATCAGTTCTTGGCTTTTTTGGCAGCGCGGGTGCGCTCGCCTTCGTCGAGGATCTTCTTACGCAGACGGATCGACTTCGGCGTCACTTCACACAGCTCGTCGTCTTGGATGAACTCCAGCGCTTGCTCCAGGGTGAAGCGAACCGGCGGTACCAGGGCGATGGTTTCGTCTTTGCCCGAGGCGCGCATGTTGTCGAGCTTCTTGCCCTTGGTGGGGTTCACGCCCAGGTCGTTGTCGCGGCTGTTCAGGCCGACGATTTGACCGTTGTAGATTTCCTGGCCGTGCTCAACGAACAGTTTGCCGCGCGCTTGCAGGGTTTCCAGGGAGTAGGTCAGGGCTTTGCCGGTTTCAACCGAAACCAGTACGCCATTCTGACGACCGGACATGGTGCCGGACTTCATGGCGTCGTAGCGGTCGAAGATCGAGGTCAGGATGCCTGCACCGTTGGTCAGGGTCAGGAACTGGTTACGGAAACCAATCAGACCGCGCGCCGGGATGTTGTACTCAAGACGCACACGGCCTTTGCCATCCGGCACCATGTTGCTCAGGTCGCCTTTACGCAGACCCATTTCTTCCATGACCTTGCCCTGAGCTTCTTCGGGGATGTCGATGGTGACGTTTTCGAACGGCTCTTGCTTGACGCCGCCCACTTCACGAATGATCACTTCCGGACGGCCAACGCCCATTTCGAAGCCTTCGCGACGCATGGTTTCGATCAGTACCGAGAGGTGCAGTTCACCCCGGCCGGAAACCTTGAACTTGTCGGCGCTGTCGCCTTCTTCCACACGCAGGGCCACGTTGTACAGCAGCTCTTTGTCCAGACGCTCTTTGATGTTGCGGCTGGTGACGAACTTGCCTTCTTTACCGCAGAACGGCGAGTCGTTGACCTGGAAGGTCATGGAAACGGTCGGCTCATCAACGGTCAGCGGTTTCATGGCTTCAACGTTGTTGATGTCGCACAGGGTGTCGGAGATGAACAGCTGATCCATGCCGCTGACGCAGACGATGTCACCGGCAGTGGCCTCTTCAACGTCCACACGGTGCAGACCGTGGTGGCCCATCAGTTTGAGGATACGACCGTTGCGCTTTTTGCCTTCGGCGTCGATGGCGACCACCGGGGTGTTCGGCTTGACGCGGCCACGGGCGATACGGCCGACGCCGATAATGCCGAGGAAGCTGTTGTAGTCCAGTGCCGAGATTTGCATCTGGAACGGGCCGTCGACATCAACCTGCGGCGCAGGCACGTGGTCAACGATGGCTTGGTACAGCGGGGTCATGTCTTCGGCCATGGCGGTGTGGTCCAGACCGGCAATGCCGTTCAGGGCCGAGGCGTAGACGACCTGGAAGTCCAGTTGCTCTTCGGTGGCGCCGAGGTTGTCGAACAGGTCGAAAATCTGGTCCAGTACCCAGTCCGGACGCGCGCCCGGACGGTCAACCTTGTTGATCACCACAATCGGACGCAGGCCGGCTTCGAAAGCCTTCTTGGTCACGAAGCGGGTTTGCGGCATCGGGCCATCCTGGGCGTCAACCAGCAGCAGCACGGAGTCAACCATCGACATCACGCGCTCTACTTCGCCGCCGAAGTCGGCGTGGCCGGGGGTGTCGACGATGTTGATGCGGTACTCGCCCCAACGGATCGCGGTGTTTTTGGCCAGGATGGTAATGCCGCGCTCTTTTTCCTGGTCGTTGCTGTCCATCACGCGCTCGTCGTTGAGCTCGTTGCGCTCAAGGGTGCCGGACTGGCGCAGGAGTTTGTCTACCAGGGTGGTCTTACCATGGTCAACGTGGGCAATGATGGCGATGTTGCGTAGATTTTCGATCACGTGTGTATCTCGATCAGAGGATTCGGTTTGCCGCTTAGTCTAGGCGGCGAGTATTAAGAAACGCGGTATCAGCTGGCCCGTTGGTCGGGAGGGCGATGGCGAATACTGCCGCCATTCAACCCGGGCGTTTTATGTCGGACGATAAACGCGCACATTGGCATGCCCCTCGCTGAGCAGGTGGTGGGCATGCAAACGGCTCATGATGCCTTTGTCGCAATACAGCAGGTATTGGCGCGCGGCATCCAGCTCCTTGAAGCGGCTGTTCAGGGCATAGAACGGCAACGCTTGTACTTCGATACCGGGCAGCTCCAGCGGCTGCTCTTCGGCATTATCCGGGTGGCGGATGTCGATGATGACATGCCCGGCCAGGGCTTCGCTGACTTCTTCGACCTTGATGTCCTTGCCCAGCTCGTCGATGACTTTGTCGATCGGCAGCAAGGTGGCACGCGTCAAGGCGCGCTCGAAGACCGCCATGTCCACCTGGCGCTCTTCATGTTCGATGCGGTCTTTCTTCGCCCGCGTGGTCGGGTTCACCGAGATCACGCCGCAGTATTCCGGCATGTGTTTGGCAAATTCGGCTGTGCCAATCTGCGTGGCCGTGTCGATGATGTCCTGCTTGTGGCTGGCGATCAGCGGGCGCAGCACCAGCATGTCGGTAGCCGAATCGATCACCGAGAGATTCGGCAAGGTCTGGCTGGATACCTGGGAAATCGCCTCGCCCGTGACCAACGCATTGAGCTGCAGCTGCTCGGCCATGCGCGTGGCGGCGCGCAGCATCATGCGTTTCAAGATCACGCCCATCTGGCTGTTGTCGACCTTGCCGAGAATTTCACCCAGCACTTCCTCGAACGGCACGCTGATAAACAGCACACGCTGCGAGCTGCCGAACTTCTCCCACAAATAGTGCGCCACTTCCATCACGCCCAACTCGTGGGCACGGCCACCGAGGTTGAAGAAGCAGAAGTGGGTAACCAGACCGCGGCGCATCATCTGGTAGGCCGCCACGGTGGAATCGAAGCCACCGCTCATCAGCACCAGCGTTTGCTCCAGCGAGCCCAGCGGGTAACCGCCCAGACCTTCGTGCTGGTGATGAATGACGAACAGGCGTTGGTCGCGGATTTCCATGCGCACCACCACGTCCGGGTCTTTCAGCGAAATGCCGGCCGCGCCGCACTGTTGGCGCAACTGACTGCCGACATAACGCTCGATGTCCATGGAGCTGAAGGCATGCTTGCCAGCGCGCTTGCAGCGCACCGCAAAAATCTTGCCCGGTAACTGATCGGCAAAGTGCAGCTTGCACTTGGCCAACACGTCATCGAAGTCGCCCAGCGGGTATTCATCGACTTGCAGGAAGTGGGTGATGCCGGGGGTGCAGCTCAGCCGTTCGATCATCGCCTGCAGGGTTTTCGGTTCACTGATCTGGGTTTCGACTTCCAGGTTGTCCCACACACCGCTGACCTGCAGCTGTGGATCGAACTCACGCAAAACCGAACGAATATTCTTCGCCAGCTGCCGGATAAAGTGCTTACGCACCGGCCGACTTTTAATGGTGATTTCCGGGAAGACTTTAACGATCAGTTTCATGAAAACGCTGCGTGCCGAGACGGCCAAAAAACAGGGGCGCGGATTATAGCGGAAATTGCTCAAGCTTTGATCAAAAATCCTCACCCAATCAAAACGCGCACCATTAAAGTGCGCGCAATAAATATAGCGAACCATAACAGTGCAAATATTTATCGGGCAGCGCTATGCAGCCCCCGCCAGCCCTGAGTTTCAGGGCTTACACCCATTCCTGTGCACTGGCATGCAATTTGCTCCCTTGTGAGGCAGGATGCCCTGGCGGAGTATGCCGCCGGCCGTACCGTACTATTGAGGGCTCACGATTCGAGCCTTATCCACCTGGAGGACAGCATGTCGAAGTCGATTCAACTTATTAAAGAACACGACGTGAAGTGGGTTGACCTGCGCTTCACCGACACCAAGGGCAAACAGCACCACGTGACCATGCCGGCACGCGATGCGCTGGACGACGAGTTCTTCGAAGTCGGCAAAATGTTCGACGGTTCCTCCATCCACGGCTGGAAAGGCATCGAAGCTTCCGACATGATCCTGCTGCCGGTTGACGAAACCGCCGTACTGGATCCGTTCACCGAAGAGCCGACCCTGATCATCGTCTGCGACATCATCGAGCCGAGCACCATGCAAGGCTACGATCGTGACCCACGCTCGATCGCCAAGCGCGCGGAAGAATTCCTGAAAACCACCGGCATCGGTGACACCGTATTCGTTGGCCCAGAGCCTGAGTTCTTCATCTTCGACGAAGTGAAGTTCAAGTCCGACATCTCCGGCTCCATGTTCAAAATCTTCTCCGAACAAGGCTCCTGGAACACTGACGCCGACATCGAAGGCGGCAACAAAGGCCACCGCCCAGCCGTCAAAGGTGGCTACTTCCCAGTTCCGCCGTGCGACCACGACCACGAAATCCGTACTGCCATGTGTAATGCCATGGAAGAAATGGGCCTGGTCATCGAAGTTCACCACCACGAAGTGGCCACTGCCGGCCAGAACGAAATCGGTGTGAAGTTCAACACCCTGGTGGCCAAGGCTGACGAAGTTCAGACCCTGAAGTACTGCGTACACAACGTGGCTGATGCCTATGGCAAAACCGCGACCTTCATGCCGAAGCCACTGTACGGTGACAACGGTTCGGGCATGCACGTGCACATGTCCATCTCCAAAGATGGCAAGAACACCTTCTCCGGCGAAGGCTATGCCGGCCTGTCCGATACCGCCCTGTACTTCATCGGCGGCATCATCAAGCACGGTAAAGCCCTGAACGGCTTCACCAACCCGTCGACCAACTCCTACAAGCGTCTGGTCCCAGGTTTCGAAGCTCCAGTAATGCTGGCTTACTCGGCGCGCAACCGTTCGGCCTCGATCCGTATTCCGTACGTGTCCAGCCCGAAAGCCCGCCGTATCGAAGCACGCTTCCCGGACCCGGCTGCCAACCCGTACCTGGCCTTCGCTGCTCTGCTGATGGCCGGTATCGACGGTATCCAGAACAAGATCCACCCTGGCGATGCGGCCGACAAGAACCTGTACGACCTGCCACCCGAAGAAGGCAAGCTGATCCCACAAGTGTGCGGCAGCCTGAAGGAAGCCCTGGAAGAGCTGGACAAAGGCCGTGCGTTCCTGACCAAAGGCGGCGTGTTCTCCGACGACTTCATCGATGCCTACATCGAGCTGAAGTCCGAAGAAGAAATCAAAGTACGCACCTTCGTACACCCGCTGGAATACGACCTGTACTACAGCGTCTAATCCGGCACGCAACACAAGAGGCCACCTTCGGGTGGCCTTTTTGCGTTTGGCGCCGCGCACAAACCACCTTTCGCGCCGTAGTTTTCTGCGCTGGTACACGCTCAGCCATTTGCGTGCTTGCCAGAGCGCCTCACCAGTGCAAGGCTTAGGGCACATTACCCGGGAGAGTCAGGCATGCGCCCTCTACTTATCTGCCTGCTGCTGAACCTGGCCTTGCCGGCCAGTGCACAGATCTACAAATACACCGACGCCAACGGCAATACGGTCTTCACTGACCAACCGCCGGAAGGCCAGGCAACGCAGAATGTCGAACTGCCCAAAACCAACAGCGTAACCCTGGCGGTACCCCCCGCCCCAGCGCCCAGCACACCGAGCGACAGCGGTACCGCCGCAGTGCCCTATAGCACCCTGCAACTCACCGACCTGCCCAGTGAGGAAGCGCTGCGCGCCAACAACGGCACCTTCAGCGTCGGCGTAGCGATCGAGCCACGTCTGGCCAGCAACCATCTACTGCGTTTGCTGCTGGACGGCAAACCTCATGGCCAACTCAGCAATGCACCACGCCTGCAGGTGAACAATGCCGACCGCGGTGAACACAGCCTGGCGGTGGAGGTACTGAGTGCAGGCAAGCCAATCCAGCAGAGCGCCACGGTGACCTTCACCGTGCAGCGGGTGAATACCAGCAGCCCGGCCCTGCGACCACCACCGCCAAAACCCACACCAAAGCCAGCCACCTGACCTATGCGAACTCTGCTGTTATGCGGCCTGCTACTGCTCGCCCTGCCTACTCTGGCGCAGGTCTATACCTACATTGATGCCGACGGTAACCGGGTGTTTACCGACAAACCCAAGTCCGGCAATGCCGAGCGCGTCGAACTGGTGCCCAGCAACGCCATGCCCGCCCAACCGGCGTCGGCGGCACCGGTTATCGCGGCCCCGCCCGAACCGGCGCTGCGCTACAACCTGCTGCGCATTCTGGTACCCCAGCCGGATGCCACCATCCGGGATGCTGCCGGCAACCTGATCGTCAGCGTCAACAGCGAGCCCGACCTCCACCCGCAGCACAGCTACCGCCTGCTGCTGGACGGCGAACAGGTAGGCGAAGTGGGCAGCAGCCCGGTGTTTCCGCTGGAGAATATCGACCGCGGCACCCATCAACTGGCGGTCGAAATCATTGATGCGCAAGGCCGCATCATCGAACGTACGCCCAGTCAGCCCTTTCACATGCTGCGCATTTCCCTGGCGCAGAAACGCATGGTCACCCCCTGCAAGAAGGCCGACTATGGCGTGCGTCCTGAGTGTCCACTGAAGGACAAGCCGCCAGAGAAAAAAGACATCCCTTTCGTGCCCTTCCTCTGATAGCAATGCGACTCGCGACGAAACGGCAACAGACCCTGGTGCACCAACAAGGTGCATTCAGGCGTGCTGCGTTTCTATACTCTCCCTGTTTTGGGTCGCACCGCAGCGCCCAATTGCGCTGAATAGTCGCCAATTCGCCGCATTCCACAGTCAAACACGCTTCTTTTCAGGGCTTTGGTTTGCTTCTTGCATTTTCCAGCCACACTGCTGGAGCCCAAGGGTCTGCGACATTCCATATGATCATCAACGACGCACTGCATCGCCTGCTGCTGGACAACCTGACCACGGCCACCTTGCTGCTCAACGACAACCTGCGTCTTGAGTACATGAACCCGGCAGCGGAGATGCTCCTGGCTGTCAGTGGCCAGCGCAGTCACGGCCAATTCATCAGCGAACTGTTCACTGAATCCAGCGAAGCCCTCAGCGCGTTGCGTCTGGCGGTAGAGCACGCCCACCCGTTCAACAAACGTGAAGCGGTGCTGACCTCCGTCAGCGGGCAGACCCTGACCGTCGACTACGCGGTAACGCCGGTGCTCAATCGCGGCGAAACCCTGCTGCTGCTGGAAGTCCACCCGCGTGACCGGCTGCTGCGCATCACCAAGGAAGAAGCCCAGCTGTCGAAACAGGAAACCACCAAAATGCTGGTGCGCGGCCTGGCTCATGAGATTAAAAATCCGCTGGGGGGTATTCGTGGAGCAGCGCAGTTGTTGGCGCGTGAACTGCCCGAGGAGAGCCTCAAGGATTACACCAACGTGATCATTGAGGAGGCCGACCGCCTGCGTAACCTGGTGGACCGCATGCTCGGCTCGAACAAGCTGCCCTCCCTGGCGCTGACCAACGTGCATGAAGTGCTGGAGCGCGTCGGCAGCCTGGTGGAAGCGGAAAGCCAGGGCAGCATCATTTTGGTGCGCGATTACGACCCGAGCATTCCGGATGTCCTGATCGACCGTGAACAGATGATTCAGGCGGTGCTGAATATCGTGCGCAACGCCATGCAGGCACTGTCCGGACAAACCGATCTGCGCCTGGGCCGCATCACCCTGCGCACCCGCACCCTGCGCCAGTTCACCATTGGCCACACCCGGCATCGCCTGGTGACGAAAATCGAAATCATCGACAACGGCCCCGGCATACCGCCCGAGCTGCAAGAAACCATTTTCTACCCCATGGTCAGCGGGCGTGCCGACGGCACCGGCCTGGGCCTGGCCATCACCCAGAACATTATCAGTCAGCACCAAGGCCTGATCGAATGCGAGAGCCATCCGGGCCATACCGTGTTCTCGATCTTCCTGCCGCTGGAACAAGGAGCATCACCGTCATGAGTCGCAGTGAAACCGTCTGGATTGTCGATGACGACCGTTCCATCCGCTGGGTACTGGAAAAAGCCCTGCAACAAGAAGGCATGACCACGCAGAGCTTCGACAGCGCCGATGGTGTGCTCAACCGCCTGAGCCGGCAGCAACCGGATGTGATCATTTCCGATATCCGCATGCCTGGGGCCAGCGGCCTTGATCTGCTGGCACGCATCCGCGAGCTGTATCCGCGTTTGCCGGTGATCATCATGACCGCCCATTCCGACCTGGACAGCGCCGTGGCGTCTTACCAGGGTGGCGCGTTCGAATACCTGCCCAAGCCGTTTGATGTCGACGAAGCGGTGTCGCTGGTCAAACGCGCCAACCTGCACGCACAGGAACAGCAAAGCCTGGCCGCGCCGGTCGAGCAGCCGCGCACACCGGAAATCATCGGTGAAGCGCCGGCCATGCAGGAGGTGTTTCGCGCCATCGGTCGCCTCTCGCACTCCAACATCACCGTATTGATCAACGGCGAGTCCGGCACCGGCAAGGAGCTGGTCGCCCACGCCCTGCACCGCCACAGCCCGCGCGCGGCCTCCCCCTTTATTGCGCTGAACATGGCGGCGATTCCCAAAGATTTGATGGAATCCGAGCTGTTCGGGCACGAGAAGGGGGCGTTTACCGGCGCAGCCAACCAGCGGCGCGGGCGCTTCGAACAGGCCGACGGCGGCACACTGTTTCTTGATGAAATCGGCGACATGCCGGCCGATACCCAGACCCGCCTGCTGCGCGTGCTGGCTGACGGTGAGTTTTACCGCGTGGGTGGCCACACCCCGGTAAAGGTCGATGTGCGCATCATCGCCGCCACCCACCAGAACTTGGAAAGCCTGGTGCAGGCTGGCAAGTTCCGTGAGGACTTGTTCCACCGCCTCAACGTCATCCGCATCCACATCCCGCGCCTGTCGGATCGCCGCGAAGACATCCCGACGCTGGCCCGCCACTTCCTCAGCCGCGCCGCGCTGGAACTGGCCGTCGAACCCAAGCTGCTGAAAAGCGAAACCGAAGACTACCTCAAACACCTGCCGTGGCCGGGCAACGTGCGCCAGTTGGAGAACACCTGCCGCTGGATCACCGTCATGGCCTCCGGGCGTGAAGTGCATGTCGACGACCTGCCGCCCGAACTGCTCAGCCAACCGCAGGAAAGCGCCCCGGCCAGCAACTGGGAACAAGCCCTGCGCCAATGGGCCGATCAGGCCTTGGGCCGTGGCCAATCCAGCTTGCTCGACACCGCCGTACCGGCCTTCGAGCGGATCATGATCGAAACCGCGCTCAAACACACCGCCGGCCGCCGCCGCGACGCCGCCGTGCTGCTGGGCTGGGGCCGCAATACCTTGACGCGCAAGATCAAGGAACTGGGCATGAACGTTGAAAGTGCTGATGACGAGGACAGCGACGACTGATCCCTCGCACCTTAGCCGATCCAAGCAAGGCCGCCGCACAGGCGGCCTTGCTGTTTCAGCGATACAGTTCGCGGCGGTAGATCACCGGGGCCGAGCCCTTGTAGATCCCAAAACTGGCCAGGCCACGCGCAGCCGAACGGGTCGCCCCGTCCCAGGGGTACTGCAACCAGCTGGGCGCGGATGGAAAACTGACTTGCACCGAACCGTCGTTGCCGTTGCCGGGTGCACTCATTAACACCTGCCGTTGAGTTGGATCCAGCGGCCAAGCCAGGCTGGCCGTGGTTTCCCCAGAGGCCAGATGGCCACTGAATTGATCCAGCTGCGCCGCCCCCAGGCTGACAGCCGTGGTGCAGGTGTCCAACCCTTCAGGCCGAAAGCTGCCAGTGGCCACAGCCTGCCAACTCTCCAGCACCACCGGCAGACTCAGCCCCTGCAGTTCCGAGCCATGCGCGTTGCCCAGGCGCAAGCGGCCGAGACGCACCTGGCTACCGAGGTTGTTGTTTGCATCAATCGTGAAGTCGTAATTGAAATCCTGGCAGCCGCTGCCATGGCACACCGCCTGGCCCTGGTCATCCTCGCGCAAGCTGGCCGCGAGAAAAGTCTGGCGGATCCTGGCATCAAAGGGGTAGTCGTCACTGCTGGGCGTGATCGCGGGCGTATAGAGCAGTTGCTCACCCGTCCAGCGATAGGTGCGCAGCCCATCACCGTTGTCGGCCCCCAGCACCGCCAGGTTGGCAGTGCCCTGACGGGTCAGCCGCACATCCCGAGCGGCGATGCCGGTGATTGAGCTGTAAGTGCCGACTGCCGGTGCTGCCAGTTTCCAGAAAGCCCCGCGGTCATAGTTTGTGGTTACACCGCCATTGCGGTTCATGGCCGTGACCGTCAGTGTGGGCTGGCGGTCATTGGCGAACCCCATTGGCTGGCCCTGATAGCTGAAAGCGCTGCCACAACTGGGGGTCAGGCTGGCACTGCCCTGAGCGCTTAAAAAGGCCGGAATAAAACGACCCACCGGCTCGCTGCTACCGCCACTGACCGTTTCCCCATCCAGATAACTGCCTGTCGGCGGAGTAGCGGTGATGGTGAAGACACCGACCTCGGAAACCGAGTGGTTCGTAAGCGTTGCATTACCCAGGGCATGGTTATAGCGATCGGGGGTTACTGTGCCATTGCTGCCCCCGCTCGGGGCGACTACTGCGCTGCTCAGACCAATATTCGCGAGGCGGAAATTGGGGGTGGTGACATTGCCGTTGCACAGCTGTGTCGCCGTCAGCGCCTCGCCATCGGCCTGCCAGCCCACTGCACGAATGGTCAGAGGGAAATTGTCACCCGCACGGATGCCGCCGGGGAACACCGAACAGCTGGCGTCATTGCAACTGGTGCTCGGCGCGAGAAGGCTGGCGGTCTGCAGACACAGGCCATAAGGCTTGCTGATAAACAGATCGTCAGTCGCGGCATTGTCCAGCACCAGCCCGTCGTCGCCACTGCCGGCCCCGCCCTCATAGCGGGCACTCAGTTTCATCTCCCCTGCATCGTCGTAACGCACGGTCAGCGGCGCAGTGCCGGTGGCATCGAAGTCGAGCGCAAGGCTCACCGCCGTGGCACCGACATTGCTGCCGTTGACCACCACGGGCTGGGAGCCATTATTCGGATTGCTATAGGCCGAGGTGAAGCTGACGCTGCGCGTGACGTTGGCAAAGGCCGGCACGCATTGCAGCGCATTATCCGCCTTGCGCACCGCGCTGAGGGTGGCCGCTGTAGGTTTGGCCGCCAGCATGTTCGGCACCTGCAGCAGCAGACCGCTGTTGGCATAACTGATCTGGCAGCCGGCGGTTGAGCAGACGGTTTGGCTGTTGGGCCTGGTAACGGGCACTGAACTGAGATCATCGATGACCACTGTTCCCACCGTGGGCACGCGCAGCTGTGCCTGCGCCGAACCACCACTGAAAACGAGGGTTTTGCCGTTCTCGACCGTTGCCGGGGGCGTGGCGGTCCAGTAATTGTCCGGGCTTAGCGTGACCCTCACCGGCCCATTGAACAGGCTGCTGCAGCTGGCATCGGCACAGGCGCGAATGGCCACGGGCTGTGGATTGCAGGTCAGTGCATTGGGCGAGTAGCTGAACTCGAAATGATCGATCTGCTGGCCGATGGGATTGATCGTGGTGGCACAGACTTGCAGGTCGTCGAACTCATGAATATTGGTCGAGCCGCCGGTGGAGCCGGTTAACGACAGGTAGAAATCCTCAGGCAGGGCTGCCTGCTGATTAGCCGCTGCCAGCACATTGACCGCATTCAGATTGGGCAGCACCACGAAACCACTGCCGGTGTCGCGCTCCACGGTCACCCGCGCTTCATTGCTGAAGCGGCCATCCACAGTAATGCGGTAGGTGTGTCCGGGAGCCGCCGCGCTACTCGCGGGGCTATCGACCTCAGGATTGAGGTTGGCGGGAGTGCCTGCGATGTAACGGTAACCGCTGGTTCCTCCGGCATTACCCGAACCCCGTATAGCCACCGAATCAGGGCGTTGCTGCTGTGGGTTGTCACCGCCTTCGACTGAAAAATTGCCGTACTCGTCGAGGCCCACACCCAGCCAGCCACCGGCAAACCCGGGGTTGGCGGCATCTCCACGCGTGCCATAGCCCAACGGCCCGCCAAACGCACCCGGTTGCGGCGTCACCGTGGCATCCGAAAGCACTACGGCCACGCCATCGGCACCCGAGCCGTTGTAGGCGTAATACTTGAACTGCACCTGGATAAAGTTACCGGCGGCGGGGAACAGCCGCTGCAAGGTAGAAGCGGTGGAGACGTTGACCTGATTACTGGTCAGGCGCATACGCGCGGCCGTCACGGTCGGAGTGAAGGACGTTGCACCGCGGCTTGCCACTGCCCAGTCATTGCCCAGGCTGCCATCGTCAAAATTGTCACTGAAGCACTGCAAGCTCACCGCACAGGCGTGACGCTCGGCCACCAGCGCACTGATCTGCGCCTCAGTCAGCGCACTCGCAAAGATACGCACCTCATCCAGCTCGCCATTGAAGTAACGGCTACCTTGCCCCTGATCAGCCCCCAGCTGCAGCGGATCATTGTTGGCCTGCGGTGTACCACTGAAGCTGGCCTGCCCCGCCAGGCTGCCATTGATGTAGATACGCTGATCGCCCGGTGCATAGCGGATCAGTACATGGCTCCACTGCCCAACCGGCACTGCCGTGCTGCTGTTGAACTGGTTGGTGGCGTTGCCGGTGGTCTGCCACCACCAGTTGATGGTGCCATTGGGGTTGAGATGAAACTCGTAGTTCTCATCCTTGGACAAAATGCTCATCAACCCCGAGGACGGCAGGGTACGCGGTTTGACCCAAGCGCCAATGGTGAAGCTGCCCTGCAAATCCAGCAGGTTGTTATCTGCGCGCTGAACATACTGACTGGCGGCGCTGCTGAACGTGCCGTAGCCGCACGTGCCCTGCGCATTGACCTGTGGCAGAGCCGGCGAAGTATTGGCGGTAGTGGCCGCATTGATGACGGTGCCGTGCAGTGCGTTACCGCTGTTATCGAGCACCTCACCGGAAGCGCCCGTCCAGCTGGCTTCATCCAGCCGCCAACTGAGCAAGGCGGAGTTGCTGATCGGCAAGGGGCGCAATAACAGGCTGTGTGCAATCCAGTTACGCGCGCTATCACTACTGGTTGCCACCCGTGTGCCAGTGCTGCCGGGGGCCGGCCGCTGTTCGTAACTGCCCAACAAGGTAACGCCAGTACTTTGAGTGCTGCTGCGCGCATACGCCGTATTCATGCTTCCTGTAGCGGTCAGGGTGCCCTGGCCTCGGTCGAAGGCATACACCGCGACCAGCAGGCTATTGACATCGACCACAGTCTGAGCCGGTGCGGTCGGATTTCCACTGGTATTACTGGCAGACACTGCCGCCCCTGGCGCCTGACTACTGTCAACGCCCCGGTAAACCGCAATACCGCCACCGGCCCGTCGATTACCGCTCCAGGTCCAAGTGACCGTACCGGTCTCACTGGCGGTGGCAAAGCGATAGAAGAGGCCCTGCACCAGGCCATTGCTGGTGGTTTGCAACGCGGTCCAACCGCTGGGCGTCGTGAATGTGGCCGAACCATTGGTCACCACCTGAGCCAGCAGCAAATCGCCGCTTTGCACACCCGCAGGCACGCTCAATACCAGGCTGGTGGTATTGGCGGTGGGCGTTGCACTGCTCGCAGACACGAAACTGATTTGAGCAACTGCGGGGGCACTGGCCACACACGCAAACACCCACAGCAGGCGAACAAGCCAGGTTCGGATGCACATGTTAACGCTCCACAACAGCCGTCAAACGACGGTAGGCATAATCGGCGCTGCCCGTGGCGCCGTACTCGGCCGTGGCGGTCAGCTGATAGAACTGCACCATGCGATTTTCCTCGGCCACGCTCAGCGGTGTGGTCGCCACACAGCTGACACTCACGGCAAACCCCGACACGCTGAAACTGTCGGTGCAAGCCTGACCGCCCAAGGCCTGTTTAATGCCCCACTCAAGGCCGGCCTGCGCCGCCTGATAAGCACGCGCCTGCTGAATGGCCAACGTATTGGTGGCATTCTGACTGACGGCCAGGCGCGCCATGGTGGCGATCACAGCGGCCATGATGATGATCACGAACATGGCTGCCACCAGGCCGAAACCGCGCTGCCGCGAGTCAGGGCGCATTGTCGACATGCACCTGTTGCATCAGCATGATTTCCTCCCCCTGGCGCTTCACACCCAACCGCAAGGTCAGCAACGCACCACGGGTATTGGTGCCCGGCTCATAGGTAAACGTGCAGCGCGACACGCTGTCCACCAGCAACGAACTGTTGCCCGCACCATAGGTATAACTGCTGGCCAGGCTGGTAAAGCTGGCCCGCCGGATGACCCCGGTGCCATGCCCGGTGGTCGCATCCGTACCCGGATTATCACAGTGATAACCCAGTACTTCCCGGGCCAGATAAAAGCGCCGTTGCGGCGAGGCGAATTTAAAGCGAAAGCCTGAAGCCGCGGCACCGCTGAGGGTCATCACCCCCGCATTGAAGGCGAACCCGACACCATTGGGCGTCACCACGGCTGGGGTGGCAGCATCGCTGCTGTTGAACGGCGGCCAGACCGAATCCCCCGTGGTGTCCATACCGATGTTGTACAGCACCATCCAGCGCGCATCGGCGACACGCGCCGGCGTCATGCCGGGGCTCAGCACGTCGATCACACAGGCCTGCGGTGATGGCGGGCAGCGCGGCGGATCATGCCGCACCACTCCACCGGCCAGGTTGGCGCGGTAACGCCCGGCTTCGTGAATCGCCAGCAATTCAACCGTCTGCGCATTCGGCGTGCGCAGGGTATTCGGTACGGCCAGGCGGACGTCGCGGGCCATGCGGTTGAGCGCACCAGACGCCAGGTCCACCAGCTCGGCCCGCCGGCTTTGATCGACAAAGCCTTGCAGAGGGTTGGACAGCACGCTGCTGATCAGCACCGCCACCAGCGCCGATAGAGCGATCACCATGATCAGCTCCACCAGAGTGAAGCCACGCTCACCACGCCCACTAGATGCAAGCGCACCTGAGGGCGGGATAGCCAATGCCTGGTTGCACATCAGTAGGCCGCCCTGTAACCGTCGAGCGCCAACGACTGACCGGCGGGGTCACGCACCGTCACGGTAATCCGCAAGGCATCAACACCGTTCAGTTGCGCGGACACCACCGCAACGCCTACCTGATAAGCCTCAAGGCCGGCCAACGGCGTAACCGATCCCGCGCTGCGCGGTGCAAATGGCTGATTGGCGTAGAACAACCCGTTGTAATCACACAGGTCATCGAAGCTGCCTCGCCCAGCGCCGTCATGGCTCGCGGCACAGGGCGTGGTGGCTGGGAAAGCCTGCAGGGTGATTTCTTCCAGATAGGCCTCGGCAATCGCCAGGCTCTGCTGGCGCAGCATGGGGTCCGCCGAACGCCCGGTGATCGCCGCCATGGCCGAAAACATGGCCGCCGCCGCGATACCCAACACCACAATGGTGATGACCAGCTCAACCAGGGTCATGCCGCGCTGCGCAGGTTTGTACTCAAGACGGGCAACCCGCAGCATGCTCACGGCGTGGTCTCAATAAAACCGGTGACAGGATGGACGCTCAGCACAAAGGCGCCATTGGCCATCTTGGCAGTGCTGTCCGGACCAGCAGCGCCCCCCAGGGAATTGAACGTAACATCCAACGCGACACTGAGGTCCACGTTGTCAGGCTTGCTGGCGGCATAGCTACCGCCAGCCGGGTTGGCCACCGCACTGCCCTCCGCCTGTGCACCACAGGCCGCCGCGTAAGTCAGCGCATAGCCGGCATTGCTGATCTGCGCCTTGATCGGGCAGCCACTGGCCACCGCCAGCTTCTGCCCGTAGCGCACTGCCGCCAGGCTTTCTTCAAAAAACAGGCGCTCATCGAACACCTGCCGGTCAAAGAAACGCGGCCCTACCACGGCGGCGAGAATGCCGATGATCACCATGACCATCAGCAACTCGACCAGGGTAAAGCCACGCACAGGGTTTAGCAGCCTGTGGTAGTGGTAGTACGGACGATAGTCGGAGCCGTAATCACTGCCGGCGTACCCGATGATGTGGCTGCTGTATAAACCACCTGACAGTTAGCTGGCGTAGCTGCACCTTTAGCCTGCACAGTTGCTGTGGTGGCCGTGGTAGTAACGACGAAATCGCCCGTATTGGTGTTATCAGTAGCACTGTTACCCGTGATATTTGCCGCCACTATGATGCCTGCAGGACTGGCATAGCCGTTGGTAATTGCAACAGAAGCCCCCTCCAGAGTAACAGTCGCCGGATTCGTACCAGCCGCCAGAAATGCCGAACGCGTGATCGCGCTGGCCGACTTCATCGCGCCCTCAACACCCTGAATGGTTGCGCGGCGAGCATCGGCACCGAAATCCGCAAACCGCGGCAACGCAAACGCCGCCAGAATGCCCAGGATCACAATCACCATAATCAGCTCGATCAGGGTAAAACCGCTTTGTTGCTTCTTCATCAGATAGGTCCTCTAACAGCAATTGATCAACGTACGTAAGTCGTGACGACAGTGCCCGTTGCAGAGTCGTAGACGATCCGGTCACCCGTGGTGGCACTCACTGGCGGGTCGAGTTGATAGGTGTAAGTACAGGTTGTACCGGCAGTTGTGGCCACGTAGTCCACCGGGGCAGTCGGTGTCGAGGCCGTGCCAACAGTCGGAGCAGATCCCTGCAGAATAGCGTTCCACAGCTGCACGCAGTTGAGCGCACCAGCGGTTCCGATTGGCCAGCCGCTGGCGTTCACATCCACCAGGCCGTCACCGTATCCGGTTACATCCGTGTCCGGTGTCGTATCCGAGCCGTTGGAGCGGTTCACTTCCCACTGCGAACGCACCAGCAGAACAGCTGAAGCCAATGCCCCGCCGGCACCTTTGACGGCACCCTCATGAGCATCCTTGGAGACGTTGATAAAACGCGGCAGCGCCACAGCGGCAAGAATGCCGAGTATGACGATGACGACAACCAATTCGATCAGGGTAAAGCCTTTGCTGTTCTTCATTGTTTCCTCTCAGTCACTTCAATACCCCGCTGCAGACAACTCCGTCGCGGGTACTGCCTCAAGCTCCAGGGTAAAAGATGCTTGTAATGATTGTGACGCAGCTGGCAGCCCATCAGAAACAACCAACAACCGCCACGCACGCACTTCACCCCGTGTTCTTGTCCACCCGTCGGTAAAGCTGGCTTGGTAAAGAACCCAAGCGTGGTCTGGTAACCAATACCAGCAACCGCCCTGAGGCGCAGCCCCTACCGTCAATTCACCGCAATAGTTGTCCTGCTGCCAACGCAACAGGGCAAACGGATTTTTCTTGCGCCAGCTGCTGTCCAGAGTACGCCCCCGTGCATGATGCTCGGCACTCAGGCTGGCGAGACTGGACGCCAGGTGCTCGCGGGTGGCCTCTCTGGCACGCTGCTCAGTGACCTGCGCAATCTTCCAGGCCAGCGCCAGCAGCACGGCCACCAGCAGTACACCGCTGATAGTCCAAACAAGCCGCCGCGCCAGGCGCACGTGCTCTTCCAATTGGTACTCGCCCTTCAACGGCCACCCTTGGCCGCCGAAGCCAGTTCCCACATGGGTAAAAACACCCCCAGCGCCAGCACCAGCACCATGATGCCCATGGCCACAATCAGAATCGGTTCAATGGCATCGGCCAGTTGCTTGAGGTCGTAATCGACTTCCTGTTCGTAAAAATCCGCCACCTCGACAAACAGGTCGTCCAGCGCGCCGGTTTCTTCGCCCACGGCCATCATTTGCAGCACCAGCGGGGTGAACAGGCCGCTGGCAGACGCGGTGCGGGTCAAGGCTTCACCACGTTCAATGCCTTCACGCATGGCCAGAATCGCCTGGCCGATGTAGCGGTTGCCCACGCTGGCACTGTTGATCGACAGGGTCTGCAGCAGGGGCACGCCGGCGCGGTACATCATCGCGAAGGTGCGGGTGAAGCGCGCCAGGGCGATGCGCTCGAAGATGCCGCCGACAATCGGCAGGCGCAGTTTGATCTGGTCCCATCTCAGGGCACCGGCATCGGTCTCGATCCATTTGAAAAAGCCAAACAGACTGCCGCCGAACAGCAGGGCCAATAGCCACCAGAAATCCTGAAAGAACTGCGAGGTGCCGATCAGGATTTGTGTGGCCCAGGGCAGGTCCGCCTTGAACTGGGCAAACACCTTGGCGAAGGCCGGAATCACGAACAGGTTGATTACGACCAGCGCTACCGCCATGGCCGACAGCACGAACAGCGGGTAACGCGTGGCCTGTTTGATGCGCTTGCGGGTTTCGCGCTCCAGTTCCAGGTACACCGACAGCTGGCGGAAGGCCTGATCGAGCTGGCCGGTGTTTTCCCCGACGCTGATCATGCTGACAAACAAGGTGTTGAACACCTTGGGATGGGCGTTAAGTGCCACAGCCATGCCCTGACCGCCTTCCAGATCGCTGCGCACCGCCTGCAGCACTTCGCGCAGGTAAAGGTTGCGGCTGGATTCGGCCAGGCCACCAATCGCGCGGATGATCGGCACGCCGGCCTTGCTCAGGCTGTACATCTGCCGGCAGAAGATAATCAGCTCTTCCAGATCGACATGTTTGCGCCGCAGGCTTTCCTTGAGCTGAGCGAACACGTCGTTGTCGCTCGCCTGGGCCTGCTCTTCGATGGTCAGTGGGGTGATGCGTTCGGCCAGCAGTTCGCTGGCCAGACTATCTGCCGACCCCGCCTCGCGGCTGCCGATAATCTTGCCGCCCTGGGCATCACGACCGGTAAAGCGATACAGGCTCACCGCTCATTCTCCTGGCACCCTATGCTCGCCATCAGGCCACCCCTTCATCAGTCAGAGTGGCGCAGACTTTCAGCACTTCATCCACGCTGGTCACACCGGCCAGGGCGTAATCCAGCGCACAGGCGGCCAACGGTCGGTAATGGACGCTGGCCTGGGCCGCTTCGGCAAAGCCTTGTGGGTCGTTGCGGCGCAGCGCGGCAATCATGCCGTCGTCCATTTCCAGCAGTTCGTAAACACCAATACGCCCGGCATAGCCGGTGTTGTTGCACTGGTGGCAACCGGCGCCACGCTTGAACGTACGCCCGGTCAGCGGCGCACGGTGCAGGTTTTCCAGCCACAGCAGCTGGCGCGGCTCGGGCGTGTCGTCCTCCATGCAGTTCTCGCAGACGCGACGGATCAGGCGCTGGGCCAGCACCGCATTCAGCGAGGTGGCGACCAGAAACGGCTCGGCGCCCATGTCGATCAGGCGCATGGCCGAGGTCAGGGCATCGTTGGTGTGCAGGGTCGAGAGCACCAGGTGACCGGTCAATGCGGCTCGCAGGCCGATCTCGGCGGTTTCCTGGTCACGCATCTCACCGATCAGCACGATGTCCGGGTCCTGACGCAACGCGGCGCGCAGCACGCGGGCAAAGCTCAGCTCGATCTTGGCATTGACCTGCACCTGATTGATGCGTGGCAGCCGGTATTCCACCGGGTCTTCCACGGTGATGATCTTTTTCTCCGGGCTGTTCAGCTCGGATAACCCGGCATACAGCGTGGTGGTCTTACCGGAGCCGGTGGGCCCGGTGACCAGCACCAGGCCAAACGGGCGTTGCAGCAGGCGACGGAAGCGCACCAGCATGTCCGGCGGCATGCCGCTGGCTTCCAGGGTGGACACCCCGCCCGTTTGATCGAGCAAACGCATGACCACCGACTCACCGTACTGCACCGGCATGGTCGAGACCCGCACATCGATGTTGTGGCCCTTGACCCGGATATTGAAACGGCCGTCCTGGGGCAAGCGCTTTTCGGAAATATCCAGCCCGGACATGATCTTCAGGCGCATCACCAGGGCCGAAGCCACGCGCGCCTCCTTCATCACCTGCTCACTGAGCACGCCGTCGATGCGCTGACGAATGCGCACCACACCTTCGTCGGGCTCGATGTGGATGTCGGACGCCTTCATCTGCACGGCATCTTCAAACAGGGTTTGCAGCAAACGCACCACCGGCGCTTCGGTGTTGCTGTCGGCACCCAGCTTGGACAGGTCGAAATCGCTGTCCTTGAGTTCGCCTTCGAGCTCACCGGCAATCGAGGCAATTTCGCTGGTGCGTCGATACACCGTGTCCAGGGTCGCCAGCAGCTCGGCCTCACGGACCACCGCCGGGCGCACGCGGACCTTGAGGATGCGGTCCATCTCGTCCAGGGCGAACAGATCGAGCGGGTCGGACATGCCTACCAGCAGGCCATCGCCCTCGCGTGACAGCACCAGCGCGCGGAAACGCCGGGCCATGGCCTCTGGCAGGCGCTGCACCAATTCTTGATCGAACTTGAAGTGTTTGAGGTCGATAAACGGGATCTTCATCTGCTCGGACAAGGCGGTGAGCAAACGCACCTCATCCACAAAGCCCATGTCGACCACCGTACGCCCCAACTTGGCACCGGTACGTTTCTGATCCTGCAGGGCCAGTTGCAGCTGCGCATCGCTGAGCAAGCCGGCCTGAATCAGCAGGTCGCCGAGACGCACCTTGCGTTGGCGAAGATCATCCTGACTCATCAAAGGCCTCCCAGCGCCTTGGCGCGTTCTGCGGCGAAGCGCCGCGCGCTCTCATCCAGCCCCGCCCCTTGCAGGGCCAGGCGATAGTGACGGCCAGCATCGGCCGGTTGCTCACGTTGTTCCAAGGCAATGGCCAGGCCCAGCTGCCACGTTGACTGGCCGGGGCGCAGCGCAACCAGGCGCTGATAGAGTTCGGCACTGTGCTGCCATTGCCCGGTCTGCTGGTAGCTGGCCGCCAGCAAGGCAAAGTAAGTGGGCTCCTGCTCCAGGCGCGGTGGATTCTGCTCAAGGGTCGCGACGGCACCACGGGTATCGCCGGCCTGCAGTTGCGCACGCGCCAGCAACAGGCGCAGCTCGCTGTCATCCGACACCTGCGCCAACTGCCCAGGAAGCCAGTCGAGCAGACGCTGCTGATCGCCAGCAGCCAGATAGGCACGGGCCAGCCAGCGCAGCACTTGCGGATCATGGCTGCGGGTTTTCTGCAGGGCTTCCAGCAGGCTGATGGCGCGGGTGTTGTCGCCATCCTGCAAAGCTTGCCGCGCCAGGGTCAGGTCGTCAGGCTGATGCGCGGCAATTTTCACCTGCGGCGTCACAGCAGGGGCAACGGGCTGAGCGGCCGGTGGCGCTGCAGCGGCCGGCACAGAAGCCGGCAACGGTGCACTGACCCAAGCCGGCATGGGCGCTTCGACTTGCGCTGGCGCGGCTTCGGCAGGGGGCAGGTTGTCCAGCGCCAGGGGGGTATCGTCCACAGCGACAGGCGTATTCAACGGCACCTCCACCCAAAGCATCCAGCGATCACCGGCTGCCTCCAGGCGGTCACGCACGTCCAGGCTGTCGCCCAGGCCGACCAGCAGCACCTGCACATCCGCACCGCTGTTTTCCACCCGCCAGGACAGGCTGCGGCCCTCGCGTTGCAGGCTGCCCTGCTGCGGCTCGCCGACCAGCTGGGTGTCTTGCAGGCGCAGGCTGATCGCCCCGCTTTCCTCGCTGCGCTGGTAGGCGACACCGCGCTCAAGCAAAAGCTGCAGAACCAAACCACGGGCATCGTGCTGCGGCAGCACGGCGAGAATCTGTACGGCCGGCGTAGCCGCCACCGAGGTACTCGGCGCGTCATCGACAAGCCCGTCAGTAGGGGCTTTGAACAGACGCAGAAGACCCAGAGCGACCAGCAGGCCCAGGACGCTCAACAGCACCACAGCAACCACCCCGCGACGCACCTGCAGCAACCGGCCACGGCGGGCTGCAGCGCGCTCATCCACGGCGTACAAACCATCCAGGCGCAGCCGCTCATTGGGCGCGGCACGACGCGCCTCCAGATCACGCAGCATGTCATTGACCAGGCTCATGGCAGCCACTCCCGCCATTGTTCCAGCCAAGGCCAGACGCCCAGCAGCACGACCGACAGCACACCAGCGGCCATGCCCCAGCCCAGCCAGGGAGAACGACGCTGCAGGAAAGGTTGCGCCCCTTCTGTATCCAGCTGTGCGCGTTTGACATGGCTGACCCGCACCCGCCGCACCCCCTCACCGAACGCCACCATCAGCGCCTTGTGCGCAAGGATATTGAGCAGCCGTGGGATGCCTCCGCTGCCGCGCACCAGGCGCCGCACGGCAGCGCTATCGAACAGCGGCTCACCACGGTAGCCAGCCACCGCCAGACGCTCGGTCAGGTAACGGCTGGCATCTTTCACATCCAATGCACGCAGTTGGTAGGAAAAGGTGATGCGCTGACGCAGCTGACGGAACTCCGCACGCGCCAGGGTCGCATCCAGCTCGGGTTGGCCGAACAACACCACCTGCAGCAATTTGTCCTGCTCGGTTTCCAGGTTGGTCAGCAGGCGCAGGGCTTCCAGGGTGGCCGTGGGCAATGCCTGGGCCTCATCAATCAGCAGCACCGTGCTTTTGCCTGCGGCGGCCAGCTCAATCAGCCGTCGGTGCAACGCATCGAGCACCGCCTGGCTATCCAGCTCTGCAGCACCGTCAATGCCCAGTTCACGCGCCAACGCCTGGCGCAAGCCCGTCGGGCTCATGCCCGGATTGGGCAGATAGGCCAGCTGAAAACGCTCAGCGTCCAGCTCATTGAGCAGGGTGCGACACAGCAGGGTTTTGCCGGTGCCCACCTCGCCGGTGATCTTGATAAAGCCTTCACCTTCACCGAGTGCCACGCGCAGCAGGTTGAGGCAGGCCTGGTAGGGCGCCAGCTGCACCAGAAAACCAGTGTTCGGGGTCAGCGCGAAGGGTTTTTCGTGCAGACCAAAGAAGGCTTCATACATCGGCCTATCTCAGCTCTTTGAAGGTTTGCGCACTCTTGCGCAGTTCATTCAACCAGACCTCATCGCTGACCACCTGCGGCCGCATGAGAATCACCAGCTCGCTCTGCTGCAGCGCCTTGCGCTGTTGCTTGAACAGGTTGCCGACAATCGGCAGGGTGCTGGCCCAGGGGATGCTGGCATCAGTGTTCTCGCTGTTGTTCTGCAACAGGCCGCCAATCACCACCACCTGGCCACTGCGGGCACGCACGATGGAGTCAGACTGGCGCGTGGTGGACAGCGCCAGCGGCAGGTTGAAGACATTGTCTTCGCCCAAGGTGATGGTCTTGTTCTGGTCACGCACACGGCTGACGGTCGGGCGCACATGCAGGGTAACGGTGTCGTTCTGGTCGATCTGCGGCGTGACGTCGAGGGAGATGCCGGAGAAGAACGGCGTCAGAGTGATGTCCTGGGTCGGCTCGGTGACGCCGCCCACAGTGGCCGTGGAGCCGGTGGACGAGACATTGGTAACAAAGAACTCGTCAGTGCCCACCTTGATCACCGCTTTCTGATTGTTCAACGTGGAAATACGCGGACTAGAGAGCACGCGCACTTCACCCTGAGTTTCCAGCAGTTCGATCAGACCGGTGAAGTCGCCGAGGGTCAGGGCAATGCCAAATACCCCGTCGACCCCGGTCGGGCCACTCAGCGCGGCACCGCCCAGGCTACTGCTGACATCACCACCGAGCTGATCCCAGCTGATCCCGGCCTGGAAGCCATCGGAGAGCTGCACTTCGAGGATCTTGGTTTCCAGAATCACCTGACGCTGCAAGTTGAGCTGAGCCTGCTCAAGAAAGCGCGCGACGTTTTCCTGGGCGGCGCTGTGCGCGCGCACCACCAGCAGGCTGGCCTGCGGGTTGATCATCACGCTGCTGTTGCTGTCGCCCGCGACAATCATTTCCACCACCTGGCGCACTTCATTCCAGAAGTCGACATTGCTGGAGGTGCTGACCTGGCTGGCATTCAGGGTGGTGACAGTGTTGCTGTTGCCGCTGTTGTTGGCACTGTTGCTAACGCCGCTGCCCGCGTTGTTGTTGCTGGTGCTTTCCACCTGCCCGGAGCTGACCCGTGTATCGGTCTGGCCGATGCGCTGCAGGTTGAGGTAGTTGATGTCGTAACTGCGGGTAATTACCTGGTTGGGCAGAATCTGGTAGCCATAGCTGGTGCGGCGGTAGTCATAACCATAGCTGTCGCGCACTGCAGCCAGCACTTCATCGAGGGTAACTCGACGCAGGCTGAAGGTGATGGTGCCGCTCACGTCCGGGTGCACCACCAGGTTCTGCCCGGCGCCGTCCATCAGACTGAGGAAGAACTCGCGCGCCTGCATGTCCTTGGCCGCCACATCAAAGCGCGGGCCGCTGCTGAAGCCGCTGCCCAGCGGCGGGATCAGCGCCGCCTGTACGGCCAGCGGCGGCATGACCTTGGGCGTGGCCTGGGTCTGTTTGAGGCTGTCATCCAGCAGTTTGCTGCTCTGCTCATAGAGTTGCGCATCGCCATCCTTGAAGGTCTGGCAGGCCACAAGCAGGCAGCTCAGGCTCAACAGGCTGACACTGGGCAAAAATCTGATCATGGGCATCATCGGCTCGGTTGCATAACGGGTTCAGCCAGGCGCAGCAGCTGTTGCTGGCCCTGACGTTCAATCAATACGGACTGCGCATGGATGGCCAGCACCCGGACATCGGCATGGCGTTCACCAACCCGCAGGTTCTGTCCATCAATCACTGCACGGCTGCCTTGGGCGCCCCGCACGATGGCTTGCAGTATCAGCGGACTGTTGCCACTGGCCGTAGCGGCAGGCAACAGGTCGCGCGGCGGCTGGGTCGGATCGACGCCAGGGTCAGCCAGTGCGGCCGCGCTGATCAGCAGGCAGAGAAGCAGAAATCTAGACACCGACCCACCCCGCATGTCGACTCAAGGTGTAGAGCTTCAGGCGGATACTGGCCTTGCTCGGCCCCGCCTCGCCAACCTGATAATCCAGAGTGTCCCAGTTCAGCTGCCAGCCGCTGGCCTGCACCGCCTGCAGGTAGTTGAGCAAATCGAAGTAGCCGCCCTCCAGGTGCAGTTCCAGACCATGCCGATAGAGCGTTACCGCTGGCTCGGGCGACGCTTTATCAGCCGCTGCCGGCGTTGCTGCTGGCTCGGCGGGTGCCAGCTGCACCGGCTCGGTGAAACTGCTCATACCCAGTACACGCAGCTGCGGTTGCTTGCGCAGTAATTCCTGCAATACCGCCTGCATTTTCTGTGGCGTCACCAGCTCGGCGGTGTGCTGGTCAATCTGCTGGATCAGCGCCTCTCGGCTGGCAGACGCCGCCAAAAGTGCGCTGCGGTATGCCAGGTTGGGGTCCGCCGCAATACGCTGCTGCAACGCTTGCAGCTCGCTGGTAGCAGCAATACGCCGCGTCTGCGCCTGTTGTTCGCTGCTCTGTTGCTGCTGGAGGCGCCGGCCAAGCGGGTCGCCGATCAACAGCAGATACAGCATGCCGAGCAGACTCAGGCCTACGCCGTAGGCCAGCCAACGCTCACGCGTGGCCATGCCATGCCAGCGCTGCAACCACTTATTCATTGCCGGCCTCCTGGTCCTTCAACTGGGACGAGAGGTCAAAGTGCAGCAATTGATCATCACCACGCTGCACATCAAAACGGGCAAATTCGCGCCCCTTGAACACCGCACTCTGCCCCAGCCGTTGCAGGTATTGAGGGAGTAACTCCTGATCCTGACTGCGGCCCTGCAGGCGCATATGCCGGCCGCCCTGATGCAGGCTGATGCCACTGAGCCACAACCCACTTTGCGGGTGTTGTTCCGTCAGCGCCGTCAGCGGGGCGACAAAACCGGCACTGCGCTGAACACCCAGCACCTGCAGATAGGCGATCAGGCGCTGTAACTCACGGTTGTCATGCTCGCGGGCAGCCAGCTCTTCGGGCAGCCGCGTATCCAGCTGTGGCTCAACAAAGTTTCCGCGCACAGCCTCCAGCTGGGCCTCTTCCTCTTGCGCTTGCGCGTGCAGCACCGCCAGACGCTGCGCACCTTCATGCAGTTGCCAACCCGTCCAGGCCGCATGCCCGAGGCACGCCACCAGCAGAACACCCAGCCCCAACAGCATCTGGGCGCGCCGCGGCCCGCTCTTCTGCCGGCGCTCGATTTGAAACAGATTGAGGTTCTGCATCAACCGGCCTCCTGCCGCAGGGCTGCACCCACAGCACCCATGCAATAGGCCTGTTCCTGCTCGGACAGCTCAGCGCTGGCCTGACCCGGAAACAGCGCTCGCAAATCCAGCGTCTGCAGCTTGACCGCAAGGCCGCTGGACAGTGCCTGCAGGGCTGCTGCGCCATTGCGCTTCATCGGCAACAGCAACAGCCGGTTGATGTAGCCCTTGCCGAGCTGACTTTCGTAATAATCCAGAGAGCGCTGGATCTCCAGGGTCATCGCCGAGAAATCCTGATCGGCCTGCTCCAGGCCCTGCTCGATGCGCCGTGCCATGTACAGGTCTGCGCCGTGCTGCACGGCGATCAGTCCTTCGCTGGAGCGCAAACGCAATAGCGCCAGACTCATGCCCTCGCTACCGGCCAGCAGGCCGAGGTTGCGGAACGCCATCTCGGTGACATCGATACTGCCCAGGCGCAATCCTGCGCCCTTGCACATCTCACCCAAGGCAAGCATCCGCGCCTTGTTCAGGACAGCACAGTAGGCCATACGTGAACGGCCACGGTAGGCATCTTCAGGCAGGTTGAAGGCATCAACGACGACATTCTCGAGGGGTTCGGCAATCAGCTCCTTGACCCGCCAGCGCATGGCATCACGCAACTCGGCAGCAGGTACATCTGGCCTGTCGAGCAACAGCATCTGGTAGGTGGCAGGGTGCAGTAACAGATTGACCGGCATACCGGCAAAGCCCAGCTCCTGAACCAGGCGCTTGAGCAACGCGGGCTGCTCGACGCTACTGGCCTCATGAAACTGGCACTCCAGCAGCTGCGGGGGCTGCCCTGCTTCACGCAGTACGCGCGCCAGGGCAATACCTTCCGGGCTGGTTTCAATCCCCAGTAAACCAGTGGCGATCTTTGTTCTTTTATTTGCAAACCACGCCAACTGCACAGTCCCCCAGCTATTTCAATGCAGGCCATGCAGCCTGCGGCACACTGTAGATTAGCCACTCAGGAACACCCCTGAGCCTGATCAACGTTTCAGACGCTAATGCTGAACGCATGCGCTCGCTGCGGATGAGTTGAGTCACCCGACAATAACAGCTGCAACACTCACCCCTGTCAGACGGCGCCAGGATGGCACAGGCCTTGTGAGCCTTCTTATTTAATAAACGACACCAAAAGGCCATTCGTCACTAACGGACTGTATAACACAAACCACCCAGGCGTTATCCGGCATACGCGCAGCCTGCATGGCGCACCCGGCAAAAATGCGCCAGAGCAATGCACAGCGACCCACTCGTGCACAGCAGCGGTTCACAGCCTGGGCCATCGGCGCCTTAAACCCTCGCCCTTATGCCCTGCAGTCCGCCACATTCAGGCTGTTGCGGCCCGCGTAATAAAACTGGCACACGGCCTGCATAGACTCTGGCAATCCCAGTTTTGGGGACCTTGGTACAGGCAGGCCGGGGATTCCCCTCTTTTATTGCTCCCTCAGGCTGACCACCAGCCGCCAACGACTACCCACTTGTTCAGCGCGCCACGCGCTGTGCAGTGGGCGAGCCGCCACCACCCGCAGAACCAGATCCCTTCGCTCGCGCTGCAAACGCCAATTGGCCTGGCGGCCATTTACTTTGAGCGTGCCTTGCAGCTCCCGGCCAAAACTCTTCAAACGCAGGTTGATCACACCCGCCACATGCTCCTCATGCGGGATTGGCTCAACGTTGAACCACAGTTCCAAACCCTGTTCCAGCACCTCTACCCGCTCAAGCCACAGAGGGTCGGGCTGAAACATACGGCCAATCATCAGGCCAATCAGGAAACCAAATACACCCAACGAAGCAATCACCCGCACCCACGGACGAGGGCGCGGGTCTGTAGAATACTGCTCGTCGTCAAGCTCGGAGCCGCGCATGTTTCACGTCATCCTTTTTCAACCGGAAATACCGCCCAATACCGGCAACATTATCAGGCTCTGCGCCAACAGCGGCTGCCACCTGCACCTGATCGAGCCACTGGGCTTCGAACTGGATGACAAACGCCTGCGCCGCGCCGGCCTGGATTACCACGAATATGCCACCCTGCAGCGTCATGCCGACCTTGCCAGCTGCCTGACCAGCATCGGCCAGCCTCGCGTGTTTGCCTTTACTACCAAAGGCTCACAGGCGTTTCACGAGGTCAGCTATCAGCCTGGTGACGCGTTTCTCTTCGGCCCGGAAAGCCGCGGCCTGCCACAAGAGATTCGCGACAGCCTGCCCACCGAACAACGCCTGCGCTTGCCCATGCGCGAGGGCTGCCGCAGCCTGAACCTGTCCAATACCGTTGCCGTGGCGGTCTATGAAGCCTGGCGCCAGCAGGGTTTTGCCGACGCCCAGTAGCACCGATCTTGCTGTACAGCGCCCATTAAAAAACGCCCCGTGGGGCGTTTTTTGTTACAGCCACACACCTTAGTGCGCGGTAGCCGCCTCGCCAGCCTGCTGCATACGCTGCAGCTCCTGAGCATACAGGGCATCGAAGTTCACCGGCGCAAGCATCAGCGCCGGGAACGAGCCACGTACCACCAGGCTGTCCAGCGTTTCGCGGGCATAGGGGAACAGGATGTTCGGGCAGAACGCACCCAGGGTGTGGCTCATGGAAGCCGCATCCAGACCTTTGATCAAGAAGATACCGGCCTGCTGCACTTCAGCGATAAAGGCCGTTTCTTCACCTGTTTTGACGGTAACGGAGATCGTCAGCACCACTTCGTGAAAGTCACCCTCGAGGGCTTTCTGGCGAGTGTTGAGGTCCATGGCAACGCTAGGCGCCCACTCCTGACGGAAGATTTCCGGGCTCTTCGGCGCTTCGAAGGACAGGTCACGTACATAGATCCGCTGCAGAGAGAATTGCGGAGTTTGTTCGTCCTGAGCGGCGCCGTTGCTTGCTTGTTCTGTCATGGCAAAGCCTTCTTCTCGTTAAAGTACTGAATAAACAGGGGGGGGGTTAAGCCTTGAGCAACGCGTCGAGTTTGCCAGCGCGCTCCAAGGCGTAGAGGTCATCGCAACCGCCGACATGGCGGTCACCGATCCATATTTGCGGCACCGAGGTGCGCCCCGCCTTGCGGGTCATTTCTGCACGCACATCCGGCTGGCCATCCACCTTGAGCTCGTTGAAAGCCACACCTTTGTGGCTCAGCAACTGCTTGGCACGGATGCAGTAGGGACACCAGTCACTGGAATAGATGACGACAGGTTGCATTTCATTTCACCAGTGGCAGGTTGTCGCCACGCCAGCTGGCAATCCCGCCGGACAGCTTGGCGGCGGTAAAGCCAGCTTTCTTCAGGTCGCGACAAACGCCACCACTGTGCTGGCCCATGGCATCGACCACGATGATGGTTTTAGCCTTGTGCTTGTCCAGTTCAACCATGCGGGCAACGAATTTTTCGAACGGAATATTCAATGCACCGACGATATGCCCGGCGGAAAAGTCCTTCTGTCCGCGAATGTCCAGCACCACGCCCTGCTCACTGTTGACCAGTGCGGTCAGCTCACGGCAACTCAGGCTCTGCCCACCTTTGCGCGCTTCGGTGAGGATCAGCAGCGCCAGCAGGGTCACGAACAATCCGCTCAGTACATAGTGGGTAGTGGCAAATTCAATCAAGTTGGCAAGCATTATGCGGTTCCGGGACGGTAAAATGTCGGCCAGTATACACAGCCACACAGGCCGGCCAAACCCCGCCTGGCGGTGACGTTTGCCGCACTTGGCCGTAAAATACCCGGCCTTGTTTCCCGCCCATCGACCCAGAGCGAGCCAGCTTTATGAGCGCCACGCCCAAACCCCTGGTACTGATCATCCTTGATGGCTTCGGCCACAGTGACAACCCAGAATCCAACGCCATCATGGCCGCCAACACCCCGGTCTATGACCACCTGCGCGCCACCCAGCCACATGGTTTGATTTCGGGCTCAGGCATGGATGTCGGCTTGCCGGACGGGCAAATGGGCAACTCCGAAGTCGGCCACATGAACCTCGGCGCCGGCCGCGTGGTGTACCAGGACTTCACGCGGGTGACCAAAGCCATTCGCGATGGCGAGTTTTTCACCAACCCGACCATCACCACTGCAGTCGATAACGCCGTCAGCGCCGGCAAGGCCGTGCATATCCTTGGCCTGCTCTCCGACGGCGGCGTGCACAGCCACCAGGATCACCTGGTGGCCATGGCCGAACTGGCCGCCCAGCGCGGCGCGGAAAAAATCTACCTGCACGCCTTCCTTGACGGCCGCGACACCCCACCCAAAAGCGCCCAACCGTCCATCGAGCTGCTCGACGCCACCTTCGCCAAGCTCGGCAAGGGCCGCATTGCCAGCCTCAGCGGCCGTTATTTCGCCATGGACCGCGACAACCGCTGGGAACGCGTAGAGCAAGCCTATGCACTGCTGGTCGACGGCCACGGTCAGTTCACCGCAGCCACCGCCGTGGAAGGTCTGGAAGCTGCCTATGCACGGGGTGAGAGTGACGAGTTCGTCAAAGCCACCACCATCGGCGAGCCCGTGCGCATGGACGATGGCGACGCCGTGGTGTTCATGAACTTCCGCGCCGACCGCGCCCGCGAACTGACCCGCGCCTTTGTTGAGCCGGGCTTCAAGGAATTCGAGCGCAAACGCGTGCCGCAACTGGCCGGCTTCATTATGCTGACCCAGTACGCCGCGAGCATCCCGACGCCCAGCGCCTACAAGCCGGAAGCCCTGACCAACGTGCTTGGCGAGTACCTGGCGAACAACGGCAAGACCCAGCTGCGCATCGCCGAGACCGAGAAATACGCCCACGTCACCTTTTTCTTCTCCGGCGGCCGTGAAGAGCCCTTTGCTGGCGAAGAACGCATCCTGATCCCGTCACCGAACGTCGCCACCTATGACCTGCAGCCGCAGATGAGCGCCCCGGAAGTTACCGACCGAATCGTCGACGCCATCGAAAACCAGCGTTATGACGTGATCATCGTCAACTACGCAAACGGCGACATGGTTGGCCATACCGGCGTGTTCTCCGCGGCCGTGGCGGCCGTGGAATGCCTGGACAGCTGCGTCGGGCGCATCGTCGCGGCGCTGGACAAAGTCGGCGGCGAAGCACTGATCACCGCCGACCACGGTAACGTCGAGCAAATGGCCGACGAAAGCACTGGCCAGGCGCACACCGCGCACACCTGCGAACCAGTCCCCTTCATCTATGTCGGTAAGCGCTCGGCAACAATCCGCCCAGGCGGCGTACTGGCCGACGTAGCCCCAACCCTGCTGACCCTGATGGGCCTGCCGGTGCCGGCGGAAATGACCGGCACCAGCATCGTCGAGCTGAACTGAGCCGCTGCCCGCAAGCCAGGTGCAATGCCTGGCCTGCGGGCCGTCGCTACGCGACGTTAAAAATGGCTCCCAGCCATTTTTTAGGCATACTAGGCACGATCTTAATTCAGGTGCTGCCCGCCCCATGTTTCGTGCCCTCGCCCTTATCTTTCTGACCCTCCTGCTGACGCCTGCGATCGCCGACGAAAAGAGCGACGCGCAGAAGCAGCTGGACGCCGCGCGCGCCGATGTCGCCGAGCTGAAACAACTGCTGGAGAAGCTGCAACAGGAGAAATCCGGTGTACAGCAAGCGCTGAAAAAGACCGAGAGCGATATGGGTCAGCTGGAGAAGCAGGTCAAGGGCTTGCAGCAGGACCTGAAAAAGAGCGAAGACGAGATTCAGCGACTCGATGGTGAGAAAAAAAAACTCGAGGGCGCGCGCCTTGAACAGCAACGCCTGATCGGCATCCAGGCCCGTGCCGCCTACCAGAGCGGCCGCCAGGAGTACGTCAAGCTGCTGCTCAATCAGCAGAATCCGGAAAAGTTTTCGCGCACCCTGACCTACTACGACTACCTCAGCGAAGCGCGCATGGAGCAGCTGGCCACCTTCAACGAAACCCTGCGCCAGCTGGCCAATGTTGAAATGGACATCGCCAACCAGCAAAACCAGCTACTGGAGCAGAAAAGCGCGCTGGATGGCCGCCGCGAGCAACTCGCCAGCGTGCGCAAGGAGCGTCAGCTGGCCCTGGCCAAGCTGAACACGGAATTCTCCGCCCGCGACCAAAAGCTCAAGGCCCGTGAGCAAGAGCAGGCCAAGCTGGCCCGCGTACTGAAAACCATCGAAGAAACCCTCGCCCGCCAGGCCCGTGAAGCAGAGGTCGCCCGTCAGCAAGCGCTGCTGGCCGAACGCGAACAGGCACGCAGTGGCAACAAAGCCCCAAGCAGCGGGCCATTGGTCAGTGCCGGAGCCAGCTTTGGCGGCCCATTTGCCAAAGCCCGCGGCCAGTTGCCCTGGCCTGTCAACGGTCGCCTGGTGGCACGCTACGGCACCCCACGTGGCGGTGATGCCCGCACCACGTGGGATGGCGTATTGATCGGTGCATCAGCCGGCAGCCAGGTACATGCCGTACACGGCGGTCGCGTGGTGTTTGCCGACTGGTTGCGCGGTGCCGGGCTTCTGGTCATTCTCGATCATGGCAACGGCTACCTGAGCCTCTATGGACATAACCAGAGCCTGCTCAAGGATGCCGGCGATGTGGTCAAGGCTGGCGAAGCCATCGCCACTGTAGGCACCAGTGGCGGCCAGGACACCCCCGCGCTGTATTTTGCAATTCGCCAGCAGGGCCGCCCGATCGACCCCGCTCAATGGTGCCGCGCACAAGGATAAGTGCTGCTATTACCGATTCAGGACTGGAGTAAGTTCGACATGCCGCATCTGTTCCGCCTCACCGCTCTAGCACTGGCCGTTACCCTGCTGGGCAGCACGGCCGCCCTGGCCGCGCCGGCTGAAGCCCCCGCCACGGTCAGCGACAGCGCACCGCTGCCGTTAGACGATCTGCGCACCTTTGCCGAGGTGATGGATCGCATCAAATCCGCCTACGTCGAGCCGGTGAGCGACAAGACCCTGCTGGAAAACGCGATCAAAGGCATGCTCAGCAACCTTGATCCGCATTCGGCCTACCTGGAACCAGAAGCCTTCCGCGACCTTCAGGAAAGCACCAGTGGTGAATTCGGCGGGCTGGGCCTTGAGCTTGGCACCGAGGACGGTTTTCTCAAGGTGGTCTCGCCGATTGATGACACCCCAGCCTCTGTTGCGGGCATCCAGCCAGGTGACCTGATCGTGAAGATCGACGGCCAACCGACCAAGGGCATGTCGCTGATGGAAGCCGTCGAGAAAATGCGCGGTAAAGCCGGCAGCGACATCGAACTGACCCTGGTGCGCGAAGGCGGCAAACCCTTCGACATCGAGCTGACCCGCGCCGTGATCAAGGTCAAAAGCGTGAAGAGTCAGTTGCTCGACGATGGCTACGGCTACATCCGCATTACTCAGTTCCAGGTCAACAGCGGCGAAGAAGTCGGCAAGGCGCTTGCGAAACTGCGCAAGGACAACAGCAAGAAGCTACGCGGTATCGTTCTCGACCTGCGTAATAACCCCGGCGGCGTGCTGCAGGCGGCGGTGGAAGTCACCGACCACTTCCTCAAGAAGGGGCTGATCGTCTACACCGAAGGGCGCATCGCCAACTCCGAGCTGCGCTTCAATGCCGATCCGGCCGATGCCAGCGAAGGCGTACCGCTGGTGGTGCTGATCAATGGCGGCAGTGCCTCGGCCTCGGAAATCGTCGCAGGCGCCCTGCAGGACCATAAACGTGGCGTGCTGATGGGCACCGACAGCTTCGGCAAAGGCTCGGTGCAGACCGTACTGCCGCTGAACAATGATCGCGCCCTGAAACTCACCACCGCGCTGTATTTCACCCC
Organism: Pseudomonas sp. HMWF032; assembly: GCF_003060885.1. Lineage (GTDB taxonomy): Bacteria > Pseudomonadota > Gammaproteobacteria > Pseudomonadales > Pseudomonadaceae > Aquipseudomonas. The sequence goes on from NZ_QAIG01000013.1 coordinate 160,579, forward strand.
CAACGGCCGCTCGATCCAGGCCCAGGGCATCGTGCCGGACATCGAAGTGGCGCGTGCCAAGCTGACCCGTGAGCAAGGCGACGAATCCATCAAGGAAGCCGACCTGCAAGGCCACCTGGGCAATGGCAACGGTGGCGCTGACAAGCCAAGTAAAAGCAAGACCAACGCCCCGATACGCCCACAGGATGATGACTACCAGCTGAGCCAGGCACTCAACCTGCTCAAAGGCCTGAGCGTCACCCGCGGCGACTGATCGCCCGCCTGCAGGAGCGAGCCAGCCCCGCGAAACTGCAGCCAACAAAAAGCCCGACCTTGAGCACTCAGCGTCGGGCTTGTTAATAACGCCTGAAACTACAGGTAGTTATTGGTCATCTCGTCGATAAAGCCTTCGGCACGCAGCTCATCCAGCGCTTTCTGCAGACGCTGCACCACCTCATCGGGCGTGTCCTTATTCAGCGCCAGGTACAGCTCAGCCTCGTTGAAACGCAGCGCGGTATTCAAACCACTGACGCCTTCCTGCTTGGCCAGGTAGCGCCCCACCGGATCGGTGGTGGCCCACAGGTCGATCTTGCCGCTGAGCAGCTTCTTGATGTTTTCCTGATCACGCAGGGCGTTGGTCGGGGTCAGACCCTGGCTTTCCAGGTGCTGACTGACGGCATCATTCTTGTAGGCGCCGATCTGATACTGCGCGGCATCCTTGAGGCTGTTGATGCTGATGTTATTACCCGGTGCAGCCAATAGTACCCAGCCCGTCTTGGCCAGCGGCCCCACCCACTTGAACAGTGGCTGACGCTCAGGCGTAAAGGTGGTGGAGAACAGGCCGTAGCTGGGCTTGTCCAGAGTCAGGCGATAGAGGCGATCCCAGGGAAAACGCAAAGTCAGGGTGTAGTTGATGCCGGCACGCTTGAACATCTCGCGGACGATTTCGGTACTGATGCCATCGATACCGTCGTCACGGGCGTAGTTCTTGTCATCCACGGACATATTGAATGGCGGGAAGTTCTCGGTCAGCAACACCACTTTGTAATCGGCTGGAAGCTCTGCACGGGCTGCGCAGGCACTCAGGACAAGCCCGAACAACAGGCTGGCTTTCAGGGTTTTCAACATAGGTCATTCCGCTCGCATGAATTGTGATTATGGCTAGCGGCATCCCTGCTCGGGCGACTGCCCGGCGACGTATGGTACGTGGCGTCAACCATCCATGGTTGCAGGCCGGTTGGTGGCCAGCCCGCTATTTTTCGTATTACAGGTAGTTGTTCAGAATATCGTCGACAAGACCTTCGCTGCGCATCTTGTCCAGCTCGGCTTGCAGCTTCTGTACAACCTCGTCCGGCACTTCTTTGTTCAGCGCCAGATATAACTCTGCGCTATCGAAACGCAGAATGGTTTTCAGCCCAGAAACACCTTCCTGCTTGGCCAGGTAGCGGCCGGCAGGATCACCAGTAGCCCACAGGTCGATCTGACCGGCCATCAGCTTCTTGGCGTTTTCCGTATCGCGCAGGACGGTAATCGGCTCCAGGCCTTTCTCCACCAGATGCTCGGCTATCGCATCGCCCTTGTAGGCACCGACCTTGTATTGCTTGGCGTCTTCCAGGCTGCTCAGGGTAATGCTGCTATCGGCCTTGCCGAGCAGTACCCAGTCATCCGGACCAATCGGACCGACCCACTTGAACAGCGCCTCACGCTCCGGCAGACGCGCAGTAACAAACACGCCATAGCCTGGCTTTTCCAGCGCCAACTTATAGATGCGATCCCAGGGGAAACGCAGGGTCATGTTGTATTGAATGCCGGCCCGCTTGAACATCTCACGGATGATATCGACGGCAATACCGTCGATATTGTCTTCTTGGGCGAAGTTCTTGCCGTTGATCGCCATGTTGTACGGCGGGAAGTTCTCAGTCAGCAGGACCATGCGGTAGCTCGGGTCGATTTCGGCCCGAGCACTGCCCGCGAGCACCACAACTGTGCCGGCAAGGGCGACTAGTAATTGTTTGACCATGATGTCTCACATCGATAGTTGGGCTGAGCATGCAAGCATACCCAGCACGCCCGACTAAGCCCAGCCCAGGTTTTGCACAGGCACGGACGCAAAAAGCTTACCGATAAGCGTCTTTGATCGTATCCAGCTCACCTTGAGCGCGCATATCGTCCAGGGCTTTCTGCAACTTTTGCACCACTTCATCGGGCGTCTCTTTATTCAGCGCCAGATAGAGCTCGGCACTATTAAAGCGATGCACCACCTTTAGCACGCCCAGTGAAGACTGCTTGGCCTGATAGCGCCCACCCGCTTCATTAGTAGCCCACAGGTCGATCAACCCCTTCTCCAGCTTGCTGAGGTTTTCCTTGTCCTGCAGGCTGGTTTGTACGGTCACGCCGCGGTCGATCAGGAACTGTGAAATCGCGTCATCGCGATAACCGCCGATCCGATAGTCACCTGCCTGCTCCAGGCTGTTCAACGCAATGGTGCTGTCGGCCTTGGCCAGCAACACCCAATTGCTCACAACAATCGGCCCAACCCACTTGAACAGCGATTCACGGTCCGCCGTGCGAGCAGTGGAGAACACCCCGTAGCCCTTGCTCTCAAGCGCCTGCTTGTACTGTCGCTCCCAGGGGAAGCGCAGGATCACCTGACATTCAAGCTGCGCCTTGCTGCACAGCCCACGCACCGTATCGCTGCTGATGCCTTGCACATCAGCGTCCTTAGCAAAATTGCCACCACCGGCCGCCATGCTGAACGGCGGCAGGTTTTCGGTAAGCAGAACCAGAGGCTCCGCACGCACCAGGCTGACGGCAGACAACAGCAAAAGCGCGGTGAACAGCCGAATAGCGGACATAAGCACTCCGTGTATGAACAAGGCTATTTGAGGAAAGAGTAACGGCCGAAAGGCATGCCGACAGCAACGGCCCCAGGCGCGGACAGACTGATTTTAGCGGGCGGATCAACATTTTGCTGTCGACTCGCCCGCAGCAGCAGCCAGCAGAATGGCTGGCCAGCCAGGAATGCAACTTGCCCGCGCCTCAGCCAGTCAACCTGAACGCGGGCAACTGACACTCAAGGACAACCGCGCCAGGACGGCCTCTAGCGCACCACGATCCCGCGACTGGCCATGTAGGCCTTGGCTTCCGGCACAGTGTATTCGCCGAAATGGAAGATGCTCGCCGCCAGTACGGCTGCGGCCTTGCCTTCGATGATGCCGTCAGCCAGGTGCTGCAGGTTGCCGACGCCGCCGGAGGCGATCACCGGAATGCCGACCATTTCGCTGATGGCGCGGGTCACGCCCAGGTCATAGCCGCTTTTCACGCCGTCCTGATCCATGCTGGTCAGGAGGATTTCACCGGCACCGAGGTCTTCCATCTTCTTCGCCCAGAGCACCGCATCCAGACCGGTGGGCTTGCGCCCGCCGTGGGTGAAGATTTCCCAGCGCGGGGTTTCACCCGGCTTGGAGACTTTCTTCGCGTCGATGGCCACGACGATGCACTGCGAACCAAAGCGCGAAGCCGCTTCGCCGACGAACTCCGGGGTGAACACCGCGGCAGTGTTGATCGACACTTTGTCCGCTCCGGCGTTCAGCAGGTTGCGAATGTCCTGCACGGTGCGCACGCCGCCGCCCACGGTCAGCGGGATAAACACCTGGCTGGCCATGCGCTCGACGGTGTGCAACGTGGTGTCGCGGCCGTCGACGCTGGCCGTGATGTCGAGAAAGGTAATCTCGTCAGCACCCTGCTCGTCATAACGACGGGCGATTTCCACCGGGTCGCCGGCGTCGCGGATGTTCTCGAACTGCACGCCCTTGACCACGCGGCCATTGTCCACGTCGAGGCAGGGGATGATGCGTTTAGCCAAAGCCATAACTATGTTCTCGTTGGATGGGGCGGGCGGCGTTCCGCTGAGCGCAGCGATACCCATCGTCGCGCCAACGGATGACTCCAACGGTGGGTTACGCCGCTACGCGACTAACCCACCCTACGTTCAGATCAGCCTTTGAAGGCGTCGCAGAAGGTCTGCGCTTCGGCCACATCCAGGGTGCCTTCATAGATGGCACGCCCAGTGATGGCACCGATGATGCCGGGCGAACGTGCCAGCAGCAGCTTCTCGATATCACCCAGGTTATGGATGCCGCCGGAGGCGATCACCGGAATACGGCTGGCCGCCGCCAGTGCAGCAGTGGCTTCGACGTTGCAACCCTGCATCATGCCGTCTTTGGCGATGTCGGTATAAACGATGGCCGAGACGCCGTCGGCTTCGAAGCGCTTGGCCAAATCAGTGGCCTGTACGGTTGACACTTCTGCCCAGCCGTCGGTGGCAACGAAGCCATCTTTGGCGTCCAGACCGACGATCACCTTACCAGGGAAAGCCTTGCAGGCGTCGGTGACGAACTGCGGATCTTTTACCGCCTTGGTGCCGATGATCACGTAGCTGACGCCGGCGCGCACGTAGTGCTCGATGGTTTCCAGGGTACGGATGCCACCGCCGATCTGGATCGGCAGAGTCGGGTAGCGCTTGGCGATGGCCGTGACCACTTCGCCGTTGACCGGCTGGCCTTCGAAGGCGCCATTGAGGTCAACCAGGTGCAGACGACGACAGCCGCCTTCGACCCACTTGGCGGCCATGCTCACCGGGTCATCGGAAAACACCGTGGAGTCTTCCATGCGGCCCTGGCGCAGACGCACGCAGGCGCCGTCCTTCAGATCGATAGCGGGGATAATCAGCATCGGATGAACCTGCTCAAGTCGTGTGAATTCGGTGGGTCAGCTCTTTCCGAGTGCCCAGAGGTCGCTTTCGATGCTCTCGAACCGTTCTTTCAGGTGAGTCTGCACATCGAAAATCGCCCGATTGTAGTAGTGCGGTGCAATCTCGCGGGCAAACAGTTCGAGCACCTCGGCGACCTCGAAACTGCCCAGTTCCAGCTCGAAGCGCTCGGCCATGAAACGCTTGAGCACCCGACAGGCTTCACGCTCCTGCTCGGCACTCAACGTCATGATCGGCGGTTTCGCCTTGCCCCGGCTCATTTACCAGCGGCCATCCCAAGCAGCAAAGTTCTGCAGCAGCTGCAGGCCATGGGTGTGGCTCTTTTCCGGGTGGAACTGCACGGCAAAGCGCGAACCTTCGGCCAGTGCTGCGGCGAAATCCTTGCCGTAATGACCGCGACCAACCACCTGTTTAGGGTTGCCGGCCTCGATGTAATAGCTGTGCACGAAGTAGAAGCGCGCCAGGTCCGGAATGTTGTGCCACAGCGGGTGTTTGACCGCCTGCATCACCTCATTCCAGCCCATGTGCGGCACCTTGAGCGGCTCGCCGTCTTCGACCATGTCCTTGCCGAAGAAACGCACCTTGCCGGGGAACAGGCCGATGCAATCGACACCATCGTTCTCTTCGCTGTGCTCCAACAGCGCCTGCATGCCTACACAGATACCAAGAAACGGCCGGTCTGCACTGACTTCGCGCACCAGCGCGTCAAAACCCAGGCATTTGATCTCGGCCATGCAATCACGAATCGCGCCCACGCCGGGGAACACCACGCGATCGGCCTCGCGAATCACCTGCGCATCGCTGGTGACCAGTACCTTGCCAGCACCCACATGCTCAAGCGCCTTGGCCACCGAATGCAGGTTGCCCATGCCGTAGTCGATTACTGCAACCGTCTGCACTTACAAGCACCCTTTGGTCGACGGCATTTGCCCGGCCATGCGCTCATCCAGCGTCACCGCCATGCGCAGCGCGCGGCCGAAGGCTTTGAACACGGTTTCAATCTGGTGGTGGGTATTGGTGCCACGCAGGTTGTCGATGTGCAGCGAAACCAGCGCGTGGTTGACAAACCCCTGGAAGAACTCCTGGAACAAGTCCACATCAAAACCACCGACCACGGCGCGGGTAAACGGCACGTGCATCTGCAGGCCCGGACGGCCGGAGAAGTCGATCACCACGCGCGACAGCGCTTCATCCAGCGGCACATAGGAATGACCGTAACGGGTCATGCCCTTTTTGTCGCCGATAGCCTGAGTGAAGGCCTGGCCAAGGGTGATGCCGACGTCTTCAACGGTATGATGGTCGTCGATATGCAGGTCGCCCTTGCACTGGATATCCAAGTCGATCAGGCCGTGACGGGCGATCTGATCGAGCATGTGTTCAAGAAACGGCACGCCAATATCAAACTTGGCCTTGCCAGTCCCATCCAGGTTGATCGAGACCTTGATCTGGGTCTCCAGGGTATTGCGCTCGACGGATGCCGTACGTTCGGCCATCACCAGCTCCAGAAATTGCCCACGGAAAAAGGCTGGCATTATAGGCGGGCATCCACCCAGGCGGCTACCAGCGGCGATCAGAGGCGCCGCTATCGAACGCATAACCCCACGTCAGAGAACGAACGGAACGCATATGGACAGTATCGACACCCTGATTATTGGCGCAGGCGCGGTCGGCCTGGCCTGCGCTGCACGCTTGAGTACGCCGGGGCAGAGCTGCCTGATCGTCGAGGCGGAAAGCCTGATCGGCAGCCATACCTCCAGCCGCAACTCAGAAGTTATCCATGCAGGGATCTACTACGCCCCCGACTCACTCAAGGCCGAACTGTGCCTGGAAGGCCGCGAACGCCTGTATGCCTGGTGCAACAGCCACCAGGTGGCGCACCGCCGGCTGGGCAAACTGCTGGTGGCCGTGGAAGGCGCAGAAATCGCCAAACTCGAACAACTGCAGCGCAATGCCCAAGCCTGCGGCGTGCACGACCTGCAGACCATCGAGCAGCCGCAGCTAAATGCCCTGGAACCCGCCGTGCGCGGCGTTGCCGCCCTGCTCTCGCCCAGCACCGGGATTATCGACAGCCACGCCTACCTGCAATCGCTACTGGCTGCTGCCGAGCATCGCGGCGCGCAGTTGATTCTGCACACCCGCGTCGAACAGCTCGAAGCAGATGGCGATGGTTGGCTAGCCCACGGCCAGAGCAACGGTGAGCCATTCCAGCTCAAAGCCCAGCGGGTGATCAATGCCGGCGGCCTGTTCGCCCAGCAACTGGCCAAGCAAACCCAAGGGCTGCAGAACCTACCGCCGCTGCACCTGTGCCAGGGCCGCTACTTCAGCTACAGCGGCCGCTCACCCTTCCAGCACCTGATTTACCCAATGCCGGAAGCCAACACCGCCGGACTTGGCATCCACGCCACCCTGGACCTTGGCGGCCAGCTGCGTTTCGGCCCGGATACCCGCTACCTCACGCACATCGATTATCAGGTCGAGGAAAGCCTGCGCGCGCCATTCGCCGACGCCATCCGCCGCTACTTCCCAGCCCTCGACAGCGCGCGCCTGGTGCCGGGCTACAGCGGTATTCGACCGAAACTCGCAGGCCCCGGGGAACCGGCCGCCGACTTCATTATCCAAACGCCCAATGATCACGGCCTGTCAGGCCTGGTCAACCTGTTCGGTATCGAGTCCCCCGGCCTCACCGCCAGCCTGGCGATTGCCGAGCGTGTGGCTCAGGCCCTGTAAAAGCCGCTTGCAAAATCACCCGGCAAACCGGACTGTCAGCGGCCCAGATAAAAGTGCCGGCGCTATACTCGCCGGCTTGAATGGCTGCTTTTCACCCTCTTGCTTCGAAACAAGGATTCGCACATGAAAGCGCTCGGCAAAATTCTCGGCCTGTTTTTTCTCGGGCTCTTGCTGATCATCGTGGCGCTGGGCTTTGCCCTCACCCACTTGTTCGATCCCAACGATTACAAAGATGAAATCCGCCAGCTGGCCCGCGACAAGGCCAACCTGGAGCTGACCCTCAAGGGCGATATCGGCTGGAGCCTGTTCCCCTGGCTCGGCCTGGAGCTGACCGACGCCACCCTCGCCAGCCCCAACACCCCGGACAAGCCGTTCGCCGACCTGCGCCTCCTCGGCCTGTCGGTACGCGTGCTGCCGCTGCTGCGCAAGGAAGTGCAGATGAGCGACATCCGTATCGACGGCCTCAACCTCAACCTGCAGCGCGACGAGAAAGGCCGCAGCAACTGGGACGATGTCGGCAAGCCAGCCAGCGCCACGAATGCAACAGCCGACGCACCAGCAGCGAGCACCGACAGCACGCAGGCCGACAGCCCAGCCGCTGAGCCTAGCGAAAGCAGCCAGCCACTGAAGCTGGATATCGACAGCCTGATCGTCAACAGCGCACGCATCGACTACCACGATGCGCAAAAAGGCCAGCAATTCAGCGCCGAAAGCATCCAACTGACCACCGGAGCGATTCGCGAAGGTGCAAGCATCCCGGTCAAACTCAGCGCCTTCTTCGGCCTCAACAAACCGGTGCTGCGCGCGCGCAGCGAACTGCAAGGCGAACTGCGCTTCGACCGCGCCTTGAAACGCTACCAACTGGAAGACGCCAAACTCTCCGGCGAAGTCTCCGGCGAACCCTTCGATGGCCAGACCCTGACCTACTCCGCGCAAGGCCAACTGCTGGTCGACCTGGCCGCCCAGGTCGCCGAATGGAACGGCCTGAAACTCTCCGGCAACCAGCTGCGCGCCTTGGGCGAGTTGAAAGTCCGCGACCTCGACAAGCAGCCAAAACTCAGCGGCGGCCTGTCCATCGCTCCACTCAACCTGCGTGAATTCCTCGCCACCATCGGCCAGAAACTGCCGCCGATGAACGATGACAAGACCCTCAGCCAGTTCGAATTGGTCACCCGCCTCAGCGGCACCGACAACAGCCTGACCCTTGAAGACCTCAAGCTGACCCTGGATGACAGCCACTTCAGTGGCCAGCTGGCAATTGCCGATTTCACCAAGCAGGCACTGCGCGTGCAGCTCAAGGGCAACCAGCTGAACCTCGATCGCTACCTGCCCGCGCCCTCCAAGGACGCCAAGGATGCCGGTTCCGCCCGCAAGGCCGAGGTCAAGGCCAGCGTCGCCAATGCCGGACAGAGCGGCAGCACACCACTGCCTGACGCACCGACCCAGCAAGCCTGGAGCAGCAGCGAAATGCTGCCACTCGACCTGCTGCGCAAGCTCGACGTGCAACTCGACCTCGGCCTGGATCAGCTCATCGTCCAACAGCAGGTGATCAGCACCTTCAGCGCCAAGGCACAAAGCAAAGGTGGCCTGCTGACCCTGCAGGATGTGCGCGGCACTATCGGCAACGGCAGTTTCAACGCCCAAGCCAGCATCGATGCACGCCCAGCCATCCCGCTGCTCAGCGTACGCAAAAGTGTCAGCGGCATTCCGCTTGAGCCATTTCTGAAAAAGTCCGACCAGCCTTCGCCGGTCAAAGGCCTGCTGGATCTCAACGCCAACCTGACCACCAGCGGCAATAGCCAGCGCGCCTGGGTTGAAGGACTGACAGGTGATGCACGGTTCCAGCTGAATGACGGCGTGCTGGTCGACGCCAACCTCGAACAGCAACTGTGTCGCGGCATCGCCACGCTCAACCGCAAATCCCTGAGCAGCGACCCGCGCGGCAGGGACACGCCCTTCAAAACCCTGCAAGGCAGCCTGAGCCTACACAATGGCGTCGCCCACAACCCGGACCTCAAGGCCGCCATTCCAGGCCTGGCAGTCAGCGGCAATGGCGACCTGGACCTGCGCATCCTCGGCCTTGACTACCGCATCGGTATCACCGTCATTGGCGATCAGCGCGAAATGCCTGACCCGGCCTGCCAGGTCAACGAACGCTATGTCGGCATCGAATGGCCGGTGCGCTGCCGCGGCCCACTGGAAATGGGTGGCAAGGCCTGCCGCCTGGATCAGGACGGCCTGGGCAAAGTCGCCGCCAAGCTGGCCGGCAACAAGCTCAGCGAGAAGATCGAAGAAAAACTCGGCGACAAAGTCAGCCCCGAACTGAAAGACGCACTCAAGGGCCTGTTCAACCGATGAGCCCCGCGCAATTTTCCGCCGCAGTTCTGAACTGGTACGACAGCCACGGGCGCAAGGACCTGCCCTGGCAACAGGGCATCACACCCTACCGCGTGTGGGTCTCAGAGATCATGCTGCAGCAGACTCAGGTCAGCACCGTACTCGGCTATTTCGACCGCTTTATGGCCGCATTGCCGACGGTTAATGACCTGGCCGCAGCCCCGGAAGACGAAGTGCTACACCTGTGGACGGGCCTCGGTTACTACACCCGCGCGCGCAATCTGCAAAAAACCGCGCAGATCGTTATGCGCGAACATGCCGGCGAGTTCCCCCGCGATGTCGACCAGCTCACCGAACTTCCCGGCATCGGCCGCTCCACCGCTGGCGCCATCGCCAGCCTCAGCATGGGCCTGCGCGCGCCGATCCTCGACGGCAATGTCAAACGCGTACTGGCGCGCTACGTCGCGCAGGAAGGCTATCCAGGCGAGCCAAAGGTGGCCAAGCAGCTGTGGGATGTGGCCGAGCGCTATACCCCGCACGCCCGGATAAACCACTACACCCAAGCGATGATGGACCTCGGTGCCACCCTGTGTACCCGCAGCAAGCCGAGCTGCCTGCTCTGCCCGCTGAAGAGCGGCTGCCAGGCACACCTGCTGGGCCTGGAAATCCGCTACCCGATCCCCAAGCCGCGCAAGACATTGCCGCAGAAACGCACACTGATGCCGATCTTCGCCAACCACCACGGCGAGGTGCTGCTCTATCGCCGCCCATCCAGCGGCCTCTGGGGCGGCCTGTGGAGCCTGCCGGAACTGGACGAAGTAACAGCCATCGCCCCACTCGCCAGCCAGCATGGCCTGCAACTCGGCGCGCAACGCGAGCTGAGCGACCTGACCCACACCTTCAGCCACTTCCAACTGACGATCGAGCCCTGGCTGGTGCAGGTCGACGCCGCGCCAACTGCCGTGGCCGAGGCTGACTGGCTCTGGTATAACCTCGCCACTCCGCCGCGCCTGGGCCTTGCCGCCCCAGTGAAGAAGTTGCTGAAGCGCGCGGCCGATGCACTCGCAACAGCACCGAATACTGGAGAAACACCATGACCCGCACCGTACAGTGCCGCAAACACAAGCAGGAACTCCCCGGCCTGGACCGCCCGCCGTATCCGGGCGCCAAAGGTGAGGACATCTTCAACAACGTCTCCAAGCAAGCCTGGGACGAATGGCAGAAGCACCAGACCCTGCTGATCAACGAACGCCGCCTGAACATGATGAACGCCGAAGACCGCAAATTCCTCCAGGCCGAGATGGACAAATTCCTCTCCGGCGAGGAATACGCCCAGGCCGAAGGTTATGTGCCACCCAGCGAGTAACCCTGGCGAACCGTGGAAGGCGCTTTAGCGGCGAACGGCTCTAACAGCAGGCCTAGGGTGGATGAAGCCTTATCCATCCACCACACCGAGAGGGTGGATAAGCAAAGCGTTACCCACCCTACACGCCTCACCCGTGGGAGGCGTTTTAGCGGCGAAATGCCCCACCAGAAATCGCGACTAAAGCCCCTCACGCGCTCATCACCCAGACCGCAGGGTGAATAACGCCTTATCCATTCAGCGCATCGCAAGGTGCCGCGCAACCCTCACCCGAACCTAACCGCCCGTAATAATTAAATATTTTTCAAACTCGCGCTTGACACCCACCCTTCAAATCCGTCTAATAGCGCCCCGTTGGCCCAGGTAGCTCAGTCGGTAGAGCAGGGGATTGAAAATCCCCGTGTCGGCGGTTCGATTCCGTCCCTGGGCACCATCTATAGTTTTCCGGTGATGTCAAAACCACCCGGAAACACCTAAGAAACCCGCCTAGAGCGGGTTTTTTATTGCCCGCAGTTCTCTACCCCACCCTTGTAAGCCCTAAGTTTTAGGGGCATTGTTGGGGGCATCGCCGGTTCGGTCATTTTTCATGCCCCTACGGAGGTGCGCCCATGCCGCGCAAAGCCACACCCCTGACCGATTCAGCCATTAAAGTGGCCAAGCCACTGGATAAGCCCTACAAGCTCACAGACGGCCAAGGGCTTTACCTGGAAGTCATGCCCGGCGGTTCCAAGCTGTGGCGGTTGAAATACCGCTATGCCGACAAGGAGAAACGCCTGGCGTTAGGGGCATACCCGGCCGTGCCCCTACAGAAGGCCCGCCAACGCCGCACAGAGGCCCGCGAACAGCTTGCCAATGGCATCGACCCAGGCGAGCAGAAGAAAGCCGACAAGCAGGCGCAGAGAGCCACCGGGCAAACGTTCGAGACGCTGGCGCGGGAGTGGTTCGCCTATAACGCCCCACGCTGGGCGGAAAGCACCCGCTATAAAGCCAAGCTGTATTTAGAAAACGACCTGATACCCGGCATCGGTGCCCGCCCTGTTAAAGCCATCACCCGCCCCGATTTGGTCGAACTGGTGCGCAAGGTGGAGGCACGGGGCACGCTCAATGCTGCTGGCAAGATTCGCCAATGGCTGCACCAGATTTTCCGCTTTGGTCTGGCCAGCGGCATGGTGGACAACAACCCAGCCACCGACCTGGACGTAGTGGCCGCACCCGCCAAAGCCGCCCGCCATCATCCCCACGTCAGTTTTGCCGAACTGCCCGAGTTGCTGGGCAAAATCGACAGCACCCGCATCAGCACCCTAACCCGCTGCGCCATTCGCCTACTGGTGCTGACCGCCGTGCGCCCAGGCGAGTTACGCACTGCGCCCTGGTCTGAGTTTGATCTTGATTCGGCCACCTGGACGATCCCGAAAGAACGCATGAAAGCACGCCGCCCGCATGTGGTGCCCCTGCCCCGCCAAGCCGTGGCCATCCTGCGCAGCCTGGAGGCCATCAGCGGCAGCTATCCGCTGTTATTCCCCGGCCAGCAAAGCAGCGAACGCCCAATGAGCGAAAACACCATCAACAAGGCGCTGCGCCTTATGGGTTACGAAGGTCGGCAAACCGGCCACGGCTTCCGCCACCTACTGAGTACCGAACTTAACGGACGCGGCTATAACCGGGACTGGATCGAACGCCAGCTTGCCCACGGCGATGCCGACGAAATACGCGACACCTACAACCACGCCACCTACCTGGAACAGCGCCGGGAAATGATGCAAGCGTGGGCTGATTCAATAGATGCAATTTGCTCGGGCGGCAACGTGGTGAGCATCAAGCGCAAGGCTTAACGGTTTTGGCTGGCCTAGCCCGACGGGGCGAAAAGCGGACACCCATCCGCCTGGCTAGCCAACTTTTTAACAATGGGCACGCCTTGGGAAGGCAAAAGAATGGACAAGCTTTATAGATTGCTGGATTGGCTAACCTTATCTCAGGCTGTGGACTGGTTAGAAACGCTAACCCAAACCAAGATAAGTGACTGGAATTTGCTACAACTCTGCGAGTCTGGGCAATGTGCTGCATATATCGAAAGCTCTGGCCTTGACGGCGTTTCCGCTGATTTTGCGCACTCGGTTGTATCAGGCATTGGCAAGCAGAAAGTTTTAAATCCGATAGAGCTTTTAGACTGTGGCGAGCCTAAGGAAAGGGTTTTAAATCTGTTCGGTCTTGCACTAGTTCAAGAAATCACTGAAGCCCTCCCCAGCAGCGATGACCACACGCAAGAGATGGAACTTGATTGGTGCGCAAAAACCTCCATGTACCATCTATCCGCACTTTTCAAACGCGCAGAGGTTGAAGCGCTCGCAAGTAAAATGAATGGAGAGAATAAGCAGTCCGCAGACACAAGAACCGAAATTCAAAAACTTTATTCGCAATTAAATTGCCTTCAACTGCAATTGCGCGACGAAGATAAAAAATTTGCTGAGTCAGAACTTAACCCAATTCAAACAGCAAAAATTAAGCGATTAGAAGAGGCATTAGCGGCAGCAAACGCAAGAGCCGAACAAGCGGAAAAGGCACTAACTAACGTAGCTGAATTAACCAAGAGCAAGGAAGCAGATTCTCAACTTCACCAGATTCAAAACCAGACTCAAGCAGCCGTGATAGATCGGTTAGGACAGGCATTAGCGGAAGCAAACGCAAGGGCCGAGCAGGCGGAAAAGGCACTTACTAAAGCCGCTGAAGCAACCGAGAGTAATGCCGAGAGCGCCTCGCAATGGTTCAACAAGCCGGCTGCCAACCAACCTAGTAACAATCATCGGCCGTACTTGCTAACAATCGCCGGACTTCTGAGCCTACTTCTTGACCGTAAACGCCCTAACTACAACCAAGGGAGCGCTGCAAAAGCTATCGCGCAAAAAGGCTGGCATGGTGCTGGTGAGCGCCAGGTAAACGATCTTTTTGCAAAAGCCAACGCTGCTGCTAAAGACGCCACCTCAGATGCCATAGCCAAAGCAATCGAAGTGCAAGAAGGCAACGCCACAAGGCCAACCGAAGGCTGATTTTTTGCAATTGCAAAACCCGCACTTGCAGTTGCAACGACTCCGAGAAAGCGACGAGTCAACCTATGTCCATGTTCCCAACACCGCCCAAGGAGGCGATAACATGGTCATACCAGCCCCAGCAGTAAACGCAGAGAACTCGCGCAGATTCATCAAATTGCGTGAAGTGAAAAACCTAACAACTTTTTCCACTTCCGAGATTTATAGGCGCATAGCCGCAGGCACTTTCCCCGCGCAAATCAGCCTTGGCCCAAAGTCAGTGGTTTGGCAGTTAAGCGAGATACAAGCCTGGTGCGACGCCCGCATAGCCGACAGCCGTGGCGAGGTGGCCTAATGGACATTCGCCACGGCAACACCAGCGCCAGCGCCCAACGCAACCGCCTGTTAGCCCGCCTGCAACTTGGCCCCATAGATACCCTGACCGCTAGGCGCGAACTAAATATCCTCATGCCCGCAGCCAGGATCAAAGAGCTTAAAGAGCGCGGCAATCCGATAAGTAAACAGCGCATCAGCATGACCGACGAACAGGGCCGCACCCACCACGGCATCGCGTTGTATTACCTAACCCAAACCGGGGAATAACCATGACCAGTTTTCAACGCTGCCACTTGGCGGCAACGGGATCGGCGTGCCCAGAAAAAGCCAACCGCTGCACAGTCACCTATAACCGGGGAGGTTTGCCATGGACTGTGTAAGCCAATTTCGCCAAGCCCTGGAGGGGGCTTTCGGGCCGCTGGATTGGCTGCCCATACCAGACAACATGATTCATCGCTTCCGCGTGCCTGGCGACAAGCCCGGCACCCTGAATGGCTGGTATCTGCTGTTTGCCGATGGCATCGCCTCGGGCGTGTTTGGCAGTTGGAAGGCCGGTGGCTCGCACACCTGGAGCAGCCGCAAACCGTCCAACCCAAGCGAAGCGCGCATGCTGACCGAGCGCATCAATCAAGCCCGGCAACAACGGGCCAACGAGCAGCGCCAACGCCAGCAAGCCGCAGCAGACTATGCCAACCGGCTATGGCGCGATGCTCGCCGCGCCGACCCTGCACACCTGTATCTAACCCGCAAAGCTGTGCGCCCCTATGCGCTGCGCCAGCACGGTGACGCCTTGCTGGTGCCGCTGGTGCATGACGGCCAAGTGGTCAACGTACAACGCATCTACCCGGACGGCAGCAAGCGTTTTTTGTCGGGCGGCATGGTCAGCGCGTGTTATTCGCCCCTTGGCCTGATAACCCCCGGCCAAGCGCTGTACATCTGCGAGGGCTGGGCAACCGGTGCAACCTTGCACGCTGAAACCGGGGCCGCCGTGGCCTGCGCCATGAATGCCGGAAACCTGCTGCCCGTCGCGCAACGCTTACAGCGCCAGCACCGTGACGCCGTGCTGATTATGGCCGGTGACGACGACCGCATGACCGAGGGCAACCCCGGCCGCACTGCCGCCATCAAAGCCGCCGCCACTATTGGCTGTGGCTTGGTGATGCCGCCGTGGTCAGGGGCCGAACCGTTGGCGCTGTCCGACTTTAACGACCTGGCCAACTGGAGGGCTGCGCAATGACTGCAACCGTCGATAGTCCATTGGTGCCCGCGCCCTGCACTGTGCCCGACCCAATAACCGAGGCACTGGCAAAGCTCAAAGACGACCCCGGCGCACTGTTTGAACGTGAAGTGCTGGCCCTGCTGCGCCAGGTGCGCAAAGCCGAGCCAGCACGCTGGGCACGCATACGCCAGCAGGCCAAGGAAACTAAAACAGTCAGCGTGGCCGACCTGGACAAACTCACCAACGAGCAAGGCGCAACCAACACCGCAGCCGATGGCGAGATATTCCCCGAAGTCACGCTATGGCACGAGCCGGTAAATGGTGCCGCCCTGCTGGACGCGTTAGCGAGCATCACCAAGCGCCATGTGATCGCAGACCCGGCCACCATCCACGCCGCCGCATTGTGGGCTGCACTTACCTGGTTTATCGACGTGGTGGACGTGGCCCCGATTGCCAATATCACCGCACCGGAAAAGCGCTGTGGCAAAACCGTATTGCTTGGCGTACTGGCGCGCCTTTGTTGCCGCCCGCTTGCCGTTTCCAATATCGCCCCGGCGGCATTGTTTCGCGCCATTGAGCTATGGCAACCCACACTGCTAATCGACGAGGTGGACGCTTTTCTGGCCGAGCATGAGGAAGCGCGGGGCATACTCAATGCAGGCTTTACCCGTGACAGTGCGTTTGTGATCCGCTGCGTGGGTGATGAGCACACGCCAACCCGTTTCAACGTATGGGGCGCTAAGGCGTTGTGCGGCATTGGCAAGATTGCCGACACCCTGGCAGACCGCAGCATTCCCCTGCGTTTGCGGCGCAAAAAGACCGGTGAAAGCACGGTAAAAATCCGCCATGCCAATGCACTGGAGTTTGCGCAACTGGGCGGCCGATTGGCCCGCTTTGCCATCGACAACCGGGAGGCGGTACGCAAGGCCAGGCCCGCCGAAATCGAGGGGCTGAATGATCGCGCCAACGACTGCTGGGAACCCCTGTTAGCCGTGGCCGAAATGGCCGGAGGTGACTGGCCACGCCTTGCACGTTCCGCAGCGTTGGCCCTGCATGGCCTGGAGGAAGACACGCCCAGCATCGGGGCCGAGTTGCTGACCGGCATACGGGAGGCTTTCGATAACCGCCACACCGACAGGCTATCAACCGCCGACCTGCTGGACGCCCTGGCCGAGAATGACGAATCACCCTGGGCAACCTGGAACCGGGGCAAGCCCATGACCCCGCACCAGCTCGCCAAACGCCTGGGCGAATTTGCCATCACATCCAACACCGTGCGCATCGGCAGCAAAACGCCTAAAGGCTATCGCCTGGAGCAGTTCACCGAGGCGTTTGAGCGCTACCTTTGCAACGACACTCCCAACGCAACCGCAACACCGCCACAACCCAGCAACCACGGGCCTTGCAGCCAATCCACAAGCGCAACACCGCACCCCGCTGTTGCGCCTTCTGCCAGCCTGAAAGCCAGTAACCACAAGGCTTGTGGCGTTGTTGCGGCTCTGCACCCCCCGGTGCAAGACAAACAAGCCAGCAACGACTTCGAGGATTTTTAACCATGGCCGCCCTGGACTATCTGCACCGCGCTGGCCTGGCCGTCGAAATCCATGGCGAGCGCTTACGCCTGCGCCCTGGTGAACGCATCACCGACAACGTGCGCCAGTTTGTCCGCCAACACCGTGACGCACTTTTTGCCGAAGTGCGCGCCCAGCATTACCCGCCAACAGCGGAGGTTATGCGCTGGTTAAACAGCGTGGCGCGCTACCTGAACTGCACACCGGGCTATTTGCTCGCACAGGGTTTTATTGATCGCCACGACTTGAGCGAACAGCACCGCAGCCATCCACGCCAGGTAGCGGCATTGATCCGCACACACCCGGCTTGGCCGATGGCTCGCGATGATTAAAAAAGCATTTTGCCAATTGATTTAGGTTCACGCCGATGGCCAGACAACGCGAAAAAGACAGCACAGACGATTACCGCACGCTGAACATCAGCGCCCTAAAACGTAAAAACCTTTTGCGGCAGGGCGCGTCTTTTCAGTGGGAATGGTGGCGACGGGGCGAAAAGGTGGCGAGCATCGGCATTGCCATTGAGAACCGGCAAAGCATGCGCCTGCGCTATCAAAGCCGAAGCCGTGGCAGCGAACCGACCCAGCATGATTACCCGGTGACAATCACCTGGACACCTTGCCACCTTGGCGGGGAACGTCCGTGGTTGCATTGTCCGTGCTGTGGTCGGCGCGTGGCCAAGTTATATGGCGGCAGCGTATTTGCCTGCCGCTATTGCCTGCGCCTTAACTATCCATGCCAGCAAGCCAGCAAAGGCGACAGGGCACTCAATCAAGCCTGGGCGCTGCGCCATAAATTAGGCTGCGATGCCGGGCCATTCGATTTCCCAGCCCAATACATAAGTCGCCCCAAAGGCATGCACCGCATGACCTTTGCCAAGCGCATCGAAAAGCTCACGCGCATCGAAGAAAAGGCCATGGCAGATGCCGTCACAGCAATGCAAAAGCTCGGGATAAGGATCGACGCCATTACCCCCTGAATAGACCGCACTTGCCGCTATTCAGCCTGGCGCATACCATACGCGCCGAACCGGCATGGCCTGGGAAGCACCAGCAATAAAGCCAGCTCGCTAGGTGGGTACTTTTAGTTTTAGGGGCATTTTTAGGGGCATTAAGTCGCTACCAAAACTGCAAAACTCAGTGATTACGCAGCCTATAGCCTTTGGTTTGGTTCCGCCCCTGGCACCACTAATACCGGAAAACCCCAAGCGAGCTAAACCTCCTTGGGGTTTTTTAATGCCTGTATTTCAACTCGCACCCCAAAGCCGATAGGCGCCAGCAGAAATTGTGCACGCGCGACAGCCAACTGCAGCCAGGCGACACCGTAACCAGCCAAGCCGGGCACGGCCGGTAAACGGCTTGGCGGCCAGCGAAACGCTATGCTAGCTTGACGCCTCGCCAGGAAGGCCAGACAACGCCTGAGCGCACCCGAACAAGAAGAGGACACCCCATGGCCGAGGCCACGCCTGCGCTGGAAATTCGCGATCTGCACAAACGCTACGGCGACCTTGAGGTGCTCAAGGGCATCTCCCTCACCGCTCGCGACGGCGATGTGATTTCCATCCTCGGCTCATCCGGCTCCGGCAAATCGACCTTTCTGCGCTGCATCAACCTGCTGGAAAACCCACACAAGGGGCAGATCATCGTGGCTGGCGAGGAGCTCAAACTCAAAGCCACGAAGAATGGCGACCTGGTTGCCACTGACAACCGCCAGATCAATCGCCTGCGCAGCGAGATCGGCTTTGTCTTTCAGAATTTCAATCTGTGGCCGCACATGAGCGTGCTCGATAACATCATCGAGGCACCGCGCCGTGTACTCGGCAAGAGCAAGGCTGAAGCCATCGAAATGGCCGAAGCGTTGCTGGCCAAGGTCGGTATTGCCGACAAGCGCCACGTTTACCCCAATCAGCTTTCCGGCGGCCAGCAACAACGCGCAGCCATTGCCCGCACCCTGGCCATGCAGCCGAAAGTCATCCTGTTCGATGAGCCCACGTCGGCCCTCGACCCGGAGATGGTACAAGAAGTGCTTAATGTGATCCGCGCACTCGCCGAAGAAGGCCGCACCATGCTGCTGGTTACCCACGAGATGAACTTTGCTCGCCAGGTGTCCAGTGAAGTGGTGTTCCTGCATCAGGGCCTGGTCGAAGAACAAGGCTCTCCTGAACAGGTATTCGAAAACCCGAATTCGGCGCGCTGCAAACAATTCATGTCCAGCAACCACTGAAAACACGGAGCAACTACGCATGCAGAACTATAAGAAGATCCTGCTGGCCGCGGCCGCCACTCTGGCCTTCGGCACCAGCGCCGTCGCTGCTGACAAACTGAAACTGGGCACCGAGGGCGCGTACCCACCCTTCAATCTGATTGACGCCAGCGGCCAGGTCGGTGGTTTCGATGTAGAAATCGGCAAAGCGCTGTGCGCCAAGATGAAGGTCGAGTGCGAAGTGGTCACCTCCGACTGGGACGGCATCATCCCGGCGTTGAACGCGAAGAAATTCGACTTCCTGATCGCGTCCATGTCGATCACCGAAGAGCGCCAGGCCGCCGTTGACTTCACCTCGCCTTACTACACCAACAAGCTGCAGTTCATCGCGCCCAAAGGCGGCGATTTCAAAACCGATAAAGCCAGCCTGAAAGGCAAGGTTATTGGCGCACAGCGTGCGACCATCGCCGGCACCTGGTTGGAAGACAACCTCAACGGCGTGGTTGATATCAAACTGTACGACACCCAGGAAAACGCCTACCTCGATCTGTCGTCGGGCCGCCTGGATGGCGTACTGGCTGACACCTTCGTCAACTGGGAATGGCTGAAGAGTGATGCCGGTAAAGGCTTCGAATTCAAGGGTGATCCGGTATTCGACAACGACAAGATCGGTATCGCCGTGCGCAAGGGCGACGCCCTGCGTGACAAGCTGAACGCCGCCCTGGCCGAGATCGTGGCTGACGGTACCTACAAGAAGATCAACGACAAGTACTTCCCGTTCAGCATCTACTAAGCTGCCGGCACTGCGCCGCCCTCCAGGGCGGCGCAGGCTTCTGAGCCTCTATGAATTTCGACCTCTACGGATTCGGCCCGGCCCTGGCTGCTGGCACCCTGATGACCATCAAGCTGGCGCTCAGCGCGCTGTGCCTGGGTTTGGTGCTTGGCCTACTCGGTGCCCTTGCCAAGACTTCTCCGTACAAGCCGCTGCAGTGGCTTGGCGGTACTTATTCAACCATCGTGCGCGGGATTCCCGAGCTGCTCTGGGTGTTGCTGATCTATTTCGGCACCGTGCAACTGATGCGCAACCTGGCGGACCTGCTCGGCATCGAAAGCCTTGAGCTGAATGCCTTTGTCGCCGGCACCATCGCCCTCGGCATCTGCTTCGGCGCGTATGCCACCGAAGTGTTTCGCGGCGCCATACTGGCCATACCCAAAGGCCATCGCGAAGCCGGCCAGGCGCTGGGCATGTCCAAGCCACGAATCTTCTGGCGGCTGATCCTGCCGCAGATGTGGCGCATCGCCCTGCCCGGCCTGGGCAACCTGTTTATGATCCTGATGAAGGACACTGCACTGGTCTCGGTGATCGGCCTGGAAGAGATCATGCGCCGCTCACAAATCGCCGTGACTGCAAGCAAGGAACCCTTCACCTTCTATATGGTGGCGGCCTTTATCTACCTGGGCCTGACCGTACTGGCGATGATCGGCATGCACTTCCTCGAAAAACGTGCCAGCCGTGGCTTTATCAGGAGTGCCTCATGAACTGGGAAGTGATCATCAAGTGGCTGCCACGCCTGTCAGAAGGCGCCTTGCTGACCTTGGAACTAGTAGCCATCGCCGTTATCGCCGGACTCATCCTGGCGCTACCGATGGGCATCGCACGCGCCTCACGGCACTGGTATGTGCGCGCCCTGCCTTACGGCTATATCTTCTTCTTCCGCGGCACACCATTGCTGGTGCAACTGTTCCTGGTTTATTACGGCCTGGCGCAATTTGATGCAGTACGCCAAGGTCCACTCTGGCCCTACCTGCGCGACCCTTACTGGTGCGCCGTCCTGACCATGACCATGCACACTGCGGCCTATATCGCCGAGATTCTGCGTGGCGCGATCCAGGCAGTGCCACCGGGCGAGATCGAAGCAGCGCGCGCACTGGGCATGTCGAGAGCCCAGGCAATGCTGTACATCATCCTGCCACGCGCCGCGCGCATCGGCCTGCCCGCTTACAGCAATGAAGTGATCCTGATGCTCAAGGCCAGCGCGCTGGCCAGCACCGTGACCCTGCTGGAGCTGACCGGCATGGCCCGCACGATCATTGCCCGCACCTACCTGCCCGTGGAGATATTCTTCGCGGCCGGAATGTTCTACCTGCTGATCGCCTTCCTGCTGGTGCGCGGGTTCAAGCTGCTGGAGCGCTGGCTGCGCGTCGACGCCTGCCAGGGCCGTTGATTACCCGAGGGCCTAGCCCCTCGGGCGGTATTGCTCATGCCAGCCTCATCAAGCCCCGCAGCCCTGCAAAACGCTGACCTGCAGCAGCGCTTCAACGTACTTGATCGTTTTCTGGTCGAGCACCAGGCACTCTGGCGACCACGACCGTTCGTGTACCACACCGGCCTGCCGTGGGAAGCTGAATACCCGCAACTGGCCACCTGGCTCAGGACGCAAAGCCTGGAGCATGCAGAAGCTGCACATAATCAGCCGCATCGGTTACCCGCACCCGCGCCATTCCCGCAACTGGCCGCCCAGGCTCACATGCTAAGCCTGATCGGTGAACTACCTCGACAACCAGGCACCGCTCTGCCCCCACGCCTTAGCAATGATGTGCCGGGACGCAAGTGGCAGCAGATCGACGCCTTCGCCCGCAGCCTGAGCTTTACCCACGCGCCGCAGCACTGGCTGGACTGGTGTGCCGGCAAGGGCCACCTCGGACGCCGGCTGGCGCACGACGGCGGCACCCTGACCTGCCTGGAATACGACGCACACCTGGTCAACAGCGGCCAGTTGCTCAGCCAGAAGCTCGGCATCAGCGCCGCCCATATTCAACAGGATGTACTGGCTGAGAATGCTGCCAGACGCTTGCAGGCACACCACTGCCCGGTGGCACTGCACGCCTGTGGTGAACTGCATATACGCCTGCTGCAACTCGCCAGCCAGATTGGCTGCCAGCAACTGGCCTTCGCCCCCTGCTGCTATAACCGTATCAACGGCACCCACTACCAGGCATTGTCCGCAAACGCCCAGGCATCCGCGCTGAAGCTGTCCATCGATGACCTCGGCTTACCCATGAGTGAAACCGTCACAGCTGGCGCCCGTATACGTCGTCAGCGCGACCAATCCATGGCCCGCCGCCTGGCCTTCGACATACTGCAACGCCAACTCCGCGGTATCGACAAATATCTACCTACGCCCTCCGTGCCGGCTGCCTGGCTGGACAAACCCTTTGCTGATTACTGCCGCGACCTTGCCACACTGAAACAGCTGCCGGCACCAAAACGAGATGACTGGCCGCACCTGGAGCAACAAGGCTGGCAACGCTTGGCCGAAGTACGCAACCTGGAACTCTTACGCGGATTATTCCGTCGCCCACTGGAACTCTGGCTGCTGCTAGATCGCGCACTGTTTCTTCAGGAGCAGGGCTATAACGTGCGCCTGGGCACCTTCTGCGCAACCGAGCAAAGCCCGCGAAACCTGCTGTTACTGGCCGAACACCAACATCAGTTGCCCACAGCTTCTGTGGATAACTCTGTTGACAGATTCTGAGCAAATCACGCAAACGCTCGCCAATTCACGCCACCAATTAACTGGACATTTTTTGATCTAAAAAGTATTTCCTTTAAAAACATACCGTTAGCAAATACAGCGAACCAGCGCACAAAGTTTGCGCACGCTCGTACCAAATGCACTGCGTATGTGCATAAGCCATCGCCCACTGATAACGAGGCCAACACAGAACTGCACACAGATGGCTTTACTCGGCCAAATGAATGGATATAATGGCGACCCTCAAAGGCCGGTATAGCTCAGCTGGTAGAGCAACTGACTTGTAATCAGTAGGTCCCGGGTTCGATTCCTGGTGCCGGCACCATATAAAAAAGCCCCGCAGCGATGCGGGGCTTTTTTTTACACTGAATATGCTGGCTCACCGACCTCTGGACTCAAACCAGTTCGGGCACCTTGGCGATCACTGGCAGTTTTAAGTAACGCATTACATCGGTATCGGACTTTAAGCTGTCATCCAGAAACTCTACGACAAATGCCAAGCCAACACCGCCAATCAGACCAACAACGAGCACGCCCACTAGTACCAGCCACAGCTTGGGGCTGACCGGGCGATTGCTGACAGTGGCCCAGTTAACTACCGATACATTACCAATCTTGGCGGCAGCCTGTGCCGAGAGAAATCGTGTTTCCTCGGTTTTCTCCAGGTACAGTTGACGCGTTTCTCGCAGTACTTGCAGCTGCTGGACTAAATGCTTGTATTGCGCTTCCTGGCCATTTAGGTCGTCCATACGCGCCCGTGTCTCCCGCTCAAGCTGCAGCCAGTTCTCCAGCGCTTGGCGATAGCCGGCAAGCAGGGCTTCATGCTGCATCAGGTCATCACGCAAGCGTGCATGCAGTGGGTTGATGCCACGCTCTGATGAGGTGTATCGCTGCCCTTCCTGACTTTTCAGCAAACGATTGATCACCGCGATTTCCTCGCGCAGGGAACGCAGACGTGGATCATTATCAGAGAAGCGCTGCGCAATATCGGCCTCCTGGCGCTGCAAATCCGCCAGTTGCTTGCTCAGTTCACTAATGGCATATCCGTTGGACGTTTCGGCACCGCTCAACTGGGTTGTGGCAGGCACCGAGGCCAACTGCGAGCGAAGAACCTCAATCTGACGTTCGGACTGGCTAACAGAGACCTTAAAGCTGTCGATGTGCTTGCGGACTTCATTAATGCGTTCAATCTGCTGACTACGCTGCTTGTCCACGTCGACAATTTGCTTCTCGGTACGGAAACGGTTTACCGCTTTTTCGGTTTCTGCCAGCTGACTATCAAGCTGCGTCAGCTGTTCTGTAAAGAATCCGGCCTGCTCACGCTGGTAGATCCTCACGCGCTCGGTGAGGTACTGGCGCACCAGTTCATTGACGCCTAGCATCGCCGACTCCGGCGATTTACTGCGTAGCGAAACCTCGATGATATTGGAGCTTTTTAAAGCCTGAGCATTGAGGTCCTTCAGAAAGCGATTCACCGCCTGGCCTTCCAGGGTCCGGTCACTGGAAAGAGGAAAGAAGTAGTCCTCCAGACCGCGATAGATATCACGACCCAATTGCAGCACCCCTTTTGGGGTATACCAGGGGTGCTCCACATCGATACCCGGAAACAGGCGCTGGGGGGTCACCTGAGACACCACTTTCTGCGCCAGGTCACCGCTGGTAAGGATGCTCGACTCTGAATGCAGTTGCTCTTCACGCACAACCGACATCATCGGCGTACGAAACTGACTGGTTGCCAGTACGGGCATGTAGATATCTTCCTGGCCGATTCTCACCAACAGACGCGCGGTGGACTCGTAGGTCGGAGCGATCAGCTTGAGACCGGCAAAGCCACCGAGTAACGCCGCCAGAAAGAAGCAACCAACAACCAACTTACGCTTGAACAAAATATTAAGAATGTCACGAATAGTCATCGGGCATTTACCTGCATAGCTTTACGGCGGAAAACCTCGGCAGCTGGGCGCTGACTGCCATCAGCACGATATAAGCCAAAAGAACCCAGGCCATCCGGCGATGGGTAGTCTTCCAGGGCAAACCAGTAGACACGCTCTACGTTAGCCGCCAGATCACCACGCACGCCATGACCGTATGGCGCAGATGTCAGACGCTGCTGGATAAACTCCAGGGTGGCCATCAGGCGCTCACTAAGCTCCTGATCAGTGACACCCAAGCGGTGGTCAGCCACGAAATAACCTATCTCGGTAATCCATATGGGCTTATCTGGATAGCCTTTGAGGTCCATCATCAACTGCAGATTGAAGACCTTGCCCAGATAGCCGGGATCATCGTGACTGCCCACAACGCCGAGCTCGGCATAACGTTTCACATCACGATCCATATCTTCAGGGTCGCGTATCCCGTCCCACCAATGAAACAGATAGGGGTGCACGGCCATGATGTCGAAGGTCTCGCCATAGGCAACGTCGCCCTCCCACAATTGCCAGAAGAAAATCAGATCGGACTTCGACAAGCCTGGATGTACCAGTTTGATCTGCTTACGCACACCTGCAGTCTCTTCATGCACCGCACGCATCAAGCGCACGAAAGCCGGCGCATCGGGTTTTGGCCCCCAGAACTGCTTGATATTCGGCTCGTTCCAGACTTGCCAGTAAACGATTGGGGTGAATGTTTGCGGGTAATTACCGTTCGGGCCATAGCGTTCGATGGAGGCTTTCAGGAAGCGCGCATAGTCGGCAAAAGCCGAATCTGCGGGTGCCATCTGGTAGATCTCATCAGGTTTGCTTTCTGGCCGTAGGGCCCACGCTGGCGCATAGTGGACTATCGGAAACAATTCGATCTGCTCTTCATAGGCCACCCGCACCAAAGTATCGAGCGCCTGCCAATCGTATTGCCCTTTCACCGCCTCAACTTGACGCCACTCCCAATCCAGCCGGACCTGGCTGACACCCAACGCCCTGGCCTTCTGGAAGCGTGCACGCAAGCTGCTTTCATCGCCGGGAATCCACATGGCATTGATGCCGATGGACAATGCCTGCGCGCTAGCTACTGTGCTGCACAGCAGCACCACCAGCAGCACCAACTGACGCAAGATGCGGGCAAGAGTAGGGCTATTCATCAGTCATTGTCGTCCTTGTCATGCTCGATCACATAACTCACCCCAAAGCCCAGCTGGACACCCTTGAACAACACCAGATCGGTGATGTACTGCTGAACCCAGCGATTGGCATTGGCAATGGGCGAGCGCGGTACATAGATAACGTCGGAAGGCGATAGCGCCACCTGCAAGTCGACCTTGCTCTGTTCGACGGCTCCATCACTGAGGTCCAGGTGATAAGGGATTGGCTCACCGTTGGGGCCTTTGCGAATCAGGATAACCGACTCCATATTGGCGGTAGGTAGCGTACCGCCAGCGCGGTAGATGGCCTGAATAACCGACATCCCACCGTCCAGTGAGACCACCTGAGGCACAGAGACCTCACCACCGACATAAGCGCGAAAGCCTTTAAAAGATCTCGCGATCACTGCAATAGAGGGATCTTTCAAGTGCTTGGAGTACTTATCGGTCAACACAGCATCCAGCTGCTTGGGCGTCATGCCGGCGACCTTGAGCTCATCAATCAATTGCAGCGTGATGTAGCCATCAGGGCGCACTTTGATCGCTTCATTGAGCTCCTGGGTGTAGAAGAACTTTATCTCCAGATCATCGCCAGGGCGGATCAGGTACTCGAGCTCGGGAACAACGCCATCACCGCCAACCAGAGGCAAGCCTTCAGCACCCGGCAAGTGATTGACCTTGATCGCGCTGCAGCCTGCAGCCAATACGGCAGCCAACAACACAAGGCTGCATTTCAAGCCCATTCCCCACATAAGCAACTCTTCCTTAGCAACGTAGATCCGATGGTCTGCGGTAACGCCCTATAACCAGCGATACAGCCAATCCGGAATAAAATTGAGAGTCCGATTGAGCACCACCCCAAGCAGCTCACCACCGCTTTCCTGCAAGCGCTGGCTGACATAGCGCGCGACCTGGCGACGGGTTCTGTTGGCATGAGCCACCAGCACGACGCCATCCATACAGTTGGCGGCCACCATCGATACGGGAGAAACCGTCGGCGGAGGCATGTCCCACAACACTAGGGCAAATTGCTCGCGCAAATGGCCGAAGACCTCTTGCGTATCGTCACCGCCGAGACCGAACAAGCGCAGGCAGGTATTCAGCGACAGGCTCACTCTGGCGACCGCCTGGCCCGGAATCCGCAAGCGCTCCAAGTCGCCATCCAGACCTTCGTCATCACTCACGTCAGCACGCACTTCCACCACCAGTACCTGACCAAAGGCTGCCGCCAACTCTTCAGCCGCCTGCTGGGCAATAAACGTGGCACCGACCCGACGTGCCACACCAACAATCATCAGCTGACTGAGTTGGCGCTGGCGCGCCTCGCGCAGAACCCGAGCCATTAGCTCCTGCATGGGCAACGCCAGACGGCCATCTCCCACTAGAGGTTGAGGTACTGCTTGAGGATTGACTGCATTCATATTGCTATCCCTTGAGCTCGCTGAGGACGCTAACCGCGCGACAGCCGTTTACCCACCTCTATGATGGGTTTCTCGATAAATACGTGGGTGAGTTGACCAACCAGCAGTGTCGCCAGCCCTGCACCCAGAACGACCAGCCAGCCCAATGGCTGACTCAATTCCAGATAGGGGAAGAGCTTGCCAAAACATGCCAGCACGAAAGGATGAGAAAGGTAGATCGAATACGACGCGTCGCCAGCACGCACCAAACCATCACGCACACTCGGCATGCGCCCCGAGGCACGGATACGCTTTTCACGATTGAGTAATGCCAGCAGGAACATTGCGTAGGCACCACCGAACAACAGCACCCGTAGCGGCTGCTCGCGATTGATGGTGCCCGAGTCAGCAGCCACAGCAGCGGCCGCCACCAGCACCACGCCGAGCACGCAAGGTAGTAGCCAGCCCGAATAGTCGCTGGTCGACCAGAAGCGGTAGATACAGGCACCCATCGCGAACTGTGCGATATACAGCGACAGGATGTGGAAATCCCAGAAATCCACGCCCGAATACTCACGCAGTAACCACTTAGCAAAAGCCAGCACCGACATCAGCACCAGCACCGAGGCAAGCCAGTTGTATGTCAGAAAGCGCGCTACCAGAAAAACCGTGGCGTAGAACACCAACTCATGCTCAATGGTCCAGCCGACAAAAAGAATCGGCAGATCCGCTTGCGGCAACATCAACAATGACTGGGCAACTGACCACCAGTCATGCTCGCCAGAGCCCATGGTCATCGCCGGATTGAATAACCATAAGGCGACCACCAGGCTGGTGAAGAAGAAATACATCGGAAAAATCCGGATAAACCGGCTGATCAGCCAACGGCGCGGCTTGAAAGGGGTGGTGAAGGTTATGTAAGTCATGATGAAGCCGCTGATCACGAAAAACATATCCGGGGCCGAATAGCCGATATTGAGCGCGTAGGCACTATGAAAGTCGGCCCAGCCAGGCAGCTTGCGGGCAATGTCCTCAACATGCACCAGCAGCACCATAAGCACCGCCACACCGCGCAGGCGCTGCACACTCAACAGTTCGCCAGCATGCACAACCGGCTTGGCCAATGCCTTGCTATAGACGCTGGCGAACTCTCGGAAAATGGCCGTCATGGCGATCCCGGCAGCAACAGCTGTCCTTTACCGAGGCAACCTTGCCCGAACACTATCCCGTCAATTGATCGACTTGGCAGCATCTTCACTCTCCTTGGCCCCTGTTCACTTACACGCCTCAACAAGCACTGGACCGGCCTGCTGAGGACTTGCCAGAACATCCCGATAAAGCTGTTGCAGCTGATCGACATGGCGACTACGGCAATGCTGCTGCGCGACCAGTTCCCGTGCTGCGCGGCCGAGGGCCAGCAAATCAACATGCCCATCCAGGGCTCGCTGGAGACCCTGTGCCAGCGCCGCCACAGAAACCGCAGCCGCCTGCAACCCGGTTTTACCGTCGTGCACATAGTCGGCAATGCCACCGACCGCAAAGGCCAGGACTGGCGTTTCAAATGACATGGCTTCAATACCAACCAGGGGACCCGGGTCATCCCACACCGATGGCAACACGAACAGATCTGCCGCGCGGTAATGGCCAGCCAACGCCTCCTGCGGTAACCACTCAATAAAATCGATATACCCGGCAATGCCGTAGCGCTGGGCCATGGCTTTGGCAACCGCCAAGCGCGGACCAGACGAAATAGCGCTCAGGCGCCAATCACCCCGCACCTGTGCAAGGGCCTTGATTAACACTTCAAGGCCTTTGCCCTTGACCGCCTGACCGGTAAATAACAGGCGCAATGGACGCTCACGACCAGGCACGCCTGTCGCCTTGGCTTCACCCATCGAGGCCAACCCCTGGGCTTGCTGATCAAACCGGCTGAAATAAGGCACCACTTGTACGCGTGCATTTTCAAAGCCGTTAACCAGCAGCACTCGACGCATATGCTGACTACCGACAACGGCACCCGAGAATCCTTGATAGAGGTCTCTTTCAGCCATTTTTGCTGGCAGATTCTGCAGCCCAGGCACTCGACTACCGGGCTTTGGGGCACCGATCAAACAGCCCTGCGTAATGCAGGACCAGCCCAACGCACGCGGGCAACGATCGCCGGGGAAACGCCGACGACCACGACGCAAGCACATCGAGGTGTAGTCATGAAACGAGCGCAGCAAAGGAATCCCCAACGACGGCAGGGCCTGCAAAAGCGGCAAGACACTGCATAAATGTACGTGCAGTACATCGGCACGCCAGCTACGAATCGCCTGCAGGCTCTGCATCAGGTCATAGGGATGGTCAAAACCCTGCGGGCTGAGCGCCAGCAACTCAACCCCCCGGCAATCCAAGTACTCTGGCACCACCCCACCACCATGCGCCAGAGCCACCTGGTCACCACGCTCACTCAAGGCCCTGGCCAACTCCAGCACGTAGTTCGGCAAGCCACCAATGGACAGCGTCTCGACCAGCAATAACACCCTCATCGTGCGTCCTCATGCACAGTTACAGCCATGCCCACAGCCGCCGCATCTGGATTGCTCAGCCCCAAAGACAGGAGCAGCACCAGCAGGAAATGCATGTTCTGCAACAGCAGCATGTCGACCATGGCGAACACCATGTAAGCCGCCAGGGTGCCGATAGCCGCCAGAGTAAAAACCGATGAATTATCCTGTTGGCGCCCCCGCCAACGCTTTAATAAATGCCGGGCCATCATCAGCAAGAACGCCAGGTAGGCCAGCAGGCCGAACAGACCGGTGCCGGCAAGAATTTCCAGGTAGGTGTTATGGGCATGCAGCGAGGGATAACCTAACTCAACGTTGAGCCACACCTCGCGGGAGAAAAACTCATCGCGGAAGTTGCCCAACCCCACACCAAATAGTGGGTTTTCTTGAAACACCTCAAGGGCTACCCCCCAGATAATCAGCCGATCAAGCACCGCCTCCGGACGGCCAGGAACCAGCCCGGCAATACTGCCATCCCAATTTGGCAACATGGCCACAGTCAGTACGATGACCAATGCAGCGATACCGCCAACCAGCACCAACCAGCGCCACAGCGCTGGCCGCATGACCAACAACATGACCAGCAGCAAAGCCAGACCGCCGAGTAAGCCGCCGCGAGACTTGGTTGCCGCAAGCCCGGCCAGACAGATCAGTAGGCATAACCCGGCCAGCAGGCGCATGCCGGGCCGTGGCGCACGGAAAAGAAAGGCAATGGCCACACTCATGCTCATCACCAGATACATAGCCAAGCCCTGCGCGCCACCAAACGCACTGCCGGCCCGCCCGGAAATATCAAAGGTGTGGCGAATTTGCGCCATGTCTCCTTCAGGGATCGGCACGGGGATCCCCAGCATGCCGGTCAGACGCGTACCATTGCTAGCAAGCTCATACAAGCCATCGATGGCAAACAGGCAAGGCACCAACAGCATGGTTACCGCGGCAAAACGCCAGAAACGCTCATCCGGACGAAATACCAACAGCAACATGGGGAGCACGACAAACCACTCAACGATGCGCAGCACCTGTTTCAAGCTGCTGCCTTGGGCAATCGAACCGATCTGAGCCAACAGATTGGCCAGAAGAAACGGCAGAATGGCCCATACAACGATAGGCACCCGGATGTCCTGAAATAGCGGCGCTTGCTCGCGCTGCAGCATCAACAACCAGAGCCCCCCCCAGACCACCAGCAGCCCGTCCGCCGCGTTTAGAGGTAGACCGGCAAGGCTTTTCTGGATGGGAATGGCCAGACTGATCACAAACAATACCAGCAGATACTGCGGCTGCTTGCTCAGCAGCAGGCAACCGCCCAGGGAAGCTGCAAGCACCATACCCGGCAAGGGATAGAGCACGGTCAACAAAGCCATAACAAAGCCCAACGGCACGGCCAATACCACGCCCCGCCAGCTCAGGCTGGCCGGCTGCAGCAGTGACTTAAGCACCATGCCTATCCACCTTGACGAAGGGGTTTAGCGCCATCACCTGGAGGTTAGCTCGCAGCAAGGCGAGGGCTGCCGGACGCTGCTGCGGTCGTATGCAACGCAGCAGCAAACGCAAGCTGGCGAACAGCATGGCGAGATCGGTCAAACCCTTGAGCAGAAGTAGCTCGGCAATACTGCGGTGCTTGCGGTACAAGCGATAACGGCTGCGGCGCAGCTCATAACGCATACGCAGGGCCGTACTGCTGAGTTCGAGCTGAGCCCGTCTCCCACTCGGTGCCCGCCCGGATGACTTACCGCCGTGGTGCAATACACGCAACTGCGGCAGCAACCATAACTGCCAGCCCTTACTACGCGCCCTCACACACCAGTCGACATCCTCGTCATACATAAAAAAACCATCGTCGAGCAGCCCCACATTGCCCAGCAATTCACCGCGCAGCAGCATGCAGGCACCGTGCAAACGCTCTAGAGCCAAAGGCTCGGTGTGCCCTGCAGCGGGGTACTGCGGACCATGCCAGGCGCGCCGAAACATTTCCGGCAGACTGGGGAAGCGGCTGGGGTAGTCCTGGTCAGCCCCGTCATCGGCATTCACCACCCGCGGGCTCACCACTCCCACCTGTGGATTTTGCTCCAGCGCCTGCAGCAGGCCATCGAGCGTACCGGCCTCCACCAGCGCATCGCTATTGAGCAGCAACACATAATCACTGCGACAAGCGCGCAACGCTAAATTATTGCCTCCCGCAAACCCCAGGTTGGCACCTGCATCAATCAGCCGAACATCCGGGTGGGCCTGGGCAATCACCGATAAGCTGCCATCCTGAGATGCGTTATCGACTACCACGATATCCAGACGAGCACGCAGCGGAGCAAACCGCTTAAGCGAGTCGACACACTCGACGACCAATTGCGCGGTTTTGTAGTTGACGATAGAGACGGTCAAGCAACTCATATTAGGACTCCAACCCTGTTCGCATGCGCCGCCCCAAACCCAGGCAATAGTCACGCACGAACGCGGGGCTAACCCCGACAAAGCCATAAGCCTCGCTAGCACTGCGGATATCCAGCCAGAACGGGTCATATTCGCGAAGGTTGTTAACCAGCAACTCACCGCCGCCATACCCTTCGATCAACCACTGCGCGACCCGCCCACAGGCCACCCCATGACCTGCGCCAAGATTGAACAAACCCGCCTGGGGCTGCTCGGCAATTCCCACCAATGCCTCGGCCAGAACCTCCACCGGTAGAAAGTCACGTTCTACGAAAGGGCTCATGTCCAGCACAATACGCCCCTGGTCACGTAAGCTGGACATGGCCATGGCAAAGAAGCTACGCCGCCCCGGCACTGGCTCATAACCGCAGACATTGCTCAGCCGCAGCACCGTCAGACGTTCGCCGAGCAATACGCGCAGCGCTTGCTCGCTGGTCCATTTGGCGCGGCCATACAGATTCAACGGCTGTGGCTGCAACGCTTCGTGCAATCGACCATCATGGCCGGCCGGGCCATACACCATCCGCGAGCTGAGCATCAGATAATGGACCTGAGGATGACGCTGCAGCATGCTGGCCAAGTGCACATCGACATCACGGTCAGAGCTGTAAGGTTGTGCTTTCAGAGCGCTATCGAATGCGCAATTAATCAGACAGCCAACCCCCTCCAACCATGCATCACTTGCCAAGGCGGCACTCCGGTCGATAAAGCGCCAACCCGCCGTTTGCGCCTGTGCGCGCAAGGCCTGACCAATAAAACCAGTGCCGCCCACCACAGCAATGCTCATGACTCACTCCAGAAGAAAGCATGCATGCTCAAACGTCGACGCAGGCCCACTGGTAGGTATCGGTAACGCAATCCCAATGCGAAACCGCAGTACTTGCCGAAGGTGCGAATGAAAATACCCACCACCTCAGCCAAACGGCTATGTGCCCAGGCAGCGGCCAACTCAGCGCGTACAAACCGCAAGCCCTCTCCCGACGCGGCCAGGCGCACATTGCGCAGTTCATCATCCATTGCCATCAACGTACCGATATCGAAATAGCGCTTGAGCTCTTGCCATACGCTGTAGTCATGGCTGTGCACGACACATGACAGTGGCTGATAAACCCGGGCATAGCCCCGTTGCAGCAGGCGCAGCGCCACCGCCATATCCTCCCCCAGTGGCAATCGCTCGGGAAAGCCGCCGACGTCCGCCAGAGCAGCACGTCGATAAGCCGCAAAAGAGTTGGAGCAATACACGGCCTTGATGCCGCGCGCCGGCAAGTCAGCCAACATGCTGCGCTCAGCTGTGGCCGGATAATTGAATTCACGGGCAAAGCGCTCCGACAGGCTGGCATTGCTGCGAGCCAATTGCCTGCCATACACCAGGGCAACAGCGTCATCCTCGAAGGGCTGTAGCAGGCACTCCAGCCAGTCAGTGCCGCTCGGACAGGCATCCTGCGTCAGATAAACCAGGAACTCACTATCGGCACACAGCTGAAGAGCCAGATTACGCGTTTTCCCATGGCCAAATTCGCTGCGTTTGATGCTGTGTAACTGATGCCCGGCGGCAGTAATCAGCGCCGCACTGGCATCAGTGGACGACGAGTCGATAAACAGTACGCGATGCACGGTTTGAGGTAGCACCGCGAACGCGGCCAGCAAGGCAGGCAGGTAGTCCTGGGCATTCAAGGTCAGTACCACAACACTGGTACGCGCAAGGCGCTCTGTCATTTCAGAATGCATTCTTGCCACCCAAACCACCGAACACGGTTTTCAGCACAATCCACAGGTCCAACTCAAGCGACCAGTTTTGGATGTAATGGATGTCGTAAGAAAAGCGCTCTGTCAGGTGCTCCTCGGTGAAGGTATTGCCACGCAAACCATTGACCTGAGCCCAACCGGTAATACCTGGCCGCACCTTGTAACGCTCAACAAAGTCCGCCACGACCGCTTCGTAGGTACGCTCACCGGCTTTAACCCCTGGCGGATGAGGGCGCGGCCCTACCACCGACATATGCCCCAGCAATACGTTAATAAACTGCGGAAACTCGTCGAGACTGGTGCGCCGTAGAAAATCGCCTACCCGTGTCACACGGCTATCACCGCGCTCCGTCAAGCGGATTTCCTTGCTCTCACCCAGCGGATCAAAGGTCATGCTGCGGAACTTGTAGATACCGAACAGCTGGTTGCGCAGACCATAGCGCTGCTGTTTGAACAACACTGGCCCCGACGACTCCAGTTTGATTGCCAGGGCAATCAGCAGACCGAACGGCAAAAATACCAACAAGGCACATGCCGCAAAAGCTATATCAAACAGCCGCTTGACCAGGCGACCTTCCACCGGTAGCCGATTCATGCCAAGCAACATCATTTTATGCGGCCCCTGCTTGGGCCAGCGGGCAAACGTATGACGCAACACCGGCACTTCCGGAGCCAGATAAACGCTGCCCAACTGAGCGCGCAGAAGACTGGCCAGTTCATTAACCCGCGCCCCTGCACTGTTAGGCAGGGCAATCACAACGCCATCGATGTCTCTGGGCAGGCACCCCAGCTCAGCCGTACTGGCCAGCAAAGGAACAGGCAAGATCGCCGGATCGATCCGCGACTGACGGTCCTCAATAAACCCAATCACGTCTATATCCGGCTCATGCTGGGCCATATGCTGAACAATGATCACGCCCTGCTCACCAGCTCCCACTACCACCAGCCGCGTCTTACGCGCCCAGCGATGTGCAAACCGCTGCAACAAAAGGCGGCCAAGCAGCGCGAGTAACAGTAATAACGAAAAGAGTCCGAAGAGTAGCGGCGGCGGCAACAATGGTCGGCCGGCCAGCAGCAAAAGCACTTGCAACAGGCCGATGGCCAATACAACGTTAAGCAATGCACTAACCACCAGCAGCGCCCGCGCCACCGTTGGCTGGCCCAGACTTTTGTAGGCCCGCACAGGCATACAGGCGAAAAACACACCTAGGAAAACACCCCAGAACCGCCAGTCGCTCGGCACCTCAAGCCCCGCCAGCACGCACAGCCCGCAGCCGACTGCGACAGCTAACACGCCACAAAGCCCGTGTATCGCCCGCAATAGCAGCAACTCCACCCGCAACATCGCAGCCGCGTCGAAACGTCGTACGGAATGCCCAGACGCAGACCCTTTACGCCGGCGAAACTGCCCCAGGCGCTCACGCGAAAAACGCTCCGGCGCTTCACTCGAACCTATCATCTTGCCTCCGTTGCATATGCCTTCCCTGAGCCCAACACCTACCCGATCTCGCTCAATCAGGTATTTGCCTCAAGACTCAGATCAGACAATGCAGCGCCAGGCACAGCCAATTGCAGCGGGATGGGCGCATCTGCAACACCAAACAACTCGCCATAGCGATCCAGATTACTGGCATACCAATCAGCCAGCATGCCAAGGTCATCGCGCAAGCTGTGTTGAGGCCGCCACCCCATTGCCTCGAGTTTGGCCCAGGAGATCGAGTAGCGGGCATCGTTGAAGGGACGATCCGCCACAAAATCTACAACCTCATCGACTCCACGACCAAAAAAGTCGCAGATCAATTCAGCCATTTGCAAGTTGGTATATTCCTCGCACGTACCAATGTTGTAGGTCTCGCCTACCTTTCCGCGCTCGGCAATGAACAACACAGCACGGGCAAAATCCCTCGTACTGAGGTAGTGCCGACGGTTACTGCCATTGCCATGCAAAGGCAGACGACGCCCCGTCAGCATGTGGCAAATGAACCGAGGAATGATCTTTTCCGGAAACTGGCGAATGCCATATAGGTTGTTTGCCCGGATAACCACGATTGGCTCGTGATACGACTGAATGTAACCACGCAGAATCATCTCTGCAGCAGCCTTGGAGGATGAGTAGGGATTGGTCGGACGCAGCACATCGTCTTCGACCGCTGCACCATCCATCACCTCACCGTAAACCTCATCAGTGCTGACATGCACCACCTTGGCCACACGCTCCTGGCGGCACGCTTCCATCAAACTGTGGGTACCCAAAACATTGGTTCGGGTGAACTCCAACGAGTTGCCAAATGAATTATCCACATGACTTTCGGCAGCGGCATGGATCACCAGAGTTGCACCTTTTACCGCCCTGCAGCAGAACTCCAGATCGGCAACATCGCCCACCAGCAACTGCACCCGATTGGAGAAAACATGATGGGAAATATTTCTTACATCACCGGCATAAGTCATTTTATCCAGCACCACAATGCGCGCATCCGGATATTGCAAACAGGCCTCATCAACAATATGTGAACCCGCGAACCCTGCACCGCCCGTAATCACTATTTTGCGCATATTAAATCCCTCTCCGAACCCACCAGGACGAGTGCACACCCGCCTCTATAAGTAAAAATCCTTTTCAGAACAAAGAATTAATTATTCAAAGCAATTGATCCGCCAACGGTCTCCGCTCTAATAAAAATTGACGTCAAATTATTATCAGACTCACACCTAACATCTCGCCCGGACTCGCCACCAAAACAGCACAAGCAGAACAGCAAATGCAGCAAAATTCACGCCACCATAAAAAATACCCAACATAGGCAATGACAGGTTTTCAGTGAAAACCGCAGCCAGCGACAGCAGCAAAAGCAGTGCCGTACCGTGATAAATTAAATTTGTTACAGGCACACGCATTG
Organism: Pseudomonas sp. HMWF032; assembly: GCF_003060885.1. GTDB lineage: Bacteria > Pseudomonadota > Gammaproteobacteria > Pseudomonadales > Pseudomonadaceae > Aquipseudomonas. The sequence goes on from NZ_QAIG01000013.1 coordinate 197,738, forward strand.
CTAAAAAAGCCAACTGCAGTGGAGCTGACAACGCAATGGCAACAACCCCAAACCCCATAAAACTCAACGCATTAGCGCCAGCGAAATAAGCATCGCCATACAGTAAAACCAACAAGTTTCCACCGAACAGCAAGACAACTAACAGATACGCAACCGCCGGCAACGCAAAAACCACCCCCCAACGCACCACATAAGCGACAAACCCCTTATCCGCATACTGCGCATAACGCCGCATAAATTGCGGCCGCAAATAATTGGTAGCCCCCACAAGTAACGGATTGACCAGGTTAGTCAATGCCATACATGCCGCAAAACCACCGACCTGAGCCAACCCACCACCCAGCAAGGCTAGCCAGGGGTAGAGTTGAAGACTGGCGACATGACAACCTCCGCCCAGCACCAGCCAACGCCCATAGCGCGCAAATGACTGCGCACGCTGCCAACTATCAGCCCAAGAGTGCCAGCCCCAAAAAACACGCTCTTGGTATACACCCCAAAACGTTGGCAACAATGAAGCACAGGCGATAACAGCAAATGCAGTGACTGCGGACAATGCCTCAAAAAGAATCAGCGCCGAGACTAACCCGAACTGAATGGCAGATGAAAGCAAATCAAATCTAAATGAGCGCGCCAACTTATCGGCGACATATAAGTGACGCCTAAAGAACTCTCTATAAACAAGCCCTATCAAAGCAAACGGCAACACTAAACCAAGCACCGACAGGCTGTAGAGACCGACGCACAGTCCAATCCAGAAAAACGCTACAACAACAGACACTAACGCCAAGTTACTCAGCATTGCCGCACTAAAATACAAGCGACGCCCCTCGCCCTCCTGAGACTGGAAGTAGGTGTAGGGTGTAGCCACGAGCGTGTCGCCCAGAGAAATCGCCAAAAAACAAAATGAAAAACCCAGCGCAAAAACACCCAACTCCTCCTGCCCTGCCCAATACCCCAATGCCATGACAGTGGCAAAATTAACCAGACTTTGCAGCGCCTGCCCCAGTAAAACCCAAACCCCACCCCCTAACTTTTCCATTCAGCCGCCTATCCATTATTGAAAACGCACATCACACAGGCCGACTTGACGCCCCACAAAAGTGCAGAAAGAAAAAAGCGAACAACCATGACGCACTTAACGACTACGGCAACACACATGGTTGACAGTCCAATCCATAAACCTATCATCTTGCCCACAAGGCATGCACACTACATTGCAGCAGCGAAAGTTATATTAATGATCAGGAACAGTATAAGAATGCGAATGGAGCGCACCGAATTAAGCAACCACGCGCCTGACACTCAAAGATAGAATTTCGCTCGATACCATCAGCTCAGCCGACACACCCTGCCGAACCACACAACAGGCGCTGCCTATGCACATCCTTATCACCGGCGGCGCCGGCTTTATCGGATCAGCACTGATTCGTCACCTGCTGAGCAACACTGCGCATCAGGTACTCAACCTCGACAAGCTGACCTATGCCGGCAATCTCGAGTCGCTGGCCAGTGTTGCTGATCATCCACGCTATCGCTTCGTGCAGGCGGATATTGCCGACAGCACAGCTGTAAGCCAGGCGCTGGCCGAGTTTCAGCCGGACGCGATCATGCATCTTGCGGCGGAATCACATGTCGACCGCTCCATCGACGGCCCAGCGGCGTTTATCCAGACCAATATCGTCGGCACCTATGCATTGCTCGAAGCCACGCGCCATTATTGGATGCTGCTGGACCCGGCGCGCAGGGCAGCGTTTCGCTTTCACCATATTTCCACTGACGAGGTGTATGGCGACCTGCACGGCGTAGATGATCTGTTCACCGAGACCACGCCTTACGCCCCCAGCTCGCCCTACTCGGCGAGCAAGGCCGCATCGGATCATCTGGTGCGCGCCTGGCAGCGCACCTATGGCCTGCCGGTGCTGATCAGCAACTGCTCGAACAATTACGGCCCTTACCACTTCCCGGAAAAGCTGATCCCGCTGGTGATCCTCAATGCTCTGGATGGCAAGCCGTTACCGATATACGGCAATGGCCAGCAAGTGCGTGACTGGTTGTATGTGGAAGACCATGCCCGCGCACTGTTAAAGGTGGTGAGCGAAGGTAAGGTCGGCGAAACCTACAATATCGGCGGGCACAACGAGCAAAAGAACCTGCATGTAGTGGAAAGCATCTGCGTGCTGCTGGACGAGTTGGCCCCACGCCAGAACGGCTCATATAAAGAGCAGATCAGTTTCGTCAGCGACCGCCCAGGCCATGACCTGCGCTACGCCATCGATGCCAGCAAGATCGAACGTGAGCTCGGCTGGAAACCCGCCGAGACCTTCACCAGCGGCCTGCGCAAAACCGTGCTTTGGTATCTGAACAACCTCGACTGGTGTCGGCGCGTGCAGGATGGCAGCTACCAACGCGAACGCCTCGGCGCCCCCCAAGGAGCAGCACAATGAAAGGCATCATTCTGGCAGGCGGCTCCGGCAGCCGCCTGCACCCGATCACCCTCGGCGTGTCCAAACAGCTGCTGCCGATCTACGACAAGCCGATGATCTACTACCCGATCTCCGTACTGATGCTCGCCGGCATTCGTGAAGTCCTGATCATCTCAACGCCACAGGACCTGCCGAATTTCCGCAAAATGCTTGGTGACGGGCAGCAGTTCGGCCTGCACTTCGAGTATGCCGAACAACCCTCACCCGACGGCCTCGCCCAAGCCTTTGTATTGGGCGAACACTTCATTGGTGGCGACTCGGTCTGCCTGATCCTCGGCGATAACATTTTTCACGGCCAACACTTCACCGAGAAACTTCTGCGTGCTGCAGCCGAGCCCTCGGGTGCTACCGTATTTGGCTATTGGGTCAATGACCCGCAGCGCTTTGGCGTGGTTGAGTTCGACGCCCAGGGCAAGGCCATTTCCATCGAGGAAAAGCCCACCGCCCCTAAATCCAGCTATGCGGTGACCGGCCTGTACTTCTACGACAACGATGTGGTCGAAATCGCCAAGGCGGTCAAACCTTCGGCGCGCGGCGAGCTGGAAATCACCGATGTCAACAATGCCTACCTGCAGCGCGGCGACCTACGTGTAGAGCGTTTCGGCCGTGGTTTTGCCTGGCTCGATACTGGCACCCACGACAGCCTGCTGGATGCCTCGCAATACGTGCAGACCATCGAACACCGTCAAGGCTTGAAAGTCGCCTGCCTGGAAGAAATCGCCTACCAGCAGGGCTGGATCAATCGCCAGCAACTGCTGGCCCAGGCCAAAGCCTTTGGCAAAACCGGCTACGGCCACTACCTGTTCAAGCTGGCCGAGGATTGACCATGCAAGCTCTTAGCACCGAAATACCCGGCGTGATCATTCTCGAGCCCAAGGTATTCGGCGATCAGCGCGGCTTTTTCTTCGAGAGCTTCAACGCTCGCAGCTTTGCCGAAGCCACCGGCCTGCAGCGCGAGTTTGTCCAGGACAACCACTCACGCTCGCAACGCGGCGTATTGCGCGGCCTGCATTACCAGGTGCAGCAAGCGCAGGGCAAACTGGTGCGCGTCACCGCCGGTGAAGTTTATGACGTAGCCGTGGATCTACGGCGCAGCTCACCCACCTTCGGCAAATGGGTGAGCACCCTACTGTCCGCCGAAAACAGGCGGCAACTGTGGGTGCCGGAAGGTTTTGCCCATGGTTTTGTAGTGCTCAGCGAGTTCGCCGAGTTTCTCTACAAGACCACTGACTACTACGCCCCCGAACATGAACGCTGCATTCGCTGGGATGATCCGACGCTGGCCATCGACTGGCCACTGGAAAATGCGCCGCAACTGTCGACCAAGGACCAGGCTGGCCTCAGCTTCATCGATGCGCAGGTCTTCCCGTGAGAATTCTCCTGCTCGGCCGGCATGGCCAGGTCAGTCAGGAACTACAGCGCACCCTGCAAGGCGCAGGCTCACTGACGGTACTGGGCCACGAGCAGCTGGACCTGTCTCAACCCGAGCTGATTCGCCAGCAGGTTCAGTGCCTGCACCCCGAGTTGATCATCAATGCCGCCGCACACACCGCCGTGGATCAGGCCGAGAGCGAGCCGGAGCTGGCCTTCGCGATCAACGCAACAGCGCCCGGCATCCTCGCCGAGGCTGCCGCCGAGCTTGGTGCTCCGCTGATCCATTACTCCACTGATTATGTGTTCGATGGCAACCACGCCGTGCCTTACCGCGAAAGCGACGCCACCAATCCGCTCAGTGTTTATGGCCGCAGCAAACGGGCTGGCGAGCAGGCGATTCAGGCCGTGAACGGCATGCACCTGATTCTGCGCACCAGCTGGGTCTATTCGCAGCACGGCAAAAACTTCCTGCTGACCATGCAACGCCTGCTGCAGGAGCGCGAAAGTCTTTCGGTGGTGGACGACCAGATCGGCGCACCAACCTGGGCAGGCACTATCGCTCAAGCCACGGCGCTGCTGATCGAACAGTGGCGCAGCGGCCAGGCCGGCCCGTGGGGCGTGTATCACCTGACCGCGCAGGGCGAAACCAGCTGGTTCGGCTTTGCCAGTGCCATTGCCGCACACCTGCGCAGCCAGGGCAAAAAAGTGGCCACACTGCAGTCCATTCCCAGCAGCGCCTACCCAACCCCGGCGCAGCGCCCGCTTAATTCGCGCCTGGACTGCAACCGCCTGCAGCAGGACTGGCACGTTCAACTGCCAACCTGGCAAGCCGCGCTGGAGCAATGTCTAGCTCGTAGTTAAGCCCTGAAGCGCTGAATCTGCTGCTGTAACCCGGTGGCTAGCTGCGCCAGATCGCGACTGGCAATCGAGCTCTGCTCAGCGCCGTTGACCACCTCGCCGATGCTGTCGTTAAGACTGCTGATGTTCTGGCTGATCTCATTGGCCACCGCCGTCTGCTCTTCGGTAGCGGCGGAAATCTGCACGTTGCCGTCGGCGATACCTTCGATGGCATGGGCAATATGATTGAGCACTTCACCCGCTTCACGGGCATGACTGACGCTGTTCTGCGCCTGCTCGCGCGAGAGCTGCATGGCACTCACCGCACTGCGCGCGCCGCCTTGCAGGGCATCGATCATGCTGCGGATCGACTCGGTGGCTTTCTGCGTATTGCTGGCCAGGCTGCGCACCTCATCGGCCACCACGGCAAAGCCACGCCCCGCCTCACCGGCGCGTGCGGCCTCGATCGCCGCATTGAGCGCCAGCAGGTTGGTCTGCTCGGCAATACTCTGGATCACCCCAAGCACCTTGCTGATTTCATCGCTCTGGCTGTGCAGGGTGTCGATCACCTCACCGGCTTTTTCCACCGAGGTCGACAGCCCCTGAATCGATGTGAGGTTGGACTGCACCAACTCGCTGCCCTGGCGCGCTTCCTTGTTTGCGTCCGCCGCATTCGTGGCGGTGGACTGCGCATTGCGTGCCACCTCCTGCACCGCCACGCTCATCTGATGCACGGCGGTGGCGACCATATTGGTCTGGTCACCCTGCGCCGTGGCGGCATGGCTGACCTGGGCACTGATCGCACTCATTTCCTCGGAAGCGGCGGCCAGCTGAATGGCTGTATCGGTCAAATGCCTGATCAGAGCCTGCTGATGCTCCAGCAGCTTATTGAACGCCCGCGCGGTATCGGAGACCTCATCACGCCCGTGCGTGTCTGCCCGCAAGGTCAGGTTGGATGACTGTTGCACTTCGCTGATCACACCACGCAAACCGGACAGCGGGCGAATGATCGACAGACTGATCAGCAAGGCGGCCACCAGCACCAGAATCAATGCCACCGCACCAATCAGCAGAAAGACATCGCGCATGGAGTGGTACTGCTCAGTGGTCAGTGTATTGAGCCTCTCGCCCTCGCTCAGCTGCAGGCTGATCAGCCCCTCCAGCTCTCCACCCAAAGGGTCAAAGGTGTCGTACAAGGTCCGATTGAAGACCTCGGCCTCGGCAGCCCGCAACTGACCCGAATCGACCTGGGCCAGATACTGATCGGCCAGTTGCTGAACCTGCAGCAACAGCGGCTTGGTCCGCTCGACCCGGCGACTCTCATCGGCTGTCAATCGAGTCGCTATGTATTGCGCCCAGGCCTGGTCACCACGGCTGCGCGCCTCACTGAAGGCCTTACGCAACGCCGATTGGTCAAACACACCTGAGCGGTACTTATGCAACGCATCCACCATCGCCACGGCGTAGGCATCGGACACCACCTTGAGCTGACTGATCGGCCGCATGCGATCAACAAACAGCTCATCAAAGCTGTCATTGAGCTTGCTGGCGTTGGACAACGCCATGCCGATGACCACAATCAGCACCAGCAGTGGTACCACTGCCAGCATCAACAAACGCGCCCGAACCGTAAATTGAGCCAGCATCAGGATATCTCCAGAAACTAAAGCGCAGCCGTTCATGCCGGGCGCAGCACAGTGGCACCAATACTCCAGAGCGATGCCGGACACAGTGAGTATTGACCATATCGGCAAGCTTGCCCGCTTATTGCATAACAGCCACCCGAGACTCCACATCGAGTAACCACATGCCCACCGCTCACCCGCACCCCAGCCGTCCGCGCTGGCGCAGCCTGGCCGCCCTGGCGCTGCTGCTGACACCTCTGCTGTGGCCTGTGCAGCAACTGGCCGAGCGTTACTACAGCGGCGTACTGGTCGAACAGAATCGCCAGACCCTCGACCTGTATGTGGCCAATCTACTCGGCACACTGCGTCGCTATGAAGTGCTACCGCCAATTCTTGGCGACTTACCCGCCCTGCGCATGGCCCTGCAACAGCCCGATCAGCAGAGCGCCCGTGACAGCGCCAACCGCCTGCTGGATCAAGTCAGCGCACAAACCGGCGCCGACGTGATCTACCTGATGGACCCCAACGGCAAGACCCTGGCCGCCTCCAACTGGAAGCAGACCGACTCCTTCGTCGACCGCAACTTTGCCTTCCGCCCCTACTTCCGCGAGGCCATCGCTGGCCGCCAGGGGCGCTTCTTCGGCCTCGGCACGACGTCAGGCAAACGCGGCTACTATTTCGCCGCAGCCGTACGCGATGGCGAGCGCAACCTCGGCGCACTGGTGGTCAAAGTCGATTTCGACCACACCGAAACCCTCTGGGGTAATACCCCGGAACAACTGCTGGTAACCGATGCCAATGGCGTGGTGATTCTCACGTCCAACAGCCAGTGGCGGTTTACCGCCAGCCGCCCGCTGGACGCCGCAGAGCGCGCCGCAATAGCCGCTAACCTGCCCTACCCGACCCAGGCGCCGCCGCCGATCAAGCTGGACGCGCGAAACTGGATCCGCCAGGATCGCGAACTCAAGGAAACCGGCTGGACCGTCAGCATCCTCGCCCCACGCAGCCTGCTCGACCGCCCGGTGCGCACCGCTCTGGTTGCGGCTGGCGGCATCCTGTTATTGCTGATGCTGCTGCTTGGCCTGCTGATGCAACGTCGCCGCCACTACCTGGAGCGCATTGCCCTTGATAGCCAGGCGCGCCAGCAGTTGGAACAGCGCGTACTGGAGCGCACCCTGGACCTGGAGCGGCTCAACAGCCGGCTGAAACAGGAAGTGCTGGAGCGTGAACAGGCCCAGCAGGAACTGGTTCAAGCACAAGATGAACTGGTGCAAGCCAGCAAACTCTCGGCCCTCGGCACCATGAGCGCGAGCATCAGCCATGAACTCAACCAGCCGCTGGCGGCCATCCGCAGCTACGCCGACAACGCCGGCGTGCTGCTCGACCACCAGCGCAGCGACGATGCCCGCGCCAACCTCAAGCTGATCAGCCAACTCACCGAACGCATGGCCTCGATCATCGCCCACCTGCGCGCCTTTGCTCGCCGCGACCGCCACGCCCCGGAAAGCGTGGCCTTGCAGCCCGCCATCGATGATGCCTTGGCACTGCTGGCCAAGCGCCGGCAGGCCATGCAAGTTGAACTGATCCGCGACCTGCCGGACGCCACGCTATGGGTGCAGGCCGGGGAAACCCGCTTGCGCCAGGTGCTTGGCAACCTGCTGGCCAATGCCCTCGACGCCCTGAGTGAAGTACCACAACCGCGCCGCCTGTGGCTGAGCGCGGAAGTCACCGCCAGCGGGATTGACCTGCACCTACGCGACAATGGCCCCGGTTTCAGCCAGGAAGCCCTGCAGCGCGCCCGCGAACCCTTCTTTACCACCAAGACCAGCGCCCAGGGCCTCGGCCTCGGCCTGGCCATTTGCGATACCCTGATGCGCGCCCTGGGCGGCGAACTGCTGCTGGCCAACCATGCCAACGGTGGCGCCCAGTTGACCCTGCGCCTGCGCGCAGCGGATCAGGGCATCAAAACCCAGTCCCAAGAGGATTTTGTCGTATGAGCATGATCGATTCCCGCACCCAGGTGCTGTTGATCGATGACGACCCCCACCTGCGCCAGGCGCTGAGCCAGACCCTCGACCTGGCCGGGCTGAAGGTCTGCACCCTGGCCGATGCCCATGGTGTGGCCGCGCGCATCGAACGCGACTGGCCGGGCGTGGTGGTCAGCGATATCCGCATGCCCGGTATCGATGGCCTGCAGCTGCTGCAACAACTGCAGGAACAGGACCCGGAACTGCCAGTGCTGCTGATTACCGGCCACGGCGATGTGCCGCTGGCCGTGCAGGCCATGCGTGCCGGGGCCTATGACTTCTTGGAAAAACCCTTCGCCAGCGACGACCTGCTCGACAGCGTGCGCCGCGCCCTGGCTCTGCGTCGCCTGGTACTGGATAACCGTAGCCTGCGCATGGCCCTGGCCGATCGCCACACCCTGTCGGCGCGTTTAGTGGGGCAGTCGCCCGCCATGCTGCGCCTGCGTGAACAGATTGGCGCCCTGGCCGGGATCAACAGCGACGTGCTGATCCTCGGCGAAACTGGTGCCGGCAAGGAAGTGGTGGCGCGCGCGCTGCACGATCTGTCCAGCCGCCGGGCCGGGCCCTTCGTCGCGATCAACGCCGGCGCCCTGGCGGAATCGGTGGTGGAAAGCGAGCTGTTCGGCCATGAACAGGGCGCCTTTACCGGCGCGCAGAAGCGCCGCATCGGCAAGTTCGAATTTGCCAATGGCGGCACGCTGTTTCTTGATGAAATCGAAAGCATGAGCCTGGAAGTCCAGGTCAAACTGCTGCGCCTGCTGCAGGAGCGAGTGGTCGAACGCCTCGGTGGCAATCAGTTGATTCCTCTGGATATCCGGGTGATTGCCGCGACCAAGGAAGACCTGCGCCAGGCCGCTGACCAGGGACGTTTCCGCGCTGACCTGTATTACCGCCTGAACGTCGCCCCACTGCGCATTCCAGCGCTGCGCGAACGCGGTGAAGACACCCTGATGCTGTTTCAATACTTCGCCGAGGCCGCCCGCAGCCGCCATGGCCTGACCGAACGCAGCCTGCAACCGGGCCAGCGTGCCGCCCTGCTGCGCCACCCCTGGCCGGGCAATGTGCGTGAATTGCAGAACGCCGCCGAACGCTTTGCCCTGGGACTGGAACTGGACCTCGACCTGCAAACCCAAGCCACTGCGCCCATGCCCGATGAAGACGGCAACAGCGGTGGCCTGAATGCCCAGGTGGAGGCCTTCGAGCGCAGCCTGATCAGCGCCGAACTGAGCCGTTCACACAGTTCGCTGCGCAGCCTGGCCGAAGCCCTCGGTGTGCCGCGCAAGACCCTGCACGACAAATTGCGCAAGCATGGGCTGAGCTTCGCCGACGCTGGCGGAAGCTCGCCAGACAACCCTGAATGATTGGCAGAATTCCGCCAATAGCCTCTCCGGCGGCGGCCGCCACAAGCCGCCCGCCTTCTCCCCAAGCAGCGCCAAGCCCCGACAAACCTGGCCTCTAGCCTGAACAGCGGCAATCCGCCGCAGGCTGGCATGGCCGTTGCTCTAGGCTCCTGCAGGCGACTCACACACGCCCTGGTTGAGGCAATCGCTGCCCAGCGGCCAGCCACTTTCTGGCAGACCGCCTGGACTTGAGTCTGTCTTGCCGCGCTAAGGCGCATCACGCACTACAAAAACAATAGGAAAAATTCCATGTTCAAACTGACTGCCAAGGCGCTCGCGTGCGCCCTGTCGCTGAGCATCGCCGGTATGGCCCAGGCCGCCGATCCGATCGTGATCAAGTTCTCCCACGTGGTCGCCGACCACACCCCAAAAGGCCAGGGTGCCGCGCTGTTCAAGAAGCTCGCCGAAGAGCGTCTGGGCGACAAAGTCAAGGTCGAGGTTTACCCGAACTCCTCGCTGTTCGGTGACGGCAAGGAAATGGAAGCGCTGTTGCTCGGTGACGTGCAACTGATCGCGCCTTCGTTGGCCAAATTCGAGCATTACACCAAGCAAATCCAGATTTTCGACCTGCCGTTCCTGTTCAACGACATGGCCGCCGTTGACCGCTTCCAGCTGAGCCCGGAAGGTCAGGCACTGCTGAAATCCATGGAAGAGAAAAACATCACCGGTCTGGCCTACTGGCACAACGGTCTCAAGCAGCTGTCCGCCAACAAGGCGCTGCGTGAGCCGAAAGACGCCCGCGGCCTGAAATTCCGCGTACAGGCTTCTGCCGTACTGGAAGAGCAGTTCAAGGCTGTGCGCGCCAACCCGCGCAAAATGAGCTTCGCCGAGGTTTACCAAGGCCTGCAGACTGGCGTGGTCAACGGTGCCGAGAACCCCTACTCGAACATCTACAGCCAGAAAATGCATGAAGTGCAGAAATTCATCACCGAATCCAACCACGGTGTTCTGGACTACATGCTGATCACCAACACCAAGTTCTGGAACGGCCTGCCTGCCGATGTGCGCAGCGAGCTGGACAAGATCATCGTGGAAGTGACTGCCGAAGTGAACAAGCAGGCTGACGCCCTCAACGAAGGCGACAAGCAGCGCATCCTCGAAGCCAAAACCACCGAAATCATTACCCTGACGCCAGAACAGCGTAACGAATGGCGCAATGCCATGAAGCCGGTGTGGAGCAAGTTCGAAGCAGAAATCGGTGCCGACCTGATCAAGGCTGCCGACGCAGCCAACCAGTAAGGCGGAACAGGCTACGGCCTGCACCCAACCACAGCGCAGCCTTGCTGCTGCGCGATTGGCCGACTACCCAGGCACCCCTTGCCGGCTGCCTGGGTACGCTGCCCCTCACCACTGGAGACTCTATTGATGAACGCCTTGCGGCGCGTCTGGGACCACTTCGAGGAAGGCTTTATCGCATTCCTGCTGGCCGCCATGACGCTGGTGACCTTCGTCTACGTGATCCTCAACAACCTCTACACGCTGTTCTACAACCTGGCGGATCGCTGGGAAGGCAGCAGCGAGTTTTTCTTCGCCATTGGCGACAGCATTCTTGGCATGGCCCAGTCGATGACCTGGAGCATTGCCCTGACCAAGGCGCTGTTCGCCTGGTTGATCTTCTTTGGCCTGGCCTACGGTGTGCGCACCGCCGGGCATATCGGCGTGGATGCGCTGGTGAAACTGGCCAGCAAACCGGTGCAGCGGGTTATCGGCCTGATCGCATGCATGGCCTGCCTGGGTTATGCCGGGCTGATCGCCGTGGCCAGCTTCGATTGGGTGAAAACCCTGTTCACCGCCGGCATCGGCGCCGAGGACCTCGGTCACTACGGCATCATGCAATGGCACATCACTGCCATCGTGCCGTTCGGCTACGCCATGGTGTTTATCCGCTTCTTTGAAATCTTCGTGCGCATCCTGCGTAACCAGCAGACCGGCCTCGGCCTGGCCGATGAAGCCGCCGACGCGCTGAAGATCAATGAGCATGAGGAGCACAAGCCATGACCATCCTGTTCCTCTTTGTCCTGCTGTTCCTACTGATGTTTATCGGCGTGCCGATTGCCGCGTCGCTGGGTCTCTCCGGTGCGCTGACCATCATGCTGTTCAGCCCGGACTCGGTGCGTTCGCTGGCGATCAAGCTGTTCGAAACCAGTGAGCACTACACCCTGCTGGCGATCCCGTTCTTCCTGCTCTCCGGTGCCTTTATGACCACCGGCGGCGTGGCCAAGCGCCTGATCGATTTCGCCAACGCCTGCGTCGGCCATATCCGTGGCGGCCTGGCCATCTCGGCGGTATTGGCGTGCATGCTGTTCGCGGCGCTGTCCGGCTCATCCCCAGCCACCGTGGCTGCCGTCGGTTCGATTGCCATCGCCGGTATGGTGCGCTCCGGTTACCCGCAGGCTTTTGGCGCCGGTATCGTGTGTAACGCCGGCACCCTGGGCATCCTGATTCCGCCGTCGATCGTCATGGTGGTGTACGCCGCGGCAACCGAGCAGTCGGTGGGCAAGCTGTTTATGGCCGGTGTGGTACCGGGCCTGCTGCTGGGCGTAATCCTGATGGTGGCGATCTATATCGTCGCGCGGAAGATGAACCTGCCGGCCATGCCACGTGCCACTTTCCGTGAGTTCCTCACCGCTGCACGCAAAGCCGTATGGGGCCTGCTGCTGATGGTGATCATCCTCGGCGGCATCTACACCGGCATGTTCACCCCAACCGAAGCCGCTGCTGTGGCGGCGGTCTACGCCGGCTTAGTGGCGCTGTTCGTGTACAAGGACATGACCATCCGCGAGTGCCCGAAGGTGCTGCTGGAGTCCGGCAAGCTGAGCATCATGCTGATGTTCATCATTGCCAACGCCATGCTCTTCGCCCACGTGCTGACCACTGAGCAGATCCCGCAGACCATTACCGCCTGGGTGGTGGACATGGGCCTGCAACCCTGGCAGTTCCTGCTGGTGGTGAACATCGTGTTGCTGGTGGCGGGCGCCTTTATGGAGCCGTCGGCGATCATCCTGATCCTCGCGCCAATCCTTTTCCCGATTGCCGTGCAACTGGGCATCGACCCGATCCACCTGGGCATCATCATGGTGGTGAACATGGAAATCGGCCTGATCACGCCACCGGTGGGACTCAATCTGTTCGTCACCTCGGCGGTGACCGGCATGCCGCTGACCGCCGTGGTCAAGGCTGCCTGGCCATGGCTGATGATTTTGCTGGGCTTCCTGGTAGTGATCACCTACGTGCCGTCAATATCCCTGGCACTGCCAAACTGGCTGGGCATGAGCTGACAGCAACTCTGTGTGCACTTCCCTGCACACTTTTAGCCCGGCCTAGGTGCCGGGCTTTTTTTGCTCGCAGTTTTTTGTCAGGCGGATTGGCGGCATGCGCCATGGCCAGGTTCACGCCGTGCGGCGTCACCCACCATCGGCGCACCGCGCATCACTGGGCTAACGAGTTAAACCCGCGCCAACTCTGGCAGGTCACCCGACAAACCCAGCGCCTGACGCACGAACAGCGCCTTGGCTTCCGGCAGGTCGTCCACCCAGTTGAGGCCGCTGTTGCGCAGCCAGCGCACGGGCAGCGGATCAGCCTGGAACAGCCGCTCGAAGCCTTCCATCGCCGCCATCATCGCCAAGTTGTGCGGCATGCGCCGACGCTCGTAGCGGCTCAGCACCTTTACATCACTCAGACGCTCGCCACGTTGCGCGGCGTGCAGCAACACCTCAGCCAATACCGCGACATCAAGAAAGCCCAGGTTGACGCCCTGCCCGGCCAACGGGTGGATGCTGTGCGCGGCATCGCCAATCAGTGCCAGGCCATCCTCGACATAACGCTTGGCGTGCCGCTGACGCAACGGAATACACAGGCGCGGGTCAGCTTGCAGCACCTCACCCAGACGATGTTCGAAGGCAAAACCGAGGGCGCGGCGGAAACCCGCATCATCCAATGCCATCAGCCGCTCGGCTTCAGTAGGCGTAACCGACCAGACAATCGAGCACCAGTGCTCACCTTCGGGACCGGCCAGCGGCAAAAAGGCCAACGGGCCGTCATCGGTAAAGCGCTGCCAGGCGGTGGCCTGATTTGGCTTGCTGCAACGCACGCTGGTGACGATGGCGTGGTGCAGGTAATCCCATTCACGGGTGGCGCAACCGGCTAAACGGCGCACCGCCGAGTTGGCGCCGTCGGCAGCAATGATCAACGGCGCGCGTAGCTCACGGCCGTCGCTCAGGCTGAGTAACCAGCCCTCGCCGGAGCGGCGTAACTGCTCCAGACGTGCACCTGGCAGCAAGCCAATCGAACTGTCATGCAGGCGCTCAAGCAGCGCGTCCTGCACCACGCGGTTTTCGACGATATGGCCCAGGGATTCGGCATGCACGCTGGCCGCGCTGAAGTGAATCTGCCCGGTGCCCGAGCCATCCCACACCTGCATCTCGGAATAGGAGCAGGCGCGCCGCGCGGCAATGCCATCCCACACACCCAGGCGTTCAAGAATGCGTTGGCTGGCCACCGACAGCGCGCTGACTCGCGGCTCGAAGGCGGCCTGCGGATCAAAGGGCTTGACGCTCAGCGGGCTGCCATCAACCAGCAGGATTTCCAGGCCCTGATCCTGCAGGGCCAGTGCCAGGGCGCTGCCCACCATGCCTGCGCCAACGATGATCAGATCCGCTTGCATCACATATTCCTTGTTCAGGCTGCCTGCCGAGCGCGCGGTTTAAGTCGCACGTAGAGAGTTTTATGCACCCGCGCCACCAGGGTACCGCTGCCATCGCGCACCTCTACATGCAACTCGGGCAGGTATTTGTCACCGTCGGCGGTGTGCTGGCGAATGTCCTCGAGCAGGTGTTCGTCGATGCTGAAATCGGCGTACACAGGGCCTTTGCCGGGGGCGATAAAGTCGATGCGCGCCGCCTTGTCCCACACGATAAATTCACGCCCAAGGTTTTCCATGATCATCAGCATGAAAAACGGGTCGGTCATCGAATACAGGCTGCCGCCGAACTGGGTACCAACATAGTTGCGGTTATACCAGCCCAGCCCCATCTTGACCTGCACCTGACGGAAGTCCGCGCTGATCTGCCGCACCCGTACGCCAGCCCCCAGGTAGGGCGGATACAGGTTCATCGCCCAACGCAGCAGCCGCGCCTTGCGCGCCAATTTATTTGCCGACATGACTCAATACTCCGAACGGGTGCCGAGGCCCATGGCCTGGCGGGCAAACCAGCGTTTCGCCGGAGGAAGAAGATCGAGGCCAAGCAAACCGAGGTTACGCCCGGCAGCCAGCAGCGGCTGGCCAGTGCTGAACAGGCGGGTGACCTGGTCGGAGAAGCCGACGGTCAGCTGCTGATCCATCTGCTGACTCTTCAGGTAGCGCTGCAGGGTGGTCAGATCGCCCAAGGGCGCGCTGCTGTCCAGCAGCGTTTCTGCCAGCACCAGGGTGTCGCGCAACGACAGGTTGTAGCCCTGCCCGGCAATTGGATGCAGGCTGTGCGCGGCGTTACCGAGTACCACCAGATGCTGACGCACCTGCTCCCTGGCGGCCGTCAGCGCCAGTGGATAGAGATGCCGCGTACCAACCTGGCGCAAACTGCCCAGGCGATAACCGAAGGCCGGCTGCAACTCGGCAAGAAACGCCGCATCGTCCAGCATCGACAAGCGTTCGGCTTCCAGCGTGGCGCGAGTCCAGACCAGCGCGCAGCGGTTATCCGCCAGCGGCAACAGGGCCATCGGCCCTTCTTCGGTAAACCGTTCGAAGGCCAGGCCGTTATGCGCCTCTTGCGGGCTGACGTTGGCGATCAGCGCGCTCTGGCCATAGGGCGTGTTGCTGACGGCAATGCCCAGTTGCTCGCGCAGCCCGGAGCGGCCGCCTTCAGCGAGAATCGCCAGGCTGCATTCCAGTTCGCTGCCATCGTCCAGGGTCAGCCGGTAGCCATCGGCCAGGGCCTGCATGCGGTTAACCTGAGCCGGGCTGCGCCAGCTCACCACCTGCTGATCCAGCGCCTGCCACAGGCATTCACCGAGCCAGGCGTTTTCCACCACATAGCCCAGTGCCGGCACGCCTTCTTCCTCGGCGCTCAAGCGCGCAGCGGCAAAGCGGCCACGGTCGGAAACATGAATCTGCTTGATCGGCTCGGCGCGCTGGCTGATCTGCTGCCACAGGCCGAGCCGCTGGTAGATCTGCTGCGAGCCGAACGACAGCGCAGTGGAGCGTGCGTCGTAACTGGGCTGATAACCATTGCCCGGGGTGAACGGCTCGATCAGGCAAATACGCCAGTTGCGCTGCTTGGCCTCCGTTTGCAAGGCCACCGCCAGACTGGCACCGACCAAGCCACCGCCAATAATCGCAATGTCGACGCGTGACATGCTCTAGGCCGCCACACTGCGTGCGGCGGCCATCAGCGCTTCAATCTCGGCGACGGTTTTCGGTACGCCGCTGGTAAGGATTTCGCAGCCTGTCTTGGTCACCACCACATCATCTTCGATACGCACACCGATGCCGCGCCACTTCTTCGCCACGTCCGGGTTGTCCACGGCGATGTAGATGCCCGGCTCAACCGTCATGGCCATGCCAACTTCCAGCTCGCGCCATTCGCCGCCGACCTTGTACTCGCCGACATCATGCACATCCATGCCCAGCCAGTGGCCGGCGCGGTGCATATAGAAGGGTTTGTAGGCTTCAGTGGCAATCAGCTCGGCCACATCACCCTGCAGCAGACCGAGTTCCACCAGACCGGCGGTAATCACCTGCACGGTGGTCTCGTGGGCCTGATTCCAGTGTTTGCCAGGGGCGATTTCCTTGAAGGCTGCTTCCTGCGCCGCCAGCACCAGCTCGTAGATGGCCTTCTGCTCCGGCGAGAAGGTGCCGCTGACCGGGAAGGTGCGGGTGATGTCACTGGCGTAGCAGTCGATCTCGCAACCAGCATCGATCAACACCAGATCGCCGTCTTTCAGCGGTGCATCGTTCTCGCGGTAATGCAGGATGCAGGCGTTCTTGCCCGCTGCGACGATGCTGCCATAGGCTGGCATCTTCGCCCCGCCCTTGCGGAACTCGTAGTCCAGTTCGGCTTCCAGGTGGTACTCGAACAGGCCGGCACGGCTCGCCTGCATGGCGCGCACATGGGCACGGCAGGAGATGTCCGCCGCTTCCTTCATGACTTTGACTTCGGCCGCCGACTTGTACAGGCGCTGGTCATGCAGCAGGTGCTCAAGGGTGATGAATTCGTTGGGCGGCGTCGCGCCTTGGCGCGCTTTGGAGCGGATCACGTTGATCCACTCCATCAGCTGACGGTCAAACTCATGATTGGTGCCCATGGAGGAATAGACCCGATCACGGCCCTCGATCAGCCCTGGCAGAATGTCGTCGATGTCACCAATCGGGAACGCATCATCCGCACCGTACTGGCTGATCGCGCCATCCTGGCCGGCACGCAGGCCATCCCACAGCTCACGCAGGGGGTCGCGCTCGCGGCAGAACAACACATACTCGCCATGCTCACGCCCAGGAATCAGCGCAATCACCGCTTCGGGCTCGGGAAAGCCGGAGAGGTACTGGAAGTCGCTGTCCTGACGGTAGATATGCTCAACATCGCGGTTGCGGATATACACCGGCGCAGCCGGCAGAATCGCGATGCTATTGGGTTCCATCTGCGCCATCAGCGCCTTGCGCCGACGGGCGTATTCCGACTTGGGGATGCTGATCATGGGCAGATTGAGTCCACTTCTGGTTACTTGAAAACAGGTGTCATGCAAATCAATGCAGCGACGGTTTCGCCGCGGCGACCACTGGTTTGGCGCACTCGCTGAACAGCAGCAGCGGCGCTACGCGCAGGTATTCCATCACTTCCATGTAGTCGTTCTCGCCATCATCGGACTCGTCCAGGGCGTTCTGCACCTGAGAAATGGCCGAGAGGTCTTGCAGCACTTCCATGGCTTCGGCGCTCAGAGCGCTGTCACGGGCAGTCAGGCCGAAACCACCGAGGAAGCCCTGACACCATTGTCCCAGAGCCACAGCGCGCTCGCTAAGCGGCGCATCGTCGCTGGGCAGCAACAGCACCACGGTGACGTCATTGCTGGACAGTTCGTTCTTGACCATTTCCTGCAGGCCAATCAGCGCCTGGCGCACGGTATCTTCCGGCGCAGCGCCGAGCAGCTCGGCGGCATCCACCAGCCAGGGGTCGATTTCAAAGCCGGCGCCGGCGCAGCTACGACCGAGCAACAGGCCATGCAACTCAGCAGGCGAAACGGTATAACCGCTGCTGGCTAGCAGGGTTGCAAAAGCAGAATACGGGGAGTTCGAGATAGGCATAGATAACTAGGCGCAACGCTGCGCAATCACTAGAATGGAGGCCTCGTATCCTAGCACCGGCAAGCCCACCAAGACTATTCAAGGTGCTCGGCGGAACGTGCATGTCCAACCTGCCAACACCGCGACGCATAGCCACAAGATGATCGCCGGGTGAAACACATCAAGCGCTGGCGCAGTAATCTGTTCCACACTGACCAAACTGCCGAGTATCCACAGCATGCACTGCTCGGCACTGTCTAAGACGATCGAAAAACGCTATTTTTCCCCTTGTCTGTCCCGCTCATATACCCGCGAGTAGAGAATCCATGGAAGACGCCGATCTGCATGCACTCACGACCAAGCTGGATCTGCTTATCCAGCGCGTCGAGCAGCTCAAAGCGCAAAACCGACTGCTTCTGGCGAGCGAAAAGGCCTGGCGCGAAGAACGCGCGCAGTTAATTGAAAAGAACGAAATGGCCCGGCACAAGGTCGAATCCATGATTTCGCGCCTCAAAGCCCTGGAGCAGGATTAATGACCCAGTCGAATACCTTGACCGTCCAGATTCTGGACAAAGAATATTGCATCGCCTGTCCCAGTGATGAGCGCAGCAATCTGGAGAGTGCCGCGCGCTACCTGGACGGCAAGATGCGGGAGATTCGCTCCAGCGGCAAAGTGATCGGTGCCGACCGCGTTGCCGTGATGGCCGCCCTCAACATCACCCACGACCTGCTACACAAACAGCAACACCTTGATCAGCAGGCCGGCGCCAACCGCGAACAGGTGCGCAGTCTGCTCAACCGCGTCGACGGTGCTCTGGCGCGGGATGCCGATGAGCAAGCCAACTGATTACGCACAGACGCTTTCGGGTATACTAACGGCCGCTCCCTGGAGTGTGCGCCAGTTGGTGATGTCCCTGAGCCGATACGCACAAACCCGGGGGTTGCATGTTGAGGCCGGTGTGCATGTCCGCCTGACGGAAAGCCTTAACGCCTCCTGCAACCTCCACCTTGAACTTTCGGGTTCAAGGGCTAAACCGACAGCGGCACGTCGGGGAGTCACCCTTTTCAGCCTGTTGCCCAGCCGTGGTCACAGCGCCCGCCCAAGCCCATGCCCGATACTTCTGCACTGAGTCGCACGCAACTGCGCCGACACCTGCGCGCGCAACGCCGCGCACTCAGCCGCCAGGCCCAGCGCCACGCCGCGCGCGGACTGTACCAACAACTCGCCCAGCACCCACTGTTTCGCCGTGCGACGCAGATTGCCCTGTACCTGCCCAATGATGGCGAGATCGATCCGCGCCCACTGTTGCGTGCGGCGCAGCAGCGCGGCAAGGCGACCTACCTGCCAGTGCTCAGCCCCTGGCCACGCAGCAAGATGGTGTTTCAGCGCATCCGACCTGGCGAACGCTTGCAGAAAAACCGCTTCGGCATTGACGAGCCGCGGCGCAACCGCAAGCAGCAGCGCAAGATCTGGACCCTGGATTTGGTGCTACTGCCCCTGGTTGGCTTCGACCGTCACGGCGCGCGCCTGGGCATGGGCGGTGGGTTTTATGACCGTAGCCTGGCCTATCGCGCACTGCGCAAAAATTGGCACAAACCGACATTACTCGGCTTGGCGCATGAGTGTCAGCAGGTCGAACAGCTGAGCATGGCCAGTTGGGACGTGCCCTTGCAAGGCACGGTAACGGATAAGGCGTGGTATTGATGGTGTAGCGGTACCGCGCTCCCTGCGGTACACAACCGGCTTAGCCTGCCGCTTTGGGCTGCACCACCGGCGCAGGCTGGCGCTCCCACAGGCTCTGGGTGTAACCCGTGGTTACCACGCCCAGACTGAACAGAATCACCAACACCCACAACACATCTGGTTTACGTTTCATTCAATGCCTCCCCCTTTAAGGCATAACGCGCGGTGTTTCCGCAGCCATTATTGTTATAGATCCCGCAACGGTGGCCATCCGCCCTGCCATTCGGGCAACAAGCCCATGTGATAGATAGCGGGCGGCACACCCAGTCCGTTAACGGACTGACCCACAGGAGCAAAGTTCATGCCTTATTGGCTAATGAAGTCAGAACCCGAGGAACTATCCATCCACGACCTTCAACGCCTGAAGCAGACACGCTGGGATGGCGTGCGCAATTACCAGGCACGCAATTTCGTGCGCAGCCTGCAACCGGATGATTTGTTCTTCTTCTACCACTCCAGCTGCCCGGAACCGGGCATTGCCGGGATCGCCCGAGTCATCTCGGCGCACTATCCTGACCCGACGGCGCTGGAGCCTGAAAGCCATTACTTCGACGCCAAAGCCAGCGCCGCGAAAAATCCGTGGAGCGCCGTCGACGTGGCGTTTGTTGATGCATTCAAACGGGTCATACCACTGGCACAGCTGAAAGCTCAGAGCGCCTTGCTGGAACTGCCACTGGTACAAAAAGGCAGCCGTCTCTCAGTGATGCCCGTCAAAGCTGAAGAATGGGCGGCCATTCTCGCTCTGCGCTGAACGCAGCAGGCTGGAATGACGATCTATTGAATAATCAGGTTGTTGAACAGCAAATCTTCAACCAGCGGCTTGCCTTCTTCCTGGGTCAGAACAGCCTGAACCTGCTTGAGCGCTTCCGCACGCAACGTCTCCCGCGCACCAGAGGCCGCCATGGCCTCTTCAGTCTGCTGCGAAAACAGCATAACCAGCTGATTACGAATCAACGGCTCATGGTGTTTGACCTTGGCCTCAATATCCGCACCAGTAACACGCAAGGAAAGGTCCGCCTTGTAGAACTTCAACTTGGGGCCCTCACCAAAATTGCCGACTAACGCAGGAACCAATGTGACATAAGCGACCACGGGCGCCACGGGCGCCCCCTCCTTCGGCTCTTCATCTCCCGAGGCATGCGCCAGTAAAGGCAGGGACAGAGCCAACAGCATTGCAATCAAGGCTTTCACAGGCAGTATTCCTCGCTAATTTGCACCTAGCATAGCCAGAGTCTGCCCACAGCCCAAGCCCCAAACTTATGCTGACTCATCAGGCGCAGCCATGCTCGTTGACCCTGGCACACCCACCCCTACACTGCATGACCATCAACCGCAGAGGAAAGCCTGATGAAAGCCGTGCTGTGCAAAGCCTTCGGCCCCGCCGAAACCTTGGTGCTGGAAGAAATCGCCAGCCCCGAAGCGAAGAAGAACGAAGTGCTGCTCGACGTCCATGCGGCCGGAGTCAATTTCCCCGACACCTTGATCATCGAAGGCAAGTACCAGTTCAAGCCGCCCTTCCCGTTCTCACCGGGTGGCGAGGCCGCTGGCGTGGTCACGGCCGTCGGTGAAAAAGTCAGCCATCTGAAAGTTGGCGACCGGGTGATGGCCCTGACCGGCTGGGGCAGCTTTGCCGAGGAAGTGGCAGTACCTGGCTACAACGTCATGCCGATTCCGCCGAGCATGGACTTCGCCTGCGCCGCCGCATTCGGCATGACCTACGGCACCTCGATGCACGCCCTCAAGCAACGCGCCAATCTGCAACCAGGTGAAACCCTACTGGTACTCGGTGCGTCCGGTGGCGTTGGTCTGGCCGCCGTGGAAATTGGCAAAGCCATGGGCGCCAAGGTGATTGCCGCCGCCAGCAGCGCGGAAAAACTCGAAGTGGCCAAAGCCGCTGGTGCCGATGAGCTGATCAACTACAGCGAATGCAGCCTGAAGGACGAAGTGAAGCGCCTCACTGGCGGCCAGGGCGCAGACGTGATCTATGACCCGGTGGGCGGCGACCTGTTCGACGCCGCAATCCGCTCAATAGCCTGGAACGGCCGCCTGCTGGTGGTGGGTTTTGCCAGCGGGCGCATCCCCGAGCTGCCAGTCAACCTGACCTTGCTCAAGGGCGCGGCCGTGGTAGGTGTGTTCTGGGGGGCGTTCGCCCAGCGCCAGCCGCAGGACAACGCCGCCAACTTCCAGCAACTATTTGCCTGGCACGCCGAAGGCAAGCTCAAGCCGCTGGTATCGCAGACCTTCCCGCTGGCACAGGCAGCCGAGGCGATCAACACCCTCGGTCAGCGCAAGGCAGTGGGTAAAGTCGTCGTCAGCGTACGCTAAGCCCAACGCGTAGCAAAAGGCCGCCCATCACGCGGCCTTTTTATGCGCAGGCTTCAGCCGCGCGGCGCGTAGGCGAATACATCCGCACGCATCTGGTGAGCATCCATACCCGCTTCCACCAGCGCATCCAGGGTGGCGTAGACCATCGCCGGCGAGCCGCTGGCGTAGACATGCAGCGCCTTGAGGTCAGGAAAGTCTTCGCGCACCGCCTCGTGCAGTAGGCCGCAACGTCCCTGCCAGCCACACGGGTCGCTGACCACCTGATGCAGGAACAGGTTGGGCACCTGCTGCCACTGCGCCCAGTGCTCCAGGTCGTAAAAGTCTTCTGGACGGCGTGCCCCCCAATACAGGTGCACCGGATGGACGAAACCGGCAGCGTGGCAGTGTTCGATCAAGCTGTGCATTTGCCCCATGCCGGTGCCAGCAGCGATCAGCACCAGCGGCCCATCCGGCAGCTCCGCCAGGTGGGCGTCGCCAAACGGCAGCTTCACCCGTACCAGTCCACTGCGGCGCAGCTGGGCGATCAGCGCAACCGTGACCTCATCGCGAGCCAGCACGTGCAGCTCCAGCTCACGCCCACGATGCGGGGCTGAGGCCAGGGAGAAGGCCGCGTAATCGTCGCCATCACGCTGCAGCAGCAGGTATTGCCCGGCGTGGTATCGCGGCACCTTGCCGGCAGGGGTCTGCAGGCGCAGACGAAAGACATCACCGCCCACGTCATCACACGCGACCACCTGGCAGGCCAGCTCACGCACCTGCAGCTCGCCAGGGGCCAGCACACCATCCCAGTGCAGCACACAGTCTTCCAGCGGCTCAGCCAGGCAGGTGAACAGTTCGCCCTGGGTCAGCTCGACCCCACCCTGCTGCACACGGCCCTCCACCAGCAACGCCGCGCAGATATGGCAGTTGCCATTGCGGCAGCTCTGCGGGCAGTCGTAACCCAGTCGTCGCGCCGCATCGAGAATGCGTTCGCGGGGCTGCACGTCCAGTACGGCACCTGAAGGGTTCAGGGTGACTTTCATCAATCAATTCCCAACTCAGACCACAGCGCATCGACGCGCTGCTTGACCGCCTCATCCTGCACGATAGCCCGGCCCCACTCGCGGGTGGTTTCCCCAGGCCATTTGTGCGTGGCGTCCAGCCCCATCTTCGAGCCCAGACCCGAGATCGGCGAGGCGAAGTCGAGGTAGTCAATCGGCGTGTTGTCGATCATCACCGTGTCGCGCTTGGGGTCCATGCGCGTGGTAATCGCCCAGATCACGTCATTCCAGTCCCGTGCGTTGATATCGTCGTCGGTGACGATCACAAACTTGGTGTACATAAACTGACGCAGGAACGACCACACACCGAGCATGACGCGCTTGGCGTGTCCCGGGTACTGCTTCTTCATGGTCACCACCGCCATGCGGTACGAGCAGCCTTCCGGCGGCAGGTAGAAGTCGGTGATTTCGGGAAACTGCTTCTGCAGGATTGGCACAAACACTTCGTTGAGCGCCACGCCGAGAATCGCCGGCTCATCCGGCGGACGGCCGGTGTAGGTGCTGTGGTAAATCGGCTTTTGCCGGCGCGTGATGCGCTCGACAGTAAACACCGGGAAGGTGTCGACTTCGTTGTAGTAACCGGTGTGGTCGCCATAAGGGCCTTCCGGCGCGGTCTCGCCGGGGTGGATCACCCCTTCGAGGACGATTTCGGCGCTGGCCGGCACCTGCAGATCACTGCCACGGGCCTTGATCAGCTCGGTGCGGTGGCCGCGCAGCAAACCGGCAAACGCATACTCAGACAAGGTATCGGGCACCGGGGTGACCGCACCGAGAATGGTCGCCGGATCAGCGCCGAGGGCCACGCACACCGGGTAGGGACGATCCGGATACTTCAGGCACCACTCGCGAAAATCCAGCGCACCCCCACGGTGGCTGAGCCAGCGCATGATCAGCTTGTTGCGGCCGATCACCTGCTGGCGATAGATGCCGAGGTTCTGCCGTTCTTTATTCGGGCCTTTGGTGATGGTCAGGCCCCAGGTGATTAGCGGCCCGACATCGCCGGGCCAGCAGGTCTGCACCGGCAGCTTGGCGAGATCGACGTCGTCGCCCTCTTCGACCACTTCCTGGCACGGCGCATCCTTCAACACCTTGGGCGCCATGCTCAGCACTTTCTTGAAGATCGGCAGTTTGCTCCAGGCATCCTTCAGCCCTTTCGGCGGTTCGGGCTCTTTGAGAAAGGCCAGCAACTTGCCAATTTCGCGCAGCTCACTGACCTCTTCCGCGCCCATGCCCAGCGCCACACGCTTGGGCGTGCCGAACAGGTTGCCGAGCACCGGCACATCGAAGCCCGTGGGGTTTGCAAAGAGCAATGCCGGCCCGCCTTTACGTAAGGTGCGGTCGCAGATTTCGGTCATTTCCAGCACAGGGGAAACCGGCGTTTGGATACGCTTGAGTTCGCCGCGCGTCTCCAGACCGCGAATAAAATCGCGCAGATCACGATACTGCATGCAGATGCCTCGTTTCGGGCCGAGCAATAGGGGCGCAAAGTTTAGCGCCGAACTCGGTCTTTCAGAAGGGAAAGCCAGCCTTCAGACACACAAAAGCCGGGCTTGCCCGGCTTTTGTTGTAAGGCGAAGAACGCCTTACTTACGCTTCATCGACTGGAAGAACTCGTCGTTGGTCTTGGTCGCTTTCAGCTTGTCGGTAAGGAACTCGATGGCGGCAATTTCATCCATCGGGTGCAGCAGCTTGCGCAGAATCCACATGCGCTGCAGTTCGTCCTCAGCGGTCAACAACTCTTCGCGACGGGTACCGGCGCGGTTGATGTTGATGGCCGGGAACACACGCTTCTCAGCAATACGACGGTCCAGCGGCAACTCCATGTTGCCGGTGCCTTTGAACTCTTCGTAAATCACTTCATCCATCTTCGAGCCGGTTTCCACCAGCGCGGTGGCGATGATGGTCAGCGAGCCGCCTTCTTCGATGTTACGCGCCGCACCGAAGAAGCGTTTCGGCTTCTCCAGAGCATGGGCGTCGACACCACCGGTGAGCACCTTGCCGGAGCTTGGGATCACGGTGTTGTAGGCACGCGCCAGACGGGTGATGGAGTCAAGCAGGATGACCACATCCTTCTTGTGCTCAACCAGGCGCTTGGCCTTCTCGATGACCATTTCGGCCACCTGCACGTGACGGGTTGGCGGCTCGTCGAAGGTCGACGCGACCACTTCGCCGCGCACGGTGCGCTGCATCTCGGTCACTTCTTCCGGGCGCTCGTCGATCAGCAGCACGATCAAGTGGCACTCAGGATTGTTGCGCGCGATGTTCGCCGCAATGTTCTGCAGCATGATGGTCTTACCGGCTTTCGGCGGTGCAACGATCAGGCCGCGCTGGCCTTTACCGATGGGCGCACACAGGTCGATGACCCGGCCGGTGATGTCTTCGGTGGAGCCGTTACCGGCCTCCATGACCAGACGCTTGTTGGGGAACAGCGGCGTGAGGTTTTCGAACAGAATTTTGTTCTTGGCGTTTTCCGGGCGGTCGTAGTTGATCGTGTCAACCTTGAGCAACGCGAAGTAGCGCTCGCCTTCTTTCGGCGGGCGAATCTTGCCGACGATGGTATCGCCTGTACGCAAGTTGAAGCGGCGGATCTGGCTCGGCGAGACGTAGATGTCATCGGGGCCAGCGAGGTACGAGGCATCCGCAGAGCGGAGAAAGCCGAAACCGTCCTGGAGAATCTCCAGCACGCCATCACCGGAGATTTCCTCACCGCTTTTAGCGTGTTTTTTCAACAGCGAGAAAATCACGTCCTGCTTGCGCGAACGGGCCATGTTTTCCAGGCCCAGTTGTTCGGCGAGTTCCAGCAGTTCGGTGATCGGCTTTTGCTTGAGTTCGGTCAGATTCATAGGAATGACGTAATCATGAGGGAGGGAAATAAGCTAATAAGCTTGGTAGGCCGTGCCACTGAGCGGCGATTTGATCGCCCGTGTGTATCGAGGGTATTCGCGGAGGAATCCGTCGGCGACGGCTTGCAGGGGGCTGCATAGGAAATGCAACGAGGCCGAATGTAACACCGGGTTTATTGATCCGTCCAGCACTCAGGCAGAAAAAAGCCCCGCATTTCACGGGGCTTTCACGAGCAGGCGGCGCTGTTGCCATGCACGGGCCATGGCCCGACAGAGCGGCTGGCCGAATACTTAGATGTTGCTGTCGAGGAAAGCCGCCAGCTGCGACTTGGACAGTGCACCCACTTTGGTCGCCTCAACATTGCCGTTCTTGAACAGCATCAGCGTCGGAATACCACGCACGCCGTATTTCGGCGGAGTGTCCTGATTTTCGTCGATGTTCAGCTTGCAGACCTTCAGCTTGCCTTGATAGACCTGGGCAATCTCATCGAGCACCGGCGCAATCATCTTGCAAGGGCCACACCACTCAGCCCAGTAATCGACCAGTACCGGACCTTCAGCCTGGATCACATCCTGGTCGAAGCTGGCATCGCTGACATTGGTGATGAAGTCGCTCATGGAAAGTCTCCGTATTCGGAAGCAAAAGATGGCCGACATCATAGCCCGGCTTTCCTTACACAGGAAGGCAGTGGCAATTGAGCTTCTCTATGACCCATAGCGAAATTTGTCGCCTGGACAGCCATATCACAGTTTATTCAGACAGCCGGCAAACCCTCAGCCCTCGCTGTGCGACCCCCTTAACAAGGTCAGCCAACAGACCTGCGACATCAGTATGCGTTGGCGGAGCTGGGCTATCGTGGCACGATGGCACGGTTCCGCAATGAGATGGTTCTCCATGCCGTATACCCCTGCCGAGTCTTTTCCTTTGATTGCTGCTATCGACCTGGGCTCCAACAGCTTCCATATGGTGCTGGCCAAAGCCGACCATGGCGAGATCCGTATCCTCGAACGCCTCGGCGACAAGGTGCAACTGGCAGCTGGCATTGATGAAGAGCGCCTACTCAGTGAAGAGGCCATGCAGCGCGGGCTGGACTGCCTGCGCCGCTTTGCTCAGCTGACCGCCAGCCTGCCGGAAGGTGCAGTACGCGTCGTGGGCACCAATGCCCTGCGTGAGGCGCGTAACCGTGGCGAATTCATCCGCCGCGCCGAAGAAATCCTCGGCCACCCGGTTGAAGTCATCTCCGGACGCGAAGAAGCGCGACTGATCTACCTCGGCGTATCACACAGCATTGCCGACACCCCTGGCCGACGCCTGGTCGCCGATATCGGCGGTGGTAGTACCGAGTTCATCATTGGTCAGCGTTTCGAACCCCTGATCCGCGAAAGCCTGCAGATGGGCTGCGTCAGCTTCACCCAGCGTTTTTTCAAGGATGGCAAGATTACCCCGGCGCGTTACGCTCAGGCCTACACCGCTGCGCGCCTGGAAATCATGGGCATTGAGCACGCCCTGCGCCGCCTGGGCTGGGAAGATGCCGTCGGCGCATCGGGTACGATCAAAGCCGTAGGTCTGGCCATTCAGGCCGCCGGGCTCGGCTCCGGTGAAGTCAATGCAGCCGGCATGGCCTGGCTCAAACGCAAGATGTTCAAGATCGGCGAAGTAGAAAAGCTCGACCTTGACGGCATCAAGCCGGATCGCCGAGGCATCTTCCCGGCGGGCTTGGCGATTCTCGAAGCGATCTTCGACGCTTGCGATATCCAGCGCATGAGCCATTCCGAAGGTGCGCTGCGCGAAGGCGTGCTCTACGACCTGCTGGGCCGCCATCAGCATGAGGACGTGCGCGAGCGCACGCTGAGTTCGCTGATGGAGCGCTATCACGTCGACCTGGAGCAAGCCGCGCGAGTGGAGAGCAAGGCACTCTCTGCGCTGGACAAGGTCACCGGGGATTGGCAGCTGGAAGACGATTGGCACCGCGAGCTGCTCAGTTGGGCGGCCAAGGTGCATGAAGTGGGCCTGGACATCGCTCACTACCAATACCACAAGCACGGCGCTTATCTGGTCGAGCACTCCGACCTGTCCGGCTTCTCACGTCAAGATCAACAGATGCTCGCGCTCTTGGTGCGCGGCCACCGACGCAATATTCCCAAGGACAAGTTTGCCGAGTTCGGCGCCGAAGGCATCAAGCTGATCCGCCTGTGCGTACTGCTGCGCTTTGCCATCCTGTTCCACCACATCCGTGGTACTCAGGAAATGCCCAACGTGCAGCTCAAAGCGGCCGAACAGCGTCTGGAGATTCAGTTCCCTGAGGGCTGGCTGGAGAGCAACCCGCTGACCCAGGCAGATTTCACCCAGGAAGCGGAGTGGCTCAAACGGATCGGGATTGAACTGAGTGTGAGGTGACGCTCACGCCCTCCCCCGCATTGGCAGAGGGCAATGGCGATGGGTATCAGCCCACTTGCCTAGCGGGCGCTGATCAGCGGTGCCGTCAGCTTCTCCAACAAGCCTGCCTGCGCGCTGCGTGGGTTCTGGTTACCGCTTGGGCTGACACGCAGATAACGCCCGTCCGGCTGCAGCACCCAGGCTTGGGTGTTGTCAGTCAGGTAGCTTTCCAGCTCCTTTTTAACCCGCAGAATCAGCTTCTTGCCTTCCACCGGGAAGCAGGTCTCGACGCGCTTGTCGAGGTTGCGCTCCATCCAGTCGGCACTCGACAGGTAAATTTTCTCCTCGCTGCCATTAAGGAAATAGAACACGCGCGTGTGTTCAAGGAAGCGACCGATGATCGAGCGCACCTGGATATTGTGCGACACCCCGATAATCCCAGGACGCAGGCAGCACATGCCGCGCACCACCAGATCGATCTTCACCCCGGTCTGGCTGGCCTTGTACAGCGCACGGATGATCTTCGGATCGGTCAACGAGTTGAACTTGGCAATGATATGCGCCGGCTTGCCCTCGGCCGCCAGCGCGGTTTCGCGGGCGATCATGTCGAGCAGGGTCTTCTTCAGGGTGAACGGCGCGTGCAGCAGCTTTTTCATGCGCAGGGTCTTACCCATGCCAATCAACTGACTGAACAGCTTGGACACGTCTTCACACAGCGCAACATCAGCGGTGAGCAGGCTGTAGTCGGTGTACAGCCTGGCGTTACCGGCGTGGTAGTTACCGGTACCCAGGTGTGCGTAGCGGACAATATCGCCGGCTTCGCGGCGCAAAATCAGCATCATCTTGGCGTGGGTCTTGAAACCCACCACACCGTAAATCACCACCGCACCAGCCGCCTGCAGGCGGCTGGCCAGTTGCAGGTTGGACTCTTCATCGAAGCGCGCGCGCAGCTCGATCACCGCAGTGACTTCCTTGCCGTTACGCGCGGCTTCCACCAGCGCGTCGACGATCTCCGAGTTGGCCCCGGAGCGGTACAGCGTCTGCTTGATAGCCAGCACATGCGGGTCTTTCGCCGCCTGACGCAGCAGATCGACCACCGGGGTGAACGATTCAAAGGGGTGCAGCAACAGCACGTCCTGCTTGCTGATCACGCTGAAGATGTTCTCGGCGTTCTGCAACAGTTTGGGGATCACCGGGGTGAACGGTGTGTACTGCAGCTCCGGGTGGCTTTCCAGGCCGGTGATGCTGAACAGGCGGGTCAGGTTGACTGGACCATTGACCCGGTACAGCTCGGCCTCGGTCAGGCTGAACTGTTTGAGCAGGTAATCGAGCAGCGGGCGCGGGCAGGTATCGACCACCTCCAGGCGCACGGCATCGCCATAACGGCGGCTGAACAGCTCACCACGCAGGGCGCGGGCCAGGTCTTCGACGTCTTCGGTATCGACTGAGAGGTCAGCGTTACGGGTCAGGCGGAACTGGTAGCAACCTTTAACCTTCATGCCTTGGAACAGGTCATCGGCATGGGCGTGGATCATCGATGAGAGGAAGACAAAATTATCCCCCGGCCCGCCAACCTCTTCCGGCACTTTGATGATGCGCGGCAGCAAACGCGGGGCCGGAATGATCGCCAAACCGGAGTCGCGGCCGAAGGCATCAATGCCTTCCAGTTCGACGATAAAGTTCAGGCTCTTGTTCACCAGCAGCGGAAACGGGTGGGTCGGGTCGAGGCCGATCGGGGTGATGATCGGCGCGATCTCGTCGCGGAAATAGCGACGTACCCAGGCCTTGTGCTTGGCCGTCCAGAAGCGCCGGCGGATAAAGTTGACGTTGTGCTTGGCCAGCGCCGGGAACAGGGTGTCGTTAAGAATCGCGTACTGACGATCCACTTGTTCGTGCACCAACTCGGCAATCCGTGCCAGCGCCTGATGCGGTTGCAAGCCATCCGCGCCGGCCTGTTCGCGGGCGAAGTTGATCTGCTTCTTCAAACCGGCCACACGAATTTCGAAGAACTCATCCAGGTTGCTGGAGAAGATCAGCAGAAACTTCAACCGCTCCAGCAGCGGATAGGACTCATCCAGCGCCTGTTCCAACACGCGGATATTGAATTGCAGCTGCGACAGCTCGCGGTGAATATACAGGCTGCTGTCATCCAGGTTGTGGATCACCACAGGCGCCGGGACAACCACCGGAGCGGGTGCCTCGGCAGGTGGCGCCTCGACCACGGCGGCGTCCTCGACGACCGGCTGGGCGTCCTGCAATTCGGTGTTACTGAGTCCTTCGGTGTTCATCTGGAGTTCCTGTGGGGCCTACTGCCCCTGCTTCAGCAGTTCTGCCGCGCGCACGGCGAAATAAGTCAGGATGCCATCAGCACCCGCACGTTTGAAGGCGGTTAGTGATTCAAGAATCACCGCCTCGCCCAACCAGCCATTCTGGATCGCTGCCATGTGCATGGCGTACTCACCGCTGACCTGATAGACAAAGGTCGGCACTTTGAATTCCGTTTTGACCCGCCAGAGGATGTCCAGGTAGGGCATGCCCGGCTTGACCATGACCATGTCCGCGCCCTCAGCCAGGTCCGCCGCCACTTCATGCAGGGCTTCATCGCCATTGGCCGGGTCCATCTGGTAGCTGGCCTTGTTGGCCTTGCCCAGGTTGGCCGCCGAACCCACCGCGTCGCGAAACGGGCCGTAGTAGGCGCTGGCGTACTTGGCCGAGTAGGCCATGATCCGCACATTGCTGTGGTCGGCCAGCTCCAGCGCCTCGCGGATCGCCTGTACGCGGCCATCCATCATGTCCGAGGGCGCGACCACCTGGGCACCGGCAGCGGCATGCGAGAGCGCCTGCTTGACCAATGCATCGACCGTAACATCGTTCATCACATAGCCGGAATCATCAAGGATGCCGTCCTGGCCGTGCGTGGTGAATGGGTCCAGTGCCACGTCGCTGATCACCCCCAGTTCGGGGAATTTGGCGCGCAGAGCACGGATGGCGCGCTGGGCGATGCCGTCCGGGTTCCAGGCTTCTTCCGCCAGCAGGGATTTCTTCTCCAGCGGCGTCACCGGGAACAGCGCCAGCGCCGGAATACCCAAAGCGACCCAGTGCTCGGCTTCCTTGAGCAGCAGGTCGATGGACAGGCGTTCGACGCCGGGCATCGAGGCAATCGCTTCGCGGCGGTTTTCGCCGTCGAGGACGAACACCGGCAGAATCAGGTCATCGACACTCAGGCGGTTTTCCCGCACCAGACGCCGGGAAAAATCATCACGGCGGTTGCGACGCAGGCGAGTGGCGGGAAACAGGCGATTGGCGGGGGTAAAGCTCACGGCAGACTCCGAAGCCCGCAGCAACGGGCGAGTGTGACAGTTATAAGCGGCCATTATGACCAAAGTATGACAACGCACGACAGCGCTGCGACTGCTTGCCGCAAGCCCAGCAAGCATAGCGCCGCGACGGGCGCGAGGATATGCCGGAAAAGCAGGAAGGTAGGCCGAATAACAAGGCTTAAACGCATAACGGTGGAGCAGGCCTGGGCCTGTCCAGCGTTATCGGGTTCAGCAGCAGTCTCTGCCTAAGCAGGCACGGGATTATGTCCGCGCGGCGTCCAGAACAGCGCACCGACACTGAGCAGGCTGTAACCCAGCAGCAGCGCCCAGAGCAGTGGCTGAGCGGTCAGCAGACCAAGTTGCAGAGCCAGCCAGGCCGCCGGCAGGTTGAACAGTAGACGCAGTATTTCCAGACGCTTGGCCGTCGGCCGGTTTTCCAGCCAGCAGCCGATGGTCATCAGCCCCACGGCCATCCAGACGATGCCCAGCAGCGCCTGCGTCAGGCTCAGTGTGTCGCCCATGCCCAGCAGCCAGGTGCCCGCCACCACATACAGGCTGAACTGCACACCGGCGTAGAGCTTCTGCGTCAGACTCAGCGGCACGTCGAATTTGACGAACTGGCTAAGGTCCGGCTTGTTCTGCGGGTAGTTGGCCGCGACATCGGCCGGGCGCCAGCCGGTGCGCATAAACCAGATGCGCAGCTTGTCCCACCAGGACTCGGCCCGTACCGCGTCCTGCCACAGCGCAACATAGAACTGCGCATTGGCCCACAGCGGGTTCCAGCTGGCCAGCGGCGTGGTTACGCCGAATATCACCGGTTCTTCGTCCAATTCCTCCTGAAAGGTGCCAAACAACCGATCCCAGAGAATGAACACACCGCCGTAATTGCGATCCATATACACAGCATTCTGCGCATGGTGCACGCGGTGGTTGGACGGTGTGATAAAGAACCACTCGAACCAGCCCAATTTGGGGATATGCCGGGTGTGCACCCAGAACTGATAGAGCAGGTTGAGCGCCGCCACGGTGAGGAATACCAGCGGCGGCACACCAGCCACGGCCATCGGCAGGTAGAAGATCCAAGCGAAAATAAAACCGGTACTGGTCTGCCGCAGCGCCGTGGAGAGGTTGTAGTCCTCGCTCTGATGGTGCACCGAGTGCGCGGCCCAGAGCACATTGCGCTCGTGCCCCAGGCGATGGTTCCAGTAATAGCAAAAGTCGTAAAACACAAACGCCAATAGCCAGACCCACAGGCTGCTGGCCGACAACTCGAACACGCCGAAGTGTTGCCAGGCCAGGGTGTAGGTGAGCAACCCGACGGCCTTGGTCAGCAGGCCCACGGTGGTCGACAGCACCCCTGCACTGAGGCTGTTGAGGGCGTCGGAGAAGCGGTAGGTGCTGACCCCGCGCCAGCGGTCGAGCAGCAGTTCCAGGGCGATCAAGGCAAAGAAGAACGGTACGGCATAGAGGATGTAATTCATGGTTTCACCTGTTGCATAGGCCATATCGCAGCACGCGGCTAACGGCTAGGATGCTGAACAAATCCTAGCCCAGCGTCACATCCGCCTCGCGGCGCGCCATGCCAACCTGGGTGGCATATGGCGACATTAGGGCTCAGGCGACGACAGGACACGACTCAATTCGATACAGCGGGTTATTCAGGAGAATTTGATGAGCAAGAAAGTCGCGGTGATTCTTTCCGGCTGTGGCGTCTATGACGGCGCGGAAATCCATGAAAGCGTGATCACCCTGCTGCGCCTCGATCAGCGCGGCGCGCAGGTGCAGTGCTTCGCCCCCAACGTACCGCAGCTGCACGTAGTCGATCACTACAGTGGCGACGAAATGGACGACACGCGCAACGTACTGGTTGAGTCAGCACGCATTGCCCGCGGCAAGATCCAGGACGTCAAGGAGCTGCATGTCGGCGACTTCGATGCGCTGATCCTGCCCGGCGGTTTTGGCGTGGCGAAAAACCTCTCCGACTTCGCCATCAGCGGCGCCAACTGCACGGTGCAGCCCGATGTACTGAGCGCTACCCAGGCCTTCGTCAAAGCCGGCAAACCGGTGGGCCTGATCTGCATCGCCCCGGCGCTGGCCGCGAAGATCTTCGGCAACGGCGTGATCTGCACCATCGGCAAGGACCATGAAACCGCCGCGACTCTGGTGCAGATGGGCGCCGAGCACCATGAGTGTGAAGTCAGCGAGATTGTCGAAGACGCCGAACATAAGCTGATAACCACCCCGGCCTATATGCTCGCCCAGTCGATCAGTGAGGCCGCCTCGGGGATCAACAAGCTGGTGGATCGGGTATTGGAGCTCAGCCACCCAGCCTGACAGATCGCTGAAAAACTACCTGCGTTGGCAATACTGCGTTAAAAACGGCCTCGGAAGCCGCTGGCGGCTAACGCGCTTTAGCCCGACCCGAAGGGCGAGTGAAACGAGTCATGCTCATTTACAGCCCGTAAACTCCGCTTGATTCGCTGCGCTCACCCTGCGGGTCAGCCGCTGGCTGTTACTCCGCTACGCTGCGTTTCTCGGCCGTGTTGACCAGCCGGAGGCTGTTGCTAACGTAGCGCCTTGTCTTGCCTGCCTCGCCTACGTTTTTTCCAACGATCTGTTAATTGGCCGGCTCAGCCCGGCATATCAGGTCAATCACGCCAATGCGCGCGGCACTCCAGCCGCGCCACTGGCCAGATCAGCTCGAGTGCGACAGGTTGAGCATCCCTTCGCCCAGGCACGATCTCCATGAACAACCCACCTTTTGAGCTCACCGCTGAATTACAGCAGGCGGTCAGCAACTTTTTTCAGCGCATTCCTTTCAATCAGGTGCTCGGTATCGAGTTGGATGAGCTGAGCGCCCAGCGCGTGACCATGCACCTGCCAATGAAGCCCGAACTGATCGGCAACTTTGTCCACGGCATTCTGCATGGCGGGGTGATTTCCTCGTTGCTGGATGTGGCTGGCGGCGCCATGGCGTTGATTGGCGCCTTCGATAAGCACCAGCATTTGTCCAGCGCCGAGCGCATGGCGCGGCTGTCAAAGCTCGGCACCATCGACCTGCGCATCGACTACCTGCGCCCCGGCCGCGGCCAGCGCTTTACCGCCACCGCCGTGCTCTTGCGCACAGGCAACAAGGTGGCGGTGGTGCGCAGCGAACTGCACAGCGACGATGGCACCCTGGTCGCTGTCGGCACTGGCACTTATCTGTGCGGATAGTCCAGGTCGGTTCAGAGAGCAGCGATGCGGGAGGGCTTTAGCCGCATGAGACGCCAAGGCTCGCCGCTGAAGCGCCTCCCACAGCAGCACGCAGGATGCACTAACGGCTCAAGCGGGTGAGGATGCGGTCCAGTGAATTGGCGAACGCCTGTTTGTCGCGCTCGCCATACGGCGGCTGACCGCCGCCGACCTGGCCCAGTTCGCGCAGCTCGGTAAACAGGTTACGCACGGCCAGCTTGTCGCCCATGTTGCGCTCATCAAACTCGCGGCCGCGTGGGTCGAGAGCCGCCACGCCTTTTTTCACCAGGCGGTCGGCCAGCGGTACGTCGCTGCAGATCACCAACTCACCTGGCACAGCGTGTTCAACCAGGTAATCATCCGCCGCATCCGGGCCACTGGGTACCACGATCAGCCGCACGCAGCTGTAGGCCGGTTTGACTTGCGCCTGCCCCGCCACCAGCAGCACCTCGAAGCGCCGCTTCAGGGCGAACTTCACCACCTGATCCTTGGCCGCCTTAGGGCAGGCATCGGCATCAATCCAGACTCGCATGCGCGTGTTCTCCCTCAGCAAAGCATCATTATGCCAGTTGCAACCTGCGAGCCATGCTCGCCGCCACTGTTCACGCTGAGTGTCATCCCCTGAGAGACGACAGCTGGTCTGGACGCGAACAAATTGCCATTACGCACCACAAAATTGGGCATATAATTTCGCCCCCACCATTTATGCCCAAAAGGTATTTTGGCCCTCGCGCTTATGAGGGATTGGCAGGATAGCCAAAAGCAATGCACGCCAAGCGGACCTCGTCTTGCTGACCGCAGAGTCGGCAGAATTTACGAACCCGATGAAAATGTGAGTATCCGATGCAATCTCGTGCTCTAGTCGCGCTCATGCTGTGCGCGTCTTTGCTCCTAAGCGGCTGTGCGGCTTTCCGCAGCTACGAAAGCGAGCTGACCCAAACCAACCAGCACCTGCAAAACGGTGATATCGACGCAGCCCTGGCGCTCTTGGAAAAGAACAACAACGGCGAAAGCAAAGACCTTCTCTACTACTTCGAGAAAGGCGAACTGCTGCGCAGCAAAGGCGATCTGCAAGGTAGCCTGGCCGCCTGGACCGAGGCTGACAAGCAGGTCATGGCGTGGGAAGAAGCTGTGCGCGGCGACCCAAACAAATACCTGGGCGAATTCGGCAGCTTTCTGGTCAATGACCGGGTGCGCCGTTATGAAGGGTATGACTACGAAAAAGTCATGCTAACCACCCAGATGGCCATCAACCACCTGGCCTTAGGCGACTTCGAAGCGGCGCGCGTTGAAATCAAGAAGACCCATGAGCGCGAAGCACTGATTGCTGAACTGCGCGACAAGGAATACCTCAAGCGCGAGGAAGAGGCCGAAAAACAGGGCGTCACGGCCGAACTCAAGGACCTCCAGGGTTACCCCGTGGAGTCGCTGAATGCCCCAGAGGTGATCAGCCTGAAGAACAGCTATCAGAGCGCCTTCAGCCACTACCTGTCCGGCTTCGTTTATGAAGCGCTGGGCGAACGCGGCATGGCCGCCCCTGGCTACCGCAAGGCTGCTGAATTACGCCCTGACACGCCGCTGCTGGAGCAGGCACTGCTTGAGCTGGACAAGCCCGACGCCCGTGCAGCCGATCAAAGCGATGTGCTGCTGGTGGTGCAAACCGGGCTGGCTCCGGCACGGGACTCGGTCCGCATTCCTCTGCCAATTCCAACCAGCAGTGGTCTGATCATCACCCCGCTGTCCTTCCCGGTGATTAAAAGCGATGCCTCCACTGCAGACATCAGCAGCCTGTCGCTGGACGCACAGAGCCTGAGCCTGACTGAACTCAACAGCACTGAAGCCATGTCGCGCCGCGCGTTGCGTGACGACATGCCCGGCATCATTCTGCGCACCAGCGTACGTGCCGCCACACGCAGCGTGGCCCAAAAACAGCTCAACGATGTCAACCCGCTCGCAGGCCTGGCCGTAGGCATCGCATCGGCCATCACCGAAGGCGCCGATGAACGCACCTGGCGCACCCTGCCCGACAACACCCAGATCATTCGCCTGCGACTGAAAAAAGGTGAGCATCTGCTGCAACTCGCCGACAGTCAGGTACGTCTGAAGGTTGAACAGAACTACCAGGTTGTGCCACTGCGCCTGATCGGCAGGCAGATTTTCACCAGCGGCACCGCCGCCAATCTGGTTACACCCGCGCCGCTGCCCAGTGTGGCACAGGCCTCTAGCCTTTAAGGAGACAGATGATGTCACGTCCGCTTTTTGCCATTTTCGGCCTGGCCCTGTTGGCCGGCTGTGCCACACCGCCCCCGCCTGCACCAGGCAGCGCGGCCAGCAAGGTGGTATCGCTCGGCAGCATGGAGCACATCGAAGTCGGTGCCATGCGCGTTGCCCGTGAAAACGGTTTTCTCACCGTCAAAGTCGAGCTGAAGAACAGCAGCCACAAAAACAAATCCATGTACTACCGCTTTGCCTGGCTGGGCAATGACGGGTTCCCGGTTGCCGGCGAAGAAGGCTGGAAAAGCCTGACCCTGTACGGCACGCAAACCGCCTACCTGCCTGCCATCGCCCCAGTGCCGCAGGCCACCGATTTCCGTCTGGAAGTCCAGACGCCCGACAATAACGTCAACCTGTTCCGTTAAGAGAGATCGCCATGTTGTTTGCACGCCTTTCCTTCGTAGCCGCCCTTGCTCTGCTGGCCAGTGGCTGTGCCTCCACCTCGTCGCCCGTGCTCGGTGGCGGCAATGTCAGCTATGGCGACAGCAAGGCTGTCGAGCTGGTAACCAATGAGTTCGGCTCCACCGATCTGCAGATGATCGCCGAATCGATGACCCGCTCGCTGGCTCAGTCTGGCGTGCTGCAGGGTCGTCCGGTGGTGCAGGTATACGATGTGAAGAACAAGACCAGCGAGTACATCGATACCCGCGAAATCACCACATCGATCAAGACCCAGTTGCTGAAGAGCGGTGTAGCCCGTTTCGCCAGTGACAATGTCGACATGCAGAGCCAGGTTGACCAGCTGAAGCTGCAGAACCAGAGCGGCCTGTACAAGAACTCCACGGTAGCCAAAACCGGCAACATGATTGCTGCCCAATACCGCCTGGAAGGCTCGATCAGCTCCATCGTCAAACGCAGCAGCGATTACAAAGACGTGTTCTACAAGTTCAGCCTGCAACTGGTCGATGTGGAAAGCGGCCTGGCCGAGTGGATGGACGAAAAAGAAATCCGCAAAACTACGGAGCGCTGAGATGAAGCATCTGATCGCATTACTGCTGCTCGGCATCGCCGGGCTGGCCCAGGCTGCACCCAAGATCGCGGTCACCGATCTGGCTTACGAGGAACGTGTACGCGAATACATCCGCGTGGTCAGTGCGCACAGCCAGGCCCAGGCCAGTGGCTTTTCGGCAAGCAACTCGTCCAGCTACAACGAAGTGGAAGGAACCTACAGCTACGTTGAGCGCGGCGAACTGCGCAAGTTCACCGGTGACATCAAGGGCGAGATCCTCAAATCACGGATGTTCCAGCTGATTCAGGGCAAACCCTACACCGCCAAGCAGAACGAAGGCCTCTACGACGTCATCGCGCGGATCAAGCAGGGTCACTTCAAGGGCGCTGACTATGTGCTGTTCGGCACCCTGTCGGATATCGACTTCCGCCAGGACCTCAACGACATAGCCGAAACCGACAGCTACTCCAAGGTGCTCGGCCTGACCCTGGTGGCGGATTTCAGCCTGATCAATACCCGAACCTACGAAATCACCTCGGCGTTCACCGCCATGGGTGAAGCGCAGGACGTGAAACTGGTCAATGGCAACGATATCCGCGTCACCCCCAATCGCGGGCGAGTAATCCGCGATGTGTCCAAGGCGCTGGGTGAAGACGTTGCCGGTCAGCTGCACGAGCAACTGCTCGGTAACCGTACCCCTGGCCTGCAAAGCCCGTCAGGCAACAGCACACTGCCCCCCAACGAAGCGCCGGTCATTCTGCGTTAATCCACAGGCGGCCCGATGGCCGCCTGTTTTTTCTGGCTCAGGCGACCTTGCGAGTCAATTGGCTGCGCCCATACAACAGGATGATGGCCGCCAGCGCCGTGGCCTGGGCCGCCAGGCTGTAGGCGTCATCATGAATACCCAGCCAGTCGAACTCGAAAAACGCCACCGGCTGCGTCGCCAGCACCCCGGCTTCCTGCAGCGCCGCCACACCATGGCCGGCGAACACCACCGAGAGCACGCAGAGCAACACTGCATTAGCACCGAAGAAAGTTGCCAGCGGCAGCTTGCGCGAGCCGCGCAGGATCACCCAGGCCAGCCCGAGCAGCAGCACCAGCGCCGCGGCCGCACCGGCCAGCACCATGCCATGGCCTTGCGGACCAGCCTGCAGCCATAGGGTTTCATAGAACAGGATGACTTCAAACAACTCGCGGTACACCGAGAAGAACGCCAGCACGGCAAAGCCGAAACGACCGCCACCGCCGACCAGACTGCTCTTGATGTAATCCTGCCAGGCTGCGGCATGCCGGCGATCATGCATCCACACCCCGAGCCAGAGCACCATCACGCTGGCGAACAGCGCAGTCACGCCTTCCAGCAGTTCACGCTGCGCACCGCTGACATCGATCAAGTACGCCGCCAACGCCCAGGTGCCCGCGCCGGCCAGCAGCGCCAGGCCCCAGCCGATATGCACGCTGCGCACCGCCTGTTGCTGGCCAGTGTTGCGCAGGAAGGCGAGAATCGCCGCCAGCACCAGAATCGCCTCCAGCCCTTCACGCAGCAGAATCAGCAGGCTGGAGAAGAAACTCAGCGAAGCCGACAGGCCATCGCTGTCGAGCAAGGCGGCAGACGTCGCCAGCTCGGCCTTGGCCTGCTCCAGCCGCTGCGCTGCCAGGGGTACCGACAGGCCATCCTGCAGCGCCTGGCGGTAAGCCATCAGCGCACGCTCGGTGGTCTTGCGCTGCACCGAGTCGAGGTTATCGAGGGCGCTTTCGACCAGCTCGAAGCCTTCCAGGTAAGCGCCAACGGATAGATCATAGGCCTGCTCGTGATCGCCCGCCCGGTAGGCTGCCAGGCTCTGCTCCAGGGTGGCGCGAGTGTGCTCGATCAACTGCAGCGGGCCGCGCTGCTGCACCGGCGGCTGCGCACGCTGGGCACGGAAGCGTGCAGCCGCCTCATCACCCTGCGCTGCCGCCACTTCATCCGGGGTTGTGCCGGCCAACACCGCCATCGTGAACGGCGCGCCGACGGCAACCGGCTCGGCACTGAAGCCGGCGATATAACTGGCCAGGTCCCAGCGCTGACGCTCATCCAACTGATCGGCAAAAGCCGCCATGTCCGTACCTTCGATGCCCAGACCGATGGTATTGAACAGGTCATACAGGCTCAAACGGTTGAGCCGCGCCAGGTCGCGCAGGTTGGCTGGAGGCGGCTCCAGGCCGATACCGGCCGGCCCATCACCCGCACCGCTATCACCGTGGCACACGCTGCAGTGCTGGGCAAACAGCGGCGCGCCACGGCTAGGATCGGGGGTAATCGCCGGGGTCTGACTGACCCCATAAGCGCTGGCCAGGGTCGCGGCCAGCTGCCGTGCCTGCTGAGCAACCTGGCCGCCGTCGACACGCTGTTCAATGCCCTGGCGCAGACTGGCAACGCCCTGTTCCAACTCGGCTTGCTCGCTACGCGCTGGCAGCGCAACGATCAGCCCTTGCAGTACAGTAAGAAACTCAAGCTGCTCACGGTATTCGCCGGAGTCGATCACCTGACCATTGGCCACGGTGGCCGGGTAGTCAGCGCCCAGGTAACCGAGCAGGTGCAATGCTTGCGCCGCGCCCTCGATGGGCTCGGCCATAACAGCCAGGCTGCAGAATGCCAACACAGGCACCAGCAACCAGCTGCAGAAACGTAAAACGAAAGTCATATAGGAGTTGATCCCAAATACGAATGGATGACATTCGATTGTTGCCCTCCTAATAACTTTCCTCAACCACTGATCGACCATGGCCCGCGACGGATCGTCGCAACGGTGCAGGAGTGATGCGATGACTTTTTGGCAACGCCTGAATGAACCCGCGCATGTTGCGGTCTGTGGCGCCAGTCGGGGGATCGGCCTGGCGCTGACCACACAATTGCTCGCCCGCACCGATGTCGCCGCGGTCTGGGCCATCACCCGCCAAGCCAGTCAGGCGCCCGGCCTGCTTGAGCTACAAGCGCAATACGGCCAACGCTTGCACTGTCTGG
Source organism: Pseudomonas sp. HMWF032 (assembly GCF_003060885.1). Classification (GTDB taxonomy): domain Bacteria; phylum Pseudomonadota; class Gammaproteobacteria; order Pseudomonadales; family Pseudomonadaceae; genus Aquipseudomonas. The sequence continues at coordinate 238,866 of NZ_QAIG01000013.1, forward strand.
ATGTGGATGTGTGCGATGAACAGGCGCTAAGCGAGCTGGCCGCGCATTTACGCACCGTCATCCCGCGCCTGCACCTGCTGCTGTGCACCGTTGGCGTGCTGCAGGACGGCGCGGCGAAAGCGGAAAAGGGCCTGGGTCAGATCACGCTTGAGGGGTTGCTGGCAACCTTTCAGCGCAACAGCTTTGCGCCGATCTTGCTGCTCAAGCATTTGTTGCCGCTGCTACGCGGCCAGCATGCCTGCACAGTGGCGGCGCTGTCGGCGCGGGTCGGTTCGATTGGCGACAACCGCCTCGGCGGCTGGTACAGCTACCGCGCCAGCAAAGCCGCGTTGAATCAACTGCTGCACACGGCGAGCATTGAGCTGAGCCGGCTCAACCCCAACAGCTGCGTGCTCAGCCTGCACCCCGGCACCACCAACACCGACCTGTCGAAACCCTTTCAGGCCAATGTGCCCGCCGACAAACTGTTTACCCCATGCTACTCCGCCGAATGCCTGCTGGCGCAGATTGAGCAGCACGGCCCGGCTCAGACCGGCACGTTCTGGGGCTGGGACGGCCAGCCGATTCCCTGGTAACTATGTCCGGGAAGATCAGACTGGCGCGCGACGTACGCTGGCCAGCAGTGCCGCCGCCCCCACAAACAGCGCGCCGAAAGTGCGGTTCATCAGCTTCTGCTGACGCGGCGAACGCAACGCGCCCAACACACGTGCGGCCAGACCGGTGTAACCGGCCATCACAATCAGATCGACGCAGATCATGGTCACGCCCATCACCAGGTACTGCATCAGCAGCGGCGCCTGCGGGTTAAGGAACTGCGGCAGCACCGCGAGCATGAACACAATCGCTTTGGGGTTGCTGAAGTTGACCAGAAAACCGCGCAGCACCAGAGTCAGCGGTCGGCCGATGGGCCGTTCGGTCTGTGCGCTCATGTCGCTGGGCAGCGCCTGCCATTGGCGATAGCCGAGGTACACCAGGTAAACCACACCGAACCACTTGATCAGGCTAAAGGCCAATTCCGACGCGGCCAGAATCGCCCCGACACCGGCGGCCACGATAGCGATCTGCAACACCAGGCCCAACTGCAGGCCCAGGGCATTCCAGTAACCGCGCAGAAACCCGTATTGCAGCCCTGCGGACATCGAGGCAATCGCCCCGGCACCCGGCGACAGGCTGATGACCCAACAGGCCACAAAGAACGCAAGCCAGGTTTCCAGTGCCATGGCATTTCTCCATCAAACAAATGCGAAATAAAAAGGGGTAGGCCTTAGCCTACCCCTTGTCGATTGCCTCGCCCAGCCTGTGGCTTAGTTTGGCAAGTCCTTGCGCAACTGCACTGGCTCCGCGTCTTCTTCCTTGCGTGCACGAGCACGAGCGGTGCGCATGCGGATATTGACGGCTTCCACCGCCAGCGAGAAGGCCATGGCGAAGTACACATAACCCTTCGGCACATGCACCTCGAAGGCTTCGGCGATCAACACGGTACCGACCACGATGAGGAACGACAGGGCAAGAATTTTCAGGCTCGGGTGCTTGTCGATAAAGTCGCTGATAGTGCCGGCTGACAGCATCATCACGATCACCGAAATCACAATGGCCGCGACCATGACGGGCACGTTGTCGACCAGGCCGACCGCAGTGATTACCGAGTCCAGGGAGAACACGATGTCGATGATCGCGATCTGCACGATGATGCCCATGAAGCCATAGGTCTTGCCACCGACGGTTTGCGCTTCTTCTTCACCTTCCAGGCTGTGGAAGATCTCCGCCGTACTCTTCCACAGCAGGAACAGGCCACCGAAGAACAGGATCAGATCACGGCCGGAGAAGCCTTGGTCGAATACATGGAACAGATCGGCGGTCAGGCGCATCACCCAACTGATCGATAGCAGCAGCAGAATCCGCGTGCCCATGGCCAGGGCCAGGCCGAAGAAACGCGCCTTGGGTTGCTGATGCTTGGGCAGACGACTGACCAGGATCGAGATAAAAATGATGTTGTCGATGCCGAGGACGATTTCCAAGGCCGTCAATGTCAGAAAAGCGACCCAGAGCTCCGGGCTGGCCAACCATTCCATAAATGCTTAAACCTCTTTGTTTCGGGGTGAGGGGAGTTCGCCATTGCGCCAGCGGCGCACGGCCTTTTGGAAAAACAGACTGTTGGGCACCTGCATCAGCGCGCCCACACCTTCCTCACTGAGGTCTTCGAGGGTGGTGTAAAACAGGTTCACCGACAAGACACGGCCTTTGACTCCAGGCTTGTCAGCGCTTTCGATGACTTCAACACAGTCGCCGATACGGAACGGCCCCAGGGTGATGATCAGCAGCGCACAGAACAGGTTGGACAGCACGCTCCAGATAGCAAAGAACGCGACAGCGGCGACAGCCACAAACCCTGTGAGCGCCGTCCACAGAACCTCAGCCGACACGCCCAACCGCTCCAGCACCAGCATGAATGCACTGCCCATGATCAGCCATCGCACCGTTCCGCGCAGCGGTAACAGCACCTCGGCCGGTAGCTGCGGATAACGTGCACCCAAGCTATTCAGGCCACGCGCCAAAAAGCGTTGCAGCCCCCAGGCCAAGAACAGAATCAGCAGTACCTGACCTGCGCGAATCAGCGGCTCGCTATAGGTCAACAGCCATGCGTAAGAAGGCCACTCAAACGTCAACTGGCGGCCTCCAGCTCAGCCTGCAGAGCCTCCAGGGTTTCCAGCGCCTGTAACCAGCGCTCTTCCAGATCGGCTTCACGCACTTTCAGTTTGGCCTGCTCGGCCAAGGCATCGCGCAGTTCGTCCTTACGCACGGCATCGTAGATGTCACTTTCAGCCAAACGGGCTTCGACAGCCGCGAGCTTGTCCTGCACCTGGCCCAGCTCCTTCTCCAGCTTCTCGGCTTCACGTTTGTGTGGAGCCAATTGCTGGCGCAGGGCCGCTGCCGCCTGGCGCTGCACCCGCTTGTCAGTTTTGTCCGGGTTGCTGTCGCCGCTGCTGGCCGGTGCCTGCCGCGCGCGGTAGTCCACCAGCCAGCGCGCGTAATCTTCCAGATCACCGTCGAACGGCCGCACCTGGCCATCAGCAACCAGGAGGAATTCATCCGTGGTGCTCTTGAGCAGGTGACGATCGTGCGACACGACCACCACGGCACCGGAAAACTCCTGCAGGGCCATGGTCAATGCCAGGCGCATTTCCAGGTCGAGGTGGTTGGTTGGTTCATCGAGCAGCAGCAGGTTGGGCTTGCCCCAGGCAATCAGCGCCAGGGCCAGGCGAGCCTTTTCGCCACCGGAGAAGTTCTGCACCGGCTCATCGCAACGCGGGCCGCGGAAATCGAAGCCGCCGAGGAAATCACGCAGGGCCTGCTCACGCTCGGTCGGGGCCAGGCGCTGGAAATGCAGCAGCGGGCTAGCATGGTCGTCCAGAGCATCGAGCTGATGCTGAGCAAAGTAGCCGACCACCAGATTCTCACCGCGCTGCAGATGGCCGCTGATCGGTTGCAGTTCGTTCGACAAGTGCTTGATCAGGGTCGATTTACCCGCACCGTTCGGTCCGAGCAGACCCAGCCGCGCACCGGGCGCCAGGCTCAGCTTGACCTTCTCCAGCACCACCTTGTCGCCGTAACCCAGGCGGCCTTCGCTCAGGCTGAGCAGCGGACTGGAGATCTTGTCGGCCTCACGGAAACTGAAGTCGAAAGGCGAATCGACATGCGCCGCCGACAGCTCTTCCATCCGTTCCAGAGCCTTGATCCGGCTTTGCGCCTGACGCGCCTTGGTGGCCTGGGCCTTGAAGCGGGCGATGTATTTTTCCATGTGCGCGCGCTGCGCCTGCTGCTTCTCATAAGCCTGTTGCTGCTGCGCCAGACGCTCGGCACGGGTGCGCTCGAAGGCCGAGTAGCCGCCGCGATAGAGGGTCAGTTTCTGCTGATCGAGGTGGGCAACGTGGTCCACTACGGCATCCAGGAAATCACGGTCATGGGAGATCAGCAGCAAAGTACCGGGGTAACCTTTCAACCAGCTTTCCAGCCAGAGGATCGCGTCGAGGTCGAGGTGGTTGGTCGGTTCGTCGAGCAGCAGCAGGTCGGACGGGCACATCAGCGCCTGCGCCAGGTTCAGGCGCATGCGCCAGCCACCGGAGAAGTCGCCGACGCGGCGGTCCATCTGCGCACTGTCAAAGCCCAGCCCAGCCAGCAGCTTGCGCGCACGTGCGTCAGCCGAATAGCCATCGAGGGTATCCAGCTCGGTGTGCAGGCGGGCTACGGCGGCACCGTCATGGGCGGCTTCGGCCTGCGCCAACTCGGCCTGCACACAACGTAGGCGTACGTCGCCATCCAGCACATAATCGACCGCCTGGCGCTCGACGGCCTCGATCTCCTGGCGCATGTGGGCCACGCGCCAATCGCCAGGGATCAGGCAATCGCCCGCGTCGGCACTCAGCTCGCCACGCAGCAGGGCAAACAGGCTGGATTTACCGGCACCATTGGCGCCAATCAGACCGGCTTTGTGGCCGGGGTGCAGGGTCATCTCGGCGCTTTCTAGCAGACGCTGAGGGCCACGCTGTAAAGTCAGGTTCTGGAGTCGGATCATAATGGCGGCGGAGTCTACCAGAGTCCTTTTTGATAAGCCCGGAAAGCACCATGCCTACTGACCTGTGGCGGTTTGCCCAAACCCTCTACCAAGCGCGTGATGTCGAAGCCACCTGCCTGCTGCTGCAGAACGAGGGGGCCGATGTCTGCCTGCTGCTGTGTGCCGCCTGGCTGGAACGCCGACAGATTGCCTGTACCGAGGAACATGCCGAGGCATTGCGTGAACTGGCCTACTCCTGGCGGCAGCAGGTGGTGGTGCCGCTACGCTGCTTACGCCAAGGCTGGCGTGAAGCCGCCCAAAGCGATGAGACCCTGGCGCGGTTGCGCGAACAGGTGAAACAGTTGGAACTGGCTGCAGAGCGCGAACAGCTGGAGCGCCTGGCGGCGCGCTGTCAGGCCTGGGAGGCGGTGCGCACAGATGCATCACCGGACTGGCTGGAATGCCTGGCCCCAGCGCAGGCCAACCGCGACGCGCTGCACAGGCTGCGCGTCGCGGCGGCACACCTCACCGCTTAAACGGCGCTGGCAGGGGTACTGGCTGGGCTGACAGCTGGCGCAGCAGTGGCCTCAACGACTGCCGGCTTGGCCGCTGCGGGCTTACTGGCGGGCTTGGCCACCGGTGTTTTGGCTGCAGGTTTTGCTGCCGGTTTTACCGCTGGTTTGCTCGCCGGTTTGGCTGGAGCCTTTTTCACCACAGGTTTGCTCACTGCCTTGGGTGCTGCTGCAGTGGCCGCTTTGCTCGCCGCCGGCTTGGTGTCGCTGGCTGCAGCGGGTTTCTTCGCCGCTGGTTTGGCGGCAGTTTTCGCCGCGGGCTTGGCTGGTGCTTTAGCCGCGGCGGGGCTTTTCCCTGCAGGTTTGGCAGCGGCTTTGCTGGCCACAGGTTTAGCGGGTGCCTTGGCCGCAGCGGGCTTGGCGGCGGGTTTAACCTGTGCAGCTTTGACAGCGCGGCTGTCCAGGGCCTTGCTCACGGCCTCCTTGACCTTGCCCACGCCCTGGGCCAGTTTCAGGCTCTCTTGCGCATCACGCTTGAGCCCGGCGATATAGCTGCGGGTCTCGCTTTGCCGATCCTTCAGGGTATCGAGCAATTGCTCAAGTTCAGCCACAGCGTCCTTGGCTTTGGCCTGGGCCTTGGCCTTGCCGGCGACGGCTGCGTCCTGCATCTTGCTGCGTGCCTTGTGCAGCTTTTCCTGGGCCTTACCGCGTTGCTTCTCCAGTTTGGCGAGCAATTCTTCAGCATCGACCAGGGCGCGCGTGCAGGCGTCCTCCAGGTGCTCAAGCAGACTACTGGAAAGTTGCTGCAGCAGGTGCAGCGGAGTACTCACGGACTTCTTCTTTGCATTCTTTGTAAGCGACATGACACGCCTCCTGGCGGATGAAGATAACGCTCATACTAGACCGCCTCACACTCGCCTTGCCACCTCACGCCTTGAGCTTGAGCACCTGGCTGGCATAATCGGGCCATCCTCGGCCGGAGAACCTCCATGTCTCGCTTGACCCTGCTCCTGATCTGCCTGCTTGCCTCTACGGTCCAGGCCGATGATCACTCACACGATCTGGCCTACAGCCTGGGCGTCAAACTCGGTGAACGGCTGCGCGACGAAGTGCCCGACCTGCACCTGCAGGCGCTGCTCGATGGGCTGCGCCAGGCCTACCGCAATGAGCCTCTGGCGCTGGATGAGAAGCGCATCGAAAGCCTGCTGGCCGAACATGAAGCGCACCTGGCTGCCGCCCCGGAACGCATCGAAAGGGCCAAGGCAGCGGAGAAGCGCTTTCTCGCAGGCGAGAAGGCCAAGGCCGGTATCCGCGTGCTGAACAATGGTGTGCTGGTGCAGGAGCTGCGTGCCGGCAGTGGCGCCAAACCTGGCCCGAAAGACCGCATCCAGGTGCGCTACATCGGTTATCTGGCCGATGGCAGCCAGTTTGATGAAAGCCAGACCGCGCAGTGGTTTCGTCTCGACAGCGTAATTGCTGGGTGGCGCAGTGCCGTGCAGGACATGCCGGTGGGGGCACAATGGCGTCTGGTGATTCCATCAGCCCAGGCTTACGGCGAGGAAGGTGCAGGCGATCTGATTCCGCCTTACTCACCCCTGGTGTTCGAGCTGGAACTGCTCGACACCAAGGAATAGTAGATCAGCGTGTCAGAGGGCAGGCGCGACCTGCTCCTGATGAGCATTGTGCAGGACTTCGATCAGGCAGTCCTCCAGCTCGAAGCGCTCATGCAGCAGTTGCCCCAGGCGTTTCAGTTCATCGAGCAGGGACACCGAGTCGTGGCAGTCGCCGTTGTCACAACGGTCATTGAAGGCCAGGGCCACCTCGGTAATGACCTCGATACGCGGGTAGATCTGCTTAGCCAGATCAAGGCCACGCTGGTCACCGAACGCCTTGGCTTCGCTGGTCAGCTGCTCATAGACCTCGAAGTGCCCGGCGGACACATAGTCCACGAGAATTTCGCAGAAGTGCTGCAGGGCTTCTGCGTTGGCACTCGGTGCCTGCGCCGAGTCATTGATGGCGGCGTATGCCTGCACCAGCTCCTTGCGCTCTTGCAGCCAGCGGTCAATCAGCAGGTGAACCCCACCCCAGCGTTCTTGGGCGTTCTGACAACTCTCAAGCATGATGACCTCTACTTCCCTATCGCTATTAGTGTTGTTCGCCTGCCAGAGACATTTTTTTGTCAATCACAGCAAGGTCTGGGAAGACAACCGTGAAACGGCAACTTTCCGGCGGTACTCGCGAGCCAGATTATTCCCGCGGGCTGCAGCCTTCAAGGCAGTGCCGGAGAAAATTTCATACAAGCGTTTAACCGGCGACTACTCCGCCTTCTCAGCCACCACAGGCTTGTAAAAGCTCAAGGTGACCTGACCAAGATCAACACCCCACTTCGACATACGCGCCCGATTGAGCATGACCTGACCGTCCATCAGGAACATCCAGTCATCAAAATCAACCACATAGGTTGAGTCATCGACCTTCAGCCGCAGCTGGTAACGCCAATGCAAGGCGTTGCCAGCGACCTCACCGATAGCCTCGCCAACCACATCGGCCGCCGTACCCCGCCAGCTGCCGTCAGCCTGCTTGCGCAATGTCCAGACACGTCGCTCGGTGCTGCCGTCGCTGTAGGTGAAGCGCTCATCGAGCACGCCCACATCACCGTCCCAGGTGCCGGTCATGGCGACGTGAAAGCGCTTGATCACTTCTCCGGAGCGATTCTGGAACATGCCCCAGGCCTGTAGCTCGCCGTTGAAGTAATCACTCAGTTCGAGACTCGGTTGTTCACGAACGTAATCACTCACCTGTGGGCCCGCACAACCTGCCAGCACGCTTAGCAGACACAACAGCAACAGCCTTCGCATAGACACCTCAGTGGTTCATTTCATTTAGCGCCGGTAGAGCCACCGGACACAGGCGCGCATCCAGCAGATGCAGGCCCTCCTGATACAGGCTGTTGCTGCGCTCCAGCTCACCCAGCTGTGCCAACAGGCGGGCCAACTCGCTGCAGGTTTCCGGGTGACGCTGAAAGGTCAGGCTGCTTTCCAGGTAATCCCTGGCCTTGCCCCACAGTTGGCTGTGCAGACACAGACGACCCAGGGTCAGCAACAGCGCAGCGTCATTCGGATGCTGCTTCAGCCAGCTCTCTGCCACTTGCAGTTGCCGCCCCGGATCACGCCCGTGCAGCAAGCCATACAGGCGCACCAACGCCACGTCGTAATGCTGCTTGAGGTACTGGCGCAGCAGTTCTTCGGCCTCGCCCTCGGCACCCAGCTGACGCAGCTGTTCGGCATACACCGCGAGCAGTTCGGGTTCCTGATGCTGCGCCGTCGACATGGCCCGCCAGGTCTGTTGCAGCGCCGCCAGGGACGCCGGCGCATCGCCCCTCGCATGCCCTGCCTGAAGCAGGCGACCCCGCCAGGCCTGACGTTCCAGCTCGCTCAATTCGGCGTTGCCCAGGGCCTTCTCCTTGCGCAGGTCGGGCAGCAGACCGAGCAAGGCCGACCAATCCGCCGACTGCCGGTAGAGCTGCTGCAACTGACGCAGCACCAGATGATGATGGGGGTGCCGTGCACGCATCGCCTGCAGAGTCTCCAGCGCGGCCTCGGTATGCCCGCGCGCCAGCTGCAGCTCGGCATGCTGCAGGGCAATCGCCAGTTCCGCCTGCGGTTGACGGTTGAGGGCTTGTTCCAGCAGACCGTCGCTGTCCTCGTACTGCCCCAGCTGATTGGCTGCCTGCGCCGCCCCCAGGTAGTAGCTGAGCGGCTGCGGTGAGTTGTAGGCAGCCTGCTTCAGATGACGCAGCGCACGTGCCCAACGGCCTTCTGCCAGGTCGAGAAAGCCCTGTTCGGAGGCCAAGCGTACGCGCCGACGGCTGTGCAGACGTGACCAGGGGTTAAGCAGGCTGCCCGAGGTCACCAGCGCCCTCAGGCTCCAGCGCAGCAGATACACCAGCCACCCAAGCACCAGGATCAACGCGACAAACGCCCACAGGCTGGACTCATAGCGAAAGCCCTGGAAGGCAATCAGCACATAGCCTTTGTGCTCGGCCAGCGGCAGGCCGAACAACACCAGGCTGGCGACGCCGACAAGCAGCGCCAGAATCAGCAGCCACCAGTACAGGCGCTTCATTGCAGGGCCTCCTGCAATTGCGCCTCGACGTCATCGTGGGCCGCCGCAGGCTGCGCCTCACCGCCCGGCAGCAGACGCGCAGCCTGCTTGGCCTGCAGATACGCCTGTAGGGCATTCAACGCAGGGCTCAGGTCCGGCGGCGTCACGGCAATTGGTTGCTGCGCTAATTCATCGAGCCGTACGCGCAGGGCTCGGCTGTTGGGGTTATCCACATCAAAGTGCGCATCCAGCACCTCACGAGCCTGCTGCAGGGCTTGCTGGTACACCGCCGTCTGGCCATGCAAGGCACCCCATTGCGCCTGCTCCAGCGCCAGACTGAGAGCCAGACGCACCTGGGTCAGGCTCTGCCCCGCCAGCAGGGGACGGATATTGCGGTCCGCATTGAAGTCAATGCGGAAGTATTCCGACAAGGTCTGCAGAGCACGCTGCCACCATTGCGGCTCGACCGCACCGGCATCGGCCAACTCACTGAGCACACCACCTTGACCTGCGAAACTGGGCGCCTGAGCGTTTAGCTGAGCCGCCTGTTCACGCAAAGCACCAAGCTGCAGGAACAGCCCGGTACGGTCGGGATTCACCGTCGAGCGTAGCGCTTGCAGGCTCTTGGCCAGCTGCTCACGGGCAGCAAATGTCGCCGGATCATCTTGTTCGTGAAGGATCTCATCGGCAGCCTGAACCAGCTCAGTGGCGCTGTTGATGTCCTGCAACGCGGACAGTCGCAGGCTGGCCAGGCGCAGCAGATGCTCGGCCTCAGCCAGGCGCCAGTCTTGACGACTGGCACTGAGCACGGTTTCCAGACGCTGGTTGAGCACTTGCTGATCGCCCTGCAACTGCATCAGCAAACGGCGACGGCTTTCCAATTCCTCGACACTCGGCAGCTGATCGAACCGCTGCTCCAGTTTCTCGCCAGTGCGCACCAGGCTTTGCGCCTCATTACGCGCCTCCAGCAAGCGGCCTTCCTGTTGCTGCTCGCGAGCGTCCAGCGCCTGCAACTGCCAAAGCCCCCAACCACCTGCACCGACGCCCGCAGCCGCGACCAACAAGGCCAGCAGCGCCAGACCGTTGCCACGCGAAGCCGGTTTGCTTGCAGCAGGCGCGGGCGTAGCCGGCAAAACAGTGGCAGCATCCAGCGCTGCCTGTTCAGGTTGTTTTACTTCGTGGTCGTGCGGGCCTTGGTCTTTCGGAGTAGTTGCTTCGCTCACGTATCCATCCTTTGCGTCAGAGATCGGGGGCAGGTTGCGTCTGCAACGCTGCCAGCAACGCCGCGGCACTCGCACCGCGACAATCCACAACAGAGTACGCACCCACCGCACGGGCCATCTCGGCAACACGCGGGCTGGGTACAAACACAGGTAACCGGGCCAATTCGGGCCAGGCATCAGCAGCCAGTTCATGCAGATGCAGCAAGCCCTGCCCACTGCTGACCACCAGGGCGTTCAGGCGTTCAGCCCGGACCCGCTCGATAAGAGCCGCTGACGGGTAATCCGGCAGCACCCGGCGATACAGTGGCAGATAGTCCACCTGCGCGCCTTGGCCGCGCAAGCGCTCGGCCAGTAACTCTCGGCCACCCTCACCGCGCAGAATCAACACCCGTGGATTGGCGCTCGCCGCCAGCGCTTGCTGTAGCGGCGGCAGGGCGAGCAGCGCCTCGCTGTCATCGGCCTCTTCCGGGTAAAACACCTGCCGGCCATGCTCACGGAGAATCTGCGCCGTGGCCGCGCCCACGCTGAACCAGGGCTGTTGCGCAGGCACTGACAATTGATAGCGACCCAGCAGGTCAAGACCCAGCCGCGCCGCGGGTTTGCTCACCACAATGACTGCGCTGTAACGGGGCAGATCGGCAAGCAGGGCATGCTGCTCGGCACTCTCATTCAGGGCTTCAATAGCCAACAGCGGCAAGCTGCTGCTGTAGATGCCCTGCTCAGCCAAGGTTGCCGCCAGCGCGGCCGATTCCTGCGCCGGGCGCGTCAGCAGCACACGCCACCCCGTCACTCGGCTGCGGCCTCGCCGTAAACGGCTTGCAGAATGGCCGCTGCGCCCTGGGCCAGTAGGGCTTCGGCGACCTGCACACCCAGCTGCTCGGCCTCGGCGACCGAAGCACGGTTATCGGCCCGCAGTAGCAAACCACCATCAGGCTGACCGACCAGGCCGCGCAGCCACAGCTGTTCGCCTTCCAGCACGGCATAACAGGCAATGGGCACCTGGCAGCCACCGTTCAGGTGTTTGTTCAGCGCACGCTCGGCGGTAACCCGCAGCGCGGTGTCGCGGTGATGCAGCGGCGCCAACAGCGCATGGATCTCGCTGTCAGCCGTGCGGCACTCGATGCCGACCGCCCCCTGGCCACCGGCCGGCAGGCTGTCTTCAGCACTGATCGAAGAACGAATACGCTCCGCAAAGCCCAGGCGAATCAGCCCGGCAGCGGCGAGGATGATCGCGTCGTACTCGCCGGCATCCAGTTTGGCCAGACGGGTGTTGACGTTGCCCCGCAGAAACTGGATTTTCAGATCCGGGCGACGCGCCAGCAGCTGGGCCTGGCGGCGCAGGCTGGAGGTACCGACCACACTGCCTGCGGGCAAGGCATCGAGGCTGGCATAGGTGTTGGACACGAAGGCATCGCGCGGGTCTTCCCGCTCGCAGATGCAGTACAGACCCAGGCCTTCGGGGAAATCCATCGGCACATCCTTCATCGAATGCACGGCGATATCGGCCTGATTCTCCAGCAGGGCGGTTTCCAGCTCTTTGACAAACAGACCCTTGCCGCCAATCTTCGCCAGCGGCGCGTCGAGCAGCTTGTCGCCACGGCTGACCATGGGCACCAGGCTGACCTTGAGGCCAGGGTGGGCCTGCTCCAAGCGGGCTTTGACGTGTTCGGCCTGCCACAGGGCCAGGGCACTTTTACGGGTGGCGATGCGGATTTCGCGAGACATGGGCAATTCCAGAAAACGAACTGCCGGGGATAATAACAGGCTGGCCCGGATCAGGCCTGCGACCCGGAGTCATCCGGATCGCCTGATCAGCCTCAGAGGTTGTGCATCAGCTTGCGCACCCCGGCCACATGCCGGCGGCTGACGATCAGCGCTTCCTCGTTCATCCCCTTGAGGTACAGCTGGAAGTGCCCAAGCGGCGTACGTTGCAGGCGTTCGATACGCTCGCGAGCGACCAGTGCATTGCGGTGAATGCGCACAAAGCGATCACCAAACTCGTCTTCTAAGGCCTTCAGCGGCTCATCCAGCAGCACTTCGCCGCCCGCGTGACGCAGGGTTACGTATTTATGGTCGGCAATAAAGTAGATCACCTGATCCAGCGGAATCAGCTCGATGCCTTTGCGGGTGCGTGCACTGATATGGCTGCGCGGGCCGCCACCGCTGTCTACGGCAGGACGGGTCAGGGCGGCGAGTTGCACACGGTTGGGCCGCTCAGCTTTCTTCAGCGCCTCACTGAGGCTTTCTGCGCGCACCGGTTTGACCAGATAACCCACAGCGCTGACCTGGAAGGCTTCCAGGGCAAACTCATCATGGGCGGTGCAGAAAATCACGGCGGGTGGTGCTTCGCGCTCACACAGCTTGGCCGCCACCTGCAGCCCATCCAGGCCGGGCATGCGGATATCCAGTAACACCACATCCGGCTTCAGGCTGTCGATCAGGCTCAGGGCCTCTTCACCGTTGCTGGCTGCGGGTTCAAGCACACGATAGCCATCGAGTTCGCCCACCATACGGCTCAGGCGCTCTCGGGCCAGGGGTTCATCATCGACAATCAGGACATTCATAATGCACGGGCTTCCTGCTTGGGTATCGCACAAGGATAGCGTAGACAAGTGAAGTGGCGTCCGTCACGGCGCTCTACGCTGAGACTGGCTCGCGGCCCGAAAAGTGCCACCAGTCGCGCATCGATATTGGTCAGCGCCTGGTGTGTACCGCGCGAGGGCGGTGCCTCGCCGAGCTGTTGATATGGATTGCTCACGCACAGCTGGAATACCCCCTCGTGATAACTCGCCTCGACCCGCACCAGGCCACCCTCGATACGCGGCTGAATGCCGTAGATCAAGGCGTTTTCCAGTAAGGGCTGCAGCGTCAGTTGTGGAATCGGCAGATCGTCCGGCACATCGACAATCTCCCACTGCAACTGTAGACGCTCGCCGAGCCGATAGCGCTCAATCGATAAATATCGTTGTGCCAGCTCCAGCTCTTCGCGCCAGGGCACCAGGCTGCCGGGCTTGGCCAAGCTGGCGCGGAACAGATCGGACAAATCCAGCACCGCCTGCTCGGCCTTGTAGGGGTCGACCACCACCAGGCTGGCGATGCTGTTCAAGCTGTTGAACAGAAAGTGCGGACGAATACGCGCCTGCAGCGACTCGATACGCGCCCGCAACTCGGCCTGCTCCTGCTTGCGCCACTGACTTTGCAGATAGAAGTAGCGCAGCAGCAGCGCCGACATGATCAGACTGATCAAGGCATGGCGCAGATACAGGTTGACCTCGCCAGTACGCGGCAACGGCCCGCCCAGCTCGTAGTAATCCGCCACAGCGGTACAGATCAGACTCAGGGTGACCACAATCGCGCAGCACAAGGCGCCGGCAGTGGCCGCCGGCATGCGCGCCATTAACGGGCGCAGGCGGCAGAGCACGGCCGCCGAGAGCAGCACGATCCATTGCACAAACAGCGACGTCAGCGCCAGACGCACCCAGTCGAAGCCTGGCAGCATCGGTTCGGACAACACCAGCACCAGCACCAGCAACTCGGCCAGCAGCACCATGCTCAGCAAGGCTTCTGGCTGGCAGAGTTCGGGCACGAAGAAGTCATCGACCAGTGGTGGTTGTTTTTCTGATAAAGCGCTTTTTATTTTCATCGCCGCAGTTTCCGCGTGAGCCGCGCCAGCAGCAAGATAGACAGCTGCGACCGGGCAAAATAAAGCACCGAAATGCGCCCGCCGCGATAAAACTGTGAACGGCGCAACATTGCCTCGTTCAAGCCTAGCTGCGACCACCGACAACGTGACGCGGCGAATTTGCCGGTCAGCCTGTTATTATCGGCGCACTTTTCTGTCTTGCCGGCCGCCCCAGCGCGGCCTGCCCGTTTTAGCGCACCAGCCGAGCGAAGCCCATGAGCACTGAAAAAACCAACCAATCCTGGGGCGGCCGCTTCAGCGAGCCCGTCGATGCCTTTGTTGCCCGCTTTACCGCCTCCGTCGAATTCGACAAGCGCCTGTATCGCCACGACATCATGGGCTCCATCGCCCACGCCACCATGCTGGCCAAGGTCGGCGTACTGACTGATGCGGAACGCGACGCGATCATCGCCGGCCTGACGCAGATTCAGGGCGAGATCGAAGCCGGCCAGTTCGACTGGCGCGTCGACCTGGAAGATGTGCACATGAACATCGAAGCGCGTCTGACCGACCGCATCGGCGTGACCGGTAAAAAACTGCACACCGGGCGCAGCCGTAATGACCAGGTGGCCACCGATATTCGCCTGTGGCTGCGCGACGAAATCGACCTGATCCTCGGCGAAATCACCCGCCTGCAGCAGGGTTTGCTGGAGCAGGCCGAGCGTGAAGCGGCGACCATCATGCCCGGCTTCACCCACCTGCAAACCGCGCAACCGGTGACCTTCGGCCATCACCTGCTGGCCTGGTTTGAGATGCTCAGCCGCGACTACGAGCGCCTGGTCGATTGCCGCAAACGCACCAATCGCATGCCGCTCGGCAGCGCCGCGCTGGCTGGCACCACCTACCCGATTCAGCGTGAAATCACCGCACAATTGCTGGGTTTCGACGCCGTGGGCGGCAACTCGCTGGACGGCGTATCGGACCGTGACTTCGCCATCGAATTCTGCGCCGCTGCCTCGCTGGCGATGATGCACCTGTCGCGCTTCTCCGAAGAGTTGGTGCTGTGGACGTCTGCGCAGTTCCAGTTCATCGACCTGCCGGATCGCTTCTGCACCGGCAGCTCGATCATGCCGCAAAAGAAAAACCCCGACGTCCCCGAGCTGGTGCGCGGCAAGAGCGGCCGCGTATTCGGCGCACTGATGGGCCTGCTGACCCTGATGAAAGGCCAACCGCTGGCCTACAACAAGGACAACCAGGAAGACAAAGAACCGCTGTTTGACGCCGCCGACACCCTGCGCGATTCGCTGCGCGCCTTTGCCGACATGATCCCGGCGATCAAGCCCAAGCACGCGATCATGCGTGAAGCGGCGCTGCGCGGCTTCTCCACCGCCACCGACCTGGCCGATTATCTGGTGCGTAAAGGCCTGCCGTTCCGTGACTGCCACGAAATCGTCGGCCACGCGGTGAAGTACGGTGTCGAGTCCGGCAAGGACCTGGCCGAGATGAGCCTGGAAGAACTGCGCCAATTCAGCGAGCAGATCGAGCAGGACGTATTTGCCGTGCTGACCCTGGAAGGCTCTGTCAACGCCCGCGACCATATCGGCGGCACCGCACCGAACCAAGTGCGTGCAGCTGTTGTGCGCGGCAAGGAACTGCTGGCGACGCGCTGATCGTCAACTCACCAAGGGAAAGGGATGTCCCATGTTCGAACTGTTGCTACGCGGCCTGTCTGTCCTGGCAGAGGTCGTACTGGAGCTGATTTCCAACTACCTCTTCTATGCCAGCGGCTGGCTGGCGCTGCGTCTACTGACGCTGGGCCGCTACTCGCGCCTGCCGCTGCGTGTATCCGACCCGATGGACCCGCGCAGTAGCTGGGTCAGCGCCTTTGGCTTTCTCTGTGTGGTCGGCCTGCCGCTGACTGTCCTAGTTTCTCTCTACGGATAAGTACCCATGTCCCTGCATATCCGCACCGCTACTGCCGAAGACGCGGCTCTGATCCTGCGCTTTATCACCGATCTGGCGATCTACGATAACGCCGAGCATGAGGTAAAAACCGATGTGATCGGCATCCAAGCGAGCCTGTTCGGCCCGAACAGTAACGTCCATGCACTGATTTGCGAGCATGAGGGCCAGCCCATCGGCTATGCGGTGTACTTTTTCAACTATTCGACCTGGCTGGGCAAGCACGGGCTGTACCTGGAAGACCTCTACGTCAGCCCGGAAAAACGTGGCGCGGGCGCGGGCAAAGCCCTGCTACGGCATCTGGCGCAACTGGCAGTGGCCAAGGACTGTGGCCGTTTCGAGTGGATCGTGCTGGACTGGAACCAACCAGCCATTGAGTTCTACCAAGCGTTTGGCGCCCGCCCGCAGGACGAATCGACCACCTACCGCCTTACCGGCCAAGCCCTGCTGGATTTTGCCCAGGGCTGAAACCGCCATCTACCGGAGTCGCGCATGAGCGAGCAAGAAGACGAAGATTTTGCCCAGGACACCCTGACCCAGGCGATCGAAAACCAGCTGGAGGCCGGCGAACCGGCCTTTGTCCAGGCGGTGCTGAACAAGCTGACGCTGGTCGGTTATGAACGCGACGAGATCCTTGAACTGATGGCCTTGGTGCTGGCCGATGAAATCGACGTCATGCTGCGCGATGACCGTCCCTTTGACCTGGCCCGCTATGAACACGGCCTGCGCGCGCTGCCTGAACTGCCGAACACCGACTAAGACACCACACAGGGCCGACCCGCCGGGGCAAAAATCGGCAGGCTGTGGCGCCCGGACTACACTGCAGGGCAGCCATAACAACAACACGGAGTCGCCATGAAAGCTTTTACTTCCGACCTGATCGATGAGCTGGAAATCCTCGCCCTGTATAACCTGAGCAATCATCAGGAAGGACTCAAGGTACATAACAACGCATCGTTCAAGGCACAGGGCGCAATTACCCGCCTGCATGAGAAGGGACTGATCAGCGAACCCGATGGCGGCTATCTGACCAGCCTGGGCATTGATGCCGCTGAACACGCCCAGGGTCTACTGACGATCCTGACACCCAAACAGACCCTGCTCACCTGACCCACTCCCTTGCCGGGCAATACCGCAACAGATACCGCACAGCCCGGCGACAAAACCCGTAAAGCCATCATAACTGCCCCCATGCAGGCCGCCCGGAGCCCCGTGCCGAGCGGCCTGCCGATTACATTGCAAAAGCGCGACAGACACGCAACAACAGGTTCCAAGAGACGAGGCAACTGATAGGCTTGCCTTACCCTCGCAGCGAGCATGAGCATGACGCGTACCCAGGAAATCCGCCCGGACATTGACGACGGTATCGACCGCAAGGTCCTGACCCAGCTGCGCGCACGCTTCCTCAAACTCAACGAAAGTCGTCTGCAGCGTGCCATGCAGGCACTGTCGACACGCCAGCAAGTGGTCCTGCGCCTGCTGCCGCTACTGTTTCATGTGAATCACCCCCTGTTACCCGGCTATGTCTCAGGGCTGACGCCTGCAGGTCTCAGTGGCTTCGAACCGGACGACGAGTTGCTGGCTGAGGCCCAGCGCCTGACCCGCTCATTCGCCTACAAGCCCTATCGCGGCAAGCAATCCTTGCCGATCCACGGACTGTTTCTGATGGGCAGCCTGGGCACCGTAGCCCAGGCCGAACAGAGTGACATGGACCTGTGGGTCTGCCACGCCAGCGACCTGAGCCCACAGCAGCTGCATGAGCTGAACAAGAAATGCGCGCTGCTGGAAAGCTGGGCGGCCACCTTCGGCGCCGAAGCACATTTCTTCCTGATCGACCCGGCACGCTTCACCCAAGGCGAGCGCGAGGCGCAGCTGACCTCAGACGACTGCGGCACCACCCAGCACTACCTGCTGCTTGACGAGTTCTACCGCACTGCCATTTGGCTCGGCGGGCGCACGCCGCTGTGGTGGTTGGTGCCGGTGTATGAAGAGCCGCGTTACCAGCACTACACCAGCACCTTGTTGGCCAAGCGTTTTATCCGCGCCGAGGACGTGCTCGACCTCGGCCACCTGGCGCGCATTCCGCCAGAAGAGTTTATCGGCGCTGGCATGTGGCAGCTGTTCAAGGGCATCGAGTCACCCTACAAATCCGTGCTCAAGCTGCTGCTTACCGAGGTCTATGCCAGTGAACACCCCGAGGTCGAATGCCTGTCGCTGCGTTTCAAGCAGGCGGTGTTCGCCAATCGCCTGGACGTCGATGAGCTCGACCCCTATATCGTGGTCTACCGGCGCCTGGAGGAATACCTCAAGGCCCGGGGCGAGTCTGAGCGTCTGGAGCTGATCCGCCGCTGCCTGTACCTTAAGGTCGATAAAAAACTCAGCCGCCCGCCACGCAATAACCGCAAAAGCTGGCAACGCCTGCTGCTGGAGCGCCTGACCCGCGACTGGAACTGGGACAGCCGCCAACTGGCGATGCTCGACAGCCGCAGCCAGTGGAAGGTGCGCCAGGTCAGCGCCGAACGGCGCATGCTGGTTAACGAGCTGACCTACAGCTACCGCTTTCTCTCCGAATTTGCCCGTAGCGAACATGCCGGCAGCTCGCTTAACAGCCGTGATCTGGGCATCCTCGGTCGCCGCCTGTATGCCGCCTTCGAGCGCAAGGCTGGCAAGATTGAGTTCATCAACCCCGGCATTGCCCCAGACCTCGCCGAAGACATTCTGACCCTGGCCCAGAGCCCCAGTGCAGAAGATCCGAACGAGAGCCTCTGGGCACTCTACAGTGGCAGCCTCAGCGCTCAGGATCTGGAAGATTTCTCACCGCTCAAACGCTCACGCGAGTTGATCGAACTGCTCGCCTGGTGCCAACGCAATGGCGTGATTGACAGCAGCACACGCCTGTCTTTGCACCCTGGCAACAGCGACCTTACCGAGTTCGAACTTGCAAACCTGCTCAGCAGCCTGCAGCAGGTCGTGCCACTGCCCTTGCCCGCCGTGGATGAAAGCGCTCTGCTCAGCGCCAGCGTGCCTGGCGAGGTGCTGCTACTGGTCAACGTCGGCGTCGATCCGCTCAAGCAGTACAGCCAGATGAATATGCACATGACCACTGGCAGGACTGACGCCCTGGGCTATTCGGGGGTCCGCGAGAACCTGATCCTGACCATTGACCAGGTCACCCTCAACAGCTGGAACGAACTGTTGGTCAGTCGCTACGACGGCCCGCATGCGCTGCTCGATTGCCTGCGCGATTTTCTTAACAACCTGCCCAGCAATGGGCGCAAGCCCAACCTGCAAGTTCGCTGTTTCTGTCGTAATCGTGCCACGGCGATTGCCGAGCGGGTTGAAGAGCTGTTCCGCGAAACCCTCGGCAGTTTCAGCAGCGAGCAGGCCAACCGCTACCTGCTACAGATCAAGCAGCAGTATCACCTGCTCGAGCTGAAACCGGGTCACGTCAGCCACACCAGCCTGAAAGACCTGCCCGCACTGATCGAACACCTGGGCGAGGAACTGCCCGGCTACAGTGAGCTGCACCTGGACCGCAGCGCCCTGGAAGGCGAGGATTTGGCCCTGATTCTGCCCGTGGGCAGACCCCAGTGCATTCAAGTGTTCTACCGACTGAACGAAGCCAATGCCCTGGCCGAACTCAGCGTGCTTGATGAACATAACGCACTGTGGCGCCAACAGATGCCATACCGCGATGAGCAAAGCCTGCTGACCCCGCTGCAACGCTTTCTGCAGTCGGTGCTGTACCGGCGCAATGCCCTGTTGCCGCTGGATAATCTGCCAGCTCATCAGCCACTGGATATCCTGTATTACCAGGTGCTGCCCGATGCCCCGCTGCGCCCTCAGCGCCTGGAGCGCAGGCCGCCGCCACTGTCGCCCATCAGCCACCCGTTCTATGACGTACAGGCCATCGTCGAGCCGGCGGATGGCCATCGCATGTCTAGCGGGGAGAACTTTGATCTCACTCCGCGACGCAGCACCAGCACGCCGGGACAAAAGCGCTCACACGTTACCCTGTACTGCAACCACCGCGAGTTCTCCGAACTGGAATATGCCGGCGATCTGTTCGCTGCCGTCGCTCAGCACATTCTCGCGCAGCGCCGCGATGGCGCACGCTACCCGTGTTACATCACCGACCTTGACCTGTCGGCAGTTCTGGGGGATGGGCATATGCAAAGTGTGCATTACCTGCGCTACAAGAGCCGCCTGGAGGCGGCGCTCAATCAGGCTCTGCAACTGGCCTGATTCAGCTGCGCATCGGTGCCTGCGGATTCTGCAGGGCATACAGGTAGCTATCGGCCAGGCTGTGATTGGCAGCCACTGAGGCGTAGCTGGCGCTGAAGGTTACCGCCAGCCCAAGGTGTTGATATTGCCACCTGCCGGTCACACCTGGCGGCACTTGCGGCACCAGATCACTGTCATTCACCACACGGAAGGTCGGCACCTGTAGTCCGTTGTAATGCGCGGCGAAATCCGGGGCGGCCAGGCGCGGGCTGGCAAAGCTGTAGTGCTGCAGGGGCAAGTCCGGCCAGCGTTCACGCAGATCCAGCACAGCCAGGCTGGAGAGCGCACCACCCAGGCTGTGTGCACACACCCAGAGTGGCCCGCTGGGCTGCTGAGTAGCTACGGCCTGCAAGGCCTGGTCGCGCAGTGATGCATAGAATCTGAGAAAGCCGTCATGCACATGACCCAGGCCAGCCTGCCAAGGATAGGCGCACTGGTCGACTTCCAGATCGTCCAGCCAGTCTTGCGCGCTTTCAGTACCGCGAAACACCAGATAGACCTCGCCCTGCGGGTCACGCGCGACAAAGCCAAAGGGCTCCGACTCATTAAGAAAGTGCAAATCATTGAGCAGGCTCCAGATCGGCGCACCAAAACGCCAGCCTGGCAGCGATGGTGGTTGCCAGGTAAACGCATCTGGCTGTCTCGGCCGCCGCTGGTTCAACCACTGTTGGTACTGGTCATAGGCGGCGTTCACCAGCTGAGCACACAGCACGGCTCTGGGCAGGTCGAACGCCTGCGGAAAATACAACGCTAGACTCGACATACGGCCTCCTTGCCAAAATTGACTGACTCTGACTCTAGTCGGTTGCGCGCCCTCTGCACGCTAGGCCCGCGTGTACTCACCCGCCGCTTCCGGCTGATATTCCACCGCCAGCAGGGTGAGTTTGAGCACCTTACCGTTGGGCGCCGTCCAGTCAATGTGCTGACCGACCGACAGGCCCAACAAGGCACTGCCCACCGGCGCCAGGATGCTCACGGTGCCATCCTGACCCGCATCCTGCGGATACACCAGAGTCAGGTGATAATCCTTGCCGCTGCTCTCCTCGCGGCAGTGCACGCGCGAGTTCATGGTCACCACACCGGCCGGCACTTCGTCATGGCCCACCACCTCAGCGCGGTCCAGTTCGGCCTGCAAGGCTTGAGCGCCGGGACCGAAGTCCTCCAGGCTGTCGAGCAGGTTTTCCAGGCGCTGCAGGTCAAGGCGAGTAATGGTGAGTGAAGGTGCGCTGGTCATGGTGCGGTTCTATCTCCTTTACGGATGCTGAAAAAAGCAAAACCCCATCACGAAGATGGGGTTTTGCAAGACGTGGGCTGACCGTACCACAGCCACTCAAATAAACAAGACCGCCCGGTCAAACCATGCCGTTACGCTGCTGCAGACGTACCTCGGCCGCCGCGCAGATCGCGCGCTGGCGCGGCGCGTCGACTCTGCTCCAGTCGAGAATCTCTTGCAGCGTGCGGCCACAACCCAGGCAGATATCCTGAGCGTCCAGACAACACTGGCGACGGCAGGGCGATAGGACCTGTCCGCCGTCAGGCTCAGAGCTCTTCGAACTCAAGGTCAGCACCGGATTGTTCAAGGGTGATGCGCGCCAGCATTTCACCCAACTGCTCGTCACTGCTGTCGCAGATCCAGCGCTCGCTGGCCTGATCGTAATCAAAGTGGAAACCACCGGAACGCGCGGCCAGCCAGAGTTGGCGCAACGGCTCCTGGCGACTGAAGATCAGCTGGCTGCCGTTTTCAAAACGCACGGTCAGCACCCCGCCTGAGTTTTCCAGGTCCAGGTCCAGGTCGCTGTCATCGAAAATATCTTCTACCGCCTGCTGGGTGGCATCGACCAGATCGTGAAAGCGGGCTTCGGTCAAACTCATTACGGCTTACCTCAAAAATTCCAGCGACTGCAAAAGTCTTGGGCTGCGGTGATTAATGGTCATTCAAGCAACGGCGGTACTCGCCAGGACTCTGCCCCGTCCAGCGACGAAAGGCGCGAGCCAGCGAACCGGGCTCACTGAACCCGACCAGAAAGGCGATTTCCGCCAGTTCCAGCGCCGGGTCACGCAGGTAATTGAGCACCAGTTGCTGGCGGGTTTCATCCACCAACTGGTTGAAGGATAACCCGGCCTCGCGCAAACGCCGCTGCAGGGTACGCGGACTGAGCGCCAAACGCGCGGCGATTTGCTGCAGATCAGCGCCCGCCTCCGGCAACTGCCGGGACAATTCCAGCCGCGCACGATCAAGCACGCTGCTGCCCTGCTGGATTTCCCCGAGCAGGCGATCGGCATAGGCATCGAGCATCACCCGCACCTGGGCATCAGCCTGGCCAAGTGGCGTGGCGAGCAGGCGCCTGGGAAAGACCAGGGCGTTATCGGCTTGATCGAACAGCACCGGACAGCGAAAAATCCGCAGGTACTCGGAGGTATCCGCCGGAGCCGAATGCTGGAAGCGCACCTCGGTCGGTGGAATATCCAGGCCGCTGATCCAGTGGCCGAAGGTTACCCAGCCAGCCAGGGTTTCTTCACTGAGTTGACGTTTCTGCTGCGGCAACAAGGGCTGCCAGCTGTGCGCCACCTGCGGTTCCAGCTCAGGACGCGGCGGCTCATCAGCCAGATCGACCACCCCCAGATTCCCCACCAACGCGGCGTAACGCGCCTGGCGATGCAGCGCATCAGCGAGGGTCGCGCAGCTCATGATCAGGTAGCCAAGCACTCCGTAGTAACCCGGCCGCACCGCCTCGCCCAGATGCAGGCCCAGTTGCTCATCGCCGGTCAACTGCACGCCATTGCCGAGCAGTTCCAGGTAAGTACTGGCGGCAACGCGCTGATCGCGCTGGGCCAGAATCTGCGGACTGAGCTGCACGCGCTCGAGCAACGCGGGCGTATCGAGCCCCTGACGGGCGAGGTAGTCGAGCAACCCTTGCAGGTAGGCGACTGAAATCGAACTGTTGACCACTACAGGGGTATCCATCCGGGCTCCTGAACGCGGGTGGTAAGCGCAAATACTCCGCCAAAGATACAGGCAAAGCCCCGCCAGACGGGAATTCTGGCGCATAGGCAAGGCGTCGGGGGGTCGGTATACTCCGGCGCAATCATGCTTTATTACAAGGATTTCACCATGAAGCGGTTGTTTACTGCCTTTATCGCGATGCTTGCTGTCAGCACCCTGCTCACGGGCTGCGGCCAGAAAGGCCCGCTGTACCTGCCGGAAGAAAGCCAGCCAGCGCCTGCGCAAACCGAATAAGGGCCAGCTATGAACGCCTTCAACTACCGCGACGGCCAGCTGTTCGCGGAAGGCGTGGCCTTGTCTGCCATCGCCCAACGCTTCGGTACGCCGACCTACGTCTACTCACGTGCGCACATCGAGGCGCAGTACCGCACCTATGCCGATGCCCTGCAGGGTATGCCGCATCTGGTGTGTTTTGCCGTCAAAGCCAACTCCAACATCGGCGTGCTGAATGTCCTGGCCCGCCTCGGCGCTGGCTTCGATATCGTCTCCCGCGGTGAGCTGGAGCGCGTCCTGGCAGCTGGCGGCGAAGCGAGCAAGATCGTCTTCTCCGGCGTCGGCAAAAGCCGTGATGACATGCGCCGCGCCCTGGAGGTTGGCGTGCACTGCTTCAACGTCGAGTCCACCGAAGAGCTGGAACGCCTGCAAGTGGTCGCCGCCGAGCTGGGCAAGACGGCGGCGATTTCGCTGCGGGTCAACCCGGACGTCGACGCCGGCACCCATCCGTACATCTCCACCGGTCTGAAAGAAAACAAGTTCGGCATCGACATCGAGCAGGCTGAAGCGGTGTATGCCCGCGCCGCCGAGTTGCCGAACCTGCAGATCGTCGGGGTCGATTGCCACATAGGCTCGCAGCTGACGGCCCTGGCACCGTTTCTCGATGCTCTGGATCGCCTGCTGGTACTGGTTGACCGCCTGGCTGCACGCGGCATCCGCATCAGGCACCTGGATCTGGGTGGTGGCCTGGGCGTGCAATACCGCGATGAGCAGCCACCGCAGGCTGGCGAGTACATCGCCGCCGTGCGTGAGCGCCTGACCGGTCGTGACCTGGCCCTGGTATTTGAACCGGGTCGCTACATCGTCGCCAACGCCGGCGTGCTGCTGACTCAGGTGGAATACCTCAAACACACCGAACACAAGGATTTCGCCATCGTCGATGCGGCGATGAACGACCTGATCCGCCCGGCGCTGTACCAGGCCTGGATGGATGTAGTAGCCGTGCAGCCGCGCGATGACGCAACCCGCAACTACGACATCGTCGGGCCGATCTGCGAGACCGGCGACTTCCTCGCCAAGGACCGCGACCTGGCCCTGGCCGAAGGTGATCTGCTGGCTGTGCGCTCGGCCGGTGCTTACGGTTTTGTCATGAGTTCCAACTACAACACCCGCGGCCGCGCCGCCGAGGTGATGGTGGATGGCGAACAGGCCTTCGAAGTGCGTCGTCGCGAGACGCTCGGCGAACTCTTTGCGGGCGAAAGCCGCCTGCCGGAGTAAAACCGATGCTATTGCGCTTTACCAAGATGCACGGCCTCGGCAATGACTTCATGGTCCTCGACCTGGTCAGCCAGCACGCGCATATCCAGCCGAAAAACGCCAAGGCCTGGGGCGACCGTCACACCGGCGTGGGCTTCGATCAGCTGCTGATTGTCGAGCCGCCGAGCAACCCGGACGTGGACTTCCGCTACCGCATCTTCAATGCCGACGGCTCGGAAGTGGAACAGTGCGGCAACGGCGCACGCTGCTTTGCCCGTTTCGTGCTGGACAAGCGCCTGACGGTGAAGAAGCAAATCCGTGTGGAAACCAAGGGCGGCATCATCGAGCTGGATGTACGCAACGACGGCCAGATCAGCGTCAACATGGGCGCACCGCGCCTGGTGCCTGCCGATATCCCGTTCCAGGCCGAACAGCAAGCGCTGAGCTACAGCGTGGCCGTCGACGGACAGGCCGTTGAGCTGGCCGCCGTGTCCATGGGTAACCCGCATGCCGTGCTGCGCGTCGAAAGCGTCGACAACGCGCCGGTACACAGCCTCGGGCCGAAGCTCGAACACCACCCGCGCTTCCCGCAACGGGTGAATGTCGGCTTCCTCCAGGTGCTCGACCGCACACACGCCAAGCTGCGCGTCTGGGAGCGCGGCGCCGGGGAAACGCAGGCCTGCGGTACCGGTGCCTGCGCAGCGGCAGTGGCAGCTATCAGCCAGGGCTGGATGGATTCTCCGCTGCAGATCGAGCTGCCAGGCGGCAAACTGAGCATCGAGTGGGCAGGCCCAGGGCGGCCCGTTATGATGACCGGGCCCGCCGTACGGGTGTACGAAGGACAAGTCCGCTTATGACTGAGCAGCGCTTATGACAGACCAGCAGGATTCACCCAAACCATTGGATTCAGAAACAGTCGCCGCTTACCTGCGCCTGCATCCGGAATTCTTTATCGACCACGACGAGTTGATCCCCGAGCTGCGCATTCCGCACCAGCGCGGCGATACCGTGTCACTGGTCGAGCGTCAGGTGAAGCTGCTGCGCGAGCGTAATATCGAGATGCGTCACCGCCTCTCGCAACTGATGGACGTGGCCCGTGACAACGACCGGCTGTTCGACAAGACCCGCCGCCTGGTACTCGACCTGCTCGATGCCAGCAGCCTGGAAGAAGTGGTCAGCTGCGTTGAAGACAGCCTGCGCCGCGAGTTTCAGGTGCCCTTTGTCAGCCTGATCCTGTTTTGCGATGTACCACTGCCGGTTGGCCGCTCGGTCAGCAGTGCCGAAGCGCATCAGGCCATTGGCGGGCTATTGGCCGGTGGCAAAACCATCTGCGGCGTGCTGCGTGAACATGAGCTGAACTTCCTGTTTGGCAACGAAGACGGTGCTCAGGTTGGCTCGGCCGCGGTGGTCAGCATCAGCCACCAGGGCCTGCATGGCGTGCTGGCGATTGGCAGCGCCGATCCACAGCATTACAAAAGCTCGCTGGGCACGCTGTTCCTCGGCTACATTGCCGAAGTGCTGGCACGCGTCGTTCCCGGTTTTGCCACACCGTTGCGCTCGGTACGCTAGCGCTAAACCTCGCAGCGACCGTATCGCAGGGAGCCTCCATGCAAGACCTCCTGGACGCCTACCTCGAACACCTGCGCAGTGAGCGCCAGCTTTCTTCCCATACCCTGATTGGCTATCGCCACGACCTGAGCACGCTGTTGACGTTCTGCAGCCAGGAGCAGATCGACAGCTGGAGCGCGCTCGACACGCCACGTCTGCGCCGCATAATCGGCCGTTTGCACATGCAGGGCCAGTCCAGCCGCAGCCTGGCCCGCCTGCTCTCGGCCGCGCGCGGCCTGTACCGCTACCTGATTCGTGAAGGTCATTGCGACAGCGACCCGGCCAGCGGCCTGACGCCACCCAAGGGCGAACGTCGCCTGCCGAAAACCCTGGATGCCGACCGCGCCGCACAACTGCTCGACGGCGCCCTGGAAGACGACTTTATCGCCCGCCGCGACCAGGCCATGCTGGAGCTGTTCTATTCATCTGGGCTGCGCCTGTCCGAGCTGGTCAGCCTCAATCTGGACGGCCTCGACCTGCCGGCCGGCTTGGTACGCGTCATCGGCAAGGGCAACAAGACCCGCGAACTGCCCATCGGGCGCATGGCACGCGAAGCGATGGAGCAATGGTTGCCACTGCGCGCGCTGGCCAGCCCGGCCGATGGCGCCGTGTTTATCAGCCAGCAAGGCCGGCGTATCGGCCCACGCGCGGTGCAACTGCGCGTGCGTCAGGCCGGTGTGCGTGAGCTGGGCCAGCACCTGCACCCGCACATGCTGCGTCACAGCTTCGCCAGCCATATGCTGGAATCATCCCAGGATCTGCGCGCCGTGCAGGAGCTGCTTGGCCACGCCGACATCGCCACCACACAGGTCTACACCCACCTGGATTTTCAGCACCTGGCCACTGTTTATGATCAGGCTCACCCTCGGGCCAAACGCAAAGGCAGCACAGAATGAGCATTCAACTGATCACCTTCGACCTTGACGACACCCTGTGGGATGTCACCCCGGTGATGCAGGACGCCGAAGCCGCACTGCGCAATTGGCTGGCCCTGCATGCGCCACGCCTCGGCGGCGTGCCGGTGGAGCACCTGTGGTCGATTCGCACCACCTTGCTGCAGGCCGAACCGATGCTCAAGCATCGTCTCAGCGAACTGCGCCGGCGCATTCTTTTCCACGCCCTATCAGATGCCGGCTATGCACACGCGGATGCACAAACGCTGGCCGAGGCCGGTTTTCAGGTGTTCCTCGCGGCACGCCATCAGGTCGAACTGTTCGCCGAGGTACACCCTACGCTTGAGGCCCTGGCCAACCGCTTCCAGCTCGGGGTGATCACCAACGGCAATGCCGATGTGCGCCGCCTGGGCCTGGCCGACTACTTCCAGTTCGCCCTGTGCGCCGAGGAGCTGGGCGTCGGTAAGCCCGACCCGAAGCCATTCAGCGAAGCGCTGAAGCGCGCCGGTATCGCGGCCGAGCACGCGGTGCATATCGGTGACCACCCCAGCGACGACATTGCCGGGGCGCAGGCGGCCGGCCTGCGCGCGATCTGGTTCAACCCTCAGGGTAAGGTCTGGGGCGCGGAAAACCGCCCGGATGCGGAGATCCGCAGCCTGGCCGAACTGCCAGTGCTGCTGCACAGCTGGGCGTAAACCGCGCTCAACCGCCACAAATGGCGGCCATTAAAAATCGCCGGGAGCGATTTTTGACGTCGCACAGCGACGGCCCCGAAGGGGTGGCCGCCATGGATGGCAGGCCACAAAAAAGCCCGCATGCTGATGGCATGCGGGCTTTTTGTTTTTCGGCAGACTTTTAGATGGGGCGGCTGCCGTATTTGCTGTCCGGCTTCTTGGGTGGGTCAGCCACCACGTTGGCTTCCACCTCTTGCACCTTGCCACCCCGGGCCAAAAACTCTTCCATAGCGCGCGCCAGGGCATCACGTTCTTTCTGCTTGGCTTCGATGCTCGGCAGATCTTCTACATCGACGGCAGCCTTGGCTTTCTTGCTTTTGCTGGCCGGAACAATTTCATCGTCGCCGTCACCCTCATCACCGCTGTCGCCGTCATCGGCGGCCGCCAGTTCTTCGCCTTCGTCTTCTTCAGCGCCTTCTAATTCGTCGTGTTCCAGATCTTCGTCGCTCATGTTCCAACCTCATGACTTGCGAAAAGCAGAGTAGTTATAGCCCAGCTGCGTCAGCTTTCTAACGTCGCTGATAAAAATTCCAGGGTTCTGGCTGTGGCTGAACGCTGCGCATCGGCGATCTGCGCTCAACGGCGCGCATTCTAGGGGCTGTTGCCCGTGGATCACAACCGCACCAACGTCTGTTTTAGGGCAACACGGCTCGCCAGATGTTGTTTGTTCACCCTCACATAAAAACAAAGGGCGCCCGAAGGCGCCCTTGTACACAACTTTGAAACTCAGCGCTTGGTGAATTCAGGATAGGCTTCCATACCGCACTCGGCGATATCCACACCTTCGTACTCTTCCTCTTCGCTGACACGCAGGCCGATCACCAGCTTGATGATGGACCAGGCGATCAGGCTGGCCACAAAGACCCAAGCGAAGATCGCACCGATACCCAACAGCTGGGCGCCGAGGCTGGCGTCGCTATTGGTCAGGCAGACCGCCAGCAGGCCCCAGATGCCGCCGGTACCGTGTACCGAAATAGCCCCGACCGGGTCATCAATCTTCAGCTTGTCCAGACTGAGAATGGAGAACACCACCAGCACACCACCGACGCCACCGACCAGCGCCGCCTGCAAAGCACTCGGTGTCAGCGGTTCGGCAGTAATAGACACCAAGCCAGCCAAGGCACCGTTGAGCGCCATGGTCAGGTCGGCCTTACCGAACAGGATGCGCGCCACCAGCAAGGCGGCGATCAGTCCGCCCGCCGCCGCCAGGTTGGTGTTGACGAACACATTGGCCACGGCGTTGGCGTCTTCTATGCTACTCAGCTTGAGCTGCGAGCCACCGTTGAAGCCAAACCAGCCGAACCAGAGGATCAAAGTGCCCAGCGTCGCCAGCGGCAGGTTGGCCCCTGGGAAGGCGTTGATCTGCCCCTTGGGCCCGTACTTGCCCTTACGCGCGCCGAGTAGGATGACCCCGGCCAACGCCGCCGTGGCACCGGCCAGATGAACGATGCCGGAACCGGCGAAGTCCTTGAAGCCGGCAGCCTTGAGGAAGCCACCGCCCCAGGTCCAATAGCCTTCTACCGGGTAGATCACGCCGCACATGACCACGGCGAAGGCGAGAAAGGCCCACAATTTCATGCGCTCGGCCACTGCGCCAGAGACGATCGACATGCAGGTCGCGGCAAACACCACCTGAAAGAAGAAGTCCGCACGTTTGGAATAGTAAGGCGCGCCATCACCACCGACAACGACCACTTCCGGCACATGTTCCTCACCAATCAGAAAGCCCAGATTAGGCAGCACACCGCCGGCATCGCCGCCGTACATCAGCGCGTAGCCGAACAGCAGGTACATAACGCACGCCAGTGCGTAGAGGACGATGTTCTTGGTCAGAATTTCGGTGGTGTTCTTGGCCCGTACCAAGCCGGATTCGAGCATGGCAAACCCCGCCGCCATCCACATCACCAGGGCACCACAGACCAGCAGATAGAAGGTGTCGAGCGCGTATTGCAAGGGAATCAGTGCGGTATTTTCCATAAGTACTCCGTTGTACCGTAGGACCTGCGCCACCGTTGGCGCGGACAAAGAAAATCATCGGTAGTCATTTTTAACGGCGCGTAGCGACGGCACGCAGGGTGGCTGCCATGGATGGCTGGCCATAAAAAACGCCCGGCAGGCCGGGCGTTTTGCACAGCAGTTAGACTTACAGGTTGTAGCCGCGCTCGTTGTGCTCGGAGAGGTCAAGACCAACCGATTCAGCTTCTTCACTGACCCGCAGGCCCATCACCAGATCCAGCACCTTGAGGATGACGAAGGTGACGATGCCGGTGTAAACCACGGTGACCAGCACACCCACGATCTGGATCCAGACCTGGCCGCCGATGTCTTCCACCGAACCGAAGCCGCCCAGGGCCGGTGCAGCGAACACGCCGGTGAGGATGGCACCAACGATGCCGCCGATACCGTGCACGCCAAAGGCGTCCAGGGAGTCGTCGTAGCCCAGCTTGCGCTTGAGGCTGGTGGCGCAGAAGAAGCAGATCACGCCAGACGCCAGACCGATCACCAGTGCGCCCATCGGGCCGGCGGTACCGGCGGCCGGGGTGATGGCGACGAGGCCCGCAACCACGCCGGAAGCGATGCCCAGAGCACTCGGCTTACCGTGGGTGACCCACTCGGCGAACATCCAGCCCAGGGCAGCGGCAGCGGCAGCAATCTGAGTCACCAGCATGGCCATACCCGCGGTGCCGTTGGCAGCGATAGCCGAGCCGGCGTTGAAGCCGAACCAGCCGATCCACAGCATAGCCGCACCGATCAGGGTGTAACCCAGGTTGTGTGGTGCCATCGGGGTGGTCGGATAACCCTTGCGCTTGCCTAGCACCAAACAGGCCACCAGACCGGCGATACCGGCATTGATGTGCACCACGGTGCCACCGGCGAAGTCCAGTACGCCTTCATCCCAGAGGAAAGCGCCGTCGCCGGACCAGACCATGTGGCACATCGGGGCGTAAACCAGAGTGAACCAGACGGCCATGAAGACCAGCATCGCAGAGAACTTCATGCGCTCGGCGAAGGCACCGACGATCAAGGCCGGGGTGATGATGGCGAAGGTCATCTGGAAGACGATGAACACACTTTCCGGGAAGGCGCCGATCAGGCTATCCGGCGTCAGGCCACTGAGGAAGGCCTTGTTTAGACCACCAATAAAGGAGTTGAGGTTGGTAACACCTTTCTCCATGCCAGTGGTGTCGAATGCCAGGCTATAGCCGTAGATGACCCACAGCACGCTGATCAGGCCGGTGATGGCGAAACACTGCATCATCACCGAGAGGATGTTCTTGGAACGAACCATGCCACCGTAGAACAGTGCCAGGCCTGGGATGGTCATGAACAGCACCAGAACGGTGGCGGTCAGCATCCAGGCGGTGTCGCCTGAGTTAAGGACAACCTCGTCAGCCATGGCCAAGCCAGGGGTTACGAGGGACAAAAGGGCTCCTAGCCCTGCGATCTTACGCAGAGTCATATTGTTTTCTCCTGGGGCGTGTGGGGGTTTGGAGGCTTAAACTGCGTCGGTGCCGGTTTCGCCGGTACGGATGCGGATCGCCTGTTCCAGATTGACGACGAAAATCTTGCCGTCACCGATCTTGCCGGTGTTGGCCGCCTTGGTAATCGCCTCAATGACCCGATCCAGCTGGTCGTCGGCAATCGCCACGTCGATCTTCACCTTCGGCAAAAAATCGACCACATATTCAGCGCCGCGGTACAACTCGGTATGGCCCTTCTGGCGACCGAAGCCTTTGACTTCAGTGACCGTGATACCCTGCACGCCGATCTCGGACAGCGACTCGCGGACGTCGTCCAACTTGAACGGCTTGATGATGGCAGTGACTAGCTTCATTAACTCTTCTCCCGTATTGATGGACTTGCCCCAGGAAAACAAACCCGGCCCAAGTCTATGCGCAGTGTCTGGCTTTTGAAATGCTACGACCGCGCTAGCTCGGCTACTCCGATATAAACCAACCACACCAGACGAAACGCTCCCCCGCTTCGCCTGACGCACCGGAACTGCATCGGTGCATGCGTCACGAGAGACTTAGCAGAAAGCTTGCCAGATTAACGAAAAGCGATTTATTTCATGCAGTTACCCAGCAAAAGCGGGTATCTGGCAGAAATCGGCTGGCAAATCGCGCACAACAACAGTGCACATATCGGATGCGGGGCGCGCAAAAAGCGTGCAAGCACGGCTTCAGCCTGCGGCCGTCGCACCCGCCAAGCCCACTCATGGCGCGTGCTACACTGCCGCCACCTGCCAACGGAACCTCACCATGCTGCCACCCAAAGCCCTACTGGACGCCCTGACCACCCACGCCTCGCGCTTGTTCAATGGCGATGTGCCGCTGCCGCGCAATGAATTTGAAGCGCAATTCAAGGTGTTGCTGCAAAGCGCTTTCAGCAAACTCGATTTGGTCAGCCGTGATGAGTTTGACAGTCAGATGGTGGTGCTCGCCCGAACCCGCGCCCGCCTGGAAGCCCTCGAAGCCAAGGTCGCCGAGATGGAAGCACGCAGCGCAGACACCCCAGCCACCCGCGAGTAACACCCGCAGCGGATGCATCAGCCGATCAAGGAGTGATCGATGTCTCTGGCCATAGTCCACAGCCGCGCCCAAGTGGGTGTTGAAGCCCCCGCCGTCACCGTCGAAGCCCACTTGGCCAACGGCCTGCCCTCGCTGGCCCTGGTCGGTTTGCCGGAAACCGCCGTCAAGGAAAGCAAGGACCGCGTACGCAGCGCCATCCTCAATTGCGCTTTCGAGTTCCCGCCCAGGCGCATCACATTGAATCTGGCACCCGCCGACCTGCCCAAGGACGGCGGGCGCTTCGACTTGGCGATTGCCCTCGGCATTCTCGCCGCCAGCGGCCAGGTTCCGGCCAGCGCGCTGGAGCACCTCGAATGCCTGGGGGAACTGGCGTTGTCCGGGGCGATTCGTCCAGTGCAGGGCGTCTTACCCGCCGCACTGGCAGCCCGCGCTGCCGGACGCACCTTAGTAGTGCCCAAAGCCAATGCCGAGGAAGCCAGCCTGGCGTCCGGTCTGACGGTCATTGCCGTCGAGCACCTGCTGGAGGTAGCCGCCCACCTGAATAACCAGACACCGATTGCGCCATATCAAGCCCAGGGCTTGCTGCGCCAGATCCTGCCCTACCCCGACCTGGCCGAAGTGCAGGGACAGATCGCCGCCAAACGCGCGCTGCTGGTAGCGGCGGCCGGTTCGCATAACCTGCTGTTTACCGGGCCGCCCGGCACCGGCAAAACCCTGCTGGCCAGCCGCCTACCAGGGCTACTGCCTCCGCTGGACGAGCAGGAAGCACTGGAAGTGGCAGCGATTCATTCCGTGGCCAGCCACATTCCACTGAGTGCTTGGCCACAGAGACCCTTTAGAACGCCTCATCACAGTGCATCGGGCCCGGCGCTGGTCGGCGGAGGCAGTCGCCCGCAACCGGGTGAAATCACCCTGGCCCATCACGGCGTGCTTTTTTTGGACGAGCTTCCTGAATTCGACAGAAAAGTTCTGGAGGTTTTACGTGAACCCCTGGAAAGCGGGCAGATCGTGATTGCCCGCGCCCGCGACAAGGTGCGTTTCCCCGCGCGCTTTCAGCTGGTGGCGGCAATGAATCCATGCCCCTGCGGGCATCTCGGCGACCCATCCGGGCGCTGCCGCTGTTCCACTGAACAGATCCAGCGCTACCGCGGCAAACTCTCCGGCCCGCTGCTCGACCGTATCGACCTGCACCTCAACGTGCCACGGGAAACCACCCGGCTGGATGCCAACGCCGAGTCCGGCCCAAGCAGCGCCGAACTGGCCGCCCAGGTCGTACAGGCTCGCCAACAGCAACTGGCTCGCCAGGGCTGCGCCAATGCCCACCTGGATCTTAATGGCGTACAGCAACATTGCAGCCTGCAGGGCGAAGACCGCCAATGGTTGGAAAACGCCTGCGAGCGTCTGGGCCTGAGCCTGCGTGCGGCCCATCGGGTGTTGAAGGTGGCGCGCACCCTGGCCGATCTGGACAGTGCCGCGTCTATCCATCGCAGCCATCTGGGTGAAGCCTTGCAGTACCGCCCCAGCATCAGCGGTGCCTGAACCGTGCCCATAAAGAAGCCCCGCATGCGGGGCTTCTTTTATATGGAGCTAGAGCCCTTACTGTTCGCGTCGAGCGGCCTGCTCACGACAAGCATCACCGAACGCCTTGAAGATCTTCACCGAATGTGGATTCTGTGCTGCCTGCCACTCCGGATGCCACTGCACCGCCAGGGTGAATTGCTCGGCGCCTGGCAGGTGAATCGCCTCAACCAGACCATCCTCGGCGTGGGCCAGAGCCTCGATGCCATCGCCCAACTGATCCAGTGCCTGTCCGTGCAGCGAGTTGACCGGGAACTCGGCCTCGCCCATCAGTTCGGCAAACCAGCTACCCGGCACCGGACGCACGCTGTGGCTGTCGGCGTACTGCACATTCACCGGCGCGCTGGTGTCTTCGCGATGGTCATTCATGCCGGGCACTTCATAGACCTTCTGGTGGATATTACCGCCCAGGGCGACGTTGATTTCCTGCATCCCACGGCAAATCGCAAACAGCGGCAGGCCACGGGCCAGCGCAGCGCGAATCAGTGGAATATCGAACAGATCACGATCCTTATCCTGACCCTTAGTCGGGGTCTGGTTTTTCTGTCCGTAAAGGGCCGGGTCGATGTTGCTGCCGGCACCGGTCAGGTACACACCATCGGCCATCGACAGGTATTGCTCAATATCGTCAGGCCCGCAGCAGCTGGGCACCAACACCGGTACGCAGCCAGACAGCTCGACCAGCGGGGTTATGTATTTGTGAGTCATGACTTGATAGGCATGCCCTTTGCGCTCTTGCGCGCCCATGGACATCAGGACAACCGGTTTACGCGCGCCTGGGCGCTGTTTCGTATTGTTGTTGGACATACATCACCTTGGGGCAGGCATGGCCTGCCGTTGCTGTGCAGGAAGGTTGACGGCCGTCATACGCTCCCTGTTATACCGCTGGTTCGCCCGCCATGCTGCCTGCACAGGTGTGCTCATAGGACCTGTGTGGCGTTCGAAACCCTGTGGCCAGTCTGCCAAAGCCGTAAAATATGTCAAACAATTCAGCAGGAATTGTTAAAGAATCAGACCGCTAGCATGACCTTTCCAGGCTGATGAATAGATATAACATGTTGTTATTGAATAATTTTTATCGAAACAACCGTGAGAGATAGTCCAATATTTTTTACGCAACCTGTCCATGATCCCTAACGGCTATAACCCATCACCCGCTCAACCTGTGGCAGCTGCATCGCGGCCACATCCGCCACCAGATAATCGCGCAAACGGCGAAAGCGCTCCTGACCTCGGCGCGCTTTGGGCCATACCAGGTAGTAGCTGCAGCCACTGGGCACCGCACTGGGCCAGGGTAGGCCCAGCCGGCCCTGGGCGACGTCCTCGGCGACCATCACCAAATCACCAATGGACACGCCGTAGCCACGCGCCGCCGCCACCATGCCCAGTTCCAGGGTATCGAACACCTGGCCGCCCTTGAGCGGCACCTGATCCGCAAGGCCCATGGCCTGCAGCCACTGACGCCAGTCACGGCGGTCAGGGGTGGGGTGCAGCAGTTCGGCGTCTTGCAGACGTGGCAGATCCCAAGGCTGTTCGCTCAAGGCCTCAGGCGCGCAGACCGGAATCAACCATTCGGCAAACAGCTCGGTGCTTTCCCATTCCTCCGGAAAATCGCCCTGACTGAGCAGGACGGCGCAGTCGAAGGGTTCATGCAGAAAGTCCACCTTGTCCACGTCCATCCAGGCGCTGGTCAGTTGCACCTCGCTGGCACTGCTCAGGCGATAGCGCGACAAGCGCGCCAGCAACCAACGCATGGTCAGCGTGGACGGGGCTTTCAGGCGCAGCACCGCGTCGTCGACGCGCAGGGTGTTGCAGGCGCGCTCCAAGGCCTCGAAACCATCGCGCAGCCCCGGCAGCAGCATGCGCGCCGTCTCGGTGAGTTGCAGGCTGCGGCCGCGACGCTCGAACAGGCGGCAAGCGAAGTGTTCCTCCAGGGTGCGCACATGCCGGCTGACCGCGCTCTGAGTGATCGCCAGCTCTTCGGCGGCGCGGGTAAAGGAACTGTGCCGCGCCGCCGCCTCGAAGGCGCGCAGGGCATAGAGCGGCGGCAGGCGCTGGCTCACGACTGCAATCCATGAGTAATAGTCATGCCTGTCATCGCTTTTATCCTTTTGTGCTGGGGCGTCTGGCTCTTGAGAATAGGCGCATTCTTAGCCTGCGCGGATTCACCGGGCAAGCGTCTAACTGAGTTGAACTCATCATGCTGCAGCCCTTGCGCGACGAATTGCGCGCCATTTTGACCCTTGCCGGCCCGCTGATCGCGGCGCAGTTGGCCCATGTGCTAATGGTGTTCACCGACACGCTGATGATGGGCATGCTCGGCCCGGCCACCTTGGCAGCAGGCGGGCTGGGCGCGGCCAGCTATTCCTTTGTCT
Source organism: Pseudomonas sp. HMWF032 (assembly GCF_003060885.1). Taxonomy (GTDB): domain Bacteria; phylum Pseudomonadota; class Gammaproteobacteria; order Pseudomonadales; family Pseudomonadaceae; genus Aquipseudomonas. The sequence goes on from NZ_QAIG01000013.1 coordinate 275,319, forward strand.
CGATCTTTTGCGTCGGGGTGATTGCCGCCGTGGGTAACCTGGTTGCCATCCGCCACGGGGCGCAGGACGCGGCCGGCGTCACCCGCCTGACGCAGAATGGCCTGTGGCTGGGCTGGGGGCTGGCACTGCTGGCGGGCCTGGCACTGTGGAACCTGGGCCCAGCGTTGCTGTACTTCGGCCAGAAGCCGGAGAACGTCAGCGGCGGCATGCAGTTTCTCTCCACCCTGGTGTTTGCCCTGCCTGGCTATATGAGTTTTATGGCGTTGCGCGGCTTTACCAGCGCCATCGGCCGCCCCGGCCCGGTGATGGCCATCAGCATTGGCGGCGCGCTGGCCAACTTCATCCTCAACTATGCGCTGATCAAGGGCTGGTTCGGCCTGCCGCCGCTGGGTCTGGCTGGAATCGGCCTGGTCACCGCCGTGGTGATGAATGTGATGGCGCTGCTGCTGGCCTGGCATGTGCTGCACCACAGCGCCTACCGCCCTTATCCGCTGTGGCGCGGGCTGCTGCGGCCGGCCTGGACCGAGCTGAAAGAGCTGCTGCGCCTGGGCCTGCCGATTGGCGGCACCTATGCAGTGGAATCCGGCCTGTTTGCCTTTGCCGCGCTGTGCATGGGCGCACTGGGCAGCACCCAACTGGCGGCGCACCAGATCGCAATCATGTCGGTATACGTGGCTTTTATGGTGCCGGTGGGGATTTCCTACGCGGTGACCTTCCGTATTGGTCAGCACTTTGGTGCCGGCCGCTTGCTGCAGGCACGCCAGGCCGGACGCCTGGGCCTGGGCCTCGGCGCGCTGTGCATGCTCGGTTTCGCCTGCCTGTTCTGGCTGGCGCCGCACTGGGTAGTGGGACTGTTTCTCGACCACAGCGACAGCGCCTATGCCGAGGTGGTGGGCGTGGCCGTAGCATTGCTGGCGATTGCCGCCTGGTTTGAGTTCTTCGATGGCATTCAGACCATCGCCATGGGTGCAATTCGCGGCCTCAAGGACGCCAAGACCACTTTCTGGGTCGGTCTCGGCTGTTACTGGGCCGTCGGCGCGCCGCTGGCCTGGACGCTGGCCTTCCCGCTGGGCTGGGGCGCAGAAGGCGTATGGTGGGGGCTGGCTGGTGGCCTGGCCTGCGCCGCGATCGGCCTGACCCTGGGCTTTGAATGGAAAACCGCGCGCCTGCTGCAACCGACGGCCACCGCCTTCACGCCACAGCCTAAGCGTCTGGCTTCTTGAAGCGATAGAACAGATTGGGCTCGCTGACCAGATAGAGCACGCCCTGGTTATCCATGGCGATGCCCTCGCCCTGGGGCACGCTGCGGGTCAGGCCATTGCGCCCACCGAGCAGCGACAGGCTGCTGATCGGCTTGCCCTCGACATTCAGCTCCAGCACCAGGCGCGACTCATCGGACAACGCCAGCAGATGGCCGCTGCGCTCATCAAACTGCAGGCTGGACAGATCGCGTACAAACAACCCGGCATCGCGCTGCTGATCATCCACCACGTGTACCGCGAAAGGGCGCTGCGGATCACGCTGAGGGAAGCCGTGAATCTCATAGATGCGCATCGGGTCGCGCTCCTTGGCGACAAACAGGCGCTGACCGGCCGAATCGTAAGCCAGCCCCTCAAAACCCTTGTTGCCATTCAAGCCGATACCCAGCGAGAACTGCTGTGCCTGATCGGCATGCAACTCGGTGGTTGTGTCATCGACACGCACCTTGATCAGACGCTGCTGGCGCTCATCGCTGATCACATACAGGCCCTGGCTGATGTACTCGACCGCCTCGGCATCGCCAAAACCATGCAGGTCGATCCGCCGCAGAATCTCGCCCGCCAGTGACAATTCAATCAGCTGCGCCTTCTGGTTGGTTACGGTAAACAGGCTATTGCGGTCAGGGTCGAAGGTCAGCGCCGACACATCATCATCCAGCCCGGCAATCGGCTGAGCCTCGATTTCAACCTGATAGTCGGATAGCCGTATGGCCAGCACGGGCGAGGGGCTGTGCTGGCGCCATTGCTGCACGTTGAACCAGGCACGTTCAAACAGCCGGTACTCCTGGGCAAGCAGCCCAAGCAGCAACACGACCAACACCGGGATGAACCACAACACGTGCTTGAGGGACAGGTGAATACGCATACCCGCTTGCTCTCGATACCAGAAAACACCACAACGCCAGCCAACAGACACGCTGCTGGCTGGCGCGCCAAGCCCCCCATTAGAGGCGGCTCAACACGTCGGCGTCAGTTGACCAGTTCGAGGAACTCCACGTCGATCTCACGACTCATCAGGTCACGATCGACCTCGCCGGTGATTTTCACCGTAGCGGTTTCAGACACGGCCTGAGCGGGCCAGTGCTCATCATCGATTTCAACATTGATGGTGCCGCTGGCGTCCTTGAACTCATACAGCTCATCCTGCAGGCGCTTGACGATCTGCCCTTGCAGCACCACCGGGGTGTCATCGGCGGCATCCAGCGCTGCCGCCACGGTGCTGACCTGGGCAGTAACGCCTGGGCCGGTGTAACCGGTGGCCATTGCAGCAGTAGAGAACAGTGGAGCCAGCAGCAGAGCCAAAGTGAAACGCTTCATGGGGTAACCCTCTAATCAGTTGGTGATGGCGCCAGAGTAGAGGGCGTAGCTGAAGCCAGGCTTAATCGACGCTTAAACCAAGCTTAATCCGCCAGGGTGGGCGAGGCCGCAGCCGGCTCCTTGTGCAGCACGTAAAGCAGGTTCGGCTCACTGACGATGTAGATATTGCCCTGCGCATCCATGGTCACCCCCTCAGCCTGTTCGATACCGCCACGCAGGCCATTCATACCACGCGCCAAGCTGATAAAGCTGACCGGTTCGCCGTACTCATCCACCTCCAGCAGCAGCCGCGACTCGTCAGACAGCACCAGAGAGTGGCCGGTACGGGCATCGTAGGTCAGCGAGGAAATATCACGCAGAAACAAGTGCCCACCGCCCATGGGCTGCATAACACCGGTGGCACCGTCTTCACCGGGGAAAGGCAGGCTGAACAGACCCAGCGGCCCACGCTCCTTGCCCAGCAGCACCCGGTTGTTGCGCGAGTCCCAGGCAATCCCTTCAAAGCCCTTGTTGCCCGCATCGGCAAACCCCAGATCCAACGAGGGCAGCTCGGCAAACTCCAGGCTACGGGTCAGCGCTTCCAACTTGAACGTGGTCAGCGTACGCATGCGCTCATCGATGATCGCCAGGCGACCATCAGCAAGCATTTCCACGCCTTCGGGATTGGCAAAACCATGCAGGTCAATGCGCCGCAGCACCTGACCATCGAGGGTCAACTCGATCAATTGCGGGGATTTGCCTGTGACAATGAACAAGGTATTGCTGTCGGCACTGTAGGTCAGGCCGGAAACCTCCTCCTGCTCAAGCCCCTGCAGCGGCTTGCCCTGCAGCACAGCCTGATAGCCTGGCAGCCAGATATGTTGCTGCTGCTCGGCTGCCCCCACCTGCAGTTCCTGAAACCAGAAATACAGACGGTCATCCCAATGGCGGTAATTGGCCACCAACGCCGCACTCAGCCCCAACAGCAAAAACGCAATGAGCCAACGCAGACGCAGACGCACCAGCCGGACAATCCAGTTTGACATCGCACACAACTCAGCAGAACGATGGCTATCAGACTAGAGAGCTACCCTTAAGTTTCTGTTACGCCACCTGACCCACAGGCACCTCCAGGCGCCTGCTTGTAACGGTCATATGACTTAAAGCGCGCGACTGCTGAAGCGGCTGTGGCCAACCAGCTCCAGCGCCAGCTCATCACCCTTGTGCAGCGGGCCGACACCCACTGGCGTACCGGTGAGGATCACATCACCCGGCTGCAGGCTGAAATGCCCAGCGATGTGCTGGATCATCGGCAGAATCGGGTTAAGCATGTCACGGCTGTTGCCGTCCTGACGCACTTCACCGTTGATCGCCAGGCGAATGCCGATATCGGTAAGGTCTTCAACGGCATCACCGGGCACGAACGGCGCCAGCACGCAGGCACCGTCGAAGGATTTGGCGGTTTCCCAGGGATAGCCCTTGGCCTTGAGCGTGGCCTGCAGGTCGCGCAGCGTCAGGTCCAACGCCGGGGCGAAGCCGGAGATGGCATCGCGCACCTCCTCGGCATTCGGCGTGCGCGACAGCGGCTTGCCGATCAGCACCGCGATTTCCGCCTCGTAATGCACATCACCCTTACCCTCAACCAGGGTGAAGCCATCATCCAGCGGCACCACGCAACTGCCCGCTTTGATAAACAGCAACGGCTCGGTAGGAACCGGGTTGTTCAGTTCCTTGGCATGCTCGGCGTAGTTACGGCCGATGCACACCACCTTGCCCATGGGAAAGTGGATATGGGTGCCATCGACATACTGATGCTGGTAGCTCATAAGCAACTCCTGATGGGAATGCATGACGCCGCTCGTTGTGCGAGCGGCAGGCGCAGAGCGGTAGCCCCGCCCTACGCTCTGAATCGTTGATCGCCCATGGTGGAAGAACCTTCACGGGCTGTCGTAGCGACTAAAGACTTAATCAGCTTGCTGAAAGCGTTGCGAGCGAAGGCCAGGCAAGGCGGCGGAGTCTGGAAAAAGCGGAGTTGGCTAGTGCCCCAATGAGCATTTTTCCTGACTTCGCCAACGCAGCATGGCGCGCGTAGCCCGCAGCAGCTTTCAAAGCGGAAAGATCTTACCCGGGTTCATGATGCCGTTGGGGTCAAACACTGCCTTGATCGCCTTCATATAGCCAATCTCGGCTTCCGAGCGGCTGTAGGTCAGGTAATCGCGCTTGGTCATGCCCACACCGTGTTCGGCGCTGATCGAGCCGTTGTACTTCTGCACGGTCTCGAACACCCACTTGTTGACGGTAGCGCACTTGGCGAAGAATTCGTCCTTGGACAGGTTCTCCGGCTTGAGGATATTCAGGTGCAGGTTGCCGTCACCGATATGGCCGAACCAGACGATTTCGAAGTCCGGGTAGTGTTCGCCGACGATGCGGTCGATGTCGTGCAAGAAGGCCGGCACCTTGGAGACGGTGACCGAAATGTCGTTCTTGTACGGCGTCCAGTGGCTGATGGTTTCCGAGATGTACTCGCGCAGCTTCCACAGGTTCTGCAATTGCTGCTCGCTCTGGCTCATCACCCCGTCCAGCACCCAGCCCTGCTCCACACAATGCTCGAAGGTGGCCAGGGCGGCGTCGGCGACTTCCTCGGTGGTGGCTTCAAATTCCAGCAGAGCATAAAACGGGCAATCGGTTTCAAACGCCGGTGGTACATCGCCACGGGCCATGATCTTGGCCAGGGCCTTGTCCGAGAAGAACTCGAAGGCGGTCAGGTCCAGCTTGTTCTGGAAGGCATGCAGCACCGGCATGATCGAGTCGAAGTCCGGGGTGCCGAGCACCATGGCGGTGAGGTTCTTCGGCGCACGGTCCAGCCGCATGGTCGCTTCCACAACAAAGCCCAGCGTGCCTTCGGCACCGATAAACAGCTGGCGCATGTCGTAGCCGGTGGCGTTCTTGATCAGGTCTTTGTTCAGCTCCAGCAACTCGCCGGTGCCGGTAACAACCTTGAGGCCAGCCACCCAGTTGCGGGTCATACCGTAGCGAATCACTTTGATGCCACCGGCATTGGTGCCGATGTTGCCGCCAATCTGGCTGGAACCCGCCGAGGCGAAATCCACGGGGTAATACAACCCTTTGTCCTCGGCGAACATCTGCAACTGCTTGGTCACCACGCCGGGCTGACACACCGCCGTGCGGTCGAATTCGTTGAAGTCGAGAATCTGGTTCATGTAATCGAATGCCACGACCACTTCACCGTTGGCAGCGACCGCGCCTGCCGAAAGCCCTGTACGACCGCCCGACGGCACCAGCGCGACCTTATGCTGATTGGCCCAACGCACGATGGCCTGCACCTGCTCGATGCTCTTGGGGAAGGCAATCGCCAGCGGCGCGGGGGCGAAATGCTTGGTCCAGTCCTTGCCGTAAGTGTTGAGGGAATCGGCATCGGTCAGCACCTTGCCAGGCTCAACCAGGGTCTTCAGCTCTTCGATCAGCGCAGGGTTGGTCATCAACGGAACTCTCAAACGATTCATGGTCACCCTGAGCACGCTTCATCTGCCAGGGTAGGTGTTTCGCGGGGCTCGTATGCTAGCATACGCCCCCCGTAAATCGTGCCCCCGCGCCGATCTGCGGGCTGCGGCCGGCGGCGTTCGGCCTCTTCCCTGACACTATTTGTGGGACAACAGGTACTCCGATGAGCAAGACCTCTCTCGACAAGAGCAAGATCAAGTTCCTTCTTCTTGAAGGCGTCCACCAGAATGCAGTGGACACCCTGAAGGCCGCTGGTTACACCAACATCGAGTACCTCAAGGGCGCACTCTCCGACGACGAGCTGAAAGAAAAGATCGCCGATGCGCACTTTATCGGTATCCGTTCGCGCACCCAGCTGACCGCCGAAGTCTTCGACTGCGCCAAGCGCCTGGTGGCTGTAGGCTGCTTCTGCATCGGCACCAACCAGGTTGACCTCGACGCCGCCCGCGAGCGCGGTATCGCCGTGTTCAACGCACCCTATTCGAACACCCGCTCGGTGGCCGAACTGGTGCTGGCCCAGGCCATTCTGCTGCTGCGCGGCATCCCCGAGAAGAACGCTTCCTGCCACCGTGGTGGCTGGATCAAGTCGGCAGCCAACTCCTTCGAAATCCGTGGCAAGAAGCTGGGCATCGTCGGTTACGGCTCGATCGGCACCCAGCTCTCGGTACTGGCTGAAGCCATGGGCATGCAGGTGTTCTTCTACGACACCGTGACCAAGCTGCCACTGGGCAACGCCACCCAGATCGCCAAACTGCACGACCTGCTGGGCATGTGCGACATCGTGTCGCTGCACGTGCCTGAGCTGCCCTCCACCCAGTGGATGATCGGCGAGAAAGAAATCCGCGCCATGAAAAAGGGCGGCATTCTGATCAACGCCGCACGCGGCACCGTGGTTGAACTGGAGCATCTGGCTGCGGCGATCAAGGACGAGCACCTGATTGGCGCCGCCATCGACGTGTTCCCGGTCGAGCCGAAGTCCAACGACGAAGAGTTCGAAAGCCCGCTGCGTGGCCTGGATCGCGTGATCCTGACCCCGCACATCGGTGGTTCAACCGCTGAAGCCCAGGCCAACATCGGCCTGGAAGTGGCCGAGAAGCTGGTCAAGTACAGCGACAACGGTACCTCGGTTTCGTCCGTCAACTTCCCGGAAGTGGCCCTGCCGGCGCACCCGGGCAAGCACCGCCTGCTGCATATCCACGCCAACATCCCAGGCGTGATGAGCGAGATCAACAACGTGTTCGCCGAAAACGGCATCAACATCTCTGGCCAGTTCCTGCAGACCAACGACAAGGTCGGCTACGTGGTCATCGACGTCGACGCCGACTACTCCGACCTGGCGCTGGAGAAGCTGCAACACGTTAAAGGCACGATCCGCAGCCGCGTCTTGTTCTAACGCGGCGCAGACATTAAAAAGGCGACTTCGGTCGCCTTTTTAATGCGCGTTCGACACATTCAGGAATTCCTATGCTCACCCTTCCAGTCCGTTTTACCCTGCTATTGACCGGCTTATTAACCCTCGGCAGCACTCAGGCCCAATCCAATGCCAACAGTTTGAGCGTACGCTACGAGGCCGCGCCGCTTGAGCTGCGAGACATCGCCGCACAGGCCGAACAGGATGCCATTCTCGAGGGTTGGCGTGAGCAGATCGAAGCGTTGCTGCCGGATCAGGGCCTGCAACTGCTGCTGACAATGCGCACATGCGATGAGGCCAACGCGTTTTACGACAGCGCAGAACAGAGCATCATTTATTGCTACGAAGAGCTGCAAGACACGCAAAACAACTTCGCTCAATTTGAAGCCGATGGCCAACTCAATGCCGAAGAGGCGCAGGCGTTCGCCGTCGGCTGGAGCGACTACCTGTTCTTCCACGAACTGGGCCACGCGCTGATCGATCAGTTGGAAATCCCCATGCTGGGGCGCGAAGAAGATGTGGCCGATCAGATCAGCACCTACATTTGGGTACACCGCGAAGACGGCGAGCACATCCTCAACGGCACCATTTTAAGCTTTGCCACGTGGGGCGACGATGTCAGCGAAGACGGGCTGGCCGCGACGCACAGCCTGAACGGGCAACGCTATTACAACGTGATGTGCTGGGCATACGGTGCCGACATCGAGCGTTACAGCGATGCAGGCGATCAGCTTCCGGAGGAGCGCCGGGACAGTTGTGAAGAGGAGTATTGGCAGCTGGCCAATGCCATCGAACAGCTTCTGCCACTGCACTTCGATGATGATCCAGCGCCTTAATCAGCGCCGTCCAGCACCGCCAGAAAGGCCTGCGCCGCCACCAGTTCTTCTTCACTGAACACCCGCACCCCGGCGCGGCGCAAGGCCGCCGCCGTCACGCCTTCGCCAGCGACCTGGGTGCCGCTAAAACTGCCGTCATACGCCTCGCGATTGCCACACGAGGGACTGCGCGCCTTAAGCAGCGCAATACCAATGCCATGCTGCGCCACCAGGGCCAGGGCCTGTTGTGCGCCGTCAACAAAAGCCGCTGTGACATCCTCGCCATCCACCGTCAGCACCGGCAGGTGCCCATCGAGCACTTTTGCCCCCTGACCGCCCGCAATTTCCGCTGGGGCACGCGGCGTGGGCAAGCCGCCCGCCACTTCCGGGCACAACGGCACCACGCGGCCTTCCTGTTGCCAGCGCTCCAGCAGGCTGAACGGACCATGGGCACCGCCGTCATAGCGTACGCGCTGGCCCAGCAGGCAACGGCTCACCAGAATTTTCTGCATGTCTCACTCTCGTTTAGTCACTTGCCGTAACACGGCCCGGTTACTGCCTCGCGCCCCTCCCGACCAAAGGGTCGGGCTGCCTGGCAGATTGCCAAACCCATCACGCCAGCCGCCCTATCCGCGCCCAACTGCGACCTATCCTTCGGCGGGAAGCGAACCGGTTCAATGGCGCGCGCGACAGGCCCGGCACAGACTCTTGGCACTCTAGCTGAGGACATCGCCATGCACCGCCCACTTCGCACCGTCGCCTTATCCCTCGTTGCCAGCCTTGCAGCCTATACGCTGCCAAGCCAGGCCGAATTGCTACCGATGGATAACCAAAGCCTGAGCGAAATCAGTGGCCAGGCCGGCATCAGCATCCGTACCGATGTATTGGCGACGATCAGCCGGATCAGCTGGAATGACGACGGTGGCAGCGCCTCGCTACGCAACGTGAAGATCGACAACGGCTGCCTGACCCCGGCCAGCTGTCCGAACGGTTCTGGCGGCAGCTTTGCCTTCGGCGCTGCACAACTGGGCCTGACCCTGCCGATCTTCGGCGTCAACCTGCCCACCCTGAAAATCGACGTGGTCAACAATGGCAGCGGCCAGCAGCAACTGCAGCTGACCTTGCCTGATCTCACCACCATCAACCAGCAGCTGATTGCCAGCGGCATTCCCGCCCAACGCATTCGTATGCGTGTAGCCGCTGACATGTACGTCGGCGACAGCCAGCTGGGCAGTGTTGAGATCCGCGACATCACCGATCTACGCGGGACCTTCAAGGTCTGGGGTCACTAAACCGCGGTCTAGAGTGGCCCATTGCCGCGCCGGCGAAACCAGCCGGTTAAGGACAAACGGTCACGGCACGCCGGCAAAACCTCATGAGGCATGTCGGCAGACAGAAACACCAGCAGACTGCCCGCCTGCGGCAACACATCACGCGTTTCGCCATTCGCCAGGTACAACCGCAGCGCGCCGCCCTGCTCAGCCTGCCAGTCCTCGTTGAGATAAAACACCACCGATACCGCGCGACGGTCATCATCACGGAACCGGTCCAGATGTTTCTGGTAGAACGCACCCGGTGGATACAGCGCAAAGTGCCCTTCGAAGTCTTCCAAACCCAGGTATAAACCCTGGTTCAGCGCCTGGCGTAGCTCATCCAGCACCTGCAGATACTCATCGCAGCTTGCCTGCTGCCCGGCCTCCAGCCACTGGATATGGTCACCGCGCACCCCTTCGCGAATCTGTTGCTGCGCGCCGCGGCCCACACCGGCGGGCGCCAATGCACCTTGTGCGGCACGTTTACGGCACTCTTCGGCCAGTTTCAGGGTCAGAGAAGGCGCAATGAACTGCGTTTGCAACGACCAGCCGTGCTCGGCCAGGTCGTCAACGATGTGCGTCAGAAGTGCGGTGTGGGTATCGGTCGTCATGCCGGCGATTCTACCAGCGCCCTGCCGAGCCTCGACAAGTGTCAGCGTGCCGCCGAAAATAGCCGCCCCTGAATGGAGTCCCTAATGCGCGCCCTTTCCGTTGTACTGACCCTGCTGCTCAGCCTGCCCGCCCTGGCGGACGATTACCTGCGGCTGTATCAGGCGGCCGGCTGGCCGCAGCAACGCATGCATTTCAGCGACGCCCTGCAGGCCGCTCAGGAGCGCTACCGCAGCAGCCTGCCGCCAGCGGTGCATCAGGCGCTGGTCAACAACAGCAACCAGCGCTTCGCCCCCAACGCCATGGACCAACGCGCCCTACAGGGCTTGCGCAGCCACCTCGCGGCGCCCGCCAGTGCCTTGCAGTTCTTCCAGTCGCCACTGGGGCGCAAGATTGTTGATGCCGAGTTATTGGCCACCCGCAGCGACCAACTGGCCCGCCATGCCAATGGTCTGCCGCGCAGTGAAGCCAGCGCCACCCGCCGCCTGCTGATTCGCCACCTGGCCCAGGCGCTGCCGGCGCGGGAAGCCGGTGCCGAAGTCAGCCTGGCCCTGGCCGGTGTAGCCGCCGACAGCCTCAGTCAGATGCTCCCCGGCCTGCTCGGTGGCGACAGCGCCCAGGCCATGCTCAATGGCCAGCGCCAGCGGTTGATGGAGCAGATCGGGACGGATCTGGATAACACCCTGCTGCACGTCTACCGCGAGCTGAGCGATCCGGAGCTGGAAGAGTTCGTCAGTTTCGCCCAGTCCGATGCCGGCAAGGCCTACTACCAGGCCGCACTGGCGGCAATCCGCAGAGGCCTGGCGGTCGGCCAGAGCAGCACAGCACTGGCTCCAGCCTCGCAAGGCATCTGAGCCGAATCCACGTCGGTTGGTGTTGAGCGGCGATGCGTTGAGGAGCAACGCGACGATGCCCAACGACTGCAACGGATCGTCGAGCGCAGTGCTGCGCACGCCCTGTTGGGCTTCGCTACGCTCAACACCAACCTACGCCAGCTTCTGACTAAGAAACTCGAAATAGCGCTGGCGCAAGGCCGGCGCTTCGTTGGCCAGGTGGTGCCGCGCCTCGGCCAGACACAAAACCTGCGGAGCGGCGAACTTGTCCTGCAACACCCGCAGGTTGTGCCGCCAGGCCACCGTCATGTCGGCTTCACCCTGAATGATCAACGGGCTGCGAAGACTGCGCGGCGCGGCTTCGATATGCGGCACCCACTGACTAAGCGCGCCGACCCAGGCGGTTGGCAGGTTGCGTGGCTGCAACGGGTCCTGGTGATGAACGAAGTCAATGAACTCGGCATCGCTGGAATTGACGCTGAAGCGCCGGGGAATCTCGCTGACAAAGCGCTTCATGATGCGGTAACTGAACTGCGACCAACCCCATGCCCGCGGCCGCACTAACGGCGCCAGCAGGATGGTTTCGCCGATGGCCGCACCCGGGCTACCAGTCAGCAGGTAGTCGATCAGAATCGCCCCACCGGTGCTTTGCCCGCACAGATGCCAGGGCTGCGGCAGCTCGAGCGCGGCGGCCTCCACCAGCACCGCCTGCAGCACCGCCTGGTACTCGGCAAAATCTCCAATGCTGGCGCGCTCGCCGCTGGACAGGCCATGCCCCGGCAAGTCGAAGGCCAGCACGGCGAAGCCCATGCCCAGCGCCCACTCGATCACATGGCGATACAGGCCAACGTGGTCGTAGTAACCATGCACCAGCACCAGCGTGGCGCGCGGCTGCTCAGGCCACCAGGCCTGTACGGCGATCTGGTAGCCGGCGGCCTGCAGCGTACCCATGCAGCTGCGCGTCGCCCAGGCGTCGCTGAAACCGTAGAACTGTCGGTAGGCCTGTTCAGCCGGCGACAGCACAACGGCTGCGGCTAAGGGTCGCAGACTGGCAGACAGGTTGTCCGGCTGAAACGGCTCTGGCATTGGCTTTCCATTGGTCATAGGAAGATTTATCGGTCATCCAGACCGACATGATCAGGTTGGGATATTCAGCTGTCGCGCCAGTCATGGCAAGCTGCGCGCCTGTTTGCCGAAGGCTGCTCATGACTCGACCCACACGCAAGACCCTCCTCGCCAGCTTGCTGATTCTGCTCTGGGCAGCCGCCATGCTGGCCGCCTACCGGTGGTATGAATCGCGCTACCTACGCAGTTTCAGCGAGCAGACGGCCCTGTTCTATGGTGAACAGCTGCGCCTGCCGGATGAGCTGGCCGGCCCCGGTCCCATTCGCCTGGTGCACTTCTGGGACCCGGCCTGCCCGTGCAATGTCGGCAACCAGCAACACCTGGCCGAACTGATTGAACGCTTCGCCTCCCAGGGCGTGAACTTCTATGCCGTGCAAAAGCCCGGCAGCAGCGGCCAACTGCCCAGCACCCTGAGCGCCCTGCAGCCGCTGGCTGAACTGACAGGCAGCACGCAGATTCCCGCCAGCCCGGCGGTGGCCATCTGGGACCGCACGGGTCAGCTGGCGTACTTCGGTCCCTACAGCGAAGGGGCTGTTTGCACCTCCAGCAACAGCTTTATCGAGCCGATTCTCGATGCCCTGATTGAAGAGCGCCCGGTCAGCGCCAGCAATACTCTGGCAGTGGGCTGCTTCTGTGAGTGGCAGAACAACTGAAGACGAGCGGCCATAGGGCAAACGCGCTGATCGATCAGTCTGCCGCTGCTGCCCCTACAACCAACTGCCGGCGAAAGCCCATTGGCGTCGCGCCCTGCCAGCGCTTGAACGCGCGGTAAAACGGCGACAGCTCGGCAAAGCCGCAGGCACGAGCCACTTCACGGATGGCCAGACCGCTGTCGAGTAGGGCCTGTGCGCGCAGGCGGCGCACCTCATCATGCAGCTGGCGAAAGCTCTGCTGCTGTTCGGCCAACGCCCGCTGCAGTCCGCCAACGCTGTAACCCAGCGCGGTGGCGCAGCGGCGCAGATCGCATAGTTGCACGCCCAGGTTGACCTCCAGCCAGTAACGCACGCGGTTGAGCAGCTGGTTTTCCTCCAACTCGGCCAACTCCACTTCCGCCTGCGCCCAGAGCACCGCGAACAGCCGTGGGTTGGCGCTGCGTGATGGCCGGCTAAGCCAGGCGCGCGGAAAGATCAGCGCATCATGCGCCTGGGCAAAGCGCGGCAGCAGGCCGAACAGCCGGCGGTGCTCACTCAGCCGGCGCGGGGCCGGGTGGCGAAACTCCACACCGTCGAGCGCAAAGCCGCCGCCGGTGACGCTGACCAGCATCTTCTGCAGCAGCAGCGCCAGGCACTCCATCTGCTGACGCAACGAACCCACGCCACGGTAATTGAGGTCGAAGATCAAGCGCGCCTGCTCGCCCTCCAGCTCCAGGCGCGCGGCAAAACCGCCAGAAAGGATGTGCTGGAAACGCACAAAGCTCTCCAGCGCCTGGCCCAGGTCGCAACTGGCCAGCAGCAGGTAACCCACCACATCCATAGGCCGTGGCTGCATGGTTTCACCCAGGTGCAGGCCGATGTCAGCATCACCGCTGATGCCCGCCAACGCCTGCCAGAAGCGCGGCGCATTGTCGTGGTCTGCGCGGGCAGTGAGCAGCGGCGGCGTCAGCACCACACCCTGATAGGCCTGGCGATAAGTGTCGGTTGGGTCCAGCCCCAATGCCGCCAGAGCCTCGTAGAGCAGGCGGCGCAGGGTCGAGGAATGGGTCAGCGCGCTGGCGATGCTGTTGTGCGGGTCGTGTTGCATACAAGCCTCTTGGATTGACCAAAGACTTTCACTCTTGCTGTATTGGGTCAATGCCTGCGCAGCCAGCAGTGCGCACAATGGGGCGCTGATAAAACCTATAACAAGGAAAACCCCATGAAACGCACCCTGACTGCCCTGGCTCTGATCGTCGCAGCCTCTGCCGCCGGCGCTTACTGGTACATCGACAGCAAGCAGCCGCAACGTGACGGCGAGCGGCAACTGAGCCACCTGCAGGCCGCAGTCACGGTGGATTACGACGAACGCGGCGTGCCGCATATCCAGGCACAGAGCGAAGCCGATATGTACCGCGCACTCGGTTATGTGCACGCCCAGGACCGCTTATTCCAGATGGAAATTCTCCGCCGCCTGGCCCGTGGCGAATTGGCGGAAATTCTCGGCAGCAAGCTGGTCGACACCGACCGCCTGTTCCGCACCCTGGGCATCCGCGAACACGCCGATCGCTACGCCGCCAAACTGGACATGAACACCCCGGCCAGTCAGGCGCTGCAGGCTTATCTGGATGGCATCAACCAGTATCAGGCCAACCACCCGGCGCCGATCGAGTTCGATGTGCTGGGCATCGACAAGCGCCCCTTCACCCCCGCCGACACCCTCAGCGTCGCCGGCTACATGGCTTACAGCTTTGCCGCGGCCTTTCGCACCGAGCCGGTGCTGACGCACATCCGCGATCAGCTGGGTGCTGATTACCTGAAAGCCTTTGACCTCGACTGGCACCCGCAAGGCGTGGTCGGCCAGCACCTCGCTGCTGGCGACTGGCAAGACCTCAACGCCATCGCCGAACTGAGCCACGCCGCGCTGCTGGATGCCGGCCTGCCGCAGTTTGAGGGCAGCAATGCCTGGGCGATCTCCGGCAGCCGCACCGCCAGCGGCAAGCCGCTGCTGGCCGGCGACCCGCATATCCGCTTCGCCGTGCCGTCAGTGTGGTACGAGGCCAACCTGAGTTACCCCGGTTTCAGCCTGTACGGCCATCATCAGGCGCTTAACCCGGTGGCCTCGCTGGGGCATAACAACGCGTTCGCCTGGAGCATCACCATGTTCCAGAACGACGACCTGGACCTGATCGCCGAGAAAACCAACCCGGACAACCCCAACCAGGTCTGGTATCGCGGCCAATGGGTCGAGCTGCAAAGCCGTGAAGAGCTGATCAGCGTCAAGGACGCCGAGCCCGTGCGCCTGACCATCCGCCGCTCACCGCACGGCCCGATCATCAACAGCGCTTTGGGGGAAACCGTCGGCAGCACGCCGATTGCCATGTGGTGGGCGTTTCTCGAGACCGAGAACCCGATCCTCGATGGCTTCTACCAACTCAACCGCGCCGCCACGCTAGAACAAGCTCGCGTCGCCGCCGAGCACATCGAAGCGCCGGGGCTGAACGTGGTGTGGGCCAATGCCACGGGCGATATCGGCTGGTGGGCGGCGGCGAAACTGCCGCGTCGCCCGGCCGGGGTCAACCCGAGCTTTATCCTCGACGGCAGCAACGGCGAGGCGGAAAAAGACGGCTACTACCCGTTCAGCGCCAACCCGCAGGAAGAAAACCCCGAGCGCGGCTATATCCTCTCCGCCAACTACCAGCCCGTGTCGCCGACCGGCATGGCGATTCCCGGCTATTACAACCTGGCTGATCGGGGCCAGCGCCTCGACGAACGCCTGCGCGACAGCAGCGTGAAGTGGGACGTACAGAACAGCCAGGCGCTGCAACTGGAGCCCGGCACCGGCTACCCGCAACGCCTGCTCACTCTGCTGGCGGCTGATCTGCGGGCTGCCGCCAGCGGCAGCGAAGAGCAGGCGCTGGTCGAGCAGCTGCTGAGCTGGGATGGCCAGCATCAGGTCGAGAACACCGCCGCCACCCTGTTCAACCAACTGGTGTACCAACTGACGCGTGAAGCCATGGCCGACGAGCTGAGCGAGGCCTTCTTCACCAACCTGCTGCAAACCCGCGTGCTCGACAGCGCCCTGCCGCGCCTGGCCGCCGATGCCCACTCGCCCTGGTGGGACAAACGCGGCAGTGAGGCGGTAGAAAGCCGTGCCGATACCGTCAAAGCCGCCTGGCAGGCCAGCCTCGCCCACCTGCGCAGCACCCTCGGTGACGACAGCGCGAAATGGGCCTGGGGCAGCGTACACACCCTCACTCACACCCACCCGCTGGGCCAGCAAAAGCCGCTGGATAAACTGTTCAACGTCGGCGCCTTTGCCGCACCGGGTGGCCATGAAACGCCGAACAACCTTTCGCAACCGGTCGGCCCGGCCCCCTGGTCGGTGGTGTACGGCCCCTCGACCCGTCGCCTGATCGATCTGGCCGACGCCGGCAGCGCCCTGGGCATCAACCCGGTGGGCCAGAGTGGCGTCTTGTTTGATCAGCATTACAAGGACCAGGCCGACGCCTACATACGTGGCGAGTACGTGCCAATGCACCTGAACGCCGAAGCGATCAAGGCTAACAGCCGCAGCCAGCTGATTCTGCGTCCATAAGCCAAGGAGATCGGCAATGAAACGCCTGTTACTGCTTTTACTGATCATTCTGCTCGGCCTGGTGGCCGTGGTGGCCGGCCGCACCCTGCTGCTGCCGGCCGCGGCTTACAACAGCGCGCCAGTCAGCCTGCCTGAGGGGCTGGATAGTCAGCGTGCAGCGGAAAGTTTGGCTGCGGCGATTCGCCTGCCAACCCTGTCGCATCAGGTCGGCGCGCCGGCCAGCCAACTGGCGGCCAGCGACGCCGCCTTTGCCGGCATGCGGGAGTGGCTGGCACAGCGTTATCCACGCGTTACAGCCAGCACGGAATCACTCGCCACCGGCAGCCCGAGCATCCTGCTGCGCTGGCCGGGTAAGGACAGCCAACTGCCCGCCGCCCTGCTGATGGCGCACCAGGACGTGGTGCCCGTCGCACCCGGCACGGAAGGGCTGTGGACCCACCCGCCGTTCTCCGGGGCGATTGCCGATGGGTTTGTCTGGGGGCGTGGTGCCATCGACAGCAAAGGCTCGATGGTGGCCATTCTTGAAGCGGTGGAAACCCTCATCGCCCAGGGCTTCCAGCCACAACGCGATGTGCTGTTGGCCTTTGGTCACGATGAAGAAATCGGCGGCCACCAAGGCAACCGGCGCATCGCCGCGCAGTTGCAGGAACAGGGCAAACGCCTGGCGTGGGTCAGCGATGAAGGTGGCTTTGTGGTGCGCGGGCAGATCCCCGGCGTCAGCCAGGACGTGGCCGTGGTCGGCATTGCGGAAAAAGGCTATGTCAGCCTGACCCTCACCGCCAATGCCCAGGGTGGTCACTCCTCGCAGCCGCCCGCCTTCGATGAAACTGCCATCGGCCGCCTCAGCCAAGCCCTGCAACGGGTCGGCGATGCACCCTTCCAGCGCGGCTTCGATGGCCCCACTGGCGACCTGCTGGCCAGCTTCACCCCGGCGCAAGCCTTCGGCTACCGGCTGATCTTCGCCAACCTCTGGCTGTTCAGCCCGCTGGTGGAACAACAACTGGCCGCTTCACCGGCCGGCGCTGCACAACTGCAAACCTCGCTGTCGCCGACCCTGCTGCGCGCTGGGATCAAGGAAAATGTCCTGCCGCCCAGCGCCCGCGCCACCCTCAACCTGCGCATCCACCCGCGTGACAGCATCGACCGCGTCACCGAACACGTGCGCAACGCCGTGGCCGATGAACAGATTCAAATCAAAGTGATGCCCGGCGGGCGCGAGCCTTCGGCGGTCTCCGATGTGCGGGGCGAGGCCTATCAGCAGTTTGCCGAAGTGATCCGCCAGAGCTTCAGCAACACCCTGGTCAGCCCCAACCTCACGGTCGGCGGCACCGACTCGCGCTACTACGAGCCGCTGACCGACAACATCTTCCGCTTCAGCCCGCTGCTGATGGAGCGTGACGACCTGCCACGCATGCACGGCACCAACGAGCGCGTGGCGATCGATACGCTGGCCAATGCCAGTGGGTTTTACTACCGACTGCTGCAGAACCTGAACAACCCGGCCAAGTAGGCGACAAACAGCGCGAGGGGCAGTGCCGCTCGTACGCAGCCAGCGCCATGCCTCAAACCGCTTTACCGGCGCGCCGTAGAGCGGTGTAGGCCTGGGGAAAATATCGGCAACGCCGGGGCAGCACTTTCCACAGCGCTCTGACCAGCCGAGACAGGCCGTCCAGGCGCCGCTGATCCTTTGCGCTCCAAGGCAGCTTCAGCCGCTGACGCAGTGACGCGGGCAAGCTGCCCACCGCCAACCAGCGTGCTCCCTGATCGAACAGCGGTCGCAGCAACCACCAGAGCGGGCCACGCATCCAGGCATAGGGGGCTGGCAGAGACTTGTTGCCATCAAGGTACCAGCGCGCCACGCCCGTCATTTCCAATCGTGCGTCGAGCATGTCCTGCCAATAAAGTTGGAATGCCTTGTAGTCGGCCGGAACCGTCGTCATTGGCAGACCGTACAGGGCATACCACTGGATGGACTCCTGATACAAGCGCTCCAGCTTCGCCTCGTCGAGCGGCGTGCCGAACAGCGCCTGAGCGGCAATCTGCCCTTCAAAGAAGGTGGCATGCGCCCAATAGAACAGCTCCGGGCTCAAGGCATGGTAGCGCCGCCCCTGAACGTCCATGCCCTTGATCTGCCGGTGCCAATCGCGGACCTGCACACCGGTTGCTGGCGCCTGCTCACCGCCGTAGACCACCGCAAGAATCGGTGAAATCGATCGCAATAGCCGGTTCCAGGGATTAACAAACAAGTCGGAATGTTCCTGCACACCGGCAGCCAGACCAGGATGCAGGTTCTGCAACAGGCCGACGCGACTGATCAGCAGCAGACCACGCAGATCACCGAAATAGCGCCAGGTCAGCGAGTCCGGCCCCAGAGGCCGTAACGTTTGCGTATCTGAAACGGGACAAGTCGTCTGCATGCTCGGGCGCTCCTGTGCAATTGTCTGGCACCCATGCTAATGCGAGTATTAGCTCGCATTAAATTCGCAATGGAGCCGCCATGCGCAAGAAACCCTGCCAGCAACGCTCACAACAGATGGTCGACATCCTGCTGGAGGCCAGCGGCCGGGTGATCGAGCGGCAGGGCCTGGCCAACCTGACCACCAACCGGGTCGCAGCAGAGGCCGGCGTAAGCGTGGGCTCGCTGTACCAGTACTTTGCAAACAAGCAGGAACTGCTGGAAGGACTGCTCGAAAAGATGGCGCTCGATATCACCCGCCTGGTCGACGCGCGCATGGCACAACTGCTGGAGGCTGACGTCAGGACGGCTGTGAGGATGCTGCTGAGCGACGTGCTCGCATTTATTCTCAGCGGCAATGGCCACTATCGCGTACTGGTGCGCCATTGGCAGCAATTGCAGGCCCTGCATGTGGTTGACCGGCTGGAGCGGCACCTGTCAGAAATCTGCCGACGTTATCTGCTTCGCCACATCCGCCAGTTCCCCATCGACAACCCCATGCCGATGCTGTTTGTGATGATCAACGCCACCCTGATGACCCTGGTGCGTCACCTGGCATTGGACGCCCCTCCACTGAGCGACCAACAACTGATCAATGAACTGACCAACATGCTGACTGCCTACTTGGCTGCAGCAGCGAACCCCCAACAGACCAACACGTAGCCGTGCTCTAGCCCGTCCCATTGCTTGAGCCTTCAGACAGATAAAGGCAGACTGCCAGCAGGACACTGCCACCCAGCGGGGCACGATATGGACGTTGTAAAAAGCCTCAAGCCAGGAAAAAACGGCACCAAACGCTTTGTCGAACGCTACGGCGACGACCTGATTGCCGTACGCTACCGTCACGACGCCGAAAAGCAGATCAGCTACACCACTGTCGAACTGATCGTCGAACGCAAACACAAACCACCAAAAACCCGCACCCAAACGCCTAAACAGCCAACGGCGCTGGTATTCGTGCGCGTAAATTTTCATGAGAAGGTCATGCAACTGGCGGTAAAGCAGGCGGGCGGTAAGTGGCAGCCTGAAGAAAAGGCATGGTTGCTAAGTTACAAAGCAGCAGTAGAGCTTGGACTACAAGAACGGATCATCAATAGCTGATGGTCAGATATGGATACGAGATGGCTATATTTGGATATTTATTGCCAGCAGTGGCAACAGTGTGCAGATACGGATATGCCGTCTAATTATAGTTAGACTCAACCTTGGAACTTGTGTGTCATGAAACTATGCGTAATCGCTCTAATTATTTCTTACTCATTGCTGTCAGGCTGCAATTCCACAGAAACAGTTATAAATACCAATCAGAATGAACTAGCAGTTAGTACGCCTGTTCAAGTACAGGAGATTTCGCCTCAGAACTCATTTCCAGCTGAACCGGCAGAGTCGAAGAAGCAACGTGCCCTTAGAGAGCTTTTATCCGAGGACTTCACCTACCAGCAAACGCATACTTTAAATACTAACGACCCAGAAGACTTGTTTACACTCTATACAACCAAAATATTTAACAAATTTACAATACCCAAAGACATAAAGCCTGAAGCGCACCTTATCCTTGACGTTCAAATGAGCGCTGACGGTAAAATTTCATCAATTGAGATAGCCCAGACTAGCGGTGAATATCAATTCGATAACTCAGCAATTTTGGCAATACGTAGCATTGGTATATTCAGTGAAGTAAAAAACCTTAGCGAAGCTGACTATAATAAATATTTCAAATTTCATAAAATTAAATTTAGCCAACTTATACAATCGGGCAACTAATAGCGCATAGGTCTAACAACTGGTTCAAATCGTTCGCTTCGCTCACTGGGACGGGCTAAAGCCCGCCCCTTAACCAAACGTTAGAGCCAACATGCAACCGTACCAATATGTAATCTCGCTGCGCGTGTGGCATCCATCCATGCCACACGAAGAAATCACGTCCGCGATTGGCGTAGATCCTAAGCACAACTGGACCGCAGGCGAACCCCGCGTTTCACCTAGAGGAAACCCATTAGGGGGAACTCGAACTAGTTCGTACTGGAGCGCGTCGCTCATTTCCGAGCCGATTTCATCCGAAATAAAAGAAATCGAAGAGACCTTGCTCTTGCTTATCGCCCGCTATCGGTATCTGGAGCCATTCTTCTTAAAACTCCGAGGAGAAGGTGGGAAATCTGAGTTTTTTGTCGGCTTGTATAGTGACAACAACATAGTTATTGACCTTGAACCCGAATTAATGGCTCTACTAGCAGGCGCATCTTTGAGTCTTTGCCTGGACTACTATCCTTGGAAAAAGTCGTAAGCTCTAACAAACGGTTCAAATCGTTCGCTTCGCTCACTGGGACCGCGTGCCGCGGCCCCTTAACCTAAACGTTATACACACATGGCAAATTTTCTGAATGAATAAAATTTCGTCTTTTCTAGCTGCCTGCATCTCTCTAACTTGGCTATACGGAGTCATACAAACCGATTGGGAGTCTCTAATACCGGCAATCATCTTCGCCGCGTGTTCTATTTTCTTATACAAAGACAATAAAATAGCAAAGTGGTGCACCTTCGTTTTCACCTCTTTAAACATTGTATTCAATAATATACTTATCAGCTTCATTGATGAGCGGCATCATCCAGCATCTCCGAATCCATTAGAGGTATCAATTGAAGTAACAGTATCTACTGCGCTTTGCTGGGTTACGTTGGTATTTTTATGTGCTTCTTTTTGGCTCCAAAAATCCAAAAGGGTATAACAATTGGTTCAAATCGTTCGCTGCGCTCACTGGGACGGGCTAAAGCCCGCCCCTTAACCAAACGTTAGGCACCCGTATGAAAGTTGACTGGGATAATGTTACGAAAATCCTATACGGCAAGAGCTGGAGCGACTATCCAGACTTCACATTTTTTTATTCCAAGACAATCGAAACAAGAGCACCGGGTGACAAAACCCCAGACTTACCAAGAGTCGACGGCCATTATATTGAATATTGGTGGCGTATCGAATATAACGACAGGGTTGAACTTTTCGATAGAGGCATATTAAAAAATACTTACATGCGCATTTTATTGTTCTTCAAGAAAAATATTCGTTCTAAAGAGTTATTAAAAGAAGTGCATTTAGCTCTAGAGCCACACCACATAATCATGTACGAAAAGCGCGCCTAACAAATGGTTCAAATCGCTCGCTGTGCTCGCTGGGACGGGCTAAAGCCCGCCCCTTAACCAAACGTTAGGCGGCAACAGCAATTAAAGGATGTGCGGGCATGAAAGTCTTTTACAGTTACGCCGGCAAACACCGTGCATCCCTGAATCAGATAGCGCGCAATAACCAGTTCACCGCCCTACTCCAGCATATTCGCTGCTCGCTGCGCCTCAAGGTTGCAGAGTATCCAATGCGTCGCCTGACAGCTCGCTCAGTCGAGGCTCCGCCCAGAAAGAACCAGTCGCTTGCAAGAAAATTGCAGGTTGGCCACAGTGCGGTATTCATCACCTGCGTTCAACTCGACGCCCGCTGCCTAACAACTGGTTCAAGTCACTCGCTTCGCTCGTTCGGGACCGCGTTCCGCGGCCCCTTAACCAAACGTTAGACGTTCATGTTTCCAAAGCTTGTTTTTTGCAATGCGTACACCCGTATCAACGCACGTTTTCTTTCGAGGTTTCCACGGTTTGAAATGTGCATTGCTAGAACAGACGCCCGTTATATTTGTGGCATTTTTCAACACTGCGTTCAGTTCGTTACATTGCAAACATTGGATTCATCGCGTTTCGTCCGTTGCGTAATTGTTGTTCGCAAGGTCACACGATTGCTTTCGGGGCTTTCTCGGGTTTAGTCTTTCAGTTGCTGTGCTTACGCCGTTTGCCATCGAGGTCCGTTGAAATCGTGGTTTTTCAGTTACATTGCAAACATTAAATTTATTGCGTTTCGCCAAGATCATCGCGCAACGCGTTACAAGCAAGAATGCGGTGCTTCAATTTATGTGTACATCCGAGCGTCTAACAATTGGTTCAAATCGCTCGCTGTGCTCGCTGGGACGGGCTAAAGCCCGCCCCTTAACCAAACGTTAGAAGCGGCTATAAATTTGGCGGTTTTAATATGCAAGGAAGCATCGAATTTATGTCTAAGTCTCACAATCGCAGTATCCAGTTATATACTTTCATTTTGCTAAACGAGCTGAACCCCCTCCTCTTCGGCTCGCAAAATGACTGACATGCGTTCTCTTTTTGGTCGGCACTCGCGTCCCTTCATCGGCGCACAACGCTTTGCTTGCAAGATTTTGCTTTATCGGCAAACGCCTGCACGTTCGTTGCCCACCATTTTGGTTCGACTTAAGGTAAATTTTTCGTCGCGTACCAAATCAATGCCCGACTTGCCACCGCGTCTAACTACAAGTTCAAGCCGTTCGCTTCGCTCACTAGGACGGGCTAAAGCCCGCCCCTTAACTTAACGTTAGCCAATCGCTTTCAGCTTGTTTGGTTTTTAATCGCGTACATCCGCAATATCGCTCCACTGCTTTAGGCTTCACACAATTTCGAAAATTGTGT
>NZ_QAIG01000013.1:298711-394150 GCF_003060885.1 Pseudomonas sp. HMWF032
TCTTTCATGATATTCCTGGCACTAACACGTAAAGGTTATGAAAGTTACCAAAGCATTAGCAATATTTCGGCTTGCTTGCTCTGGCTGTCTGCAGGAATATTATCTAAGGCAGAACTCGCAGCACTTAGACAGTCGGGCTTAGCCTTTTCAGACTTTAGCTATGTAATTGAGCCTAACGATAAAGAAGCAATTTCATGCGCAATCCATACCATCAAAGAACATCATCCAGATGAAACGGTATGGGTAGAGTCATGAAACATAGAAATTTACATGTGTTCGACTATCAATTTCGGTACAGCCTAACAAATGGTTCAAATCGTTCGCTTCGCTCACTGGGACGGGCTAAAGCCCGCCCCTTAACCAAACGTTAGGCATCACATGAAGCTCATCATTTCATCCATAGCTATAACGTTAATTTTAACTGGGTGCATTCCTTTTCCTCGGTATATCACAACCCAACCAGACATAACTATTCAAGTAAATGACCAGGCTGGCATGCCTATACCTGACGCAAATATATTAATAATCAGCGCATTTAATCCTCACAGAGTCTTACACAAGAAAAGCACCCTCATCACTGACTCGCATGGAATAGCAAAGCTAAGCAGAGAAGCTGAGTGGGAAATTATGTATCCATTCATGCTTCACGGAGTACGCTACTTTTATTGGTCGTGGTGCATCAGTAAAAACGGGTACATTAGTTCATCAAATGAAACCCGGGAAATTTCCCTAAGCACGACTACCACTCTCAAAAAAGGGGAGTCAACTAAATGCAGCAACGATCAAGGCTATATCCTGATAGGTAACCAGCCTAACTAGTGGTTCAAGTCGTTCGCTTCGCTCACTCGGGACGGGCTAAAGCCCGCCCCTTAACCAAACGTTATGTGCCAGCTGATTTTTTGGGGAATGATTGATGCCGAGCAAAAGTCTAAACTCACGTATACCAGCTTATAAGTCCGCATTCTCCAGTGGGGAACTCCAAAAGACCTACCAAGACCTGGTTGGCATTGTCCAAAATCTAAGAACTGAATTCTCTAAGAAATACAAAAGCGAATTCTTGATTGCCAATGTGTTGCATGGTTACATAGATTTCACGTACTTTTACTTGCAAAACAGCTATCTCAAGAAGAAAAAGCTAAAGCTTGCGATTGTCTTCAACCACAAAAATGCAAATTTTGAACTGTGGCTCCTTGGGCAAACAAAGGATGTACAGATTCTCTATTGGAGAAAACTAAGAGAAGTGAAGTGGGTCAATAAGGAGGTAATGCCAGAGTATTCAATTTTCGAAGCCCCACTACTTTTGGCCCCAGACTTTGATAGTTCAACAAAGCTATCGGAGTCCATTCACACTCAATTTGAATCCCTGTCGCAGGAGATATTCAACACGCTGGAGGCATACGAATAATGCCACATAACACTGCAGTCGAGAGGGACGGCCGCCCCTCACTTCCACGTTAGAGCTCATTCACTCATGCACATACCAGCCCTCATCATCATTGATATGCAGCGTGGAATGCTCGAACCGTCAGCAGGCGCTCGCAACAACCCGCATGCAGAGCAAGCAATCGCAATTACGCTGAAAGCATGGAGAGAAGCGAAGGCACCGATTGTTCATGTGCGTCACATCTCAAGAACACCTGGCTCTCCGTTCTGGCCTGGGCAGCCTGGTGTTGAGTTCCAAGAAGAACTACAGCCATTAAACACCGAGCATGTAGTTGAAAAGAACGTCCCGGACGCATTCATTAACTCCGGGCTTGAGCGCTGGCTTCGGATCAGAGGCATCGAAACCATTGCAATCGTAGGTGTGAGCACCAACAATGCTGTCGAAGCAACAGCGCGTACAGCAGGTAATCTTGGTTTTCAAACTTATGTGGCAGCGGATGCAACGTTTGCATTCGCAAAGCCCGACTACAACAGAGTTCTACGTAGCGCTGAAGAGGTACATGCTATGGCATTAGCGAATCTTCATGGTGAGTACGCAACAGTCGTCACAACCACCGAGTTACGAAAGGCCCTCTAACAACTGGTTCAAACCGTTCGCTTCGCTCACTCGGGGTCGGTTAAAACCGTCCCCTTAACTTAACGTTAGTCATCTTCACCCTATAGGAAATTGTCAGATGAAATTGTTAGCATTTGCAGCCAGTAACAGTAAACAGTCTATAAACAAGCAGTTGGTAACATATGCCGCAAGCCTCCTTGAAGGTGCTGATGTCGATATCTTAGATTTGAACGACTATGAACTGCCATTGTTCAGTATTGATAAGGAAAAAGAGCTCGGCAATCCTGATTTGGCAAAGGCATTTGTGTCAAAAATTGCAGCTTCTGATGTGATCATAATTTCTTTTGCTGAACACAATGGCGCCTACAGTGCAGCCTACAAGAACCTGTTTGATTGGTGCTCGAGAATTAATACAAAAGTATTTCAAGACAAGCCTCTTGTTTTGCTTTCCACGTCACCAGGCGCACGCGGAGGCGCCAGCGTTCTGGCCTTAGCAACGACCTCTGCTCCTCATTTTGCCGGCCGTGTCCAAGCCAGTCTTTCTATTCCAAGCTTTAACGAGAACTTTGATGTCGAGCGCGGCATGCTTATTAACGAAGCGTTGAACGACCGATTGATTGAGGCTGTTAGGGGGTTGAAGAATTTGCCAAACGGCTAACAACATCCAGCGGCGGCGCTCTGCGTCGCCGCTGATGTTGACGGTAAGCTTACCAGGAGGAAACCATGGACGACGCAGCTTACGAACAACTAGAAGCTCTTTGTGCGGACTTCCAAAGGCAGTGGATCGTCTTACTACGGGACAGGCTTAAAAAGCACAACATACCTAACGACATCGCCAAATCAATCTGTGGTGAATTCAGCTTCGACTTATCAATGCTTTTCGATCAAGGCGAGATCGATTATCAAGGCGATAGTTTCAGGCCATTTGTCGCTTTCACAGACGATGCTGAACAGCCAGCACTTATTGTTGAACCTAACGGCCCTCAATTCCATGAATATGCGTTGGGTACGACTGACGAGGCCTATGAGTAGCAAACGGCCTAACCAGTGGTGCAAAGCATTCACTTCGCTCGCTGGGACACGCTCCAGCCGGCCCCTTAACCAAACGTTAGGCCATATGCAAAGAATGCTCTATCTCCGCATCATTTCATTTTTTAATACATCAGGTGATAACCATGCTGAAAGGAAGTTGCTGCTGCGGAACCATCAGGTTCACGCTATCTAGCCCCCCAACAATGATGGGCACTTGTTACTGCACGCGCTGCCGCAAGGTCGGCGCCACCACATTTGTATTCGTCAAGCGCGATTCTTTTGAATTACTCTCAGGCGCAGACGCCATATCCACATACAAGCCAGAAGCACCCTACCAATACAACCGTTGCTTTTGCTCCCATTGCGGCACAGCGCTTGGTGAAATCACATCCCTTGAAGAGTCTTTTCCGGTTGCGGCCAACTGCTTCGATGACGAGCTTAAGATCACGAATATGTTTCATGAGTTCGTAAAAGAAAAGCCGAGCTGGTATGGCATCTGTGATGAGGCGAAACAATTCTTAGAGCATCCTCACCCGTAGTGCCATGCAGCAAAACTGAGAACGGTGAATTCTGCTATCGGCGCAAACCGTGGCGCGGCCTAACTGCATTAAAAACCGCCCACGTCGCTCACTGACACGGACCAAAGCCCCACGTTCAACTGCCCGAGCAGTCGTGTACCGATACCCTATTTACTAACATGGACGCCCCCAGCAAGCGGATTTGACCTATGAAAATTCAACTTAATAGCCGTCTGCCCTCACGTAACGCTGGATATATATTTTTAACCCATCGTGAATATTCAAGAACATGACCAGGGAATCAATATGGCAGCCATGAGCAAAGGCATTCACCATCTTGGTTTGAGCGTTTGCAACCTTGAGGAGAGCGCCCAGTTCTTCATTCAGCAACTGGGTTGGCATGAAGTTAAAAGAAACCCGGATTACCCAGCAATTTTTGTCAGCGACGGTACCGTGACGCTGACTCTCTGTGTCGACCAAAGCCATCGCCCCGGTTGCATTTGATTGGCACGCCAATGTGGGTTTACATCATTTGGCATTGCTCGTTGAAAGTGAGGCGCAACTTGAGGCGCTGCACAGGCACCTGATCCGTTCTGGCACTCGTGTTGAGTTTTCGCCTGACTGGGTGAAACAAGGCCCGGCGCAACATCTTATGTGCTTCGACCCCAGCGGCATTCGTATTGAGTTCTTCTGGCCGGGTGTGTGAATACCCGTGATCAGCCGATCCATCCAGGCCAATGACTACTGCCAAGCCTGGCGCATACCACGCTCGCTGCAAGCTGGACCAAGCCCCTCGATAAGCGAGCCGAACGGCATGCACAGCTGCAGAGCGTGCAACGCGCTCATCTGAAGCCCGCCTCAGCGCGCAAGACTTCGCGCCGAAAACCCGGATAATGGCGGCCATTTGTTCAGCCCGTATTCGGTATGCCCCATGGAAATCAAGGTCAACTTTCTCGACAACCTGCGTCTCGAAGCCAAGTTCGATGATTTCACGGTAATCGCCGACCAGCCCATCCGCTACAAGGGCGATGGCTCGGCGCCGGGGCCGTTCGACTACTTCCTCGCATCCTCGGCGCTGTGCGCGGCCTACTTCGTCAAGTTGTACTGCCAGACGCGCAACATCCCCACGGATAATATCCGCCTGTCGCAAAACAACATCGTTGACCCGGAAAACCGCTACCAGCAGATTTTCAAGATTCAGGTCGAACTGCCAGCGGACATCTCCGACAAGGATCGCCTGGGCATTCTGCGTTCCATCGACCGTTGCACGGTAAAGAAGGTGGTGCAGGCCGGACCGGAGTTCGTGATTGAGGAAGTGGACAACCTCGACGCCGATGCCCAGGCGCTGTTAATGCCGGCGCTGACGGCCGGCGAAGGCACGCGCATTCTTGGCAAGGACCTGCCGCTGGAAGAAACCATCGCCAATATGTCGGCCATCCTTGCCGGCCTGGGCATGAAGATTGAGATCGCCTCCTGGCGCAACATCGTGCCCAACGTCTGGTCGCTGCATATCCGCGACGCGCAGTCGCCGCTGTGCTTCACCAACGGCAAGGGCGCGACCAAGGAGAGCGCGCTGGCCTCGGCGCTGGGCGAGTTCATCGAGCGGCTGAACTGCAACTTCTTCTACAACGACCAGTTCTGGGGCGAGGAGATCGCCAACGCCGATTTCGTCCATTACCCCAACGAGCGCTGGTTCAAGCCGGGGCCGAAGGATGCGCTGCCGGATGAGATCCTCGACGAGTACTGCCTGGCCATCTACAACCCGGACGGTGAACTGCGCGGCTCACACCTGTACGACACCAACTCCGGCAACAAGGCGCGTGGCATCTGCTCGCTGCCCTTCGTGCGCCAGTCGGATGGCGAGACGGTGTACTTCCCGTCCAACCTGATCGAAAACCTGTTTCTGAGCAACGGCATGAGCGCCGGCAATACCCTGGTAGAAGCGCAGGTGCAGTGCCTGTCGGAAATCTTCGAGCGGGCGGTCAAGCGCGAGATT
This sequence comes from Pseudomonas sp. HMWF032, assembly GCF_003060885.1. Lineage (GTDB taxonomy): Bacteria > Pseudomonadota > Gammaproteobacteria > Pseudomonadales > Pseudomonadaceae > Aquipseudomonas. Next base: position 304,257 of record NZ_QAIG01000013.1, read on the forward strand.
CTGGAGAACGAACTGGCCCTGCCGGATGTACCGCAGGCGGTCCTGGCCAAGTACCCCGCCATCGTTGCCGGCATCCAGGGGCTTGAGGCGCAAGGCTTCCCGGTGCTGGTCAAGGACGCTTCCCTGGGCGGCGAATTCCCGGTGATGTGCGTGACCCTGATGAACCCGCGCACCGGCGGCGTGTTCGCCTCTTTCGGCGCGCACCCAAGCCTTGAGGTGGCGCTGGAGCGCAGCCTCACCGAGCTGCTCCAGGGCCGCAGCTTCGAGGGCCTCAACGACCTGCCGCCGCCAACCTTCGAGAGCCAGGCGCTGAGCGAGCCGAACAACTTCGTCGAGCACTTCATCGACTCCAGCGGCGTGGTGTCGTGGCGTTTCTTCAGCGCCAAGGCCGACTACGAATTCGTCGAATGGGACTTCTCCGGCGCAGGGGCTGACTCCAATGCCCAGGAAGCCGCGACCCTGTTCGGCATCCTCGAAGGCATGGGCAAGGAGGTGTACATGGCGGTGTACGATGACCTCGGCGCCAATGCCTGCCGCATCCTGGTGCCGGGCTACTCGGAAATCTACCCCGTTGAGGACCTGATCTGGGATAACACCAACAAGGCCCTGCTGTTCCGCTCGGACATCCTCAACCTGCACAGCCTGAGCGACATGCGCCTCAAGTCCCTGCTCAAGAGCCTGGAACACTGTGAGGCCGACGATTACACCGAGATATCCACACTGATCGGCATCGAATTTGACGACAACACGGTGTGGGGCCAGTTGACCATCCTTGAGCTGAAGCTGCTGATTTACCTCGCCTTGCAGAAATTCGAAGAGGCCAAGGAACTGACCGAAGCCTTCCTGCAGTACAACGACAATACAGTCGAACGCGGCCTGTTCTATCAGGCCCTGAACGTCGTGCTGGAAGTGCAACTGGACGACGACCTGGCGCTGGACGATTACGCGACCAACTTCCGCCGCATGTTCGGCAACGAGCGGATGGCGGCGGCCATCGGTTCGGTCAACGGCAGCGTACGCTTCCATGGCCTGACCCCGACCAGCATGAAGCTGGAAGGTCTCGACCGTCATCTGCGCCTGGTGGAAAGCTACAAAAAACTGCATGCAGCCAGAGCACGGGCAGCGGGACGCTAAGCCCGCACAAGCGCATCAACAGATGGAGGTACAGGATGCAGCCGTCAGCAGATGAGATGTCGCGGATAATTGAAATGGCCTGGGAGGACCGCACGCCCTTCGAAGCCATTGCGCTGCAATTTGGCCTGTCTGAAGCGCAGGTAATCGCCTTGATGCGCCGCGCCCTCAAGTCCGGCAGTTTCAAACTCTGGCGAGCGCGGGTCAGTGGCCGACAGACCAAACACCTGAAACTGCGCGATACGCGCGTGAGTCGCGGCTATTGCCCGACGCAATACAAACAACGTTAAAGCACAGCCTGATCAGACTGCAGAAGCCAGCACCGCCTGGTTGCGACCACTGTGCTTGGCCTTGTAGAGCAGACGATCAACCTGTTCGAGAAAGCTCTGTGGCTGATCGGATGGACCTGGCGTCGGGGTGCCAACGCCCAGGCTCAGGGTCAGCAAAGGGCCGACGTGGGAATGGGCGTGCTGGATGTTCTGCTCACGGATCAGCTGACGGCACCGCTCGGCGACCTGAGCCGCAGCCTGGGCACCGGTTGCCGGCGGCAGCAGAGCCGCCGAAGCGGGCCATCAGGTGACGCGGGCGTACAGCGGCCGCGCTCAAGGCCCGGCCAACACTCCGCAGGCAATCCGGACGGCTGATAGCTGAGGTTTAACCACGATCAGCGGACGGCGCAACATTGGCCAGGCTGACTGGCCAGTGCTGCCGCAGAATGCACAAGGGCCGCTAATGCGGCCCTTGTGGGTTACTCCGAGGTGCGATCAGGCATGCACTTGGGACGGGTCACGGCGGCTGTCCGGGCCGTTCATCAGCGCGGCACCGGTGGTTTCATCCATGGCCTGCTGCAGGGCCTTCTTGCGCTTCTCTTCGGCGCGGTGGGCAAAGAACCACACCAGGAAGGTGGCGAAGGACACGGCCAACAGAATCAGACTGGCCACGGCGTTGATTTCCGGCTTCACACCCAGACGCACGGCAGAGAAGACCTCCATCGGCAGGGTGGTCGAACCTGGCCCGGACACGAAGCTGGCGAGCACCAGATCGTCCAACGACAAGGCAAAGGACATCATGCCGCCGGCCGCCAGCGAAGGCGCGATCATCGGGATGGTGATCAGGAAGAACACCTTCCACGGCTTGGCGCCCAGGTCCATGGCCGCTTCTTCGATAGACAGGTCCAGCTCACGCAGACGCGACGACACCACGACCGCCACATAGGCAGAACAGAAGGTGGTGTGGGCGATCCAGATGGTCAGGATGCCACGCTCGGCAGGCCAGCCGATCAGTTGTGCCATGGCCACGAACAGCAGCAGCAGCGACAGACCGGTGATCACTTCAGGCATGACCAGTGGCGCGGTGACCAGACCACCGAACAGCGTGCGCCCCTTGAAGCGGGTCACGCGGGTCAGCACGAAGGCTGCCATGGTGCCCAGCGCGACCGCAGCAATGGCGGTGTAACAGGCGATTTCCAGCGAGCGCATCACCGAGTTCATCAGCTGGGTGTTGTCGAGCAGGCCGACATACCACTTCACCGACCAGCCCCCCCACACCGTCACCAGCCGCGAGGCGTTGAACGAGTAGATGACCAGGATCAGCATCGGCAGGTAGATAAACGCCAGACCGGCCCACAGCATAAAGTTGGAGAAACTGAAACGCTTCATGCCCGGCCCTCCATCTCTTTGGCTTGGTTACGGTTGAACAGGATGATGGGCACAATCAGGATCGCCAGCATCACCACCGCCAGGGCGGATGCCACCGGCCAGTCGCGGTTGTTGAAGAACTCCTGCCACAGCACCTTGCCGATCATCAGGGTCTCCGGACCGCCGAGCAGTTCAGGGATCACGAACTCACCGACCACCGGGATAAACACCAGCATGCAGCCGGCGATGATGCCGTTCTTGGCCAACGGCACGGTGATTTTCCAGAAGCTGTTGAAGGTGCTCGACCCCAGATCTGCGGCGGCTTCCAGCAGGCTCTGGTCATGTTTGACCAGGTTGGCGAACAGCGGCAGCACCATGAACGGCAGGTACGAGTAAACAATACCGATGTACACCGCCAGGTTGGTGTTGAGGATCTGCAACGGCTCGCTGATCACCCCCAGCCACATCAGGAAGCCATTGAGCAGGCCGTTGTTGCTGAGAATGCCCATCCAGGCATACACGCGGATCAGGATCGCCGTCCAGGTCGGCATCATGATCAGCAGCAGCAGCACCATCTGCTTGTCCTTGTCGGCCCGAGCAATGGCATAGGCCATGGGAAAGCCGATGATCAGGCAGAGAAAGGTGCTGACCGCGGCCATCTTCAGCGAGCCCAGGTAGGCGGCCAGGTACAACGCATCCTCACTCAGGAAGATGTAGTTACCCAGATTGATGATCACCGTGAGCTTGTTTTCTGCCCAGCTGTACACATCGGTGTACGGCGGGATGGCCACATCGGCTTCGGCAAAGCTGATCTTCAGGACAATGAAGAACGGCAACATGAAGAACAGGAACAACCACAGGAACGGCACCCCGATTACCAGGTGCCGGCCCTTGGGCATACGGCGGCTGATACTCCGGACAATGTTCATGATTGCAGTACCACGCCGCTGTCGTCTTCCCAATACACCACCACCGGATCATCCCAGGTCGGCCGCTTGCCACGCCGTTCGGCGTTGGCGATGAAGCACTGCACCACCTGCCCGGAGGTGAGTTTGACGTGGTACACCGAGTGACCGCCGAGGTAGGCGATATCGTGGACGTGGCCGTTGCTCCAGTTGTATTCGGGGTGTTCATGGTCACTCGGCAACACAGTGGCCATCAGTAGTTTTTCCGGGCGCAGGGCGTAGCTGACCTTCTTGTCTTCGGCACGGGTACTGACGCCGTGACCGATGTAGATCGGTTTGTCCAACTGCGGGCAGTTGATGATGGCGTGGTCGGCCTCGTCGCTGGTGATCTGCCCATCGAATAGGTTGACGTTGCCAATGAACTCACAGACCAGACGGCTGGTCGGGGTTTCATAAATGTCCACCGGGCTGCCGATCTGCGCGATCCAGCCCAGGTGCATGATGGCAATGCGCTGAGCCATGGTCATGGCTTCTTCCTGGTCGTGGGTCACCATGACGCAGGTTACGCCGACCCGCTCGATGATTTCGACAAGCTCAAGCTGCATCTGCGAACGCAGCTTCTTGTCCAGAGCACCCATGGGCTCATCGAGCAGCAGCAGTTTGGGACGCTTGGCCAACGAGCGCGCCAGAGCCACACGCTGGCGCTGACCACCGGACAGCTGGTGCGGCTTGCGCTTGGCGTACTGGGTCATATGCACCAGCTTGAGCATTTCCTCGACGCGAGCGTCGATTTCCGCCTTGGGCATCTTGTCCTGCTTGAGACCGAAGGCGATGTTCTCGGCCACGCTCATGTGTGGGAACAAGGCGTAGGACTGGAACATCATGTTGATCGGTCGCTCGTAGGGCGGCAGGTCGGTGATGTCCTGACCATCGAGGAAAATACGGCCCTCGGTTGGTCGTTCAAAACCGGCGAGCATGCGCAACAGGGTCGATTTACCCGAGCCGGAACCGCCCAGCAGGGCAAAGATCTCACCTTTGTTGATCGTCAAAGAGACGTCTTCGACGGCCACAGTCTCGTCAAACTTCTTGGTTACGCGCTCGATCTTGACCAACACCTCTTTCGGTTGCTGATCACCCTCGAGAACCTTTTTGTAGGCACTGGAAGCAACTGCCATTACCAAAACTCCCGCAAAAGTAGCGCCCGACCCCGCTGGCCGGGCGTTTTGAATTTATTGACCCGACTTGACCTTGGTCCAGCTGCGGGTCATCAACCGTTGCACCTTGACCGGCAACTCTGCCGAGATAAATAACTTGTCCAGCACCGCTTGTGGCGGGTACACCGACTCGTCGTTGCGCACATCCTGGTCCATCAACTCACCTGCTTTGATATTCGGGTTGGCGTAACCGACATAGTTGCTGACCCCGGCAATGGCGACAGGATCAAGCAGGTAGTTGATAAAGGCATGCGCCTCTTTCGGATTGCTGGCATCTACCGGAATGGCGAGCATGTCAAACCACAGGTTGGCGCCTTCCTTGGGGATGCTGTAGGCGATCTGGATGCCCTTGCCGGCCTCTTCGGCGCGGTCGGCGGCCTGCAGGATGTCGCCGGAGAAACCGACGGCCACGCAGATATCGCCGTTGGCCAAATCACCGATGTACTTGGAGCTGTGGAAGTAGGTCACATAGGGACGCACAGCCAGCAGTTGGGCTTCGGCTTTGGCGTAATCCGCAGCGCTGGTGCTGTTCGGGTCAAGGCCCAGGTAGTTGAGCACGGCCGGAAGCATTTCATCGGCCGAGTCGAGGAAGCTCACGCCACAGCTGGCGAGCTTCTGCATGTTCTGCGGCTCGAGAACGGTGGCCCAGGAGTCAATCTTGTCGACACCGAGCACTTCTTTAATCTTGGCCACGTTGTAGCCGATGCCATTGGTGCCCCACAGATAAGGCACTGCGTATTGATTGCCGGGGTCGTTGACTTCCAGTTGCTTCAGCAGAACCGGGTCAAGATTTTCCCAGTTAGGCAGCTGACTGCGGTCGAGCGTCTGGAATGCGCCCGCCTTGATCTGCTTGCCAAGGAAATGATTGGACGGCACTACGATGTCGTAGCCGGAACGGCCCGCCAGCAGTTTGCCTTCCAGGGTTTCATTGGAGTCAAACACGTCGTACAGGGCTTTGATGCCCGTGGCTTTTTGGAAATCGGCCAGGGTGGTTTCAGCGACATAGTCAGACCAGTTGTAGACCTTGACCACAGGGTCGGCGGCTTGCACGGCGCTGAAGCTGACGGCGGCTAACAGCCCCGCCAGAAAAGGAGTACGACGCATAGGAGCTTCCTTATTGTTGTGGGTGGATGAGGCAGGCGAACCTGCCCCACCCGGTACGGCTATTAACGACCCGACTTGATCTTGGTCCAGCTGCGGTTCATCGCGCGCTGCGCGTTAGCCGGCAGATCCGGGAAGGTGTAGATCTTGGCCATGGTCGCGGCGTCCGGATAGATGCCCGGATCAGTACGCAGCACTTCGTCAACCAGTGGCGTGGCGGCGGCATTACCGTTCGGGAACTGCACAAAGTTGGTGATGTTGGCCATGACCTCTGGCTTCATCAGGTAGTTGAGGAACACGTGAGCAGCCTCGACGTTCTTCGCATCAGCTGGGATGGCCATCATGTCGAAGAAGCTGCCAGCACCTTCTTTAGGAATGCTGTAGGAAATGTTCACGCCATTCTTCGCTTCTTCAGCACGGGACTTGGACTGATACAGGTCGCCCGAGTAGCCGATGGCCACGCAGATGTTGCCGTTGGCCAGATCACCGATGTACTTGGAGCTGTGGAAGTAGGAGGTCGAGGAACGGATCGAGAGGAACAGTTCTTCGGCTTTCTTCAGCTCGCCAGCATTGGTGCTGTCCGACTTGAAGCCCAGGTAGTTGAGGGCGGCGGGAAGGATTTCGGTCGGCGAGTCGAGGAACGACACACCGCAGTCTTTCAGCTTGGCGATGTTTTCCGGCTTGAACACCAGATCCCAGGAGTTGACCGGGGCGTTTTCACCCAGTGCAGCCTTGACCTTGTCGACGTTGTAGCCGATGCCGATGGTGCCCCACATGTAGGGAATCGAATACTGGTTGCCCGGGTCGCTCGGGTCCAGCGCCTTGAGCAGGTTCTTGTCGAGGTTTTCCCAGTTTGGCAGCTTGGACTTGTCCAGCTTCTGGAATACCCCTGCCTTGATCTGCTTGGCCAGGAACGGGTTGGACGGTACCACGATGTCGTAACCGGAGCTGCCGGCCAGCAATTTGGCTTCCAGGGTTTCGTTGCTGTCAAAGACGTCGTAGACGACCTTGATGCCGGTTTCCTTCTGGAAGTTATCCAGGGTGTCTTCTGCGATGTAGTCGGACCAGTTGTAAACGTGCAGGACCTTGTCATCCGCGTGTGCGGCACTCACCACAGCCCCAGCAAGGGACAACGCGAGAAGGGTTTTGCCGAATTTTTTCATGCGTACAGCTCCTGTTGTTGTAGTCGTTTCCGGAAGATGCGCGTCATCTGCAGCACCTTCCGGTGAGCCTGACATACGCATTGGCGCAGTCTGGCAAGGTCACCACCCGTTGACAACTTTCAGACGTAACCATCTGAAAACGAAGGTTATTGAACCTTAAACCAGCACCTCAGCGGCAGTCAGGTCGAGGCATTTACGGGCCTTTTCAACCAGTTCGTCGATCTCAGCAAAGCTGATTACCAGAGGCGGCGAGATGATCATGGTGTCGCCGACGGCGCGCATGATCAGCCCATTATTAAAGCAGTGACCACGGCAGATCATGCCAACCCCGACATCTGCGGCAAAACGTTGGCGGCGAGCCTTGTCCTGCACCAATTCAATGGCACCCAACATGCCGACGCCGCGCACTTCACCCACCAGCGGGTGATCAGCCAACTCACGCAAACGCTTTTGCAAATACGGTGCCGTTTCTGCCTTGACGCGCGCAACAATCTTTTCTTCGCGCAAAATGCGCAGGTTTTCCAGGGCCACCGCGGCCGCCACCGGATGCCCGGAGTAGGTAAAGCCGTGGTTGAAGTCACCGCCCTGATTGAGCACCTCGACAATATCGTCGCGCACGATCAGCCCACCCATCGGGATGTAGCCGCTGGTCAGGCCCTTGGCGATGGTCATCATGTGCGGCGTGTTGCCGTAATAGTCACTGCCGAACCATTCGCCGGTACGGCCAAAGCCACAGATCACTTCATCGGCGACAAACAGGATGTCGTACTTGGCGAGGATTTCGCGGATGCGCGGCCAGTAGCTGTCCGGCGGGATGATCACGCCACCCGCGCCCTGAATCGGCTCGGCAATAAAGGCGGCGACATTTTCTTCGCCGACTTCGAGGATCTTCTGCTCAAGCTGGTCGGCGGCCCAGATACCGAACGCTTCGGGGCTCATGTCACCGCCCTCACCGAACCAGTACGGCTGCGGAATGTGCACAATGCCCGGAATCGGCAGATCGCCCTGCTCATGCATGTACTTCATGCCGCCCAAGCTGGCGCCCGCCACGGTGGAGCCGTGGTAACCGTTGATCCGGCTGATGATCACCTTCTTGTTCGGCTGGCCTTTGACTGCCCAGTAATGGCGCACCATACGCAGCATGGTATCGTTGCCTTCAGAGCCGGAGCCGGTAAAGAACACATGGTTCATTCCCGCCGGAGCCAGCTCGGCAATCGCCTTGGCCAACTCCAGAGCAGGCGGCGTGGCCGTCTGGAAGAACATGTTGTAGTAGGGCAGCTCTTGCATTTGTTTCGCGGCGGCGTCTGCCAGTTCCTTGCGACCATACCCAATTGCCACACACCAAAGTCCGGCCATGGCATCGAGGATCTTGTGGCCCTCGCTGTCCCACAGGTAAACACCGTCGGCCTTGGTGATAATGCGCGGGCCCTTCTCGTGCAGCTGCTGATAATCGCTGAACGGCGCGAGGTGATGTTCGCGGCTCATGGCCTGCCACTCGCGGGTTTTCGGATTGGTCACTTGACTGTTCATAACAACACCTTGGATTAACCGGGCTGCGTACTGCAGCCCGCTAAAATTCTTGGAGCCTGATAACCGGCTCATCGCGACCACTGGCGCAGGGATCACCCACGCCAGCGGCCTGGCAGTTACACCGACAGCAGCAGGAACTCGCGCTCCCAGGAGCTGATCACCCGCTTGTAGTTCTCGTGCTCGGCGCGTTTAACCGCGACGTAACCACGCATGAACTTGTCGCCCAGGTACTTCTCCGCATCCTTACAGGCTTCCATGCGTTCCAGGGCGTGCTCGATGGTGATCGGCAGGCGCAGGTTGCGACGCTCATAAGCGCGACCTTTGACTGGAGCACTCGGCTTGAAGTCGCCAACCATGCCCATATAGCCACACAGCAGCGAAGCGGCCAGCACCAGGTAAGGGTTGGCGTCAGCACCGGCCAGGCGGTTTTCCACTCGGCGGTTCTGTGGCGTGGCTTCCGGTACGCGCAGGCCCACGGTGCGATTCTCTTCACCCCATTCGACGTTCACCGGTGCCGAAGTATCCGGCAGGAAGCGGCGGAACGAGTTGACGTTGGGGGCGAACAGCGGCAGCAGTTCAGGGATGTACTTCTGCAGACCACCGATGTGCAACATGAACAGTTCGCTCATGCTGCCATCCGGGTTGGAGAACAGGTTCTTGCCGGTTTTAATGTCCACCACGCTCTGGTGAATGTGCATCGCGCTGCCCGGCTGATCGGTGATCGGCTTGGCCATAAAGGTGGCAGCCACATCGTGCTTGAGCGCGGCTTCACGCATGGTGCGCTTGAACACGGTGATCTGGTCGGCCAGGTGCAGGGCCTCGCCGTGACGGAAGTTGATTTCCATCTGCGCCGGACCGTCTTCGTGGATCAGCGTATCGAGATCTAGGCCCTGGATTTCGCACCAGTCATACACGTCTTCAAACAGCGGATCGAATTCGTTGGCCGCATCAATGGAAAACGACTGACGACCCACTTCCGGACGACCGGAACGCCCCATCGGGGCGACCAGCGGGAAATCCGGATCGCTGTTGCGCTTGGTCAGGTAGAACTCCATTTCCGGCGCGACGATTGGCTTCCAGCCCTTGTCTGCGTAGAGCTTGAGCACATTCTTGAGAATGTTGCGCGGCGACAGCTCAATCGGGTTGCCCTGCTTGTCGAAGGTGTCGTGAATCACCATCGCAGTTGGCTCAATGGCCCACGGCACAAGGAACACAGCGTTCTCGTCCGGACGGCAGAACATGTCGATGTCCGCCTCGTCGAGCAGGTCGTAATAAATATCGTCCTCGACATAGTCGCCGGTTACGGTCTGTAGCAGCACACTCTCGGGGAGGCGCATGCCCTTCTCGTCGAGGAACTTGTTGGTCGGCGAGATCTTGCCGCGGGCAATGCCGGTAAGATCGCTGATCAGGCATTCAACTTCGGTGATTTTGCGTTCTTTCAGCCAGCTCGAAAGCTGGTCTAGTTTGGTACTCATAGAGACCTCAGGGTTGGTGAGAGCCGACCTATATATAGTCGGCTCAGCGTTGCCCCGCCTTCTTCCTGCAAGCCTCACCAAAGGCCTGGAAGATGGCGAGATAATTCGGGTTGGATCGTACCTGCCATTCAGGGTGCCATTGCACCCCCAATGCAAAGCTTTTGGCACCTTCGACGGAGAAGGCTTCGATCAACCCGTCAGGCGCCAGTGCTTCTACGCGAAGGCCCGGCGCCAGACGCTGAACGCCCTGGCCATGAATGGAATTGACCTGAATCTCGCTCGGCAAGCCGATGCTGGCGAGTAGCCCACCGGGCTGCACATGCAGCGCGTGTCGCAGGCCATATTGTTGCGCTACCGGGGTGTCTTCGGGCTCACGATGATCCATGTAGCCATCCACCTCATGCACCTTCTGGTGTAATGCACCACCAAAAGCCACATTCATTTCCTGAAAACCACGGCAAATGCCCAGCACCGGGATGCCCAGGGCAATTGCTGCTTTAATCAGAGGAAGAGTCGTGCTGTCACGAGCAGCATCATGCAGGGTGCCGACATCGCTGGCAGGGCCACTGTAATGGTGAGGTTCAACGTTTGACGGAGAGCCCGGGAACACCAGACCATCAATATGTTGCAGCAGGTACTGCTGGTCGATCTGCTCGCCCAGGGCCGGAATGATCACCGGCATGCCGCCAACGACGGTAACAATGGCCTGCAGGTATTTATCACCTGCGGTGTGATAGATGTTGTGCCCGAGCTGCTTGGTGCAGGCACTAACGCCGATAATCGGCTGGCGCGACATGAGACACCCGTTTTATTGCTGTTATGGGTTTCGACCGAGCTTAGCCTTGTTCATTTTTTTTCACAATAGCCATGTAAAAAATTGAACACACCCGACTGAGCACCGCGGCAGACAAGGGTTTCAGCTGGGTTACAATGCCCTGCAATGCCCCAAAACTGGCCATCAAGCCCTCTTTTTGGGCAAAATGTGCCTCTCTTGACAGCACAGGGTGTTTAAGATTGACTCACCCCCGTGCAATTGCATGATTGATATTTTTAACAAAAAAGGTGTTGCATCATGTCGGTACCCCCGCGTGCCGTTCAGCTTAACGAAGCGAACGCGTTCCTTAAGAAACATCCTGAGGTCCTGTTCGTCGACCTTCTGATCGCAGATATGAATGGTGTGGTGCGCGGCAAGCGTATCGAGCGTGCGAGCCTGCATAAGGTTTACGAACGCGGCATTAATCTCCCGGCTTCCTTGTTTGCCCTGGACATCAACGGCTCGACGGTGGAAAGCACCGGCCTGGGTCTGGATATCGGCGACGCCGACCGGGTCTGCTTTCCCATCCCCAACACCCTGAGCAATGAGCCTTGGCAAAAACGCCCTACCGCGCAGCTGCTGATGACCATGCATGAAATGGAAGGCGAGCCATTCTTTGCCGACCCGCGTGAAGTCTTGCGCCAGGTGGTGGAGAAGTTCGACGAACTGGGCCTTACCATTTGCGCCGCGTTCGAAATCGAGTTTTACCTGATCGACCAGGCCAACGTGAACGGCCGCCCACAGCCGCCGCTGTCACCTTTGTCAGGCAAACGCCCACAGTCGACCCAGGTATACCTGATCGACGACCTCGACGAGTACGCCGAATGCCTGCAGGACATTCTTGAAGGCGCCAAGGAGCAAGGCATCCCGGCTGACGCCATCGTCAAGGAAAGCGCACCGGCGCAGTTCGAAGTCAACCTGCACCACGTTGCCGACCCGATTAAAGCCTGCGACCACGCACTACTGCTCAAGCGTCTGATCAAGAACATCGCTTACGACCATGAAATGGACACCACCTTCATGGCCAAGCCCTACCCCAATCAAGCGGGCAACGGCCTGCACGTGCACATTTCGGTACTCGACAAGCAAGGCAACAATATCTTTGCCTGTGATGACCCTGAGCAAAACGATGCACTGCGCCATGCCATCGGTGGCGTATTGGAAACCATGCCCGCGTCGATGGCGTTCCTCTGCCCGAACGTCAACTCTTACCGACGTTTCGGTGCTCAGTTCTACGTACCGAACTCGCCATGCTGGGGTATCGACAACCGCACGGTGGCGCTGCGCGTGCCCAATGACACGGCCGATGCCGTGCGTATCGAACACCGCGTGGCAGGTGCCGACGCCAACCCCTACCTGCTGATGTCGGCAGTACTGGCAGGCGTGCATCACGGCTTGACCAACAAGATCGAGCCGGGCGCCCCGGTGGAAGGCAACTCCTACGAGCAGAACGAGCAGAGCCTGCCAAACAACCTGCGTGACGCCCTGCGCGAGCTGGACGACAACGAAGTACTGGCACGTTATATCGATCCGAAATACATCGATATCTTCGTCGCCTGTAAAGAGAGCGAGTTGGCCGAGTTCGAGAACTCGATCTCCGACCTCGAATACAACTGGTACTTGCACACAGTTTGATACAACACCCAACGCCGGCCTTTGAGCCGGCGTTTTTTATGGCCCCTGGCCTACCCCGCGCACTGCGCAATCCCCTGCCCAACAATCGCCAGAGTCGCGGTGACGGGCAGTGTTCGACCCGGATCTTTGCTGGCACGCCATTCACCTACCCCGGAGAACCCCATGCCTCGCCTGTTTGCCGCCTTCCTGCTCACCCTGACACCATTGCTGGCCAGTGCCGAGGAGGTGATCCGGGTCTACAACTGGAACGACTACATCGCCCCGCAGGTACTGAAAGACTTCGAGGCGCAAACCGGCATCCGCGTGGACTACCGCACTTACAGCACCGCCGAAGAGCTGGCTGCTGTACTGGCCAGCGGCGAAGCCGTCGACGTGGCCGTGCCTTCGCATGACGCACTGCCGACACTGATCAAGAACGGCAACATTCAGCCGCTGGATTTCAGCCTGTTGCCTCATCGCAAACACCTCGACAAACAACTGCTCAGCACCCTGGTCGCCCTCGACCCCGCCAACCGCCATGCATTGCCCTACCTGTGGGGCGCAGTCGGTCTGGCGATCAACACACCACAAGCAGAAGCAGCCTTTGGCGGCCCGCTGCCCAATAGCTGGAGCCTGCTGTTTGATGCCGAACAAAGCTCACGCCTGGCCACGTGTGGCATGAGCGTACTGGACGCTCCTGACGAGACCCTGACCCTGCTGCTCAACTATCAGGGCCGCAGTCTGGCGCGCAGCGCACCGAGCCGCATCGAGCGCTCCAGCAGCGTCCTGGATGATCTGCGGCCGAATCTGCGTTACGTCGACAGCGAGCGCTATATCGACGACCTCAACCAGGGCAAGCTGTGCGTGGCTATGGCCTGGGTCGGTGATGCACTGGCAGCAGCTGATGCGGGTCAGCCGGTGCGTTTCGTGGTGCCTGACGAAGGTTCAATCCTGTTTATCGACAACCTGGTGATCCCCAGCAGCGCCAAGCGCGTCGACCTGGCCCACCGCTTTATCGACTACCTGATGCAGCCCAAAGTCGCCGCACTGATCACTGCCGAAACCCTGTACCCCAGCGGCAACGCCGACTCCCGCGAGTTTCTCGATGAAGCCCTGCGCAACCAGCCGGATCTCTACCCGGACCGCGACACCAAACGCCGCCTGCATCCCCTGGAAACCCTGCCAGAAAAGCACAGCGCGACCCGCGATGCCGTATGGACGCGCTTTCGCGATGGCAGTTGAGTGAAAAACAGATAGATGGGAGGGGCTTCAGCCGCGACAAGAACAACAGCTCGCCGCTAAAGCGCCTCCCGCAAAAGGCCCGGCGCTTACTTGACCAGCTGACGCCAGGCTTTCAGCGAACCGATGGTCAGCAACTGCGCCTTGCGCGCAGCCAGCACTTCCGGATCAATTACTTGATTGGCCAGTTCCGCCAGCTTGTTCAGTTCACCGTACAGACGGTCGACTTCCGGCACTTCCAGTACCTCACGGGCCAGATGCAGCCAGACCAGCAGGCGCTCGATGCGCGGCAGCTGTTCGGCCAGGTCTTCCGGCTGCTGCTGGTAACGACGCAGTTGCAGGGCAGCGCCTTCTTCAGCAATCAACGTCGGCAACCAGTTGCCCAGCGGCGCAGCGCCCTGGCGATTACCACGGTTGTTACGCTCCACCGTCCAGCTGCGGGCCAATAGCCAGCGCGACAGGTTCAGCGAGAACAGCCCCCAACGATTGCCCTGCAGTTCAGCTGCAAACAATGCCGGAGCGTTCTTGCGCAGGCTGTCCTTGTCCTGCCCGGCCAGAACGCGTGGGCGCCATTCCAGCAGCAAGGCATCCAGCAATTCACGCAAGGCATGGCTGCTGGCACGCGGCGCGGCCTGACCCAGGCTGCCGAGCAATGCACGCAGGCCGATCAGCTGCTCCAGCCAGTCGACCAACAAACGCCAGTGGCCATTAAAGCGGTACTGCTCGGCCAGGCGCTGACTGCTGCCCAGCAGGTGCCAACCCAGTGCCGCAACGCTGTCATCCAGACTGGTTTCCGCGCTCAGGCTCGGTGCCGGCAGGCTCAGGCTGTAGCTGCCAGCATCGAACAGGCGGTAACCGCGCTCGGCCTTGCTGATATCGCAGGGCATCAGCGCCAGGTCGGCCGCCAACTCAGCGGCCAGCTCCAGCAGCGCTTCGGGCTCGCCCTGACGCAGCTCCAGCTCCAGCTCGCAGATTTCTTCTTCGCCTTCGCCGGCAATCACCTTACCGAGGTCCAGCGCCGCCTCAATCACCACCTTGGCCTTGCCACGGCCCCAGGCGATTTCCGCCTTCTCGCGAACAAAGTCGGTGGTGAAGATCGGCACCAGCCGCTTTTTATCCAGCCCAGCCAGGGCCGACGGCCAGCAGCTGTCATCGAGCCTCTTCAGATCCAGCTTGGCCTTGGCCAGGTTCCAGTCCCACTCATTGCGCTCGGACAAACCGGCCACGCTCTGCCCGCGGGTTTTCAGGGTCTGGATAAACTGCTCGCCATCACGGCGCACGCGCAGCGCCACTTTGGCCGCCGCCAGGTCACGCTCGGGGGTGTCGAAGTACTGATTGAACAGTTCGCACTGCTCCCAACCACTCTTGTTGCGCTTCTTCAGCAGCGGATGCTCACGCAAGGCGGCCAGGGTCTCGCGGCTGATGCGCAGCTTGATTTCGGTTTCTTTGACCATGGTCGACTCTTGCGGAATTGATTAAAAGGATGGCCCTGAGAACCTGCTTACGATCTGCTCAGTGCGACCCGAAGGGCGAGTGAAACGAGTCATGCTCATTTACAACTCACAAACTGCGCGTCCTCGGCTGTTTTGCCTTGTCTGGCTCTAGCTCGCGAGATCGCAAACAGGCCCTAAGGCCACAAAGCCGCCCGAAGGCGGCTTTGCGTAACGCACTGCGTGTCGAGCTTAGACGAACAACTTCACGCCCAACCAGAATAAGCCGGCAGACAGCGAGATGGTGATCGGCAGGGTCAGCACCCAGGCGGTCAGGATATTGCGTACGGTACCGAACTGCAGGCCACTTTTGTTGGCCACCATGGTACCGGCTACACCAGAAGACAACACATGGGTGGTCGACACTGGCAGGCTGTAGACGTTGGCCAGGCCAATGGCGATGGATGCTGTGATCTGCGCACTCATGCCCTGGGCGTAGGTCATGCCCTGCTTGCCGATCTTCTCGCCAACGGTCAGAACCACGCGCTTCCAGCCGACCATGGTGCCGATACCCAGCGCCAGGGCGACCGCGAGGATGACCCAGAACGGCGCATATTCGGTGGTGGCGGTGAGGTCCTTACGCAGTTTGGCCAGGTCAGCCACTTCACGCTTGGGCAGGTTATCCAGCTTGCCGACCTTCTTCGCCGTGTCATCCAGGCACAGCAGGTAGCGCCGCGCCTGGGTGCGCTGCTCTTCGGACATCTGCTTGTAGTCGGTGACGCCTTCGATGGTCTTCAGCAGGGTCGCGATGGTCAGCTCGGTGAGCTTGGCGTCACAGCGGAACTTGGCCGGCAACTCGGTGGTGCCGTTCTTGCCCAGCGCCAGGTATTCGCTCAACGCGTCGTGGTTGCGCTCGTAGAACTGGCTGAGGTGAATGGCGGCGTCGCGGGTGCGCTCGATCTGGTAAGTGGTGCTGTTCAGATCAAGGACGAACTGTGCCGGCACGATACCGATCAGCACCAGCATGATCAGGCCGATCCCCTTCTGCCCGTCGTTGGAGCCGTGCACGAAGCTCACGCCCATGGCCGAGGCGATCAGCACCACGCGATTCCAAAACGGCGGCTTGTTCTTGCCTTTGATCTCCTTGCGGGTCTCTGGCGTTTCATGCATTTTCGAGCCGCCCCACATGCGCTTGAGCGCCAGCAGCAGCAGCGCCGCAACGGCAAAACCGGCTAGCGGAGACAGCAGCAGGGAAAGGCCGATGTCGATCGCCTTCTGCCAGTTCACCCCTTCGCTCAAGGCGATATCGGAGATCAACGCGTGAGCCAGGCCGACACCGAGGATCGAACCGATCAGGGTGTGGGAACTGGATGCCGGAATGCCCAGGTACCAGGTACCGAGGTTCCAGGCGATGGCCGCACTGAGCATGGAAAACACCATGACCAGGCCATAGGCAGTGTTGGAATTGATCAACAGCTCGACCGGCAGCAGGTGCACGATGGCATACGCCACGCCCACGCCGCCAAGCAGCACACCGAGAAAGTTGAAGATACCGGAGAAGATCACGGCCAGATGCGGCGGCATGGCCTTGGTATAGATCACAGTGGCGACTGCGTTGGCAGTGTCATGGAAACCGTTGATAAATTCGAAGGTCAGAACAAAGGCCAGAGCAAGCACCAGGCTCACAGCAACCCATGCATCGAGTCCGTTAAAGAGTTCAAACATGGCGGTTTTGTGACTGTTTGAGATTGGGGGCGCGGATTATGCCAGAAGCAGGGTGCCTGCGCGCGCTGGATTCGACGACCAGCCTGCAGCCTTCTATTCGCCCAGCCAGGCTCCTATGATGGCCGAACTGCCTGTGGAGACTGTCGATGACCCTGCCTTCCTTTAAAGAGCAATTCGCCGCGCTGATCGCTGCGCCCTCGGTGAGTTGCACCCAGGCGCACTGGGATCAGTCCAACCGCGCGGTGATCGATTTACTGTCGAACTGGCTTACGGATCTCGGCTTCACCTGCGAGGTGCAGGAAATATCTCGTGGCAAATTCAACCTGCTCGCCAGCTATGGCAGCGGTCCTGGCGGCCTGGTGCTGGCCGGGCACAGCGACACCGTGCCATTCGATGCCGCGCTGTGGCAGACCGACCCACTGAAGCTCACCGAAGTCGATGGCCGCTGGGTGGGCCTCGGCAGTTGTGACATGAAGGGCTTTTTCGCCCTGATCATCGAAGCCGTGCAACCCCTGCTGGAGCAGCGCTTCCAACAACCGCTGCTGATCCTCGCCACCTGCGACGAAGAAAGTTCGATGTCTGGCGCCCGCGCCCTGGCGCAAGCCGGACGGCCGCTGGGCCGTGCGGCGGTGATCGGTGAGCCGACCGGATTGAAGCCGATTCGCCTGCACAAGGGGGTGATGATGGAGCGCATCGACATCCTCGGGCAAAGTGGTCACTCCTCCGATCCGCGCCTCGGCCACAGCGCCCTGGAAGCCATGCAGGACGTGATGCTGGAGCTACGCGGCCTGCGCGCGCAGTGGCAGCGCGAGTACAACAACCCGCAATTCAGCGTGCCACAGCCGACCTTGAACTTCGGCTGCATCCACGGCGGCGACAACCCCAACCGCATCTGCGGCCAGTGTTCACTGGAGTTCGACCTGCGCCCGCTGCCCGGCATGCAGCCGGAAATACTCCGCGCGGCGATCCGCCAGAAGCTGCAGCCGCTGGCCGAGCAGCATCAGGTGAAGATCGATTTTGCCCCGCTGTTCCCTAGCGTGCCGCCGTTCGAGCAGGCCGCCGACGCCGAGCTGGTGCGCCTGGCCGAACGCCTCACCGGGCACAGCGCCACAGCAGTGGCATTTGGCACCGAAGCGCCTTATCTTCAGCAACTTGGTTGCGAAACCCTGGTGCTCGGCCCCGGCGATATCGACTGCGCCCACCAGCCTGGGGAATACCTGGAAATGTCACGTTTGCAGCCTACTGTGCGTCTGCTGCAGCAACTGATTGAACATTACTGCCTACAAGCCAAACACCCTGTGTTATCCGGAGGAGAGAACGCGTGAAGCTGCCCCAACTGCGACGATAAAACCGCTGCTCTCGGCTGCCGCCTGGCGCGTCCCCGCGCCGCTCCCATGCGTTCCGTTTTCGACACAGGTTCTTCACGCAATGCACGACCACGTCAACTGGCTCCGCCACGCTTCGCCCTATATCAATGCCCACCGCGACTGCACCTTTGTGGTGATGCTGCCGGGCGAGGGTGTTGCTCACCCGAATTTCGGCAATATCGTCCACGACCTGGTGCTGCTGCACAGCCTCGGCGTACGCCTGGTACTGGTGCACGGCTCGCGCCCGCAGATCGAGGCACGCCTGGCCAACAACGGCCTGACGCCACGCTTTCACCGTGACCTGCGGATCACCGACAGCCCGACCCTGGAATGCGTGATCGATGCCGTCGGCCAGCTGCGCATCGCCATCGAAGCGCGCCTGTCGATGGACATGGCGCGCTCGCCGATGCAGGGTTCGCGCCTGCGCATTACCAGCGGCAACTTTGTCACTGCGCGGCCGATTGGCGTGGTCGATGGCGTCGACTACCACCACACCGGCGAAGTGCGGCGCATCGACCGCAAGGGCATTAATCGCCAGCTGGATGAGCGCAGCATCGTCCTGCTGTCGCCACTCGGTTATTCGCCCACTGGGGAGATCTTCAACCTGGCCTGCGAAGACGTCGCCACCCGCGCCGCCATCGACCTGGACGCCGACAAGCTGCTGCTGTTCGGCGCCGAATGCGGTCTGCTCGACGAAGCCGGCAAACTGGTGCGCGAACTGCGCCCGCAGCAAGTACCCGCGCATCTGCAACGCTTGGGCAGTAGCTATCAGGCGGAGCTGCTGGATGCCGCCGCCGAAGCCTGCAAGGCCGGGGTACGGCGCAGCCATATCGTCAGCTATGCGGAAGATGGAGCGCTGCTTAGCGAGCTGTTCACCCGCACCGGCAACGGCACCCTGGTGGCCCAGGAGCAGTTCGAGTCGCTGCGCGAGGCGACCATCGAAGACGTCGGCGGACTGATCGAACTGATCACCCCACTGGAAGACCAGGGCATTCTGGTACGCCGCTCACGCGAGGTGCTGGAACGAGAGATCGAACAGTTCAGCATTGTCGAACGCGAAGGGCTGATTATCGCCTGCGCCGCGCTGTACCAGATTGCCGAGTCGGATTTCGGCGAGCTGGCATGCCTGGCGGTCAACCCGGCCTACCGCCATGGCGGACGCGGTGATGAGTTGCTCGAACGCATCGAAGAACGCGCCCGCGCCCAGGGCCTGAAAACCCTGTTCGTACTTACCACGCGCACGGCCCACTGGTTCCGCGAACGCGGCTTTATGCCCAGCAGCGTCGACCGCCTGCCGGCTGCGCGCGCCTCGCTGTACAACTACCAGCGCAACTCGCAGGTGTTTGAAAAGGCGCTGTAGGTTGGCGTTGAGCGTAGCGAAGCGCAACTGACGAGGCCGGATCGCTGGGCTTCGTCGCGCGGCTACTCAACCCAACCTACGCCTAGCGGCGCCCTACAGATTGCGTTTCGGCAGATGGGGTGGCAGGTACAAACCTAAATAGGCATCGAACACCCGCATACCTTCTTCGGCCATACGCTGGGTGATGGTGCCGTGCAGTTGCACCGAGCGGGCGTAGACGCGGTCGCCCAGTTCCATGGCTAGGGCGAACACATCGACATCGTCCGGCAGTTGCGGCAGGGGGAAGTGGCGGTCGAAGACCTGCTGCATCAACTGGCCCAGTTCAATGTCGTGCTGACGATCGGCCTGGGTCACCTCGGTCAGCCCGTGTTGGGCGAGAATCAGCTGGCGGGCGGCGGCGTCGGCGGCGTAGATCGCCAGCATGCGCTGTTCGATCAGGCGCGACAGATCACGCCAGTCGCGCAACGCGTCATGCACCACCGGCGCTTGCAGGCAATCGCGAAAGGCCTGGTGCACATCGGCGGTCAGCGCTTCCAGCAGTGCCGGCACGCTGGCAAAAAAGTGATAGACCGATGACGGCGGAATCGCCGCGCGTTCGGCCACGTTGTAGATCGACAGACTGGCCACGCCCTGCTCGGCCAGCAATTCGCGGGCGGCGGCCAGAATGCCGGTGATGCGGCTCTGACTACTGGCGCGGGGTTTGCGGACAACGGCTGGGCGGGACATGGCGAGACTCAGAGCAGGGAATCAAGGGGTGATGACGGTTCGCCGCCTACCCTACACCGAACCCATAGCTCGAATAAAATCCACGACGGTTTTATTGACGACAAAGATGCCCGGAGTGCGTCCGGGCGCGCAGGGTGGATCGGGGCGCGTAGTTGGCGCTGTGCTCATCCATCAAGGCCATCGGTGGATGAGTGAAGCGCCATCCACCCTACGACTCAGATCCACGTCAGACGCGCGCGCTGCGCACACCTTCAGCCAGCGCGCTGCACAGGCTCAGCACGCCGTCTATGGCCTGTGCGTCGCTTGTGGCATTGGCAATCTGGTCGATCAGCGCCGAGCCGACCACCACGCCTTCGGCCAGGCGGGCGATGGTTGCCGCGTGTTCCGGGGTGCGGATGCCGAAGCCGATGCACAGGGGCAGGTCGGTGTGGCGACGCAGACGGGTGACGGCCTGTTCGACGTGATCCAGCGTGGCTGCGCCGGCACCGGTCACACCGGCGACTGACACGTAGTAAACAAAGCCCGAGCTGCCGTTGAGCACTTTCGGCAGGCGCTTGTCGTCGGTGGTCGGGGTGGTCAGGCGGATAAAGTCCAGGCCCGCCGCCTGCGCCGGGTCGCACAGGTCAGCGTTATGCTCGGGCGGCAGGTCGACCACGATCAAACCGTCGACGCCGGCGTCTTTGGCTTCGGCGATAAACCGCTCAACGCCGTATTTGTGAATCGGGTTGAAGTAGCCCATCAGCACCAGCGGGGTCACTTGCTCGCCTTCGCGGAATGCGCGGACCATCTGCAGGGTTTTCGCCAGATCCTGACCGTTGTCCAGCGCACGGATGTTGGCCAACTGGATGGCCGGGCCATCGGCCATCGGGTCGGTGAAGGGCATGCCCAGTTCGATCACATCCGCACCGGCGGCGGGCAGGCCTTTAAGGATGGCCAGCGAGGTGTCGTAGTTCGGGTCGCCACCGGTGACGAAGGTCACCAGCGCGGCGCGGTTCTGTTGTTTCAGCTCGGCAAAGCGGCTTTGCAGGCGGCTCATGCGTGCTTCTCCTGTTGTTCCATATGGTGCACGATGGTTTGCATGTCTTTGTCGCCACGCCCGGAGAGGTTGACCACCATCAGGTGATCCTTGGGCAGGTTGGGCGCGCGTTTGAACACTTCCGCCAGGGCGTGAGCGGTTTCCAGCGCCGGGATGATGCCCTCCTGACGGCAGCAGATGTGGAAGGCTTCAAGGGCTTCGGTGTCGGTCACGGAGGTGTATTCGACGCGGCCCACTTCATGCAACCAGGCGTGTTCCGGGCCGATGCCGGGGTAATCCAGGCCGGCGGAAATCGAGTGGGCGTCGATGATCTGGCCGTCGTCGCTCTGCAGCAGGAAGGTGCGGTTGCCGTGCAGTACGCCCGGTACGCCGCCGTTCAGGCTCGCGGCGTGCTTGCCGGTTTCGATGCCGTGACCGGCCGCTTCCACGCCGATGATTTGGATCTGTTTGTCATCGAGGAAGGGGTGGAACAGGCCGATGGCGTTCGAGCCACCGCCGATGCAGGCGATCAGGCTGTCGGGCAGGCGACCTTGCTGGGCGAGCATCTGGTCGCGGGTTTCCTTGCCAATCACGGCCTGGAAGTCGCGCACCATGGCTGGGTACGGGTGTGGGCCGGCCACGGTGCCGATCATGTAGAAGGTGCTGTCGACGTTGGTTACCCAGTCGCGCAGGGCTTCGTTCATCGCATCTTTCAGGGTGCCGGTGCCGGCGACAACCGGGATCACGGTGGCGCCCATCAGCTTCATGCGCAGCACGTTGGCGTTCTGCCGGTGGATGTCGGTGCTGCCCATGTAGATCACGCACTCCATGCCGAAGCGCGCCGCCACGGTGGCAGTGGCCACGCCGTGCATGCCCGCGCCGGTCTCGGCGATGATGCGTTTTTTGCCCATGCGCTTGGCCAGCAGCACTTGGCCGATGCAGTTGTTGATCTTGTGCGCGCCGGTGTGGTTCAGCTCTTCGCGCTTGAAGTAGATCTTCGCGCCGCCACACATCTCGGTCAGGCGCTCAGCGAAATACAGCGGGCTCGGACGGCCGACGAAATCACGCTGGAAGTAGGCCAGTTCCTTTTCGAACTCAGGGTCGAGCTTGGCCTTTTCGTACTCATCGGCCAGGTCGTGGATCAGCGGCATCAGGGTTTCGGCAACGTATTGGCCACCGAATGAGCCGAACAGGCCGTTGGCGTCTGGGCCAGTGCGGAAGGAAGTCATGGCGTTCTCCTCGGGAAATGGGCGCGCTGAACGGGTGATACCCGCTTCACGACGATGGACACAGGATAAAGCTGTGGCCCGTTCAGCAAAAGCGATAAGATCGCCGCAACCTGTCAGGAAAACTCACAGATGAGCCAGGACTTACCGCCGCTGAATGCCCTGCGCGCCTTTGAAGCGGCCGCCCGTTTGAACAGTGTCAGCCACGCCGCCAACGAGCTGCATGTCACCCACGGCGCGGTGAGCCGGCAGGTGCGCGCGCTGGAAGCGCACCTCGGTGTGGCCCTGTTCAGCAAAGAAGGGCGTGGCCTTAAACTCACAGATGCAGGGATTCGCCTGCGCGATGTGTGTGCCGAGGTGTTTGGTCGCCTGCGCAGCACCTGTACGGAATTGCAGCAAGGCCAAGCCGATGCGCCTTTTGTTCTGGCCTGCCCCGGCAGCCTGCTGGCGCGCTGGTTTATCCCGCGTCTGGACCGGCTCAACCGTGAGTTACCCGAACTGCGCCTGCAACTGTCAGCCAGTGAAGGGGAGCTGGACCCACGCCGCAGCGGTGTGGACGCCACCCTGTGGTTTGCCACGCCGCCTTGGCCAGCGGACATGCAGGTGTTTGAGTTGGCGGCTGAGCGCATTGGCCCGGTGCTCAGCCCGCGTTACGCACGCTTCGCGCAGTTGCATCAGGCACCGGCCAGCGCGCTGCTGGGCGAGCCGTTGTTGCACACCAGCTCGCGTCCGCAAGCCTGGCCCAACTGGGCCACGCGCAATGCGCTGGACGCCAGCGCGCTGAAACTCGGCCAAGGCTTCGAGCATTTGTATTACCTGCTGGAGGCGGCAGCCGCAGGGCTGGGTGTCGCCATCGCCCCGCAACAACTGGTGGCCGATGATCTCGCCGCCGGTCGCCTGGTTGCGCCCTGGGGCTTTGTCGAAACCTCGGCGCGTTTGGCCTTGTGGGTACCGGCGCGGCGCCTGGATAAACGGGCACAGCTGTTGGCCGCATGGCTACGTCACGAACTGCAAGGCTGAACCGGCGGTCAGGCAGAACCGTGGCGACTCAACTAGCGTTGAACGAACAACCTGCGGAGAACGCCCATGTCCGATCATCACACCTACAAGAAAATCGAAATCGTCGGTTCCTCGAAAGTCAGTATCGAGGACGCCATCGAAAATGCCCTGGCCGAATGTGCCAAGTCGGTGCGCAACCTCGACTGGTTTGAGGTGGTAGAGACCCGCGGGCATATCGTGAATGGCAAGGTCGGCCACTACCAGGTCACGTTGAAGATCGGCTTCCGCCTGAGTGATAGCTGAACCCAGCTGCTGCGGTCATGCCTGGACATGGCCGCAGATCTTCCCGCCCCACGCACCTTGCCCTTGGAATCCGCAGAACAAGCCCCACTATCTAACTCAGGTATTGGGGCCTTAATGCGCCCGAACACACGGATAATCCACAGGCAGCCCGATGAGCGCACTCGCACAGAGCAAATTCTCCACCCTGGACCTCGCCCCGATTCGCGATGACGGTAACGCTGCCCAGGCCCTGCACAACTCACTGGCGCTGGCGCAGCATGTCGAGCGCCTGGGCTTCGAGCGTTTCTGGGTGGCCGAACACCACAACATGGATGGCATCGCCAGCTCGGCCACCGCCGTGCTGCTGGGTTATCTGGCCGCCGGCACGTCGAAGATTCGCCTGGGCTCCGGCGGGGTCATGCTGCCCAATCACGCGCCGCTGGTGATCGCTGAGCAGTTCGGCACCCTGGCCACGCTCTATCCTGGCCGCATCGAGCTGGGCCTGGGCCGCGCGCCGGGGGCGGATCACTTCACCGCCCAGGCGCTGCGCCGCGATCGGATTGGCAGCGCCGATGACTTCCCGGCGGATGTTGAAGAGTTGCAGCGTTACCTTGGCCCACGCACGCCGGATCAGCGGGTGATCGCCATGCCCGGCAGCGATACCAACGTGCCGATCTGGCTGCTCGGTTCCAGCCTGTTCAGCGCTCAACTGGCGGGAGAAAAGGGCCTGCCTTACGCCTTCGCCTCGCACTTCGCACCGCGCTATATGCATGAGGCGATTCGCGTCTACCGCAACCACTTCAAGCCCTCGGCGGTGCTCGACAAACCCTATGTGATGCTCGGCGTGCCGCTGATCGCTGCCGACACGGATGAGCAGGCCGACTACCTGGCCACCTCGGCCTACCAGCGCATCCTCGCGCTGATTCGCGGCCAGAGCCTGGTGCAGAAACCGCCCGTTACCAGCATGCAGGGCTTGTGGCTGCCGCATGAGAAAGAGGCCGTGAGCAGCTTCCTCGGCATGGCGATGATCGGTGGCCCGGACAAGGTGCGTGCGCGCCTGGAACTACTGTTGCAACAGACCGGTGCCGATGAACTGATCTTCACCTGCGACCTGTATGACTTTGCAGATCGCCTGCATGCCTTCGAGCTGGTGGCACAATTACGCAGCTAAACGGGCACATCAGAACGTGCCGCAGCGCAGCACCTTGCCGCGCGCCAGCACAGTGCGTTGCTCGTCATACAGCCAGGACTGCGCCTTCATTTGCATAGGCCTGGCTTCCAGCCGGTAGCGCTGGCCAGCCACGAAATTGTCATGCTGCACACGAATCTCGCAGGTCACCTGAAGCGGCTCATAGGCGCCATCCAGGCCACCGCCACGGTTCACCTCGAACTGAAAGCGCGCCTGCAGCTCATGAGCACCGCTAGGCACCTGGAAGAAACGGCCATCGTTAAGGCGCTGGCCATCAAGGCGATCCGCCATCAACAGGGTGCCGGCATTACTGCGCAGTTCAACCCAGGCCTGGCTCGGGTCTGCCGGCGGCACGGGCGAGGCGCAG
The DNA here is from genome assembly GCF_003060885.1 of Pseudomonas sp. HMWF032. Lineage (GTDB taxonomy): Bacteria > Pseudomonadota > Gammaproteobacteria > Pseudomonadales > Pseudomonadaceae > Aquipseudomonas. The sequence continues at coordinate 329,766 of NZ_QAIG01000013.1, forward strand.
GCGCTGAGCACCAGCACACCGCCAAGCAAAGCCAGATAACGCATGGGGCACCTCCATAAATCGCAACAGCCCAAGGGTCTGTTGACGTTTCGTTCGCGGCCGCGCCGAAGCCTGTTTTAGCGCGAGGCAAGGCACGAGACACGAGACACGAAGTTTGTTGTTCCAAATGAGTGTCGAGAAACGCAGTATCGCGCTAAAACAGGCTCGGCCCTTCGGGTTGCGCGAAAAATCTCGCCAAGCGGTGTTGGAGGACTTGGCAAGGGAACACCATTACCGGCGTCCTACGCCTAGCCTGGCGAAATTTTTCGCGGCAACGCGGTTCGCGACGAAACATCAACAGCCCCTAACCTACGCCGATCCCGTACTGGAGGCAGCAGCGCCGATGCGCTAGCGTGGCAGCCTGTTTACTCAGGGGTACTGATCCATGTTCGACGCGCTGCTCTGGCGCTGGGTTCCGTTGGCCGCCGCATGGCTGCTGAGCGGTTGCAGCACCCTGGATTACTACAGCCACCTGGCCGGCGGGCACCTGCACCTGCTGCAGGCCCGCGAGCCGATTGCCGAGCTGCTGGGGAACCCGACTGCTGACCCCGAACTCCAGCAACGCCTGGCCATGGCACAACAGGCGCGGGATTTCGCCAGCGCTCAGCTGAGCCTGCCTGACAACGGCAGCTACCGCCTGTATGCCGATATCGGCCGACCGTTCGTGGTGTGGAACGTATTTGCCACGGCGGAATTTTCCCTGTCACCTGAGCTGCACTGCTTCCCCATTGCCGGTTGCGTGGCCTATCGCGGTTTTTACAGTCAGGGCCGGGCGCGCGGTGCGGCGGCCTTGCTCAAGCAGCAAGGGCTGGACACCTACCTGGGCGGGGTCGAGGCCTATTCCACCCTGGGCTGGTTCAATGACCCGATTCTCAACACCATGTTGCGCTGGAGCGATGAGCGCCTGGTGGCGGTGATCTTCCACGAGTTGGCGCACCAACAGCTGTATGTGGCGGATGACACCGCGTTCAACGAATCCTTCGCCAGCTTTGTCGAGCACGAAGGCCTGCGCCAATGGCGTGCTGCGCGGGGTTTAGTGGCCAGCGATCCGGCCGGCGAACAGCAGCGCGAGCACTTTATCGCGCTGGTACTGGCCAGCCGCGCACGCTTGGCGCAGCTCTACGCCAGTGAGCTGCCCGCGACTCAGATGCGCGTGCGCAAAGCCGCTGAGTTCGACCGGCTGCGCACGGAGTACCACGCCCTGCGTGAACGCCAATGGGCTGGCCAGGGCCGTTACGACAACTGGATCAACACGCCGATGAACAACGCCAAGCTGCTGCCCTTTGGCCTCTATGATCAATGGGTGCCGGCTTTTGCCGCGCTGTTCGAGCAGGTTGACCGCGACTGGCCGCGCTTTTATGAGCGCGTCGCCGCCTTCGGCCAACTGCCCGAGACGCAGCGGCATCAAGCGTTGACGGACTTATTGGCCGTTACGCCGAACTAAGGGACGGCACAGACAGTCCACATCCATGTCATTGATGTTCACGCAAAAAGGAGCAGGCCATGAACAAACTCACCCTCGGCGTACTGTTAGCGCTGACCAGCACCAGCCTGTTGGCTGCACCCAAGCCCTGCGAAGAGCTGCGCGCGGAGATTGAAGTGAAAATCCAGGCCGCCGGTGTGGCCAGTTACACCCTGGAAATCGTGCCCAACGAAGACGCTCAGGACCCCAACATGGTGGTCGGCAGCTGCGACGGCGGCACCAAGAAGATCATTTACCAGAAGAACGCTTAGGCGTAGCGCATCAGGTGGACACGCTTCGCGTTGTCCACCCTGCCTGACTTTCAGGCCGTAGGTTGGGTTGAGGCGCGCAGCGGCGAAGCCCGACGAATGTACAACCCAGTTGGGCTTCGCTGCGTTCAACGCCAACCTACGGGTATGCAATCCGGTCGATGCTTTCAGGCTGTAGATTGTGTTGCGAGGCGCAGCGACGAAGCTCAACTAGCGCATAAACGCCCGATGCAACTCCGCCAGGCTGTGGAAGTGATAGGTCGGCGCTTCGGCCTGCAACTCGGCAAAGCTGCCAAAGCCATAGCCCACCGCGGCCGCATCCAGGCCGTTGCGTTTGGCACCAATCAAATCGTGCTTGCGATCGCCGATCATCAGCGTGCGCGCCGCTGGCAGTTGTTCCTGTTGCAGCAGGTGGGCGATCAGCTCGACCTTGTCAGTGCGCGTGCCGTCCAGCTCGCTGCCGTAAATCACCTTGAAGTGCTTCGCGAAACCAAAGTGCCGGGCAATCTGCTCGGCAAATACCGTCGGCTTGCTGGTGGCGATGTACAGCGTGCGCTGTTGGTTTTGCAGCAATTGCAGCAGTTCACCGACGCCGTCGAACAGCCGGTTTTCATACAGCCCCACCTCGCGAAAACGCTCGCGGTAATGGTTCACCGCCTGCCAGGCCGTGGCCTCGTCAAAGCCGTAGCTGTGCATAAAACACTGCAACAACGGCGGGCCGATAAAGTGCTCCAGCGCCTGCAAATCAGGCTCCTCAATGCCCAGCTTGGCCAGCGCATGCTGCACCGAGCGGGTAATCCCTTCGCGCGGGTCGGTGAGGGTGCCGTCGAGGTCAAACAGGATGTTCTGGTAGTGCATCACGGGTTCGCTCATCAGCCGGCATAGCCTTCCAGCAGGTGTTGGTCTTTCAACCGCACGTAGTTGGCGGCGCTGTAGCTGAAGAAGTTGCGCTCTTTGTCCGTCAACGGCCGTGCTTGTTTCACCGGGCTGCCGACATACAAAAAGCCGCTTTCCAGCACCTTGCCCGGCGGCACCAGAGCGCCGGCACCGATCACCACCTCGTCCTGCACCACCGCACCGTCCATGATGATGCTGCCCATGCCGACCAGAATACGGTTACCCAGGGTGCAGCCGTGCAGGGTGACGTTATGGCCGACGGTCACCTCATCGCCAATGATCAGCGGGTAGCCGTCCGGGTTGAACGGCCCGGCATGGGTGATGTGCAGCACGCTGCCGTCCTGAATGCTGCTGCGCTCACCGATGCGGATGCGGTGCATGTCGCCGCGAATCACCACCAGCGGCCACACCGAGCTGTCGCTGCCGATGTGCACATCGCCCAGCACCACGGCTGAGGCGTCGACAAACACCCGCTCGCCAAGCTGCGGGGTGAACTCCTGGTAGGTACGAATCGCCACGATAGAAATCTCTTGGGCTGCGGGAAAGCTTGATTGTAATTAAGATGGCCCCCATGTCGGGTGATATCACGTCAGGCGAGTTGCCCATCGTCTGCGCCCAGCCCTTTTCCCTTCGCCACAGGTGCCTTGTTGTGACCGCCACTAATCCCCTGCTGCACGCCTTCGACCTGCCGCCCTACAGCGCCATCCGCCCGGAGCACGTAGAGCCGGCCATTGAGCAGATTCTGGCCGACAACCGCGCCGCCATGAGCCACCTGCTGGAACAACAGGCCGCCGACCCAAGCTGGGACGGCCTGGTGCTGGCCCTGGATGAACTGGGCGCGCGTCTGGGTCAAGCCTGGAGCCCGGTCAGCCACCTGAATGCGGTGTGCAACAGCGCTGAACTGCGCGCGGCCTACGAGGCCTGCCTGCCCAAGTTGTCCGAATACTGGACCGAAATCGGTCAGAACCAACCGCTGTTCCAGGCCTATCAGACGCTGGCCGCAAGCCCGGCAGCCGCTGGTTTCGACGTGGCGCAAAAGACCATCCTCGAACACGCCCTGCGCGACTTCCGCCTGTCCGGTATCGACCTGCCGGCCGAGCAGCAAAAGCGCTACGGCGAGATTCAGATGAAGCTGTCCGAGCTGGCCAGCAGCTTCTCCAACCAGTTGCTCGATGCCACCCAGGCCTGGACCAAGCACGTGACCGACGAGGCGGCGCTGGACGGCCTGACCGACTCAGCCAAGGCGCAGATGCAGCAAGCCGCCGAGGCCAAGGGGCTGGACGGTTGGCTGATCAGCCTGGAATTCCCCAGCTATTTCGCGGTGATGACCTACGCCAACGACCGCGCCCTGCGCGAAGAGTTGTATGCCGCCTACTGCACCCGCGCCTCCGATCAGGGGCCGAATGCCAGGCAGAACGACAACGGCCCGGTGATGAACGAAATCCTCGCCCTGCGTCAGGAACTGGCCAAGCTGCTGGGCTTCGGCAACTACGCCGAGCTGAGCCTGGCCAGCAAAATGGCCGAAAGCACCGAGCAGGTGCTGAGCTTCCTGCGTGATCTGGGCGTACGCGGCAAGCCGTTTGCGGAACAAGACCTGCGCGAACTGCAAGCCTTCGCCGCTGAACAGGGCTGCAACGAGCTGCAAAGCTGGGACGTCGGCTACTACAGCGAGAAGCTGCGCGAGCAGCGCTACAGCATTTCCCAGGAAATCCTGCGCGCCTACTTCCCCATCGACAAGGTGCTGACCGGCCTGTTCGCCATCGTCGAAAAGCTCTACGGCATCCAGATCAACGAGCTGTCCGGCTTCGACAGCTGGCACCCGGATGTGCGCCTGTTTGAAATCAGCGAAAACGGTGCGCACGTCGGGCGTTTCTTCTTCGACCTCTACGCCCGCGCCAACAAACGCGGCGGCGCGTGGATGGACGGCGCGCGTGACAAACGCCGCACGGCTGATGGCACGCTGATCAGCCCAGTGGCCAATTTGGTGTGCAACTTCACCCCGGCAGTCGGCGGCAAGCCAGCACTGCTGACCCACGATGAAGTCACCACCCTGTTCCACGAATTCGGCCACGGCCTGCACCACCTGCTGACCCGCGTTGAACACGCTGGCGCGTCGGGCATCAACGGCGTGGCCTGGGACGCCGTGGAGCTGCCAAGCCAGTTTATGGAGAACTGGTGCTGGGAGCCGGAAGGCCTGGCGCTGATCTCCGGCCATTTTGAAAGCGGCGAGCCGCTGCCACAGGACCTGCTGGACAAGATGCTGGCGGCGAAGAACTTCCAGTCCGGTTTGATGATGGTGCGGCAGATCGAGTTCAGCCTGTTCGACTTCGAACTGCACGCCACCCACGGCAACGGCCGCAGCGTGCTCGACGTACTCGAAGGCATCCGCGCGGAAGTCTCGGTACTGCGTCCACCGGCCTACAACCGCTTCCCCAACAGCTTCGCGCACATCTTCGCCGGTGGTTACGCGGCCGGTTACTACAGCTACAAGTGGGCTGAAGTGCTCAGCGCCGATGCCTTCTCCAAGTTTGAGGAAGAAGGCGTGTTCAACAGCGCCACCGGCCAAGCCTTCCGTGAGGCGATTCTGGCGCGCGGCGGCTCGCAGGCACCGATGGTGCTGTTTGTCGATTTCCGTGGCCGCGAGCCGAGCATCGACGCCCTGCTGCGCCACCTCGGCCTGAGCCAGGAGGCCGCATGAGCGATGCACCCTTGACCATCACCGCCAAACGCTTTATCGCCGGGGCCGTCTGCCCGGCGTGCAGCGAAATGGACAAGATCCAGATGTGGAATGTCGACGGCGTACCCAACCGCGAATGTGTGGCCTGCGGCTACGCCGACACCCTGGACGAGCGCGGCAACTCGGTGCCGAAAGAACTGCCCACGCGCGTCAACACCAGCGCGCTAAAACCCAAGGCGCCTGATCCGAAGGTGCAGGCGGTGCAGTTCTTCCCGAATCCGAAACTGAAAAAGCCGAGCGAATAGCTTGAATCGATGCAATCCGGATCCAGTCCGGGCTGCTCGCGAGAACACTTAGGCCAGTGAAGGCCATTTATAGAGATCAAAAAGTGGCGACTGAGCAACCACTAGCGTTTGTAGTTCATGGCAGCAATCACCCAGCTAACGATGTAAAGTGATGCACTTGTATTCTTTTCGGTGAGCAGACATGAAGTCCGCACGCACAACCATCTCGCTTCCCCCGGAACAACTTGAGCAACTGCAGGCGCTGGCGGATAAACATGGCTTGTCGTTGGCTTGGGTGATCCGTCAGGCCATCAACGAGTTTCTCGCGCGGGTCGAGCAGCCTGCTGGCTTCAACCCCCTCGCCCCGCGCAAGGAGGGCTGATGTACACCGCCTACCAGCGTGCCTACCTGGCCCAATGGCTGACGCTTGTCCAAGCGGAAGAACAGAAGCTGACGCAGACCATCGCCGGTGCCAAGGTCGACATGAACCCGCATCAGGTCGATGCCGCGCTGTTCGCCCTGCATTCGCCTTTGTCGAAAGGTGTTTTGCTGGCAGACGAAGTCGGGCTGGGTAAAACCATTGAAGCCAGCCTGGTGCTGGCGCAGAAGTGGGCCGAGCGGCGGCGCAAGCTCCTGCTCATCGTGCCGGCCACGCTGCGCAAGCAATGGAGCCAGGAACTGCAGGAGAAATTCGCGCTGCCGTCGAAAATTCTCGAAGCCAAGGACTTCAGCGCGGCCAAGCAAGCCGGCGTCCGCAACCCCTTCGACCGAGCAAGCGCGGGCGAGCCGGCCATCGTCATCTGCTCCTATGAGTTCGCCGCCCGCAAGCAGCGCGAGTTAGCGCAGATACCCTGGGATCTGGTGGTGCTCGACGAAGCGCACCGGCTGCGCAACATCTACAAGAAAGACGGCGCGAAAACCGCCAAAGCGCTAAACGATGCACTGCTGGGCGTCCCCAAGGTTTTACTCTCCGCCACGCCGCTGCAGAACAGCCTGCTGGAGCTGTACGGCCTGGTGTCGGTGATCGACCCGCATTTTTTCGGCGACCTGAACTCATTCAAGGCCCGCTACAGCAAGCCCAAACTCGACGACAGCGAGCTGGAGCTGCTGCGCAAACGCCTGCAAAGCATTTGCAAACGCACCCTGCGTCGGCAAGTGCAGGAAGAAGGCGGCATCAACTTCACCCGCCGCTACTCCATGACCGTCGACTATGACCCGCAGCCCGACGAAGTCGAACTGTACAAGCAAGTGTCCCACTACCTGCAGGATGACTACGTGCTGGCTATCCAGCCGCAAGCCCGGCATTTGGTCACGCTGGTCATTCGCAAGATTCTCGCTTCGTCGTCCTATGCCATACGCGGCACCTTGCAACGCATGATTGAGCGGCTGGAGAGCAAGCGGTCGCTGGCCGATGCCTTGAGCGACTACGAAGAGTTGGCCGACCTGGCCGACGCCACCGGCATCGACGACGATGACCTGATCGACCAAGCCGCCCTGCAGTCGGAAATCGACCAACTCAAGGGTTTCCAGCACCTGGCTGCAAACATCACCAGCAATGCCAAAGGCAGCGCCCTGCTGGCCGTGCTGGGCAAGGCTTTCGACTTTACCGAGCGTTTGGGCGGGCAACGCAAAGCAGTGATCTTCACCGAGTCGGCACGCACCCAGGCTTGGCTGTTCGAACAACTCGCCAACGCCGGTTACGCCGGCAAGGTCGTGCTGCTCAATGGCACGAACAACGATGCCGACTCCATCGCCACCCTGCAGGCCTGGCAGCAACGCCACGCCGGCTCGCCGCGCATCTCCGGCTCACGCAACGCCGACATGAAGGCCGCACTGGTCGAGCGCTTCCGCGAGCAAGCCAGCATCATGATCTGCACCGAAGCGGGTGCCGAAGGTATCAACCTGCAGTTCTGCTCGCTGCTGATCAACTACGACCTGCCCTGGAACCCGCAGCGCGTCGAGCAGCGTATTGGCCGCGTACACCGCTACGGGCAAAAACACGACGTAGTGGTGGTCAACTTCATCAACAACGCCAACAAGGCCGACCAACGCGTCTTCGAGTTGTTGAGTAAAAAGTTCAACCTGTTCGAGGGCGTGTTCGGCGCCTCTGACGAGATTCTCGGCACCATCGAATCGGGCGTGGACATCGAGCAACGCATTCACGCCATCTACCAGCAATGCCGCAGCGATGAGGAGATCGAGCGTGAGTTCGATCAGCTCCAGGCGCAACTGCAAAGCCAGATCGAAGGCCGCAACCAGGATGCCCGCCGTTCGCTGTTCGAGCACTTCGACGTCGACGTTATCGAGCGCCTCAACGTGCGCCGCGAGAAAACCGAACAGGCCCTGGACGACTACCAGAAAACCCTGCTGCTGCTGGCACGCATGAGCCTGCCACACGCGCACTTCGCCGACGATTACCTTGAGCTGCACGGCATTCGCTACACCCCGCACTGGCAAACCGCCGAAAACAGCGACAGCGAGTTTCTGCAACCCAACGACGGCCTGGGCCAGCACCTGATCGACGAGGCGCGCGCGGCCATCGTCAGCGACCAAGCTCAGGTCACCTTTCACTATGCGCCCGCCGAAAACGGCCAGTACTCCAACCTGCGCGACCTGCTGGGGCACAGCGGTGAGCTGACGTTGCACAAACTGACCCTCAGCACCCCCAAGCAGAACTACGAGCACCTGTTACTGGCCGGCGTGACCGACAGCGGGCACATGCTCGACGCCCCCACCTGCGAGCGCCTGTTGCGCCTGCAAGCCAGCGAGCAGGCCGCCAGCCCCACGCTGCAACACAGCCCGCGCCTGCACGCGCAGCTCGACGCCCTGCGCGACGCCTGCCTCAAGGCCGCCGAAGCGCGCAACGAACGCTTCTTCGAGGAAGAAACCGAAAAGCTCGAACGCTGGGCAGAAGACAAACGCATCGGCCTCGACATTCGCATCAAACAGCTCGACCAGGAGATCAAGGAAGCGCGCAAAGCCGTGCGCCAACTGGAAACCCTGCAAGAAAAAATGAGCGCCAAAAAAGCCCTGAAAAAGCTGGAGCGCGAGCGTGACGATTTGATGCTCGCCTACCACGAAGAGAAGAAAAAAATCGAAGCCGAAGAAGACCGCCTGCTGGAAGACATCGAGCAAAACCTGCTGCTCAGCCCCGAGCAACAACCGCTATTCAGCCTGCGCTGGCGCCTGGAGGGCACCCCATGATCAACACCACGGAACTGGTACGCGAACTGATCTACCAGATTCGCCTGGGCGAAGACTCGGCCTACGAGTTCAAGGCCATCACCCTCAAAGGGAAAAAGGTCGATAAGCCACACAGCGACAGCATCGCCGATGAACTGGCGGCCTTCGCCAACACCAGCGGCGGCATCCTGGTGCTGGGCGTCAACGACAAAACGCGCAACATTGAAGGCATCACCCGTGATGATCTCGACACCGTCGAGCTGTGGCTGACCAACCTGGCCAGCCAATTGATTGACCCGCCGCTGCCCATTGAAACGCGCCTGGTGGAAATCCCCGATCAGCAGGGCGAGGCCAAGCCCGTGGTCTGGGTGCGCGTCAACAAAAGCCTGTTTGTCCACCGCAGCCCCGCTGGCTACAGCCACCGCGTTGGCTCCAGTAAGCGCCTAATGTCCCCAGAGCTGCTCGCCCGCATGTTCCAGCAACGCAGCATGGCGCGGCTAATCCGCTTCGACGAACAACGGGTGCCCGGCACCCGCCGCGAGGACATCGCCGCGGAGCTGAAAGCACGCTTCCTGCGCGGCGACCTGCCCGAAGCCCTGCAACTGAAAAAGCTCTACCTGCTGCTCGAAGACGAAAACCATCAACCGCAACTGACCGTTACCGGCGTGCTACTGCTGACCCGCCGCCCGGCGGACTTTCTCTCCTCGGCACTGGTGCAATGCGTCGCCTACAGCGGCACCGAGCGCAACGCCGAGTACCAGTTGGATGCCCAGGACTGCGACGGCCCGGTGGATGAGCAAATCCAGCAGGCCTTCAACTTCGTCAAACGCAATATGCGCGTGGAGGCGGTCAAGCGCCCAGGGCGCATCGACATCCCGCAATACGACCTCGGTGCCGTCTATGAAGCCGTGGTCAACGCCGTGGCCCACCGTGACTACGCCATGCATGGCGCGCGCATTCGCCTGCACCTGTTCGCCGACCGCCTGGAAATCAGTACGCCGGGCGGCCTGCCCAACAGCCTGACCGTCGAGAGCATGGACGCCAACAGCATCAGCCGTAACGAAACCCTGGTGAACCTGCTCAGCCGCTACTACCCAGCCGACCCGAGCACCCGCCGGCAGAACATGATCGAACGCCGTGGCGAGGGCGTGCCCACCATCAACGGTGCCAGCGAACGCCTGTCCCTGCGCCGCCCGCGCTATGAACAAACCGAGCACACCGAACTGAAACTAACCATCTACGCCGCCAGCCGCGAACGCAACGGCCTGCTGGCGCACTTTGCCGAAGACGAAGACCACGCCGATGACTGACAAGCCCAAACTCGAACTGACCTGGATCGGCAAAGACCAACGCCCACGCCTCGAACCGCGCATCCTGATCGAGGACAAAAGCCTGTCGTACCGGGCCGACGCGCCGACCCCGGCCCAGGGCGACCTGCTGGCCGAAGCCGCCAGCCCGGCCTTGCACGACAACCTGCTGATCCAGGGCGACAACCTGCTGGCGCTTAAAGCGCTGGAGGCCAAGTATGCGGGCAAGGTGAAGTGCGTCTTTATCGACCCGCCCTATAACACCGGCAGTGCTTTTACCCATTACGACGATGGGGTTGAGCATTCGTTATGGCTGACGCTGATTCGGGATCGGCTGGAGATTATCCGCAACTTGCTGGCGGAAGATGGTTCGCTGTGGATCACCATTGACGATAACGAAGCGCATTATTTGAAAGTATTGTGCGATGAGATTTTTGGCAGAAGAAATTTTGTTGCGAATATTGTTTGGCAAAAAAAATACTCTGTTGCCAATGATCATAAGACGATAGCCCCGATGCACGACCATTTGCTGGTTTACCAAAAGTCTGGAAGCTGGCAGAGGAATCTTATTCCGCGTACCGAAGAAAAAGATCGCCAGTATAAATATGAAGACGAAAAAGGTGTATTCAGGCCGGACAATTACACATGCAGCAAGTCCTCGGATGAGCGCCCGAATCTTTACTACCCAATAATTCAGCCAAATACTGGACTTGAAATTTGGCCAAGCAAAACACGTGTATGGTCATATTCAAGAGAAGAGCACTTGCGCCATGTTGCTGAAGGCTTCATTTACTGGGGCAAAGATGGCCTCGGTAAAACCCCATCATTTAAACGATACAAGCATTTGCTACGCAATCAGGGTGTGGTTCCACAAACTCTGTGGTCACACGAGTACGCGGGACACACCGATGCTGCAAGAAAAGAGGTGAGGGCTGTACTGGGTAGCTCCTCACTGGCAACTGACTTCATTACTCCAAAGCCAGAAAGCTTAATGCAACGTGTACTTGAGATAGCCACCAACCCCGGCGATCTCGTCCTCGACTCCTTCGCTGGCTCCGGCACCACCGGCGCGGTGGCCCACAAGATGGGGAGGCGCTGGATCATGGTCGAGCTGGGCGAGCACTGCCATACCCATATCGTGCCGCGCCTGTGCAAGGTGATCGACGGCGAGGATCAGGGCGGTATCAGCAAGGCGGTCGGCTGGCAGGGCGGCGGCGGTTTCCGTTACCTGCGCCTGGCACCGTCGCTGCTGAAAAAGGACCAATGGGGCAACTGGGTGATCAACCCGGCCTACAACGCCGAAATGCTGGCCGAGGCCATGTGCAAGCACATGGGCTTCGCCTACGCGCCGAGCCAGGCGCATTTCTGGATGCACGGGCAAAGCAGCGAGAGCGACTTTATCTACGTCACCACCGGCAGCCTGAGCCACGACCAGTTGCGCCGCATCAGCGACGAGGTGGGCAGCGCACGGACCCTGCTGATCTGCTGCAAGGCTTTTATGGCCGACGTGGATGCCTTCCCCAACCTGACCCTGAAGAAGATCCCCCGCGCCATCCTCGGCAAGTGCGAGTGGGACCACGACGACTACAGCTTCAGCATCAACCTGATGGCCGAGCCGGACGACCAAGCCCTCGATGACGAATAAGGACAGTTCCCATGGCTGAGCCAATCAATGGCCGCAGAGTCGCCAACCAGATCACCGCACGGCTGTCGCTGCGCAAACCGCAGCGTGAGTCGCTGGACATTCTGGTCGAGCTGCTCGACCAGTTGCCGCTCGACAAAGAACCGGATATGCAGCACTGGCTGCAACTGATCCGCAGCCAGTACCCGAGCCTGCAGGCCTTCGAGCGGGCCTTCCCGTCGCTGTGCTTTGCCCTGGCCACCGGCGTGGGCAAAACCCGGCTGATGGGCGCGATGATCGCCTGGCTGTTTATCACCGGGCGCAGCCGGCACTTTCTGATCCTGGCACCCAACCTGACCATCTATGAGAAGCTGAAAAAGGACTTCACCCTCGGCGACCCCAAGTATGTGTTTGCCGGCATCCCGGAAATGGCCGGCTCGCCGCCGGTGATTGTTACCGGCGATGACTACGAGGATGGCCGTGGCGTGCGCCTGGACTATGCGGTGCCGGCGACCATCACCGGCGACCTGTTCAACGGCGACGCCAACCTGCATATCAACATCTTCAACATCGCCAAGATCAGCGCTCGCGACAACAAGAAGGGCGCGGCCAAGTCCACCACCGCCAAGGTCAAGCGCCTGCAGGAGTATCTGGGCGAGTCGTACTTCCAGTACCTGGCCAACCTGCCCGACCTGGTGGTGCTGATGGATGAGGCGCACCGCTACTACGCCGATGCCGGGGCCAAGGCCATTGACGACTTAAAGCCGGTGCTCGGCCTGGAGCTGACCGCCACGCCAAAAACCACCGGGGCCAAGCCCCGGCCATTCGGCAACGTGGTGTACCACTACCCGCTGTCCCTGGCGCTCAAGGACGGTTATGTGAAGATTCCGGCGGTGGGCACCCGTCGCGACTTTCAGCACGCCCAGTACAGCCAGGCCGACCTGGAGGCGATCAAGCTGGAAGACGGCATCCACCACCATGAGTACGTCAAGGTGGAGCTGGAGAACTACGCGCGTAACCACAACGTCAGGGCGGTGAAGCCCTTTATGCTGGTGGTGGCGCAGCACACCGCCCATGCGGCGGAGATTCGCGCCTATATCCAGTCGGACAACTTCTTTGGCGGGCGCTACAAGGAGCGGGTCATTGAGGTGCATTCCAACCTCACTGGCGAAGAATCTGACGAGTCGATGCAGCGCCTGCTGGCGGTGGAGCACGACGAGACCACCGAGATCGTTATTCACGTCAATAAGCTCAAGGAAGGCTGGGACGTCACCAACCTCTACACCATCGTGCCGCTGCGCGCCTCGGCCTCGGAGATTCTTACCGAGCAGACCATTGGCCGCGGCCTGCGCCTGCCCTATGGCAAACGCACCGGCGTGGTGGCGGTGGATCGTTTGTGCATCGTCGCCCATGAGCGTTTTCAGGAAATCGTCGACCGTGCCAACCAGGACGACTCGCTGATCCACGAGAAGGTCTATATCGGTAACGGCAGTGACAGCGATGTGCCGAATGAGAAGCCGCAACTGCTGGAGTCGGCTTCAGTGGCCATTGTGCTTGGCCATACCGGTGCAGACGGCGCCGCACCTGCTGCCGAAAGCCAAGGCCGCTATCAGGTGGCGGTGCAGAGCGCCGCAGAAGCCAATGTCGCGGCCATCACCCTTGAGGCCGTGCAGGAGGAGGCGCGCAAGCTGGCCAGCAGCAGCCAACTGCAGGAGCCAGCAACCCAGCAGCGCCTGATCGCCCGTGTGCAAAAGGCCCTGGATGCGCAATTGCCCGCCCAGACGCAGTTCGAGGGTATGGATAGCACGGCGGTGCCTGAGCCGTTGAGCGTGGCTGAGCTGGTGCGTAAGGTCACGGCCAAAATCGTGGCGCTGACCATCGACGTGCCGCGCATCGCGGTACTGCCCACCCGCGAGGTGAACTATCAGTTCGAGGATTTCGACCTACAGGGGCTGGAGAAGATTCGCTTCGAGCCGGTCAGTCAGGAGTTGCTTTTGCGTCACCTGGAAAATAACCAGAGCGCGAGCATTCAGTGGCGTCAGCAAGACGGCCAGGAGGCGCGCCAAGAGGATTATCTGGTGCGCCACCTGTTTGCCCGTGACGAGGTGGACTACGACCGCTACGCCGCACTGCTCTATAAGCTGGCCGGGCAGATGCTGCAGCACCTGCGCAGCTACCTGCCGACCCAAGAGGCGGTGGATAACGTGCTGCTGTATTGGCAAAAGCAGTTGAGCGATTTTATTTGGGCGCAAATGCAAATGCCCGCCAACCTGACCACCACCCCAACGGATTACCGAGGCAGGGTGACGCAAGGTTTCGATGTGCTCAAACCGGCGGCCTACACCCTGCCAGCCGGGGAGGCTCCGCGTCATTTCCGTACCCCCGTTACGGATAAACGTGCGGTGCGGCAAATGGTCTTTGAGGGTTTCGCGCGCTGCTGCTACCCCTATCAGAAATTCGATTCGGTCGACGGCGAGTGGCGTCTGGCGCAGATTCTCGAAGACGATCCGCAGGTGCTCAAATGGATGAAACCGGCGTCTGGGCAGTTCCGCATCGAATACCTCAATGGGCAGAACTACGAACCGGACTTTGTGGTGGAAACCCAGACCGACTACCTGATCATCGAACCCAAACGAGCGGATCAGATTGCACTCAACGAAACCCAAATGAAGGCCCGTGCTGCCGAGCGCTGGTGCGGCTATGCCAATGAACATGCCCGCGAGCACGCCGCCAAGCAGTGGTCATATTTGTTGGTGCCGGATGAGCAGATTACCTTGGCGATGAGTGTTGCCGGACTCAAGGCGCGTTTTGCAAGCCAGTCATAGTTGTGGCTCAGCCGCGGCCATGCCTGTTAACGACCGTTACCTGCAGACGGTAGGTTGGTGTTGAGCGCAGCGAAGCCCAACAGCTTTTACAGCCTCAAAACAACGCCCACTGGTTGCTGTCCTCTACCGTCACCGGTGCTGGCGTAGGTCTGTCAGGCGCGGTGGCCAGCCGCTCGGCCAAGCCCGCCGCGCGCTCGGCACGGGTGGCCACGGCTTCGCCCAAGCGGGCGGCTAAGGCCCAGATTTCCACCTTGTGTTTGGCGCGGGTGATGCCGGTGTAGAACAGGCTGCGGCTGAGCAAGGGGCTGGGCAGTTCGGGCAGCACCAGCAGCACGTTGGCAAATTCCGAGCCCTGGCTTTTGTGCACGGTCATGGCGAAGGCGCTGTCGTGGCTCGGCAGGCGTGCCGGGGCGAAGGGGCGGTAACCGTCCTCGCCTTCAAAAAAGACGCGCAGGCCGTATTCAGTGTGCAGGCAGAGGCCGATATCACCGTTGAACAGGCCGAGGGCGTAGTCGTTCTGCCGCACCATGATCGGCCGGCCGACATACCAGCGCTCGCGCGCGGAAACCTGGCTGCGGCGTTTGATCCGTGCCTCCAGCGCTTCGTTGATCCCGGCCACGCCCCAGGCCCCCTCACGTTGAGCGCAGAGCGCGCGAAAGGCATTGAACGCGGTAAAGGCGGCGGCAGGGTCGGCGCTTCTGGCGGCGCTGATATAGGGCGCGTAGCCCTGATCCAGACGTTCCAGCAACTCATTG
Source organism: Pseudomonas sp. HMWF032 (assembly GCF_003060885.1). GTDB lineage: Bacteria > Pseudomonadota > Gammaproteobacteria > Pseudomonadales > Pseudomonadaceae > Aquipseudomonas. Next base: position 345,085 of record NZ_QAIG01000013.1, read on the forward strand.
GGCGTTGGCGTGGCCATCCAGGTCAGGTCGCTGCGGCTTTCCTTGAGCAGGTTCAGCGTGCCGCTGACATCGCCGCCATTAATGCGCCGCGCCAGTTCGCCGATGCCGCTGTCACCGGCAAAGCGGTGGCTGTGGGTGAGCAGCACCACCGCATCGCCCAGTTGTGAGGTCGGCTGGCTGATCGGCACCTGCTGGCCGGTGATGCGTTGCAGTTCGCCCGCCGCCTGAGCATCAAAACCACGGCCCTCGCAGAGCTCGGCAAACACCGCGCCGGCTTCCACGGCGCACAGTTGGTCTTTATCGCCAAGCAGGATCAATCGTGCAGTGGGCGGCAGCGCATCGAGCAGTTTGGCCATCAGCGCCAGATCGACCATCGACGCTTCGTCCACCACCAGCACGTCCAGCGCCAGCGGATTGGCCGCGTGATGCCGCACCTGCGGGCTGTCGCCCCGGCTGCCGAGCAGGCGATGCAGGGTGCGCGCCTCATCGGGCAGCGCGGCTTTGATCGCCTCGCTGACCGGCAACTCGGCTTTGGCATTGCGAATGGCTTCGGCCATGCGTGCAGCGGCTTTGCCGGTAGGCGCGGCCAGGCCGATGGCCAGCGGAGCGCCGCCCGGATGTTCGCAACCGGGCTGTTCAAGCAGCGCCGCCAGCAAACGCACCACGGTGGTGGTTTTGCCGGTGCCGGGGCCGCCGGAGATCACCGCCAGCTTGCGTCGCACCGCTTGCGCGGCGGCCAGGCGCTGCCAGTCGGGCTGTTGCTGATTAAAGGCAAACAACCGGGTCAGGCTTTCACTGAGCTGGGCCTCATCCACTTCGGGCAGATCGGCGGCGCGTTGCAGCAACTGCTTGGCCAACTGGCGCTCATAAGCCTGATAACGCGCGAGATAAAGGCGGCCGTGCTCAAGGATCAGCGGTGTGAACGCCCCCTCGCCGCCTACCAACGCGGATGCCTGCAACTGCGCCTGCCAGTCCGCCAGTTTCGGCAGATTGAAGGCATGTTCCGGCCAGGGCCGCTGCCCGGCTGTGCGCGCCAACGGCAGGCACACATCGCCTTTGTCCAAGGCCATGCACAGCAGCGCCGCTGACGCCAAGACCACCGGCGACGCCTGCGGATCAAGGCGCTGCAAGCTGGCGACCAGCGCGCGTTCCAGCGGGCCGAGGGGCAGATCAGCAAGCGTCATAGTCCACTCCCGTAGGGTGGATGACGCTTCATCCATCCACCGTTCGCCGTGGTGGATGAAAACAGCGTCATCCACCCTACCCTAGACATCCCCGCCGGATCACCCAACAGCATCAGCGCCCCTCCGCAAACAAGGTATCCAGCGCATCCAACAGCCCATCGCTGGGCCGCGAGAAATACACTCCAGCGCTCGGCATGCCGCGCAGAAACAGGTAATACGCGCCGCCCAGCTGCTCATTCTGGAAGCCATCCAGACGCTGCCGCAGGAAGCGCCGCAGCGCCACCAGGTAGATCAGGTATTGCAGGTAGTAATGCTCGGCGGCCAGGGCGTGCAGCAGGCGTTCGCCGCCGTAGTAGCTGGCGTCCGGGCCGAGCCAGTTGGACTTGTAGTCGGCGATGTACCAGCGGCCGTTGTGCTCGAAGGTCAGGTCGATAAAACCCTTGAGAAAGCCCTTGAGGCTGTCGAATTCCAGCCGCGCCGCCGCCTCGCGCATCGGTGCCGCCAGGCCATGCGCCGGGTCGCAGAGAATCGCGCGCAGGCGTTGCACATCCAGCCCCGCCAGGGGAAAGGTAAAGCCCAGTTCGGGCAAGCGTCGGGTCGGATTCAGACCAGCGAGGGTCAGACCCTGGCCGTCCAGATCGGCGTCGATCACTTGTTGCAGATGGTCAAGCGCCACGGCCTGCCAGTCGTTGCTGATGCCGTGACCGCTCAGCCCCGGTTCGATCAGCTCAGCCAGCGCGCCTTTGCTGCGCGCCCAATCTTCGAGGATGGCGTGCAGACAGGTACCGGCCCGCGCACCACGGGGAAAGGCGAAGAAGCCCGTGCCCGGCTCGCTGGCATCCGGCAGCACCAGGCCATCGCGGTCCGGGGCTTCCATATGCATACCCGCCGCCAACCCCGAAAAGCTGCCGATGCGCCAGGCGCTGTGCAGGCTGCGCTGCAAGGTGGCGAGTTGCTGCGGGGCCGGGGCGCGTTGCTCACCGGCGGCGCTGGCCTCGCTGTCACGCAACGGTTGAATGGCCATCTGGCCTTGGCTGCTGGCGATCAGCTGTTCGACTTCCGCACGCAAACCCTGCGGACTGAGGGTTTGCAGGTGGCCGGCCAGTTCGGCGAGGGCATCCTCACCCGATAACCCACGGCCGTGCAGCAGCCAGGCCAGGGCGCTGCTGTGCAGGCCGCTGTCGCCGAGGCTGCCGTCCTTTTTCGGCTTGCAGTCCACCGGCCCCCAGTGCAGCCACAGGCGATCGCGCGCGCGGGTCAGGGCGACGTAGGTCAGGCGCAGTTTTTCGGCAAAACGCTCATGACGGGCGCGCTCGCGGTGTGTGTCGAGCTGTTCGCTGCCGAGGTCCAGCAGCGGCGTGCCGTCGTCGGCGTGGCAGCTGATGTCTTCATGCTGGCGCAGCAGCGCGCCGTCCCACAGGTAGGGGCAGAACACCAGCGGGTATTCCAGGCCTTTGGAGGTGTGGATGGTGACGATTTGCACGCGCTCGGCATCGCTTTCCAAACGCAGCAGGGCGTCTTCGCCATGGGCCTCGGTGCTGCGCTGGGCGTTGAACCAGGCGAGCAATTGCTCCAGGCCGGGACGTTGCAGGCTTTCGCTTTGCAGCAGCTCGGCCAGGTGCAGCAGGTTGGTCAGACGGCGCTCGCCATCGACCAGCGCCAGCAACCGCTGGGCCACTTGCTGCTCATCCAGCCAGGCGCGGAAAGCGCGCATAAAGCCTTGTTGCTGCCAGAGTTGGTGATAGCGCTCGGCGGCTTCGCGCTCACGGTCCCAGGCTTGGGCATCCTCGCTGCAGGCGGCCAGATCAGCGGCGCTGCGGCCCAGCAAACGGCTGGCCAGGGCATAACGCAATGCGCCCTCGCGGCCCGGTTCGGCGTAGGCGGCGAGCACGGCGGACAGCTCATCGGCCTCTTCGCTGTGCCAGACGTTCTCCTTGCCTCGGCGCACGCTGGGCACGCCACGGGCGGCCAGTTCGGCGGCCACTTCGCCGGCTTGACGGTGACTGGCGACCAGCACGGCGATATCACCGCCCTTTAACGGCGTATGGATACCCGACTGTTCGAAATAGGCCTCCCCCCGGCTGCTGGCGCTGAGCACCGCCGCAATGCGCCGCGCCGTATCCCGCGCCACCAATGCCCCCGCTTCACCCTTGCCCAGGTAGTCGTTATCCAGCCAGACCAACGCCAGCGGCGCGTCGGTTTCATCCTCAATACGCGGCAATACCAGTCGCGCCCGCGCCTTGCTGCTGGCCCCGACCTGCTGGTAAGCCAAGCCCTTCTCGGCAAAGGGCATGGGCCGGTCGAACAGCTGATTCAGCGCGGCGATCAGCGCGGGCGTGGAGCGGTGGTTGGTGGCCAGGCTGTATTGCCGCGCGGCTTCGCTGCGGGCTTTTAAATACGTGGCTAAGTCGGCACCGCGAAACGCGTAGATGGCCTGTTTGGGGTCGCCGACAAAACACAGGTCGCCCGCCTGGCTACTGCGCGCCTCGCTGACTGCGTCAGTTCCTCGCTCAGGGCTCGCCGTACAGCCAGTACTGTCTCGCCCTTCGCTCGGAGCCTTCCTTGTCAGCAAGTCGCTCGCTACGCCAGGGTTTGAATAGATACGGTGAAACACCCGGTACTGCACCGGGTCGGTGTCCTGAAACTCATCGATCAGCGCCACCGGATACTGCGTGCGCAGGGTGCTGGCCAGGTGCTCGCCGCCCTCACTCTGCAAGGCTTGCTGCAGTTTGTTGAGCAGGTCATCGAAGGCCAGCAGGCGTTGCGCCGCCTTGCGCGCGGGCAATTGTTCGTTGAGCTGATGAATCAAGCGCACCTGCAGGTCGATCAGGCGTTGCTCAGCCTCGGGTTGTGCGGCATCCAGCGCATCGCACAGCTCCTGCAAGGCAGCGGCCAGCGGATTGGCGGGGGCTTCGCAGCCCTTCTTGCTGGCCTTGTTCAGCCCTTCGCGGGCCAGGCGGCGATGCGCTTCGGTCTTGCTGAACAGCGCAGCGGCGTCGCTGAAATAACCGTCCAACTCAGCCTGCCAGACGCCCAGTTTGGCCGGGTTGCACATATTGCTCTTGAAGCCGTCAAAGGCCTTGAGCTGCGCCAGCCAGCCGGCGCTTTCGCCCTGCCAAAGGCGCTGCGCCTGCTGCCAGGCAGCGCGCAGGGCGCTCATCTCGCTGCGCGTGCCCGGTTGTGGTTCGATGCGCAGGTAGGGTTTGCCCAGGTGATTGCGCAAACGCTGACGCAGGCTTTGCGGAGTGATCTTTTGCTGCACCAGAAATGCCGCCCATTCCGGCTCGGCGCTGGCCAGCTCATGCCGCCAGAGGTCGGCGAGCAGGGCGTCGATAATCTCGCGGTCGTCGTGGGTCAGCTCGTTGTCGAAATCGCCACCGGCCTCGAACGCGGCGTCCTGCAACGCCCGCTGGCAGAAGCCGTGGATGGTGAAGATCGCCGCCTCATCAAAACCGTGCACCGCCAGCAGCAAACGCCGGTGGCTGGCGGCATCCGGGTACTGGGCGTGCAATTCATTGAGCAAGGCGTCATCACCCGGCCCCTGTTCATACACTGCCAGCAACTCGGCCAGGCGCTTACGAATGCGCTCGCGCAGCTCGGCGGTGGCAGCGGTGGTAAAGGTCACCACCAGAATCTGGCTGACGTTGAGCTGTTTCTCCAGCAGCAGGCGCGCGTACAACGCGGTCAGGGTCCAGGTCTTGCCGGTGCCGGCGCTGGCCTCGATCAGCGAGCGACCGGTGAAGCTGTCGTGCAACAGGTTCAGGCTGGCGCTGCTCATGCTTCGTCCTCGTCACTGTCTTGCAGGGCGTCCAGCGCCGGGCCGTAGAGTTGTTCGGCCAACACTTCAAAGCGCTCATCCAGCGCTTCACGGTCGCGGAAGGCCAAGGCGTTCCAGGGGTCTTGGCCTTCACCGGTCATAAAGTCATTGCCTTGCCACATCACCCGCGCTTCGCTGCGGGCGGCGTCAATTGGCTCTTTACGCCCGGGGTTGCGCCATTTGTGAGCAAAACCGTGGCTGCATTTGGCGAACAGCGGCAGCGGCTCGCACAGCGCGCGTTTGTAGGCCTCCAGCCAGGGTAAGAGCAGCTCACGGGCATTGGCCAACGCGCCCAGACGCCATTCGCTTTTCGGTGAGAGCAGGCGGCTGTCGCGGCTGATCTCGGGGCTGGCCGCGCAGTTGAGCAGCAGATGGCGCAGCCAGAACGGCGCCAGCTCCCAAGCGCCGAGATCACGCAGGCGGTAATCAAACAACCCTTCACGGGTCACGCCATCCAGCCAGCCGTGGATGCGCACACCCGCCAGTTCGATATCGACCAACAGCGGTTGCGGCGCGTCCTCCGGGCGCTCGTCAAACAGGGTCGGCGCAAAGGCGCGAATCGGCCCGCGAATTTGCCCCCAGTGCGCCTGGCCCAACTCGCCCACTGGCAGCCAGCCGGAAGCCGCCGCCACGGCGCGCTCCTGGCGTTCACTCCAACCGTTCTCGATAGACTGCAACGCCAGCTGGCGCAGGCCGTGCTGGCGGGTCCACTCGACACTGAACGGCTCGTCACCGGCGAGGGCTTCCTCGCTTTGCGCCAAACGCAGGCCGAGGCGTTGTTCCAGCAGGTAGCGCGCCGGGTGTTTGAAGCAGTGAATCAACTGACTGGGTTCGATGCTTAACCCGTCCGCATCCGGTGCATCCAGAGCGCTGGCAAAGGGCGCGGGGGCTTGCACCGCCTGACTCAAGCGCTGTGCAGCGTGGAACCAGGGCGCGGCAAAGCCGGCATGGCGGTTGCCGGCGAAGTTGCCGGGGGCGAAGGGCTGCAGCGGGTGGTGGTGGGTAATCCTCGTGCTAGCCGGGCCGTTGCCATCGATCGCCGTCAGATCAACCACATCCAGCAGCTCGCTGACCAGTACCGAAGGCGGCAGCTCGGCGTTGCTGCGTGGATCACGGCCGACATAGCTCAGGTACAGGCCGCCCCGCGCCGAGAGCAAAATTTCCAGCAGCAGGTAACGGTCATCCAGCCGCCGTGCGCGGTCGCCGCGACGGGGTTTCTGGCTGATCAGGTCAAAGCCCGCTGCCGGGGTGCGGCGCGGCAAGGCACCGTCATCCAGACCGAGCAGGCAGACCAGACGAAACGGAAGGCTGCGCATCGGCACCATGGTGCAGAAGGTCACCGCGCCGGTGAGAAAGCCCGAAGCGGCGCTGCCCTGCTCCAAGGCAGCGGTCAGTTGCTGGCGGATGAGCGCCAGCTCAATCGGCCGCTCAACCCCCGAGGCGTCGCCCTGTTCTTTGAGCGCTGCGCAGGCCTTGGACAGCAGCAACAGGGTGTCACCGGCTTCGCGCTCATCGAACAACTGATCAATCAGCCCTTGCAGGGATTCGGCCCATTCGCCCAGGGCGCGCGGCCGTTGCAGGCTCTGCGCCAGCGCGGCCAAGCGCTCGACAAAACCGGCCAAGCGCCCGAGCAGTTGTGCGCGGCCGCCTTCCAGTGCATCCAGCGGCCAACTGTCGCCCAGCAACGGCGCGGCAAGCCCTGCTAATTGCGGCGGTGCAGCAAAGCCCAGCAGCAGGCGGTCCAGCCCTTGCCGCCAGGTAAAGGCCGCGTCGGCCGGCAGGCCCAGTTGCTCACGGTGCGTTTCATCGCGGCCCCAGCGTACGCCCGCGTCGCGCAGCCAGTCGCGCAGCAGCGGTAAATCTTCGGCTTCGATACCTGCGCGGCGGGCAATGGACGGCTGTTCCAGCCAGGCCAGAATTTCTTCGGCAGCAAAGCGGCTGTCCGGCAGCGCCAACAGGTTGAGGAAGGCTTCGATCAGCGGGATTTCCGCGCGCAGGCTGCGGTCGGCCAGGCTGAACGGCACGCGCGGCACACCTTCACGCGGGGCAAACACCGCTTCGATATAGGGCGCATACCGCTCGATGTCCGGGGTCAGCACCACCACCTGATCGGGCGTCAGCGCGGGGTCGGCGGCAAAGCGGGCGAGCAGTTGGTCATGCAGGATTTCCACTTCGCGCAGCGGCGAGTGAGCGACGTGCAGTTCCAGTGAGCGGTCGTCTTCGCGCAGCACTATGCGTTCAGCCGCCGTTCGAGTGCGCAGGCGCAGGATGTCGTTCTGCAATGCCTGCAACAGGCTGGCGTCTTGCAGGTCTTCATCTTCGGAATACAGGCCGATTTCCTGACTGCCTTCGCTGGAGGCCAGGCTAAACAGGCTGTCGAAAAAATCGCGGCCCTGTTTGCCTAGGCTGGCCAGTAACGGATGGCCGACATCCAGGTACCAGTCTTCGGGGTTGGCTTCGGGTTGCCGCGCCAGTTCGCGGATGTCGCGAATCTCGCCCCAGGCTTCGCGGCACGGGTTGAGGGCGAAAACAATCACCTGGGTGTGCCGCGCCAGGCCTTCCAGTACGCGCATGTGGTGCGGTGGCAGCGAACTGATGCCGAACACAAGCACGCGCTCGGGCAGCCCGGCGATGGGCGTAGCGTCATACAGGCGGGCGAGCAACTCTTCCAGCAAGCGGGCGCGGTGCGGGTGGCCGTCTTTGGTCAGCTCGCGCCAGAGCAGCGCCTGCCAGCCTTCATCCGGGCCAAGATCAAGCAGCTCGTTGCGTTCCCAGGCAGCCAGCCAGTCGTCGCGATACAGCAGGTATTGGTCGAATACGTCGGCGATCTTCACGGCCAGCGACAGCCTTCGGCGTTCATCGCCACCGTCCAGGTAATGCGCCAGACGCGGCGCTTCAGCCAAGTGAGCGGGCTCGCACAGCCAGTCATACAAGCGCCAGCTCAGGCTGCTGGGGCTGAACGCCGATTGCTCCGGCAGTTGCCCCAGGCACAGGCGCGAGATGTCCCAGACGAACTTGGCCGGCAGCTGCACGTCCAGCTGCATGGCAATGCCCTGCTTGCGCGCCAGCTCCAGCGTCAGCCAGCGCCCCATGCCCTGACTCGGCACCACCACCCAGGCCGGCGCAAACGGCTCGCGCATTGGCGTGGCGAGCAGCGTGGTCGCCAGTTCGCCAAGGGTTTCCAGATCGGGGGCATGGTAGAGGGTGAACATTGGGCAACCGGCCTGCTGTCGAAGGCGCTAGGGTAGCAGTTCAGCGGCGGCACAGCAGGTGTTCAGCCGAGGCAGACGCGTTGACACCGATCAATGTTTCCCCGGGAGTGCACCGTTAAAGTGCCGCCTCTATGTGTACCCTCGCCCCTACACCACGGATCATCTGCACAGACGCATCACTGGGTCTGCGCCTGCGCCAATGGCTGGCCAGCCAGACCAGCGCCGGTGAGGTCATCTGTGTCACCAGCGACTGCAGTCAGGCACCGCTGTGCCACTGGCTACAGGCACCCAGCCCGCCGGCAGAAGATCTGCTGCATGCGGCCCTGAGCGATACGATCGCCACCCTCATGCGTACCCGCCATGCGTTCAAATCCCGCGAGCTGGGTGAGCTGCGCACGCGCCTGGAGGGCTTGCTGGAGGAATTGTCAGCCACCCGGAAAATAGAGTAGAACTAGCGTTCAAGTAGGTTCCGCCACGGCGGGAACCGGCTTTGCCGGGCAGGACACAGGGCCTGCAAGACGAAGCGCCGCAGCAGTGCGTTCATCACGAACGTAATGCTGCGGCGCTTTTTTTATGGCTGCGATTTGTGGGGGCCACTTGGCCGCGCAGCATCCGGGCGAGGCGCTGACCACTGTGCATGACTGCAAAACAACAACAGCAGGGAGGGAAGATGAACTCAGTAGCCGCACTCGATGAGCTGATCCAGCGCATCGGCCTCAACCGCCGTGACGTGCATGAGCGGCGCAAACTCCTCGACTGGCAGGATGCCGACGCCACACGCCTGAATAGCGCCGCCGCGCACATGAGCGACACCCAACAGGCCTTTACCGAGCGCCTTTACGGACACCTGGCCGGCTTTCCCGGCCCCGCCAGCCTGATCAGCAGCGCATCCACCCTGCAACGCCTCAAGCACAGCCAGCTGGATTACTACCAGCGTCTCTGGCACGGCCCCTACAACGCCGACTACGTGGCCAGCCGCCTGCGCATCGGGCTGATCCACCAGCTGGCCGGCATCGAACTGAAATGGTACATGGCCGGTTACCGGCTGTACCTCGATGAAGTCCTCGCCCGCCTATTCGCGGAGCATCCCGACCAGGCTCTCTACGCCAGCCTGTTGAAAGCGGTGTTCTTCGACATGACGCTGGCCATCGACACCTACAGCGCCGCCCAGCGCAAGGCCCTGGAAGACAGCGAAGCGCGGTTCGCCCGGGCCTTGCGTGGCGCCAATGACGGCATCTGGGACTGGCACCTGCAGCACGATCGTCTATATGTCTCGGCACGCTGGGCCCGCATGCTCGACCTCGACCGTGATCAGCTCGGCGAAAGCAGCGCCAGCTGGTTCAGCCGCGTGCACCCGGACGACCTGCCGGCGTTGCGCCAGGCCCTGGAAAGCCACCTCAGTGGCGCCAGCCCGCTGTTGCACCACGAGTACCGCATCCGTCGCTGCAATGGCGATTACCTCTGGGTGCTGGTGCGTGGCGTGGCGCAGAGCGATGCCAGCGGGCAACAGCGCATCGCCGGTTCGCAGAGCGACATCAGCGCACGCAAGGCCGTCGAACAGCAACTGCGCCACGCCGCCCGCCACGACCCGCTGACCGGCCTGGGCAACCGCCTGCGCCTCGACGAGCTGCTGCTGCAAGCCCTGCAACAGCTGGGCAAAGAGGGCGCGCGTGCAGCCGCACTGCTGTTTATCGACCTCGACCGCTTCAAGCTGATCAACGACAGCCTCGGTCACTCCTGCGGCGATCAGGTACTGATCGAGATCAGCCGCCGCCTGAACCACTGCCTGCGCCCCGGTGATCACGTGTGCCGCTTTGGCGGTGATGAATTTGTGGTGCTGCTCACCGACCTGGCCAGTACCAGCGATGCCGAGCAGGTGGCCCAGCGCATGCTCGACAGCCTGCACCTGCCCCTGCATGTACAGGAGCAGGTGCTGGTGGTCAGCGCCAGCATCGGCATCACCGCGTTGCAGGCCAGTGATGCCGCCGAGGATGCCCTGCAGGCCGCCGACCTGGCCCTGTATCAAGCCAAACAAGCCGGCAAGGCTCAGTTCGCCCGGTTCAGCGCTGAACTGCAGGCCAGCGCGCATCATCAGCTGGAACTGGAAAGCGCTCTCGGCCAGGCCCTGCTGCGTGATGAGTTTGTCCTGCACTACCAGCCAATCTGTCGCAGTGATGGCACGGGCACTCAGGTCGTCGGGGTCGAGGCCCTGCTGCGCTGGCAACGCGGCGAAAAGCTGGTCGCACCGCTGGAGTTCATCCCCTCACTGGAAGAGTCCGGGGAGATTGTTCCGGTCGGCGACTGGGTGCTGCGCCAGGCTTGCCGCCAGGTGCGCGCCTGGCAACAGGCCGGGCACACGCAACTGCACTGCGCCGTAAATCTTTCCAGCCGGCAGTTGCGCCAGGACGACTTTGTCAACCGGCTCACCGCCATCCTGCAGGACACCGGTTTGCCGCCCTCCTGTCTGGTGCTGGAAATCACCGAAAGCCAGTTGCTGGAAGACAGCACCGCAACCCTGATCACCCTGCGCGCCCTCGCCAACCTGGGTATTCAACTGGCCCTGGATGATTTCGGCACCGGCTATTCCTCACTGGGTTACCTCAAACGCTTTCCACTGCACATCCTCAAGGTCGACAAGAGCTTTATCGGCGGCGTGCCCGAAGATGCCGAACTGCAAGCCATCAGCCGGGCGATCATCGGCCTGGGCCACAGCCTCGGCCTGGAGGTCATCGCCGAAGGCGTGGAGCACGCCGCCCACCTGGATTTTCTGCGCACGCAGAACTGCCAACTGGCCCAGGGCTTCTGGTTCAGCCGTCCCTGCAGCGCCCATGAACTGCAACCCCTGTTCAGCCGCATGAGCACCCGCTTGCCCTCAGCCGAAGAGCCGATCGAATCATGAAAACCAACCTGCCCGTTAGTCAGCACGACGTCAGCGTGCCAGAAGACGCCAACATCCTCTCCACCACCAACCTCAAGGGTGCGATCAGCTACATCAACCCTGATTTCATCCGCATCAGCGGTTTCGACGAGGCTGAACTGCTCGGCCAGAACCACAACATCGTGCGTCACCCGGATATGCCCAGTGCCGCCTTCAGCGAACTGTGGCAAACCCTCAAGGCGCGCCGCTCGTGGATGGGCCTGGTGAAAAATCGTTGCAAGAATGGCGATCACTATTGGGTCAGCGCCTACGTCACCCCGGTGGTGCGCAATGGCCAAACGGTGGAATACCAGTCCGTGCGCACACGCACCACACCCGAGCGCATCGCCCGAGCCGAGTGGTTGTACGGCCAGTTGCGGGCAGGGCGCAGCCCACAGCAACTGCGTCCACTGCGGCTGCCGCTGGCCAATCGCTTGAGCGTGCTGCTCAGCCTGCCCATCCTCGCCTGCGCCGCCGTTCTGGCAACCAGTGGCAGCCTGCCCGGCTGGCTGGCCGTCAGCGGCGGATTGGGGTTGAGCGCCTTGCTGTCGGCAGGCTGCCACCTGGCACTGCGGCCACTGCACCAGCTCTGTCAGGAAGCCCGCGCCCTGGTCGACAACCCGCTGAGCCAGTGGGTCTACAGCGGCCGCCGTGACGAATTCGGCCAATTGGCCTTCGCCCTGCACAGCCTGCGGGTCGAGTCCGGTGCAGTGGTCGGACGCCTGGCCAACTCGGCCCGGGAACTCAGCCAGGATGCCGCCGAACTGGCCAATGCCATCGACAGCAGCAACGAGGCCAGCCTGCAGCAACACACAGAGACCGAGCAGGTCAGCAGTGCCATCAGCCAGATGGCCAGCAGCGTGCAGGAGGTGGCGCGCCACGCCCAGCTCAGTGCCAATGCCGCCAGCCAGGCCGATCTGGAAACCGTCAACGGCCTGCAACTGGTCGAGGAAACCCGCCAGCAGATCGCCACCCTCGCAGCGGAAGTGCTGCACGGCCATCAGGTGATCCAGCAGCTGGAGCTGCACAGCCAGGACATCTACCAGGTGCTCGATGTGATCCAGAGCATTGCCGAGCAAACCAACCTGCTGGCCCTTAACGCCGCCATTGAGGCGGCACGCGCCGGTGAGGCCGGACGCGGCTTTGCCGTGGTGGCCGATGAAGTGCGCGGCCTGGCACAACGGACCCAGCAATCTACGGCAAAGATCCACGCCATTATCAATGCCCTGCAGCTGGGCACGCGTGACGCGGTGGCCGCCATGGCGCGCAGCCAGACACAGGCGCAGGCGAGTGTCGAACAGGCGCTGCAGGCCGCCGAAGCGCTGGGCGGAATCAACCAGCGGGTGGCGCAGATCAGCGACATGAACATCCAGATTGCCGCGGCAGTGGAGCAGCAAAGCACGGTGGGTGACAGCATTCAGCTCAACCTCTGCGCCATCCGCGAGGCGAACCTGAGCAGCGTGGCCGCCAGTGATCAGAGTCGCCACAGCGCCCAACACCTGGCGAAGCTGGCCGAGCGTCTGCAACTGCTGGTGGAGCAATTCCACAGCCATCAACGCCACGCCTGACCGACGCGGCGCTGGAAAGCAGCGAGACAGGCGCCCTGCCTCACGAGGACAACGACGTGAAGTAACACCCCAAGAAAATTGGTCTATACCACCCAACCTTGGTTGGGTTGAGGTAACGCGGCGCACCCGCTTTAAGTTGACATGCGGCATTGCAACCTTTTTGCCATCAATGACCGCTAATACTGCTCAACTCCAACAACAAAAGAGCGCCTTCCCTATGAAAACCCTCACCTCCCTGGTCGTTGGTCTAGGCCTGGCTTTTAGCGCCAGCCATGCCAGCGCCTGGTCGCAACCTACGCACAAAAACATCGTCAAAGACGCCCTGGCCTTCCTCAACTCGGCGCACGCCACGCCCGAGATGAAACGCGCCTACCAGTTCTATGTCGGTGCCGCCGGCAGCGAAGCCCGCGCGGGGGAAATCCTCGGCCAGGCCGCCTACGACGTCGATGATTTCCAGGACACCCGCCTGGGTGGCTGGTGGGTCGGCTACGAGCACGCGCCGGTGTATGGCGCCGCCGCTTCGCTGGTCAATTACACCTCCTATTGGCACTTCATCAACATGGCCCGCCAGGGCGACGCCCACGGCAACGACCACGGCGGCTACGACTACCGCTACCGCAAGGTGGATGGCAGCTGGAGCGGCGACGTTGACTGGTACGCCATGGTTTACCTGTACAACCGCGAGCTGAAGAAAAGCGACTTCGACACCACCGAAGCGCATTACCGTCAGGGCACGTCCTCCAACTGGCAGACGCACTATGGCGACTTCCAGACTGCGGCCTTTCAGCCCATCGATAACCTGGCCAAATACTGGTTCGATCAGTTCAAAAACGCCCCCTCGCTGCAAACCATCGGCTACTCACTGCACACCACCGGCGATGTGGCGCAGCCACACCACGCCTGGGTCACCTCGGGCAACGGTCACTCCGGCTGGGAAGGCTGGGTGGACGATCATTACTTCAGCGAAGGCCTGAACAATATCGCCGCGGTGGCCAACCGGGTGGGCAGTTACGACCCGCAAAAGCCGATCCGCGAGCTGCTGACCCAGACCGCGCAAGTGGCCTACCAGCGCCCCGAGCCGCTGTATGACACCAGCTACGCTACCCGCCTGCGGGTGGCCAAGGAGCTGATTCCGGAGTCCATCGCCCTCACCGTCAGCGTGCTGACCAAGGGTGCCAACACCTTCTACGGCCAGGGTGGCCTGTAAGGTGCGCGCGATGATCCAGCGCAGTTTGCTGGTACTGGGGCTGACCGGCATCTGCCTGTCAGCCCTGGGCAGCCAGGACCTGCACATCAACGGTGAACGCCTGCCTGGCAAAAGCATCGGCCTGCTGGAACAGGCCATGACCCGGGTCAAATTCAACACCGACCTGCGCCTGCTGCGCACAGGCCTGGCGGAAAACCACCTGCTGGCCCGTGAGGTGGAAGACGAACTGAATACCAAATACAGCAGCGATTTGGATGCCTTGGTCGAGCGCGAGGCGAGCAATCTGATCGAGCAGGTCTACGGCCGCCAATTCGACCACGATGTACGCCCCTTTCTGCGTCAGCCACAGGCGCTGAGCAGTGCCCGCATGCGCCAGGTACTGACCGCGCCAACCCAAGGCGTGGTGCTCGACAGCCTGCAGTTGAGCCCCCAACAACAAACCGATGCTGCCCAGGTGCAGCTAATCAGTTGGCAATTCCCCGGCCAGGCCGAACAACGCCTGAACCTGCTGGAGCTGTATCAAGGCGACAACGTGCAAGGCCGCGTGGAGCTGCAACAGGGCAACCTGGTGTACCTGGCTGAACAGGTGCGCCAGCAGGCGCTGCGTGACTACCTCTGGTATCAGCTCGGCGAGAAAGGCTTTAGCACGGACGAACAGGCCGGCATCCGCCAGCTGGTGCGCGACAAACTCGTCCGCCACAAGTACCTGCACCAGCTTGGCCTGCACAACGACTTTCACCATGAAACCGCCGGCCTGCGCGAACGCGCTAGCCGGGTCAGCGATGCGGACGCCGAGGCTTACTACCAGCGCAACCTGCAGCTCTACCTGAACGTTGCCCAGGTGCAGGCCAGCCATATCCGCCTGGCTGATCAAGCCAGTGCCGACCGGGTGTATGCCGAACTGCAACAGGGCCTGAGCTTCGATGACGCCGTGCGCCGCTACTCACTGGCTGAGACCAAGAGCCACACGCCACCCGGCGACCTCGGCCTGATTCGCCCACAGGACGCGCCGCTGGATTTTCTGCGCAAGACCGCCCTGCTGCAGAAGGCAAACAGCATTTCTCAACCGATGTTGATCGACGGTGCCTTCGAGATCGTGCAGGTACGCAGCCGCGAGGATCGACAGCTGCCACTGAGCGATCCCAGCGTGCGGTATGAGGTCAACCAGGCCGTGGCCAAGGAGCAACTGACCCAAGCCTTCCAGGCTCGCGTCGACGCTCTGCTGGCCAACGCCAAGGTAGAAGGGCTATGAAGGCCTGGCTCGGTATCGGCCTACTCGGCGTGATCACCGCGGTGACCATCGTCGTTGTGCGCACGCCCCAGGCTGATATCACACCTGCCGTTGCAGCACAGACTGCAACACCAATCAGTCCGCCCATTCGCCTGCCAGAGATGCCCGCCGCACTGCCGAAACAGCAGCCAGCGGCAGCCCCAACACCTGCGGAACAACCTGTGGAAGCGCCGCCCAGCGAACCGCCCCTGAATGCCCAGGAAGCGCAGATGCTGATTCAGCTTATGGCCGATCAGGGTGACCCACGCAGCCCGGCCCTGGGCCAACTCAAACCGCGCCAACCCGCCAGCCCCGCCCAAATGGCCGATCCGGCGCAGTACAACGCCTTCGAAGAACAACAAACCCGCGACCAGATCATGGCCTACGCCAGCGGCGTCCAGCAGATCCCCGCCATCCGCGAGCGCATCGAACAAGCCGCGCAATCCGGCGAACGCAGCCAAACCGAACTCGACGAAGCCCGCGCCGCGCTGGAGCAGCTGGAAATGCTGCAGAACAAACTGCTGAGGGAAAGACCGGAACTGTTACCGGATGGAGGCGAGTGACAGAAATACGCTCATCCGATGGGTGCCCAAATGCTCTAATCGACTCACCACCCGAAGTAGGAACTTCGGCCGGCCATCCCTCGCTCGTACTGCAGGCATGCGCAGTAAAAGCCTGACAATAGATGCATGGCGTAATACCCGTGGCGCACAAAAGAACGGCGGGATGGCGAGCGGCGCTTAAACGGCAGCGAGCAATTAGCACCAAAACAAATTCTATTCAGATCCAAAATATTTATCTGAATAAATTTCCACACGCTGTCACGCCATTAGGTACAGCATTTAAGCGCCACGTCTTTATATTGATTAATGACATTTTAACGCCAACCGTAAAAGACGCACAGCGGCTCGAGGATAACCATTACGCAGGCTCCACGGTCGAATTTGTTTTTTGATATGTGCTTTAGTGCTGACTAGCGCATGCTGTGCAACTGAGTGTTCAGATACACACTGTTCGCTGAGACGGGCATAGACGCGCAGATTACCCTCGTATATTCCATACGCCTCACGGCAACTGTGTTGAACCTTAAAGCCATTTTTCTGCAATAAAGCCTCGAGCGTTTCCATACAGAAGTAGCTACGGTGAGAAATATGGATTTGCCACAAACCAAGTTTCGGCCAATTAGCCAGAATATCGGGCACCTCTATAACCAGCCAACCATCAGGGGCAATCAGTTTGGCAATCCATCCCAGCGCCTTTCCCGGCTCATCCAGATGCTCCAGCACATGAAATAAGGTCACCAACTTTGGCTTGAATGGCAGCTGAGTCGTTTGGTCCAGGTACCCGTCCTGGATAGCCTCACCTAATCCCAAGGTATGAACCGCATGCTCGCGCTGAGGCCCACCAGGTTCAATACCGGCATATTGTTCGCAGCCATGTGCCCTGCAGGCGTCCAGGAAAAAGCCTAACCCAGAGCCCACGTCCAACACAGAAGAGCATTCACCAACCACTGCGTTGATTTCGCTGTAGCGATAGCCCGCAATCAGGCGGTAGTGACAGAGCGCATCTTCGGGTGGCGGCTGACGCATCAAGCGAGGGTAAATGTGTGAATAGAAACGGGTCTGGGCTTCACCGCTGAGCCCTCGAGCCAGGTAAACCACGCCGCATCCACGACAAGCCGATAGATTGACTTCAAGAAAATAGCGATCACGACGCCAGATGAAAGAGGGGTCGCGCTTACCGCAGGACGGACACGGAAGCTCCAGCAGATTCTGGTTCAGCCTGCCGAGCTCAACCAGCAAAGAGGAATTTTGACTAACCGACATTAATGCCCACTATATATTAAATGATTTTTTATCAGCGCACTTTAAATCAACACACCATTACTTTAAACCACATTCACAAACATTAAAAAATCAAACAAAAAACACAAAGCAATGACCACATATTAATTTACCGAAGCGTAACATAAAAAACTTCCACCTGAATTATTAAAGCCTACCTGAGCACTTTAAGCCATTGAAAACCTCCGATTTCCGATAACCACTATAGCCTGCTTACATTCACAAGCGGATAAAATAAAAAATCACAGCACATAAAATGATTACGCCATGCACCGCACAGAAAATTTAACACTACGCCTTGCAAAGGCCTATACTCAAAGAATTCTAGCGTCTAATTCTACCGTGAAAAAATATTATTCAGAATCCATAGGTTTCTTGCGGTAAACACCATCATCCCCCCTCACACCAGGCAGTAAATGATCGTCCCTACCGTAAATGGGAGTGACCTCTGTTTCATCGGTGAAAGTCTCCCGTTGCAGGCACTCAAACAAGTAAGCAACCTGCGTATCGCCAAAGCGGAAGTTGGCGTGGCGAATCACTAACAGGCCGCCAGGACGCAATACCCTAGCAAAATCTATGATAACTCGCTCGAAATCGCTAAATCTCAGCCAGGCTGAACACTGGTCCGGGCAGCCCCCCAAGGCGCCATGGCGAAATACAGCCATAGAAAGGATCAGCTCGTAGGACTCTGGCTGATAAGACTCCACATTAGCGGCGCATTTAAATGCCAGTCGGGATGGATACCCCTCACGTCGCCAGCGTCTCCAACAGTCACGGATACGCCCCGGCTCGATATCCACACCACATATATGCGCCTGGGTGAAATACCGGGCTAGGTTGAACACCTCCTCACCTGTCGAGCAGCCGAAGGACAGAATGCGGGTTTCTGGCTCATCGACAATGAACTCGCTTAGCCACTGGAGCCGTGACGAGTATCGAGCGTCACGGGTGGTACCGTAGGGCTGAAACAAGCCTTGCGGAGCTCGCCAAAGTAACAACGCCGAGCGGCGATGCTCGCCTCCGCGGACTATCTGTAGGGCAAGGCGCGCCATGCTGACTAAGGAGTATCGCTTACGTATACAACGCCTGAAGAGCATATTCATATGCGCTTTACCTGAGCACGGACAAACTTGACACTAGCACTCACTCTCCGACACGGAAGTGCCCACAATGAACAACGAAAAAACCGCCATCGCCGCCGACATCCTGAACTTTAAGCCTGGGAAGACTACCATTGCCGAGAATCTCCAGGCAGCCCAGCTTCGAGGCGATATAATCCTGCATGAAGACGGCAGCTGGTCGCTGACAAGAACCTACTTAGCGGCCAACAACTGGGTATTTGGCCCGGTAAGCACGCCCTTCCCTTGCGGGAAACTTATGGGGTTTCTCTTTTACCAAGCATATGCACTAGCGACTGTTCCTGACGGTTGTCGCACCTGCTACAAAGTACAAGTGCGGCCGACCACATTGCAGCAACTGGTCGCTTCCGAGCGAATTGCTCATGACCTACCTTACGCCTACAAGGCCGGTGCCAGTCTGAACTTGCAGTTCCAAGCCGGACCCTACCGCACGCTGTTTTATCTCGACAGCCTGCAACAAGCCCAAGACGTTTACAAACAAGTGCGCGAACGAGTCAACTTGGCCAAAGAGCTGGGGCCGAATGTCGAGGTCACTATTAAGCGGGGATGCACAGCGTATGAAATCCATTGCGGCCCATCCAATAACTTCACGTTCACCAATGAACTCAAGACCGTTGAAACGGCCCTATTGGAGCGCCTGCGCCCAACTCAGCGCCTGGCGCCGGTCTCCGCTGCAGTCACATTGATGAAGTGGGTGCAGGTCGCCTATCAGGTGGGCGACAACAGTTACAAAAACTTCACCCAAGGGCGTCCGCTCTATAAAGAGCCAGTGAACTATTCACCGGAGTAAACCAATTGTCCGTAAATTGCGAGTACGGTAACCTCATCAACCATACTCATCTGGAGCAAAGCGCATGAATGACATGACAGACTGTCCAGCCCCCCACGGCGAAAAAATCGAGCAAAATATCCAGCGCAAGGCCTGGCAAAAGCCGGACCTCACCGAGGTATCAATAACCGACGTAACCGCATCCATCTTCGCTACGAGCGGAAATGATGGGACCTTTGGTTTCAGCAACGTGTCTTGATCTGGGACGCTCGGTTTTGAAAGTTAGCCTGTGAGCGCCTTCGCCGGCCTATTGGCCATAGGGCGTGCTTTGCCGGTTGATCTGGCCGAGCGCTTTGCGAAAGCATTGGACGCTCCAGGGCTGGAGTTGCCGCAGTACTGGTCGGACGCGGGTGTGCACCTGTCACATCGCATGCGCGTTACAGCTCCCGAGGACCGCCAGGACAAGCAACCAAGGCGCAATGCCGAACATCCTTTAGTGCTGGTATTCGACGGCTATTTGGTCAACCGACCCGAGCTGATTCAATCATTGGCCCTGCCAAGGTCGGCGAATAACTGGCCAGACAGTGCGCTTGCCTTCGAGGCGCTTCTCCACTGGGACGAGCGGGCAGCTGAGCATCTGTTGGGCGATTTCGCACTGGCGGCCTGGAATCCAATGACGCAATGCCTGCTGTTGATGAGGGACGGCGTAGGCCAGCGCCCACTCTACTACCACCACAGCAACGGCTTATTTGCTTTCGCGACGTCTCCCACTGCCCTACTGGCAATCCCTGGTATTCCTTGGGGCGTGGACGAAGATCGACTGATCCTAAACCTTTTTGATTTACCCCTCGATCCCCATAGCACCTTTCACAAACACATATCCGCACTTCCCGCCGGCTCCGTCGCTACCTTGCGCGGAAGCCGCCTGACTCAACGTTGTTACTGGACACCGGAGCGCAAATCAGAACTGCATCTGCCTCACGAAGAAGACTATGTTGAGGCCGCGCGCGAACTGTTCAACCGAGCGGTACGGGATTGCCTGAGAATCGAAGGCCCTGCTTTTTCGTCCATCACCGGAGGATTGGACTCTTCCGCCGTTTCGGTAACGGCGCTGCGACATCTGCCTGGCAACAGACTTACCACACTGACCAGCCTACCAGCCGAAGGTACGATTACCGCCGATTCACCATCTTTTTATGCCTCCGAACGCCCGTATGTGGAGAGCATCGCGGAACAAAGCCCTAGCCTGACCCCACTCTTTTTTCCTGGCCCAGAGCTGCATCGCTGGGATACAGACTGGACAGCCATGTTTCAATCCACGGGTACCCCATGGCGTAATGTCATGAACCTCGCATGGATGGGCCCCGCAAGGGACTATGTACGCCAGCAGGGCGGGCGCGTGCTGCTTTCGGGCGGGCTCGGTAACATTACATTGTCTTGGGATGGCCAAGGCACACTTCCCGGCCTGATCAGACGCGGCCGATGGTTGCAGGCACTCCGGGAAGCCAATGCTCTGGCACAAGGCTCCGGTCGGTCGGCTTCTACGGCGCGCCAGATCTTCAGGACGACGTTGATGCCGTTTCTGCCTGGTTATATTCAACGTGTAATGCGAAACCTGCTGGGCCAATCAACAGAGTTGGAGTGGCAAAAGCAGTGTTCGGTTACACCGGCAGCCCGAAACCGGCCCCAGATCCAGGCCGCATTCAGAAAGCGCGAGCGCATGTCTACGCTGGGTAGCTGGGAACTGCGCCAATGCTGCTTTGAGGAACGCCAGGTTAGCCTTGAAGCTATGGGGCTTGTACGAGCACTCCATGGCTTCGAAGTTCGCGACCCCATGGCTGATCGTCGGTTGCTGGAGTTCTGCTTTTCGCTGCCCGACAGCCTCTATCTGAACGGTGGTGTGAGCCGACTGTTAGCGCGTCACGTCACCGCAGACCGCCTGCCGGCGAGCGTTGTAAACAACCGCCGTCGTGGCCTGCAATGCCCAGAGTACATGCATCGGATGACGGCCATGCGACCGATGCTGGCCGAGCATCTCGCTCAATTGAACGGATCTCCCCTGGCCAGAGAGATACTCGATCTCAAGCGAATGAGTGCACTGCTTGCACACTGGCCTTCGACGCCCTGGCACCGCGAGTACCTGACAGTACTTCACCGAGGACTGCACTTTGGTCAGTTTCTTCACTGGGTAGAGTCCGGCGGCACGCGGAACTAGTCGTAACCCAGTCTCGCCCTCATCGCCTCTGTAGCGTTTTCCACGCGCCTGCGTTGTTTATCGGTCAGTTGTTCACGCCAACTGCCCGCTCGTCCCTCCCGAAAGAACCGCTTGGCCCGCGCTGGACGCTCACTGAAGCCATGCTGGGCTTCAGCCGCCTGTAGCCGATCAAAGCGAGTCGCTGTCATTGCCTGCTCCAGCCGTCCTGCATCCAACGTCCAACCAACGTACTCGACAACACGAGCCAGGCTTTGCAGAGGCTGTATCAACATATCCTCGTAACGCAACAACAATGGAGCCCATGGCGCGGGCAGATCAATCCAGCTGCGGACATGGTGAGACCAGCTCCCCAAGAACTGGGGTAACTGCTCCAGCAGCCAGGCGCGCTGATGGCAAAGCGTAGCGTTTTCGTCGAGGAGAAAATCGATCGTTCTGTCCGCATCGATACCGATGTGCCCTGCGAGCGAGAGCACTACATCGCGAGGGTCTCGCACGACATAAATCGCCCCCAAAGTGGCATCTACCGGGAACAGGGGTTCATGACCCGGCGTCAGCCGCCAGGCATCATGGACCTTGTTGAAAAGAGGATTACGCGCGGCGAGGGCCAGCTCTTCATACAAGCGCGGACGTAGCATGAGGATCTCGTCCGGCAGTAAATCGGACGAAGCCACGCCAAGGTGGTCGTCGAAACGGCGGCGGCTACTGGCGGCGTGGGCAAAGTCCAGCCTCTGGGAAAAATCCGGGGTTGCACCACCGTTGCGATAGCTATTCAACGCCAGGCGCAGCCAGGTATTGCCTGACTTGGGGTAGGACGCCAGCCAATAAAAACCACTCATGCCGGCACACGCCCGCGTGCGTGGACGTCAACAATACGACTGACGAGGTCATCCAAGTGCTCGAAACCCGACAACTGTCGAAGCAGGATATGGTCGGCGACTCCTGCCGCAAGCTGGGTTGCCAGCGAAAAGTGGGCGGCTTTATCCGTCGCCACGCGCATCAAAGCAGGAGCCTGGTACAGGGCGTGCGCGAAACGAATTGATGCATCGAGCCCCATGACACACTGCTGGCCGACATGCTGGACGTCATTAACCCGCTCAAGGTGATAAAGGGTTGCGAGCTTCAGCGGCTCATCGGCCGAAAAATCTGTCGCTTGCAATCCAATAGAGAACTTGTCCATGCCCCGGCGGACACGCTCTCTTGATGTGCCGCGCACCTCTTCCCGCTCAAGAGCATCGCCCCATAGTTTGATCCGGGGGAAGGTCGGCAGTGCCAAGGTGCCTTGCTCCCCGGCGCAGACCAAAGTCACATCATCAGCCAGGATTGGATAACCTCGGCGAATGAAGGCTGACGCCAGGGTGGATTTACCGGCCCCAGATGCTGCGCTGAATGCCACCGCGACATCGCCATGCGGGGTGGGTAATCTGACGCAACAGGCATGCAGGGGAAGTAGACCACGCCGCTGGCAGGCAATGGCGAAAACCATGCCGAACAGGAAAGCTCGAATAGCAGGAAAGTCCTCAGGGAGGTGAGGCTGTATGCGAATCGAACGACCATCGGCCGCTATGCGGTAAGCCGCCACCCCGTCAATAGCAAAGCGACAAGTCCCGTCAATGCTGTGTTGCACAATCGGCCCCACGTGAACAGACTCTGCCAGGTGCGCCTCGACAGCTCCCAACTCAATGAGCAGTTCTACCGGCGCCTGCGGATCACCTGTCCATGGCAGCAAGTCCGGCAGCGAGATCTCACTGTGGACTCGCCAGCCACACAACCGATAATCGTCATGCATTACCGGACTCCTTGGTCAGTTGGCGCAGAGGAGAGATGTTGCCTATGCCTTCACCGCCGGATACCACACCACCGCCCTCACCACGCATCAATAGCCAGGCATGCGCACTCAGTCCATCTCCTCCGTCGCGAACCCCAAGACACAGTACAGAGCGGCGGCCACGCAGGCGCAACATCAAAGCGGCAACTGTGGCTTGAGAAAGGCACAACGGCCTCCAAGGTAAGCGCCGAGCAGCCACACTAACAGCCCACCCCACTGATCGTGCAGTGGGATCACAAGCTGGAGCCGTGTGGGCAGGAGGTGACTCGATACGTGCGCCGCCAAGTTTCAGCAGATAACGCCAAGGCACAAACAGCAGAGCAATTGGTAAGAATGAAAGGAATAGGGCAGCCTCGACGACACGAAGGCGATGAGCCGTAATGATCAAGCTGCAACCTCTATAAGCATCCGGTCAGCGAGCTTGTGCAGTAACTCCAGAACGTCGTTGCGGATGACCTCGGGATCGGCGTGATAATCCACAGCTAAAGCATGGCAGAGCGCATCCACTTGAAGTGGTCGCTCAAGGCGCTTCCAAATATCCGTAGCCACCGAATTGAGACCAAAGTAATGCCATTCGGACACACTCATGAGTACTAAGTCTCCACCTACCTCCGCAGCCAAAATGCCGGCATCTCTCGTGACGGTAGACCTTCCCGTGATCGCAGCCATCTTGCGACTCCTCCCCTTAAATATCCAAATTGTCGCACAGCGCAAGTCCTCCTGATAATCGATAAGTTAGGACGCCAGATAGCACACGATCAGCTTAGCGGTGTCCACTTTATCCCTGCACTCATCGGATTGTTTTGGCTCAATGCTTATTAGCCATCCACTATGGCCATACTGGTCATGGCTCAGGACTCTGCGAGGACCATCTGAGCAAAACGGGGCGCAGCCCGGATACACCCGGCATCTAAAGCAGCCGACAGACGCTTTCCCGACGCGTGCCAGGCACGCACAACTTGAGCCTCAGACAGACCCAACGTATCGTCGACACAATCTGCTGATAATGGTTGGCCTTTAGAGGCGCAATCAAATTGATATGGACGGTAAATGAAGGCTAACGCTGTTGTTCCGGTGATCCTCTCGGGCGGAAGTGGTTCGCGCCTCTGGCCGCTTTCACGCAAGCAATGCCCCAAGCAATTCATCGCGCTGACCGGTGAGTTGTCGCTCTTTCAGCAAACAGTGCAGCGCCTCAATATTGACGGCATGGCATCACCGTTATTGGTGTGTAACGTCGAACATCGTTTCCTGGTCAAAGAGCAGCTGGCGCGAATTAGCTCAACCCCGCAAAGCTTGGTGCTTGAGCCGTTTGGTCGGAATACGGCACCCGCTGTTGCCTTGGCGGCGCTACACCTGCTTGCGCAAGGGCGCGACGAACTCATGTTGGTGCTGCCTGCCGACCATGTAATTGATGATGACTCGGGTTTTCTCAGCGCCCTTGAGGCAGGCGTGTCAGCAGCCGAGGCTGGCGAAATGGTGCTGTTTGGCGTGCAGGCCGTTTCCCCTGAAACAGGGTTCGGGTATATCAAGGCCAACTATGATGCGAGCGGTGGATTGCCCTTAGGCACCTACCGCGTGGATCGGTTTGTCGAGAAGCCAGATGCCGTGCTTGCCTGCGAGTATGTGAGCAGCGGTGACTATCTCTGGAATAGTGGCATGTTTCTGTTCCGTGCCAGCCGCTATCTTGAGGAATTGCAAAGCCACGATCCGGATATTTATGACACCTGCATACTGACACTGGCGCGCAGTGAACTGCGCTCTGATGTCTTAACTGTTGACCCACACACATTCGCCTGCTGCCCGGATAATTCAATCGACTATGCCGTGATGGAGAAAACCTCACGCGCTTGTGTGGTGCCGATGTCTGCTGGATGGAGTGATGTTGGCTCCTGGTCTTCGCTGTGGGATGTGCATGCCAAAGACAGCAATGGCAATGTACTGAAGGGTGATGTGAGCATTCACAACAGTTGTAGAAACTTCGTCCACAGCAGTTCCAGATTGGTTAGCCTGATTGGCCTGAATGATGTGGTTGTGGTGGAAACCAAAGACGCCGTGCTGGTTGCTCATAAAGAAGCAGTGCAGGACGTCAAGAGCGTTGTTGATCGGCTTGATCGTGCCAATAGAGATGAAACCCATCAACATTGTGAAGTCTATCGGCCATGGGGAACCTACGATCTTTTAGACAGTGGTGCGCATCATCAAGTGAAGCGAATTATCGTCAAACCGGGTGCGCAGTTATCCTTACAGATGCACCATCACCGTGCCGAACATTGGATAGTCGTGTCAGGCACCGCCCAGGTTACCTGTGATGACCGGGTATTCCTGCTCACCGAAAATCAGTCGACCTATATCCCTATTGCTTCCATTCATCGCCTGGCTAACCCTGGGAAGATTCCGCTGGAGATAATTGAAGTGCAGTCGGGCAGCTATTTGGGCGAGGACGATATAGAGCGGCTTGAAGATGTCTATGGACGTGAGACGCTGTTGCGCTCGGATGTGGAAACCCACAACAATTAGTTCGCAGCAGATCATATAGTGGGCACGGCTGCTCAATGGCATGTCAAAATTTACAGCCATGGGGTACTGATCAGCTGCCTGGCAGACTGAATAAACTGCTAAGGCACTACATGACAGCTCCGCGCACCCACAATTAAATACGTTTAAATCACCCCTCAAGACATTGATTAGACTGCACTACGCAATACATTCAGTTGCTGCTGCATTCGGATTTTCTTAGCCCGATTATCAGCCCTACGGGCAGCCACAAAATAATCCAGTAAACACTCGGCCGATGAAATATTGCATGAACGTCCGAGACCATGGCGACCATTCCCAGAACTAGCATGGCAAGAGCAACTCTGGCCTCAAGACGTTCTCTGAGTTTCCAGGCCTTTTGGAACAGGCTTAACAACATGGCTATAAATAAAACGATAGCCAGCACACCATACTCATACCACAGTTGCAGATACAGGCTGTGCGCATGAAAGACGGTGTCACCCCATGGGTAGCGGAAAACCATATCGGTGCCAGCGCCGTTACCGAGCAGCCAGAATTCGGGGAGACGCTGGAGCCAACCCAACCAAATCAGGCCACGTTGACTGGTTCCAAGGCGCCACTCGTTGTGAACTTCCGGCCAAAATAACGCCAGCATGCCAACCAACGATGTAAAGCCGACGATCAGTAATAACTTAGCGCGTGGCCTAGGTGACAGAATAAGAAGTGTCAGGTATGCCGCAAGAGCGGAGAACCAAGCCCCTCGCGAGAAAGTTAACAATACATAGATGAGTATGCCGGCCAGGCCGAGCAAGGTGAGTACAAGATATGAAGTGCGCGCCTGATACTCCACTAACAGCCCGAGCAGCATGATGCCAAAAAAACCATAGTACAAGCCTGCCGGAATGGGATGAGAAAAATCGGCGAAGCCTTGCCAGCCCAACTCAAAAAGACGTCCTGTGTACCTCACAGTTTCGTAATCCAGAGGTTTCCCCAAGACCATAAACTGATAGTAAATAGTCATCCACGCAAAACCGGCCGCTAAAAATGCTGCAGCCAACAAGGGCATATAAAGACGCCTTGAGTGCAATAAATAGGTGACGGAAAAAACATATAACACTATGAATAAACAGATCTTCGCCCAATAGCCCGCCGGATGTTCTGCATCTGTTGCAAGCGCCCCCCTCAATAGAACCCAAATAACCAGAGCAAGGAATATAAGTGCACACGGCTGTTTCCAAAGCGCTAGCGACAGCTGCTCATTTATGAACAACACCAGAGCAGGTATGAAGAGCAGCAAATGCACCTGGGTGGCCTGTTGGCTGCCATCGTTATTGAATAAGAACCCACCGAGCTGTACGAAAAGACCAATACTTAACAGCACACACGCAATCGCTGATATTTTTTCTCGGTGTACCCCTGAAAGGGCGGGGAAAACATGTCTCATGTCTATTGATAGTCTTTATTAATTTTATATATATATAAATATTCATGCGCACCGTACGCGATACAGGTAACGCTATTTATTAATCAAGTTTTGGCTGCGCGCGTGCAACAGCAAAAGCATATAAAAAAAATTGGTTTTTATGTAGCGCCAGAATAAGCGTTGAGGTTCTTGATAAAGGCGAAAACACCATTCCATGCCCAGTTTCTGCATCCAGTAAGGTGCCCGCTTCAGCTCGCCCGAAATAACATCAAACGAGCCACCCACGCCCATGCCTATCTTGACACCGAGCTGTGGCCAGTACTGTTGCAGCAGCAGTTCCTTCTTCGGTGAACTCATCCCGACAAATAACAGGTCAGCACCACTGGCGCGGATATCTTCAACCACAGCGGCTTCCTCTTCAGCCCTGAAATAGCCGTCACGGACGCCGACAATACGTAAACCCGGATACTGGCTGACCAAGCGCTGAGCTGCTGACCCAACAACGCCTGTTCGAGCGCCCAACAGATAGACCGAGGCATTCGTTTTTACAGCCAGAGCACAGAGCTTGTGCATCAGGTCAATCCCTGCACAGCGCGGTGGTGCCGGGATGTCGAGCCATTTGAGGCCAATGGCAATCCCAGCACCATCAATATGAATACGCTCGGCTTCATGCAGGGCGCGCATTAGAAAAGGTGTCGCGCGTGCATCTATCAGCTTGGCAACATTCAGGCCTTCCAGACGGATTCGGACGCCACCGTTCAAGGCTCGCGTCGCGTCTTCAATGAGTGCCTGTTCTGCGAGCAGATCCAGGGGGCAGCCCAGAAAGTCGATACGCGTATTAGAGGGCGTCTGGTTCATGTCAGGGTACGAGAGCAAGAGTGGGTCTGGAGGTATTGCGCAATGCCGCACCGCTCAATAGCCAGAAGGCAGCAGTGCCAGATACCGAGAGCACATGCTCAGAACTGACAAGCGTGGTGGCGATGCCGAGTGACAACCAGAAAGCAGCCAGCGACAAAGGGTCACCATGGCGACGGTAGTTGTGCCACAGAGCATGGGAAACATTGGCGTAAAACCACAGGAATATCAGCGCGGCGGGCACGCCAAGTTGATAGGCGATGCTGAAAATGGCGCCCTCACCGCCACCAATCAGCACTTGGCTATTCTGAGCGGCCACTGCGCCCTGTTGTCCGATCCCTGCACCAATCACCATGACCTGGGGCAGGTCAATAATATTTTTTTGGAGCGCAAACCAGTGTCCGATTGTTGAACCGTCGAGAAAATTGACACTGGTGTAGACGATTTTCTTGGCCGCTACAGCGATGGCGATACAGGCACCGACAGCCATGACTATGCGAGCTAAAGGTGAATGAAACAGCGATGTGCCCGTTGCCAGGTAACCAATCAGCGCCAGACTGGCCGCCAACATGGCGCCCCGTGTACCGGACATCCAGATGCCAACAAACAGCAGGGCGCACAGTAGGAGTCCCATGAAGCGCGCTCGCCGCTCCAGCCAGGCCACAGATATCATCGCGGCAACCGCGAGGAACATACCCTGCGCCAGTGGCGAAGCTAACAGGCCGGCCGCGCGGCGCTCCCTTTCGACACCCCCATAGAAATTCCAGGGTAGTCCGCTCTCCGGGTTGGCCCCCAACAGCACGCCTTTCACGTTCAGTATGTAGCGTGGAAAGTGGATGGTATCGATCCAGAAGCGGGTGTGGCGCAGCTCCCATGCTCCGAAGAGCATGCTGGCGAGTCCCAGCAACACCAACAACGCGGCGAGCCTGCGCAGTTGCGCCGGCTGTAACACGCAATAGAACCCTGTCAGGAACAGCAGCACTGGAATCATCAGCGTGCCGTACGAGCCGATCAGAATGCCAAGCGGGGTCTGACCTCTGTTTATCAGCAGGTAAACCAGGGCCAGGCTGCTGTATATCAATATCGGCAACAAGAGACGCAACGGCATGCGCACGCTGATCAAACAACACCCTGCCATCAGAACGATCACGGCGTCACGCACATAACGCAGCAGGCCGGCTGCTGGCGATGCACCACCGTCGTACAGCCAGGCGGTGGCCAAGTCACCCAGGTGAATCCACAGGACCAGTACTGCGAGTAGGGCGAACCTCATTGCCGTGCAGCCTGCTTCAAGCGCGCGCGATACTGTCGCCAGCGCTGTAACTCGCCCACCAGGCCAGCACCGAGAAGCTGCAGGGCAAGCCTCTTCAGGATCGCCTTGAGACGATCTTTCCAGCCCCACGCCACTCGGCCGATCCATTCATCAATGGCCGCCACAGAAGCGGCCTGTGCCGGCTGTATAGGCTGCGGTACGCGTTGTGCTGGCCGTTGCGCTTCCAGCCATAGCGTGCCCGGCAAGCTGCTGAGTGGGTTGACACCACAATGGATCACCGAGAAGCCGGCAGCTTCGGCAAGGCGCCGGAGAGAGTCTGCACAGAAATACGTCAGGTGTGCAGGGTGCACAAACAAGCGCGTATGCCAGTCACTCATCAGATCCGGCACTTCGATCCACACATATCCACCGGGGCGTAATCGCTGCGCAGCGTCCTCCAGAAACCCGCGCGGGTCGATCAGATGTTCCAGTACATGAAAGGCCACAACGGCGTCTTGGCTGGCCGGCATCAGGTCACGGAGACTGCCGACAAAGTCCACGGTCGCGCCTTCCAACAGGGCTTCGCGTTGTGTCTTGTCTGGCTCGCTCGCGCTTAAATGCAGGTCGGGGCGTACGGCGGCGGCCTGGCCGAGAAATGCGCCAAACCCTGAGCCCATTTCAAATACATGAGCGCTTTGATGCAACTTGGGGGCGAGCAGCGACACACGCAGCTGGGCGGTCTCACGATCGCCGCGCCATGCAAAGAAACGCTCGGTGCTGTTCCAGGGGACCTCAGCAGGAAACAGACGCCGATATGCACCGGCATAAAAACGTGCAAGGCCGGCTTCGCTGAATCCGGGGCTCAGATACACGGCTGCACAATACCCGCAACGCCGCAGAGTCTGCTGCGAATGTGCATAGGGCTCAGGCCAGAAGTGCCGTTGAGCGTGCGTGCTGCCGCACATCCGGCACTGCCCGGTATCGGCTGCCAGGCCCCAGTCATGCCTGCGGTCAGCCATAAAACTTCCGGTACCAGAGCGCCACCGACAGCGCGAGCCACAGGGTGCTGTGCTGATTATCGGTCGCCAGGCGGCTGCGCAGTTTGTCGGTATTGAGAAATGCACGGAGTGCACTGGGCATATCGTTCAACAACTCCTGCCAGGGCAGTCGGCTGACGAGAAACTGCTCGGCATGGCCAAACCCGGTATTTTTGGGTGTGTCGGTGATTGACGCCGGTAACAGTCCTCTGAAAGCTGTGCGCAATAGTGTTTTCGAATGACGCTCACTGACACGCATCAAGGCTGGTGTACTGAGGGCGCGCTCGACCAGCCGATGATCCATGAAGGGACTGCGCAGCTCGACCCCAGCGCTCATGCTATTACGGTCAGCAATGCGCAGCACCATGGGCAGCAGGTTATTCAGCTGGTCCTGACGCAAGAGGTCTTCCAGGCTGCTGCGCATGCCATTCTGTATCGCCGCGAGGCGGTGCCGCTGTGAGTCCCAGAGATCATCGCTCATCAGGTCTGCACTGGGCCTGTGCCGACGCAGCAAGGTGCTCAGCGGCGCACGTGGTAGCTCCCATACCAGACGATTAAGCAGAAGCCCCGGAGGAAATGCCCGATGCCTGAGCATGTTCACCAACCCGACAAGGCGTCCCGACTTCAGAGCATCACGCGCGGCCACGGACAGGTAACGCGCGGGATAGCCACCAAACAGTTCATCCGCGCCTTCCCCGGAAAGCACCACTTTGTAACCCTGTTCGCGAATCGCCCTGTAGGTTCTGAAACTGGCCAATGCCGATGGGGTGGCGAAAGGCTCACCCTGTACCCCGACCAGCGCCATCAATTCATCGGCTGACGGGATAGGAGAATACCGCACGATACGGTGCAGGTCGGCATGGCCACTCGACTGCATCAGTGCTGCTGCGCGGGCGGTTTCATCAAACGGCGCTTGCTCTGCCTCGCAGTACCCATACGTGAAGGCGCCCGTGAGGGCTTGCCGAGGCTGCTGGCTGGCATTCAGGGCCACACGGGTGATGATGGCGCTGTCCAATCCGCCTGACAACAAACTGGCCACTGGCACATCCGCACGCAAACGCAGACGAATGGCATCTTCCAGCAGCGGCCGCAACTCAGCCGCAGACAGCGGTGCCATGCTGCCTGGCTCAGGCCATTGGTGATAAGGCCGGGCGCTGAAATGCCCGGTACGGCTCATGCGGCAAACCATGCCGGGCGGTATCGCGTGAATACCCTCGAAGAAGGTGGCCGTTCCCTGTTCGGAAAACCCGGTGACCAAGAAGTCGAAGAGCTTTTCAGGATTAGGCGCTGGATATCCGCCGCGCATAACCGCAATGGCACTGATCTCGCTAGCCAGCGTCGCCTCGCGGCCGTCGTGATGCAGGTACAGCGGCTTTACCCCGAGCCGATCACGGCAATACACCAGATCTCCGCTGGACGAATCCCACAGCACCACTGCCCACATGCCATTGCAGCGTGAGAAAACCGCCTCGCCCCAGATGCGCCAACCGTGCAGCAGTACTTCTGTATCGCCATCTGTCACGAAGACGCAGCCAAGCTCACGCAACTCGTTACGCAGTTCAACAAAGTTATAAATAGCCCCGTTAAAAACCAATGTTGTGCCGGTCAGCGGGCAGCGCATGGGTTGTTGTGCGGCACGACTGGTATCAAGAATGGCCAGGCGACAATGGCCGAGCACGGTCAAAGGTGCCTGCTCGACCTGATGCAGCGCTTCTGCATCAGGGCCGCGCCGCGCCAATGTATTCAGTGCATGCTGGGCGCGTCGTTGCAGGTTGTCTGATACGCCAAAGGCGCGTACTGCAATCAGGCCGCACATGTCGGTTGCTCAAGCGTGTTCATGAATGTGCCACTCAACGAGGCGTTATGAGGTAACAGGGCGGCAGTCTATAAAGCCCGCCAAGCAGCGGCAGCGCCAGTACGGCTGCCGTCAGCAAATACCAGGAGGTCGTACCGGCGGCGCAGGCGATCAGTGACACCATCAGTGCTATTGCGCCGCCCTGACTGAGCCGAAGCTTGATAACACAGAGCAGGGCAGCCATCGCCAGGAACCCTCCAAGCACACGTGCCCATAACAGGTAAGCGCCCTCTCCCGTGCAACTCACGGCGACCTGCAGCACTGCGCTGACTGCCAGCGTGACCAGAAATGGTCTCATAAACTGTCGTTCCAAACGGGCGCTGATCAATAACAACACGAGAAAGCCGCTAGCCGCTGAAAGGCTCCAGATCAATACAACGATGGCTGACAGCCCCAACCAGTAGCGATACTCCGGGGCCGGAACGACGTCTTGAAGCAGCAACCCGACGACCAACACAGCGGCTGTTGCCCAGGTCAGCACAGAAGCGCTCGACACAATTTTAAGACGGCCTTGCTGACTCTCTGCTTCAGCGAGAAGTAGGCGCCCGAGCTGTGCTTGTATGCCCGCCAATCCGCTGATGACGTGGTTGAGCAACAAATAGAATGGCAAATAGCTGGGTGCCAATGGCGCCAGCAGGAAGGCAGTCAGACGATCATGCAGTGTTCCGCAAACTGCCATGGTTGAGAGGTGCATGGCAGCGGTTATATTGCCTACGCCCCGCATTGGCAGCCACAGGATGGCCTGCCGGCTGTAGAGAACATTTATGAGCGCCTGCAGCAGATAGCCAAGACTGACCGCTAGCCCCGCAGTGATTGCCACATCCAGCGACAACGTACGGTGCAACAACCACCAGCAGAGCAACGCGGCAGGCCAGGCAATCTGTCCCAGCAGCAGCCCCACCAGACGCTGCCCTCCCGCAATTGTCGGAGATGAGAAATTGAACAAGGCAAACAGGCAGGCGGGCGCCGCACTTAATAGATAGCTTTGGCTGCTGCCTTTGCTCGCCAAGAGCAACCAGCCGCCGATACCCAGCACCAGCAACAAGAGTGTGGCGATCAGTTTATGGCCCAGGCCGCAACGCCAGAGTCGCGGCCATTCGGGAGCCTGCCTGGGCTCACGCAGGAAGAGCGAGGCGTAACCCAGATCAGCGACAAATATCAGTGTCATCAGCAGCAGATGAGCCAGCCCCACGACGCCGTACTCCGCCGTACCGAGCAGTCTGAGCAGAAACAACTGGAACACCAGATTGGCTAATTGCCCTACGCCGTAAGTCGATGCCGCCAGGAGCAACGATTGGCTGATCCGTGTTGACGGCCAGCTGTCACTGACGCGCTCGGGAACACCTGGATTCACTGCACGCGATCCGGAAAAACCACACGCTGCAGGGCTTCGCTGAATGGATAACGCGGCTGCCATCCGAGCAGTTCACGCGCCCGGCCAGGGTTGCCCAACTGGCTGGGGCGGTCGACGCGCCGCTTGCGTGCCTGATCGACTGCTACGTTGACTTGCACCCCGACAAGCTGCCCAAGCTGTTGCACCAACTGCTCGACGGAGTGTTCAACGCCTGAGCAGAGGTTGATGGCGTCAAATGCTACATCGGTACGGCTGTCGTGCAGCATGGCAATCAAGCCACGGGCAATATCGTCGGCATGCAGGTAATCACGCCTGGGGGTCAGATTCCCCAGGTGGATGCAACCATCCGAGGACTGACGAAGCTGTTTGAGCACGTCCGGGATCAGGTGTGCATTGGGGTCGTCGTGAGCAACTGTATTGAAGATCCGGGCTGCGCGACCCATACGCTGGCCACGGCTACTCCAGAATTGCAATTGCTGTTCGTTGCAGTACTTGGACAGCGAATAGTTGTCGGCCGGAGCCAGAGGGCTAGAGTGCTCGGTCAATGGACCGTCCTGCCACGCATAGACGGCACCGCTCGAGGCGATCACGACTCGCTGGACATCAGCCTCTTCAGCAGCCTTGAGCACACGTTCGGTACCCAGCACATTGACGTCAAGGCAGTATGCGCGCTGGTTCTCGCAGGTGGGAATGTGATGCACCGCCGCCAGATGCAGGATGGCATCGGGGCGAAATGCAGCGAGAACCTCAGCGAGCAGTGCCTCATCACCTATATCGCCAGGCACCGCCAACGTAGCCTCGGGCATAGGCAAGCCACTGGACAGATTATCCAGCACGGCGACGTGCCCCCCGGCCTGACGCCATTGTTGCGTGACTCGACGGCCTATCATGCCTGCGCCACCGGTCACCAATAAGCGCATCATGTCGCCACCTCCACAATCAGCCAACGCCGCAGTCTGTGCGGCAGCCAGGGCAGCACAGGGCGGTCTTTTCGCAGCAGAACGTGGATCGCAAGCAGTACTGAAAGACCGATCAGCGTGACGGCGAAACTCGCCAGCCCGACAATCAGCGGATTGCGCGCAGCAACAGGCGAAGCGGAAACCGCTGAACGCGTCTTGAGACCAATCGCCTGATGCCGGGAGACAATATGGTTGAGTTTCAAGTCCACCCTTTCCAGGGCTTCTCGCACGGCTGCAGACGGTGGTGTCTGAACGCTGAGCAGTTGCTCGCGGTTCTTGCTGAGCTGATCAAGAAGATCGCTACCGGCTGAGGCATGGCGAATCGCCCAGTCCATATCGGCCATCAGTTGAGCAATCGCGTCCAAGCGGTCGAGCTCATGGCGGCTCAAACGTGCCTTGGCCTGCAATTCGGAAACCGTTGTTTCCAGAGCTACGATTTGCGGTAAAGGAGACAGGTATTTGCCGCCGCCATCGCTGACCGAAAACAGCGTAACCGTTTCAAGCGAACGCAACTGAGGATAGCGCTCCAGTACAGCTTGCATGTCGGCAATGCGTCTGTGGTTCTGTTCAATCTCAAAATCGGCTTTCAGGATATCCAGATTGAGCTGCGGGCGTTCAGTCAACTCCGCTTGGCTTTTGCGCGTTAGATCGATCAAGCTGTTTGCCAAGAACGCGCCACGCACATGCTTCGTCAATGCATCCAGTGTCGTGCTGGCTTGCTCTTCACTGCTCACGCGCAAGGTAAACTCCAGGCCCAGACCACCGCTCTTCTGGAATTGTTCGGCCGGAATATCCCTCACATCATCTCGATTGAGCGCCGCACGATAGTGAAGCGCACCGCGCCAGTATTCCGGTTTGAGTGCGCGCTGGTGCAAGTGCCCAGTGCTATCGCCAGCCGCTGCATCGGGGTTGCTGAATGACCGAGCCACCCAGCGTTGATCCCACAAAAACGGTTGCACCTGGCGCAACTCTTCCAGGGTGATCTCCGGGACCTCAAGCAGGGCCGTGACGGTATACAGCGGTCGATTGGCCACCCAGCTGGCGGCACTTAGGCCAGCCAAGAGCGCGGCAATAAACAGCAGCCGGCCATAGCGTTGATAAAACGTCAGTAAGCGAAGCAGCAACTCACCCAGAAAGACTTCGTCAGCGGGCCTGGAGGAGGTGGGTGTGGGCGTGTGCATGATTTGACCTGATTAACCCACCCCCTGCTGATTGCCGGTAGGCAACTCGGGGGCGGTAAAAGCAGGTGAATGTGCCATAGCGACCAGTACGGTGCAAAGCTCAATACCCGTGCAATTGCCGCAGGCCGGGTACCACGCGCTGTCAGTGATGTTTGCCGTGCATGCCCTGCGCCCGTAAAAACGCCAGAAACGCTTCGCGTGAGCTGTAGCGTGGGCTAAAGCCGAAGTTCTGTTTCAGCCGGCGATTGCTCAACACCGGGCGGTAGCGCAGAAAATCCACCTGCTCCGGGCCGTATGGGCTGAGGCCCAGGGGTTTGAGCACGTGCAACGCGCTGCGGATCAGCCAGGCCGGCAGGGCACGGTAGGGTTTGCCCAGCAGCTCGGCGATTTCCTTGAGTGACAGCGCGCCATCACCGGCCAGGTTGAAGATACCAGCGCTCTGCTGGCGCAGGCCGCGGCAGATGATGTCCAGCACATCCTGATCCCAGATAAACACGAAGCGGCTGTCGCTGCCGCGGATACCCAACACCGCCGACTTTTTGAACAGCTCGGTGATCTGGTTGTTGACCTGTTTGCCGAGAATGGTGCCGGGGCGCAGCACCAGCTGCTTGAGTTGCGGATGCTGCACACGAGCCTCGGCCAGCAGCACCTCCACTTCACGTTTGTGCTTGGCGTAGGCGAACTGCGCATGGCCGCGCAGCGGCTGGTCTTCATCCAGCCACTCGGCATTCTGCGGGTCATAGCCATAGGCGGCACCGGAGCTGGTAACGATCAACTGTTCGACGCCATGGGCCGCAGCCGCCTGGATCAACGATTGGGTGCCGCCGACATCGATGGCATGCAGCTGTTCTTCGCTCATGCCTGGCGGCGGCGTGACCACCGAGGCCAGGTGAACAATCGCCTGTGGCTGCCAGGTCGCCATGCAATCCTCCACGGCGGCCGGCTGACTGATATCGAGCAGCACCGGTTCGATATTCAGCTTCATCCCGGCGCGGTTCTGCGGGCGGATATCAGCGGCAATCAGCAGCCACTGAGGGTGCTGAATAGCCAACTGGTTAAGCAGCTGCTGGCCGATATAACCGGCTGCACCTGTGATCAAGACGCGCATGTACCTCTCCATAACGCAGCGCGGACGCTACATTTTCACCGACTGTGTTTACCCATTGCAGGCTATCCAGCGGGTTGCGCGGAGGCAGTGGCAAGGCTGGCCAAACAGCGTGGCGAAAGGCGACAGATGCGGGTGCCCTGGCCAGCTGGGCGCGCTATGCTCTGCGCCCCGCCATTCCCCAGACATGCCGACATGAGCCACGCCGAACAGAATCTGCGTATCGACTACCTTGAATTCGCCGCCGTCGACCTGCCGGCGCTCAAGCAGTTTTACCAACAAGTCTTCGGTTGGCACTTTACCGACTACGGCCCGCACTACAGCAGCTTTACCGATGGACGCATAACGGGTGGTTTCACCACCGATGTGGCCGTCGGCGACGGGCCGCTGGTGGTGATCTACGCCACAGACCTGCAGGCTGTGTGCACCCAGGTGGCAGCGGCAGGCGGGCAGATCACCCAGGCGATCTTCAGTTTTCCCGGCGGGCGGCGTTTCGAGTTTCGCGATCCCAGTGGCAATCGCCTGGCCGTGTGGTCGGAGTAAGCGGACGTCCCATGCAAGCCGTGAAACAACAGGTGTTCAAACTGATCGCCCTGATTCAGCGCAATCCGGGGATGGTGGCGATCTTTGGCTTTGCCTCGGGGTTGGCGAGCTTTCTGCTGGTCGAGCGCCAGGCCGAGCTGGCGCGGGTGCTGGCGCTGGTGATGCTGGTCAGCTGGTTGTGGCTGATTCTGGAAAACATCCTGCGTGAGCGCATCGCCCAATGGTTCGGCTTTGAGCTGCCGCCGCCGCTGCTGCGCTATGCCACGCAGATGATCCATCAGGAAAGCCTGTTCTTCGTTCTGCCGTTCTTCTTTATCACCACCACCTGGAACAGTGGCCAACTGCTGTTCAGCGGCCTGCTGGCCAGCGCGGCGCTGATTTCGATCATTGATCCGCTGTACTACAAGTGGCTGGCCCCCAAGCGCTGGCTGTTTCTCGCCTATCACACCCTGGCGCTGTTCGCCGTGCTGCTCACGGCGCTGCCGATCATCTTCAAGCTGACCACCCCGCAGAGCTATCAGCTGGCGTTGGCGGCGGCGGTGTTGCTGTCGTTTCCCTCGCTGTTCGCGATCATCACCGTGCGTCGTTGGTGGCGTGGCCTGCTGTTGGTGGGTATGACCCTGGCCATTGGTGCAACTGGCTGGCTGGCGCGTACCTGGGTGCCGCCGGCCACCCTGTGGCTGACCGAGGTGGCGGTGACCAGTGAATTCGATAACCAGAACCGCGCGCCTGGCGACAGCATCAAGGAGCTGAGCGTGGCGCAACTGCGCAGCCAGGGCCTGTTCGCCTACACCGCGATCAGTGCACCGCGTGGGCTGAATGAGCGGATTTATCACGTCTGGCGCCGCGATGGTGACGAAGTCGAACGCATCGCCCTGGATATCCACGGCGGGCGCAAGAAAGGCTACCGCGCCTGGACCCACAAGAAGAACTTCCCCGCCGACGCCGTAGGCCGCTGGCAGGTGCAGGTGCTGACCGAAGCCGGGCAGATGATTGGGGTGCTGCGGTTTAAGGTGGTGGAGTAGCAGGTAGGTGGCATTGAGGAGCACAGCGACGAAGCCCAACACCGCGTCAACGTCCTGTTGGGCTTCGCTGCGCTCAACGCCAACCTAGGGTTTATTGCGCCGCAGATCGTTGCCGAACGCTTAGCCGAAGAACCAGTAGCAGACGAAGATAGCCGCCACCACCCCCGCCAACTCGGCCAGCAGCGCACAGCCCACCGCATGGCGCACACGCTGGATGCCCACCGCACCGAAGTACACCGCCAGCACGTAGAAGGTGGTTTCCGTACTGCCCTGAATGGTCGCGGCGACCAGCGCGGGGAAGCTGTCGACGCCGTGGGTCTGCATGGTTTCGATCAGCATGGCGCGCGCCGCGCTGCCGGAGAACGGTTTGACCAACGCGGTGGGCAGCGCCTCGACAAAGCGCGTGTCCCAGCCCAGCGCCTCAATCAGCCAGCGAATGCCATCCAAACCGAACTCCAGCGCACCGGAGGCACGCAGCACACCAATCGCGCAGAGCATCGCCACCAGATAGGGCAGCAGGCTCTTGGCCACGTCGAAGCCTTCTTTCGCGCCTTCGACGAATTCCTCGTACACCGCCACCTTTTTCAAGGCGCCGAGCAGCAGAAACAGCAGGACGATACCGAACAGGGTGAGGTTGCCGGTCAGCGATGACAGGGCCGCCAGCGCCGTAGCGGATAGGGTCGCCAGCATGGCCATAAAGCTGCCGAGCAGCAGCGCGCCCGGGATCAAATAGGCCAGCACCACCGGGTCCCACAGGCGCAGGCGCTGCATCAGCGCCACCGACAGCAAACCGACCAGGGTCGAGGCACTGGTGGCCAGCAGGATCGGCAGAAACACCAGGGTCGGGTCCGGCGCACCCTGCTGGGCGCGGTACATAAAGATGGTCACCGGCAGCAGGGTCAGTGACGAGGCGTTGAGCACCAGAAACAGGATCTGCGCATTGCTCGCCGTGGTGCTGCTGGGGTTGAGCGTTTGCAGGGAACGCATGGCTTTCAGGCCAATCGGCGTGGCGGCGTTGTCCAGGCCCAGGCCATTGGCGGCGAAGTTCATGGTGATCAGGCCGAGGGCCGGATGGCCGCGCGGCACTTCCGGCATCAACCGCGCAAACAGCGGGCCGAGCATCCGCGCCAGGGCATCGACCAGGCCGGCTTTCTCGGCAATGCGCAGCAGACCGAGCCAGAGGGTCAGGGTGCCGAATAGCAGCACCATGACTTCAACTGACAGCTTGGCCATGGCAAACAGGCTTTCAACCATGGCGGCAAACACCGCGGGATCGTCGCCGACCAACCAGCGTGACAGGCCGGCCAGCGCCGCCACCACGAAAAACCCCAGCCACAGCCAATTGAGCATGCCGTCTCTCTCCCAGATCAATGGGCGGGATGATAGCGCGGCTTATAGAAGGAAGGTGGAGAGCGTCTCTTCGCTGCCCTCACGCAAAGCATGGGGTCAGCAAGATATGTTGAGGATATGTGGGAGGGGCTTTAGCCGCGACCGGTCTAAAGGCCTCGCGGCTAAAGCCCCTCCCACGACACACCATTCGTGCGCGGCACTAGTACCAATTGGGGTCGTTATTCAGTTGCTCTTGCAGCAACTGTTGAATGGCGTCGTCCGGATCGCCGAGCCAGCGCAGGGTGGCGTGCTGGCTGGGTGCCTTGTCCGTCGGCAGGCCGTCGGGCAGTTGCACATAGAGTGCATAGGCGTCGTCCTTGTCCCAGCTGAAGGCCACGTAGAGGCGCTGGTTGAAACAGTTGTTCGCTTCACACAGCTGACCGACCAGGTACTGGTCGCCGTCGTCATCCAGACCCTGCATGGGGCTGGCGATGCCGCTCAGGTTCATCACCCAGTCCGGCAGACGGCTTTCGTCTTGCACCAGTTCCTGCCAGGTCTCTTGATACGCCGAGTCACTGGCGAGCAGTTCATTGAGGCGGAATTGGCCATCGGTGTCTGCGGCCAATGCCGCCACACTACCGCCCAGTAACAGGGCGGCAAGCAGCGTCTTGATGGTCATGGCGGCTTCTCTATACACGTGGGCGACGGCCCATGATGAAGGACACGATAAACATCACCAGGAACACCACGAACAGAATCTTCGCGATACCCGTGGCGGTGCCGGCGATACCCCCGAAGCCCAGGACTGCAGCGATGATGGCAATAATCAGAAAGGTAATGGCCCAACTCAGCATGGCGATACTCCTTGCCTACTCAGGGATGCGCCGCGGCGCGGTAAGACCCGGTGTGGCGCAAACCACACCGGGCCGGGCTTACTGCATGGACTGCTTCAGGGTGCGCATACGGTCATGGTTGGCGCGCACGTTCGGCATTTCTGCGCTCAGCAGGGCCTGTAGATCAGGCTCGGCGCTTTCCAGAGCATCCTCGAAGGCATGCAGGATGCGGTCTTCGGCTTCTTCCAGCTGTGCCACGTCGGTGGCTTCGGTGTCACTGACCAGGGTCGCCTTGGTGTCGGCGTAAACTTGACGCAGCTTGCCGACGAAGGTGCCGCCGCTGGCGGGCTTGTCCTGGTTGGCAGCCACGTTCACCGACAGCGCGCGAATCAGCTCGCGCTTGCTCTGCGACATGTCGCGGAACAGCACCTGCAGGCGCACATCCTTCACCTCGTCATGGGCGTGCTGGTAGAAGCGCTGGCCGTCACGGGTGATTTCGATCAGTTCGTTGAGTGGCTCGCTGGTATTACTCATGGTGGATCTCCTGGAAGTTGTAACGGCACCCCGATAACAGGGCCGCCTCAGACAACAGGCCGCGACCCGCATGGCCACGGCTCGGATGGCTCTAGCTGGCGATGCGCAAGGCATCGGCGTCGACACCGCGAACGCCACGGATGTTGCGCGCGGTTTCAATTGCCAGTTGCTTCTCGGCGTTGCTCAGCACGCTGCCGCTGAGGCTGACCATGCCCTTCTGGGTATCGACTGAAATATCCAGACCGTCGAGGTTGCGGCTGTAGATAAAGCTGGATTTCACCTTGCTGGTGATCCACGCATCGCTGATCGCCACCGCGGTTTCATCAGCGGCGCTCTGCGCCTTGGCAGCGTTACTTTTGCTCGCACTGACGCTGAGCTGGTTGCTCACTTCACGCACGCCATCGGTGTTGGCGGCCAAACGACCGGCAAGTTCCTTGGCCTCGGCGGTCTGCGCACTACCGGTCAGGCTGACTTTGCCGTTGAGTGCATTGACGTTGATGTCCAGACCTTCGGTGTTGCTGTTCCACAGCAGCTTGGATTTCACCGTGGCCACCAGGGTCGCGTCGTCAAAACGCTGCGACAGGTTCGGCGCGGCGCTGGCCTTTGCCGCAAAGGCCGGGTCGAGGGTCAGCTGATTGTCGACCTTCTTCACCCCTTCGATACCCAGGGCAATCTGCTCGGCCAGGTCGCGCTCAACATCGGTTTCCACCTTGCCGGTCAGCTTGGCGCTGCCGTTCTCCACGTCCACATCGAGGGTGAAGGGGTTGAGGTGGCGGTTAAGGGCAAACGCGGTCCAGATTGAACCTTCCTGGCGCGCCTCACTCAGCTCGCGGCTGGCATCGCCCTCGGCAGCATAGGCCGCGCAAGGAGCCAGGCCGATCAGGCCGGCGGTCGCAGTGGCCAGGACCAGCGCTTTCAATTGATGCATGGCAGTTCCTCCAATGGATAACGATCAAGCAGACGGCCGTTTGTCGCCGTCGTTATTGATAGATCGCAAGCCCCATGCCAGCCTCTAAAAACAATATTAAGACTTAAATATCAATTACTTAATAACACTCTCCGAACATGCCATACGTGCAGCTTGCATGATCGCCGCAGAACAGCCGTGCAACTTGCATGACGTGCTGCGGACTAACCCTGTACACGCAATGACTGTGTGCGGGATAAGAAGGAGATGGCCATGCACACAAGCACGGAAGAACACAGCCTGGGGCGCATTCTGCTGGTGGATGACGAGACGGCCATCCTGCGCACCTTCCGCTATTGCCTGGAAGATCAGGGTTATCAGGTGAGCACCGCGAGCAGCGCGGCCCAGGCCGATGCCCTATTGCTGCGCCAGGTCTTCGATCTGTGCTTTCTCGACCTGCGCCTGGGCGCGGACGATGGCCTGGAGGTACTGGCGCAAATGCGCCTGCAGGTGCCCTGGATGCGCGTGGTGATCGTCACCGCGCACACGGCAGTGGACACCGCCGTGGATGCCATTCAAGCCGGTGCTGCAGATTACTTGGTCAAACCCTGCAGTCCAGAGCAGCTGCGCCTGGCCGCCGCCAAACAGCTGGAAGCCCGCCAACGGGTCGAGCGCCTGGAACGCCTCGAAGGTTACATACGCAAGCCCGGCGATGGTCTCGACTCACAGAGCCCGGCGCTGATGGCGGTGCTGCAGACGGCCAAGCAGGTGGCCGATACCGATGCCAATATTCTGATCCTGGGTGAATCCGGCACCGGCAAGGGCGAGCTGGCACAGGCCATTCATCGCTGGAGCAAACGCGCGAAGAAGTCCTGCATCACCATCAATTGCCCGTCACTCAGTGCCGAACTGATGGAAAGCGAACTGTTCGGGCATAACCGCGGGGCTTTTACCGGCGCCAGCGAAAGCACCCTGGGCCGGGTCAACCAGGCCGATGGCGGCAGCCTGTTTCTCGACGAGATCGGCGACTTCCCACTGGCCCTGCAACCGAAGCTGCTGCGCTTTATTCAGGACAAGCAGTACGAACGCATCGGCGACCCGGTGACCCGCCAAGCCGATGTGCGGATTCTCGCGGCGACCAACCTCAATCTCGATGAAAGGGTGCAACAAGGGCGCTTTCGCGAAGACCTGCTGTATCGTCTCAACGTCATCACCCTGACCCTGCCGCCGCTGCGCGAACGGCGCGAGGACATCCTCGACCTGGCCGAGCGCTTTCTCGCACGCTTTGTCGTCGAGTACGCACGCCCTGCGCGTAACTTCAGTGAGGAGGCGCGCGAAACGCTGCTCAGCTACGCCTGGCCGGGCAATATCCGCGAACTGCGCAACGTGATCGAACGCGCCAGCATCATCTGCACAGAAGAGCGGGTGCAGGTCAGCCACCTCGGGCTCAACGCCCCAACCAGCCACGGTGTACCGCAGATCGGTGATCAGCTGAGCCTGGAAGCCCTGGAAAAAGCCCATATCAGCGCGGTCATGGCCAACAGCGGAAGCCTTGACCAGGCCGCGAAAACCCTCGGCATCGACGCCTCAACTCTGTACCGCAAGCGCAAGCAGCTCAGCCTGTGAAGCTGCGCAGCCGGCTGTTTATCAGCAGCAGCGCGCTGCTTACCGTCGCCATCGTCGGGCTGCTGCTGGGGATGTTCAGCGTGCTGCAGCTGACCCAGGTGCAGAGCCAGGCGATGACCCGCAATCTGCAAATCATCGATGCCAGCCTCGGCCTGCGTCAGGAGTTGGGTAAGCAGATGATTCTGCTACTCGCGGCGGACCTCGACCGCGAGGCCCTGAAAGCGTCCGATCAGCAGTTCAAACTCTG
Organism: Pseudomonas sp. HMWF032; assembly: GCF_003060885.1. Taxonomy (GTDB): domain Bacteria; phylum Pseudomonadota; class Gammaproteobacteria; order Pseudomonadales; family Pseudomonadaceae; genus Aquipseudomonas. Next base: position 388,613 of record NZ_QAIG01000013.1, read on the forward strand.
GCTGCAACGGGCCACAGAGAGCGCCACCGCTGACAGCGACCGTCAGGCGATTGGCGAGATCGCGCACGCCTACGCCAGCTTCGATGACTTGCTGGCCAAACCGCTGACCGTACGCCGCGAGCTGCTCAGTAATGACAGCTTCGGCCGCGCCATCGAGGCCCTGCGTGATCGCATCAACGCGGTGCAAACGCGTTATGTCGACGCCGCCGCGCTCGAAGAAACCCGCGCGCGGGAACGCGCCTGGCTGATCGCTGGCCTGCTCGGACTGATCTGCATGGCCGTGTTGGTGATCGGCTTTGTCACCGCACACAGCATCGCCCAGCGCTTCGGCCGGCCCATCGAGGCATTGGCGCGGGCCGCCGATCAGATCGGCCAGGGCGACTTTCAGGTCACCCTGCCGCTGACCCCGGTGGCGGAAATGTCCGCCCTGAGCCAGCGCTTCGGCCTGATGGCCGAGGCCCTACGCGAGTTCAAGAGCAGCGATGTGGCCGCCCTACAGGCCGAGCAACAGCGCCTGCAAGCGGTGCTCGACAGCATCGACGACGGCCTGCTGATCTTCGATTACGCAGGCCGGGTCGAGCACGTCAACCCGGTGGCCCTGCGCCAGTTAAGCTGGGGTGCCGAGCAGCTCGGGCAGACCCTCGACGTGGCCCTGAATCGCGCCGATCTGGCCGAGCAGCTGCACAAGGTGCTGCAGGGCGAAAGCCTGGATGAGGTACTGGACGATGTGCAGACCGAGGTCGATGGCGAGCAACGTGTACTGGCCTACAGCCTGTCTGGTGTTCATCACAGCGAAGGGCGCTTTATGGGCGCGGTGATGGTGCTGCGCGATGTCACCGAGCAGCGCGCCTTCGAGCGGGTGCGCCGCGAATTCGTGCTGCGCGCCTCGCATGAGCTGCGTACGCCGGTGACCGGCATGCTGATGGCGTTCGGCCTGCTGCAGGAGCGCCTGCAGTTTGCCGCAGAATCCCGTGAAGCCGACCTGCTCAATACCGTGGATGAGGAAATGCACCGCCTGCTGCGCCTGATCAACGACCTGCTGAGTTTCTCGCGCTACCAGAATGGCCTGCAGACCCTGGAGCTTTCTACCTGTGCCTTAGGCACGCTGCTACATCAGACCCAGCAACGCTTCACCACCCAGGCCGCCGAGCTGCAGATCAGCCTGGCCTGCGAAGTGCACGGCGATCTGCCGGACGTGCAGATCGACCCGCTACAGATCGAGCGGGTGCTCGACAACCTGATCGGCAATGCCCTGCGCCACAGCCACCCCGGCGGGCAGATCCGTCTGCAGGCACGACAGCAGGACGAACGGGTGGTGCTCAGCGTGGAAGACAACGGCGAGGGTATTCCCTATCGCCAGCAGGCGCGGATCTTCGAACCCTTCGTGCAGGTCAGCCGCAAGAAAGGCGGCGCCGGCCTCGGCCTGGCGCTGTGCAAGGAAATCGTCCAGCTGCATGGCGGACAGATCGGCGTGCATTCACGCGCCGGTCAAGGGGCGCAGTTCTACGTGGCACTGCCGGTTTAAATTGGCACCAACCACCGTCATAGCAGCGAATTCTTGCCTATGGAACTTCTCGCGGGTTGCAGAATCTCTAGCTGCGCCTTTAACCGAGCAGAGCAGTCAGGCATGTCTCTTTCACTCGCAGCACTTGGCCTAAACTCGCAACATCCCGCCCCCAACCCTCGTCTGCGCGTACTCAGATTGCTGGCGCTGACCTGCCTCAGCAGTCTGTTGCTTATGGCTGACGATTTCATCCAGCAATTGTTCACATCCGCCAACCAGGCTGAACTGGAATTGCGGTTTGTGGTGGTGGTCTGGTTGTTCAGTCTGTCTCTATGGCTAGTGGCTATGCCCGGCCTGGTAACTGCTCTCTTGGTGGTGCTATGCACCATGCAACTTATCCAGCTCAGTCATATCTCGTTTTTCGGCGAGCCATTGACCGGCCCTGACATTGTCAGCCTGTTCAATGACTTCGCCGAAGTGCGGGAAACCGGCTGGCACAGCTTTGCCGATCACTGGCATGTTCTGCCAAGTGTGCTGCTGCCTTACGCTTTGCTGATTTTCCTGCACCGCTGGGTTCCGTCGCAGATTGATTTACCGCGCAGTCGCTGGGCCCTGCTGATTATCGTTCTAGTGCTGGGGGCCAAACCTTATCGTGCCACCTACCGGGATCTCAGTTCATTCATGCCCGGACCTACGCGCAGTGGTCTGCATAACAGTTTCAATGCATTCGCTTTTTATGCTGTACGTTTGGCATTTCGTCCCGTAGACGCGCTACCACAGGCACCCTTTCAGCCCTACCAAGTACAGCGTCAGCCAAGCACGGCGCAACATGTCTGGCTGGTAGTCGCAGACTCTCTGCGCACCGATCGCCTTGGTGTTCTGGGCTATCCTCGCAATACCACGCCAAACCTGAGTCGCATGGCTTCGGCTAACCAGCTGTTGGCCAAGCCGGGCATTGCTGCCGGTGTTTCCACTGCCGTTAGCCTGCCCAATCTGCTCAATCTGATTCGAGAGCCTGGGCAGACCGAACTATTGAGCACGCAACCGCACAACTTGTTTTCCCTTGCGCGCCAGGAGGGTTTTCGCACCCATTGGCTTTCAGCTCAGGAGTCGAAACTGCTCAGCCATCTGGGCAGTCGCCATTTGGATGTCTCGATTACCCGCGAGGACCACCCACTGCTTTTCCTCAAGCGACACGACCATGCCTTGATTGATATTTTGAAAGAACAACAGTGGGCGATGCGCAATTTCGTTGTTCTCAACCTGCGAACAGCTCACCTGCCTTACGAAGAAAACTACGCCAAACACAGTGAGCCATTGCCCCTGTGGCCAGCGGATTCTGAGCTCCCGCGCGAACAACGTCAGGCGAATGCTTATGACAACGCAGTGGGTTATCTGGACGATGTGTTAGCCGAAATAATTGAACAATTCGATCAGCTTGAAGGCGAACGCTACTTGATAATTACCGGCGATCACGGCCAGTTACTGGGCGAAGACGGACGCTGGGGGCATAACGATTTACTGCCACAAGTGGTTGAAGTTCCCGTGCTGGTAGTGGCGCGTGATGCACCGGCGCAGCACCTGCAGGTGCTGAAAGAGGAAGACTGGATCAGTCACTACGAAGCTGGAGTTTGGCTTGCCCAACGGCTTGGTTGGCAAATCAGCAATCCGAATCAGACCCGCGGCGAACACTTCGTCCAGGGAAAACAGCTGTTTGGCGACAACATGATCAAACGTGTCGTGGAAACGCCAGAAGGCCTGCAATATGACGCACCAAGACTGTTAAGTCGTTGGCTCAAGGATCTTGGGCCAACGGGCAGAGCACGCGCAGCAGGTGAATAAAAGGCCTTGCAGAGCCGCCAATAGTGCCCAATCTGTCCATTTGATGCAGGTTGTCGTTTGCTGCGTGCAAGCCGACACTGGGCGCTCCATTCACGAGGAGCGCCGCCATGCCCAGCATCAACCCCAGCCGTGAACAACTGGCCGCATTTACCGCCAAGGTGGCGGATGACACACCGCTGCTGATGCTCAATCTGCTGCGTTTTCAGGCCCAGGCCAGCTATGCCAGCGGCAGCAGCCATGCGCCGTGCAGCGGCCGCGAAGCCTATGCACGCTACAGTCAAACGGCGCTGCGCAAAGTCCGTGGCGTGGGCGGTGAGGTGCAGGTCATGGCCGCCGCGCAGGCTGCCCTGATTGCCCCGGCCGATGAACGGTGGGATGAGTTGCTGTTAGTGCGCTATCCCTCCAAGGCGGCCTTTCTCAGCATGCTGGCCGACCCCGAGTACCGCGCGGCGACCGAACACCGTACCGCCGCCCTGGCCGACTCACGCCTGATCGCCACCACGCCACGTTAATGACGCGGTGGCCAGCCCGGCTAGTGCCCTGAGGCTTCCTTGATCAGCGGCACTTCCTTGCCCTCGGCATCGAACAGCTTGCCGCCCTTGAAGTAATCGCCATCGTTGAGTGCGGCAATGTCCTGATAACGCAGGGTGCGCTCGTGGCCAGCCACGAATACCGATTGCTGATCCGAGTTACCAGCCTTGAAGTGGTTGAAGGCCAGGTTGAGCAGAATCGCCATGATCGCCGCCGAGCTGATGCCCGAATGGAAAATGGTTTCAAACCAGGCCGGGAAGTGGTGATAGAAGGTCGGCGCAGCAATCGGGATCATGCCGAAACCGATCGAAGTGGCGACGATGATCAGGTTCATGTTGTTGCGGTAATCGACCTTGGACAGGGTACGAATCCCGCTGGCCGCCACGGTGCCGAACAGCACCACACCCGCACCACCGAGCACCGCCGTGGGCACGGCGGCGACCAGACGGCCCATCACCGGCAGCAGGCCGAGGGTCACCAGAATCAAGCCGGCCGAGGCCACCACATAGCGACTTTTCACCCCGGTCACGGCCACCAGACCGACGTTCTGGGCAAAGGCACTCTGAGTGAAGGAGCCGAAGATCGGCGCAAACACGCTGGAAATCATGTCCGCACGCAGGCCATTGCCCAGACGTTTGGAGTCGACCTTGGTTTCGATGATGTCACCGACCGCGAGGATGTCCGCCGAGGTTTCCACCAGGGTGACGATGATCACGATCAGCATCGAAATGATGGCCGCGACCTGGAAGGTCGGCATGCCGAAGTGGAACGGGCTGGGCATCGCCACCAGCGGCCCCTCCGCAACCTTGGAGAAATCTGCCATGCCCAGGGTCACGGCCACCAGGGTGCCGATGACCATGGCCAGCAGAATCGACAGGCGCGAAATGCTCGAACTGCCGAGCTTACTCAACAGCAAGACGGTCGCCAGGGTGAGTGCGGCCAGGCCGATATTGGCCATGCTGCCAAAGTCTTCCGCCTGACTGTTACCGCCCATGGCCCAACGTGCCGCCACCGGCATCAGTGTCAGACCGATGGTGGTAATCACAATGCCATTGACCAGCGGCGGGAAGAACTTGGTGATGCGCGAGAACACCGGGGTGATCAATAAGCCAATCAGCGAGGCGGCGATTACTGCGCCGAACACGGCCGGCAGACCGCCTGCGCCGTCACTGCCGAGGATCGCAATCATGGTTGCTACACCGGCAAAGGACACACCCTGTACCAGTGGCAACTGCGAGCCGAAAAAGGGCAGACCAAGCGTTTGCAGCAATGTCGCCAGGCCGCCGGCAAACAGTGAGGCGGCGATGAGCAGGCCGATGTCCGCCGGTGACAAGCCGGCCGCCTGGCCAACGATCAAGGGCACCGCAACGATGCCGCCATACATGGTCAGCACATGCTGCAAGCCATAGGCGAGGTTGGCACCGATACCAAGGTTTTCGTCTTCCGGGCGCTGCGCGGACGACGGCGTAACAGGTGAAATCGTCATGCTGAGTTACTCGCTGTTGTTATTGTCCAGCTAATGTAGACAAACACAAAACCTCTTGGCTACATCTTTGTATACATTTATAAACAAAAGAGCATCCACAGAACGATTTTCGAATGCGCAGTCTATAAATGATCGTGTAGACATAAAACCGCCGATACAGACGCTGTATCGGCGG